>OZ255619.1:0-3650000 GCA_965276605.1 Acidobacteriaceae bacterium
TCACGACCTTCAGGTCGGGATCGCCGGACTCGACATCGTCAAGCGTGAACGAGTACACCGTGCCCTTGTCGGTGATGAGGTTAAGGTTGGAGTGAATGCCTTCTTTCGCCGGGTGCAGGAAGCAGTAGTTGCCAACCGTGTCGATGATCCAGAAGTCCTTGTCGCCGGTCGCGACTTCCATGATCTTTTCGGTCGTCGGAAGCTCGATCAGCGTGGTGTAGCGCATCTTTGCGCGAACACTCACGATGTCGTTGGCGTGGTATTTCACGAGACGGGCGGTCTGCTGACTGTGAGCCACGGTCGCGGCCAAGCCTAGTAACAGCGGGACGATGGGTGATGGGCGCATGATTCTCCTTATGTGTTAAGTGGGTTGGGAAAGTCTTCAGCCAAGCGCAGCAATCCCTGCTCTGGGCCGAAGCGGGCGAAGTAATCCTGTTTGCGAACGTTGTCGCGGGCATTGTTGGTCGCCATCCAATAACCGAGTGCATCGACTTCGAGCACCAGCTTCTTGGTGCCGCGCGGCTGGATCAGCAGCAGCTCGCGCTTTGGGGCAAGCGACTCCAACAGCTCAAGCTGCGTATCGTTCAACTGGAAGGTATCGGCGTACAGCCTGCGGTCGATGTTCGGATTCGACAGAAAGATCTTGGTGGGGCATGACTCGTTGACGATGTGCAGCATGTCCGAAGCCGCGAGTTCTACGACCGACTGCGTGGCCAGGATCATGGCGGCGTTCTTTTTCCGCCACGTCTTCTCGGCGCGAATAATCCAGTCGCGGACGATCCTGTTCTTAAGAAAGATCCATCCTTCATCGATCAGAAAGATCTTGAAGGTCCCGATGATCTCCGGTCTTTCGATCTCCGCGGACGCCCGTTGCAGGACGTAAAACAGCAGCGGTTCCAGAATGTCTGGATATTCGGACCAGCCATCGAAGTTGAAGGTCTGGAAGCGGGAGAAGGTGAGGGTGTCGTCTACGTTGTCGAAGAGGTATCCGAACTGCCCGGTCCCTTGCGACCCAGATTTCGTCCATCTGTGCAGCCGTTCGCCCAGCGGCCCAAGAATCGACGCGAAATTAGTTAGCGTTCGGATCTCGCGCGGCAGCTTGTAAATGCGCTCCAGCGCAGCGTAGAGCGCCTTTTCATCGGCGGTGCTCAGCTCATAACGGCTACCGGATTCTATGAGCACCCGGAGAAATAGGTACAGAAAGTTCAGGCTCTCATGCGTCGGTTCGAGTGAAAACGGGTTGATGCTGAAGCCCGGACTCTTGAGGCCGACGTTCAGATACGTTCCATTGAAGGCGCGTGTGAGTGCCTCGTAGCTGCCTCCGAGATCGAACACGTAGGTCAGCGGCTCATACTTTTGCGCGGATTGAAGAATCGTCGAAGCCGCAAAGCTCTTTCCGGCACCTGTTGCCCCGAGCATCAGCGTGTGGGCAACGTCGCCTGCGTGCAGGTTCAGGAAATACGGAGTGCCGTGTGTCGATTCAAGAACTGCAAGGTACTCGCGTTCGAGATGCGGGTTCCACTTGGAGCCGGTATCCACCGTAAAGAGAAACGACAGGTCGGCATAGTTGGAGTTGAGCGCCCACTGCTTACGGAGGTTGAATTGCCGATTGCCTGGAATGGTCGCGAAGAACGCATTGAGCAGGTTGTAACGCTCCTCGTACAGCAGACCATCGTGCTGGGTGAAGAGCTTTTGGAACTCGGCGACGGCGCGCTCAAGCTTGACTCGGTCCTCGTCATAGATCACGACCGAGAGCGTGAACTCACCGAAGCTCTTGCCCTCCATGCCCATCGCGGTGAGCGCGTTCCCCAGCTCCGCGACGGCAGCGGCTTTTGAGTCATCGACCAAATTGTCCTGGTTCGCGGTGTTCTGCCGGTCCTGAAGGTTCGAGACGAAGCTGGTCTTCGAATTGTGGTGGTGCCGGCGGCGAGACGCGATCTCTTTGCGCGCCTTTGCGTTATCGACTGGATGCCACTCAGTGACGACGTGGAAGTTTGCCGGAATGTCGAGCAGACCATTGAGGATCAGAGGCCGGGTCTCGCCGGGAAGCTCTTTCAAGGTGAGGACGCGGACATAATCGTCGTCCATCCGCAGGCAGCCGCGATGAGCTTCCAGCTCCGAGCCGCAGACCTGCCAGTCGAGATGACGCGTATCGCACAGCGGCGCGTCATCGATCTTGGAGGGGCGGAAGTTCACGAGACGCCGGACAAGCCGGAAGGTCTTCTCCGCCCCTAGCAGCTCGACCGTGGTGAGGTCGCTTAGCTGCCCACTTAAATTGTTGACCTTCTGCTGCAGCCGGAGCCGGTCGCGCTCGATCTGGCTGTCAAGGAGCGTGCGCCCTTTGTTGCGAGAGAGGAGGGCGTGCAAGTCGCGCAGCGACGAGCGCGGATGCTTTGGCAACTTTGCGAGCGCGTGTAGCAGACCGGTCTTCTGGTAGCTGCCGTCGATCATGACGACCCAGTAAATCTCGATGCTGTAAAGGCGGTCTGACTTCGATTGCAGGAATCTGCTGCGCTGCTCCACGGCGGCGCGAACAAGCGGGTTCTCATACTCAGCGTGGGGAATCACTGGCCGGTTGCGCTTGAAGAGGATCTGGTACAGACGGCACTTGTCGTCGAGCGAGCGGAAGGCCGCTTCGAGACGCTTGACCGCATAGTCACGACCGGCGCGGTCCAGGCTCTCGTAGTCGATGCCGCCGATATGCAGTGCCGCACCGAGGTCGCCTGATTTCGTCAGGAAGCAGTGCTCGTCCCAGAAGCCGTACAGGTTTACCTGCCCGGCGAATGATCCCGCTTCCTTCCAGTCTTTCGTGATGTGGTCAACTCTGAGCATTGCGGTTCCTGATCGTGATTGCGGTGGGTTCCCACTTCATAGGGTCGTAGCGTCGGCGAAACTTGCCGGAGTTGAAGAGCACACGCAGAATCTCGACATCATGCTTCGTCGCAATGCGGGCGATGATGACGCCGACGATGAACAGGCCGATTCCGCCGAGCAAGGAATGGAGCAGAGAGAAGATCGCGCCCCCGGAGATCAGAGCGACGAAGAACAGTCGTCGCTCCGCTCCGAGGACAGTCAGCGGACGGTTCATGGCTTTGAACACCGGACTCACCCTTCCGTCCGCTGGCTTAGACATGGATCACCTCCTCTCTTCGGTTGTTCATGGAAAGAGCCAAGCCATGAAGTTGACTGCGCCGATGGCCATCCCCACGCCGAAGACAATTCCGGCGAGGGTCTTCTTGGACTGGCCTTCGCCGTAGGCGAACATCAGTCCTCCGACGACTATTGCGACCAGCGACAGCCCGGTCGCTATCGTGCCGGTGAAAGCGGTTTTGAGGACGTTGACTGCGTTGTCCCACGGGTCGTTGCCCGCAGCCTGGGCGTAGACGGGTAGTGCCGTAAGGAAAAACAGCGAAGGTGCGGTCCACTTTCGCCAGTGCGCGCGCAGCGCCGCAGAGCGTGGATGCGGACGTTTCGAATCGATGATTGTTTGCATGTGCTCCCTTCATTTGCGTAAGGGTCGAGTGGCACTCCCCGTTGCAATGTCTGGAGCGAAGGTAAAGCTGGGGCAGGCAGGTCAGAGTGGAAAGAAATTCCACGCGGTGTCCAAAAAAGACACTTTAAGAAGTCCCGCAAAGAGCCGCTGGGATAGGTGATGAAACTAATGTCTATGGCTCAGAAAGTATAGGGTTGAAGCAGTGGCTTCAGCGCGCAGACTGCGCAGATATGCTCATTCCCACGATGACCAGCAGGACTCCGCGGGCACGGCGCGGGTCAAGGCTGAGACGATCACAACTCAGGACGATGCTTCGCCTTGAGGCGCGGCGGGTACGCGGGTACACTCACCGCAACGTGGGGATGAGTACAGGAGAGGACCGCTTCGCGATCCTCTCTTTCACTCTGTCCAGCCTCTGCAAGGCCGTCTCATGAAACTCGGCATCCAGTTCAATGCCAAGATACCTGCGACCCGCCAGCAGTGCTGCCGCACAGGTCGAGCCGCTCCCAGTGAAGGGATCGAGCACCAGCTCGCCGGGCAACGTGAAGCTATGAACTAATGGAGCCAGAGCCGCTACCGGCTTCTGCGTGGGATGCAGCTTGTTGCCGCTGTATGGCATTTCCACCACGTCAGCCAGTGGTTGCTTCGGCAGTGGAGGTCTGCCCTTAGCCAGCAGATATGCCTGCTCGTGCTGATAGCTGAGGAACCTTCTCTTCGAACTGTAGGTCTTGCGGAACACCAGATGTCCGACAGGCTGAAAACCCGCTCCTTTCCAAGCCTCGAAGAAGGCATCAACCTTGGTCCATCCGTAGAACATGATGGCTACGCGGTCCTGCTTCAGCACCCGGTATGCTTGCTGCATCGCGGGCTTGAGCCAGGCTGCGTTGGCGTCATTTAGAACGGTGCGTCCATCGCGGTCGCGGTAGTTCACCAGATACGGCGGATCGGTGAGGATGAAATCGACGCTGTCCGCAGGCATCTGACGCATGACTTGGATGCAGTTGCCGTGCGTGATGGTATCGATGAGCTGATGCTGGATTGGATTATGTGCTTGCATGGTTGTCATCTCCTTTGTGGTTCCGGAGTAATCTCTCAGGACACACACCCGTAGGGCGCGAGAGATGGCTGCTCCTAAGGCTGGCGGGATGCTTTTTCGGGGGGACCTTCAGGGGGAGCCGAAACCCGCAGGGCGTCTGCCGGACTACAAGTTCGATTGCTTGGAAATTGACTTGTCCAGCAGGCGAAGCAGAATCCCGTCCCGCCGCTGGGCGCAGCCTGTCTTTCTCTCGCGGTGCCTGAGAGAGCATGCAGGACACCGGGAGATCGTACTGGCTGCAAGCACATTTGCGGTCAGCTAAGGTCGCTCTGAGTGCGCGTTGGAACGGAGTACAGCCCTCGAAACAGCTTCTCCGGCGTCACTTCAAATGCATCGCAAACGCGTAACAGTGTCTTCAGAGTTATAGGCCGCCCGGCTTCGATTTGCTGCCAGTGGCGGGTGGAAAATCCGAAAGAGAGCATATCTTCCTGGCTGTGACCGCGCTTCCGGCGCATGGCTCTTAACCTAGCACCAAGTTCTCTGAATACGAGTTCATGCTCTGCTTGACCGGCCACATCTGAGCTTGTAAGACTCTACGTGCAAAAACACCACGAGCAGAATAGCGTGGTAACGTGTCAACATCTGGACTGGCTATGGCTTTTCCATGGAGCGCTGGCCGCCCTGGACGATCGGAAAAGAAGTAGTTTAGGGGGAACTCTTTATGTCGAAAAAGAAAGGTTTATCGGAGTTGCCAAGTGCGGGTTACGCGCCTACGCAGAGGGCTATTTTGTTTGAGATCAGGTGCGACGAGCGTCTAGAGAAAGGGACTGACGCCGAAGTGCGAACTCAGCGAATCGCGGCATTGTCACTGGAAGAGGTAGTTCGCTACATGCGAGTCAAGTACCCTTGTTCCGCCATCGCAGAGGTTAAAGTCGTCGATCAGATCGAGGTCCTGTCCAGTTCGGAACACCTTGGCTGAGCGTAGGCATATTTCGGACAGCTTCGGCGGATCGTTTGGACTTCGAGAGGAGACGAAGAGCGCTAATCCTCAGTTGGGCAATGCGTATCGATTTACCCGGACCTGATTCTCCGAATAAGTTACATCTAAGGCAGTGTTGACCATATCTGATAATCCGTCGATCACATCCAGCGCTGCGGAGAAAAGCTCAATCTGTAGTGTCCGTGGCACGGCTGGGATGAGGAACACGACACCAGGATGTACTTCAATGCGTTGAAAACGCCCCCTAAACTCAATGGCATTATTCGTGACCAGAGTCCAGTATTCCTCCTCCACAACCTTTAGGATGTCCCAATCCTTCGACTGATGAAGACCATGATGGTTGATGTGGGTGGCTTCGTATCCCCGTGCATGGGCTGTCTCAGGCAGCAGGACGGAGAGGTTCTCATCCACGAGGAAGCGGGGCAGACTCACGCACTAAGCCTCCCCACCAGCTGACTGCTCAATGGCTTATTGTTCCGCCACGTAGGTTTGCGTGGGCGCCCCCGCCGGGGGTGCGACTGGACGTAGATCCTTGCGGCTTCGATCATCTCAGGAGTGAGGTGGGGGTAATCTGTGCGCAGTTCTGCTTCAGCGACGCCTTCTTGTAGCAAACTCGCAATTTGGTGAACCAGCAGACGCGTTCCTTTAAACGTCGCGGCGCCGCCTTGAATTCCGGGGTCTTCGACAATCAGCCTCATGGCGCTGCGATAACGATGCAGTCGGTCCGTGATCGTCTTAGTCGTGGCTCCAGCATCAACGACATAGCTGAACAACGCGGTCCCATACTCCACGCGATTCGAACTGCTTCCCTTGAGTTTTCCGAAGACGAAGCGGCGAACTTTGACAGGTACATCCTTTGGAAGTTCATAGTCCAAGCGAACACAGATCACCGCCTGCGTCGTGAGATATGTTTGTCCGGATCGATGAACCAAAGATGCCTTCGGCAACCGCTCGGCGACTGTCTTATAGACCGCCTTCATCGGCACTTCAGCAACGGCTGCGGCTTCCGCCGGGGTCAACAGTTCTGAAAGTTCGCGGACCACAGTGTCACCCCTTAATAAACCGTCTCTCGCTGAGAGATAGTTTACTAGGATTTCGCTGGTCTGCGCAATTCATGCCTCGATCATGCAACGGGGTCATGAGAGCTTGCGTGTCCATTTTGGACACCGCGTGGAATGTTTTTCCACTCTGGCAGCGCTGCTGCGCTCTACGCTTTTCTGAGCCCGCCACAGCTACCGGTGTTGTCGGTAGTTTGGGAATGATCCCTCCACGCCGACCCGGAGCGGATGGATAGCGCGCAAGTCGGGCCGTCTGGAAGGAGCAGATCAAATGCGAGAAGAGAGTGCAGATGGGGACGAGCGGCTACGGGAATTCGAACCGCTGCTGGACAGCCAGCAGGCAGCTGCCCTAATGCAGGTTCATCCGGAAACACTGAAGCGAAGAGCGCGGCGCGGAGAGATTCCGGGGGTGAAGTTCGGCAAGGTATGGCGTTTCCGCGCCTCCGGCCTGGACGCGTACATCCGCAACCTAATGCGATAAAGCGCGACTCAGCCGCTGAATCTATGGCACCATCGGAGTCAGCGGTCTGTGGCGTTTGAAACAGGAGGAACACATGTTTCAACGTACACGGTATCAACAGGGAACGATTGCCCGCGTAAAGCGTAAGCAGGGCCCGGATTGCTGGATCTTCCGTTGGCGGGAAACCGACATCAACGGGAAGCGGGTTCGCCGTAAAGCTGTCCTCGGCACGGTGAAGGAGTATCCAACCGAATCGAGCGCACTGAAGGCCGCCGAGTCTTTACGCATCACCATCAATGGAGAGCAGCCTCAGCCGTCCCAGCAACCGGTTTCGGTACGAGCTCTCGTAGACCACTTCAAGCAGCATGAATTAAGCCTTGTCCAGGGCGCCGAGGACGAAGAGGAGGGCCGGGCGTATTCGACCCGTTCCACCTACATCGATATTCTCGATTTTCATGTGGCTCCGAAGTGGGGCGACAACAAGCTGCGCGAGGTGCGAACGGTCGCAGTGGAGAAGTGGCTTCGCAAGCTGAAGTTGGCCAGAGGAAGCAAGGCGAAGATCCGTAGCATTATGAGCGTCCTGTTCAATCACGCTATCCGTCACGAGTTCCTGGCGCAGGGCGCGAACCCGATCACGATGGTGCGGCAGAGCGCAAAGCGGATGCACGCGCCGGACATCCTCGATGTGCGCGAACTGATCGGTTTGTTCGACCAGCTTTCCCACCGGGACCGGGCGATGGTGATGCTGGATGTCGTGACCGGTCTACGCCGGAGCGAACTGATCGGCCTGAAGTGGCTAGACGTCGGCTTCGAGCAACTGGAGCTTTCCGTCACGCGGTCGGTCTACCGTCAGAGGGTAGGCAGATGCAAGACAGAGATCTCCCGTAAGCCGGTACCGCTCGACCCCTGGGTAGCCGAAGAATTGCTGACCTGGAAACGCGCCACTCCCTATAACCAGCCGGAGGACTGGGTCTTCGCAAGCACAAGAAAGAAGGGAAAACAGCCATACAGTCCCGACTCCATCCTGAAGCGGTGCATTCAGCCAGCGGCAACGCGGGCGAAGATCGCCAAGCACATCGGATGGCACACCTTCCGTCGCACCTTCTCGACCTTGCTGAAAGCCAATGGCGAGGACATTAAAGTGGTGCAGGAGCTGCTGCGGCACGCGACGGTCAAGATGACGCTTGAGGTGTATGCGCAAGCGGTCACTCCGGACAAGCGCAAGGCGCAGTCGAAAGTAGCGGGGCTACTGCAGGCTGGCGCGAGGGCGAAATGAGAGGAATCCTCTTATTGGACCCTTGTGGACCCTCGGGCAATTTCGCAAAACCCGTAAGTTGTTGAAATATTTGGTGGACCTGATCGGGATCGAACCGATGACCTCTTCCATGCCATGGAGTATACCGAAAGCCAAATTGCTGACGTTATGGTACTTACAAGTCGGCAGAGTCGGCAAAACCGGCACAATCGGCGCTGGTTGCTGCCAAAATGCTGCCAAATTTACAACAGCGGGCCATCGGGTTGATCCGTGTGGGGTCAGCCCGAATGTTTACCAATGCTGTCGATTCACACGTAAACGGGACCTTGGATCCGACGCGCTAGTCGTTGCGATTACCAACTTCGACTCCCTGCATTGCCAGCGTTCCTCAGTGGGTAGACGCTGGCCATTTCAGGGCCTCCGTCGATCAAGCTAAGCGTTTGGGATCAATGCAAGTGGAGCTACTACACATTGAGGCCGGGCCTAGCCCGCAACTTCGCCGATGGTTTGTGCTTGTTGTGGACTTTCCCGGTGACGGGTCCCAGTGAAGCTGCTGCTTTGGATACCTACCGGCAACACTGGACTACGTACCTTCTCGGAGTTCACCTATAGCGCGTTCGTGATGTGTGAACTGCAGAAGGCGGCGCACAACCCCTGGTATGGACTCTATGTCCAGTTCAGAGGACGCGAAGGAGCGGAGAAGAAGGGGTTCCGGCAATAGCGAGTCCCACTTTTCTATGATCGCGTTCTTCGGCTGGATCCTCAGAGCCTGGACCGTTGGTGCCGGATGCTGTGCGAACTCCTCTAAGGTCCGGACGATTTGAGGCGCAATCGCGTTTGACACGCGAAGAAAGAGGCCTTCGTTGGTTGTCTCATGACCATGGGCAGAAAGCAGCAGCGCAAGAGCGTCGTTGGCCCAGTCGCCCTCCCAGGTGAGCAGGAGTACTCCGGCACCATCGGGAACGATGCTGGTTCTGTCGAGCTGGGCTAACCGAAAGGTAGTACGGGCCTCTTCCAGCATGGCGGTGGCAGATCGGTCCAGAAAGTGGACGGATGTGCTTTCGGATAGGACGTTTTTCATCTCCTCACGAACGCGGTCGTGTACGCGCCCACCAGCTCCGTCGAAACTCGGCGGCGCGCCACCTGGGTCGGACGACACCACGATCAAGCGCTCCTGAGTTTCGATTTGCTGGACGCGCCAGCGCCGTCCGGCAAAGATGATCCTTTGGCCGACAGTAAGAGGTCGCGCAATCGGTATGGATCCGAGAGTACGGCCTTCAGCAATGAGCCGGAACTCTTCTCCGGAGTTGAAGGCGCTGTAGAAGTCGTAGCTGTTGATTAGCTGCTCCCCGGTAGGGCCGGGCAGCAGGATGCCGGAGCTATCCTGCTGAAGGATCTCTCTTGCGGCGAGAGCCCGTAAAAGATCCATGAACTCGGCCTTGTCAATCTGATTGAACGTGCCGCTGCTTACGAGAGTCGCCCAGAGCTCTTTTGCGGTGGCACCTCCGCGCTGCGCGATCACCGAGAGAAGCTGCTGAATAAAGGTCGAAGCATGAACTGCTTCTCTCCTCGGGGGCTCGACCCAAGAGTGCGTGAGCAGGCGGACCATGGCGATCGTCTGAACGAGTCCTTCCCGCAGGCGATCCGACAGTGATGACTTCGGGGTGAGCTTGTCTTCGTGGCAGAGACAACGCAGAATGGCGGGCTCACTTGCCCTACGACCGGAACGGCCAAGGCGCTGGCGCAAGCTGGCAACCGACGGCGGTGGACCGATCTGGACGACGCTGCGGATGTTACCGATATCGATCCCAAGCTCGAGCGTGGTGGTACAGATGGCCGTGGCTGCCGTGGAGCCTTGCTTGAGAGCTGCTTCGGCTTCTTCGCGGATCTCCCGGGAAAGACTGCCGTGGTGCGTCCAGAACTCGTTTGCAACATTCTCCCGCTCGGAACGACGGCGGAGCAGGTCGGCGTACTCCTCGACCTTTCCGCGGCTGTTCGGGAAGACAAGATTATTCGATCCACGGAGATGCTGATACAGGTACTCGGCAATGGCGTGCTTTGCAGAGCCCCGACTCTCGTTGACTTCCTTCGGGTCGCCCGAGGTGCCTGACGGAGGGTCGACCGAGTCTTTAGCGACGGTTGCTTGAGATCCAGGCTTCTCCCAACTGTCCAGGTAGCCACGCACGATCAGTCTGAGTTCGTAGCCTTCAGAGCCGGTGTCGATGGTGATCACCTGATGCTTTTGGCCGGGACGCAGAAAGTCGGCCGCGAGCGCGGTGTCGCCTAGAGTGGCGGAGAGACCCACGCGCGGGATGCGGGTGCCAGCGGTCAGATCGAGCCGGGTCATCAGGGACTGCACCTGCTTGCCGCGCTCGGTTCCGATAAAGGAGTGCAGTTCGTCCACCACGATGGAGCGGATCGCCGTGGCAAGCGCAGGTATAGTGGTCCCCTTATTTACGAACAAGGCTTCCAAAGATTCGGGCGTGATAATAAGAACGCCTCGAAGTGCTTTGAGGAAACGCATTTTCTTTCCA
This sequence comes from Acidobacteriaceae bacterium, assembly GCA_965276605.1. Classification (GTDB taxonomy): domain Bacteria; phylum Acidobacteriota; class Terriglobia; order Terriglobales; family Acidobacteriaceae; genus EB88. Next base: position 10,837 of record OZ255619.1, read on the forward strand.
GCCGAGACGTCGCCATGCCAACCGAGCACAGGAAGGTCGAGAGATTCGCAGAGAGTACGCAGCCGCTGTGTTTGATCGTTGATCAGAGCCTTTAGAGGGCTGATGGACAGGATGAAGCCGGTCTCTGATCCGTCTTGCCTTCCACTCTGGAGAAGGCCGGTGAGGAGTGGAAGGAAAGCCGCTTCTGTTTTCCCTGCGGAGGTCGCGGCAGCGAGGATAACGTCGCTCTGGCCGGTGAGCAATGGAGCAATGGCCCGCTGCTGAATGGAGCGCAAAGAGGTCCAGCCCTGCGCATAGATCCAACGCTGAATCCGAGGATCAAGCAGAAAGAACGAGTCCTCATCAAAGTTTGAAGGTGGCAAGTTCGTCATCGTCTTCGCTCAACTTTTCAAGGTCACCGTCCCGGTCAGGCTCGACGTTGTGCCCCTCGATCAAGCTTGTCCACTGGACCTCCGGGTGAGCATCAAGGATCGCCAGCAGATCGATGAAAGACGTGATCGTTGTGCGAGGTGTGCGGAAGTAGTTTTCGCCAAGCCGTTTGCCGCAGTGTTGCATGAAAGCCGCGATGCCGTTGTCGGGTAGAAGATACCGCTCGGCTTTGCCAGAGGCATAAACGTCGCGGAGTTTCTCGAGGAGAAGGTAGAAGTCCTCCGGGGTGAGAGCAGTAAGCCGGATCACCGGGCCGGAAAGGTCTGTCAAGCCCGAGTTTGCGAAGGTGTTCTGTGCCAGTCGCGACTGCAACGCGGGATAGCTGTAAAGTCCGCGGCGCGTGTCGAGGAGGAACTCCGGCGTACCGCCCAGAATGAAGCCGACACCTTCGGCAGAGCCTTGCAGCGAATCGTTCAAGATCCGCAGAATCTGTTCGTAATTGGAATTCCTGGCTTGTGTGTTCGTGAGCTTATAAAGGTTCACCAACTCGTCTAAGCAGATGAGCAGGCCTTTGTAGCCGGCAAGGCGAACGAACTTGGCGAGGAGCTTGAGCTGATCATATACGGAGGCATCATCGACGATCGTCCGGACGTTGAGAGCCGCGCGTGCGTCCGTGCGCGTGGAAAATTCACCACGCATCCAGCGAATGGCATCGCTCTTCAACTGCTCGTTGCCGGTATCGAATCCTCTCCAGTAGGCAATGACGACATCGGCGAAATCGTAGCCGTTCACCATCTCTGCAAGTTGGGTAGTCTGCCTACGCACGACCTGTTCCGTGGAAAGGCTGAGCAGCCCCGCCTCTTCCTGGGCCTGAGCGATGAACTTTTCCAAGATTCCGGCCAGGCCGCCCCCTTCGGGCCGCGTGCGGGTCGCCGTATTGCGGGCCAGTTCGGCGAATAGCGAACGTGCCTGGCCGCCGGAGGCCTGAAGGCGCCGGTCCGGATTGAGGTCAGCGTGCATCGTAACAAGCTTCTTCTCAAGCGCAATAGAGCGCACGAGGTTCAAAAAGAATGTCTTGCCCGCACCGTATTCCCCGATCACTAAGCGAAAGGCGGATCCGCCGTCTGCGACGCGATCAATATCGGCCATGAGGGCTTTCAACTCCTCGACCCTCCCGACCTGAATAAGGTATTGGCCGAGGCGTGGGACGACTCCGGCTCGAAGAGCTTGGAGAAGTGCATCGCGTTCGCGGGGGCGGATGGTGGGCATTACTCGGCGGCCTCCAATAGTGTTTGCTGAACGTAGATAGGATCATCTCCCTCGACCAGGAACTCTCCGAGTCGATCAAAAGCGGCATCGTTGATGCGTTCCAAAGTTCCATCCAGCATAATCTGCATCGCCGCAGCCGACCGTAAAAGCTCTTCCCGAGACCAAGTAGCTTTGCTCATGAGCAAAGTGACGAACTGTTGATCCGTCGCCGTGAGGTCCGGAAATACTAGGAGCCCCGAATCGCTGACCGGCCGTTGGGTTGCTGCGTGAACCGTGGCGGACTGTGAGGTTGAAATCGACGTAACTGTATCGTCTTCTTCGGCGAAGACTCCCGCAAGCAACTGGCTCACCTCACTTGACTGCTGGCGGAGGCGACTTAATCGCGACGAGTCAAGGAGCTGTTCAGAGGGATGGTCCGTCGCAGACGAATGCCCCTCAGAAATGTAAGAGCGGCCGGACTCCGAACCGCTATGAAGGGTGGAATAAAGCGTCTGCTCCTCCAGAGCTAATGTCCGGTAAACCCACTCAAGCAGCTTGACCTCCTCTGGCGAGACAACGCCGTCAGAAGTTGCGATCATTGTCAGAGCGAACGTGACCTGCTTGCGATCATCAAGAGTTAGAGCCTCAAGACGTCCCTTCAGACTCGGGAGAGCCGGAGGATGCTGAAGCGTGAGCCGATAAACGGCACGAAGCCTGGCCCGCGAATTTGGTCGCAAGCCTGCCCACTGTCGAATCAGCTCATCAACGGCGGCCGCCTCCTTTTCACTCGCGTGCCCATCGGCGATCGCAAGGATAGCGGCCAGAGTCACGGCCAAAGTTGCAGCCTTCACCGACCCAGATGCCGCTTCCTCCGCCGCCTCCGGTAACGGAAAGAGGACTACACAATCGGTAGGCTTTGGCTTTCGCGCTCCCGCAAGCACGTCTGGCTCGAATCCTACCCCAATTTTCTGTAAGTACCTCGCGAAGTCCATCACGCGGGTAGAACCAATGTCCCCAGTAGCCCCGAACGCAGTAAAGATCGTTTGGCAGGTGGTCGGCAACATAGGCTCGACAAACGTAGAATGAAGTTGCTGAAGTTTCGCCAGAGCCTCGCTCGACCATATGACAGATGGAAGGCGTAGCAGAGACTCCAGACTTCCAACTCCCGCAACATTAGGCCCAAGCGCCCTACTATAACTGTCGATCATCTCCGTCGCTTCCGAGACGAGCAGGCCTAATGCGCTTTGCGGTGCGGTCAAGGCTTTCACGTCGGGCACATCGGTAAACGTAAGCTGAATCTTGGAGTCGTCACCGCCAGACCACATGGGTTGATACTCGGTGCTGAGCATCGTCTTATTTGACTTCAGGACGAGCCCTGAGCCGTACTTTTCTGCATAGAGATGACGGAAGGCGGCTTCGAATTCGGTGGGGCAGCGCAAAGGCGCAGTGCGCAGGTAAATCGTCGGTTCCGCGTGAGCCCAGCAGAGGGCCCATTCTGCCGGGATGGGTCGGTCCTCTTTCATGAAGCATCCCAGCCCGAGCCGGAGTTCGAACGGCAGTTCATCCCTTCTCCCACCCAAGGCGGGAAGTGCTGGCATAGGAGCACCAATGAAGGCACGCGCAGCGAACAACTGCAAGAGTGCATTACTTTGATAGCTGACCGAATTCGGGGTGAGGCGGAATAGTCCTTCGATTCTCTGCACCTCCCGGAGCAGAGGATCGCTTTCCTCATCTGAAAGCGCCCCAGGCCTTCTAAGGTGCTGAAGAAGACGACGCTCCAGGCCTTGAAAGTACAACTTCCCGAAGCCTGACGGCACATCGCGATCTCTGGTCCCTGCCGCCAACCACTCCAAGTAGCGCAAACGCATGTGTGGGGTAAAAGATCCGTACCGATGGGAGGAGGCGCTTTCCTCTCCGGCTTCCTGCCGTTCGCGAGCGACAGGAAGCGATGGGTCCAAAACGAACGGTTCCGAGTTCCGCTTGGGGGATCCACAGAAGAAGTAGCTTCCGGAGATGACCATACCTTGAATCACGACCGTTTCGCCGGGTAACACCCATCGAAGTTTCTTCTTGGAAGCGGGTATAGGGTTTGCAGGAACAGGAATTTTAACGTCGCCTGTGTCCGCTGGCTGACCGATCTTGAAGATCACCAGTTCTTCCATTGGTGCTGACGGTACCAGGGCGGCGGTCCCTTCGAGAGCTCTTCCTGCCTTTCTTGCCGCTCTGACGCGATCAAGTTGCTGAATCGCCTCTGCAGCCGTTCTTGCGTAGCTTGGTGGCTCCGCCCGGTGCGAAGCTGGAGATGACTGCGGGAGCGGAGGTGGACCAGGGACGAGCCGCCCGAACTCTACGTGCACAGCCTCGGAGAGCTCAGATTCAGAGGCGAGCGCCTTGCCAGCCTGATCGATTGTCTGCGAGTCCATTCTCCGCCTTGAAGTGGATGCCGAATCGTTAATAGCCACGTCCGTCGTCGGCTCCGATGTTAGCGATGAAACGTGCGTGGTCACCGTCGCTGGCTCGTGTCTCTGACGAGCAATTGGCCGGTCTGCACTTTCTGAAGTCCCCATTGCCTTCGCCATCATCCACTCATAGAGTGGAGCATCCTCCTCGTAGGCGGCCATGAGCTTTTCTTGAGGAATCTCGCGGAGGCGGAGGGCTCGCAGGTCAGCGAGCGACTCCCCAAGCGATCGCTGCAATGCCACGGTGTGAGGGTCATCCTGGAGGTCGCGGACGAGCGCTGCAGCATCCTGGCGTGCCTCGGTTGCTTGTTCCGAGCCAAATAGCCCCATCAACCACCTGGAGAACGCCGTGCCTGCGGTGATCTTGGCAATCCGTGCTTCTGCCCTGTCCAACACCGATGTAAATTCGTTCCTATCTGCAGAATGTCTGGCTTCGAGGGAAAGGTCGACATAGATAGCACACATCAGATTCCGTTCCGTCACACCAGCAAATGGAGGTGAAGGACAGCGTACGGGAAGGGCGTTGGATGAGTGAGCAAGTGTATGTGCAACGGCGGCGATGGTACCTGCCGATTTAGGTCCCACACCGCGAAGTTCGGAGAGTCGCTGGGCGCTCCACCCCTGCAGATCGAGAACCGTGTTCAACCCAGCATCCTTGAGTGCCTGCAGGCGAAGGCCTGAAGCCTGATGCTTGATTGCGTCTACCGAAATTGCTCGGAGTCGTTCGGACCGGACATCCTGCCCCAAGCGAGTTGCCGCCTGTGTTACAGAGTCCTTGACTCCGTCGTACTGCATTGTGAGATCTGCGCGAAGGCTCCGCAGCGGCTCTACAGCGGCCAATGCCCGCTTACGCGCAGAGACCGAAGCTGACAGCCGATAGGCGAGTGTCAGTCCCAACGGCAGCAGCAGTACGAAAATTATTAGAATTGCCATAAGGATTCGGGTTAAAGTCTAAGGTTTAGCGATGTGCTATAGCTGCTTCTCGGCGACTTTTACTTCTCAGACGAAGTCACCACGAAAATAGAAACGAAACAGTCTCTCCCGCGACGGATGCCCCTCTATGCGTAAATAGGTAAATCCGTGAGTCGGACGACGGAACTACCGCCACCTAATTTCTCGACCCTTACTTGCACCGGTATGTTTTCAATCATCCCCGCTACATGGGTTATGACTCCCACCTTGCGTCCGCGACTGTGCAAACTCTCAAGAGCGGTTGTCGCTATATCGAGCGTCTCTGCATCCAGTGAGCCGAAGCCCTCGTCAATGAACAGCGTGTCGACTAAAAAGTCACGGCCCTCGAGACCCGACAGGGCAAGTGCCAACGAAAGCGAAACCAGGAAGCGCTCGCCACCAGAAAGACTGCGTGTCGGCCGCTCCTCCTCACCCATATCGCGGTCCATGACATGAAGAGCAAGGTCGGCGGCAGGGCTGCGTGCCAAGTGATAGCGCTTACTGAAAGAGTCAAGATGCTCGTTTGCGAGCAAAATCAACTGCTCGAGCGTGAGGCTCTGTGCGAAGAGACGGAAGCGATCGCCATTGGGTGAGCCGATGGCGCTATCAACCTCCCGCCAGGTTGTCAGTTGCTCCTGTTTCGTGTGCACATGACGCTCAAGTTCGGCCGCGTTCCGGCGCAGAAGTGTGTCGCGTTCTAGGGCAGCCCTTCTCTGGCCGAGTCTCTGATTCAGCGCGGCTTCAGTGTCCCGCAGTACTTGGAGTTCAGTCACGAGCGACGCACGGTCGTCTGGCACGGGCAGCTCGGTGGCGAGCACGGCAACGTCGTGCTGCCGGGCAGTGAGTGCAGTCTGCGCAGATTCCACAGCAAGGTCAAGCGCCTCTAGCCGAGTGCGCAGCGTAGCGGCGATCGACTTCGACTGGGCGAGCAGCGTATTCGCTCGCTCGGACGTCTTGCCGATCGTCTCACAGGCTAATTCGTATACGGCAACAGCGCCATCCTGCTCAGCCTGTGCCTTTCTCAGATGTTCTATGGCCTGATCCGCTACGGCTCGCGCGTGTATTTCCTGCTGCTTCGCAGTGCTATCGGCGTTATGCGCGGCGGTCAGCATCTCCTGCGCTGCAACACGTGTGTCGTTGATGCGTGTACGGTGTTCGCCCGTTGGCTCGCCGCCCAGCAGGGGCAATCGCGCTTGTCGCAGATCGTTAAGCGTCTGGCTCCGTGTTGCCTCTAAGCTGAATGCTTCGGCATGTTGCCGCAACGCTTCCGCATGAAGCTCGGCCTTACTCTCGCAGACTGGGGCAAGTTCATGTGCGCGGGTGCTGAGCTCCGCCTGCCGCTGCCGAGCTGCAATCACTGCGTTGGCTGCCTCTCGAAGCTTGCGGACGGCGCCCGCGTTGTTGCTCCGTAGGCGGTCCAGCGAAACCTCAGCCAGAGCAAGCAGCGGTGTCAGTTGCTCTTCCAAATGATGGACCTGCTGCTGCAGGCGACCAGACTCGCCTGCAGCGTTCAACGCAGCTATTCGAACCGTCCCCGCAGCTTCCGCATTACTCCCTAGGCGCTCATGCCCTTTCGTGAGCATCTCATGTGTCTGATCGCACTCGACCACCGCACCATCTAGACGGGTCCGCAGCGAGCGTACCTGCCGCAGGCGATCCTTTGACAACACACGCAACTCTCGGCACGCGCTATCCAGCATCTCTAGTCTTTCGCCGGCATCTGCATTAAGCAACTCAGGCGGTTTTGGAAGCGCGAGTTGCTGCGTCAGCTCCCGAAGGCCTGCCAGCCTTTCACTGTAATCTTCTTCCAAACGCGCAATTTCCTGAACGAGCTCGATCTTCTGTTTACCGGCCAGCGCAGCTTGAGCATTGGCAGCGGCAACTTCGGTAGCTGCCCTGCGCGCCTCCCCATAGAAGGCCGTAAGCTCCCTATCTAACAGCTCACGCCGCTGGCGAAGCTCGCCTGCGAGCGCGGTCAAAGCGTCCGCCGCTTCCGGCTCGAGGTACGGATGCTCCTTCGAGCCACACACCGGACACGCAGCACCGACGACCATGCGGCTCCGCAGCGCTACGGTCCTCTGATCCAGGCTGTCTTCAGCTAGCTGCGAAAGCGGCGAAAGCTCCGCAAGCCGGTCCTGGCGCTGGCTGGCCTGCGCCTTCGCATCAGCTTCCCTCACGGCGGCATCCGCAGCCGCGCTCTCCGCTCGGGTCACTTGGCCGGTCGCCTCCCCGAGCTTGGCGACGTCAGCTGCTTGCTGCACCGCTGCGCGCAGCGCGTGGCTGAGCTCATGCCCAAGTGCGTCTTCCAACTCCACCTTTTGCTCAAGCGCGGGCTGGTTGAAGCCGGCGAGCTGTTCACGAAGCGCCCCTGCGTTCGCCGTTTGCTTCTCAAGCAGCAAGCTGTTGCCTGCCAGTTCCGTCCTTAAATCCGCAAGTGCAACGTCGAGTTCGTCAGCTTTCTTTCTCGCCTTGGCCGCATTCTGCCCTGCTGAACCGGCAGAGGCCAACAACGCTGCGTGCCGCCTCAGCAAGTCCTCAACCTCTTCCAATCGGTCCGCCAGAACACCTTGACGCGCGCGTGCTGCAAGCTCGGCGTTGGCTTCGGTGAGCTCCGCATCCAGCCGCTTGCTCTCCTGCTCAAGCCCTGCAAGCTCACGCGCAAGGTTCTGGGCTGTGAGCTTTGTCCGGTTTACCTTGCTGGCGGCGGTGTCGAGTTCTTTACCGGCAAACGCAACCTCGGCATCCAGCTGCGCAGCTTCATCCCAAAGCGGCCCAAAATCCTTGAAGGTGCGTTCGGCCTCGTCATACCGCGCCTGCGAGCCACGCAACCCATCGGCAACAAGAATCGCCTTTGCCGTCAGTTCATCGTGTGTCGCCCGCGAAGACGAGTTGCTTGTCAGTGCGCCCGGCAACGCTAACGCGGTCTGCGCAGCATGCAACCACAGCGCGCGCAACGTCTCCACCAGGGCCAGCTCCGCGGCCTGCTCACGAAGGGGATCAGCCTCGGCTTGTTCCCCCTGCTTTGTCCACAGCACTCGCTCTGCGGCCACCAGACGTTCGCGCGCAGCTGACAAAGCATCCATACGTCCAAGCAATTGCTGTAAATCAGCTGCCTCTGCTGCCCTAGCCGCGAGCTCTGAGCGGAGACCGGCTAGCTCCGCAGCCAAAGTCTCCCGCTCCGCCGACGCGAGCAGACCCATGGTTGTAAGCTGCTGCTCCAGCGCTATAACCTCAGCTTCCAGCGTCCTTGTCCCTTCGCGCACTCGCCGGGAGATGCGCCCATAGATCTCGGTCCCGGTGATTTTTTCGAGTAGGTCACCCCGCTCCCGCTCGGGCGCAAGTAGGAAGCTGTCGAACTCGCCCTGTGCCAGCAGCACAGTGCGGCAGAACTGTTCGAAGGTTAACCCAGCTTTTGCGTGGACGGCGTCCTGTACATCTGTCTTGGTCGTGGCAACCGCGACTAGGCTCTCCGGGTGGATGGAATACAGTGACCGCTTAGCGTCCTGGATCGCGCCGCGAGCCTTGTTGTGAGACCGACGCGCCTCCCAGCGGGCACGGTAGCGCTGTCCGTCCTGGCCCAGGAAGTCCGCTTCTGCATAGCCTCGGCCGGCCCCGCGTCGCAGAATCGTGCTCCCATCTAAAATGCGCACCCTACCACCGGGGTCAGGCGAGGAGTCCGCTTGCTGCTCCGCAAAACGCGGGTAGCGACCATACAGCGCCAGGCACAGCGCGTCGAGGATAGTCGACTTGCCCGAACCTGTCTCGCCCGTAATGGCAAATAGCCCGGTGCCGGCCAGCGGTTCAGCCTCGAAATCCAACGTAAACGGCTGGCCGAGAGAGGCCAGATTTTCTCCGCGAATGGCAAGGATTCGCATCTACTCCTGAGCCTCGCTGTAGGCGCGATGAAAAATCTCCAGATGTGCGCTGGTGGCGGGGGTGCCAATAGCTCGTTGAAATGCAAGCCGAAACATCTCTTCAGGCTCACGCTGGCTGAGCGACGGCTGCGGCGTTGCTGTACTGGTCAGGTGCGCGACAAGCCCGGGCAGCGGCTCCGGACGGGCCTCTACCATGCGCACAGCATACCCCGCTGCGATTTGCTCCACCTGCTCACGAAAGCCAGCGCCCAGCCCCACCCGCGATAGCCGTACCTGCACAAAGGGTCGCAGATGAAGCGGCAGGTCCGCGGGTATTGCAAGCGCACGAAGGTGATCGGCAAGCTCGCTCAAACGGATCTCTGCGCCGGCGGCGGGAAGCCGCAGAAAGGGAACAGGCCGTGAGATTTCAATGTGCTCCGTAGCCGCCAGACCATCGTCAATGGTGATCAGCGTTACGCCGTGTTTGTAAGGCTGCTCGGTTGCTGACAGCGGGATCAGCGATCCGCTATACCGAATCGTCTTCGCACCAACCGGCTGTTCCTTGTGTAGGTGACCAAGCGCGACGTACGCCGAGTCCGCAGGAAAGACGTCATGCGGAACGGCATGCTGTCCGCCCACCAAAATACGGCGTTCAGCACCTTCAGACTCCGCTCCCCCGCGTACATGAAGATGGCCGGTTGTCAGAAACGGCAGGCCTGCAAGGCGGGGAGCAAGCGTCTCGGCAAGCTCTTGGTAGAGCTCGCGCACGGCGCGCACCACATTTGTTTCGTCAGGCTCAAGTTCCAGCCGCGAGAGCGCGGGCAGGCAAGCCGCCGTGGGATATGAAACGGCAATCACGTGCAAATATGCCTCACGGCGCGTGTCGTAGAGCGTGATCAGGTGACGATCGCAATCGAGTCGATCCAGTGTGCGGCGGACATTACCGACAACGTGGACCTTGAATGCCGCGAGCAGTGGGTGAGGTGCTTCAAGCCGGCCAGCCGCATCGTGATTGCCTGCGACTACGACCGTGTTCAGCGCCGGCTTTTCGGCGTGGAGACTCGCAAGCATGCGATAGAACATGTGCTGGGCTTCGCCCGACGGATGCTGGCTGTCGAACACGTCTCCTGCAATGATGAGCGTGTCGATATCCCGCTCAATAACAACTTGTAGAAGCAAGTCGAGAGCGCACTGTTGCTCGTACGCGCGGCTGTAGCCTCGGATAGTCTGGCCCAAATGCCAGTCGGCAGTGTGAAGGATGCGCAGCATCGTTCGGCCTCAACTTTCACTATGCCAGAATCGTCTGCGCACAGGCTTGGCTGGCCTGTAACGGCGATAGCCCGGCAAGCCATGGACGTGAGAACAGCACACCATCGGATCTGCGCGGTCTCTGCCTAAGAGTGGCCACGCCTCGATGTTCGAGCCATTCTCCGAAATGCAGCCGGCGTTCGTCGATTGCGCAGCTCTTAAGGTGCATGAGATCCCTCGGGGCTTGACCCAGACTTCGGTACCCGCCGCGAGCCGCCGTTCCAGGAATGGCGACCAGCAAGAGACCGAGTAGAACGTAAAACTCGCTTCGCATCGTGCCAGCCTATCTACATTGCTAGAGCTTGGGAACGGGTCGAAAGTTGTAGGGCCGCAGCAAATGTCCCACCTCGTTCGCCGGAGAGAAGGCGTCCGCACAACTTGCTTTTGCGGCGTTGCGGGGTACCCCCGCTCGGCTGGGACGAACGGAAATCCTCAGACACGGGTAATTGAACCTCTTCCGTCATCGGTGAAGCTCCAAGTCTTGTTGTTGCATTTTGGTTCTCGACAGACGCATAGCTTCTGCCCGATCGGGTCGAGCGCTCCTCAAACGTCCTGGCTGGTGGCCGGACATATCTACTTCAAACCGGGTCAAGCCTAGATCCCGAACAAAGGCGCTTGCTGTATCAAGCGATGCAAAGAGTCTTATGGGACCGCGGGAGGTCGCGAGGAGCTTGTCAGAGGAGCCGATATGTACGACAAGAGCGAAACCACGCTCGCGGCCTGAAATTGTTGCTGATACACCTTCCGCCGCTTCGATCAATTCCCGCAGAACGGGCTCTCGAATTGACTGAGATGTGACCACCAACCCACGATATACTTTGTCCATCGCTCACGCAATATAAACTGTGCTGTCATCTTACACACGCTGTTAAAGTACAAACCAGTGGAGAGGATCTGATGAGCAAGCAGAAAACTGGCCATCCATTGGCGGCGAGTAGCGAAGTGTTGGCCATGAACAACATAGTTGATTGGTCAAAAGACCTTCCGGCATGGCAGAGGGACGCCCTACGCCGGTTGTGTCTTAACGAAGCCCTCGTTGCTGAAGACATTGAGGCGCTTACGTCTATTTGCCAACTGCCCTCCGCTCCGTTTCAACCGCTCACACAAGATCACGTTCGGGATAGTGGTGCGGGCTCCACGCTAGTTGCTCTCCGCAGCATCCATGACACGCAAAATGTTAATGCGCTTGCCGGAGGGGAAACGCTGTCGTTTTGTCAGACAGGAATCACTATCGCCTATGGGGACAATGGCTCGGGGAAGTCCGGGTATGCCCGGATCCTGAAGAGGGCATGTCGAGCACGTCTTTCGAGGCGAGATGAGTTGCTTGCGAACGTCTACAAGAAGAATCCTGGGCCCTCAAGCGCCCTCATCGACTTCTCCGTTTCGGACAATAACAATACGGCGACCTGGACGCTCAACGGAACCAGCGATCCTCGCCTGTCTGCGATAAGCGTGTTCGACAGCCGAAGCGCCAGTATCCAAGTAGAACAATCGAACGATGTTGCTTACACGCCGCTCCCGCTCAAGGTGCTCGCCGCACTAGCGGACAGTTGTCAAAGCGTGAAGCAAAAACTCTCCGATCAAATCAAAGCATTGGAGAAGCAAACTCCAGCGGTCATCAGCAAGCCCTCGTGCCAATCGACCACTACGGTCGGCAAGCTCATGGCTTCTCTGGGAAAGGCGAAGAGAGAGCAAGTTGAGGGTATCGCACAACTGACGCCTGCAGAAAGGGAGCGGCTCGGAACACTTTCAACGGAACTGGCCGGTGATCCAGCCCGCATCTCCCGACAGCTTACTGCGTTGAAAACGAAACTCAGCGGTGCCATCACAAAGCTGAAGGAACTTTCTGACGCCACAAGCGAGAAACGAGTCGATGAACTGAGACATGTTTTTGCTCTCCGGCGCGACACGCAAGCAGCGGCACTATTAGCTTCCAGCAGCCTTTTCGCAGCCGAACCACTCCCGAATGTCGGTTCCGACACTTGGCGGTTGCTCTGGGAAGCAGCACGACACTTTTCAGAGGCAGAGGCATATGCAGAACAGGCATTCCCCGTCACAGGCCCAGAGGCTCGGTGCGTCCTTTGTTTACAGCAGCTCGGAGAGGCTGGCTCCGAGCGCATGACACGGTTTGAGGCCTTCGTTCAGGATGAGAGTAAGCGTCGCGAAGCCGACGCGAGAGAGCTTTATGACGGAACTCTTCTTGGTTTAGATGCTGCTGTCATCAATGAACAAGACCAGCAAAGCATCGTCTCACTTCTCGAAAACGACCTCTCGAATGTTGAACTCGGTGTTGTTGTTCGGACGTACATAGCTGGCGAAAGCAGGCGGCTTGCGGCTCTTCGGGAGGGACACACTAAAGAACCTTTCGTGCTCCCCGCAGGGACACCGATTCCACTTCTGCAACTGAACAGTGCATGTCTTGATTTAGAAGCTAGAGCAGCGGCTTTACTTGCTGACAATGCCTCGGTAGAGCGCAATCAGCTCCGGCTGGAGCGAGATGAGCTGACGGACCGTGAGTGGTTCAACACCATCAAAAAGGACGTACTCGCGGAGCTACTTCGACGCGAAGAGATCGCCAAACTGCAACAGGCGACCCGCGACACAGCAACGAACAAAATCACGTCGAAAAGTACAGAATTGGCTGAGAAGCTTGTCACAAAAGCCTTGCGGTCACAGTTCGCAAAGGAAGTTGCACGTCTCGGAATTGCTGGTCTTGCGATAGAACTTCGCCAAGATAAGACATCTCAGGGCATTCCTTACTTCAGGGTCAGTCTGATCAACGAGCCGGCTGCATCCGTAGGCGAGGTTCTCAGTGAAGGCGAACATAGATGCGTGGCAATTGCCGCGTTCCTGGCTGAAGTCGCTACGGCTGATGGGTGCTCAGGACTTGTCTTTGACGATCCCGTTTCCTCGCTCGATCATATGCACAGAGCTAGTGTGGCAAAGCGTCTGGCCGAAGAGGGAGCACATAGGCAAGTTGTCGTTTTCACGCACGATCTTGCCTTCCTTCTTCTGCTGTCAGAGGAGTGCCGCACCTCTGGAACTAACGTTGCGTTCCGCTCCATAAATCGTGGCACATCCCTGGCCGGGTATTGCGACTCCAACCCTCCGCCGAACGCTCAACCTGTTGAGAAGGTGATTGAGGGAATGGCCAAACACCTTAAGAACTCCAAGATTCAGCACGAGCTTGGGAAGAAGGCTGAATGGTACAGCACAGTCCGAGGCTTTCAGGAACAGTTGCGTACAGCATGGGAAAGAGCTGTCGAAAATGCTCTGTCCCCAGTGATTCGCCGACTTGCAAACAAAGTTGATACGAAGGGTTTATTGAAACTCACGGTTCTCAGTCAGGGCGACTGTATTGCAATGAGACAGGCATTTGGACGTTGTTCCGCCCTGCTCCACAGTGAAGCGGATGCCTTGAACAGACCTCTTCCCAGCCCTGAGCTGATTGAGACGGAAATCAAGGTTCTGGCGGAATGGGTGCAAGGGATACAGGAACGACAAGACAAGATCAAGATAGTCGAGACGTTCACCATAGACACGGCGGTGTAGGAGCGAATATTCCTGATGTATGCTTTGGGGCATGTTCTAACGCCGCGCTGTATCTTCGAACCTTTCCGCTACTACGACTTGCACTCCGAATTCCCGTAGGAGGTCATTTGCTTCTTGTGTCGACGGGAAAGCGTAAGGACGTTCAACTCGTCGGCTATCTGCGGGTCAGCTCGCTACCCGGAAGGAGCTACCGAGCGTGAGGGTATCACGCTCGATAAGCGGTTCTAGACAAGGTCTCGGGCAAGGATCTCCACTGCACCTCAGCTTGAACAACTCAGCAGCTATGTTCACGAGAGCAATTATGATGATTTTTCATTTCGATGGATCGTATGACCCGCAACCTGGACAATCTGCGGGAGGCGGTCCTCCGCTTCACAACGCTGACAATCCATGTCTGCTTCGAGAAGGAAAGCCTGACCTCTGTCGGAGAGGACTCCCGATATATCGCACCTACTACTGAGTGTCATGGGAGCATTTGCGCAGTTTAAGCGGGACCTAATAGTGAGCGGCAGCGGGAGCGTATCGATTTAGGAAGCTGCGAAGGGCGCATACGTTGGGTGCAGGCCCTTCTTAAAACCCATACAGGCTAAGGAGCTGCAATGGAGGCGCATACGACGTAAGTTGCTATGGTGCTTTCACTAAGACCGCGGCTTCAAGGGCATCCGGCAGCCGGTAGAGCCGGGTTTTCTTTGCTGGATTGGCAACAACGAGGAAGCCCTCCTCTACCCATCGCTGGCATAGCGCGGCCGCATTCCTCTGCTGGAAGCCAAAGAGAGCGGCGATGTCTTTCGCCGCCACGTCACGCGCCGTCTCAAATAATGTGAGCGCTCTCCTCTGCTTCGCGTCCAGCTTCCTGAGGACCTGTGAATGATCAGTAGCTCCTGTCTCGGCTTCACGCCTCGCTTGTGCCTGGACCTTTTCGAAGGAAGTCGCCATGCCTTCGATGAAGTAGGCCATCCATCCCGTGATGTCCGCTTCGGCTCGTCCCAGATGGTAATTGTGCGACGGTCCTACTGAAAGGGCTCCGTAGTAAGATTTCAGGTCACGCGCATAGTACTCTTCCAGCGCGTAGACGCCCCGCAGCCCATACCCGCCTAGATGCAGGATAAGGGTTGTCAGCAATCGCGCCGTGCGGCCATTCCCGTCGTAGTACGGATGGATCGTTGCGCACTGGTAATGCGTGATCGCGGCGCGCAAAGGGATTGGCAACTCGTCTTCCTTGTTGATCCAAGTCAACATCTCGGCCATCAATGTAGGAACCGCTGTCGCTTCCGGAGGCATGTAGACGATCCGATTAGTGCGGCTGTCCCGGATCACATTCTGCTCTGTCCGGTATGGAGTTGGTCTCCCTTTGACCTTGCCTCCCCCCATCACTAGCGCGTGGAGCTTCTTGATGGTTTGTTCCGTAACTTTCCCGTTCGCACGGGCAAGCCGCTCCACTTCGTCAAGGGCGGCATAGTAGCCCCTCACCTCCTGCTCATCGCGTTCCCGGCCTGCAAAATGCTTATCCTCGCCGATGACCTTTGCTACCTGTTCTTGGGTAAGCAGATTGCCTTCGATCATGGTGGAGTAGTGCGTCGAATACAGCCTAGCTGTCTCGCGCAGATGAGCGAGCAGGCGTGGCGTTATCGGCAGAGAGTTGATGATGTGCTTGGCCGCTTCTATGCGAATCAGATCACGAGCGATTGCCGGCGTGATGTTGAAAATGGGTTGCATCTAGCTCCCTACCAGCCACGCTGCTCAATCCATTCAGCGACGAAACTGCAGTCACTCTGTCTTTATCTTACTGTTATTGCGCTGAGAACGCATGGATTCCCGCTCAGAGACGTAACTCACCCGATCGAGCCTCGCTGCGTTCGTTCTCGGATCCAAGCCGTTCTAATTCCCGGAACACTGCTGATCGCGCAGTTTAGAAAGCTGCACCGAACGTAGTGCAAGGTGGAATCCTCACCCCCATGTGCGCTACATTGGACTTCCCAGGGCGAAGATAAGGCGAATGCACATGAACGCACAAGCAGCCGTACTCAGACGGGAGATCGAAGCGAAGCTGGTCCACCGCATCCCCGGAGCGCTATCTCCGAGTGTGCAGCAGGTACCGCGATTGCAGCCGACCGGAAACGCCCGACTGGACGCTCTCCTGATTGGCGGCTTGCCTCTCGGATCGGTCTGCGAAGTAACAGGCGTGGATGGTTCCGGCCGAAGCTCGATCGCTCTCTCTGTGCTTACCAGTGCGACGCGCGAGCATGCTTGCGCCTATATCGATGTCAGCGATGCCTTGTCCCCACGAAGCGCGGCAGCCGCAGGCGTGCAACTGCGCAATCTTCTCTGGATCAAGTTCACCGAGAAGCGTCAGAGCGCGACACCGAAGTCGGCGGCGAGTGCACCAGCGCAGGAAATTGATACGCGACGAGAACAGCGACAGCTGGCGCAGCAGCATTGTGGCATCCTCCACCCACGTCGCGAGACCAAGGATTTGGCGCCGGCGCTGGAGCAAATGCTTTTCTACAAAGAGGAACGGCGCCGACGCAAGCTAGAGGGCACGCCGGGCTACCCCAACCAGCCGCTCGGATTGCATACCGCGTCGCAAGACCAGGTGGAATGGGAACGGTTCAACATCCGGCGGGTCGACGAGGGCGATCCACTGCGCCAAGCGGACTGGATTGCAGCGCAGGCCGCTCGCCAACTTGCGACCTTTCAGGCCAGCGATCAACCTCAGAGGACTCGAGAGCAGAAGCCTTGGACGCGGTTAGATCGCGCGTTACGCGCGACCGATCAGATACTTCAGTCGGGCGGTTTCCGGATTGTCGTCTTGGACCTCGCATCGGTACCTGCGGAGCAGGCGTTGCGCATCCAGTCGGCAACCTGGTGGCGTTTCCAGAAGGCCGCGCAGTTGGGTGATGCAATCCTCCTTTTGCTCACCAGAGAGCCTTGCGCCCGCTCGACCGCGGCGTGCGTGCTGGAGTGTGTGTCCGAGGCGGAACCCGTCGTGCAGGGTGTGCTTGCAGGCATGACGCGGTCGGCCCAGATCTCCCGGCAGAGAAGCGGGCCAGCCTTCGGCAAGAAGGCACCAGGGAGGGTGACAAGCTGGGATGCGAACCCACTCTGGATGCAAGCGGCGGGGAGGTAGTGTGTCCTATGCAGCCGTCCACATCCCGGAATTCCCGATCAGCGCTTGGAAGCGCACGCTGGTTGCGCACCGGCAGCCGTTGGTTCTGCTCGACGGTGTAGCGCCTCAAGAGAAAGTGGCCGCGCGGTGCGAAATGGCCCGCAAATTCGGCGTTCAACATGGCATGTCCAAGGTGCAGGCTCAAACAACATGTGACGCTCTGTTTCGGCCCCGCAATCTGCCTGAGGAGCAAGGTGCTTATACCGCTGTACGCCGGATTGGAGAGCGCTTTACGCCGCGGCTCCAGGCCATCGCCTCACCCGCGAACTCCTATGGCGGAGCGCAACACCTCTCTCTGTTGTTGCTGCTCGACAGCTCCGGCATGGAAATGCTCTTCGGGACCGTGGAGAGCTATGCGTGCAAACTGCATGAAGAACTGACCGGCGAGGGCTTCTCAGCAGGAATCGGTACTGCTCAAAACGCAGAGGCCGCGCTCATGCTGGCCCGAAGCACTCACCGAATCGTAACCGCCAACGAAGGAAACATTCGCGCTAAGCTTGCGCCGTTGCCAGTCGCGTTGCTCCTGTGTGATTCACGAATGCTGGCGATTTTGTCACGATGGGGCATTCGCACTCTGGGGCAGTTGGCCGCGCTTCCCGACATCGCGCTTGTGAGCCGGTTAGGACAACAGGGCCGGCGCTTGCAATCGCTGGCACGTGGGGAAGCAGCGCATCTTCTCGTTCCTGACGAAGAAGCGTTCATGCTCACGGCGACGAATGTACTCGACAGTCCTGTTGAGGTGTTTGACTCACTTCTGTTTGTTCTCTCGCCCATGCTGGAGATGATCCTGACCAAGGCGATGGAGCGGGCCTATGCAGTTCGGTCGCTTCAGCTAACGCTTCTACTCGAACGCGGAGTAACGCACAAAATCGAGATCCGACCCGCTACGCCATCACAGAACCGCGAAGCTCTTCTAAAGTTGCTTAATCTGGAATTGCAGGCGAAGCCGCCACAGGCAGGCGTCATAAAGGTGACTCTTGAGGCTGAACCCTCAAAGCCGCAGACAGCTCAGCGTGGTCTCTTCCAAACTCAATTTCCCGAACCCGACAAGCTCGACCTGCTTCTTGCCCGTTTGCGTTCCATCGCCGGAGAAGGCAACGTCGGATCGCCAACACTCGAGAACAGCTATCGTGAAGACGCCTTCATCGTTTCCCCGTTTGAGCCTCGGCTCGTAGGCTCCACGGAGGAGACCAATCAGTCCTCGCGGATCGCCATACGGGTGTTCCGTCCGCCACAGGCGGTCCGTGTCACCTGCTGGGACAATCAACCGCGCATGTTGTTCTGGCAGGGCATGAGGATGCCAGTCCAGACCTGCGCCGGTCCATGGCATTCATCCGGATCGTGGTGGGACAGCAGTTCGTGGGAAGACGATCTCTGGGACGTTGTCCTGACGCAGCCTAGACAAGTGTTGCGCTTACGGCAGGACCTTGTCACAAAGGTCTGGTTTGTAGTGGGTCTCTATGACTGATCGTTATGTGGAACTGCATGCGCGTTCCGCATTTTCGTTTCTCGAAGGTGCGTCGTTGCCTGAAGCCATGACACAGCAGGCGGCTAACCTTGAGCTGCCCGGGCTGGCGATTCTTGATCGGGATGGTTTGTACGGTTCTCCGCGTCTCTACACCACGGCGCAAAAACTCGGACTACGTTCCCATATCGGCGCTGAAATCTCGGTAGATGGCTTTGGGGAGCAGCGTCTGCCGCCTTCTTGGCAACCGCACACGATACCTAAACGGCCTGTACGGCTTTCGTTGCTGTGCGAATCGCAACGCGGGTATCAGAATCTCTCATTGCTCATCTCCGGGTACAAGCTCGCGCAGAAGACCAAGGGGGACGGCATCGCATCCCTTCGCAATATGGAGCAGCACGCCAAAGGGCTTGTCTGTCTCACCGGAGGCGACGAAGGCCCACTCGCTGCAGCGCTTGATCGAGGAGGCATGGATGAGGGACGCTTTGTGCTTGCGCACCTGGTGAAGACCTTCGGGCAGAGCGGTGTGTATGTCGAGTTGCAACGGCACGGCATCTGCGAGCAGGAGGCGCGAAACCAAGCCGCTATTGCCTTAGCGAGTGAGTTCCACCTTCCGCTACTTGCTACGAACGGCGTGAGTATGGCGACCGAGTTTGAGAGAGAGATCCTGGACGTGCTCACGACGATCCGGCATGGATGCTCGCTTGATGAAGCCGGCTTGCTGTTACAGCAAAATAGCAAGCGACACATGCGCTCCGCGGCTGAGATGTATTCGCTGTTTCGTGACGTGCCTCACGCGATTTCGGCGACAGGTGATCTCTCCGATCGGCTCACGTTTCAAATGAGAGACATGGGTTACGAGTTCCCTCGCTATCCCATACCGGAAGACGAGACCATGGCAAGCTTTCTTCGCAAGCGAACCATGGAAGGCGTCGTCCGGCGCTATGGCTGCAAAGCCAGTGCGAAGCTGCGTTCCCGCGCGACAAAGCAGGTGGAAAAGGAACTCACGCTGATCGCGAAGCTCGGGTTGGACGGCTACTTCTTAATCGTCTGGGATATTGTCGAGTTCTGTCGGAGACACGGCATCTTGGTGCAAGGGCGTGGCTCGGCCGCCAACTCTGCTGTCTGTTACTCACTTGGTGTCACCGCTGT
Organism: Acidobacteriaceae bacterium; assembly: GCA_965276605.1. Taxonomy (GTDB): domain Bacteria; phylum Acidobacteriota; class Terriglobia; order Terriglobales; family Acidobacteriaceae; genus EB88. The sequence goes on from OZ255619.1 coordinate 30,361, forward strand.
TGATCCAGTCGGCATGGAGCTGCTATTCGAGCGTTTTCTCTCCGAAGTACGTGGCGAGTGGCCTGATATCGACCTCGATCTTCCCTCGGGCGATGACCGGGAACGCGCGATCCAGTATGTATACGCGCGCTATGGCCAGCTCGGTGCCGCTATGTGCGCCAACATCATCACCTACCGCGGGCGCTCGGCTGCTCGCGAGGTGGGTAAAGCTTTGGGCTTCGACGCCGATATGCAGACCCGGCTCACACGGCTGGTGGGAAGCTGGGAATGGAAAGGTCCCACCGACACGATGGAACACCAGTTTCGTGAGGCTGGGTTCGATCTGCGTCATCCTCGCATTGCCAAATACCTTGAGCTCTCCATTCGTATGCTCGATTTGCCACGACACCTCGGGCAGCACTCTGGCGGCATGATCATCGCGCAAAACCAGCTTGCCTCCGTCGTTCCGCTCGAGCCCGCAAGTATGCCGGGCCGTACCGTCGTGCAGTGGGATAAAGAAGATTGCGCCGACATGGGCCTCATCAAGGTCGATTTGCTCGGGTTGGGGATGATGGCGGTTCTGAAAGATTGCGTGGAACTGATTCCGCGTTATTACGGAAATAAAATCGACATTGCGCAGATACCCCACAACGATCCGGAGGTATTCGACATGCTCAAGGCTGCGGATACGGTCGGGCTATTTCAGGTCGAAAGCCGCGCTCAAATGGCATCTTTGCCTCGCAACAATCCAGATAAGTTTTATGATCTCGTCGTCCAAGTCGCGATTATCAGGCCGGGGCCGATTGTCGGGCAGATGATGAATCCCTACATGGAGAGGAGGCAAGGGCGCCAGGAAATCCGTTACGCGCATCCGTTGCTGAAACCGGTGCTGCGCCGCACGCTTGGCGTCCCGCTCTTTCAGGAACAGTTGTTAAGAATTGCCATGGTGATCGCCAACTTCACCGGAGGTGAGGCTGAGGAGTTGCGTCGCGCGCTCGGGAGCCGGCGTTCCGCCGACAAGATGCGGGCGCTGGAAGTAAAGCTGCGAGCGGGCATGGATGCCAACGGTGTTGGTCTGAAAGCTCAGGAAGAGATCATCCTGGCCATCAGTTCATTCGCGCTCTACGGTTTTCCGGAAAGCCACGCAGCCAGCTTCGCGCTTATTGCGTATGCTTCAGCTTGGCTAAAACTTCACTATCTTCCGGTGTTCATCGCAGCCATTTTGAATAATCAACCGATGGGGTTCTATAGCGCGGCCGTTCTCGTTAAAGATGCGCAGAGGCATGGCCTTCGAGTAAAGCCCGTCGACGTAACGTGCTCCGATTGGAACTGCACGCTCGAACCTGAGCCGGAAGGCGCCTACGCCCTTCGGCTGGGGCTTCGATACGTCCGGGGCTTGCGGGCGAGTGTGGCTGCTGAGATTGAGCGTGTGCGCGCCATGCGTCCGTTCGGCAGTATCGAAGAGCTTGCAAGACGTGTGCCGGCCCTCTCGCAAGCCGACCTGGACACATTTGCAGAAACAGGTGCACTGAACGCGCTAGGGAAGAATGTGCATCGCAGGGATGCGCTCTGGCAGGTAAGTCGGGCCGGACGGCAAGCGGGACCGCTTTTCTCGGAGCTGGATCAAGACGAAGAGAAGTACTCACCGCTCCAGGCGATGAGTCCAGAAGAACGGCTGGTCGCCGACTATGCCGGGACCGGAATCACCGTAGGCCGTCATCCGATGGCGCACTGTCGTATGCAATTACGGCAGATGAATATTCTTCGCGCTGGCGATCTTAAACTACTTCGGCACGGCGTCCCGGCGCGTATCGCCGGTTGTGTCATCGCCAGGCAGCGGCCCGGCACAGCGCATGGCTTTATTTTTTTATCGCTCGAAGATGAAAGCGGCATCTCGAACGCTATCGTCGACCCAGACCTTTACGAAGCAAACCGATCACTCGTCACATACGGAAAGGTCCTGCTCATCGAGGGCACGCTTCAGAACGTCGACAAGGTCATTCACATTCGTTCCAAGCACATTGAAGAACTTCACATCACTGCGGCACCCATGGTGTCCCACGACTTTCATTGAGGCGCTTTATGAGGGAACCTATGACCTCGCCCGGAGATAAGCAGCCTTAAAGAGAGTGCCGACTGGAAATTCTTTCGTATTGCCGCCTTCCGGCTGTGACAGAGCAAGTACATGAGAGCGAACACCGTTCCTTTGCTAGAACAGGTTCGCGATTGCGTGGAGTTTGTGCGCATTGTGTGAAAGGAGATCGAGCGAAACTCCAGGAGGAAGACTCGTGGTGAAAACAAGTCGTGGGAACCGTCTCACCAGCCTTTGGCATTGTCCGCACTGCCGACAGGTGATCGACACTAGAGCTTTCCGCTTGGCTCCGAATGACAACTCGAGATTGGTTTGTCCAAACAGCCTCTGCGCTCGAACCTTCGATTGGAAAACGCAGAACAAGGGCAAGCTCTGGCCGGAGCAACGAGCATACAGCGTACTCCATTAAGACCAGTTGTCCAGAGGCTCACGCCAGGTTATGTGTTCTATCCACCTGTGTTCCTGATGTTCGATCCAGTGCTCGACGAGTGGCCACACCACGATGAACAAAGCTAACAGCAGGCAGAGGCACAGAGTGTTGAAAAGGATCTCTCCAGCGGAAAGTCGGGCCGGCACCAACACCTTTTCGCAAAAGGGACATGTCTCATTCGGTACCGATCTCTGAGTCGTCGAACGACTCGTCTGAACCTGCGGCTTCGAAGTCGAAGCTCCCTTCAGCAAAGGCATGAGCGGCCTCCTCTTCTCGTTTGTTGTTCTCGGTATCCCGATCAAGTTCTGCGTAGGCCTCGCGCTCACGCTTGTCACGTCGCACATCGAGCAATTGTTCGCCTACGGTGTGTTTTGGGGAGAAGCAGTACTGCACATACGCTTCAAAGAGCGACTGGTTACGTAGCCCTCTCTTGAGAAGGTCTGCTTGGTGCGTTTTGTAGAGCTTTGTGAAGGCTTCGGAAGTGATGATGTAAGCGCGTCGCTTGCCTCGGCTTTCGACTGACGCTTCGAGCCATTTCTGTTCGATCCAAAAGACGATTTCGGCTTTCCTGACATGCAGGGCGCTGGCCAGGCTCTCCACCGAGAACATATCGCAGCGAATCTCGCGTACGCTCAGATCGTTCCTTCTGAGCATGTTCCGAATCGCTTTTGGAGTTCTGTTCAGCTTTTTGGCGACTTCCTCTACAGATCGCTTGACCAGTTCTTCACGAACGAGTTCTACGTCGGCTTCGGTCCAGCGCCGATGGTCCACCTTGTCCTTGAGACCATGCTGGATGATGAATCGCCAGCAGGCCTCTTTGGACCGACCTGAATGTCGTTGAAGCCTCACGACGAGTTGCTCGAGTTTGTTTCCGGAGAGGACTTTGGCTTGTGCAGCCATTGCCAAGGCCTCGTTACTCCAGCCGGAAGACTGCTGTGTCAACTGCGCGCTATGGCCCATGGCACTTTCCTGTGTACGCAAGGTCTCGCAGAAACGAGCTGCGGAAGACGGATGGGATTCGTTGCTTTGCCTCCAACGGCATGACTTAAACGTCTGAGTGCACAGTCATCCGACTCGAAACGAGGCTCGCTCGTGTAAGTTATCGAAGCGCAACACACAAGTTCATTACCTAGATCGAGGAGAGACGCAGGTGCAGAAGACCGAAGCGGGCATCGGTAGCGAAAACGCAAGCTCACGCGGCCGCGACTTGCCTCCTTATGGGTAAAAAGATGCGTATGATGCAGCCGCCAAAGAACCGTCCCTTGAGCACTCTCCGCGACAGGGGTATCCAACTCAGTCTGGCTGCGATTGCTGCTGGTTTGACCCAAAGGTGCACGCGGCGTCGCGCAATTAAGGGTCTGCGTGTCACTTGCTTGAGCCTTCGATAGAAACCGATCTGTCCGACTGCATCGCTCCATATGCGCCTCCGGCCGACGAGGGTGTCGACCTAAGCGCAAGGTATTTAGAGGAGATTTCGCCTGTCAATTCCATATCGTTCGTTCACTATTCCTTTCGGGAATTGCTGATCTGCGGCTACTTGAAGTCATAGCTGTGGAGGATCTCAGGAATCGTCGAACCCGTCCGGATCACGCTTGCTTCGAATGACGGCTTCACGCAGAACGAGCAAGAAAAGCTGGTTCCATCTGTCAGATCGATCTGCATCTCTGTTCCGTCACCTTCGTCCTGATAGATGCGCACCAACTTGATTGTCTTGCCGGAGAGTTCCGGACACTCGACATATCCTTCAGACATCGCTACACATGCCTCCGTTGTGTTCAGAGTGGCCCCTATTAGGGGATTCGTCAAGCAGTTCAGACACTTAAGGGGTGCCTACTAAGAAGGGTGTCGAAACTCGCAAGTCGCGGAACGCCCGGGCCGTCCCGCATCAAGCGGTTTACGACAGATTCATCGAGCGATTGATCAAGGCACGGGAGGAAGCCGGCCTTTCGCAGCGCGATGTTTCTGAAAGCATGGGTATGGCTCATTCTTTCCTGTCCAAATGCGAAACGAAGGAGCGTCGTATTGATGTGTTGGAGTTTCTGCAGCTAGCCGAGCTCTACGGAAAGCCGCTACAGTTCTTTCTCTTCTCTGGTCCAACCAGTATCTCGCAGAAGGAAAAGCCTTAAAACGACACCCTGTGAAAAACCCAAGATACATCGTGGCGTCGTCCGCGATGAGCTGCTCATTGAACACAGACTCATTGTTGACAACATGATACTCACAAGACGACACTCCTAGCGCGCGGGGATGGGCTTCTCCGAATGCTGTCTCCGGGCTTGGGGGATAGACCATGCGCAAAACACCGGACAGGCAAAAAATCTCAACTAGACATCTAAGGGCGGCAGTGGCCCTCGCCGAAGTGGGCAGCTTTTCGGCAGCTGCGATCAAGATACACACTGGACAGTCGGCGCTGACAAAACAAATCGGCTTTCTTGAGAACTTCCTCGGCTTTGAACTGTTCTCTCGTGCAAGCCGTGAGATTATCCCTACTGTTGTCGGCGAGGTTTTTGTGGAACAGGCAAGACTCTCCTTGGAGTATCAGGACACAGCCATCGAAATGGCGCGAGCGGCTCACCAAGGCGCTGAGTATGTGATCCATGTAGGAAAATCTCCCTATACAGATCCCTATTTCCTGACCCACCTTCACTCGCTGCGTCTCCCAATGTTTCCCAAGCTGAAGGTGCAGACCAGTACCAAGCTCGCCCCAGAACTGGTGCACGACTTGCTTGCGGGTTCCCTCGACTTGGCATTCCTAACCGGTGTTCCGGCAACAGCTCGGCTCAGTTCCATCCTAGTGGGAGAACAGCCTTTCTTTGTAGCAATGCTTGAAGACGATCTGCTAGCTAAACAGTATGAGATCGAGTGCTTCGATTTGGAACACAACTCATGCATCCTCTTCGAACGACACGTTCACCCGCACTTGTATGACGCTCTGATTAGAGTTGCAAGACCAGCGTCGCAGCCCGGGCGATCGCTTCACCATGTGATGACGGCGGAAGAGGGATCCAACCTGGTCCGTCGAGGGCTCGGCATTGCGATCCTGACCCAGTCGGGTGCGTGGCGCATTGCGAAGAATGGAATCACCATACGTCCACTCAAGTGTGGAGTGACACTAGAGACACGGCTCACATGCAGATCCGATACCCAATCGCCCGTTGTGAGCGCGTTCAATAGAGGCTTTGTAAGAAGGCTCGGCGAAGTACACCGCGGACACTTGCCCTCCCCACCACTTGCCATCTGAGGAGTAGCAGATTCTCACTCTCTCAGTACTATCGCTCTTTGTGACATATTATTAGGCACCTAAAGTGTTATGAAGATGAGTTACTCTGGCAGGTCATCTGTCGGACCTTTGATCTTTACGTGGAGAGGCCCGGCATAACCGCAGTATTCGCAGACTACGATTCCCGTGACGACGACATCTTCAGAAACCTGAGAGTAGCCGACTGCCGCACCGCATCTCTCGCAGACGTGAACCACTCTTAGCTTGTCAAAAGTGTCGGTGCTTTTCTTGTCCATTTGGAGACCTGCGGTATGTGTGTGAGGCCTTTTCGACGTATCGAAGGACGACCAGCCTGTAATTACGCGCTGGATTTTTGTATCTGCCATATTGCTTAGAGCGTTGCCACAATCGCTTTGATCGGAGGACCATGGATGATGAGGAAACATCCCACTTAGCGTCGTGAAGCACTTGATGTGCTTTGCAGCAGCCTGGCGCAGAGCTAGCCGTTACAAATATTGGGCAATAAATTGCGGAGCGCTCCGACTTCGGCTCTAAAAGGAAAGCAGATTTTGTTCCGAGTCAATCGCCAAGATCTCTTATTGGTGTATCGGGCATCGGGTTTGCTGTTGCACCTCACAGCTACATTTCAGTTTCAGTCAGCGTCTTACTTTGCTGTAAGGAAGAGAGATTATGAGTTGCTCCTCTATATCCGATGAGGTGGCGAAGACCTCCAAGCCCTAAAAAGCTCAAGCCTAGCCCGCAAACACCTGACCATCCTGCATGCTGCCAAGCAAAGGCTCCAGCCGCAGAACCGGCCGCACCAAAAGCGAAATAGATCATCATGTAAACCGTATTGATACGGCCCCGTGCATGCGGATCGATGCCAAAGATTCTGGTTTGATTCGCGACCTGACTGGCTTGCACACCTACATCAAATAGCAGAATGCCCAGAATGAGGCCGATCCAGCGGTACCCCAAACTCCAGAAGATGAGGTATGCCACGGATTGCGCCAGGATTGCAAAGCTCAGAACCGTGCGGGTTCCATATCGATCAATGAGTCGCCCCGCCAGCGGAGCTGTGAATGCACCTACTGCTCCAAGAACGCCAAAGGCTCCCACCACGCCAGGTCCCACTCGGTATTGAGGCGAGCCAAGCAGAAACACCAAGGTTGTCCAAAAGACGCAGAAGGCTGCCATGGCACAACCGCCCACCAAAGAAGCCTCTCGCAGTAAGGGCTCAGTGGTGAAGAGCGTCCACAAAGAACGGATCGCGCGGCCATACGGCACCGGCCGTGCGGGCGGCAACGACGGAAGGAAGCGTAGGAGCAAAGGCACAAATAGCAGATTCAGGGCCGCCGCTACAAAGAACACGCTACGCCACCCCAACCACTGGCCAAGTAGACCGGAAAAAGTTCGGGCCAGAAGAATGCCGAGCAGAAGCCCCGTCATCACGGTGCCTACCGCCCGTCCTCGATCTTTTTCGGCGACGAACTCGGGCGCAATCGGCAAAGTCACCTGAGTCACCGAAGCGGCGAGTCCCAGCAGGATACTTGTAAGCAGGAGCGAGTGAAAGTTCGGAGCCAGCGCGCTTGCGAATGCCGCCACAGACACGGCGGTGAACAGCCGAGTCATCAGGCCACGACGGTCGATCGCATCCCCCAGCGATGGAAAGAGGAAAATCCCACAAGCATAGCCAAGCTGGGTAGCAACAGCGATTTGACCGGCCTGCGCAGGAGCGATACGGAGAGAGCGTGCAATTAAAAGCAGGAGCGGTTGGTTGTAATAGATGTTGGCGACACCCACGCCACATGCCGCACTGAGTAGAAGAAGTATCTGTTGCGAACGCAACTGTGAAGTGCCGCCTTGGATGGCTTCGCCACGATTGCGCGCCGGATCAGCAAACGGAACTTCAGCATCTGAATTCATGGATTCCTTCTTTGGTTTCGTTCCGTTCTGCTCTAAGCGATTCTCTGGGCACTCGCAGTGAGGTGCTCCCGCGAAGCACGCTTCATCGGTTTCCGGCTTCGAGCAGATATCCTGAACCGTCTTTGCGGATAGTGCTGAATCCTGGGAACGGTGCGTGCGCTGGAGCGATTGTCCAGTGGTTCACCGCTGCGTCTTCGAGTGTCTTCCTGCGTGTCGTGATCGCCCGCTCTGCATTCCAGTCGAAAGTCAGTTTCAGGTCAGGATGCGGGACTTGAGCGGGTTCATTGAACAGATCGCCGGTGAAGGTTACCGCATCGTTATGACTCGACAGAATGAAAGCAGTGTGGCCCGGTGTGTGGCCCGGCAGGGGAAAGGATCGAAGTCCCGCGGCCAACTCCACCCCATCCTTAAATGGCTGGATCCTGCGCGCGTGAACGTAGGGCATGAACGAACCATCAATGTTCTCAAAGAAGATGTTGTGGTGTTCTGCGGCACTGGCTCTACTGTCCAAGTCGAGCCAGTAATCGAGCTCCTTTTGCGCTACGTGGATCTGTGCATCGGGGAAGACCATCTGACCGTTCTTGACTAGGCCGCCCGTGTGATCGGGATGGAGATGCGTGAGCAGGATATCCGTGATATCCGAGGGTGCAAACCCAGCGGCAGCCATGCTTGAAACAAGGTGTCCGGAGCCTTCCGCGAACAAGTCTCCGCCGCCCACGTCTATCAGGAACTTCTTGTCTTCCAGAAGAACCAAGAAGACATTGTTCGACCATTCAAGAGTTGCTGGAACAATACGCTCCTGAACCATTTGCTCGACAGGCATATCGTTCCCAGCAAGCACCAGGGCAGCGGGCACGGGTAGAATCCCGTCTAAAAATACAAAGACATCGATAGAGCCAACTCTCGTCTGATGATGCGCCATGCATGTCTCCTATGGTTCAGTTCGCGGTGCGCTTACGTTAACCCTGACGTGTTCCTGCCGAATGATTAATGACCCGCAGCCCTAATCTCCCGGAGCGGACTTCCCTTAATCCATGCCTGAATATCCTCAACAGCATCGCCATAGAACTGCCGATAGTTTTCCTCGATGACGTAGCCGATATGCGGCGTCGCAATCACGTTCGGCAGGGTGCGAAAAGGGTGAGCAATCGGCAAAGGCTCTTTGTCATACACATCTAGAGCCGCCCCGGCGATCTGACCATTTTGGAGCGCACTAATGAGTGCGGTTTCATCAATCAGCGGACCGCGCGAGGTGTTGATAAGAAGGCAAGTTGGCTTGAGAAGGGCAAGCTCATGTGCGCCGAGCATGCCCCGTGTCGCATCGTTGAGTACGGCGTGCAGAGTGACGACATCCGAGGTCTGTAGCAACTCAGAAAGGCTGGACGCAAGCTCCACGCCCGCTTCGTCGCATCTCTCACGAGTCAGACCGGGGCTCCACGCAAGCACCTTCATCTGAAAGGCAAGGGCGTATCGGGCGATCTGGCTTCCCACCGATCCGAGTCCTATGATCCCGAGCGTTTTGCCAGATAAGCCGCTTCCCATGCGTGTCTGCCATCGCTCGCCAGCGCGGAACGAGGCCACCTCCGCAGGTATGTGGCGAATGAGTGAGAGGAGCAGCCCCCACGCAAGCTCGGGCGCGGGGTAGGTCAGATTGCGGGTTCCGCAGACTACGATGCCTTGAGCGTGAGCTGCGGAGGTATCTATCGCGCTGTTCGATGCGCCGGTCGTGACAAGCAGTTTCAGCTTTGGCAGGCGCTGTAGAAGCGCAGCATCGAATCTGGTTCTCTCCCGCATCACGACGATGATCTCGAAGCCGGCGAGTCTATCGGCAAGGACATCATGCGATGCTATGTAGTCGGTGAACACTTGTACTTGGGTATCTTGTAGAGATGCCCAATCTGCAAAACCCAGCGCACAGTTTTGATAGTCGTCTAGGATCGCGCATCGGAACATTTGTCTCTCCTGTGTACTTTTGAACGCCGGACGCCTCTGGCCATACCCAATCTGTTTCGGCAAGGACGCCCAGGGGATTGCCTGATCCTCCGGGGATCTTGCTTATGTGTTGCCCGCGCGAGCAGCTGATGCTAGGTAGCGGCCATGATCTGGATGAGCGCCTTACCACCTATCCCTCCAGCGTCCAGGCGATCGTGCACGTCAGCGATTTTTTCGAGTGGATATCGTGCAGCAACATGAGGCTTGAGGGCTCCTGCTGTGAGCGCAGCGTTTAGATCCTTCGCGGCGAGTTCATGAGACTCTCTCGACATCGCGTAAACAAGTGTGAAATGTACGGTTATGCCCTTTAGAAGTAACTGTTGCAGGTCGATCGAAGGTTGGATGTTCTCCTTATCGATCGCATACGTTGCAATAACGCCATTCGGCTTCAGAAGCTTTGCGTCGAGATCGGCGTTCTTGGTGAACGCAACTTCAATCACTCGGTCTATTCCGCCCTTCTGCCCAAGCAAATCTGCGAGTCGGGTCGAGAGGTCATCTCTCGTGTAGTCGAACACATGGTGAGCGCCGCATTGGAGCGCAATCTTGGCTTGGTCATCGGAGCCGGTCGTCGCGATAACCCTTGCACCGGCCCAACGTGCAAGCTGCACTGCCATGTGACCGACGGAACCGGCTCCGCCCGCTACCAACACCGTCTGACCTTGGATTCCGCCATCACGAAAGAGCAGGCGGTGAGCTGTTATACCGGGGATCCCTAGACTGGCTCCGTCCTCGAAGGATGCATTTGAAGGCAGCGGCACAGCATTCTCAGCCGGAACTACAACGTACTCGGCCGCCGTTCGTCGGCTCAGGAAGATGGCCGACCTGCAGGACGTCACGGGCAGCTCCTTTGCTCTCATACCATGCAGCAAGCATCATTCAACCTTTCCGGCACATTTCAGCCTGGATCGCTCGGCTCAGGACTAGACGGAATCGGAGACGACTCGCAGCCCTGACGATGGCGAAGTCTGACGGACTACAAGGTAACCTCTCCCCCTGCCGGATCGGGATGGTATACAGCGGCTCCTCCCGAGCGAAGCGTACCCGTAGTGCCGAAGGTATCCTCCATAAATTGCATGTAGAAGATTTGGCCGTCCTTTACCTTTGCTAGAACTGAGAATGGAGAGCTAACCGTCTTACCGGTAGCTCTCGACGTTAAAGTAATCTTGCCGAACAGGGCGGCTTTCTCATCCGACTCAAGCGTCTCCTGAATTTCGATCTTTTCATCTTTCCAAAAGCGATTCACGCTCAGGTACGTGTTGATGATTGCTCCTGGTCCCTTGTCCGTGCCGGCCCAGGGCATGAGCTTCTTCAATTCCGGGTTGTCGAAGTTCAGTGCAACATAGGTTGCATCATGAGCCACTAATGCATTTACCACGTCCGGATTTGTTGGATCTGAGAAAAGTGCCTGCACAACTTCCAAGGGTGACTTCTTCATAAGCTCTCCATCCTGAATCACAGTTGTTCTGAAACCGTTCGCAATCGAAGCCGGCATCTCGCCGACCAGCATGGTCGTTGACCGCAATCAATGTGCCGTGTATCCACCGTCGACAGCGATCATCGACCCATTCATGAAGGCCGCCTCATCCGAAAGCAGCCATCTCACAAGGTAGGCCACATCGTCCGGCTGGCCAAATCTACCGACAGAATGGCGCTCCAACTCGACTGCGATCATGTCCTGTTTGCTCGGATCATCGAGTAACTTCTGGGACATAGGCGTAACGATGAAGCCCGGCAGGACCGCATTGATGCGAACTCCCGTATCTCTCGCTTCACTTGCCGCACTTTTCGTCAATCCGTTGACGGCGTGTTTCGATGCACTGTATTCGCTCCAACGTGCCGGCCCCAGTACGCCCTCGATCGAAGAATTATTGACGATCGCTCCTCCGCCGCTCCTCCGCATAGCCTTGATTTCGTACTTCATGCATAGAAACACGCCGCGGGCATTGGTGTTGAAAACATGATCCCACTCGCTGCTCTCAAGCTCGTCCGTCGCCTTGTTGTGCATCCCGACTCCTGCGTTATTGAACGCGCCATCAAGTCGCCCGAACTCCGCTATCGTGCGATCAACCATCTCAATGACGTCTGATTCCTTGCTGACATCCAATGGTAGAGCGAGGGCAACCCCGCCGGAATCTTTGATTCGTTTCACAGTATCAGCGACTGTTTCGACCGTTCTGCCGGTTGCGACGATGCGCGCACCTTCGGCGGCAAGCATTACAGCCGCGGCCTCCCCTATGCCGGTGCCGGCTCCTGTCACGATGATTACTTTATCTTTTAACAACATGCCTTCTTCTCCATGAGTCGAGTAAACGTGTAGTTCTCTGGAAGTTTCCGAAGTTGATCGCCTATTTGGGAAGGGTATCGACAAACTTTAAGATTGCATTCGCCAGTTCTTCCGGCGCGTCGATCGGAATCAGGTGACCAGCATCGATGGTTTCCATGCGACCATTCGACCAGTGCGGTAGAGAGAACTCCGTCTGCACTTTCGGACCCAAAGAAATATCCTTGTCTCCAGCTATCACGAGCACGGGGAGATCTAGGTTTCCAACACGCTCCGACCAGTCCTCTTTGGAACCCTTTTCCCACCAGTATTGCCACGCGGCCTTGTTCATACGCAGCAGATCTTCAACGGCTGAGTCGGCCGCCGCTGAAGATGGGTGGTTCGCGATGCCCATTTTGAAGAAAGCTTCGGCGTCCTTACGATCTTGAGTCCCGCTAAACATTGCGAGTAGCTGTTTCCGAATATCATCTGGTACCGGGTCAGGTGCAGACACGGATGGTGCGACTAGAACCAGGGCCTCCAAGCCAGCGAGGCGGGCATCGCCATCCGCGGCACGACGGGCCAAGACGGCCGCAACTTTTCCGGACATACTGTGACCGACGAGAACAAACCTCTTTAAGGAGAGCTCGTTCAATGTTTGGGTCACTTGTTGCACCATCTCTTCGATTGAGTATCCCGATTGGTCTCGCGAGTCGCCGAACCCAGGCGTGTCGATTCCAATGCACTCATAAGTTGTTCGCAGTAACTCGACAGCCTTTGTGTATTCATGCCAACTTCCGCCGATGAACGGCATCATGACAAGTGTCGGCTGACCTGTACCTTGATGAGTAAAAGACAACATAGAAAGCCTCCGTTTTCGGAGCAGGAATGTTTCGTGCTCCCCCTACTAGATTGCGGCGGCACCCTAGACGTTCCATTGTAAGAAACGTTCGGACTGATAGCTATACGCGATCAGTTCGAGACTTTGATCTGCGTCTTCGTTCTTATCTCGGCTTGGTTTTCTTCCAGCAGGTTCAGAAAGGATTGCACAATCGGCGTCGCTGACAAGGTTTCTCGCCAAACCACGACCATTTGTGCACGGATGCTATCCGGCAGGATTGGCAGAAATCGAATGCCGGCGGATGGCAGGCTCAGTGCACACGCAGGAACAATAGATATTCCTTGGTCAGCGGCAACAAGGGTCAAAACAGTCTGCATCATTTCGTGGCTGCTATCGATCGTCGGGGAAAATCCGTGCTCATTGCAGAGCCCAATGATGCTGTCGTAGAGCGCTGGACCACCTTTTCTATAGAAGAGGATAAAGCGTTCTCGTGCCAAGCCCTCTATTCTGAGCATCTTGTGCTTAATTTCTCGAGTTGAAGATATTGCCGCAAACACATGCTCCTCGAAGAGCACACGGGAACAGTAGCCACTCATATCCAGCGTAAAGGGGCGCACGATCCCGACATCGAGGCTACCTTCCGCAAAAGCCTGCTCCTGTTGGCCGGCTGTGAGTTCTTGAAGTCTCAGCTTGACGTTGGGAAACTGGCGTCTATACTCGCGCACAATGTCAGGCAGAAAGGAGTAGTTCGAGGCCCCACAGTACCCGACGGAAATCTCACCGATCTCGCCCCTTGCAGCGCGTTGTACCGCATCAACTGCATGATCTGCCTGTGCCAGGATGCGCACAGCATCTGCATAAAAGCTCTTTCCTTCCGGGGTGAGTGTGACAGATCGGCCGGTTTTCGCAAACAGCTTCACCGCCAACTCAACTTCCAAATTGCTTAGGGTGGTGCTAATCGCTGGTTGAGCGATGTGAAGGTGAGCCGAGGCTTGACGGTAGCCCTTCCAATCAACAACTGCAACGAAGTAGCGAAGATGCCGGAGTTCCATAAAGCCTCATTCTCTTGAAACGTTCGACGGGCGAAACGGTCGAGGGAGTCCTGATTTCCCTGGGGGGCATCGGCCCGTGGACGAGTCTTCTGCGCAGATCCCATATACAAACGGTATCGCTGATCTATGCGTCAAGTATTGTGAGCAGGGTTGCGGTATCCCAGTAAAAGGGCCGCAACTCCAGGATCTTGTTCTCGCGCATCCTGAAGAATTGCAGTAAGGGCCAATCCAGGTGCAGCCCTGTAGCTTGCGCGACGGCATAGACGTGAGATTTGCTCACGATAACGTCGCCATTTGGATACAGCTCTGTACCCTTCACCTCTAAAGAGGACCATTGCTGCGCGAAGGCCTGCATCCAGGCTTCGAAGCCGCGGTGCCCTCGCCACTCACCGCCATAAGGAAGTGAGGCCGGCTGATAGATGACGCACTCGGGGTCGAGTGCCGCCGCGATGGCTGAGAAGTCACGTCCTCCAGTCGCTAGGTAAGCGCTCTCGGCCTCGTAGAATCGCGCGAGCGTCGTCGTTGCAGGTTCGCGTTCAGGTGTATTCATTGTGTCTCCCCTTATTCGAGGTTTAGCCTTTGTCGCTTTGAGCGGCGGCAATGTACGCGGGCACGTTCCAATAAAATGGGCGAAAGTCGACGATCTTGCCTCTGCGGACAGTCACCACTTGTGTCATCGGGAAATCCTGTATCGAGCCATTGACCCGAGATCGGGTGATGAAGCGGCAGAAGACGACGACCTTGTCACCGTGCTCGAAAAACTCGCGCTCCTTAACTTCAAGCCTGTCGAAGAGGGAGGCCATTGCCTTCGCCCATCGCTCGTATCCCTCGTACCCCTCGTAGTCTCCACCAAAGGGCAGGTCTGGCGACTGGTGCAGGATCACTTTAGGATCCATTGTTTCTCGCAGCGCATCGAAGCTGGCGTAGCCGTTCGTTTCGTAGGCTTTCATGTAGTCTGCTTCGGCTTGGTAGAAGCGAAGGAGAACTTCCGTCGGTGTTGCAGCAATCGTGGACGAGTTCGTGATCATTGTGGATCCTTTCCCTTGTTACGCCGGAACGTCGGCCATTTTGGGAGCGGCAGACGGAAACGCGTGCGTCTTTGCTTGCCAGCCGAGCAGGAGAGCGAATGAGGCAAGGCTCAGCACCACCCATGCGAAAGAACCTGCACCGGTAGACGACAGCAGAACACCTCCAGCCACACCGCCGCTGGCAATGGCCAGGTTCCAGACCGTTGTGTTGAGCGCCTGCGCAAGGTCAATGCCACTCCCTGCGGCATTGGCCAATGCTGTCTGGAGCAGAGTCGCGGCTCCCCCGAACGTCAACCCCCACAGGACTACCGCCGCGTAGATAGCAAAGGGACTATCACCTGCGATCCCAAAAGCGAACGAGGCCATAAGAAAGCCAGCTAAACTCAAGAGCACAAGCGGCCGCAACCAGCGATCGACGAGAAGCCCGATGATCCAGATACCCGCAAGAGCTGAGACCCCGAAGGTCAGAAGCACGACATCTACCGAGCTTCCGAGCCCTGCTTGCGCGATGAAGGGAGCGATATAGGTGTACAGGACCTTGTGTCCAACCATCCAGAAGAAGATCACGGCCAAAATGGGGCGAATACCGGGCGTGACAAATACCTGCCGCACTGAAAGGCGCTGTCTTTCGCTTTGGCTCGGGAAGTCAGGTACTTTCCACAGGATCCAGACGACCAGGACGAGTGCCAGACCGGACAGAGCCAAGAACGTTGTGCGCCAGTTTACAAGCTTGCCGAGGAAGGTTCCGGCAGGCACTCCCAAAGCGAGAGCCAGAGGCGTGCCCACCATCGCGACCGCCATGCCTCTGCCCCTTTGCTGATCCGACACCATGAGCCGCGCGTAGCCGGGGATGATGACCCAGCCCAGCCCAGCCGCAATGCCAGCTAAAAAGCGCGCTACCAGCGTAAGTGGATAGCTGGAAGATAACGCTGTGATGGTGTTGAAGACAAGGAATCCGACCACCGCGAGCAGGAGCCTTGGACGCCGACGCCAACCCTGGAGAGCTGCTGTGACTGGAAGGGCCGACACCAGCGAGCCAAGGGCATAGAGGCTGACGAGCTGACCGGTAAGCGCCGCTGAGACATGCAGACCGGCTCCGACCTGAGGCAAAAGCCCAGCCGGCATGGTCTCGGTGAGAATCGCGATAAACCCGGTCATAGCCAGCGCAAGCAATCCCCAGATCGGGAGCTTTTCCGTTTGCGGTTTGACGGTCATCTCAGCGACGCATCCCGCCAGCTAAGATTAAAGACTGACCCGTCACCCAGCTCGCATCGTCCGAGGCCAGAAAGACAGCCGCTGTCGCAATATCTTTCGGTTGTGCAATGCGTCCAAGCGGTGTTGAAGCCTCGGTCCGTTCGCGGAACTCGCCGCTATCAAAGCCAGCGCTGTGCAGGCCTTCGGTATCCACCATCCCAGGATTGATCGAGTTAACCCGGATATGTCTCGGTCCGAGTTCCAGCGAGAGCGTTCTGGTGATGGCATCGACCGCGGCCTTGGTCGCTCCGTACACGGAAGCCTTTGGCATGGGCATCTCCGCGTGAATCGAACTCACGTTGATAATCGAGCCGCCATCATCGCCCATCAGCTTGACACCCTGTTGTGTTGTTAAGAGAAGCCCAAGCACGTTCAGGTCAAAATGTTTATGGAAGTGCTCTGCTGTGATCGACTCCAACGGCTGGTGCTCAAAGATGCCCGCATTGTTGACCAGAATGTCGAGTTTGCCGTAGACCCGTTTTGTTTCAGCAAACAGTCTTGCGATGTCGTCGGGCTTTGAAACATCGCCCTGCACTGCCAGCGCTTTCCCGCCCCGGGAGACGATCCGCTCAACTACGGCTTCTGCACCGCTTCGGCTCCTTGCGTAGTTCACGACGACGGCTGCCCCCGCTGCCGCTAGATGTTCCGCAATCGAGGCGCCGATGCCTTTTGAGGCCCCAGTGACGACTGCAATCTTTCCTGTTAGACGACTCAAGATCCACCTCAGCTTGCTTTATTGACCAACCTGTCTATAATATGACATACC
The DNA here is from genome assembly GCA_965276605.1 of Acidobacteriaceae bacterium. GTDB lineage: Bacteria > Acidobacteriota > Terriglobia > Terriglobales > Acidobacteriaceae > EB88. The sequence goes on from OZ255619.1 coordinate 47,201, forward strand.
GATGAGCGCAAACGCAAATATAGAGACTACGCAGTCAACAAATGTGGTCGGAACGATACCTGCCCGTGGCCGTCCGCGGGAGTTCGACCGAAAAGAAGGCCTGGCAAAAGCGATGCGCGTGTTCTGGTCGCTTGGCTATGAAGCTACTTCCATGGCCGATCTTCGCGAGGCACTGGGGATCAAGCAGGCGAGTCTTTACGCCGCCTACGGCAGCAAAGAAGAGTTGTTCCGCGAGGCGGTTGAGCTTTATCAACAGGCCGACGGCATTGCCACATCGCGTGCCCTGACCGGAGATCTACCCACCCGCGCGGCCGTCCACGCCATCCTTCAGGATGCCGTAGACCTGTTCACGAAAGCTGACGCTCCGCGGGGCTGCCTTCTTGTTCTGAGCACGATCAACTGCACGGCTGAAAATAGAAGCGTTCAAGAACATCTGTCTTCATTGCGAGAGCAGACGCGTAAAGGTATTGAAGCTCGTTTACGCCGTGGTCAGCGCGATGGCGATGTATCAAAGACTGCTCCGGTCAAGGCCGTCGCCGCGTTCTACACCACGGTGTTGCATGGCCTGTCTATTCAGGCCAGGGACGGTGCCACCCGTAAGTCCTTGACGCAGGTGGTGGACTGCTCGATGAGCGCATGGGATCAACTCACGGGCGAAAATTGAATCGTATTGTTGACCTAGCAGTCTACATATGCAGAGATCAAGGAGAAGGCGATGAAAGTCGGATTTATCGGAGTTGGCAGCATGGGCGCCGCGATGGTGCCCAACCTTGTAAAGGCGGGCCATCAGGTGAGCGTCTGGAACCGCAAGGCAGCAGCGGCACAGGCTCTTGAAGGAGTCGCTCTTCTTTCATCGCCCGCCGCGGCATTTGAGAACGACGTCGTCATCACCATGCTGGCCAATGACGAGGCAGTGCGGAGCGTGATTCTTGGCGCGGGCACCTTTGCCAGAGCGCGGAAGGGGTGCGTCCATGTCATGATGGCGACCATCTCTCCGGCGCTTGTCGCAGAGCTCGAGAAGGCGCATGAGAGTGCAGGGATCGGGTACGTCTCCGCTCCCGTCTTCGGCATTCCTGCGGTCGCCGCCAAAGGCGAGCTGAACATCCTGGCTGCGGGCGATCCGAACGCAGTCAGAATCGCTCAGCCGCTGCTTGATGCGCTGGGCCAGAAGACCTGGCATCTAGGCGAAGATCCCAAACACGCCAACATTGCGAAGATCGCCGGCAACTTAATGATTACCCTCGCGATTGAAGGGATGGGAGAGGCTACGGCGCTCACCGAAAGCTACGGTCTGAAGGCGGGCGACTTCCTCGATATTGTGACGAATACCATGTTTGCCAGCCCAACTTACAAGCGCTATGGCGGCAATATTTCCACCAACACCTATGAGCCGGGTTTCAAGCTGACGTTGGGATTGAAAGACGTGAACCTCGCTCTCGATGCGGCTAAGGCAAAGGGTGCTAGTTTGCCGGCAGCGCAGATCGTGCGCGAAAACCTTGAGCAGGCAGTCGATCAGAATCTCGGAGACAAGGACTGGTCGGCTCTGGCAAAGGCCACCCGGCGCAGGGCGGGGCTGGCGGGGGGTGTGGCATGACGACAGTCTTTGTGATGTACGCCGGTAACGCCGGTACCCGCTTTGACCGCGAGTACTACGTCCACAAGCACCTCCCGCTGGTCATGGAAGTGTGGAGAGCACACGGTCTCCTAAGTGTCGCGGCCTTCTTTCCGGCCGGACCCGGCGAAGGAACTATCGCCGTGTGCGTTTGCCTATTCCGAGACGATGCGGCTGTCGATGTCTCGTTCGGCTCACCGGAATCGGCGCGTGTCATGGCTGATATTCCGCACTTTACCGACGTCAAACCTTCGCAGCTTCGAGCCGTGCCTCTTTAGCGGCCTTGATCCTTTGTGCCATCAACCTCCCAAAGAGAAAATGGATAACTACTGAAGATCTCGTCAAGACAAATCAGCTCGTTAAAAGAAGCCACAGCAGTCTTCGATCCATTCGCTTGTTGAACCCGTGAGACTTGCGTTTATCAGAGCTTTGACGCGGATAGCGTGATAAGCGTCCATGAGGACTCATCTGCTTCCGGTGTTGTCCGCAAAACCGTACGTAACGATAGGAATCGCCGATCAGTCATGTGCGTGTCACACGCATATACGTGACACGGAAGCCGCCGTCCGCGTGAAGTGCATTCCTGAGGCCTTATGCTTTCTTTGTGGTGTTCTTGGGATTGTTCCGGGATGTAACCTGCCTTTGGTGGATCGGGTCACCGGAGCGAAGGACAGACGGCATGAGTCCCGGGAAGCGGTTCTCTAGATCGTCCAGCCGCAGATTGTTGCGATGAGTGTTGCCCGCAACGTCTACACGGAGTAGTCCCGCTTCAATCATGATCTTGAAGTGGTGCGACATGCTCGACTTTGGCCTGCCTAGGCACAGGGCGCTACAGGAAAGATCCTTCTCAGCGGCGAGCATACGCACCAGCAACAATCGCACCGGGTCACTGAGGGCCTGAAGCACTTTTGCAAGATCCAGATCCTGAACGCCGGGATGGGAGACAACCTTCACTTTTGACAGAGTAGCTGGCTTTCCGTAGTCTCGCCATAGCACTTCGAGATTTATCGAACTGCTTTTGGGGCATCGATGTGAGTTCAAAAGGCGAGTCGTACCTGATCCTGGGCCTGGGAGAATTGGGCAATGCGGTATCTCGCGGCTTAGCTGAGCGAAACCCGCACTGCAGGGTAACGGTCCTGGTACGTCCGGAGACGTTGGCCTCGCCGTCTCCAGAGAAAAAGACCGTGTTCCAGCAGCTTCGTGCGCTGGGCATTCACTTTGTGACAGCCGATCTCGCGACCACCTCTGTTGTCACACTCGCGGACGTATTTGCGCAGTTCCATACGGTGATCGGCTGTACAGGATTTGCGTCGGGCGTGCCCATTCAGCGCAAGCTCTGCCAGGCCGTCCTCGATGCTGGTGTCACCAGGTACGTTCCGTGGCAGTTCGGCGTGGATTACGACGTGATCGGCAGAGGAAGCGCACAGGAGCTTTTCGACGAACAACTTGATGTTCGTGACCTCCTGCGGGCGCAAGACAAGACTGATTGGGTCATCATCTCCACAGGTATGTTCACCAGCTTTCTCTTCGAGCCTGCGCTGGGGGTTGTTGATCTTAGAAACCATGTCGTGCACGCCCTTGGAAGCCTCGACACCGCCATTACAGTGACAACGGCAGAGGACATCGGCAGGCTGACAGCAGAGATTTTGCTTTCAGAGCCGAGAATTCGTAACACAGTGGTGTACACGGCCAGCGACACGCTTTCCTACAGACACTTTGCGTGCGTTCTCGAGACCGTTCTCGGACGGACGTTCCAGCGCGAAGAAAGCACTGTCGCCGACCTTCAGGAGGCCCTCGCCCGAGCTCCGGATGATGTGTTGAAGAAGTATAGGGTCGTCTTTGCGCATGGCAAAGGTGTGTCGTGGGATATGAAGCAGACCTTCAACGTGCAACGCGAACTCGAAGTCACCAGCGTTGAGCAATGGGTACGCAAGAACCTGAACGGTTTGGGCTTTTAACACATGCACGCAACTGATACTCGAGGGCAGAATGCAGCAGAATCGAAAGATCGTAGAAGATGCATTCAATAGATGGAGCAAGGGACAAGGCACAATTTTGGACCTGATGGGCGATGACGGGATGGTGATCATCCCTGGCACTGCCCCGCACTGCGGCGCGGCGCGCAAGCCAGACTTCGTGGTCAACATAGCCACTCCGTTCATGAACAGATTCAGCATGCCGCCGGTGCCTCGTCCGTCTAAGATCCTGGCTGATGGCGATGACGTCATCGTCATTGCCGATGCGGAGGGGACGACGCTAGACGGCAAGATCTATAACAACAACTACGTATTCTTCTTGGAGTTTCGCGAGAGCCGCCTTATGAAGGCGACGGAGTTTCTGGACATGGTGGCATTCAACATCGTTTGGGATAACGTCACGCCAAGAGACCAGACGAAGGCGTACCGATGAGGAGCTGGGTCATTGTTAAGCATGGACGCGAGAACCTCCGTATCGTTGAATATTCAGCGCGACTTCCTAGTCCTGGCGAACTACTTGTGCGCTTGCGGGCCGTTTCTCTCAATGCCCGTGACCTGATGATGCTGGAGAACGGGATGGGCTTGGCGCTGATGTTCCCATTTGTGCCGGCTTCGGATGTGGCTGGAGAGGTGGAAGCCGTCGGCGAAGGGGTCACTCGCTTTCGAGTGGGAGACCGCGTAATCTCCAACTTTCTTCCCGAATGGATCGACGGCAAACCCGGCGGAACTGCACGTGAACCATCGTACCGCTCTCTTGGGGGCCACTACCCTGGGGTGCTTACTGAGTGTGTGACCTTTTCCGAAGCTTGGTTCACGGCTGCTCCCACGTCCCTTGACGACGCGCAAGCGAGTACGCTGCCTGTTGCCGGGCTGACTGCGTGGTTCTCACTCGTAGAGAAGGGCCATCTGAAAGCGGGTGATACCGTGTTTCTCCCTGGCACAGGTGGCGTCTCGCTCTTTGCCTTGCAGATCGCCGCTGCGCATGGGGCGGAGGTGATCATCAGCTCGTCCAGCGACGAGAAGCTAAAACGCGCCAAGGAACTGGGAGCCGCGCACGGCCTGCATCGGGGCTCAAGCGACGTCGTCGGAGAGACGCTCGACATCACCAATGGCCGCGGAGTTGATCACATATTGGAACTCGTCGGTGGCGACAATTTCAAACAATCGGTCGAGATGGTTGCGGTCGGGGGTCGCATCTCCGTCATCGGCCTTTTAGGGGCGAAGGAACTGAGCGCACCGACCACACCGATTCTGCTCAAAGCACCCGTCATTCAGGGCATCGTAACGGGGCATCGGCGTGCACTCGAAGACCTCGTCCGAGCTGTTGACAATCTTGGCTTAAAACCTGTCATTGACCGGCGTTATGCCTTCGAGGACCTGCAAAACGCGCTCGACCATCTCGAAGCCGGTGCGTTCGGCAAAGTAGTCATCGAAATACCGTGATAAGGAGCTAACGATCCATGCTGAAGCTTGAAAAGAAAACGACCGCCCTCATTATCATTGATCTCCAGGCCGGAATCCTTGAGCCGGAGCCCGTGCCTTTCGGGCGGGAGCAGCTCGTCCAGCGAGCAGCAGCATTAGGTCATGCTTTCGAGCAGGCAGGCTCCCACATCGTTCTGACGACGACAGATTTTGCCCCTGGCTACGCCGATGCACCAAAAGGGCTGGCAGATTCTCCATGGGCGCTTCCCAAGCAAGGTCTACCAGCAGGCTTTGCGAAGCTCGTACCAGAGATCGATGCACTTTCCAGTGCAGTCCGCCTCATTAAGCGACAGATGAATGCTTTCTTCGGAACTGAACTCGACCTGCAGCTCCGGCGCCGGAATAGCGAAACGGTGGTGATTTGTGGCGTCGCTACAAACCTGGGTGTGGAAGCCACTGCGCGCGCCGCATTCGACCTCAACTACAACGTTGTCCTGGCATCCGATGCCTGCGCCAGCGTCGCTCCAGGACTGCACGACTTCGCAATGGAGAATATACTTCCTCGGATTGCGAGGGTGAGAGAGACCAACGAAATTATTCAGGCTATTCAAGGATAATCACTCCAGAGCTCTAAAAAATTTGCAGGACACTAAAGTGATTCGCTTAGGAACCGAGTGTCAAACGACCGAGGTTTTCGAGAGCGTGGCGCTAACCCACCTCCCGTCGCAAGTTCTGATCGGTAGTTAGAAGTCGCATTACTGCCAGTGCGCATCGTCGACGAGCTCTTCACGTCATATCTACTGCTGACCGAGGCAATGCTCGATCTTGTGATCGATCCATTTCTTGCCAATGTGGGTCGTGCCCCCGATAATCGGGACGAACACACCGGCATTCGCTACTCCGGTTGCGGTGTGACTTCGCCCTCGGCCCAGTCCAGCTCCTCTTCGAGCTGGTGGAACACCTCATCGCCGATACGCCTCTCTCAGCGTATCTCAATCAGTCGGTGTCGCTCGGCTCGCAGTACGCGTCGGCGGAGTTCGGATCCCACTTTACGCTCAGGTCCTGACACCAGCCGAGCCCGATATTCTCGCGTCAACATGCGACTGGCCCCGCTCCCCGACCCTGCTCCAGCGCAAGCAAAGCGGCTCGCGTGGTCTCCTTCCTTGCCTGATCGACCTCGTACTCAATACTGGCATCACTGGGTAGCGCCAATAGGCGTACCAGTGGACGTAGCGTCAGCCCTTGCAGCACCAGCGTCCCGAGGACCACACAGACAAGTGTGAACACGAGCAGGTCGCGCTGCGGAAGGCGCTAGACGTGGGTCGAGCATCACAGGGGCACACCCGGCACAAACGCGAGTACTGCCCCCGCGATTGCGAGCAGTACCGGGGCGGGCACGTTCAGTCGGGGCGCGGCTAGAGTAAAGCCCACATCGCTAAGCAAGAGAAGAAATACGACTTCGAACTCAGCCATACGGCTAACCTGCTCTTCCGCCCAACCTGCAATGCGTTGTTCGCCGGGTCAAGACTAATCTGAAGACACAACGAATCTGGCTGCTAATTCGCTGATGCGCTGCGATGTTCGAGAACCCGCGAGACATTCCTCTCCACCCAGGAGGTCAGCACCTGAACATGGGTGGCCAGTTCACTCCCGAGCGGCGTAAGGCTATATTCCACTTTGGGCGGCTTGGTTGGATAAACGACACGAAGAACGAAGCCATCAGCCTCAAGCAGCTGGAGGGAGTGGGCGAGCATGCGCTCGCTTACTCCTCCGATGCGCTGTGCGAGTTCGCTGAAACGGTGCGTCCTCTCCAGGAGCATGACCAGGATCAATGGTCGCCAGCGCGATGTGACGTGATCGAGCACTCCGCGAGAGGGACAATCGGCGGTATAGACATCAGCTCTCGGTTCGAGGCTGGGCTTTCTCGCTAAGCGCGTTTTTGCCTTCATGTAAGCAGCTTACATCGTTGTACGTACTTACATAAAATTAGCCAAACGAGTAGCCTCGGGAAGTTGAAGATTTTCAACGGAGGAGTGAAACATGATTGCAGTCACAGGAGCGACAGGACAGCTCGGAAAGCTAATCGTTGAACAGCTTTTGGAAAAGATGCCCGCAGCGGAGGTGATCGCCGTTGTGCGAGACCCGCAGAAGGCCCAAGCTCTGGCACAGAAGGGTGTGCAGGTTCGGCAGGGTGATTACTCCAATCAGGAAGGCCTGATCGCTGCCTTCGCCGGCGCGGAGAAGGTGCTGTTCGTCTCTTCGAATGACGTAGGTCATAGGGTGCCACAGCACCAAGCCGTCACCAACGCGGCCGTTGCGGCAGGCGCGAAACTGCTCGCGTATACGAGCATTCTGAATGCTGACACGTCAACCCTCTTGTTAGCCCAGGAACACCAGCCGACTGAAGCCTACATTCGCGCGTCGGGCGTGCCCTTCACGTTTCTACGGAATGGGTGGTACACAGAAAACCAGACTCAAGCCATTGGGGCGGCACTTGCACATGGAGCGATTCTGGGCGCGGCCAAGGATGGCCGGTTTTCCGCGGCAGCTCGCGCCGACTATGCAGCGGCAGCCGTCGCGGTGCTCACAGGCAATGGCCATGAGAACAAAGCATATGAACTGGGCGGAGACGAGTCCTATACGCTGACCGACCTTGCCGCTGAAGTTGCGCGGCAATCGAAAAAGGCTGTCATCTATCAGGATTTACCGCAACAGGAGTTTGCCGGAGCTCTAATTGGCTTTGGCCTTCCGGAAGGCTTGGCCGGTGCCCTCGCGGATGCGGATGCGGGTGCAAGTCGGGGCGAACTCAACACTAAATCGCACGACCTGAGTGCACTGATCGGTCGCGCAACAACGCCCATGCAGGAGTCGGTGACCGCTGCGTTACCACGCTGAGCCTACGTCGGATTGCCGGATGAACAAACGGATTTGAGCCTTCTCGCGACAGAACATGACGGCGGGAAGGCTCAGGCCATTGATAAAGAAGAAGATCTAAATTGAGGTGCGATCGATGAACAGTGCCAGCAATGGTGGCAGCGGCTCGGCCGACTTGACCACGGTTCATGAAGTCACGCTGCCCATCTCTTTCCATGCGCTTGTCATCGAAAAACCCGGCGCGCCGGTCAGCATGCAAACGAGGAGCATCGCTTCGCTAGGCGAGGATGAGGTGCTCATCCGAACCGATTACGCGTCGATCAACAAGATGGATGCGGGCCTCGCTCGGGCGAATGTGTTTGGTTTTCCTGAACCGTACGTTCTGGGCTTTGACTTCAGCGGTGAGGTAGTTCGAGTTGGAGATGACAAAGACGTCGCGTTGCGGGTAGGTGATCAGGTATGTGGCCGGACTCCACGAGGCGGCTGCTTTGCGGAGTATGTTATTGCGAAGAAAGAACACGTAGTTCCCAGAGCGACCGTGCCCGCGTCAGCGGCAAGCACGTTCGGGGTCGCCTACTTGACCGCGTATGAGTCGCTCGTGCTTACGGCGGATATTCAGAAGCAAAAGGGAAAGTGGATTTACATTGCCGGCGCTGCGGGCGGGGTCGGACACTTTGCGGCGCAGATCGCAAAGCTGTATGGGCTCAAGGTCATCGGCAGCGCGGGCAAGGCCGCATCTCTCCAATTGCTTGCTGAGCTTCAGCTTGACCAGATAGTCGATTACTCAAAGCAGGATGTCGTGCAGGAGGTCATGCGCCTGACCGGCGGCAGGGGCGCGGCGCTGGTTTACGACTCCACGTATACGCAGTCTTCGTACCTTCAGTCGGCTGCGCTGGTGGCCTCCGGTGGGGAGTACATCCGGCTTGGTACCGCGGCGCAGTTGGCGCAAGCCGGCGCAAAGGATATGAGTGCGGCGGTTGAAGAGCGCGGCGCAAAAATGGTGATCGGAGATCTTGGACGCTACAGCATGGACTCGCAGTATCGGGCGCAAAAGTCGAAGCTTCGCGATGGGCTGAAGCAGGCAGTGGTTTGGTGCGAGGAAGATAAGGTGAAACCTATTGTGACTTCGACTGTCCCGTTCGAGGCTGTAGCTTTGCAGAAGACATTTGAAGCCTTCCTCAAAGGCACGAATAATGTGGGCAAGGTGGTGGTCGAAGTACGAGCCTAAGGAGAAACTAAGCTTGTTTGCTCCCCGCCAGATCAGAACTAGGCAAGCGGTAACGTACGGAAGGCTTTGTTCAAGATACGGTAGCTATCGCTACACAACCCTTGCTTGAGGTTGAGGACAGGACAATGAAGCTACAAGGAAATACAATTCTTATTACTGGCGGAGGTTCCGGCATTGGCCGTGGACTTGCCGAAGCCTTTCATCAAATCGGCAACACCGTAATTATTGTTGGGCGGCGGCAATCGGCACTTGATCGCGTCACGGCGGCAAGCCCCGGAATGCAGGCGATCACGCTAGATGCAGCTGATCCACTCGCCATCCGAGAGTTTCGGGAAGCTCTGACTTCTAGGTTCCCTGCACTCAACGTCCTGGTGAACAATGCAGGCATTCAGAGCCCTGAGGACCTGACCAAGCAGCCCGAAGAACTGGTAGATGCTGAGGCTATGGTGACAACGAACTTTCTCGGTCCCCTCCGCCTTACGGCAGCGCTTCTACCGCTCCTACAGAACCAGCCACATGCAACCATCATGAATGTCACGTCCGGATTAGCCTTCTTACCCATGGCAGGTGTTCCGGCCTACTGCGCGACCAAGGCCGCCATGCATTCTTATACTCAATCCCTTCGCTATCAACTAAGAGCTACCGCAATCGAGGTCATCGAGCTTATTCCGCCATACGTTCAGACAGATCTAGGGCCGGCTCATGCGGCGGACGCCAGGGCCATGCCACTTGCTGATTTCATTACAGAGGTGCTGGCCATCATGCGCGACGACCCTTTGGCCACGGAGATAGTGGTCGACCGATGCAAGGCACTGAGGTTTGCTGCTGAATCGGGCAAGTACGATGCAACCTTCAAGGGCCTCAACCAAGCCATGGCACAGTAAGTTGTCCGTGGTCCGGCCACGGCACAATAGAATGTGCCAAAGCTTCTTGCGGATCATAACCTCAGATCTCATTCCTGCTCCCAGGACACGACTGAGTACCAATCCGCGCTGCCGGTCGCGGTGTTTATTACGGGACCTTTGGAGTAGCGCTTACGAGTGTGGCGGGACGTGCAAATGCGGCGGCCGCCGCTGCAAGCAGCAGGGCAGCGATAGCCAGGGTGATCGCCCCCTGTAACGCATGGAACAGGGCCGTATCAGCCACCCCGTCCAAAACCGATCCCATAAGGGCGACGCCCAATGCTGCTCCAGTTTGGCGCACGGCGTTGAGCACCCCAGCCGCGGTGCCTTGGCGAGCGGCGATATTGCCTGAGAACGCCGTCGCCATCATCGCAGGCACCGCAAAGGCGATCCCGCACCCTGACATTGCGAACAATGGTGCGGTCATGATTAGGCCGGCGCCATGCCCGGCGGTCACGAGCAAGCAGAGGCAGCCGGCAACGGCAACGGCAAGGCCCACCAGCATGATGGTTCGCACGCCAAAACGAGCGGTCATGCGTCCGGAGGCGATATTGGCCAAGCCGATCATCCCGGTCATCGGCAGGAAGGCGACTCCGGTCGCAAGTGGCGACAGATGCTGGGCTGACTGGAAGAAGATGCTGAAGACGAAGATCAGGCCGTAGAAAGCAAAGGCAAGCAGGGCGCCAACGACAATTGCGGAGGCAAACATCTTGTCGCGGAGCAGCGTGAACGGAACCAGAGGCTCGACCTTACGCGAATCGATTATGAAAGACGCGACGAGCAAGAGACTGCCCGACAGCAAGCCACCAAGCACCCATGGGTCGTGCCATCCAAGGCGACCCACCTCCGTTAACGCACCGACTAGACAGGACAGGGATGCAATGATCAGAGCCTGGCTAAAAACATGGAGTCTCCGGCTGCCGCTACTCCGATCAAGCGGGGCGAAACGGTGGGTCAGCCAAATACCGAAGACACCAAGCGGCAGATTGATTAGGAGGATGCCGCGCCATCCGATGTATTCGATCAGTGCTCCGCCTAGAAGCGGACCGGCGGCGATAGCAAGGCTGCTGGCACCCGAGAAAAGACCAATTGCCTTGGCTCGGTCCCCACCAGCCGGGAAGCCTTGCTGGAGGAGGGACAAGGCGCACGGCATGAGCAGGGCCGCGCCCACGCCTTGGCTGGCGCGGGCAGCCAACAAGATTGCGAACGACGGTGCTGCGCCGCAAGCCAAGGATGACAAGGTGAACAGGCCGAAACCGACCATAAACAGCCTGCGGACGCCGGTGCGGTCTGCCAGCGTCCCGGCACTCAACAGCAGGGCTGCATAAGGCAGCGTGTAGATGTTCATCACCCACTGCAACGCGCTTAACTGAACGATGAAAGATTGTTGCAGAGCCTTAAGCGCGACATTGACGACTGATATGTCAAGCGTGACAAGGACGCCACCCATCATTGCCGCCGCTAGCACCGCATTACGCCGCGACGAAACCAGGGCTGCGACCGAGCTTGCGTCTTTCTGTTCCGCAGTCAAGCGGCGCACTGAGTCACGAGCCTGATGGAAGTCGCCTGCCTGGGTGATGAGCCATTCATAGGTTTGTACCCTCGTGTACTTCGAGCGTGCGACAGCCCAATCAACAACATCATTGCGACGATTGTCAAAACTGTGACCTAATTTTCAGTGCTGCCCGGGCGCATCATTTTGGCGTTCATCTCGGCTACAGTGTCCGAGGGCAAGAGCTTGAGCATTGCAACGTCCGCGAAAGCTTTCAATTAACTTAGTAAGTCTTACTAGATGCTAAGACGGGCTCATACTTACGGTAAGCAAGTCGGCCATGCCGACCCGATGCAGCATCTCCTCGCGAACCCGATCCAGTATTGGGTTGACCACCATCGACCCATCGTTGGTGGCGTCAACTCCGACACGGAAGGGACGTTTGCCGCGCGGAGCATTTACAATGGCTACCATTGCGTCTGTCACGGTCGACACATCGGCGTCTTCGGGGACGATTGCGGTGAAGGCTGTTTGAACTTGCTCGGCGAAACCATGGAAAGGTCCGGCCTCATAGTCTGCAACCGTGGCCTTATCCTCTGGCGGGGATGCGTTGGCAAAGTGATTGGTGCCTTTCGTAAATGCCCCCGGGACGACGATGCTGGTTTCAATGCCCCAGCGCGTCAGTTCCTTTGCATAGGCCACCGCAAGGGCGTCCATGCCTGCTTTGGCGGCAAAGTAAGGCCCGAAGTATGGCGGCGTTCCGCCGGCCGCGCTGCTGCTGGAGTTCCAGATCAACAAGCCGCTGCGCTGCTTTCGCATCACTGGGAGCGCCACCCGGTTCACCCGCTGCGTACTAACGACGTTGATGTCATACTCGGAGGCAATCTGCTCGGGGGTATACGCTTCCAGTGGCCCAAACGTTAGATGGCCAGCATTGTGGATTACCACATCGAGGCGTCCTTGCTCCAAAACGATAGTTCCTATCGCTTTGTCGGCGGAATCCTGAGAGCTCACATCGAGTTCTAAAGCCCGCAGTTCGACCTTGTTTGCCTCCGCGAAGTCTGCCAGCTCGCTCACCTTTACTGCGTTCCTGCCTGCTGTTTCTCGCATACTGGCGTAGACGATGTGGCCGGCCTGTGCGAGAGCCTTTGCAGCGAGTTCTCCAAAACCACTCGACGCGCCTGTAATCAGAATGACCTGCTTCATAAAAATTCCTTTCGCCGATCGTTAGAGACTCGCTGGGCTAACACCCTCATTACGCGAAGCACTCTACCGATCGATTTAGCCCTCGTCCTTGCTGACGAGGAATCCAACAGTGCTTTCTTGTTCTTTATCTCTTTGTGAGAGGTAAACCATGAGGAGCCCGGTCACCGTGCTCCTCACGGTTACCTAATCCAGTAATGGCCGCGCGGTCAGTACACGAGAAGTCCGACGATCAGAGAGCAGCTCCTCCGGAGACCTCAATCCGTTGAGCATTGACCCATCGGTTGTCGTCTGAAAGCAGGCTCGCGATCATCGGGCCGACGTCGTCTGGCAACCCCGCGCGCCCGAGTGCGGTTCCGCTGGCGACGGCTTTATTGAAAGCGGGGTTGTCGCGGACCATGCCACCGCCGAAGTCTGTTGCGATCGCGCCAGGCGCAACCGTGTTGGCAGTGATACCGCGAGACCCCAGCTCTTTAGCCAAATACCTTGTGAACACCTCGATGCCGCCCTTCATCATCGCGTAAGCGGAGAAGCCCGGGGTGCAAAACCGTGCGAGCCCGCTTGACAGGTTCACGATGCGGCCACCGTCGGCCATGAACGGCAGAAGAGTCTGCGTCAAGAAAAACACACCTTTAAGGTGCACGTTGACCAGACGATCGAAATCCTGTTCCTTCGTTTCCCCTATCTTTGCCATGACACTCACTCCGGCGTTGTTAACCAAATAGTCGAAGGTGTCGCGATTCCAGGTATTTGCCAAGGCATCTCGCAATTGGCTAGCAAAGGCCGGGAAGCTAGCCACGTTTCCCGTGTCAAGCGGTAAAGCAGTCGCTTTGCCCCCAGCCGCTTCGATCTCCTGCACAATGCTCTCGGCCTCAGATTTTGAGGATTGATAAGTTAAAACGACGCCCACGCCTTTGTGCGCGAGGTGGACTGCCGTATTGCGGCCAAGACCGCGACTTCCTCCAGTGATAAGGGCTATCTTGCTTTCTGGCACAGTTGCCTCCTTATTTCAAAAGCAAGATTACGCACATTCATTGCGAAACAGTTGCTCCAGGCCACGAACAAGTTGCTCATTCCTCCAAATGAGCTACCATCGTAAGTGGTTGCGCATGTCTACGGATCTCACCACCGAAGAGTTGAAGAACGCCGTGATGAAGTGTGCACATAAGAAATGTGGCTATCTCGAGACTTCTGTACCCGGTCTCTCGGTCATGCGTTTCGATCGACTGAGCGGCATTCTCCACGAGATTTACACTCCGGTGCTCTGCCTCGTGCTTCAAGGGGCCAAGCAAGTTGCTATAGGCGATTCCGTTCAGCAATTCCAAGCAGGGCAGGCCCTTATCGTCACAGTCGAAACGCCCGTGGTGAGCCAGGTCACGCGCGCGAGTCGTCAGAAGCCATATTTGGCTCTCGCCTTGGACCTGAACTTGCCTCTGCTGCACGAACTTGCCGTTCAGATGGCGCCAGTACCGAACCCGTATGTGGAGCTCGGACCACTGCTCGCTTTGCATAAATGCGATGGCGCCCTGATCGATTGCGCAAGTCGTTTGATAAACCTCGCCGAGCGGCCCGAGGCCGAGCCTATCTTACGGCCCGGAATCGTTCGGGAGATGCATTATTTGCTCCTGGCAGGGCGACTTAGTACGACGCTACGTCTGTTGGCGCGTCCCAATAGCCATGTTCAACGAGTCGCAGGTGCGATTACCGTGCTGCGAAGGGAGTTCGCTCAGCATCTCTCAGTCGAAGTTTTGGCCGCCGCAGCTGGGATGAGTCCCTCCTCGTTCCATCAACATTTCAAGGCGGTTACCTCCTACTCGCCGCTGCAATTCCAAAAGCAGTTGCGGCTGCTTGAGGCGCGTCGCCTCATGGTAAGCGAAGATATTAATGCTAGATCCGCCGCATTCGCGGTTGGCTACGAGAGCGTACCTCAATTCACCCGTGACTATGCCAAGCGGTTTGGCATGCCGCCGCGACGGGAGATCCAAGCCAGCAGACACTCAGGAGTGGATTGGATGGTATCGCGTCCGTTCCAGCCTTCTTGGAAAGAACACCATTCCGAAGTGTAGTTCGAGCATCCGTTCGCGTTTTCCTGCACGGATCTAAAGGTCCGATCTCATTGTTCATAAGTCATCGACGAAAGGGTACAAGTGAATAGCTTTGATCAAATGCGCTCAAGAACATCGGGGTCCAGCCCTTCCAAGCGGACTTCCCGCGCCTATGCTAGCCATGCGGAAACTGCTCCCGGCTTCTGGATGATCGGCATTCTCTGGCGCATGCTTGCGACCGGGGTACAGACGGGCAACGCAATGTGCCTTTTGGACCAGTTCTGCCCGCCCGGCTCGGGGCCGGCCCGACACGCTCATCCCCAAGAGGAAGGTCTTTATGTCCTTCGAGGCAAAGTGAGCTTCAATGCTGGAGGCACGAGCTTTAAGGCTGGGGCAGGTTCCTTCGTAACCATACCCCGGCACACCGAGCATTCGTTTTTGATTGACGAGGAAGCTATTCTGATCAACTTCTACTTTCCAGCCGGATTCGATCTGTGGCTCATGGGTTCAGCCGTCCCCGCGCAGCGGAATGAACTTCCGCCAAAGGATCTTGCGCCCCCCGTCTATGAAGTGACCAAGAGGCTCTCGGATGACTACGGAGGATTGCCGCTCACCAAGGAGCGTTCCACATCAGCAAACCCCGATGCGCCAGCGCTTCCTACGATCGCCACAAGCAAAACTGCGGAAAACTTTTGGTTTCAGAACGGTCGCTGGAGCATTCTTGCGGACGGAGCCTCAACCGGAGGCAGCTACAGTGTCTTTGAGGCGGAGCTGCAGGAGGGACCGGTAGATCAGCCGCATATCCACGATCAAACCGATGACGCATATTACATCTTTGAGGGTGAGCTCAACTTTTTCGTGGACGCTGAGACGTTCAAGGCACACAAGGGATCGTTTGTCTTCGTTCCGCGGGGCTCCGTCCACAACTTCGAGATCATCAGTAAGACTGCACGCTTGCTGAACATTCACACGGAGCCTGGTTATGAGCGCGTACTGCGAGCGTTTGGAACGAGCGTTGGTGAAGCCAGCCTGCCTCCGAGAGAAAGGCTTGACAGTGAAGTGCCGTTGCAAAGTTCGGCAGACATTTACTCGGATATTGGATTCCGGAGAGTGGTTCTCTTTAATCGCTGAGTTGTCGAGAAGAATCGAAGAGAAATCAACTGGATGCAGCCCATTCCGCCGGAGGTCCAGGCTCAGCGCACGGCAGGTCTTGCTGCCGCCGGCTACGGATCAACCCACGTTCATCCCAGAACGCATGATAGCCGAGCAGCGGTAGCGGAGCCGAAGATGCAGCCGATTCCATCAGTACCAGTACGGATCGGCCGAAAGCAATCGCTAAGCCGACCAGCACGGTGTGCTGAAAGGGGTCCCATCAGTGAAGCGGCGAATCGCTAACGTGCCTGTCGTCCGTTTCCTAACGACCCAAGATGCGAGGCTAAACGGAAGTGCCGGACCGCCTTTTCGTATGCTAAGGCGGCCCGCTAAATGAAACATCGCAGTTAACTTAGCAGTTGGTTAATAGCGAGAAGCGTCATCCGCCGGTACATTCCCTCCCAACTTGCTTGGAACTCCGTTCACTGTTGCTCCGGCATGGGAGAAGTTCGGCGACAGATTGCTGTTGAAATCGGCAGGAAAGTTGAGCTTCGGCTTGGATGCGGCGTCGAGCGCGGCGGTCTGCTCGGCAGGCAGCTTGAAATCCAACGCCTTCAGGTTTGCTTCCAGGTGCTCCAGGGTGCGCGCGCCGATGATGGTGGAGGTTACACCCGGACGGTTCTGCACCCAAGAAAGAGCCACCGTCGGCATGTCGGTATGGAGCTCGGTTGCGACCTTCTGCACCGCGTCGAGGACGTCATAGTCTTTATCCGTGATCTCACCAACGTAAGCGCTGCGAGAGGCGAGCTTCTGCTTTTTGTCGCGGGTGTATTTTCCGGAAAGCGCTCCCATCCGGAGCGGACTCCACGGCAGTACCCCCATGCCAAGCCCTTGAGCCGCCGGAATCAGTTCGCCTTCGACGGTACGTTCCAGTAAGGAATACTCTATTTCCAGAGCGATGAGCGGCGCCCACCCGCGAAAGCGGGCAATTACCTGAGCTTCAGTCACCTTCCAGGCCGGAGCGTCGGAGAAGCCGACGTAACGCACTTTGCCGGCCTTTACAAGATCGTCGAGCGCGCTCATAGTCTCTTCTACAGGAGTGAACCTGTCCCAGTTATGCAGGTAGTAGAGATCGATATAGTCGGTCTGAAGACGGCGCAAGGACTCCTCGCATTGCGCGACGATAGCCTTGCGGCTGGCACCTCCGCCGTTCGGGTCGCCCGCGAAGAGATTGCAGAAAAACTTGGTCGCAAGGACGGTGCGGTCGCGCTTGCCTTTGCACTGTTGAAAGAAGTCACCGATGATCTTTTCCGAATGTCCCTTGGTGTAAATGTTGGCGGTATCGATAAAGTTGCCACCCTCATCCAGGTATCGAGAAATGATCGCTTCCGAATCGTGGACGTTCGAGCCCCAGCCCAGATCTTCACCGAAGCTCATTCCGCCCAGGCAGAACGGGCTTACACGCAAACCTGAGTGACCGAGCGTTACATAAGAGTTGAGAGGCATGTTGATCTCCTTAAATCGATTGGTTTTCGACGTATTTGAATGTTATTCGCGTTTGATCGCGAGACCGCTACTCCGTGTTCATGCGGCTCGCCCAGGTGCCCCCCTGGACTGGCCCGAGGCGACCCGTCGCTTGCGCCGCCAGCATCCAGCCCGGATAGTCCGGTTCGATGGCGCTCACCTCGTTCAGCTTTTCAATTTCGTCCCCGGTCAGCCTGACATCCACGGAGGCGAGGTTGTCCTGAAGCTGCTCCAACCGCCTTGCCCCGAGAATGACCGAAGTGACGACAGGCCGGGTAAGCAGCCAGGAAAGCGCAACACGCGATGGGCTGCAGCCATGGGCCTTTGCGATGGGAGTGAGGACATCGAGAATCTTCCAGGCCCGTTCCTTGTCGACGACCGGAAAATCGAACTTCGAGCGTCGCGCTCCCTGCGGCTTCCTTTCGTCGCGGGTATATTTTCCCGAGAGAAAACCACCGGCTAAGGGGCTCCACACGAGCAGGCCCAGCTTCTCCGACTCCAGCATCGGACCGATTTCCCGTTCCAGATCGCGGCCAATGAGCGAGTAGTACGCCTGTAAGGTATCGAATTGGGCGAGATTCTTCGTCTCAGAGATCCCGAGCGCTTTGGCTATTCTCCACGCCTGCCAATTGGATACCCCAATGTACCGGACCTTTCCCTGTGCGACCAGGGTATCCAGAGCACGAAGCGTCTCCTCTACTGGCGTGAGCGGATCAGTCCCATGAACCTGATACAAGTCGATGTGGTCTGTCCTAAGTCGCTCGAGGCTTGCGTCCACGGCATCGAGGATGTGCCCACGGGAAAGACCGATGTCGTTCCGGCCCTGTCCCATGCGCATATATACCTTGGTGGCAATCACGACATCCCTGCGGGGAATGCCGAGATTCTGGAAAGCCTGTCCCAGCGTCGTTTCACTGTGACCCTCGGAATACACATCCGCGGTATCGAAAAAGTTGATGCCGGCATCGAGCGCGACCTTCACTTGCTCATCGGCTCCAGCCTGATCGACGGCACCGATTGCGCCATAGACCCCTTCTCCCTTTCCGAAGGTCATGGTTCCCAGGCATAATCGAGAGACAAGAAGGCCCGTATTGCCCAGAGTCTTGTATTCCATTTGCAACTCCTTCTAACCCGTCGGGGTTATGCAGACGATAAAACTACTGGCTGTTCAGGGGGTGAACGACCGGCTTACCTTTCATGCCGCTCAAGGTGTGCTGCAGCGGCAATGTTGAATCGGGCATCTTTGCGATCTCAGCCGGAACCTTCTCGCCCGGCAAACCCTGTGCGGGCACAACACCGCCATCTGCGACGAAAACCGATCCCGTGACATAGCTCGCCTCATCGGATGCCAGGAACGCAACAACATTGGCGATCTCGTCCGGTGCGCCGCGCCGGCCCATGGGAGCCACCAGAGCGCCGAGCTTCTGACGTTCCTCGGTGATCGGTCCTCCAGCACCGGCGGTCGTCCACGAGGTTGCGATAGCCCCAGGAGCGACGACGTTGGCGCGAATGCCATACTGAGCCTGCTCCTGCGCGACTCCCATCATCAGCGCATGGAGAAATCCCTTACTGGCCCCATACGGCGCAAGCTCCGCTGAACCCGTGATGCCGGAGATCGATCCGGTATAAACGATGTTGCCTCGCGTCTTTCGCAGGTGCGGGAGCGCATATTTCGTCAGCAGGAAACCGGGACGCGTGTTCATCCGCACCAGGTAGTCGAATGTTGCGGCCTCCCACTTGTCGATCTCCCCCATATGCACGAAGACGCCGGCGTTGCTGATCAACACATCCAGTTGGCCAAACGCATCCAACGCAGCCTTAATGCATGCATTTGCGGTCTTCTCATCGGATAGGTCGCCCTCGAAGAATGAGGCCTTGCCGCCCTTTTCCTTGATTGCAGCGCTCACATGTTCAGCAGCTGATTCCGGCAGGTCCGCAACCAGTACGGAAGCTCCCTCACGAGCGAACTTGTGAGCAATGGCTTCCCTAATACCGGAAGCACCTCCGGTCACGATTGCAGTTTTATTGGCCAGTCGCATCTCTCCTCCTTTCACAGTCCCAAAGGTCGGTCTGTCGCGCTCCGTTGAATGGGCGTCGCGATCTCTGCACTTTTACTTAGAGTCGAGTAGTGAGTGAGTTGCGCCATGCATTGTTAGAATGAGGACCATGCACCGTGTACATCTTAGAAACATCGATCTGAACCTTCTTTTGCCTCTGCATGCTCTTCTTGAGGAACGGAATGTCACCCGGGCGGGCAGGCGTATCAATCTGAGCCAATCCGCGATGAGTCGTGCATTTGAGCGCCTGCGAGAGGTGCTGAGAGACGATCTCCTTATTCGAGCCGGAGGCGAGTATCAACTGACGGCGAGGGGGAGTGCCTTGCTGCCGGAGCTGGAATTGCTCCTTCCACGCCTGGAAGAGATGATGGCGGGAGAAGTCTTCACACCCGCCACGACGACAGCGCGGGTTCGACTAGCGATGACGGATTACGCCGCGACCGTTGTTCTCCCGAAATTGATGGCCGAGCTGGGTCGCGCTGCACCGGGAATTCACCTTGAAGTCTTCCCTTGGCACGAACGGTCGTATGAAGACCTGAAAGTCGGGACGGCTGACCTGGTCTTCACTCCTCTGGCGACTCCTCCAGAGTTTCGTGTGGAACAACTGTTTGAGGAGACGTTCGTGTGTCTGCTCGCGCAGCATCATCCTTGTAAGCGCCGGTCACTCTCGCTGAGGGAATACCTTAGATTTGAACACATCTCTGTAGAAACGCAGCCTCACCAGCAGAACCTGATTGATCGCTCCCTGGCAGAGGCTGGAGTTCGTCGCAGGACTCTGCTGCATCTGCCATACATCACCCCTGCGGTATTGGCGCTTGAGGACACGGAACTCGTGCTCACGACGCCCACCCGTATCGCCGTAAACTTCCTTGGCCGCTATGCAATACGTTCGGTCTCAGCCCCACCAGAGATCGCCAAATTCCAATACTCCATGGCCTGGCATCCGAGACTCGACATGGAAGCGCTGCATCGCTGGTTCCGTGACTTTGTCAGGCAATCATTAGTAGAGATGGCCGCCTAAAGGAGGGGAACAGACGGAGAGTGACAAACTTTCTACTCTCTGAAACGACCGTTATGCCCCGGACATCCCAGAATCGCCGAACGGACGGCCTTGCCCACCCGGTAGCTCGCTGGCAGGCACGCCGACGATAAGTCGGCCGCTCTCGGCGCGTTAAGCAGAGTTTTTCTCATGATCTTCGTAAATATCCCAATCTGAAGTGAGCATCATTTGATTGGGGTCAGCTTGGTTGCGAGACATGACAGCCCGACGGCATTCTAGAAAGGAGCGCGTGGCAGAGACCCTTCCGCTACATCTGACCAAAATGGTTTCTGCCACGTCGGACTTGAGCTGCAACATTCACGTCATCGCGATTCCATCGGTCATCATGTTTTCACTCAAAAGGATTTGCTTGCTTTCACTTCATCAAACGGACGGGCACCGGAACATTGCCAATCTCGACATGCCCGGCGGGTCGGTGGAACCATTCTTCATGGCGGTTTTTACGGGATTCGATCAGTTGCAAGAATAAGAGCGTATCTGTCCGCAGTACCTCAAGATGCGTCCGCTCCGCATAGGGCACTTCCGATGCGAGACGCCCCGATTTGATGAGCATGATCGGATCTTCCTGAAACCCTAAATCCCCATCCCCTCTCGGCAGAGAAGAAAGTACTTCGATCCCTTGGCGCACGCGACCGACGACCGTCACATTCCGGTCTAGCTGTCGAGGCGCATGCCCAATAACGACAGTAAGTTCACTGCCACCACCGCTATCGACGCTTGTATCGCGACCTGCGCTCACCGCACCGTAGGTATGCACGAGCCAGGTGCGTCCATCCCCCTCATCGCGAGCGACCGGGAAGCCGTTCGTGAACCCCACGGACTTCGCGTACACATCTTTGTCAGGCAGCGCGTTAAAGGGAAGGCTTGAATCAATCAAGCGATCAAACTCGGCGGGTAGAGTTTCTTTCGCGGACTTGATCTTCCGCTTCTGATCGGGCTTCTCGGCGTTTGGGTCCGCTAACTGCACCACATAATTGTCGTTGACACGAATGACGGCCAGACCGTCCCAGTATCGTTCGCGGGCGAGGAGCTTGATGTTTGCAACGTGCTCAGGTGCGAAATCGGGCGCTAGTTCAATCACCACGCGTCGAGAGTTCAGTTCCAGATAGAGAGTGTTCTCTGGATCAAGCGGACGCCAATCTGAAGGCTGTGATGACTCGATCAAGTCGGACATCAGTAAGGGCAAGATGGCTTGGTTGATTTTGTTCTGCATCGCTAAGCCTCCATTAGGTTCAGTTAAGGGCTCTGGTCGACGGTTCATGCGGCGCTTCTGTGCAGATCACGCAGGGTGGCGTGATCAACTGGCGATCCGTAACCCACTCGTTCCTTGGCGGGCATGCCGGTAGTGGTGGGGGGACTGCCCCATGGTTTTCTTGAATGCGGTGCTGAAGGCGGCATCCGATTCATAGCCGACCGAATTGGCGATTCGCATGATGATGTGGGACGTCGTTCGTAGCCGGTCGGCGGCGATGTGCATTCTCCAGCGCGCAAGATATTCCATGGGGCTGATTCCTGCAACCTGCTTAAACCGGCTTGCGAATCCCGACCGGGACATGCCGGCAGCCTTCCCGAGATCCTCTAAACTCCAACGACGTGAGATATCGCCGTGCATTGCGGCCATCGCCGCACAAAGTTGAGGATCAGCCAAAGCAGAGAGCCAACCCGTTCCCGCGCTCCTTGCAGATGCAACATGCAAGCGCAACACCTGAATCAACATAATATGAGCCAGGTGCTCGGCGATCAGTGAAGCCCCCGGACCTTGCTCCTGAATCTCCCGTTCGAATCGGTTCAGAGACCAGCGAAGTACCGATGCCTGATCCGAGGCTTCGCGGGCAGCCACAACAGCGGGCAGACTGTCGAACAGCGCGTCCGCCCGTTCTCCTGAAAATTCGAAACGGGCTCCCACCAGGGAGAAGTCTCCACCGCCGTTGCAAATTCCGGTGTGGGCGCAGCCCCCAGCGTAGACCGCTTCCGCAGACATCTTCGGCAAAGAAAGATCGCTTGCCAGAACAAAGGGACGGCCGCTCGGAAGCAGGAAGCAGTCGCCCTTTTCCAGCTTGTGAGGTTCACCGCCACCTTCAACAGCAATCCAACAGCAGCCTTTAGTGACAGCGTTGAATTTGATGTACTGATGCGCTGGAAACTGTATCGCCCATGCCCCCGCAGCGTTCAGGCCGGCGGACACATAGGTTTGCGGCTTCAGCAAAGAGAGTACTTCGGACAGCGGTTCCATGTTTGTTTGGACGCTGAAGCAAGAACTATGGATTCTCTCAAATGCGGCGTCTCACAAAACGGGCTACTTTCGTAAGAGTCCTCTCTGGGAAGAGACCAACGCTTGAGTTCCGCAGGGATACACGTTACGGCTTGCAAAGACGAGAAAGGGATTCGAATGGCCGAACTTCGAGACGTTTATACGCGTTACCTGGCCTGCTGCAATGAGCGTCGCTTCTCCGAGCTCGCTGACTTCGTGCATGATCCGATTCGGTTTGGCGGTAAGACCACGTCGCTAGCGAACTATGCAAGAACGATCGCTTCGAACATTGAAGCGGTCCCAGACTTCCGCTGGGAGATTCAGGATCTTGTGACGGATGGCAGTTCCGTTGCAGTACGCCTCGAAGACTCGGGCACACCGCGGGCAAACTGGCTTGGGATCGCTCCTACCGGACGGTCGATCAGATTCCAGGAGCTCGCCTTCTACCGCTTTCGAGGCGGCAAGATCGCAGAGATGTGGTTCTTGCTGGATGTGCCTTCCATTCAATCTCAATTACAACCTGCATCCGCGAATGCAGAATGATCGAAAGGACTACGCTTTGCCGCAACGTACATGGTTCATCACGGGAGTGAATAGTGGCTTTGGCCGCATCATGACAGAGCATCTTCTGGAGCGCGGCGACCGGGTAGCTGGTACGGCTCGCAAACTGGAGCAACTCGACGATCTCAAGGCAAAGTACGGCGAACAGCTATGGCTTTACTACCTCGACCTGACGGACACCCCCGCTATCCGCAGAGTCGTAGACGCGGCCTTTGCTCATCTAGGACGGATCGATGTGATTGTGAACAATGCGGGCTACGGGCTCTTCGGAGCTGCGGAAGAGGTAAGCGACGAGCAGATCCGGCATCAGATCGACACCAATCTCATCGGTTCCATCCAGGTGATCCGAGCCGCCCTGCCATACCTAAGAGCCCAGGGCGGCGGACGTGTTCTCCAGGTGTCCTCAACGGGAGGTCAGTTTGCGTTTCCCTCATTCAGCCTGTATCACGCAAGCAAATGGGGCATTGAAGGCTTTGTCGAGTCCGTCGCTCAAGAAGTCGCCCCCTTCCACATCGGTTTCACAATCGTAGAACCGGGCGCGACGGGAACAAACTTCGTATCGGGAATGATCAGCCCTCCGGTCATGGACATTTACGAGAACACCCCCGTAGGGGACGTACGCCGAGCCGTCGCCAACCATGCTTTCCCAATTCCTGGGGATGCCATTAAGGTCGCTGTCGCAATGATTGACTCTGTCGACATTAACCCTGCACCCCTCCGCTTGCCTCTCGGCAGCGACACTTACACCCTGGTGCGCGGTGCCTTACTGCAACGCCTTGCCGCTCTAGAATCTCAGAAGAATGTGGCATTTTCTGCCGATGCGGAACGCCTCACGGCTTAACTTTGTGTAGAGCTCTCCAGGAGGTTCGTAGGCTTCTTTCCACTGAACTCTTGATGACCGAAGGGGTCCTATTAGGGTTGTTTGCATAAGGTCAAGTCGTACGTCGATGCCTTGACTAAGCGTCGCTAATTTCCAAAGAGAGGTATTTCCTTTGTTCCTTGGATGACGACTTGATGGGGAGGCGCCTTGAAGGCAGTGATTACTGCTTCGGCCGCGGCAGTGTGGGCATGCGTGTCAACCTTTCCGCAAACCTTTGATCAGAAGATCGATCATTCCGATGGCTGCGTCTTTCCACTTCTTGTTGTGCTTGACGTTCGCCACGCCTGCGATGGCGCGAAGTAGGTCAAGCGGCTCGACGTCGATCTGAAAGTCGCCGGTCACGACTACCCGTTCGACCAGCACCGCGATAGGAGAGGCGAGCCGGGCCGGGGTTCCGCTGTAGAGGGCATCCGGGCCGCCGATCAGGCTATCGAAGACCTCTGCCATCCCTTGCTTGGTGTCGATAAATTCAACGAACAACAGCAACCACTCGCGGAGCGCCGTTGTCGGTACCCGCTCTGTCGCTAGCCGTCCCGCAGCCTCGATCAGCACGTCGGTCTCTTGTCGGTACACTGCCTCGATGAGCGTATCTCGTGTCGGAAAGTGGCGATAGAGCGAGGCAATACTGACCTCTGCCTCACGCGCGATCCCCTCCAGGCTGGCGCCTGTGCCATGTTCGGCGAAGGCGAGCTTAGCTGCTGTGATAAGCCGCGCCCGGTTTCGCTTGCCGTCCGAACGGGGCCGGCGCATCGAAATGGGAGTGGTCTCTCGCTGCAAACCTTTGAAGCTCCTTGCTAAACGTAGGATGCCTACGTATAAGTAAACGTAGGCTCCTTCTCACTTCAGCACGAAGGGCGGCCTGGAACCAAATTGCCTGGCAAAGCGGCAATGGTTTCGCCCCGATGGCTTGATGACTCGACCACATTTCTGGAGAACTTTCATCGATGAATACCTTTAAAACGACAGCAGAGCAATTCGCTTCTCTTTGGCAGGCTGGTACCGAAGAGAAGCTTGACTACCTTTTAGACCACATCCAGATCACCGACGTGTTGCAACGCTATGGACAATCTATAGACATGCGGGATTTTGACCTGCTTAGGACATGTTACGTCGACGAAATAGAGGTTGATCATAGCCCGACCATTGGCATGGGCCGCATGCGCATGTCGGCTGATAGATGGTGTGGACTTGCTAAAAAGTTTCATAGTCAGTTGGATGGAGATGAACATATGCTTATTCCACAGAGCATGGTCATCAATGGCGATACAGCGGTTTGTCACGTGATCATGCACGCGCGTCACTTCTACCGAGCTGCTAACGGAAGCCCTTTCCAGATGATGATCGGCACGTACGATCTAACTTTTAAGAAGACAGAAGACGGCTGGAAGATATGCCAATCCATTCAGGCAATGAGCTGGAGCGAAGGAAATTGGCAGTTTCATACTGACATCACGGATTCCCTAGCCGATGGCTGATACAGAAACAGACAAGCCCTGTCTCGCACCTGCTAGCTTTCCAGGAACCATCGTCGAAGAAGGAAGACGGAATGACCAAAACCGCCCTATCAGATGTCTACCGCGAGTACATTGCCTGTCTCAATCAGCAGAATTGGTCGCAGCTGGACAAGTTCGTCGATGCCGAGGTCTCCTACAACGCCCAACAAATCGGAATATCGAAGTATCAGGAAATGCTCCAACACAATTGGAGTGACATCCCCGACCTTTATTTCAACATCCAGATGCTGATTTGTGATCCGCCTCATCTAGCGGCCCGGCTGGGATTCGACTGTACCCCAAAGGGTAAGCTTCTCGAGCTTCCTATAAACGGGAGACGAGTTTTATTTAGCGAGAATGTTTTTTACAAGCTCCAGGGCGGGAAGATTGTGCAAGTATGGTCGATCATTGACAAGGCGGCCATCGAAGCACAGCTTCCGAAGTGACGGCCCAGCTCACTTTTTGATGTAGTAGTGTCCGGCGCCTCGCTACCCGCGCTTATCATCTACAGACCATTTATTCAACAGCTCCCTCACCTTCCCGCTCTGTAAGAGCGTCTGGATAATCTGTAAGAGTGTCTGGATAGATCATTGGTCAACTGATGCCTCATGCAGACAGCTTATTAAAACAGCAGCATAGCGACGTTCACAACGTCACGCTTCATCCAGGCCTACATGGGAGCCGTTCGCCAATGGCTGTGTCTGCCACCGACGAAGAGTGCGGAATGTCGGTTTGCAGACACGCCGCACGAAAAGAGCTGAGCGAGATGTGCCACCTTCATTGAGCTTGCTTGCAAGCGAGCTTGCCTTCCATCACGAAGAATTGTAACTTCGCCGTGCAACGAGTCTTGGCCGTTCAACCCGTCCGCAAATGAAAGCCACGTCGCACCTCCGCACCGGAGACTTGCTCACCCCGCCTTCCGGCATCTTTGATGGCGTCGGAATCTGGTCGCTTTTGCTGAATTGATGAGCACATCAATTTAGCCAGCTCTTCAGGAAGGTGAGAGAGCACCGTTTCCCAAAGAACACCATTCAGTTTGAGATCGAGGCGGCTATACGCGATTGGGACAGCGGCCTCATTGATGATCCTCACTGAATCTTGGCTATTTCTCTGCGCACGCAGGGTGAACTCCCGGCCTTCGACCTTCTTGAGTCCTTGGCTCAACAGGTAAAACAGGACCATTGACTTAGTGCGATCCATTTTGTTTGCAGACACTCGTGCTCGGTCGAGGAGGCGCCCAGCCTCATCGCGACAGAATTGCTCGCGAGCTTGCATCATGCGCAGGAAGCGCCCTAGCCGGTCGACTTTCTCTGCGTGAGCCTCGCAGAATTGCTGAAACCGATCTCGTAGTTCTTCGGGTGGCTCTCCCAAGAGCTCTACCTGTTCCTGAATCTCTTCGAGTAGTGCATCCAGTTCTGTGTCGATTTCGAAAATTGTGTTTGATGTTGCGATGCGATTCATTGACATTCCTCACTGCGTCGCTGCTGGGGGCAAGATAATTTCGGGATAGCCGATCCGTTTCTAAAAAGGAACGGGATTAGGCTGCAAGATGCTCTTCAAACCAGAGAGTCTTTGCTGCGGTATAAGCGAGCGCATCCGCCCGACACTGGATTGGGTGCCCGTCATGACCTCGCATCCAGATCCAGCGAATGATGCAGGTTGTGTTCAGCCGGACCAACTCGGTCCACAGGTCCCGATGATGCAGTTCCGCACCTCTGCTGTTTCGCCATCTCCCTCTTTGCCACCGAGACACGAACACCCTCATGCCGAACACGAGGTACTCGGAGTCTGATCGGAGCTCGACGACCGATCCGGCTGGCAAGGAACGTAACGCGCTGATCGCGGCAAGCAGTTCCATTGCTTCGATTGTGGTCCAGGGGAGCGCGCCAGACATCTCCCATCGTTTTCGCCCCTGGATGAGGACCGCGCCCCAACCGCCCGGTCCGGGATTGCCGATCGCAGAGCCATCCGTGAAGATCCGCACTATTTTGTCCATGTCTGCCTTCCTGCCTCTCTTAAGCAAGTACGATCCTGCCGGCAGCAGAGGCATGCCGAGGGGCAGGGATGACGTAAGTGTTCGGTCCGCCAGAGCGACTTAAGCGGCTTGCATCGGAATGACTTGACCGAATGGAGCTTGCTGGCTGCCGGTCGAGGCCCAAAGGACTGGGTACGGCGGTGCGGAGAGCGGAAATGAACCATACAGATCGGTGAGAAACACCAACGTTTGTGGTGCGATTCCGTGCTCATCAAGCCACTCGAAGCACGACTCGAAGCTAGTGCCTCCGCCTCCTATGGGAGAGATGCGCACTTGCTCCCCGGCTTCGTAGGTGTCCACTTTCTGCACCACGGAGTCAAAGTAAAGAACATGCACGCGTTCCGGCCGCTGACCGTCAAGAATCGAGCACACCTCAGCCTCGAATAGACCGAGCTGTCGAGCGTTTACCGAGCCCGAACAGTCGATAGCGATTGCAATCTCGCCGATCCCCTCGCGAGTCACTCCGGGCAGATACAGACCTGCCCAGATGTGCCTTCGATTAGGTCGAGCCCAGCTATAGTCAGCTGGCACGGTTTCCGACCACAATCGACGCAGCATCTCGCGCCAGTCGACGGAGGCCTTAGAAGCACCTTCAAGCGCCCGTGCCATACCTGACGGCACCTTGCCAGCCTGTTTCGCAAAGGATGTCGACTGGCTTATCGCGATGGACCATTCGCGAGCTTGCTCTTCGGCGCTGAGCGTGTTCTCACCGGAGGGAGCATCGATGACCTGGCCGATGCCACCGTCGCTGACCGGAGCAGAACACTGGTCCAAGCAGTCCTCCAGGTCTGGACTAGACGCATCTGTTGTAGCTCGCGATGAGCTGTCTTTGCCCAACCTTCCCGGAGATCCCGCCGAGTCCGCGTAGAGCAGGTTGTAGATCTGCTCTGCGCTCATCCCCCGAAAGCGATCTTTGACCAGAACGCCTCCCGGCAGGGAGAGCCCATCATCCACCAAAAGCGGGTTGATGGCGTAGTCACAAGCCTCGTTCCATTGCTTCGGATGTCGGCCGGAGCGCCTCACATGATGATGAAGCGCTGGGTGCATGACCTCATGAGCCAGCACCCCGCAGAGCGTAGCGGAAGTCAACGTTTCTACGAACGTGGGATTGTAGAAGAGCGAAACGCCATCCGTAGCCATCGTCGCAATGGACCGGCACTCCCGCCCCTTCAGACGAAACAGGAGTGAGCCAAAGAAAGGGTGGTCTAGCAGGAGTGCGGTTCGCGCTTTCTGGAGGCGCAGTTCTGTCGGCGTCATCGGTCTCATAAGCTCTCGGGAGCCTCCATGTAAGCCGACATGTGGGCGAATATGTTGTCCACTGTTGGTGCTTCTGCTTCCTTCGGTGCTGTTGCGGCCTCACGATCCCGCACTGCCATCACGCGCATTTCGGTCGGCATACGTTCGAGATAGCGAAGAGCCCGTTCGAGCGAGTTGTCGGTCATGGCGCGGCCAAGCGCCGTGGCGATCGCGATCTGCGCCGAAGTCTCTGTGGGAAGTGGCGCTGTGTCAGGATTAAGCAAGATGTCGTCAATCGAGGGCAGTTGGCGAAACAGCCGGAGAAACGCGACGAACTCGGAGGTCGCAGCCGGTCCCATGTTCCGTCGAGCAGCTGAGCCTCAAATTCGCTTGATCCGGATAACAAAGCAGTCCTCTGTCGGCCCGCAACGCCCTTGAGCACATGGGAAGCCATCTCCCAGGAACGTGGAGTCGGCCATGCGACATCGCGCTGAACGTGTTGTTCTATGCGCTACTCCGGCCCGTCAGCCGCTACCTCGCGCTGCTCGCGTTGTGTTTCGGGCTGATGGCGACCTCGATTTACCTCGCAGGAGAGATGCTCTACTTCGCGTCGGCCCTGCCCGCGACAGATGCCCATGTAGCCCGGGCAGTGGCGCCTGAAGCCAAAGCTGCGCTCACGTATCTCTGCCTGACGATCTACAGCTATATCAACGGTATCTTTGCGACGTTTTACGGCACAGCGGCGCTGGTCCGCGGGTATCTCATGGTACGGTCCGGCTTTCTGCCAAGGACGCTTGGAGCCCTGTTCATGCTGGGTGGTGCAAGTTTCATCGCAGACAATTTGATCGTAGTCGTTGCGCCACAATATGACTTGCCCTACATCCTTGTTCCCATGTTTGTTGCAATGATCTCCTCGGCCTTTTGGCTATGGATCAAGGGTATCGACTCGACCAAGTGGAACGTCCTCCAGGCACCGGCTGCGGTTCTGTTCAGTAACGACAAGTCGCATTCTCGTCAGTAATCCAGGTGGGGGCAGCCGGAACACAGGCTGTTGAGATTGCGCAAACGAGATGTGATACTCGTACTCACTCCGCAGTCGGTGTGCGCCGGGACTTGTTTGAGACTCGTCGCGTCTTGGACCATAGGCTTGGATCTACAGGCAACGCGCTCATCTGACCCGTCTTGGCATTGAAGAAGGCTCCATGGTGCGTAAGTTTCCCGTAGCGAAAGAGCTGCGCCATCATGGCTAGCGCGCTCGACGCGAGTGTCTGGTTGATGAACGGCTCCTGCCGGTCTAGCGCCTCGACTGCGGAACAGCTCGGCAGAGGGTCTTCTCCACGATCAACGTCCACGATCTCGGGAAACAATTCGCTTACCGTCCGCAGTCTCTCTGTCTTTCGCCGGTTCCGGGCATTTAGCGGCTGGCCGAGGACATATTGCCCACTCGCGGCATTGTTTCCCAGATCGAGCCAGTAGCAGGCGGAACGCAGCCCCTTGGTAAAGGATCGCTCAATTGCTTTTCTGGCCGCGCGTGTGTCCACACAGCCGATCAGAACATCGGGGCATTTGTCCCCGCACCCATCAAAGGAACCCGCGTGAAAGTGGTTCGGCACCGCGTGCCACTGTGTTCCCCAGAACAGGTTGATGCGATTCATCAGAACGACTGCTTTGTTCTGGCCGACATCGGACGCCGAAAATGGCTGCCGAACGCAGTTCGTTTCAGACACTGTGTCCGCATCCATGAGCATCACTTCCAATCCCCCGGGATGCCCCCAGGCCTGCATGGCCTGATGCAGATAGGGCAGGCCAATGGCAACTGCACTTCCCGTTCCGCCCGCGCCCACAATCAAGATCCGAACAGGTCCGTTGCGAAGCAGGTCAGGAGGTAGAACATGCTCAATACGCATAGGGGCTCCTCGATCCACAGATGAACTGCGCCAAGGTCTGGGGCAGCCCGATTAAAGTCTCCAGGGGAAACGCCTCCTGGCCAACAAGACCCTGCCACAGGGTCTCAAAGCCGCCCTCGTGACGAGTGAGACGGCCGACATTGGTGTGCGTGAAGGCGCTTTCGTAGAAGCCCTGTTCCCAATCAGCAATGCTTGCCGACGAGGCGCTATCCGGCCGGCGCATGGACCCGGTACAGACATTCCCCTCACTGGAGAGATTCCAGAACGGTGCGATTGAGAGCTTGGTGGCCGCATCCGGGCGTTCGTTCTGTTGGAGCGCGCGGATGGTCAGCCCGCCATCCTCGACGCGCCACACCAAGGGCGGCTGGGGGAAGCTGCAGCCGTTTAGGTTAGTGGCTTTGCCTTCCGCGCTCGCGTAGAACATCTGCCGGCATCGCGCAGGCGTCCACCATGAGATCATCCGATCGGTCTTCGCTAAAATGTTTTTCGGGAGGACCTCCGCCGCGGAGCTACCGTGCAGGGAACGTACCAGTCCTTCCACGAAGCTCAACGTTAGCGGCTGCGCCGGACCGAGGCTGGGTGGCCCGTCTTGATGCAAAGTCACCTCGTGCTTCGTCACGAACCTTTGGTTATGTTCGCCGTAGATCAGCAGCGCCTCACGCAGCTCGACACGACAGTTCTGCCCAATCGAGATGTTTACCTGCATGCTGTTTCTCCCATTCCTGCAACTCCTCGATGAGCTCGAAGAGCTCTTGGTTGAAGATGATGAAGCGAGAGACGGCTCGGATCGCCTCTTGAACCTCGGCCGGCCGCGATGGAGAGAAGACGACGCCGACGGCCGGCTCACAGCTTCCCTCCATCATGTACTGGCCTTCCTCATCGAAGCAGGCTGTGATCGCGTCGTGCTCCTTGAATGCGACCAAGAGCGATGGCAGTGGTGCACTGTCGTAGTTGCCCGATTCCAGATACTCAGGCGACTGCAGTACGCGCACACCGGCAAGCCGCTGTAGACGTCGCAATCGCTGTATCCAGGAGCTAAACGAGCCATCCTGATGTGCACGGAGGAGTCGCCGAGCGCAAAGGCTCGAAGGCCCGGTACTACGATCAAGGCTTTCTCGTATGCATGCGGGAAGCGCTTTTGCCACGTCAGGGAACTCGTACTGCGTCCCGTTCGTGTCGCCCCCGTCCCCTTGCTCCTCGTCGGCGTACTCCCGCATGCGCTCCTCGTACTGGATAGCGTCGTCATGGTTGTAGACCCGCATAACGCGATAGAGAGCGTAGGTAAGCGTCCAGTAGAACGCGGCTCCAAAACCTTTGGCCTCGGCCTCAAGCGCGTCCACTGCCGGCCCGATGTTCAGGTATCCCGATCCGCCGCACTCGACAGTGACGAGTAGACGGCCGGGTTCGAGCGCTGCGTCCAAACCGTCTTGCTGGCCTAGATCGCTGATCTGGAGGTGATATTCGACATTGCGCTTGAGGAGGTTCCAGCGTTCCTCGCCGATGGAGGTCATGACGGCACGCTGGGCAAAGGTAAGCGCGTTCTCCTCGCACTTGTTCCATTCAGCGGGTGTACCTAACCCCTCGTGGACCAGGGCCGCGCAGAGCTCATAGATCAACTGCGCTTGGAACTCGTGGCTGTATACGACCGGCACACCATCGAGTGACGGCAGACCGTGGCTCGATGCGGGCGCCAGTGTCTCTAACCGAGCGGTGCAAGCATTTCGCTCGGCGCCGGCAGGACCCGGCTCCTCTCTCCGTGGCGATGAACTGCGTCGCAGAGAGCTTCTGCGAGATGGACGGACTCTTTGCATTCGAGGTGCCTCGCAAACAGCTGGCTGGCTTCTGGCGGCGGTGTCGCGGCCTTCGCGGCAAATAGGTCGATTAGATGCGACGACGTCATGAGTCACCCCTTGCTGCCGATTGCCCTCGCGAAGGTGTAACGCAAAGCGGAACCCGTATCTTCCGGTCCCGTCAATGTTGCTGTCGCAATCTCCGGGTAGTTGGGAGTGAGCAGGTCCCGAACCTGTTCGACGGTGAGGTCCGGCCCGGGATCGGGCACGCGAACACCGTTGTAGAAGAACTCCCGCAACAAGGCTGTGGTTTTCAGACTGGCCATGATCTCTCCTCGATCTCGCTGATTATTGTCCAGAAGCGCTGAGCAGCTTCCATTGGCGGTTGGCGTTCGCACGCCCCATGGTGAATCGCAGCAATTGCAGCGTCTCTCTTTCGTTGAGGACTGCGGCGAAGAAGTGCGTGTTGTCCCGCAACGCGCGAGCGGCGCGGTGCTTGCCGTCGATCAAAGGCATGCCGAGGCCGTTTGGAAGCGTGACCATGATGCCGTGCTGTACGGACGGCGGGATGTGTTCGATGTGCTTTTCGTCGATCTTGACGTGCTGCAGCCACTCCCGTAAAGCACGCGGCTCTACGCGAATCAGGTCGTGACAGCGGCTCATGGCCTCGGCGAGGGGGATACTGAACTGAAGAGAGAGCAGCCTGTAGACCTGACCAGCGTGACCTGGACTGGCGCCTATGACAGGGCAAAGGGGACAGCCGTTCTCATGAACGGCTCTTAGATTGGTCATAAATTTCTCTCTTGCGATCGTGTGAGGGCGCAACAAAAGGAGCCCAGCAGAGTCGCTCGGCTGCTCCGGAGCTTCAAACTGCTGTCGAAGTCCGTTTGCTAATACTTGGGAAGGCGGGAGCGCACGGCTTCCAGCTGCTCCGACCCGACCACTGTCAGGTCCGTGGAACATCCCGCATTGTCAGCAGAGTCCAGAAGCTCTCGAACGACCTGCTTCAGTTCATCGCTAACATAGTGATTCGGAGCCCAGCTTGGCCCTGCGTTGAAGATCAGGTCATCGACGATCTCGATGGCATTGCTCTTGACATAAAGGGTGCCGCGATCGTCAGGGTCTTCGCCTTCCCAGGAGACCTGTCCACCCAGGACGTACCCTCGTGGGGACAGGAAATGCTCGAGCAACAGCCTGAGCCACATGGCGAACCCAGGCCGGCTCTCGTCCTTCTCTGGAAGGATGAAGCTCCGGTTCTCCGACACCGTGAGAAGGCCTGTGTGCCAGGGCAGGTCGGGTTCCGGGCTGGCCGCAATCGCTGCGAACACGGTCTCCGTCTGTTCGCTTCGTTCTCTTCGACAACAGCTCGAACGATGGCGGCGTCCGTCTCGGTCAGGATCGGAGAAACGGCGATCTCGCCGTTGTAATACATGCTGTAACCCAATGTGGCCTCCTCGTTGTGAACGCTTTGCTGTTGCTCTCCGTGGCGAAGGTACCTGTCAGCCCAGTTCGAAGAGACTTGCCTGTACAGGAGGGACCATGCTCATCCGACTTTCAGACTTATTTGAAACAGGAGCCATGGGCCGTTCTTCGTAAGCTGGAAGAGGCATGGCGGAGCGGTACTTCGCTTCCAGCTTGTGTAAGATCTCCATCTCTTTCGAGTGCTCAGCGACTGTGGCGTGCAACTCATAGCGAGCGAGGTAGCCACGACTCTCGATCTCGCGCTGGACCGCTCGCTCTACGTCGCTGATGATCCTCCCCCGATTGAGTGGACACAACAGCTAGGCTGGGAGCTTAGCGAGGAGTGTCTGATGAGCAGTGGACAGCGCCGCATATTCCCTGAGGCGTTCAAGCGCGAGGCAGTGGCGCGGGTATCGACAAGTGGGCTGCCGCCTTCGAAGGTAGCCTTGGAGCTGGGTCTGCACGAGACGGTGCTGCGGCGCTGGATGCGGCAGTTCACCGTTTCCTCCGGGACAGCGCCCACTGCGCAGCAGCGAGCGCAGCCGGTGAGTCCTTCGGTTGCCGATCTCGCGGCTGAGAACAGTCGTCTGCGGCGGGAGAACGACCGGCTGCGGATGGAACGGGAGATCTTAAAAAAAACCGTGACCATCTTCGGGGTGGCGGCAAAATGAAGTTCCATTTTGTTCAGGAGAACTGCGCCACATGGCCGGTGCGCGTGATGTGTGAGGTGCTGAGCGTCTCGGCGAGCGGCTACTACGCGTGGCGCAACCGCGCCGAGAGTAAGCGCACCACTGCCAATCGGCAGCTGCTTGAAGCGATACGGAGGATCCATCTGGAGAGCAGCGGCACCTATGGATCACCGCGCATTCATGTGGTCCTTCGCCGCACCGGCCAACTTGTGGGCCGCGGCCGCGTGGAAGCGCTGATGCGGTGTGCAGGCCTGCGCGGGCTGGCCGCGTTGCCGCGCCGGGCCAGAACCACGGACAGCCGCCATACCTACCCGATCGCTCCCAACAGGCTCGCGCGCAACTTCACAGCGCAGAAACCGAACCAGATCTGGCTCGCCGACCTCACCTATATCCCTACGGGAGAAGGTTGGCTGTATCTCGCCGCCATCCTCGACGGCTGCACCAGGAAGCTCGTCGGCTGGTCCATGCGCGACACTTTGCACACCGAAATCGCGCTGGATGCCTTGGCCATGGCTCTTAAGCGGCAACGCCCTGGAGCCGGTCTCATCCATCACTCCGATCGCGGCATTCAGTACGCCGCCGAAGCCTATCGTCAGACCCTGACCGCGGCAAATATCACCCCGTCCATGAGCCGCAAAGGCAATTGCTGGGACAATGCGCCCATGGAAAGCTTCTTCCATACTCTTAAAACCGAACGCGTGCATCACCGCATCTACGCCACCAAAGAGCAGGCCAGGCGCGACCTGTTCGCCTACATAGAAGGCTTCTACAACACCCACCGTCTTCACTCCGCGCTCGGCTATCTCAGCCCCGCCGAAATGGAGCGCGCCGCAGCTTAACCCGTCCACTTTTTCGGGGGAGGATCACTGAAAGTGAACGTCGGATTAGGCCAGCAACGGCCGCGCAGGGTGTGCTGGATGAAGCGCAACCGGTCCTGATCCGTGTCGAACCATGTCTCATAGAAGGTCTCACGATCGCAGTGAGCAATATGCCCGTAGCAACTTGAGAGGCGATCATAAAGGCTGTTGGTGAATAGCTCGCGCCTGCAGTTCATCTCTAGGAAGTGCAGCAACGCGTTTCCGAACGCAGCTTTGTCGTCCGCTGTCGAAAACTTGGTCGGCAAGAAGTCCTCAGGTAGAAGAGGCCCTTTCCGCATGACAAACCTCCGTACAGAAAAGAAAGGCCAGCCGAAGCTGGCCTTTCCTTTCGTCTTTATGTAGCACTCAGCCGAAGAGCCGAAGCTGTGCGACTTCCTCCGTGGCCGTCGGCCAGAGAGCGGCTTTCGAGCGCTTCTTCGTAGGTTGGGGAGCGTCGAGCAGGTGTATACCGGGTGACGGTACAGGTTCGGCAGGTGGCGTAAGCGTCGGCAGCATTCCCGCGGGGCTAGGCTGCTCGAAGTCTGCGACCTCTCCAGTACGGGGCAACACCTTGTCTCGTTCCTGGTCGAGTTCACGCCAGATGGCGTCCGCCGAATCACCGACACCAGCTTTCTCCACCAGCTCGCGAGCCATGGCGCTCATGAGATCTTCATCAGCGTCGAGCGCCTGGAGACCCTCTCCCGAGAACTTGCCTTCCATCATGAGTGCGACGAGCATCTTCTTGCCCATCAGACGCAGGCAGGTCTCTTGCATCGTGCCGTTGTAGGTGAGGAACTTGACCCGCACCGGGTGTCTCTGCCCGATTCGCCAGGAACGGCGGCTTGCTTGTCTCAGAGTGTGGAGCGAGTAGCCGGTCTCATAAAAGTAGAGGGTGGGGAACGCGAGGAGATCGAGACCGGTCTCGACCAGCTTCGGGTGGCAAATGACCACCTCGATACCGGCCTTGAGCTGCCGCTCGTACCAGTCCTCCCGTTTGTCTGTGGGCACCGAGGAGCGAAGCACCGCAACCCGAAAACCGGCTTGCTGCAAGACAGTCGCAAGACGAAGGGTTACGTCCTTCTCGCCGGTGTAGGTGGCGTACACCTGGCACCGCCGCCCTTGCCTCAACTCCTCGCGGATGTCCGCGACCAGCGAGTGCTCCTTGGCATAAAGTTGATCCTGCTGGAGAGCCGCCGGCACGGTTACGAGGAACTTCTCGTACCCCTTCTTCACCGGATCGAAGGCGCGTGCCCAGATCTCGTCGAAGCCGTAAGGATGGTCGGGGTACAGGAGCAGCGTGTTGAGCAGGATGCTCATCAGGCTCTTGTTGCCCCGGTGCGCCTTGATGGCCGACCGGATGTCCTCCTCCAGTTCTTCGTAGGCGGTCCGAAGCTCCTCGTCCATGTCCACCGAGATCACGCTCTCGTCGTAGCGGGGCAGATTGTCCGAGATGTCTTCGAGAGACAAAAACGCCGTCGTGTTCATCAGAAACTTGCCGAACAGCAACGGTGAAGCACCCGGCTTCCGGAGAACGTGGATGGTCTTCTTGGTTGCGCGAGAGCAGGCGTTGTCCTTTCCCTGCACCTTTTCGATCGTTTCGAGCACACCGTACTGCTGCTGGAAGTCACGTCGCCCTTGGCCGCCGTAGGCGAAGCCTTCGGCCACCATGGTGCGTGGTTCCATACGGTAGAAGATGTTGAATAGATCGTCGGCATAGCCGCCCATCAACGTGCCCGTCAATGCGATCAGCTTCTTCGCTGCACGCCCGAGGACGCCGAGACCGTTGCCCTGAGCCGTGTCACCTGCAAGCTGGTGCAACTCGTCCGCTATCGCAAAGTCGAACCACCCCGCCATATAGCGGCCGATGTACTCGAGCGGCGCCATCCGCTGAATGCGCGAGCGATCCGCCTGCCACAAGGCCGAAAAGCGTGTGGTGCCGCCGTGGAGCGAGGGCAGTATCTCTGACATTTTCAGCTTGTCGAGAAAGTCTAGCGAGGTGAGCTTCTGTTGCTCAGAATCGAGGATGGCTATACCCGAGTCTGGATTGACCACACCCCCGAAGTGCGGACCCGACTGGGCCTTAAGGAAAGCGTGCTCCCAGAAGTACCCGAGCTTCGCCCGGTCTTTACCGGCGATAAAGAACGTCGGGCCCGGGTAACGCCGCTGCCATTCCTTTCGCCCCATCCGCCGCAGTTCGGACAGGGTAAGGCGCTTGCCTTCGTAGACAGTCTTGCCCTTGCTGAGCCGAACCTCGCAGATGCCATGCGGTCGCTTCGGATCACCGCCGTTGCGCATGTCCTCGATCAGGAAGGTCCGTGCCCGCGGCACCGTCAGAAGCGCCTCACGCGCCCACTTGTGAGTGATGTGCGATGGGCACATTACCAGCGTCGAGCTGGCCTTTCCAGCCGCGAGCACATGCACTGTGCCCAAAGCCATGAAGGTCTTACCCGCACCGCATTCTGCGACGATGCGCGCCGCTCTTGCCCTACGCAGATACTTTGCCGTCCCTGTGATCGCAAGCGCCTGGGCTGGCAGGGCCTTCCTTAGTAAGGTCGCTATGGCAGGTGCGACAACGTCTTTGGTGCTTTGCAGTGGAGGATACGTTTCAAGGATGCGGGTGCCA
This sequence comes from Acidobacteriaceae bacterium, assembly GCA_965276605.1. Lineage (GTDB taxonomy): Bacteria > Acidobacteriota > Terriglobia > Terriglobales > Acidobacteriaceae > EB88. The sequence continues at coordinate 85,471 of OZ255619.1, forward strand.
AGCTCAACAGCGTGCGCGCGCAGGTAGTCGAAGGTAGTCTCCATGGAAGAAGCCTCACCAGGTATGGATTTAGAGGATTGTGGAAGGGCAGAAAAGGGCCGCTTAGGCAGCAGCTTTGATGAAAGCTTGTTCCGCGTGAAGGTTGCGGATAACTCGCTGTCCGGATAAGCCGTCGTTAGTTCTGGAAGTACAACTCAACTCTGTTGCTGGTCCAGGTGGCGACCCCGGTGCCGAAGAAGTCTTGGTCTTCTGTCCATATAGGAGCTTCTAACATCAGCGCCGTTGCAAGAATAGGCCAATCTGCGGGATCCCTCGATACGATGCGCTCACGGGCAACTTCTTCGTACTGTTCGTACAGGCTTTTATCCACGATCTCCACGACTCGCTCAAGTTGATCGAGAACGGACAACCCAATAGCCGCATCGAAACCGCGTCGTGCGGCGATCTCGGGAATGTACTTACGGGCGTCCTCGAAGCAAACATCGGGACTGTAGAACACCACCTTCTCCTCGTATGACTCCAACAGACTGAGCACCCGCAATCCAAAGACGGCTCTCAGCAAAATGTTCGCGTCGAGAACCAGTCGCTTCGGGTCGCTCATTACCGAGCGCCCCGCCGCAACTGTTTGTAATCTTCAAGCACCTCGTCTACAGAGATGCCTTCAGTGGCCAACACTCCTCGCATGTGTGCCGCAGCTGCCTTTAACGCCTCTCGTTCGCTTTCGCTACGCCTCCGGCGTGCCGGGATGTAGTAACCGACCGTATCTCCATGCCGAGTGATTGCGACGGGAGCCTCAGACTCGAGAAGGTAGCTTGCCAGCTTGTCACGGAACTCGCGGATGCCAACTCTGACAGCTTCCATGGTGCCTCCTGAATTGTGTACACAAGTGTACCACTCTGGCTCAAGCCGCCTGTTCGATAAGAGACGGGTGCAGAAGGTCCTCAAGCGCGAGGCTCGGCCACCGGATCGGGCCATTGCGTTCTGGGAAGCTGAGCGCCTGAGAGCGTACTCCTTTGCTCACCCAGCCAAGGATCTCCTCCGCTGTGGCAGAGATGAGCACGGGTTGACACCCGATCCCATCGAGGTTCTGGATTTGTTTCTCCTTCTCGATCCTAGCAAGGACATAGCTGGCCCAACTCGGCTCCGCCGGAAGCCCCAGAAAGCTCACCAGCGTCGCCCAAGCCTCCTCGCGCTTGTAGCGGAGCAGGATCGTCCGTCCCACGCCCGCGTTGTTGTGGAGCTCTTCCGAAACAGCCAGCAAATGACGCACGGGATGTTTCCGGTCAGGAAGACTGACCGCGCCCTTGTAGCAGGAGGCGTGCTCCCCCAGGCTGACCTCCTTGGTGGTGCCGTTCGGGAACGTCAACGTGAACGTGGCCTTCTCATGCACCGCCGCCGTGACGGCGCCCACGTCCGAATCGTTGCCGAAGACGCTGAGCAGGTGTGCCTTCCTCCCTTCACCCACATAGCGATCGACCCGCACACGAATGCGGGTCGATATCTTCTCGGTAAAGCGCTGATACTCAAGCAGCCCGAGCCTCAGATGTGCATTCTGCATCGTTGTCCTCTTCCGGTTTCGGTGGCGTTTCGGTCAGCTTCAGGGTGCGGCCATCCGCGTACACGAGCCGCAGCTCATTGGTCCAGCGTTCACGGTGGTGAACGACCTGCGCGTCTCCCTCGTCCTCGATAAAGGTGGACACATGCTTCACCGATCGCCAGCGCGCAATGTGCCGCTCTTCTCCGCTCCCGAAAACTCCGTTGAGCAGGCCGGCGGTGCACAGCAAGCCGACGTGGCCACCATGCAGAGGTGTAATCGGACGACCTGTGGCGACGTCCTCTCGTGGCAGTAGAAACGGTGTCACCTGTTTCCAAGCGCCCGAACGAGGCAACAGGTCTTCCAGCAGGTCGTAAGGGAGACCGCGATAGGTGAGCATCGCCTCAGGTGAACCCGGTACGGTGTAGGGCGAAACGACGCCGGCTTCAAGGTCTGGCAGTTCGCTTACACTGCCGTACGGACTGATCCTTTGCAGTTGTCGTTTGTTGGTTTCAAGCGCAGCGCCGCGAACGTCCTTACGTACGCCGACCACGGCGATCTGGCGAAAGCGCACGGCTTCCTCATCCGTCATTCGAAGCACGTTGAGCCGGGCGAAGTGAGAGGCCAGAATGCCGGCACAGTCGTGCAGGCGCTCGAACGGAATCACCAGGACGAGAATGCCCTCTGGCACGAGCCAGCGATACATGTGTTCCAGAAATAGCCGCTCCATGCGGTTGTTCGCGACTGAGCCGATCTCCGAGTCGTAGGGCGGATTCAGGTAGAGCAGGGAAAACGACTCTGAGTGAGCGACCGCATCGAACGCATTGCCTTGGATCGTCGTGATTCCGCTCGATCCTGCTGTGAGAGCGCGCTCCGCATCGAGCTCAACGCCGTAACGGCGAACATCTGCGTCGTTCGTGAGGAGGTGAAGAGCCGTTCCTTGGCCCACGCACGGATCCACAACAGATGCTTGTGCCGGGAACTCAAGGAGCGTTCGGAGCTTGGCTCCTTCGCTTTGCGGCAGAGGGTAATAGCCCATCTTCAGGCGTGCGACAGAACGCATCGTGCACCTCTCAATTTTGAAATGTTTGTTGGAGGAGACGGTCCCGGTTCCGCCCTGTTTGTCTTCTCGGAACAGATTGGCCGTCGCGGGGCGAAGTACCCAGCCTGTAAAGAAGGAGCCTGTGTTAGAGGCCGGGTTGCAGCCGAATTCCTAATAGCAGGAGTGCTTGAAGAAAGTCTGCATCGTCTGCTGAGAACGTGTCAGATGCCGGACCCGCTAGCAAGAACGGCTCGAACAGAGCCCAGTTCTCGAGGGAGTGACCGTACCGCGAACCGTAGAAAATACCGGCCAAGTGAGACCGGTAAACTTCACGGGAGGCCAACTGGGTCAAGCGCCGGGGCTCCGCCATCTGCAGCGTGCTCAGGTCAATATCCTTAACGCCTAGTCTGAGCGCTTCGCCTGCCAGACCTCTCCGCAAATGGCTGACCCATCCCGCAGCATAAATGTCTGCGTAGGATCCTCCGATCTCCGCTTTTCCCATCGTGCGCACGTCCAGCCAATCGCGGGGTACCGTTCCAAGCGGGAAGAAGTCGTCCGGACCGTCGATGGCAGTCAGTTCCGCCAGTAGAGCCAAGTCTGGCCGAAAACGCGCCAGGGTTTCTACAAAGCAAGCGACTCGCTGGGATGAGGCATAGAGAACGCGGTAGTACCCCTCCGGATCGTCAAATCGATTCCCAAACGTTCCGTCCGCGTGCGCCAGGGACCACTCTTGCGGTTGCCAAGCATTGGGGCGACGACCGAGCCGATAGACCAGCCCTAACGGTTGCCGAGTCTCCAGCGCCATCACCTATCCTCCAGCGAGGAAAGCGCGTGCAGCGCTCAGGACTGCTGGAGCGACTGCGTCGATGTCGTTCTCCCGCAGCAGCCGCAAGGGCACACGATCACCCAGTTCGGGATTGACGCCGGTCAGCCATGCCTGAACGACAGTAGGTGAATCCTTCTCGCTCAGTGTTCGCGCGACCTGAAATGCGAACCGTAACCTTGCCTCGGCGTCTCCGTAGATCTCGCTGCCGCCGATCCAACGGTCTACCGCGCGAACATCCTTCACCCCGCCGATGTACGCGGTGAGCTTCCGACCGACGATCTCCACCAACTTGCCGACAACGGTTGCAAGCGGAAGCCGCAAAGCCTCCCGATGGGCAGACAAGTCCGGTCTCGGTAGAGATGCAGTGGCCATGTCTAGGTTCCCTCTCTGACGCGTACTGCGTTCAATGTAGCACAATCACAGACAAATTACATCTAAATAGCAGATTAGAAGAGAGCCGCCCGTATTGGTTCCGACGACACAGACCAGGTCATGCGGCTTCGCGAAAGAGAGCAATCGCTGTGGATGGCGGTGGTGGGTTCGGCGGGAACGGCTCTCTGACGAGGTTCAGAAGCTCTAGGATCTCTCCGGAGCCGCAGCGCCCGCAACGGAGCCAAGCCGAGTTCGAGACTTGCTCGCAGTTCTCACAGTAGACAGCTCTTTGAACCGGTATGGAGACCAAGCCCCTCTCTTCCCGAATCATCTGGACGTTGCACATAGTACCTCCGGACACCAGCGGCTTTGATTCCATTCACAGTCATTAAGATCAGGCGGCTTGCTGCTCCTCCATCCGCTCGAGCTCCAAAACCAAGCGCTTGAGCGTTTCGAGGCTTGCGATCGTCGTCATAGACCCAATCTGCAGGCTGTCTAGCACCGCGATGAAAGCCGTATCGCCAACGGTCTCGGCAAGAGCATTCGCACGATAGACGCCGCGAGTGGCGCGTTCCATAACATCCATCACGCTCATCTGTAGCTGCGCGTTAGGAATCTGGTCTGCGCTCTCGGTCCGAGCAACACGCCGCAGGATCTCTCTATGGATGTGATCCCCGAGGAGGCGCCGAAAGCCTTCGATCTTCACCGTCGCGTTCTGATCAATGGGGCCACGCTGCGTTGCCAGTGGCTGCGCTCCAGCCTTCGATTGATCTTGGCGATCTTTACTCTGCAGCTTGGGAAGCGCCCACTTCGGCAGTGTCGGAAGTTCCAGCGGCTGGCGACGATCATTCAATGGAACCCACATCTCCGCGAAGTTGTACAGATACCGCCCAAGCTCGAAGCAGGTGCACGCCCGTTTGAAAGCCTGGGCTTCGGCACTTGTCATCGCGTTCTCTTCGTCAGCCCACTCCTCGCCGCCGCCGGTGTGCGACCCAAGGCCATGGATGGTGAGCGAGCATGTGACTAGGACCTTGCCTGTGACAATGACCTTGTCTCGCTTGAAACGACTGACTCCCTCGACCTTTGCGACGGTATAGCTCCGAGTCCATCCCGTCGGTGTAAAGATCTGGTTGAGGCGATCGGTATAGGCGCGCGGGTTCGCAAACGCTATAAGGGCACCGCGAGTGCCATCCTGGGTTGTGTGCGTGACCCGCCACTTGATTTCGGACGGATCGAATGGATCGGCGAGCTGAGCAAATAGAGCAGCGGGCTCTATCGTTAGCTTCTCTTCCTGAGTCGTCATTGTCTTCTCCAAAATAAAATGGCGCTCCTGAGAGCGCCGGGATCGAAGTCGAACATTCTTGAGTAAGCCGAAGGGAGCGCGCCGCAAAGGGGCGGCGCGTCGGCCGGATAAAAAGCTGAACCTGCCGCGTATCGTTTCTTGCCGGGGTAGCTGACGGGAAGTGCGTGTATCAGGACCTATCCTAGGGGCAGAGCGAAGCTCGCGGTTCCTCTACGGTTTACTTCCCTATATCTTGGGGGAGAGTGCCCCGCAATTGAGGGACCGTCCAAAGGAGAGCAGACAATGAGACCGGCTGCTCCTCGGGACAGCGAAATAATGCTCGCTGCGCTTGGAATGCTCGCTTACATCGCTTCCGTAATGACGCATGAGGGCCTTGGTCACGGCGGTTATTGTCTCGTTGCCGGTGGGCATAACACGATGCTGACGGGCTGGTGGGAGACCTGCCGTTTCCCAGGCGCGCCTCCACTTGGAATCAAGGCAGCTGGTCCCGGTGTGCAATTCGGTGCCGGCTTAGTGGCCTGGATGCTGCTACATCTGGTGTCGCCGAAGGCAAACCGCTTTCGCTATCTCTTGTGGCTTTACATGGTCTTTAATTTGCTCATCTCCTCAGGTTACGTCGCTTTTAGTGGTGTCACCGGTCTAGGAGATGCCGCTGAAATGATTACCCGGCTCCGTCCTGCAGTCGCTTGGCGCGGCGGGCTGTTTCTGCTTGGTGGAGTGTTTTACTTCCTGTCCATGCAGGCAACCGCGTTTGAGCTGAAACGATGGGCCGGCCTCGACGACAGAAACGGACGTCTGTTCCGCCTTGTCTGGATCCCCTATGTCGCTGCCGGATTGCTCGCGTGCTGTACCGGTGTGCTAACTCAAACCATGGGCGCGACCGGCTTGGCAGTGGCAGCCCCTGCGATGAACCTGGCGATGGGACGTGGGTCCGCGCTGGCATTGGCAGCGTTATCCTCCTTTGGCGCTGGATCGGGCATGTTTGGCCTGCCGAACATGCAGACTGAGTTGGTATCGAGGGAAGTCTCGCCAGCCGTCCACCTTACGTGGAGCGCGGCATGGGGTCTCGTCGTTGCGGCGGTGATCATAGCTTTCCTGATTTTCATCGGCCCGGGTCTGCGTTGATGGCGTTTGCCACCCAACTGATTGATTCAGAATCAGTCCTCATAAGTCGCATTGTGTTAAGTGATTCTTCCGGCATCTCACCAACGCTTTACGGCTCAAGCCGTGATGAAGGGGGCGCCCCGACGTGCGTGTGCCGGCAGCCGATGCAGCAGACTGCGCCCGTGATCTTTCTGATCGCTGTCTCAAACTGCTCTGGTGGGCTGATTGCCTCGCCGCCGCGACTGTAAAAGGTTGGGGCCAGCTCACCGCGTATTGCCTTGTGTTCCTCCTTCCAAAGCTCAAGAGGAAGCACGCCGTCCTGACCTCCAAAGAGCAGTGCTGAAGAAATGTCCGGACGAGTACGCCCCGGTGCAGTCAGCAGTTTATGGCCAGTGATGGTCAACTCGCAGGTGTGCACCGTACGTAGCATCTCAATGCGAACGAAGCTCTCGGCGAGGAAGATTGCGTGACGTCCGTTCACCGCGATGGAGTCGATGGACTGCAACCAGGGCAGCGGGCGCCCATCCGGTGACAAGTATGCGCAGGCCCGCCCCATGTCGATGACAGCGCCACCGGATTCGACGCCACGCAGAACGTAACGCCCGGCCAAGTGCTGGTGTTCAACCGAGATGCTGGGAGTGCAGTAGATACCTCGCTTCTGGAGTGCCCGCAAGACACCCGCCGGTAATGAGAGCCCATGGAGCGCATACGGTCGGGACGTGGAAGACGGCTTCTCGGTTCCTGATTTCGTCGTCATGTCCACCTCCTAAGCCGTGAGTATCTTGCGTGCGGGTTGACCGAGTGCCTCCCGGATGTCGTCTTTGGTACATCCGGCGCGGCACACATAGAAACGCGGGTCCGTGATCTTGATCCCGAGATTGTTGCGGGAGCGATCTCGGCCACCTTTAGCGCACGATGGACATTGTGCCTTCCAGTTTCGACTGTCCTGCTTGCCCGTAGTTCGAACGTAATCGAGGATGCGGAACTCTTGCCGGCCCGCAGTCGCAGGTCGCGGAATGAACGGTTCCGGATCCGGTGGCCTGTACGCCTGCGGCAGAGACATCCCTCGGGTGAGTGACTCAAGCTCGGCTGCGGTCAATTTCTTTAATCCATGCAGGTAGGCCAACTGCGCTTCTGGGTTCAAGTCCGCTTCGTAGAACCAGTAACGCCGGTTGCTCTTGCGGTGCACTCCCAATGGTCCGCGAATCGCATTACCGTAAGCGCCTGCTTCAATCGTGTCCTGTCTTGGGAAGACCTCGATCCCTTCCCGAAGACCTGCACCTTTGACAGGCACTCCGAGACGAAGGGCGAGATTGTAGATATAGACACGGCATTGCGATGCGAGCAGTGGTTTTCTGCAAGCACCCAAAGATGGCCACCCCGGCGCGATTGTTCGAGCGCCGCGTCCACCCCATCCTGTCTCAGTTCCCACTGCAATTGAAACAGAGCTGCAAGTGATCCTTCGTAGTCGGCGTCGATGGCCACCCACTTCGAGCTCTGGGTCTGCGGGTTGATGGCGTACAGGTTAATGGTGATGTCCCCGTTCAGGTGCATCCTCACCGCATCCAGATCAAGAGGCCGCTTCTGCTTGATATAAGGGAACGTTCCATCAGATAGCGGTTTGTCGCGTTGAATTCCGTAAGCAAGGCGGTTCACGAAGAGCTTCAAGAACTGATCCGCCGTTTGGCGGGTGACACAAAAGTGATCGGGCATAGCCGGGTCTCCCTTCCAGTGGTGCGGTTGTATCCCGGCCAGAAAACTCGGTCAAATCCGCAGGTGCTTCTTGAAATCAACGTCCGAAGTGACCTCCTAGAAAAGCGGCCGAGGCAAGATCGCGAGACTTGAAGTAGCCAGACTCCCGGCTGTAAGGTCCACAATCACAGCGAGTACCGATGTAGAAACCTGCGGCACTCTGCAGGACTTCAAGCTGGAGCTGAGCCGCGCAGTCAGGGCAGGCTGATGGTGCGCCAGAGGCGATGGTTTCACCAGGTAGCATGATGGTTCTCCAGTTCGCGTGTCGGTCGAGTCGAACTCGACGGTCGCGACAATAGACAAGAGCAGCCGGTCGTTCCGTGGCTGCGGGAGTAGTTCCGGTTCAGGTTCAAGCGAAAGTTACGAGAAACGGCGAGCCGAGTGGCTGATAGACGCACTCTCTCGCCGATTCCGGTTGATGGCTTCAGGCGCAGATCGGCTTCGGGACCGCGACGATCTTGATGGTGTGGGGCGGAATAGCGGACGTCGACGAAGACAGGTGGGCGGGCAAGCGATGGGGGTTGCGGTCCCGAGCGGTATAGGCGGCTGCGTGAGTTTTGGCGAGAGCACGATTGATTGAGCGGATGCGACCAGCAGACAGACTCATGGTGACTCCTCCTGGAGTTGGGTGAATTAGGTTGTAAGGGAGCGGAACGGAAGGGACACGGTTACGCGTTTGCCATGTGCATCTGAGATAGCAATAGACCGGGCTGTTCCACGTAGCTGAACAGCTTGTACTCCGAGAAAACCCGGTCGAACTGCTCGGAGGTGAACTGGTCTTCGCAGCCCTCGAACGAGAGCATGTACCAGTCGTCGCGCTGCCGGTCGAAGACATAGATCGCGCCGGACGACGCATTATCCGGAACCATCTGCAGCAGCAGAACACCCTTCGGTGTCTGGATCCAACGAGTGGCGATGGCTTCTCCGACAGCGAGGAATGTGGAGACGGTCTGTTGAATGGAGTCTGCGGCGCGGTCGCGCCAGTTAAACATCTTGTGAGCGGACATCTTGCCTAAGCTGCGTTGCATGGTGATTCTCCTCTCTTTCGTGGGTGGGGCGGGGTTGGGGAACTAGCGTACGGGTTTGCGGAAGACGACAAGCCAGACCCAGACGAGCGAGCCAAGAAGTGCTGCGAAGAGTGAGCTGACGCCTAAACTTCGAAGTAGATGACCGGCAGTGACGCCGTAAAGAGGTGGGCTGGCGAAGATAATCACTCCGATGTTTTCTGCGGTCAGTAGCAGGCAGAGCACGACCTGTCGAGCGAAACGAAACGAGAAAACGGGGACGTACTCCACTGGAGCGAGGACGACCCGAGGTAATTCGCGCATGGGAGTTCCTTTTTGCAATCGCGGGGGGGGGGGGGTGCCGTTTAGTCGTCGAATTGATTGGTATGGCAGGGCGGGTCAAAGCCGAAATTGGAGGCTGGGCGTTGAAAAGACGTGGGTAGTCCTACGCGAGGAGAACGTGCGCAGCACACCCTTAGAAGCCGAACAACTCGGGCCTCAGGATGGGTAAGGTTGGAATGTCGGAGGTCGACTGTGATGGCAGCTAGTTCAAAAACAGAAGCTCTGTTGCCGTGCTTCCTCGTTCTGGGCTAAGGAACGAGCTTCTATTATTTGCACCAGGCTGGCACCCGGGCGCATGGTGAAGTTGAGCTTGCGTTCAAGATCCGCGACCATATCGAACGCCGACCGGTCGTGAACATGGATCGCTTGAAGGTCAGCATCGGTGGAGAAGATGCAAACTCGACAGGACAGACGCCTGAGATACCCGCCGGTCGTACCGTCCTTGTGGTACTCCGGCACATACACCGGATGAAGCGGGACGTTGTTCCTCCAGTGCCAGTCGAGCAGTTCTGAGAGGGATTGCTCGTAGATAGGGAACCAGTTGTAGACGGTCCTCTGCCGAGTAGACACGGATTGGTTGATGCTCAGCGGAGACAACCGAGCGCGGGCGTGTGATTCTCAGCGCGAATGCCGATGCAGTTCACGATGACGTTATGCGGCAGACCGCGGATGAACTTGTCGATCGGACCGCGCTTCAGGTCTGAGGTGCATTGCCGAAATTGCGGAGATGGGAACATGCCACGCTGCTCCACCATCTCTAAATATGTGCGCTTTGAATTACGAACAATTGTGAGATCAAGACCAAACTCGGAACATCGGGACCGGGCCCAATCTGCGGCTGAGATGGGCCTCTGGTGCTCAAAGCCGGTATCGGCCATGACGGCATAGCTCGGGTGATCCGGGAACATCTGGCGGACCAGACCCATCATTCTTGTCGAGTCCTTACCTCCGGAATGATTCACTACGAACGCAAGATTGTTGCCATGTTCCTGCGTTAGACGACGTACCTGCTCCATATGTACATCCATGCTTTGGGCTCCCTTCTTGCTGCTCTCTGCCCCCGATTTATGCATTCCAGCATCACCTCTTACTCACCCCCCATAACGACGTACACAAGGGATAGTCAGCTTGCAAGTGCTGCAAGTGAAACGACTTAGGAGGGTGCAAATCCGCTCAAACGGATGGCTTGTCACGGCAATAGGACGTCAAAGGCCGATCAGGAAGACACGTTCGGAAGCTGTGCAGGTTGATTCAGGAGGGATCTAGCCGGCAAACAGTGCGCGAAAGGGGATGACTTCCGAACCCGCAGCAACGAGAAGAGTGTTCGCTTCTAAGAGGTCCTGACGAAAGGACTCGCTCAGAGCGATGCCGACCCGCTTTGCGACGCCGCTCATTTCGAGGGCGAGCAAGTACAAAATGTTTCGATCCGACGTCAGGTAGAGTACGACGTCGACCGTCTGATCGCGGCGAAGCGTGTTCCGGATCTCTTCATACCGAGCGGCTGCCTTGGCGGTACGCTCGTACTCGATCGCGAAGGTCTGCACCTCATTCCCAATCAGAACCTCGGCTATCGCGTCGTAGTCTTTCGACGTTCCGGTCTCGAGAACGAGGTTGCGAGAGGCTACTTCCAGTTCCCCTTGCCATGAATGCAGGATGCCTTGTTTCGCTATTGCTAATCGGATCGAGACCAGTTCCATAGCATGGGGGATCTGGTTTGGGTGGATGATCCTTTCGACAGTCGAGGGCAAGGAAAGTAAATAGTGACCTCTCGACTCGAGAACTCGCAGCCCCAACGCCGTGATTGCGAAGACGGGTTGACCGCGAAAACGATCCTGTTTGAGGCGCTTGATAAGTCCGTGTTTCTCCAGACGGGTCACTCGCCAATGAATGATTCGACGAACCGTCTCCACTTCCTCCAGCATCAGGAACTCGCATATCTGCTGAAACGAGATGGCTCGCGCGTTCCGGATAAGCAGCAGAACTGGGATATCACGCTCGTCGGAGATTGAAACGTAGCCCTTAAAATACCTCACTGCGGCACCTCTCTCCCGTGCTCGGCAAGCACGAGCCGGTTGCCCTTTGCGTCAACTTTCCATCTTCCACAGTCGCTCGAAACCCACTCGTGGCCGCCCATCAGCAGCATGGCTTCGAACCTTGGACCACGCAAACTGATCGAAATCGGCTGCACCCCGGACGATCTCCAGCCCGGTGAGTCGAAGCGTATGGAGCCGTGCTCCCGAGAATTTAGGGTCACCAGAAAGGCGGTTGGTGAGGCTTTCGTTAGCAGCCGGACAAACAGAAGATGAACTCTGCCGGCCATCTGCTGAGGTCCCGAACACAAGAACGTCCGTCCAATGGCACGGCTGGGGAACTCCGGATCAAAGCCGCTGTTCGCGTTGAATCTGATCTGGCCAGGGTACACAGCACTGTGACGCAGGCGTCTTCCGGACTTCAACGCGGCCGCGTTGAAGTAGGCGGCGTTTCGCCGAAATCGATACGGATCGCTCTCATCCGAGGAGTGCATGGCCCACCAATTGGTCCCAAAGCTGATTACGCGGACGCGCATGGGCCGATCTCCGCGGTGAGAGTGTGGAGAAGCGCCCGGGTTTGTAGCATTCTTTCTGGACCATGCAGATGGTGCAGGAACCAGCAGCGCTCAACGAAATACTTGGGCAACGCAAAATCTTTTGCATGTAAATAGAGCAGAACTCGGTCGAGTTCTGCCATCGCTCGGGTGAAAGCCTTGTCGTCATCGCTGCCTGATCCGGGGCGCTGGGAAACGTACTTCTCCCAACTATTGGCAGGAGAACGATCCGTGGCCGCTTCTTTGTAAGCGATCCATAATGCAAAATAGGGATTCTTCTCTGCCAGGTATGCCAGCAACTCTTCGATCCGTTCGCGCGAGGAGACCGGCATCACATCGTCACTGCGAACCGGATGCTGCTTTGTCTGGTCGAACAGGAACCCGGTAATCGCAGCGAAGATCTGATCGTTCAAGTGTTCCAATCGGCTGGAGCGCTCAGGCCCGGCGAGGGTATAAATGCCCTCCACTTCCTGCGCAAACTCGATGGGAAATGGCCGATGACGGACCGCGTAGAAGTTCTTGAACAGCTCTGTGCGGCCGCAAGCAAGAACGAAAGGTTGGTCGGATTCTGCGATGTTCCCGCGCACGTAAGCAAGCCACTCATCATGGTTGGTGAAGTCGGTTGGCGTTTTAGCATTCATGTTGGTTCTCATGCGCCTTTAAGAGACCCGTTGCGCCGCCGCTCCTGATCGAGCAAGAGCGTGGTCTGATTCAGACGCTGCTTAAGGTTCTGTTCGCTATTCTGGAGTGCTTCCAGCCGGCGCTGGAGAAGGAGGCGTTCCTGTTCGGGATCGATATTCTGTTCCCCGAAGTCCGCGGGAGCTCTGTCGACGTGCACGCGGATCTGTGTCGTATCTCCCTTCGGGACCTTCAGAGCACCCTTCGTGGCAACCTTCTGGACGTTCCTATTCAACCTTTCGTCGCCGTCTTTCGCGGCCTCTTGCGTTTGGGACCTGAGCAGCAATGCTCGTTCCACTTCAGCGTTGTGCGACTGGACCAACGCGTTGAACTGCTCTGTACGCCGATCAATTTCGACCCGGTCGCTGACCCGACCGTTCCAAAGCTCGGTGATCAGAGCAGCGGCGACGACCTCTTTCTTGTCGGCGGAACGCCACTGCAGCAGAACCGTGCCACAGGCTCCGGTCAGCAGCAAGAGGGTGACGACGTTGGACCAGAAGTACAGATCATCTACGCTGTGCTGGACCACGGCGTTTCTTCCGGACTGCATCGAATCGCCATAATCTTTGGCATTCGGATTGACCTTCCCGAGAGCGTAGTCAAAGAAACCTTGCTGCCGACGTTGCTGTGGGCGGACGGATGGGGGAGTGTGAACGTCAAATTGTCCGAAGGCGAAGCTGTTGGGCGTGAGCGACACAACGGCCAAAATGAGAGCTTTCATGGACGACACGCGTGACATAGTCACTCTCCTGATGGATTGTCGAGCGAAACGCCAGCCGTTCTTCTGCGTCGCTGCTTGCGGTTCTCAGCTTTCTTGAATCGCAGGTTGACGCCGACCTCCGGATCGAGGTAGCTGTGCATCTTCGGGTAGAGACGGGATACGAGGCCTTCGAGGCGGAAGCTGGGAGCACGGCGGACATGCAGGTGGGAGTAGCGCGTTCCCTCACGACTATCGACCATCAGGATTTCCATTTGGCCCACAGGGAGGTTCTTGATGTGATCTTCCCGGGCTCGCGTCTCCTTGATTTCACTCTCGCTACCGGTGCCAGTTTCGGTGTACTTGGTCGTAAGAATCCCTGACCTGCGGACGGAGAGGTTGCGTCGCTTGGTCGCAATCTTCGCCGACGCCTTAAGGAACCACTGCGCCGTATTCTCCTCGGAGACGTTCATGATCATCTTCGTTCCCGGCGCCGATGAGACCTCATCCGAGAACGCCTGGCTCACGCGTTGCAGTTGAGGCAGACTTTGGAAGGAGAAGAGAAACGACACACGGGCGCCCCGCGCGGTTTGGAGGACCTGAGTGAATCCCGGGTAAGCGAAGGGGGCGAACTCGTCGAGAATGACCGAGAGCATCGGTTCGTCCGCATCGCGATCACCGGTTGACTGTGCGTAGCGCTTGCCAACCATCAGCTGAATGTTCTGCAAGAGGATCTTGCCGAGCGCCTCGACAGCTCGCTGGTTTCGGTTCGTATTGAGCGAGACGAACAGAATCAGGTCTTTCTCGAAGACGTCGTCCAGCGTGAGCAGGTCTTGGTAAGACCCAGTCACGATGGACAACTCATCCTCCAGGAAGCTCAGCAACTCGTTCAAGAGACCCTGGATTTTCTCCACGCGCTCGCGATCGGAGAAGGACCGCTGCAGCATGCGTACCGACATCTCGAAGTTCAACCGCTTCTGCATGGAGATATTGGGCAGGGTGGCGAGGCGCGTCTTCGCGATCTCGATCTGCTCCTGGAGGACCTTCTCGTCGAGCGCCATGACCAACACGTCATAGACATTGAAGAGCTTGCCCGTGTACTGGAGGATTCGAACGAGGTCCGAAAGATACGCCTCTTGGTGACCTTTGAAGAAATCTTCCCGAAGGCCAAAGGAGCGGAAGATGAAGTTGACATGCTCCTGGTACGCATCGTCGAGGGCGTAGAACGGGTTGTAACGCGCCGACTCAGAAGGATGGGTTGGATCAAGGACACGCAAATCCTGCAATCGGCCGGCAGCTTCGATATGCGGGAGGAGCCGGTCGAGGAACTCGCGCTCGCCTTTGCCGTCGAAGATGATCATTGGCATCTTGCGGTCGCCGAAGCGCCTAGCAAGGTCCTGAGCAATGATGTTTTCGAGGAAGGTCGATTTGCCGGCACCCGTCCCGCCGACGATCACACCATGCTTCATCCGCACCGCATCAGGCCAAAGCCAAGGCTCTTTATGAATGTCATAGCCGAGCAATGTGGCGCCATTCTGATGCGTTCCGGCGAGAGTGGCCGCATCCCTGGCTCCACGAACAAAGAGGGGTGGATGGGGCCAGTTTGCTTCCCGCTTGGACCTTCTTCCCACCAGCTGGGTTATGACCAGGCCGCCTCCAAAGAACAGGATGGCGCAATAAAGGAAGATCTCGAGGCACTGTTGGTTCCGCAGGTGCAGCCGTGTCACTGCGATGTACCAGAGGAAGCCAAATACAGCGCAGCCGAGCAACACAACCAGACCGACGGGGTCTTGTGGTCCCTGTGGCGCGGGACGCGGCTGATCGTAATAGGGAGTCATCGTTTCGCTCCGAGACTGAAGTAGACAAAGACAGCCACCAACGCAAAAGCGAGGACGGCTATCAAGATTAGGAGCGGACTCGGCCTCCAGCGTCCCTTGGCGTCCACTGGCTTGAGGTCGTCGGAAAGCGAGCGAAGCAGGGCCTTTTGCAAGTTCGACTCGGGATCGGCGTTGTAGACCCCACGCAATGCAACCCGGACTTCAGCGGGAGAGACGTGCCCCTGCGCGTCCATGACTAGAAGACCGCCTCGGCGGTGATCGGCTGACCCTGAACGGTTCCGAAAGTGAGTTGAAAGAGCTGGGGCGGATTCCCCTCTGCATTACGGACACTCACGATGCCGGTCGTCCGCTGCCCCGGTGCGAGATCCGTTGCGGCCGTTTCAGCTTGCACGATGCTGAGGCTTGATCCTGCCTTAGCTTTGAAGGTTCCGAACGTCTGCGCCGAGAGTTGGCGATTCCGAAGGCTCAACAGCGAGACTGGTTGATCGGTGGCCAGCGGATTCGACACATCCGGCGTCGTCAGCCGGAAGGGAGCGTTCGTCCCGTTGCTGACGGTATAACGGATGTAGATCTGGTCCTGGGTGCGATAGAGCTGCTCCAGCTCGACCTGAACGCGTCCGGTCTTGACCTTGTTCGGATCACGGGCGACATCCTGTACGCCCATCATGGTCTGGGCTAGGACCTGAGACGCGATCTTACGGATTTCCGTCTCAGTACTTGCAATCGGGCTTCCTGGAAGTGGGTGAGCGCCGCCAGGTGGCTCAGTGCGAATCAAGACGTCCATGGTGGACGAGCTTGTAGGCCAGGTCTGGACGTCCCGCCGCAAGACACGAGGTCTTGAGGTCGGTGATCGAGCCAATTCTGTTTCCACGCGCTTTCATCGCAACCAGATACATGTTCCACCAGGGAGACTTGGCCTTTTCGTGCTTCGTCTTTTCCTGCTGAAACTTCTCTCCGTACGCGACCCTTCCCGCAATGAACTTCGGGAACTGATCGGACGGCATCACGCAGATAGTGTCGAAGTCGAAGTCACCGCCATTCTTCTTCGCCGTCTCCGAGTGAAGGATGTAGGTACCCTCCATGCGAAGCTGACGCTCAAGAATGTAGGCAACGATCGATTCGTCAAGGTCGGGCACACGTAACGCCTGTTTGAGCGCCGGGATGAGCTCGTCGTTGTTGAGGTGACGGACAGGAAGCAGATCCTCTTGCATCCGAATGGGATAACGGATGCAAAGACCCTGTTCTGCCGTTAACGATGTGATGGAGGTGTCCTGAGGGATCCAGTCCGAAGCCGAGAGAACTTTTCCCCGGTACTCGATCAGGACGCCATCATCCGCAAGTGCGAAAGACGGCAACTTCAGATCACCACCCGTGCAGGTACGAAATGCCCAACGCGCCAACTTGCGGTTGAGTTGGTTCGCAACGTAGGGGAACTTGATGCTGGTTCCGCTACGATCGGCTAGCAGTACAGCTTCGGCCGGATCCACGCCTTCCGAAACAGGATTGTTTTCCTGATCCAACGCGTCGGGATCGAAGCTTGCATCCTCGTCGAACGCGGCAATCTCAGACTTGCCGATTACCTCGAACAACGATTCATAGTCATTTTCGTCCCAGGCTTTCCTCACCTTGCGAATCCGTTCGATTCCTCGAAGCATGACCTCAAGCTGAAGAGCCTCGTCCGAAGCATGTTCGATCAGGGTGTAGCTCGATCCGTACTCCGATACCCGGGATAGTTCCTTGATCCCAAGAATTGCTGGACCGGTATACATTCTGCCGGAAGTGCCCAACTGCGGAAGGAAGCGTACTCCTCCCTTCAGTGAAGACTTGCAGGCGCTCTCAGGCAGAATGATGTCAACCCCGAGCTTGTCAGCTACGCGATCACTCATTGCCTTCAACGCACCTTTTGCCTGCTTTGGTTCGCGTGTATCGAATGCCAGCCGAAACTGACAAAAACGGTTCGTACCGATCTTCAGCTTCCGGTAGAGGGATTCCCGTACCCAGCCGCGACAATCGTTGGTGCCAAGGTCGTGATCCTTGACGACGACGATATTCAGGTTGGGCTCCTCCACCATCAGCTTGCAGTCGGAGACGAGGATCGCAAAGTACACGATCGCTGCCTCGGGCCAATGCTGAAAGCGCTCAGCGATTTGTTTGGCGTGTGCTTGATCGACGAAGTAGAACTTCCCGTCCTTCGCCGAACCACTCGCACCTGCCAGCTTGTACTCGACCCCGCCGTATACGAGCTTTGCCATGCGATTCTCGACCACGGATTGCTCATACGGCGTCAACTCATGCGGCACACTGACGCGCGCTACCTGGATGCCGGGATAGATCTGCGCGAGGAGCTTCCCATCGAGCGTATCTTTGCGGCCCAGTTTGCTTTGCTTGCGGGTTACTTCACCAGACGCATCGATCTTCAGCTCAAGAATGAGACGGTTCTCAACGGTCGTGTTTTGTGTCGTATTTGCTGTCATGTTCTCCTCACTTGTCTGGCGCTTGCGGACGAAGTGACAAGATTGGCTGACGCCGGTTCCCTTGTCTCTTGCCTGGCCGCCCGGGTTAGGGGTGGGTGTGTTCTGAACCAGGCTCGAGAATGCAAACCGGGTCAGCGGAATTCCTCATCGCGCGTGCGATAAGGCGTCAAAGGAGGCCTACAGGGACCGTTTTCAGGTATGTTTCCTCTTTGAATCCGTGCTGACCGTGCGGCCCTACTTCGCTAAGGGCCGCTTTACCAAGGTCGGGGCTCCTCCTTGCATCTCGGCTTCCGCCTTGTACGCGAGGACGGCGTAGATGATCCCGTCCTTCGACTGAAATGCCTTGATGAGCGCTTCGCCCTCGCTGGGCACCTCCACACCCAGCTCGGGCGAGGCCACCGTCGATCCTTCCTTGGCAAGGAAGTATCGAACGATCTCTTCCGTCTGCTGGCGCGGCTTGCGGCCACGCTTCGACTCTGTTCCCGCGCCAGCCTGAACCTGAACCTCGTTGCTCTTTGCTAAGGGCTGCTCCATCACTGACCTCCATTGCTTTCGGGGGCACTGCTATCCGGCAGCGCGTCGGGTGTCGAAAGGATGCGATCGCGGCGCTCTCCATCGATTGACCGTTCGCTGTATTCAGCGAGCCAAAGCCCATCCGGATTTGTATCGGATCTCCGGTCCGCGATCAGGCGAAGCCGGTACTCGTTCACTAGGTGATCGGTGGTCTCCGTCCCTTTCGAAAGACGGTGGACATCCTTGACGCCGTAGACGAGATAAGTAAGCGGTTCACCCTTCACCAGATTGATCTGGCGAAGGTGGAACACTGACTCGATCTGGTCGTCTTCAATCTTCCCGCGAGTGTTGTCGTCCGTCATCGCCTTCATCGTGTTCGCCCGGAGATTTTTCGTCATCATGTTCAGGCTGTTCGCCCAGCGCTCATCGACGTTCGCCGGCGCGTAGTCTAAATAGCTGGTTAGAAAGCGCTTCACAAAGGCTTGGTCGAGGAACTCGTCCGTCCCAGCAGCCGCCGTATCAACCGCACCAGGGGCAGACTTGCCAAGTACGGCGGCCTCGCCGTTCGGCCCGATGCGGATGACTGTCGGCGGCTGCAGCCGCACGAAGATGGCAAAGCCGATGGCCAGCAAGGCGATCGGTACCGTGAGAAAGGCGAGCAGCCATGCTCGATTTGCGTTCGCTTTGAGCGCTCCGTCGACCTCGTAATACTTGGGTCGGCTCGGCCTTGCCTCGATGGGTGCTAGTTCCTGGTTCTTCATGAGATTTCTCCTACTCTCGATCTCGGGTGGTGTTTTTGGCCCCGCCTGCCAACGTACGCGCGGTCAGACGAGCGGCGTGATACGTGCTCCAGGTGCCGACGTTGTACCGGTGCACGCTCGGTCCTCGCTTCGCGAAACCCGCTGCCGACGTCCGGTTAGCAACGCCGCGCCCGAATGATGCGGCAGCGCTTGCGGGTGGGGGAGAACCCGCCTCCGCAGTTGTGTCTTCGTTCTCCACACCATCCGATTTTGCTCCGGTGCTCTCAGCCGCTCCCGATGTCTGTACGTCGCTTGACCCAGCAGTCTCCTCGACGCCCATTGCCTCTCGGAAGGAATCTCGCATCTGTTCCGCGTGAGCATCCGCCAAGGAACCGCCGGACTGACTTGGGGAGGAACCGGGAGCCTGTTCGCCGCTCGCGGTGGCTGACTGTGCCGCCTGAGGACGCGTGGGCTGGTTGCCAGCAGCGGAGGAAGCCGCGGAGCTGGCGGAAGCGGAGGACGTACCTGCAGCAGAACCGCCGCTGGAACTGCTGGCCGTGCTGGCCGCGCTTCCAGCGCCAGCACCTGCACCGGCTAGTCCTGCGGCTGCTCCTTCCACGGCAGCTGCGCCCACTGTCAAAGCAGTCACCGCCGCCCCGATCATCGCGCCGGCGGTACTGCCGACATCTCCGGTGACGATCCGTTTCGCGATGAATGGAATGATCGCGATCGCCAGGGAGAAGATGATGCTGGCGATGCCGATTAGGAATGATCCTTCAATGTTCCCTAAACCGCCCAGGAAGCTGTTTTGGCTGAGCATCTGCCCGACCTGGCCCATTTGGACCGCGCTGAGTAGCGCACCAAAACCGCCATACAAAACGGGCCAGGCATTCCACATAAAGACATTCTCGACGTAGGACTTAGCTAAGCGGTTTGTTGCGCCGAGCGGCATTAGTGCGATTACGATAGGGCCGAAGATGTATAGAATGCTGCCATAAAAGATGTAAAAGAAACCGAAGATGACGATCACGATCGGGTAAAGCAGGTACGCAACAATGATCAGTATGGAATCGAGCAAGCCAGCAATTGAGCCTGTGATCAGGCCCCACAGCTGTTGCACACCCGCCTGGCTGAACTGCGTCTGTATATCCGTCTTCCAACTGTCGAATAGATTGCCGCTTCCAGATGCAGTCCCGATCCAGTTTCCGGCGGTCACGAAACCTTGGTTGATGGTCGTAAAGACCGAGTGGTAGTTCATGACCACCAACGTCGTCACGACATACTTGATTAAGTTCGTTCCGAGCTCCCGAACGTCTCCGCCATGCAACGCTGATTGATACACCTGCCAAAGGAATCCGACCAGCAGGACGACGTAGGCGACCTTCTGCATGCCCGCTGTAATGCTGGTCGAGTCGATCCCGGCGACTGCTTGCGTAAGAAAACGCTCGAATAGGTTGAGCTGAGTGCTCTGCACGAATGCGAGCACCGGCAGTCCGTGATGTATGTCCATGATCGGCAGCACCATCGTCTTACCTGCCCGTCAACGATCCGTTGATCAGGTTGTTGTTGTTCGTGTTGTCGGAAGCTGCGAGCTTGGCGGCTTTGCTCTGATTAGCCAGGTCGATACTGCGTGTTCGCATCAGCTCGGCCAGCGCGGCCTGGGTGTAGGCGTTGGCCCGGACGACCCAGACGTCCGTCTCCGCTTCCAGAATGGGTGCGCTTCCTGGGGCGGCTTGCGAAACCTGCTGGCCCAGTTGATTGGCCCGGCTCAACTCGGCATCGGCCAAGGCGTCGATCTCAATCGCCCGCTTCATGGCGTCCTGGGCTTGCGCGTCGGTCATGTCGGTCATGGCGCGCACCTGAGGCGACGCGGTGTTTGGGGCCATGACCACGCCGTACACCGCTTGGAACTGCGGCGAGACTGCCGGCATAGT
This sequence comes from Acidobacteriaceae bacterium, assembly GCA_965276605.1. GTDB lineage: Bacteria > Acidobacteriota > Terriglobia > Terriglobales > Acidobacteriaceae > EB88. The sequence goes on from OZ255619.1 coordinate 106,208, forward strand.
GCCCGTATCGCGGGAGAGCAAAGTCGATTCAAGGTTCTGCGATTGCGGCAGCGTCGCACTGGAGACGTTCGTATGGAAGAGGCCATTGAGATTGCTGAACTGGTTTTCAAACTGCAAGACGGAACTCTTCGCCTGGTTGATCGCGTTGAGCGGATACATGACCTCCTGCTCATACTTCGCGGTCGTCTGCTCGTATTTATTGATGGTCTTTAGAGGCGCTGCCATATAAGTGCTCATGAGCGACTGCATCTTCGCTAGCCCGGCGAGTATGGCAGCCGTGTCGATTCCGAACTGTCCGTTGGCGTGCGTTGGCAGGATGATGAGAACACCAAGCCCCACCATCGCGGTCTTGGGCAAGCTCGGTCGGTACCACGGGCGAAAGAACTCTCTTCTCTTGCCATCTGCCGTCATTTTGGGTGTATCTACTGTAGGTGTCTGCTTACGCAACCAGAGAAACGGTTGGCGCAGCTTCGAGGGGCTTCTCTTTGGGTCTGTCATGTCGTCTCCTATCGCGTGAGGGCACCGTTGACCAAGCTGCTGATGCCGGTCGTGGCCGTGGCACGGCGTTTTACAAGCACATTGTCATGCGCGATACGTCCGGCCTCTTGGCGGAGCTCCGCCGCGAGCATCTTTTGCATGTAGGCCTGGCAACGCAAGTTGGCGAGCTGCGCCTGCGCCGTGAGGAATGGATTCGATCCCGGTGTGCTCAGCGCAACCTGATTCTCCATTTGGTCGGCGGTCTCGAGAACAACGTCGTCAGCTTGATCGGCTACGAGGGTGGTCTTGAGGTTCTCTTGGCCCAGAGCGTCATCGATGTCCATCATCACCCTGTCCTGCGGCGACGCCGTATTCACCGCCGGAACGGGACCGTAGTTCGCGGTGAAGCTTGTCTGCAGTGATGGCATCTGGGATGAGAGCCGGCTGTGTAAGAGTTTCTCGAACTGTTGCGGGCCAGCCAACGTAGCGCTGGAGATATGCGTGTTGAATATCTGGCTCATAGCGCTGCGATACGAGTTAATCGAATTCGAGACGAAGCCCCTCGCTTGGTTGATCGCCGCGAGCGGCCACACGGTCGTCTGATAGAGCTGCTGCACCCCTTGCTGAATTTGGTTGATTTGATCAAGCGAGCCGCCCATGTCGTCCTGGATCGAGCTGAAGATGGCGTCGAAGACGTTCAAGAACTGTCCATGTGCCAGCTTCGGCGCCGCCAGGCATACCTCCGCAATTAGTACGGCTGTCGTAACCCTCTTGCGCCAGAGCTGCCGCCGGGATGGCGAGGTTTGGAGCGCCGGCGAAGTGTCGCTTACTGGAACTGGTTCGATTGGTAGATGTTTCGTCTCGTTCATCTTGCGAGTGCCTCCTGCATCTCTCCTGACAGCTCAATGGGAAGTGGCGGAATCTCCGCCAAGCCGCGCGGGTATTGTCCCGCGAGCGCCTCGTAGGCTTCGATCAGCGAGAGCTTGTGCTGCCGACGTAACCACCAACTCCGGTAATTGCGTTCGCGCGCATAGGTTGTTGTGATCCAGTAATCAACCGCGCTCGGCACGATGCGTATGGCATGCGTCGACTCCGCCTTCTCACCTATGGCAATCAAGAACTCTGCGCTGTGGCCCTTCTTGGGGTGTGCGAAGGTCTTGATCTGGTTGAGCGCTGTCTCGTTCAGGTGCACGTGCTCGCGCAATGCCGTCATGTCGCCCGGCTGTTTGCCGATGATCTTAGTGGTGGCATTCTTGACGATGCCGGCTCCATGCACGTTGGGCCGGTCGCTCGTGCCGACGAAGTCTTCCGGGGTTTGGCTGATACCCCACACGCTGGCGTTGCGTTTGCGTGCTGTGCGGAAGAGTTGCACAACTACGCTGGCTAGGATGGGCGATTCAAGCAGTGCCCAGCACTCGTCCAACAAGACGATACTCGGCTGGCCTGTGAAACCGGAGGCGCGATAGGTCGCCGTATGCGCGATCAAAAGGCTCATCGCTCGCTCTAGCCGCGGATCATCCTTCAGCTTCTCTACGTTGAAGTAAAGCCACGGATTGTTGAGCTGGACGGTGGTGGGCCGGTCGAAGAGCCGCGCGTAAGGTCCCTCGTCAACCCAGGCCCGGAGCTTGGTCGAGGCCATCTGCGCCATCGCGTTAATCTTCTGGTTGCGGTCGCGGTCCTGCCAGTGAGCCAGCTCCGCCGCGAGATCGCCGAAGAGTGGGATCGGGTTGGACGTCTTTGCGCTGCACCTCTTGTACGTCGAAGCAATCGCTTCAAGCAGGACACTATCGAGCAGATCGATATCAAGGTTCGGAGGCGTATTTTCGCCGAGCATGTGGCGAGTGAGATTTTTCAGGAACGAGATCTGATCGTTAGAGGGTTTAGCCTCACCGCGGGGCAGGTCCCAGGGGTTAATCGTCTGATCGCTGTCGAGCGACATCTCGATCATCTCGCCGCCCATCAACTCGACCAGGGGCTGGTAGGAGTCGCCACGCTCCAAAATCGAGATCAGGGGGTTGGCACGCGCCGCCATGAGCAACATCTGCTGCGCGGCAAGGGTCTTGCCGCCACCACTTTTCGCCATGAGCAGGCCGTTGGCGTCGGATAGATCCGGATCGAACATGGAGAACGGGATGAGCTGACGATAGGGCGTCTCGAACAGGATCAATGGGCTTCGCCGTGTTCCGGTCCACGGCATCTCGACCGGCACGAGATCGGCTACATTCGAGGTCAGCATGTCCTGATCTCGCTTGTCCGGCTCAGCCATGCCCGGCAGTGTGCCGAGGAAGATACGCCGCTTCGCGATCGTCTCCATCACGGCTTTTGCCCCGTTCATATGGGTGAAGGCGTTTAAGACCTCCTGCGTCCGGTTGGCAAGCTCCCGCTCTGCCCGCTCCAAGTCGCTCTGCGTGACTGCCGGGTGCGATGTCCGTACCACGACAGAGAGACTGAGCTTCGCCGTTTTCAGGGACGAGGAGATGATGTCCCGCTGCACTTGGATGAGCTGCGCCTGCGCGACCTCCGCCTCTGGGTTCGACTTGAAGTTGCCGTTCGCGTCCTTCTGCGCAGCCGTCATCTTCTGCAGCCGCTTCTTGTAGCCTTTCAGCACTTTCACCTGATCGGGGATAACGACCTGCCCGCTGATCACCACCGGAAAACCCAGCGTGGAGAAGTTCTGCAGCATGCCCGGAAAGGTCGCATCCGGCAGCTCCTTCAGGCTGACAACGGAATATAGATAGCCATCGACGTTGAGGTAGGTCTCGGATTCGTGCAGGATGCTTGCTTGCGTGGCTTGCTCCCGCGCGCTGCGGTACTCAAACATCTCCTCCTCTGACACAAGGGGCCGATGATCGCGCCGGATCGGGTGCTGGGAATGCTTCAGTTCCTCGAAGAGTTCCTGGGTCGAAAGCCGCCGCGGTCCCAGGTTCGCGCCCTCCATCGACCCCTCGATGCCGCGCAGAATGGACTCAAACTCGGCCAGGTAGGTCTCATGCTCTCGGCGGGTTCGCTGGATCGCCTTCTTCTGGCTAACCGCGAAGGCGCCGATCTGGCGATTACGCTGCGCGGAGTGGTACAGCTTCGCGTGAATGCGGGCGTCCCAGATGAGGTACACATGCAGCCGGTTCTCGAAGAAGTAGCCGGCGCTTTCCTTCTGTTGCCACATTCTCAGCCGGTGCGTATCGAGCGCCATGACCTCCGACTGCGCTGAGCGTTGCTCGCCGACGTAGCCGTCGAAGAGCTCACCCAAGTGCTCCGAGATTTCGTACCGGAACTGGAGGCGCATACTCACGTCTGGCACGCTGCGGAAGAGCGCTTCGAGCATGGACTTGGTCTGGTTGCGATCGCCGTCGGTCGCGAAGTATGCGAGAACGCCCCGTAGCTCGTACCCCGCGACAAACGCGCCATTGGTACGGATCATCACATTGTCGCCGTCCGGCAGGTCTCGCAGCGGCAACAGTTCGCACACAGCGGGCGCCTTCAGCTTCTTCTCGTGTTCGGTATAGGTGGTCGGCATGGTCATTTCTCCTTGCTTTGCTGAGGTTCATCGTTGCGCAAGTTATGCTCAGCTACGTTGGCCATTGAAGCAAGAACACCTTGGAGCCCCGATCTCATATCCACTGCTCAATCTTCCGGATCTCGTCGAGTGGGTTTCTGATGCCCACTGTCCAGCCTCGAAATAGGCCAGGCTCAAAACTGTGCCAGTCATCACTCGGAGGATTAATAGAAATGACTGAGCTCAGGAGGCGGTACACGCCCAGCGCCAACACCCCGCATGTCAGGATCACGAGTCCTCGTTGCACCACAATGGTCAGTTTGCCTTTCATCGAAGCTCGCATCTGGCTATTACTCCTCCTCGACGACGTAACTATGCGTCAACTCCGCATCTCGCTCAAGTGCGCACCACGCCCGTGGTGAAAAGAACGAGCGCACCAGATCGGTCAGATAGCCTCGAGGGCGACCGTACTTGAAGAGAATCAGGAACGGGACAGCTAGTGCAGGCACCACGAACTCCATAAAGACATTGAGCGGCATGCCGAACACACCGGTGTTGTCTCCTACGAAGTGAGCCAACAAGTTCATCAATGCAGCTAAAGCCAGGACGAGGATCAAATCTTCGAACTCCAAACCGAGGAAAGACACTTTCGTGTGCAGGTTGCGGTGAACGGGCGTGATCTCGAGACTCATTTCGTTTCCTTAAACTCCGTGTGCGTGCGTGACCAACTGCTTTTGCACGATCCAGCGGTCGCCCGCATAGTAGGCTGCGGCCACCAAACGCAGATCGCCGTGGAACTCCCACATCAGAGCCGTCACGTATCGCGTTCCCGCGGCGATGTTCTGCTCGACATCAAAGGGCTGATACGCGCCGAACCGCCGCGCCGTCGCCGGCATGAGTTGCATCAGTCCAACCGCTCCCTTTGCTGAAACCGCCTTCGGGTTCCATCCCGATTCCACATCGATGAACGCGGAAATGAGTTCGGGCGGCACTCGGTATCGTGCGGCGTAACGCTGCACGCACCTGTCTGCCAGCATGGAAGGAGGTTCTTGGGCGTAAGCCATCCCAGACAGCAGAAGCAAGACCAAGGGGAGAAAGCGTGTCATCGCTCTTGGCCTCCTACCAGCGCCAACTTCTCCGCGAAACGCGCGCCATCATCAAGCAAGCTCTTGAAACTCTCACGAAGTAGAAGGTGGCGACGATCTTTCTCCGTCTTTGCCAAGAACGGAAGAAGAACATCGCGGAGCTCCTCGGTCACGTGATCTGTGCCGAGCAGCTGCAGGGCATTTGCGAAGTCGATCATTTCCGACACCGAGGGTGACTTTTCGAGCGAGTAGTTCCGGAACGAGAGAGCGATACCGGCCATCTCCCGATGGAACTCGGCGTCGGCATTCGGAGTGCGGCTGGCGATGATGTCGGCTTCGCGCTGGGGAGTCGGGTGCTCGACACGCACGTACAGGCTGCGCCGCCGAATCGGATCGCCCAAGCGCCGTTCCTCATTGCTGGTAAGAACCACAAAGGGGACGCTCCTGGCCTCTACCGTCCCAAACTCCGGAATGGAAAGCTGCCAGGCAGAGAGGATCTCGAGCAGCATTGCCTCGAACCCATCATCGACTTTGTCCAGCTCGTCAACGAGCAATACACAGGGTCGTTCGCACTCCAGCGCCCGCATCAGCGGCCCCGGACGGAAGAAATCGCGGCCCTTCAGGTTCGCTTGCAGGATCTGCCAGTTCTCATGCTGCCCCTTTGAGAACTCCATGTAGAGGCGCTGCAGCCCCTCATCGAAGCGACCGATGGCCTTGTCTTCGCTCACTCCGCGATAGCACTGCAGCCTCTCAACGTGCGTTCCGGCCGCCGCGGCAACCGAGATCGCCAGCTGAGTCTTGCCGGAGCCTGCCGGGCCTTCGAGCAGGAGCGGCTTCTTTAACTTGGCAGCGAGAAAGATTACCTGGGTCATTACCGGATCTACGAAGTAGCCGGTCGCCGTCAGCTTCTCGGAGAGATCTGCGAGGGAATCAAACATCGCTCGCCTCCCCGTTCATTGCCGTACTTGCAGCGATGTCGGAGAGCCGGACCCGGCGCAGGCGAGACGCTCGTTCAGCGCGATAGAACGCCCGGCTCCACACGTCAGCAAGACTCGTGATCCAGACTGCAACAAAGAAGAGCAGTAGCAGCCGGACAGGAAGAAGGTCTGAGTACGCCTGCCAGACTGCCACCCCGTATCGAAGATCCACCAAGAGATCCAAAGCGGTCAGCGCGACCGCAATGGGCAGGTACTTCCATTTCCGACCCATGCATCCTCCCTCAAACGCGGAGTCAGAATGCGGCGGACCTGAAACTCGGTCAAATCTCAACCCGCAATGGGGCTAGGGATCTCAGGATGGAAATTTGACCGAGATTGCAATCAGCCCCAACATGCCGTTGCCGCCGATTCAACCGGCGCATGAGACCAAAGAGGAGAGTAGATATGGCGCTGCTGCAGATGCCGGAGCGTATGCAAGTGTTGGACCCCTTGCTCACCGCCGACGAGGTCGCGGTGAGACTGAACGTGACCAGAGATTGGGTTTGGGACCACTCGTCCCGACGACTGCCCTACCTGCCAGTGATCCGCATGAGCGACGGCGCGCTCCGTTACCGCGCCAGTCAGATCGACGAGTTTGTCAACGAGCGGGAGCGCGCCTCCGTTTTGCGCCGTAAGCGGCGGTAAACTGATGGCGGCCCGCTTATTCCCCCACACAGAACTTGAGGAATAAATGGGAACTTCCTACCAGAAAGGATGGGTCCGGCTCCGCGGAAAAAAGTGGTACGGCTACTTCCGCCGAACGGTGCTTGACCCTGCAACCGATCAACCCAAACCGGCTGTCGCACAAATGATTCTCGGATTCAAGAGCGAGATGTCGAAATCGCAAGCCAGAGAAAAACTGGAAGGCGAGATCGCCAAGCTGGGTAAACAGCCACTCAACGGTGACAAGTCCATGGTCAATGGAGCTGTCACCTTCGGATGGTTCGTACTGCACCGCTACTTGCCGCTGAAAGAGGCGGACTGGCGCGATGAAACTGCCAAAGTAAAGAAGCACCTCATCCAGGCTGATCTCGTTGACGAGTTCGGGGATGTGCGGCTGGAAAACTTCGACAAGTTCACGCTTCAGACTCACCTCAACAAGCTAGCCAAGACGCGGTCGAGAGACAGAGTCTTGCAGATTCGGGCATACATCAAGGCGATCTTCGCTGAAGCGGTCGACCAGGACTTTCTCCCGAAAGATCCAGCGCGCACGCTGAAGACTCCCGCGAACCTGCGGGAGACGGACAAGACGGTGCTGAGTTGGGAACAACTCGCAGCGGCCTTGGCCAGGCTCGGCCTGCGTGACCGGATTCTGCTGAAGCTCGATATGACGAATGCACTTCGACCGAGCGAGCTTTTCGCGTTCCGGTGGAAGTGTCATCGCGTGGAAGCGGTCTCGCTCACCATTGTGGAAACGATCTACAAAGGAAAGATTCGGTCCTACGGCAAGACGAAAGGAAGTCTGGCCGAAGTACCGATTGCGAAGGACCTCTCTGACGATCTCACTGCCTGGCGGCAAACGAGTCAGGAGCAGTACGACAGCAAAAAGAAGAAGCATGGCCTACCGCCATCAGATGAGGAAGCGTTTCTGTTTCCGAACCGGGACGGCTCCTTCATGGACCCGAGCAACTATCGCAAGCGGGTCCTGCAAAAGCTGGCAACGGAGCTCGGCCTGCCGAAGCTCACGTTCCAGGTCATCCGGCGGACGATCGCGACGCTGGCCCAGAGGAAGGGGACAGTGAAGGACGTGCAAGGAATGATGCGGCACTCGCGCGTGGCGACGACCACTGACGTCTACATGCAGGAGTTGCCGGAGGGTGTGCGCGCCACTGTGGACTCCATTCACCGGGAGTTGCAGGGCACGATGAAGAAGCTGGCGGCGAAGGGCAAGCTGCGGCAACTAGCCGTCGCTGCAAATGCGGCGATGGTGAATTGAGAGCAAGAAATCAGAGAGAAAGTCAGCCGAAGCGTAGCGCTTCAGAGAGGAGATGGAGACGACCGACATGGCTTGGCTGCACGGCAGTTTGAAATTTGCTGCCAAGTTGCTGCCAAACGTTTGGAGGGGGTTCCGCTAAGTTGTTGAAATAATTGGTGGACCTGATCGGGATCGAACCGATGACCTCTTCCATGCCATAACAGACCGTTTTGCTAACCCATGTATTTACAAGGCTCTGGTCGCTCCAAAAGCCCTGTAAGCGCCCCAAAAAACGGGTTATTGTTCCCACATTGTTCCCGGATTTGGCTTTCTGTTCCCATGCGTCGGATTCGAGTTGTTCAGAACTGGAGAGGGGGTCAGATAGTAAAGCCTGGCCAGCTTCCTGAAAAGCGTTTCGTGGGAGCCGCCCCTTTGTTCCTAGAGGGAGAACGAGTTTTCGATCGTTGCCACTCCAAGCAGGCAGCTGAGAGCCGCTCGTACTGGACGGCGGATTCAATATACTCACTTCAGCGGATCTTGGGGCCTACCGCCCGGACTCGACAGGTTCATACCATGGCGCAAGGAGAACAGATCAACCCGGCTATCCTCGTTTGGGCAAGAGAGTCCGCTGGACTCGCTGTCGAAGACGCGGCGAAGCGTCTCGCCCTTGGGAACTCCAAGAGCGAAAACGGCGAGCAAAAGCTTCTTGAACTGGAGAGGGGCGCACGTCTCCCGACTCGGACGCAACTGAGCCGGATAGCCAAGACTTATCGTCGGCCTCTTCTTGCTTTCTACATGACGACCCCGCCGCGTAAGGGTCCTCGTGGAGAGGATTTTCGTTCCACCGGTGCCGAGGTCTCGCCACGCGACAATGCGCTGCTCGACGCCCTTCTCCGTGATGTCAAGGCGCGGCAGGAGATGGTGCGCGGTATTCTGGAGGATCTGGATGAAGCACATACCAAGAGGTTTGTTTCATCCTGTTCCCTTGCCAATGGAGCCGAAACTGTCGCGGAGCGTATTTCAACTGCACTCCAGCTTCCCACGCTACGCGCAGATTGGGGCAACACAGCCGATGACTACTTTAAGCAACTCAGAGCGGCGATTGAGACGCTTGGCGTGTTCGTTCTCCTCGTGGGCGATCTTGGTTCACACCACTCCGCACTAAGCGAAGAGGTCTTTCGCGGCTTTGCGCTCGCAGATCCGGTTGCGCCTTTTATCGTCATCAACGACCATGACGCACGAACGGCGCGCTCGTTCACTCTGATTCACGAACTGGCCCATATCTACCTCGGCCAGAGCGGCGTAAGCGGGTCTCCTGAATCCGTAAAGGAAAATTCAGAAGAAGGACGGGTTGAGCACTTTTGCAACGATGTAGCCGGACTTGTGCTCCTGCCGAAAAACTTTGCTCTCCAAAGGCCGGTGGAACTCGCCCGCGACGATCAAGCTTCCGCTGGCCGCTATATTGAGGAAGTGGCGAAACACTGGGTCGTCAGCGAACCACTCGTTGCTTTTCGGCTCCGGCGGATGGGTTGGATCACTGCGTCCCTTTATCGGGATCTGAGCAGCTCGTATGCTGCCCGTTGGTCGTCATATAAGGCCAACACGAAAGCGGCCAACCAGCTTAAGGAAGGCGGACCGAGCTACTACGTGCTCAAACAGAGCAGGCTGGGGGCCGCCCTGATCGATGTCGTTCGCCGCACATTGCGCGAAAGCCGGCTTACCCATACAAAAGCTGCGAAGGTGCTCGGTGTGAATCCGTCCTCAGTCGAACCACTGCTTCGTAGATACGAGAAGAGTCCTGCATCGCTTGCTCGTAAAACGGTGCGCTAGAGTGCTCTATCTCCTTGATGCCAATGTCATGATCCGCGCCCATGAGGATTACTACTCCATCGACCGTATTCCGCAGTTCTGGACATGGCTTGCCTCATTGGGGGGAGCGGGTATCGCGAAGGTTCCCTATGAAATCTATGGCGAGATTGCCGTTTCAAGCGGGCCGCTGCACGACTGGCTGACCGATGCTGCGATCTCGAAGGCCATGCTTTTCGATCAGAAGATTGATCCTGCCAACCTTAATACTGTGCTTATGCAAGGGTACGCACCTGACTTGAACGACAGCGAAATCGAAGAGATCGGACAAGACCCCTTCCTAATTGGATACGCGCTGACCGACATTGCGAATTTTACGGTCGTAACGAAGGAAGTCTCTGCTCCCAGCAAGCAGCGGGCGAATCGAAAGATACCCAATGTTTGCAAAATATTCGGTATTCGTTCCATCAATGACTTTGAGTTCTACCGAGAGCTGAACTTCAAGATCGGCTCTTGATCGCTCCGCTGTGCCAATTCTGGCGGAGTATGAGTTAGCACACGATCTGAGATGTGGTTACGAGAAGCGTAATTAGCTGATTCTAAAAGAACCATAGCGGCGTAGATGATCCCTAGCCTCTCTTAAGAATCAGCAAGTTACAAAAAAGCACTGCTTAGTGTTCCCTCGTTTGTTCCCCTTGTATCATGATTTTTCAGAAACGAAATCTCCGCCAAAAAAAAGGTACAGGGTATGCATCTCTCATCTTCGAGATCGCAAGATACACTGGTAAAGACAGGCCGACTTGGCGGTACTAGGTGTAAGGTCCCGGCATTTGGTGGATTGGGTCCAGTCTAAACCGATCGGGTTCGACAAGGAAGATTTTGCATAGGAACTCGTAAGGAGTGAGGCCTTTGAGGGTCTTGAGTCTGCGAGCGAAGTTGTAAGCCACGATGAAGTCATGGAGGTGCGTTCGCATCTGCTCGTGGTTTTCGTAGTGGTAGCGGCTGACGGTGGCGTCCTTGATGGTGCGGTTCATGCGCTCGACCTGGCCATTGGTCCAGGGGTGGTTGGGTTTTGTAAGCCGGTGCTCGATGCCGTGGCTCCGACAGACGCGGTCGAAGGGGTGGCCGCGGAACCTTGCCGTAGGGCCGGTGCGGTTCTTCGGCAGGTCGGCGAACTGGATGCCGTTGTCGGTGAGCACGATGTGGATGCGGTACGGCACCGCTTTGATCAGCGCTTCCAGGAACGAGGAAGCGGAGGCCATGTCGGCGCGCTCCAGCAGTTGGACGAAGGCGAACTTCGAGGTGCGGTCGATGGCCACCAACAGGTAGAGCTTGCCTTCGGCGCTGCGCAGCTCGGCGATATCGAGATGGAAAAAGCCGATCGGGTAGCTGTGGAACTTCTCTTTTGCCGGCTTATTGCCTTCCACTTCGGGCAACCTGCTGATGCCGTGGCGCTCCAGGCAGCGGTGCAGTGAAGAGCGGCGCAGCTCGGGGATCGTAGCCTGGAGCGCGTACAAGCAGTCATCGAGCGGCAACAGCGTGTGCCTGCGAAATGCCACAATGATGGCTTCCTGATCAAACGAGAGCACGGTGGAGCCAGGCTTCTTCGGACCGGTTTTCAGATCACTGACAGAGCTGCGCTGCCGCCACTTGCGAACCGTCTTCTGATTGATTCCGTAGCGTCGTGCCAGCGCTCTCAGGCTTTCTTGACTCCCTTGTATCGCTCGACGGACCGCCTCTGTCGTAGTGGCGCTGCCGTGTAAAACCTGACCCATAGTGCCTCCTGCTCTCCCCTTGAACAGTATGCACCACCAAATGCCGGGACCTTACATCTAATCTAGCTCTGAACAGTTTCCTCTAGGAGCTTGTTGAAGAAGGTTGTTGCGGGGCCATTTGTCGAGATGTTTGGATGGTTTGGCGAGCGAACCGGTGTGGTTTTAGACTTCGGGTGCGCAGTCGAGTTCTTTGTGGAGGGCCGTTTCGGCCCTCTCCGCGCAGCTTCAGGCGCAGTTTTGCTGATGCCTTACGCGGGTTGTTGTGCGATGAGCCTTGGCAGCCTGAGCAGGTTGTGGGCGGCGCAGCTGAAGACGAAGACCCAGTCCACCTTGTGCAGGCCGCGCACCTTCACCTGTCGGACCGGGCCGGTCTCCTTCAGCCAGCCGAAGCTCTTCTCCACCAGCCAGCGGCAGCTCAGGCTGATCGCATAGCCAGGGTGCCGCGTCGTTCTGCGGTCCATGTTCGAGCGCCGTCCCTTGTCGTTGCTGCTGATGTGCGGCGTGACGTTGAGCTTGCGCGCGGCCTCGACGAACTGCCGGTCGTCGTAGGCCTTGTCCGCTCCGACCGTGATGCGCCTGGGTGTGCGTCCGGTACGATCCTTCTGCTTTTCGGCCAGCATCAGCAGGGCGGCCTCGCGCTCTGCGAAGCCATCGGCCTGGGTCACCATCGCGGCGGCGATCAGGCCGTTGCGGTTCTCCACCAGCGCGTGGCCTAGATAGGCCAGATGCGACTCCTTGCCATAGCTCTTCTTGTACAGCCGGGCGTCCGGGTCGGTGGTCGACTCGTGCGTGTCGTTGGATCGCTGGTCGCCGTGAAAGTTCGTTCCGTCGTCGTCCGAGCCGTCCTTCTTCTTGAAGCTCTTCTGCGACGCCCAGGCCTGGATCAAAGTGCCATCGACGGTGAAGTGATCGTCGGACATGAAGCGCCTGGCCTGCGCGGTCACGGCCGCGAAAAACTGCTGCGCCACGTCGGAGGTCAGAAGACGTTCCCGGTTCTTCGAGAACACCGCATGGTTCCACACCGCGTCGTCCATGCCCAAGCCCACGAACCAGCGGAACAGCAGGTTGTAGTCCAACTGCTCGACCAGCTGCCGCTCCGAACGCACCGAGTAAAACGCCTGCAGCAGCAGAGCCCGAAGCACATACTCAGGCGCAATCGAAGGCCGTCCCGAAGCTGAGTACAGGCCGTCGAACTCACCGCTCAGCGAGCGTAAAACCACATCCGTCAGACGACGTATCTCCCGCAGCGGATGGTCCTGAGGAACACGCTGCTCCAACGTCACATAGCTGAACATCCCGTCCTGTACCCGCTCGTCTCCACGCATACCTAATAGACGAATCAAAGCCCAAGGAAGTCTTAAAATCACGAGAACACTGGAACCTATTTCAACAAGCTCCTAGAGCATGGACATTTGGTTATGCACGGCAGGGGCCGCGGTGCATGGTATGCACCGGCATAGAGCTTCTGTGCCTTCGCTGATAGAAACTATGAAAAGCGATCTCGGCTCTGATCGAAGTGTAAGAATCGACGTCAGAGGACTGACTTCTGGAGAGTGTCGTGACTCATAGTAGGTACCGATCAACGGCTAAGCCAGCTTCGATTGAGGGCCGGGGCAAGGCCATGCAGTGTCTCCCTGGCTGGAAGAGCCATCAAGTCCGAGGTTCGCGGCATGTCGAGAAATCTTGTGTTTTTATTCATGAAGCCCCCAAGCTCACTAACTGGTCTGGGTGCCGAGAACAGGTAACCTTGCGCGACTGCGCAGCCCATACCCTGTAGAAGTCGTGCCTGCTCCTGGGTCTCCACTCCTTCGGCAATGACCCCCATCTTGAGCGAGCCTGCAAGCCCCAGGATGGAAGCAACAAGACTGACGCTTTTCGGATCCGTACTCATGCGGCTTACGAAAGACCGGTCGATCTTGACACTCCTGAAAGGGAAACGATGCAGGTAGCTCAGCGATGAAAAACCCGTGCCGAAGTCGTCCAAGTCCAGACCGATACCGGCAGCAACGATGCCGTGTAGCAGATGCAGCCCGGTGGGCGAGTCTTCCGCAAAAATGCTTTCAGTCACTTCGAGCACGAGACACTCGGGTGGCAAGCCGGCTATCCGTAGCTGCTCCGTGAAGAAGTCCAGCAGGTCGCTTTCGTCTATCTGCTTCGTCGAGATATTGACGGCAACGGCTACGTCCGCATCGACGGCGCCCTCGCGACGCCATCGGGCCAACTGCAGAATGGCCTCCGATCCCACCCAGCGGCCGATCTCCGAAATGAGGCCGGTTTGCTCCGCTAAGGGGATGAAATCCCCCGGCGCGATCAGCCCACGTTTCGGGTGCCTCCAACGGATAAGCGCTTCAAAGCCTTTCACCTGGCCCGTGTCCAGCGTTATTTTCGGCTGATAGTGAAGCTCAAACTGGTCTGCCTCCAAAGCGGTCCGCAGATCGGTTTCAAATTGCAGCCGCAGCACCGCCTCTTCTCGCATTGCCTGAGAAAAGAGGGCACTCTGCGCTTTTCCGTTCAACTTCGCACGGTACATCGCCACGTCGGCATCTTCGAGCATCTGCTCGGCTTCGGTGTACGTGCCGACACGGCCGAAAGCCACGCCGATGCTCGCCGAGATAAAGACCTGCTGCCCCATGCAGTTGACAGGCGCTTCCAGCACGCACTTCAGGGAATCCGCATACGTGAGGGCGTCTTCCTCGCTTTCGAGATCGCCTGCCAGGATGACAAATTCATCGCCGCCGAGCCGGGAAACCAGACTGCCGGGCGCCCCCTTCACGGTCTGCTCCAACCGGAGGCTCACCTCTTCCAGCAGGGCGTCGCCCCTCAGGTGTCCGAGGCTGTCGTTAATTCGCTTGAACGAGTCGATGTCGAGAAAGAGCAGTCCATAGTTGCTCAAGTGGTCGCCCTGCCTGTCGATTCTCCATTGCAGATGCTCGAGCAGCGAAGTACGGTTATGGAGTCCGGTCAGCGGATCGATCGTCCTTCTTGCCGTAATATCGGTGGCGGAGCCGGCGACCCTGAGCAGCGCTCCGTCCGGCTCGCGCTGGCAGATAGCGCGTACCAGGAGCCAACACCAGGAGCCGTCCTCGTGACGACAGCGAAACTCCGCCTCGACCATCGATTCATGGCTATCGGGGAGGGCATTCCAGATCTCTCGCGCTCTCGGGTAATCGGAGGGGTGGACCCGCTTCGACCAATCCTCGGTTGATCCAACGACCTCTTCGGGAGGGAGGCCAAGCATCGCCCTCCACCGGGCGGAGTAGTACATGGTTTCCGAGGCGCGATCGTAGTCCCAAATCCCCTCGGTTGTGGCCCGGGTAGCGAGAACAAAGCGTTCATGCGCGCTCCGCAACTCTCCTTCCATCCTGCTGCGCTCGGTCACGTCCCGGACAAAGAGGGCGATTCCATCCAGAATCGGGTAGCTGTGCACTTCCAGAACCGCGCCACCGGTGGAACTACTCTCAAAGCAGGTCGGAATTTGCTGCCCCATGGTTCGATGGAGCAACGCCCAGACTTCTTCATTCGCGACGTCTTTAGGAAAGATCGCCGCAACATTTTGTCCCAAAGCGCCCTCGCCGTCGGCAAGAAATTGCGTGGCCTTGCGGTTGAGGAACGTGACTTCCCACTTTTCATTCAGCAGGACGACGCTGTCGCTCGTACTCTCGAGCACTTCCCCCATACGGTTCTCGAGGCGGGTGTTCTCCTCTTCAGCGCTCGCGACGCGCCCAGGCAGGAGCCGCTGCTCGATCAACTTTGAGGTGAGAGCCGCGAAGCGCTGCAAATCCTCATAGTGCCGCGACTCGAAATCA
The DNA here is from genome assembly GCA_965276605.1 of Acidobacteriaceae bacterium. Classification (GTDB taxonomy): domain Bacteria; phylum Acidobacteriota; class Terriglobia; order Terriglobales; family Acidobacteriaceae; genus EB88. Next base: position 121,542 of record OZ255619.1, read on the forward strand.
CTACGCGGCTTTCGATCAATGATGCAGAAGGTTCCCAGCTTCAGGCCACCTTCCGCCACAAGCGGCGCTCCGGCGTAGAAGCGGATGAAAGGCTCACCGGTCACGAGCGGGTTCTCTCGAAAGCGTTCATCCTCGCATGCATCCGGAACGATCAGGGGAACATCGTCCAGCAGGGCATAGGCGCAAAAGGACACTTTCCGACTGGTCTCCGTGATGGACAAGCCAACGACGGATTTGAAGAACTGTCGATGCTCGTCGACGAGGGAAATGAGGACGATCGGCACATCGAAGAGCTTTGCCGCGAGAGCCGTCAGGTCCTCGAAGATCGGCTCCGGAGGAGTGTCGAGTACGCAGTACGATTGCAGCAGTGCCAGGCGTTCGATTTCGTCGGGCGGCAGGGGTGCTGGCCGTGCTCGAGTGAAGTTACTCACAAAATCCGCTTCCCTTAGAAGTACGTTTCAGTGGTGCAGCCTGATTCTCCTCGCGCAGACTTCTACTCAAAAAATCGGGCGGCCGAGATGGTCACGCAGAGTATCGGCAGAGCATGCTCGGATGTATAGGTTACCGAGGTGTTATTTCTCAACCTTGTAGCTGTCACGCAGCCATTTGTCGCGCTTCAGTTCTCTGCGAATACGGCTCAAGCTGAGAGGGCTTGCCGGACTACAAGCGTCACGAGCTCGACGGAGAAACGCGACTGCCGAACTATCACAGGAGCCCCCAGAACGCCGACGGCGCGCCGCCGCCGCCACAGTACGACGTCACTCACGCAGATGAGAATCAGACCGAGAGCTGTGACGAGGCCGATGACTTGATTGAGTACGCCGAAGAGTTGCCCCTCGTGCGCCGCGACACCGACCACGACGGCCTCATCCACCCAGTCGCGCTGCCGGAAGCCTTGCCGCTCGAGCACAGCCCCGGTCTTTGGGTCGAGCGTCAGGTTCACGCGTTCCGGCCGGTCTGCGGCATCGGACTTCGCGGTCCACGGGGCGCCCTTGTGAATTGGGGGCGAGATGAGCGCGGGATAGGGCAGATTGAGCGGCGCTACGTGGGCGATCATTCGAGCCAGTGGCGCATAGGCATCTGGCCCAAGTACTGCATGGCCGATGTGCGCCATGTGTTCGGAGTTTGCAACTGCCGCGCCCGCCAGACTAATGCTTACAAGGCATCTGTGAGTGTACTTCCGCCCCATCTAGCGTCGGACACGCTTTTTGCGCGAATGGCCGTACTCGGCAACCGGCCACCTGCTGGGTGCTTTCCGATCTCCTTAAGCAAAGGATGTCAACTGAGCCAGTTGTGATCAAGAGAGGGTCGTTGCTTCCATGTGGAGATGAGGCACCTGGTCGAGTCGAGTGCCGCTTCTCCCTACTTGCTTGTTTGGTCCGCTTCTGTACAAAACTACACACAACGTTGCTTGTTCTAAAGAAAACAGACGGGTCAGAAGCGAGAAGATGAACTTGCAACCAAGGGTGATGCACACCCTGCAATCTTGCCTGAGTTCGGGATCCCAAATCGAAACTGAGGCTCTGTGCGTTCTTTGGGCGAGACCAGTAGGAAGAAACGTCGAAGTTCGGAGCACACCTTGCGATCGCAGCCGCGCATTCGAGCGGAGCACATGCGTGTTCGGCGAGGGAATGCCGTCGGAGCTTATGAATGCGTAATCTTTATGGTTCACCAGAGGCTAACTTATCGTGCAACGCTTGCTTTGTCGTTTGCTTCTCCTAGGGGAGTCCATGCCCAGAACCCTGTCCATTTTTCTGATCGCGCGCCTTCGGACCCCTGCTGCTCTAGCGTGCGTCTCAGCTCTGCTATGGGCTGGAGCTTCCCCTGCGTTCGCTCAGCAGGAAGATGCCGTGCTTAAGCTGAACAGCAGCGACCTTCCGGAGGCACCTCGGCCGCAGATCGATCCAGGAAACTCAGCCGGCCAAACGGGCCCGAAGGAGGGGTCCGCCGGCATCTCAGGCACTGTGCTCGACGGAAGCGGAGCCTCTATCGCAGGCGCGCAGGTGAGCTTGACGGGGTTGGACGGATCTCTCCGGCAGTCCGTGAAATCCGGGCCGGGCGGCGTATTTACTTTCAGCAAGCTTCCTCCCGGCTCCTATATCGTTCTGGTCGAAGCCAAGGGGTTCTCGGTTTTCACATCCGGCACCCTGGCGGTCGCGGCACAGCAGGCTCTCGACATGCCTCCGATCTCTCTGGAGGTCGGAAGGGCAACCACGGACGTGGAAGTTCGTCCCACGGAAATGATCGCCGCCGAGCAGATGAAACAGGAAGAGAAGCAGCGCGTGCTCGGCATCATTCCCAACTTCTACATCAGCTATACCTGGAACGCGGCGCCCATGACGACGAAGCAAAAATACTCGTTGGCCGTTCGTGATGAATTCGATTGGACTTCCTTTGTAGGCGCCGGCTTCGCGGCCGGGATACAGCAGGCAAACAATTCATATGCAGGCTACGGGCAGGGAGCTGCTGGCTACGGCAAACGCTACGCCGCCTCGTTTGGCAACGGGCTGTTCACGAACTTCTTCTCCCATGCGGTCTATCCTTCCATCTTTCACCAGGACCCGCGCTATTACTACCAGGGCTCGGGCACAATCAAATCCCGCGCGCTGCACGCGGCCAGTTTTGCCATTCTGGTACGCAACGACAAGGGACAAGATGCGCCGAACTATTCCTTTCTGCTGGCCGCCATGACTACAGGGGCCTTGTCGAACCTGTACTATCCGCACGCGGACCGGGGCGCGAATCTGGTATTTACCAACGCCGCGATCGGCATCGCCGGGAGAGCGGCCGGAACCATACTCCGCGAGTTTCTGCTGAAGCCTCTCACGACGAATGTTCCCGGAAACGGCAAACCCTAAGGCGGACCGTTTCAACGACACTCAACTCAAGAACAGCATGCACGCCGGACTGCCCAACGGCGTATATTGGCCTGTGAATGCAAGCTCTCCTGTTTTGCGGTTGACGCGAAAGCAGGTGATGTTATCTCCCAGGTGATTGCACGAATACAGGAACCGTCCTGTTGGATCCATACTGATACTCCGAGGAAAGTCTCCTTGGGAAGCGGTGTCACTTACATGGGATAGCCGGCCGTCGTGTCCTATCGAGAACGCCACGAGGGAGTTGTGGCCGCGATTTGCCGCGTAAAGGAAGCGCCCGCCGGGCGAAATTAGCACCTCTGAAGCAGCGTTGGTGCCGGCAAAGCGTTCCGGCAGAGTTGAGATCGTCTGCTGGGGCGCAAGCGATCCGGCTTGCGCATCGAGCTTGAAAAAGACCAGCGTAGACGCCGCCTCCTGGACCGAGTAGACCCACTGCCCGTTAGGGTGGAACGCAAGGTGCCGTGGTCCGTCGCCGGCAGGCAAGGACACAAAAGAACTGGCGGCGGCCGGCGCGAGCTTCCCGGATTCGAGGTCCAGATTGTAGATGTAGATTCGATCCTGCCCCAGGTCTGTCTGCAACACCAGCCGCTTGCCCCCGTCAGATTGAAGCTTGCCAGGAGCAGCCTGGATGAAGTGCGGGCGAGGCCGATCGTGTGCGCTCGAAAAGAAGCTCCCATCCGGAGCATCCGTGGCCTTTTTCGGTCCAATGGCGCCGTTATCCACGTGAACATCAGTAGCCGGTCCTAGGGACCCGTTCGGCAGGATGGGAAGAACCGCGACGCTGCCTGCTCCGTAGTTCGCTACCAGGACAAATTTACCCGAGGGCTCGACGCTCAGATACGCGGGGCGCGCACCCTCGGAACTTACGCTGTTTAGAAGCGTGAGATTGCCGTTCGACCGATCGATGGCGAATGAACTTACAGAACCGGTCGCGCCATCGGCTGAGTAAAAGTGAGTTTGTTGAGGATTGAGGGAAATCCAGGTCGGGCTTGAACTTTGCGAAACGACCTTAATCGGGACCAAAGCTCCATTCGCTGGAGTCATCTCAAACAGAAAAATTCCTGGGCCATTGCCCGCAGCGCCGGAATAGGTACCGACATAGGCGAAATTATGGGACTTTTGCTCCCCTGAGCGACTTTGTACTTGCGCCCGCGTTCGCATGGAAGAGGTAACGGCGAGAGCTGCGGATCCTTTCAGCAGCGCGCGCCGTGACAATCCTTCGTCTCTTTTTGCGTCTATCCAATTCATCGATTTCTCCTTTTGCGTTGCATACAGTTTGGAAACGGCAACTATCTCGTCGCTTCTTCGAAAACCGGACTGCCCGGCAGGCGCGTACGGCTGAAGCGCAGGCGCATGCGGTCGAGCAGAAGATAGAGCACAGGGGTGGTATACAGCGTCAGGATTTGGCTGAGCACGAGACCGCCGGCAACGGCAATGCCGAGCGGCCGCCGCAGTTCCGAGCCAGTACCCTGGCCCAGAGCGAGCGGCAAAACACCGAAGAGCGCCGCCAGCGTCGTCATCAAAATTGGTCGAAAGCGCAGCTGGGACGCTTCGAAGATCGCGTCACGCGGGTTTCTCGCTTCCAGCCGCTCGAGCAGCAGGGCGAAGTCGATCATCATGATGGCGTTCTTTTTCACGATGCCGATGAGTAGAAGGATGCCGATGCCGGAGATCACATCGAGCTCGCTGTGGCACAGGATCAGCGCCAGTACCGCGCCGACGCTTGCGGGCGGCAGCGTGGAAAGTATGGTCAGCGGGTGAATAAAACTTTCATACAAGATACCGAGAACGATATAGATCGCGGCGAGTGCGACGCCCACGATGAGGATCTGCCCGAGCATGGATTTGTGGAGATCGGCGGCCGAGCCCGCCCAGGCGCCGCGCACCGTGCCCGGCAGGCCTATCCGCTGCTTGAGCTTCTCGATCGCCGTCGTTGCCTGCCCGAGCGAAACACCGGGCGCGAGATTGAAGGAAATGGTGGCCGAGGGAAACAGGCCTGCGTGGAATACGGCCAGCGGTGAGCTTTTCTCGGTCCACTGCGCGACAGCGTCGAGCGGAACGGACACAGTGCCCGAAGGGTGGAGGTAAACTGCCCGGAGCTCGCCTGGCTCCTGGGTGTACGCGGGCGCAGCTTCCATCACGACGTGATACTGATTCAACGATGTGTAAATGGTGGAAACCTGCGCCTGCCCGAAGGCTCCGTACAGAGATTGATCGATCATCTGCGGCGTGATGCCAAGCCGAGCCGCGCTGTTGCGGTCGTAGTCGAGCGTAGTCTGCAGACCATTGTTCTGGAGGTCGAGCGTGACATCCTTCAAAAGCGGGAGCGCTCGCATTGCCCGGGATAAGGCCGGGCCCCACGTGTCCAGGTCGCCGGCATTGTCGGATGAAAGAGCGTATTGAAAGTTCGCGTTGCTCTGCTTTCCGGTCGCTGGTATGTCCTGGATGGGCTTCAACGAGGTGATGGCGCCGGGAACCGCATCAAGCTGCGGCCGCATCCGGTCGAGCACCTCGGATGCGCTCAAATACCGCTGCGCCAGAGGCTTGAGCGAGACAAACAGAAAACCTGTGTTGCTGCCGTCGCCGCTGCCCGGGCCGGAGGAGCTGCCGGTGAATCCAGTCACGACATCGACCGCCGGGTCACGCTCGATGACCTGTTCCACTTGGCGCAGCGCCCCTTGCATGGCGGCGAAGGAAGCGTCCTGTGGGCCCTGGATGCCGCCAACCAGTGCGCCGGTATCCTGCAAGGGGAACAGCCCTTTGTTGACGCGAACCATTAGCACCACGTTGAGCCCGAGGGTCGCAAAAAACAGCAGCAGCACCAGCGCGGGATGGCGCAAGACCCATGTCAGCGACTTGCTGTAGCCATGGAGCAGCGCCTGGAAAAGGCGCCCGCTCCACCGGTAAAACCTGCTGTGTACGGCGCTGGCTTCGGGCCGGAGCAGCACGGCGCACATCATGGGCGTGACCGTCAGCGAGACGACCATGGAGATGGCAATCGCGATCACCAGTGTCACCGCGAACTCGTGAAAGAGCCGGCCTGGGATCCCGCCAAGAAAGAGGATAGGGATGAACACGGCAATGAGCGAGAGACTCATCGAGAGCACCGTTGGAGCCGTCTCCTCTGAACCCTTGTAGGCAGCCTGGAGCGGCGGAACACCCAAATCGATGAGCCGCGCGACGTTTTCCATGACCACGATGGCATCGTCCACAACAAAGCCGGTCGAGATGGCGAGCGCCATCAGGGACAGGTTGTCGAGTGTGTAGCTGCACCCGTACATCACGGCAAAGGTCGCGATGACAGAGAGAGCGACGGCGACGCCGGGAATCAGCGTGGCGCGGACATTGCGGAGGAAAAGAAACACCACCAGGATGACGAGAACCACCGAAAGCACGAGCGTGCCCTCGATATCGGCGACGGAAGCGCGAATGGTGCTGGTCAGGTCGCCCGTGATCACGATCCGCTCTCCGGCAGGCATCGAGGCGCGCATAGCGGGCAGCTCCCGGTTGATCTCGTCGACTGTGGTGATGACGTTCGCGCCAGGCAGGCAGTAGACCAGCAGGCTCACGGACTCTCGCCCGTTGACATAGGCAACGGAGCGAGCGTTCTCGACGGAATCGGTGACTGTGGCCACGTCCCGCAAGCGCACCACAGCTCCGTTGCTGCCGCCGATCACCAGAGGAGCGTAGTCGCGGGCGCGCGCGATCTGGTCATTGGCACGGATATCCGCGATGGTCGTGCCCGACTCGATCTGCCCTTTAGGCTGGTTCGCGTTCTGGCTCCCGAGCACGCCCGCAAGCGACGGAAGGCTGATGCCGTACTGGCTCAACTGCAGGGGGTTGAACTCGATGCGCACCGCCGGCAGCGAGCCGCCCAGGATCTGCACCTGGCCGACACCGCCGATCTGCGAAATCTTTTGCTGGAGAAGAGAGGAGGCCGTGTCGTAGAGAGCGCCAGGATCTCGGGTGTCGGAAGCAAGATTGAGCACCAGAACCGGCGCGCGTGCCGAGTCGATCTTGCGGTAGGTGGGATTGGCGGGCAGATTCGCAGGCAGGTAGCTGCGTGCCGCGTTGATCGCCGCCTCCACATCGCGCGCCGCGCCGTTCACGTCGCGGCTCAGGTCGAACACGAGCCTGATCTGCGTAATGCCGAGCGTCGAGACCGAACTCATCTCAGTGACACCGGCGATGTGACTGAATTGGCGCTCCAGCGGAGTTGCGACGGAAGACGCCATCGTTTCCGGGCTCGCCCCGGGCAGCGCGGCGGACACCGAGATCGCGGAGAGCTCAACCAGCGGCAAGGAAGCGACCGGAAGCACGCGGAATGCGATCAGTCCGGCCAGCGTGACCCCAAGCGCAAGCAGGGTGGTGCCGACCGGGCGGCGAATAAAAATGCCTGACAGATTCACGCCTGCCTCGCCGATTGCCCGAAAGCGCGGGATTCGCGGAGCGCTGCGAGGTTTCTACCCAGACGATCAAAGAAGAGGTACACGATTGGCGTGGTGTACAGGGTGAGCAGTTGGCTGAGCAACAGCCCGCCGATAACCGTGATGCCGAGCGGCCGGCGAAGCTCTGAGCCGACGCCGGTGCCGAACGCGAGCGGCACTCCGGCGAAGATCGCCGTCAGCGTAGTCATCAGAATGGGTCGGAAGCGGAGCAGCGATGCCTCAAAGATGGCGCGCGTCGGGGTGAGTCCGCGCACCCGCTCAGCTTCGAGCGCGAAGTCAACGAGGAGAATGCCGTTTTTCTTCACGATGCCGATTAGCAGGATGACTCCGATGATCGCGACAACGCTGAGGTCCTGCTTGCAAACGGTGAGCGCGAGCAGCGCCCCAACCCCGGCGGAAGGCAGGGTGGAAAGGATGGTGAGCGGATGGATGAAGCTCTCGTACAGAACTCCGAGCACAATGTAAACCGCACCGACTGCAGCGAGGATGAGCAATGCCTCATTCGCGCCTACGGCCTGATAGGCGGCAGCCGTTCCATGGAAGCTGCCTTGCACACTGGCTGGCATGTGCAGGTCGCGCTTCACTCGTTCGACAGCCGCGATCGCCTGGCCGAGCGACACTCCGGGCGCGAGATCGAATGAGAGGGTCACGACCGGAAACTGCCCCTGGTGCGCGATGGTCAGTGGTGACGAGCTTCTCTCGAAGTGAGCAATCGCGGAAAGCGGCACGGGAGCGGGGTTAGCCGTTGTGGTCGCGCCCTGGGCTCCGGCGGCACTCAGAGACGATGAGCTTCCAATCGCCGGGAACGCCGGCGGCGCAGCCAGGACGGAACTTGTGCCGGCGAGAGAGTTTGCTCCGATCGCCGGCGGAGTCGAAACAGCGTTCTGCCCAGAGGATGGAGCGATGCCCGAAACACGGGGCGGCCGGACGCCTGCAACCGAGGAAGGCATCAGCGTCGCCACCGACCCGCTGCTCTGCGCAGCCGCGGTTTGCGATCCTATAGCCCCGGTACTCCCCTGCGTGGCAGTCCCTTGCAGATAGATACTGTCGAGCGCGTGCGGATCACGCTGGAGTTCAGGCGAGGCTTCGAGCACGACATGGTACTGGTTGAACTGTGTATAGAGCGTGGTGATCTGCCGTTGCCCAAACGTGTCGTAAAGTGTCGCGTCGATCTGCTGCGGCGTTATATTAAGTCTCGAAGCTGTCGCGCGATCAATCGCCAGCGTCTCGGCCAGACCGTGCGGCTGCGCATCTGTCGTAACGTCCCGTAGTTCGGGCAGGGCGCGTAGCTTGCGCAGCGCTTTGTCTGTCCACGCGTCCAACTCAGGCTGGCCGGCGTCGCTCAAGGTGTACTGGTACTGCGAACGGGTAGCGCGGTCCGCGACCGTCAAATCCTGCACCGGCTGCATGTAAAGGTGAATGCCGGATATTCCGTCCAACTCCCCTTGCAAACGCTGAGTAACAGCAGTGGCGCTCATACGCCGAACCGCATATGGCTTGAGATTAATCTCCATGCGCCCGCTGTTCAGCGTCGCGTTTGTGCCATCGATGCCGATGAACGACGACAGGCTCTCTACCGCGGAGTCCTTGAGAATGGCGTTCGCAAGCTCCTGCTGCCGCTCCGCCATGGCCTCGAATGATGTCGCTTCCGGCGCCTGCGTGATGCCTTGAACGATGCCGACGTCCTGCGTCGGGAACAGCCCCTTGGGGATCGTGATGTAGAGATAAACAGCCAGAGCCAGAGTGCCGCCTGTGAGGGCAAGCACAAGCCTCTGATGCCGGAGCGCAGACCGCAGCGTGTATCCATACCACGCAATCATGCGATCCAACACACGCTCAGACCATCGATAGAAGCGTCCCTGTTTCGAAGCGGCAGTATGGCGTAACAGGCGGCCGCACATCATGGGCGTGAGCGTGAGCGAAACCGCTGCGGAAATCAGGATGGTAACCGCAAGCGTAATGGCAAACTCGCGAAACAGACGGCCAACGATGTCGCCCATGAGCAGCAAGGGAAGCAGCACGGCGATCAGCGAGACGGTAAGCGAGATGATGGTGAAACCAATCTGCGCGGATCCCTTCAGTGCGGCTTCGAGTGGACCACAACCCTCCTCCAGGTAACGCGAAATGTTCTCGATCATCACGATGGCGTCGTCCACCACGAACCCGGTCGCGATGGTCAGCGCCATGAACGTAAGATTGTTCAGGCTGTACCCAAGCAAGTACATCGCGGCCATCGCGCCTACAAGCGAGATCGGGATCGCGATCGTGGGAATGACGGTCGCGGCAAAGCTGCGCAGGAAAAGAAAAATTACAAGCACAACGAGGCCGATAGTCAAGGAGAGTTCAAGTTCCACGTCCCGGATGGAAGCGCGGATGGAGGCTGTTCGGTCGCTCAAGACCTCGATCTTCAAGGAGATCGGCATGCTGGCGCCAAGCTGTGGAAGCAGCGCCTTTACATCGCGTACGACAGCAACGGTATTGGCTCCCGGCTGCCTCTGGATGTTGACGATGATCGCGGGCGTGCTATTCATCCACGCGGCAAGCCGGGTGTTCTCGACCCCGTCGCCTACTTTTGCGACATCGTCCAGCGTGACCGGCGCGCCATCGCGGTAAGCAACCACCAGATCGCTGAAGTCAGCGCCGGATAGGAGCTGGTCATTCGCGTTGATCTGGTAATTCTGCTGTTTTCCATCGAAGCTGCCTTTCGCCGTGTTGACCGTGGTGTTGATCAACGCGGAGCGCAGGTCCTCCATGTTGATCCCGTACGAGGAAAGCGCCCGCGGGTTCGCCTCGATGCGCACCGCCGGCTTGTGCCCGCCACTCAGCGTGACCAGGCCCACACCGCTAATCTGGGACAGCTTCGGCGCCAGTCGGGAGTCAGCCAGATCTTCCACGCGCGACAAAGGCAGCGTGGCCGAGGTAAGCGCCAGCGTGAGCACCGGAGCTTCCGCAGGGTTCGATTTGCTGTAGACCGGCGGTACCGGAAGATCAGTCGGCAGATAACTTTGCGCCGCGTTGATGGCCGCCTGCACCTCCTGCTCCGCGACGTCAATGTCGAGGTCGAGCGCGAACTGGAGGACTACGAGCGACGCGCCGTCGGAGCTGGTGGAGGCCATCTGCGTGAGCCCCGGGATCTGGCCGAACTGGCGCTCCAGCGGCGCGGTGACGGCGGAGGCCATCACATCCGGGCTGGCGCCGGGATAAAAAGTGCGCACCTCAATGGTCGGATACTCCACATCGGGCAACGCTGAGATCGGCAAAGTCAGAAATGAGGCGGCCCCAAGCAGCAGGATGGCTACCATCAGCAGCGCCGTCGCAACGGGGCGCAAGATGAAGGGTCGCGACGGGTTCACAAATGGCCCTCTGCCGCGCTTACAGGCCGAGGCGAACCCTCGACAGTAACGGTGGCGCCTTCCTCCAGTTTCTCAAAACCCGAGGTCGCGATGACCGTGCCCGGCGGCAGGCCGGCGACCGCGGTCACCGCTCCATCCGCAGCCTCCTCTATGATGGGATGTACCGTAACTATGTACCCGTTTTTCTGCTCTTGTACGACGTAGATAAAAGCCTCAGCGCCATTGCGCTGGATCGCTTCCGTGGGTACAAGCACGGCGCCCTCAAGAGTACGCAGCAGCAAACGCGCGTTCACGAACTGATTGGGAAACAGCGTGAACTTTTCATTGCGAAAGGTCGCGCGAAGCCGCAGTGTTCCTGTCGCCGTGTCGATCTCGTTGTCGAGCGCGCGCAGCGTTCCGGTTGCAAGCTCGGACTGCGCGGAACGATCGAGCGCGTCCACGCGTATCGAGCCTCGCAGCGAGCCTTGTCGCCGCAGTTCGCGCTCGACCTCGGCCACGTGGTCTTCAGACACATTGAACACGACAGTAATGGGCTGGAGCTGCGTGACTACCACCAGCGGCGTCGCGCCTCCGGCAAAGACGGTGTTACCGCGATCGATCAGCCGCAGCCCGACCTTGCCGCTGGCCGGCGCCACGATATGGCAGTAGCCTAACTGCACCTGCGCGTACTCCACCTGTCCCATGTCGTTCTTCATTGAGCCCTCGTACTGCACTACTGCCTGCTCCTGGTCGTCCAGAAGTTGTTTTGCAACGGCATGGAGCGCGAAAGCTTGCCGGTAGCGCGCCAAGTCAATCTGCGCCTGGCGGAGCAGGCCACGGTCGTGCTCCAGAGTGCCTTGCACCTGCTGGAGCTGCGCTTGGTAAGGGCGCGGATCGATATCGATCAGCGCGTCTCCTTGGTGGATCATCTCCCCTTCGCGGTAATGCACGGCCACGATCTGGCCACTGATTTGGCTGTAGACGTTGACCGTCGAGACCGGCGTGACCGTACCGAGTGCGCTGAGATAAATGCCCATGCGTCCAGTGCGCGCCACGGCAGTGTGCACGATGACCGGCGGCGGGGTGGGGATCGGATTCGGCTCCGCGCGCGAACCGGCCTGGGTGCGCGTGTGGTAAACGTAGAAGCCCGCTATCGTCAGAAGCATAGCCATCCACACCCAAACCCTGGCGCGCGTGGACTTCCGCCGTTTGCCGTGCTGTTGCGGAGCGGCGACAGGCGCAATTGCAACAGGCATATCCGCAGCAATCGATGTTTGCTCTTCACGAATCAAAAACCGCTCCCGGGGAGCGACGTCATCGTTCACGGGAGCGATGTCATCACCTGTACGGGAGGGCGAAGTAGCCCTGGTTCAGCCCCTGCCCGTGGCTTCCATCTTTCATGGAAGAGGCGGGGTCCGGCGTCAGCAACAGTTTGCCCGATGTAAGGATTTGTAATCGAGCGGAGACTATGTTCTACGAGAGCGCCAGGGATGCCGGTCGCGCTTGGGCAGTGTCGTCCCGGCCGGCATCTTGTGCCTCCAGAGGAATGCGCACCACGATCTCCAGGCCACCCTCGTCTCGGTTCCGCGCGCTGATGCTTCCCCGATGCAGCCGCACTGCGCCTGCGGCGATCGCCAGGCCAAGACCGTTGCCGTCCGCCGGCCCGTCATGGCCCTGTACGTCCTGGCCCTCAACCCGGACGAAGGGCTCGAAAATCGATCTCAGCATCGGCACTGGAACACCCGGCCCCCGATCGCGAACCGCAATGATCGCGTACCACCTGCCTGCGAAAAGTTGCTGTGCAAGCTCGATTTCCACCGTTGTCCCGGGCGAGGTAAACCGCACCGCATTGCGGACAATGTTTTCGCAGGCGCTGCGAAGAGCATAGGAGTCGGCTTCCTGCACCCGGGCGGAGCGGGTAATGGTCACCTTCACACCTTTGTTTGCGGCCTGCGCTTCAAAATACCCGTCCGCGCCGACCTCCTCGACCAACTCGGAGAGATCCACGTCCTCTCGCCGCGCGCCGGAAACTCCGGCTTCAAATCTGGAAAGCGTGAGGAGCTGCCCGATCAGCCGGTCGATGACGCCAAGATCGCGTTCCATTCTCCCGAGCAGCTGCCTGCCGCGCGCACCGGAATCCTCTTGCAGCAAAGCGACGGAAACATTTAAACGCGCGAGCGGTGAGCGCAACTCGTGCGAAACCGAGGCCAGCAGCTGCTTCTGCGTTTGCACCAAAACCTCAATGCGGTCCACCATGGAGTTAAAGTCCGCTGCCAGCGACGCCAGCTCATCGCGCCGGCGCAGCACCTCTGCAGGCGCCCGAGCGCTCAGGTCCCCTCGCGTCACCTTGCGGGCCGCGGCCTGTATCGCGTACATGGGAGAGGCGATGTGATACGCGAGCCATAGACACAGCAGAGTGACCAGAAGCAGTAAGGCGAGCAGGAAGAGTACGCCGCGCCCGAGTATGACTTGAGGTAAGTGGGCAAAGCCAGCACGTAAGTACAACAAAAGCACGTAAGGGCGCCCTTGCTCCGAGACAAGCCGGTATGCGGCAATATGTTCGCGAAGTACAAGGAGTTGACCTCTCTTTACGATGCGAGCCATGCGCGCGCCGTCGTCAGAAACGGACCTGCCAAGCACATCCTCGCCATACCCGTTCAACAAGTACAGTTGCCGACTGCTGTCATCCACGCCGCTTTGCGAAAAGCGGTGAAACGCCTCAGGCCCCCTGGATTCGTACGCACGAACCGCTTCGGTTGCCAGGATCGGCGCCATGGTCGCCCAAATACTGGGTTGGGCCAACACGTGCGGACCCTGAAAGTAAGCACTTCCTACGACGATCGTCAGCACGCCCCAGACCGTGAACCAAAACCAGAGAAAGATCTTGAGAAAGAGTCTATGGACGGGAATCATGCTACGCGTTCGAGATAGCAGCTTCTTGATCATCACTCGACCTTCGCTCCACATTCCCGTTTGCAACTGCCGCCCTGCTGACGATTGACCGTATCGGTTCACCACGTCAGTACACTTTTGCCTGACCGTCGGTAAGCTGCTGCAAGTTAAACTGATCAACACACTGAGCAATCGCCTGAAATCTCCCGGCCACATTTCGCTTGCCGGTTAGCCCTGCAGTGAAGCGAGACTTTCTGGCTTCTATCCTGAAGGCCACGCGTATAAGTAACCGCTCCCGCGAACACTGCGAATACGCTCTCTCCCGTCTTTCTGCGGCCCTAGTTTTTTGCGGAGATTGCTGATATGTAGGTCGATGCTCCGGTCGAACGGAGAAAACTTGCGATCGAGCACATGCTCGACGAGCACATCGCGTGTAAGCACTTTGCCCGACGACTCGAGGAAAAAGCGCAGCAGGTCAAACTCGGCTGAAGTCAGCTTCACTTCCTGCCCTTCGCGCAGGAGCGTGCGCGCGGCCATATCCAGCTCGAGGTCGCCGGAGCGAATTACAGGCGGGCGAGAGCTTCCGACCGCCTGCGCCTGCCACTCGGAGCGCCGCAGGACGGCAGTGATGCGCGCCACAAGCTCCCGCGGGTTGAAAGGCTTGGCCAGGTAATCGTCGGCCCCGAGCTCCAGACCGAAGATGCGATCGAAGTCATCTCCCTTCGCGGTCAGCATCAGCACAGGGGTCGTGCCATGCTTGCGGATCTCGCGAAGCACGTCGAAGCCCTTGCGGTCCGGCAGCATCACGTCGAGCACAACTAACTGGAACCCACCGGCAATTGCCGCCCGTTCCCCTTCCGCCCCGGTGTGCACCGCCGAAAGCAGAAATCCCTCCGCTTGGAGGTACTCTTCCACAAGCTGGCACAGGTCGCGGTCGTCGTCGATCACAAGAAGCCGAGGCCGGGCGCGATCGTGCAATAGACTGGGCAGCGTACTCAAGGCAACATACCTTTCCTATTCTTTGCATCATACGTCCACCGCGGCGGCGAGGTGCGAGGCCCGTACAAATCCTGACATTGCGCTTTCCTTTACCGACAGTAGCGGCGGCGTGGTTTGTCAAGAATGGAACTAGAGAGGAGGCAATCATGGTCCAGGCTCTCGAAACCAAAATCGCCGGTATACTCTGGACGATTTGCTTTTTCGGACTGCGCGTGGCCATTCTTTTGCTATGAAGTTACCGGCCCGGGATAAAGCGAGCGAGAAATTGCCGACCCTTTCGCGACCTCGAATTTTGCGTCGCTAAGTTCCAGGGGGGCGACCCGCTTCTGTCTATATCTCCTGTAGGCACGATGCAAGATCGGCAGAGAACCTGATTAATCTAAGTTTTATCGCCGGCAGGCGATAAAACTAAAGAGGATGTTGCATGCTTTCACGTTTTATTTGCGGCGCCGTTCCCATCCTCCTTATCCATCCAGTCGTCGGTGCTCAACAGCCGGCAGTCGACCTTGTCAGCAAAGCGGTTGCAAGCGAAGCTGCGAGCAACAAGAACGCACCACATACCTCATTTATTTCACATGAGCGCTCTACGCGCACAGGCGGGCATCTGTGGGTTGAAAAGGTCGTTGAAACGAACGATGGTGATTTGCGGCGGCTTCTTTCGGAGGACGGAAACCCGATCTCACCGGCCAAGGCCAAGGCCGAAGATGAGCGGCTCGCCCACATTGCCGCGCACCCGGATGCTTTTCGTCGTGCGAATCAACCGGGCAAGAACGATGGCAAGGACAACAGCGAACTCATGCGCGCGATCCCCCGCATGTTTCTCTTCCGCTACGACGGCGAGGCCGGCGCATGCACGAAGGTCCACTTTGAACCGAACCCGGCTTTCACGCCAGCCACGTACGAGCAGCGGGTCGTGCACGCCCTCAAGGGAACAATCCTGATCGAGCAGCCGGCCGACCGCCTCTGCGGTATTGACGCGCAGATTGCTCAAACGGTCGACTTCGGATACGGTCTTCTCGGTCGAGTGGAGCCTGGCGGAACGATACGCATGGAACTTATCCGGACGCCCTGGGAACAGTGGGTCACGAACGAGTTGCACATCCATGTCAGCGCGCGGATTCTTCTTCTCAAGAACCTGTCAAAGGAAGAAGACGACACACGGACGGACTTCGTTCGGCTGCCCCCGCGCCTGACTCTTGCGCAGTCGGTAGACGCAACGCGCCCATAGGGCGTCGCGTAATCGCTATACATATTTGCGAATAAGGCGAGGATACTACTGGACCGCTTCGAAAACAGCGAGGCGAGGCGCCACCAGCACTCCCGCATAGCCGATGTAAACCCGGTGCGTCGCTGGATCCACAGCGAGCGTGTGCGCTCCGTAGTGCGTGTGAATCGTGTCAACGACGCGCATCATATCCGGCGAGTCTTGCTGAAGCACAGTCGTCACGCCAGCGACGCCGGCCGTGTAAATGCGGTGCAACCCACTGTCGAAAGCGATGGAATCCGGCCGGCCGCCGACCGGCTGCGTGGTGAGCACACGATGCGCGTTGAGGTCGAAGAGAGCGGCTCTTGCGTTCCCTGAGCAGGCTAAGATGAGCCTCCGCTGCGCCTCGTCGAGCGCCATGCCCGACGGCGCTTCGCACCCCGGTAGCGCCCAGCGTCCCACGATCGAGCGCGTGGTAAGGTCAATTGCGATCACTTGGTTCTTGTCCTTTAGGTTTTGAAACAGGAGCTTCGTTTGCGGGTCGATCTGCGCGTACTCCGGCTTGCCGCCCAGCGCGATTTTCGCGACCACAGCCTGCGTGGCCGGGTCGATGAGCGTCCCGGTGTTGGAGTCGCCCCCGGCCACATAAAGGAGCTTGGTCTCGGGGTCGTAATGGATCCCATCGGGGTCGTCGGGGACCGGGATGCTCTTGACGAGCTTCATCGCGGCAGGGTCGAACGCGTCGACCGTGTTCTCTTCGCTGCGGGTCACAAACCCGAGATGACTAACTGGATCGATCACCACTCCGTGCGCCTCAGGCTTCCCTGTAAACACCTGCAGGCCGGACGGCAACGTTCCGGTGCGTAGGTTAAGACGGCTCACATCACCCGAGCTAATCCCGGCGACCAAAATCCGGTCACCGTCAATCGTGATGTAGTCGAGGACATTGAGCGCGCCGGACTTGGGAAGAGGAACATAACCCAGGAAGCGCAGGCTATGACTCTTCGATGGAGTTCCAGGGTAGATAAGCGACCCTACGTAAGCACCGCCGGCGATCACGACCAGAACCACACATACTATGATGATCTTAAGCGCTTTCTTCAACATCGTTCAGGAGGGCTCCTGTAGTTCGAATGGAACAGCAAGTATTCTTGCACACCTTCCTGAAGCGAATCTGATGGCCTCATCTGATGACCTCAGAAGATAGCCTTGACCCCGAACTGGATCTGCCGCGATGTCGTGCTCGTCGCCGTGATCAGGCCTGCGGTCGCGCTTACAGCGTTGGTCGAGTCGAAGATATCGGTATCGCCGGGAATGGCGAAATTAGTGTGATTCAAGACATTAAAGAACTCGGACCGGAACTGCAAGTTCAATCCGTCTGAGGTGACAGGAATCCGGATGTTCTTGAAAAGCGAGCTATCCAGTTCCAAGACACCTGGGCCGGTGAGGATATTGCGTCCCGCATTCCCCAGTAAACCCAATTGCGGAACAGCGAAGCACTGCATTTTGACGTAGCTGGTGTGGTTTCCCGGATTCACAAGCGAAGAGCATCCGCGGCCGCCAAGCCGGTCCGGGTAGTCCTGTACTCCGCCCGCTCCGAGAGGATCTCCATCCGATCCGTAGGTTGGTGTAAACGGCGTTCCGTCACTCACCGTCAGGATAGAGCCCAGCTGCCAGCCGCTTGTAAGCCAGTCCACGACAGGCCGGTGCATCTGCGTGTGGGGCAGCAGTCCAAATCCGCTCACGACCAGCACCCGATCCTCGTTGAAGTCGGATGGACCGCGTCCCCGGCTTGGCGCGAAAAAGGGCAGCAGCGAGACAGAGTTCGCAAATGCAGCCGAGGCCACGCTGGAAGAGGTATCGTCGATGCTCTTGCTCTGGGTATATGAAACCTGGAACTGGAGCCCATGGGTGAGGTTTTTATGCAAGCCGACTTGCAGAGCGTCGTAATAGGAGTCAGCATCCCACTTCAAACCGCGGATTTCGCCGAAATGAGGATTAATGACTACCCCGCTGCCGATAGGAAGCGGCCACTGATAACCTTTCGGGGTCAGCGTTGGCAAAATGAGGTTGAACTCGTTGGAATAATTAGGCTGATGCACGCCGCGCGAGCCTACGTAGCCAACCAGCAATGTTAGGTCTTTCGCGAGCTGCCGCTGGATGTTGAGGTTCCATTGCATGACATAGTTACGCTTCGGCGAGGACTCGATGTAGTTCCCACCCTGTGACGAAGCCCCAAGGTAAGCGCCCGCTCCGGCATAGAAGGTGCCGGCCGGAAGCTTGCTT
Source organism: Acidobacteriaceae bacterium (assembly GCA_965276605.1). Taxonomy (GTDB): domain Bacteria; phylum Acidobacteriota; class Terriglobia; order Terriglobales; family Acidobacteriaceae; genus EB88. Next base: position 139,579 of record OZ255619.1, read on the forward strand.
CCCTGCACCTCTCCGTAAGCAGTAAAAGGCGCCGCATCGGTAGCCGGCAGAATAAATTCGTACGGCAGCGGCAGCACGTCGTAGATACCGAACGCGCCATGGATCACGGTTCTTCCGTCGTGAAACGGGTCGAGGGAGAAGCCCACGCGCGGTTCAAAATTGAGGTGCGTCGGATTCTTGAAAAATGGGTCTCCAAGCTGAGGCGTCGGGTCCGTCAGGTGAAGCAGCGTCGAGAGCTTGCCGTGCGCTTCGTGTAAGACGGTCGTGGTTTCATAACGAAGGCCGAGATTCACAGTGAATGTCGGGCTTACCCGCCAGTCGTCCTGCACGTAGCCCGCAAAACGATCCTCCTGCAGGTCGCGCGAGGAAACCGCAGTGCTGGTCGCGGCGGCAAACAGAAATGGATGGTTGGTCAGGAAACCGGCCAGCGATGGGAAGTAGAACTGCCCGTTGATGGCGGTTCGGCTCAGCACACTTAGCCGCATCAACTCAAACGCGAAACCGGCCTTGATGGAATGCTTCCCACGATTCAGGAAGACGTCGTTGCCCAGTTGGAAAGAAGTCCAGGCGTAGTTGATGCCGCTTCCTCCCACGCCGCCATCGAAGTTACTAAGGCCCGGCACAAAGACCTGCGCCGCCGTAAGTCCGGGAACCGCTCCGAGAGAGGTATCGTTCGTGGCCGGATTGATAGCTTGGCCCGGCACGTTGTTGACTACTACATCCCGGTTCAATCCCACTCGAAACGTATTGACTATGGAAGGCGAGAACAGGTGCGTCTCTTCGACTGTACCGAGCTGCCGCGCGGTCTTGCTTAGATAGAAGACGTCATTCAAACTATCGGGATAGGTGTAAGGGGCGCGATCGTATAAGTAGTTCCCGGCAAGCGAGTCCTTGTCGCTCAGCCGATGGTCGATCCTGCCGACGACGAAGTCTTCCTGCACGACCTGCTGCGCGCTGAAATCGTAAATACCAACATTACCGTCGCTCGCCGGAGCCAGGCCAGCGTTGGACGTCGGCCAGAACGTCAGATACTTGGCGGTGGAAGGGTCGACAGCGACCGTGGTTGTGGTCCCGTCCGCGTTGTGCAGGATGCCGTTGCGCGCGTCCGCGCTCGGCACAGTAGACACGCCGCTGATTCCCTGCGACTGGCGGATACCCTCGTAATTGCCGAAAAAAAAGGTGCGGTCTTTTTTGATAGGGCCGCCCAGCGCGCCGCCGAACTGGTTGCGGCTGAAAGCCGGCAGCGTGGGCCCATCAAAGAAGTTGCGCGCGTCCAGCGTGCTGTTGCGCGCGAACTCGTAGCCGCTTCCATGGAACGCATTTGTTCCCGAGCGCGTCACCGCGTTAATGATTCCGCCCGCTTCGCGGCCGTACTCTGCCGGAGCGTTCGTGGTGATGACGGTAAACTCAGAAATGGCATCGACGCCGAGGTTGCCCCCGATGACGCTGCCCGAGTCGTTTGCGTAGTCGCTCAGGCTGGTGCCGTTCAAGAGATAGTTGTTCTGCTGCGGGCGTGCGCCGGAGATGGTGAGCTGCGAACCGAAACCGCGTGTGCCCCGGTCTGTGCCGGTTTCGAACGGGACCTGTGCCTGGATGATCGCGACGCCGGGCTGCAGCAACGCCAGGTCGGTCCAGCTCCGGCCGTTCAGCGGCAGATCGCGGATCGTCTCTCCACCTACAAACGCGTTCATGTCTGAGGTGTCGAGCTGCAGGTCTCTCGTCGTCTGCGAGACGGTCACCTGCTCGCTGTGACCTGAGACATCGAGTGAGATGTCGAGCACCTGCGAGGAGCCAACGGTGAGAGTAATGCCGGAGATATGTTTTGTGCCGAAGCCGGCGGCTATCGCGTCCACTGAATACGAACCAGGCAGCAGGTTGGGGAACGAATAGCTTCCAGCTCTGTTCGTGGCAACCGTGCGAACTACCCCCGTCGCAATGTTGGTCACCGTAATCGCACTTTGAGTCACGGACGCGCCGGAGCGGTCCGTCACCGTACCCGTGATCAGGCCTCCCGACGTTTGCGCAGATGCCATCCCTCCCGCAAGTATGGACAGGACAACAGGGGATGCAAGAGCGGCGTTTCGGCCAAGCCGAACGCACACCCGGAAGTAAGTTGTTTCGTTAGTCATGACTATCCCCCATCGGCACACAGTCCTGCGACCGCGTTCCACGTGCCAAATGCGTGAACGCGCGGTAACTATTTGAGACCTATATCCTGTCAGCTACGAAAGTAGGCAGATGAGGTGACAACGAAGTGAGAGCCACCTGAAAGTCAACTGATGTTTGCAGTGGGAACGCGGAGAAATGCGCGAAGCCCGCGCACCGCGCACACTACATCACGCGAGGCAACGCGACCGAAAAACAGGAGCCGACGCCTAGCTTGCTCTGCACAGCGATCTCGGTGTCGTGGGCGTCGGCGATCCAGGAGGCGATCGATAAACCCAGACCAGCTCCGCCTCCGTCTCGCTGGCGGGCTTTGTCCGACCGGTAAAAGCGCTCGAAGATGAGGGCAAGCTCTTCTTGAGCTATGCCGATCCCCGAGTCTTCCACGCGCACAATCGCTTCGGTTCGCAACACGTGAAGGCTGACAAGGATGCATCCACCCTCTTGTGTGTACTTCACGGCATTGTCCATCAGGATCAGAAAAAGCCGGCGAAGCATCGACGGCTCGCCCACAATATCAACCGGATCGTTCGGAACAACGATCTGGCAAGTGATGCGCTTTTTCGAAGCCCTCTCTTTGATCTGTTCGCCGGCGTGCTGGACGAGCTCGCGCACGTCCGTAACGCCGAGGCGGCCCGCGAAGGCATTCGAGTCGGCGCGCGCCAGGGTCAGCAGATCCTCGATCAGCGCGGTCATGCGCTCCGCCTCGCCGAGCACGTTTCCGAGGGCAGCTTTGTACTCCGGCACGGGTCTTGGCTTCAGCAACGCCACCTCGGCGGTGGTTCGAATCAAGGCAACCGGAGAGCGCAGTTCGTGCGAAGTATCGGCCGTGAACCGCGTCATGCGTCGGAATCCGGCATCGAGCCGCTCGATCATCTGGTTCAGGGTCTCAGACAGTCGCTGCAGTTCATCGCCGCTTTGCGGAACAAGGAGGCGCTGCGAAAGGTTCCGGTGCGTGATGGCACGTGAAGCTTCGATGATACTGTCGACCGGACGCAGCGCCCGACGGCTGAGCCAATAGCCGCCCGCCGATGCAGCGAGCACGAGCAAGGGAATGCAACCGATTATCCACCGTGAAAACCTGTCGAGCGCCCGATACAGAGGCGCCATCGGCTCGGCGACCTGAATGATGAACAGCTTGCCATCAATGGAGAACGAGGCAGTTCGTAGACGAACTGCGGTTCCCTGCGCGTTCACGCTCTTGAGTTCCGCGAGGGAGTTGGTTCGGGGCGCGACCACGTGGAGCCTAGACATGGAACGGGATTGGCAAAGCCATTGGCCCTTGCCGTCGGAGATCTGCAGCATCTCGCCGCCAAGGGGCTCCAGGTCGGTGTTGTTTCTTGCCGCCTGGATCAGAACATTTTCATCCAGTTCATCGCGGATCCTTTTCCCGTCGAAGCGCGGCACCTCACGCCTGAGATAACTCTCCACGCCGGCGACACGGGTGGCCAACTCAGCATCGACGGTATCCCGAAGCGCGGCCCGAATACTCCCGTACGCTGTCACGCCGAAGACAAGCAGGGTTATCAGTAGGATAGAGGAGTACCACAGGGTGAGTCGAATGCGGATCGGCAACGTCACTCTCCTTCGGCCGCCCGCAGCCGGTAGCCGACCCCCCGAATTGTCTGCAGCAATGGGATGGGGCGTCCCCGATCGATCTTCATGCGCAGGTGTCTCATAAACACGTCGAGGTTGTTGTCTCCAACGCTGAGCGAAAATCCCCAACCGGCTTCGATCAGTTGCTGCCGCCGGACGACCCTCCGGCTGTTTTTCATTAGAAATTCAAGCAATAGATACTCTATGCGTGTCAAGATGATCGGCACTCCCGCTCGCACCACCTCCCGCGTGTGCGGATTCAGCACGAGGTCTCCTACCTGCAGAGTATCGGGCGCTAACTCCGGCCGTCGACGCGCGAGCGCCCGCAGGCGAGCAAGCAGTTCAATAAACGAGAATGGCTTGGTGAGGTAGTCGTCTCCGCCATTGTCAAGGCCGCTTACGATATCGGCCAAGGCATCGCGGGCGGTCAAAAACAGAATCGGGGTCGAGATGCGCAGCCTTCGCAACTCCCGCCCGAGTTCGAAGCCGTCCATGCCCGGCAACATCACGTCGAGCACCAAAACATCGAACGGGAACTCTGAGGCCATGTGCAGACCATCCGTCCCGCTCCGTGCGATTTGAACTGAGCAGTCCTGCTCGCTAAGGGCTTTGCGAAGCAACTCCGCCATCGGCTTCTCGTCTTCGACGACTAACACTCTCATCATGCAGGCGAGCTTAACTCCGGCCCTAACCCGGGCAGGTTCTGTATAACACGGCGATGCGCGAGCGTTGGGGCCCAAGGTCGCGCTTTCAGGCAAGTTTCAGGTTGCGGTCACAGAACGTTCACACGGCGCAGCTAAGTTCAACTTTGCCTGCCAGCTTTACAAATGCTTACGGGACCACTTTGTCGACAGCGCTACGATAATATATCCGCTCGACTGATCTGAAATGAAGGCTTCGATAAAGATGTGAGGCGCTTTTGTTCTTACGACTGCAACAGAACTGCTGATCGCAGCGCCGGCGCCATTTGGAGCCAAACGGTCCCGGCAATCCATTTCCAAATATCTCCTTTTTAAGAAACGGTTCGACACCTATGACAAGCTTCGTCCTGCGTCACAAGCTCCTGACGCTTCTTACTTGGTGCCTGCTCGCAGTCTGTGGATTCGTCACGGCAGGCACGATGAAAGCGCGCATGGATTACACGTACACGACGCCAGGGCAGCCCGGCTGGGTCGCCAACCAGCACATACTCGAGCGGTTTCGCATCGATGCCACCTTTGAACCCTTTCTCGCGGTACTGCGCCTGCCTGAAGGCAACGGCATGAACACGCCGGCCGGTCAGGCAGTGGCAGCCCGGACCTTTGCCTCCGCTTCGGACGTAGGCATTGCCGCGGTCGCGGACTATGCCAACACACATAACCCGATTTTTCTCCTCGACCATGGACGGTCGACTTGGGCGCTGATCAACTGGCCCAATCCGGACAAGGGACCTGGGGCAGGCTTTGAGGAGCGGGCCAATCCCGTCATGCAGAGAGCGGTCACACCCGGCTCGCAACTTACGCTGACCGGCTTCGCGCAGCTCTTGTCGAATGCGGGACCCAACCGGAAAAATCTCGTGACCGGTCTGGAGATTGGCTTCGTCGCGGCTGTCTTGGTGCTTGTGCTTGTGTACGGCTCGGCGATCGCGATCGTGCCCGTGCTGATGGCGCTACCTGCCATCCTGGTCACCTTTCTGTGCGCGTTGGGGCTCACCTATTTGGTGCCGGTCAGTTACTTCGTCCCTTACATGATCATTCTTCTCAGTCCCGGCCTCGCTATCGACTACTCGCTTATCGTGGTCAATCGATGGCGCGAAGAACGTGAGCGTGGACGGAGTAATACCGACGCGGTCCACTCTGCTCTTGCGACCGCCGGAAGAACCGTCGTGCTGAGCGGAATCACTGTCGCCGTCGGCCTGCTTTCCCTTCTCCTGCTCCCCGTGCCCTTTCTCCGCAGCGTCGGCGTCGGGGGCATGCTCGTCCCGCTGGTGGCCACCGCCGCTGCGTTCACGCTGCTGCCCATCGCGCTGGCGGCGTGGGGCCCGTGGCTCGACAAGCGCCGGCTGTGGCGTACTTCCACGACGTTCAGCCGCGGCTGGGAGCGCTGGGGCCGGTTCATCCTGCGGCATCGCTGGGCCGCGGCCGCGGTGGCTCTGCTCACGCTTGCCGCGCTTACAATTCCGGCGTTTTCCATCAACACCGCCGAGCCGCTCATCGGTTCGCTCGCCGGTTCCATCGCGCAAGCCGGACCGGCGGCCGCGGCCTTCCACGAACTGCGGACCACCGGCATACCCAGCGCGGTCGACTTTCCCATCCAGGTCACCACGCATGGCGGTCAGGAGGGTGTCCGCCAGGCGACGGCCATTGCCCTCGCTACTCCGGGCGTCTATTCCGTGCTCGCGCCGGATACGCCTTCATATCGCCAGGGCAACGACGCTCTCCTGACAGTAATCCCGAAGGCGGAAGGAGGCACACGCGAAGGAAGAGCCATCATAGCCGCGCTCACGCGGCGCCTTGCAGGGATCGCGGGAGGCGCCGAGGTGGGCGGCTCCGCCGTGGGCGATATGGCCTTCAGCAATGCCGTCTACGGGAGCTTCCCCTTAATGCTCACCATCCTCTGCCTTCTTAGCCTTCTGATTCTCACCCGCGCCTTACGCTCGGTCGTCCTCGCGCTCAAAGCCGTGGTTCTAAACGTCGTTTCGCTCGGCGCCGCGTTCGGCTTCATGGTGCTGTTCTGGCAGCGCGGCCACGGCTCCAGCCTCTTCTACGGAGTCCCCGCGACGGCAGCGATCCGCGACTGGATTCCGGTGGTCGTCTTCGCCTGCCTCTTTGGTCTCTCCATGGACTACGAAGTTTTCGTTCTTTCGCGGCTTCGCGAGGAGTACGACCGCACCGGCTCGACCGACGAAGCGATCGTCGCCGCGCTCGCCCGCACCGGCCGCCTCGTAACCTCGGCAGCCATCATTCTGATGATCTCGTTCCTCTCGCTCAGCGGCGACCCCAACCAGATTCCCAAAATTATCTCCACCACGCTTGCCTTCGGCGTCGTCGTCGATGCCGTGCTGATCCGAACGCTTCTGGTGCCCGCCCTGGTCTCGCTCATGGGCAAGTGGAACTGGTGGCTCCCGTCCTGGGTTCGCTGGCAGGCGCCGCGCGAAGCCGAGCAGTAACACAGCGAGCAGCATCTCCGAGCGAGCGCCTGGGTTTCCCGCATATGCCCTCTTGCCTCCTTTCGCGGCCAGGATCGAGATGCTCCTGATCAGCTTTCCTCTTTCGGCCGCTTCCGCTTTTCCGTACATCTTCAGGCAACATTCAGTTGCCCGTTACAGGGACGTGATCTGCGCTGCTTAACGTGCTGTCTAACGACTCCGATCTGAAGCGGACTCATGAGGACAGCATGAAACACTTTGCCTATTGCGTTCTGGCACTGGCGACACCGCTGCTGGCGCAGACCGATCGCGGCACGCTGACCGGCACCGTGACGGATGCCTCCGGCGCTAGGCTGCCCGGCACCGCGATCACGATCAAAATGCTCTCTACCGGAACCGCGCGGGAGAGCCGAACCGACGACGCGGGTGTGTTTTCCGTCACGTCCCTGCTGCCCGGCAATTACACCGTGACACTCGCTGCGTCCGGATTCACCACACGGGTGATTGAAAACCTTCTCGTGAATGCAGGAGAAATCCGCACCCTCTCGCTGCCCATGCAGCCGGCCGCCAGTTCGACGGAGGTCCAGGTCACAGCAGCCGGCGCCGGACTGTCCCGCTCCTCGGCTGAGATCGGCGGCGTGGTACAGGGGGAACAGGCGAGGGAGCTGCCGCTGAATGGGCGCAACTACGTGAGCCTCGTCGCCCTGGTCCCTGGAGCCATCGATTCCGGCACGGGCACGCAGGACCAGGTGAGATTCGCCGGCCTTTCCGCGGAAGACAACACGTGGCTTCTCGACGGTGTCGATAACTCCGGCATTAATCACCAGTACGAGAAAATTCCGATCCGGCTGCAGCCATCCACGGAGGCGATTGCCCAGTTCCGCGCGAATAGCGCGGTCTACGGCGCGGACCAGGGCGGGACCGCCGGCGGTCAGATCAATCTGGTCTCCCGTAGCGGGTCGGACCAGTACCACGGCGAAGTTTGGGAGTTCCTGCGCAACGACGTCTTCGACGCCGCGCCCTGGCGCTCGAACGGCACGCTGCCACCGCTGCGACTGAACGACTTCGGCGCCAATCTCGGCGGCCCGGCGCGCAAAGGCAAGCTCTTCTTCTTTGCGAACTACGAAGCGATTCGCCAAGTGCAGACGCAGGTCCTGACCGGCTTTGTCCCCAGCGCAGCCTTCCGTACGGCCGTGCTGGCCGCTTCGCCCGGGCTGCAGCCAGTGTTGAACATGTACCCGGCGGGATCCCTGACGACAAGCAATCCCAGCGTCGCAACCTGGTTCGGCAGCGGACGCTCGGTGGATCACGAAGACTCGGGTCTGGCCCGCATCGACTACAAAATCAATGATCAGACCAGCGCCTTTGCCCGCTACAGCACAGACCACTTCCAGCTGACCGCGCCCGGCAACCTGACCGGCATTACCGAGAATAACCTGATCACGCCGGCTGCGGTGCTGGGGCTCCAGGATACCTTTACTCCGTTTCTGCTCAACGATGCGCGCTTCGGCTTTAACCGCGCCGCCTTTGTGCAAGGCGAGACGCAGGTGCTGGCCGCCTCCATCGTGGTTCCGGGGCTGACCAAACTGGACGACGCAACGGGCACCATCCGGTACGACAACAGCTTCACCTTTATCGACGACCTAACCCTGATCCGCGGCAAAAACACCATCAAAACCGGCGTCACGGTGCGGCGCATTCAGGAGAACCGCTCCTCGCCCAGCGCGCCCGACGAGGCGGTAAGCTATGCGAGTCTGGCTGCTTTTCAGGCCAACCAGGTCAACCTGGATCAGTACGCAGGCGCCACACCGGTCACCGGCCAGCGTATGACGCAGAGCTTCGCGTATGTACAGGATCAGCTCCAGCTTTCGCCCAGCCTGACCATCAACGCCGGAATGCGTTACGAATACTTCGGCGTCGACCATGAAGTGCTGGGCCGCGGCATTGTGGTGGAACCTTTGCTGTGCCCCGAGGTCATCTGCGCGCCCGGAACGGAATGGTACTCGCCGGACCTGGCGGACTTTTCTCCGCGCGTGAGCATCGCATACTCGCCAGCGGCGGCGCGAGGCAAGCTGTCGATGCGTGCCGGCTTCGGCATCTATTACGGCGACGGCCAGTTCGGAAACCTGGGCCAGCCCATCACCAATCTCACCACGCGCTACACCCTCTCCCAGAAACAGTCGCCGGGATTGAGCTACCCGGTCGCGCCCTCGCCGGGTCTGGCGGCATTGAGTTCCAGCCCGTCGAGCCTGCAGGGCAACCGGCGCGATACGGCGGTGAACGAATGGACCGCCTCCGTGCAGGGGGAAGTTGCGCGCAGGACCATCGCGCAGGTCGCGTATTTCGGAACCAAAGCCTCGCATGTTTACTCCGACCAGGTGCTGAACGGCATCGATCCGGCTACCGGCAAGGCGCCGTACGCGGGCTTCTCGCTGATCGACTATCGCGGCACGCTGAACGATGCGCACACCGATGCGCTGCAATCGGGCCTGCAGCGCGACATCTCCACCGGTCTGCTGGTTTCCGCGAACTACGAGTGGTCTCACTCGATCGACGACGGTGGACTGGGCGGCGGCGAAGCGGACTACCCGCAGGATTACCATTGCCACCGCTGCGAGATCGCTTCGAGCGACCAGGACATGCGTCACTACTTCAGCGCGAGCACCGTCTGGCAGCTTCCCGTCGGCCGTGGCCACAGCTTGCTTCGCAATAGCTCCGCCCTCTCTGAAGCGCTCCTGGGCGGCTGGCAGTTTAGCGCCATCGGCACCGCCCGCAGCGGCCTGCCCGTCAACGTCACCATCAGCCGCAGCGCCGCGGCCTTGCCGGACGGCTTGACCTTTAACCAGCGGCCGGACCGCGTGCCGGGCGTCCCACTCTATCCTGCGAACCACACCCCGGCGCTCTGGATCAACCCGCTTGCTTTCAAGGCTCCGGCGGCCGGTATCCACGGCGACGCAGGCCGCAATATTGCGCGCGCACCCGGCCTGTGGCAGCTCGACACAGCGCTCGATAAGCGCTTCCCGCTCACCGAGCGCATCGGCGTCAGCTTTCGCGCCGAGGCCTTCAACGTTTTCAACGTCGCACACTACGGCGGGCCTGCGAGCGTGTTCGCTCCGCCCACGGCAGTGTCCGGCAACCCCGCAAATTTCGGCGTGATCCAAAGCTCCTTCAATAACCAGCCCATCGGCACGGGCACGCCGCGGGAACTCGAGTTCATGTTGAGAATCGACTTCTAACAACGCCTCGCAAAAGGGAAACGCACAATGACAAAGTGGATGTTGCGGCACAAGCCGTTGATCGTGATCGCATGGTTGCTGCTGGCTATCGCGGGTTATTTGACTCAGAGCAAAATCCGTCGCCGCCTGGATTACAGCTACACAACTCCCGGGCAGCCGGGCTTTATCGCCAACTCGGCGATCACGGATCGCTTCGGCCTGGACGCGACCTTTGAAACGACGCTGCCCGTACTGCATTTGCCCCCAGACAAGGGAATGGATACGCCCGAAGGCCAGGCCATTGCGGAAAAGACTTTCGATGCCGCCCACCATGCCGGATACCTGGGCCTGACCGACTACGCGAACACCCACGATCCTCGCTTTCTCCTGGACGGTGGCAAAGCCACATGGGCGATCATCAATGTGCCTAACCCGGATACCGGCGACGGCACCGGCAGGCGCATCGACCCCTCGCTGAAAAAGGCACTCCCTGCCGATACGTCGCTGGTGGTCACGGGCTTTGAGCGCATGCTTTCCAACAAGGGATCGAACAGCGCGAACCGCTTCCGCAACACGACCATCGGCCTGTTCGCCGCGTTTCTTGTTCTTCTGGTGGTTTACGGCTCGTGGATCGCGCTGTTGCCGGTGCTCACCGCGATCCCCGCGATGTTCGTCACTTACCTGGCGCTGTATAGCCTGACGTTTGTGGCGAACGTGAGCTACTTCATCCCGTACATGATCACCACGCTGACCGTGGGCATCTCCATCGACTTTGCGTTGATCGTCGTGATCCGCTGGCGCGAGGAGCGCGAACGGGGGCGAAGCAACGAGGACGCCGTGGTGATTGCCGGCGATGTGGCCGGGCGCGCCGTGATGCTGAGCGGGCTCACCGCTGCGATCGGGCTGTTCTCGCTGGTGGTGCTGCCTGTTCCCTTTCTACGCAGCATCGGCGTGGGCGCCATGGTCATCCCGTTTGTGCCCGTGGCAATCGCTGTCACGCTGCTGCCCATTGCGTTGGCGGTACTTGGTCCGGCGCTGGACAAACAAAGCTTTTGGTCGCGGTCGACCGCCACGAATAGCCAAGCCTGGACGCGCTGGGCGCAATTCGTGGTACGCAACAAATGGACGACGGCCATCGTTGGCGTCGTCATTCTGGCGGCGCTGGCCATTCCGGGCCTCCGCATCAACACGGGCGAGCCGCTCATTTCGTCGCTCTCTCCCAACGGGCTCGAGGCAGCGCACGAGTTCGGGCGGCTGGAAGCGAACGGCATCCCCGGCGCGGTCGACTTCCCGATTTTCGCCATGGTTCATGGTGGCGAGCAAAACCTGCAGCGCGCAACAACGATAGTCCGCGCCACCCCTGGCGTTTTCGATGTGATGGCGCCCGCCACTTACGCCTTTCGCCGCGGCGGGGATTCGCTGCTGCTGGTCATCCCCAAACTGGAAGGGCCGTCTGCTGCAGGCAAGCGCATCGTCCTGGATCTGCGGCAACGGCTTTCCTCACTGCCCGGCGGCGCTGAGGTGGGCGGTTCCACCGCTGGCGATATGGCCTTCACCGACGCCGTTTACGGACACTTCCCGCTGCTGATCGCGGTAACCTCCCTGATCACATTTGTCCTGCTGGCGAGGGCTCTTCGCTCCGTTGTGCTGGCATTAAAGGCAGTGATCATGAACATCGTCTCACTGGGCGCATCCTTCGGCTTCATGGTCTATTTCTGGCAGGAAGGGCACGGGTCCAATCTGATCTACGGCCTGCCCGCCACGGGCGCCATCCGTGCCTGGATTCCGACGGTTATCTTCGCGTCGCTCTTCGGTCTCTCCATGGACTACGAAGTCTTCGTGCTGACCCGCATTCGCGAGGAATACGATCGCACCGGCTCCACGAGCGAAGCGGTGGTTGCGGGCATCGCGCGCACCGGACGCCTGGTCACCTGCGCCGCACTGATCCTTATGGTGACCTTCCTCTCCATCAGCCTTGATCCGAATCAGTTGGTCAAGATCGTGTCGACCACGAGCGCGGCCGGCATCATGGTGGACGCGGTTATCGTGAGGACGCTGTTGGTCCCAGCGGTCGTTGCCCTCATGGGCCGGTGGAATTGGTGGATGCCTTCCCGACTTACCTTGCAGCCAAGGTCCACGAGCTAGGGCCCCTCACTCCGAGTTTACCTGCAAGCGCAGCCAGCGGAGTGCCCCGGCTGCCCTGGACAACACCAGACATAAGCCAGGTTATTGCCGCTATGCAGAAATAATTCTCTTTAGATGGAACTTTTGGCCATGACTTTACTTCATGACGATGTGCAGCGAATAAGCTACTACTTCAATAATACTTAACAGAACAAGCTTTTGATGTCATTTATTACTCCACGACTACACGGAACAGTGCTTATCGCCAAAGGTTTTCCAAGTAGATTCACAATGTTAGTGACGTATAGGACCTAACCACTGGCTGCACTTCACACCTGCTTAGGGGGGTGTTATCAGAGGCAAGCAAGCTATCCGTCTTTTCCACTGAGATCAGGCATGCAGGACGATGTCACAATTCGCGATCTAAAATGCACCATCGTCGTGGGGCAGGAGGCGAGCTATTCGCGAGCGGCAACACGCCTGCACATGACGCAGCCGTCGCTCGGCCGAAGGATTCACCGTGTCGAAGCCGAAGTGGGCGTCAGGCTCTTCTATCCTTGGTATGGGGGTGTTCATTTGACTGAATCTGGGAAGGTCTTCATCGAAGAGATTCTTAAGTCGACCGATCACTGGGAACGCGCTGCGCAGCGGGCACGCAACGTAGCGCCCCTTCAAGACGGTCTTTTCCAAATGGCCTACTCTTCGTTCCTAAGCCCAGAATTGCTGGCGATACTTTCCGATCTACGGTTCGAGAGACCCGAAGATCCAATTATGAAACGAACGAGCCTGCACACGCTGGGAATGATCCGCGGTGTTCTCGAAGGCTTGTACCAGGTAGGCATTGGTTATCTACCGAACAGCTACTCCGAATTGGAAGTAAGAGAGCTACTCGATGAAGACCTCATGCTCTGTATCCCTGCTCAACACCGGCTGTTTCACTTCTCGTCCATAGCCCCACAGGATCTCGACAAAGAGCCGCTTATCGCAATCTCGCAGCATGCGCTTCCCGACGTCTACAAAGAAATCACGGTCTATTTTGAAGTTCTTAGAATTGATCTCAATGTGATCGCACAGCCCTTCACCTCCTATGAGGCAATCCATATGGCGATTGGCGGGAAGGGCATTGCGATGGTGAGTAGTGGCTGGTCACATTTGACGAGAAAGGGCATCGTCTTTCGTCCGCTGGCGGACAAACTGTTAACCATGAAGACTGGGGTCTTCGTCCGGAGAGACAATCGCAGTCCAATCGTAAACGATTTCCTGAACATCCTCTGGAGTCGGACGGAACCTCTCCGGACTGCGCGTCAGCGTGCGACGCGGAGTTCACGCAAGGGTGTTCTCTGACTTATGAACATTGATGGGAATGCATTTACAAGAGCACACTGACGCCCGCAATCATAGGGGAATGACAAACCGTTCCTTGGAGTAAAAGCTATGCGGAAAGACATCCTTCTCTCCACTGCGGCTCTGCTTTTTCTAGGCGCTTGCAACGACGTAAAGAAGCCGAGCGAAGAACACTTTACCAAAGCAATCGACGACTATCTTTCGAAACACGGCGATGCCTGCACGTCCATCGGGCGTTCGCTCCCGATCGATGTTCCCAAGGCAGAGCAAGAGAATCAGTATGGAATTGGACCGGAGATGGCAACGCTGGAAGGGGCAGGTCTGGTCAATTCTTCGAATGCAGTCGCCACTACCCCCGGCATCTTCGGTCCCGGTGCTCCGAGGTCCGTCAAGCGATACGAACTGACCGGTGAGGGAAAGAAATACTTCCGGCAGACTCCCGGCATCTTTGGACCAAGCGGGGACTTTTGTTATGGACGGAAGACGGTCGACAAGATCGTAAAGTGGACGGAGCCAATGACCATGGGCGCATACTCTCAAACCGAGGTGACCTATACCTACAAGATTGGGGATCTCGCGAGCTGGGCAGGGCATTCTGATGTTCAGCGCGTGTTTCCCGATATCAGGGCGACCGTAAATGGGATCTCGAAAACCGATCAGGTCGCTGGATTGCAGTTGACCAACCAGGGATGGGAAATGCCAGAACGGTAAAAAGTGTTGTGTCCTGAAGGCGTCGGGGCATACTCCTCTCTTTTCTCAATCGTCAACCGCACATTCAGCAGGCGTACGAATCTCTGTGACGTGCCGCCATCCGTCCTGATTTGTGACGTGTGCGACCAGGTCGATGGACCTTCCGCATTCGTCCTCAATGTCGCGCAAGGAAATGCCCCCTAATCCGCGCATGGCAAGCTGCGCGAAGCGCCGCAGTGCGTCTCCCGCGCTGTTGGCATGGATCGTCGAGAGTGATCCGCGATGCCCGGTGTTGAGGGCGTCGAGAAAGACTCGAGCCTCCGGTCCACGAATCTCGCCCACGATAATCCTGTCAGGCCGATGCCGCAGCGCCGCTTTCAATAGGTCAGTGAATCCGATCTGGCTCTTGTGCGTATCGAGCTGGGCTTCGGCGGAGATGACGTGCCGCTTTCGTATATTGAGCTCTGCTACATCTTCGAGAATCAGGATGCGATCCGTGTCGGGAATGAACCCTGCAACGACGTTTGCCAGCGTGGTCTTCCCGGCGCCCGTTCCGCCAGAGATCAACAAGTTGCGGCCCTGGCGGACCGCGTCGGCAAACTGTCGCGCTTGGTCGGCAGTGAGCATTCTGCGCTCGATCAGGTCATCGACCGTGAAGTCCCGTGAAGTGAACTTGCGGATGGTCATCATGGGTTCGGGATGGACCACCGGTGGGATGAGCGCCGCCATGCGGCTGCCATCCGGCAAGCGCAGGTTCATGATGGGCGAATCGGCATCGAGCTTTTTGCCGAAGAGGTTGGCAATAACTTCAAGTCCGGTCAGCAGCGCGCCTTCCTCGAAGCGGACTTCCGATTGGAGTTGAATCTGGCCGCCTTCCTCAATCCAGACCGAGCCGTCCGGGTTCACCATGATCTCCGAGATCTCTTCGGCTTCAAGCAGATGTTTGATGGGGCGCAGAAACGGGATGATGACTTTAAAGCTCATGCTTTTGTCCTCGGTGGATCGAATGCGATTCGCTCCTGATCGAACCACGTCATCGTGATGGGCAGGAAGTCGGGTTTCAGGTAGCAGTAGGTGGGTGGCAGTGGACTTACACCGTCGAAGGCAACGGCGATCGACTGCGTGTTTTTCAGATCGAAGAAGACCTTCTCTTCGAACAGCGGTTCTTTCCGTTTCTGGTACTGCTTGGAGGCGGAGACAGAGCCCTTGCTCGATGAGGTACGGCCACTGAGCCAGCCGACGTTCGCGTTGCTGCTCGATTCCGAGACGGTGTAGCTGATCGCGGTGCGATCAGCTTTCCCGCAGAGTTCGGATGCGTAGCGGGCGGTCTCGGGATCGGAGGTCGAGAGAAACACCTTTGTGCGGAATGCCTGCAGCAGAGTTTTCACGCCTTCATTCGGCAGAGCGTCTTTCAGGCTGGCGACGCTTTGGGTCGCCACAATGGGAATGCACTTCGGCTGGCGCGAGATGGAGAGAAAGCGTTCATCGCCGGTCGGATTGTCGCCGCCGACCGTGGCGAAGTTCTGGTACTCGTCGCAGATGAATACGGTCGGGCGAAAATAGCGATCCGGCTCCGCATCCATCCTAGGAATGCGCAGGAGCACGGCACGCTGATAATCGACCTTCATCAAGGTACCGATAGTCTTGGAGAGTGCCGGATTCAGTGCCACCGGGAAGTTCAGGCCGACGACCGAACCTGATTCGATTAATTTGTCGAAGGATGGCAGGACGCGTCCCTTCGGATCCGCGGCGCACGGCTTTCCCTCGTAGAGATCCTTCGGCGGGCAGAAGACGCGGCGCACCTGCGGATCGGTTTCGAAAAGCGAGAGGAAGACCACAATACCTTGCACGATGGAGGTCTTGACTTCGGAGCGGAAGAACTTCCAGTGCTCCCAATACCAATACTGGACGCTCTCGAAGCGGTCCCGCTGTTCCGGTTCGTATGCCTTACGGTTGTATACGCAAAACTCGGCATCCGTCTGCTGGATCAGCAACTGCTCCAACTCTTCCGTCCAGACCGCGAGGTACTGCCCCGCGTCCTGGCGAAACTCGAAGCCCAGCGGAGAGAGTAGGGACTCTTGCTCCCGATACACATTGCTGTCGATGCCGATATAGCCTGTTGTGCTGAAGCGAGAGCCGACCTCGATGAGCAATTCCTCCAAGCGACCGGCGCTGATGACGGTGCGAAAGAGATCGACCAGCGTGAGATATCCATCGCGGATGCGGTGCAGCAGAATCACATATCGGACCAGGTCTGTGTAGGACTGCTGCCAAAAGGGCTCCTTACCTTTACCCCAAATGGCCGTGATGATGGAGGCGATATTAAATGCCTGCGCATAGGCATCGAGCGAATTGTTCAATGGGTTGTAACGGATATCGCCGTCGAGCGATACCTCAATGTAATCCTCTTCTCGCCCGCACCACTTCAGGATGCGCTGGAGCTGACGGCAGAGATCGCCTTTTACCTCCAGCACAATGCCGGAGAGCTTCCGCTCGGAGTCGTTGGCTTTGTACGCGAACAACTGCCGCATTGCCGGCAGGATCATCGCGGCGGTCTTGCCCGATCCGGTGGCGCCGACGATGCAGGTGCCCGTGTAAAGGCCGCGTTCCGGAATGGTAAGCCACTGCGGCGCTGGGCTCGTTCTGGGGACAAGCTGCCGGTGTACTTCCCCGATAACCAGAGACAGATCCCGCCTGGTGCGTGGATCGGGATACGGAGGCAACAGGCCTGCGGCCGAATCTAACTCACTCTTGTAAAGATGGACGTAGAGCAGCGAGAAGAGCATGGAGCAGGCGATGAACGGCATCGAATACAGGAACAGGTCATAACCCCATGTGATCGCGTGAAAGATCGGAGGCCGCTCCATCTCAATCAGGCGCAGCAATGGATTCGCTTCGTTGAGTGGAAAGGCGCTGTTGGCGACGATACCTGCGGCCACGCTCATCCCGAGCGCGAGCACAATGCGGTTCTCGACCAGAGGGCGAATGATGTTCTGTGGATTTACTTTGAAGCGCATAGCATGTGCCTCGCTTACGCGTGAGTGGTCGACGACGAATCTGATTTCGACGCCGCTCCAGATGCAGAGTTGCTCGGAGCCGATGCGGGCTTGGCGTTCTGATCAATCCGCGAAGTATTCGCAAGCCGCCCGGCCTTGTACTTCAGGAAGTCCTCTTCCTGCATGAGAGCAAAGCGCAGGAGTTGGTTGATGATGTATTTGGCTTCGTTATCCGACCACTCGGCCATCAGCTCGATATCATCGGCGATGGATTGGTCGATGGATGCTTGGAGTTTCGCCCGCCGGGTACGGCTGGCTCCGTGGTCGATCTTGAGTTTGCTCATGGTGTTGCTCCTTTCGAACTGGGTGAGATTGCTTTGCGATTCCGGAACAATCTGTTCCAGATACGAACTGGATCGATTGCTGATCCAGATTTGATCTCATCCGTATCCAGCGCGAATCGGATTTCTATCTACGCCGAATAGACAACTCTGCTTTCGATGGCCGGGGGTGGGAGCGACCAGCGCGGCGTGAGCCGACGCGGTACCCCGGAGGGTGGGGTCGCTCCCACCCCCGGCCTGCACCTGTCCGTAACCCCACGACTGTTCGTATCTCGCTCTATCTGCATGACTAAACCTTCGCCTCGCGGGTATGCTCCGGGGTCTGCTGCCGGGTCTCGGTCGCCTCGTGAACAAGAGCGTCCTGCCGCAGCGTGTAAATGGGATAGCTGTAAGGCAGAACAGCGGTTGTGAAGGTCACACGCATTGAACTCGTCAGGAACCGCTGTCGGATTTTGTCGGCGCTCGTGCTCTGAATCCTCCATGCCGCGTAGAGAGCCTGATGTTCGAGCGAGATGTAGAGGTGTTCTCCCTCGCGGAGAACATCGAGATCTCTCACCGTGATGGAGTTGCTCTGCGCCTCACAGCGCTGCCGAGCCGAGAGAAATGCGAGGAAGTGTTCAACACCGAGAGGCGTCAAGTTCGTGACGCCATGCAGGCGATCCGAGGGCAGGAAACGATCGAAGGAACTCTTCGCCCGTGCGCAGTTGCTCTCCACGTCGGCGAGATAGGTCAACTCGAACTGGCCGAGCGCTGTGAATAAAGGCTGGTACTGCTCAAGGAAACGCTCGAAGCGCGTCGCTGTCACCTGGCCTTCGTCGAAGAAAGTAAAGCGGGGGACACCGGCATTTGAGACGAGGATGGGGAACGCTTCGGAAAAATACATGAGCCTGCCGGTGTAGCTCCGGGGCAGCAGTTCGGCATGAACGTCGCACTGCGTCGTAAAGAAATCGACCTTGGCCGCTTCGTATTCGAGCAGGTTCGCATCAAGGTGGGTAAGAACGAAGTCGAGTACCATAAGCCGCGATTTGATGTGCGCGTCTCCCTTGATGCGGCGGTGCTGGGAACCGGCGAGCCCCAGCGCCTCGTACACCGGCTTCGAGGTCAGGTGATAGAGGTGTCGCCCTTGGCCGCACTCGATGATCTGGATGTGCTGGTGGCGAGCGGCCTTTTCAAGGAGGCGCGTCATCAGCGTACCACCCTGCCGGCGTGCGAAAAGGTGGTATTGCCGGCGCAGGAAGTAGCCCGAGTGCATGGCTACCAGGTACAGGAATGAGGCCTCGCGTGCGGCGTAGCCAATCGATTCAAGAGAGGCGATCGGGTCGTAGTTCATCGTTATAGCTCCAGGATGTTTTCCATCAGGCGATGGTCATCTTCGATCTTTGCGGTGAGTGAAGCCCGGTCGGAGGCCGAGGCGTAGTTGCGGAAACCTGCCTGCACCTTGGCGCGCAGGTGGCCGGCATGATAGGCGGCAGTCAGGACTTCGATATCTTCGTGGCCGGTGCGCGATCCCTGGTCGATGTCCTGAGCCGTTTCGCCGGGAATGTCGTAGTCAATTCGCGCGTCGGGAATCTGAATGCCGCCGTTAACGAATGGCAGTTCGAACTGCTTGGCAACCTGTTCCTTGATCTCGGCCATATCGCGCCTGGGATCGGCTTTGCGTTCGGCATGGATCGCCTTCTGTACGTCTGCCTTGATCTCGAAGTCGAGACGCACGCGGATGTTCGTGCCGCCGTTGCCCTCGATGCGCTCTGCTTCCTTTCGGTAAGCGCGATAGATCTGCGAGTCATGCTCGACTTCGCGAGGCTTGACCAGTCCGGCATAAACCCTCTGGTCAGGAGGCAGGTCGCCCTGCTTCAGAAGCAGACTGCGACCGTCCTTGGTAAGTGTGACCACCTCGACACGCTCGATGGTGCGCCGGTGTCCATCGCGGCGCAGGTTGACATGCTGGGTTTCGACCAGCCCTTTATCGCGGAGATACTTGAGGTCGTTTTCGAGTGGACGCGACTTACCCTGGTAGAGCGTCTCACGGAGATCCGCCGTGCGAACGACGCGGAATCGCCCGGCCTCGTTCAGAAGCCGCTTCTCCTCTGGGCGCAGTTCCAGGCCGACGACACTGCCGGCAGCGCGCGCAGGACGCCGCGGAACTGGATGCTCTACGTGCGGGGACGGAAGGGGGCGGCGGCGTTCACGTGGAATGTCATGCGTGGCTTTCTCCCGCTCATGTCTGGCCGGCGAATGGCCTCGGGGATGATCGGCTACCGGGTTCTCGGGGGGCTTCAGGCGATGGCGGAGAAGATTCTCCGGCACTTTGCGCGCGTCTGTTTGAGCGGGAGAGTTGCCTCCCTCGCAGCGGTGTGGCAGCTCCTGCGGGATATTGAGCTTCATGCACCCTCCTTGTCAGCAATATCCGCCAACGGCGAAGCCGGAAACTGAATCGCGGACTGACGCTTGCGAAGCGATGCGGAAGGCTTCGCCGAATTACTGCCAGCTGCGGCTGGCGCTGCGCTCGCGCTTGCATCGGGTGCGACGTTCGGTTTCTGGCCGACGACACGGCGCACGTCGTAGTCGGCCACGCACGTAAAGCGATCCATCTCCTTTTCCGCGGCCTCCCGCATCATGCGTATCTTTGTGATCAGGTCCGGGGTGCGTTCCTCGTACTGGTTTTCGCTTGGCATGACTACTGGTCCTCCTCAGTTCCGCCGAACCGCGAGAGTATCTCTTCCGATAGTTCGCTCTGCCCGGTGTGGATCTCCTGGTCGAGATGTTTCAGCTTCCGGCCGGTGTCGCGGAGGAAGAACTTGCGCTCAATCCAGACGGTCAGGCCAAGAATGTTGGCGAAGAGCAGAGCGCAGTAGAGCGCGATGCTCTTGAGATAGCTGTGCAGGATCAGGCTGCGCCACGGCACCAGAAAGTGCAGCGCGTGCATCAGCCAGAAGCCGAGCGCCAGAAAGATCAACGTAGCGACAAACACGGCATTTGCGATCATGGGTACTCTTTCCACCGCGATGTGTGCGCGGCATGATCAGAACAAAAGCGGAGAGGAGTGATCCTCTCCGCAAATTGGGCGGGAGCTGTCACTGCTGCTCACCCGCAATGACGAGCCAATCGGGGCGATCCAGCCACCGTATCGCCGTCGCGTGCACGGCATACGAGGACCGGCTTACCGGAAAGCGTTCGCCCGCGATCAGGACCGAACGTTCCTGCTCGTGCGCGCGGAGCTCGCCCTCGACTTCGAGGTAGTCTCCGCGCCGTATGCCGCGCGTAAAGCCGCGGAAGTAAGGGCCGGGGCAGACGATCCGGTGCCAGTCGGTGCGCGACTGCCACTCATTGGCGGCGACGTTCCAGGTGCCGGATGTGGTTGCCAGCAGCAGGACCGCGAAGGAATCCAGGTCGGTGCTGCCGGCAGGCTCCTCGACATCTCTGCCGAGGAAGCCACGAAGTTTGACGGTGTTCTTGAAAGTAGTCATGGTGGCACCTCCTTGGGGAGGAACGCCGCTTACGCGGCGTCCTCCTCGGAGATCGGCTCGGCATCGAGGTTTTCCTCGCGCGAGCTCTGGGACTGCGCCAGCTTCCGGACGAGGCTGACGCGGATTTCCCAACCGCGGATCTTGGTCTTGGTCTTCTTCTTGTCCTTGACGATCTCGGCATCGCGCTCGGTCGAGCGCAGCTCGCCTTCCACCTCGACGTAGGCGCCCTTGCCCAGATTCCTCGCGTACTCGGCGACCTTGCCGAAGGCAATGATGCGGTGCCACTCGGTGTGGTTCACCCACTGCCCCGTCTGCTTGTCCTTGTAGCCGGACTTGGTGGCGAGCGAGAGGACCGTGAAGGTCTTCTGCTGTTTGGTTGAGAAGTTCTCGGCGTCCTTGCCGAGGTAGCCCTTCAAAGTGATTTTGTTTTCGTAGAGTGCCATTGCTTTTCTCCTGTTTGTATTTGCCCGGATTGCCCTCGGGACACTCCTGCGCGAAGCGACGCAAGGTGCCCCGCTCCCAAGGCCGAAGTCGTGTCTTTCTGCGGAGGCTCCGAAGAAAAAATCTCGCCCGTAGGGCCGAAGCCGAAGGGAGATTTTTTCTTTGGAAACCCAGACCCGGAGGGCGTCCGCAGGACGAAGCAGAACGACGAGTGCCGACGGGCGCGGGATAAGCACCGAAGCGAGTGACCGAGGGTGAGCAGGGAAAATACGGGAGAGATGGCGCTTTACGAAAACACCTGTCTGGAGGACTACTTCGCGTTCAGGACGTCGATCCGACCAGGCGGCAGAAGACCTGTTTGTGTTCGCTTGCCTCTTTTCCGGCTGCAAAAGCAGTGAGTGGGGGAACCATGCACTCCGATTCTCCGCATCATTGTCTTCCGCATGCAGAGCGAAGAACCTAAACCTGAGCGACGAAGTCGAGGTGGAAGGCGAGCTACACAGCTCTCGCTGTGGAACGGAAAGGACGGGAAGAAGACCTTTCCCTGGTTGGGAGATATGCGCCCGCATTGTCTGGACTCGCACCCGCCTGCTCACGAAATCCTCCCGTTGCCGCAGCCTCCGCGGAGGATTGCATCCGCCGAGGCGATGCGCTCTCCAATCCAGCACATGACGGGAACGGCCATCGAGTTGCCGAGCGCTCGGTAGCGCGGCCCATCCGCGGCCAGCCTGCCGCGGTACTCGATTAGCGTGTAATCGTCCGGGAAACCCTGCAGCCGTTCGCACTCGCGTGGAGTGAGCCGCCGTACCGCCAGCCCATGCTGGACCACAGTGGTCGAGCTATTCTCGACGCTGCCCGGCGCTCTTGTACGAACAGTGCCCGCGATGCTCGCTGGGGCGGCTGTGCCGGCCGTGCCGTCGCTGCCGTGCAGCGTGAAGGCTACCGTGGGCGCGTTGCGGCCGGTCGCATTCGAACTCGTCCCGAGCGCGTGCATGATCTCGCCTGAGAGCACGTCTCCGGACTGGTTCTGCGCAAAGGCGACCGCCAGCTGGCCACCGCCGTTCGCGTGCGCGCCATGATGCTGCATGGCGCGCAGGGTTGGTGCAATGCTAGCGGCATCGCCGCCGCAATCCTTCGCGGAGAAAGCAACGGGCACGACGGGCACACCGCGCCCGGTGCCATCCTCACTTGCATCGAAGCCATCGGCTGAGAGCGCGTGCGCGGTCAGGGTCTCGGTCTCGAAGTCCTGCCTGCCCATACCGCCTGCGTTCAGGCAGCGGGAGGTCGCGCCAGCCGAGGCAAGGACGCCTGCCCCTAACTGGTTACGGACGAATCCGTTCTTCGCTCCGCCGTCGAGGGCGGGCGCGGTGTTTGTGAGGCGACCGCCAGAAGGGCCGACCGCAACGCCCCCGGCAGCTCCTTGCCGCGCTTTTGGGCGCGGCGGAGGATGCCCCGACAGGCCGTGGCGCTCAAGTAAAACCGCCGCGGCAGCTCGCCAGTTTCCAAGATGGCCGACAACGAAGACGCGGCGGCGCCGCTGGGGTACTCCGAAATGCTGAGCGTCCAAAACCCGGTAGGCGAGCCCATACCCGAGTTGGCCCAGCATCCCGAGGAAGGCGCCAAACGTCCGTCCTCCATCGATCGACAGGACGCCGGGGACGTTCTCCCACACCAGCCATACGGGCCGGAGGCGGCCAGCAAGCCGGGCAAACTCGATGGTGAGATTGCCACGAGGGTCATCCAGTCCCGCTCGCTTACCGGCGACCGAGAAAGACTGGCAAGGTGTTCCTCCGGCCAGAAGGTCGATTGCTCCCACATCGTCCGCTCCAATCCGAGTGAAGTCGCCGGCGTTGATGACCGCACCATCGGCGGGCAGCGCAACGATGTTGCGGATTGCTGCCGCCCGGCGGTTGGCTTCTTTCGTATCCGGCGTGTCGTGCGGGCTCGGCATGAAGATGGGCCGCGATGCGCGATAGCGCGAGCGCAGCAGCCAGCAACAGAAGGGATCGATCTCGGCGAACATCGCGGGCTGCCAGCCGAGCGGCTGCCACGCGATCGAAACCGCCTCAATGCCGGAGCATACGGATAAATACTTCATAGGCAGGGAGTGCACCCTTCCCGCTGGGCGGCCCTAAGTCTCTTGATGGAATAGTCGTGATATGGAATACTTGGTGCATGGCGACAGAAGTCATCATCACCATGGAATTCGAGGCCTGGTGGGACTCGCTCGCCATCGAAGAACAGAAGAGCGTGGCGGTCATCGTCGCCATGCTGGAAGAGAGAGGCGTGACGCTTCCGTTCCCGTACAGCTCCGGTATCTCGGGCTCGGCAAAGCTGCGCGAGCTTCGCGTGCAGCACGCCGGCAAACCTTACCGGGTTCTGTATGCATTTAATCCCAAACGCAATGCAATCCTGCTGCTGGGCGGCAACAAGTCGGGCGACGACCGCTGGTATGACACGCATGTACCGAAAGCGGAGAAGCTGTTTACGGCCTACCTCGAAGAGAGCGGCCAATCGAAGTAAAAGGAGAGAGCAGTCATGACTCGCAAGTTCAGTGATCTGACGGTAAAGATGAGCGCGAAAGACCGGGCCGAAATTCAGGCTCGCAGCACGAAACTGCTTGCGGAATTGCCGCTGGAGCAGCTTCGTTCCGCCCGGAGTCTTACCCAAACCAACATGGCGCAGATACTGGGCGTGAACCAGAGCGCGATCTCGAAGATCGAGAAGCGCACCGACATGTACCTGAGCACGTTGCGAAGCTACGTCGAAGCAATGGGGGGAAGCCTTGTCATTCAGGCAGTCTTCCCAGATGGGGCGGTGCGCGTCGACATCCTGAGCGGCAAGTAAGGGCAAGCTTGTTAAACCGAAGTTGCTCATGCCGCGCTCCCCGGCTTCAGTCCGCGTTTGCGGCGGCGGAGTGTATCGAGCGCAACGAGGATATGC
This sequence comes from Acidobacteriaceae bacterium, assembly GCA_965276605.1. Lineage (GTDB taxonomy): Bacteria > Acidobacteriota > Terriglobia > Terriglobales > Acidobacteriaceae > EB88. The sequence goes on from OZ255619.1 coordinate 164,026, forward strand.
GCCATTTTCGTGTTGCGGCCATAGAGCACCATATCGGCATAGCGCACCGGTGCAAGATCGCCGGCACGATCAACCAGCAGCAGCGGAATGCGCGACCCGCTCTCAAGCAGGAGATGGATAAGCCGCCCGGCAGGATCGCCACGTTGCGCGTGGACGAGCACGCCGCAGGCAAGGGCGGTGTCTTTTCCGCCGGCCAACTTCATCGCGTCCTTTGCTTCGCGGGCAGCGGCAACGGCATAGTGACGAGTCTCCAGCGCGAAAGCGACTGACGCCAGCAGATTCTCGTCGGCACAATAGAGCAGGATAGGGGTCTTTGGTCGCATGGCTCTAATTCCCGAATGCCTGGTCTTCGTGGACGTAGCCGATCACGAGACCAAGTGGGTTGGTAAGTAGCATCTGGTTCGGCACCTCGTCGCGGAAGTCGTAGACGACATTCGCGGTCCAGCGCTCGCGCCGCTGCTCCTGCTGGTCGCCGAGCGATCGAAACACCTTTTCAAACTCGATGTGGGCGCGGTACGGCGATTGCCGCAGGTCTTCGAGCACCACCGCATGGATCTCGATATCCACATTCGGTGCGCCCGGATCGAGCAGGAAAGTGTCAAGCGTCTTGGCTTTGTTGACGCGCAGCAGCGTAGCGCTCTGCAAGTCATTGGAAAAGAAGTTGAGCGACTCGGCAAAGTCGCGCTGCAAGGTAGCGTGATTGCGTCCGTAGTACAGCTCTGTCCAGCGAGCCAGATAATACTTGCTGACGCGATCGACCGGGACCTTCGAGAAGTCGGCGTAGCTCGACACCTGCCCACGGCCCGCTTCAGAGATCGAGATGACGAGCGGCTTCAGCCGCAAGGCAGCGGTCTCGGCGCGATAGAGGAGTGCAAGGCAGCCGAGCGTGACGGCGGAAAGCACGAGCAGTGCGACTTTGAGATAGGTGTTGGTGACGACAGGCTCAGCGTAAAGCTCCAGGAATCTGTGCCCGGCATCCGTGATCGGAAGATTGTTCTGTGTCTTAGCCATGTTTAATTCCCCATCGGGTTGACCCACGTTCCGCTACGGCCGCCAAGGATCGAGGCCGTGAGTTCCGGGATCTTGACCAGCCCGTAAATGCAGGTGAAAAGGGTGATGATGAGCGCGGGCAGTACAGTAAAGGCATTCGAGAGAGTGATCGGCCCGATCACACCGAGCATCGCGAGCAATACCTTCGAGAAAACGAAGATAAACGCACTCGCAATCACCTGGTAGAAGCTGAAGCCGATAAAGGCCTTGAACCATCCCCAGAACAGCCAGTCGAGCTTCGGCACGACAAAGAACGGAATGAAGATCGGGCCAACGAGCACGCAAACCGCGGAGGCGACATAGCCATAAGCGATGACCGCGAAGGCGACGGCCTGCATCGCTGCGAGCGAAAGTGCGATGACGATGAAGGTTAGTTCCTCATGAAAACTGAAGACGCCGGGAGGCGAGCCGAGCTGGTCTTCTGCTTTCATAACGGCATTGGCGATCTGCTGAGTCTGATCGGATTCGATCTGGCCGGAGAGGTGGAGTGCTTCCTGAGTGATGAGGTCGCTAAAGCTGTAGCCAACGCCGGGAATAGGTGTCGAATAGTAGGTCAGCATTCCCAGCCCGAAGGAAATGACGAGAAGCAGGTCCGCGAACCTGGCAAAGTGGAAGCCGCCGCCGCCCTGCGAAGCGGACAGCGCGGCCTTCAGACCGAACCAGACAATCAGAATCAAAGCCAGGCCACGGAACATATCGAGTCCCGTCGCCTGAAGCATCGCGCTTTTGGACGAGAGCAACTGGCTGATAGCCTGGCCGAGGAAGGTAAACGGGTTCTGTTGCACGATTACCTCCCCGAAGGGCTGAGCGAGATCGAGTGGATTGAGTCGCTCACGCCGCTCGTGACGTTCTGCATGGTGCCCGCAAAGTTCTGCTGAAAGTAGATCGCGTTGTTAATGGCCCGGTTCTGCGCGTCGATCTGCTGCTTCTGCGCGATCATCTGTTGCTGCACAGAAGCGGCGAGGATTTGGTTTGTGTCCTGCTGCGAATGGATCTGAAGCAGCGTGGCGGAGTTGATCTTGCCGAGCAGCGCGTTCTGCGTTTGCTGGCTGGGATCGGTCGAGTAGGTGTCGGCTTCAAGGTTCGCCAGCTTCTGCGCAAAAGCCTGCGAGTCCGAACGGATTGTTCCAAGCGTCGTCAGCGTGCCGGTGGTCGTGCCTTGTGCGAGCTCTGACGTGGCATACTGATTGGCGATCGTCGCCTGGGTATCGGAATCGAGTGAGGAGTAGCTGCCGGCCGGATACTGTCGCGCCTGGACCACGGCACTGTTGTAGGCCTGTGAAGCTGAGGACGAGCCGCCGATGTTGAGGGCATTCACCCAGGCCGAAGTATTGCCGTAGGTGTTGGGCGCAGTGAGATTCGTCCACTGCGCGAAATCCGACTTGTAGCGGCCCTCGAGGTTCTGCGGCATCTGCGACATCTGGTAAGCGAGGTTATAGGCGGCGATGATTTGGTTCCGCGTCTGCAACGCAGTCGTATACGTCTGCTGCAGCTCGTGGAATTCACTCAGCGCATTCGCGTAGTTGGTGGGGTCGAAGACCGTCCACTGCGCGTGCGCTGCAGGCGCGAGCAGTGCGGCAAAGGCAAGAATGGGAACGAAAGACTTAAGATTCATAACAGCTCCTTTTCACAGGCGCCGATCGTCAGCGCTGGCGCGGTGTGTGCGTAGCGATAGGGAGAAGGCTTCGGCGGCGGAGAGGGGGAGGCGCAGCCAACCACGAGCACGCAGCAGGAGAGGAGAAGCAGGAGTTTGCACATCTCAGATATCTCCGGGGACGGTGTGATTTTCGTACGACGGCAGCAACATATCCTGCGTGATGTAAACCTTGATCCGGTGGCCTTCGCGGATGGTGATCGTCGGCGCGATGCTGGTGAACCGGTCGAGCACATTCGCGCTGGACTGCGAAAGGCTCGAAGCGATGCCGGCCTTATAGGCTTCACTCCCGGACTGGTTGTAACCCTGATTGGTGTTGGTGGCCTCGGCAGCACCGGCGACGATACCCAGCGCAATCGAGGCGCCGAAGATCTCGGCATAGCGATTGTCGACCTTGTCCTTAAGTCCAGTGGCTCCGGCCTGATCGAGACCGCGGAACTGGTCGAGATCGACGGAGTAGCCATCCGGCATCAGCAGGCGATGAAACGTGACGGCGAGGCGCTTCTGGCCGAGGCTCGAAACCTTTTGAACATCACCCAGGATGAAAGTGCCTTCCGGGATAAGCAGGTGCTGGCGATCCTGGTTGTAAACAGGGTTTGTCACCATCACCTTCAGCGGCCCGGCGAACTCGCCATCGAGCCGGGTAACGAGCACCGTGTCGATGGTGGTGCCCTCGAAAATTACATAGGGCTGGCCTTGCGCGGCGTTGACGCTCACCTCCGGCGCACGCTTGCTGCCAGCCGCGGTGGTCTGCGCAGCAGCAGCCTGCGGCAAGCCCACAGGGCGAGCCTCGGTCACATCGCTGTTGGAGTTGGAGCCGACAATCGCTTCAGCGGAGTTTGCTGTCGATGAGTGCGAAGCACCATCACCGGCGGAGACGAGGTTTGAGGCAAAGCGTGCCTTGAACGCCAGGGCCCTCTCCGCATCCGCGACTGGATCGCGGGGCGGCTCGGTGGCAGGCGGCAACTGCGTAGCAGGAGATGCGATGCCACCGGTTTGCGCGGTGGGCATGTTGCCGGCGGCAGCATTGATCGTGGATGAAGGAGCGTTGTTGTTGCGCGCCTGCTGGTCCTGCTGGCTTTGGCGCTGGTCCGCGCTCAAGTCCTGCTCCAGCTCCTCTATCTTTCGCTGGTTCATGTCGGTAGACATGGCCAGCGGAGCCGGCATGGCATCTTTCGCGGCAGGCTTGGCATGGTTTTTTGAGAACAGGACAGCCATCAGGATCAGCACAGCCAATCCAGCAATGACGTAGCTCTGCGCTTGTTTGGGCACCACGCCTTCGGGCGTGATGCGCTTGTCGCGCAGAGCTGTCGAGGTCTCCGGCGCCTGCGGACTGGCCTGCGTCTCTATCGAAGAAGTCTGTTTTTCGTCTGGCATCGCGGTCGCCTACTGCCCTTTCCGCTCGAAGGCGAGCCGGTGTTTGCCGATTTCGAGATAGCCGTGATCGACAATTGTAGGGAGGACGTACGTGCCGTCCTTCAACTGAAAGGTGATTAAGTCAGGCTTGCCATCCTTCATCTCGTAGACGGCGAACTTCTCGGAAGCGGAAGACTTGATGTAAGTGAACTTGTCGTCGTGATAGATCGCGGACACGTCGAATGGCTTCTCGTCGTGAAAGGTGTAATCGAACTTCAACGCCTGCGTCGGATAATCCGCACGAAACTGCTCGACAGCGGCGGCGGCGCGACTCTGGGCGAGCTGCGCCTGCGCGCGCGCCGCATCCACCTCGCTTGCGGAAACGAGCTTGGCCGCACCGTTGGCGGCAGCAAGCGAGGATGGATCGGACGGCTCGATGACGACCTTCAGGTCGGGATCGGCAGTCTCGACGTCATCGAGGGTGAACGAATACACGTTGCCCTTGTCGGTAATCAGGTTGAGGTTGGAGTGGATGCCCTCCTTTGCCGGATGCAGAAAGCAGTAGTTGCCCACCGTATCGATGATCCAGAAATCCTTGTCGCCGGTCGCAACCTCCAGGATCTTCTCCGTGCTGGGAAGCTGGATCAGTGTCGTGTAGCGCATCTTGGCGCGGACACTCACGATATCGTTGGCGTGGTACTTGACGAGGCGCGCGGTCTGCTGGCCGTGGGCGACGATCGCTGCAAGACCGATGAGAAGTGGGAAGATGGGTGATGAGCGCATAACTCTCCTTAGGCGTTGCGTGGGTGGGGGTAGTCCTGGGCGAGCCGGATCAAGCCTTGCTCCGGCCCGAAGCGGGCGAAGTAATCCTGTTTGCGGATGTTGTCGCGTGCGTTGTTGGTCGCCATCCAATAACCCAGCGCGTCGACTTCAAGCACCAGCTTCTTGGTGCCGCGCGGCTGAATGAGCAGCAGCTCGCGCTTCGGCATCAGCGACTCCAGCAGCTCAAGCTGGGTATCGTTCAGTTGAAAGACCTCGGCATAGAGCTTGCGATCGATGTTCGGATTCGACAGAAAGATCTTCGTCGGGCAGGACTCATTGACGATGTGCAGCATCTCGGAGGCGGCCAGCTCGACCACCGATTGCGTGGCGAGGATCATCGCCGCGTTCTTTTTCCTCCACGTCTTTTCAGCGCGGGTGATCCAGTCACGGATGGTCTTGTTCTTGAGAAAAATCCATGCCTCGTCGATGACAAATACTTTGAATGTGGCCGTGTTCGCCGGCTTCTCGATCTCCGACGAAGCGCGCTGCAAAACGTAGAACAACAGCGGTTCCAACACATCGGGGTATTCAGACCAGCCATCGAAGTTGAAAGTCTGAAAACGCGAGAAGGTAAGCGTGTCCTCGACGTTGTCGAAAAGGTGACCGAACTGCCCGGCCTGCGTCCATCTGTGCAGCCGCTCTCCCAGCGGTCCAAGGATGGACGCGAAGTTGGTAAGCGTCCGTATGTCGCTAGGAAGCTTGTACACGCGCTCCAGCGCAGCGAAGAGCGCTTTCTCGTCCGCGGTCGTCAGCTCGTACCGGCCACCTGCCTCGATCAGCACCCGCAAAAACAGGTACAGGAAGTTCATGGTCTCGTGCGTGGGCGCCAACGAGAACGGATTGATGGTGAAGCCAGGGTTCTTCAGGCCGACGTTGAGGTATGTTCCGCCGAAGGCGCGCGTCAGTGCCTCGTAACTGCCGCCGAGATCGAAGATGAAGGTGAGAGGATCGTACTTTTGGAGTGACTGGAGGGTGAAAGAGAGAGTGAAGCTCTTGCCTGAGCCAGTTGCTCCAAGCAGGAGCGTGTGCGCCACATCGCCGCTATGGAGGTTAAGGTAATAGGGTGTGCCATGCGTAGTCTCCAGCGCGGCGATGTACTCCCGCTCTAGATGCGGGTTCCACTGGCTGCCGCTATCAACGGTGAACAGAAAGGACAAGTCGGCGTAGTTGGAATTGAGCGCCCATTGCTTGCGGAGGTTGAACTGCTTGTTTCCCGGCACCGTGGCAAAGAACGCATTGAGCAGGTTGTAGCGTTCCTCGTAAAGAAGACCATCATGCTGAGTGAACAACTTCTGGAACTCGGCGATGGCGTGCTCCACCTTCGCCCGCTCCTCGTCATAAATAACAATTGAAAGCGTGAACTCGCCGAATGACTTACCCTCCATGCCGATTGCAGTGAGCGCATTGCCCAACTCTGCGACAGCGGCGGCTTTCGAGTCGTCGACCAGCTCATCCTGCGGACCAGTGGTCTGCCGGTCCTGTAGATTGGAAACGAAGCTGGTCTTTGAGTTGTGGTGGTGGCGTCTGCGCGAGGCAATCTCTTTCCTCGCCTTAGTATTGTCCACGGGATGCCACTCCGTGACGACATGGAAGTTCGCCGGAATATCGAGCAGGCCCTGCAACAGCAGGGGACGCGTCTCGCTCGGAAGCTCCTTCAGCGTCAGGAGGCGGACATAGTCTTCATCCAGCCGCAGATAGCCGCGATGCGCCTCCAGTTCGGAGTCGCACACCTGCCAGTCGAGATGACGCGCATCGCATAGCGGCGCTTCCGCAATCCTGGAAGGATGGACGTTGACGAGACGCCGGATAAGCCGGAAGGTCTTCTCCGCCCCCAGCAGCTCGACCTGCATGAGGTCGCTGAGCTGCCCACGCAGACTCTGTACCTTCTGCTGTAGTAACAGTCGGTCGCGCTCGATCTGCTTGTAAAGTAATGTGCGCTGCTGCTTCCCGGCAAAGAGCGTCTTTAGTTCTCTGAACCCCTTGCGGGGCGACTTTGGGATCTGCGACAACGCATGGAATAGCCCGGTCTTGGCATACTTGCCATCGACCATGACGACCCAGTAGATCTCGATCTTGTAGAGCCGGTCGGCTTTCGACTCAAGAAACGCGCTGCGCTGCTGGACAGCAGCTCGGACCAGGGGACTCTCATACTCCGCGTGCGGTATCTCTGGCCGGTTGTGTTTGAGCAAAATCTGATAAAGCCGGGTCTTGTCATCCAGGGTGCGAAACGCAGCTTCGAGACGCCTGACCGCGTAGTCGCGCCCGGCATGGTCGAGGCTTTCGTAGTCGATGCCGCCGGTGCAAAGCACCGAACCTAAGTCGCCGGTCTTGGTCAGAAAGCAATGCTCATCCCAGAAGCCGTACAGGTTGATGTGCGCCTGGAGCGACCCTGCTTCTTTCCAGTCCTTCGTAATCTGCTCAACCTTGAACATCGCGCCTCATTATGCGTATCTCTGTCGGCTCCCGTTTCATGGGGTCGTACCGTCTGCGGAACTTACCGGAGTTGAAAAGCACGCGCAGGATCTCTACGTCATATCTCGTTGCGCGTCTGGCAATGACAACGCCGACAACAAACAGCGCGATCCCGCCAAGAAGCGAATGCAGCAGCGAGAAGATGGCGCCGCCTGAAATCAGAGCGACGAAGAACAACCGCCGCTCTGCTCCCAGGACGGTCAACGGCCGGTTCATGGCCTTGCATACCGGGTTCACTCTGCTGACCGTTGACCTCGACACGGATCACCTCCTTTCGTTTTCCGCGCTAGCCCGGAAAGAGCCACGCCATGAAGTTGACAGCGCCGATGGCCATGCCGACGCCGAAGACGATCCCGGCGAGGGTCTTCTTGGACTGACCCTCGCCGTAGGCGAACATCAGGCCGCCGACCACGATGGCGACCAGCGAAAGCCCGGTCGCGATGGTTCCCGTGAAAGCTGTTCTGAGTACGTTGACTGCGTTGTCCCACGGATCATTGCCCGTCGCCTGGGCATGGGCGGGCAGTGCCGAAAGCAAGAGCAGGGATGGAAGAGCCATGCCTCGGGCGCGCGCCCGCCATCGACGGAGGCGGAATGGTTCATTCGTGTGTGTGGTCTGCATACACTCCTTTCGTTTGCATTCGGTGAGGGGCACTCCCGTTTGCAACGTCTGAAGCTGAAGTTAGGACCGACACAGATAGCTGACCAATGCTTTTCAGGGGGAGGGTATGCAGAATCGGCATACCCTCGGTTTCGCTTGGAAAGGCTACGAAAACTGAGCGTGAGAAGGTCGGTAAGGGAGTGGCAGAACTGCCAAACCATTCCTTCCCGACATGGCCAGGAAAGAGCACCGCACGGCGGCGCGAGTCAAGGCAGCAGAATAGGCGTGCAGGAACTGTAGTTCGCCTTTACGCGGGACGCAGTGCGGTCATGATGCACATGGACGGGAAGGAAGGAGAGGACCGCTTTGCGATCCTCTCTTTCACCCTCTCCAAGCGCTGGCTGGCGGCTTCGTGATACTCGGCATCGAGTTCCATGCCGAGATACTTGCGACCCGTAAGCGCCGCCGCAGCGCAGGTCGAACCGCTTCCGGTAAACGGGTCAAGTACCAGCTCACCCGGAAGAGAGAAGCTACGAATCAGCGGCGCCAGCGCCGCTACCGGCTTCTGCGTGGGATGGAGTTTGTTGCCGCTGTATGGCATATCCAGCACATCCGTAAGCGGCTGCGCTGGAAGCGGCGGCCTGCCCTTTGCCAGCAGGTATGCCTGCTCGTGCTGATAGCGAAGGAACCTGCTCTTCGAGCTATAGCTCTTGCGGAACACCAGGTGTCCGACAGGCTGAAAACCCGCGCTGCGCCACGCTTCAAAGAATGCATCCACCTTCGTCCATCCATAGAACATGACGGCTACGCGGTCCTGCTTGAGCACGCGATATGCTTCCGCCATCGCCGGTTTGAGCCAATCTTCATTCGCGTCGTTCTGAATGGAGCGACCTGCGCGATCGCGATAGTTCACCAGGTATGGCGGATCGGTGAGGATGAAATCGACACTATTCGCGGGCATCTGCCGCATAATCTCGATGCAATCTCCATGCGCGATGGTGTTGATGAGTTGGCTGGGTTGAATGGACTGGAATGCCTGCATGACCTGGATCTCCTTTGTGGCCCCGGAGTGTTCTGCCGGAGCACCCCCCCGAAGGGCGCGAGAGTGGACCGCTCCCAAGGGGCGAAGGCGTGCTTTCTGTGGAGGCTCCGAAGAAAAATCTCGCCCGTCAGGGCCGCAGCCGCAGGGAGATTTTTGTTTGGAAACCCAGACCCGAAGGGCGGCGCAAACCGGGGTCCCCGGCAGGTCTGGTGTTGACCTGCTGGGGTGGTAAGCCGAAGCAGAACGCCAAGTGCCGCAGGGCGCGGTCCGCTGACTCTCGCGGTGGCCGGAAGAACACGCAGGACAAAAGGAGATCGATGCTCGCGTGCAGGTTCTTTCTTCAGTCCGATCTACAGAGATGAATCGGGCATGTCTGCTCGATAGGCCATTTGGGCTGACAAACGCATGCAAGCAGGCAGCTTAGCGTCGACCATGAGGGTATGCCGATTCTGCATACCCTCCCCCGAAAAAGCATAGCCTCCGCGTCAAAAACGTTCGTATCGTCCAGTTCACAGGCATTCAGCTCCAGCGTTGTCGAATTTCATAACGTAGAGGCGTACTGCCTGAGCGCTTTTCGATGTGAGGTCAATCGTGCAGAGGTTAATTTCTTCTTCGGCCACTCTTGAGCCGTTCGTCGATGCGGAACGAGCAGCGTCGTTCTTGGATATGCCAAGAAAGACCCTACTGGGACTGGCTCGAACTGGAAAGCTCCCGGCGCATGGCATTCCCGGCAAGGGAAAGAAGCGGAACTGGCGTTTCCGCCTTTCTGAACTCGATTACTGGATGCAGACAGAGGTAACATTGCTCAGCGACCAGGGCCGCATTCATGAAAGGAAAACTCTTCTATGAACCGGCCACGATATCAATTTGGAACTCTTTACACGGAGTCACGCAAAAGCGGGCCCGACGTGTGGGTCTATCGCTGGCGCGAAATGAGCCAACAAGGCTGCCGTCAATTGCGCAAACAGATTCTGGGGACGGTGCGCGAGCTCCAGACCCAGGCCGATGCGCAAAGGGCTGCGGAAACGCTTCGCCTCAGCATCAATCGTCACTCGGTCGAGCAAGCGGGACCGCCGCAAACAATCCGTAAGCTCGTTGAACATTACCGGTTGAAGGAAATCCCGATGGATAACCATGAAGGGAAAAGGAGGTCTACGAAGTTGGGGTACATCAGCAATCTCGAAAACCACATCGTGCCGCGCTGGGGAGACTATTCTCCGGGCCGCGTCACGACGATCGAGGTTGAGGAGTGGTTGAAGTCGCTCCAACTCGCACCGGGAAGCCGGGCGAAGGTCCGCAATGTCCTGAGCATGATCTTTCGTCATGGAATCCGTTGGGGATGGTTTACCCAGAACCCGGTTGCGATGGTACGCGTCAGTTCGAAGCGTATGCGGAGACCGGACGTGCTTACGGCAGAGGAGTTTCGTGCTCTGCTGGTGGCGTTGCCGGATCGGGAACGGCTCATGGGAACAATCTGTGCGACGACCGGCTTGCGGATTTGCGAAGTCCTCGGCCTGAAATGGGAGGACATCAATTTCGCTACCTGCACGGCGGATGTTCTTCGGTCCTACTCTGATGGTGCCATTGGTCCATGCAAGACCGAGATCTCCGAACAGCCAGTGCCGCTTGATGACATCGTTGCGGAGGGACTGCAGGCATGGCTTCCGGTTTGCGGGTATCCAGAACTCGACGACTGGATTTTCGCCAGTGACCGGACCTTCGGCAAGACACCGCTCTGGCCGGACAGCTTGCGCGCGAAGATTCTGCAACCAATTGCCCGCAAAGCGGGAATCGAGAAGCGGATTGGCTGGCATACGTTCCGGCGTACCTATAGCTCATTGCTGGCCGCAACCGGCAACGATGTCAAGGTGGTGCAGGAATTGATGCGACACGCCAAGATCAGCACGACCATGGAGGTCTATGCGCAGGCGGGCATGGAGAAAAAACGTATCGCGCAGCGCAAAGCCGTCGATGTACTGTTTAACCGGAAGCCAAAAACAGCTTCCTCCGACGGGTCAGAAATGGAGTGTTCCCATACTGTTCCCGGAAAAGCACCACTGTTCCCAGAATGTGCGGTCTAAGTTGTTGAAATAATTGGTGGACCTGATCGGGATCGAACCGATGACCTCTTCCATGCCATTTCGGCAACGTAACGTAACTCATTGAAACTGAATGCCACAGACCGCACTGTGCGCTACTGATCACACATAAAAACGCTGTTGTTGGACCCTTGTTGGACCCTGAGATCTAGCTGTATTTACGATTGCCCTGTTATGCAGTTTTCTTCACTCGCGCAAATCTGTGGGGGGTCGCAGAGAACCCCGAAGCCAAGCTGAGAGACGCGCTCTCTTTGCCGCACGCGAATTGTCGCTGAGTGATAAGGCGATTTGACGCCATTCGAGAAGCGCGCTTCGATGCATCCTACAACGCGAGCCGACCTGTGCCATGACAGTTACGCTAGCTAGTTGCATGCAAATGATTTCATAGGCGTTGCTGGCTAATTGAAGCCCTTGAGCACCCCAAAACACGGGGAATCGGCAGTATCGAATCTCAGCACCCTCCGCGATGTGGGCCCAAATGTCGGGACCTTTGCCGTGGCAGTTCGCCCGTGACCGATTACGAAAGCTACAACGACGACGAGAGCCGTCTAAGAACCTCGAAGTCGAGGACATACCCCCATCATGTGGGTACTGATGTGGGAAGGTCGTCATCAGCTCAAAGCAGTGCCAGCGATGTTTGTTATGTGGGGCCTCGTAGAACAAGCTCCCTTTCGCCAAAATCGCCACCCGTATCTTGCGTTGCAGCAGGAGATTCGCCTTAACTTCGCTTTAAATCCGGAGATATCGACCGGCACTCGTCGTGTCCACGAACAGATGAAGGCGACGGCAGGATGTGCGCTGGCTACGCGCATGATGGACCTCGTCTACTGGCGAGGCGGCCCTGCTGCTGTGACCACTGCCTAGCGGCGAAGACCGTGGTTATGCGGTTTCGCCGGGATGATTCAGTCTGGCTGGTGATGTTCTTTGACAAGCGCAGGAGGCTGCCTATCGCGGAAGTAGTGGCGAACGAATGATGCCGAGACGGTTGAGGGGCTGGTAATTCCAAGTCGGACAGTGCTCGGGGCAGCCCCTGGCCTACTATTCGAGCGCGCGCTGTTCGAGGATGCGGAGAGGTCCGCAGGGAGATCAGCGGCGATCAAAATGCTCGAATAACGGGCAAAGCACTGAGACAAGCCGTAAAAAATAAACCTGAGATACTCTCTAGCTAGATATTGACATGGTGTCTGGGTATTAGAGAATATGAGATGTGCTCGAATTGAAAAAGTTCGCCGGAGTGTTTTCTGGTGTCCCGCTTCGGGAAACAGAGAATGGAAGCACGCGAGTCATGCGTCTCTCTGACTTGTCCGACCTCCGGGCAGGGCGCATTCCGGATCTGGCCGTGGGCGAGATACCCGACGTGGCTCGCGCTTCCGCTATCCAAGCCGGAGACATCATCGTCGCGGCTCGTGGTGCCGCAACAGACGTTTGCATGGCCTCGGAAGTCGTCATGGGGGCGTTCATCTCTCTCGATCTCTACCTGGTCCGCCCAGATCCGACGAGCATCGACTCGCAATACCTGCTCGCATTCCTCACCCTTCCTGCCACACAGTCTCTGTTCGCGGCGAGCAAACAAGGCACCGGCTTGCCGCGCCTTCCGAAGGAAGAGCTGGAAAGGGTCAAGATCCCCGTCGTGGCCATGGACGCTCAGCGGACCATCGCTCAGCTCGCCTCTTCTCTCGAGGAGGAGAGCAACGTTCTGAAGAAACTCACAGAACTAAACCTAGTTTTTGGCCGCGAAGTCATTGCGCGGGCCATTGACGCTGCTGCCGCAGCAAACCACATAAGGAGTGATAAATAGATGGCTAGCCTGAGGCAAGACGACATTCTTTCGGCGGTCTGGCGCGCTTGCGACACGTTCCGCGGAGCCGTCGATGCGACGCAGTATAAGGATTACGTTCTTATTGCTCTTTTCGTGAAGTACGTCAGCGACGTGCGGCTCAAACATGTTGAGGAGTTCCGGACCGAGTACGCCGGCGACGAGCTGCGCATCCAGCGCCGCCTCGACCGCGAGCGATTCAAGATTCCCATGGTTGAGCTGAAGGATCCGGAGACGCAGGAAGTCGTCGAGAGTTTTCTCGGAGACTTCTACAGCCTGTACGAGCGCCGCACTCGCGACAACATCGGCGAGCTGATCAACATAACACTCGACGCCATGGAAAAGGCGAATGAAGGTAAGCTCGGCGGCCTCTTCCGCGCAATCGACTTCAACTCAGAAACCAATCTCGGCCAGACGAAAGACCGCAACCGGCGCCTAAAGATGCTGCTTGAAGATTTCGCCAAGCCCAGCCTCGACCTCTCCGACGTGTCAGAAGACATCCTCGGTGATGCCTACATCTTCCTTATCGAGCGCTTCGCCTCCGACGCCGGCAAGAAGGCTGGTGAGTTCTTTACCCCACGCAAAGTTTCAGAGGTTGTCGCCAAGCTCGCCCACCCGACGCCGGGATCGCGAATCTGCGACCCGATGTGTGGGTCAGCCTCGCTCCTGCTGCGCGCGGGCGAAGAAGTCGGCGGCAAGGACTACCAGCTCTTTGGCCAGGAATCGAATGGCCAGACCCGCGCCTTAGCGCGCTTGAACATGCTGCTGCACGGCCAGGACAGCGCCAGAATCGACTGGTGCGACACGCTGAACTCGCCGACGCTCATCGAGAGTGACCACCTGATGCGCTTCGACATCGTGGTTGCAAATCCGCCCTTCAGCCTCGACAAGTGGTGGGACGAGAGCATTAAGACCGACGCCTACAACCGGTTTACACCCTACATGCCGCCCAAGAGCCGCGGCGATATGGCGTTCATCCTGCACATGCTTTCGATCACCCGGCCGACCAGCGGGCGCATGGCTGTTGTTGCTCCGCACGGTGTCCTGTTCCGCTCCGGCGTAGAAGGTAAGATCCGCGAGAAACTCGTGCGTGACAACGTCCTCGATGCTGTGGTTGGCTTGCCGCCATCGCTGTTTCCTACGACCGGCATTCCAGTCTGCGTCTTGGTGTTTGACCGTTCGAGAGAGCCCGGCGGACTACGCTCGCACGTCCGCGACGTACTTTTCATCGACGCGAGCCGGGACTTCGAGCCGAGCAAGAAGCAGAACCGACTTCGCGACGGCGACGTTAGGAAGATTGTGGAGACCTTCAACAGCCGGCAGGAGCTTGAACGCTACTCGCACAAGGCGTCGCTCGAGGAGATCATCACCAACAACTTCAACCTCAACATCCCTCGTTACGTCGATACCTTCGAGCCGGAACCAGCGGTAGACCTGCAGGCTGTCCAGAATGAAATCCGTGACCTCGAGTGCAAGCTCACAGAGACCCGCGACAAGATGCAGTTCTATCTGAAGGAGCTTGGCATCAATGTCTAAGAGCCACCACCAACACGTCACGCGACTGGGAGAGTTTTTCAACCAGCGCCAGGAGCCCGGCATTGCAGGCCTGCCCGTGATGTCGGTAACGATGAACGACAGCCTCGTTCACCGGGATGACATCGACCGGCGGCTGGAGTCAGCATTGCGTCCCGACCAGCATCTTCTGGTTAAGAAGGGTGACATCGCCTACAACATGATGCGCATGTGGCAAGGCGCATGCGGCCTTGCGCTGCATGACGGCGTAGTGAGCCCGGCCTATGTTGTCCTCGAGCCGAAACCATCCATTGATAGCCGCTTTGCTTATCACTGGTTCAAGTCGACGAGGATGATCCACCACTTCTGGGCATATTCGCACGGCCTCACCGAAGACAGGCTGAGGCTCTACTTCGACAACTTCTGCGAGATACCTGCAGCTCCTCCTTCTCTGAAGGCCCAGCTGATTATTGCTGATGTTCTCGACGAATGGGATTCGGCAATCGCGGCCACAGAAGAGCTGATTGAGAAGAAGCGTGCGCGGAAGAAAGCCCTTCAAAAAATCCTCTTCTCCGATTTGCCCAAGCGCCCGTTTTTAGAGGCGGTCGACGTCATTTTCAGCGGCGTTGACAAGAAAAGCAGTGCCCACGAGGAGAGCGTCCAGCTCTGCAACTATATGGATGTTTTTCACAATCGGAGAATTACGTCAGCGATAGGCTTCATGCGCGCGACGGCTTCTCCTAAGGAAATTGCCAATCAGCAATTGTTGAAGAACGATGTAGTTTTCACTAAAGACTCCGAGACGCCAGATGAGATCGCCGTCCCGGCGCTGGTCGCTGAGGACATCGAAAAATTGTTGTGTGGATACCATCTCGCAATCGCCAGGCCTCGAAAGGACGTCGCCATTGGGCATTTCATCGCTCAAGCAATGTCTCATCCGGAAATACGTTGGCAGTTCCGGCGTCTTGCCAATGGCGTAGTTCGTTTCGGTCTGACCCAGGAAGCCATTGAGGCGGTTGATATATTTCTTCCATCTCTCGGTAAGCAAGAGGACATCGCCGGCGTGCTTGAGGCTGAAGACTTAGCCATCGAGAGTCTGACCCGAAGCGCTGAGTTGTTTCGATCTCAGAAAACTGCGGTGGCGCTCACGCTCATTGAAGGCTCCGGGGAAGGCGGAGATTTACCGCTCCCCGACATCGAAGCACTCGGACGGCTCGCCTCCAGCCAGGAGCGTGCATAATGAGCCAATCTCCTGAGTTCGCAACCTCCGAGGCGGGGAGCGCCCAGCTTCAGGCTCTGCATACACTTATCAGTTGCGGCTGGCGCTATGTCACTCGCGCTGAGGCCGACCAGTGGCGCGATGGGCGGCGCACGCTGCCATTTCTTGAATCGCAGTTGCGGTCCGATGTCGCACGCATCAATCGCATCCACTTCGATGACCGCGCACACGCTTTTTCAGACACCAACATCGACGCCGCCGTGCAGAGGCTTGCTGACCGCATACCAGAAGGCGTAGTGCGGGCCAACGAGCGTATGACCGACGACCTGACGCTGGGCATTGCTTTGCCGCAGAGAATCGGGCAGACATCTCGCGAGTGGCCCTTCAAGTACATCGACTGGAATGACTGGCGGGCGAACACGTTCCAGGTCACGAGCGAATACTCCGTCGCCGAGCCGGGCGGCAGAACAATCCGCGTCGACCTCGTCCTGTTCGTAAACGGCATCCCGCTGGGCATCATCGAGGTCAAGTCCTCTCATGTCGATGCCGACCAAGGCATCAGCCAGCAGATCCGCAATCAGAAGACAGATGAAGGTGTCCCTGCGCTTTTCTACTCCGCACAGCTTCTCGTCGCTGCCAGCACACACGATCCGCGTTATGGCACGGTCGGAACACCGAGGAAGCTCTGGAGCGCTTGGAAGGAGCGTGAGGACTCCGATGACTTCATCAAGCAGGTCGTGAACCGCCCTCTCGACACCATTGAGGGTAAGCGCGTAGCCATTGATTTCGCTTCCTCCATGAAGCGGCATGACGAACTCATGGCTGGCGGTCGCGAAACTACCGCATTCGACGAAACCATGGTTGGCCTCTGCCGGCCTGAACGCTTCATGCGCCTTCTTCGTCGCTACATGCTCTTTGATAAAGCGCAGAAGAAGGTGGCTCGTTACCAGCAGGTGTCCACTATAGAGACTTTGCTGAAGCGCATCAATGAGCGCGACGAGCAGGGCCGGCGCCAGGGGGGCGTCGTTTGGGAAACGCAGGGCTCAGGCAAGAGCCTCGAAATGGTCATGCTTGGCAGGGCGATTGTTTCTGCCGTCAAGAACGCACGCATCATGATCGTCACCGACCGAACCGACCTCGACGATCAGATTTTCAAAACCTTCCGCGCGACCGGCCAAGAGCCTAAGCGCGCGGCCACCGGCGAGAATCTGCTGGCCTTGATTGAAGCGAAGACGCCGGTGATCACGACGCTCATCCATAAGTTCCGCGCTGGCCTGAACAAGCGCCGTTTGGTGGATGAATCCACGGACATCTTCGTGCTGGTAGA
Source organism: Acidobacteriaceae bacterium (assembly GCA_965276605.1). GTDB lineage: Bacteria > Acidobacteriota > Terriglobia > Terriglobales > Acidobacteriaceae > EB88. Next base: position 180,993 of record OZ255619.1, read on the forward strand.
CGAAAGCCACCGCAGCCAGTACGGCGATCTCGACAGCCTGCATGCCCGCATGCGTGAGGTTTTGCCCAACGCCTGCTTCATCGCTTTCACCGGGACGCCCATCGCCAAGAAGGAGAAGAACACGTTCTCCAAGTTTGGCGATCTCGTGAGGCCGTCATATTCGATGCGCGATGCGGTTGCCGATAAGGCAGTCGTTCCCCTGCTGTACGAGGGCCGCGAAGTCCTTACGGATGTCGATGAGGCACAGATTGACCGCTGGTTCGAGGTCCATACCCGCGACCTGAACCAAGACCAGCGGGACGACCTAAAGCGGAAGATGAGCCGCGCACGGGAGATTGAAGGCATCGAGTCGCGCTTACAGTCCATCGCGTTCGATGTCGGTCAGCACTTCGCGGAGAACTTCAAGGGAACCGGCTTGAAAGGCCAGCTTGCGGCTTCCTCGAAGCGAGCAGCCATTCAGCTGAAGAAGCTGCTCGATACATTCGGTGTCGTATCCACGGAGGTTATCATCTCGGCTCCGGAGATGCGCGAGAGCGATGACGAAGTAGACGAGTCCGATAACGACCTGGTGCGGTCTTTCTGGCGCAAGATGATGGAGCGGTACGGCAGCGAAGAAGACTATAACCGCGCCATCGTCGAAGGCTTCAAGAGCACAAGCAATCCGGAGATAATCATCGTCGTCAGTAAATTGCTGACAGGCTTTGACGCGCCGCGCAATACGGTTCTTTATATAGCGCGCCATCTTCAGGAGCATGGGCTGCTGCAGGCTATCGCCCGCGTCAACCGAGTATTCGACGAAGATGCGTCGCAGGAGAAGCCTTTCGGATACATCATCGACTACACCGGTGTGCTGAAGGACCTAGGAGAAGCGCTGGCGACCTATGACGCGCTTCAGGGCTTCTCGGAAGAAGACATCGCCCAGACAATCGTTTCCATACGCATGGAGGCTGGCCGTGTGCCGGATACGCATGCAGCGCTGATCGACGTGTTCAAGTCGGTATCCAATACCTACGACGCCGAAGCCTACGCGAGGCTGCTTGCGGATGAGGAAGTCCGGAACGACTTCTACGTGCGGCTTGCCGAGTTCCAAAAGGCGTTCAATGTTGCGCTCGCCTCCCCGAGCTTCATGGAAGACACGAAGCCAGAGCTAATCAACCGTTGGAAGCAAGATCTCGGTCGCTTCGTATCACTCAAGGGAGCGGTTTCGCTGCGGTACAACGAGCGCGTTGACTGGCGCTCGTACGAGAACCGCATTCGCCAGCTGCTCGACCGCCACGTCATCGCACGGGAAGTCGTGACAATCGTCAAGGAGCTCAATATCTTCGACGACATCGCTATCGAGGCACGGCGCGCGGAGAAAACCGAAACCGACGCTTCGATTGCCGATACGATCGCGCATCAGCTGACACGATCGATTGAGGAAGACTGGGACAGGGATCCCCTTTTCTTCGAGAAATTTTCAAAATTCGTCCGTGACGCCATCGCTGACTTCCACAATGGCAGGATCAGCGAACTCGCTTACCTGAGGAAAATCCGTGAGCTACGCGACAAGATGCATCATCGCGAGGATTCAGGGGATCCCACACCCGCGCGGCTGCGCGACGACAGCCACGCCCAGGTGTTCTGGGGTCTTGCGAGGCGCAACCTCGAAAAGGGTGGCGTCACCGACCCCGAGCTGGCGGCAGACATTGCCATCGAGATAAGCAAGATCGTTCAGAGCCACCGGAAAATCGGCTGGCAGAATGACCGGGATATCGAGAACCAGATCAGGAACCACATCGACGACTTCTTCTTTGAAGAACTGAGGAATCGTCGGAATCATCCCATCGAGCCCGCAGTGATGGACACCATCGTCGACGACGTCCTCGCCTCAGCGAGAGTGAGGCTGGCCCAATGACAAGGAATCCAAGCGAGAGCATCGACCTTGTCTGGGGCCAGCGCACGCAGACGGTGGAGCTTCGCCGCACGGCGCGGCGAGTGCTTCGTGTCGAGGTGAAACCAGCAGGCGAGGTCGTCGCGCATGCGCCCACGGGGGAGCCACTCGAAGCCGTCCGGTCGCGGCTCAACAGGAAATGTCCTTGGATCTTCCGCGAGTTGGACAAGATCGCGGGTCGGCCAGTGGTGACGCCGCCTCGGCACTTCGTCTCCGGCGAGACTCATCTGCTGTTAGGCAAGGCCTACCGGCTGTCACTGGAGCAGGCGGACGAGCCGGGCATCAACGTTGAAGGCGACCGCCTCCGCATTACGACACCCAATGTCGACGACGGGGCTGAGTGCCGTCGCCTTTTAATGGCCTTTTACGTGGCTGAGGCCAAGGCAATTTTCCGCAAGCGGCTCGAAGCTATGGCGCCGCCATTCCTGCGCAAGGGATTAGTTTTGCCGAAGCTCATCATTCGCCACATGACGCGGCGCTGGGGAAGCTTCACCTCCAGAGGCAGGATCGTCCTCAACGTTAATCTCGTCCGGGCCAGCCCACTGCTCATCGACTACGTGATCTGCCACGAGCTGGCGCATGCGTTTCACCGTGATCACGGTAGGGGTTGGCGCGACTTGCTTTCGATGGTCATGCCGGATTGGGAGAGCCGAAAAACACGCTTGGAAGCTGTACTGCGGTAGTCGGGCTCTTGCAACAAGACTTGGTTCTAAAGGAGAAAGATATGAACTGCCCAAATTGTTCGGAAGCGTTATCGGAACGCGGAAGTTTCTGCAAAGCATGCGGCGGTCAGGCGAAGTGCCTGAACTGCAAAGAAGTTCTAGAACCCGGAGCCATGGCCTGCGTTGAATGCGGCACGCGCATCGGCCAGCCCGGTGACGCAGGACGCGAAAGCGCTGCTACGGCCAGCCCCACCTTATCGCCCAACCGGAACACCCTCCTGTATTCCGAGGATCGCAACAGCCGCAAGTTCGAGGCCTCGCTAACCGACTCGGCAATGCATGGCCTTGGCGATGTGTTCGGCGAACTTTTCGCGCAGCGCGGCGTGGGAAGGGCTACGCTGCCGGCGACCACCCGGACTATTGTCAGCGGTATTGTGACGGGCGAAGCTAAGCAACTGCCCGCGGCGGCGCCCGAAGCGCCAGAGATCTTGATTCCCGCCCAGAAGACACCGCAGTCCGCCGAGAAGGAAAAGCTCCTGAACGTCTTCACCATCAACGGCGAGACGCTGGAGTTATCCGACAACCGTCTTAAGGCAAAATCTGCGGCTGACTACTACAAGCGCCTGACTTATCTCTTCATCTACGCGCAGGACTTGCTGCTGGGCCACACGCTGGCACCTAAGAACGAACTCATCGTCGTCCTGAAAGATGCCAAGGTCTATGACGCCAACTGCCGTTTCTGGCTCAAGCAGAAGAAGGGCTTCACCGTTGACGGCGAAGATCGTATGAAGCTCATCGCTGGCGCGAAGGAGCAGGCGGCGAAAGCCTTGGACGAGATCCTCGCTACGGACCTTCCGGACAACTGGAACCCAGATACCAAGGCAGCCAAGCCTCGCGCAGCCAAGAAGGCCTCTAAATGAGCTTCACTGCAAAGCAGCTTGTAATCGAACTCGCGAAGATCGTCGAGCCGAGCTTTGCCGACGCAATCGTCGATAGCTACACCGAAATGCAGCAACGGTTCTTCGCAGGCGACTGGCAGCCGAGTGAACTCGATGGCGGCCGTCTGTGCGAGGCCGTCGCTCGCGCTATCTACCAGCTCGACTCCGGCACGATTACTCACTCCCAGTTGCCGAAGGAACTGTGCGAGAAGCTTGAGGACGAAGCGAACGTGCGTCCGCATAAGTTGGACGCAAAGGCAAGACGACATATCGCCCGCTGCATCATGCTCGTCTACAAGTTCCGATCCGACCGCGGTTCGGTCCACATCTCACCGGAATACTCGGCTAACGAGATGGACTCAATCTTGATGGTCCACGCTGGCAAATGGATCTTCGCGGAATTCCTGCGGCTTGCATGGAACGGCGACAGGAAGGTCATCGCTGAGACCATCGCCGACATCATTCAGCTAGAGCACTCGCTGATTCATGAACTCGACGGTACGCCGCTCATCCTCGACCAGAGCGTCAGCGCTCCCGAAGAGGTCCTGCTGCTCCTGAATCACGCCGAAGTGCACAAGCTCAGCAAAGACAAGGTGACAGAGCTTGCCAGGAACAACACTCCGAAGTCAGTCGGTGTTGCCATTTCGCGCCTGACGACGAGCAATGAGATTCGGTTGACAGGCATTGCGGGTGAAGTGGCATTGACTCCGAAAGGTCAGAAGCGCGTCATCGAGAAGGTGATCCCCAAGCTAAAAGGCTGAAACCATCCTCGGCGGATAGCGATTGGGAGTTCAACTGACGACTTCAGGCCGATGCATGTTCTAGACTCGCTCCCTCAACGAGTGCCTCGACGATTTAGCATCTATTGAGATCGTGCCACCGCTCATTCCGATTCCTGCAGCGGAGACCTCGCGCGGCGATGTCCTTAAGTAGCCAGTTTCTGTAGAGCAGCGGATAATCTCCTCGACTCTATTCATCATGTTTGCGGGTGTAGGCGAGAAACTGTCTTAAGGACGATGAACCCATACACCATAAACCCTCCAGAATCAGAAGTCGTCTTTGAAGAGCTCTGCCTTGCGGTTTTGAAACGGCACTGGAGCCGGCCCGGTCTTGAGCGGTTCGGAAAGAAAGGCGAGGAACAGTTCGGCGTCGACATCTTCGACACCTTCGGCGAGAGCCCGATGTATGGGGCACAGTGCAAGCTCAAGGAACCGACGAAGTCGCTGGAGCCAGCGGAGATCCGTGAAGAGGTGGGAAAGGCCGAAAGCTTTCCCGCGAAGCTCGACCACTATGCCATCATGACCACCGGAAAGGTCTCCGGAAACGCGCAGCTCACCATCCAGCAGATTAACCAAAAGCACCGCGTTGCAGGCTCCTTCACGGTGGAACTCTTCACCTGGGACAAGATCACCAAACTCCTGCGTCAATACCCTAAGATTGAGCAGCAGTTCTATGGCGGCCTGCGCTCGGAAGAAGTGGCAGAAGTCAAAGTTAAGCTCGACGCCATCCAGTCTGCCGTCGCCGTCATCGCACCCTCCGCGACTTCATCAGTGAAGACAGAGATCGATGCCCTCATCGACGAAGCCAGAGAACGCATTAAGCCAGGCGAGGCGCAGATCGCGATCACCCTTCTACATCGCGTTCAGAGACTCAAGGGAGGTGAACTCAGCGACTGGCATCGCTTTCGGATCCTCACCAACTTGGGTGCTGCCAATCTCATCCTTGGCAAGGGGAACGATGCCGCGCGGAACTTTTTGGACGCTGCTCCGCTACGCCTCGACGACGAACTCGCCGTGACGAACGAGGTATTGGCATGCCACCTCTTGCTTGAGGACCAGACGGCCCGTGAGAAGGCTGCGGCGACGGTGGTTCGGTTCCCGGATGCGACGCGGATTCGGTCGCTCCTGATCCAGTCTGCAAAGCACGAAACACGCTACGCGGACCTCCTCGCCGAAACGCCAGATGACATGCGATCTGATGCGGAAGTGGCGTCTGCGCTGGCGCGCCGGGCGATGATGGCTGGCCTAATCGAAACCGGGATCGAGCACGCCAAGACAGCAGTCGCCGACAAGCCCAAGTGGGCACAGGCACATCTCCTTCTTGCTCAGGCGCATTTCGCACGCGTAGTAATGGCCGAGCAGACGATTAAGCCGCTCGAAGCGAAGCAGAAAGAGCAGCATCTCGAGAGCGCCAGCAATGCTGCGGATGCGGCGATTGCAAACGCGGAGACAGATGATTTGGCCTACCTCAGGGCACAGGCGTACGCTCTCAAGGTCGACATCGCACACGTGCGTGGGTGTAAAGAGGACGCGGCACAGTTTGCTCGGGATGCATTTGCGGCCGATGCCTCCGAACTCCAGAGCCAGTTGGCCATTGCCCAAGTGGCCTTCGGCGGGAACAACATCGACGAAGGAATACGGATACTGGAACGGGCCCATCTGCAGTCGAAGTCCATGCCGAACGTGTGCTTCATGCTTGGGCAGGCTTTGATGGGCCGCGGGAAGGAGGGCGACATCGCCCGCGCCTTCATTGTCTTCAGCACCGCCAAGATCGCCGGCATCAAACAGGATCTCGTCGATCTATTGACTCTGGGAGCAATTCGAACGCTTGTCCGTGGGGGCCGCTTCCGGGAGGTCTCTGATTATGTGAAGCGCCCAGAAGTCAAAGGATCGTCGGTGTTGGTCGCCTTGATTCAGGCATACTCTGCACTGAAGCAGTCTCAGGAGGCGTTGTGCTCGCAAAAGCTCGACGAGGCGCTTGCCTCTCGTCGGCCGGAGGATACAAGCACCACCATCGACTTCCTCGCCCGCACACTCCTCGAGGCCGGACGTTTGAACGATGCGCTGCCTCTCCTGCGGGAGCTTTTCCGTGCCCAGACTCCCAACTTCGATGTGGGATTACTGTTCACCTGCGCTGGCCGGCTCAAGAAAGACGAGGTGATTCTCGAAACCTGCCAGGAACTCTACGACCGGGGAGTCCGCGATTGGGAGTTCCAGGAGTTCGAATCGCAATACCTCGAAGAGTACGACCCGATGAAGGCGATTGCTCGGCTCGAAGAGTTCATCCGCAACCATCCTGAGCATCGGACCGCCAAACTGCGGCTGGCCATCGTCGCCATGCGCTACGGGAAGGAGAACCTGGTTTGGCTCACCGAAGAGGTCATGCCTATGCCGGAGGATCTTTCGATGCGCTATGCGGTCGCGGCGATCCAAGCGCTGCAGTGGCAGAATCGCGAGACCTTCGCGGTCGATTACGCGTACAGAGTGCTGCGCGCACATACCGATGAGATCGAGGCCCATAAGGCGTATCTCGCCAGTCTGAACCCAGGAGTCCGGCCCGACATTCCCGCCACGATGGAGGAAGTCGCCTTAGGTAGTGCTGTCCAGTACACAGAGAATGGCTCCAGCGAATCTGAGTGGGTTGTCATCGAGGACACGGCCAAGCCCAGCCCGGCATTTGAAGAGATCCGGCATTCTGATGATCTGGCACAAAAGCTGCTCGGCAAGTGCGCCGGGGAGACCTTTGTTCTGGCAAAGAGCCCGGTCAAGGATCGGGTTGCCACCATCAATCAGGTCCTCAGCAAGTACACGCGTCGTTTCCAAGCGGTGAGCGAGAAGATGGAAATCAAGTTCGGCGACCAGACCGTGATCCGCACTATGCGGATGCCGACGCCCGAGAAACTCACCGCGGCAGACTTCCAGCCCATCCTCGACTCGGTCAAGAAGCACTCCGAGGCAGTGGCGAAACTCCGCGAGATCTATAAGACGACTCCGGTAACGATCTATTTGTATGGGGACCAGCTGGGACACAGCGCCTATGAGGGGCTCTTCGACTTAGCTATCTCTGAGACGGGTTTTGTTCGCTGTGCCCACCCCCAGATGGACCTCTTCGTCGATGCTTTGAACAATCTTGCAACGAAGAGCACAGTAATTCTGGATCTCATCGCCTTGGGAACGCTGCGTCTGCTTGGCGTCACGCGGCAGGTTCTCACGAGCGGCGGTGCCCGGTTCGCGCTTACGGCCGCCACCTTCACCGCTCTTCAACAGCTGCGGGCTCGATCCCGCTTTGCAACGGCCCATGGAACGATGCACTACGAAGAGGGCCAACACTATTTCACACAGACCACGCAAGAACAATCAGACAAGGAAAAAGCCTCGTTCGAAGAGTGGATGCAGACGGTCGAACAGAACACGACCGTTCTGCCCGTGCCTGAACTCGCGGCCTTCGATCCGGCTCGCCGCGAGATGCTGGAACAGCTCTTTGGGCGAGATGGGCTCGAATCGGCCGTTCTGGCCCTTACGCCGGGGAACATCCTCTGGACTGACGACCTCGCATTAGCCGAAGTTTCGAAATCAGAGCTGGGCACCGAGCGCGTCTGGAGTCAGGCCGCCATTGAGAGCTTAGCGAACCGGGGGCTGATCGATAGATCGCTCGCTGATGAATGCCATGCCAAGCTCCTCGGGTTCGGCTATCAGTCGACGCACTTCACTGGAGGGACAATCGCGGCAGCATTACGAGTCTCGAACGGATCAGTCGATCGGTTTCCCATGAAGCAGGCCATCGAGGCCTTTCGCGGGACCGTCGAAAATAACCGCAACATCGCGCTCCGCCAGCTCGCTGAATTTGTGCTGCTCCTATCGATGGAACCGATGCTTCCAGAAACCAAGTGCGTCGCGATCGTGGGCCTTCTGGACACGTTCCCGAAGGATTCAGGAACGCGCGCTCAGCTGCAGGCTCTCAGGGACCAGTGTGCACGCCTAATGATCCTCAATCCTCTGGAACAGCGCCGATTTGTGGAATGCAACGACCTCTGGATGCAGAAGACGAGGATCATAAACCCATTCATACGCAAGTGATGAGCGCGGCCAGATGATTGAGCGAAGGCGACATGCTCATCCTCGAATCTCAAATGGGGACTACAAGCCGAGTCACTCATTGAATTAGCCCAATTCTGTTGTGGGCCCACATCGGCCCCTCGCATCCCGAATACCGGCGAAAGTATTGATGTGGTCTGCGAACAATAAGCGAGTTCGTGTGGTTGCGTGGGCCTGCAACGTTACAAATGTGCTTGTTATCCAATTCAGTCGTTCCTTGGCAGCCTAATGTCGAACGACCTCTGCCGTGACAGCAAGGAAGGATTTCGTAACTTATTTAAAGCAGGAGCACATGATAGCCACTTTTGCCGCCGAATCGCAATGCGCGATTCGACGTTTGGAAGAGTGCATTGGCCTGTCTCGCCAATCAACATCTCAGCGCAGGGATGAGTAGAGGCAGCGGAATTATGCTTATGTACGCTTACTGAATTCCGGGTCTATTTTGGGCTAAACGCTCGGAGGACCACATCGATCATTGCGTATAGTTCCTTGCGGCTGGCACCCGATCGAGCTTCGACAGCGATACCTCCGGCAAGAGCCATGATCAATCGGGCCATCGTCTTGGGATTCGTCCCAAGGGGCAGGTCTCCTTCCGCAAGGTCCGCGGTGAAGCGTTTCACCAATCTATACCGCAGCGCTTCCCTATGGCCTGACAGCCACTGTTTTAAGAGGTCGTCCGCTCGTATGGCCGGTGAGCTATTGACCACGAGGCAGCCTGAAATGTGCGCAGGGTCGGTGACCACGTCGGCGTAGTGGCGGAGGAGCCTTCCTATACCGTCGAGTGTCGTCGAGTCTCTGAATGCATCCTCGTACGCCTGCTCCAGCGCGGCAACGTAGCGGCTCACTACTTCGCGGAACAGCTTCTCCTTACTGTCAAATGCGAAGTAAAAGCTGGCGGCCCCGATGCCCAAAGCACCAGTCAGGTCGGCGAGCGACGTTTGGTCGTAACCGCGCCAGAACAGCGTCGTCGCGGTACCGATCGCCTCCTCAACGTTAAAGGTGCGACTCCGTCCCATGCAAGTGCCAACTTTCTAGAGCGAGCACTCCAGTACTCGTTGACTCGCATCTTAGATAGTGTAATGATTGATCTACTAAGTGGCAAGCCCGAGTTGAAGCTGAAACGGCCGCAGCACAAATAGAAGGAGACACGATGCAAAGCAGCGTATTCCCAGAGAAAAAGTTCATCGAGATCAAGGGTCGTAAGATGGCCTACATCGACGAGGGCGAAGGTGCGCCGATCGTCTTCCAGCATGGAAATCCAACGAGTTCGTATCTGTGGCGTAACGTGATGCCGGCGTGTGTGGGGCTCGGTCGGCTAATTGCCTGTGACCTGATCGGCATGGGCGACTCCGACAAACTACTGAACTCCGGGCCGGAGCGCTACACGTACGTGGAGCAACGGGAGTTCCTCTTTGCACTCTGGGAAGAACTGGGTCTGAAGCGCGACGTGGTGCTGGTGATCCATGACTGGGGAGCGACTTTGGGGTTCGATTGGGCCTTCCAACATTCCGACCGGGTGCAGGGTATTGCGTATATGGAAGCGGCTCCCTTGCCGCTCACCTGGAGCGACTTTCCCGAATTCGCTCAGGAAGGCTTCAAGGCGAGCCGCACGGAAGCCGGCGAGAAGATGGTGCTTGAAGACAACAACTTCATTGAGGGATTTCTGATCGCAGGCGAAAAGCAGAACCTGACGGCTGCCGACGAGACGGAATATCGCCGTCCTTTCCTGAACGCCGGCGAGGACCGCAGGGCCATGCTTTCGTGGGCTCGCCAGATCTCCATCGACGGCTCGCCCGCGGGTGTCACAAAAATCGTGTCTGATTTTTCTGAGTGGCTCAGAGACTCGCCGGTACCAAAGCTGTGGATCAAAGGCGATCCCGGCTTCATCTCCAACGGGAGGCTCGCAACGTTCCTGCATGGACTGAAGAACCAGACCGAAGTGGAAGTGAAAGGTGTTCATTATCTGCAGGAGTCCAGCGGACCTGAAATTGGCGAAGCGGTGGCTCGCTTCGTCCGGTCGCTTCGAGACAAGCCGTAACGGCGTCCGAGGAGTGATATCAGGAGGCCCTCAGATGAGCGATTCATCTTCGATCACAAGTGTGTTGATCACGGGCGCCAATGCCGGTATCGGCAAGGAAGTGGCGCGTCAAATGGCTTTGCGTCCGGGCGTGGAACGCTTGTATTTGGCTTGCCGCGATGAGGTAAAGGCCAAAGCCGCGAAGGAGGAGTTGGAGCGAAAAACAGGTAAATGCTGCTTCCGGATCGTTTTGATGGATGTCTCCGATCCCGCTACTGTACGGTCGGGTATCGAGAGGCTAGAGGGTTCGCTTGACGGGCTGGTGATGAACGCCGGCGGCGCTGGCGGCAGGACACCGCTCGCACTGACCAAGGACGGAGTAACGGAGATCTTTGCGTCGAATGTGCTGGGCCACGCCGTCCTGCTGGAAGGGCTGATTGGCTCCGGCAAGTTGACCCAGACGGCGGTGTACCTGGGAAGTGAAGCCGCGCGTGGTTTTCCGAAACTGGGCATGAAGCGCCCCGCGCTTCCAACCTCATCCGTACAGGACTTTGTCGACATCATCACGGGTAAAGACTTCGCCGGCAAGAAATTCGACGCGGCCCTGGCGTATGGCGAGGTGAAGTACGTTGCAGCGCTCTGGATGGCAGAACAGGCTCGAAGGCATCCTAAACTCAGGCTTCTTACAGTGAGCCCAGGAAACACGCAGGGCACCGAGATCGCCAGCGCCATGCCCGCACCGGTTCGCTTCTTTATGCAGCGCATCATGATGCCGATCGTGGCTCCGCTGCTGGGCCTGGCGCATTCCCTGGAGACCGGCTCCGGACGCATCGTGGCAGGTCTTACCGAGCCATCCTTTCAAAGCGGTGCTTTCTACGCGAGCGCGGAACAGAAGCTGACCGGTCCGGTCATGGATCAGAGCCAAATCTTCCCCGACCTGGCGAACCCAACGTTTCAGCAGAACGCCGAAAAGGCGATTCACACTTTCATCTGAGACCTCCTACCGATGGCGACGAAAAAGACTCGAGTGCTGTTAGACCGGCGCAACTCCCTGCAACGCAAAACCGTGCCCCACAGGTTTGTCTTGGAGGCACTCGCGGATGTAAACCCAACGACACGCGCGATGTTTGGCGCCTTGGCGGTGTACGTAGGGGAGAAAATTGTCTTTATGCTCCGTGACCGCTCTGCCGATTCTCATGCGAATGGCGTCTGGCTCGCAGTCCCTATCGAGGGACAAGAGAGTCTCCTTCCCGACTTCCCAAACGCTAAACCGGTTCACATCACGGGCAAGGATATCAGCGGCTGGCGGCTGCTCGCCGTCAACTCCGAAGACTTCGAAGAAAGTGCGCTCCATGCCTGTGAACTGGTGGTGAAAGGCGATCCCCGTATCGGCAAAGTGCCGGACACTAAGCGGACCAGGCCTTCGAGACGAGCCTGAACAGCCGCGCTACCTTGAGTCTCTGAAATGCCGTTCTCGTCAGTGATACGTCTGGATCGATGCCAAATCGCCTGTCCGCTCGTCTAGACTAGACAACTCGCTCGGCCACGTGGGGTGTGCGGATTGATAGTGGGCATGTTTGCGGCAGAGGAGGCCGCGCCGATACCCAAGAGGACTAAGAAGCACATCATCAAAGAGATCGTTCTCCGCCTGCCTGATCTCGATCATGCGAAAGGCTCGGTTTTGAACAGTCTGAGTTCCCCGCTTTCGAGGCGCAACTGCAAGTTTGCGATGGAGCAGTTCATCACTAGGTACTGTTCCGAACTAAGACTTGCCCTGAATCGAATGATCGTTTTCCGCTTCCGTCTCCACCCAGAATCGCTCGGATAAGCCGCGGGTACGATCAACCAAAGGCTTGCGGCGGTCATGAGGCTCGCCTACGAGGCGGCGGACTCGGGTCTGCTGAGTCCAGAACTTGCTGCTGGCATCAGGCGAGTCAAAGGCGTAAAGCAAGTGGGCTGCCGGGCGGGTGACTGGCTCAACCGCGAGCAGGCTCGGCTGCTACTTGAGAAATCGAACGGGGAATGCTTAAGCACCATACGAAACATCGCTACGATCTCGATGCTGCTTGGCTGTAGTTTGCGCCGAGCCGAGCTGTCGGGTCTGCGAAAGGAAGACACTCAAGTCTGACAAGGATATTCGGCCATCGTAGACCTTCTCGGCAAAGGCAATCGTGTCCGCACAGGTCCCATGCCGATCTGGGCGAAATGTGCCGTTGACAGGTGGCTGGCAGCTGCGTCGATCACGACGGTGCTAATGTCCTCGCATCGAGCCTATCGTCCTTCTGACGGGCCCTGCTCAATAAGCCGCACGTGTCTCGCGTTGGCCACAATGACTTCATGCCCACGCGCTTTGACGAGTTCACCACTATAACGATGCGTATGATGCCATTCAGATCAACGCTATCCTACTCAAGCATTCGGGCAAGTACTGCATTACGCACGGTGCCATAGCTGTGACCGAAGAGATACTTCGGCGATTCCACGAATATTTGCTCGATAAACGGCGAGTGAATCGGTCGTACGCGGCAGGGCTTTGCCTGAAGCGGCAAAGGCGGCAGCTATGTGCCCGCAATGGCGTTCCACTGCGTTAATTCACGGCCGCTCACCAAGAGTTGGTGTTGGACTTCGCTCATGCCGCAATTGCGGCAGTCCGCACGATGCGGGTGCTGAGCTTGGTCGACGCCTTCACGCGAGAGCGCCTTGCGCTGGGAGTGAATAAAACTTTTGGCAGCCACCGCGTCACCGTGTGCTCGATGAAGTGATTGCACAACGAGCTACTCCTCAGGCGATTCGCTTCGATGACGAACCGGAGCTGACCAGCCGGCACTTCTTGGCTTGGAGACTGATCGCAAGATCGAGCTGCGCCATATCCTGACGTGCTCGACAATGCCAACCTATAAAACATGTCGCACCCCCATCTTTAGATAGAGAGTTCACAGTCGCAAGAGCCGAGTCAACCCGCCTTTTTGCCTTTAAAAGAAGGCCACCTTGTAGATGCGTGCGAATCTTTAAACAGCTAAGCTCGGTAGCAGGAGAACACTACGTAATTAAGAACAGTTAATTGGGCGGCGTAAGCTTAAGTTTCCTCATAGACAGGTCATCTCACGCCCAGGTTTTTACTAAATAGAACCTCTGGTTTGGGTGATATGGATGTTCGACCCGAACACAAGAAACAACACCTTGAGAACCGCAGAGGACTTTATGGCAAATGTCGCAGAGACTCTTATCGAAACACTAATCTTGAATGGCGTAAAGAGGATCTATGGACTTCCCGGCGATTCATTAAACGCCATCACAGATTCTATCCGGACTCATCCTGAGATGGAATGGGTACATGTTCGGAATGAAGAGGCTGCAGCTTTCGCGGCGGGAGCCGAAGCTCATTTAACGAACTGCATTGCAGTCTGCGCAGGCAGTTGCGGACCCGGCAATTTGCACTTCATCAATGGCCTCTATGACTGTCATCGTAGCCGCGTCCCCGTGTTGGCGATAGCCGCCCAGATCCCCAGCTCGGAGCTTGGAACCAACTACTTCCAGGAGACCAACCCAGAGTTGGTATTCAGGGATTGTAGTCACTACTGCGGCGTGGTTCTCGAACCAAGCCAAATGCCACGGCTTCTAGCCATTGCGATGCGCACCGCTATAGCAAAACAAGGTGTCGCTGTGATAGTTATCTCTGGGGACGTTGCAAACAGAGACGCCATAACAACGGCAACCGGCTTAGGTTTCCTCGGCAATAACTCGCAACTTCTGCCTTCGGAGCAAGACCTAATCAGAGCTACCTCCATGCTAGATGCCGCCAAAAAGGTGACAATCTTAGCTGGGGCGGGGTGTAAAGGTGCTCATGCCGAACTGTTGCAAGTAGCCGAACACCTGCAGGCTCCAATCGTTCATGCATTGCGTGGTAAGGAGTTTGTTGAAAATGACAACCCCTATGACGTAGGTATGACCGGGCTGCTCGGGTTCACCTCGGGCTATCGAGCAATGATGAACTGCGACGCTCTCCTTGTCCTTGGAACAGACTTCCCGTACCCTCAGTTCTACCCTGACAAAGCGACAAAGATACAAGTGGACGTCCGCGGGGAGCAGATCGGGCGTCGCACAGTGATTGATGTTGGTTTGATCGGAACTGTTCAAGCTACGCTTGCGGCGCTTCTGCCGCGGCTCGGCGCCAAGAAAGATAGTACTCACCTTGAAGATTGTGTGGCTCACTATCAGACCGCGCGGAAGGATCTGGATCAGCTGGCAGTAGGGAAGGCTGGGGTTTCACCGCTACATCCAGAATACGTGGTGCGAGTTCTGAACAAGACTGCATCGGACGATGCCATATTCAGTGTTGACGTGGGCACACCAACCATATGGGCGGCACGATATCTTACCTTTAACGGCAAACGCCGTCTTCTTGGCTCATTTTCCCATGGATCAATGGCGGGAGCCTTGCCGCAGGCAACTGGAGCGCAGGCTGCTATGGGAAAGAAAAGACAGGTTGTGACGCTCTCTGGCGACGGAGGACTCGCAATGCTTATGGGTGAATTGCTAACCCTGGTACAAAACGATCTTCCTGTAAAACTGATTATCTTCAACAATAGCGCGCTCGCCTTTGTCGAAGTCGAGATGATAGCGGCTGGTGTCGTGCCGTTCGGGACGGATCTAAAGAACCCTAACTTTAGCAAAGTGGCGGAGGCATGCGGATTGTTTGGAACCCGTGTAACCAAGCCGGAAGAACTTGAACCCGCGTTAAAGCAGGCATTTGCGCATGATGGGCCTGCTCTGGTGGAGGTTCTGGTACATCGGCAGGAGCTTTCAATGCCTCCGACGATTACGGCAAAGCAGGCCGCCGGATTTGGCCTCTACCTGCTGCGATGCGTGCTAAATGGGAAGGGTGACGCGATTGTAGATCTTGCTAAAACCAATCTTTTGAATCGCCTTTTGGGCGAGTGATCTCGAGATGACGCGCTGAGATCTCGGAGGGACCATGGCCGACTCTTTTACTGTCGACGGAAGCACAACAGCTGAGCAGAAGCGCTACATCGGAGCTTGGCTGCTTTGCTTGCTTTTCTACTCTCTAGAATACGCTTCGCGCTCCTCTCCGAGCGTAATGGTCCCGAATCTTGCGAGCCAGTTTGCGACCAGTTCGGTTGGCGTGGCCGCAATGCTTGGGACGTACTACTACACATACTCCGTAACGAGCTTAATTGCCGGCGCATCGCTTGACTGGATTGGTGCAAAGCTGGCTTTGCCCATCGGACTCGTTCTTTTTGTGGCAGGGTGCCTCTTGTTTCTGATTCCTGTCTTGTTCTCCGGATATGTGGGCAGGCTGTTGCAGGGAGCGGGGTCGGCGTTTGCTTTTACGGGAGCTGTCTATTTAGCGTCTCACGGACTGCCCTCGCGCTGGCTCAGCACTGCGATCGGCACTACTCAATGCTTGGGCATGGTAGGCGGGTTTGCGGGGCAATTCGTAGCTGGCCCTCTTCTCCAGCGTGGACTCAGTTGGCAGACAGTGTGGTGGTTTCTTGGATTGGGCGCTCTGATCATCGGTGTGGTTCTAGTAGTGACCACACCAAAAGCGCAGGGACGGCCGGCCGCCAAAGAGGGCATTCTGCAATCCCTTGTAGCTCCGTATCGCATCGTGTTTGGCAACCCGCAATCTTTATTGTGCGGGAGCATCTCAGGTTTGTTATTCGTTCCGACGACCATCGGAGCCATGACTTGGGGAGTGTCGTTCTTTCAAAAGGATCGTGGGCTTAGCTTGGGCGACGCTGTAACCACTGCCTCGCTCATCATGATGGGCTGGGTTGTCGGGTGTCCGGCACTGGGCTGGCTAGCGGACCATTTCGGGCGCAGAAAGCCCGTTCTAATCGGCGGCGTGCTCGTGATAATTGTGATAATGGGGTAAATCATTCTTCTTCCAAGCCTTATGCCCATCGCTCTTAGTTGCTTCGTCTTTGGCTTTGGCTCGGGTGCTGCAATGATCCCATACACGATCATTAAAGAGGTCAATCCAGACGAGGTAAAGGGAAGCGCTACGGGTGCAATGAACTTTGTCACCTTTGGTATAGGCGCAGTCATAGGACCGCTCTTCGGTAGGCTGGTAGGCCCAGGTTTTCTTCACCCAAGGGATCCTATCGGCCACTTCCAGGATAGTCTGTGGTTCTGGATTGCCGGCTCTGCTATCGCGTTGTTATTAACTATTCCACTCCGCGAAACTGGGAAAGCGCATGTGCAGGCTTAGCGCCTCCTTTGCCAGAGCTGCGACATCGGCGCGAAGGCTCGTCGCTTGCTTCCTGAAGCTTGTTTGCTTGTATACGACTCTGGCAGACGCGCAGCAAACCCGGCCCGCTAGCGCCGATCAACAAACGCTCACGGGTCACGCCGACTCTGCTTCTGACAGACAGCCCTTCGTCAGCGGGATGTTTCCTGAGGAGTTGCCCCCACTCCTCGCTGAGACAGACGCAACGAGGTGGCTGCACCGGAATCGGCTCCGTTTCTATGGCTGGTTGGATGGCGGATTTACCTACTCTTCGCTTGGAAATGGCCTGCTTACGGGGGCACCAACACCTAATCGCTTTGGTGACGAGTTCATGTTTAATGCAGGGTGGTTGATTGTGGAGCGTCCAGCCTTGAAAGAGGGTTGGTCATGGGGCTTTAGAGCGGACTTTTACGCCGGAGCTGATGCGGCGCTTCTGCGCCCGCAAAACAGTTTCGGTCCCCAGGGAACTCATGTGGGCACCGACTTTCGGCAAGCCTACCTGTCCCTTCATACTCCAGGTATAAACACACGCGGCGTCGATTGGACCGTTGGCCGCCAAAACGTTCCGATCGGCTTCGAAACGTTGATGGGTCCCTACCGCCCCATCTATTCCGAAAGCTATTTCTGGATCAAGTATGAAGTAGGAAGCACCGGAGCTCTTGCAACGATCCATCCAACCGCAAATCTTGATCTCCTCGGCGGCGTCGTGCTTGGGTATAACACCGTCTTCGAGCTTCGTGGACGTGCTCCTTGCTATATCGCCCGGGCACTTTATCGTCCCGCACTCAATAAGGAAACTCAGCTAATCGCAACTGTATTCACAGGTCCGCAACCTGCTGCTGTCACTACAGGACATCTTGGCACGTGGCAAACCGTAGCGGAGCTGCAGGCGCGGCGTCTG
This sequence comes from Acidobacteriaceae bacterium, assembly GCA_965276605.1. Lineage (GTDB taxonomy): Bacteria > Acidobacteriota > Terriglobia > Terriglobales > Acidobacteriaceae > EB88. The sequence goes on from OZ255619.1 coordinate 198,568, forward strand.
TGGGCTTCGCGCGTTGCTCAGGTTTTACAGGTTAGTTACTCTGCCGACGTGGCGGATCCGACCATCCATCGAGTTTCCGCGACACAAGGTGCCTATCTTTTGACTGCCTTTAAGATAAGCCCTAAGTTGTATATTAATACCCGTGGCGAGTGGTTCTCCGACCCTCATGGAATCCGAAATGAGAGCCCCGGTACGTATAGCGAGGCAACTCTCGGTCTCAACGTTATTCCTGTCCGGTGGCTCAATCTCCGGCCAGAAGTGCGGGGCGACTTTGCCGGACAGAAGGGCTATTCGGCGTCAGTAGGCGGCCCAGCCCGTCGTAATCAGCTCACGGTTTCTTTCGATCTCTTGCTGAAGTTTGATGGCTTTCGCTAGACCGTATTTCGGCGTCTGTCCGTCGGTCAAGTCGGTCGCTGTTCCTCACCGGGTACTTGTCTATGATCTTGCGCGATAATGTCGCATGCCTGAGAGAAGGAGCCATGATTGAATCATCAATCAATGTCATTCAGTATGGCCGCCTGACTGGAGCTGCGGTCGACTGCTCAGGGTGAGCGAAAACGGATGGTGATGGAGCGATGATGCCGCCGCAGCCGGGCCGGAACCTAGCTGGACACGGATAATCCACCCTAGATCTCCGCAGGCAGACCTTTGAGTCGCGCGTAGCTCCAATATTGCAAGCGAACCTGCGTGGACTTGCTCTTTTGATTGCAAAGGTACCCTTTCTGCAGCCGCTTAGTTTGCTGGTTAGGCGCGCACGGTTGAACGCGATTCACCTCAGGAAGGCAAGGCATCGAAATCTTCGAGAGCAAAGAAGTAGCATGGAGTACTTCATATGACTCTCAGATGTGGTCGGTGGCAGACAGGCCCGCAAAAAGATTAAACTCACTCGATTCACAACTTTGAATGGCATTGAACCTACGCGCGGTCATGTCCCAAGTCGCGAGACGGTTCAACAGATTGGCCTTCTGCTGAGATTCTCTTCAAGGCAGCCAAACCAGTCTCACCTGGGCCCCTCTGCCAGGAAATCGCCGTCGCTGTAAATGATTAACCTGGATTCCCAGTCAAGATTCATCGGTGACCGAACTGACTCTCATGCGTGTGTGTCAGGGCCACAGTGGTCGGAGTGTTGAGACAATCCGATCCAAGATGGGTGAATCTGGCTGCTTCGTCCAGATTGCCAAGGCGATTCTTTGCTGGCCGCTATACCTTCAACTAGGGTTGGTACATTGAGTAGAGAGCGGCGCCCCGCATAGTGTCTGCGTATAGCTATCCCCCTTTGGTTGATCTGTATGGCTTCTTTTGGAAAGGAGTTTTCAAGCAACATGAAGATTCCGCCTGGCCCAATCTACAGGCCGCAATCAACCAAAAGCGGATGGAAGTGATGCTTTATTTCGATACGCTCAGAGGAGAAAGAACCAGGTTTACGACGGATTTACGAGGATCTGTCTGAACGAGGCCATGTTGGTCGAATGCTTCATAGCTGGAAGCACACTGTCACGCCACACGACTATGAGGCCAATTTAGCAATGAACGATGTGCACTACTTGCTTCGCACGAGACCTTGTTATTCTTCTAGGCTTGTCAATGGTTTGAGGGCCGAAGGCGGGTGGCGAGTCCTCTATGAAAATTAAATCCCTATTGACCACTGTGGCTATTCTCATGGCGGCGGTCGCACTCCTTATTGTCATAACCGTACGATGGAACTTTTTCAGGGCGGATGCGGTGGTTAGGACAACCGATGATGCTTACGTCCGTGCCGATATTGTATCGCTCAGCACCCGTGTCACCGACACGCTCAAGACACTTTCGGTACAAGACTATCAACCTGTGCATGCCGGCGATATGCTCGCACAACTCGACGATACTGATTATCAAGCCGATTTAGACAAATCAAAGGCTGCGCTGAGAGAAGCTCGAGTCGAGTTGGCTATGAATGGGGCGGCGAAGCAGGTGCAGGCTGCAAAGATTGATGTAGATGACGGTAAAATATCTCAGGCGATGTCCGATTTGTCGAAGGCTGACTCCGAAGTGGAGCAGGCGCAAGCTGCATTGATTCAGGCAGACAAAGAGCGAGCGCGTCAGCAAAGGCTGCTGGATCAACAAGCCACTACACCGCGAGACTACGAGAAGGCTGTCTCGCAGGATGACCAAGCGAAGGGGAAGCTTGATGAGGCTCTGGCCGCTGTTGCTGATGCAAAATCTGCCATCGATGTCAGCCGAAGTGCTCTCAAGGCTGATCGGGAATCTCTAGCCGCATTACAAGTAGAGGATCAAACTTATCTAGCTAGGATCGCGGAGAAAAATGCTGGCGTCCAAGCAGCCGCCGTGCAATTGGGTTACACGCGAATCGTCGCTCCTGTAGATGGAAGGGTAGGCGAAAGGAAGGTTTTCCCGGGTCAGCTTGTCTCGCCAGGCGTAGAAGTGTTGCAACTGGTGGAAAGCAAGGTTTGGATACAAGCCAATTTCGAGGAAATACAGATCAGTGGCATGCAGGTTGGCGATGCTGCCGACGTACGAGTAGACGCTGTGCCCGGCGTGATTTTTCACGGTAAGGTCACAGAGATTGCTCCCGCCAGCGGATCCGAGAGCTCTCTTCTGCCGCCCGACAACGCGACTGGCAACTTTACTAAAGTGGTGCAGCGTGTGCCAGTGAAGGTGGTTCTTGAAGCAGACGAGAGATACGCCGATCGATTGCGTCCCGGACTGTCGGCAGAGGTCAAGGTACGCACTCGATGACTGCTGCCAGCTCCAACGAGAACCCGGCTCAATCTGCGCACTCCCAGGCGGAGGCTCAGCCTGATACACATCGGGAAGCATTGCCCCAAAGTGACACACACAATGCGGGGGCGAACCCCGATGAGAAAGCTCAAAAGCCGGCCCCGGTGCCGTGGCTGGGTATCTTGAGCGTTCTTTTGGGTCTTAGTATTTCTGTTTTCTTTGGACAGTTTCTGAGTTCAGGTCTGCCTGATCTCCGCGGCGCTTTGCACCTCAGCGTAGACCAGGGCGCGTGGATGGGGGCTGCCTTTAATGGCGGACAGATGTTCATGGGACCTCTTAGCGTCTACCTCGGCGGACTAGCAGGCCCTCGGCGCATCCTGCTCATAGCCTCAGCGGTGGTTTGTGTGGCTACGGCGCTCATCCCATTCACCAGTTCCTATGCGGTGCTGATTATGTTGCTAGGCATCGTAGGTCTCAGCGCCGGGTGTTTCTACCCCCTAACCCTTACCTTCATCTTGCGGGGAGTGCCACCACCGCTGATCTTACCTGGCATCGCCTGTTACACCATTGACGTTATCGGCGCTTTGCATGTATCTACAGCGTGGCAAGCATGGTATCTACAGCACCTGTCGTGGCGGTGGCTGTTTTGGCATTTCTCGATCGCGGCTCCCGTGGTGTTCGTGCTGGTCTTCTTCGGCATGCCGGATCAACCTAAACCACCCTCGAAAGGTCCAAAGCCCGAGGCGAGCTGGCGGGGTTTCGTTTACGCCAGTTGCGGCCTCTCCGCGATCTATGTCGCTCTCACGCAGGGTGAACGCCTCAATTGGTTTCATTCGGGCACGATAACGGGCTTATTTGCTGCCGGAGCTTTTCTTTTGCTTGCGAGTGTGATCCGACACTTTGTTCAACCGCTGCCTTTGATCGACTTCCGTCTGATCGGACGCTACAACATCATCGCTATGACTGCCGGGCTGGTGATTATGCGTTTTTGCCTCCAGGCGTCGGTAACGATTGTGCCTTCATTCCTGAGCGACGTACAACAATATCGGCCAGAACAAACGGCGCCCGTTCTCGCGATTGTCGCGCTTCCCATGGCCCTTTTCGGCACACTGTCAGCTTTGTCAATGCGCTTCATCCATCCTCGGGTCATACTTGCCGGCGGCTTTTCTTTGGTAGCCGTGGGGTGCCTCTTGGATCACGCACTGACCTCTGTCTGGGCCGCCCAGAACTTTCTGCGCACAGAACTGTTTCTAGGCACCGGGCTTGCCCTGACGATCGTCGGTCTTGTCGGCTGCATTGTTGTCTCTGCCATCAACGGCGATGCTATGGCGAATCCCGTACGGGCACTTACAGTGGCTGCATGGTTCCACATGGTTCGTCTCATGGGTGGAGAAGTAGGCGCGATAGTCCTGGGCCGAATACTTGATGTTCGAGAGAAGTTCCACTCCAACATGCTGGGCCAATCTGTTTCGCTTAGCCGACCGCAGGTTGCTCGAGAGCTGCTCACCGTTATCCAAGGTTTTGCCTCCAAAAGTCCCACTCTGGGCACTGCGGCAGGTCGTTCTGTTGCGCTACTTGATGCGCGCATCATGAGGCAGGCTTATACCCTGGCGTCAATGGACGGCTTTACCGCCATTGCGTTGTCCCTAGTGGTTGGCCTACTCGTCGCTGCTTTCATGCGCCAGGAACCGATCGGTTTTGCCCAGCTCACTTCCGCTAAAAAGGAGTCCGATTGAAGCTACTACGCAGCCGACTCACAAACTCACGCGGTGATTCGAGTGTCATTCAACAAGCGTCGATTGTGTGGCTTTTGTGGACCCTTTCCGTTTCGTCCGCCAGTTCACAAGAACCTCCTTCCTTGCCGTTAACAGTGGAACAAGCAATTTTGCTTGCACTCCAGCAAAACCGCAGCTTGAAGATGAAGCAGGATGATGTTTCACACTTCGAAGCTCTGAAAGCGAAGCAGCGTGCAAAGTACTTGCCCAAGATATCCGAAGGTGCCAATGTGCTCCATCTGACAGATGTTCAAGGGATTGACTTACCAGTCGGCGCGCTCGGCTCAACTCCTTTTGGCGCTATTCCCGCTCAAACCCTCCGCATCGACCAGGGCGCAACCAATTGGTTTAGCAGCGGCACCCATCTCCTCCAACCGACTACCGAGCTTTTCGCTGTCCACGCTGTAAACCACGCTGCTGCTGCAGATCTAAACATCTCCCGCTTGGAGCGGGATGATACAGAGATAGAGCTCGCTATCGACGTGCGCAAGCGTTTCTATACGATCGAAGTGATAGCGAAGCGGCAGGAGGCTGCCGATGCCGCTGAGCAGGCTGCCAATGAGAAATTACGAGAGGCGGCTGTAAACAGCCGAGAAGGCGCATCGCTGGGGGTGGGGGGGCTGGAGGATCAGGCCACGTTGCTCGAACAGCAGCAGCAGGTGTTGAAGCTACGCCTCGCCGTGCACCAAGATCTGCTACAGCTGGCAGATCTCCTAGGCGCTCCGCTCAATACCCATTTTGTACTTCTTGACAGCCCTAACGCACCCAGCTTTTCGTTGCCCACGCGTAGCCAGGCCCGCGATCTAGCCTTGCGTCAGCAGCCTAAGGTGCGGAGCGCTGAACAAGCAGTCGAAAAAGCCCACGCTGACCTCAGAGCCGCCGAGGACGGGTACATCCCAAATCTCGATGTAATCGCCAATTACGAGTATGACAGTGGAGTGCCCTTTCTGGCGCGCAACTATGGCGTCTTCGGTGCTCAGCTCACGTACGATCTGTTTGATGGCGGAGCGCGGCAAGCCAACGTCCGCGACGCGCGAGCCGGGCTGAGAAAAGCTGAAACAAACCTAGATCAGACTCGAGAAGACGCGACAATCAGGGTAGAAGACGCTTACGACCAAATGGAGCAGGCAACACTCGATGTGACTGCGGCTGAGTCGGCTCTAAAAGCGCGTACTGAGGCAGCAAGATTGGCCGAGAACGACTTCACCAATGGCGCTTCTCTCGCAGCTGCTCGTGATCAGGCACGGGCCGGCCTTTTGAGCGCTGAGGCGTCCATGCTTGAAGCACATGATGAGTTTACCCTCGCTCAGAATGAGATTCGCAGAGTTCTCGGGCAGCTCGCCGAATAGATCCGGTCTCACAGACATGTGAGCAGGATGTGAAGGCAGGCGAGATAGATGGAGCTGAAAAGTTTTGATCTGCTGTTCCAGCGGTGACGACGAGGCGGAAGTTGCCATCCAGACGATCAGGCGCGCTACTTTCCAGCACTTTCTCAGCGTTAACTTAACACTCCCCAGATTCGCCGGTTAGGAATTCCCCATTCTTGAGGCCGAACCGAGCATGCTGACCCGGGAGGGTCGGGATGCTGCGACTGGAGGGTTTCATGGTGATTCGGCAGCTGCATCATGACAGAGCAAGCGTCAGCGAGATCGCGCGCCAGCTGAAGATGGACCGTGAGACGGTGCGGAAGTAACTGCGCCAAGGACCAGGGAAGTGTTAACGCAAGCCGAAAAGCTGCAAGGTGGGTGCGTTTCACGCTTATCTTAGGGGGCGGTGGGAGCTGGAGGTTCAGAACGAAGCCCGGCTTTTCTGGGAGATTCAGAAGCGCGGTTATGCCGGCGGGATCACTCAGGTAAGGACCCTGATGGCGCCGTGGCGGAGCGAGGGACATGAGCAGGCCTTCGTGCGGTTCGAGACTGCGCCCGGCGAGCAGGCCCAAATGGACTGGGGTCATTTCGGCAACTTCGAGGGTAAGCGGCTGTACGGGTTTGCGCTGACGCTTTGCTGGTCGCGGATGCAGTACGTGGAGTTCAGGCAGCGGCAGGATGCCGAGACTCTGCTGAACTACATGGTCCACGCTCTGACGTTTTTCGGCGGCGTGCCGCAGACGGTGCTGACCGACAACATGAAGACGGTGATCCTGGACCGGGTCGACGGCCAGCCTCGCTTCCATGCCAAGCTGCTGGACTTCGCCGGCTACCACAGCTTCGTGCCGCGGGTCTGCCATCCGTACCGGCCGCGTACCAAGGGCAAGATCGAGGCCGCGATCCGCTACATCAGGTCGAGCTTCTGGCCTGGCACCAGTTTTGACTCCTTAAAGGATCTGAACCGGCAGGCGCTGGCCTGGTGCGAAGAAGCCAACCGCAGGGTGCATGCCACCACGCGCGAGATCCCGGCGGTGCGCCTTCCTCATGAAGGGCTGACGCCGCTGAACGGGCAACCGGCGTACGACACCAGCTATGTAAGCTATCGCAAGGTGGCCAAGGACTGCCTGGTGACCTATCGCGGGAGCCGCTACTCGATACCGCACGTGCATGCCGGCAGAAGCGTCACAGTCCGCGAGCCGCTGGACTCGGGCACGATCGGAATCTTTTATTAGAAGGACCTGACGCCGAGCACTTGCAATCGACAGCGAAGGAGGCGACGGAAGTCGGGGAGGCTCATTACGCCAGCCTGCCGCGGCGGTCGCGTGTGCCGGTTCTGATCCCGCCGGTTCCAGCTGTCGAACTGACCCCCGGCCCCGGCGTTGGCCTTTATCATGTGGCGCCGGAAGTAGAGTTCCAGCCGCTGTCGATCTACAACGCTTTCTGTGAGGAGGTGGCCCATGTTGCTGCAGTCTGAACGCCTGCTCAACCACACGCTGCGTCGCTGAGCGGAGAGAAGGTGGCTGGGGCGCTCAGCAGGATCATCGCGCTGCGTGGCGCACCGCAGTCGATTGCCGTGGACAACGGGACAGAGTTCTGCCCAAAGGCGATGGATCTATGGGCATACGCCAGCGGCGTGCACCTGGACTTCATCCGCCTGGGCAGGCCGGTTGAGAACGGCTCACTCGAAAGCTTCAACATGAGGCTGCGAGACCAGTGCCTGAACGTGGAGGTCTTCTTCTCGCTTACCAGTGCGCGGCACAAGCTCGAGCTATGGCGAGAGGACTACAACCACCATCGTCCCCACTCGGCACTGCACGACCGCACACCGGCGGTCTTCGCCGCCGGATGGAGGCAGCCGAACACTGACGCATGGCTTGGTACAAGAAAACTGGTCCGATCACAAGAGAAGCCGGTGCCCTACACTAACAATCCGACTGCTACAAAACATCGGTCAGGCCATACGAACTCGATCTCTATCTTTCGATAGAGTGCTTGTGTCCACCGGACGTCTAGACTGCCATCTTTTGTTGGCTCATAGCCGTGTCACTCTGGAGATGTGTCGACCTGATCATTCCGCTACGCTGGAGTTGTGTTTGCGTGATTGCGTTGGCTTAAGAGTTGAAGCGACAGCACCTCTTGAACATTGCTCCTACGGTCAAGACCCATAAGGCATAAAACGCACCAGTGACAAGAGCTTTAGCAGGTCCCCATGATTACCTTCAAAGAAAGGTGCCTTGCAGAGCTAATAAGTCTTCATGTGTTTACTTCGGTGGTGAGATCAAGCCAGGCGCGTAACCACCGGCCATGGTGGCGTCGACCTAAGTCTTCTAAATGGTATGCGAGATTGCTCATCCGCCGTTCGCTCTTGCGGCGAACTCTCTGAAATGAACTGGCTGTGGGCAATTTGCCGAGCCGCTGGCGTTGGAAGGAGCAGGCATGTCGGAATCTGAAAATGATATGAGAGTAGTGATTGTGGGGGGAGGCTTTGCTGGTCTTAACTGCGCGCGAACGTTAGCTGCTCACAAGAACATCCAGATTACGCTGCTCGACAAAAATAACTATCAGCAGTTTCAGCCCTTGTTTTACCAAGTGGCCACCGGTAAGTTGTCTCCTCACAATGCGGCGTTTAATCTCAGGTCGGTCTTGGACGGCTGTTTAAACGTCGACATAAAGATGACGGAGATTCAATCGGTTGATCTTGCATCTCGCACGGCACGTGCTGCCAATGGAGACGCATTCACGGGCGACGCTTTGGTCCTTGCCGCGGGAGCCGAAGCGAATTTCTTCGACATTCCCGGAGTGCGGGAACATGCGTTGCCGTTGTACTCGCTCTTGGACGCAGAACATTTAAGATCGCGGCTTCTCGGGATGCTTGAGCACGCAGAGCTACAGGCCGGCAAGACAAGCGATCCATTGTCGTTTGTGGTCGTCGGGGGGGGCGCTACGGGGGTAGAAGTTGCGGGCGCACTTGGCGATCTGCTAAAAAACACGCCGGAGTCTGTTTTCAAGCATGTTGATCTGAAGCAGGCGTCCGTGACGCTGATCGACATGAGTAAGAACATCCTCGGTCCTTTCAACGAGCATTCACAGAAATATGTGTCTGAGGTGTTGCGCCAACGCGGCGTAGAGATCCTCCTCGGCACATCTGTCAGGGAAGTCACAGCTACGAGGGTTGTGTTCTCCGATGGAAAAGAGATTCCTGCACAGCTTGTTATATGGGCTGGCGGACTCAAGGCGTCTAGCTTATCTGCTTCGCTTGGGGTGAAACCAGGGCACGGAGGGAGGGTTGACGTTCTCTCCGACCTAAGCGTCGCCGGCTTCCCCGGGGTCTATGCGCTAGGCGATTTCGCCAACTTCAAAACAGAGGCAGGCGAGACCTTACCTCAGTTGGCCTCCGTCGCCCAGCAGGCAGGCCGCCATTGTGCGAAGAATATAGCAGCCGTTGCAGTGGGAGAGCCCAGCAGGCCATTCGAGTACCTTGACAAGGGAATCATGGCGATGGTTGGACGGAACGCGGCCGTCGCGGAAGTCGGATCAAGCCGGCACACGATCACCGGGACACTCGCCTTCGCTGCCTGGTTGGGCGTTCACGCTCTGCTGCTGACAACCGCACGAGCGAAGATCGCAACGTTTCTTGAATGGGCGTGGGAGTACTTCGGAAATGTCCACGTCGATCCTATCCTCGACCGGCCGGAGGTGGATTGGTCGGGAGAGACTCAGCCGCCGCATCCGGGATAGCGGCCGCGGACGAAGCTTGATTTCGCCGGCGCCCGCAATGGAATCCTCTGCAGCTGGTAGGGGCGCAAGACATAGAAGTTATTCGACATAAAGTGCCAGAAGGAGAAGAACGATGCCCTCAAGCAAGCCTATCGCAAACATCGCCATCGTAGGCACCGGCGTTATCGGTGCAAGCTGGACAGCCTACTACCTGGCACACGGCCTAGATGTTATGGCTACCGATCCTGCTCCGGATGCGGAAAACAAACTCAAGAAGTATGTACAAGATTCCTGGAAGCAGCTTACAGCCAAGGGATTAGCCCCCAAGGCTTCCCTTGATCGGCTGCATTTCACCGCCGACATGAAAGAGGCTCTATCCAAGGCAGACCTTGTTCAGGAGAACGGCCCAGAGAAGCCTGAATTCAAGACTAAGCTCTTCGCAGAGATGGATGAGGCTACGCCGCCTGATTCCATACTTGCATCCAGTTCCTCAGGGGTAACAATGGACGTTATCCAATCCACCTGCAAGCGCCCTGAGCGGTGCGTCATTGGGCACCCTTTCAATCCTCCGCACATTGTTCCGCTGGTCGAAGTCGTGGGAGGGAAGAAGACGTCTGAGGAGACGATCAAGCGGGCTATGGAGTTTTACGGCTCGATCGGGATGAAGCCGATCCAGCTCAAGAAAGCGGTTGCCGGGCACGTTGCAAACCGGCTTCAGGCAGCGCTTTATAAAGAGGTGTTGTATCTCGTCCAGGAGGGTGTGGTCAGTGTCGAGGACGCTGACACCGCCATTTCTTACGGTCCAGGACTTCGCTGGGGCGTGATGGGACCTAGCCTGCAATGGCATGTTGGAGGCGGATCGGGGGGCATTCAACACTTCATGAACGGTCTTATGAATCCGTTGGTCCAGATAATGTCGCACCTGGGCACCCCGGATGTGAACGATGCGCTAAAGAAGACTCTTGTGGACAGCATTCTGCACGAAGCCGGAGATCGTACCGTCGATCAGCTGGCCGAAGCAGAGAACGGTGTCATGATCGGCATACTCGCACTACGTGCGAAAGTGGGACTCTAATCGCTTCTAACTGAATAAATAAGGAGATCCACGCTATGGCCATAAAGGAAAAAACTGCCACGACCACTCCGCTGCAGGGACACGAAGTAGGGGCAAGGATTATGTTCCTCGATCTCGGCGCCGGCCGCATCCTCTCTGCCAATCCCGATGGCACCGACCTGAAGGTGGTCACGACACAAGGGCAAAATCACAGCGATGGAATTACCGCCGATCCCGGGCGAAAGCATTTGTATTGGACGAACATGGGCAATCCGACCTCAAACGACGGCGAAGTGATGCGCTCTGACTTCGATGGGGGGAACGTAACAGCCATCGTGCCATCTGGCGGAACGTTTACTCCGAAACAGATTCAAATCGAACTGGAGTCTCAGAGGTTGTACTGGTGCGATCGCGAAGGCATGCGCGTGATGCGTTGTGATCTGGACGGTGCTCACGTGGAAACGCTGGTTGAGACTGGTCGCACGGACGCAGATCGCCTGGATACAACGAGATGGTGTGTGGGAATAGCCGTAGATGCGGAAGGCGGCAAGGTGTACTGGTCTCAGAAGGGGCCGGACAACGCCGGCAAGGGGCAAATCTTTCGCGCCGGGATCAACCTTCCCATTGGTGAGACACCATCCACGCGGACCGATATTGAGTTGCTTTTTGCAGATCTTCCCGAGCCCATCGACCTCGATATCGATGTGGCAAACGGGATGCTGTATTGGACGGACCGCGGAGATCCTCCACGCGGCAACACTGTAAACCGAGCTCCGATGCAACCCTCGCCGACGAAAAATATCAAGTCGGAGATTCTCATCTCCCACTTGATGGAGGGCATCGGCCTGGTGCTGGATCTGAAAGGAAGCCGAATGTTTGTCACTGATCTTGGGGGATCGGTTTATACCGCCAACCTAGATGGATCAAGCCCAAAGGTGTTGCTCTTCGCTCAGGGAAACCTAAGCGGCATTACTTTTGTGGATAAAATGCCAAAGATTTAAAGGCTTCGTCCCAATTCGCAAAGCCCGAACAATCTATCCGCGGAGTTACTTGCTGTTGGCACGCTCATCTTTCTGAATGCAAAGCAGCGTTCTCTTCTTGTACCGGCCCGCATACGACCATCAGGATTTACCAGCACATGCGCGAGCAGACCAGCCCCAGCGAGTCTGCGGGCGATGGGTCGCGGAGGTGCCGGTGCCTGCACGATGCGGTCGAAGGCATCGCAGCTCAGCTTAGGGCGCAGATGGCGACGCACCTTAAAACTGGCGGCTCTGTTGCATTACCTGATCTGGCCGCAGTCTGGCTCGCTGTTCTTCTACCAGGGCGGCGTGCGCCAACGAATCGAAGCCGCAGGCGCCGAACTGTTGTATCTGCCGCCTCACTCGCCGACCTCAATCCGATCAAAAAGGCCTGGGCGAAGCTCAACAGTTGCCGGCGCGGCTAGGGCGCGCTTGGCCGCAGCCCTCGATCAGGTAGTCGCCTAAGTGGTGCGCCAAATCACCTCCAACCAATGCAACAGCCCTTCTCTTAGGTAACCGCACCGAACAGTTGTGGTGTATGGACTTCAAAGGTTGGTTCCGTACTGGAGAGGGTCAGCGCTGCGAACCCTTCACCATCACGGACGCTCACAGTCGATACTTGATCCGTTGCCAGGCGATTACATGCATGGATACGGCACATGTCCGAGCCATCTGCGAGTCCGCTATGTGTGAGTTCGGAGTTCCTGAGCGAATCCGCACTGACAACGGCGCACCATTCTCAGGAACTGGAATTTCTCGGTCTTTCGCGTCTCTCGTTAGAGTGGCAACGCCTCGGTATCATCCATGAACGTGTTCAGCCGGGCAAACCACAGCAAAATGGCAGGCATGAACGGATGCGCCGAACGTTGAAGCAGGACACGACAAACCCTTCGGCCAAGACAGTCCGTGCCCGGCAGAAACGGTTTGATGAGTTTCGTCGTGTCTACAACTACGAACGACCTCATGAAGCACTCAATGACGAGACGCCGGGAAGCTTGTACGCTCCGAGCAAACGGCTATTGCCACACTACGCAAAGGCGTATGTCTTTCCTGCTCATTTTCAGACGCGACGGGTGAACGATGCAGGCGACATCAGTTGGCACAAGAGCCGGGTCTTCATCAGCGAGGTTTTCCGTGGGGAGGACATCGGTCTGGAAAAGATCGACGACCACTTCTACAAAATCTACTTTTGCAATCTTGAAGTAGGGGAGTTCGATGTCGACGATCTTCGGTTCCGGCCAGGGCTTCGTCCGTGACATCGAGGCGGGATGGAGGGCCAGAATGTGGCTTTGCATCCCGCTCCGATTTCAATGGCATTGGATTACTTCCCATATGCCGACTTATGGAGACTAACGATGCTGAAGATTGTGCGCTATGGCCTCAAGAAGGGTCCCCGAATCTGTTATCGTCGCGAATTCGTTGTGGAGCGTGGCGAGCGAGGCGTTGTGCACTTCCTCAGCCGAATAGCGCTTCCCATCGGGCCCCGTGATCTCAAACGCTGCGATCCCATCTTTGGGCATATAGACCTCAAAGCCCAGGTTCGAAGCCATACGCGCAGTTGTGGATACACAGTGTGGTGTTGTTAGACCGGCGATGACGAGCGCTTCGATGCCCTGCCCTCGCAATACTTCTTCGAGGTGGGTCCCGATGAATGCGCTATTTACCTGCTTCTGAAAGAGAGGCTCACCAGGAAGTGGCTGCACTTCAGGTTTGATTTTGCTGCCAGCATTTTGTTCATGTAAGGGAGATTCAACAGAAGTGGAAAGGTGCTGAACGTGGAAAACTGGCCATCCTAAGCTTCGCCATGTTTTGAGAAGCTCTGCCATGACGCCTTCCGCATTCGGGTTGTTGCGAGTACCCCACTTCGGGTGGTCGAATCCGCTCTGCACATCGATCAGAAGAAGCCCTGTTTTCGATGATATCGAGATCATCTGTAAATGATCGCAGATATTTCACGTTCGCAGGTGTACTCCTCATAAATGGGAACAGTCTGCTCCTCCTCGGGAGGACCGCAACAGCATGGTTCCGCCATTGAGCAGAGCGACTCCGCTACGGTGAAATTGCTCCAAGCCTCCGCCGTTGCCCGTCCCGAAGTCGCCGCCTACTACGAAGGCGGACGGAAGCCTAGCGACGTATGAAGCGCGCCGAGAGCGCTGCGCAATACCGCTCGGTTGCGAGAACTACGCGTTCAGGAGCCGGCATGGGCGAGCTGTTGAAGTAGCGGGACGAGCTGGGAAGTCTGCGAGCGGGCACGCCTCCGACTAGCCGCTCAGCCCTATCCACCAATTAGTCTGGATATGCCGTTGTGCGCGCTAACGGGCGAGCCATTCTGGCCGACTCGACCCCCGCGGAACGAGAACAGTCTCAAAGCGACCCGGCGTTTTGGACATCGATGTCTGATCGGTCAAACCTTGGTATAGCCCGAGCGGGGTGTCCGCGGTGAAGAGGTCGGGATCCACTAAAGTGTGCTCGGCTCCAAAGCCGGCGGTCTCTTTCGCGTAAGCTTTGTCGAAGGTGCCAAGTGACATCAGCCAGAGTACCGTTCTGGTCAGGGAGACAACGACCCGGTAACTCCCTCCCTCAACAGCACGCCGGCGGAGGGCTTGGAGGACGCCAACTGTGCAAAGCCAGCCCACGACATTGTCGCAGATCGGTATGATCGGAGGCGATTTGGGCCGGTCGAGACTTCCCTCGAAAGCGAATAGCCCGGCAACGGCGGCTCCTATCTCGTCGAACCCAGGCCGGTTCGACCACGGACCCGTCGTTCCGTGCATGACGACAGTCGCATGGATCAGCCCAGGCTTTTGTTCACACAGCTCCTCAGCACTGAGGCCGTTATGATCGAAATATTTGGGCCGCTTGTTCGCAAAGAACACATCTGCGTCCGCGATTAGCTCAACGAGCTTCGCTCGATCCTGGGCGGTCTTGTCCAATATCGTCGAGCGCATCCCGACCTGTACATCCCAGGCGAACGGCTCTATCTCAGTCTCATCGGGACGCCAGATGTTGAGAACGTCGGCTCCGTAGTAGGACAGGTCTCTCCCAACGCCAGCTCCGGCGATGACGTGACCCATACCGAGGGCCCGAATGCCGTCGAGCGGACTCTTGCCTTTTGGTGAGAAAGGCATGGCTGCGCTCTCTCCGATCTTCTCCAGTTGAATCAGCGGCATGTGCGACAGCACCTCTATGTACTGCGGTTCCCGACAGAACTCCACATAGCTGCGAACCTTTGCGATGACGAGGCCAGATTCAGCGGCCGCAAGTTCAAGGTCGTCTGCCCTCCACTGGAGGATCGCGTTCTGGACAGACTCAGAGCTTGGGCTGCACCTCAAGAAGTTGAGCGCACGTTGGCAGAGTTCGGGGTAGATGTTCAGGGCCACCACGTGACGCCCGTCCCGCGTTGTCCGAAAAAGCGGGAAGTCGTAGAACGGGTTGAATCGGGTCACACCAAGTGCCGGCGGTCGACCGTTGATCAACTCCCACTTGGATTCGAAAAATCCAGCGAAGCGTTGCAGAGCCTTCCGCACGTCGATCGCGACGTCTTGTCCCTCATCTGTTCGAGCTCGCCAGATCGCCGCAACTCCAACAGCCTTCGCGGCAAGACCGACGGCGGCCATCGTCCCGAAGCGGAACGGACTAGGTACGATGGGATCTGCTCCGTAGAAAGTCAGTTGCCCCCCGCTGTCGGAGGTTGTCATGCCGACATCAGTAAGGACCTCGTTCACAGTCCTGTGGAGGTCGAAGCCAGGGTCGCTGGCTGGACTGCAAAGGCTGCGCGATATGGACTCGCTGAGAATGTCGGGTTGAGGGGTCATCGGGAGCCTCCTACCTATTTGCCAACAAAAGGTATTCGCATGGGTAACGAACACGCTTGACTTTGCCCTGGCTATGGCACTTCATCAAGATTTTCAATATCCAAAGTAAAACGGTCGTTCCTCTCTACTAAGAGGGAGCCCGGCCAAGGTCTTGATTCAGCGAAATACCTTGAGACTATGTTAGCCGTTTGCCATCGCAGCCACCTCCTCCGTTGGTTGAGTTCAGATGCGACATTGGTCGGATGGTGCAAGAGCGATGGTAGTGCTGCAGACATGCTTCTGCTCTTCTATGCCGCAGGAGCTACAATCCTAGAACCAGTGTCATAAACATCTGAGGCATGGATTTGGTGGCATTCCGTAGCTGCTCTGAGTGACTCCGCGGGCACCGATGACAGGACGCGCGCGTTTCCAGGTTTTCAGGCTGTTTGTATCATTTGCTGACGCAGCCCCGCTTCTCAAGGCAATCTTTCATTCATGCCCCGGAGGATGACAGGTGCCAGCCAATGAATATTGAAATCAAACCTTGCAAGCCAATCGACTGGTACTTTCAACATGAAGCAGTGTTGCAGCAAGGTACGGCCGCTTCACCGACGTGTCTTCAAGACGCCTGAACGGTATCACGCTGAATCGGTGACAAAGAGGCCGTCGCCCAGCACTGTTTTCCTGGAGGGAGAAAGCGGGGATGCTGCCATAATTGCTGGATGGCGATCGACCGAAGCGCTTTGAAGCCAGTGAGCTCACCGGACTTAGGAGAAAAGCGAGACAACAGTCTTAGTTAAAGGCTAATCTGCATCATACTACGATGTTCCCTAAAGCCGGGATCCTGGAACTTCAATGACCCCCAATAAGTCCGCTACGCACAGCGGAAAGTGCTGCTTCAGTCCGACTCGAGACGCCTAGCTTGTGTCGAACCGAATTCACATGTGTCTTGATGGTCCCTTCCGTAACACCGAGATCGAACGCAATCTCTTTATTGGCTTTTCCCTGCGCCAAGAGAACAAGAACGCTGCGTTCGCGGGAGGTCAGAGGTTGCGCACCGAAAGCATCCGCAAGTTTCCCTCCTACCGACGGAGAAAGGTAACGCTGGCCGCGGTGCAAGCTTCGGATTGCGTGCAGCACATCCTCCCGTGGAGAATCTTTCAAGACATACCCTCTCGCCCCTGCTTGCATTGAACGTTGGATATCCTGGTCGCCGTCGAAGGTTGTGAGAATCAGGATCTTGGCTGACGGCTCCGAAACCAGTATCGCTGCTGCTGCATCGGCGCCGTTCATGTTTGGCATGCTGAGGTCGAGGATTGCAACGTCTGGCTTATGCAGTCGGTATAGAGTGATCGCCTCATATCCATCATTACCGTGAGCTACGACTTTCATATCCGGCTGATTGTCCAAGATAAGCGCGAGACCCTCTCGAACCATCGGATGGTTGTCAACGACGATAAGCTTTATTGCACGAAGCTTGAGATTGTGGTCAACATTAGTCAGCAACGGCACAAGTAGGCTCCTTTCAGGCAAGACTACGTAGCAATGCAAAACGTCGGATCTTTCATTCATCGCGTTTATGCGGAGGGGCCCGTTGCAGCAGGTGATATTGACGGATTCTCCCGAGTCGAAGTCTGATTTGTCCATCTAAGACAGATGGTAGTTCCTTCCCCTCGATTGCTGCGAATGAATAACTCTGCTGCGATGCGTTCAGCGCGCTTTGTCATGCCGGAGAGACCGAGGCCCAAATCAACCACCTGACCTAAGCTAAAGCCTATCCCGTTATCCGAAACTGAGACTGAGACGAAGTCTGGAGCATAGGAGAGTGTGACATCGATGTTCAGGGCGTGGGCATGCAACTGCGCATTGCTAAGAGCCTCTTGACAAACACGATACATTTGCCTCTCGACTTCCACCGGCAAGCGGTAGGAGACCCCGATTAACGTAAAAGTACACTGAGCTATTCCGGTTTGATCCCATTCAGCAACCAGCGCGGGCACGGAGTTGCTCAATGCCTCCGGGAAACTCCCCTGCATCATTCGCACCGCTTCCCTAGATTGTTGTAAACCTTTTCTAGCGGCATCGGTTGCACGGTCGATACAATCCTGGACAATTTCTGGTTTGGTCGGTAATAGCTCTTTTGCAGCTTCGAGTTGCATGAGGATACCCGTGTAACTATGCGCAATGCTGTCATGCATATCGTGTGCGATGCGGTTCCGTTCATCAATTATCGCGCGCCTGACGGCATAATCTTTTTCTATCTCAGTCATTTGCTTCAGTTGAAGGAGAAGACTCGATTGAAGGGTTAAGGAATGAATGGAATCATGAAGCTTTTCATCAAGAGTGACTTGATGACAAAAGGAAACGGCTAGCCAGCCGACTCGTTCGTTTCTAATCGACAGAACTGAACTTAAGCACAATGTGTGTTTCTGTTTTTGATGCCACTCCTCGACGGATGGTGGACTCGAAGCCTCACTCTGCGGGCAGCCAGGTCGGCGGACGTGCAGATCGCCGATTTTCAGAGAAGTCCAAAGCGGCCAATCTCTAGCGGAGACTGGCTTTAACTGATCACTCAAGGGAGATGGGAGGTCTACCATAGGCGACTCTGTGTCACGGGCGGCCCCGATGGCCCGTAGGCACGCGGATTGTGGTTCGTGTTGCAGAACAAAGCTACTAGATGCACGCCAAAAAGTAAGATGTTGCTTCATAATTGAATTGAGAAGGACAGAGTGGCTTACCTCGTGAGCAGGCCGGGTATCAGGGTCTGGAAACAAGTCGCCTCGTCGCATAGGCAACTCACGTGGACGTAGTTGATGTCTGTCTGCCCTCTCATGGTGCTTCCGCGCTTCCCCATCTGCTGTTGTCACGTGCATTTGTGCCATTTACCAAACCTCGGCGCACGATGATCTTCGCGCGCGTTTAGACTCTCTCCTGCGTAGGCTGAGAAGGGCATCACTGATCAGCCAAATTCCAGTCGGTCGGTAGGTACCGCATGAAGCAAGGCTAGGCCGTATGCACTCGAACAGACCACGCAACGTCCTCCTTGTGATGCGGTCGCTTTTTGTTTAAAGCGCTAGACATCTTTCGAAGACACTAGGGATCCTGCGATAATTCCAATTCGGGGGGTTTCCAACATGATGACTAGGGCCGCATGATGCGTCAGCGTGCGTCTATCGACAACAAAGGCGAGGCAAGTCTTCGCTCGAGGAAGACCATCGCGGAGGAGTTATTCTTCCTCAGCTGCCGGTTCAAAGAGTGATCCTATATTCCGTTGTGCTTTGTCAGACCAGACGAAGCATCGTAATGAACTGATGAAGCGATCAGAATAGGTGGAGCAAACCGCAGATCTCTCGGCTAAGCGGTAAATGACGGTTTCGTGGGCTTACTAACGTATCCTCGCGAATTAGTTGTCGGTGAGCACGGTGTGAATGCGATACGGAACGGCTTTGACGAGCGATTCAAGGAAGGCGGCAGCGGCCCGCATGTCGGCCTTTTAAACGAGTTCAACCACAGCGAATTTCGAGGTGCGGTCGATGGCTACGAACAAGTAGAGCTTGCCCTCAGCGGTTCTCACCTCGGCCAGGTCGATGTGAAAGAAGCCGATCGGATACGTGTCGAACTTCTTCCTTTTTAGGTTGTCGCCCTCGACATCAGGCAATCGTCCAATGCCGTGACGCTCCAAACACCGGTGAAGGGAAGAGCGAGTGAGCTTAGGGATCGTAGCCTGGAGCGCATAAAGGCAGTCGTCCAGCGGAAACAGCGTGTGCCTGCGAAACGCCACGAGGATGGCCTCCTGTTCGACCGAAAGAACCGTCGACCTCGGGAACGGTTGGGCCAATGCGACGATCGGCAGTGGACTCGCGCTTCTTCCACTTGGCGACCGTCTTCTGGTTGATCCCGTGATGCCGGGCCAGAGCCCTCATGCTCTCTTGACTCTGTTGTATCGCTCGACGGACCGCCTCCGTCGTGGTGGCGCTCGGGTGAAGAACTTGGCCCATAACGCCTCCTTCTCACGCTCAGAAAAGTATGCACCATCAAATGCCGGGACTAAACACCTAATCACGAGGTGAGTCTCTTTTTGAGGGCTGCGGATCAGCAAGAGCAAGGCGAGATCGCGTAAAGTAAGCCGCGTGTCAATCAGGCCAGTTACCGATAATTACCTTCCCGAAGTGACCTCCAGCTGCGACGTGTCTGTAGGCCACTTGCGCTTCCTCGATCGGAAAAGTCCCGTCGAGAACGGGTTTGATAGCATGTCTCGCGATTGTTTCCGCCGCATCGGCGAGATCAGCCACAGGCCCCGTGTTGTTGCCTTGTAGACGAATTCGCCTTTCCATGACGGGGACGACGTCAACTCGAGGCTCCGTGCCGCCGAGAAAGCCGATGATGAATACAACGCTATCAAGACCCGCAGACTGGATGGATTGGGACATGGTCGCGGCTCCTCCTGTTTCAAGCACTAGGTCGACACCGCTGCCCTGTGTAAGGCGAAGCACCTCGTCCGCCCAATGGGGAGTGGCTTTATAGTTGACGCCTTCGTCGGCACCCAGTTTGCCAGCACGTTCAAGCTTCTCATCGGAAGAGGATGTGATAATCACCCGGCACCCATGCGCTTTTGCAAACTGTAATGCGAAGAGGGAGACACCACCAGTTCCAAGGAGGAGCGCCGTCTTGTGGGGACCCAAAGCAGCTGTGCGGACCGCGCGCCAGGCCGTCGTTGCCGCAATCGGTAGGGTCGCAGCTTCGGCGTCGGACAGGTGTGCTGGGCTTCGAACAAGTGATTGCGCCGGAACTACTACGTATTCTGCGAGGCTGCCTTGGAGATCAATGCCTCGGCGGGATCCGCCACCTGGGGCGGGCATGCGGCCATCTAGCCAGTTCGGGATGAAGTGCGGAATGACCCGGTCTTCCTCCTTCCAGCCTGCGACCGCCGAGCCCACCTCGACTATTTCGCCAGCGCCGTCGGTGACCGGGACTATGGGGAACTGCTTTATAGGAAATTTGTCGGAAGCAACGGCGATGTCGAGGAAGTTGAGCGAAGCGGCCCGAAGCCGGATCAACACGTCGCCCGGGCCAGGCCTAGGGTATGCACGCGTACTTTGCTGCAGTTCAGCGAATCGCGGCCCAGCTAATTCAATGACCCTCATCTGCCTCCTTGAGACAACTTGTTGTGTCTTGCACGAGCCCTAAATCGGTGACGAGCTATAAATGGTTGGAGATGGCGGGCGTCCTCAGCTTTTCACATCCGAGCACCAGGCGAGCGGGGCAGTCGGTACAGTCAGATTGCTGGAAGCCGGGCGCGCCTTAAGCTCAGTCGACAGTTGCTAGGTCCCTGGAAAGGCTTTCGGCAGCTGCTGGAAATCCACCCTGAGAATTTGCGCAGGCTTTGGTCCACCCGGTGGAGGGGATGCCGTTCCTCCATCCATGATGAAAAAAGCCGTACGGCCATAGTCTCCCGGGCCTCTGGCCCAAGCTCCGCTAGACGGTCCGATTAGTTTTTCGGTAAACGGATCTCCGGCGACGCTTTGCGTGAATCCGCTGTTTAAGCCTGGATCCATCGAAACCAAGTCGATCGTATTTTGCCGGTGCGTGGTGAGATAAATCACCTTTGCCTCTTCATCAAGGCAAAAATCGTCGCCCATTCTTCCAGCTACGACCAACTCCGGCTCAGAGATCGGAACGAGGGTCCGAGGATCAACCTCGACCCGCATCAGGAGCTTTTTTGCCGTGGCAGTATAGAAGAGGTAGTTGGATTTGGCGGCAAAGCGAACGCCGTTCACGCCGGGCTGTTCGGGCTTCATCTTACCCGGGTAGTAGCCCATGCTCTCGTGCTGGAGCCAGACGCGAATAGAGGGCGCGGTCTTATTTGGGGCGAGGTCGAGGCGCCAAATCAGACCGGCGAAGCAATCCGCCACAAGCACCACCCCAGGAGCGATCAAGCAGCAACCGTTCAACCCACGAGCTTGCTCCGGGAATTTGCAAAGCAGCTTCGGCACTACGGGCAAACCGGGCTGCCATCCGCGTAGATCTAGTTGTCGTGCGTATGCCTCGTGAGTCGTGTACAGATTGCCGGTGAGAATGAGAAAGACATCTGGTTCGACTTCGGCGATGCCTGTCGCCGGCTCGTCAAAGGTATGGAGAAGAAGGGCGGTGACCTGCCCGTCGCCGTGCGATGGCGGGACAAACCAGAGCTCCTTCTGATTCATCGCGGTGACAAGGACAGAGTTGTCTGGACGAACGGCGAGATTTTCCAGAAAGTAATTTGCCGGGAAGAGGGCGACCGTCATCAGGCGAGCCTGAGGAGCTTGATTATGCGACATGCAGGGCCTCCTTTACTGTTTCAAGCCGACAGCGTCGGATGGGACGTCAAATGCCATGAGCGTCAACGAGACCCCGGTAAACCAACCCATTAGAACGGTGACATCGACGATACCAGCATCGCCCAAAAGCTCCTTCGCGCGTGCATATAACCCGGAGGGAACGACGCGCGGCGTTGCCAGCGTGAAGGCAAGTTCATAGACGACCTGCAAGCGGGGATCGTCGAAGGATGTCGGCAGTCCTGCGATGAGCGCCTGCACCTTTTCAGCCGCAAGATGTCCCTGCTGCTCCGCGATGATCTCGTGCTCATAGTTGGAATAGGCGGCCAGCCACCGGCCGTTGATGACATTTGTGACGATCTCGATTTCTGCTTTGCTTAGCGTCGATTTGGTCTGAAAGTATGCGCCGGTAGGCACAATCGTTTCAGACAGCGTTGGATTGCTCAACCAGATTTTGTGAGGTCCCGGGACCTGACCGCGGAGCTTGAGCGTGAAGTCGTACGCGGCTTTCATGTCCGGAGACATCGCTTTTGCGGGCGTTTCCTGATAGCGACCGAAAGTGCCGATTTTCGTTTCGTTGGACATCTTTAATCTCCATTGCTTGAGGCGAACGATGTCTGGGTCGGAGTCCGACAATCGCATGAGCTTTGTCACTCTCTAGATTTGCTGTACTGCATGGTCCACACAGGAACCAGATCGGGTGTGTATTCATTACCGACCCAGGGAGTGCCGCAGATGTGCAGGTAAGCATAGGGTGTGCCGTCAAACATCACCCACGCACCCGCGTCTCGCACTGTTCGCGGAAGCCCGTCCCTAGCGGCATCGTACGGCCACAAGATCATCCAATGCGGTCCGATGGGAATAGCCGGGCTGGCCTTGTCGAATGCGTCGGTGTTGCTGTGTTGAGTCGCTCCACAGAGCATGTAGATCAGACCTGGCGAAGTGTTGGTAGGCTTTGGCTTTTTAGCCATTGCGTCCTTCATCCACACCATTCCCATTGGATCGCAACACATCGGCACGTCCCCAACCTTGTTCTCGTCGCCGGGGAAGCAGGTCCACTCGTTGCTGCCTTGGGCGAGCATGATGATGTTTCCGTCTGCGTCCATGTCGGCCACACTCGCATTTCTTGTAATGTGGCCCGGTCCCGAAAGGCGAGCTCTGGCAATGCGAGCCTGCAGGATCTTATCTTCCTCAGAGGAGCCTCCGCTCGAAGGCACGTTGATGGATGTAATGGCGCTGTTACTGAAACTTCCTGAAGAGCCGACGGTTGACTGAGGCGCATTCGGTCTGTTTGGTATCATAACTTCCCTCTCTTGGTTTGATTAGGTGCAGCGTTGACGGTACTTGGCGAAGCCCTGCCGTGCGAATCCCGAGGAGCTTTCGAAGGCAATTTTGTGAAGTAGAAGCTATGCTCCACTCGCCATTTGGACCGCGATGACGAATGCAAACAGCAGCCAGCCTGCTCCGAGAACACGGGTTGTGGCGGCGGAAATCCATCCAGCCTGTTCCAACGCCATCCAGACGAAGAGGGCAGCCATGACGCCGACATTGTTTGCGCCGAAGAAGATGGGAGCAAACATCGCGAGTCCACACGATCTAAAACAACCGGCTGCATGGAAGAAACCCGATCTTAGATCTTTTGGCAAGGTGATCTGGCTCGCGACCCTGCTTCGGAACAGGTCGCCTTTGCACATAGAAAGCGCTTTAAGTTTGGTGGGCGTGAACTGGTAAAGTCCGACGACGCAAAGCCCAGCGGCAGAGGCGAATCTCCAGGACCATGAATGGAACAACACTTCCAGCAGCGCCGCACAAACAGCGAGCAGAAGGCAGGCACTCAGGTAACCGCTTGCGAAGCATAGGCCCGCTAACGGGTGCGTTCGGCCACTTATGTCGTGGGATGACCCCAGAAGCGTGACAGTCGCAAGTGGAAGCATCATGCCAATCGCCATCGCCGTCCACATGGGCAGGTGGGCAACTGCTGTATCCAAGGTGGGCCCTGCATTTGACATGACAGACATCGCCTGCGGGCTCATCGTGTGAATCATGATGCTCCACGCGGTGATGGTCAGGCCAACGATCGCGCTGACGACAGCCACGTCGTAGAAAGACAATCTTAAACCCTCAAAACGGGCCCGTTCCAAGAAGTAGCTGCTAGGCATACTGTTCCTCCTTTGGTCCCTTAGTGACGCGACCTCGCGGGGAGTATGGCTGCGTCATTCTGACAGTGATTGAAGGAGAGCAAGGGTGTGTACCCCTAGATGGACCACCCCAGCTCACAGAACCGCAAAAGCGCAGCTACCTACTTCTTGCGGGCGTCGTTGATCCCTAATGTTTCGTCCAGCCAGTTGAAGACCACTTCATCCTTATAGGAGAGTTCTCCAGACTGACAATGATTTTCGGCCCCAAACTCCTCGGTAAATTTGAAAAGCTGCTTGGAAACCTTCAGGGCGTCGTACACCTTCTGCGGTTGACCCGCAAAGAAGATATCTCTGCCCGCTTCCATCACCAGACAAGGGCACTGAATCTTCTCAGCGACTCCGCCAGCCAAGGTGTATTGCTTGGTCTTTTCGACGAAATCGGCAAATCCCGATGCTCCCAGCGTCCAAACGCCGTTGTCCACTTCCCAGCGCAAGGACGTGTCGGTTTGCATCGCCCTATCGACAAGTTCCTCACAGCGAACAAGATCCCCAGCCTCGAATGCAGCAAAGGCATCCTTCGGTATGGTCGCTTTCACGTTTTCAAAGAAGCTGTAAACGCCGTCGTAGAGGATCGTCGCTTTAAATCTGTGTTCAAACGCAGCGGCGCGTGCGCCGAGATAACCACCCAAGCTCATGCCGATCAAGGCAAGCTTTTCTCCGTCCACATCGGGCCGGGTCAGGGCATAGTCGACAGCTGGAGTGATCACTTTTTCCCAGTCGTAGCGGAAGCGAAGGTTCTGTTCCCGCACAGGAAGGCCTTGTCCCGGACCATCGAAGGTGAGGCAGTTATATCCACGCGCAACAGCCCCGGCTGCAGCAAAGTAGTACATTTCTTCGATGCTGGAGTCGAAGCCGCCGGTGAAAACGAGTGTGGGACGCGGCTCTCCGGAGTCGTCTACCTTGTAGAAGTAGCCGGGCAGTGTGGTGCCCTCGTAAGGGATTTCGACAGGCTCCCAAGTCGGACCGCTAAGCTTCGCAGCCTCCAAATATGCTTTCTGCGATGCTTTCGCCTCGGACAAGATGCGGGGGTCGCCAGGGTCGCCATGGAGATAAAACTCGGCCATGCGGAAATATGTCGAAGCGCGCAGGTAGGCGGTCCTTGCACTCTCGTTGTGGCCGGCCGCTAAACTTGCATCGGCATTGGCAAGGATCTTCCGAGCGAGTTCGTCCCATTGGGCGAACCAGCTTTCAAAGTCGCCTGATTTCACCTTATCTGCGGTCACGATCATCTCGCCCAAGTCGGCTCCCTTGTAGTACATGAAGCCGAGGTTACGTACAAACTCGAATGCGAACGACATGTCATCTTTGAAAGAAACGATCACAACTTCCTCACTTTGGGTAGGCTCAGGATGCGGAATGCAGCCTTTGCTGTTGACTGCTGTAATTGTCAAACTTCCTTCGTCGCGGCGCAGGCTCATATGATGGAGGAGGCTGCTCGAACTCAGACCAGCAGGATGGCTGAGCTGATTGGATCCGGCTTACCTCGACCGCTAGTCCAGTTGACGAAGTCCTGCTGGTCGTGAGTACAGTAGATCGCGACATCGTCAACGTGCTCGGCCCGTAGTTTTTGCAGCTTGCCGACACTTGCCTGCCGATCCGAAGCGCTGGTCTGAAAGGCAATTTCGATCGGCAGCCCGGGCGCGGGATTTAGGAAATTCACCTTGGAGTCAAAGTATGCATCTCCGGCGTGCAAGGACCATTTTCCTTCTTCGCGATAGGCAACGCCGCAGTGGCCCATTGTGTGTCCTGGAAGCGGAATCAACTTGGCTTCGAGATTGCTCGGGAGTTGTAGGCTGCGCGCCTCAAGACCGCACCACCGCTCATCGCTTGTCTCGTACGACTTGAATCTAGTCAGGTGCGAGATCTGGTATGGCTTATACGGGCCGCGCGGGCGCGTACTGTCGTAGCTTAGAAGCTCTTCATGCGAAAGGTGAACGGTAGCGTTGGGGAAGTCATGCAGTCCGCCCGCATGGTCGTTATCAAGGTGTGTGAGGATGATGTCCGTGACCTGCTCAGGAACAATGCCACGTGCCCTCAAGCGTTCGAAAGCAGTCAGGCGCGGGTCAACCATGATGCCAAGTTTAAACAGCGCGTCTTCGCCGAGAAGGCGGTTCGGGTCTTGCATTTCTCGCATACCGAAACCCGTGTCCAACAGAATCACCCGATCTTCAATCTGGAAGATGACGCAATGAACCGGCATGTTACTCGTCCGCGTATGGGCCACGGGACCCATCTGCGCGAAAGTGGTGTGTTCAATCGAAAGCTTGTCAGCCATAGATTGCTCCCTCTATGCGTGGTTTTTAAGTTGTCGCCTGCCCGGAACCGAGGTGATTCTTATCTGGCGCGGGTATCTCGAAAGCGTTCAGGAGTGCGCACGTGAGGAGGTACATGCCAATCAGATAAACCATGTCCACTAGTCCAGTTTTGCCGAACGCGGTTTCAGTCTCGTGGTAGAGCGCGGCGTCAACGTTGCGCTCCAACGTGAGCTTTCGGGCGAATCGGTGAGCGACCTGCTCCTCCGGCAGCAGCTCGTCTGAGGAGCCTCCAGCTGCGAGTGCCTTAATAGCCGCCTCAGGGAGGCCGACCGTATGCGCCACGGCGGAGTGTGCATACAACTCATATGGAGACTGCCATACTGCACCTGTGGTCAGAATGACCACTTCGTGAACACGCTTGGTCAGCGTGGTGTGTTTGGAGTCTGCTTGCATCCACTGAAGAAAGCCGGGTGTGATTCTGCTGTACAGATAGGGATTAAAAGGCCCGATGAGCTTGCCGTCTGAAGTTTTCCCTATGAATCCATTGCTTTCCGACCACGGGATCAGGCTGGAATTCATGTGGTCGTAAAGCTGCTTTTGGTTGCCGGTTAAAGTATCAGGATCGATAAGGGGCAAGCGGCCACCGAGTTCGCTCTGTGTCATGTGCGTATCAATTCCTTTCGAGTAGCTGGCTAAACAGCCCAAGATGCGAGCTCGTTCTAGTCTGTAGGCTCTAACTTCACAGCCACTAAGCATTCCTGAGGATACGTTGCTAGCAAACACTCGGAAGAGCGCCCTGTTCCTGCGGTGCTTATGCCGCATTCAGAGGAGCGCCGAATCATGACTGCGGGGCACCTTTCCACGTGTTTGCTGCACCTGCCCGGCTCATACACCAGATTCGATGCGATACATTCCATGCATGAACGCTAGCTTTATTGCGGCAACATACACATTCTTGCGCTTTGTTTCGCATAATTACCGCAGCTCCCGGAACGTAGCTGAGGATTCAGAAAGAGTTTAGAACGCAAAGTGTTCTCTGCAGCGATCATCCTGTCGGCTGAGCACCGCTGGGTGGCTGACGCGTTTTCGCCCGCTGCTAAGGACCAGCTTTCGCACGCGTTTCGACGATACCTCGCCTGTTTTCAAGGGGGGCTCGATGTCGACGGTGAGGCAAACGATGAAGCTGCCTTCAGGAAAGGGTGCGGATGCCATTTGCTGCTCGTGGACGTTAACCGGATCGGCTCCTAGCTGTCTGCAATCGTGATGTTGGCAAGGAAGTGACGTTCCGGCTGGTGCCTGCTCCGCACGACCAACCAACCTGGTGGTAAGTTTTTTGAGGATGATGTAAACACGTGGAAGAATAGAGTTGTGGGTGCGAAAGCCAAATCCAACAAGCGCAATGTGATCCTCGACACAATGCTTGACATCATTGTGGAACGTGGGCTGCACGATGCCCCCATCTCGCTCCTTGCAGAGCGTGCGGGAGCAAGCCCGGGTGTCATCTACCATCATTTCAAAAGCAAGCAAGAGATAGTTGTGGCTTTGTATGAGCGGGTCCAGGCGGAAAAAGCTACAAGCTTTTTGCGCGGTTACCACTCAGATATGGAATCTGAAGACGGGTTCATCCAGGTTTGGACGAACGGATACGAGTTTTACCGCACCCATGCCCGGGAGATGCGCTTTCTCGATCAGTACGAGAGTGCTGGCTTTGCTCAGCCAAAAGTTCCCCGCCTCGTGCCAGAGGCTGAGCTGCACTTCCTGAAGCGCTTTCGGAGCCGCGCTGAAGGCGGCGTGCTACGCGACTGGCCAGTCGAGGTCTTGCGTGATCTTACCATTGAGGTTGTGGCGCGGCTCGCGAGACAACCTCAAGGAGTGAACGCATCCGTCTTGCGAGAAGTTGGCAAGGAGATGTGGAAGCTCGTTCGGGCTAAATAGTAGAGCGAGTGCTCGCTCTATCGTGTATTCTTCCTGGAGGGGAGCACGGCCGCCAGAGAACGCTGGCTCCCCCAAGAGGGGGGATATGGGTTGGGCTTTGGAGGACATGCCGTCTCAAGACGGCAAGTTGGCGGTGGTGACCGGAGCCAGCGGCGGGCTAGGCCTCGAGACTGCTAGAGCTCTAGCTAATAAGGGTGCACAAGTGGTCGTCGCTTCACGGAATGAGGGCAAGGGAGTTGCCGCCGTTTCTCAAATTGGTAAGCTTGCCAGTTTTGAGCTACTTGATTTAGCGGACCTTCAATCGGTGAGGAAGTTTGCGGCTCGAATCGTTGCTCACGGCCGTCCGATCGATCTGTTGATCAACAATGCCGGCCTAGCTGCTCCGCCGAAGCGGCTCGTCACTCGCGATGGATACGAGATTCAATTTGGCACGAACTTTCTCGGCCATTTTCTTCTGACCGCACTGCTTCTGCCTCTGTTGGTCCAAGCTCAATCGCCACGGGTCGTTACAGTATCAAGCTTAGTCGACAAGTGGGCCAAGCTGAACTTCGAAGACCTGATGAGTGAGCGTGGCTACTCGCCGAGCAACTCTTACGGCCAGTCGAAGCTCGCTTTGCTCATCTTCTCGCGCGAGTTTCAACGCCGCTCCGATGCGGCGGGCTGGCGAGTGTCGTCGTTGTCT
The DNA here is from genome assembly GCA_965276605.1 of Acidobacteriaceae bacterium. GTDB lineage: Bacteria > Acidobacteriota > Terriglobia > Terriglobales > Acidobacteriaceae > EB88. The sequence goes on from OZ255619.1 coordinate 227,396, forward strand.
GCCCATCCAGGCATCGCCGTGACGGAATTGACGAAGGCTAGACCGGGTCAACCCGTGCTCCGATTCAACTCTTTCTTCGAGCTTGTTTCACCGTACATCGGGCAGACTGCACAGCAAGGCACACTCCCTATCCTCTTTGCGGCAACCTCGCTCGATGCTGAGCCGGGAGGCTATTACGGACCTAGTGGCTTTCTGGAGCTGAAGGGATCGCCTGGTGTGGCCACTAGTAGCAGCGTGTCGCGTGATCTACAGGTTGCTGCTCAACTCTGGGCTGTAGCGGAGAGATTGACCGCGAATGCTATTTAAATCGCATTCGCAAAAGCGCCTACATGCCAGTCTCATGGATCTAACGCTATCCATTTCGGAGTCTACTTTGTCGGAAGATTTAGGGGTTTTCTCAAAAAGATACAACGGCGGTCCGTTCTACCGAGAACTGGCAGCAAGTGACTCGAATAAATGGCCTTCGCTGTCGGTTGATCTGAGGGAGTGGAATGCATACAAAGATTCGTACGAAACAGAAATCAGACCAGTCGTCTTTATCTCAGTGATTCTAAGTGAACCGTTTTCTAGCGAATATCTGACTAATGGTTTGTGGACAAAGGCGACTTTTGCGCCAGGAACTGCATTGCTCCTGCCGGCAGGGGAAAGCCTTCGGACACGATACGGCTTAAATGGCAACAAGTCTGTAAAATCATTAACCTTATGCTTACCTAGCAGCACGCTTGATGAGGTTCGAAGTGAATTGCCTTCTACCGCTCGGCGCTCCGATGTAATTCTTCACTCGAGCATGACTAACGATCCGATCTTCGAAGCCAGTGGAAGGTCGCTTTTGCGAGCATATAATGCAGGTGCCCCAGACTTCTACGCGCAGGCATCAGCGAATTGGCTTGCAGCCTACCTTCTATTGGGTTCGCGAAAGGCGCCAGCCTGGCACCGAGATCTCTCACGTGAGCGCATCGCAGATTATCGATTAAAAAGAGTTATCGAGTACATCGAAGCGAATGTAGCTAAGAAGCTCGACCTTGCTGCGCTATCCAAGGAAGCGGGTGTTAGTCCGTTTCATTTTTCAGCTCTTTTTAGTAAAGCTGTCGGGACAACACCTCGTAGGTACGTACAAGACTTTAGAATGCAGATTGCGAGGACGATGCTTGTGTCTACCCGGAAGACAGTGTTCGAGATAGCACTGTCGACCGGGTATAGCAGCGCGGCACATTTTGGCTCGATGTTTCGCCAGGACTGTGGGCAAACCCCAACGGAATACAGGGCCACCCACTCTGGTCTCCAGTGAAAGAGCCAAATTAACATTTTCTCGGTCGATCAGACGGTCGTCTGCGCTTCGTCTTGCTTTGACGGTTCTCGCGACGAATCACATTGATGATTTCGCTTGACGCGAGTTGGAAGCTAGCTTTTAGGGATGCAAGACTACCGAACAAACCCAAGATTTCCATAGCTTTCCCAGAATCTCTCGCAGTCTACGCTGGAGCAGTGCGCATCGGAACTATCAGTGAATGGCTTTGTGGATTTAACAATCTTGCGCGACGCCCGAGTACAGTGCCTCTGCTGCTTCTTATGGAGTTCTTCGCAGGATCGTTACGATATAAGAACGAAGAATCGCTTGGGCGAAGGTTCTTTCGAGCTTGTCAGTAGCCCGCCCTTCGATCCTAGCCATTCGTGGTGGGAGCCTTCAATCGGTTTCAGCTTGCATCAATGGGAAAGGGCGTATTGGGTAATTCATGATTGACCACTAAACAGGCCCGTATGCGCTTTGTGATCAGCTATGCGTCGGCTTAGAGTAACGATGGACGGTCAAATAGCCGTCCTCGCGGTAGCGGAGAAGGGATCGTTCGAGGCGGCCGGGAAGTATCTCGGCATTGGGAAATCTGCGGTTCGAAAACGGGTTCGAGGTGTTGAGATCGAACTGGGAACTCCGATCTTCCGTTCCATTGCAAACGGGATGCTCCAGACAGATGCCGGCGGTCTCTACCTGCCTGTTGCGCGTGAATCGGTCAGACATGCATCGCTCGGCGTAGATCGCGTCCGCGCATTTATGAGAGTTCAAAGGAAGGATTTGCGCATCGGGTATTCCAGCCATCTCAACGGCAAGCTCCTGGCCATCATTTCCCATTTGCAATTGCGACCGAATGACGCTTTTAAGATCAGCAGGGAGAGCCTGCTGACCCACCAGGTAGTTGACAGCGTCCTGCAAGGCGACCTGAATATCGGATTTGGCTATTTGCCTCTTCATCAGCCTGATCTCTACTCTCAGCAACTCATGGAAGAACCGCTGATGGTATGCCTGCCTGCAGGTCATCCGCTCGGCACGAAGCGCGCCGTAGAACCTGCAGAACTCGACAGCCAACCTTTCATCGTAGTGGGCCGGAAGGCCCTCCCCGGCAGGCATGAAGAGATTGTGACCCACTTCGAGAGTCTGGGGATAGCGCTTAACGTCGTGGCCGACGCCTATCTGCCGAGAGAGGCACTCTGGATGGTGACCCAGGGTATCGGACTCGCGATAATGACTCGCTCCTCAGTTGATTCGCTGCGCTTGGGCCTCATAGTCAGACCATTGGCGGATCGGCTGCTCACGTTAAAGAGCGGCGTATTCATTCGACGCGAACATGACCGCAGTGACAACACGCTCAGGCAGTTCGTCGACCGGATATGGACTGAAACCGTTTCTCTGCGGATGAGCAATCACCGTTCTGATCGAGGGCTTCATCCATAACTACTCAAAGAATCACGTCAGGAGGATCGCGCGTGCGCTATCGTATCTGTCTCGTCTCAATCGTCGGTTTACTCGTTCTGACTGCTTGCAACAATGCGAAAAAACTGAGTGACACAAGTGTCACGAAAGCCATCAATGAATATCTGGCGAAGCATGGCCAAAGTTGTACGGTGCTCGATCGCCAGTTTCCAATTGATGTTCCCCGGTCGGCGCAGAAAGAACTGTTTGGGATCGGGCTAAAGCTGGGAGCATTGGAGCAGGCGAGTTTGTTACAGGCTACCGACACGACAGCGGCCGTTCACGGGATGCTCGATCCGCTGCGAGGCTCAACTCCGCCCCAGCCCGTGAAGCGATACGCACTGACAGCGGAGGGCCAGAAGTATTTCCGGCAGATTCCCGGCACCCTCGGGCAGCCCAGAGGATTCTGCTTCGGCCAGAAGACCGTCGATACGATCGTCAAATGGACAGAGCCGACAGCGGTGGGCAGCTCCTCTCAGACCGAGGTTACCTACAAATACAAAATTGTAAACCTAGCAGCTTGGGCAGAACGCTCGGACGTGCAGCGGGCATTCCCGGACATTCGATCGAATCTCAACGGGGCGTCGAAGACGGCCGAGCAGGCCAGATTGCAGTTGACTAGCAGGGGCTGGGAAGTACCGGAGCCTTAGTCTCCTATATGTAAATGTGTATGCGACCAGCAGATTAAGCAGAGGTGCGGATCTCCGTGACGTGGCGCCGTCCATCAATGTTCGCTACATGCGCGATCACGTTGATGGACCTCTTGCATTCTTCCTCGATATCATGCAAAGAGACGCCCTCTGCGCCGCGCATGGCAAGCAGCGCCAGTCGCCGCAATGCATCCTGAGCGCTGTTGGCATGGATTGTCGTCAGCGACCCGCGATGGCCTGTGTTCAAGGCATCAAGGAAGACGCGAGCCTCTGCACCACGTATCTCACCTACAACGATCCTGTCCGGCCTGTGGCGAAGCGCGGCCTTGAGCAGATCGGCGAAACCGATCTGATTCCTATGCGTATCGAGCTGGGCCTCGGCGGATATAACGTGCGGCTTTCTGATATTGAGTTCTGCGACATCTTCAAGGATCAGGATTCGCTCGCGGTCGGGGATGAATGAGGACAACACATTTGCCAGGGTTGTTTTGCCGGAGCCGGTTCCGCCGGAGATCAGGATGTTGTCGCCACACCGGATGTGATCTGCCAGAATCTCTGCCTCTGAGTTGGTCAGCATCTTCCGCTCAATCAGATCATCAATATTGAAGCTTTGCGAGGTAAATTTACGAACGGTCATCATTGGACTTGGATTGACGACTGGCGGAATGAGCGCCGCCATGCGGCTTCCGTCCGGGAGACGCAGGTTCATAATGGGGGAGTCGGCGTCGAGCTTCTTGCCGAAACGATTGGCAATCACTTCGAGGCCAGTCAGCAGCGCACCATCCTCGAAGTGGATACTGGGCTGCAAAGCGATGTGACCTTGCTCTTCAATCCAGACAGAGCCGTTAGGATTGACCATGATCTCGGATATGACTTTACTCAGTAGCAAATGCTCGATTGGTTTCAGGAACGGAATGATGACTTCAAAGCTCAAGACGGTATCCTCTCTGGATCGAAGGCGATCCTCTCCTGGTCGAACCAAGACATCATGATGGGCAGAAAGTCGGGCTTGAGATAGCAGTATGTCGGCGGCAATGGGCTGATGCCATCGAAGGCGACCACGACAGACTGCGCATTCTGGAGATCGAAGAAGACCTTCTCCTCAAACAGCGGCTCCATATGCTTTTGGTACTGTTTGGAAGCAGAGACAGAGCCTTTGCTGGATGAAGTGCGGCCACTGAGCCATCCGACGTTGGCGTTGGTGGAGGACTCTGAAACGGTGTAGCTGATGCGGGTGCGGTCCGCTTTCCCGCACAGCTCTGAAGCGTATCTCGCGGTCTCGGGATCGGTGGTTGTCAGGAAGACTTTGTTGCGGAGGGCCTGCAGAAGTGTTTTTACACCTTCGTTGGGCAGAGCATCCTTGAGACTGGATATGCTCTGCGTGGCGACGATGGGGATGCACTTGGGTTGACGCGAGAGGGAGAGGAAGCGTTCATCCCCGGTGGGGTTATCGCCGCCAACCGTGGCAAAGTTCTGGTACTCATCGCACACGAAGACGGTTGGGCGATAGTGCCTCTTGGGGTGAGCATCCATCCTGGGGATACGCAACTGAACGGCACGCTGGTAGTCGATCTTCATCATGGTGCCGATCGTCTTCGCCAACGCCGGATTTAAGGCCACGGGGAAGTTCAGACCCACGATGGCGCCCGATTCGATCAGCTCGTCGAAGGGTGCCAAGACGCGGCCCGTCGGGTCGGCAGCGCACGGCTTGCCGTCATACAATTCCTTCGGCGGGCAGAAGACACGGCGCACGTCGGGATCGGTCTCGAAGAGCGAAAGGAAAACGACGATGCCCTGGATGATGGAGGTCTTTACCTCGGAGCGAAAGAACTTCCAGTGCTCCCAATACCAATACTGGATGCTGTCGTAGCGGTCCCGCTGCTCCGGTGGGTAAGGTTTGCGGCTGAAAACATCAAAGACCGCGGAGGTCTCCTGTGTGAGCAGGTTCTCAAGCGCCTTCGTCCACGCGATCAGATGAAGCTTTGCATCACGATTCCATTCGAAGCCAAGCGGAGAGAGCAGGCCTTCATGCTCCCGGTACGCCTCCTTGCTCATTCCGATATAGCTGGCAGCGCTGAAACGCGATCCAACCTCTGTCAGCAGCTCTTCGAGCTTGCCCGCGCTGATGACAGTACGGAAGAGATCGACCATTGTAAGGTATCCGTCGCGGATACGATGGAGCAGGATCACGTATCGCACAAGGTCCGTGTAGGACTGCTGCCAGAATGGTTCCTTGCCTTTACCCCAGATCGACGTGATGATGGAGGCGATGTTGAACGCCTGCGCGTAAGCATCGAGTGAGTTATTGAGCGGGTTGTAGCGGATGTCGCCGTCGAGCGAGATCTCGACGTAATCGTCCTCCCGTCCGCACCATTTAAGGATGCGCTGAAGCTGACGGCAGAGATCGCCTTTGACTTCCAAAACGATGCCCGACAGCTTCCGCACCGGATCGTTGGCGCGGTACGCGAACAACTGACGCATCGCGGGCAGGATCAGCCCATAGGTCTTGCCACTGCCGATGGAGCCGAAGGATGCGATGCCGGTGTAAAGGCCGCGCTCTGGAATCGAGAGCCACTGCGGAGTGGTGCTGGGCGTCGGAATGAGCTGCCTATGTACCTCTCCAAGAATGAGAGACAGATCTGTTCGGGTTCGAGGGCTTGGGTAGGGAGGCAACGAACCCGCCGCCAGCTTCTGCTCACTCCTATAGAGATGGACATACAGCAGCGAGAAAACCATGGAGCAAGCAATGAATGGCGTTGAATACAGAAACAGGCCGTAGCTCCACACTGCTGCGTGAAAAGCTGCGGGCCGTTCCAACTCGATCAAACGCAGAAATGGATTTGCAGTGTCGATGGGGAACATGCTGTTGAGGACGATGCCGACGGTCGCGCTGATTCCAAGCGCGAGCACGATGCGGTTCTCGACCAGTGGACGGACGATGTTCTGAAGCGAATCTATCAGGCGCATGGATTGATGCCTTTCTTATCCGTGAGCTGCAATACTTGATGTCGGCGCGTTCGGTTTTGTGACAGGATCCGATTCCGGCTTGACTGGTGTAAGAGAAGACTTTGCTGCAACTGCTGATCGAGCAATGTTCGCAGCAGAGCTTGTCTTATATTTCTGGAAGTCTTCTTCCTGGGTGAGTGCGAAGCGCAGTAGCTCATTGACGACATAGTTCGTTTCGTTATTCGACCACTGGGCCAGTAACTCGATGTCCTCGGCAATAGTCTGGTCAATGGAGGATTGAAGCTTCGCGCGCCGAATCCTGCTGATGCCGTGCTCAAGTTTCAGTTTGCTCATGGATATCTCCTGTCGATAAAGTGCGTATGCTTCCCGGATGCGATATGGATCAGCCAATGATGCTGAACTGATCCGCTTGATATTCCGCGCAGATCAATCCGGTATCTGCGCCAGATCTGTTCTGGATACTTGGTGTCTATGGGCGGGAGCGACCAGCGCGGCTTCAGCCGACGCGGGAAGTGCGGAGCACTGGGGTCGCTCCCGCCCCCACACCTACATTCCATAACCTCCTTCTTTCGTAAGTAGTTGTCTTTGCAAGACTTCTTGTTGGAACAGAGGCAGACCACTAGACCGGGCGCTAGACCCGAGTTGCGGCTGCGGCTTCTTCTCGCGACGGAACTGATAGAGCGGGTAGCTGTATGGCATGAGAATGGTCGTGAACTTCGCCTGCGGCACCTGCTGCTGAAACCGTTGACGGATGCGCTCGGCGCTGGTGCTGCCGATCTTCCAGGCAGCGCACAGCGCAAGATGTTCGAGCGTGGTGTAAATGCGTTCACCCTCGCGCAGGACCGTAAGGTCGCGCAGGGTAATCGGGCGCTTCTGCGTCTCGTTGTTCTCGTGTGCGCGCAGGTATTCCAGGAAGTGCTCGACCCCACTCGGCGTCATGGAAGTCACGCCGAGGACGTGAGTCTCCGGGTAGAGCGCCGCAAAAACCTTCGCGGCACGCTCGAAATTATGGTCGGAGCCGGCGAGGTAAAGCAGTTCGAAGCCAGGTAGCGCGGCGAAGACAGCGCGATATCGACGCAGGAAGCTCTCGAAACCGCTGGTGGAGAGAGCACCCTCGTTGAAAAAGGTAAAGCGGATAGATTGCTGTTCCCCGACCACGATGGGGAACTCCTCGGAAAAGATATGCGTGCTTGCTCCCGGTGCACGCGGGAGAAGCGCTTCAGTCAGACCGAGGATTTGAGCGAAGAAGTCGAGCTTCGCCTCCGAAGAGTCGAGGAGCCTGTCGCCAAGATGGTCGAGGACAAAGTCCAAGACCATGAGGCGGGATTTGATCTGTGCGTCACCTTTGAGGCGGCGGTGCTGCGAAGCAGCCAGTCCGACTGCCGCATACACCTCTTTCGAAGTCAGGTGATAAACAAAGCGAGCCTGCCCGCAGGCGATGCTTTGGAGATGACCGAGGGCGACTGCCTTACGCAGGAGTTGCTCGGCGATAGCTCCGCGCTCCCGCTGGATGAAGCGGCCATACTGCCGGCGCAGGAAGTAGCCGGAGTGCATAGCAACGAGGTACAGGAACGCGGCCTCGCGCTCCGTGTATCCCGCGGACTCAAGCACCGGGACAGGATCGTAGCCGAGGGTCATAGGTCGAGCACATCTCGCATCATGTTGTGGTCGTCTTCGATCTTGGCCGTGATGCTGGCACGGTCGGCGCTAGCGGCATAGGCGCGGAAACCTGCCTGCGCTTTGGCGCGCAGGTGACCAGGCCGGTAGGCCGCGGTTAAAACCTCGATGTCCTCGTGGCCGGTGCGGGAACCCTGATCCTGGTCGATGTCCAGCTTGCGGTCGAACTCGATTCGCGCATCGGGGATCTGGATGCGGCCATCGACGACGGGCAGTTCCTGCTGCGTGGCGACGTGCTCTTTGATGTCGGCCATGCCGCGCGTTGGGTCGGCCTTACGCTCGGCATGGATGGCCTTTTGGACGTCGGCCTTGATCTCGAAGTCAAGTTTGACGCGGAGGTTCGTGCCACCATGATCCGTTATCTTTCCCGCCTCATTGCGATAGGCCCGGTAGATGAGCGAGTCGTGCTCCATCTCGCGCGGCTTCACGAATCCGGCGTAGACGGTCTGCCCTGTTGGAACCTCGCCGCTCTTCCGCAGCCACGCGCGACCGTCTTTGGTCAGCGTGGCGACTTCGACGCGGTCGATGTGACGGCGCTTCCCATCACGGCGAAGGTTAATGTGGCGGGTCCCGACCAGACCTTTGGAACGCAAATAGCTCAAGTCCTCCCGCAACACACGCTGCTTGCCGCCGTAGACCGTATCGGCGAGATCGTTAGTGCGGACGACGCGAAAGCGTCCCAGCTCCAGCATCGCTTTACGCTCTTCGGGCCTGAGCTGCATGCCGATAGTCTGCGTCGGGATGCGGTTCCGCTGGGTGCGTCGGGAGTCGGGGGCCTCGCGCGGGTCTTTGCCCTCTCGCTGCGCTGGGGCCTCGTGTTCCTTCTGCTGCGGCGTGGACTTGGCACGGCGAGGTGGCTCATGGTTCAGTTTGTGGTTGCTGGCGCGCTCCCTCAAAGCCTCCAGCCGGCGCAGGATGGGGTGTGCCTCCTGCGGCTTCGGAACATTGCGTTCGGTCGTGGCCGGAGCATCGGGCGTAATTTCACGCCGACGCGGAACATCCTGCGGAATATCCAGTCTCATGCCTCCTCCCCGTTATCGCCGCGTTCCGCAGGAGCAGGCGCAAACTGAATTGAGGTCTGTACGGTCGAGAATCTTGAGCCTGATTTCTTCGCTCGCTCGCCGGTAGAGGGCGTGACGATTTCGACAGAGACTGGCGATGCGTTGGGCTTCTGGCCGACGACACGACGCACGTCGTAGTCGGCCACGCGGGTGAAGCGATCCATCTCCTTCTCGGCGGCTTGACGCATGGCGCGAATCTTGGCCACAAGATCCGGCGTGCGCTCCACGTATTGATCTTCGGTCTGCATCGTCAGCGCTCCTCCTCATCCCCGAACTGCGCGAGAATTTCGCCGGAAAGTTCACTTTGCCCGGTATGGATCTCCTGGTCGAGATGCCTGAGCTTCCGGCCCATGTCGCGCAGGAAGAACTTGCGTTCGATCCAGACGGTGAGGCCGAGAATGTTGGCGAAGAGCAGAGCGGCGTAGACCGCGATGCTCTGGAGATAGCGGTGCAGGATAAGGCTGCGCCACGGCACAAGGAAGTGCAGCTCGTGCATCGACCAGAAGCCGAGCGCGAGAAAGATCAGCGTGGCGACGAAAACGGCATTTGCGATCATCGGTATCCATCTCGGTATTTATGACGCAGCCAGAAAAAAGCGGAGAGGCGTCAATCTCTCCGCAATGTCGCGTGCAGCCGTCAGTGATTTTCGCCCGTGACGACTAGCCAGTCGGGTCTGTCTAACCTCCGTATGCCAGTTGCGTGCACGGCATACGAGGCATGACTCACTGGAAAGCGCTCACCGGCGACAACAACCGAGCGCTCCTGTTCGTGCACACGGAGTTCGCCTTCAATATCGAGATACTCGCCACGTCTCATGCCGCGGGTAAGCCGGCAGAAGTAAGCACCTGGGCAAACGACTCGATGCCAGTCGAGACGAGATCTCCACTCGTTGGCGGCGACGTCCCAGGTGCCGGATTGTGTCGCCAGCAGCAGAACCGCGAAGCAGTCCATCTCGATCTTGCCAGCAGGCTCCTCGGCATCTCTGCCGAGGAAGCCACGCAACTTGACGATGTTCTTGAAAGTGGCCATGGTGACACCTCCTTGGGGAGGAACGCCGCTTACGCGGCGTCCTCCTCCGTGATCGGCTCGGCATCGAGGTTTTCCTCGGGCGAGCTCTGAGACGGCGCCAGCTTGCGAACGATGCTGGCGCGTATCTCCCAACCGCGGAGCTTGGTCCTGGTCTTCTTCTTGTCCTTGACGATCTCGGCATCGCGCTCGGTGCTGCGCAGCTCGCCTTCGACCTCGACATAGGCGCCTTTGCTCAGGTTCCTCGCGTACTGGGCAGCTTTGCCGAAGGCGATGATGCGGTGCCATTCGGTGTGGTTCACCCACTCGCCCGTCTGCTTGTCCTTGTAGCCGGACTTGGTGGCGAGCGACAGGACCGTAAAGGTCCTCTGCTGTTTGGTTGAGAAGTTCTCGGCATCCTTGCCGAGGTAGCCCTTCAGAGTGATTTTGTTTTCGTAGAGTGCCATTGTGTTTCTCCTCGTTTGTATTTGCCCGGATTGCCCTCGGGACACTCCTGCGCGAAGCGACGCGAGGTGCCCCGCTCCCAAGGCCGAAGGCGTGACTTTCTGCGGAGGCTCCAAAGAAAAAATCTTGCCCGCAGGGCCGAAGCCGCAGGGAGATTTTTTGTTTGGAAACCCAGACCCGGAGGGCGTCCGTAGGACGAAGCAGAACGACGAGTGCCGACGGGCGCGGGATAAGCACCGAAGCGAGTGACCGAGGGTAAGCAGGGAAAATACGGGGAGAGATGGCGCTTTACGAAAACACCTGTCTGAAGTGCTGCGTCGCGTTCAGGATGCCGATCCAACCAAACAGCAGAAGCCCTGTCTCTCTTCGCTTGCCGCTTTTTAGGCTGCAAGAGCAGTACCTGGGGGAACCATGCCCTCTGAAGCTCCGCATCGTTGCCTTCCGCTTGCAGCGCGAAGACCATATGGAAGGGCGATAGAATCGAAGGCGAGCTGCACGGCTCTTGTTGCTCGGTGCCTGGGACTGGAAGAAGACCAGCTCCTATCCGCGGTTGGGAGGTACGCGCCCGTGTCGTCCGTACTCGCAGTCGCCCGCTCATGGAACCATCCCGTTGCCGTACCCGTCGCGGAGGATCGCCTCGACCGAGACGATGCGTTCCCCGATCCAGCGCATCACCGGAACGGCCATCGAGTTGCCGAGCGCCCGGTAGCGGGTTCCATCGGCGGCTAGCCTGCCGCGGTACTCGACCAGCGTGTAATCGTCCGGGAAGCCTTGCAGGCGCTCACACTCACGCGGCGTCAATCGCCGCACTCCCATGCCGCATTGCGCGATCGTGGTTGAGCTGTTCTCGATGCTGCCAGGGGCTTTCGTGCGCACAGCTCCCGCGACGGTCGCCGGAGTGGCTGTCGCAGTCGTGCCATCGCTGCCGTGGATTGTGAAGGCTACCGTGGGCGCGTTGCGGCCGGTTGCATTCGGATTGGCTCCGAGCGCGTGCATCACATCGCCGGTCAGAACGTCCCCGGACTGGTTCTGCGCGAAAGCGATCGCTACTTGTCCGCCGCCATTGGCATGACTCGCGTCGTGTCCCATGCTTCGCAGTGTCGGAGCAACGTCGCTGGCATCCGCACCGTGATCTTTCGCGGAGAAAGCGACAGCGTGGGCCGTGCCATGTTCGAGGGTACGCGCGGTGTCATCCGAAAGGCTGCTGCCGTTCGACTGCGTATGCGCCATGCAGATGGCAATCGGAATCATCGGGACACCGCGTCCGGTGCCGTCCTCACTTGCATCGAAGCCTTCGGCGGAAAGCGCGTGAACAACCATCGTCTCGGTCGAGATGTCCTGCCTGCCCATCCCACCGGCGTTAAGGCAGTGCGAAAGATTCTCAGTGCTCGGAATCAGGCCGCCGTCGATATCGAAGTACGATCCTGGGCCGCCACCGCCATGAGCGCGTGCGCTAAGGGTGGGGGCAACGTCTTTCCCCGCTTCACGGCGCGGCGGAGGATACCCCGACAGGCTGTGCCGCTCAAATAGTACCGCTGCGGGGCCTCTCCATCCTCCAAGATGTCCGACAACGAAGACACGGCGCCGTCGCTGGGGTACTCCGAAATACTGAGCGTCCAGAACTCGGTAGGCGATCCCATACCCGAGTTCGGCCAACATCCCGAGGAAGGCTCCAAACGTCCGTCCATTGTCGATGGACAGGACGCCGGGGACGTTCTCCCACACCACCCATAGGGGCCGGAGTCGGCCAGCAAGTCGAGCAAATTCGATGGTGAGGTTGCCACGCGGGTCATCCACTCCCGCTCGTTTACCGGCGATGGAGAAAGACTGGCAAGGTGTGCCTCCGGCCAGAAGGTCGATTGCTCCAACATCGTGTGCTCCTATGCGCGTGAAGTCGCCAGCGTTGATAACATCGCCATGTGCAGACAGAGCAACGACGTTGCGAATGGCTGCCGCGCGCTGCTTCGCCTCTTTGCGCGTTGGCGCATCATGCGGACTGGGCATGTAGATGGGCCGCGCTGCGCGATAGCGCGAGCGCAGCAGCCAGCAACAGAAGGGATCGATTTCGGCGAACATCGCGGGCTGCCAGCCTAGCGGCTGCCACGCGACCGAGACCGCCTCGATGCCTGAGCAAACAGAGAGATATCTCATTCGCACAACCCGTACTTCGACTCGCAGGCTGGTGGCGGAAGGATGCGGAAGAGATTGCTCTGTCTCCCGCCGCGGTCCGTCTTCGCCCATGCGACAACGTCATCGATCCAGTTGATCGCCATGCCTGGAACGCAAGGTGCGAAGAAGGTGCGACCAGTCTGCTGCTCCCACCCGCGTACCTTGTCGATCATCTCTGGGAAGCGGGTAGTCCACTTCAGAACGTCGTCTTTGTTGGAGTTCACGCAGGGGGCGCAGCCCACGCGCGTGAACCCCAGCGAGTACAGAGGATTGATCTGCTCGTCGTGGTGTCGGAGATAGTCGAAGCACATTTGTTTCGACCAATCGAAGACTGGGTTGTAGAGGTCGCAGTCGTAGAAGTCGTCCCATTCGAACCATTGACGATCGGCGCGTGCCAGCGATTCATCGCGGCGCACGCCCGAAAAGCGGGCATAGTTGCCATGTGGGTAAGCCGCGTGCAGCCAGCGGCGAATCGGTTGCAGCTTCAACTTGTCGGTGCAGAATTGGCGTATACGCGCTGGGAAGATGCCGCGTATCTCGGCCATACGAACGAAGGTCAGCGGCTCTTCGGCATCGAGACCGCGCTCCGCCGCAGTCTCCGGGTCCGCCCACATATCGCGGACGATGGCCTGGACGCGAACGACTGGATGCACATGCTCCGAATACCAGGAGATGTGTTCGACAGTCAGCGGGTGTTCGTTGCCTCCGGCGTCCGAGTTTACGAGGACGATATGAGCAGGGCCGTGGCGGTTCAGCATGAACCGCGCAGCGGCCTGCGAGTCGATGCCGCCTGAAAACCCGCCAATGTAGGTAAGCTCGCTCATGCAGCGCTCCGCGGTCGCGGTACTGGCTTTCGCTGGCAAAGCACATCAAGCGAAGCGAGAATGTGCGGTGTGGTCGTGTTGCGGCCATAGAGCACCATGTCCGCGTAGCGGACGGGTGCGAGGTCGCCGGCACGATCCACCAGCAGCAACGGCATGTGCGAAGCGCATGCGAGGATGCGATGAATCAAGCGCCCGGCAAGGTCGCCCTGCTGCGCGTGGATGAGCACGCCGCAAGCGGCGAGACCGCGCTCGCTCACCCTTATCGCAGCATCGCCGTCTTGAACAGAGGTGACGTCATAGGGATGCAATCGCAGCACAAATGCTGTGGTGGAAAGCAACTCGCGGTCGGCGCAGTAGAGCAGAATGGGCTTCTTCGGTTGCATCATCAGTTCCCGAAAGCCTGGTCTTCGTGGACGTAGCTGATGACGACACCGAGGGGATTGGTGAGCAACATCGCGTTCGGAACCTCATCGCGGAAACCGTAGACGACGTTCGCGGTCCAGCGTTCCCGGCTCTGCTCCTGCTGGTCGCCAAGAGAATAGGCGACCTTCTCGAACTCAATGTGGGCGCGGTAAGGGGCCTGCCGCGTGTCATCGAGCACCACGGCTTTGATCTCTATATCGATATTCGGGGCACTCGGATCGAGGAGGAAAGCCTGAAGGGTTTTGGCTTTCGTGACGCGCGCCAACGTCGCGCCCTGCAATTCGTTCGAGAAGAAGCTCAGCGACTCGGCAAAGTCACGTTGCAGCGTGGCATGATTGCGGCTGTAGTAGAGCTGTGCCCAACGTGCCAGATAGTATTTGCTGACGCGCTCGACAGGAACCTTCGAGAAGTCGGCGTAGCTCACGACCTGCCCGCGTCCCATGTCCGATACCGAGATGACGAGCGGCTTCAGCCGCAAGGCAGAGGTCTCGGCGCGATAGAGGAGGGCGAGCAACGCAAGCGCGACGACCGAGAGCACGAGGATGGAGACCTTCAGATAGGTGTTGGTGACGACCGGCTCCGCGTACAACTCCAGGAACTTGTGACCGGCATCGGTGACTGGGCGGAGTGTCTCTGTTTTCGCCATAGTTAATTCCCCATCGGGTTGACCCAGGTGCCGGTGCGCCCACTGAGGATGGCGCTGGTGAGCTCCGGGATTTTGACCAGGCCGTAGATGCAGACGAAGAGCGTAATGAGCAGCGCGGGCAGGATTGTGAAGGCATTGGTGATGCTGATATTGCCGATGGCATGAAACATCGACGTCAGGACCTTCGAGAAGACGAAGATGAAGGCCGAGGCAATGACCTGATAGAAGCTGAAGCCGATGAACGCCTTCAGCCATCCCCAGAAGAGCCAGTCCATCTTGGGCACGATGAACCACGGGATGAAGATCGGTCCTATCAGCACACACACTGCAGAGGCGACGTAGCCATACGCGATCACGGCGAAGGCGACGGCCTCCATCGCGGCAAGAATGACTGCGATAAGCAAATAGGTAAGGTCTTCGAGGACATTGAAACTGCCCGGAGGCGCGCCCAGTTGCTGTTCCTCGCCGGTGACGGCTTCGGCGATCTGCTGCGTCTGGTCCGACTCAATTTGGGCGGAGATACTCAATGCCTCTTTGGTGATGAGGTCGCTGAAGCTGTAGGCGGTGCCGGGAATCGGCGTCGAGTAGTAGGTCAGCATTCCCAAGCCGAACGAGATCATCAGTATGAGGTCGGCAAACTTGGCAAAGTGGAAGCCGCCGTGTCCCTGCGAAGCGGACAGGGCGGCCTTGATGCCGAACCAGACAATCAAGATCGTCGCCAAGCCACGAAAGATGTCGAGGCCGATGGCCTGAAGCGCGGCGCTGTGTGAGGAGAGCAACTGCGAGATCGCTTGGCCAAGAAAGGTGAAGGGGTTCTGTTGCATGGCTCAGTGTCCTGTCGTCGAGAGGGAGATGGACCGGATTGAATCGCTGACGCCACTGTTGACCGTCTGCATCGTCGTCGGGAAGTTTTGTTGGAAGTAAATCGCGTTGTTGAGAGCACGGTTCTGCGCGTCGATCTGCTGCTTCTGAGCGAGAAGCTGCTGCTGGATCGAAGCCATGAGGAGTTGATTCGTGTCCTGCTGCGAGTGGATCTGGAGCAGCGTGGCTGAGTTGATCTTGCCGAGCAGAGCGTTCGTGGTCTGCTGATTCGGATCGGTGGAGAAGGTGTCGGACTCGAAATTGGCGAGCTTCGAGGCGAACGACTGCGAGTCGGAACGGATGGTGCCGAGCGTCGCAAGAGTGTTCGTCGTCGCGGTCTGTGCCAGCTCCGAGGTGGCGTACTGATTTGCGACCGCTGCCTGGGTGCGCGAGTCGAGAGACGAATAACTTCCTGCCGGGTAGCTCTGCGCCTGCACATAGGCGCTGGTGTAGCCCTGCCGAGCGCTGGTGAGCACACCGTAATTGAGGGCGTTCACCAACGCGGCAGTGTTCCCATAGGTGTCGGTCGGAGCCTGCAGGCTCGTCCACTGTGACCAATCGGCTTTATACCGCGCTGCTAAATTCTGCGGCAGCTGCGCCATCTGGAAGGCGAGGTTGTACATGGTGACGATCTGGTTGCGCGTAGCGACGGCGGCGGTGTAAAGCTGCGATGCTTGCTCGATCTGCTGGATCGCATGCGCGCTTTGCGTCGGGTCGAAGACGATACCGGAGCCGAACTGCGCGTGCGCCAGAGGCGCGAGCGCGACGGTTACGGCTAGAGAAAGGAAGTGCAGCTTAGTCGACTTCATGGTCAAACCTCCGAGAAGTTCTAGGTGAATGGAGAAGGGCGAGAGATGTGTCACATCACTGGCGGCATGTCGTGGTTTTCATACGCGGGCAGGAGCATGTCCTGAGTGATGTAGACCTTGATCCGATGACCCTCGCGGATTGTGATCGTCGGCGGAATGTTGATGAAGCGATCAAGCGCATTCGCACTTGACTGCGAGAGGCTGGAGGCGATGCCTGATTTGTAGGCTTCGCTGCCAGATTGATAGAGACCCTGATTGGCATTGCTGGCTTCGGCAGCTCCAGCGATGACACCCAAGGCAATTGACGCGCCGAATACCTCGACATAGTGGTTGTTGACCTTGTCCCTCAGTCCGGTCGACCCGGCCTGATCGAGACCATGGAACTGGTCGAGGTCGACGGAGTAGCCATCCGGCATCAGGAGGCGATGAAAGGTGACGGCGAGGCGCTTCTGGCCGAGGTCGGCGACCTTCTGCACATCGCCGAGGATGAACGTGCCCTCGGGGATGAGCATGTGCTGGCGATCCTGACTGTAGACGGGATTCGTGATCATGACCTTGACCGGTCCGGTAAATTCACCGTCCAGACGATTGACCAGCACAGTGTCGATGGTGGATCCCTCGAACACGACGAAGGGCTGGCCATGCGCGGAGTTCAGGTTCACCTCCGGTGGACGTTTGTTGCCGGTCGCAGGGGTGGCAACCTGCGCAGCAGGGGCCTGCGGCAAGCTCGAAGGGCGAGCCGAAGTGTCCTCGCTGGTGCCCGATGCTTCCGCCAATGGGCGCGAAGCGCCATCATTGGCGGAGACCAGGTTCGACGCAAAGCGAGCTTTGAAGGCCAGTGCCCGTTCCGCGTCCGCAACCGGGTCGCGAGGCGGTTCAGCACTTGCGACCGGAGCAGGCGGCGGCAACTGCGAAGCAGGAGACGCAACGCCTGCCGGCGCAGGACCGGTGTTAGTCGCCATGCCTGCTTGTACCGTCCCTGCGACCGCTCTCTGAGCTTGTTGCTGGCTTTGGCGCTGGTCCGCGCTCAAATCCTGCTCCAGCTCCTGAATCTTTCGCTGGTTCAGGTCCGTGGACTCAGAGACGGGGGCAGGCGTGATTTCCTTCGTGACAGGCCGGGCATGGTTCTTCGAGAACATCACGGCCATCAGGATGAGCACGGCTAGTCCAGCAATGACGTAGCTCTGCGCCTGTTTGGGGACTACGCCTTCGGGCTGGGCGCGCTTGTCGCGGAGACCGGAGGCGTTCTCAGGAGGCAGCGGTGAAGCCGACTGCTCTGCTGCTGAAACTTGCTTCTCGTCTGACATTGCGCCTCCTACCGAGCCTTCCGCTGAAAGTCCAGCTTGTGCTTCCCAGTTTCGAGATAGCCGTGGTCGACAACTGTCGGGAGGACGTAGGTGCCGTCCTTCAACTGGAAGGTAATGAGGTCGGGCTTGCCGTCCTTCAGCTCGTAAACGGAAAACTTCTCAGGCGCAGTCGACTTGATGTAGGTGAACTTATCATCGTGGTAGATGGCCGACACATCGAATGGCTTTTCGTCGTGGTAGGCATAATCAAACTTCAGCGACTGCGTGGGGTAATCGGCACGGAATTGTTCGACCGCAACAGCAGCGTGGGTCTGTGCGAGCTGCGCCTGGGCGTGAGCAGCTTCCACCTCGGTGGTCGAAACGAGCTTGCTGACGCCGTTGGCGGCGGCAAGCGAGGAAGGGTCGGACGGCTGGATCACGACCTTCAGGTCGGGATCGCCGGACTCGACATCGTCAAGCGTGAACGAGTACACCGTGCCCTTGTCGGTGATGAGGTTAAGGTTGGAGTGAATGCCTTCTTTCGCCGGGTGCAGGAAGCAGTAGTTGCCAACCGTGTCGATGATCCAGAAGTCCTTGTCGCCGGTCGCGACTTCCATGATCTTTTCGGTCGTCGGAAGCTCGATCAGCGTGGTGTAGCGCATCTTTGCGCGAACACTCACGATGTCGTTGGCGTGGTATTTCACGAGACGGGCGGTCTGCTGACTGTGAGCCACGGTCGCGGCCAAGCCTAGTAACAGCGGGACGATGGGTGATGGGCGCATGATTCTCCTTATGTGTTAAGTGGGTTGGGAAAGTCTTCAGCCAAGCGCAGCAATCCCTGCTCTGGGCCGAAGCGGGCGAAGTAATCCTGTTTGCGAACGTTGTCGCGGGCATTGTTGGTCGCCATCCAATAACCGAGTGCATCGACTTCGAGCACCAGCTTCTTGGTGCCGCGCGGCTGGATCAGCAGCAGCTCGCGCTTTGGGGCAAGCGACTCCAACAGCTCAAGCTGCGTATCGTTCAACTGGAAGGTATCGGCGTACAGCCTGCGGTCGATGTTCGGATTCGACAGAAAGATCTTGGTGGGGCATGACTCGTTGACGATGTGCAGCATGTCCGAAGCCGCGAGTTCTACGACCGACTGCGTGGCCAGGATCATGGCGGCGTTCTTTTTCCGCCACGTCTTCTCGGCGCGAATAATCCAGTCGCGGACGATCCTGTTCTTAAGAAAGATCCATCCTTCATCGATCAGAAAGATCTTGAAGGTCCCGATGATCTCCGGTCTTTCGATCTCCGCGGACGCCCGTTGCAGGACGTAAAACAGCAGCGGTTCCAGAATGTCTGGATATTCGGACCAGCCATCGAAGTTGAAGGTCTGGAAGCGGGAGAAGGTGAGGGTGTCGTCTACGTTGTCGAAGAGGTATCCGAACTGCCCGGTCCCTTGCGACCCAGATTTCGTCCATCTGTGCAGCCGTTCGCCCAGCGGCCCAAGAATCGACGCGAAATTAGTTAGCGTTCGGATCTCGCGCGGCAGCTTGTAAATGCGCTCCAGCGCAGCGTAGAGCGCCTTTTCATCGGCGGTGCTCAGCTCATAACGGCTACCGGATTCTATGAGCACCCGGAGAAATAGGTACAGAAAGTTCAGGCTCTCATGCGTCGGTTCGAGTGAAAACGGGTTGATGCTGAAGCCCGGACTCTTGAGGCCGACGTTCAGATACGTTCCATTGAAGGCGCGTGTGAGTGCCTCGTAGCTGCCTCCGAGATCGAACACGTAGGTCAGCGGCTCATACTTTTGCGCGGATTGAAGAATCGTCGAAGCCGCAAAGCTCTTTCCGGCACCTGTTGCCCCGAGCATCAGCGTGTGGGCAACGTCGCCTGCGTGCAGGTTCAGGAAATACGGAGTGCCGTGTGTCGATTCAAGAACTGCAAGGTACTCGCGTTCGAGATGCGGGTTCCACTTGGAGCCGGTATCCACCGTAAAGAGAAACGACAGGTCGGCATAGTTGGAGTTGAGCGCCCACTGCTTACGGAGGTTGAATTGCCGATTGCCTGGAATGGTCGCGAAGAACGCATTGAGCAGGTTGTAACGCTCCTCGTACAGCAGACCATCGTGCTGGGTGAAGAGCTTTTGGAACTCGGCGACGGCGCGCTCAAGCTTGACTCGGTCCTCGTCATAGATCACGACCGAGAGCGTGAACTCACCGAAGCTCTTGCCCTCCATGCCCATCGCGGTGAGCGCGTTCCCCAGCTCCGCGACGGCAGCGGCTTTTGAGTCATCGACCAAATTGTCCTGGTTCGCGGTGTTCTGCCGGTCCTGAAGGTTCGAGACGAAGCTGGTCTTCGAATTGTGGTGGTGCCGGCGGCGAGACGCGATCTCTTTGCGCGCCTTTGCGTTATCGACTGGATGCCACTCAGTGACGACGTGGAAGTTTGCCGGAATGTCGAGCAGACCATTGAGGATCAGAGGCCGGGTCTCGCCGGGAAGCTCTTTCAAGGTGAGGACGCGGACATAATCGTCGTCCATCCGCAGGCAGCCGCGATGAGCTTCCAGCTCCGAGCCGCAGACCTGCCAGTCGAGATGACGCGTATCGCACAGCGGCGCGTCATCGATCTTGGAGGGGCGGAAGTTCACGAGACGCCGGACAAGCCGGAAGGTCTTCTCCGCCCCTAGCAGCTCGACCGTGGTGAGGTCGCTTAGCTGCCCACTTAAATTGTTGACCTTCTGCTGCAGCCGGAGCCGGTCGCGCTCGATCTGGCTGTCAAGGAGCGTGCGCCCTTTGTTGCGAGAGAGGAGGGCGTGCAAGTCGCGCAGCGACGAGCGCGGATGCTTTGGCAACTTTGCGAGCGCGTGTAGCAGACCGGTCTTCTGGTAGCTGCCGTCGATCATGACGACCCAGTAAATCTCGATGCTGTAAAGGCGGTCTGACTTCGATTGCAGGAATCTGCTGCGCTGCTCCACGGCGGCGCGAACAAGCGGGTTCTCATACTCAGCGTGGGGAATCACTGGCCGGTTGCGCTTGAAGAGGATCTGGTACAGACGGCACTTGTCGTCGAGCGAGCGGAAGGCCGCTTCGAGACGCTTGACCGCATAGTCACGACCGGCGCGGTCCAGGCTCTCGTAGTCGATGCCGCCGATATGCAGTGCCGCACCGAGGTCGCCTGATTTCGTCAGGAAGCAGTGCTCGTCCCAGAAGCCGTACAGGTTTACCTGCCCGGCGAATGATCCCGCTTCCTTCCAGTCTTTCGTGATGTGGTCAACTCTGAGCATTGCGGTTCCTGATCGTGATTGCGGTGGGTTCCCACTTCATAGGGTCGTAGCGTCGGCGAAACTTGCCGGAGTTGAAGAGCACACGCAGAATCTCGACATCATGCTTCGTCGCAATGCGGGCGATGATGACGCCGACGATGAACAGGCCGATTCCGCCGAGCAAGGAATGGAGCAGAGAGAAGATCGCGCCCCCGGAGATCAGAGCGACGAAGAACAGTCGTCGCTCCGCTCCGAGGACAGTCAGCGGACGGTTCATGGCTTTGAACACCGGACTCACCCTTCCGTCCGCTGGCTTAGACATGGATCACCTCCTCTCTTCGGTTGTTCATGGAAAGAGCCAAGCCATGAAGTTGACTGCGCCGATGGCCATCCCCACGCCGAAGACAATTCCGGCGAGGGTCTTCTTGGACTGGCCTTCGCCGTAGGCGAACATCAGTCCTCCGACGACTATTGCGACCAGCGACAGCCCGGTCGCTATCGTGCCGGTGAAAGCGGTTTTGAGGACGTTGACTGCGTTGTCCCACGGGTCGTTGCCCGCAGCCTGGGCGTAGACGGGTAGTGCCGTAAGGAAAAACAGCGAAGGTGCGGTCCACTTTCGCCAGTGCGCGCGCAGCGCCGCAGAGCGTGGATGCGGACGTTTCGAATCGATGATTGTTTGCATGTGCTCCCTTCATTTGCGTAAGGGTCGAGTGGCACTCCCCGTTGCAATGTCTGGAGCGAAGGTAAAGCTGGGGCAGGCAGGTCAGAGTGGAAAGAAATTCCACGCGGTGTCCAAAAAAGACACTTTAAGAAGTCCCGCAAAGAGCCGCTGGGATAGGTGATGAAACTAATGTCTATGGCTCAGAAAGTATAGGGTTGAAGCAGTGGCTTCAGCGCGCAGACTGCGCAGATATGCTCATTCCCACGATGACCAGCAGGACTCCGCGGGCACGGCGCGGGTCAAGGCTGAGACGATCACAACTCAGGACGATGCTTCGCCTTGAGGCGCGGCGGGTACGCGGGTACACTCACCGCAACGTGGGGATGAGTACAGGAGAGGACCGCTTCGCGATCCTCTCTTTCACTCTGTCCAGCCTCTGCAAGGCCGTCTCATGAAACTCGGCATCCAGTTCAATGCCAAGATACCTGCGACCCGCCAGCAGTGCTGCCGCACAGGTCGAGCCGCTCCCAGTGAAGGGATCGAGCACCAGCTCGCCGGGCAACGTGAAGCTATGAACTAATGGAGCCAGAGCCGCTACCGGCTTCTGCGTGGGATGCAGCTTGTTGCCGCTGTATGGCATTTCCACCACGTCAGCCAGTGGTTGCTTCGGCAGTGGAGGTCTGCCCTTAGCCAGCAGATATGCCTGCTCGTGCTGATAGCTGAGGAACCTTCTCTTCGAACTGTAGGTCTTGCGGAACACCAGATGTCCGACAGGCTGAAAACCCGCTCCTTTCCAAGCCTCGAAGAAGGCATCAACCTTGGTCCATCCGTAGAACATGATGGCTACGCGGTCCTGCTTCAGCACCCGGTATGCTTGCTGCATCGCGGGCTTGAGCCAGGCTGCGTTGGCGTCATTTAGAACGGTGCGTCCATCGCGGTCGCGGTAGTTCACCAGATACGGCGGATCGGTGAGGATGAAATCGACGCTGTCCGCAGGCATCTGACGCATGACTTGGATGCAGTTGCCGTGCGTGATGGTATCGATGAGCTGATGCTGGATTGGATTATGTGCTTGCATGGTTGTCATCTCCTTTGTGGTTCCGGAGTAATCTCTCAGGACACACACCCGTAGGGCGCGAGAGATGGCTGCTCCTAAGGCTGGCGGGATGCTTTTTCGGGGGGACCTTCAGGGGGAGCCGAAACCCGCAGGGCGTCTGCCGGACTACAAGTTCGATTGCTTGGAAATTGACTTGTCCAGCAGGCGAAGCAGAATCCCGTCCCGCCGCTGGGCGCAGCCTGTCTTTCTCTCGCGGTGCCTGAGAGAGCATGCAGGACACCGGGAGATCGTACTGGCTGCAAGCACATTTGCGGTCAGCTAAGGTCGCTCTGAGTGCGCGTTGGAACGGAGTACAGCCCTCGAAACAGCTTCTCCGGCGTCACTTCAAATGCATCGCAAACGCGTAACAGTGTCTTCAGAGTTATAGGCCGCCCGGCTTCGATTTGCTGCCAGTGGCGGGTGGAAAATCCGAAAGAGAGCATATCTTCCTGGCTGTGACCGCGCTTCCGGCGCATGGCTCTTAACCTAGCACCAAGTTCTCTGAATACGAGTTCATGCTCTGCTTGACCGGCCACATCTGAGCTTGTAAGACTCTACGTGCAAAAACACCACGAGCAGAATAGCGTGGTAACGTGTCAACATCTGGACTGGCTATGGCTTTTCCATGGAGCGCTGGCCGCCCTGGACGATCGGAAAAGAAGTAGTTTAGGGGGAACTCTTTATGTCGAAAAAGAAAGGTTTATCGGAGTTGCCAAGTGCGGGTTACGCGCCTACGCAGAGGGCTATTTTGTTTGAGATCAGGTGCGACGAGCGTCTAGAGAAAGGGACTGACGCCGAAGTGCGAACTCAGCGAATCGCGGCATTGTCACTGGAAGAGGTAGTTCGCTACATGCGAGTCAAGTACCCTTGTTCCGCCATCGCAGAGGTTAAAGTCGTCGATCAGATCGAGGTCCTGTCCAGTTCGGAACACCTTGGCTGAGCGTAGGCATATTTCGGACAGCTTCGGCGGATCGTTTGGACTTCGAGAGGAGACGAAGAGCGCTAATCCTCAGTTGGGCAATGCGTATCGATTTACCCGGACCTGATTCTCCGAATAAGTTACATCTAAGGCAGTGTTGACCATATCTGATAATCCGTCGATCACATCCAGCGCTGCGGAGAAAAGCTCAATCTGTAGTGTCCGTGGCACGGCTGGGATGAGGAACACGACACCAGGATGTACTTCAATGCGTTGAAAACGCCCCCTAAACTCAATGGCATTATTCGTGACCAGAGTCCAGTATTCCTCCTCCACAACCTTTAGGATGTCCCAATCCTTCGACTGATGAAGACCATGATGGTTGATGTGGGTGGCTTCGTATCCCCGTGCATGGGCTGTCTCAGGCAGCAGGACGGAGAGGTTCTCATCCACGAGGAAGCGGGGCAGACTCACGCACTAAGCCTCCCCACCAGCTGACTGCTCAATGGCTTATTGTTCCGCCACGTAGGTTTGCGTGGGCGCCCCCGCCGGGGGTGCGACTGGACGTAGATCCTTGCGGCTTCGATCATCTCAGGAGTGAGGTGGGGGTAATCTGTGCGCAGTTCTGCTTCAGCGACGCCTTCTTGTAGCAAACTCGCAATTTGGTGAACCAGCAGACGCGTTCCTTTAAACGTCGCGGCGCCGCCTTGAATTCCGGGGTCTTCGACAATCAGCCTCATGGCGCTGCGATAACGATGCAGTCGGTCCGTGATCGTCTTAGTCGTGGCTCCAGCATCAACGACATAGCTGAACAACGCGGTCCCATACTCCACGCGATTCGAACTGCTTCCCTTGAGTTTTCCGAAGACGAAGCGGCGAACTTTGACAGGTACATCCTTTGGAAGTTCATAGTCCAAGCGAACACAGATCACCGCCTGCGTCGTGAGATATGTTTGTCCGGATCGATGAACCAAAGATGCCTTCGGCAACCGCTCGGCGACTGTCTTATAGACCGCCTTCATCGGCACTTCAGCAACGGCTGCGGCTTCCGCCGGGGTCAACAGTTCTGAAAGTTCGCGGACCACAGTGTCACCCCTTAATAAACCGTCTCTCGCTGAGAGATAGTTTACTAGGATTTCGCTGGTCTGCGCAATTCATGCCTCGATCATGCAACGGGGTCATGAGAGCTTGCGTGTCCATTTTGGACACCGCGTGGAATGTTTTTCCACTCTGGCAGCGCTGCTGCGCTCTACGCTTTTCTGAGCCCGCCACAGCTACCGGTGTTGTCGGTAGTTTGGGAATGATCCCTCCACGCCGACCCGGAGCGGATGGATAGCGCGCAAGTCGGGCCGTCTGGAAGGAGCAGATCAAATGCGAGAAGAGAGTGCAGATGGGGACGAGCGGCTACGGGAATTCGAACCGCTGCTGGACAGCCAGCAGGCAGCTGCCCTAATGCAGGTTCATCCGGAAACACTGAAGCGAAGAGCGCGGCGCGGAGAGATTCCGGGGGTGAAGTTCGGCAAGGTATGGCGTTTCCGCGCCTCCGGCCTGGACGCGTACATCCGCAACCTAATGCGATAAAGCGCGACTCAGCCGCTGAATCTATGGCACCATCGGAGTCAGCGGTCTGTGGCGTTTGAAACAGGAGGAACACATGTTTCAACGTACACGGTATCAACAGGGAACGATTGCCCGCGTAAAGCGTAAGCAGGGCCCGGATTGCTGGATCTTCCGTTGGCGGGAAACCGACATCAACGGGAAGCGGGTTCGCCGTAAAGCTGTCCTCGGCACGGTGAAGGAGTATCCAACCGAATCGAGCGCACTGAAGGCCGCCGAGTCTTTACGCATCACCATCAATGGAGAGCAGCCTCAGCCGTCCCAGCAACCGGTTTCGGTACGAGCTCTCGTAGACCACTTCAAGCAGCATGAATTAAGCCTTGTCCAGGGCGCCGAGGACGAAGAGGAGGGCCGGGCGTATTCGACCCGTTCCACCTACATCGATATTCTCGATTTTCATGTGGCTCCGAAGTGGGGCGACAACAAGCTGCGCGAGGTGCGAACGGTCGCAGTGGAGAAGTGGCTTCGCAAGCTGAAGTTGGCCAGAGGAAGCAAGGCGAAGATCCGTAGCATTATGAGCGTCCTGTTCAATCACGCTATCCGTCACGAGTTCCTGGCGCAGGGCGCGAACCCGATCACGATGGTGCGGCAGAGCGCAAAGCGGATGCACGCGCCGGACATCCTCGATGTGCGCGAACTGATCGGTTTGTTCGACCAGCTTTCCCACCGGGACCGGGCGATGGTGATGCTGGATGTCGTGACCGGTCTACGCCGGAGCGAACTGATCGGCCTGAAGTGGCTAGACGTCGGCTTCGAGCAACTGGAGCTTTCCGTCACGCGGTCGGTCTACCGTCAGAGGGTAGGCAGATGCAAGACAGAGATCTCCCGTAAGCCGGTACCGCTCGACCCCTGGGTAGCCGAAGAATTGCTGACCTGGAAACGCGCCACTCCCTATAACCAGCCGGAGGACTGGGTCTTCGCAAGCACAAGAAAGAAGGGAAAACAGCCATACAGTCCCGACTCCATCCTGAAGCGGTGCATTCAGCCAGCGGCAACGCGGGCGAAGATCGCCAAGCACATCGGATGGCACACCTTCCGTCGCACCTTCTCGACCTTGCTGAAAGCCAATGGCGAGGACATTAAAGTGGTGCAGGAGCTGCTGCGGCACGCGACGGTCAAGATGACGCTTGAGGTGTATGCGCAAGCGGTCACTCCGGACAAGCGCAAGGCGCAGTCGAAAGTAGCGGGGCTACTGCAGGCTGGCGCGAGGGCGAAATGAGAGGAATCCTCTTATTGGACCCTTGTGGACCCTCGGGCAATTTCGCAAAACCCGTAAGTTGTTGAAATATTTGGTGGACCTGATCGGGATCGAACCGATGACCTCTTCCATGCCATGGAAGCGCGCTCCCAGCTGCGCCACAGGCCCACATCGCGGTAGCGGTGCAGTTCTTATTCTGCCCGCGGGCAGCCGGTTCGTCAAATGCTCAGCTCAGCCATTGCGCTCACGAATGTAATCCTCAATCGCACGGACAAGCTTTCCCTGCGCTGCAAGGATAAAATCCACCGCGTCGCGGGCTGCACCACGTCCACCCTTTGAAGAAGCGATCCAGTGCGCAACAGCAAGCACCTGCGGCCGCGCATCTGCTACCGCCATCGCGAGACCGCAGGCGCGCATCACGGGCAGGTCGATCACGTCGTCACCCAGGTATGCCACCTGCTCGAGCCCAATGTTCTCCTTGGCCATGATGTCTCGCACCGCAGCCATCTTGTTCGCTGTGCCCTGGTAGACATGCTTCAGCCGCAGATCGCGTGCCCGCAACGCGACTGCCTCGGAGATTCGCTTGGTGATAATCGCGCACTCGATGCCCCCAAGCCGCGCGAGCGAAACGCCGGAGCCATCGTGTGCGTGGAATCCCTTGGTCTCAAGCAGGGTGGCCGACTGCATGGCATATCCGCCGAGCGTCTCCAGCATGCCCGCGTGTTTGCTGGTTGTGCGCTCCGTGTTTGCCGGTGCGGGAAACAGCCAGATTGTGCCATCTGTAAGCACTCCATCCACGTCGAAAACGATTAGCCGGATCTGGCGCGCACGCTCTTCTGCAGTAAGTGCCTGAGGCATATTTTCATTGTAGAGGCAGGCGAAGAAGCGGAGAAGGGTCGAGTAGAATCGGGTGCATGCTTCCGTCGTTTCCTGAGGCCGCTCTCGTGGACGAACCCGTCACGGTTGCCGGGGCACTGCGCTGGGCGCACCCTGTGGTGGCCGAGTGGTTTTTCGCGAGCTTTGGCTCTCCTACAGAGCCGCAGATCGCGGGTTGGCCGCACATTCTGGCCGGCCAAACCACGCTGATTTCAGCGCCGACTGGCTCGGGTAAAACACTCGCCGCGTTCCTGGTCGCAATCGATCAACTGCTGCGAAAAGCCATTGACGGCCAACTTGGCAAAACGACTGAAATTCTTTATGTCTCGCCTCTCAAGGCTCTCTCCAATGATGTGCAGAAAAACCTGGACGGCCCTTTGCGCGAGATTCAGGCATTGGCGCTCGAACGCGGGTATCTCTCTCCGGAAATTCGCACGGCGGTGCGGACCGGCGATACGCTGCCGCGCGAGCGCCAGCAGATGTTGCGCCGTCCGCCGCATATCCTCGTCACCACGCCGGAGTCGCTTTACATCCTGCTGACCGCGGAGAAAAGCCGTAACAATCTGCGCGGCGTGCGCACCGTCATAGTCGACGAAATACATGCCATTGCCGACGATAAACGCGGCGCTCACCTGGCGCTCACCCTCGAGCGTCTCGATGCGCTGGTCTGCGGCTGCAATCGCCTGTCCGCCGGCGCTCTCATCGCAGGGCACAACGCCCCTCCGCAACGCATCGGCCTCTCGGCGACGCAGAACCCCATCTCGCTCGTCGCCGAGTTTCTCGCCGGCTCCGAACGCGGCAGGGATGTAAAAATCGTGAGTGTCGGGCAGCGGCGCACCCTCGATCTCGGCATTGAGATTCCCGGTGAGCAACTCAGCTCCGTCGCCACGCGCGGCATCTGGGAGTCGATCTACGCGCGTCTAGCCGAGCTTGCCGGCCAGCATCGCTCAACGCTGGTTTTCGTCAATACCCGGGCCATGGCAGAGCGTCTCGCCTTCCAGCTTGGCGAAAGGCTTGGTGCTGAAAACGTGGCGACGCACCACGGCTCGCTCTCGCGCAAGCTGCGCCACGAGGCAGAGCGCAAGTTGAAGGCGGGCGAGATTCGCTTGCTGGTTGCAACTGCGTCGCTTGAGCTCGGCATCGATATCGGCGCGATCGACCTGGTATGCCAGATCAACTCACCCCGGGCGATCGCGCCTGCCATGCAGCGCGTAGGGCGTGCTGGCCATTGGCGCGGCGCCACCCCGAAGGGCCGCTTTTTCGTCACCACGCGCGACGACCTGCTTGAAACAGCAGCGCTGGTACAGGCCATGCGCGCCGGCGTGCTGGACCAGTTGCAGATACCGCCGGAGCCACTTGATGTGCTGATGCAGCAGATCGTGGCTGCCTGCGCGGCTGAGGCCTGGGAGGAGGACGCGCTGTTTGCCCTGGTGCGGCGTGCGTATCCGTATCGGGAACTTACGCGCGCGACCTTTGAGGAACTCCTGTGCCTTCTTACCGATGGCATCGCCAGCAGTCGCGGCACATGGGGCGCATACCTGCTGCGAGACCGCGTACACGGCGTGCTGCAAGCGCGACGTGGCGCGCGTATTGCTGCCGTCTCGAATGGCGGCACTATTCCCGACACTGCAATCTTTCAAGTCATCGCAGAGCCAGAGGGGTTGCCAATTGCCACTCTCGATGAACACTTTGCCATCGATTCCTCTCCCGGCGACGTAATCGTGCTCGGCAACACGAGCTGGCGCATCACGCGCGTTGAAAGCGCAGGCCGCGTTCTGGTCGAGGATGCGCATGGTCAGCCGCCCAACGTACCCTTCTGGACCGGCGAAGCCCCGCAGCGCACCATTGAGCTCTCCACCTTCGTTTCCAACTTGCGGGAGCAGATCAGCCGACGCACGCCTGATGTGCAGCCCGGCTACATCTCGCAAGCGCACCCTGAGGTCGCCGCGACTACCAGCTGGCTTCAGGATCAGTGCTACCTCTCTCAGGCTGCGGCAGAGCAGCTCGTCGGTTACATCGTTGCAGGCCGTGCCGTTCTGGGCGCCGTTCCGACACTCACCACCATCATCGCCGAGCGCTTCTTTGATGAAGGCGGCGGCATGCAGCTCATCCTGCATGCGCCTTTTGGCGGACGCATCAACAAGGCCTGGGGCTTTGCGTTGCGCAAACGTTTCTGCCGCGGCTTCAACTTTGAACTGCAGGCCGCGGCAACTGACAATGGTCTCAACATCTCGCTTGCCGAGCAGCACTCGTTCCCGCTCAGCGATGTCTTTCAGTTCCTTACGGAGCAAACAGTCGGCGAATTGCTGCAGCAGGCATCGTTGACCTCGCCCATCTTCAAGGCGCGCTGGCGCTGGAGCGCTTGCCGCTCTCTGCAACTGCTGCGGTTCCAGAAAGGCAAGAAGGTCGCGCCGCAGATCATGCGTACCCGCAGCGAAGACCTGCTGGCTAATGTGTTTCCTCAGGTAGCTGCCTGCCAGGAGAATATCGAAGGCGACATCGAGGTGCCGAATCACCCGCTGGTGCGCGAGGTGATGAAGGACACGCTGCAGGAGGCGATGGATCTCGATGGATTGAAGCAGGTGCTTGCGGCAATTCACTCAGGCGCGATCCAGTGTTTGGCCGTCGACACGACCACGCCCTCGCAGTTCTCGCACGAGCTCATCAATGCCATGCCCTACGCGTTTCTCGATGACGCGGACCTCGAAGAGCGCCGCACACGCGCTGTGTCTCTACGCCGCACCGTGCCCGACAGTGTTCTGGGCGAGGCAGGCCGGCTCTCGGCCGACGCCATTGCTGAAGTGCGCGCCCAGCAGTGGCCCGATGTACGTGACGAGCACGAGCTGCACGACCAGTTGCAGGCGCTCATCCTTGTTCCGGAAGACACGGTGCTGTCGCTCGCAGCGGAGCACGCATACTCCGCCGCAAGCGCGTGGCCGCTTTTCTTCAGCCGCCTCGTCGCGAGCCATCGTGCCACCGTTGCGGTTACAGATGGCATTCGCTACTGGGTCACGGCAGAGCGACTCGCCTGGATGCGCACTGTGCTGCCCAGTCTGATCCCCGAGCAAGCTCTTCCGGTATTAACCAGTGCGGATGAATCTGCGGACGAAGTACTGCGGCGCGCCATTCAGGGCTGGATGTGCCTGATCGGGCCCGCGACCGCTTCCTCACTTGCCCGACTGCTCACCATCCCTGCTGCCGAGGTCTGGAAGCAACTGCTGCGCCTCGAGGTCGCGGGCACGCTGATGCGTGGCGTTTTCGAAGGCAAGCCATTCACGGATGCGGAGCTCAGCGACTATGAGACCGAGTGGTGCGATCGCCGCCTGCTGCAGCGGATCCACAAGCTCACAGTGGGTGCGCTGCGCAAGCAGATCGAGCCCGTCACGCCCGCCGTCTACATGCAGTGGCTGTTCGGCTGGCAGCACGTTGCCCCGCAGACACAGCTTACCGGCGAGGCAGGAGTGCTCGAGGCGCTGCGCGGGCTGGAGGGCTTTGAAGCGCCGGCGATTGAGTGGGAGCGGACGTTGCTGCCCGCGCGCGTCGCTGCATACGACCCTCGCTGGCTCGATGCACTGTGCATGGCCGGCGTGATTGGTTGGGGCCGCCTCTCGCCCCACCCGGCGTTCTACGCTGCCGGCAGTGGTGGCCCACGGCGCGTCATTCCCACCAGCATGGCGCCGATCGCGTTCTTCCTGCGCGAAGAAGCGCTCTGGCTCGATGCGTGCCTGGCTGTGGATCGTGTGCCCGAAGCCAACCTGCCATGCTGCCTTAGCCCGCTTGCGCTTGCAGTCCGCGCCTGCCTGGTGCAGCGTGGCGCAATGTTTGCCGCGGACATGATTCGCTCCTTTGCTGTGCCCCCAGCGGAGCTCGATCGCGCACTGTGGGAGCTGGTTGCCGCAGGCCTCGTGTCCGCAGACGGATTCGACAGCTTGCGTTTGCTGATCGACCCCCGGCGCAAGCAGCTGCATGCGCCGCCGCCTGGAGCAAAGCGTGCTGCGCGGCACGCTGCCGGCAGGTGGAGCCTGCTGAGCGGCGCGCATCCGCCGCATCCTGAGCCGCTCGAAGCTGGATCTCTCTCGCACACCCTTTCGACGAGCACGTCGCAGGCAGGAGCCGCGGCAGAGCGACGCGAGGCGCAGCTTGCCTCAGCCTGCGCCATGCTGCTGCGCCGCTACGGTGTGCTGTTTCGCGACGTGCTGGAGCGGGAAACGAACGTGCCGAAGTGGCGTGAACTGCTGCCCATGCTGCGCCGCATGGAAGCGCGCGGCGAGGTGCGCGGCGGACGCTTTCTCTCCGGTTTCGCTGGCGAACAGTTTGCCATGCCAGAGGCGATCCAGAGTCTTCGTGAGACAAGGCGCGCAGGCTTGCAGCCAGACCTCGCCATATCTGTAGCAGCCGCTGATCCGTTAAACCTGCTCGGCATCCTGGTCCCCGGCGAACGCGTCCCGGCAGTCGCCGGCAAGTCGATCAGCTGGACGCATGCGACACTCGCAAGTAAGACGCCGGGCATACTTGAAGATAGGCAACCCGCGCAACACAGCATCTTTACCGCAGAAGAAACGGCTCAGCGAGCGCAGGCATGAGCGAAAACAAAGAGCCAGTCGACGGCAAAGAGGCAGATGAAGACTTCTACATGGACGGGCCCTATCTCGTCTTTACCGCTGCATTCCATCGCAAGCGCGGTTACTGCTGCGAGTCCGGCTGCAGGCACTGCCCATTTCGCGATGAGCCGGAGGCGCCACACCCGGCCCCGCGTTAGGGAGCGCCGGGCGCCGCTTTGTCGGTGCTCGCAACAGGAGCTACCGCCGCGCCCCCTCGGATCAGCAACGGCGTGCGCGGGAAGGAAAACGTGCCCCCCGCATCGTCGATCACATTGATCTGGCAGGTGTACACGCCGTCAGCCAGCGAGGTGAGCGGTACGGTAAAGGCGAAGGCAATCGCATTGCGTTCGGTAAGGTTGAGCGCGCGCGCATCGACAAGCGGTGACTTGAAAACCAGAACATTGCCGCGCAGCAGTTCAATACTTGTGAGCACGTGCATGCTGCCGCCCTGCTTTGCCGCCGCAGTCACATCGCCTGTTGCAGGCTTCGCGTATTTCGCCGGATCGTACACCTCGTAAAAGAAGTAGAGCGGCTGGTCGCGCGTAAACACGTGCGGCAGGTTGGGCACATACTGCTGGCCCTCGTACACCAGTGGGTTATCTTGTCGCCGTTCATTGCCAGCAGGCGCAATCCGCTGCGAAGCCAGTACGACAGAGCTCATCTTGAGCGGAGCCTTCGACAGGTCGGGTACACGCACATCTGTCTCAAACGAGCCCAGCTTGCCGGTCTCATTCTCGCGCACCACAAACTTCAGGTGATATGTGCCGGCTGGCAGCGTAAAGCCGGTTGCATATTGGATATTCTTACGCGCCACCTGCTGCGATTCCATGATGGCAAGTTTGACCGTGTCGCGTACCTGCTGCAGCACGTGACCCTGCGCATCTTTTATGTTGCCGATCACGTCCAGTGTGGCCTTGTCGCGGTCGCCGCCTTTCGAGAAGGGAATCTGCGCGCCCGGCACCAGCAATGCAACCGGCATGTTGTACCGGCCCGTCGTGTCGCGGAAGAAGAACGGCTGCAGATACACCGACATATCCGTCGCCGGCAGATCTGTATTGAGCGCAGTCTCCAGGTCGCGCTCACGCTGCTCACCGTTCGAGTGGCGGAAGTCTGCAGGCGCATAGTAGCCGGGCCGATAGCTCAGCTTCGCATCGGACCGGTTCAGGCGGATCTCCAGCTTGCGGTAGCTGCCGTCGCGCGTCGGATTGCTTGAGTGGAAGCCAAGCACGTAGTAGCTTGCTGTGTCGTTCTGCACCTGCTGGAACGCGGGCGCGAAGTCATTGTTATCGAAGAACGCCTTCCCGCCTGTGTCGCTTGAGAGTGTAGCCAGCACCTCCTGCGTGTTGAAGTTCGAATCGAGATTGTTTTGCAGCGCACTGCCTGTGTAGGCAGCATTGCCGCGCAACGACCCGGTCGTTGCATCGCCAAGCGGCGAGATCGCCTGCAATCCGCGCGCGTCCACGCTGTAGATCGACAGGTTGTTCCGCACCGCCGCATTGATCGTCGAGCGCAGCGATGCCTGGTTCTCGATTCCGTCCCGCTGCAGCCCGCCTGAGAAATACAGCAAAGATTTCTTCTGGTTGATTGGCCCAAGCGCGCGCGCGATCGCTGCAATCGCGAACAGCTCGCGGTCGGTGTTGATGTCGTTGTACTCGCTCTCGTCCGCGGAGTAGGCTGTCGTGTCTTCTACCTGGTTGGTCGTGCTGGATGCTCCAGGAGTAAAGCCCTGGCCATTGCCGCCGGAATAGCTGTCGATCGCGCGTAGAAGCAGCTGCTTGTCCGCGGTGAAATCCTGGTCAAGAGACAACGTGTTCCCGAGTGAAACGACGGAAACCAGATCGGCGTTCTGCATGCTCTTGTTGATGTAGTCTCGCGCGGCCTGCTGTACGCGCTCCAGATCTTCCGGCTGCAGCGAGGTGGTGTCGACGAAGAGCACGATCAGCCGATGGTCGCGCAAGGCAGCCGCCTGCTGCGCAGCGCTCGCGCCCAGCGCGGTTGCCGCGGGCGCGCCCGCGCGGCCTGTAACTGTCTCGGTGGCAGGTAGCCTCACTGCCTGGTCCACATCCTGCGCGTCGAAGCTCACAATCTGCTGCGGCTTGCCGCTCTCGAAAACTGAAAAATCACCGCGCTTGAGCCCGCGCACAGGCTGTCCTGTCTTGCGATCACGAACTACGATGTCGGTCAGCACCAGGTCGCTCTGTACCTTGAGCGTAAAGCCGCTCGATGCCGGGGCCTGAAGAGGCGTCTGCGTTTGCGCGAACCCCGCCGCGCCTGCCAGCAGCAGTGAGCAGAGCGGAACCAGCATCCATTGCTTCTGCACTCGGCCCTCCTCCTTTAGTAGCGAAACCGCGCAATGAAGTTGAACTGCCGCGTGGCTGCCGTGCCTGTCACCTGCCCATACGATCCAGAGCCGAGCTGTGTATCGACCGTCGAGTACTGGATCGTGTTGAAGACGTTGTCCGCCGTGGCTCGTACTTCAAACGAGCGTGTCTCGTCAAACGAGATCGTCTTCGCCAGCGAGCCGTTTACCGAGATCGTTCCCGGCCCTGCGATCGAATAGCGGCTCGCATTGCCGTACACATTCGCAGGCTGCGAGAAGGCGGCGGTGTTAAACCAGTTATTCACCGTCCTGGCGCCGCTCGTGAGCGAAACGCCGGGCACCCGGTCCGGCCGCTCGGAGCCGGCGCTGCCGCGCGCGACATCGTTGACGGAGGCTACATAGCTCGGCGTCAGCGGCTCACCGCTTGCGATCGAGTAGGTACCGGAAGCGGAGATCCCCTCAAGCAGGTGCGCCGTGCGGCCTGTGGTGAAGTAGGTCTTGTCAGCGCCAAACGGCAGCTCGTAGATGAAACTGCCACTGACCTTGTTACGAACATCGAAGCTCGAGTTTGACTCCTCGGCCAGCAGGTTCTGCCAGTTTTGCGCAACGGCATTGCCGACTCCCCCCACCGACGTCGCGTTGTCGATCGAGTGCGCGTACGTGTAGGTCGCCTGCAGCCCCAGGCCTTTCTGCAAACGCTTGCGCACGCTCACGGTCAGGGAGTTGAAGTTCGAGAACGCCACGGAGTTCTCGTAGTCGTACAACACGTTGCTCAGCGACGCCGCCGCCGAGCGGCCCGGCGCGTCCACAATGCTCAGCCGTGTCCCCTTTGATCCGCTGTAGCCAACGTTCAGCACGATGCCTTCAGGCAGGGTGCGCTGCACATTCAGGTTCCACACCTGC
Source organism: Acidobacteriaceae bacterium (assembly GCA_965276605.1). Classification (GTDB taxonomy): domain Bacteria; phylum Acidobacteriota; class Terriglobia; order Terriglobales; family Acidobacteriaceae; genus EB88. Next base: position 262,420 of record OZ255619.1, read on the forward strand.
ACGTAAGGCAGGCGATACCCTTTGTTGACGGCGTAGTTGCCCTCGGCCTGTGGGGCAGGGAAGCCGTTCGCCAGCGTAAGCTTCGCACCCTGCGTGGCCTCGTTGGTCTGCACGTCGGCAAATGGAGGCTGGAAGGCGAACTGCTGCACAAACTTGTTGTACTGCCCGTTCGCAAAGTTGATGCCGTAGCCGCCGCGGACCACGGTGTCCTTCGCCGCACGCCACGCAAATCCGATCCGGGGAGAAAAATCGTTCTTCTCCGGGTAGATCAGCGACCGCGGGTACCCGCCCGTGTAGTACCCCACGCTATTTGGCACCACCGTTGTTACAGAAGCAAAGTCGTTGCCGGTGTCCAGCGTAGCCAGCCGGTCGTCCTTCTCTGAGTATGGCGAGAAGTATTCGTAGCGCAGCCCGGCAAACAGCGTAAGCGAGGGCAGCGCGCGCCAGTCATCCTGAAAGTACGCATCGTAGACGTTCTCGCGCAGATAGCTCTTTGCATACGGTGCCTGCAGGCTCGTCTGCTGCGGTAGGCCCAGCAGCAGGTCGGCCAGCGATGACCCACTCTGCGGCAGGCCGCTCCCGCTGGTGTTGCCCACGCCATTGGCCGCGCTTGTCCCGGGCTGCTCGGTAAACAGGCCTGAAAAGATAAAGCTTCCGGTAGAGATCACACCCGCGCTGCCCAGCAGATCCAAGTGCACGCGCTTGATGTCGGCGCCCCAGCGGAAGTTCTGTTTTTTGTGCGTCCACGAGCTTGCTTCTGACAGCGCCATTGTCTGGCTGGTCTGGAACGAGGGCTGCTGCTCGCTGAAGCCGGTGAACTGGTTCAGCGTGACGTTCGGCAATCCGTAGCTCAACGGGTTCACAGCGCCGCCGTTGACTATGCTGATTCCCAGCCCCCCCGCGACATCGTTCACATTTGTGAAATAGTTCGTGCCATCGGTCGAAGCGCGATTCCAGTTGAGCGTCAGGTTGTTGGTCAGCCGTCCCTGGCTCAGCGTGTAGCCCAGCTCGACCGAGCGGCTGTGGGTCTGTGTACTGCCGCCCAGCTCCGGCAGCAGGTTCAGGTTGTCGGCTGCGATGTGGCTGTAGTCAAAGTTGACGTGAATGTTCTGCTGCAGCCCCTTCGACATGCCCATATACTGGCGCACCAGCCCCGCCAGCGGCGAGCCGCCCCCGCCTCCGAACGTGTGAATGAAGCGCAGCCCTACCAGCGTGGTGTTGTTCTGCGCGCTGGTTAACCGCTGGTAGTTCCGCGAGGTGCCGGGCAGGTTCGGCAGCGGCAGGTAATTGAGCAGTGCTGTGGCTTGGGGCTGGATCTCCTGCGGCGGCACAATGTTATTTGCGAATGGAGCGCCCGTGGCCGGGTCGTAGATAGGGATCACCCCGCCTTGCGCGTTTGTCAGCTGGCTGAAGTCGCCGCCCCGCTCGGCCGCGGTTGGCACCGTTCCGTACTGGTCGAAGGGACTCGAAGAACGCTGCCCGCTCAGCGTGAAAAACAGAAAGTCCTTGCGGTCATGCTCAATGACATGCGGGATGTACGGCGTGCCGGCATAGGTCAACCCGAAACGGTTGGACGCGTAGGAGGGCTGCCCAATCGCCTGGCCGCGCAATGCGTAATCGCGTGCGTTCAGCCCTGAGTTTGACCCGGCCCAGAAGAAAGCGCCGTGCGGCTGATTTGGGTTAAAGTGCCGGAAGGAGCCGCGAAAGCCCCCGCCTCCACCAAAACCGCCCCCCCCGCCAAAGCCCCCACCTCCGCGACCGCCTCCACCCGGTCCACCCGGTCCACCCGGTCCACCCGGTCCACCAAAGCCGCCGCCACCGCCGTTCAGCGTGGGGTCGTTCTCCGCGCGCTCGCGCACCGCGTTCAGGTCAATGCCGGCAAAGCCATTGCCGCTGCTCTGCCCCTGCACCGCGACTGAGTCCGCTGCAAAGTCGCTGCTGCCCCCCAGCGTAGGCGTAGGCGTCTGCGCACCGCCTGCCGCATCGCCCGCATCGAGCGAGCCGGCTGCGGAGCCCAGCAGTCCCAGCAGCTGCGAGCCGCCCTCATTGCCGCCCCGGCCCCCGCCCGTACGAGCGCCGCTGTAGGCGCGCGTCCCACCGGCTGCGCCCAGCGCACCGCGGTCTTCCGCCTGCGCGGGAACCCTCGACAGCAGCACCAGCGCAAAGCTCTTCGTCACATCCGGCGGCCCGCCCGCCGCGCCGCCGAAGCGGATCTCGCCGGTGCTTTCAGCAAACGCGGCAAACTCTGTCTTGAGCACATAGCGTCCGTCCTCCGGGATGTGCAGCCGGAAGCCGCCATCTGTGCCCGTGGCGGTTACATATCGAGTGCCGGTCAGTGTGTTGGTCGCCGTGATGGAAACACCCGGCAGGGGCGTACCGCCGGAGGTGATGGTGCCGTGCACCAGGCCGCCCTGCTGCGCTGCAGGCGCACCCGCAGTAGGCGCGGCTAACGGCGCCTGGACTTGCGCTGCTCCCGGGGCCGGAGCAGGCGCCGAAGCCGGCGGTACGCTCTGCGCCCGCGCTGCACCGCCGGCCGCGCTGCACACAAGCAGCGACACCACCGCGCGCCTGCTCCAGTCTGCCCGCCTCGCCTTCATCCTCACTGATCCTTCTGGTCTTTCGGGTTTTTCTGACCCGTAAGCCGCGACCACTCGCGGATATCCGCCGCATCCACCACCGTCAGCACCTTTGCCAGGAACACGTCCTTGCCGGGCGCCCCGGTCGCCGTCATGCCGTCGCCCACCTGGATATCCGGCAGCGTAATGCTCTGGTGGCGCTTGCGGAAGGAGGTGTCCTCGTCAACGGAAACAGTATTCACCACCCCATCCGGCCTCTGTATTACCAGGTCTGTGCCGCGCTTGGCCGTAATGGTACCGGCCAGCCAGGTCTTGCCCCATTGCGCCCGCCGCTGGTCCAGCTCGGCCAGCTCCTCCGCGTCCACTACCGCAACAAACACGGCGCCCAGGGTGTGCTTTTTCGCATCCAGCTCCCCGCCGGCCAGCACCGTATCTCCACTGTGTGCCTGATCCGCCGGCGTAGCTGCTCCGTTCTTTACAAAGTGGGTATTGGCCCCGGTTTCCACCTCATACACCGTGCCGTCTTGCGCCTTGACAAACACCGATGAGCCCGAGGTCCGGGCCACGACGCCGCGGATCGCCTGCAGGCCTGCAATATCAAAGTTCGAGTCTTCCTGCGCACCGGCGTACGACCACGCAGCCGCCGGCATCGAAAGGCAAACGACAAGCCCGATATGTTGACGCCATTGCATCATCTGGAGGACACCGGAAATGCCGAGAGGAAGAATTGCTTGTGAACTGAGACGGAAATGTTTCGAAAAAGACGCGCCTGCACCCAACGCGGCATCTCCTATCCTATCAATCAGAGTCTAGGCCCCAGGCATTTGCAACGAGGGTGCGGCGCGGCATTTTGATGAAAGCAGCTGACAAGTTGCCGTGTACGCTGGCCGCAGTCATGCACAATAGAGACCATTGCTGCAGCCTTCGACGCGTGACAGAGAATGCATCCCAGTTGAAAAATGCAAGCCACTAAAGGCAACACGGATCGCAACAGGGGCTGCTAAGTAAGCAGCGCACACGGCATCGATCGGGGAAGCGGCCCAGAAACGCCAGAACAAGGAGAACCAGACAGCATGGCACTCACATCACCCACCACCATTGCCCCGGCTTCTTCCCATCTTGTCGATCGGCTCTGTAGCGTGCGGCGCCAGAGCCTTGCGCTCTGCGAGCCGCTCACCCCGGAAGACATGATGGTGCAGAGCTGCCCTGAGGCAAGCCCCGCCAAGTGGCACCTGGCACACACCACTTGGTTCTTTGAAACATTTCTGCTGCGCGAGTTCCTGCCCGGCTACAAGCCCTTCCATCCGGACTTCCTCTGGCTCTTCAACAGTTACTACAATTCGGTTTCCGACCAGCCCCAGAAAAAGTTGCGCGCCTCGTTCTCCCGCCCAGGGCTTGACGCGATCCTTGCCTATCGGAGCTCCATCGATGCAGGTCTTGAAAAACTCTTTGGCGGCGAGGTTTCTTCTCTCCCGGAGGAAGTGAAACGCCGCCTTGTGCTCGGCCTGCACCACGAGCAGCAGCATGGCGAGCTGCTGCTGACCGACATCAAGCACGCTCTGTGGAGCAACCCGCTTCGGCCCGCGTACCGCGACGAAGTGCTGCCCGATGCCGACACATCCATCTCCCGGCAACTCGGCAACCAGAGCTGGGTGCCCTTTGCGGAAGGCCTGCAGGAGACCGGATACAGCCGACCCGCTTCCTCGGCTGACTCCCTGCACGACCAGTTCTGCTTTGACAACGAGGAGCCCCGCCACCGCGTCTGGCTTGATGCTTTCGATCTCGCTTCACGTCCTGCCTCCTGCGCGGAGTACCTGCAGTTCATGGAAGATGGCGGCTACACGCGACCCGACCTGTGGCTGGCTGACGGCTGGGAGGCCGTGCAGCGCGAGGGCTGGCAGGCGCCGCTTTACTGGCACCGGGAAGACGGCGTATCCGAGTGGACGGTCTTTACCTTGCGCGGTGACAAACCACTCTCCGGCTTGCTGGCTGCACCTGTTTGCCACGTCAGCTACTACGAGGCGGACGCATTCGCCCGCTGGGCCGGCATGCAGCTGCCTACAGAAGCAGAGTGGGAAGTTGCTGCTGCCTCCTGCCAGCCCGAGCAGGAGCATTTTCTCGAAGGCGGCTCTCTTCATCCACTCGCGTCCACCAAGCAGAACAGCCTGCGCGAAATGTTTGGCGGCGTGTGGGAGTGGACCCGAAGCGCCTACCTTGGCTACCCGGGCTATGCCGCGCTCCCTGGCGCGCTGGGCGAGTACAACGGCAAGTTCATGTCGGGCCAGATGGTGCTGCGCGGCGGTTCGGCGGCGACACCGATCTCACACATCCGTGCCAGTTACCGCAACTTCTTCCCACCGCACACACGCTGGCAGTTCTCTGGCGTGCGCCTGGCCCGCCGGTAGGCGCGAAAGTATACGGATGGCTTCTGCAAAACTGATCTCCCCACTCATAGAATCTGCGCGCGAAACACCGCTGGGCGCAGAAGTCTGGCGCGGTCTTACTGCGAACCCTAAAACGCTCAGCCCCTGGCTCTTCTACGACGAGCGCGGCTCCTCTCTCTTTGAGCAGATCACCGATCTGCCCGAGTATTACGTCACGCGTACCGAGCGCTCCATCTTCGCCGCGCACGCCGGCGAGATCATAAGCCAAGCAGCAGGGGACCGGCGGCTCGCGGTGCTTGAACTCGGCGCAGGCACCGCGTCCAAAACGGGCCTGCTGCTCGCCGCCGCCGTAGCGCGGCAGGGCAGCGTCGACTACTACCCGATCGATGTCTCGGAGAGCGCGCTGGCCGAGGCCAGGCGCCACCTCGAGCTCGAACTTGCCGCCGTCCGGGTCCACACCCGCGTGGCCGACTACACCGAAGGGCTGGGCCAGATTGAAGCTCCGGGCATGCGCAAGCTGGTGCTCTACATCGGCTCCAGCATCGGCAACTTTGAGCCGGCCGATGCGACCGCTTTGCTGACGGCGGTGCGCAATGAACTGAACCCCGGCGACCACCTGCTGCTGGGCGCCGACCAGGTCAAGGATGAACAGACACTGCTGGCTGCGTACGACGACGCGCAGGGTGTCACCGCGGCATTCAACATCAACGTTCTTGAGCGCATCAACGCAGAGCTCGGAGCCGGCTTCGACCTCGATGCCTTCGCGCATGAAGCACGCTGGAACAGCCCGCGCATTGAAATGCACCTGCGCAGCAAGCGCAGGCAGTCTGTCGAGATTGCAGCCCTGGATCTGATCGTAGATTTCGCCGCGGGTGAAACCATTCACACCGAGAACAGTTACAAATTCACCGATCCGCGTCTGCTTGTCATGCTCCAGCAGGCCGGCTTCGCTCTCCGCCGGCAGTGGAAGGACGAGCAACGCTGGTTCGGCGTTTACCTGGCTGAAGCCATTTGACCCTCGGGGCTACGCTCGCCCGTAAACCCGGAACTGAGCGCAGTCCCACGGCCGACCGCACTGAACCGCGTACGCAGAAACGCATCCGGGTACTCCTCTTGGATGAGCGCGATCATGCCCTCACGGATAGTGCCTCGCAGGGCGACCGCTCGCCGCAGTTGCGCAACCTCAGCAAGCACCGGATAAAGCCACATCGCTCATGGCCTCGTCCGCTCTGCCGCCCGCTCCCAGCCGCCGCTCTTTCCGCCCTGCTTGCGCACCAGCTGCACGCTGCGAATCGTGATGCCTTTGTCGAGCGCCTTGCACATGTCGTACACCGTCAGCGCCGCGATGCTGGCAGCGGTGAGCGCCTCCATCTCCACGCCGGTATTTGCCGTGGTCGCCGCTGTCGCGTGGATCAGCACACCCTCGCCGGTAACCGTTGCCGAAACATCGAGGAAAGAAAGCGGCAGCGGATGGCACATCGGGATGAGCTCGCTGGTGCGCTTGCCCGCCTGGATGCCGGCAAACCGCGCCACCTCCAGCGGATTGCCCTTGGGATTGCGCGGTAGCGCGGCCAGCACCTCGGCTGACAAAGCAACAAACGCCTCGGCCTCAGCCTCGCGCCGCGTGGCTGGTTTGGCGCTCACATCCACCATGCGCGCGGTGCCCTCCGCGTCATAGTGCGACAGGGACTCCGGCGATTTTTCAAGCGGCTCGCTCATACCTTCAGCCTACCGCAGCTTTTCAGGCCAGCAGCACCGTCACCGTCGCTCCGGCAGCCAGATCGCCCGCGGTGTCCGGCATAACCAGAAAGCAGTTCGCGCGCGCAGTGCTGGCCAGGTCGCCCGACCCCTGCCACGGGATCGTCTCGACCGTAGCGCCGTCCATGGCGTGTGTCAGCAGTGCGGGCAGAAACCGCGTCAGCCCCGGCTTGCCTTGGACCGGAGTACGCAGCGCGGCCTGCACAAAGGGCGGCACATACCCCTCTTGGCCCGCAAGCGCCGCCACCACCGGCGCGACCAACAGCGCGAAGCACACGATCGTCGAGACCGGGTTCCCCGGCAGTCCAAAGAAAGGGAGCTCGCCTGCGCCCTTCACCAGGTCGCCAAACACCACCGGCTTGCCCGGCTGCATGCTCACGCCGGTAAAGTGGAACACCGCCCCCAGCTCTGCCAGGGCCGGCTCCACCAGGTCGTACTTGCCCATCGACACACCGCCTGAGAGCAGCAGCAGCTCGCACCCCAGCGCGGCATTCGCAATCGCGATCTCCAGCGCCGCCGCGTCATCCGCAACCGCAGGCGCCAGCACTGGCTCGCCCCCCAGCACCCTCACCAGCGCTGCCAGCGTGGCGGTATTCGAGTTCCGTATCTGGTGTGGCAGCGGCGTGTCCCCAACCTCGACAAGCTCATCACCGGTCGCAAGAATCGCGACCCGCGGCCGGCCAAACACCGGCACAGTGCCGTAGCCGCAGGCGGCAGCCACTGCAATCCCGTGCGGGTTCAGCCGCGTACCCGCAGGCAGCAACACCGCACCAGCCCGCGCCTCGGCGGCCGCCGGAATCACGTTGTCCCCCGCCGCAATGGACCGCCGCGCAGCCATTACAATCGCGTTTCCGCTGCGCTCCACGTGCTCTACCATCACCACGCAGTCGCAGCCGTCGGGCACCGGCGCTCCCGTCATGATTTCGATACATGTCCCCTCCGCAACCGGATCGCCCTGCCACGCTTCGCCTGCGCGCAGCAGCCCCGCGACCCGCAGCTCACCGCGCGCCCAGTCTTTCGCGCGTCCTGCAAAGCCGTCGCGCGTCGATCTCGCAAAGGGCGGCTGGTCCCGGTCCGCAACCAGCGGAGCCCTCAGCACCCGGCCCTGCGCCTCGCTCAGCCCCAGCGTTTCTACTCCATCCGGAGATGGAGCGAGCGAGGCCAGCCTCGAACGCACCAGGGCAAAGGCTTCCGCAAACGGCAGCGGACGATGGGGCAGGCTCATGCAGCGATTCTAGAGCGGTTTCCCTGTTGGTGGACCGTTGTGAGTTTTGTCACATGTTGTTTTTCTTGACTGAAACGCAACGCCCAGTGCCGCTGGCAGAAAGACGGCTCCAGGCTGCGCGCCGGGCAAAAGAAAAGCGCCCCGCGACTCCGGAGCGCCTTTCCGTTCAGCCAGCAAATAGTAAACACAAAACGTTTTATCGAGCCTCCGAAGGCGCACCGGCAACTACTTGACGGGCTGGTTATCGATGAAGAAGTCAAGCAGGCTTGAGGAGAGTTGTCGCCGAAGAGCACTTTTTGCCTCCGGTCCGCCTCCGCAGCTTCGGAGGCGCTGCGCGGAAAAAGGTCCGTCTCATACGCAAGCAGCGCGGCTTCCACGTTCCCCGCGTTCGCCGCAATAGCCTTCGCGAGTTCAGCGCCGTCGTACATTGCGAGATTCGCCCCTTCGCCCGATGGCGCCATCAAGTGCGCTGCATCGCCAAGCAGCGTCACGCCGGGTACCCGGTTCCATCGGTGGTCGATCGGGAGCGCATAGATCGGGCGAGGCACAGGGGCGGTCTCACCATCGGTGATGAGCGCAGTCAGCTTCGCAACCCAGCCGTCGAACTCTTTAGCAACGCGGGCCACGGCAGCCGCCGCATCGGAGAAGTCGATGCCGGCGATCCAGTTCTCCGGTTTGTTCAACGCCACGTACGTATGCAGCACGCCGTTGGGCTCGCGATGCGCCATAATTCCTTTCTCTGGCGCCATCGCAAACAGTGCGCCTCCGCCAACTGCTTCGGCACTCACCTTGTGACGGGTGTCGCTGTCGTACAGGTACGTCTCGATGTAGGTGATGCCGGCATACGCCGGCTTCGCGTCAGAAAGCAGTGGGCGGACCTTTGACCACGCTTCGTCCGCTCCCACGAGGAGCTTCGTTGGCAGGTTTGAGCCATCAGCAAACCTCTACTCATGCCGTTCGTCTCCGAGTGGAGACCAGCACGGAACATTTCGCCAAAGCCAGTTCACAGGCAAGCAATAGTCCTACCGGGCCAGCCCCGGCGAGGATGACGTCGTAAGCCGGTTGTTGTTGATCGTTACGCACCAGGAAGCTCCAAAAAAACTTTATGGAATAGTATTCTATTACCGTGGAATGGCGTTCCATTTATGTCAAGATAGAGCATGGGCAAAAGAGCACACAGCGCTCAACGACGCAAAAGATCGCTTTCTCGGGAACGCATTATTCAAGCGTCGATCGAGCTGTTGGACTTGAGCGGAGAAGAGGGTCTGACGTTCCGCGCGCTGTCCGAACGGCTCGCCACCGGCCCCGGTGCTATTTACTGGCACATTGCGAACAAAAGCAACCTGCTGACCGCCGCCTGCGACGCCGTAGTCGCGCGCACAATGGACGAGATCGTCGTCACGACACCAGAAGCAACGATTCGCACCATCGCGCTGGGCGTGTTCGACGTGATCGACGAGCATCCATGGTTGGGATCAGTGCTCACAAGCGCCCCGGGGCTGTCGCCCATCGTGCGCATTCTCGAACGCATTGGCCGGCAGATTCGCGCTCTTGGCGTGCCGGACGAGCAACAGTGGTCGGCGGTGGGCGCGTTGATGGCTTACATCCTTGGCGTCAGCAGACAGAACGCGGCCAACGGGCAGCTCGCTCGGACGCGGGGTCTCGATCGATCCGACTTCCTGGAAGCAGTGTCGGTCGCCTGGTCGCAGCTCGACCCGAAGGAGTACCCGTTTGCATGCAGCCTAGCCGGACAGATACGAGAACACGACGACCGGGTGGATTTTCTTGCCGGCATCGATCTCATCCTTAAAGGCATCGACTCACCGCGGCGTCGCTCGGGTTCTCAGCCTAAATGCTCAGCTGCAGCGGGAGGTAACGTAGGTCCTGAGAAACGCGCTCCAGTTGACAATCAAAGTGTGGGCAAAGGCCAGAGGAGCCTAAGCTGAACCCGGGCTCCTGATTTTTGTTGGAGTCGCCCATCAAGACAAGAGCTGTCGGCAAGCTTGCGGATAAGATCGTTGATTTTGACCAAGTCGCCTTCGACGATGCCTCGCTCATCTGCGCTAAGGGGCACGCTCAGGATGCCTACCGGTCCCAGATCGCAGTCAGAGGGGTGACAGGCATAGATGTGGAGCATTGGAGCCAACCCCTATACAAGAAGGTTGACGCTAGTGACAGTACAAAGTTGATACAGTTCGCCTGTACCAAGTATAAATGCCAGATCTATAAGGGAAGAATGTGGTGGCCAGAGAGGGGATCGATCACCGTTACAGACATCACCTCGCGCCGCAATGGGAAGTTTGATCACCAGTACCGACCTTTGGTTGACCATTCACGATTCTGATCCCCGCAATGACAATGCCTTTTTGCTTCCAAGCCTCCCGGGTCGCAAGACCACAGCCAAGCATGACAAAGTTTCCCTTATTGGGCTTTACCTCCCGCAATTCGAACGAGCGCAGGTGAGGGTCACTGGTTCCAATGGTCTCACGCATCGCTGAGACGAACTGCTGTTTGCTCAGATCGGGCGCATCTCGTCTTCCCAATAGGAGTTCATTCTTGAGATCAGAGGTTTGGTCCTGAATGTTCCAGAGATCGGCCCAATCTTGCTGTATCTGATCGCGCACGTATCGTTCGATGACAGGCTTGAGTAAGGCCCTTTGATCAGGAGAAAGCCCTGAATATGGATCGTTTGTAGCGCCCAAGGATATGAATACAAGCAGCAGAGCTGCCCCACACGCGCTTCATCTCATGGCAATCAGCTTACCCGTAATAGGACTTGGACCCACCCTCGTTTTCCCCACGAAAACTCCGTTTGCATGGCTGCTATTGCTATTGCAGGGTGCTAAAGCTAGAGAACGGCAGCTTGAGGCCGCCTGTTCGACTCTTCATGGCTGACGCTCCATCCATGCCGTTCTTCCAACAGAGATGCCCTACCAAGCAGATCCTCCAATCACGTCTGACGGCAGGAACGCCGAACGTGCTCGGCGCCATAAAGGTATTTGAAGAAGCTCGGATACAACATCTTAGCGGTCGAGTAGAGCTGCCTATTCTAAGAAAAATGACCTTTACTCTGCGTAAAGCACTCAGGAGACTTTATGGCTTCATGTACGTCTATCATCTGGCATCACAGCCGCCTGCTGTCTTGGAGAGGAACATGCCTCGCCACTTCCCGAAGCTCCTCACCAGCTTCTTCCTCATTGCGAGTCTCACCGCTCCGGCCCAAGTGATCCGGCTCGGGACGCCGAAGAAGAGCTCCGCCGACGTCGGAGTGAACACCGTCCAGGCTCCTGTTCCAACCCCGCTGCTGAACGAGAAAAAAGCCTTCATCTCCTACGAACTCGGCGACGTTACCGCCTTTCCTGATGCCTACAGCGGAGGCCCGGAGCGAGCCTACGGAGAGTTCTACTCAGCCATGAAGACCTGGAACCGCTACGATCTCGTCTCCGATCCCAGCGACGCCGACGTGATCTTCGCTGTCCGCTTCGTGGATTCACCATACACCGTCCCCCAGATCCGCATCGGCGTCGCCGACGCCAGGACGCACGTCGCCCTCTGGGGTTTCGTCGAGCAGGTCGACTTCAAATTCCGCAAGAAGAACCGCGACGCCGCCTTCACCGACTCAGTCAAGCTCTTGGTTAGCGACATTAAAACCTTGATCGGCCAGAACGCCACACCTCAGCCCGCAAATCCATAATGAAGATCTCTTGCAGCTAGTGGCAAAGCGCATCATGATCCGGGTTGCTGCGGCGGCATACAGTCTTTGAATTCCCAATCAGAAGGCCGAATGCCTCGGGTGTGCAGCGAGGTATAACCTGCGTATTCTAACGCGGCTTGGAGAATCGCCATCTTACTACCGCTCAGAATCTCCTCCCGCACCGGGCGCGATGCTGACGGCGTTGAGCGAGCCGGTCTCGTTCTTGTCTCGTTCTTGTATCGGCTGAGCCGGTCAGAAACCTGGAAGCACAACGGGAAGAGTCCCGAAGTGTGGCGGAGAGCCCTTTGTCATCGGAGTCGGCCGTGACGCTCACTGCTGGGGTGCTGGCGCGACGCTGGATGATTGATTCCCCGGCTTTGAACAGAGGCTTGCCTGAGCACGTGCTTTGCTCAGGCGCACTCCCTCAGCCACGAGAAGCATTGCAGCTTTTACAACTCAAACGGCAATTACTATGCTGGCACTTGGAGGGTTGCGATGAAGGCGATAGGAACCTGGCCAGAGCGCCGGCGGTCAGTTTGGCGATGGCTTTGAAACGCTATCTACAACGATCACATCCACTGGCAACTTGCCCGACTCCAGCTTGAGCCCGAACTGCTCGGCAAGCGCAGTGATGAGCGGCGGAGGCATGTCGCTTCCGTCGGGAGGCTGCGGTGCTTTCGCCATACCCCTCTTGGCCGCCTCTGCATCATCCATCTGGTACTTCAACGTGCCACCGTAACGCGTCCCGCCAAGGCCGGTCTGGTCAACGACTGGGTGATCGAGAACATCAGACTGCAAAAGACCGCAGAACTCCCTCATGGTCGCGTTTCTGATGTCCAGCCGTCCTGGCGGCAGGCCGAACCCCGGGATGTCGCCAAAGCTCGCAGGAGACGACTTCATCTTGAAGCCTCCCCGCGCGATCGCCAGGGAATAGGCCGTCATGACCCGCTTTTCTCTGTGGTACTTCAACCCGTAGCGCTCCACTACCAGCCTGCTCACCTCGTCGAAAAACTGCTGCAGGCTGGGCTCTCCCGGCGTATCCGACTTGGCTTCAATGTCAAACTTGTCCTGCTTGGCCCACCCCGGCAGGCCCACGATCTGGGCAGAATTCAGCGACAAGGAGATCGTCATCAGCTTTTCCACGCTGAGTCCCCGCCCAATAAAGCTGCCCTGGTTCAGGAGAAAAGCAAAATCCTGCTTGTTCGGATCCTGCGGCTTGATTGTCGCCACTTCGAAGGTCGGGTTAGCTCTTGGATCCATCTTGGCCATCCGCGGAGGCGGTTCCGGGATCGCCCATTCGGTCTCTGGCGTTGCGCGCGTAAATACCAGCGGAGCTTTGTTGTCGCCCGCCGTACGCGTGCCGGCGATCGATCTTCCGTCCGCCGCCACCTTCCCATCAAACGTAATGCCGATTGTCTCGATGTCAAGCGACATGGTTCCACTATTCAGCGTCACCTTATCGATCGGGATCGCAGGCGACCTCTGGTCAATGAACCAGAGCGTACCCTTCCATGCTCCGCTGACTTTTTCGATCTTGACGACCCATCGGTTATCGCTACCGTCTGGCTGGCGGACTGCCCCCTGCCAGGTGCCTTCAAGCGAGGACGACGTCTGAACCTGAGCGGCCGCTGGAAGCGTTGCCACGATAATTGTGACTTGTGAGATCAGAACCACGGCAATGAGAGCGGCTGGAGAGGCTGAACGCATGAACATAGGAGCCTTTTGAAGAGATGCCGAAGACGGAGCAAGTATACGTCGTTACACGACTATGTTAGGTGAGATGCCGGTGGGCGCCCGAGCACCAAGGATTGCCCTGCCGTTAGGGAGTGTCCTCGGAATGTAGGACGTGAGCCCGGCCGCGATCTCCTGTCACGGTGCCCGTCACGCCCGGCAACGATCCAAGGCATCGTAGCCATTGCGATGGCAGATCCTAAACGCGCACCTGCAGTTGCACCTCAACGGGCGAGTTGCCCTGCTCCTCCAACACCACCACCTGATTGGTCGCGCGGAGCCAGTCCGCGGGCACGTGGTAGAACTGCTGCGAACGGGTGCCCGCTGGCGACTTCGCCTCGATGAGCCAGTGCCTGCCCACGCCCCGGCCGTTCACCCACAACATGCCCTTGCCCAGCCCCGTCGCATTCAGCCGGAAGACCGCCGAGCCTCCTAGCAGGCTCGGCGGTACCTGCATCTGCGTCCGGTGCCAGCGCAGCGGTCTGGCTGTCGACGCCGTGGCGGCGGCCTGCCAGTCCGTGACGTTTCCACCCAGCTGCAGCTGGCGCTGCTCGCCCACCAGCCCGGGCCGCATCCGCCAGTGCTGCACCGGGCTGCCGTTCCACGTCACGCCCTCCCAGATGCCCTTCCGCTCCATGTTCATCGGCGCCGCAATCTGCCAGTCGCCCTTCACCATGCCCAGCGCCACGCACAGTAGATCCAGCCGATGCGCCCCCGCCGGCATCGCCGGCAGTGCAAACACCTGGCGGAAGCCGTTCTGGTGCCCGGCCTCGCTCACGTTCGCCATGGGCTGCGGGTGCGCGGGGTCGTCCGGCACAATGTGCCCGCGATTTTCATCAAGCGGCGTCTTCGTGGTGGCGGCCAGCACGCCGTCCACGTAGACGTAGAAGAAATCGCCGCCGAACGGAATCACCAGCTCGCCCGCCGGTCCGCCCTTGAGGGTCGTGCTGTACCAGCAATAATCGGTCGCATCCTTGGTCAGCAGCAGCTGCTCGGTTGGCTCCACGGAATCAATCGCCGCATCGTGCCGGTCTGCCGGCATTGGTTCGTCCCACATCTGCCAGGCGGCTGCAGCCTCCTGCCCGGGCACCGGCTTCCACTCGCGCTCCATGTAGCTTTGTGCCACCGTTCCGCGCAGCGCGTCCAGATCCAGCAGCACTTCGCCATGGGTCCCCAGCAGCTTCGCATGCAGGTTCATCTGCCGCAGGTGCACACGGTCTACCGGGTGCTGGTCTGTCGAGTGCTCCGGCTCCTGCTGCTGCACCAGCGTCAGTTGCTGGCCGCCGTGCTGCCATGTCACCGTGCGCACATCCCCAGTGACACTCTCCTTCCGGTCACCCTCCAGCAACACGGTCTTGTGCTCCTCTAGGACCGCGTGCAGCCGCCCCAGATACTGGCCCGTCTCGGTTATGCCTCCGTACTCGTCGAGCGGCGCGAAAAAGTCATACGTCGTTGTCTGCAGATACATCGAGGTTCGCCCGAAGTTGCTGCCGCCATGCCACGGGTAGTAGCTCCACCCCGAGCCGCCCCGACTTACGAAGTCAAGAATGCCACCCGCCATGCCGCGCACATCCCGGCCCGGCGCAATGCCGCCACCCCAGACCCGATACCAGGCCGGGTACAGCTCGGTCCACAGCAGCGGCGTGCCCGGGTGCGAGGCCCGTACCGCCGCAATCCGCTCGGGAGGGATGATAAAGCCGTTTGAGGTTTCGATCGCTCCCTGCGCCCCGCCCTCGCAGGTCGTCGTCGGCACGCCCGTCAGTCCCACCCGCTGCGCCAGCTCCACGATCCAGCGCAGATACTGCTGGCCGGCTTCGCCGTAGCGTTTGGCCACGTTGGCGTACTCATTCTCCACCTGCACCAGGATCACCGGACCGCCATTGGAGGCCAGCCGCGGCTTCACCACCGGCGCCAGCCGCTCGAAGAAAGCCTCGACGCGCGCCATGTAGGGCTGGTTCATCGTGCGAATCGTGATGCCCGGCTCATCGCGCAGGTAGGGAGGAAACCCGCCGTAGTTCCACTCCGCGCAAATGTAAGGCCCTACCCGGAGAAATACGCTCAGACCATGCTGCCCGCAAAGGTCCAGGAAGTGCCCCAGGTCGCGCTCCCCGGTAAAGTCAAACTGCCCGCGACTTGGCTCGTGCACGTTCCAGAAAACGTAAGTCGAGATTGTGTTCAGGCCCAGCGACCGGCTGCGCTCAAGCAGGACCGGCCACATCGCCCGCGTCGACCGCGGGTAGTGCATTTCACCACACGCCAGCAGCATGCGCTGGCCGCGCAGTAGCACTGAGCGCTCATCATAGGTAACCACGGAGCCCGCCGTCGGCTCCTGCCATGCTCCGGGCCAGCAGCCGCCCATGCCCCTTGCACCAGCACCCGGCCCCGCCGTGTACAGTGCCGCCACCGCCGCCCATGCTTTCAACACCTGCCGCCGGTCCATCCTCTGTCTCCTCTGGCTCCGTCATCCTTTGCACAGACAAGTCGGTCCGAGCCGGCCTCCCCGCGCCATCCCAGGCAAAGCCCGGTCTCGCATGCGGACCGGGCTCTAACTCAGAGCCTGCACTTGCCGTTGTCACGGCTGAGACAGGTCCGTTCCACCGGCTGTTAGAACGTCGCCTTCAACGCCCCCTGCATCAACCTCGCCCCGATCGGTCCGGTCGAGGTAATCTGCCCGAAACTGCTTGGATTGGTAGGATCGTTGCTCGGCGTTGCAAAGCTGGTGTGGTTGAACGCGTTGAACATCTCCCAGCGGAACTGCAGCCCATACCGCTCCCGCACCTCCCAGTTCTTGGCAAAGGCGATGTCGGCGGTATTTGTTGGCGGCGCCGTGAACAGGTTTCGCTTCGAATTACCGAAAGTCCCGGGCGCATTGGCTTGAAACGCCCCCGTAGGAATGTAGTGCAGGATCCAGTTCTGCTTGCTGCCCTGCCGCTCCTGCACACTCTTGTCCGGCACTACATCCGCGCGGTCACCGCCCTGCAGCGCCCCCGAGTTGTTGCTGCCGTTCGCACCGCCCACGATCCCGAATGGCCGACCCGTTTGCAGCGTGTAGATCGGGCTGATCTCCCAACCGCCTAGCGTGTTCTTGATCAACACGCTGTGTCCCTCCAGCAAAGGCGTTGTGTACACAAAGTTGGTAATCGAGATCAGCGGTACGTTCAAGTCCGAAATGCCACGGTTATGCCTGATGTCAAATGGATCGGGCAGACCGCCCGAGAAGGAGATATTACCCGTCGAAGCAATATCGATCACCTTCGACCAGGTGAAGTTCGACTGTAGCTGCAGCCCGTGCCAAAGCCTCTCCTCCACTCCGGCTTGCAACGATTGATACGGTGAGGTGCCCAGGCTCGTATCGGCCAGGATCTGTCCGAAGAGCGGGTTGAATCGTGGATCGGCCGCTCCCCCGGACGCGACGTACGCCGCCGGGTTTCCTGGATTGTTGTCCAACACCTGCGCAAGGTGGTACGACTCGCTCGCTACATATGCAATATGCGCCGCGAATGTACTGCTGAACTGCTGGTCTACTGACAGGTTCCAGCTCTCTGTCGTGCCCAGCCGGAAGTTCTGCGAGAACGTCGCGCCCAGGTTCACGGGCCCGGCAAACGCCGAGTTTGTCGGCGGCTTAAAGCTCAGCGAAGCAAACGGCGGGAACGGGCTCACGCCACCCGGGAAGCTCGCCGCGATGTTGCTGAACGAGATTCGGTTAGTCGGGCTGGCATTCAGCACGAACGTTGGGCTGAACGGAGCGATATCCGCCACGTGGTTGTACGAGGAGTATGGCAGAGGACTGGTGAACAGTCCGAAGCCCCCGCGAATGACCGTATGTGGCAGCGTGCTCGGCTGCCAATTGAAGCCTACCCGCGGCTGCACGTACGCATAATCCGTCGGTTGCAGTGCGGCGTCGAGCCCCGCGTCGCCCGGGAAGATCTCTCCCAGTGGCGCATTTGGGAAGCGAGTGCTCTGCTGGCCTGCCCGAAACGAGGAACCGCGGCCGCCAGTTGAGCCCGGCGGTGTGCTCGGGTCCCAGCGCACGCCCAGTGTCAGCGTAAAGTTAGGCCGCACCCTATACTGGTCCTGCCCGTACAATCCAAACTGCCAGCCCTTCACGCTTGCGATCTCGCCCGCCCCTTGCGTGAACTGGTTCACGTCGCCCAGCAGGAAATCCGCCAGCCCAAACCCGGTGAACTGGTTTGAGAAGTTCACGATCGGCGTTGCCGGGTACTGCGAGTTCTCTTGCGCGAACTGTCGCCAGATATTCCCGCCGATGCTGAGGGTGTGGTTCCCGATCGTCTTTGAAATGTTGTCCGACAACCCATAGGTGGTGCGCGCCTCGCCTGTCGGCTCGTTGTAGTTCGTCGTGAACCCGTTGGACCCGCTGTTGACGGACAACCCCTCCAGGTAGCACGCTCCCGGGATCTCGACCACGTTGGTGTACTTCGATAGGCAGACCGAGTTGCCGTTGGTATCGAGCCCTTGCCCGGAGTTCATCACCTGCAGCTGGTTCCAAAACAGCGTGAATGTGTTCAGCAGCGACGGGCTGATCGCAATGTCGTACCCCGCCGCTTCGTTAAAGTACTTCGAAGGCTTGCCCGTTACGATTGCATTGCCGACGATGTTGCCCTTAATCGCGCTGCCGATCTGATTGAAATAATCTGTGAAACTGCGAACAAACAGGTGCTGTTTCTGGCTGAGGTTATAGTCGATCCTCGCCGTGCCCTCGTCGAAATGCTGCTGGTTCGACGGTCCCAGGAACTCGACCAGACCCGAGGAAGGTGTCTGGCCCAGCGGCAGCGCCGTCGTCGCGATCTTCACCGACGCCGGGTCGAATAGGGTCGGGCTGATCTGATTCGGCTTGCCTGCCACTGTGGCAAAGCCGCCCGTCAGCGTTCCCGGCACCGCACTAAAATCCCCGTTCAGCATCGCGGCCGTTGGCGTGAACGTGCTGTTTGCCGATCCCGACTGGATCGCCCGCGTTCCCTGGTAGTTGACAAAAAAGAACAGCTTGTCCTTCAGGATCGGTCCACCGATATACCCGCCGAACTGGTTCCGCTTCAGCGTCGAAACGTTATGGCTGAAGTAGTCCGCCGCATTCAGGTCTGTGTTCCGCAGAAACTCGAATGCGCCACCGTGGAATGCGTTCGTGCCCGACTTCGTCTGGATCGTCACGATCGCGCTCGGCGAGTAGCCGTACCGCGAGTCGAAGTTGTTCGAAATCACCCGGAACTCCTGCGTCGCATCCGCGTTCGGAAACGGCGCCGCAAGCAGCACATAGGTGTCCATGTTCGGCGCGCCGTCCAGCAGGTAGTAGGTGCTGCCCTGCCTCCCGCCGCCGGCGGAAGCGCCGGACTCCGTCGGGAACGTCGTCTCGGTCTGCAGCACGCCCACGTTGGTGTTCAGTACGTTCGTCACGCCGCTCGACAGCAGCACCAGGCTCGACGGGTCACGCCCGTTCAGCGGCAGCTCCTTGATCGCGTGCTGGTCCACTACCTGACTGATCTCTGCGTTGCTCGTGTTGATGAGCGCCGCCGCCGCTGAGACTGTCACCGTCTCCTTCACATCGCCCACCCGCAGCGCAACGTTCAGCGTCGCCACCTGGTCGACCGTAATCACCACACCCTTGTCAACGCTGGTCTGGAATCCATCCCGTGATGTGGTGACCGTATAAGTCCCCGGCAGCAGCTGGCCGACCGTGTAAATGCCGGAGTTATTGCTGTCCACCGTCTGGCTTGCGCCGGTGCCTGCGTTCTGCACCATCACATGCGCGCCTGGAACAGCCGCTCCGCCCGCGTCCGTCACCGTGCCGTTGATGGTCGCATCCGTCGCCTGCGCCAGAGCCGGCCCGCCTGCCGCCAGCAGCGGCAACAGCACCACCCACACCGCGAACCCGCCTGCTCCCCGATGATCCCGAGACACCCGCTTCATCCACTCCGTCTTACCGCTTTGCGCGATCCCTGTTCCCTGCCCGTATCTCATTCGTTGACAGCCTCCCTGTCGTCCGCTACGTCCCTACCACTGCTGTTATTCCGCGAAGCTATGCCCCGTTCGGCCGCCTCGCTGGCCCATCCGACCTATGCTAACCACTCTGGTGAAACACCGGCTAAGCACCTACTGCTGCCGCAGCTTTGCCGCGATAAAGTAAACGCTATAGTCAACGCGTCGGACACTATCGCACTGGCTGCACCGTCGTCAAGGGTCGTCGCAGATTGTTAGCGGGTCAGTTCCGATTTGCTCTACCTTCGCGGCTGCCTGCCACGCGCAAGGTAGGAAGGAGCGGTCCGAGATTGCAGCGCATTCCACGCGGGATCGAAGACTGCCGGTAGCACCGGAGCCGGCCGGGCTCGATCATGGCGCTGCGAGAGACGTGGCCAACTGAGAGCGAAGCTTTGTGCGCAAGCGTAACTCGTGCCGCATCACCTAAGAACACGGCACTGAAGCACAGAAGATTTCGGTCCTCGGGCTAGATCGTCACGACGATCCGGCCCGCGCGCGTCGGGTGATCCATAAGCTCGTGGGCGCGCGCGATATTCGCGAGCGGAATGCGTTCTCCGACCGCAAAGCCCGACCATCCAGCCTGCAAAGCGTCGTCGATGTCCTTGGCCGCGATGATCTTGGCTTCAAGCGGGAAGTCGTCACTTCCTAAAAAGTTGAGCTGGATATTCTTGAAAACCATAGGCCAGACTGAGATAGAAGGCCGTGCCTCATTTGTCGCATACGTCGCGAGTGTGCCACCAGATGTCAGCATTTCGACATCGCGCTCGAGGTTAGCCGCGAATGCGACTTCGACGATGTGGTCGATGCCATCCGGTGCCGCAGCTTTGACTTTAGCGACCAGGTTCCCATCGCTGAGGAACACTTCGTGCGCACCCGCGCCTGCGGCAGGCACCTCTTCTGATGCGGAGCGGATTGTCCCGATGACATGAGCCCCTGCAAAGCGTGCCAGGTGGACAGCACACAATCCCACGGAACCGGCCGCGCCCTGCACCAGCACTGTCTTCCCCTTGACCGGACCCGCCACGTGAACGGCGCGGTGCGCGGTGATCCCTGGTATGCCGAGGCAGGCACCTACCTCAAAGGAGATGCTGTCGGGTAGTGGTATCGCGTGGTCCGCGGGCACTACGGTGAACTCTGCCGCTGTGCCGAAGGGCCGGTAAGACTGCGCACCAAAACACCAGACGCGCTTGCCGACTATCGCGGGGTCGACCGTAGCGCCGACTCGGTCTACAGTCCCCGCGCCGTCGCTGTGTGGGATGACGCGGGGATACGGCATTCCAAGCCCGAAGGCGTCGCCCCGCTTCTTTGTGTCTCCCGGGTTGATCCCTGACGCGGAGACGCGGATACGAACCTCTCCTGCCGCGGGTTCGGGGTCAGGCATCTCTCCAACGACGAGCACGTCCTGAGCTGGTCCCTGTTTCTCATACCACGCTGCTTTCATCAATCATCCCTTCGTCGACGCTGGATTTTTCTTCAGACTACCTGAGACTGCTCCACCTATGTCGCCAGTGACGATGGGCATTGCTTGTGGCTGGGTCCGATCGATGTACTACTCTCCAGCAACCATTCGTCATACAGCCCGCAGGTCTCGTGACCATTCCTTGGAGGGCCCAGGAGCAGGCGTGGGGTTCTCAGCAATGGTCTCCAGATGGACGGCGATATCTCTCAGTGTGAGGTGTATGGGAAAAGCTGTTTCCAGGTCAGCGAGGACAGCTCCAAGCGGCCAGCCACCCAAAGCCACTTTGAAGCGCAGTCCCCAAAGTACTGACCAGCTCTGCGCTCCGCATGAGCAGCATCGCTCAAAAGCTGTAGCGTAAACCAGCTTCCACACGCCGGCCGTTGTCTGCCTGATAAGGGACCCCGAAGAGCGGCGAACCGAGAACGCCGCCTACCTGAGTGATGTTGGTATGGTTTATCAGGTTCGAAGAGCGGACGTTTACTGAGAGTAACTGCTGGTGCTCGGCCTTTGCGTCGCGAGAGAGCGTGAAGTCACGCTGCAGGTTCTCATCCAGATAGTAAGTCCAGGGCAGTACGCCTTTGTTGCGCGGAAAAGCTCCGGCGCCACCTGAGTTTGTGAGCAAGCCGAACGGGGTAGGAATGGCGCCGGGGATGTTGGGAGTTGCATACTGAGGACGATCGTTGAAGTTTCCGTCGCCATTGTTATCAAAGCCAGTCGTGATGTTGTAGTGCTGGTCGCCGCTTGCATGAAGGCGGGTGCTGAGCTGAAGTTTCTCTGGCAAGTAGAGGCGAATGCTCCCGTAAACCTGCCAGGTAGCGAAGTTGCTGATGTGCGCGAACTCGCCCGCATCGCTAAACGCGTTCTGCGGAGTGAAGAAGTGGTCGTCATCTGTGTCGCTCACGATGTTGAGGCGATCGCCACCGGAGTAGAAGTGCACGTACTTCGACTTGGAATTGTTGAAGCTGACGGACTCTACATCGACGATGCTTCGCGCACTATTCTGCATCTGCAGCAGATCTAAGTTCGGGATGCCAAGGGCCCTTGCTCCCGTTGGCTCGCCATCGAGAGGTGCATTGATGTTTTCTGAGCGAAGATCATTCCAGATACGAGAGAAGCTATACGTAAAGGAAAGGCTATAACCTTTCGGCCAGACGCGCGTTCCACCGATATCTCCCGCAAGCGAGCCGATATTGGCGATGTGCGGCGAAAACTGCCGAGCGCTGTGTATCGGGGTAGCACCAGCGAAGGGATTCCCGTAGACCGGGTTATAAACGGTACTTGTGACCCGAGCTGATCCATCTTCCCGCAAAACTTCAGCTTGGTCTGTCTCATTGAAGGCGATGGAGAACATCCCCATATGTCCATGCAACGTCCACGCACCACTCCTGCCCGGAGCCCACATCACTCCGATACGGGGATTGACGCCATTGAGCACGACTGGATCGTTCTGCAGGGAGTAGCGCAATCCAGCAGAGATGTGCATGCCGTGACCTGCATCGAACTGGTCCTGCAGATATACGGCATCCTGCAACTGCTTGAAGCTGACTGCCGGTGTTCCTACGACGTTGCTGAAGGCAGTAGGCGTGCCACCAGCGAGGTTCAATAGCGCGCGGCGATACTGTTCTATCCCGGAGATGATCTCGGCCTGACCAGGGACAGGCATGTTGTTCAAGTCCAGTGCGGGAGCCGTGCCACCGCCAAACGTATATGTGCCATTGAAGTTCGTAGTGAGTTGTTGATGCTCGTCATAGAGCATCAACTGGGTACCGAATTGCAGCGTGTGCTTCTTCGTAGTAAGAATGGCGTCATCGTCGGCTTCCAGGCTGAAGCCCCGGAGGTGCTCTGGCCCGATTGTTGCCCCACCGGAGGTGAACGTGCCCGCGACGTTGATCTGCGGTGCGGAGGAAAGCGGCGTATCTGTCTGGCCATCCCAGCGCAGCGAAACACGCGCTTCATGCATCAAGCGAGGCGAGACAACGGTGACGTCCGTAAATCGTAAGGTGTGTTCATACTGACCGCTGTCGTAGCCGGTTTCAGCGAGCATGGTCCCACCTACGCCTAGGTTTTCAAGGCTGTTCACGTTCGCGCTGTAGGTGGTGGCAAGCGTATTCGTTGCACCGAGTTGCCAGTCCAGCCTGGCCTCTCCGACCCAAAGGGCCTGCGGCGTAGGCACGTTCGCTACTGTGTTTACCTGGTCTCCCGCACTATCGAGCGTGACCGCATTTACAACCGCGAAGTTGTCGATGCTTCGATGCTCCAGATCGAGTGCGAAGTCGGAGCCCTTCTGTACCGGACCAGTCAGCTCAAAGCCGTAGCGTTGCTTACCGATTGCGGCCTTTTCGGGCGAAAAGGGATCGCGGGCGTTCTCCCATGGGCTGCCGTTGGTTGTGAAAAGAGCGCCGTGAAAAGCACTCTGGCCCGGCCTGGTGTAAATCTCCACTCGCCCTCCATCGTAAGGCGGGTCCCTGTACTCGGCCGAATACAAGTCGGGATTGACCTTGATGTAGGCGATGGAACTCTTTGGTGGCAGCTTGGAGGCGCCTTGAAAACCGTCTACGGTGATCGTCGTGTTGGCCGGACTCCCACCGTTTGCTGCACCCAGCTGCTGAAGCTCACGCAAGAGGTCATCCGGGTCATCGGCCAACGTCTGCAGATCTCCCCCCGAAATGGTCATACTCCCGGTGGAGGCGCCCGGCTCGGCGGCACTGACGCCCACGTTTGTTTGAACGACTTCTGGTTGCAGCATGATGAGAATCGGGCTCTTGGCGGGCGTGATCAACGTCAGATCAAGGCCTGCGAAGCCTCCCGCGCTCGCAAGGAGGTGGTGCGTGCCGGCACTCACGCACGCAAACGCGAAGCTACCGTCAACGCCACTCGTTGTCTTACGACTGCCGTCAAGCGACAGTAAGGTTCCGGGAACCAAAGCCGAGGTGCTGTCCTGAACGCTTCCAGATAGCGCGCTGTCAGTAGGATTCTGGCAGCCGTGTTCCCCCGCGGCAGGAAGGAAAGCGCCAGTAAGCGCCAGTGTGAATAGGGCAAAGGCGGGCTCGAGAATCAAGATCCTGGTTCCTCAAAGGAAGTATGTACCTTTCGGCCACCCCGTTAATTGAAGACTGGGTCATTGAATCCGATTCGTCAACCGAAGAATAAGCGAATTGCGATCACAAGGGCAGCCAGGATGCCGAGACACTGGCCCGTTCGCGCGGCTCGGTCCAGAGATGGACCCGCCACCATTTCCGCTCGCGGGAGTATCGCTTTCAACGCGGTTGGCACAAATCGCGCCCAGGCTGCCTGTATCGTCTGCGACCTGTTGCTTGCGCGCTTTCTCTTCGTTGGTTGCCTGCTTTACCTTGCCGCGATGTGGCTTGCAAGGTAGATCAGCGTCCAGAGTATGGTGCCGATAGCTGCAAAAGCGATCAGGCCCGTCCTTCGGTCACTTCGTTCCCGGACCTCCAGGGCGCGGGCATATCGGTGCGTAGCCGCGAAGGCCTTCAAGACTTGCCCTGGTTCAGACTTCATCTGTTTGTGCGCGTACGTCGCTCTCATCCTTTCAGGGTGCGCCCCTATTCATAAAGAAGGCGTAAGGGATGCCTGGATACCCTGCAAATGTTGTCAGCGTTGAGGAGGCTGCACTCACTCCGCCTCTGGCAGACTTTCCTGGATTGTTTGAGCGACATCTTCAATGGAGATCTTTTTACTTAAAGCTGACACGTCCTCAGAATTCGCTATCTCTTCCAGTCCGATCCGCCGTGCGATGTGACGATTCACTTCCAGCACTGCGGTGATCTCCTTTTCTGAGAGCAGGAGAATCTGCAGCATGAGATGGTCGCGCTCCTCCGCACGCTGGGTAGTTCGTCCCTGCCGCATCAGGATGAAGCTAGCCAGAATGAGAGCTTCAACGGCCACAAAGGTACTAAGCAGTGAGTAGGGTGCTGGGTCGAAGTGCCGCACATGAGCGGTGCTGAGAGTGTTCATGCTGATCCACACGATGAAGATCACGAGGTGAAGAAGCACGAAGGCAAAACTGCCGGCGAACGCAGCGATTGCGTCACCTACGCGCTCAGTAGACGTTCGCCGAGCCAGAAAGTCTTGCTCATGCTTCGCGATCAGGTCTATGTGTTCCTGGATGTGGTTTTGCGACATTGGGTACTGGGCTCCTTAAAGGCAGCGGCGTGAGGATTATCTTGTGCCCCGCAGCTGCTTCATTACGGTGTGCCAGCTTGGTTCAGCCCAGCCAAGCACCGGGCCAGTAGTTTTGCTAAGCGCTGGTATCGGCATCACGCCGGTTCTGTCGATGTTGTCCGCGCTCTCGAAGACAAAGCGCCAGGTGTATTGGGTACCCGGCTTCGAACTGCTTTACCTCGCCGACTCCGACCATAATTTCGAGCGTGCCGCGAAGGTTTTCGCGGCGCTCTACCCGGAGACTCACATCCTCGACGTGACTTCCATGACGCCGAGTGGGGTCGATCACTTCCTCGAATACCTGCACGCACACGAGAACAACGAGACGCGGAAGCGCCCGATTAATGGAAGGTAGGTATGGGGGCGGGAGCGACCCCAGTGCTTCGCACTTCCCGCGTCGGCTCCGCCGCGCTGGTCGCTCCCGCCCCTTCCGGCACATATAAAGCGTGGCTCGGACATCTCTCAGTGCGTACCGAGTTGGGTCCAGCTTCGGTACTTCAATAGACCAGAGTGAGTACCAGATTCAGTCCGAACTTGTTCCTGTTCAGGACCTGAATCGGGGTAGGAGTTGAACCGCAGTAAGTTTCAGTAAAGGTCGCGGCTGCGGCCAGAAAGAAAACAACGATGAGCAAATTCAAAATCGAACACGGAGCCAGCAAGATTAGCCTTGTGCTACTCAAAACTAATATCGAGGACAGCATCTCGAACGACATCGACCTGTTGCGCCAATGGTCGGATAACGAACGCAAGTACATCGTCAACGAGCTGCTCCGCTTTGCGCTGGCCCAGGAAGAGGACTTCCTAAAGTACAAGGCCAACTTAACCACGAGCGCAGCGCGACCTGCCAGCGGTGCGAGGTCTACACCCACGCCGACCAAACCCACCACTGAGGTCACAACGAAATCAGACGCTGCGGCTACTCACGCGTAGAAGAGGTATCCACACCATGCGTCAATCCCCACATCTTCAAAGACTCATCCGTCCGCTAGTCGAGTACCGTATTGTGCTCGCGCTGGGACTGAGCGCGGCTTACGGCATCATCCTCAACAGCATGTTTCCGATGAATACCGCGAATCCGCTGCTCCGTCTGATTGCAATAGAACGTCCCCCAGTGTTTCACATGCTGATATCGAGCTATCAGCTATTCCTGTACAGCACGCCGTTCCTGGTCTTCTCCATGATGTCTTCTCTGCTATATGTCCATCTTTATAAAGCCGAACTGGAACTGGGCGCTGGAGCGTTGCCTCCGTACCCCGATCCACGTATCCGTATGGAGCTTCCCCTGGTACTTGGCGAGGTCCATCGTCAACTCGTCGCTAAGCCCAGCGCTGCTCCGCAGTGGCTCTCGATCCCAGAGCGCGGTCTCTACACCGGCATTGCCTCCTTCGGCTCCATCGGCAGTGGAAAGACCTATGGGCTGATCCTGCCGGCGATGCGCCAGTTGTTCGCGTATCGCGCCGACGATCCGTTGCGTAAGCTGTCGGGAATCGTCCTGGAGGTCAAAGGCGATCTCTGCCGCCAGCTTCAGCGCATCCTGCAACAGTGCGGGCGGGAACAGGATTACGTCGAAGTCTCACTCGATGGCAATGTCCGCTACAACCCGCTAAACAACTCGCTCGATGCTTATGCCCAGGCGTTCAACATCGCCTCCATCATCACGTCGATCTGGGGCAAGGGCAAGGAACCGTTCTGGCAGCAATCCTACACAGATCTTGTTCGGTACGTAATCCTGCTCCATCGTATCCGCGACGGATATCTCACAATGGTCGATCTCTTCCGTACTGTCATCAGCGCGGGCAAGCTCGAAGAGCTGCTGACAGAGGTTGGATCGCGTTTCAGCACTGCAAGCTATATCGGAATGAGCAAGGAAGCGTACCGGGAGCATGAAAATCTGCTTTCTCCGCTCGGCTTCGAGTGGAATAAGGATGCAGACCTTCATCTGATCCCATAGCCAACGCGAAGGGCCACGCCGGCGATTTTGCTGCTCTCCTCAATTAGAAGCCAGCTGCGATGTGCATCCGCCAAGAGAGAATGCTCAATACCAACCTTGCTGTTGATCCGGTATTCAGGTGACGCTTACGTCTAGTCTCCTTATGTTGAGGATGTACACCATCGGCGGCTGGCCTACGTATTCATGAGATGTATCGGTAAGTCACAGACTCCCGGACCAGTCATAGCCGAGCTTGGTCCAATAATCGTCTGGCTTGTTGTTGGTGTAGGCGATCAGGCAGATGCGTTTGATTTGCTTATATCCATACTTCGTCGGCATGTGCAGCCTCAAAGGTGCCCCATGAAATTGTGTCAATGGCGCTCCCATCATTTCTGTCACCAGCAGTGCCTGTGGGTGCCGCAAAGCGCGAAGATCGTAGCCGGTGTAGTAATCCCCATTTGGTGTTTCCATGTACGCGAATTTCGGCTCGCGCCCATCAATGTCTTCGGGAAGATAGGCGTCCAAGAAATCGGATATCCGTACGCCTGCCCAGTGCACAATTTGGCTCCAGCCTTCG
The DNA here is from genome assembly GCA_965276605.1 of Acidobacteriaceae bacterium. Classification (GTDB taxonomy): domain Bacteria; phylum Acidobacteriota; class Terriglobia; order Terriglobales; family Acidobacteriaceae; genus EB88. The sequence goes on from OZ255619.1 coordinate 289,927, forward strand.
ATGCACTTGAACTGTGTCGCCAATTCGTGTCTTGGTAGCCCCGTCACATCGTCCATGGTCAGCAGCAAGCCCGCTGTTCCCGGAGGGAGGGTAGAACAACTTTCGCCCGACTCTTCGAACCCACGCGGCTTACGACCCGTGTGGTTCTCATCTTCCACTGCGTTGTCTATCATCGCTTTACCTGCTACGCCACGAGTCAACACGTCGTCAGCGTCCTTGGGGTCGATGGGCCGCTGGTTGCCGGTGAGTACATTTATAGGCTCAGCCGCTGGATTGGCAGACTCGGCAGGCGGTTTTGTTTCATCCGATTGCATCATTGCCAACCCCTTCGCTCGTCCTCCAAAGACGGCGCTTCTACGCGTTGCACTTTGCGCCCACTGACCATTGTCCGGAAGTTATTCCAACCGGCCAGAACGACTTGCATAATGTGCACGACGAAGAAGCCAAGAAAGCTCATGGTCAACCAGAAATGCGGCCAGCACGCCATCTCGTAGCCGCCACAGAGCGTAGTCAGCCAATGGGCGGAAATGGTTTATAAATCGCGAAACCGGTCAGCAGCATTCCCGCGCCCATTAATACCACCGAGGTGTATACATGCGCTGCGCTCCGTTGTACTTCGTCTACGGCGGCAGCCCCTTACGCAGGTGCAAATCCACGAGGGTCACCTGGATCGCAGGCTGCAGGCTGCAGGCTGCAGGCTGCAGGCTGCGGCGCTGCGGCAACAGAAAACGCCACTCCCCGGAAAGCCAGGTATACAGCACGTAAATCAGGCCATTCAACGCAAAGATCCAGATGAAGAAGAAGTGGTAGCCCAATCCTTGCGTGACGTAATAGGGCACATGCAGCTTTTCGTAAAACCAGTGCAGAAAGAAGCGGAATAGAGTAAATCGACCAACAGCAATGCGGTAAACGCGATGGGGGTGCCTATAAGCGTTATCTGAATCGTTCCATTAAATGAGCAGTCCACTCCAGATCATAGTAAAGAGCACCGGGAAGTTGACCCAGTGCATCCACCGGATGGCAAGAGGGTGCTTGTACTCCAGCCGAATACTTGGGGCCTGCACGCCCGCTTCGTCCAAGGGTAAGGCCGCCACGTCACCTCCAAATGCCAAACGCACAACGTTGAACTACATCTAATGCAGCGAGCCTAGGGTGTTGCGGAACTCGCCTACGCATGGACCAGCACTGCAATTGCTTGCTTTTCTAAAAGCCGTTCATGCCGCCGCCACCTTCTTTGCGAAGAACGCGCTGGGCAGGCCGACGAACAGAGCGTGGCTGATGACGCCGTTGACCAACGCCGCAGTGGTGATCGGGCTGTGAGCGACCGCGGTCAGCGGCAACAGCACCAAGTTCATCACCGCCCAGACGGCAGCGCCGTACAGCAGCCCCAGGAGCGCCCATTGCGTACGCAACACAGCGACGCGTCGGCTCGCAAGGATATAGATTGCTGCGACCACCAGCGCGATAGCGAAGTGCACGACCAAGCCAAGTCCCGCGCTTGCAAGCCCGCCCGAGAAGGCCCGTGCGCCCAGCAGACTGCTCGCGATGTACTGCAGGACCTGGATCGGGTTCTGGCCTTGCAGGCCGCGGACGACGATGCCATCGGCTGCATCGAGCGCTCCGACCACCAGCGTGGCGTAGACCATGGCGCGAGAGACGGGCAACGTGCCCGCCCCCCGCTGCGGCTCACCATTCGGGGTCTGGTTCAGGGCAGAGTTAGTCATTTGCCCGCCTCCGTCTTCTGCCCTTCGGCTAAAAAGCCGATGATCTTGCCTGAAACAAATTCGCTGTGTTCTTCCAGCAGAAAGTGGCCACCGTCGATCAGGTGCATTTCCGCTTGGGGCAGGTCGCGCAGGAATGCCTGCGCTCCCGGCACGATGAAGAAGGGATCATTTTGCCCCCACACGATGAGCGTGCGCGGCTGGTGCTTGCGGAAGTATTCGTGCCACGCGTCGTAGAGTGCTACGTTCGAGGTGTAGTTGTGAAGGAGTTCGAGTTGAATGGCGTCATTGCCGGGTCGGTCCAGCAGCGCCTGGTCGAAGGTGTAGCTGTCCGGACTCACCGCCGCCACGTTTTTTGCACCATGCGTGTACTGGAAGATCGTCGTCTGCTTGGTCAGCAGCGTTCGCGGAGCCTTCTCCGTCTCCTCGTTGCGATTCGCCCAGAAGGGCTGCAGCGGCTCGAAGGCGGCGCTAATGCCTTCCACATAAGCATTGCCGTTCTGCACGACGATGCCTTCGATCGCTTCCGGATGACGCGAGGCAATGCGGAAACCGACGGGCGCGCCGTAATCCTGCACATAGATGCTGAACTTCTTCAGGCCCAGTGTTTTGAAGAGCAGTTCTTCGATCTGCGCGGTAATGTTGTCGAAGGTGTATCGGAAGTCAGTCGCCGCGGGAGCATCGCTGTAGCCGAAGCCGAGGTAGTCCGGCGCGACGACGTGAAAGCGGCTGGCGAGCTCCGGGATCAGTTCCCGAAACATGTGCGACGACGACGGAAAGCCATGAAGCAGAACGATCGTCGGATTCTTGGTCGAGCCGGCCTCGCGATAGAAGATCTTGTGGCCCTGGATGGTGGCATGCTGGTACGTAGTCATGTGGTTCCCCTAATTGTCAATTTGATTGTTCGTATGCGAGACTATTTTTTGCTCAGAGCAGCGCATTTGCCGCTTCCAACACGAACTCTGCAACCGTCGCAGGCGACGAAATCTGAGGAGCATGATCTACATCGTGCGAACGGACCTGTGCGCCCATGCGGTCGGCTACAAAACGTTGTGTTTTCGGGCTGAACATACGATCATCTTCAGCCAGTAGATACCACGAAGGCTTCGTCCTCCATGCTGGAGTCTGTATCGCTTCGCCAAGACACTTCATGGCTATCGGGCGTTGCGCTGCTATCCTGATTGCGTTTTGCTCTGCAGTCGCTCGGTGACCGACCGCATTCCTCATTCCTTCCTCCGACATCCATAAAAGACCATGGCCGTCGGGTTCCAGATGGGGAGCTTTTTCGTGTGGAGGCTCTCGGAAGAACAAGTCCCCTACTGTTTCTCCCTCGTCTGGGGGCATGGCTGCCACATAGGCTAGGCCTCGGATACGGTCGTCACTTTTGAGGGCGGTTATCACGCCGCCGGAGTAAGAGTGGGAGACAAGGAGGATTGGCCCCGCGCCCGCCCTTTCCAGAGCCACTTCTAAAGCAGCCACATCGTCGGACAGCGAAGTCATCGGAATCTGGGCAGCGATAACCTTGATGCCCGCCTTGAGGAGTGGGCCGATCACGTCAGACCAAGACGATGCGTCCGCCCACGCGGCATGCACCAGAACGATTGTTGCGTCTAGAGGAAGACTCTTCATTGATATACCTTTCGGGTGCGTGATTATTTCACACGCACGTGGTGAGCTACTCTCCGGCATCTGCTGCGGGCTTTGTGCGGTCAGCAATTACGTGCATCTTGTTGTCGGCAGTCACCATACATTCGCCGGTCATGCGTTACCATCAAGCATATGACTCGTAAGTTGTTAACAAAAGTTAAAAATTATGATGAGATTGGTGAGTATATCTAAACTATGGTTCTGAACAACCTCAACCTGGACAGCCTTCGTACGTTGGTAGTCGCTCAAGACCTGGGCGGTTTCGGCCGTGCTTCGGAGCACCTCGGACGTACACCGTCCGCTATCAGCCTGCAAATGAAGCGACTTCAGGAAGAGGTGGGAGTGCCGCTCTTTCGGAAGCAAGGGCGCAAGATGCTCCTGACAGAACAGGGAGAGATAGCTCTACGATATGCCCGAAGGGTGCTGGAGCTGAACGATGAGATGATCGATACTCTTCGCGGATCCCTTCTTTCGGGTATTGTTCGAATTGGTTTCGGACAAGATTTCACAGCTACAGTTTTACCTCTGGTACTCGCACGCTTTAGTGCGCTCTACCCCCTTGTAAAGCTAGAGGTCACGGTGGACTTGGGCCAAGTACTCATTCAACAGATCGACACCGGCGATCTCGATCTCGTACTGACGTTAGGCGGTTCGGAGAAGAAGACGGCGCAGCAATTGAGCGAGCTCCCATTGCACTGGATCGCAAGCCCGAGTTTTAAGGATCGGGCACAGCAGTCGTTGCCGATGGCGCTTTTCAAGCCACCGTGTGGGTGTCAAACGAGAGGGCTAGAAGCACTCGAAAGTGCTGGTCGCCCTTGGCGCGTCGCAATGAGTAGCCCAAGCCTGACGGGCTTATGGGCCGCTGTCAGTGCGGGATTGGGACTGACCACGCGAACTCTGCTTAGTCTGCCAACAGACGTGCAGGCTATCGACTTGGGTCTGCCCCCACTAGGGAAGATGCCCATCGTGCTTCATCGTAGACGCAATCTTCGGGCTCCGAACGCAATACGATTCGCGGAAATCACAGAGGAGTTGGTCGGCACTTACCTACGTAACCGTTTGGGACGCGAGCTGATCTAGTCTTATGGCGCCCTTAGGCCGGTCTTCTCGAAGCTCCGGCTACACCATCCCGTGTCCGCGTGAATGACTCGCCTTTGTCACGACAGAATCGACTGCTACACTGGCGCCAAATCTCGTAAAAGGCTGCGTACAGATTGTTCATCTCCGTCTCACGTCTCAGTTTTTAAACGTCGAGCTCGCGCGAACGTTGAGATGCTGAACCCGTCTAACAGCAGCAAAGATTTTTACTTGATAAATATTCACTAATCAATGCAATATTTGGAACTTTTAGTTTTGCTTGTTGAGATCTACGCTCCTTGTGGGCGTCCTAACGGTGACACCAACAACAAGGAGTTCTGATGACACCCTCAACATCTCAAGCTGACTTACAATCAACCCACTATCGGACCGTAACCGTCAACAAACGCAAGGTGTTTTACCGAGAGGCCGGCGACCCTGGATCACCTACGATCGTCCTATTGCATGGACTTCCGACCAGCAGCCAAATGTTTCGCGAGCTGATCCCTGCTCTCGCCGGCCAATTCCACCTCATCGCTCCCGATTACATCGGCTTCGGCCATTCTGATGCCCCATCGAACAAGGATTTCGAATACACCTTCGAGAACCTTGCGAAGCATGTGCGTGGTCTTCTCGATCAGCTCGGCCTCACGTCCTACATCCTTTACATGCAGGATTACGGCGGTCCTGTAGGCTTCCGCCTATTTGCTGAGAAGCCAGAGCAGGTGAAGGGATTTATCATCCAGAACGCAAACGCCTACATGGAAGGCGTAGGTGATGCGCCCAAGAAGGTGCTGCTGCCGCTTTGGGAGAAGCGCACGCCTGAGACCGAGAAGCCTGCGCGCGAATTTGTCAGTCTGGAGGGCACGAAGTTCCATTGGCTCGTGGGTGCCGGAGACCCCGCCGCCATCAACCCCGACAACTGGGTCTTGGATCAGGCTCTACTCGACCGGCCTGGGGTGCAGGACTATCAGGTCGATCTGCTGGAGAACTACAAATCCAACGTTGCCCTGTATCCAGAATGGCAGGCCGCTTTCCGCGCGCACAAGCCTCGAACATTGATCGCCTGGGGCAAGAACGATCCCTTCTTCGTGCCTCCCGGAGCCGAGGCGTACCTGCGTGATCTGCCAGAAGCCAAGCTCGTTTGGCTGGATGCAGGGCACTTTGTGCTGGACGAGAATGTTCGCACTGTGGCGGACGAAATTAAAGCTGTTTTCGGTAGCTAGACACCTCGCGTCCCCATTCCGAAGCGAGAGGTGAACGTCGTTAGCTGCGTGATGATGAATACGCTATCGCGCAGCATAGCCCTCATATTTTGGGTACGAAAGGAATGCATGCAACGCTTTAAAGACAAACGTGTACTCGTGACAGGCTCTGGCAGGGGAATCGGTGCAGCTATCGCACGCCGATTTGCATTCGAAGGCGCCCGCGTGTATCTCACCGCTCGGAGCCATGAGGAGCTTTCCTCTACATCCAACGAGCTGCGATCGTTAACCTCGGAAGTTGAATTTGCTTCTCTCGACTTGACTCAGCCTGATGCAGCTGAGAAGCTCACCACCTATGTCGAGCAACTGTGGGGCGGTATCGACATTCTCGTCACCAATGCAGGCGCTGCTCCCCAAGGCGGCTTTCTCGAACTAAAGGACGAAGACTGGGCAGTAGGGTTCGGGTTGAAGCTTTTCGCAAATCTCCGAGTCATCAAAAACACTTGGCCAATGTTGAAGGCTGCAAAAGGCCATCTGGTCATGATCGGCGGAGGCACGGCGCGAACGCCAGAACGCTATCTTTCACTGGTCTCCGCTGTGAACGGCGGTATTGCGGCTCTATCCAAGTCGGTTGCCGAGCAGGGACTTGAGGACTGCATTCATGTCAACCTAGTCCAGCCGGGCACGATCCAGACTTCACGTCGCAGGAAACTGATGGAGAAGCTTGCCGCACAGGAAGGCATCGACTATGCCGAGTATCTTCTTGATTCGACCCAGCGTTTGAAGGTCTCTCGTCTCGGCGAACCAGCCGATGTCGCGGAGCTCGTCGCCTTTCTCGCAACAGAAGAAGCGAGATGGATTCACGGAGCTATCATCGATGTCGATGGTGGGCAGAACAAGGGAGTTTGAACCTTAAGGCTCTTCCTTCGTGTGTGTCTTGGTATCGGTTAATCTGCGGAGGGTACGGGAGATGAGCGAGACGCGCGAGGAACTCACTGCAGCAGCCCAGGCCGTATCGCCTCAACCTGCCTCTTCGTCGAACTCGGACGTTCAGTTTCGCCGCGATCTAGCCTTTCCCAGATTGAGCGACGAAATGCTGCAAAGACTCGCGTCCTACGGACAAGAAGAAATCGTCCTGAACGACACCCTTCTGTACGCGTATGGTGACCGGGATACAGACATGGTCGTTGTTCTCTCAGGAGAGGTTGAGAGCCGGCTTTTAGTAGAAGGAGGTGGCTCAAAACACTTCCGCTCTCTGGGCGTGGGCGATTTCAGTGGCGAGCTGAACCTCTTAAACTCGCAGAGATCCGTCGCCGAAGCACGAACGACATTGGCGAGTCGGCTGTTGCGAATCTCTCGAAAAAACTTGCGGGCGTTATTGCGTGCCGAGGGCGATATCGTGAACATTGTCGTTTCCGCTTGTATATGGCGTCGCATCGCCTTGATTGGCGATCCATTCACGGGAGTCATACTTCGAGGGTGCGACGGCGATCCGGATCTACTAAACCTCCGTCGCTTTCTGGTTCGCAATTACTATCCGCACCGGATCGAGGAGTTGCCAATGAACAATGAATCCGGCAAGGGCTTAGCTGCGACGAACATGCCAGAAGTGGAGTTGCTGGATGGTCGTGTCTTGGTTCGGCCAGCCATCTGCGATCTTGCTGACGAACTCGGCATTACAGAATTTCCTGAACCTCATATGATCTATGACGTTGCCGTTGTCGGGGCAGGCCCCGCAGGTCTTGCCGCTGCGGTCTACGCAGCTTCCGAAGGTCTGTCCACGATTGTGATCGAAGGGAACGCCCCTGGAGGACAGGCTGGCACGAGTTCGAAGATTGAAAACTATCTCGGATTTCCGACTGGCGTTTCGGGAGCGCAACTGGCGAGCCGTGGCCATCTCCAGGCGCTCAAGTTCGGGGTTCACTTCGCCATCTCACGTGAGGTTGTAAGCACAGCACAAGTGGATGGCCTGCATCGGCTGATCCTTGCTGGCGGTCTGGCTGTTTGCGCACGCTCTGTCGTGATCGCAAGCGGGGCTCGGTACAGGCGACTCAACGTGAAGAACCATGAGGATTTTGAAAACAGGGGGCTCTACTATGCCGCGACCGCGATGGAATCTCTGCCTTGCCGCGACCGAGAGATCATCGTCGTAGGAGGAGGGAACTCCGCCGGGCAAGCTTCAGTCTTCCTTTCGGGGGTTGCGAAACACGTACACCACATCATTCGCGGTGTTTCTCTAGAGAGCTCCATGTCGCAATATCTAATTTCTCGAATCGAAAGTTCTCCACACATCACTCTCTACCCAGATACGGAAATCGACAAGCTCGAAGGTAAGGCGGCTCTTGAGTTCGTCACGTGGACGAATCGGAAGAGAGGCGAATCGGTTCGAAAGCCAATTTCCAGCGTTTTCGTCATGGTTGGCGCGGAGCCAAACTCTGGTTGGGTGTACGGCGCCGTCAAGCTCAATGCCAAGGGATTTGTTCTCACCGGTGGTGGATGGGGATTTGAAGCTACATCCTTTGCGACGAGCGTTCCCGGCATATATGCTGTCGGCGATGTAAGAGCTGAGTCGGTGAAACGTGTTGCATCTGCCGTCGGAGAAGGTTCTGTGGTGATATCGGATATCCATCGGTATTTGGCTCAGAACCGCATCGACTTCCCAGAGCAGGCGAAAGCTAACTGACAGTTGCCAGCGAGTCGTCTTCTGGCTTTTGCAAACTATGTTTAACCCATACAGGGCTTCAGATGATCCGATCATGACACAGCAGCCTCTACGCAGCAGCCGGCAACACTTCAGCTTTGCTCAAGTATGTGACGAGAATTTAGAACTATTCTTCTCGCTTATAGGACCTTACCCTGAAGAGACTATACGCAGGAGGAGCAAGCTCGCTTGATCGCGAGCTTGCTCCTGGAAGGGGCGGCTGACTACCGTCGCGCCATGGCAGATGACCTCATGGCAAAAGGAGAATGCAATGACAACACCAGTCGATACAGTACGCGATTTTTATGCAGCAATAGCAACAGGTGACACCGGGAAAATGGTTAGCCTGATGGCTCCCGACATCGAGTGGATCTCAGTGGTTGATTTCAATATCCAGGACAGAGGCCCCGAGGAGGTTATGAAAAAGGTGTTCGTTCCACTTATGCAGGAGTGGGAGAGCTTTTCACCATCTCCTTCGGAATTCCTTGTCGATGGCTCGACGGTGGTGTCATTGGGCCGCTTCGCTTGCGTACACCGTGCAACGCACAAACGCGCCGACCTTGCATACGCGCACGTATGGGATATCCAGGACGGGAAAATTGAACGCCATCGTCAATACCTCGATGCCTTGGCGCTCGAACAAGTTAGACACCCCTAGCGCTGCATCTTCATGGCGCACCACACTTTCCTTACTGGATGATTTGCAGAATTGCTCGCAAAAGGAGCATCTTTAGTGAACCGCTCATCGAAATACGCTCTTGCCACAGCCCTTTTTGCGGGCACGGCACAAGCCGCGCCGTTGCCTTCGACTAACGCTACGACGACATATCATCGGGTTCAGGTCGACGGCGTCGGAATTTTCTACCGGGAAGCCGGCCCTGCGGATGCCCCAACCATCGTGCTGTTGCACGGGTACCCGTCGTCGTCGCGCCAGTTCGACACACTTATTCCTTTGCTCGCGACAAAATATCATCTGATCGCTCCGGATTATCCCGGACTCGGTCTGAGCGACACGCCCTCGCCGACCACCTACACTTACACCTTCGATCATCTTGCCCAGACGATGACTGATCTTCTCGAGAAGCTGAAGGTCACCCACTACACTCTGTACCTTCACGACTACGGCGCGCCGATCGGCTTCCGTATGATTCTCACGCACCCCGAGCAACTGCATGCGCTCATCATTCAAAACGGCAACATCTACAAAGCAGGCCTTGGAGCCAAATGGACAAAGATCGCGGAGTACTGGGCTGATCCGAAGGCGCATCCTGAGGTGCTGAATGCCTTTCTTTCCTTCGAGGCCACCAAAGATCGGCACCTCGCCGGCACGTCTCATCCCGAGCGCTACAATCCTGATACCTGGAACAGTGAGTATGCCGATCTGTCGCGGCCCGGTCAGCGCGAGATTCAAGGAGACCTGCTTTACGATTACCGCATCAACGTTGCGTCCTATCCGAAATGGCAAGCCTGGCTCCGCGAACACCAGCCTCCCATCCTCGTGGCCTGGGGCGAGCACGACCCTTCCTTCATCGCGTCGGGTGCGGAAGCCTTCAGGCAGGATCTACCGAATGCGGAAATCCACCTGCTCGACGCTGGGCACTTCCCACTGGACGAGCAGAACGACAAGACTGCGAACCTGATCCTCCAGTTCATGGCCAAGCATCCTGGATGAGAGCCTAGGCCGCGAGCAGGCCATGGTCGGTGTCGTGAACAGTCTCGTCATATGCCGTGAAATGCCGCCGGATGGGTGACCTTGACATTTCAAGATGACACATCACGAATTGATGAATATGAATGGAAATAATTCGCCGCACATGTGCCCGCATTGTGGCTATCTTGTCAATGCTGCGATCGCCTCTTCTACTCGTCGTCCAGCTGTACTGGGGCTTTCTACTTGTTCAGACCGGATGGGGTAAGCTGCACAACTTGCGAAAATCACGGCCTTTTTTACGAGCCTCCGCATCCCCCTCCCTGCGTTGAACGCCTGCTTTATTTCCGGGCTTGAATTCTTCGGCGGGTTACTCCTGATGCTTGGTCTCTTTTCGCGGTATCGCGAACTCCAGGAAGTCGCGCATGCCCGCTATATGCGGGATGCATCGTCTTGCCAGGATGCAACGAGCGGAGTTCACAATAGAAAGGTATAGGCACAATGAATAAGCTGCAGGGAAAGAATGCTGTGATCGCCGGCGCGACCTCCAGTATAGGACTAGACATCCTTAGGTTTGTCATGCATCTCTCAACGCAACGCAGAGAACCGTGCATTATCCTCGGCTTGGTTCTTCTTCCGCTATCTTTCGTGATGCACGCGCAGACGGTTGCGCCCGCGAAACGATTCAGCTTCGCCGACCTTCAGCACCTGCAATCGGTCGGCGATGTGCAGATGAGTCCAGATGGTCACGCAATCGTATATGGCGTGTATACCATCGACATACAACATGACAGCAACGATCGAACATTCTGGATCGTTCGGTTGTCTGGTGCGCGAGCAGTTCCGGTGTTGCTACCGCACATAAGTGGGCCCACATGGTCCCCGGATGGCCGAACACTGGCCGTCGTCAACTACAGCTCAGGTAGGAGCACCGTGCAGTTGCTTCGCGGTGACACGCTTGAGGTTGTTCGGAATTTTGCGGTACCCTCCTCGCCGGGAACCCTGGTATGGTCCCCGGATGGCAAGTCGCTGGCGTTCACTCTTTTCGTTCCGGAAAAGGATGCCCCGTCGTTTCTGCAGCAGGCAGTGGATACCGCCGAAGGCGACCTCGACAAGCCCGCAGGTGCTCAATGGGCCGCACCCGTGCAGATAACCCAATCTGCGCACTACCGCGAGGATGGTGGCGAGTGGCTGCAGAGCGAGAGCGGGAGCGGACACCGTCACCTCTTCGTGCTCTCAACGGTGAACGGTGTCGTGCAACAGGTGGGAAGTCAACCCTTCGATGATGGCGACCCTGCATGGTTGCCGGATAGCAAAACATTACTCTTCGCTTCGGACAGGCGGCCAGGACACCAGCACATGTACCCGGTACCCGCGATTTACATGACAGACATGTCGGGCCACGCCACGAGACTAACCCACGGGAACGACAGCTTCAACGGACCAAAACCCAGTCCGGATGGCAAGTGGATCGCATACATCAGAACTCCGAGTCGACAAGCTAGTTACACGCGTAGCGACCTCTATGTCATGCATACAAACGGGACTGAACCACGCCAGCTTGCGGCCCATCTAGATAGAGACCTCTCAGCGGTATCATGGGCAGCCGATGCGCAGGGTGTTTACGCTAAGTTTGCTAATCACGGAATTTCTTATGTTGGGCTCTTTGATCTGGAGGGCCACAGCAAGACGCTTGCCTCAGGAATAGGTGGTAGATTCTCAATCTCCCGAACCGGTATGATCGCGTATTCCGGTGAGAGCGCAGACGGTCCGAATGAACTGATGCTGCAGGACTACAGCAAAGCACCGGAAACGCTCACGTCGTTGAACCAATTTTTGAGACAGCGGCAGCTTGGCAGACTATTGCATCTCGAAGCGCGGTCTAGTGCGGACGGCACCCCGGTGGAGGGGTGGGCGCTGCTGCCGCCCGGAAGCACAGGGGAGAAAAAACTTCCGATGATCTTGGCATTGCACGGAGGACCATTTGGAGATGATGGTCCATATTGGTCAAGCGAATACCAGCTCTTTGCTGCGTCAGGTTATGTAGTTGTTTATGGGAATTACCGCGGATCGATCTCTTATGGCTCAGCCTTCTCGGAACCCGCGAACCATGATTTTCCTGGGGCGGCTTATGACGACGCAATGGGCCTTGTCGACGAGGCTATTCGCCAGGGTTTTGTCGATCCCAACCGGCTCTTTGTGACTGGCAGTTCTGCAGGAGGGGAACTCACGGCGTGGATTACGGGAAAGACAAGTCGCTTCCGGGCCGCCGCCGCGGAAAAGCCCGTGATCAATGAAGTGAGTGAGTCTCTCACATCAGATCAGTACCTTGGGGCTTCTTTGATTTACGGAGGTGATCCCTGGACGCGCGAGAAAGACCTGTGGGCGCACTCGCCGCTTTCACTGGTAGGCTCGGTGACGACACCAACTCTGTTTATCGTGGGCGAGCAGGACTTCCGAACGCCGATGGAACAGGCACTCCAAATGTACGATGCTCTTCAGCTAATAAGCAGACCTACGGCGTTGCTAAGAGCACCAGGCACGGGCCATGGGAGTTTGCGCACACGACCATCGCAGAGCACTGCGATCATCGCCGCGACATTGGCGTGGTTCCACAAATACGACTCCCCATGAAAGCGCAATCATCGGTCTTCGACGGCGACAATGCGACGGCCAAGCTCAACGTCATCCATGGGATCAGTTTGTCGGCACTGCCAACCGTTCCATTTCAGCCGGCCGTCGCGGGGGGCGCCCCTTGGCCATCACGGGCGCACTTCGGTGGTCATATCGAATCCATCGGTATTTAGCTCAGAGATGCGTCGACTTTCCAGAGCAGGCAGGCTTCAAAGATCTCAGATAGAACCCGCGTGACAGGCTTATGCGTTTCGCAGAGAGAGACCTGGCTTTTAGTCACATGCGGGACTATACGGATCAAGACTGATCCGGCGCAACACTTATCGCTGGATGGACTAGTCTGCCACGGCCCTCTGATGCAGTTTCAGCGGCCTTCGCATTCGTCAGTTTTTCTTAACTGATCATCAAGAACTTCGTACTGTACTGTTTTTATCTTCTGCATGGGCATACCATCAAGTTAGGATGGCGGGGCAGCACTCGACGAAGTGCGGTTAGCTTTCGCATGATGCTGGCCGATCCAGAGCGAGTTCAAGCGCTCATTACCCAGAATGGTAATGCCTATTCGTAAATCCGTAATGCCGTTAGGAGTCGCCCATCGTGTTCGCCAGATGATCGAATGTTTAACTAAAAATCGATGGAGCGGTGCCCGCACCCCATGCACCCACGCCGAAGCGCTTGAAATGGACGCAGTTCCGGACCATCTCGTGATACTTGAAGGTAGTTACGCCGGCCTAGAATTTGCGCAAACGGTGCTGCGCTTCGGGAGCAAAGTCACGCTCATCTAGCATCATGACCGTTTGATGCACCACGAAGACGTAACTCTAAGGTCAGCTATAGCTCGACTCATAACTCTGCGGTAGGACATTGCAATGATGAAGGAAACTGCCTCTCCACCCGTGCCGCTTCGTCTCGATCGAAAGCATCCGCTTGCGCTCCGATGGATGCATTGGGTCAATTTCCCTATACTTTTCATCATGATCTGGAGCGGTCTCCTGATTTATTGGAATGACTCTGACAATGCTTACCAGCATCCGCACGCGATTTGCCGTATCGGTATAGGAAAGATCACCCTCTTCCGCTTCTTTCCAGAGTGGTTCTGGAAGGCTATCAATGCGCCATACCACGTGACCCAGGGACTGGCCCACCATTTCTTTTTCATGTGGATCTTCGCGGCCAATGGGATCGCTTATGTTACTTTTCTCGCGATCTCTGGAGAATGACGGTTTCTCATCCCACACAAACAGAGCGTACGGGATGCCATTTAGGTCACTCTGGTCGACCTTCACCTCCGTAAAGGCTTGCCGCGACAAACCAAATACAACGGAGCACAGCGCATCGCCTATACAGCAGCCATTCTGATGGGTTTCGGAATGCTGGTCACTGGCCTTGCCATCTATAAGCCGATTCAGCTGCACTTGTTAACTACGGTCCTCGGCGGTTACGAGATGGCGCGATGGGAACACTTCTGGATCACGATGGGCTTTGTCGGCTTCTTCGTGATTCATGTGGTGCAGGTGGTCCTTGCCGGATGGAACAATTTTCGAAGCATGGTGAGCGGTCGGGAAATCAAGAAAGAAGAAGACATGTCCCTTGAGGCGGAGAGGAGGTCATGGTGATACCTGAGCGGAACCAGAAGAAGCCATCAAATCCTGACGAAACGCCGGAACAAGAAACGGCGGAGTCAAAACCACATGATCCGCCTGAGGGGAAGCCGGGTGGTATTTCGCAGGCCGTCGGTGACTCAGCCGAAGTTGCAAAAGGGGTGGACGGCGAAAGCATCCCCGCCGAGCAAGCAGAAGGCACCTCAGAGACCGGCACCGTACCTGAAGCCGAAGCAGTCCCGGTTGCTCCCTCGGGACAACAAGTTGAACCAAAGCCGATGATCGAAGAGTCGCCTCCCGAACAGTCAAGATCTACTGTCGATGAGAGGAATTCCGCAGTCCTTTCCGACTCGCGGCGACACACACGACGGTCTTTCGTAGTGGCAACCGCAGCTGCGACTGCCGGATATGGGATTTACAACTGGCTGGACCATCTGCCCGCAATAGAGATGCAGCCCGGTAGCTATCGAAAGGCTTTCGAGACGAACGCGGCGATCTCGCGCGCAATCTTTGACGAACGGGCTCTGGCTCCGACCTACCCTCTCTCTAAAGCTGAGAATCTCAGAGTCAATGGTGTCTACGGGCTTAAGAAAATACTCGAACCATCGAGCTATAGACTTCAACTCGTCGGTTCCAGTGCGTCCGTCTCTGACCCACGGTACAGCCGAGATGTGACCGCCTGGAAGTACCTCTATGCCGACGAGAAAACCATGGAGGATCAGGGGCACGACACGAAGACGCCGCCGCCTTCGGCGAGAACCTCCGAAAAGATGCCTCCAGCTTCGATGCTTGAACAGGAGAAACAAAACGAGAACCGCAGCGGTAGAATGCCTCGCGGCAAGGAAGAGGCCGGTGAGAGCCGTTCTACACTTGCAAAGGGCACGCCGGGATTGCTTCTGACCATGGAGGACGTCCTCAGTTGCCTCGGCGTGAACGGGTGACCCAGTTCAAGTGCATCGAGGGCTGGAGCCAGATCGTCCGTTGGGCCGGTGTCCGTACGGTGGATTTTCTCGAGGCTTATCCGCCTGCCCTCATTGACGGTAAGGAACCAAGGTATGTGTACATGGAGACGCCGGACGGAGACTATTACACCGGCTACGATCTCCGAGTCTGCCGCCATCCCCAAACTCTTCTTGTAACTGAGATGATGGATGCCCCATTGACTCAATACCACGGCGCTCCGCTGAGACTGCACATGCCTACAAAGTACGGGTACAAACAGATCAAACGCATCGGACTTATCAGCTATACCAACAGCAAGCCGGACGACTACTGGACCAAGCTTGGCTATGACTGGTATGCCGGGCTCTGAAGAAGCAACAGATCACACTTTCGGAAGAAACAACGCTGAACATGGATGATGGAGCATGTGGCCTGACGCGAACAGAGCATGAGACGGATACAAGGCATCTCTTCGAGGACTGTGCCTGGCTGTATGCGTTTTGCCGCGAGCATTTGTTCTGCGATCACACGGAAGAGATTGCACAGGCTCTATTCCCCGAGGGAGTCTCTTCGGGAGGGATGTCTGTCCTGGAGGTCGGATGCGGTCCGGGATTCTACGCCCGCCGGTTAGCGCGGCGTTATCCTGCTTTGCGGGTGCTGGGGATTGACCGCTCTTCGCGTCTGCTCACCTGGGCGCAGTCGCGAGCCTCCTCGGATGAACTGATCAACTGTCAATTTAAGCAAGGGGATGTTGAATGTCTCTCCACTTGCGTAGAAGCAATGGATGCGGTCATCAGTTCCCGTCTCCTGCTTGTAGTTGCCAATCGCAATGCCGTCATGACTGAGATCTTCCAGGTAGTGAAGCCAGGGGGGCGTCTCTTCCTGGTTGAGCCAACGGCTAACCTCAAGACTCAACTTCCGCTTTCCGCCATGCGATTGATCACGCGCTTCATACACTCGACCCACCGTGAGACGTTTCCGAAGAATGCAAAGATTCTCTCTTCCCGGGAGTTCGAAGAACTTGTTCGATCTCAGCCATGGAGCAAGGTTTGGATCCAGATGTACGGAGACTACCAATGCGCTGTCTGCGTTAAGAGTGGTGACGTAGTCATGGATTTTAAGGCTCTGGAAATGCATGCGCATGGCATCGCTGTCAGTGGTTCGCGGAGCGTTGCTTAGTGGCGTACCCAATCCTCGATCCGAAGCATGCTGATTCAGCTTTGAGTTCAACCTGCGCCTTGGCGATCATGGCGAAGGCGCCCCGGCCAGGAAAAGTAAAGACTCGACTGTCTCCGCCACTCACCCCTCATCAAGCTGCTGCAATCAACACATGCTTTCTCCAGGACACAACAATGAATATTGCTCCCACGCAGTGTTTCGGCTCATCGTCTCATTGATCCGTATGATGACATAGCCCTGCTTCGCCGAACATGAGCTGTCGCCACCCTTCCATCCGCACTCCGTGAGGGCCTTGGTATATGCCCGGTGCAAGTTGGGTGTTACTCGATTCAGCCGGTGCTGCCACCTGTTCCGCGGCCTCGCTCTTCATCCCTGTGGGATGGTAGTTGCCAAACCCGCAACGGTAATCTAGAACGACCAGTGTCGGCCTTCTCATCTCATCTGTTCCTGCCGCAACGCGACCCGGGAAAATCCGTGCGCTGGCGCGCACGAATGCGGTTGACAAGCCCTCTAAGGGGCTCTGCCCCGATCGCGCCCTCCAAGGCCATTCGCCCTTCGGGTTTTTGGCTCTCCCGCTTCGCGGTCCCCCAAAAAGCTGCGCTCGAAGACCTTTCCGTTTGCTACCCCCGCCTTCGCCAGGTGGCGTTCGGCATGAGGGGAACTGAGGCTGTTGAGAACAGCGGCTTTCGCGTGATCCAAATCCGGCAGCCGCAAAACGATTTTGCGAGACGGCGGTTTCTTATCTTTCTTGAGCGTATTGGCGGCCTCCACGCCGCTGACATGCGCAAGGTAGAGCAAGCCTCCAGCTCACGTGCCGGTCAAAAAGCGCACGGGCGATTTCGCGTCAACATGAAGATCTGAGCGACGCAGGAAGGAGAAGCGCTTTTACGGGACTTGTTTGGAAAGTCGTCCCACGCAGAGCGACATCGCAGCCCTAGGTCTGCCATCTTGCGAGGACTGCTTTGATCGTTCCCGTAAGCTGCTCATTTTGCTTTTCTGAAGGCCAGAGCTCCGCCTGCAGACGCCGCATGTGCGGCAGAACTTGGGCAAGTAGCTGCAGCCCCGCTGCACTTAATTCGATCACGCGCACACGGGGGTCGGCTTCCTCAGCGCGCTGCGTCACCAGCTTCTTGGCTTTGAGCGCTTTGACCGTCACAGACAATTGCGCTTCTTGTACGCCAATCTCCGCCACAAGGTCTCTCTGACTGACACGCCCAGTCGTAAGGTTGAGCCATGCGCACGTATTCAGGATGACGAACTGAAGGTGGCTGATGCCAAACTCCCGCAACGCCATCTCTGCTCGACGCTGGTAGGCCAGAGAGATGCGCCACACACAGACACCGACAACATCTTCAGGCCGTCTTGGCTGCCCCGAGTCGAAGACACCCTGCAGTTCGGCCTTCGTTGGACGACCCGCCATCGCAAACTCCCCCAACTCTCAATATACTTTGCAACTAAAGCTTTATGCTTCATGTCTAAAGCATAAGCCAATCTTGGGCAGGAAAGCGGGAAATGAAAAAACCAATTTCGGATCTGGATCGAACGGCAATTACCGGCGTCATCCAGCAAATGGAAAACGGCTGGAATGCGGGCGACGCGAGAAGCTTTGCAGCACCCATGGCCGAAGACATCGACTTCATCACCATACGGGCGGACCATCTTCGAGGCCGCCAAGCGGTGATCGACAGCCATCTGGACGTGCTTTCCACGTTCTACGCCGGCAGCACTCATCGCTTCAACGTGCATACGCCGCGCATGTTACGGGAGGACGTGCCCTGGCGCACGTCAGGGCGATCCTGGAGTCACCGAGCGGCCCGCTGGAAGGCCGGCACGAGGCCACGTTCTCCCTGGTGCTAACGCGGGAGAACGGAAAGTGGGAAGCAGCCGACTTCCACATCACCCTCGCTACCCCCACCCCGGATCACTAGCAATCTGGAGGCGCAGCCAGTAAATCCGCGTTAGGGAGGGTTAGGCGGCGGCAACTCGATCCGTGCGACACGCTGGCCCCGGAAACATCTTCCAGCGATTCGCGGTCAGGTTCTTTGGACGGCCGCCGGGCCTCCGGCCGGATCAGTCCTGCTTCACCAACCGCGTCAGCTTCTTCTCGCGCCGCTTCGTGGCTTTGATCTGTGTCGCATGCGCGGACATGATCGCCACAAGCAGCCCCGGGTAGCGCACCTCGATTTCATCGCACCGCCCTGTATTGCGCATCTCCGTGCCGCGGCGCTCCCCACGGATCAGCCCCGCTTCACGCAAGATTCGTAAGTGTTGCGAAAGCGTTGATTTTGGAACCGGCGCCTCAAGCACACTGCCCAGCGTAGTGCAGCTTTGGGAGCAGTTTTGAGCAATCACCTCACTAAAGAGCGCGGCGCGCATCGGGTCCGCTAGCGCATGCAGAATCGCTCCAACGGGCACGTCTTCAATCGCGGGATGGAGCAACGGCTTCATACGTCACCTCTAGAGTAAATGCTTTTCTCCGACACACAGCGTGAAGCCCTCCTTGAATAGTTCATAAGTCGTGAACTTCTGAATCCCACGTCGCCGCACCACATCCCATGCAGTAGAGCAACACTGCGCCGCCCTCAACGCGCCGCCAGAAAAAGGAGAACTCATGGGCAAGCTCGAAGGAAAAGTCGCCGTCATCACCGCAGGCACCAGCGGTATGGCACTCGCCACCGCCAAACTCTTCGTTCAGGAAGGCGCGTACGTCTACATCACCGGCCGCCGGAAAGACGTGCTCGAAGACGCCGTGAAGCAGATCCAACAACTTGGTACAAGTGTCACCGGCATTCAAGGCGACGCGTCAAAGCTTGAAGATCTAGACACTCTTTTCAGCACCGTCCAGCGAGAGAAGGGCAAGATCGACATCCTCTTTGCAAGTGCCGGCCGAGGCGAGTTCGCCTCCATCGACCAGGTCACCGAGCAGCACTTCGATGAAACCTTCGATCTCAACGTGCGCGGCACTCTCTTCACCGTGCAAAAGGCTCTGAAGCTTTTTAACGACGGCGGCTCAATCATCCTCAACGGCTCCGTTGTCAGCATTAAGGGTTTTCCCGCCTTCGGTGTCTACGCCGCCACCAAGGCCGCCGTCCGCTCCTTCGCCCGCACCTGGGTCAACGAACTGAAGGACCGCAGGATCCGGGTCAACGTCATCAGCCCCGGCCCTATCGACACGCCCGCGCTCGCCCCTCTTGGCGAAGAGGCCAAGCAGGGCTTCGTCGCACAAATCCCACTCGGACGCATCGGCAAGTCCGAGGAGATCGCCACCACCGCTCTCTTCCTCGCCTCCACCGACTCGAGCTTCATCAACGGCGTTGAACTCTTCGTGGACGGTGGCACCGTCGCTGTCTAACCCGTCCTGCTGAACGATGAAAGGGAGACGAGCCGACAGCCCTGTCTCCCTTTTCGCATGCAAACTCGATGCTGTATTTGGCTTCCTCCAGATCCAACAACGCGCGGAATCCCTGCGCCTCTTCCATCGCGTGAACCCCGTCGATATGGGGCCGCGTTGGTCCCGCGTCTACGGCGGAACTTCGTCGAGCGAACGGCCCGGCACATCCGCCGTGAGTTTGTTGGCGACCGCGATGTTGTCGAGTGTGACTTCGATGTACTCGAACGGCTTGCTCTGATGCTCCCTCGTCTTCCGTGGCCGCTGATGCTGATGCAGGAGCGCGATGGCCAGATGAGCGTCAGGTACTTCGTGTGGTCGCGCCGCGTCGGGATCTGGCCGTCCAGAAACGTCAGACCCCGCGCGTAAGGGTTTGCCACAGCCACCGGCTTCAGGAGCCGCTGCGCGTTGCGGCGCAGATGTAGCAGCTCGGTCCGGCCCCTAGAGGGACGGCCTGCCAGTTGCTTATTTGGCTTTAGCGAACCAGATACTAGTGTCGTAATCGATCATGAGTCTGACCTCGCCGCCCTTCATGCGAACAGGGCAGTCACTCAGTTCCGGTGTTGGTCGAGCAGCACTTCGGCAATCCGCGCCTCGCCGACAACTATGCGCCGGGCGAAGTACCCGGCAAGGATAAACACGTCGCCGAAGAGCTGCTGAATCTCGCGGAAGACCGGATATACCTTTTGGTCCCGGCGGTAGCTCGCAATCAGTTCTCGGCAAGTTGTCAGGCTCTCCACGAGCGCACGACAAAACAGCCCCTCAAACTCTTCGACCGCCTCGGGACGAAGCATAGCCGAAGACCGCGACGCGCTGTATTCGCTCCACACGTCCATCGCTTTCAAAGAGGTCTGCCGTGAACGCTCTCCACACTCCAGCGGACGCCCATAGAGACTGCCGAAGGTGCGAAAGAGATGGCTCTCGTGGTCAACATGGGCCGCTTCATGAGCGATACAGGCATACGCGACGTTATATAGGCTCTCTTCCGGCGACAACATCATCAGCCCGACACCGGGGCGAAACAGGATATGGAAGCGAACTCGCCCTAGCGTCGCACGGCTACCGTTCGAGCCATCTCCATCGTGTCGGGCCGCGCGGTCATATCCAGCGGGACTTGGCCTTCGGGTATCTGCTGGAGAGCCATCGCGTCGCGTCTGCAATCGTGCGACATCGTGATCCCGTCCAACGCACGCAGGTCCAGCCCCGTGGTCGCAATCGCATACAGCGCATCTCCCATCGTCACGGCGACGGCGCGCCGTACCTCCGTGTCGTCATAACAGGCGGCGGAGAGGCTACACGGCGTCGGGAGCAGGCAATCGTTCTCGTCCTTATTCTCGAATCGGAGCTCGCTCATCTCGGGGCTCCTCCTCGATATTTAGAGCATAACGGCGATGCAACTTCATCCCGGTAGAACTCAAAATCGTTCGCAGCGAACGCGCCATCCTCCCTATGTTTTCCGATGAGCTTGCCGATATCCGCAAAGCTTGCAGACACCTTTGGTTATCAATGACTCCAGGTTGGCGACTTCCAGAGACGAATGTTCTTCGGAATTAAAACAGAGAAACTATCGAACCGGGCGTTTCGCGGTCTCGACATTCCCACGCCCAAGAGATGGCAAATTGCTTATTGAAGATTCCGATCGAGGTGGCGGTTCGATGGAAAGGTCTCCAACAAACGGCTGAGGATATCTGGCAAACGAGAGTCGGCCTGCACGTATCTAACCAGTTGCGCAGCTCGCTCGAAGATCTGGTGGCTGCTTTCCCTCCTGGAGCATCCACATTACCCGGCGAGTTATGGTCTAGCGGATGCGAGCATCACGGGTGGGAACGGGGTGGATTGGAAGCCGGTGCATTGCACCGGCACTGATACGGTCTCGAATCTTCCACTTTCGGCGCTCGTTTCACAAGCAATGGTCGCCTTTGCCATGCAATACGAGAAGCTATCGCCTTTTGCGCTGTCTCTCAGCGCAAGCGTAATCCGTCAGATTCCCGCTGAGGGACGGCCGCTGCAGGAGCTTGGCCATTCACCCGGCGCATCTGCCCTCATTCGTCATGGCTTTGTGCATGCCAGTGGTTCCGGCGGCAAGGAGATGGCATGGCTTACCTCGCGCGGCTTCGAAGTACACCGCGCGTATGAGAAGCTAATCCACACAGTAGATACTAGTTGGCAGCGGCAGTTTGGCAAGGATCGTGTAGCGGCGTTGGTTAGCCCTTTGGAAGACGCTAGTGTGCGGCAAGTTTCTCGTCACCTTGATTGAGCCATGCTCCGCACTGAGCGCATAATCGCCAATGCACTCAGTGACAACCGCTCACTACATCCATTGTTGCTTCGGAAACAATCGGAAACTACCAACTGTAAGCGCCGTTCTTGTGGAAGAAGCCCGCGGTGGGGCCGTCTTCGCCGATCTGCGCATATTTCACGATCGCGATGGCGCCGTCGGCTGCCGTCCCCGGACCACTGTGGTTGTTCAGGTCCGTAGCGACGTAGCCGGGGCAAACCGAGTTAACCTTCGCCTTCGTGTCCCGCAGTTCCCACGCCAGATTCACGGTGAACATGTTCAGCGCTGCCTTTGATGCATTGTAACCGAGCGGCTTCACAGCGTAAAACGGCGAGTCCGGGTTGGTGTTGATATCGAGAGAACCGAGACCGCTGGAGATGTTCACAATGCGTGCTGCGGGCGCTGCCTTCAGTAGCGGCAGCAGCGGCTGCGTAAACTCCACCGTGCCGAAGAAGTTCGTGTTGAAGATGCGCTTCATGGCGTCGGTCGAGGCCGCGCTAGCAGGCGCATCACCCCCCCCGTCATGTCAGCAACGCCAGCATTGTTGATCAGCACATCCAAGTGGACAAACTCCTTCGAAATCTTCTCGGCAAGTGCAGTCGCGGTTTCGCGCGCGCGCTCCAGATCGGCGTGCACGAATCGGACGTCCAACGATTCGGCGCGCAGCTTTGCAGTTGCCTCTTCGCCGCGGGCGGCATCGCGTGCGCCCAACAGTACCGTAAAGCCGGATTCACCGAGCGCCCGCGAAACCTCAAAACCAATGCCCTTGTTAGCGCCCGTTACCAGAACTACCTTTGCCATGCATCATCTCCCGTGCCGTTAGATTGTCAGATTCTGTGACGAGCGGAAAGATTCGACGACGATCAATACATCTGCGCCGTTTTTGCTCGCGAAATGCGGATGCCGAACCGCCGAGTCACCCATGGACCAGTTTCGAGTGAGTGAGTGACTAGGCCTGATATCGCCAGTTGAGAATCCATCCGCTTTACTCAGATCCGCATGAGATGCTTCGTAGCCCTAGTAGCCGCCTACAAGGGAATCACCAAGGGCTTTTCTCAAGCGAATTCGCGCATGTTAGAGAACATTGTTCTGAGAATAGGGGCGCTCTACTCAGCCGCGAAGTTGTTGTAGCCGAGCTTTTTGAGACAGCGAATATGGTGCCGGGCGCTTCTCGTTCCGGCTGCTTTCAGATGCCAGAGTATCTTCCCGATACGGAATTTCGTTCGGACAAGACGGCGTGAACAATCTTGAGGAGCATATGTCCAAGGGCCACGATTGCTCGCTTGTTCCCACAGCGTACTCGCAGCGCGTGATAGCGAGACCTGAGCCGTGATCCTTTGCGGTTGGTGGCCGCCCATGCACTCTGAGTGAGCGTGGTCTTCCGCCAGACGTTTCCTCGGTTCGTGCGGACACTCTTCTTGATGTCGGCACTTTCGTGATTCGCCGGACACAGGCCTGCCTGTGAGCTGAGTTGGGCGGCCGTAGGAAACTGCTGCATGTCAGCGCTTACTTCGGCAAGGATGCTGGCTGCAGACTCCTCCTTGACGCCCGGGATTCTCTGGAGCAAAGCAAATGCCTCGCTCAGAGCTGGGTCTTCCATGCGCCTTCGGATCTCCTGATTAAGCTCCTCGACCTCCTCCTCGAAGAACTCAAGATGCCGGAGCGCGTGACGGATAAGGAATCGCTGATGGTTACTCAATCGGTGGTCGGCCACGGAAGCGATAATCTGTGGAATCTTCTCGCGGGCTTTCTTCTTCGCAAGATCAGCAATCTGCTCCGCAGTCATGCAAACGTCGAGCAGCGCTGCAAGCATCAACCGGCCCGACACGCAGAAAACGTCCGACAGTACGTCGCCCAGCTTGATGTTCGCGTCTTCGAGCATCTTCTGCACCCGATTCCGCTCCCTTGAGCTTTCCCCGATCAACTGCCGCCGACGCCGAGTCAAATCCCTCAACTCTCGAATTGCGAGCGGTGGAATGAAGCTGGGACGGATCATCCCGTGCCTGAGAAGATGAGCCAGCTATCGGCTGTCGTTCGTTGTGGAGGTGTTTGCGTCCGCTACTCCGTCAATAAGAAATATCGGACGCGCATTCTTTGCGTCCGGCATTCAGATATGGATTGCTATAGTCAATTCATGCTTGGTCGGAAACTCTCCATCGGAATATTTTTCATCGTCCTGCATGCCCAGGGCGCGTCGACCTCGACTCCGTTTGAATTTCCAGCACAACTTCGGACTACGGAACTGCGCGCCAGGATCGAGGCCGCCCCAAAACTACCGCTTGAACAAGCTTACTTAATGGTAAGGTTGCCGAAAGGTGAGGAACTAGGCATGGTGTCATGGCTGGCCCACGACCCCAAGGCGGGCGTCACATGGCTTATTCAGCGCGGCGACAAGGCCGATCCGGTCTTGGCCGTGGACAGGCAAGGTCGCATCCTTCACTCGTTTGGGAAGGGACTATACAAGATTCCGCATTCTATCCGGCTTGATCCCGATGGTTATATCTGGACTGTGGACGCGGGGAATTCGAGGATCATCAAGTTCAGCCCCAGAGGGAGAGAACTACTTCACTTCGATGTTGAGGACCAGCCGAAATCCGCCCAAAATCCTTTTGATGGAGCGACAGACATCGCCTTTGCGAAGGGCCGGATTTTCATCAGCGACGGATATGACAACGCCCGCATCATTGAGTACACGGCAGAGGGCAAAAAGATTTGCGAGTGGGGTAGTGCAGGTTCCGGCCCTGGCCAGTTTCATTTGCCGCATAGTATCGCGGTGGATGAAAAAGGCATCCTCTACGTTGCCGATCGTGAGAACGGACGAATCGAAAGATTCAATCTCGACGGAAGATTCTTGGGGGAGATTGGGAATCTAGGAAGAATCTATTCCGTTAAATTCGGGTTGCATGGAACCATGTGGGCAACAATGGCACCATTAGACCAACCGCCTGGTTCTCCCGGATGGATCGTCAAGCTGGATCGAACGACGGGTAGAATTTTAGGGTACATACCTGTGACCAACGCGCCGGGTCTTCACTGCCTGGATTTGATTGGCGATGGTGAGCCGATGACGGATCTAGGTAATAACGTGATCTGGTTCAAGAGTTCCAAATAAGTTATTTTGAAGTGATTCAAATGGACCCGCGCTCCAAATAAGATTGGTGTTGCCATCGCAATTTCACTGATCAATTTCCCCGACTCCGTCACGCCCGAGCTTTGGCACTTTAAGCAATGTCTAGGATTCGAAAATATCAGTACTGAAAACAAGATTACCAAATATGCTCTCTCTCTCAGAACGACACCGCGGCAAACGCGGTCAAAGCAATTGCCGACTCAAGCATTCGAGCAGAAACGAGGCGCCCAGTTCAGTGGCGCGTATCGACATATCACTACCGGTTGTCGTAATAGTTGATGAGCTGGCGGACTTCTCCGAATAGCGAATGTTCCTTTCGCAGACGACTACCGGCTCTCGTCATATTGACGAGCCTCGCTTTCTCTGATGTGTGCGCACTCATGGGGGCGGCCATCGTGAATGTACTGGTGAGGCGAGAGTCGGCCAACGCGATGAAAGGGCGGTCTGAGTCGCTCGGAGAGAGCATACTGCTGCCTTCGTCCGAGCCTTTGCGTAAGCAGGGTACGTTGGTCAAGTCTAATACTCCTTCGCAAGGCAGTTCTTCCGAGGGCATTGCTTTAAATACTCTACCTCCATGGTTGCAGAGTCCAGATATGCCGGAGTGGCGAGTAGTTATGACAATTTCCAACATATCTTCACAAACTTTGACCGAGCCATGGGTCGAACGATGATTTGCTTTGAAAGTCCGGCCACGCAATCTCTCGTGCTCCAAGCAGCGACACCTGCCGGTATTCGAATCATGATTCCGCCTGAGAGGAACGAGGATATACCGGCAGAGGCAGGGTGCGGTCAGGAGTTTCGCGAACAATTTTCTTCCGGATGCAGGTGAGTCGACTCCCGTAACGTTAACCGCCCGGAATTGAGTGACGGGAAGGGCTCTGAACCTTGTCATCTGCAAAATTGATCCTAACTAGTCACACACTCTGCGCAATCTTAACCGGACGGGTTTGTACCCATCGTGTGATTGATTCCGATGATGATATCGGCCACAGCCATCTCCACGGTGTTTGCATCCTGCGTCTACTGGATGATCCAGTCGCGCATAACATAACAGCCACGATGGAGAATCTGTCCGATGCCGCAGAATGGGTAAGTCGAGGTAAGCTAGAAGTTTGTCTTGAACGTACATTCAGCAACGAATTCAACATGCTTTGTGAGATCTTCGATGACTGACAATCAAATACTGATCAAGGCAAGGTCAGACACGTCACGCTTGGAAGCAGATGTCACACTCGGAGGCGTGGTGCAGAGGTACCGGACACCCACAAAACCATAGACTTTGGCAAGTGTGTCAACATAGGGTATCAGTATGCTGCAAGCAGTGTCAGCGGCGATCTTTATGAGTGCCTACATCAGGAATCTGTTCGCTTTTTGCAAAGCGTCACCTTCAGCCCAAGCAGCTCAATTAGACAAGACAACGCTGCACCTCTCGCTTGTTGCAGAAGTAGCAGCGTTGATAAAAGACAGCCCGTTGAAAGTGAAGGCCAGTAATTTATTTGTTGCGGACCGTGATCCACTTAGCGAGCTCTTCGTCTGTGGCGGCCTCAACGCTACCATTGCTTGGTACCTTGATACTTAGAGGAACGTAAAAGGGCCTCCGGTAGGTCGGATCATAAGAGACTTTTGGTGCGCTCTTCGCTGGAGGTGCATTGCTGGGGAGGAATCCATCAAAGTATAGAAAATACTCTCCATTTGACTCCTTTACAACAGAAGGCACTCCGGGAGCAAAAACCTGTGTGCGTACGTAATTCGGCCAAGCTTGCTTGTCGGACTGGAGAAGATAACGTACCTCTAGGTGTTCTGGCCTTCCCCATACGCCCTCGGTATCTGTCTGCAGGATGCGGCGGTACATCCCGCCTTCTTTCGGTAGGAGCGTATCGGAATAGGCAATCCCGGTCTTATAATCGAGCTGCTGATAGTCTCCAGTCGAATACGCCATCACGTACTTATCAGCAATCTTTGTAATGTTACCTGTCTCAATCAGCTTGAAGTCAGCATTAGGGCCACCCTCGGCCCAATTGATATTAAAGTACTCCGAGTTGTATCCCTCATCGGCAGTGCTAGGCGCAAGGAGCCAGACCGGATCTTTTGAGTCCAGATCGGAAGGACATGTCATCGCTTGCGCGACGATTCCGTCATGAACCGTGCCGGCCTTTCGCTTACTATAGATGAGGTAAAGCTCTCCGCCATCCTCGAAGTACTTGCCGTCATAATTAGCCTTCGCCGATACAGCCACCGAGCCGACAAGAATTTTATCAACTACCCATGATGTCGGCGCGGTAATCGTGCTTTGAGCCTCCGGATGGGCATGCGCAATCACAGTCCATGTACCCTCCAAGGTAGTTATAGGTGCAGACTTCTTACGCAAATAGAGCGTCACCGCCATGTTCCATTGGCCATCGTTGGTTTGATAGATGTTGCGATTAATCTGGTCAAAAAATTCGTTGTTCGCGTTGTTCGCGCTCGTTTCAAGATCGGCGGGGATCTTCACAGTGATCGGCGAGGTCTCGAAGCAGCCCGGCTTAATTGGCCGCTCGCAAGTCATCAACTCCTGGGTAGTCCCAGAAAAATACTGCGGAAGAAAATGTGCCGTCCAAGGGACCACGCGGATCGGGTACGGATCGCTAAAGTATCCGAGATGCTCTTTCTCGTTCACTTGGGTCATGGGGTAGAGCGGAATTGTGGAGGTAGCCGAACTCTGTGCGGCTGGAGCCTGAGCATAAAGCGTTACCATAGAAGAAGAGGCTATTGAGAGAATTGGAAACAATACACAACAAACAGCCTTCAACGTTATGGAAAGACGACTCAAGCGATAGGGGGGATTCATGGGATACTCCAAATTCTGAATTGGGAGTGGAGCTAACTGATGTTCAACACTATGATCAACGAGCTAAGCTCCTCTCTTAATAGTATGCGGTGCTTACCGGAGCAGACAAAACAATGCATTGACTTTGGCGTTTTTATCAGTGTAATTGGCATGTTCTGGTTAGGCCTGCAGTGCAAATACTGGGACCTCATTCCGCCAAAGTGATCTAGAGGGTCGAAGGCGAGGAAGAGCAGGTCGAAAATCATCGAGAGATTGTTTGTTGGGCGTCACCTTGACATACAGTCATGATTCTGTGTGTGCGTTCATAATCTGCGTTACAAGCTCAGCCTACGCGATCTGGTCGAGATTATGGTGAGTGGCTGGCATCTGGCGCATACGACGATCATGCTGCTGGGTAGAGCGATATGTTTGAGATTTCGAGAAGCTCTGGAATCGCGATGCACGCAAGGTTGGTAAATCCTGGCGCGTGGACGAGACGAACTTTAGGGTACAAGGAAGATTGACCTAACTTATACAGCGCGGTCGACCGGGACGGTAATACAGTGGTCTTCGACTGAATCCTCATTGGTATACCGCAGCAGCTACGGCTTTCTTCCGGAAAGCGATTCGTTCGCAAAGCCGTGCACCGGTCAGCATCACGCTCGATAGACATGCTGCTTCGGAGGAGACGAAGAGCACCGGTATTGCTCGCAGGGCGTCGTTTCCAGAAAGCTCAAGAACTTCTGCCGGTTATTCACATGGCGTTGAAAACACTTGGGCTCGTCTTCTTTGGTCGTTCAGGGTGTGTTATCAAGTAGGGAAACTCCCCAGATCTCGAGACGGTAACGGAAAGCGGTCTCAGGCTGCCCTTGATGAGGAGCTGAGCGAGGTTGTCGAGCCGAGCAGTCTTCGATCACAAAAGGCCGTTGCTTGCAGGCCTTTCTATCTGCAGGCGCCTTCGTGATAACAAAAAAGATTCTGTCAATTGCTCTGCGGGAGCCGTCGCCAAACGCAATCATGAGCCGATTTATATCCTAGGTCCATGATTGCGTCTGCAGCTATTCAAATGGAGGATCTACTAACTACTTCACAGCTGAAGGCACTCCTGCAGGAATACGCGTACTCTGCGCGAAGACGAGCTTCCAGACGGCATTTTGCTTTTCAAGAACTGCTGATTCCAGCCACTTTTGATCTTGCGTCATCGATCCGCTTTTGATACTGCCGTGATTGACGTAAGCAATCCAAGCAAACTCGCCGTGAATATGAACGTCTGGCTCTGTGACATTCCACGTGAATTCCTTACCCGCAGCCTTGAATTTACTTATCATTGCCAGGGCGGAATCCGCGTCTAACCGCACTCCATTGTCAAAGATATAGAAATCCTGCGTGACGATGGAGTGGAGCTTTATAGAATCATTGTCTCTTAAAGCCGCGAAAAGATTAACTAAAACGTGAACCACTTGGTCGTTTTCGCTGTTCTCAGGCCGTGAAGCCGTGGAATCTCCTTCCCGGATGCTGGAGCTTATGCTGGTAGATAATCCCTGGGCATCCGCCGAAAGAGGCAAGCCGCAATATGCGCTTGCCAGAACAAGGATCAATGCAGAGTGACAGAGAGCTCGAGGTTCTTTCAATCTGGAATCAGGTGATAATTTGCCCAATAATAACAAGTAGGTTCTCCTGTCGAAAGCGGAGCATCTCGAAAGCTGGAAGTCTCCGTTCAATTGTGTTTGATGCTTCGATTTCTGGTTAATGCTGAGAACATAAACGGCCAAAGAACCGCCAAAATGCGCCACATCTTAATTAGTGGGATCTATCAGCCGAGCAAATTTTGCCCGACTCTTCAAGCCTATGCTTTGAAGGAGCCGACCCTTCGTCCGGCTATACATAACAAGGGATGTGTTCGCCGGTACTTTAAGATGATGCAAATTTCATGTTTGCTGAAGACGCCCCCGAACGAGTTGGGTTCGCGCTTTCTAATGATTTCCCGGATTGCTCTTTTATTCATCTCCCTCATTTGAGGGAACGATCTTTGTATCCGCGCGAGCCCGCGCGCGTTTGACCTTGCGATGAGGCGCCGATAGAGTCTCCTCTATGCGTATCTTTTTTTTTCGCCTCTTTGCATGCAGCGTAGCCCTCATTTCACCCTACACCGCGTTTCTTTCTGCACAGACACCGGCGAAGCGTCCGCCAATCACTGGCATATCCTTTGTCAGCTTTAATGTGGCCGACGGAACAGCGAGTGATCACTTCTACGGTGACGACCTTGGCCTCACGCGTGTCCTAACCAGCAGTGGCGAATCTGTCGAGCCGCTGCACATGTTCGCTGTCAACTCGCATCAGTGGATCTCCTTCATCGTAGGCGGACCTACGCGTTCGAACAGCCGCCTACGCATCGTTGGCTTCACTACCACGGATCTCCCGCAGCTCACAAAATACCTTGAAGAGCATGGCTACCAATCCGCCGTGAAAGTCTCGCCCGGTGAGCTCGGCATACGCGATCCAGAGGGCAATTTCATTATTTTCGTGCAGAAGGACAATACCGAGGGCGTGCTGCACAGCAAGCCCTCATCCACCGCCGTCTCTCACCGCATCATCCACGCAGGTTTCGTGGTGCACGACGTGGAGAAGGAAAATCGCTTCTGGCGCGACGTTCTTGGCTTTCGCCCATATTGGCATGGCGGTCACGATAATGCTTCCACCGACTACGTCTCACAGCAGGTTCCCGACGGAACGGACT
This sequence comes from Acidobacteriaceae bacterium, assembly GCA_965276605.1. Lineage (GTDB taxonomy): Bacteria > Acidobacteriota > Terriglobia > Terriglobales > Acidobacteriaceae > EB88. The sequence goes on from OZ255619.1 coordinate 320,621, forward strand.
GGCTTGAGTACATGCTCAACGTCAGTTCTACCGCCGATCAGGGGCAGCTTGGCGGTGCCAACCACGTATCGCTTGGTGTGGATCACATTAGCACCGTTGTCGCGCAGTTGCAGATGAACGGCTGCACCGCCCCGCAGTGCGGCGCCGCTAAACTGGGCCGCGACGGCAAGGTGCAGCTCAATCTTTTTGATCCTAGCCAAAGCCGCATCGAACTGATGGAGTTCAAACCATCCGGATCAATTTGCTGCGCCGCCTACACCGCGAAGCATCCGGCAACAGGCGATCCGGAGTAACGGGGCAACCGTGCAACTCTCAACACACGAGGTCATCTAGTCACTCAGCCGAAGATGCCGTGAATCGTGCCAACGGAGAAGTCCCGCCAAAGCAAGGTTTGCATGATAGATCAGGTATTGTCATGCAGAGATGAAGAACAACAATCTGTATTACGTTACCTGTGTCGAAAGGTTGCAACGTTGTCTCTTCTCTACGGATCCGCTGACTCTTGATTTGCGTCTATAGATCTATCAATTAGATGCTGAAGATGAGGGTTTACTTACCTGCAACTGGTGACAGCTCAAATGGAGCCGGTTGCAAAGAGTTTTTGGAAAGGAACGAACAACAGAACAATTTAGTGACAGCTTTGAAGATACAGAAAACGCTACGCCAACACTAACTCTTCTAACGGCACAAAAGATCGGGCACGCCAACACCACTCTTCTGCCTTATCTCACACGCTTAATTACTCACCTCTGCGCCCCGACATTTATTCTCCTCACTGGCGTCGGCATCCGGCTTCAGTATGAAAAGAACGGTCCCACCTGGGACTTGTCACGGTTTCTGGCTACGCGTGGTGTCTGGCTGGTCTTTCTTGATTTTTCTGTAATCAGCAGCTTCTTGAGCTTCGGCAGACTGTTTCTTTTCGTTCAGGTTCTCGATGCGACAGGCATGAGCATGCTTGTGCCGACCGCGCTAGTGTGACTACGGCCACGCCTGGTTCTTTCTTAGGCATCGCCATTGTCCTGCTGCGTCCCTAGCAATCAAGTCTCCACTGCGTACGACAAATATGCTTGTACTTTTTCGAACCCTTACTGTCTCTCCTGGACTTTAGAATCTGGAAAGCGTTTCGTCTTGTACCCATTTAATCCGTGGCTGGGAGTCATGTGTCTTGGCTTTGGCTCCGGACACATCTTTCGGTTACCGCCGCCAAGTCGCGACCGAATCCTTCCACGACCGCAGCCAGTCTACCAGCGCTCTTCGCTCTGCTGCGGGTGATCAATGGCTATGGCGATCTTAAACCGTGGAAGGCCTGGCACAATCCAGTTTTCAACGCCGAGTCCGTTCATGAACATGACAAAATCCCCTGCATCCCTAAGACTACGTCTTGGTGACTCTGGGTATTTAGCTTCTTCTTTTTCTTTGGCGTAGTGCACAGAGCAGATGCCTACACACCATACTTCTTGTGTGTGGGCATAAGTGTTCGGCTTCGAAGTTATGAGACTGTTACTTCATGAGAAGGATGCAAGTAAGCGTATAGACCTTCACATGGGTTTAGAGGGACAGGCCCAAACCTACAAACAATCCCAGCAGGATGTCGATCATCGTCTCGTTCCCCCTTTTATCAGGTTTGCGTGCTCTATTGCTAAGCACAAATCTATGCGCCTCTGCGCGATCAAGTGTCAGAGAAATGTCGACAAGTTGTCAGAGCAATGAACAGAAGGACAGTGAGGCCATATCCGGCTGCCGATCTACGCTATGCATCTCCGTTTTATGGAAAGAGTGCTCTCATTTCGAGTCATGCTTCTGCCAGTTTCGATCACGGCGCCGGCGTCGCTTCCAGGCCATCGGCCAACATTCGCGTCAGCCGCAGAAGCTGATCATAATCGGCGCGACACCAGTTTTGGAACATTCGCAATGCTAACCGCTCACGAGCGGCATCGACGGCATTCGTCGCCGCCCTACCCTGCCGTGTCACGGTCGCTTCTCGGGTGCGGCGATTGGCTGACCTTGCGCGACTGGTGACCAGGCCAAGCTGCTCGAGAGTTTTCCAGCTCGATTCTTCGAGAACCGGTCTCATGATCCTTTGAGCGTGCAATCGATTCAGGATGAAAGCCGCCAATCCTTATGAGAATGCTGGTGAACTGATCTGAGCTCGACTTCAACTTCAGCTGCATTGGAGTGCTCGTCGAAAGCCATGAGCGTGCCCGAAGCACGTGGAGAATACCTTCCTGCTCGCGCTAGGCGACTGTACCGAAAATCGTCGCATCGGCTTAGCGCGTGGTCTTTCAAACCCGCTTGAATGTTTAAGAACGCTTGCTCCGGTATGACTGCTATAGCTTCGGGATAATCCCGTTCATACGCAGATACTCGACCATCTGCCCGTAATGATCATAGCCGTGGACCGCTACCCACGCGGCCTCGGTTTCTCGGGTCTGGCTGGGTCCCACACCAACGTCGTCGATGAGGTCATTTTCATTGGCCGGAGTAATGGTCGCGATTGCGCGGCGTACGGCGGTAAAGGACCCCTGGAGCGCGACGAGAATCTCGTCTTTGCTCTTCATTTTGCCGATAGTCATCACGTCCATTGCGGGCTCGCTACCGGCAACGTTCGCAGCTATGGTGTAGTTAGCCTGTGCGACGTGCTTGACCTGGTCCGCGAAGCTGCGCACCTTAGAGAACTCTGCTCCCGCAATCGTCAGCGAGGCCGGCGTGAAGTCGTATTTGTCTGCGGGCATGGCTTTGGCGACGCTTGTGAACTCGCGGTCGAAACGATCGACCAGCGCCTGCACTGCCTTGGCCGGGTCACCCTGCTTGGCCGCTGCGGGCGATGCTTGGGCGCCTACGGGAACGCTGCCAATGAGACATAAAGCCAGAAAAAATTACCATCTTGAGTTTCATTTGATTTCCTGTGTAGGGTGTTTACGTCATTTGCTGCTAGTGCAGGGGCAAGTCTTCAACCGGAAGCTTCTGAAAAGATGAATGAAGCGCCTTCCCGATGAACGTTGCTGATGCTGTGTAGTTTTTCAATCATCTGTTACGAAACCGCCACTGATTGATGAGTACGCATACGCCGCCGCTAAAGATCAAGTTAATGGTTCCAATTGCCCAGACTGAGACCGCTGTCATGCTCTATTGACGACTCTCTCGAATATCAAGTTGATTGGGGAGTACGTTCGACTAGATGCTTTGAAAGGCATCCCGCTCGCGCGGATTTTTGGAGGAACGCAACACGCTCCTTTCTAACACTTAAGTCCCGTCTCCCATGACCACATAGCCTTGCTCATTTCGTATTCCTTCTTAGATCGGGACAGGTCCTTAGTCATCGTAAATAACGAAAGGACGAGTGCCTGGCGCAAATTCCGCCAGAGAAGAGTCGAATCGTGCCAAGTGGCATGTCTTGAAACTCAGAAGTTATCAGAGCATGACCGCACATGTATCATCGCCGCCAAGCAACTTTCGTGCGGCTCAGTACGGCCTATGGGCAACAAGAAGGAGGAGGGAATCGCGTTGTTCCCTTCACATTCACGTAGGTTGGGAACAATCTTGCACCAACTGTGGCCAAGTCGCCTCCTAAGACATATACAGGACCGCCCTTCTGAGTCAAATGTCACAGGAGGAATTCGCAATGGCATTCGCATCGCAGATCACTTCGAGGCCTTTCAGCCACCATTTAATGGGTCGATAAGCGTTTCGATTGCCCTACGGTGGGTGATCGGCCGGAGTAGATTCGGATCAAGCCGGGCATATCGTGCCAGTTTCTTGGCAGCGACCTGGCCGCTCTTGCAATCATTGTGCGAGATAGTTCGCAACTTGCGGGCGTTCGACTCGGTGCTCGCTGATCCAGATCGAGTGTGTTCCGGCCTCCATCGCAAACGCGCCGGAGGCATTGGTAAAACCACTTCTCGATCGCCTGTGGGACCGTCCGGAACCGGCACGATCGACCACTTCTGCGTCCTGATTGAGGGTGCAATAATGGATACAAACATCCCCAAGGTCGATGCCGATCGTGATCTCAACCTTGGCCTGCCTGCGTCGACTTTCATCGATAAAGTATTGCGCTGACTTCTGCAGGAGGAGCAGTCTGCTCCGCCTGCGGAAAACCTGCTCATCCCATTTATAATTATTCGAAATGGAATTGCTCATCCGCCGACGGGCCGTACAGGGCTGGCACAGGCGCATCAACCAAGCGCAGGTATAAACCGAGTTGCGCAATGTGGTGTATCAGGTGATCCATGACCAAGAAACGAATTGTGAATGATCGAGACTGATTCAGGATGATGTGCTCGCCTGCGCGCAAACACCATTTCGCTTCTAGAGTCTCGCTACTTGCCATGGCAATCGAAGACTTGCATTTGGAGCTAGTCTCCTCTAGTTGCTGGAGGCATTCTGTTCGTGTGTTAAAAATAAGCTCAGGGCGTGGGCGCAAGCGATTTGCCTGATCTAACCCTTCGTCTTCTAAAATGTGGACACCAAAAAGGGACATCGCAGCGCAGTGCGCTGCCAACCGACCCATCGTCATTGATCGGGCATGAACTTTGAATTCAACCTTATCATCGGGAATCCTCTCGATGGTTTGCTTCGCGTTGGCTTTGCTTCGCGTTGGCAATGATTTGATTAAAATCCAGTAACAACTCAACAACGTTATTCATTCCCTATTTCCCCTTTTTGTTGCACTTCTTCGTGAGCGTAAAGCATCTTTAACAACACTAAACGCGTTAGATCGGCCGCGCGTGTCGTGGCTTAATTAGTCGACCGTGAGCACTTGAGAGGTCATTGCCAACACCAACCGTATAATTGCTCCTGGCGAAAGACAGAAGTAATTACTATTGACAGTCGCGTTGGGCGTGGTTGATGGAACACAAGCCGAACCTACATTCCATATCCACAGCCGGCCGGGAATCCGCTTGGTGGACGGTCTCACGATACTTAGCAGGTGACATTCCGTACGACTTGATAAAAAGACGGCGGAGAACTTCAGAACTGTTCAACCCGATTGCGCGCGCGATCTCCTTCAGGACGGACGAACTCGTCGACAAGTAACTCTTTGCTGTCTCCAGGCGAAGATCTGTCACATACCTTGCAGGGGTTTTCCCTACCTGTTGCCGGAAGTGGCGAGCAAAGTTTCGCGGACTCATTGCGACTCGTCTCGCAAGCTTGGGCACGGAAAGATCCTGCTCCAGATTGTCTACAATCCAGGCCAGTAAACCGCTCATGGCCGAGTTGGTTCCTGTTTGACCCTTTAGCGTTGCGCTTATCTGCGGTTCCACACCTGAGCGGCGCAGAAAGACAACCATCCGAGTCGCAATTTCGTGTGCAATCTCTGCGCCGAGGTCTTCGGTTACAAGTGCAAGGGCAAGATCAATGGCCGCAGCCGCACCCGCAGAGGTGTAGCAGTTGCCATCTCGGACGAAAACGCGGTCGGGAATGACTCGAACGTTGGGGTAAGCCTGTGCCATCTGCCCACTCAAGCTCCAATGGGTTGTAATCTGCCGGCGATCAAGCAAGCCCGCTCTCGCCAGGAGGAAGCTTCCTGAACAGAGGGCGCCATAACGCCGAGCACGTTCACAAGCCGACTTCAACCATAACTGCAATCCTTCAGACTTTAATTCAGCGTCCCGATCAAGGGCGCCGGCGACCAGAAGGGTATCGATCTCGTTATCACAGTCCGAATAGTGTCGATCTGTACGTAGTGAAGCAGAGATGAAGCCGGCTGACTGCTCTTCACCCGTAGCTAGAATCTCGATCCTGTAGGCGGGTTTATCTGGCGGGTACAAGCGATTTGCCTCGGCGAAGACCTCTGCCGATCCAAACAGGCTCAAAAGGCTCGACTTTGGTACAGAGACCAACGTGATTTGTATAGGGCAGGCTCTTGACGCTAAACGGGTCGACCTAGGTAAGTACTTACCAGACCTTAGACCTTGACAGGATCGTAACTCATCCCTGCCCGACAAAACCGGTAACTGAAATTCCACTGCATTGCCCCCATGAGTTGCGTCACACGAACAGGCAGCGAACTATTTTCACCGCTGCTGTTTGTATAGTCGACTATATTTAATATAAATAAATCTAGCAAGCACCAGAAGCAAAGCAGAGGTGCGGGTCTGCTCGTGGAATGTTGTCGTGCGCTCTCGGAAACGCATATATCTCAGAGTTTGGTCTCCGGGCGCCTGCATCTAGAACCAGCCTCATAAACCTCTGAGCGGTGGTTTGGTGGCATCCGTAGTTGCTCTGTGTGTCTCCGCAAGCGCTGATGGCAGAACGCTGGGAGTTGACCGAAGAACAGTGGTTAGTGGTGGAGCCGGTGCTGCGCGAGTCGCGTCGGGCGGATAATCGCGGTCGCCCGTGGCACGACACACGCTCGGTGCTGAACGGGGTGTTCTGGGTGCTGGGCACAGGCGCGCAATGGCGCGAGTTGCCGGAGAAAGGAGGTGCGGATGTTAGCGGAACGATGGCGCGTTCACTACAACACCCTCAGACCACACTCTTCGTTGGGCTATCGGCCGTCCGCTCCAGAAGCTTGGCTGTCGGCCAACAATCATCCAAGTCGCGAAGAGCGCCACATCCGGCGACTATCTGAACTCAGAGATAAACGCTACACTAGCAATCCAGCTGGTCCAAAAGATCGGTCAGACCACATGCAATTCGCTTTTGACATCTTTTCCTCCCTATCAAATGGTTTAAACCTTGCCCAAACGCTACAAATTCAAGCCACCTCGGGTCAACGAGTCGTGGTTATAAACTGGAACAGCGACTCAGACAGCCCCCGCCGACCGGCGTGGGGGTTCGGCTTCGAGATGCCCTTCTCCGCAGCATAAGGCAACTTGGCTACGTCAGTTCAGGACGGGATCGCGAAAACGCTTCAGTGGTCCTCGGAACTGGATACTGGGGTCGCCATTGACCTTCCTACGGCATGGCATCCTTAGGTAGGATGAGATTGCCGCTGTCTCGCGAATGACACTTATGTCATTTACGAAGTCTTTTGGAAGCAAAGCAGAGGTTATTTTATGGCTGATCCTGAAAGTGAGGCCCAAGTTTTCGAGACATCTGTAAATGAATCCTCTGCTTCGCTCAATCATTCATAATCATGGTAAGTTTGCTGCGCGAGCTTGCTAAAGCGAACTAGAATAAGAGGCGTCTACTGCAAAAGGAAAGCCTTTGAACCGACGGCAAAAAACTGCTGAAGAAACACGCCAAAATATCGTTGCTGCGGGACGAAAACTATTCGCAGAATGTGGGTATGCGCATGCCAGAGTTGAAGACATTGCGAAGCTCGCCGGCGTGGCTCCTGTCACGGTCTATGCCTCTATCCGGGGCAAAGCGGGTATTATGCAGGCGCTCGTTGAGAGTTGCGGAGAATTTGGTGTTCGGAATGCTTTTTTCGAACGGCTCGCAACTGCAACCGACCCAGTGGCGATTCTGGAGGATACTGCACGGACGACGCGTCTCGTCCGAGAGGAGTTCGAAGATGTCATCTATGCAATGCATGATGCCGCACAGATGGACGTCGCGGTTGCAGAGATGCTCAAGCAGGCCACAGAAGATTACCGCGGTTCTTGCGCGACCATCGCATCGCGGCTCATGGATGTAGGTGGTGTACGTCGAGGCATGAGCTTGCGCAGAGCAACTGATCTACTCTGGTTTCACTTTGGTTGGTGGTCATGGTTCGCGCTGCATAACGAGAGCGGTTGGCCATATAGCGAGGCTGAGCAGTGGTTGTTCCAATCCATCACGCGATCGGTATTAGAAGAGGACAAACCGTGAAGTAGTGCGCAATGGTGCGCACAGCCGTCCTGTTCCCATCGTTAGTTGGTGTGCTATATGTTATTTCTCGTTTACCTGCGACACCACTTCTCGCGTCTCGGCTTCTCCTGCCGCCAAGTCCACACCAACGATGGCTCCTGTGACGAAACGGCCTCTTCCACATTCCGCTTTACCGGCAAAACACCCAACACCGCTTCAGCCGCCCCTATACCCCACGCACCAACGGCAAAGCAAAAAGCTTCATCCAAACCGTCCTACAAGCATGGGCCTGCCTCAGAAGCTATCCAAACTCAGCATCGAGAGGTCGATTCGACCTCTCGACTCATGATTACAACTTCCACCGCCTAGATACTAGAGCATTTTCTGTAATGGTGTAGACGATCATGGCGAGACTTTGCGGCGATGGAATCGATGGCGAAAGCGTATGGGGATGATCTGCGCGGTAAATTTCTGTTGGCCTACGATTAAGGCAAAGACACGCTGGAGGAGCTTGCGGACCGCTTCCTGGTGAGCGTGGGCTGGAACAAGAAGATATCCGCGCGACGGAACCGCACGGGACAGGCTGAGCGGGTTCCGCACCAACCAGGACGTAAGCCTCGGGCCAGCGCCGAGGTACAGCGTCAGGTGCAGGATTGCGTGGCAGCGAAGCCCGATCTGACGCTGGTCCAACTGCAGGCCAGGATGCGCAGCGAGGCCGAGGTTTCGCTCAGCCTGAGACGGATTTGGCATCTGCTGGAAAAGCTGGGCCTGCGGCTGAAAAAAGTCACTCCACGCGGTCGAGCGCGATGCCGACATCAACCGTAAGAGGCGCGAAGAGTTTGCATCGCGTCTCCGGTCGATCCCGCCAGAGTGCCTGATTTTCCTTGATGAGAGCGGCGTGACCACCTCGATGACGCGACTCTATGCGCGCGGCATGGGAGGCAGACGTATCCACGAAGCCACCCCAGGGGGCCACTGGAAGGTCATGACCATTCTCGGCGCCATGAGCCTGAGCGGCAGGGTCGCGATCATGACAATCGAAGAGCCCACCGATACCGACATTTTCTTGGCCTGCGTGGAACATCTGCTGTGTCTTGTGCTGAGGCCCGGTGACGTAGTGGTGATGGACAATCTAAGCGCACATAAAGCCCCAACAGTGCGCGAAGCAATCGAGGCCGCAGGCGCAGAGGTGCTCTACCTGCCGCCTTATTCTCCCGACCTGAACCTCATCGAGAAGGCTTGGGCCAAACTCAAACAACTGCTCCGCGGGGCCAAGGCTCGAACCAAAGAAACCCTCGATCAGGCCATCACCGACGCCCTGCCATCCATCATGGCTGACAATGCACACGCTTGGTTTAGACTGGCCCTCGACGGTCTATGGTAAAGCAGAAAATGCTCTAGCTTCAACCTCAACACCAGATGCCGGATCAGGTCTGAACCGGAACAACTTCTTGAGACTTTCACATCTAGATCGCGAAAGCTGGGCTTGTAGTGTAGACGCCAGCGGACGTCGAGAATGATGACCTCAAGGGTTAAAATCTCGACCCACAAACAGCTCCACTATGCTCCTTAAACGGTCCATTCTTTGCTTTTGCTTACCATCGAGCTACTCTGCTCGTTCGAGGTCTGCTGTTTGCACAGAGCCCTCAAAACGGCGGCAGTCGATTCCAGACAGGCTGAGTTTTTACAATCGAGGTATTCAGCTCTGCAGCGCGGGAAAGCCGATCAAGTATCTCGTCAAGCTGGCTGATCGTGTAGATGTGTAACCGAGCGATGAAGCAATCGTTCCCAGTGACCTTGGAGCATTCCGAAAACTGCGGGATATCCTGTATCAACTGCTGGACAACATGTAATTTGCCGGGCAACGGTTTGATTCGGACGAGAGCTTGGAGACCATAGCCGAGGCTAGCCGGATCTATATCGATCGTAAAGCGTCGAACCACCCCTCGTTCCAGCAAGCGTTGGATTCGTTCGGAGACACTTGGTGCCGAAAGATTCACGCTCTTTGCCAGAGCCGTTGTCGAAGTGCGTGCATCGACGAGGAGAAGCTCGATAATCTTCCGGTCCACGTTGTCCAATGTGGACGATTTGAAGTGGCGTGGCATGATAGTCCTCTATATCCCAGGATAAATATCAGTTCGCCTTTCACTATATATGCCAATTCTATTGAAGCCCCTTTAGGTTTTGTTCAGAGGCTTTAAGGAAGTTGAACTGTATCAGACGAACTGGGAGGGTTGTCTTGTAAGACTTTACGAGTGGCCCGAGATCTTGCGGCCACGGCCGTGCGGGTGGGCTGACTGACAGGGACAGCACTAAGTTTTTGTGGTCTCCCTTTCATTCGCGGGAATGAGATTCGCAGACCGGTTCAGCAGAAAGTTCTGCTATCCGATCCGGTCTCTGGGCGGCCTCTTTGAGGTCCGCGCGTCGGAAACAAGCGAAGAGGAACTGCAATCTCTCCTGAACACCAATTTCTTCAGCGTCATCGCCATCACCCGCGCGCTACTACCTCTTTTGAAGAAGAGCGAAGCCGCCCGGATCGTCAACCTTGGCAGCATTCTTGGCTAGCTGACCGAGCAGGCGAATCCCGAAAGCCAGATCGCTCCGCTCAAGGTGCTTTCCTACAACGTCTCGAAGCCGTATCCGCAGGATGTGACGGATGAGGAGTGGTTGTTTGTGTTGCCGTATTTTTTGCTGAGCCGCGAGGACAGCCGGAGCCGGAAGCACAGTCTTCGAGAGTTGTTCAACGGTGTGCGATACATCGTGCGGACGGGCAACCAGTGGCGTTTTATGCCGAATGATCTTCCGCCGTGGCCCGCTGTGTACCAGCAGATGCGGCGCTGGATGGAAGCTGGTGTGTTCGAGATTCTGGTAACCGATGTGCAGGAGTTGTTGCGCCACTTCGGTGGAAGAAAAGGCCAGCCGACTGTAGTGTGCATCGACAGCCGCACGCTACAGTCCACGCCTGCGACCGAGCTGGAGAAATACATTTCTATCCCCATTTTTCTCACTCAAAACAACACATCTATTGTTAGCAGCTTGCGCAACGAACCACATCGTCATGATTGAGGTTACATCTGCCTCATGTATGATCGCGCGGCGGGCGGGTCGTTTCCCAGTCCCTAAAACCTTCAACTTTTACGCGTCGGCGGAACCCGTGATCGAACAGCACGATCCAACATCGTCTCGCAAGATCGTTCGTGCAGCCCAATACGTCCGCATGTCTACGGAACATCAGCAATACTCGACTGAGAACCAGGCTGAGGTGATTGCGCGCTACGCTGCGGAACACGGCATGGAGATTGTGGCGACCTAAGCTAACTCCGGCAAGAGCGGGCTGACCCTCGGCGGACGCGCCGAACTCCAGAGACTGCTTACAGAAGCTCAATCCGGACATGCGGATTTCAGTGTTGTCTTGGTGTATGACGTAAGCCGTTGGGGACGCTTCCTTGATGCGGATGAAAGTGCATACCACGAATATGTCTGCCGAAAAGCAGGCATCAACGTCCACTATCCTGCGGAACAGTTCGTCAACGATGGCAGCCCTATCTCCACTCTGGTCAAAGCGGTCAAACGGACAATGGCCGCGGAATACAGCCGAGAGCTGTCCGTCAAGGTATTCGCCGGACAATGTCGTCTCATCGAATTGGGCTATCGGCAAGGAGGCATGGCTGGATATGGATTGCGCCGGCAGTTGATCGCAATGGATGGAACCGCGAAGGGACTGCTGTCCCGAGGACAACAGAAGAGTTTCCAGACGGATCGGGTGGTTCTCGTGCCAGGCCCAGATGACGAACTCTCGATCGTTCGGGAGATATTCGACGCCTTTACATCTATGGAACTGACCGAATCGCAGATCGCACAATTACTCAACAGCAGGGGACTAAGAACGGACTTATCGCGGGATTGGACACGAGGCGTGGTGCATCAAATATTGACCAATCCCAAATATATGGGGGCCAACGTATACAACCGAAGGTCCTTCAAGTTGAAGCAGAAACGGCTCGTCAATCCTCCTGCGATGTGGATTCGCAAGGAGAGTGCATTCGAAGCCATTGTGTCTCCGCAGCAGTTCTTTCGCGCTCAGCAGATCATCCAGGCACGTTCGAAGCACTTCACAGACGATGAGATGTTGCAGCAACTCCGGGCCTTGCTCAAGCGCTACGGCACCCTGTCGGGAATCCTCATCGATGAGACGGAAGGAATGCCCTCAAGCAGTGCCTACCGCTCCAGATTCAGCAGTCTAGTGAACGCATATACGCTCATCGGCTTTACCCCAGAGCGGGACTACGCCTACATCGAACTCAACCGCAGTCTACGCCGCTTCCACGCTGAACACTGCGAGACTTTGCTCGCGAAGCTGCGTGGAGCAGGTGCAGAGGTGAGGCAAGATCCGATCACCGATCTCTTCATCGTGAATGAAGAGTTCACCTTCTCCCTCGTTGTGGCGCGATGCCAGCCCACGATGGCTGGGAACACGCGATGGGACCTTCGCTTCGATACATCTCTCAAGCCTGATGTCACGATCGCCGTCCGCCTTGAGCCGAACAACGAAGATGTTCGGGATTACTACCTGTTTCCTAGCTCAGATCTCTTTGCCAAACGACTGCGCTTGGGGCCGGACAATGGATTTCTCATCGATCTCTATAGATTCGATGACCTGAGATTTCTGGTCAGTATGGCTGAGCGAACACCAATCGAGAGGGCAGCATGAATGAAGATGAGATACACATGATCGAAATCGCGCAGGTCTTGATTGCAAATCCCAGACCACGAAACCCCGTGAAGTTCCAAGCGATAGTAACAAGTATCGAATCCGTTGGCCTCAAGAAGCCTATAACGGTTTGCCGGCGGACAACTGCCAGCGGTGATCTTCAATACGAACTGGTGTGCGGTCAAGGCCGACTGGAGGCTTGCCTTGCGCTCGGCAAGACACTTATTCCCGCGATCATCACGGAAGTAACCCGTGAGCAACAATACTTGATGAGCTTGATCGAGAATGTAGCGCGGCGTCCACCCTCTCATCGTGCCCTGCTCCTAGAGGTGCGCAGTCTTGTAGACAGAGGCTACAAGGCCGAACAGATCGCGCAGAAGATTGGGCTGGACAAGACTCATGCATATGGGGTCGTTCACCTCCTTCAGCATGGAGAGAGCATTCTGCTCCAGGCTGTTGATGCAGGAAGAATTCCCATTCGGATCGCAATCGTCATCTCGACAGGGACGAATGAAGAAGTCCAGGCGGCGTTGATCGAGGCCTATGAGAGCGGAGACCTGCGCGGCGCAAGACTCGCTACCGCCCGACGCGTGATCGCGATGCGTCTAGCGAAAGAACGTGAAACCGGACGAACCAGTCCATCCAAGCGAAAGCTTTCGGCAGAGTTTCTGGTCGAAGAGTATGAACAACATGTTCAACGTCAGCGGTCCGCCATCTCGCGCTCGAACGCCATCAATCACCGGTTGATGATCCTCGCCGCTGCGATGAAGCGGCTCTTGGAGGATGAACACTATGTGACTCTACTTCGGGCAGAATCCATTCAAACCATCCCTAAGCATCTTGCCGAGCGAATCGGATAGAACGGAGCGCATATGAAAGCGTCTAAAGAAGTGGCCTTCGAGCTGAAGACCATGCTTATTCCAATTGTGGCGATTTCACTTAAAGCAGATTTCATGCCGGAGGTCCGAAAATCCAGGAAGTATCGCCAGATAGCCGCTTCAATCGAGCATGTTGGACTGATCGAGCCACTGATCGTTTCTCCAGTGGGTGATGGAACATTCATGCTCCTGGATGGAGCATTGCGGTTGGACATTTTGAAAGAGCGCCAGGATGCAACCGTCCGGTGCATCCTTTCGACTGATGATGAGGGATACACCTACAACAAGCGCGTCAGCCACTTATCCAACATTGGCGAGCACTACATGATTCTCAAGGCGTTGTCGAACGGCGTGAGTGAGCAGATGATCTCCACATCGCTCAATGTTGATGTCGAGACTATCCGCCGAAAAGGATCCCTGCTCGATGGCATATGCCCAGAAGCAATTCAACTGCTTACAACTCGACGAGTTTCAGTACATGCCTATGGTTTTCTGCGGCGGATGAAACCGCTGGGGCAAATACAAGCGGCGGAAAGAATGATTCACGCCAATAACTACTCAGCGACAATGGCGAAGACCCTGTTAACCATCACGAAACCTGAATTGATCGCTCAGCCAGCGAAAACAAACCGGACAAGTCCAGGTACCGCTGCCAAACTCTCTCTTCTTCAGGAGGAGTCCGATACGCTACTCACGGATGTCAAACAGGTGGAAGAAACTTATGCAACTCAGGCACTCGACCTGACACTCAGCCTCGGATATGTAGAACACCTTTTGGTAAGTGCTCGTGTAGAGAAATACCTGACGAAACATCACCCCGATATCCTGAACCGATTCAGAAAATTGCTCAGCGAAAAAGCCGATGAAATGTCACGCTCTATTCCAGATTCTATCCAGCGCCCTCGCCACAAAGGACCACCATCTCTCAAGGCTTGATTAATGGCGCACTGAAACCAACTCCGCGATGGCATCCTTTACTTGGCGCTTCTATGTCGTACATGAGGTGAGGAGTGCTTTTTTTAGCGTCTGCCATTCGTCGTATATCCACAGTCAATTGCTTCCGCTGCTCAATGGTCTCAGTTTGCCGGAAGTCGAAGTGCTTCAATATCCTTCAAGAGTGCTCAGACGACGCAGGTAACTAGGACACGGAACGAATACACGGCAATCATCGCCGTCGGCCGCTTTCTAATTACTCTGTAGCCTCCGAATCGAAAGGCAGCTCCGGCTGCAGATCCAAATCCGAAGATGTGCCTTGGTTGCCGCCCGCGCGCAACTTCACGGTGCCTCGAATCAATGAACGGTTTCGACGAATATCGAGCACTAGAGGCTGTTATGTCTTTTGGATCTGTTTGGATACTTTGCTGATGATTGTTTTGGGATCAGCATGTAGTTATGTTTGCAGTGGAGCGGAAGCCGTATCCGCAGGATGTGACGGATGAGGAGTGGTTGTTTGTGTTGCCGTATCTTTTGCTGAGCCGCGAGGACAGCCGGAGCCGGAAGCACAGTCTTCGAGAGTTGTCCAACGGCGTGCGATAACATCGTGCGGACGGGCAATGGAGAGAAGGTGTTTCGGCAGTTCCAGCCAAATGCAGGCCATCAGACAAGGGGCCGCAAAAAGAAGAACTCCTAAATAGATCGCTTCGCGACGAATGCTCGCTCTGGCTGAGTCTGGATAACGAGATTCCCAATCGAGCAAAGCTCTCCCGTCTGTGGGATCAGACTGGCCGAAGCCCGGGATCTTTGCAGGTTCTTTCATGCAGCATTTTCAGACCCCATCAAGCGGGCCGAACCCGCTGCTATGGCCTTTCTCACGGTCTCGATGGTCTCTCGAACATTCGCAAATTGTGGATGTTCCCGCCGATTGTAGTCATCCCGAATACCGGAGCTGATCGCGATTGCGCGCCGGAACAGTTGGCTCCCTAGCTGATCATGGACAACTATGCGCCCGTACCCAGGCACCTGCTCAAGATACAAATAGTCTGAGCCCTGCTCAAACGCGGTCTTACAGCTGTCGAGATTCGCATCTTGCCAGCGAGCGCCTTTGGGAAGAAAGGGAGCAACTGCCAGAGCCAGATCTTCAACCACCGGTAACAATATGGAGGTGGGCATGATCGACACCGCAGCCAACCTTGTGCTTCGCGGCGCTGGGTCCGTGCTCGAAGAGCGCGACAGATCCGTAAATTTCCTCTGTCAGTTGGACAACCTCGCATTTAAGGGCAGAAAACTCATCCATCAGGGAATCAGGCAATGTCCCCAGAGAAATGAAGTGCTTTTTCGGTACTATTAGGAGCCAGCCCTCGACGAGTGCGCCAAGCGAAGGTAAAACCGCGAAGTTGGCGCTCTCCAAGAGAGGCTGATTCCAATCCTCTATCGAGTTGTCACGCACCAAGTGCGAGCAAAATGCGCATCCATCCATAAAGCACCTCTCCTGTGGAATACCCTCCCGAGAGACCCACTTCGTCATTTTCCAGTTCACCGTAGTCTAGTCCGATTCTGGGGACTCATTCGTGCGTGACATCGTTGGGCTAAAAGGTGCCCAATGGTCCAAAATCCGCCGGGAACCGACCTATTCATACGCAGATTCTCATAGGCATCCGATCATTCAAGCCGCTGGCCGCAAGGTTAGGCCAGTGATGGAGATATGCAGGGGTGTGTAATGGTGGTGGTGGCCAGAGACGGGATTGAACCGCCGACGCCGGCCTTTTCAGGGCCGCGCTCTACCACTGAGCTATCTGGCCTTGGATGGATTCCAAGAAATCCGCGCGTCGCTTGCAGAAGAGCGATGACTTGCGGGGTGTTGGCGAGTGCGAGAGCATCAGAAGTCGCTAACAACTTTCGTAGTATAGCAAAGCGATGGTGGCTGAAGACGCCTGCCGTCTGGCAGCGCAGCTTAGGATCGCGACACCAGCCACACCCCTGCGACCAGCAGCGCGCAGCCCAGTATCCGGGCCGGCGAAGCCGTATGCTGCCGGAAGCCGAGCCAGCCGAACTGATCGAGCAGCACCGAGGTGAGCAGCGACGCCGTGATGCTGAGCCCGGTGAACATGGCCGAGCCCAGCTTCTGCGCCAGCAGCAATCCCGCCATAGTGGACAGAATACTGATGGCGCCGCCCAGCCACGCCCACCACGGGACAGGGCCAGCCGCGGCGCCGGTGCGACCGAGGCTCGCCGCCGGCAACTCGCGCAGCACAATGGCAATCAGCAGCAGCCCGGCAAGCCCGCTGACATAGACCCAGAGCCCTGCCAGCACGGGCCGTCCCAACTGTTTGCTGAGCTCCGCATTGGTTCCGGTTTGGAAAGGGTTGGCCGCGCCGGCGGCAAGGGCAATCAAGATGGAGATCCAGAGCATCGCGTTCACAGCCTCGGGGTAATGAGCCTCGCGTTCAGGGCCTCGCACCCTGAGATGCCGGCAGACGCCGGCGGCACGTGCAACCAGGATGCGGGGGCGGCAATGCTGCAGGCCCTCGCGCGCAACGGGGGCACACGATGTAGCCGCTACCAGCGCACCCGGACAGTCTGCTCGGTGTATCCGGATCCTGCTGGAAAGCTTACCTGCAGCGCCTTGAGCGTGATCTCTGGCGTGCTATTTTTCTTCAAGTGGGCACTCCCGGCCGGCTCCACAGGTGGCCCTGCATCTCGCAGCAGCGCGTTGCCCGCGAGCGGCGCGTGAGCATCGGCCGGCATCTGCTCGATCAGCGTCGCGCCTTCCGCCTGCGCGGTGCTCACCCCGTTCAGGCGCAGCGGCAGCGTGTACTCGGCGCCTCCCTTCGCTTCGAGCACCCAGGTGGCGCTATGCGCGTCCGCATGCTGCTCCAGCACTTTCAGCTGCGCGGTCTCTGCGCCTGGCAGTGGCAGCTCCACCGGGATCGCAATCTCCGCGCCTGCAAGCGGCACACGCAGCATGCCTTTACTGGCCTGGGCGCCTGCCGGGCCGGCCAGCTTCAGCAACCCCCTCGCTCCACCCTCCGGCTGCGGCTCGACTGTCATCGCCGCTCCCTCGCGGCGGAAGACAAGCGTCACGCGAGCGCCGCCGCCCACGGGTACATGCCGGAGCGTCGCGCCCGGCCATGTTGCCGGTAGCTGCGGCGCCACGGTGAGGGTGTTCGCCGCCGCGTCAAAACTCACACCAAACAGCCCGCGCAGCGCCGGCGACACCACCATCGCGGAGGACCAGAGCTGGTGCGTGGTCGACCGGCCCAGCGGCTCGAAGTAGCGGCCGGAGAGCAGCTCCGTCACCGCGCCCAGGTCCTGCGCCCAGGTCATGTCGGCGTTTTGCATCAGGTGCGCATAGCCCGCGAGCGGGCGCCCTGTCCGGTACTCCGCCATCGCCGCCCAGCCGGTAAACAGCGGCCACACTGAGCCCTGGTGATAGCTCATCGGGTTGTAGAGCGCCTCGTGCTCGCCCAGGTCGCGCGTGCCCCAGTCGGTCGAAAACTCGTGCGAGCCCCAGCGGCGGAACATCGCGTCCGTTTCGTCTGGCGCCGCGCCCAACGCGTAAGTTCCATCCCACCACGCGACCGACGGATAGATGGTCGCGGTCGTGTCGAGCTTGTCCGGACCGTTGTAGGAAAACGCGTACATGCTGCCAGAGGCGGTCGGCTTGTATTCGCGTTCGAGCGTCGCGGCGACAGACTTCGCGCGCGCCGCTGCACCGTCGTCCGGCTTGCCTGCAAACGCGGCCAGCCGCGCGTACGCCTGGCTCGCCTGCACGTCGAGCGCGGCCAGGTACACCTCCTGGTGCGGCATGCCGGGCGGCCAGCTCTCGACCCAGCCGGTGCCCTGTGCGTTGTCGTAGACGCCGTCGCCATCCGTGTCGTGCGTGCTCTCGAACTGCCAGGCTTTGCTGATCTGTAACCAGTGTTGTTGCAGATATGCCGTATCCCCGGAGCGCTGGGCGTAGTCGCGCAGCAGCATCAGCAGCAGCGGCGTTGAGTCGGCAGCCGCATACTCATACGGCAGGCGCGGCCAGTCCACCAGCTCCGCGGTTTGCGAGTACTCATGCATGATCTTGCCGTCGGCCCTCTGGCGCTTGAGCAGGAAGTCGAGTTCCTCGCGGACCAGCCCATAGTCGCCATAACTGTCCACCGCGTAGAGCGTGTAGAGCGAGTCGCGCCCGAAGAACCAGCCGAAGCCGGGGCGGTTCGAGTCACCCGAGCTGTAGAGCCCTGCGACCAGACCTACCTCCTCGCCATACTCGGCGCTGTGGTGGCGCACCCGCAGCTGGTCAATCGCAATCTCTGCCCAGCCGAGGGCCTGGTTCAAGCGCGGGTCCGGTGTGTCCGCCACCAGACGCGTGTCAAAAAAGTGCTGGTAGTACCCGGCAGTACCCTCGTAAAGCTGCCGCACCTGGCTGGCCGTCGAAGCCAGTTGCTGCGTCAATGCGCTTTTGCTGGCCGCAGCCTTCGACGTCCCGGCGGCCATCAGCAGAGGGAAATACCTGTCGCCATCGCGCGCGGGGTCGTACGAGAGTATGAGCTGCAGCGGATAACTCTTCGGCCGCTCCTGGTAAGGCGCGAGAATACCCGGCATGGTGCCCGGCATAGCGACCGCACCGGCCAGGTCGTCAGCGTCTGTATGCAGCAGATAGTAGCCGCTGTTTGAGGCCAAGGGCACCCACTCCGGCGAGGGTGCGTTGTAGTTGGCCGCGGGCCACATGCGCTTGAGCTCCGGCGTGAAGGAAAAGGTCAGCTCAACAGGCTTTGTCGAGGACACCTGGAACATGGCCACCGCGCCTGCGCCACCTGCCTGCGAGCAGGGCGCTGCGAACAGGATCTCGCGCACCGTAAACGCAGCGTGCGCAAACGTGATGGTCGTGTGGTCGGGCTGAACAGTGATCTCCTCCGACTGGTCGTTCACGTCAACCGGCACGGAGTAGCCCTTGAGCTGCGCCGTAATGCGCATGTGGCTGAGCAGCTTGACCGGCCACGCCCACGCCTCGAAACTGCCATCGCCCTGGCCCACAAACGCGCCGCACTCACCGGCTACAGTAAACGGCTGCAGGGCCGCGCTGCGCTGGTGGATGACCAGGCCGCCTACGCTGGCCGGGCTGGCCAGCGGAAAGGCCGGCACTGGTGCGAGCCAATCGCCGGCCTGCGCCTGCGCAAGCGGCGCGGCGCAGATCAGGCCCATTCCAAACGCAGCGCACAGGTACCGGAGGTGTAAAAATCGCGCGCCCCGGCGACCTGCCCGCTGCACGCCATGCCATACACTTGCTGCAACCATGCTCGCTGCTCCTGCTGTGTTGCGACACTCGATACTTGCAGTATCCCAGGCAGTTACGATGCGCGCACTGGCGGGCACGCTCCTGCTGCTCGCCGCTAGCGGTGATATTTGTGCGACACCGGCGCAGAAGAACGCTGCGCCGGAAGCCCGCGCCGCGCAGGCGTTTGCGCGCGCCGCCCAGGAGAGCCCGCTCGCGCTGCATGCATTTCTTGAGGCGATGCCCAAGGGCGGCGACCTGCACATGCATCTGTCAGGCGCGGTGTACGCCGAGACATTTCTCTATGAAGCTGTCGAGGACGGGCTCTGTGTTGACCCGGCCGCGCTGGCCTTTGATCGCACCGCCATCCACGGCGCCTGCAAGCCCGGCGAGGTGAGCGGCGAGGCGGCGCTTGAGCAGGACAACCACCTGCGCGACGCGCTGATCGACAGCTTCTCCATGCGCGGTTTTGCGCCCTCGGCCGGCATCACCGGGCACGACCAGTTTTTCGCTACCTTCGCGCGCTTCGGCGGCCTCGGCAGCCGGCATACCGGCGAATGGCTCGATGAAGTCGCCACCCGCGCCGCGCGGCAGAACGAGCAGTACCTGGAAGTGATGGATACGCCCGACCTGAAGGCTGCCGAAGCGCTGGCCGAGAAGCTGGGCCTTCCCCTGAGCTCGGCTACTGACTTCGCCAAGTACCGCGATGCGCTACTCAAAGGCGGCATCGACGCGAGCCTGGCGCCGGCGCAAGCCGCCATGACCGCTGCCGAAAACACGCGCCGCGCTCGCGAGCACTGCGGCGCCCCCGGCGAGAAGCCCGCGTGCCGCGTCGCCATCCGCTTTCTCTTCCAGGTGCTGCGCGAGCAGCCGCCGGCCGATGTCTTCGCGCAGGTGGTCTTCGCGTTCGAGCTCGCCAAAGCCGACCCGCGTGTCGTGGGCCTCAACTTCGTGCAGCCGGAGGATGGCTACATCTCCATGCGCGATTACGCGCTGCAGATGAGCATGCTCGATGCCATGCACCCGCTCTATCCCGGCGTGCACATTGCGCTGCACGCGGGTGAGCTTGCAGCCGGCCTGGTCCCGCCCGCCGGGCTCACCTTCCACATCCGCTCTGCCGTCGAGCAGGGCCACGCCGAACGCATCGGCCACGGCGTCGACATCATGTATGAAGATCACCCCGACGCGCTGCTCAAAGAGATGGCGGAGAAGCACATCCTGGTCGAGATCAACCTCACCAGCAACGATGTCATCCTCGGCGTCTCCCGCGAGAACCATCCTCTGCCCGAGTACCTCAAGGCCGGCGTCCCTGTCGCGCTCTCGACCGATGACGAAGGCGTCTCACGCATCGACTTAACGCATGAATATGTGCGCGCCGCGGTTACATATCGCCTCGGCTACCTGCAGCTCAAGCAGATGGCGCGCGCCTCGATCGAGCACAGCTTCCTGCCGGGCGCGAGCCTGTGGCAGTCCAGCACGCCCGAAACCTTGCGCACGCCCGTCGCCGCGTGCCGGGGGCAGCTTGGGCTCGACGCGCCGTCCGGTGCCTGCGGCGCCCTCGTCCGCACAAGCGAGAAGGCCGCGCAGCAGTGGGAGCTCGAGCACCGCTTTCGCACTTTCGAGGGCAGCTTCTAGCCGAATGCGTATCGTCTTCGCCACCTACGGCACCTTTGGCGACGTGAACCCGCTGATCGGGATCGGGAGCGAGCTGC
Organism: Acidobacteriaceae bacterium; assembly: GCA_965276605.1. Classification (GTDB taxonomy): domain Bacteria; phylum Acidobacteriota; class Terriglobia; order Terriglobales; family Acidobacteriaceae; genus EB88. Next base: position 341,858 of record OZ255619.1, read on the forward strand.
TCCGGCGCGGTCACACGGTCATACTGGCCGCGCCCGAGATGTTCCGCAGCCAGGCTGAGTCGAGCGGTCTGCTCTTCCGCCCCGTGCGGCCCGAGCAACGGCCCGACGACTCGGCCATGATCGCGATGATCTACGACCGCAAACGCGGCACCGAGCGCGGCCTGCGCGAGTTCCTCTTCCCCGCCCTGCGCGATAGCTACGACGATCTGCTGCGCGTGGTCGGCGAGGAGGGCGGGGCAGACCTATTTGTCTCAAGCGAGCTGGCCTACGCGGGGCCGCTGGTCGCGGAGATCACGGGCGTGCCCTGGGCCTCGTATGTGCTGGCGCCGTTCTCGTTTTTTTCTGGCTATGACCCGCCGGTGCTGCCGCCGTATCCGCTGCTGTCGCTCGCGCTGGCCAGGGTGCCCGGCGCAGCCCACATGCTGCGCCCCTTTGCGCGTGTGATTACCCGCAGCTGGTGCGCGCCGGTGTACGCCCTGCGGCGCGAGCTCGGCCTTCCCCGCGGGCCCAGTCCGCTCTTCGACGCGAAGCACGCGCCGGGGCTGGTGCTCGCGCTGTTTTCGCCATTGCTCGGCGCACCCCAGGCGGACTGGCCTGCCAACACCCGGCAGTGCGGCTTCGTCTTCTACGACCGCGACGCGGAGCATGCCGCGCTGCCTCAGGATCTGGCTGCGTTTCTCGACGCGGGTCCGCCGCCGCTGGTGTTTACCCTGGGCTCCGCCGCAGTGCTTGACCCCGGCGAGTTCTGGGCGCAGAGCGCGGAGGCCGCGCGGCTGCTGGGCATGCGTGCGGTGCTGCTCACCGGCAAGCACGCCGACACACCGCCTGACTCGTCTGAGCTGTGCCACGCGGGCTACGCGCCCTACTCGCTCTTGTTTCCACGCGCCGCGGTTATCATTCACCAGGGCGGCGTCGGCACCACAGCCCAGGCGCTCAAAGCAAGCAAGCCCATGCTGGTGATGCCCTACAGCCACGACCAGCCGGACAATGCGCGCCGCATGCAGCGGCTCGGCGTGGCGCGGGTGCTGCCGCGCGAGCGCTACACCGCGGGGAAGGCCGCCTATTTGATTCGACAGCTTTTGAATGACCGGACCTGCGCCGCACGCGCGGCTGAGGCTGCAGCCCGCATGTCCAGCGAAGACGGACTGCCGGCAGCCTGCGACGCGCTCGAAGCCGCAGCCCGCCGGTTAAGCTCTTTGAGGAAACACACAAAAACAGCGATCCAGAACCTGTAGAATCGGCATGGGTGGTAAACCAAAGTATCGTCGATCTGCAAAAGCATCGATGGCATGCCTGAGCTTGTAAGAGCGCTGGCAAGCGCAAGTCCGCAAGCACTTGAGCCCACATGTATTGGGTTGTGATGGAGGTTGAATGCTCACAGACCAGCAAAAAATAGATGTATGGGAAAGACAGATTCAAGCTGAGGTGCGATCTCTCTACTTCGCGGATCTGACTCACTCCTATGCCAGAGGAAAGCAGTACATAACTTTTCTTACTTTCTTTCTGTCGTCTGGTGCTGCCGCAACGCTGATTGGTAAGGCGCCAATCTGGGTCGCAGTTCTGTTTTCGCTCATCGCCGCAGTGCTGACGGCCTACTCCGTCGCAGTTGGGCTGGATACGAAGATATCGACATTGTCTAAGCTCCACGGCAACTGGGCTTTGCTGGCGATTGAGTATGAGCGCCTCCGAGAGAAAGCTGATGCAGACAATGCCGACAGTCTTTTGGAAGGCTTATTACTCCGCGACCTTGAAGCATCAAAGCTCGCGACTACTGACGCTCCCTATGACGGCAAGCGCATGGACCGGTGGACCGATCATGTCTTTCAGGCGCATAGGTTAGTACATGGCTAGGACCCAGGCTAAGGATAGTCGTACGACGCTGGACGAGAATCTTCGCCGCACGGGACTCGATGAGAATCGTAGTGGCTGGCCTCCAGTTCGCAAACCGATCCCACCTCCTCCGCCAACCCCACCACCCTCTCCACCCTCTCCACCCTCTCCACCCTCTCCACCTAAGCCTAAGCCGTAGCACGAGATTACCTGCAGTCCAGGCACGAAAAACAAGAGGCAAGCCGAAGCCTGCCTTTGTTTGTTGTACTTATATCTGTGCGTCTTACAGTGGCTGAACGTCCGATGCCTGCCAGCCTTTTGGCCCCTTGATGACGTTGAATTGCACGGCTTGCCCTTCCTGCAGGCTCTTGAAGCCATTTGAACTGATGGCCGAGTAATGCACAAAGACATCTTCCCCGTTCTGGCGGGAGATGAAGCCGAAACCCTTCGCGTCGTTAAACCACTTCACAATACCTTGTTCCATTGCTGCGTCTTCCCTGGGTTGGATTGCGCTGGAGTTGAACAGGAGCCTGGGCTCGCCGGGCGAGCGACAGCAGGCAGGCTTGCGTCTACCTGCCCGGTTCGGATCAAACGCGGGATCAGTCTAGCAGAGCTGTCAAGGCTCTCCATTGCAGCTCATTTTTTTATACCGCAAGCCTCGCAAATCAGAGGATTATCCCCAGAAACATCATTGCCGGAAAGCCTCCAGAATCCATACTGGGGCTCTCCGGCGACAAGGTGTTCCCGGGCGATCACTCGCCCGGTTAATGCGTCCGGTTTAGAAGACGTACTTGAGCGCGAACTGCACCACGCGCGCATCCGGGCTCTCGCCGGCCGTGCCTGTGTACTGCGCGCCACCGCCGCCGAACCGTTCTGTCGTGATCTCGCCGAAGCCGCTGCCGGTGGTGTTGCCCGGCTGCCCATAGGCCGGTGTATTGAACAGGTTGAAGATATCCCCGCGGAACTGCACGTTGGTCTCGCGATAGACCGCGAAGCTCTTGAACGCCGACAGGTCGGTCCGGTTGTAACCCGGGCCATAGATCGACGTGCGTCCCGGAGGTCCGTAGGAAGACAGCACGTTGGGATCGCTGACGGAAATCTGCCCTGGGCCTGCCGCTCCTGTAACCACCTTCGGCGGGTTGACGAACGCGCATGGATTGAACCATGTCGCAACTGTGCGGGTCTTGGTCGCGCAGGTCGTGTTGACGCCATTGGGCGTGCCGCCCGCCTTGAAGGGATCGGCGATCTTATAGGCGAATGCATTGCCCGTGCCGGCCGGGTTGTTGTTGGCATAGATGCCGACCGGCTGCCCGGTCTGCACGCGAAACACCAGCGCCGCCGCCCAGCCGCCCACCAGCTCGTTCGCAATGCCGCTCGAGTTGAGATACTTCTTGCCGTGGCCGAACGGCAGCTCGTACTGCGTGTTCAACACGAAACGCTGGCGCACATCGATCGTGGAGTTACCGTAGTCGAAGCTGTAGCCAAGCAGCCGCTGGTTGCGGTATCCGCTGCCAGTTTGGCCGCTGCCGCCCAGCAGCGTGTTCGCATCGTCTAGGGCATGCGACCAGGTGTAAGCGCCCAGGAACGACAGGCCGTTGGTAAGCCGCCGCTCCAGCGTCAACTGCAGGGAGTTATAGCTGGCCCCGGCCGCATAGGTAATCAAGCTGCTGCCGCCAAAATCGGGGTAAGGGCGGAATTTCTGTTCGTTCAGGCCGGAAGGCACCACCTGGCCCGGAAGGTTGCCATCCGGGTTCGACTGCAAATGCCGTGACAGTGCCGCGACGTAAGCCACGGTCGCAGTCGTCGAGTTTGTCACGGCGCGCTCCACCGTAAGGTTGAACTGCTGCGTGTAGGGCGTCTGCGTGTTGGTCTGGTAACCGCGGAAGCCGGGCTGGTTTACAAAGTTCGCCAGTCCCGCGTTCAGCGCTGCGCCGAAGCCGGTTTCGAGCGTCTGCCCATTGTTTGCGCAGTTACCCGGTGCGCAGCTCGCGCCGCTCTGGAAGTTGCTGTCGTACTGGAAGGGGAAGTTCTGCGACAGGCTCGGAGAGTAGCCGACGCTTTCCAGTCCTCCGTAGAAGATCCCGTAGCCGCTGCGGATCACGGTCTTGTCGTCCGCCTGAAAGGAAATGCCGATGCGGGGCGAGAAGTTGAGAAAGGCCGGGTCCACCAGGAAATTATTGTTCGTGTACTGGACCGTGACCTTGTCGGCCGCGAGCGCGTTCATGAAGTTGGGTGTCAGCACATTCTGTGGCTTGTTCTGGTCCTTCGCGGGGATGCGGTAGACGGCCGTGCCGCTCGCGTAGTCCGGTACAAAGTTCGCCTGCTGCCCATCCAGCTCCTCAATCGGCTGCGTGTACTCGTAGCGCAGGCCCAGGTTAACGGTTAGGTTGCTCGTCGCTTTCCAGTTGTCCTGGAAGTAGGCCGAGCGGTACCAGCGCTGGTCATGCGAGGTAAAGATATTCGCGACCGAGGCGGTATCCATGTCGTTCAGCAGCAGGTCCGCCGCGCCGAAGCCGGTATTGCCGGTGTTGTTCGGATCCTGCGTAAACTTACCCGTGTAGTTGAGCGTGCCTTTAGGATCCACCGGCTGGTTGGTCTGCACCCGGATGCGCTCGAAGTTGACGCCGAACTTGAGCGCGTGATTCCCGATTTGTTTCGAAACGTTGTCGAGGATCTGGGCCACATTCTCGTACTCGTGCGTCGGCTCATACTGCGCGGAGCCGAAGCCGGTCAGCCCGGTTGGATTGGTGTTGGGCAGGCCGCCATTGCCGGGCCCGAACGGGATGCCGCCCAGGCCAAACTGCGCCGACAAATTCACCCCGGCATTGGGCGGAATATACGCCGCTGCAATCCAGTTGTAGCCCACCCGGAACTCGTTGATGAACGAAGGCGTAAACACATGCGTCTCGCTGAAGGTGAAGTTGCGGCCTTCAGTTACCAGCGCGCCGCTGCCGCCAAAGCCGCCGCCATCCAGGATGCCCAGCGGCGGGCTCAGCGTCACCGGTTCATTCGAGTAGCTGTAGCGGGCGAACATCTGGTCTTTCTGGCTGACGTTGTAGTCCAGGCGCCCGTCGTACTGGGTCGTGTTGTCGCTGCCGGTGCCCTGGAAGGTGTAGTTGTTCTGCGTGTTGCCCGTGCCGCCGCGATTGGGCAGCGGATAGGCATTGAGCAGTCGCTGCCCGATGACGTTGACCTGCGCAGGGCAGATCACATTCTGCGCACCATTGCAGTTCAGATAATTGTTCGCGGTAATGGTCGAGTTCGGATTGTTGGGGTCCGCGTGCGTCGGGCCGCCTGGCTGGTACAGATTCACAACCTGTCCGCGGCCATTGGTCTGCGCGTTCAGCAGCTCACTAAAGTCGCCGATGCGCATCAGCGGCGTCGGCACCGTATACACACCGGACTGGCCAAAGATGATGCGGTTGGCTTCCCCATCCCCGAAGAAGAACAGCTTGTCCTTGAGGATCGGACCGCCCAGGGTTGCGCCGAACTGGTTCTGCCGGTACTTCGGCACTACATTCTCAAAGTAATCCTTTGAGTTCAGCACGTCGTTGCGGAAGTACTCCCACAGGTCGCCGTGGAACTGGTTGCCGCCGCTCTTGGTCGCGACGTTGAGCACTGCGCCCGCCGAGTGGCCCAGCTCCGCCGTGTAGTCGCCGGTCTGCACCTTGAACTCCTGCAGCGCGTCCGGTGGGGGTTTAATGACGAAGCTCGCGCCGTTGAGGAAGTCCACCAGGTTGGCATTGTTATCGACGCCGTCGAGGATGAAGTTGTTCTGCTCGGAGCGCTGCCCGTTGGCGGAGAAGTCGCCCTTGGCGGCGCCGCGCGAGCCCTGCTCCGACGGCGAAACGCCGGCCGAAAGCTGCGCGATGAAGGTAAAATTGCGGCCATTCAGCGGCGTGTCGTTGATGACCTTCGACGACACCACCTGGCCAGTCGAGGCTTCCTCGGTCTGCAGCGCCGGTGCGGCGGAGGTGACGGTGACATTCGTCTGCGAGCCCTCAACGCCGACCTGCAGGTCCGCGGTCGTCGTCGAAGCGACGTTTACCTGCACATTTTCCTGGGTCGCCGGCGCAAACCCGGGCGCCACCGCCTTGATGGTATAGCCGCCCAGCTTGAGCGGCGTCGCGGTATAGTTGCCGCTCGCGTCCGTGGTCACCGTGACGGCAAAGCCGTTGGCGCTGTTGGTGAGTGTGACTTTCGCGCCCGGCACGGATGCCCCGCTCGAGTCACGGATGGTGCCGCTGATGCTGCCCTGGTCCACCTGCGCAAGGGCGACGGTCCCCGCTGCGGAGAACATCGCGCACGCGCCCACGGAGAGTGCCACAGCCAATCCGAAGTTCGGAAGCCGTTTATAGATTGCTAACATCTGGCCTATCGCTTTCTCACCGTCTTACTGCCGGTGCTTTGTTTTCTGTATCGGGAAAATCAAGGATCAACGGGAGCCGGCCTGCCTGGAACGCGCCCAACACTAGAGAGGTAAGTAGTGGAATGTCAAACCCATAGTTCATTTGCGCTATTGACAAGCTCGATACGGTCGCAGACCCGGCTACCGAGCAGTCCAGCCATGCGGTGAACCACTCCCTCAGCTATGCTGGAGGCTCAGCCGGCGCACACGCCGCAGTGAGGGCAGCATGTCTCCACATTCCGGGTCCGATCTCCAGAACCGCGGCAGCGAAGGCGCAGACCGGGACCGGCGCACCCTCTCGAACCGGCATCTCCGTGTTGAGGTGCTGCCCGCACTCGGCGGCAAGCTCGCGTCGATCGTGCTCGGCAGCGCACTTGCGGGCAGCGGGGGCGAGCTGCTGCAGCCGCCGCTCAGGCTCTACGCGCCGCGCACCGCGTCCATGCCCTTCGACCAGTCCGACGCCAGCGGCTGGGACGAGTGCCTGCCGTCGATCGGCCCCTGCGAGGTGGCTTACGGCGACAAAAAGAGCGCGAAGATCGAGGACCACGGCGACTTCTGGCGCCTCGGCTTCCAGGTCGATGAATCGACAGAAACAACACTGCGCATGCACGCCGAAGGCGCCTCGCTGCCGCTGCGCTTCGAGCGGTCGCTGCGCCTGGAAGGCCCCGTGCTGCACCTCGACTACACGCTGCACAATCGCGGCGACGCCACTGTACCGTGGGGCTGGTCAGTGCACCCGCTGTTCGCCGTCCAGCCGCTCGATCGCATTCACCTGCCGGCTTCAGTGAAGGAGATCACGGCGCAGGCCTCGGGCAATGGACGGCTGGGCGCGGCCGATAGCAAACACAGCTGGCCGCACACCACCAATGAGCTTGACGGGGCGCCGCTCGACCTTGGCCTCACTGGTTCACCCGACGATGGCGTGGCCGACAAGCTGGTGCTGCCGTCGCCTGCGGAAGGCTGGTGCGCGATCGAACGCAAGACCCTGCGCACGCTCGTGACCCTGTACTTTGACCCGAAGGACTCGCCGTGGCTCGGGCTGTGGCTCTGTTACGGCGGCTGGCCGGCTAACCCAAATGACCCGAAAGCGAAGAAGGGCTACGCGGTCGCGATCGAGCCCTGCAACCTGCCGGTAGACTCACTGGCCGACTCGCTCGCCGGCTCGTTCACGCCGCCCGCAGGCTCACGACTTGCCCCGGGCGAAGAGAAACACTGGAGCCTCCGGCTCGAAATAAGCGACGCACAGGAAAGGTAACCGTGGTGGATACACAAGCAGCAGCAACCGAGCTGGCCGCGACGCACCGGCGCGTCTTCGACGAGGAGCCGATCGGCGTCTATGCCGCGCCCGGGCGCGTCAATCTTATCGGCGAGCACACCGACTACGCCGGCGGGTTCGTAATGCCGGCGGCCATCGACTTCGCGACGCTCGCCGCGATCTCTCCGCGCGCCGACAACGTCGTCTCCATCTACTCGGCCAACTTCGACGAGCGCGCCGAGTACCCGCTCGACCGCGTGCCCGCGCACGGCAGCCACCACTGGAGCGACTACCCGTTCGGCGTACTGCAGGTGCTGCGCGCCGAAGGGATCGAGCTGGGCGGCTTCTCGCTATCGCTAATCGGCGATGTGCCGCTGGGCGCCGGCCTCAGCTCTTCGGCTTCGATCGAAGTCGCAACGGTGCTGGCTGTGCTCGCGGTAGCCGGGTCTGCCTTGCCGCGGCCGAAGATGGCCCTTCTAGCGCAACGCGCGGAGAACGAGTATGTCGGCGCGAATGTCGGCATCATGGACCAGTTCGTAGCCTGCTGCGGCGCGCGCGACCACGCGCTGCTGCTCGACTGCCGTTCGCTTGCCTACAAGCTGGCTCCCATCCCGGCCAACCTGAACCTCGTCATTTGCAACACCATGGTCAAACACTCGCACGCGGGCGGTGAGTACAATACGCGCCGCGCCGAGGTGGAGGAGGCGACCGCCATCCTGCGCGGTCACCGGCCTGAAGTCGCGCTGCTGCGCGATGCAACGCCGGCGGACCTGGAGCAGTGGGGCTATGAGATGCCGCTCAACGTGCTGAAGCGCGCGCGCCACATTATCACCGACAGCTTGAGGGCCGAGGCTGCCGCCGCCGCGCTCGAACGCGGCGATCTGAAGCAGCTGGGCAAGCTGATGGCCGAGGCCCACGCCAGCTATCGCGACGACTTTGAAGCGAGCTGCCCGGAGGCCGACCTGATGGTCAAGCTCGCCAACCAACAGCCGGGCCTGGTGGGCGCACGCCTCACCGGCGGCGGCTTCGGCGGCTGCACCGTCAACCTGGTCGAAGAGCAGCACGCCGCGGCCTTTGGCGATGCCGTCGCGGCAGCGTACGAAAAGCAGACCGGCATCAAGCCCGATGTCTTCCGCTGCCGCGCTTCAGACGGCGCGCAGCAGGTGCTGTAAACTGAGCTTCGAGCAAGTCCCTGTTCTCCCAACGTTGAAGGAGCAAAAATGCCAATACGACATGTAGACCTGACGAGCGAACTGGATAGCTTTGTGTCTTCACAAGTCGAGAGCGGCCGCTTTGAAAACGTCAACGAGGTATTTCAGGCTGCTCTGCACACATTGGAGCGAGACGAGCGCGAGGACGAAGCCAAACTGGAAGCACTGCGAGCTGCCATCGACGAGGGCGATGCCAGCGGTATAGCGGAAGGCGATGTTTTCGCGCGAGTCTTCAAGAAGCTTGGGCTTGCTCCTGACGATCAGAGGCAGTAGAGCGTGTCGCTTCCGCTCTACTCACCACGTGCCGAAGCAGACTTGGAGAACATTGCCGAGTACACACTTCGTACATGGGGTGAAAGACAGACAAGAACATACGTCGGCGAGATAAGGGACTGCTGCGAACGGCTTGCGGCCAGCCCCCTCCTCGGGCGTGCGTGCCCTGCTGTCCGCCTCGGGCTGAGGCGTTTTGAACAGGCAAAGCATGTGATCTTCTATCGCAGCCGGAAGGACGGGGTTCTTATCGTGCGCATACTTCACCAACGAGCGCTGCCGGAGAAGCAGGGTTTCAGCACGGGGCATTAGGCCGGAATTGTAGTCAATGTAAGTGACCTGCGACCCGGGACGCCCCTTTTCCGTCGAGAAAAGCGGCATTCGCAGCTCGCTTCGGTACACCCCAGAAATCTTGGTTCTGTTTGGGCCTGCCGAAAAGCTACCTTACCTGCTTGAGCAAGCTCATTAAACGCGCAAACCCATCCTCACGCGCCTTCTTATTCGCCGGCGTCGCATCCGGCGCCTCACCCGCACGCATAAAACCATGCCCCGCGCCGTCGTACACCACCGGCTCATACTGCTTGCCCGCCGCCTTCATCGCAGCCGTCGTCGCGGGCACGGTCGAGCTGATGCGAGCATCGTTGCCCGCATAGAACCCGTACACCGGCGCCTGGATTTTCTCGAGCGCTGCATCGGGCGGCGGCGGCCCATAGAAAACGAACGCCGCGCTCAGGTCCGGCCGCGCGGTCGCAAACGCGAAGCTCTTACCGCCGCCCCAGCAAAAGCCCGCAACCGCTAGCTTGCCGTTCGACGCAGGCAGCTTCTTGCCATAATCGGCCGCCGCGTTCAGGTCGGCGGAGACCTGCGCCGGGTCCAGCATGGAGACAGCCTTCACCGCCGCATCCTGGCCGGCGAAGCTCGATGTGCCGCCCCCGCTTGGCCCCATGCCGCTCAGCAGGTCCGGCTCAACGACGATGTAACCCTGCGCGGCGAGCTCATCGGCCATCTCCTTCGCCCAGTCCGTCAGGCCGAAGATCTCGTGGATCATGACGATCACCGGGGCTTTGCCTTTCACCTCGGGGTAGTCCACAAACACCTGCACTGTGCGCGCGCCGCTCTGCACGTTCACATATTCATGGTGGCGCGGCGAGCTGTCGAGCTTCGCCCGGGCCCAGTCCTGCGCAAACAGCGGCGCATGGAGCGGCACAGCGAGGCAACATACGGCACATAGGCGGAGCAGGAAGCGGAGAAGAAAGTACATGCGCGCGAGTGTACTCCGCCCGCATTGCGCTTTGTAGTGGAAAGCACGCGCAATGCGCCGGCTGTGCGCGCCATGAAATGACGAGCGTGCGGTCCCGCCTTATCGTCCACGACCCCGGTGGAAACGACGGCAGTTTCATAGTCGGCCGGGCCGCCAGGCAGCTTCGCGGGAGGGCAAGCATGCTTCTGCTGCAACAATCCCTTGCTAAACTTGCACCATTCCTTAGCGGAGCGACGTTCTAGTCTCAGACACCTTATGCGCACACAGAGCACTGCCTTCTACCCGCACGCGGCGAACGATAGCCGCCCATCCAAAAGCCGCACGCCGGTCGCTTACTTTTCCATGGAGATCGCCATTGAGCCGGAGATGAACACCTACTCGGGCGGCTTGGGCGTGCTCGCCGGCGATACGCTGCGCGCCGCTGCCGACCTCAGCATTCCCCTGGTCGCGGTCACGCTCGCGCATCGCCGCGGCTACTTCCGCCAGCTGCTGGGCACAGACGGTGTGCAGACCGAGCTCGAGCAGCCCTGGCCGGTAGATGCGTACACCAGCGAGGAAGCCCCGCGGGTCGTCGTCGAGATCGACGGCCGCGCGGTCCACGTCCGCGCGCTGTGCCACTCCATCCACGGCGTCACCGGCCACATTGTGCCCGTCTACCTGCTCGACACCGACCTCGAAGAGAACACGCCCCAGGACCGCATGCTGACCGACCGGCTGTACGGCGGCGACAATGACCACCGCCTGCGCCAGGAGATCGTGCTAGGCCTGGGCGGCGCGCGCATGCTGCTCGCCCTCGGCCTTGAGCCCGCGGTCTACCACATGAACGAGGGCCACGCGGCTCTGCTCACCGTTGCCCTGGTGGGCCGCGCGCTGGCCGGCCGCACCTTCGCGCAGGCTTCTGAAACAGAGTTCGCCCGCGTCCGCGAGCAGTGCGTCTTTACCACCCATACCCCGGTGCCCGCCGGCCACGACCGCTTCTCGATGGAGCAAGCGCGGCGTATCCTGGGCGCTGAAACCGTGGGCATGCTGGAGCGCGCCGGCGGCTGCCATGACGGGCTGCTCAACATGACTTACGTCGCGCTGCGGTTCTCCCGCTTCGTCAACGGCGTCGCCATGCAGCACGGCATCGTCTCGCAGCAGATGTTTCCCGATTACCAGGTGGATGCCATCACCAACGGCGTGCATGCCGCAACCTGGGCGTCGGAGCCGTTCCTGAAAGTCTTCGATCAGCATGTGCCCCGCTGGCGCCGCGACAACGTGACGCTGCGCTACGCGATTGACATTCCGGAGGGCAAGATCATCGAGGCGCACCGCGACTCGAAGCAGCTGCTCATCGATGCGGTGCTCGACCGCACCGGCGAAACGCTTTCCCCCGACGTGTTCACCATCGGCTTTGCCCGGCGCGCCGCCACCTACAAGCGCATGGACCTGCTCTTCGCCGACCCCGACCGCCTGATCGCGCTCGCCCGCAAGTTTGGCGGCCTGCAGATCCTCTACGCGGGCAAAGCCCACCCCGCCGACGAGCCCGGCAAAGCCAAGATCAAACGCGTCATTGAGCTCGCGCACGAGCTCTCCAGCGGCCTGCTCAAGATCGTCTATCTTGAAAACTACGAGTGGAAGCTGGGCAAGCTGCTCACCGGCGGCGTCGACCTGTGGCTCAACACCCCCAAGCGCCCCTATGAGGCCTCCGGCACCAGCGGCATGAAGGCCGCGCTTAACGGCGTGCCGTCACTCTCCATTCTCGATGGCTGGTGGATCGAGGGCTGGATTGAAGGCGTGACCGGCTGGGCAATTGAGGATCGCGAAACAGAAGAGGAAGAAACGGAGTCGCTTTACTACCAGCTGGAAGAGGTGATCCTGCCGCTGTTCCACAAGCAGCCCGAGCTGTGGCGGCGGGTCATGCGCTCAGCCATCGCGCTCAATGGCTCGTTCTTCAACACCCAGCGCATGGTTGAGCAGTACGCGCTCAACGCATACTTTCCGCAGCCGCTTGAGGCGGAGCCAGCCGAGGCACTCGCCGCCGACTAAGGCATTTCTCCCGTAGTTCTAGACCGAAGCTGACGCATTGGGACGCGGCTTTTCCGTCAAGAAAAGCCGCCTGCCGCAGATCCAAGTCGTGCATAGCAACGGGAGAAATGCTCTAGCTCTTGGGACTACGCTTGCAACGTCGCCACGCTGGTACGTAGAAACTGCACCACCGCATCCGGCTGCGACAGCGTGACCAGGTGGCTCGCCGCAACCTCTTCCGTCCGTGCGCCGATGCGCTTCGCCAGCGCATGCTGCGTCTCGGGCGCCAGGATGCGATCCTCGGTCGTTACCAGATATGCACTGGGCTTGCGCTTCCACGCTGGATCGCTCAGCTTCGACTCGAAGAGCTTGTAGCTGACCGGCTTCTGCACCGCCACCGCGAGATGGATCACGCCGGGGTGCAGGTCGTGTCCCAGCGCGTCCGCCGCGTACTCGGCATCGATCCACATGAAGCCGTTCGCATCCGGGCCGACGGTCATCTGGGACTTAGCCGGATGCATAGAGAGAAGGCTGCCAAACACCTCGTCCCCCTCAGGCGCAAAGGCGCAGACATAGGCCAGCGCCTGGACTTTCGCGTGGTTACCCGCTGCGGAAATCACGGCGCCCCCGTAGGAGTGGCCCACCAGCAGCACCGGGCCGTCGATATGGTTCAAATGGTTCAGCAGCAGTTCAACCGCCGCCACATCCGCTTCATAAGACTTCAACGGCAGCTGCGCCGCGCGCACCGTGTAGCCTTCGTGCGCCAGTGGCACCAGCACGTTGGTCCATGAACTTCCATCGCTCCATGCGCCGTGCACCAGCACGATGGTTCCCTTGCTCCGCTCTCCCGGCATTGCGTCTCCTCTTATCCTTCCCAACTGTCTGCCTGCTTCGATGCTTAACTAGCCACGGCTGCGCGGCCCACGTTCGCATCCAGAACAAAAACCCCGGCCAGCAGGCTGTAGGACCTGAGCCGCGCGGTATGGCTGTGGGTGATGGTGTTGACCACCACCTCCTCCAGGCCGAGCGAGGAGGCCATCGCGCCCAGCTCTCGCCGAACGGTCGCCGGGCTGCCTGCGAAGTAGCGTGGGAACTCGCCCTCCTCGCCCATCGTTGCCTGATTCAGCGGACCCTCGCTGCGCAGCTCTCGCACAGCGTCCTCGGGAGCGGCAACCGGGCCGCGGTCGCCCTGCCGGATACGCTGCTGCAGCAGCCTTACACTGCTCGCGAGGTAGCGCGCCTCCTCGTCTGTATCCGCGACAATGACGCCCACAGCCGCGGTGGCGTGCGGCTTGTCGAGCATCGGGGATGGCCGGAAGGCTCGCCGGTAGCTCTCGATCGCCTCCCGCGTCGCCACCGGGCTAAAAAAGTGGGCGAACGCATACGGCAAACCCCACTGCGCAGCGGCCGACGCGCCCCACAGGCTCGACCCCAGCAGCCACACCTCCGGGCCGCCCGGCATGGCAGGCGAAATCTGGATCCTGCCGAACGGGTGCCCCGGAGGAAACCCCTCGCTCTGCCCCAGCCACGCCAGCAGCTCCGCCATCTGGTCCGGGAAGTCGTCAGCCGGCGCCCGCAGCGACCCGGCCGAGCGGTCCCGCCGCAGCGCCTGCGACTCGATCGGGCCGCCGCCCGGTGCGCGCCCGATGCCCAGATCGATCCGTCCCGGGTACATGGCGTGCAGCGTGCGAAACACCTCCGCGACTTTCATGGGCGCGTAGTGCGGCAGCATGATGCCGCCCGAGCCGATCCGGATCGTCCGCGTCGCCGCGCCGATGCTCGCCAGCACGATCTCCGGCGCCGCGCAGGCCAGCGTCTGCATCGCGTGGTGCTCCGACATCCAGAAGCGCGTATACCCCAGCGCTTCCACATGGCGCGCCAGGTCAACCGAGCGCTCCAGCGCTTCGTGGGCGGTCGAGCCCTCCGCAACCGGCGACTGGTCCAATACCGAAAGCCTGAAATTTGCTGCCACTGTCACGCTCCTCGCGCCCCGGTTCAGTCCCCCTGGACGGCTCAACTGACTCAACTGGCTCAATTGACTCCACTAAATAGATGATCTGAGTTTCGAGAAGAAGCAGAGGCGCCTGCGCAGTCCCGCCCATGACAGAATCATGCGACCCTGAATGCTATACTGCGGCAGCTTGCCGTAGGAGGGGACCGAGATCGAAGGGAGAACCAGCTTTGCGACCGCCCCCGTGTCTGGCCAGGCGCAGCCCCCCAGCAACCGTCCTCTCTGTGTCGATCTCGACGGTACCCTGGTCAAGAGCGACACGCTGGTCGATGCGCTGCTGTTGATGGTCCGCACCCACTCGGGCGACCTGGTGCGCATTCCCGGCTGGATCCTCAAAGGCAAAGCCACCCTCAAGCGCGAAGTCACCGAGCGCGTTCAGCTCGATGTCGCGCACCTGCCCTACAACCAGCCGCTGCTGCATTTTCTTGAGCAGCAGCGCGGCCTGGGCCGCAGCCTGTACCTGGCCACCGGCGCTGACGCCGCGCTCGCCCACCGGGTCGCGGACCACCTCAACCTCTTCGCGGGCGTGCTGGCCAGCGACGGCACCACCAACCTGACCGGCCACAACAAGCTGGCCTCGTTCCAGCAGCGCTTCGGCGAAGCCGGCTACGACTACATCGGCAACGCGCGCCCCGACGTGCCGCTGCTGACCCACGCCGGCACCGCTATGGTGGCCAACCCGGACGGGGCCCTGCGTCGCGCCATCCGCGAGCGCCGCTTTACCCCGGAGCAGCAGTTTACTGACCGCGCCTCGCCGCTCAAGGCGCTGCGCCGCGCCACCCGCGTGCACCAGTGGGCCAAGAACGTGCTCATCTTTGTGCCGCTGCTGCTGGCCCACGCGCTGCACACCCGCGGATTTCTGCAGGCCCTGGCCGCCTTTACCTGCTTCTCGCTCTGCGCGTCTTCAACCTATATTGTCAACGACCTGCTTGACATCGAGGCCGACCGGCGCCACCCGCGCAAACGCCGCCGCCCCTTCGCCGCCGGCGACCTGCAGGCCAAGACCGGTGTTCTGCTCTCAGGCGCCCTGCTGGGGCTCTCGTTCCTGATAGCGGCCTTCCTGCCCGCCGCGTTCCTGGGCTACCTGCTGCTGTACCTGGTCACCACGCTCTCTTACTCGCTCTACCTCAAGCGCATCGTGCTGGTCGATGTGGTGCTGCTGTCAGGCCTGTACACGCTGCGTCTGCTGGCCGGTGCCGCGGCCACCACCATCCCCATCTCGCCATGGCTGGCCGGCTTCTCCATCTTTCTCTTTCTGTCGCTGGCTTTCGTCAAGCGCTTTTCCGAGCTCCAGAACATCCGCGCCGCCGGCCAGGTGCCGTCCAACGGCCGCGGCTACCTGCTAAGCGACACCGAGCAGATGCGCTCTTTCGGCACCTCCAGCGCCTACGCCTCGATCGTCGTGTTCTCGCTCTACATCAGCGGGCGCGACGTGACCGGGCTCTACGCCCACCCGCAGCGCATGTGGCTTATCACCCCGATCATGATTTTGTGGATCAGCCGGGTATGGCTGCTGGCCAGCCGGGGCGAACTGGACGAGGATCCGGTCATTTTCGCGGTAACCGACCGGGCCAGTCTGCTGCTGGGCTTTCTCGCGGTCTGCGTCATTCTGCTGGCTATTATTTAGGGTGGAGGGGCGGAGGGTTCAGGGTGTAACAAGCTGCGGCTCTCCCCACACTCTGCCTGCATCTCTTCGAGTTCCACCGCTTTGACCCGCGCCGCGCGCGAACAGGAAGGACACATAACGATGGCCGAAACCCAGCTGGAAACCACGACCGGGCCCGCGCCACCCGCGTTCGGGTCGTCCTTCGAGTCCTGGGGCCGCTACCCCAAGCTCAAGGCTGACCTGCGCCCGCTCTCCTGGACCACCGACTTCCCGCCCCGCGAGCCGCACCGCGGGCGCATGCTGCCGGTCGGCGCCGGCCGCTCCTACGGCGACGTATGCCTGCTTGAAGATGGCACCCTGCTGCACGCCCGCGGCATGGACCACCTGCTCCACTTCGACCCCGCCACCGGCATCCTGCGCTGCGAGGCAGGCGTCACCCTGGCTGAGATCCTCGACTTCGCCGTCCCGCTCGGCTTCTTCCTGCCCGTCACCCCGGGGACCAAGTACGTCACCGTCGGCGGCGCCATCGCCAACGATATCCACGGCAAAAACCACCACCTCGCCGGCACCTTCGGCTCGCATGTGCTGCGCTTCGAGCTCATCCGGTCCGACGGCTCACGCATCGTCTGCTCCAACCGCGAGAACCGCGACTGGTTCGCCATGACCATCGGCGGCTTGGGGCTTACCGGTCTGCTCACTTGGGCCGAGGTGCGCCTGCGGCCCATCGCTTCCCGCGGCATCAACTATCGCGGCGACAAGTTCGTCGGCTTCGCCGAGTTCCTCGAGCTCTCCCGCCAGGCCGCTCATGTCGAGTACACCGTCGCCTGGATCGACTGCGTCTCCACCGGCAAAAACTTCGCCCGCGGCATCTTCATGCAGGGGACGCATGCCGAGACCCCCGGCGCCCTCAACCGGTCGAAAGAGCCGAAGCTGGTCTTCCCCATCGACCTGCCCCAGTTCGCGCTCAACAAGCTCTCCATCGGCCTGTTCAACTTCGCCTACTACAACAAGCAGACCAAGAAGACCGTAAACTCGGTGGTCGACTACGAGCCGTTCTTTTACCCGCTCGACTCGGTACTCAAGTGGAACCGGATGTACGGCAAGCGCGGGCTGCTGCAGTTCCAATGCGTGCTGCCCTGGGATGAGGACCAGCGCGGCATCACCCAGATCATGAAGGCCATTACCGCCTCCGGCCTGGCGTCGTTCCTGGCGGTCCTTAAAGTCTTCGGCGATGTGCCGTCGCCCGGCTTCCTGTCGTTTCCCAAGCCGGGACTTACGCTGGCGCTCGACTTCCCCATCCGCCCCGAAATCTCCTTCGACCTGCTCGACCGCCTCGCAAACATCACGCTTGACCATGGTGGACGCATGTATCCAGCCAAGGACGCCACCATGACCGCGGCCCACTTCCAGGCTTTCTATCCCCAGTGGGAGCAGTTCGCACCCTATGTGGACCCGGCCTTCGACTCTGCCTTCTGGCGACGGGTGACCGGGCGTGGCTAGGCGCGACCCTGTTGTTCCGCGCAGCATCCTGATCCTCGGCGCCACCTCTGCCATCGCGCAGGCCACAGCCCGTTTGCTGGCCGAGCAGGCAGGCCCGGGCAGCGCGAGCTTCTTCCTGGTCGCGCGCGACCCCTACAAGCTCGACGCGGTCGCAAGCGATCTGCGCACCCGGGGCGCCAAAGCCGTCTCCGCGCAGGCCCTCGATCTCGACAACCTCGACGCGCACACCGAACTGCTGGCCGCGGCCACGCACGCGCTCGGCACCATCGACCTGGCCCTGCTGGCCCACGGCGTGCTCGGCGACCAGGCCGCCGCCGAGGCCGATGCGCATGTTGCCGAAGCGATTTACAAGACGAACTTTCTCTCCCCGGCCTCGCTCATTACCGGCCTCGCGAACTACTTCGCCGGCCACGGCAGCGGCTGCCTGGCCGTCATCTCGTCAGTGGCCGGCGACCGCGGACGCAAGAGCAACTACGTCTACGGCGCATCGAAAGGCGCGCTCAACGTCATGCTCGATGGCGTCCGCAACCGGGTCGACCGCCTCGGCGTGCATGTGCTCACCATCAAGCCCGGCTTCGTGGCCACGCCCATGACCGCGCACCTGCCCCGCGGGCCGCTGTTCGCCTCGTCCCGCACCATCGGCCAGGGCATCCTGCGCGCCATCGCCTCTCGGCAGGACACCGTCTACCTCCCAGGCTTCTGGCGGCCCATCATGTTCGCCGTGCGCAACATCCCCGCGCGGATTTTCAAGAACATGAACATGTGAGTCGGATGATGGAAACACCTTCCCTCGAACCGATGTTGACACTGGCTTTTATAGTTCCTAGGCTCTGAGCAGGGAAGCAAGGTGCCGCAATGACCATTGAAATCCATCAACCCGAACTGGAAGCGCTCATTCTCGAGCGTATGGAAAGTGGAGCCTTCCGCAGCGTGGAAGAGGCTTTGATGCAGGCACTAAAGTCCGCTCCTCTGCCCGGTCCGTCGTTTCCGACAGGAGCCGAGCTTATAGCCGTTATGCAGGCATCCCCGTACAAGGAGATCGATCTTGAACCATCCCGCCCTCATCTGGCGGTGAGGGACCCAGAGCGCTTCTAATGGCCCTGAGCAATGCTGAAGCGTGGTTGCTCGACACCAACATTCTCTCCGAGCTACGCCGCGCCAGGCCAGACCATCGCGTAATCACTTTTGTGAGAGCATGCCCGCTCGACCGGCTTTACATCAGCACGGTGAATCTTGCAGAGATACGGTTTGGCATTGAGCTCACGACCGAACCAGCCTTTCGCGCCGAATTAAACCGCTGGCTTACCGAAAAGGTCCGTCCGATGTTCGCAGAGCGAGTTCTGGAGATCACCGAAGAAGTCATGCTTCGATGGCGACTCCTGGTAGAGAAGGGGCGCAAAACGGGTCGCACTTTTTCCCAGCCTGACCTTATCCTGGCCGCCACCGCTCTTGAGCATGGTCTGGTTCTGGTTACGCGCAATGAAAAGGATTTTTTCGGCCTGGGCGTGCCGCTGCTCAATCCCTGGGACGCGCCGCAGAAGTCGGAGAAGCGATAGAAAAGTTCTCCCCCTGCAGCGTCGAACCCGGAAATCAGCATGGCCGACACGACTGCCTCACCTTGCGAGTCCTTCCCCGGCTCTGCCGCGTCTACATGGAGGACACTCTCAATCTGTGCCACAGCAGACACACACGCCTCCTCTGCGGGAGGAGACACTCACCATCGCCGCCGTGCGATGCTTATGACTGAACACAGGACGCTGCCTCCATGTGTGCGCATGCGCGTAGGTCGCGCCCGGAGAACCTGACGAGCTATGTGGATTGTCCGCCTCGCACTGCGACGGCCCTATACCTTTGCCGTGCTGGCGCTGCTGCTGCTGATCCTCGGGCCGGTCGCGATTGTCGAAACCCCAACCGACATCTTCCCGAATATCAATATTCCGGTCGTCGCCATGATCTGGAATTACACCGGCCTCTCGCCCGAGCAGATGGCCAACCGCATCGTCCTGCTCTCCGAACGCACCCTCACCACCACCGTCAATGACATCGAGCACATTGAGTCGCAGTCGCTCAATGGCATTGCCGTCATCAAGATCTTCTTCCAGCCCAACGTCAACATCGCCGACGCCAATGCGCAGGTCACCGCGATTGCCCAGACCCAGCTTCGCCAGCTGCCCCAGGGCACCACGCCGCCACTCATCCTGCAGTACTCCGCCTCCAGTGTGCCCATCATCCAGCTCGGGCTCTCCGGCCAGGGGCTGAGCGAGCAGCAGCTCAACGACTTCGGGCTCAACTTCATCCGCACCCAGCTCGTCACCATCCCCGGCGCCGGCATTCCCTACCCCTACGGCGGCAAGCAGCGCCAGGTACAAGTTGACCTCAACCTCCAGGCGTTGCAGTCCAAAGGCCTCGCCCCGGCCGACATCGTCTCCACCATCTCCTCGCAGAACCTCATCCTGCCCTCCGGCAGCATCAAGGTCCAGGGCTTTGAGTACCAGGTCGAAACCAACTCCGCACCCTCGACGATCGAGGGGCTCAACAACCTGCCGGTCCGCTCTGTCAACGGCTCCATGGTCTACCTGCACGACGTGGCCCACGTGCGTGACGGCTTCCCGCCGCAGACCAACATCGTGCGCGTCGACGGCCAGCGCGCCTCGCTGCTCTCCGTCATCAAGACCGGCGATGCCTCCACCCTGGACATCATCGCGGGCGTGCGCAGCAAGCTGCCCGCGATCCAGACCCAGCTGCCGCCGCAGCTCAAGATCACCCCGCTCGCCGACCAGTCCATCTTCGTGCGCGCGTCGATCAACGGAGTCGTCCGCGAGGGCATCATCGCGGCCTGCCTCACCGCGCTCATGATCCTGCTGTTCCTCGGCTCGCTCCAGTCCACCATCATCATCGCGGTTTCCATCCCGCTGTCCATCATCTCGTCGCTGCTGGTGCTCGCCGCCCTGGGCGAAACCATCAACATCATGACCCTCGGCGGCCTTGCGCTCGCGGTGGGCATCCTGGTCGACGACGCCACCGTCGCCATTGAGAACATCAACCGCAATCTTGAAAATGGCAAGGCGCTGGAGCAGGCCATCCTCGACGGCTCGGCCGAGATCGCCGTGCCCGCGCTGGTCTCGACCATCTCTATCTGCATCGTATTCGTCCCCATGTTCTTCCTCAGCGGCGTGGCCAAGTACCTGTTTGTCCCGCTGGCAGAGGCGGTGGTCTTCGCCATGCTCGCGTCGTATCTGCTGTCCCGAACGGTCGTGCCAACCATGGCGCTCTACCTGCTTAAGGAGCACGATGAGGAGCAGGTCGAAGCCAAGCGCACCAGCCGCAACCCGTTCACCCGCTTCCAGCTCGGCTTCGAGCGCGGCTTTGAGCGCTTCCGCGGCGGCTATCAGAGCATCCTCGAGCTCTGCATCGCGCGCCCCGCGCTCTTCATGCTGCTCTTCTTCGGCTTCACCCTCACCTCGGCCGTGCTGCTGTTCCCCTTCCTCGGGCAGGACTTTTTCCCCTCCGTCGACGCCGGGCGCTTTACCCTGCACGTCCGCGCCCGCACCGGCACCCGTATCGAGGAGACCGCCCGCCTCTGCGACCAGATCGACCGCACCATCCGCGAGTACATCCCGGCCAAAGAGCTCACCACCGTCATCGACAACATCGGGCTGCCCTACTCCGGCATCAACCTCACCTACTCCAACTCCGCGCCGGTCGGCCCCGGCGATGCCGACATCCAGGTCTCGCTCGCCGCCAAGCACCACCCCACCGATGTGTACGTCCAGCAGCTCCGGGCCGCGCTCGCCCAGCGCTTCCCCGGCACCATCTTTTATGAGCTGCCGTCGGACATGATCACGCAGATCCTCAACTTCGGCCTGCCCGCGCCCATCGATATCCAGATCTCCGGGCCCAACCTGCAGGGCAACCGCGACTACGCGACCAAACTGCTGGACCAGATTCGCTACGTCCCCGGCACCGCCGACCTGCGCATCCAGCAGCCCTTCAACAACCCGCGCCTCTTCGTCGCCGTGGACCGCACCAAGAGCGCGCAGGCCGGCCTGAAACAGAACGACGTCGCGCAGAGCCTGCTCTCGGCGACCAGCGGCTCGTTCCAGACCTCGCCGACCTTCTTTCTCGATCCCACGAACAACGTCTCCTACAACATCGCCGTGCAGTCGCCGCAGTACAACCTCGACACGCTGAACGACCTGGCCAACATCCCCATCACCGCGAGCGGTGCCGCTTTGTCGAGCAACAGCAGCTCCGGGTCCAACGCCGGCGCCTATTCGGCGGCCGGCGGCGTCAACCTGCCCAGCGCGCCGTCTTCGCTGGCCGCGATCATGCCGCAAAGCTCCATCACCGGCGTGCGCGCCCCGCAGATTCTCGGCAACCTGGCCACCTTTACGCAGGGCCAGGAGATGGCCACGGTCTCGCATTACAACATCGCCTCCGCCATCGATATCTACGGCAACGTCGTCAACAGCGACCTGTCGAGCGTAAACAAGCGCATCGAAGCCATCGTGACGAAAACGAAAAACCAGATGCCGCACGGCTCGCGCCTCACCATCCGTGGCCAGGTGCAGACCATGCTGACTTCGTTCCAGGGGCTGTATTACGGCCTCGCGTTCTCGATCGTGCTGGTGTACCTGCTGATCGTGGTCAACTTCCAGAGCTGGCTTGACCCCTTCATCATCATCTCGGGGCTGCCCGCGGCGCTGTCCGGCATCGTCTGGTTCCTATTCCTCACCGGCACCCGCGTCAGCGTGCCCGCGCTTACCGGCGCCATCATGTGCATGGGCGTAGCCACGTCGAACTCCATCCTGGTCGTCTCCTTCGCGCGCGACCACCTGGAGCAGCACCCGGGCGAGGCCACCGAGTCGGCCATCGCCGCCGGCTTTACCCGCTTCCGCCCCGTCCTCATGACGGCGCTCGCGATGATTATCGGCATGGTGCCCATGGCGCTGGGCCTGGGCGACGGCGGCGAGGAGAATGCGCCGCTGGGCCGCGCGGTCATCGGCGGTCTGCTGTTCGCCACCGTGTCCACTCTGTTTTTTATCCCTACCTTTTTCAGTGTGGTGCATACCCGTCTGGAACGGAAACGGGTAGAGCGCGAAAAGAAGAAGAAAGACCGCGAGGCCGCCAAGCACCAGCGCGAGGCCGAAGGCCGCAGCCCCGGGCAACGGTCGGGCACAGTCCCAGGCCAGGAGAACGCAACCGCATGAGCACTAAACAGCAGGCAAACCAGGCACCCAGGCAGGACGCGCCGAAGGAAGGCGAAATCGAGCGCCGCAAGCCGCTCTCCACCGGCCGGGCCCTCCTGTTGATCGTCGTCGGACTGGTCCTCGCCGTGGTCCTCGCCGTGCTTGGCATCGTACCCCGCCTGCGCGCGCAGAAGCGGCTTGCGCAGCAGACCACCGCGGAGGCCGCGCCGGACGTTCTGGTCGCCAAGCCGACCCTCGGCAAGCCCGAGGACACGCTGCTGCTGCCCGGCGCGCTGCAGGCCTTTGTCGACTCACCCATCTACGCCCGCACCTCCGGCTACCTGACCCACTGGTACTTCGACATTGGCGCCCATGTCCGCAAGGGCGCGCTGCTGGCCGTGATCGAGAGCCCCGAGGTCGACCAGCAGTTGACCCAGGCGCGCGCCGACCTGGCCACCGCCGAGGCCACGGCGCGCAACGCCGCCATCCAGGCCAAGCGCTACCAGGACCTGCTCGGCCAGGACGCGGTTTCGCAGCAGGACACCGATAACTTCGTGACCCAGCAGCTCTCCAGCAACACCCAGGTCAAGAGCGCGCAGGCCAATGTCGACCGGCTGGTCCAGCTCACCGGCTTTGAGCGCGTCTATGCGCCCTTCGACGGCATCATCACCGCGCGCAGCATCGATGTGGGCCAGCTCATCAACGCCGGGGCCGGCGCCGGCGCGCAGCTGTTTGAGGAGGCACAGGTCAATACCCTGCGCGTCTATGTGGCCATCCCGCAGGTTGACTCGCTGGGCGCCAAACGCGGCACGCCCGCGCAGATTTCGCTTGCCGAGTACCCGGGCAAGACGTTTACCGGGCACATCGTGCGCACCTCCGACTCCATCGATCCCAACACCCGGACCCTTCTGGTAGAGATCGACGTGGACAACCGCGATGGACGGCTCACGCCCGGCGCTTACGGCGAAGTCACGCTGCGCCTCAACACCGGCGTCGCCAGCATGGTGGTCCCAGTGCCCGCGATGGTCTTCCGCACCCAGGGCCTGCAGATTGCGACGGTTGAAAACGGCAAGGCGAAGCTGGTGCCGATCACCATCGGGCAGGACGATGGCAAGGTCGTGCAGGTGGTCAGCGGCCTGAGCGCGGATTCCGAGATCATTCAAAATCCGCCGGACTCGATCCTCGATGGCGAAGCGGTGCACGTGGTGCAACCCGGCAAGGCTGGCGGCAGCGCCGGGGCAAGCGGCAGCGCAAACAGCAGCGAAGGAGCGCAGCAGCAGAGCGGCTCCGGGCAGACCGGGCGGCAGGCAGGCGACGCACAGTCGAAACAGGGCGGGGGCAAGTAACCGAATGGCCCAGAGAACCCCGCTGACGAGATTGCCCCGAATGCCCGTGCGCCGCAAGCTGCTCGCACTCGCGCTGCCGGCCGCGCTGCTGCTCTCCGGCTGCACGGTCGGTCCCAACTACCAGCGGCCCAGCTCCGCGCCGCCGACGCTGACCTACCGTGAGCTGCCGCCGCCGCCCGGCACCTGGAAGCCCGCGGTGCCCGCCGATGCGCTGGCCCGCGGCGAGTGGTGGCTGCTGTTCGGCGACCCCGCGCTGACCGACCTCGAGGGGCGCCTCACCACCGGCAACCTGCAGATTCAGGCTGCCGTGCAGAACTACATCGCCGCCTCGGCCGCCGTGCGCCAGGCCCGCGCCGATTACTATCCAACGCTGACGCTTGGACCCAGCATCGACCGCGACCGGCTCTCCCTGCACCGCCCCACCCTCACGCCGACCCTGTCGTCGCTCTCGGTTTCGCAGTACAACGACTTCACGCTCTCCGGCCAGGCCAGCTGGCAGCCCGACTTCTGGGGCAAGGTGCGCCGCGAGGTGGAGGGCTCGAGCGCCAGCGCGCAGGCGCTCGCCGCCGACCAGGCCAACGTCGAGCTCTCGGTGCGAACCGAGCTCGCGCTGGACTACTACCAGCTGCGCGGCCTCGATGCTCAGCAGGTGCTGCTCGATAACACCTTCTCGGTCTACAAGACCTATCTCGACCTGACCCAGAAGCGCTTCCGCGGCGGCGTCGCCACCGAGGCCGACGTGGCGCTCGCGCAAACGCAGCTCGCCACCACGCAGACCCAGGACATTGACATCGCGGTGGCGCGCGCGCAGTACGAGCACGCTATCGCGACGCTGCTCGGCGTCTCCGCCTCGTCCTTCAGCCTGCCGCCCACCCCGCAGAACACCAATGTGCCCACCATCCCGGCCGGCGTGCCGTCGGAGCTGCTGGAGCGCCGCCCGGACGTGGCCGCCGCCGAGCGCCGCGCCGACTCTGCCAATGCCCAGATCGGCGTCGCCATCTCCGCCTACTATCCCAACATCTCGCTGACCGGCGGCGGCGGGTTTGAGAGCGGCGAGCCCGGCACCTGGATCCAGGGGCCGAGCGAGTTGTGGTCGGTCGGCGCCTCCGCAATGGAAACCATCTTCGACGCGGGCCGCCGCCGCGCCGTCACCGACCAGGCGCGGGCCAACTACCGCTCCACCGTCGCCAACTACCGGCTCACCGTGCTCACCGGCTTCCAGGAGGTCGAAGACAACCTGGCCGCGCTACGCGTGCTCTCGAACGAAGGCGGCTCGGCCGCGAACGCCGTCACCGCTGCCACCCGCTCCGTTACGCTCAGCACCAACCGCTACAAGGGCGGCGTCACCACCTACCTCGAGGTGCTGACCTCGCTCGAGAGCCAGCTCGCCAACCAGCGCACAGTTGAAGACATCACGACTCGCCAGTTCGTCGCCAGCGTGCAGCTGGTCAGCGCGCTCGGCGGCGGCTGGAATGCGGCCAAGTTGCCCAAGCCGTAGGGCGAGGGTAGAGGGTGCAACAGGCAAGGCAGGGTGTAACAGGCAAGTGCAGTGTCTGCCGGGCAAGCGCAGGGGGTAACAAGCGAAGCGAAGAGGCTTACTTTGGGCCGTTTATACCCTCATTCGGATCCAAGGCGTCGTAGCTGTAGGTCTGGGTTCGACCCGACGCTGAGTCCCGCACAGCCTGCAGATTGGCCCCATTCGCATCCCCAAGTTTAGCTTTTCTGAGAAGTTGTGTGGCTACCAACCATGTAGGCGAGGCCGGTTATATTCGCGTTTGCATTGTGGTTGATGACTGCTTTGAAATCATCGAATAAGTAGCTCCTCACTGAGGTTATCTAGAATCACATCAGTAATCAATGCGGCGCCACCTCGCCACCAACTTAAGTCAAAAGGCATCGCAGCAAAATATCGGTCTTCGGGTACATAAGTTATAGAGCAACCAAGTTCGCTGCCATAGAGAAGCATGCTTAGGTCATCTCGCTGAAGGCGAGGTTGAGCTATAGCAAAGAAGTAACTTCTTGAAGATATGAATAGCGGCGACAAGAGCTCTAACTGCGCCATCTGCGGGGTTAAGCTAATCGCTCGTACAATACTTCTCGCAGGCGTACCCTGGCCGTCTGAATCGCGAATGTAAAGATATCGACCAATCAATCTGTGCAAGCTCATGGTTTATATACTCTAGTAATTCGGATAACCGGCAAAGTGCGCTTTCAGTGGTTACAAAGTACCGCTGAAAGCCGCGTTTGCCGGTTAAGATGCTTGTTCTTGCCTGTTACACCCTCCACCCTTCACCCTCTACCCTGCCCTACAGGTACCAGGGAATATTGATCACCAGGATTCGCTGGTTGCCTTTGAGCAGCAGCAGCAGCTTGAGCAGGCTGCCTCGCTGGTTGTGCAGGATGTACTCGTACCAGTGCTTCACCACCAGCTCCGGCACCAGCACCGCGATGTGCCGGTCGCCATACTTCTTCTCCTGGGCCAGCACGTAGTCCACAAACGGCAGCAGCACAAAGCGGAAGGGCGAGCTCAGCGTAATCAGCTCCGGCGGCTTGCGGTCAGCCGCGCGCAGGGGCTCGGCGACCATCTTCTCCCACTCGTCGCAGATGGTGATCTGCTCGTCTTCAGCATGCACATGCACCGCCTGCACTTCATCTGACATGGTCATGGCGAAGCGGATCGCCTTCTCCGAGATGCGGCTCCAGCGGTCGACCGGCACAATTACCCGCGGCCGTTCCAGGTGATCCAGGTGGATCGGCTCCTCGGTCGAAATCTCCTGACGCACCCGCGCGTAGTGCTTGTGCACCATCCACATCAGCGCGATCAGCAGAGGGATCAATAGCGCCGTGATCCAGGCGCCTTCGACAAACTTGGTCACCAGAACGACGACGGTCGTAACCCCGGTAGCGACCGCGCCTACGCCATTGACCAGCATCTTGACGCCCGAGCCCGTGCCTGGGTGCTTGCGCCAGTGCACTACCATGCCGGCCTGCGACAGCGTAAACGCGAGGAACGCGCCGATGGCGTAGAGGGGTATCAGCCGGTCGGTAACGCCGCCGAAGACAAGCAGCAGCGTGCCGGTGAGCGCCACCAGCACATACACGCCCCAGGAGTAGAGCAGCCGCCGTCCGCGCAGCGTAAACACCCTGGGCAGAAAGCCGTCCATAGCGATGACCCGCAGCACCCGCGGGAAACCCGCAAACGCCGTATTCGCCGACAGCGCCAGCACCATCAGGATTGACGCCATGCTGACGTAGTAGAAGACCCCGCGCCCGGCGACCGCGCCCAGCAGCTGCGAGAGCACGCTCTGGTACTGCGGGCTGCTGGGGTCGGTGGCGCCGATGCCGTACGCGCGGCACAGCCAGGCGATGCCGGCCAGCAGCGCCACCAGGGTGGCAATGATGATGGTGAGTGTGCGCTTGGCATTGACCGCGCGCGGGTCGCGGAAAGCGGTCGACCCGTTGCTCACCGCCTCCACCCCTGTCATCGCGGTACAGCCGCTTGAAAATACCCGCAGCAGCAGCCAGAAGGTGAGCGCCGCGGTGGCCCCGGGCAGCTTCGCCGGCGGCGCAATCGCGTGCGGATGGCCGCCGCTGGCCACTGTATGGAATATGCCTAGCCCGATCATCACCAGCAGACACCCGATGAACAGGTAGGTGGGGATCAGGATCACCAGCCCCGTATCGCGGGTGCCGCGCAGATTGACCAGCGTGAGCACGAGCAGGATGCCCAGGCAGAGCCCGAGCGTGTGCGGCTGCATGCCGGGCACGGCCGAGATCAGCGCACCCACCCCGGCCGAAATCCCGACCGCCGCCGTCAGCACATAGTCGATCATCAATGCCGCGGCGGCCAGCAGCCCGGGCCCGGCGCCCAGGTTCTCCGATGCCACGGTGTAGGAGCCGCCGCCGTTCGGATAGGCCTCGATCGTCTGCCGGTACGACACAAAGACGATCAGCAGCAGGACGATGATCGACGCCGTGATCTCGACGATGTAGGGCACGCCGGCAAAGCCCAGCGGCAGCAGCAGGGTGAGCGCGGCTTCCGGCCCGTAGGCCGCGGACGAAAGTCCGTCGAGCCCGAAGATGGCCACCCCGGAGGAGGGGCCGATCTGCTCCGCGCGTTCGTCTGTGGTGGCCAGCGGCTTGCCGAACAGGAGGTCTACAAGAGCCATGGTGAGGGATACCGTTTTCCTTGAGAGATTGCGAGCGGCAGAGCGTGCCCCAAATGCACGATAGCAGCAGCGTTGCTCATCGCTACCTCGCCGGCGAACTGCGGGGCTCGAGCACTGTGTCGCACAGCAGCTCGGCATAGGTGGCGCGCATCCAGCTGTGGCCGCAGAACACACGCGCGGGACGGTAGCCATTGCGCTCGAAGAACTGAGCAACCGCGTATGAATCATTCAGCACCACACCCTCGACCGGCGGCGTCACCGGCTCCCAGTCACGGGGGATCTCCCCATCCGGGCCGCTGTCGAAGCCGCCGATCACGATAAATTCCGGATGCCCGGCAAGCACCTGCTGCGCGGTCCGGTAGCTGCGCATGGTCGTGCTCCAAAACCAGTACCGGTGCGCCGGCTGGTTGGCGTACAGGTTGCGGTCGAAGTAGAGCAGCGGGTCGATGCTGCCGTAGTAAAAGCCGGCGAGTTGCGGAGTGTGCCCGCCCTGAGGCGCAGCCGCGCTCACGCCCTGCGACTTGAGGTACTCAGCCGTCATCTTTCCCGGCCCATAGGGCAGCCTGTGCTCGCTCACGATCGCGTGCGTGCTCCAGGCGATCTGCTCCGCGCACAGCAGCAGCAGCAGCAGCGCCGTCGCACGCGCGAGCAGCAGGCGCCTGCCGACCGTCTGCGTGCGCCCCGGCCAGCTGAGCCACGCCGACACCACAAAACCAGTCAGCACCATGCCCACATGGCGCGGCGACAGATAGAGAAAGGTGAACACGCCGACCATCAGCCCGTACGGCGCCAGCCCGATGGGGCCCAGCGAGCCCGTATCTCGCGCTGAAACGTCCTTCGAGAGCGGCGCGGGACGGCGCTGCAGCAGCGCCTGCGCCGCCACGCAGCCTACCAGCAGCAAAGCTAGCAGGCGCGATGCTGAGAGTGGATAGGTAACAACCGCAAGCCCGCGTGACAGCTTGTTCCAGAGCCGTGCGAAGCCGTGCCGCACATGCACCGGCACCGGCGCTGGTTCAAGGTTGGCCATGCGCTGCCCGATCAACGAGGGAGGAGGGTTCCGGTCAATGCCGGCCTGGCGCTCGACTTTCGCAACCGCCCTCTGGAGGTTGACGCCGGCGGAGAAATCGATATCCCGGGCCGGCGACATGGTCGCGATGGCGCCGGCCCACAGCAGCAGCAGGACCAGCACTGCCGGCACGCTGGCCATCAGCCGCCGGCGCCACTGGAACAGCGCCGCGATCGCAAACCCGCCCGAGGCGATCGCCGCATGCACAGAGATGTTGGCCATGAGCCCCAGCAGCACCGCCAGCAGCAGCGGCCGCGGCCTGGTACTGCGCAGCAGCACCGCCGCGGGAAAGGCAAACACCGCGAACAGGCAGTACGACCGCGCGACCACCCCATCCTGGTAAAGCAGGAAGAACGTGAACGGCAGCAGCAGCCGGACGATCCGCGGAAACGGCGCGAAAGCCAGCAGCACCGCCATAGCGGCGCCCTCGATCCCGGCCACGATCCACTGCATTCCGGTAAAGGAAACGCCGGCCGCCTGCAGGGCTTTCAAGAACGCATGCCACAGGCCGCCTGTGCCTTCGTAATGCAGGCTGTGCGTGAACAGCGTCGTCCAGCTCACCCCGCCGGCCAGCAGCCAGGCCTGCATCTCGTCGGCCCACGGGGTATGCTGCGCCACGGCCACGCCTGCGACCGCGCACCACAGCAGCAGCGCCAGCGTCTCCGCCCAGCCCCAGCGCGGCGTGCCGGGCGCTGGATCAAGCAGCGCGGCCCAGCGGCCGCCAGACCGATGCTCCTCGCGGGTTTCTCTCTCTGACTGTGTCGCCACGTTGCTGTTCATCTCCTGCACAGAGCGCCTGCTGCCGGCCTATTGAAGAAGATGCGCTCTTGCCCCTAAGCACCATCGCCAGTAGCCGGCCATCGGTCTGGATGCTGCCGCTGTTCGCCTTTGCGCCGTCTGCAGTGGGCAGTAGGAACGTCGGCAAACCGGTGGGAACCCGTGATAATGCTTGCCTATGCCTCTTTTCGGCTCGCACATTTCCGCATCCTGGATCCTGCTGATCTTCGTCGGCGTGACGACCGCTTTGATCCTGCTGGTATTGCATCTCTCCCGGCTCGGCCTGCTCATCCACCAGCAGATTCCCGACCGGCCGCACCGGCGGCTCTTCCTCGCTTCTATCAGCTTCTTCATCACTTTTCTTGCCGTGCGCCTGCTGGTGGCCTGCATCACGCACCACATCGGCCCTTTCGGCTATGTCGAGATGGGCGGACGGCATATCCATCACCTGGTCTGGGGAATCCTGCTTCTGCTCATCTCCGGCTATGCCGAACTGGCGGAAGCGGGAACCGGCGACACCACAGGCTCCATCCTGGTGGGCCGCCTGCTGTCGCTGAGCTACGGTATCGGCGCGGCGCTCACGCTCGATGAGTTTGCGCTCTGGCTCAACCTGGATGCGGCGGCGTACTGGGGGCGGCAGAATCGCGAAAGCATCGATGCCATCGTGCTGTTCGGCGCGCTGCTCGCCATCGGCACATGGGGCGCGCCGTTATTTCGCCGGCTGGCGCGACCCCGGGCAGACTCGTGAGCAGCAGTGCTTCCCGCAAAAGAAGCCCGGCCGGAGCCGGGCTTCTTTGCAAGGCAGGCGCGGAGTCTACGTGCCTTCCGACCAGCCTGCCAGGTACGTCTCCTGCTCCGGAGTCAGCACGTCGATGCCGACCTCCATCGCTTCGAGCTTGAGTTTGGCCACGCGCTTGTCGAGGTTCTCAGGCACCGGGTACACCGTCTTGTCGAGGTTCTTGTACTCGGCCATCAGGTACTCGGCTGCCAGCGCCTGATTGGCAAAGCTCATATCCATCACGCTGGCCGGGTGGCCTTCCGCCGCGGTCAGATTGATGAGGCGTCCCTCGCCCAGCAGGCATACCGTGCGGCCATCCTGGAGCGTGTACTCCTCGACAAACGGCCGGGCCGTGCGGTGCTTTGTCGACAGGCTTTCCAGCGCCGGAATGTCGATCTCGACGTTGAAGTGGCCGGAGTTGGCGACCAGAGCGCCGTGCTTCATCACCGCAAAGTGCTCTTTGCGGAGGACGCTCTTGTTGCCGGTCAGCGTCACGAAGATGTCGCCCACCTTGGCCGCTTCTTCCATCGGCATAACGCGATAGCCGTCCATGACTGCTTCAAGCGCCTTGGTTGGGTCGATCTCGGTGACGATGACCTGCGCGCCCATGCCGTGCGCCCGCTGCGCCAGGCCGCGCCCGCACCAGCCGTAGCCGGCGACGACAAAAGTAGACCCGGCGATCAGCTTGTTGGTGCAGCGGATGACCCCGTCAAGTGTTGACTGGCCCGTGCCGTAGCGGTTGTCAAACATGTGCTTGGTCAGCGCGTCATTGACCGCGACCACCGGGTAGCGCAGCACGCCGTCCTTGGCCATTGCGCGCAGGCGGATCACGCCGGTCGTCGTTTCCTCGGTGCCTGCGATGACCTCGCTCAGCGCGTCCTGCCGCTTGGTGTGCAGCAGCGTGACCAGGTCGCAGCCGTCGTCCATGGTGAAGTGCGGCTTGTGATCGATCGCCGACTGCAGGTGCTTGTAGTAGCCGGCATTGTCGACGCCGTTGATGGCGAACGTCGAGATACCATACTCGGCCACCAGCGCTGCCGCGGTCTCATCCTGGGTCGAGAGCGGGTTTGAGGCGCAGAGAGCAATGTCCGCGCCGCCATCCTTGAGCGCCAGCATCAGGTTCGCGGTCTCGGTGGTCACGTGCAGGCAGGCCGCCACGCGCACGCCTTTGAGCGGCTGCGTCTTCTTGAACTCTTCACGGATGAGCGCCAGCACAGGCATCGAAGCGCCAGCCCACTCGATCCGCTTTCTGCCTTCCGCGGCCAGCGAAAGGTCCTTGACGTCGTGCTTGATCTGGGTGCCGGAAGGGGCGGTCTTGCTTGGTGTAGGTGCCGAAATGGTAGCCATAATGTGTGGGGGCGAGCGATGGCGGGCAGGCGTGCACGCCCGGGCTCAGCCGGGTATCTCCTCTGGTGAAAGGATAGCATCGGAGCGTCAGGAACCCTTTGCTGAGGACTGTATGTGTATCCATGCCGCCATGTCTGTCCTGTTCCTTGTGCTCTTCGGCGCGCCTTTCAGTGCAGGCTCACAGGGGCCGGTGGTTGATCCCGTCGGAGATGGCAATGATGTTCGCCTGGGCGTAGTCGGGGAAATCGCTGCGAGCGGCAGTGTGGACGAGATGTCAGATCGGCTGCGTTTCGCAACGGTTGCCCAGGCCGGCAGGCTGCTGGAGCGCCTTGGCGTGGAGCCTGCGATCGCAAGAGAGGCGGTGCAGAGCCGGGACGGCCTGCCGGCTATCCAGCTTGAGGCTCTGCCCGAACGGCGGTCGCCTACCGTGACGGTGCACACGCGATATGCCGTGCTGTTTCTCCCGCATATGGTGCAGGGCATGGCCGCGCTGTACCTGCTCAGCCATGCAAAGCCCGGTTCCGGCGCATGGCACAGTACCGACCACTTGCTCTGTGCTTCGTTCACTCACTCCGTTGCCTCCGAGATCGTGCAGCTTCACGGCCAGGACACGCCTCTACTCGCGCTGCACCACGTCAATACCAGCCACGGATCGGACGGCTCCCAGGACGAAACCGAGATGTACGCGATCCAGGACGGCAAGCTGGTCGAGCGGATGCATACACCGGACTCGGTCGTGAAGGAGCAGTGGAGCAGCCGGGATACATCGCAGACGCTGGAGCAGCAGAGCCGTTTTCAGCCCTTCCCGGACGGCTCGCTCGAAGAGACGCGCTCCAGCTTGCTCGACGGAGAGTGGAGCGGGGTCGAACGGCGCTATTGGCATTGGAGCTCGGCACGGAGGCAGTTCGCTCCGACTGCGTTAGTGCCGGTGCACTCCAGATAGTGCTCCGGGCATCTCCCGCGCGGCTGCCTCGGCACCGGGAAATCAGCACCTTTGCCTGCTGCCTTTGCCTGCTGCATGTTTGCCTTTACCCGTTGCTTTTGCCTGCTTCCTGCTCCCCGCTCCCTGCTCCCTAAAACAACCCCGCCTGCTTTCTCGGCTGTATCAGCCCGAAATGCTCATAGGCCAGCCGCGTCGCCACCCGGCCTCTCGGCGTACGGTCCAGAAAGCCGATCTGGATTAGGAATGGCTCGTACACCTCTTCGAGCGCATCCTGCTCCTCGCTCAGCGTTGCCGCCAGCGTGTTGAGCCCCACCGGGCCGCCGTCGTACTTCTCAATAATGGTCAGCAGCAGCCGGCGGTCGAGCTCGTCGAAGCCGTGCGCGTCCACCTCCAGCAGCTCGAGTGCTTGCATGGCCGTTACTCTATCGATAACACCGGAACCGCGCACCTGGGCGTAGTCGCGTACCCGTCGCAGCAGGCGGTTGGCGATGCGCGGCGTTCCGCGCGAGCGCATCGCTATCTCGGCGGCGCCGTCTGCGTCGATAGGCACGCCCAGCACCTCGGCCGAGCGCTCGACCACGAACCGCAGTTCGTCGTCGGTGTAGTACTCGAGCCGCAAAAGGATGCCGAAGCGCGACCGCAGCGGCGAGCTCAGCAACCCGGGACGCGTTGTTGCCGCCACAAACGTGAACGGCTTGATGTCCATCACATGCGTCCGGGCGCCTGGTCCGTGCCCGATGATGATGTCGAGCTTGTAATCCTCAAGCGCGGTGTAGAGTTTTTCTTCGAGCACCGGCTGCAAACGGTGGATTTCATCCAGAAACAGCACCTGCCGCTCGCGCACGTTGGTCAGGATCGCCGTGAGGTCACCCTGGATCTGCAGCGCCGGCCCGGAGGTCTGCTGGAAGCCCACATCGAGCTCGTTCGCAAGGATCGACGCAAGCGTCGTTTTGCCGAGGCCGGGCGGACCGAACAGCAGCACATGGTCGAGCGCCTCGCCACGAGCCCGGGCGGCTTCGAGCGCGATTTCAAGCTGCGCCTTCGCCTTGGTCTGCCCGATAAACTCGCGTAGCACCCGCGGCCGCAGCTTCAGCTCGAACGAGCTCTCCTCATCCGCCCGCGCGGCCGAGACCAGACGGTCCGGATTGTCGCCGTAGACTGCCATGTGCACTCAGTCTACTTGCGTGTCGCTCGAGCCATCGAGTCTTACTGCCGCGCGCCCGGAAGCAGAATACGCAGCAGGTGCGCCGATGCGTCGTTCTCGCCGCGCATGGTAAGCGCCTGCGTTGCCGGCAGCCAGCGTACTGCGCCTGCCGCAAGCGCTCCTTCCTGCCCTCCCGCGCCGCTCGCACTTTCCTGCAAAGGCGTAAAGGCAACCAGCAGCGAGGGCGCTGCAGAGGCTTTCACAGCGCAAGGGGACGCACCGGCGCAGACGATCCGCTCGATTCGCAGCGCGGGCGTGTTCACCTCGACCGCGTCCTCGCTCTGCGTGAGGCTCGCCGGCGCTTCGCCGCGGAACGGCTGCACGCCGCCGAGCGCGACCTGCTTCAGCTCCACCCGCAGATAGTCGGAGCTCGTGTCGCCCAGGTTTTCGACCGTGTGCCGCTCCACCCGCCCCGGGCTGACCCGGTACGCGCCCTTGACCGTCGGCGGACGGGTCAGCGCAAACGAATTCGCCTCAAAGTGCTGGAAGCGCACCGGACCGGAGTCACTGAGGTAGACGTAGATGGTAGGGCTTTTGGAGTGATCGTGGACGCCGACCTTCTCGTGCGGGCCGTAATGCACCCGGACTACTGTCACGGCGCTGTTCTCGAGCGCAATGCTGTAGTTGTGTGGGAAAGTCTTGACCGGGTCTTGCGCATGCGCCGCAGACGAGGCCAGCGCGGTTGCAATGCACACAGTGGCCAAGCGCATGCACTGAACCGGGCTCCGCCGCCGCGGTCCGCGCCGGTCAGCCTTCTCCATGCATGCCTTTCAAGGTGAAGCCCGCCCTCTCGACTGCCGCACGCAGTTCCGGCTCGCACGCTGGCTCGGCCAGCACCTCGGCGTGGCCCACGTGCACGGTGCAGACCCGCACCCCCGGTACGCTGCCCAGTGCCTGCGACACGCGCTGCACACACTCGTTGCCTTGCATTTCGCCAATCGTAAGTAGCTGCATGTGAAAATCCGTCATGACAAGCGCTCCTTCTGTTCCTGCGCGTCAGCCAGTTTCCAGGAGGATCGCGGCGCACTGTGCAGCCAGGGTCAGCCAGACAACCAGCTTCCATATCGTGTTAGAACGCAACTCTAGCCCATCGGTTATGACTCCCGCGATAAAAAGAAGTACGAATGGCATCGCCCACAGGATCGCCTGCGCGCCTGCCAGGGCGGCCACCGCTGCCAGCAGGAAGGATGCCAGCAGCGGGGCGGTGTTGCCGAAGTAGCGAGAGCGCCGCGACACTGCCCAGAGCACCAGCGCGGCAGTCAGCGCTGCTGCCAGGCCGGCATCGCCGAGCCGTCCTGGAGAGCCGGTCTGCGCGGGATGCCACAGCACGAGCGGGATGGCGAGGAGAGCTTCGAGCAGTCGAAAGAGCAGCCACGGCAGCGCCGCAGCGGCTGTCCACAGCAGCAACAGTGCCGGAACCGGCGCCCGGCGGTCCTCGGCCAGGTAGAGCATGGCGGCCAGGGCAAGCACCAACGCGGCGGCGCAGGCCAGCGGCTGCACGACTGAGGTAAATACGCAGAGCGCCGCCATGAGTGCGATGCGGGGCGGCCACTTGCGCCGCGGCCCCTGCAGCGCATGCGCTACACCCAACCCGGTGTACAGCATGGCAAAGACGCCCAGCGCGGCAAAGCTGCCTGCCTCATCGCGCAGCGCCAGTGGCGAGGTGACATAGAGCGCGAGCGCCAGAAAGCCGCCCCGGACCCCGACCTGCCGCTTGGCTACCCACCACAGGCAGCTGCCCAGCGCCAGAACCCCCAGCATCCAGAGCAGCAGAGGCGGCAGCGCGTCCGGTTGCCGGGCACGGGCGAGCAGCGGCGCGAAGCGGGCCGCGAGAACGCACAGCAGAAGGCCTGCAACCAACCGGGGCGGAACCGGGGGACGAGGGCCGGCACGCCGGCACAGGCCGCTGTCTGAAAGCGTAGGAGGGACCGGCTGCGTCGCCGGCTGCGCGGCCACAGCAGACGCGGGCGACCCCGGCTCGCTGGGCATGCTAACTGCGGAGCCGCCCGCCCAGACGGCCCACAGCTGCCTGGATCGCCAGCGCCCAGCTCTGCAGCTCCTCATCGCGCAGGGTGCGGTCGCCTGACTGGAAGACGGTGCGCAGCAGGAGCGAGTAGCCGCCCGGGGGCGCTTCTTGAGCGGTACTGCTCTCGCGTTCGGCGACCGGGCGCACCTCGGCAGGCTCAAAGCTCTGCAGCTCCGCGATGCCGAGGCCTTCGAGCGCCGCGGCGACCGCGCCGTAGGGCAGCTCCGCCGGCAGCAGGAACGAGAAATCGCGGCGCACCGGCTGGAAGCGCGAAATCTCCCGCGGAATGGGATGGCGCAGTCCCAGCAGCAGCAGGCGGTCGACGCGCAGCTCGCCCAGGATCGCCGGCTGCTTGAGCTTGCGGCGCGCCGCCTCCTCCGGGTGCAGCTGGCCGAAGAAACCGATGGTCGAGCCATCCATTACCAGCCGCGCTGAGCGGCCGGGGTGCAGCCAGGCGGGCATCAAGCCGCTGTCTGGCGGGAAGCGGTCAAAGTACAGCAGCCGCGATGTGAACTGGGCTGCGAGCGCTTCGACAATTCCCTTCGCGGTAAAAAAGTCAACGGCCGGACCGGGCCCCGCGCTCGGCCTCGTGGCGGGCATTGCGCCAGTCGCGCCGAAGGCTAGCGAGGGCCGCTCGTCGACTTTGTCCGTCGCAGTCGCGCCTGTGCCGGTAAAGACGGTGCCCAACTCGAACAATGCTGCGGCCTCGACCCCGTGGTGCAGGTTGTGCGCCAGCATGGTGAGCATGCCGGGCACAAGCGACGGGCGCAGCATGCCGGCCTCTTCGCTCAGCGGGTTCTCCATCGGCACCGCCGTGCCCGGCTGAGGCGCGAACAGCAGCGCGTCTTCGGCGGAGACGAAGGTGCTCGATATCGCCTCGGACCAGCCTGCGCCGAGCAGTACACGGCGCAGCGTGCGCAGGGCCGCTGCGTGGGGCTGCTCGCGCACCGAGCCCGAGAAAGCCGGCAGCGTGTTGAGGAAGCGGTTGTAGCCGTAGACGCGCGCGATCTCTTCCAGCAGGTCGATCTCGCGCTCCAGGTCGAGCCGCCACGAGGGCAGCGTGACTTCAAAGCGCTCGTCCCCGGCCGGGTGCGGCACGATGCTGTCCTGATCCATCGCGGTGAAGGCGCAGCCGAGACCGGTGAGGATTGCCTTGGCTTCGTCGGCGGTGATGCCTCCCGGTGCGTCGGTCGGCCCCAGAACCCGGCGCACCTCGTGCATGGACAGCGAGACCGCCGCGCGCTGAGCGGTACGGGCGACCGTCGCGGGCTGCTGGATATCGAGGAACGGACCGGCAATATGACCGCCCGCCTGCAGCAGAATGCGACTGACCAGCGCCGAGGCCGCGGGCGCCGCGTTGAAGTCCGCGCCTCGCTCGAAGCGGTGCGAGGCATCGGTGTGCAGCAGGTGGCGTTTCGACGAGCGCCGGATGGTCGCCGGGTCAAACCACGCTGCCTCGACCAGCACATTCTTCGTCGCGGGCGTGATCATCGAATCCCACCCGCCCATGACGCCGGCGATGCTCAGCGCTTTCGCTTCATCGGCGATCACCAGGTCGTCCGGGTGCAGCGTGCGTTCGACGCCGTCGAGGGTGCGGAGCTTTTCCCCGGCACGGGCGCGGCGCACCACGATGCATCCCTCCAGAGTGTCCAGGTCGAACGCGTGTGTGGGTTGGCCGATGGCCTGGGTGACATAGTTGGTCGCGTCGACCGCGTTTGAGATCTTCTTCTGCTCGAGCAGGGTGAACCGCCGCGCGACTTCGCCGGTCGAGGGCGCGATGGTGATCCCGCGTAGAACGCGGGCCGTGAACCGGCCGCAGAGCTCTGGTGCTTCGATACGGACCGGAAAGGCTGGACCGTGCTGGCCTTGGGGCTGCTCGGCGGGCAACGCTGTTTCCAGCGGGGCGAGCGGAACGCCGTAGATCACCGCCGCCTCTCTCGCGATGCCGTAGTGGTTCATCGCGTCGACGCGGTTGGTGGTGATGTCCATCTCGAACAGCGAGCCCGCACCTGCGCCATGCTGCGCGGTGAGGTTGAAGACTCCCTCGACCGCGATGCCGCGCAAGGTGAGCGCTTCGGCGAGCTCGGCGTCAGTCGCGTGCAGGTCGGGCAGGTAGGAGCGCAGCCACTCCGTCAAAATCTTCATATTGAGCCAGCTCCCGGCACGCGGCGGCCCTGCTCGCTAGGCGAACTGCTCGAGGAACCGCGCATCGCCAGAATAAAGCAGGCCGATATCCGAGATGCCGTACTTCATCATCGCGATGCGGTCGACGCCCATGCCGAAGGCGAAGCCCGAGATGCGTGATGGGTCGTAGGCCTTTTGTTTTGTTTGCACATTAGTAAACACTTCGGGATGGACCATACCGCAGCCCAGGAGCTCGATCCAGCCGGAGTGTTTGCACTTTCGGCAGCCCTTGCCGGCGCAGAAGGGACAGGAGATCTGGACGTCGGCGCTGGGCTCGGTAAAGGGGAAAAAGGAGGGGAAAAAGCGGGTCTTGACTTGCGGCCCGAAGAACTCGCGCATGGCGTGGTCGAGGGTGCCTTTGAGGTCGGCGAAGGTGATGTCGGTGTCGACGCAGAGGCCTTCGATCTGGTGGAAGACGGGGGAGTGGGTGGCGTCGGACTCGTCGTTGCGGTGGACCTTGCCGGGGATGATGAGGCGCAGGGGCGGGGGCTGCTGCTCCATGGAGCGGATCTGCACGGGCGAGGTGTGGGTGCGCATGAGCAGGCGCTCGCGCGGGGGTTTGCGGCCCTGGTGGGCGAGAACGAGCGTGTCCTGGGTGTCGCGGGCCGGATGGCCGGGAGGGAAGTTGAGGGCTTCGAAGTTGTAGTAGTCGGTTTCGACCTCGGGGCCGGTAGCGACAGAGTAACCCATGCGCTCGAAAACGGCGACCATGGCGTGCATGGTGCGGATGAGGGGGTGCTCGGCGCCAGGGCGGGGCGGGGTGCCGGGCAGGGTGATGTCGAGTGTTTCGGAGAGCAGGGTGGACTGGGTGGCGGCGGAAGCGGCGCGGCGCTCGGCAGCTTCGACCGCGCTTTCGACGAGGGCCTTGAACTCGTTGAAACGCTGGCCGATGAGGCGTTTGCTGTCGGGCGGGGCGGCCTTGAGCCAGGCTTCCGAGAGCGTCTTGAGCCGGCCCTGTTTGCGACCAAGCCAGTGCAGGCGGAGCTGCTCGGCGGCCTGGGTGGAGGCGACGGCGGAGGCTTCGGTCTGGAGCTCGCGGTCAAGCGCGGCGAAGGCCCGGTCGAGGGCCTGGGAATCGTGGAGAGTGGGGAGAGCCGCGGTGGTGGGGCTGGGAGTGAGAGCGCCTGGGCCTGCGGCGGGTGCGTCCTGCTTCATAGCAGTCAGGATAGCGCAGGGGCGGGGGCGAGCGGCTGACCGGTTCGGCGGCGGGCTGCGGGAGGGGTGGGTTATACTCGAAGGGCCCGGTGAAAGCGCCCGGGCGGCCTGTCAGGCAGGAATTGGGGTGTTGAGATTGGCAGAGGTTCGCGTGCAGGAAGGCGAGCCGCTTGAGAATGCACTGCGGCGCTTCAAGCGCAAGGTGCAGACCGAGGACATCATCAAGGAAGTGAAGCGTCACAGCTTCTACTTGAAGCCGGGAGAAAAGCGCCGTGTGAAGGAAGCGCTGGCGCGCAAGCGGAATCGCAAGAAGGCAAGAAAAGAAGCAGACTGATTGCACTTTTTCTGGTGCAGACAAGAGCCCGGCTCCGGCCGGGCTCTTGTCGTTTTGAGGGTATTCGTTTTGGCTGGGCTGGGTGGTTCTTCGGAGGAGCGTTGCACGCTTTTCTGTGCAAGCAGGCGCTGAAAACGATGCATAAATGTTTACTACTAAGTAACTTTAAGTGGTCAAAAATGCGTCATTTAAGCGCCTTAAATGCGCACTTTTGTATCGTATGCGGGTCAAATCCGAGCCAAGAGTGCACTATTTCTGGTGCACAGCTGCCGGGTGACACGCATTCAACATGTGGAAGATGGAAAGAAACCCGCACGAAAGTAACAGGGCGTCCTTTGGCTGTTTCGTCTCGCCCCGACGTGAGTGATCCTTCGCTGGTGTGCAGTTTGTGCTTTTGCTTATCCCCGGGGATATGAATTCTCATAGAAATGAAGCTGCCCTCCTCAAATATTCATAGGTAGGCGCAATCGTGGAGGCATCGGTTCACTTAAATAGCGCGCTTACTTCCTTTTGGGCAAGCCTTTGGATTTGGACCTTAACGTGCACTCTGCGTCGCCAATCAGGACACAAACTGAGATGGATGTTCAATCGGTTGCGCGTTAAGGAGTCTGGTGCATGCGTTATAGAGCTTCCCATTTTGCTTCTCTTTCCATTCTCGCCCTCAGTGCCCTCGGTACGGGAATCGCGTTTGGCCAGCAGACCAGCGGCGATTTTGCCGGCACCGTGAAGGATTCCAGTGGGGCAGTCATCGCGAATGCGCAGGTCATCGCGACCAACGCTGCGACTGCGGTACCGTATAAAGCCACCAGCTCGGGTGCGGGCGAGGTGCACATTCCGAATCTGCCTCCAGGGCAGTACAACATCAGCGCAAGTGCGGCTGGTTTCAGCACCTTTACGCTGAATGGCGTCCAGATCGACCTGAACAAGACCGCGACTGCAGTGCTGACCATGCCGACGGGGAATGATGTGCAGAACGTCGCAGTCTCCGCGACAGCGGGGGCTGTGCTCGACACGACCTCAACAAACCTTACGCAGACTTTCCAACCTGCAGAGCTGGAAGTTCTACCCAGCGCAACGACAGGGCTAGGGGTGCTCAATCTCTCCCTGTTGAGCGCTGGTGTGGCGTCGAGCGGCGGCATCGGGATAGGAACGGGACCATCGGTAGGGGGGCAGCGCCCACGCAACAACAACTTCATGATTGAAGGAATTGACAATAATGATAAGGGTGTGACGGGGCCACTCGTTTACGTTCCAAACGATGCGGTCGGCCAGTTCTCGCTGATTACCAACCAGTTCTCGCCGGAGTTTGGGCACTCATCTGGCGGCCAGTTCAATACTAACGTCACAAGCGGCACCAACCATTTCCACGGTGTTTTGTACGAGTATTTTGAAAACCGCGACCTAAATGCGGAAAACCTGCCTGCCGGTCAGCACCTTGCCAATCCTCGATTCGACTTCAACCGGTACGGCGGTGAAATTGGCGGCCCCATCCTTCGAGACAAGCTCTTCTTCTTCGTAAATTATGAGCGGCAAACAACAGGCCAGAGCCTGCAATACCAGATCTGCACTCCGACCGCAGCTGGACTGGCAACGCTCGGCGGTATAACCGGACTGAACGCAACTAATGTGGCACAGTACTTGAAGTACACACCGGCATCTCCGAGCCAGGTTTCTGCTGCGAACGACGCCGCCTGCTTCAACCAGGCGACAGGGCCACAATCTCTGAGCATCTATCCAGGTACCAGCAACGTGGGCACCAGCCCTTACCCCGGGGGGAACGATCAAGGGGCCGTCTTTGGCTCGGGCACTCCAGTCAGCATTCCTTTAGGAAATTACGTTGTGAATGCTCCTAACTTCTCGAACTTCGACGCGCTGACAACGAGTGGCGACTGGACCATTTCGCCAACAGACAGTTTTCGCTTGCGCTATATCTACAACACGGAAGCATTGGAAGATACAGCGGCCTATCTACCCGTGTTCTTTCAAGCTTTGCCACCCCGCTATCAGTTTATTGCGCTTAGTGAGTATCACACCTTCACTCCTAACCTGGTGAACGAAGTTCGCATCGGCTTCAATCGTTACTCGACAGCGTACCCATCGGGCAATTTTACCTATCCGGGGCTGGATTCATTTCCGAATTTAACGTTCAACGATTTGAATGGAATCAATTACGGGCCCGATCCAAACGCCCCGCAAACTACCATCCAGAATCTATATCAACTTGTTGATAATGTTAGCTGGACTAAAGGCAAGCACACGATCACGGTGGGCTTCGATGGCCGCAAGTATATCTCGCCCCAGACATTTACTCAGCGTGTGCGCGGCGACTACATCTACGACTATCTCACCGAGTATCTGCATGACCTCGCGCCAACCTCGCAGGGCCAGCGTTCCACTGGCAACTTTATCTACTACGGCGACCAGACAGCACTTTACGGCTATGCGAACGATACTTGGCGCATTCTGCCAACTCTAACTTTGAACTATGGTCTGCGCTACGAGTTTACCTCCGTGCCGGTGGGCGAACGTGAGCAAAGCCTAAATCAAGCGGCGAGCGTACCGGGCCTGATTAACTTTACCGCCCCGCAGCCCGGCTACAAGAACTTCGCGCCTCGCCTAGGTGTCAATTACTCGCCCGATGCCAAGACGTCGGTGCGGGCGGGTTTCGGTATTGCGTACGATGTGCTGTTCGATAACCTGGGTCTGCTCTCCTTTCCTCCACAGTACTCGTCCACCGATGCCGTGGGCACAACGCCTGGCGCCCCCAATTATGGCGACCCCAACTTCCTCACCAACGGAGGCTTACCGCCCGGAACGGGTACGCTTGCGACCTTTGCCACGCTTGCCGACCAGCGCGCCGCAACATCAGCATATATTCCCGATCAGAGAGTGCCTTATGCCGAAACATGGTCGCTCGGTATCCAGCGGGTGTTCGCGTCCAACTACACCGCGGAAGCCCGCTATGTCGGCACTCGCGGTATACACCTTCCCACGCAAGTCCAACTGAATGTAACGCCGAGGGTCACGCAGGCTAACCAATTGTTTACCGAGCTAAGCGGACCCACTTCGATCCAGACTGCTGCGAACGCGAGCAATCTCGATGCCATTAGCAGCCTTCCCAATATACTTCCACAGTACTCGGCGGCAGGCTTTACCAACGCGCTTACCTCCTACCAGCCCTACTCAGAGTCTAACTACAACGGCCTGCAGACAAGTCTTCAGCGTCGCTTTGAGAACGGCTTTCTCTTGAATGTGGCTTATACCTACAGCAAGACCATGGATGACGCTACCGCCGAGGTGTTCTCTACAGTACTCACGCCTCGACGTCCTCAGGATTCGCAGAATGTAAGCGCCGACTACAGCCGCTCCGCACTTGACCGCACACATCGACTTACCATAGCCGCAGTTTACGACCTTCCTTACTTCAAGCACTCGAACTACTTCCTGAAAAATGCTGTTGGCAACTGGGAGGTAGCGCCTATTTATACCTATGAGTCTCCCGAATATGTGACGGCTCTTTCCAACGTCAACTCGAATCTCAATGGGGATTCAGCAAGCATTGATCGACCTATCATCAACCCGCATGGCGTCAAGGGAACCGGTTCGGGTGTGTCCCCGGTTTACAGCACAACGCTAGTTGGAAATTGCTCTGCCGGGGTAACCCAGTGCACGGGGAATCTGGTTGGCTATGTCGCAAATAATCCAAACGCCTACTACATCCAAGCGGGCCAAGGTACCTTGCCGAACGCTTCGCGCAACACCCTGCCGATTCGTCCAATCGACGATGTCGACGTCACAGCAAGTAAGCGGATTAACATCACAGAGAGGTATGCCGTAGAGTTTCAGGCTCAGGCATTCAACGTCCTTAACCATCCACAGTACATCCCTGGATCGTTGAATAACATCAACACGAATTCAACATCTACGCTCTCAACCCAGTTTCAATCTGTCAGCAATCCAGCTTTCAACCAGCCGGGGTTGCTCTTCAACAGCAACGCTCGCTCTCTTCAACTCACCGCGAAATTGAACTTCTAAGTCGAGCTCAAGCGTTCAGTATGAACAGAGGGGACCACTTTAAGAGTGGTCCCCTTCTGTTTTGCCCGGTGATAACCGTACTAACCGCAGGTCAAGAGAACCGTTCGTAGGATTCCTATCACGCAGTAAGCTGGGCCACCCGGACGCGCGTGGAACCAACCCCTTACGCCTGGCTGGGGGTGGGCCTGCGGATCGTGGGTGCTTCGGCTTTGGTGGAGGGAGCTTTGGACTGCGAGGCGTTGGGGGCCGAGTCGGGGGTGGGGTGCTTGCGCTTCTTGGCTTCGTGGCTGGAGAGGAGGGCTTCGAGCTGGGTGAGGAGGTCGTGGGTGTTCATGGGCTTGACCAGCATTTTGTCGGCGCCTTCGTCTTCCCACTCGGAGCCGGGGAGGGGAAAGGCTGTGAGCATGGCGACGGCGGGGTGGTAGGGGGCTTGTTTCGCGGCCTGCACGACTTCGAGGCCGGAGCTTTCGCTCTCCATGCGCATGTCGGTGATGACCATGTCGTACTCGTGGGCCTTGATGCGGGAGCGGCCTTCGCGGGCGGAGGCGGCGGTTTCGACCTCAAAGCCCGAGATCTCAAGCACGGCCTTGAGGGTGAGCAGGATGGTGAGCTCGTCG
The DNA here is from genome assembly GCA_965276605.1 of Acidobacteriaceae bacterium. Lineage (GTDB taxonomy): Bacteria > Acidobacteriota > Terriglobia > Terriglobales > Acidobacteriaceae > EB88. Next base: position 386,387 of record OZ255619.1, read on the forward strand.
TCTACCAGCAGAATGCGGCGCTTGGCTGTCATTGCTGTCCCCTTCTTGCACAGGCTGCGAAAGCCGATTCTAGCAGGAGGCGGGGATGGGGCGCAGTGCGGGTGGGGCGGGTTTGCGGGGGAACGTAGAGCGTTTCTTCCACAGCTGTAGCCGAAGCTACCCCCTCCACATGGCTTTTCCGTCAAGGAAAGACACACACCGCGAGTGTTCGAAGTGCCTACCTAGGGGAGAAATGCTCTAGATTGGAGGGGTGCCGGGCTACTTTCTCCACAACTTTGGCTGCCGCGCGAGTGCGGCGGATGGCGAGGCGATCGCGGCTGCGATGGAGCAGAGCGGGGCGGTGGAGGCGGCGCGCGCGCAGGCGGATGTGGTGGTGGTGAATACGTGCGCGGTGACGGAGCAGGCGGAGCGGAGCGCGCGGGCGCTGATTCGGCGGGTGCGGCGGGAGAACCCGGGGGCGCGGGTGGTGGTGACGGGGTGCTATGCGCAGAGGGCTCCGGCAGAGCTGCAGGGGCTGGGCGGGGTGGATGTGGTGGTGGGGAACAGCCACAAGGGGCTGGTGGCGGAGACGGCGCTGGGTGAGGCTGCGCGGAGTGGTGGGGTGGCTGGCGGCGGGGCTGGGTTTGTGCCGCTGAGCAGCCTTGGGGCGACGCTGCATGCGCCGTTTCCGGGGTGGGGGGTCGGGAACGGGCAGGTGGAGGCGGTGGAGCTGGGGGCGCCGGCTTGGCGGGGCTCGGGGGCGGGCTCGGGGTCGGGGCGGACGCGGCCGACGCTGAAGGTGCAGGATGGGTGCGGGAACCGGTGCTCGTTCTGTGTGATCCCGGAGACGCGGGGGGCGAGCCGGTCGGTGGGGCTGGCGGCGGCGGTGGGGGCGGCGCGGGCGTTTGCGGAGGGCGGCGGACAGGAGCTGGTGCTGTCGGGGATCAACCTGGGCCGGTGGGGGCGGGACCTGCGGCCGACGGGGACTTTGGCGGGGCTGGTACGGGCGATTCTGGAGGGAACGGGGCTGCCGCGGCTGCGGGTTTCATCGGTGGAGCCGATGGACTGGGATGGCGAGCTGCTGGGGCTGTTTGCAGAGTATGGGCGGGACCAGGGGCACGCGCGGCTGGCGCCGCATGCGCATCTGCCGCTGCAAACAGGCGCGGATGCGGTGCTGCGGAGGATGCATCGGCGGTACCGGCCGTGGCACTACGCGGAGAAGGTGAGGGCGGTGCGGGCGCTGCTGCCGGATGCGGCGATCGGGGCGGATGTGATGGTGGGGTTTCCGGGGGAGACGGAGGCGCTGTTCCGGGAGAGTTATGAACTTATCGAGGCGCTGCCGCTGACGTACCTGCACCTGTTTCCGTTTTCGGCGCGGCCGGGGACGGCGGCGGAGGCCTGGCACCGGGAGTCGCCGGTGGCTGCGGAGGCGGTGCGGGAACGGATGCGGGCGCTGGAGGCTCTGGATGCGAGTAAGCGGGAGGCGTTTGCGCGGCGTTTTGTGGGGCGGCGGGTTTCGGCGGTGACGCTGCGGGATGGGACGGCGCTGACGGACAACTTTCTGCCCGTGGATGTGGGGGCGCCGGAGGCTGCGAACCGGCTGCGGTCGCTGTGGATTGCATCTATGAAACAGGGCAGGCTGCAGGGGCTGGTGGGGGGTTCGCCTGACACGGAATCGGCAGTTGAGGGAGCTTTGCGACCTTTCCCTCTGGCGTGAGTGGGTTGCAGCTGGGAAGTTTTTTGAAACACACAGAGCCATCTGCGCAGGTGGCTCCCGGTTGCAGAGGCGGCGGGAGCCCAAGGTCGAGATGGAAAAACCGGCAGGCAGCGGAATAGCAGTAGAACCTGTGCGCCTGGGTTGAGCCGGGGTATATTTTGGGCTCAGTGATATGCTTTCGAGAGGGGCGTTTCGCCTCGTATCTCAACGGAGGAAGTCATCGATAAACGTTCGGCCAAGCAGTTCATTCGGATCAACGACAAGATCCGTGCGCGCGAAGTGCGCGTGATCGACGAAAATGGCGAGCAGCTGGGGATTCTGGTTCCCTTTGAGGCGCTCAAGATCGCCCGCGAGCGTGGGCTCGATCTGGTAGAGGTCTCCCCGAGCGCGGTGCCGCCAGTGTGCCGCATTCAGGATTACGGCAAGTTCCTGTACGAGAAGGACAAGAGTGACCGCGCGGCGCGCAAGAAGCAGAAGATCATCGTCATCAAGGAAGTGAAGTTCTCCGTCACGGTGGACGAGCACGACTACCAGACAAAGAAGAACCAGGCGATGCGGTTCCTGGGCGAGGGCGACAAGGTAAAGGCGAGCCTGCGCTTCCGCGGGCGGCAGATGGCGCATCGCGATCTGGGCTACAACATCATCCACCGGCTGATTACCGATATCGGCGAGACCGGGACGGTGGAGTTTATGCCGAGGATGGAAGGTACGACGCTGCATGCCATTCTGGCCCCGGGCAAGAAGGTGCTGGCGGAGCGGGAAGCGGCGGCGAAGAAGGCTGCGCCTGCTGTTGCCCCGGCGCCTCCGAAACAGGTCGAGCCTTCGGCGGCCACGGTGCAGTAAACATTTTGATTGTTTCTGCGATTCGCCCGGCTTGAGTGGCCTGCAGCTTCTCTTCACGTAAAAGCTATGCCGGATTTTACGCGTGGTCTTACACCTGGCGTGAAACATGCACCAGGCTTCCTCTGCACCGGTACCATCGACCGGTTCCGAACCGGCCCTCTCAAACCGGCGCAGGCGGCCTGGTTGCCTTTGGAAGACCGGCGATTTCCGTGCCGGGTGAAACCTGTTCCATGACTCTCCCAGGAGGAAAGCGCCTTGCACTCGCTCGTTGTGCTGATGATCGAAACGGAGCAGCCTGAGGGCCTCTCCGCGCGAAAGCTGGTAGTTGAAACCGCGAAACACAATGTGATCACGGCCTACAGCGGCAAGGAGGGCCTGGATCTTCTGCGCCGATTTCCGAACGTGGATACGGTCATGATCCACGGATTTCTGCCGACGTGCGAGGACGTGATCGCCTCGATCCAGGCGGTGAATCCGGCTCTGCCGATCATTGTGGCCAGTCCGGTCACGGGTAAGGATTTCCCCGGAGCGACCTGGGTGATCCCGAGCCACGAGCCCGCGGCGCTGCTGGCGCTGCTGGCCTCGGAGTTTCGCGCGACGACGGACAATTAGAGCTTTCTAACGGCCGCTTTGGCCGTCGGCGGCCGCCGACTCTGTGGAAATGGCCGTGTATACTGAGCGATGTTGCAAGCAGCGCCAAGCTGAGCAGCAAACCCAGCAGGAAAATCTGAGCAGGAAACCAATGCCTAAACTGAAGACCCACAAGGGCGCCGCCAAGCGCTTCAAGAAGACCGGCACCGGCAAGATCAAGCGGGGCCAGTCGAAGATGCGCCACATCCTGACGTCGAAGGAGACCAAGACCAAGCGCAAGCTCGCGCACGGGGCCCTGGTTTCCGATGCCGACTACAGGAAGGTCGCCCGGATGATTCCCTACGCCTGAGGTCCACTCTGAAGAGTGCGGTTGGCGCGCGTTGCGCCGACCCCGGACCTGTTTCGCGAGGTTCGAGAGACCGTAGTGAGCGTGTGAAGAGGTACAACCTGCCTCCAGCCGCGAATATGCAGCAGAACAGAAAAGGAGCACGACGATGCCACGCGTAAAACGTGGAACCAAACGCAACGACCGGCGCAAGAAGATTCTGAAGCGCGCGAGTGGATATTTTTTAACCAAGTCAAAGCTGTACCAGGCGGCGCAGGAAGCGGTAGAGCGCGGGCTTAAGTTTGCCTACAGCGGCCGCAAGCAGAAGAAGCGGCAGTATCGCTCGCTGTGGATCGTGCGCATCAATGCCGCGGCCAAGATCAACGGGATCTCCTACTCGCAACTGATGCACGGGCTGAAGCTGGCGGCGATCGACCTGGACCGCAAGATCCTGGCGGATATGGCGGTACGCGACGAGCAGGGGTTCGCGGCGCTGGTGGTGCAGGCAAAAGCGGCGCTGGGCTCGACGGCGAGCGCTGCGTAGGGCGGGAGCAGCCAGGGGCAGACCCGAGCAGGCTGGAAACCGGCAGCGAGGCAGGCGCGTCCCTTTGGGGCGCGCTTCTCGTTTTGCCTGCGTAATGAGGGCGTCTGCCCGATACACAACACCTGCGGGGCCGGGGGCATCTTTCTCCCTAGAGGGGTAATACACATGGCGAACGACGATCACGCGATCAGGAATCTTATTGCGACACTGCGGGACGGGGAAAAGGGCTTCAAGGACATTGGCGAGCATCTGCAGCACACCGAGCACCGGGCGTTCTTTCTGGAAGAGTCGCGGGTGCGCGGCACCTACGCGGGCGAGCTGGAGCGGCACGTAAACCGGGCGACCGATGCCAATGTGCACGAGACCGGCACGGCGGCTGGCGCGCTGCACCGCACGTGGGGCGATGTGAAAGCGAAGCTGGGCGGCGGCGACCATACGCTGCTCGAAACCGCGGAGCAGGGCGAGGATGCGGCCAAAAAGGCCTACAAGGACGCGCTGGCCGATGTAGCGGTGTCGGATACTCTGCGGGCGCTGATCGCGCAGCAGGCCGAGCATGTGAACCGCTCGCACGATCTGGTGCGCGGGTTCCGGGATGCGACGGCGAAGGTGTAGCTTACGGTTCGGACGGAGAGGCGCGCCAAGGGCGCGCCTCTTTCTATTTGCAGGCGTCAGGATGATCGCAACGCGAGGCGATGACCATCTCCAGAATGGCATCCCAGGCGTTGCGGCCAACGTCGCCATGCGTAGGGCTGTCGAGTTCATTTGAGGGGCCGTCAAGGTCGACCTTATGCACGATGACCATGTCTTCGGCCGGAAGCACGGTGAGGTACTGGCCGCCGGTACCCATCGCCTCAAAGGCGCCGGAAAAAGGGGCGAAATACTCATGCCGCCCGGAAAAGGTGGAGGAGTCCCACGCCCACCACATCATGCCAAAGCCCCAGCGCTCCGGGTAGCCGACGGAGCGCAGGAGCGGCGGGTTCATATCGCTCCAGAGGGTAATGGGGCTGGTGGATTCGCCGATCCAGACCGAGGGAATTACCTGGGCGCCGCGCCACTCGCCATTGCGAAGCATGAGCAGACCGAGCCGGGCGAGGTCGCGGGTGGAGAGCCACATGGCGTACTCGGGGTGGCGCTGGCCGGGGTGCGCAATGGACTGCTGGCGGGCGCGGTCGAAGTCCTGCATATGGATCGGGATAGCAAGGTCGTCGCGCAGGGCGTCGTAAATGTTTTTGCCGGTGAGCTGGGTAAAGGCGGTGCCGGCGGCGTCGAAGTCCCAGTCGTTGTAATGAAAGTAGGTGTTGGGGAACTGGGAGCCGCGACGGGGCTGGGAGCTGGTGAGCAGGTCTTCCGCGGGACTGCCGAGGGATGAAAGCGGCAGCAGGTAAATGCCGGAGCGGCCCTGGAGCAGCTCGGCGAGGGTGGCATCGGATTCGATGGGCAGGAAAGGCTGGCCGGGCTCCTCGAGGTGCAGGTCGGTGACGGTTTTGTTGAGGTCGATGGCGGGCTTGTCTGCCTTGTCGGGAAAGACGTATTTGCCGTAGAGCATGGAGAGGATGCTCTTGCGGACAGAGGCGACTTTGGTGGCGCGGGCGATGTCGCCGTACTCGAAGATGACCTGGCCGTGGACGACGACCATCATGGCGGTGGTGTCGCCGGCTTTGAGCCAGACGCGCAGGGCGTCGAGCCTGGCGCTGGAGTAGCCGAACTGCTCGGGCCGGGCGACGTGCCAGTCGGCGGCGGGGAAAAAGTCGTCGGGGTTCTGCTGGGCGCAGACCGAGAGTGACAGCAGGAGCAACAAGCTGAGGCTAGTCGCGAACCTTACACGCACGAGGACCCTTCCCTTCAGGCAGGCGTGACCAACGTAGCACACGGCAGACCCCCGATGAAGATCGGCGGGGGGATAATGGAGCCATGATTCGGAGCTATGACGGGCATACGCCGGTGGTGCACGAGAGCTGCTATGTCGACGCCTCAGCGCAGGTGATTGGGGATGTGGTGCTGGGGGAGAAAGCGAGCGTGTGGATGAACGCGGTGGTGCGCGGGGATGTGCACTCGATCCGGATCGGGGCGCGGTCGAACGTGCAGGACTGCGCGGTGCTGCACGGCATGCGGCACCTGTACCCGGTGCACGTGGGCGAAGGGGTCTCGATCGGCCACAATGCAACGGTGCACGGATGCGTGGTGGAGGACAACTGCCTGATCGGGATCGGGGCGCGGGTGCTGAACAATGCGCGGATCGGCGAGGGGTCGATTATCGCGGCAGGGGCGGTCATTCCGGAGGGGCTGGTGATACCGCCGCGGTCGCTTGTGACTGGGGTGCCGGGGCGGATTCGGCGGCCGGTGACGGCGGCGGATTTTGAGTTGATTGAGATGTATGCGCGGAATTATCTGGAGTACTCGGCGCAGTACAGGCGCGAAGCGCTACGGCGCGAGGGGCTACGGCACGAAGGGCTGTAGGCGCGAGGCGCTATAGGCAGCTCCGCTTGCCTGGCTTTCAGCCGCGGAGGTTCTGGTTGTGCGCGGCCCAGACGCCCCAGATGATGGCGATGGGGTGCAGGACGGTGAGCCCCCAGCCAAGGGTGGGGATGCCGATCGCGACATACAGGACGGCCATGACGATGGCGCCGATGAGCGTGCTGTAGAGCATGCCGATGGGGCCGAAGAAGACCGTGAGGACGAGCGCGAGGATGACGCTTTTGCGATTCGGCATGGGAAGCCTCCTTCGGCTTCCACATCCAGATGGCAGTGGAGGCGGTGGGGTTGCCGTGACGGGTCCCGGCACGAAACCCGGCTGGTAGACTGGCACTTCCTTATGAGCACATTGAAGGCAGTCCGGGGCACGCGCGATCTGCTGCCGCCCGAAACCGAGTTGTGGAACCACGTGGAAGCGACAGCGCGGCGGGTGTTTGCGCGGTATAACTTCGGGGAGATTCGCACGCCTGTGTTTGAGGATACGCAGCTGTTTGCGCGGGGGCTGGGCGATGAGACCGATGTGGTCGCAAAGGAGATGTACACGTGGGAGGACCGGGCGCGGGCGGCGAGTGAGAAGGCGCAGTCGCTGACGCTGCGGCCGGAGAATACGGCGGGGGTGGTGCGGGCGTATATCGAGCACGGGCTGGGCGAGACGGGGCTGCTGCAGAAGCTGTACTACATGGGGCCGCAGTTCCGGCGGGAGCGGCCGCAAAGGGGGCGGTACCGGCAGTTCTGGCAGATTGGCGCGGAGGTGCTGGGGCCGGTTTCGGCTGGCTCGGAAAGCGCGCTGCGGGATGCGGAGGTGCTGGAGATGCTGGCCACTCTGCTGGACGAGCTGGGGGTGCGGGGGTGGCGTCTGGCGATCAATTCGGTGGGGTCGTCGAGCGACAGGCCGCGGTATGTGGCGGCGCTCAAGGAGGCGTTGGCGCCGGTGGCGGCGGGGATGTGCGAGGACTGCCGGCGGCGGGCGGAGACGAATCCGCTGCGGGTGCTGGACTGTAAGGTGCCCGGGGACCAGGCGACGATCGATGCGCTGCCGAAGATTGCCGAGTTTCTGGATGAGGCTTCGACGGCGCACTTTGCCGCGGTGCGGGCGGGGCTGGATGCGTGCGGGGTGGCGTACACGGTGGACCCGCGGCTGGTGCGCGGGCTGGATTACTACACGCGGACGACGTTCGAGTTTACGCACGATGCCGGGCTGGGGACGCAGAATGCGCTGCTGGGCGGGGGGCGGTATGACGGATTGTCGGAGATGCTGGGCGGGGCGCGGGCGCCGGGGATCGGGTTTGCGATCGGGGCAGACCGGCTGGTGTTGACGCTGCAGGCGCAGGCTTCGGGCGTGGGTGAGGCCGCGAAGGCGGATGTGTTTGTGGCGCCGGTGGGCGTAGGGCAGAATGCGGCGGCCCTGGTGCTGGCTCGGGAGCTGCGGGCTGCGGGGCTGCGGGTGGAGCTGGGGGATGGGAGTTTTCGGGTGAAGAAAGCGTTTGAGACTGCGGATAAGCTGGCGCGGAAGATTGTGCTGCTGGGGGCGGATGAGGTGGCGAGCGGGGTGGTGACGGTGAAGGATTTTGCGAGTGGGGTGCAGGCGAAGGTCGGGCGTGGGGAGCTGGTGAGTTCGCTCCGGGATGGGGCTGTCGCTTAGAAACAGCGCGTTATCATGAGTAACAAGGAAGCACATGGATCCGAGGCTGCTGTCAGACATGATTGCGTCGATTCGCAAGGCGCTGGAAGAGTTTGTCACTCCTTCGCTCCGTGAGGTGCGCAAGGAAGCGCATGCGGATAACGAGCAGGTGCGCGCGGATGTAGAGGTGCTGCGGCAGAGTGTGGCGCAACTGCAGGCGGACTCAGCGGGGTTTCGGCAGGAGACGGCTGCGAACTTCGCGCAGGTGCGCGAGGAGGCACGACAGTTCCGGCAGGAAGCTGCGGCCAACTTTGTACAAGTTCGCGAGGAAGCGCAACAGTCGCGTGCCGAAACGGCAGGGAACTTCGCACAGGTGCGTGAGGAAGCCCGGCAGTTGCGTGCGGAAACAACGATCCAGTTCGTGCAGGTGCGCGAGGACATTTCCGGGGTTCGCGGTGAAGTGAACGAACTGCGCGGCGAGGTTGGCGGATTGCGTGGCGAAGTTGATTCTCTACGTGGCGATGTAAACCTGCTGCGCTCGGCAATGGAGCGTGGGTTCTCGGAGATCGGCGCCAAGCTGGATATGCAGGCGGATGTGCAGCGGCTGAAGGAGCAGGTTGCTTCATTGCAGGCGGGGCAGCAGACCAAGGCACTCGAAGCCCACTAAGCCGTCTCGCGATGGCTTTCACCTCCCTGCTCTGCTACGCTCACTGCTATGCAGGTTACCGTGGAAATACCGGATCGCTTTATCGAACAGCTTGTACCGAGGGGCAGCGATGCGGCTCGCACTCTTCTGGAAGAAGCTGTGGCCGGTGCGTACCGTGATCATCGGCTTACCATGGAACAGGTGCGGCAACTGCTCGGTTTTGGAGTGCGCACGCAGGTCGATGTCTTTCTGCAGCAACATGCGGTCTATGACTACACTGCCGAGGATCTGGGAAGCGACATGGCTACGCTCAATCGCTTGTTAGCCTTCGAAGTTGGATCAGCCAGGTTGACGCAAGAAACGCTTTGACCGACAATATAGCCAACACGGCCGGCTCCTCTTCGCGTAAGCGTACGGGCCGGTTTTCTCTTACATGCCTCAATCTGGTACGCCATCTTTGTACAGCAAGCCGTACCGAAGTGTTGATGAGCAGCTAGATTTGCTCGCAAACCGCGGCATGATTGTTACAGATCGGCAGGCAGCGCACAATTGTCTGCAACGTATCGGATATTACCGGCTTAGCGGCTACTGGTATGCCTTTCGAGAGATTGATCCAGCAAAGCAGCCCGGCACAGCAAACTTAAGTGCTGCTGATGATCGTTTCCGATCAGAAACCACGTTCGAGCAAGTAATGGACCTCTATGTCTTTGATAAACGGCTCCGATTACTTTTTCTCGATGCCTTAGAACGCGTGGAAATCGCGCTACGCGTCCATATCGCTCTGCTGCTCGGGGCCAGAGATCCATGGGCTCACCGGAATCCAGACCAGTTGCACCCGCGGTTTACCCAAAGTGCAGATCCGATTACTGGTGAGATTGAATACCCGAAGTGGATCAGGGAGTTAGATCGTGAATTTGCGCGTTCCAAAGATGAATTTGCGAAGCACTTCAAGCAGAAGTACGCGGGCGAGCATCCGCCAATATGGATTGCAATAGAGTTATGGAACTTCGGCATGCTGTCCAAGTTCCTGAGCGGCATGAAATACGCCGATCAGGAGCTTCTTGCAGCTAAGTACCGCCTGCCGAGACCGGAACTGCTGACTTCCTGGGTGCGCAACCTGAACCACATTCGCAACATATGTGCGCATCATAGCCGCCTTTGGAATCGATCCCCGTCCGACCAGATAAGGCCTCCCCGTCTGGGCGAGCACGCAATGCTCGATCACCTTGCTAATGATCAGAGGGCACTATCTCGCATTTACGCATCCGCAGCGGCAATCCAGTTTCTGCTGCAAACGATTCATCCTAGTTCCTCCTGGGCCCAACGCTTGAAATCGCACTGCCGCAGTTTTCCGAAATCTGGAGTGATAAACCTCAGCCACGCAGGCTTTCCGGTGTTGTGGGAGCAACTCTCACTCTGGGGAGAGACAAGGTAAGTGATCAGAATCGCAGCAATTTTTCAGTGGAATTAATAAAAACGCTCAAGACTTTGAAGGAAAGCATATTGCTGGATCACCTAGGACAACTGGAACGGACCGATACCTGCGGGGCGCTGCGTTCGGGCGATGCGGGGAAGGATGTGGTGCTGCTGGGATGGGTGAACCGGCGGCGCGACCATGGCAACCTGATCTTCCTCGACGTGCGGGACCGCTACGGTGTGACGCAGGTTGTGCTGGACAAGGACCTGTGCCCCGACGGGCATGCGAAGGCGGAGCAGGTGCGGCCGGAGTATGTGGTTGCGGCGCTGGGGAGCGTGCGGCTGCGCGGGGTGGGGGTTACCAATCCGAATATGCCGACCGGCGAGGTTGAGGTGGTGGCGCGGGAGCTGCGGGTATTGAACGACGCGAAGCTGGCGCCGTTTTCGCCTGCTGAAGACGCGATTGCGAACGAGGAAGTGCGGCTCAAGTACCGGTACATCGACCTGCGGCGGGCGGAGATGCAGCGGAACTTTCTGGTGCGGCACAAGGTGTCGCTGGCGGTGCGGGAGTACCTGGCGGGCGCCGGATTTCTGGAGGTGGAGACGCCGGTGATGACGCGGTCGACGCCCGAGGGAGCGCGGGACTACCTGGTGCCGAGCCGGGTGCATGGGGGCGAGTTCTACGCGCTGCCGCAGTCGCCGCAGCTGTTCAAGCAGATCCTGATGATCTCCGGGTTCGACCGGTATTTCCAGATCGCGCGCTGTTTTCGCGATGAGGACCTGCGCGCGGACCGGCAGCCGGAGTTTACGCAGATCGACCTGGAGATGACGTTTCCGCAGCAGGAGACGATCTTTCGCGTGGTGGAAGGGTTTATGGTGGCGGCGTTTGCGGCGGTGGGGATCGAGCTGCCGTTTCCCTTCCCGCAGATCACGTATGACGAGGCGATGCGGCGGTTCGGGAGCGACAAGCCGGACCTGCGGCTGCCGGGGCTGACGGATGTAAGGGATGCGTTTACGGCGGAGGACCTGGGGTCGCTGGGGATCGACCCGGAGCTGCCGGTGGTGGTGGTGCGGGTGCCGAAAGTCGGGGAGCTCTCGCGGAAGGAGCGAGAGGAAAACCGGCCGCTGTTCGGATCCGAGACAGGCGGGAAAAAGGGCGCGAAGCTGGTGGACGACCTGAAGCGGCTGGAGAAGAGTTTTCCGGCGGCGGTGGCGACGGTGCGGGAGCGGGCCGACGCAGCGAGCGACGACCTGCTGGTGCTGGTTGCAGGGGAGTCCGATGTGCAGGTCAAGCTCTCGGAGACCAGGTCGCCGGGGCGGCTTTCCGAGCGGGAGATCGGGGTGCTGTCCGCGGCGGGCACTCTGCGGGTGGAGCTGGCGCGCAAGTATGCCGCGCGGCACGGGGCGTTTGCAGAGACGGAGCGCGTGGTGGCGGCGGCGGCAGACGGGATGCGGCAGACGCTCGACGGGGGCTCAGCCGGGACGGTGATGGTAGGGGGCGCGGCGGCGTTCCGGCCGATCTGGGTGACGGATTTCCCGATGTTCGAGCAGGATGGCGCGGGCTGGCTGCCGGCGCACCACCCGTTTACTGCGCCGTACGAGGCGGACATGGACCGGCTCGAGAGCGATCCGGCCTCGGTGCGGGCACGCTGCTACGACGTGGCGATGAACGGGCTTGAGCTGGGGTCGGGGTCGATCCGCATCCACCGGCAGGATGTGCAGAGGCAGATCTTCGCGGCGCTGGGGATGAGTGATGCCGAGGCTCGTGAGAGATTCGGCTTCTTCCTCGAGGCGCTGGAGTATGGGACGCCGCCGCACGGGGGGATCGCGCTGGGGCTGGACCGGATCGTGATGCTGCTGGCGGGGGCCAGCTCCATGCGCGAGGTGATCGCGTTTCCGAAGACGGCCCGGGCGATCGACCTGATGGTGGATGCGCCGTCGCCGGTGAGCGATCTGCAACAGCGGGAGCTGCATATACGGACGGTGGTGAAGGGCTGAGCGTTTGCGCAATGAGGCTCAAGACCGCCTGCGCGGCTGGCGGCCACTTCGTGGCATATGTTTGTCTTTATAGCGGCACACCAGGAGTGAACCATGCAGGGCAGCGCGCACGGAACGTTTGAAGTCAGGATGCAGCCACTTCCCGCCGGGGCAGTCGACTCGCTGAAACGCATGTCGATCGACAAAGAGATCCATGGCGACCTGGAGGCGACCTCGACGGGCGAGATGATGTCGGCCGGCAACCCGAAGCTGGGTGAGGCTGGCTATGTCGCCATGGAGGTGGTAACGGGCAGGCTGGGCGACAAGAGCGGCAGCTTCGCGCTGCAGCACGCGGCGACGATGGATGCGAGCGGGCAGAGGCTGCAGATCAGCGTGACACCAGGCTCGGGTACGGGCGACTTCAAGGGAATGGCGGGTAGCTTTGCCATCACGATCGTTGATGGGCAGCACTCGTATGAGATGGAGTACACGCTGCCCGCACCTGACGCATTTCTCCCATAGGTATGCACCTCGATGACTCGTGGTGTGTGGCTTTTCTTGACGGAAAAGCCACGTGGAGTGGGGTGGCTTCGGCTACATCTGTGGGAGAAATGCTCTGACGCCGGAACGTAGGCGCGGCGCTCGCGTGATGCCCATGCCGCATGTTCGTTCAGGGGGAAGGATTGTCCGGCATCGAGGGGCAAAGGCTCGCGGCGATCTTCGGCCAGCAGGCGCGCTGCGGCTGGTAGATGGGGGCGTTGTGCGAGAGGCCGGGCACAAGGATCAGCTCGCAGGGGGAACGGCACGCGGCGGCCAGAGCGAGCGCCATGCGCGGAGGGAAGAGTTCGTCCTGCTCACCATGCACGAGGAGGACCGGGACCGCGCAGGTGCGCAGGGCTTGCTCGGTATTCCAGATGGCAGGGACAAGACACGCGAAAGGCCGCGCGATGGCAACACTGCGGACGGCATGGCGTAACGAGGTAAAGGCAGCGCACAGGACGAGCCGGTGCGCCGCTACCCTGCCGGCAACGGCGGCAGCGATACCGCTGCCGAGCGAGAAGCCCAGCAAGGAGAGCGGCGCGGACGGCACAAGTTGGCCGAGAAGCAGGAAGGCGGCCACGGCATCGCGCTCACACTGGTCAGCGCGGATGTGGCCGCTGCTTTGCCCGTAACCGGAGTAGTCAAAAACGAGGGAAGCAACGCCGTTCTGGGCGAGCAGTTGCTGCACAGAGTGCCAGTGCTCCACGGTTTCTCCAATGCCGTGGCAGATGAGCAGCGCGGCCTGGACGGGGCATGCTGCGGGCTGCACGAACAGAGCGTGCAGCGTGTTGTTTCCGCTGGGGATCCGGTGCTCGACTGCCGGGCAGGCAGGCCCGTGCTGCGCGGGAACCTGCCGAAGCCTTCCGGATAGCCGGTTTTGAACGATCAAAAAACGGCTAATGCACGTGACGGCGATGGTGAAGAGCAGGTGTCGCATCGGCAGGGCCGCTTTACAGCAGGCGCTGGAGCTGGAGGACGGTTTTCCAGTTGCGGACGGTGGGGTTGCCGGGGAGGGCGGGCGCGGTGCAGGCCAGTGCCAGACGGGAGCGGCCGAAGCCGTGCGGCAGGTAGAGGAACAGCTCGCGGCCGATGGCGGCGAGCTGTTCCTGGCCGAGACATTTGGCTTCGAGCGTTTTGAGGGCGGCGGCCGGCAGGGGGGCTTCAAAGAAGACGGTGTGGAGCGTGTCGACTCCGGCTTGAGAGAACGGGTTGGCCTGGATGGACGCGTTGAGCTCCTGGGCGGTCCGGAGCGTGACCGGCACCGGGAAGCCGAAGCGCTCGGCGACAGCAGCGGAGATGGCGCCTGCGGTGAGGGATGGATGCGCAGAGCAGACCAGGTTGCCACTCTGGATGTAGGTATCGATGTCGGTGCAGCCGAGCTCGGCAAACAGGGCGCGCAGCCCGGGCATGGGGAGCGGGTGGCGTCCGCCGACGTTGATGCCGCGAAGCAGGACCAGCACTCGTTGCGGGCGCATCGTTTGCCTCCTGAGGACGACCCGTTCGGCTCGTCCGGCTCTACTTGCGGCGGCCGATTTTGTAAACGATGCCGATGGCGCCGAAGAACTCATTCTGGCCGATAGAGGAGTAGCGGGTGGGCTGGTAGTCGGCGGTAAAGCGGACGGCCCACTGAGGCAGCACCTTGTAGTCGGCCCAGCCGCCGATGGCGAAGGCGGGGGCGAGCTGCGAGTTGTAGATGCCGACCTGGAACGGCTGGACGCCGGTGCCCTGGAAGCCCTTGTCGAACGAGCCGTAGGTGCCGCCCACCAGGGCATGCAGGCCGGCGGTGTATTTCTCTGTCTGGTAGAGCCGGAACGAGGGGCCGAAGAGGAACAGGTACTCCGACATGGATGAGGTGGAGGGCAGGTTGTAGCCGTTGATAGGGATGTCGTAGGTGCCGTAGAGGCCGCGGACGGAGGCCTCAGCGCCGAGCAGCGGCGAGAACCAGGCAGTGGCCGAGCCCTGCCAGCCAAGCAGGTTGAGGGCGCGGACCTGGTGGGCGGAGCCGGGGTTGAAGTGCGAGTAGGCGGCGCCGCCCAGGATGTCGAAGCGCTCACTCTCGTTGGTGCCGGAGACAGCGGGAGCCGTTGCGGTGACCTGGGCGTGGAGCGAAGAGGCAAAGAGGGCGCAGGCGGCGAGGGCCGAAGTGCGCAAAAAGGGGTTCCGAAACGTCAACGCGTGTCTCCTAAGGGGGCGGCGGAAAAGGGCGGCCAAATGCTGGCTTGCGAGCCGCGGCAGCATCGCTTTCAAGGATAACGCGATGGGGCGGTTCGCGCCGGGATGGGTGGGGCAGTTCTGTTGCGGGGCTTCCGGTCTAGTTCATCCAGCTGCGGTCGTTGGGGTCGCGCTTGGGGTCGTGGCCGGGTACGGGCTGTCCGGTGTCGGGGTCGACGTAGCGGCCTTCGCTGTCGAAGCGGACATCGCGGTTCTGCTTGCGCATGTAGACCTCGAACTTTTTGGCGGCGTTGCGGCGCTTCCAGCGGTAATAGTCATTGCGCAGGTCCATGTAGCGCCTGGTGGTGGCGGCGGTGAGGCCGCGGCGTGGGGCGGCCTTGATATACACGTAGCCGAGCAGCGCGCCGCCTAGCTGGGCGAGGGCGTAGACACGGTTCTGGCCGAACAGCTCGGCGAGCGCGAACAGCATGTAGATGGCGACAAGGTACTTGGCCTTGATGGTGACGGGGAGCGGGAAGAGGGTGAACTGCATGTCGCCATAGAGGACGCCGAAGGCGATGAGCAGGCCGAAGATGCCGCCGAAGGCGCCGGTGAGCAGGCCGATGCCGAGGCCGCCGCTGGAGGCGGTGGCGAAGGCGAGCGCGACGGCGGTGAGGGCGGCGCCGAGAACGCCGGCGAAGTAGAGCTCGGCGACCCAGCGGCTGCCGTGGTTGGCCTCAAGAAAGGCGCCGAGAAACCAGATGGAGAGTAGCTGGAGCGCGGTGTTGAGGATGCCGACGTTGAGGAAACAGTAGGTGACGAGCTGCCAGAGAAAGCCGTGCGCGACCAGCGCCGGGGTGAGGGCGAAGAGCTGGAACAGCTGGGCCTCGACCCCCGGGGCCGCCAGGTGCAGCAGCAGGAATGCGAAGTAGATGCCGAGGTTCCAGACGACAAGGGTACGCGTGAAGCCGCGGAAGTCGGGGAAGGCGAGCATTCCGGTGGAGCGGAAGGGCGGCATATAAGTTATTGTCGCAGGTTCCTTGTGGGACAGAGGGGCGAGTTTAGCGTTGTGTGTGGTTCTGTGAGCCGGTGACCTGCGTGTCTGCTTCTGGGGCGATGTTCTGTCCCGGTGCCACCGGCGGCAGATAGAGTAGGCGAGGCTGCTTGTTGTTGACGCGAGGGCAGGTTTTCAGGGATTCGTAGACGGGATACCAAAGTTGCCCTGAAAAGCAACAGGCCCCGGCTGGAACCGGGGCCTATCCCAACAACAAGGAGGAAGAACGAGTGCGCATATGCATGAAGTTCGATCTTGTGATCCAGTTACCGCTACGTTGGATCGCCGCTCTACTCTGCTGGCTGGTCAGCCGGTAGCTTAGTGCTTTACCTCCCAGCCGTTCGCGCGGCTGGGAACCTAGTAAAAGTATAACAATTTTGAGTTAGAAGCACATCGAGCGGTCTGGAGAATCGGCTTACAACTCGTCGCGCACGGGAGGTGGGTCATCGCCGCGATCCGCTAAAAAGTCATCGGGGATTTCAGCCGCATCCAGGGCGGCGAAGACTTCTTCCCAGCTTTTCGGTTTTTTCTGCGAGAGGATGATGTCGCCGGTCTGGGCGTCGCGGCGGATGTAGACCTCTTTCTGGGTGAAGCGGTACTCGGCCGGGATGCGGACGGCCTGGCTGCGTCCGCTCATGAAGACTTTTGCTTTCTCAGCGTGGATCATGGGCCACCTCCTGCTATATAGCGTGGTATCAAGCAGGCTGCATGTCAAGGTTAGCGGATCGGATATGGCACGACGGCGAGGCTGGCGTGGCCTGCGGCATCGACTGCGCGGATGCCGAAGATGACGTTGTCTTTTGAGACGGGCAGGGTCGCGGTGGTGCCGGTACCGTATTTGGCGGCGTCGGCCTGGTACTGCCAGTTGGAGGCGGAGAGCTCGCGCCACAGGATCTGGTAGCGGGTGCCGGAGGGGGTGCCGGGGGCGGGCTGCCATTTCAGGGTCGAGTTGTTGTCGAGGTTGCTGGTGATGACCTGCGGTGCGGCCGGAGGCGGCGGAGCGCTGGCCAGGGTGGCGAGAGTGGAGGCGTTGAGGCGGGCGACCTGGGCGACGTAATCCATGTCGACGTACTGGATGAGGTCGCCGAACTGCACGCCGTTTTCGACGCGCACGTTCTGGTGCTGGTGGTTGAAGTCTTCGCGCCACTCGGTGAAGCGGACCGCGGTGAAGCCTTCGGCGTTGAAGGAGCTGTGGTCGCCGCCGCGCAGAAAGCGGTCGCGGCGCAGCTCGAGGACGGGGTGGAAGGAAGGCTGGGCGGCAGCGGGGGCGAAATAGGTGGCGTCGATATCGGTGATGGCCCGGGCGAGCTCGCGGGAGGGCGAGTCGCTCTCGTAGCCGAGCAGCTGGATCTGCTTGAGCTGGTCAGGGGTGGCGGTGGCGGGGATGGCCTCGGAAAAGACGCGGACGGCGGACTTGTCCTGGAGCGTGTCGCCGGGCGTGGTGTTGCCGCCGACGATGTCGTTGTTGAGGACGGCTTCGAGGTCGACGTTCTGGCTCTTGAGCAGCTGGGCGAGGTGGCGGCTGCCGTCGAGGCCCTGCTCTTCGCCGGCAACGGTGGCAAAGATGATGGTTGCGGGGAAGTGGAGCTTCGAGAGAGCGCGGGCAGATTCGAGCGAGACGGCGACGCCGGAGGCATCGTCGTTGGCGCCGGGGGCGTCGTCGGTGGTGTTGGCGTTGGTGGAGTTGCGCGAGTCGTAGTGGCCGGTGACGAGCACGGTGCGGCTGCCGGGGTCGGAACCCTTGAGGACCGCGTAGATATTGGTGATGGTGGTGGGGATGGGGATGCGGCTGCCGTAGTTGCCGGTGCCGGGCTGCTCAGTGAAGGTGTCTCGGTTGACGGTGAGGCAGCCGCCGCAGGCCTGGCTGATGGCGGTGTACTGGCCGAAGAGCCAATCGGCCGCCGCGGTGACGCCGGTATGTGGGGGCAGGTTGGGGGTCATGCTGGAGAGGGTGGAGCGGTTCTTGAAGGCGACGAGCGTGGCGATGTCGGTACGGATGGCGGCGGGTGCGATGGTCTGGAGGGCGGCTGCGATCTTCGGGTCGGCGGGCAATGCAGTGATCCGCGTTCCGCTGGCATCCAGATCGCGGGTTCCGCCGTCAGAGAGGGCATGCATGGGGAGAGCCGCTACACTGGCCAGGGCGACGAGCGAAATCTGGAGGAGACGGCGCGCGGAACAGCAATCTTTCTGCATCGTAAGAATTTCTCCTGAATCGTTCTGGTCGGGATGGCTTCCCGCATCGTTCTCTTGAGAGAAGGGTTCGTGTTGAAGGGGACGGGAGAGCCGGTTCCTTGCTACAAGCGGCCATTCACTATTGCTCACAACCTTACACCCCCAATTGGATACCCCAAATTGGATTTCGGAGGAACTCTGATGCTTTGCCCCGAATGTGACAGCGCGCTCGATATCGACACCGAGGATATAGAAGAAGGTGATGCGGTAACGTGCGACGAGTGCGGCACCGAATACGAGATTGTCGCGACAGAGCCGCTGGAGCTGGCGCGCGTGGATGAAACGATCGACGAAGACGAGCCCGTGACGGGCGAAGCGGAAGAAGAGTAGCCCGGGTATGCGCGGAACTACATGGAAACGGGCGTGGAGGCTGGCACGGGCAGCCGCGGCGCCGCTGCTGCTGGTGGTGCCGGGCGCAGCCCTGGTGGGCGTGCCGGCGGTTCTGCTGACGGCTGCGATGATCGCTCCCGAGGCCGCTGCGCAGAATACGGCCAAGACGATCGAGGGCAAGGTGCTGGACCACGAGACGACGGCGCTGCCCGGCAGCATTGTCTACCTGCAGGACCAGAAGACGAACGTGGTCAAGACATTTATTGCGACAGGGGATGGGTCGTACCGGTTCGGGCAGCTGCCAGCCGATACCGATTACAAGATCTGGGCGGAGTACAAGGGCGAGAAAAGCAAGAACAAGCTGATCAGCTCATTTGATACGAAGCTGAACGTGACGCTTGATTTTCATATTGGGAAGTAAAGGCAAGACCGCCTGCGCGGCTGGCGGCCACTTCGTGGCGAGTGGCGTGTGTTTGTGGCCCTCGCGATGCTCGGGATCGGGTGTTGGCCGACCAACGGGAGGGCCACAATAGTTTGCAGCTGCGACACAAAGTAAAACGCCACGGAGTGGCCGCCAGCCGCGCAGGCGGTTTGCTTACAAAAGGAAGGGGAGCCTCGCGGCTCCCTTCTTTTTATAACTGTATCTGTGACGGTTACTGTTCGCGCTTCCAGTTCATCAGGTCGCCCAGGGTGGTGGTGGAGCTTGAGACGGGAGGCTTGTAGGCTTCCACGTCGGCGCGGCTGCCTTCTTCGCCGACTGCGCGAAGACTCAAGCCAACCTTCTTTTCCTCCGCATTCATCTTGATGATCTTGAACTCGTGCTCCTGACCGGCTTCAAGCGCGACCGGGGTGCCTTGGCCATCGGTGGCTTCGGAAACGTGGCAAAGACCTTCGACCCCTTCAGCGATCTCGACAAAAGCGCCGAACTGCGCGGTGCGCAGGACCTTGCCGTGAACGACATCGCCGGCGCGGTGCTGAGCGAAAAAGGTCTCCCACACATCGGGCTCGAGCTGCTTGATGCCGAGCGAGAGGCGGCGATTTTCAGGCTCAACGCCAAGCACGACGGCGCGGAGTTTCTCGCCCTTCTTCAGGACTTCAGACGGATGCTTGACGCGCTTGGTCCAGCTCAGGTTGGAGACGTGGACGAGGCCGTCGATGCCGTCTTCAATCTCGATGAAGGCGCCGAAGTCGGTGAGGTTGCGCACGCGGCCCTCGACGATGGCGCCGGTCGGGTAGCGGTCGGAGAGGTTCTCCCAGGGGTTCTCAAGCAGCTGCTTCATGCCGAGCGAGATACGGCGATCGCTGGGATTGACGCTGATGACGATGGTCTCGACCTCGTCGCCGGGCTTGAGCATTTTGGACGGGTGCTTCATGCGCTTGGACCAGGTCATCTCCGAGACGTGGACGAGGCCTTCGATGCCCTGCTCGAGCTCGACGAAGGCGCCGTAGTCGGTGACAGAAAGGACGCGGCCGCGAACGCGGGCGCCGACCGGATACCGCTCGACGGCATCGAGCCAGGGGTCAGGCGTGAGCTGCTTGAAGCCGAGCGAGACGCGCTGCTTGTCCTTGTCGAACTTGAGCACCTTGACCTGGATCTCATCGGCGACGTTGACCAGGTCGCGCGGATGGGTGAGGCGGCCCCAGCTCATGTCGGTGATGTGGAGCAGGCCGTCGATGCCGCCCATGTCGACGAAGGCGCCATAGTCGGTCAGGTTCTTGACGACGCCGGTGAGCACGGAGCCTTCTTCCAGATGCTCGAGCGTCTCAGAGCGCTTGGAGGTCTGCTCTTCCTCGAGCAGCTCCTTGCGGGAGACGACGACGTTGCCGCGCTTCTTGTTGAGCTTGATGATGCGGACCTGGATCTGGGTCCCGATGTAGGCATCAAGGTTGCGGACCGGGCGGATCTCAAGCTGGGAGCCGGGCAGAAATGCCTTGATGCCGACGTCGACGGTGACGCCGCCCTTGACGCGGCCGAGGACGGTGCCGGTGACGGGGGTCTTGTCGTTGGCGGCCTTCTCGATGACATCCCAGACCTTGTGGCGCAGGGCCTTGTCGTAGCTGAGCAGGAAGCCGCCTTCGGCCTCCTCGCGCTCGACGACCACGTCGACGGTGTCGCCGGGGTTGAGCTTGGAGACGCCGTTGTGGTCGAGCACCTGCTCGAGCGGGATGCGGCCTTCGCTCTTGAGGCCGACATCGACAACGACTTCCTTATCGGTGAGCTTGACGACGGTGCCGGTGACGATGTTGTCGTCGAACTGCTGGGAGGCAGCTTCGGCAGCCTGCTCGCGGTCGAAGCTCTCGAGCGCAGCGGCAAAGTCGGTGAAGTCGTCGCTCTCGGCCACGTTCTCGTGACCTTCATGGAAGGACTCGTGCGAGGAGGTCTGCGCGGTCGCGGTGTCGATGATGGCGGCGGCTTCGGCCGTGGCATTCGGGTCAGGGGTGGATTCGGTCGGCAGAGCTTCGGAAGCAAATGCTTCGGGCTCGGTCGCAGTGGTTTCAAGGGTAGGGGTTTCGAGTTCAGTGTTCAGCGGAGTGCTCTCGGAGTAAGTAGGATGGGGGGCGTCGGCCATGACAATAAAGTTCCGGGGGTGGTGCACAAAGCGTTGCAGCGTCTTGCGAGCGCTGCGTATCACGTCCGGCTGGTCTATTGGTTAGATACAGTCCAGTGCCGCTCGGATGCTGAGATGCCGCCTGTGCCTGACAAGCGCCGGGAGAAGGCGAGGAGAACCGCGGAGGACGGCTCGGGCTCGGGGTCGTACCGGAGGATGGAAGGCGACGAGCGCTCAAAGCGGGCTCGTGATGGTGGGAGAGGAGAGCGCTGCCGCTGCCATCCCACTAGAGCGATGATAGGACCGGCGTCAAGGGGTGTCAACGCAAGTTGCAGGTTTGCTGTGCAATCTCAATGTGGTGTTCACATTTCCGGCGGCGGAGCGGATTGAAAGACCCTGCGTCGACTCTGCCAAGTCGACTCTGCCGGCGACGTGCCGATTTCACTATTTGGCGAACATCAAGGGGCGGCTGCGGAGCGTATTCTGCTATTATCTGGCTCCGGGGAGATCCGCACCATGCGAACTGACATCCGCGCTTTTCTTTCTGGTGTAAGTGACGGAGTACTCGGTTTCGGCCAGGCTCTTGATCCCGGGAGTGCTCTGCGGGTCATTGCGCGCTCTTCGATGCCAAGAGCGCTTCGCCTTACAACCAGATCTCAGGCAAGGCAGCTTGCGGCCAGGCGCCTGGCCGCGGTGGCTAGGGCAGCCCGGCCACGCGGGTGAGCAATCAGGCTCGGGACGAGGAGCCTGACGATCAGTTTGAGGGGCAGTTCGACCCGAGCGCCTCATCTCTGCCAGCTATTGACCCCGCTGTAGAACGGCTGGCTGAGCAGATGACCTCTGAAGCCGATCCAGATCAGGCGCAGCAGGCATTTCAGCTCGCATTTGGTCATCGCTATCAAGGCCCTGTTCCGTCCCCTGAAGATATCCGCGCTTACAACGCTGAAGGACCTCAGTTGGGAACGCGGTTGATTGAAGATCACTTCATGCAGAGAGAGCATGAGCGCGGGATGGATCGGCAACAGATGGGGCTTGCGTACCAGGAGAATCACCGGGCAGATCGTGAACAAATTATTCGCACGATCGGGCTTTTCGTTACGTACATCTTTCTTGGCGGACTTGTAGCGGGAGCTATCTATCTCGGGATGCAGGGTCATGATGGTTTGGCGATTGCCTGCTTATCCCCGGCATTGCTGACGGTCCTTGGGGTTGTCATACGCCAGTTCTTTCCAGCGGCCAAATCCGAGTCTGATTAAAACTGGGCTGCCTCCGCGCAGACACGCAGGATGCTCTCGCCGAACTTGTCGACTTTGGCGGGGCCGAGGCCGGCGATGGCTAGCAGGTCGGCTTCCGAGAGGGGGCGCTCTTCGGCGATGGAGCGCAGGGTGCGGTCGGCGAAGACGCAGAAGGCGGGCTGGCCGAGCTTGTGGGCTTCGGCTTTGCGCCAGATGCGGAGCTTGTTTTCGAGGGCGGCGGCGGCAGCTGAGAGCGGGGCTGGTTCGCGGGCGGCCAAGGGGGCGCCGGAGAAGGCACCGGAGCCGTTGCGGGCGGCGGGCTTGCGGGCGCGCTTGCCGGTGGGGGCTGCTGTGGCCGCGGCAGTGGCGTTGAGCTCGCGCATGACGACGGTTTCGGCGTCGCGGTCGCTGAAGGTGGCGCCCTCGTGGGTGAGGCTGGCCTTGCGGTAGGGGATGGTGCGGCTGTCCTTCTCGAAGGTGGCCTCGTCGAGGCGGAGGAAACCGGCGGTGGCGAGGGCGGCGAGCAGGTCTTCAAAGGCATCGCGGCTCATGCCGTTTTTCGCGCAGAGCTCGGAGTGGAGCTTGCCCGTGGACTTGGAGCCGCCGCCATAGCCTGAGCCGCCCAGGGCGGCAACGATGCCGTGCGCGAGGCTGCGCTCAGAGGCGTCGAGGGGGCGGGCGGTCTGGGTGAGCGAGGCCGCGGGGGCGCAGATGTCGCAGAGACCGCAGTCGGCGCGGCCGTCTTCGGTGTCGCCAAAGTGGCGGACGAGCTGGGCCATGCGGCATTCGCCGGACTCGGCGAAGCGGATGACACGTTCCATCTGGCCGCCGCGATGCTGACTCTGGGCGAGATAGGGTTTGCGCCAGCCCTCGTGGCCGCGGGTGACGAAGCCCTCGTAGTCGAGCGCGGCGCCGCCGTGGATCAAGAGCTTTTCGAGCGCTTTATCGAGCTCTTCCTGGTCCAAGCGCATGCGCTGTTTCTTGAGCAGGTCGGGGAGCTCTTCGCGGTGCAGCGGCTGGCTGCCCAGTGCGTTGTAAATCGCGTCGAGCCGCTCGACGGGCGGGTAGTCGCGCTCGAAAAAGAAGTCGTGCTGGCGGCGGTCGGCGAAGGAGTGCATGAGGATGGTGCGCGAGGGCAGACCGTCGCGGCCGGCGCGGCCGATCTCCTGGTAGTAGCCCTCAAGCGTGGCGGGCAGGGCGGCGTGGAGGACGGTGCGGACGTTGGCCTTGTCGATGCCCATGCCGAAAGCGATGGTGGCGACGACGACCTGGAGCTCACCAGCGAGGAAGGCGCGCTGGACGCGGTCGCGGTGGTCGGGCTCGAGGCCGGCATGGTAGGGGGCGGCGGGGAAGGCGTGGCCGAGCTCGCCGGCAAGCAGCTCGGCGTCTTTGCGAGTCGGCGCGTAGACGATGGCGGGGCGCGCAGAGGGGTCGGCAAGCAGCTCGGCGGCGAAGGCGGCGCGGCGAGGTTTGGGAACCTCGACCACCTCGATGGCGAGGTTGTCGCGGCGGAAACCATGGATGAAGACGGCGGGCGCGCGACCGCCGAAACCGAGGCCGAGCTGGGTGACGATGTCGTGCTGGACCTGCGTCGTCGCGGTGGCGGTCAGCGCGATGACGGGCGACGAACGCAGGTTCTGAAGATGGGCGCCGAGCAGGCGGTAGTCGGGACGGAAATCGTGGCCCCACTGGGAGATACAGTGTGCCTCGTCGATGGCGATGAGGCCCGGCTTGCGTTTGGCCAGCATCTCCGGGAAGCCGGGCACGCGCAGGCGCTCAGGCGCGATGAAGAGGAAGTCGAGCGAGCCGTCGAGATAGGCGCGGCAGGCTTCGCGGGCGGCCTCGCGAGGCAGGCCGGAGTGGATGCGGGCGACGTTCAGGCCGAGCGCTGAAAGTTTGGCGGCCTGGTCGTCCATGAGCGCGATGAGCGGCGAGATGACGAGCGCGGTACCGCCGCGGGCGAGCGCGGGGAGCTGGTAGCAGAGGGATTTGCCGGCCCCGGTCGGCATCACGAGCAGCACGTCCAGGCCCTGGACCGCAGCCTCGCAAACCGCTTCCTGATTGGCGCGGAAGGCGCGGAAGCCGAAGCGCTGCTCGAGCAGCGCGTGGAGGGATGGGGGCATAGGGGCAAGTATAAGACCCCCTACGCGGGAGGCGGCCACTTCGTGGCGTGTGGCGTGTACTCGCAGGCAAGCGCAGCTGCGGCCCTCCCGTTGGTCGGGGCATTCGATCCCGAGCATCGCGAGGGTCACAAAGCGGTTACACCAGCAGTAACGAAAACGCGCCACGAAGTGGCCGCCTCCCGCGCAGGGGGTCTTGCCTTTAGAACCGTATACTCGCCGCATGGAGCACCTGTGGACCCCCTGGCGGTATGGCTACATCACGGGCGAGAAAGCGCCGCAGCCGGCGGGTGAGCCGGCCGAGCATCGCAAGGGCGTGCCGGCGGAGCTGCGGGCATGGCCGGGGGATCTGGATTGCGTGTTCTGCAACCTGCTGGCCTCGACCGACTATGCGATTGCGCAGGGGATGGCGGTAGAGGAGGCGGAGCGGGCGGCGCTGCTGGTGTGCCGGGGAGAGCGGGTGTTTGTGTGTCTGAACCGGTTCCCGTATAACTCCGGCCATGTGATGGTGGTGCCGTATGCGCATGAGGCGTCGCTCGCCGGGCTGCCGGCGGAGACGGCGAACGAGGTGATGGCGTGGGGGCAGCGGGCGGAGCGGGCGCTGGGCGCGACGTACAGGCCGGATGGCTACAACCTGGGGCTGAACCTGGGCGCGGCGGCCGGGGCGGGGGTGGCCGGGCACCTGCACCTGCATGCGGTGCCGCGGTGGGTGGGCGATACCAGTTTTCTGTCGACGCTGGGCGAGACGCGCACGTTGCCGGAGGCGCTGACGGTGACCTGGGAGCGGCTGCGGGCGGCGTTCGCGTAGACGGCCGGGTAGTGCGAAACGCTTCCGGTGTGTTGGGTCAAACAACGATCCTATAATTTCAGATAAGCAAGGCGATGGGAGGAGTTATGGCGACGACCACAGTCCCCGCGATGACCATTGAGGAATATTTGAACGGCCCCGTTCCAGAACGGGATGTCGAGTTCGTGGATGGTGAGCTGAAGGAGAAGCCTGTGGTCATGTCGATCCATGGACGTTTGCAGGTCATCATCGGCGCGTGGTTCGAGCGCCACCTCGATGAGTGGGGAGTTCTGCCGGCGGTAGAGGTCCGCACACAGGTTGCTCCGGGGAGAGTGCGCCTGCCGGATGTGGTGGTCGGGCCGGCGACAGCGTGGCCGGAAACATTGATCGAGCCGCCATTGATTGTCATGGAGATTCTGTCGCCGTCGGAAAGCTTTACGGAGCTGCTGGAAAAGCTCCGCGATTATGACCGGATGGGAATCCCAAACATCTGGGTGATCGACCCGCAAACCCGGCGGGCGTGGGTCAGCGCGGGAACGGTGATGACGGAGACCGTCCGGTTCGCGGTGAACGGCACGCCTATCTACCTGGATATAACCGAAGTATTTGCACGCTACGACAAGTTCCGATAAGCCGCTGTGCAGGCGCGGCATCCTAAAGCGGGAGAACAGGAGACGCCATGAGCGACAGTCACACGCAGGAGGGCAGCCAGCACTCGCTGGACAAGAAGCCGGTGCATGAGAACCACGCGGCGAGCGCACAGGCCGCGCCGACCAGCGTGGAGCCGGTGGCTCCGCAGGATACGCAGGCCGCGGGCGCGGCGGAGGGCGAGCAGCGCGGGCTGCTGCACGGCAATGTGAGTGGGTCGGAGCAGAAAGGCGCGTCGGAGAAGGCGCATGATTTTGCGAAGGGGCAGCCGGGCGGGACCGCGGGGGTGCACTCGACCGGCAGCCATACGGGGAGCTCGCACGGGGAGAAGAAGTAGGGTTCGAACTCACGGTTGTGTGGGGTTGATGGCGAGAGTATCTCTCCCGCAGATGCAGCCGAAGCCACTTCACTCGAAGCGGCTTTTTCGACGAGAAAAACCGCACGCCACAAGTCTCTAAGTGCATGCCTACGGGCAAAGTGCCTCGGGGTAGTTCTGCTTTACGATTGCATCGGCTCCTTGCCGGAGTCGTGCATGGTGTCCAGCAAGAGTTCCAGTTCCGCATCGCCGGCGAGCGCGGGAGGCATTTTTTTGGTGGTTGGGATGCCGAGCTGGCGCATTCTTTCAACGCGCGTAAGGACATCGCCGCTGCCGCTTTTGAGCTGACCGAAGGCCTTCTCGTAGGAGCCTTTGGCGGCGTCGATGCGCTTGCCTACATCCAGAAATGTCTCGGCAAACAGTGCCACTTTGTCGTACAGGGCGCCTGCCTGCCGCACGATTTCCTCGACATTGCGGGTCTGCCGCTCCTGCTTCCAGATATGGGCAACAGTGCGGATGACGGGGAAAAGCGTGCCCGGACTGACCAGCAATACATCACGCTCCCAGGCACGCTGCCACAGGGTTTCGTCGTGGGCAATGGCGAGCAGGTAGGCCGGCTCAATGGGGACGAACATGACGACGAAGTCGACAGAGCGGAGCTGGTGCAAGGCCTGGTAGCTCTTTTTGTTCAGTCCGTCGATGTGGTCGCGGAGCGCGCGGACATGGCGCTCGAGCAGCTTCTTGCGTGAGGGTTCGTCTTCGCAGGCGCAGTACTCGGTGTAGCTGTTGAGCGAGACTTTGGAGTCGATGACAAGATGCTTGTCACTGGGCAGGTCGAGGATGATGTCGGGGCGCATCTGGCGGCCTTCGTCGGTGCTGAGCGACTGCTGGACGCGGTACTCCCGGCCAGCGCGCAGGCCGGCGCCCTCAAGCATGCGCGCGAGCAGGACCTCGCCCCAGTCGCCCTGGGTCTTGGAGGAGCCTTTGAGCGCGCGGACCAGGTTGCCGGCCTCTGACGAAAGCTGCTCGTTGAGCATCTTGAGGCTGCCGAGCTGCTCGCGCAGTTCGGTGCGGCCGATAACGCCTTCCTGCTGCAGCGCTTCGACCTTCTGCTGGAACTCGCCCATGCGTTCGCGCAGCGGGTTGAGCAGAGCGCCGAGGCCGGCTTCGCTTTCCTCGCGGAAGCGCTGGGATTTCTCGCGAAAGATTTCCGCGGCCAGCACCTTGAACTGGTTGCCGAGTTTTTCTTCGGCGTCGGTGAGCAGCTTGAGTTTTTTTTCTGTCTCCGCGGCTTCGAGCTCGATCTGCCGGTTCGCGCTTTCGAGGGCCGCGGCTTTGTGCTGGAGCTCCTTCTGCAGCGAGGCTTCGGCAGCTTCGGTTGCGGCCAGGCGCTCTTCGGTTGCGCGCAGGTGTTCGGCGCGGGCGCGGGCGTCGGCTTCAGCAGCGGCCAGGGCGGACTGGGTGCTGGAGCGAGAGGTGAGGGCTGCGGCCAGCTCGGTGCGGAGCGCGGCGAGGTCGGCATCGAGCCGGTCGTGATTGCGGCCGGCGGCGGAGGCCTGCTCGCGGGCCAGGGCGTGGGCCTGCGCCTCCCCGGCGAGCAGGCGCGCGGCCTCAAAGCGTTCCGAGGCGCGGGCGGCATCGGAAGAGCGAGAGCCGGCGGAACGCCCCAGAAAGAAGGCGGCGATGGCAAGCGCGAGACTGGCCAGGGCAAGCAGCCACAGGAGAGGAGTCATGCCTGGAGTGTGCCACCGCGAGCGAAGAAAAGGCGAGTGACGGAAGGCACGTGGCCGGGTGCAGCCGGGGTGTATGGCAGGGAACGGGGTGACGAGGCCGGGCTACGGGCTGGGCGGGTGACGGAAGGCACGTGGCGGCTCACATTGCTGCGTGGCGGCGGCAGGCGAGGAAGTGCGAGGCAGGTATGCTCTACGGAGCGGCACACGGCGGGGCGTGCTCTCTTTACACGCCCCAGCCCCCCCAGTAGACTTGGAGTTTCGGGGCGGGCGAAGCTGTGCTTACACAGTGGGCGTTGGCACGGGGAACAGGTTTAAAAGGAAAGAACACACGAGGAGAGAGGCATGGCGGCGGTTGAAGAAAAGGTAAAGCAGATCATCGTTGAGCAGCTGCAGGTAGATGAGGCAGAAGTGACGCCCAGCGCATCGTTCCAGGAAGACCTGGGCGCTGATTCGCTCGACGTGGTGGAGCTCGTCATGCAGTTTGAGGAGGCGTTCGATCTGGAGATTCCGGATGAGGACGCGGAGAAGATCAAAACGGTCAAGGACGCAACCGAGTACATCGAGAAGCACGCGAAAGGCGGCAAGTAGTCTTGCCCAGTCCCAGACTGCCTCGGCGGGTTGTGGTGACGGGGGTCGGCCTGATCTGCGCAGTAGGCAATACGGCACCCGAGGTATGGAGAAGCCTGGCGGCGGGGTGCAGCGGCATCGCGCCGATCACCGCGTTCGATACCACGGGCTTCTCGGTGACCTTTGCCGCGGAGGTGAAGGGGTTCGATCCACTCCAGTTTATTGAGAAGAAGGAAGCGCGCAAGATGTCGCGCTTTATTCAACTGGGCGTGGCGGCGGCAGCAGAGGCTGTGGCCTGCTCCGGGCTGCAGGTGACCGAGGAACTGTCCGAGCGGGTCGGGGTGCATATCGGCTCGGGCATCGGCGGCTTCGACATTATCGAGCGGGAGCACGCAGCGTTTTTAGCGGGCGGGCAGCGCAAGATTTCTCCCTTTTTCATCCCGGCAACGATCGCCAACCTGGCGGCCGGCCACGTTTCTATTCGACACAATGCGAAGGGGCCGAACCAGACGGCGTCGACGGCCTGCACCTCGGGCGCGCACTCGATCGGCGACTCGTTCCGCATTATTGAACGCGACGATGCCGATGTGATGATTGCGGGCGGCGCGGAAGCGGCGATCACGCCGATGGCGGTGGGCGGCTTTGCGGCGATGCGGGCGCTCTCCACCCGGAACGACGAACCGGCGACAGCCTGCCGCCCGTGGGATAAGGACCGTGACGGGTTTGTGGTGGGCGAGGGCGCAGGCGTGCTGGTGCTGGAGGAGCTCGAGTTCGCGAAAGCGCGTGGGGCGAAGATCCTGGCCGAGGTGGTGGGCTACGGGATGAGCGGCGACGCGTTCCACATCACCGGCATGGCGCCGGAGGGCGATGGATGCCTGCGGGCGATGCGGGCCTCGCTGCGCAGCGCCGGTCTGGAGCCGGAGCAGATCGGCTACCTAAATGCGCACGCGACCGGCACGCCGCTGGGCGATGTGAGCGAGAGCACGGCGATCGGCAACCTGTTCGGCGAGCATGCGCGGAACCATACGCTGCGGGTGAGCTCGACCAAGTCGATGACCGGACACCTGCTGGGCGGCGCGGGCGGCCTGGAGGCGGGGATTACAGTGCTGGCGCTGGAGCACCAGACGGCACCTCCGACAGCCAACCTGCGGAACCCTGACGAGGGCTGCACGTTAAATTATGTGTGGCATGGTGCGGAAACGATTGCGATGGAGTACGCGCTTTCGAACTCGTTCGGGTTCGGAGGGACGAATGCCTCGCTGGTGTTTCGGCGCTGGGCGGAGTGAGCTGGCGCGGCGTGGAAAGCGAAGGGAGGCCTGGCGGCCTCCCTTTCTGCTGTCTGCTTTCTGGTGCGAGGGTTGGGGATGAGGGCAGGCGCCTTTGCGCTGTAGTCTCGGATGAAGGAGGTGGTCTGCCTTGACGATCGAGCTTTCCAAACAGGCGCGGGCTGACGCGCTTGCCTCGCTGCAACGCTACTTTGAAGAAAACATGCCGGAGCCGATCGGCCATTTGCCGGGGGGCTTGCTGCTGGACTTTTTCCTGGAAGAGGTGGGGCCGGCGATCTATAACAAGGCGATCGCCGATGCGCAGGAGCGGGTGCAGCAGAGAGCCGCGGACATGACCGGCGAGCTGTATGCCGATGAGTTCCAGTACTGGGCGAGGCTGGAGGCGAGGCGGAAAGGGCGGCGCCAGCAGTGACGACCGGCCCATGCGCAAGTCGGATTGCCTGCTTGTGTGCGCTCCTCAGGAGAAGGCGGCGAAGGCGGTGCTGATGACCATGGCAAGGATGACCCAGCCCAGAACCACGCCGACGGCCTTGCCCCGGCTCACCTTGGCAACGACGGCGCAGCCGATGATGAGCAGTACGATCTGCCAGATAAGGAAGGCGTCAAACCAGGTGAGCAGGGCGATGGCCCAGTGCGGCACGGTGGAGCCCTGCAGGTAGAAAGCCGGATTGCTGCCCAGCGGATTGCTGGTCTGGAAGGTCTCAGTCCCGACGCCGAAGACCAGCATGAGCATGGCGAGGAGCAGCTTGACGAGCTGGGGCAGCGCGGAAAACATATAGACGGCGAACAGGGCCCCGAACCGCGCGTGGCCGCCCAGGGCGAAGTTGAGCGTAGCCAGCAGGATGCCTGCGACGATCGCAGCGACGACCAGCGGGGCGATCACAAACGCCGCATAGGTGGCGACACGGGTGAACTTCGCAATGATGGCGATCTGCTGGGTCTGCTGCGCGGCGGGGGCCTGGTCGAAACGGGCCTGCTGTTTGGGCGAGCCGGCGAGATTGTTGCGCGCGACCGTCTCCCAGCTCACCTTGCTGCCGACAGTGGCGGCGAAGGCGAGGCCGATGAGCACAGCGAGCAGATACGGCAGCCACCAGCTGCCGCCGGAGCCGAGCTGCGCGAAGGCTCGCGAGGGTGCGGTGAAGATGAGCAGCACACGCTGGAACGGGCTGGGCGCCGGGGCGTCCGCAAAGTTCGTACCGGCATCCATAGCAGAGGTCATGGGCAGCTCCCGCGGCTGAAACTTCTGACTCGCAATCTGCGGAGGAGTCTAGCGTGTTCGCGGAATCCTCACCAGCAAAAAAAGATCTCAGCCGTTCGCATTCGGGACTCGTGCTTACGCAGGTAACAGGCTTGCTTGTAAATACCTGCTCTCCGGAACGCCCGGGTGTTAGGTTTGGCTCGGTTCATTGAGATTCATGAGATTGGAAGGCCAGCCTTGTTCGACTTCACACGTTTCTCCTCGCTCACATGCCTTACTGTTCTTGTCCTGAGTGGTACATCTGCCCTCGCCCAGGGGAGCCACGCCGCTGCCGCGCCCGAAAAGCCTGCACATCCGGCAGCACAGGGCTTGCAATCGCCTCCTTCACCCAACACATTGCTCGACGGCACACCCGTCAAGCTGCGCCTGGGCGAGACCATTTCCTCCTCCGCCGCCAGGACGGGCCAGCAGGTTCCGTTCGAGGTGGTGGAGGACGTGCAGCTCAACGGAGTGACGATCCTCGCAAAGGGCGCAGTCGCCCTGGCGACTGTAGTAGATGCCGAACACAAGAAATCCATGGGGCGCGGGGGAAAGCTCGATCTCAATGTGGATAGTGTGCGGCTGCTCGACAACGAGAAGGTGCAGCTGCGCGCAACCGCTGGAGGGAAAGCCGGTGGCCATGTGGGGGCGATGACAGGCGCGATGGTCGCGACGAGTATCGTCTTTTTTCCCGCCGCGCCACTATTCCTGTTCATCCACGGCAAGGACATTACCCTGCCAAAGGGCCTGGAGACGACTGCTTTTGTCGACGGCGACATGAAGATCAACCTGGATACGATCGCGACGTCCGGATCACTCGCGGGTGGATCAGGCGCTGTCGCCATGTCTCAGGTGTCCATCGACGCCTCCGCGCCGAACTGCGACATCAGCGTGGACGGAGCTTTCGCAGGAAACACCCCGTCCGAACTGTCCCTGTCGACCGGCAAGCATGAGATCAAAGTACACAAGCAAGGCTTTGGCGACTGGACACGCACACTGGCTCTCTCCGGTGCGTCTGTTCACGTGCATGCCGAACTGCAGGCCGAAACCGCCGCCAAATAAGAGCCGGCAGCAGAGGGCGCACGCGGGAGCACCTCCCGCTGCACCGGGAATCCGGGCTTACTTCTTAGCGGGCTCCATCATGCTCTTGTGCGCGGCGGACTGCACGGCCTCGGGCACGGCGCCCATGACGGCGCCTTCGAACTTGGTTTTGAGCGAGGCGGCGTAGACGTGCTCGTCGCCGGCGAAGAGAGCCTTGAGGCCCTGGCGCGCGACCTCGTCGGGCTGGTTTTCCTTCTTGCCTTCGGTGCCGACCTTGGTATCGCCCGCGCCGGCGCGGTTGAAGAAGTCCGTATCGACCGGGCCGGGCTGCAGCGCCGTGACGGTGACGCCGGAGTCCTTGAGCTCGTAGCGGAGATTTTTTGCGAACTGCAGGACGAATGATTTGGAGGCGCCGTAGACCGACTCGCCCGGTGCGAGCATTTCGCTGACGATGGAGGCGGTAAACAGGATGCGGCCCACGTTGCGGCCAGCCATGTGCCGGACGACGTGCTTGGCGATGTGGACGGTGGCGGCGCAGTTGACGGCGACGACCTCAAGCTCCTGCTCGAGCGGGGTTTTTGTGAACTCTCCGCCGACGCCGAGGCCCGCGTTGATGCAGGCGACATCGAGGGGCCGGTTCATGGCCTCGACGGCGTGCCAGAGATCCATGCAGACCTGAAAGTGGCTAAGGTCGCCAACGAAGGGCTTGACTTCGACGCCATGGGTCCTGGCGTCGGCTTCGATTTTGGCGGTGCGGTCGTGTTCTTTGCCAGCGACAACGAGGTCGTAGCCTTCGGCGGCCAGTTGCAGTGCGAGATGGTAGCCGATACCGCTTGATGCGCCGGTGACCAGCGCGAATCCTTTGCTTGCCATGGTGTTTTGCTCCTGCACTGGTCAGATGCGAAAGTCAGTGTGAGTCGCCGGGAACGCAAACCTTGGATTTCAGCGGGCAGATGAGTTTGCATTCATCTTCCAGACCAGCACAGCAGCAGGGTGGTGTGAAGCTGGTCCAAAGCAGGTCCTTTGGCGCAAAGCGCTACCGACTAGGCCCGCGCTTTGCGCCGGCTCCGCTCAGAATGACTTGAAGTCCTTGCATGACAGCGTCTCTGCTCTTGATCTCAGGAGCGAAACAATCCGAACGCAGGAAGGGCGCGGATTGCTCCGCGCCCTTGTGGTTAGAGGCTACTGCAGGAGCGGTGGTGCGTCGTCCTTGAGCTCTTCCGGCGGGATGACGACCGCGGCGGCGACCTTGTCCTCGGGGTCGAGGTTGAGCAGCTTGACGCCCTGGGTGGAACGGCCGGCGGCGCGGATCGTCTTGGTGTCGATGCGGATGATCTTGCCGTACTGGGAGATCACCATGAGCTCCGAGGTCTCATCGACGAGCTGGATGGCGTTGACCATGCCATTTTTCGTGCTGGTTTTAAGGTTGATGACACCCTTGCCGCCGCGGGTCTGCAGGCGGTAGGCATCAACGTCGGTGCGCTTGCCGAAGCCGTTGGAGGTGACGGTGAGGATGAGCGAGGGGGTGTGCTCGCCGTCGTCGCCTTTGGTGCGCTCGGCGGGGGTGGCGGCGAGGCCTACGACGTAATCGTTCTTCTGCAGGTCGATGCCGCGCACGCCGTAGGCCGGGCGGCCCATGGAGCGGACGCCCTCTTCGCCGAAGCGGATGGCGAGGCCGGCGTGGGTGGCGAGGAAGACGATCTGCTTGCCGTCGGTGATGCGCACGCCGATCAGCTCATCGTCGTCATCAATGCCGATGGCGATGATGCCGCGCGACTGGACGTTGCAGAAGTCCTTGAGCGGCGTCTTTTTGACGGTTCCCTTGCGGGTCGCAAAGAAGATGTACTTGCCCTCTTCCTCGAGGTCGCGCACGGCGAGAATGTTGCGAACCTGTTCGCCGGGCTGCAGGTTCAGCAGGCTGGCCATGGACTTGCCTTTACCCGCTGCGCCCACGTCCGGGATCTCGTACACCTTGAGCCAGTAGACCCGGCCGGTATTGGTGAAGCACAGCAGATAGGCGTGGGTCGAGTTGACGATGAGCTGCTGGACAAAGTCTTCTTCGCGGGTCTTCATGCCGAGGCGGCCGGTGCCGCCGCGCCGCTGCTGCCGGTAGATGGAGATGGGTGTCCGCTTGAGGTACTGCGAGTGCGATACGGTGACGGCGACCTGCTCGTCGGCGATGAGGTCTTCGAGCTGGAGCTCGGCGGTCTCGTCGAGGATGCTGGTGCGCCGGGGGTCGCCGTACTGGTCGCGGACGGTCTCGAGCTCCTTGACGATGACGGCGCGCAGCTTGGGTTCGCTGGCGAGGATGGACTCGAACTCGGCAATGTTGGCGCGGACCTGGCGGAGCTCGTTCAACAGCTCGTCGATCGAGATCTGCGTGAGGCGGTAGAGCTGCAGCTCGAGGATGGCGTCGATCTGCCGGTAGCTGAGGATGAGCGTCGCGGGGAGGATGGTGACGCCGTCGCTGAGGTACTTCGCGGGGTCGAGCGTGACGCCCTCGATGGCGTTGCCGCGCACGGTGATGGTGCGGCCGGAGAAGAACTGGAAGAGGTTTTCGCGGGCGTCGGCGCGGGAGGAAGAGCCGCGGATGGTGCGGATGACGTTGTCGAGGTGGTCGAGGGCGATCTGGTAGCCGAGCAGGATGTGCTCGCGGTCGCGGGCTTTGCGCAGCTGGAAGGCAGTGCGGCGGCGCACGACATCGACGCGGTGCTCGATGAAGTGGCGGATCGCCTCGTGCAGGGGCAGCTCGCGGGGCTGGTTGTTGACCACCGCGAGGAAGATCATGGAGAAGCTTTCCTGCATCTGCGAGTGCTTGTAGAGCTGGTTGAGCACGATCTGCGATTCGACGCCGCGCTTGAGCTCGATGACGATGCGCATGCCGTCGCGGTCGCTCTCGTCGCGCACATCGCTGATGTCGTCGATGACCTTCTCGTGAACCAGCTCGGCGATACGCTCGATGAGCTTGGACTTGTTGACCTGGTAGGGGATCTCGGTGACGATGATGGCCTGGCGTCCGCCGGAGATGTTCTCCATGCCGACGCGGGCGCGCATGAGGAAGCGGCCGCGGCCGGTGCGGTAGGCGTTGGCGATGCCGCTTTTGCCGTAGATAAAGCCGCCGGTCGGGAAGTCGGGACCCTGGACGTACTCGAGCGCCTCGGCGAGGCCGCCGTGGGGATTCTTGACCAGCGCGATGGTGGCGTTGACGACCTCAGTGAGGTTGTGCGGCGGGATGTTGGTCGCCATGCCAACGGCGATGCCGCCCGAGCCGTTGATGATGAGGTTGGGGATGCGCGCCGGCAGGACCGCAGGCTCGAGCGTGGATTCGTCGTAGTTGGGCACGAAGTCGACAGTTTCCATGTCGATGTCGGCGAGCATTTCGGCGGTGATCTTCGCCATCTTGGCTTCGGTGTACCGCATCGCCGCGGGCGGGTCGCCGTCGACCGAGCCGAAATTGCCCTGGCCATCGACCAGCGGGTAGCGCAGCGAGAATGGCTGCGCCATGCGCACCATGGTGTCGTAGATAGAGGCATCGCCGTGCGGGTGGTAGTTGCCCATGACGTGGCCGACGACCTTGGCACACTTGGTGTACTTCTTGTTGGGCTGCAGGCCCATGTCGTGCATGCCGTAAAGCACGCGGCGATGCACCGGCTTGAGGCCGTCGCGCACCTCGGGCAGCGCGCGCCCGATGATGACCGACATGGAGTAGTCAAGATACGAGCGGCGCATCTCGTCTTCAATATTGATGGAGATGAGGGACGCGGCGCCGGGGGCGCCGGGGGCGTTGATGCCGGAGGGGGGGTCGCCGGCGCCGTTACCGGTCGGGTCGCTGCCGTTGCCGCCGAGGGGGAGCTGTGGGTTTTCTTCGTCTGCCATAGGAGGGGTCGCGCCGCGGGCGGCTGCACAGGAGCAGATTTTCGCCGGGTAAGCGCTCTCTCTATCTTACTCGATAGAGAGCTCTTGCACCGGCAACCAGCCTCGTCAAGCGACGATATCCAGGCCCTTCTTTTCGACTAGCGAAAGCAGCTTGAGCGATGCCCCCTGCGGGTGCTTTTCGCCACGCTCCCACTTGCTTACCAGGCTGGGCGTCACGTTGAGATAGGCGGCGAAAACGGTCTGGCTCGCGTTCTCGCGGGTGCGCAGTGCGCGGATCCTTTTCGGTGTCATGTCCAGGATGGGGGTCAGGCAGAGCACGTCGAATTCGCGCATGGTTTTCTGGTCCATGCCGCCGCTGCTATACAGGCCAAGCGCGGTTTCGTGAACGGCGGCAGCGATGCTACTCCGATACTTATTCTTCATTGGGGCTTTCATCCCGCTCCTTCACGCGCATGAGCTCTCCAGTTTCAATCTCACGTACCAACTCAGCAGTCGTGTAACCGAGAATGACCTTTGCGAGCGCCTTCAGGATTTCAAGGTCGCCTGGCTTGATGTTTGCACGATCTTTCTTCTCAAACCCATATACATAAACCGCGCGATCGCCTTTTCTGAACAAGATAATCGATCGGGAACCGCCGGATTTCCCTGCGCCAGGCCGTGCGATTCGCTGCTTTACGACTCCGCCTCCCAGATCAGCGTCAATCGAACCCTGATTCGCACGTTGCGCTGCTCGCCAAAGGTCGCAGTCTGTGATCTGTGCTTTGCGGGCGAAGCGCGCGAACACTTTGTTCTTGTACACCGGCAGTGATGCGGGAAGCTTCGCAGGCACATTCCAACCATAGCACCTAGTGCTAGCCCCACAAAACTCAAGAGTGAGTATGCAACACTTACGGATTGTCCTGAACTAGCATGATTACGAGAAAAGACCTGGAGGGGCACGATGGAGATTGAACCGCCGCACCATCCAATCGAGACCAGGCGCGACTTCTTCATCCACCTGTTTACGATCACCTGCGGGCTGCTGATCGCGCTCAGCCTGGAGGGGCTGGTGGAGTGGGCGCATCATCGCAGCCTGGTGCATGAGGCGCGGGCGAATATCCGGCAAGAAATCGAGGACAATCAGAAGGCGGCGAATAAGAATCTGGCATCGACGGACAAGAACCTCCAGATCACACGGTCCGATCTCGCAACCGAGAGGCGGCTCCAGGACCAGCCGAAGGGGTTCCACGGGTCGCTGAACTTCACTTTCTCGTGGGACTCGCCCAGCGATTCGGCGTGGCTTACGGCGCGGGATACGGGCGCGCTTGGCTACATGCCTTACGCTGAAGTGCAGCGCTACGCCGACCTGTACGGGGAGCAGGCCAAGGTCGACAGCGCGCAGGACGGCATCTACCAGGACGACGCGCGAGCCTATGCGCCGATCGCCGCGGGGAAAGATCCGGACACCATGAAACCCGCGGAAGTACAGCAGATGATCGATGCGACGGCTCTGGCGAATGCTCATCTGGAGTTCCTGAAGCAGACCACGACGCAGCTGCGGGACCTGTACGGGAAAACTCTGCAGGCGCGCTGAAACCTGGAGTGCCGATGACCGCCGCTGATTTCCGCCGCATCGCGCTGACACTGCTGGGAGCAGAAGAAGGCTCGCACATGGGCGCGGCCGACTTTCGCGTGGGTGGCCATATCTTCGCAACCCTCGCCACAGTGGGCCAGGGCTTCGGCAACCTGATGCTGTCGCCGGAGCAGCAGGCGGCCTTTGTCGAGGAGCAGCCGGAGCTTTTTCTTCCTGTCGCCGGCGGCTGGGGCCGAATGGGCGCGACCCATATTCGCCTGGCGAGTGCGGATGAGGAGGTGCTGCGCGGGGCGCTGCTCGCCGCCTGGAAGCTGCGCACGGAAAAGAACAGCAGGAGCCGCAAGCGGCGTTGAGCCGTCGGGCCGGGGAGGTATGTAGACGCGGGGTGTGCAGGAATGTACTGCCCGCTCCCGGCGATCGACCGCGCGCTATACTTTCGGCTGGGGAGTTTTCTATGTCGACAGCGCCGCACATGCAGGCGGACGAGCAGCAGCAGATGGACGATTTTGGCGCGCTGGAAGAGCGCGTGATGCGGATGGTGGAAGTGGTTCGCCAGGAACGCCGCGAACGGCAGAGAGCAGAGGAGAACGCCGCTACCCTGCAGCAACTGCTGGATGAGCAGGGCCAGCACCTGGAGCATGCGCAGACCGAACTGAAAACGCTGGGCCGCGAACGGGACCAGGTGCGCGGGCGCGTGGAGCGGTTGCTGAAGCAGCTGGACGAGCTGGGCTCGTAGCGTTTCCTGCACAGCACAGCCAGCACCATTGGGCAGACACGAAGGACTTCCAGGAGATCTCAAAACACGGATGAGTGCGCAGCGAAACGACGGGGAGTTCGTCACCGTCTCCATCTACGACCAGACTTACCACCTGCGCGGGGATGACCCTGCTTACATTGAGCGGCTGGCGGAGTTGGTAGACGGCAAGATGCGCGCGGTGGCCTCGCATGGCACCACGGTTGACTCGTTGCGGGTTGCGGTGCTGGCCGCGCTGAATGTGGCCGATGAGCTGAT
This sequence comes from Acidobacteriaceae bacterium, assembly GCA_965276605.1. Classification (GTDB taxonomy): domain Bacteria; phylum Acidobacteriota; class Terriglobia; order Terriglobales; family Acidobacteriaceae; genus EB88. Next base: position 424,805 of record OZ255619.1, read on the forward strand.
GACGGCCGAGTCGCGGCTTGAGTCGCTGAGCGGCGCGGAGGAGAGCAAACGCAGCCGGGCGCACTCGCTCAACGGGCTGCTGGATGAAGTGCTCGAAGACCGGCGGCGCACCGGGTAGCTTTGCGCCGGGCGGCCGCGAAGATCGCGGCTGGTGAAACGGAGCTTACTTCGGTGTGAGCTTCCCGCTTGCAAACCGGAGAGCCTGCGGCTAGCATCCGAGAAGCAAGACTCGTCCTGCAAAGCAGGTAGGTTCGGTCAAGCCGGTTGAACCTATAATTCATTGAACAAGGGAGCTCGACTCGACAATCGGCTCGGTGCGCAGTGTCCGCCAGTTCGGAATGCCTAAAGAGCCGCGGAGAGTTCCCACCGTCTTAGGACGGGTTCACCGGCAAGCCGGTTTTACGGCCCCGCGGGTAGAGTCTTGCGCAATCTTCAGCCTCCCCCGAGGCTTTCTCCTGCCCTTCCATTAAGAGCAGTACTCGCTCCCCCTTCGGCCTTAACTTGCGCGCAATCGTTAATAGGTGAGGACGCGCACGCGCAGCACCTGCGGGATGCTGGTGAAGTTAAGCCCGTAATCGGTCTGATCGCCATTCCAAAGGCGCGCCGTCTTCCAAGTGCCGTTCTCAAATGTGCCCTCCTCCACGGACAGCCACATGCGCTGCGACCTGGGGTCGCCGGCCGGCACGATCGGCGCAAAGTCTACCCTGCAGTGCACACCGGTGACGAGAAACTCATCCGGCCCAAGCTGCGCGACCAGCGCTTCGCCTTCCGGCGTCTGATTGCCGGGCACAAGCTTTGGGCTGGAGAAGGACGGGAGCCCATAGGAGACGGTCGCACTCCAGCGTGCGGGCTTGCCTGCCTGCGGCGCAAAGGTAAGGGTTTCGGTATGCACGTCCGGGCTTTCGGCAGATCCGCGCACGCGGTCCTCGCCATTCAGCCGGGCGATCTCGCGCATCATGGGCCGCACGATGCTGTAGTCGAGCGCGAAGGGAGCCAGCGTGTCTTTGTCGATGCGGGATGCCCCAAGCGGATAATTAACGTAGCCGGTCTGGTCCATGCCGAAGGGCGACCAGCCGAAAGCGCCGGCGCCCAGAGCAGCGAAGAAGTAGCGCGCATACGCGGTGCTGTTGCCGGTTTCGGGGATGAAGAACGGGTTCCACGGCAGCGCGTACTGCTTCACCACGGCGGTGTATCGCGCGTACTCAGGCATGTAGATGTCCGGCTCGATCGCATCGATGGCGGGGGCGACCGCGTGCCAGAGCGGCAGGGCGTCGTAGACGGGAGCGCCGCTCTCGAAGCTGCCGGGACCGCCTTTATGCAGCGGGTCGCGCAGCGCCGCGTTGACATACATGGGCAGCGGATACGCACGCTTGCCGGCCTGGGCTACCTGGTTGATGTAGCGCGCGATACCCCACGCGTAGAAGTACTCGTCCGCGTCGTCGCCGAAAACCTCGCTCCAGTTTGCGTGCGTGCTTCCCTTGCCCGTCTGACCCATTGCGGCGAGCACGTCGTGCGGCACGGGCTGCGCGAAGAGCTGGTTGGCCGCGGGTGAGAAGTCGCGCGTGTTACCGTACATGCCCGACTCGTTCTCGACCTGCATCATCAGCACGGTGTGCGCGGGGTCAGCGGTCTTGAGGTGCTGCATGAGCGCGGTGAACGCCTTCGCATCAGCCGCCAAAGTCTGCTGGCCGAAGGGCGAAAGCGAGAACGACTGCTTGCCATCCTTGTTGACGGCGAGCGGAAACCGCTTGGGATCGAGCTTGACCCAGGCGGGCGTATAGCCGGGGCTGCCGTTCTTCCAGGTGCCGAACCACAGCAGGACGAGGTGCACGTGGTGGGCGCGCGCCTGCTCCAGAAGCATATCGACCAGCGAGTAGTCGAAGGCGCCCTCCTGCGGCTCCAGCTTCTCCCAGTACACCGGCGCTTCCACTGTGTTGACGCCGAGCGTGTCCATGGCAGGCCAGACCTGCGCCATCGACGATGGGAAGGCCGAGGAGTTGTTGACCTGCGCGCCGAGCATCAGGTACGGCGCGCCATCCACAATGAGTGTGGGGTGGGGGCCGCTGCGATCGATGCGGGGAAGGCTTGCGTTGGCAGAGGCTTGCGCATGCATTGATACGGCGAGGAGCAGAGGGAGCAGAGCGCAGCAACGCGCGAGACCAGACATGCGCACCAGCATAGCAGCGCACCCGGCTCAACCCTGCACGAGAGTGCCTTGGTGGAAGACGATCTTCCAGCCATCGCTAGTTCGCGTCCACACGGTGGTGCGGCGGCTCCTGCGCGTTTCCTGCAGGAGCGTGTAGTGGAGCAGCCAGGTGTCCGCTGACAGCTGGCGGATGCTGAAATCGAAGGCGTGCAGCGTCTCGATCTGCGGAGTCCTGTGACGTTCTTCAAGCATGTCCAGAACGAATGCGCGGTCGTAGACCTTGCCGGAGGCGCCGATCTCCCAGAAGTCGTCTGCCGTCATGCGTTCGAAGTCGGCGCGCGTGGTGCCGAGCTCCGGGCGATGGAAGATGGGCTCGCGCTGCCTCAGCTCCCGTAGAACCGAGGCGAGTTCGGGATTGAGTCGTGGCTGCATCTCTGCCCCCTTACCGGCCTGCGCTACATCACCTGCCCGGCAAAGCGCTCCATTTCTTCCAGCTGCGGCGACATCTGTAACAGCACCAGATCACATCCGGCTTGCTCAAAGGCGGCGATCTGTTCCTTCACCTGGTCGGGGGTGCCGACGAGGCCGGATTGCAGGCCGCGGTTGGAGACGGAGTAGTCCTCAAGCGAGACCTTGCGCTCGAGGTTCGAGCCCGCGATCCACTGCTGATAGTTCTTATAGCCCTGTGCGGACTGCTGCACGTCGGTGATGCGAATAACTTCCTTCTGGGCGGCTTCGGCTGTATCGCGCACGATCGCGTAGGCGGCGACGCCGAAGGTCATATCCGGAGAGCCGGGCGGCAAACCAGATCGCTCGCGACGCTCGCGCATGTCCGCGATCTTTTCGCCCACGCGCGCGGGGGAGTCGCCGTGCATGAGGTAGGCGTCGCACTTCGACGTGATGAGGTTCTTCGCGGTTTCAGACTCGCCGCCCGCGTAGAGTGTGGGCCTCGGCTTGCTCACCGGCTTGGGGCTGAGCACATTGTCCTGCACGCTGTAGTACTTGCCTTCGTAGGAGAAGCCCTGCTGGTCCCAGCAGCCGTTCAGCACATCGAGCCACTCGTTGGTGCGCGCATAGCGGTCGTCGTGCCGGTCGAAGTGCAGGCCGTACTTGGTCGCCTCATCGGCCCACCAGCTGGAGACGACGTTGAGCGTGAGCCGGCCGTTCGAGATGTGGTCGATGTTGGCCGCCTGCTTGGCGAGCAGCGCCGGGTTGTGGAAGGTGGGACGCACCGCGACCATCAGCTCGAGCTTCCGGGTGACGGCGGCGAGCGCGGCGGCGGTCGACCAGGCGTCGAGCGACGGAGCTTCGACACCCTTGATGTCGTTGAGGTTGAGCTCGGCGATGAGCGAGACATCGTAGCCGAGTTGCTCGGCACGCTGGGCGAGCGTGCGGACGTACTCCCAGCTTGCCGGCATGCCCTCGTCTTCCACGTTGCGCAGCCAGCCGCCGAAGACCGGCATCCAGAAGCCGTAGCGCATCAGCGAAATCCCCCAACGGCCTGCGCGGTCTGGCCGATGCCGAAGGCGATGTCGTTCTCTGTGTGCCACTGTTGCGCGTCGGCTTTTTCTGATTCCAGTACAAGCCAGTCAACCAGGCGCACGAAGGGATCGAAGCCGACGACGCGCTCGCCATCGGCGACGAAGTTCGAAAGCGCATTGATGTCGTAGTAGAGCGGCACGGCGCGGTCGCCGTCGCGCTCGTCGAGCATGTACTCGACGCCGCCCAGCTCGACGCCGGCAGCGGCCATGATGCGCTCGACCTCGGTGACGATCTGCGCCGGCGGCTCGTAGCCTTCGACGCGGATGCCGGACTTTGGCGCGTCGATCGCACACGCGCCTCGTGCGAGGTCAACTCCGGAGGTAGTTCGGCAGATATCGGCGGGGCACAGGTCGAAAGACTCGCCGGTGGTGTGCACCTTGATGGCGTAGAGGAACTTGCCGTCAAGCACCTCGCAGCGCACGATGTAGCCGCCGCGCGCCGGGATGAACTCCTGCACCAGCGCGGTGGAGTCGAGCCCGAAGGAAAGCTCATCTGTAACCGCGGCTGCGGCAATTTGCTCGTGGGCATCGAAGCGTTTGACGCCCGCGCCTGAGCCACCGATGTTCGGCTTGACGACGACCGGGAAGCGCAGACCCTCGGTTGCAGCGGCTGCCTGCGTGGCGCGGTGGATGACGCGGGCTCTTGGGTAGGCTAATCCCAGCTGGTCGAGCAGGGAGAGTTGCGAGGCCTTCGAGAGCTCGGAGCGGAAGGCCTGCGAGCCATTGATGACGCGCACGCCGCGGGCTTCGAGATGGTCGAGGAAGCCGAGCGTGTAGAAGATGGTGTCGCCGTGCTCGCGGTTCCATGCCGAAGGGCTCATACGGTTGACGACGAGCGAGTACTTCTGCTCGGGCCGGTCCTCGATCGAGTAGCTGTGGGTGGTGGCGTCGAGTTTTTCGTAGAGGATTCTGCGACGGTCAAGCTCGGCGAAGAGCGGCTTGAACCAGTGGGGCTGCTCGTAGTAGACGGCGATGGGCCTGGGCATGGAACCTCGGTGAACTGTGCGATGCAAAAAGAAGCCGCCCCTCTACACGGAGCGGCAAAACGCTGTGTGGCGGCAGAAAAGCCCCGGTGATCCGTTCAGGGGCGCATTCCGACCGTTTGACTACGAGGCTCATCCTGTTTCGCGGGTGTGGGCCCGAAGGCGAACTCCTGCTGCTGCCTGGCTGCCTGCGTGCGTCTGGCTGCCGCTTTTTCGCTCCGGATGTGGAATAGCGATCCTATGAAAGCAGCCGTGCAAACAACGAAACCCATCAACAAAGAGCCGTAGTCCTGAAGAAAGCTATTCATCGAACCGTCTCCTTTCGAGAACGCACCCGTACAGAAACGCAGAAGCACTGATGAGGATCGCGGCAACTGTCCAAATCCATGTGATGCTGCCCGCGACTAGGCGATCCAGTATGGCGAAAACCAGGATCAGCACGCCTACTTCGCGCAGCGCCTCTCCTACCATCTCGTCGATCGATTTGCGCGCCATCGTTGTTGACTCTGCGTGGTTTGCGCTAACCTAGCCGGAAAGTGGGTCTCATGCAAGCGCAAAGCGCACGGACGTAAACCGTTCGTCACGAGCAAGGAAGTTTCTTCTTGGTCGTGGCGGTAAAGGCTACGCCGCGGGAGCGTCGCCCTGGATGACGACCTTGACGTGGGCCGTGACCTCGCGGTGCAGGCGGATCGGCACGTGGAACTCGCCGATCTGCTTGAGCGGTTCGTCGAGATGGATCTTGCGGCGGTCGGTGACGAAGCCCTGCGCTTCCAGCGCCTGCGCGATGTCAGACGAGGTGACGGAGCCGAACAGGTGCTCGTTCTCGCCGACCTTGCGGGTGAACTCGAGGGTAAGCGCGTCGTACTGCGAGACGAGCTGCTCGGCCTCGCCTTTCTCACGCGCAGAGCGGCGAACGGCCGACTGCTTCATCTGCTCGATGACAGACTTGTTGGCCGCGGTGGCCTGCATGGCGAGCTTGCGCGGCAGCAGATAGTTCCGGCCGAAGCCGTCGGCCACCTTGACAACGTCGCCGCGATTGCCGAGGTGATCTACATCTTCCTTGAGAATGACTTCCATGGTGCGGGTTCTCCGAGGTGCTCGTGGTGTGGTCGAGTGCGGGCGCGTGTCACGGCGCCCGGTTGTTTAGTAGCGCGCGGCGAAGGGCAGCAGGGCGATATTACGTGCCTGCTTGATGGCGCGGGTAAGCCGCCGCTGGTGGGTGGTGCAGACACCGGTCAGGCGCCGCGGGGTGATCTTGCCGCGCTCGGCGACAAACTGCTGCAGCAGCCGCACATCGCGGTAGGGGATGGCCTCGATCTTTTCGACGCAGAACTTGCAGACCTTCTTGCGACGGAAGAACTTGCGGCCACCACCGCCGGCGGGGCGCGGCGGGCGCGGGCCACCAGGGCCACCGGAACTGGGCCGGTCGGAGCCGGGCCGGTCGGAGCTTGAGCGCGGGGCGCCCGAGGGAGCGTTCGAGGACGCGCCCTCGCTGGATTGCGGAGCCGTGGAGGCTGGCGCGTCGGTACGGGTTGATGCCTGTGTCTCGTCTGCCATGGTTCTGTTCCCTTCTTGCCGGCGTTTGCGGACGCGGCGGTCTTCTCAGGCTCGCTTAGGCGAGCGCCGGCGATTCGGCCGGACTGGTTGTTTGCGGCGCGGCTGCGCTGGCGGCCTCGGGGTTGGGCTGGGTGCTGCGCTTGACGCGGCTTGCGCGCAGGGCGCGTACCTTGTCGAGGCGCTTCTCTTCCTCGTCCATACGCACGGTGAGGAACTTGATGACCGGCTCTGACACGCGGAGGCGGCGCTCCAGCTCGGCCACCAGCTTGCCATCGGCGTCGATGGTCAGCAGCACGTAGTTGCCGTCGTTGCACTTGCGGACGGTGTAGGCCAGCTTGCGGCGGCCCATCTTTTCGACCGAGCGCACGCTGCCGCCGCCGGTGGTCACGGTGGTCTCAAAACCGGAGACCAGCTTGTCGATATCCTCTTCCGCCATGTCGGGCCGGATGATGAACATCACCTCGTAAAAACGTCCTGCTGCTTCTGCCATAACTGTTGCCTCGCTCCGGCTGCGCTTGTGCGCCAGCCTAAAATTTCCGGTTCTCCCCGGGAGCGCCTTCGCTCGAAGGCGTGCGGGGATTGATCCTGTTCATGGCCACTGCAACCCCTTCGGCTGCAATGGCCGCTACGGCTTCCGCTGCGCGGTCAAGTGCCTCGCCCAGCAGGTTCAACTCCATCCGGCGCATCGGCTGCAGCAGGTATTCTGCGCCGCGCCGGCCTTTCCCTACGTCACCATCCGGTCCTACGCCGATCCTTATCCGTGCCCAGCGTTCAGTGCCAAGCAGCGCGTTGATGCTTTTTGCGCCATTGTGCCCGCCCGAGGACCCGCCGGCCCGCACCCGGACCAGCCCCAGCGGCAAAGCGAGCTCGTCGTACACCACCACCAGCTCGCGCTCCGGGTCGATCTGGAACTCCCGCACCAGCGCGGCCACCGACTCGCCGCTCAGGTTCATCCAGGTCTCGGGCTTGGCGAGGATGAGCTCGCGTCCCCCGATCTGCACCCTGCCGGTAAGCGCCCGGCCGCGCCGGTTGCTGACGGAAACCCCGGCCGCCTCGGCAATGCGGTCGACGGCCAGGAACCCGGCATTGTGCGGCGTCCACTGGTACTCCGGACCGGGATTGCCCAGCCCCACGACAAGTAACAATCGATCGAGCAACACCCGGGGCAGCACCATGCGAATGCCCCTTTACTTCTTGCCTTCCTTCTTTTCGGGCGTCGCAGCCGGAGCTGTTTCGCCCTTGCCCTTGGGGGCGGCGACTTCCGGCTCGGCCGCGGCGGCCAGCGCCTCGGCAGTGGCCGGCTCTTCCTTCATCAGGGCCAGGTGCGCGACGGTCGCGTCCTCGTCGGTGATGAACTTGAACTTGCCCCCGTGCGGCAGGTCGGCCACGCGGATGACGTCGCCGATCTTCATTGCGGTCACGTCCACCTCGATCGAGGAGGGGATATCAGACGGCAGGCACTCGATCTCAACCTCGCGCAGCACATGGTCGAGCAGGCCGCCCTCATTTTTGACGCCGAACGCGATCCCGGTGAGCACGACCGGCACCTCGGCGCGCATCGCCTTGTCGAGCGCGATCCGCTTCAGGTCGACATGAATGAGGCGGTCCTTGATGGGCTCGAACTGCCAGTCGACGATCATGGCCTTGGCTTTGGCGCCGGCCACGTCGAGATCGAAGATGGTGTTGTGGCCGGATTCCGAGTGCAGGATGCGCAGCATCTGCTTGGGGTCGAGCTCGACCGCGACCGCGGCCTCTTTGGCGCCGTAGACCACGCCGGGCAGCTTGCCGGCGACGCGTACGCGGCGTGCGGCGTTCTTCGTAAACCTGCCTTCGCGGACTGCTGCGTTCACTATCTCTGTCGTTGCCATTGTTTCCTTTCGGGCACAGGCGGCGCCTGCTCCCTTTTGCTTGTGTTCGTCAAAGCCTCAGCCCGCCCGTTAACCGAAGAGCGTGCTGACGCTGGTTTCCATGTGGATGCTTTCGATCGCCGCGCCCAGCAGGCCGGCGATGGAACGCACCCGAATCTTCGGCTCCGCCTGCGCGGCCTCCGAGAGCGGGATCGAGTCGCTCACCACCAGCTCCTTCAACCGCGAGCTAGCGATGCGCCCGACCGCCGGCCCGGAGAGCACGGCATGCGAAGCACAGGCGTATACATCGGTCGCACCCTGCGCCAGCAGCGCGTCGACCGTCTTGACCAGCGTGCCGGCGGTGTCCACGATGTCGTCGATGATGAGGCAGGTTTGCCCGCGTACATCGCCGATCACGTGCATCACCTCCGTCACGTTGATGTCGGTGCGCCGCTTGTCCACAATGGCCAGCGGGGCGCCCATCTTGGTCGCGAAAAACCGCGCCCGTTCCACTCCACCGGCATCCGGCGAGACCACCGTCAGGTTTGACAGGTTGAGCTCGCGGAAGTAGCTCACCATCACCGGGCTCGCGAAAAGATGATCGACCGGGATGGAGAAAAAGCCCTGAATCTGCGCCGCGTGCAGGTCCATAAAGAGCCCGCGGTTGGCACCGGCGGTGGTCAGCAGGTCGGCAACCAGCTTGGACGAGATCGCCACCCGCGGACGGTCTTTCCGGTCCTGCCGCGCATAGCCGTAGTACGGAACCACCACCGTGATGCGCCCGGCGGAGGCGCGCTTCAAAGCGTCGATCATGATGAGCAGCTCGACCAGGTGGCGGTCCACCGGGTTGGAGGTGGGCTGCACCAGGAAAACGTCCGCGCCGCGTACGTTTTCGAGAAGCTGGAAGTGCATTTCGCCATCGGCAAAGCGCTGCAGGCGTGTCTCCCCGAGCGGCACCCCGATGTGACGGCAGATATCCGCCGCAAGTCCGGGGTTGGCGCTGCCCGAGAAGATCCGGAACCGCTTGTCTTCGCGGAGGCGGGCGACGCGTTTGCGCTCCGCCGTAACCCGCTCGCCAGGTGCTTTCTGGCCACCCTGGCCGTTCCGGGCGTCCGCAGAGTCGGATGGGGCGTGCGCGTTGGTTGCCGCTGCGGGTGCCTCATCCTCTGTCTTGACCAGCTCCTGGTGCGTGTTCTGCTTGCCGTCCTGCTTCACGTTGGACCCTTTCGCGAGGCTGTTTTTCCCCGTTCACTGGCTTCCGTTGCAACCGGGCTTGTTTTCCCGGTTTACGCTGCTTCAAAACTGGCTGGGCGACTAGGATTCGAACCTAGACAAAGTGCGTCAAAGGCACTTGACCTACCATTAGTCGATCGCCCAACAACCGTCCCGCCTGTTTCTGCGGGTCGACTTTGCTCCGCACCACTCCACTGCCTAGTCTTCTGCTACTACCATGCCGGCCCAGTACTCTGCGCGGCCCAGGGTGCGGGTGCGGAGAGTGCGGATGCCGAGCGTGTTGAGCCGCTGGTTCGCCGCGTTCGCCTCGGCGAGGCCGGCATACAGCCCGAAGACTGCCGACCCGGAGCCGGAGAGTGCCGTGTACAGCGCACCGCCGGTGATTCCGCTGGAACTTCCAGCAGGGTCAACCTGCCCGAAGGCAGGACTGCCCGCGAGCGCACGCTTGATCTGTTCGAGAAGGGGATGCTGCCGGAAGACGACTTGTTCAAAGTCGTTCAGAAGTATCCCGGTCTGGACAAGCGTGGAAAGCAGGGTTCCCGCTAGGTCTTGATGGTTCAAAGGGTCTCCCGGCAGCTTCCCGGGAGGTGACTTTGGAATCAGGACACCGGTTGCGTGCTGCTCGCACCATGCGGACGCGAAAGCTCGACTCAACTGCCCCAGTCTAGCGTGCATCGCCTCCGGCGTCAAACCGGCGGCGGCCTGCTCCGCGTCCCAGGCCCGGAAGGCGGCGGGTGTGGAGACGCCCACCTGGGACAGAGCGACGACTGCGTGCAGGAACGGCAGGTCTTCCAGCGGGACCACATCCTGCCCGCGGTCCCGGCCCAGCACGGCGCCGCCCAGCAGGAACAGCGGCACGTCGGAGCCGACCTCCGCGGCCAGGCGCAGGCGCTGCTCGCCGGTAAGCGGCGGGGCGAGCGCGGGGCGGGCGAGCTCGCGCTCCAGGCCTACCAGCGCGGCGGCGGCGTTGGCTGAGCCGCCGCCCAGGCCGCCCTGCACGGGCAGGCGCTTCTCAATGTGCACCTTGACCTGCAACCGGTCTCGCAGCGTGGCCCGCTCCGGCACAGCCAGCGCTGCGGCGAGCATTTTCCACACTGTGTTGCGCGCGTCGAGGGGCACCCGCCGGTCGTTGCAGCTGAGCTCGACCATCGGCGCAGACGGGTCCCGCTGCCCCGCGGCAGAGGCAGTAACGGTGACGAGGTCATGTGACTCAAGCGTCTGGTAGAGCGTGGCCAGGGAGTGGAACCCGTCAGGACGCGTGGGCCCGATGGCGAGGCCGAGATTGATTTTCGAGCAGGAGCGGAGGGTAACCGACATGGGCCTCCAGTGTAGCGGCGCGCCGTCTAGCTGCGCCTGAAAGAGGGCGTGCCGCCGGCGCGCATTCCGGCGCGCATTGAGGCTCGCCTTAAGGATGAGAAGATAGCGGGTGAGCCCATTCGTCTTCGTTGCGTCTCCATGCTGAAAGTCATCTCCACACACGTCTTCTCCCGCTCGCGCCTGCACCCTGGCCTGCTGGACACGCTGGCCGGCAGCGGGGCTGAAGGCATTGAGCTGTTTGCCTCGCGTTCGCACTTCGACTACACCGAGCCCGTGGCCCTGCGCGAGATCGGCGCGTGGTTCCGCGCGAGCCGGGTCGCGCCCTTCTCCATGCACGCTCCGCTGTGGAGCGATTACGACTCGGGCCGCGGCGGCGAGCCTTCGGTCAATGTCGTGCACCCGGACAAGTCCCGCCGCATCGACGCGATGGACGAGGTAAAGCGGGCGCTCGAAACCGCCGAGCAGATTCCCTTCAAACACCTGGTGCTGCACCTGGGCGACCGCGGCGATGACTGGGATCCGCGCACGCTCGAGAACGCACTGACCGCGCTCGAACACCTGCAGGCCTACGCGCGGCCACTGGGGGTGCGTTTGCTGGTTGAGAATATCCAGAACGAGGTGACGACGCCGGCTCACCTGCTCGAGATTCTGCACGCCGGGCATTTCGACGACATGGGGGTGTGCCTGGATGTGGGGCATGCGCACCTTGCGGACGGCGTGCCCGCGGCGCTGGCTGTGCTGGGCGACCGGGTGCGTTCGGCCCACCTGCACGACAACCATGGCGAGCGGGACGAGCACCTGTGGCCGGGTGAAGGCACGCTCAACTTTGCCGAGGCGCTGGCGGGGCTGGCGCAGGCGAAACAGCAGCCTGCGGGTGTGCTTGAGATCCATGCCTCGTATGGGGCGGACCCGGCGCGGGTGGTGGAGCAGGCCCGGGCTGCCTTTGCACGGTTCGACGGGTCGACGTAGCTGGGTAAAAATGGAAGGCTCGCGCAAGCTGGAGATGCATCAACCGGCGCGTGGAAGCAGGCTGTCCCCGAGCTGCTGCCTGATGCTGGGCGCCGGAGTTGAAGGACTGCGTTTCGCCGAACGGGCCGGAGTGGCTCCAGAAAGGACTTGAAAACATGCCGGAAGAAGCAAGCGAGAGCACCGCTGCAATACAGCAGCACGCGCCCGTAACCACCATCGCGGCCATCGGCCGGCACGAGGGCGAGACCGTGACCCTGCGGGGCTGGCTCTACAACCTGCGCGAGAGCGGCAAGCTGCTGTTCCCGATTTTTCGCGATGGTTCGGGGACCATCCAGGGCATCGTGCCCAAAACCGCGGTCGCGCCGGAGGTTTTCGAGACCATCAAGGGGCTGACGCAGGAGTCGAGCGTTACGGTGCGCGGCAAAGTGCGGGCCGACAAGCGTGCGCCCGGCGGGTACGAGCTCGACGTCGAGGGCATCGAGGTTGCGCAGCGCGTGCCGGAAGACGCGCCCTTCCCCATCTCGCTCAAGGAGCACGGGGTCGACTTCCTGATGGAGAACCGGCACCTGTGGATCCGCACACCGCGGCAGTCGGCAATCCTGCGGATTCGCGCGGAGATCATCAAGGCGGCGCGGGATTTCCTCGACGAGCAGGGTTTTACCGTGACCGACCCGCCGATTTTGACGCCGGCGGCGTGCGAGGGCACGAGCACGCTGTTCCCGGTCGAGTACTTCGGCGAAGAGGCGTTCCTGACCCAGAGCGGGCAGCTGTATCTCGAATCAACCGCGCTGGCTCTGGGCAAGGTGTACAGCTTTGGGCCGACGTTTCGGGCGGAGAAGTCGAAGACCCGCCGGCACCTGACCGAGTTCTGGATGGTGGAACCGGAGATGGCGTACGCCGGCCTGGACGAGCTGATGGAGCTGGCGGAGAACTTCATCAGCTTTATCGTGGACCGGGTGCTGACCCGGCGGCGCCCGGACCTGGTGCTGACCGGGCGCGATATTGCGAAGCTGGAGACGGTGAAGGCGCCATTCCCGCGCGTTCGCTACGACGAAGCCGTGGGCATGCTGAATGAGGCGCACGCGCGCGGGGAGCTGGAGCAGCCGTTCGCATACGGCAATGACTTTGGCTCGCCCGATGAGACGTATCTGTCGTCGCAGTTCGACCGTCCGGTGATGGTGCACCGTTACCCGGCGGCGGTGAAGGCGTTCTACATGCAATCTGACCCCGACGATCCGCGCTATGCACTGTGCATGGATGTGCTGGCTCCCGAGGGGTATGGCGAGGTGATTGGCGGGTCGGAGCGCATCGCCAGCTACGACCTGCTGAAGCAGCGGATCGAGGAGCACAGCCTGCCGCTCGATGCATTTCAGTGGTACCTGGACCTGCGCCGCTACGGGTCCGTGCAGCACGCAGGCTTCGGCATGGGCATCGAGCGGGCGGTGGCGTGGATCTGCGGGCTGGACCACGTGCGGGAGACGATCCCGTTCGCGCGCACGCTGAACCGGATGTATCCGTAAGGGGCAGAGTCAATGGCGAAGACCGCCTGCGCGGCTGGCGGCCACTTCGTGGCGGGTGTTCTTTCGATGCACAAGGGATGGTCTCACTCCCCTATGCAGTTCGAACGCTCTCCCCCGGCCCGCGCTGTCCTGAAGCGATCCGCCGCTTCACAAAGCGGGAATCAGGCTTGCACATGCTTTCTTGTTTTCTGGAACGCCTCGTCGGTGGCGGCGCGGCTACTATCGAAGAGGTATGAAGAAACTGCGCGTAGGTGTTCTATTCGGCGGCCGTAGCGGTGAGCACGAAGTTTCTCTGCTCTCCGCCGCTTCGGTTCTGGCTGCGATCGACCGGAACCGCTATGAAATCGTCCCGATCGGCATTACGAAAGAAGGTCGCTGGGTGACCTCAGGCGAGGCCGAGCTGCTGCTGGGACAGCCGGAGAGTGCGGGAGGCGCAATGCCGCGGCTGCGCGCCGGCGATCCGCAGGCTACGTCGGCCGCGGCAGTACTGGCGCGCGGAGAGGCGACGCTGATGCCGCCCCAGCCGGGTGCGGGGCTGGTGCCGTTTGAGACGCGCGACCCCGCACAGGCACACGCGCTCGCGCTCGACGTGGTGCTGCCAGTGCTGCACGGCACATTCGGTGAGGACGGCACTATGCAGGGCCTGCTGGAGCTCGCCGGGATCCCGTACGCGGGCTCGGGTGTGCTGGGCTCGGCGGCAAGCATGGATAAGGATGTGATGAAGCGGCTGTTTGCCTCGGCGAAACTGCCGATCCCGAAGCACGTGACACTGCTGCGCTCGGCCTGGGAGACGAGCCCGCGGAAGGCAGTGGCAGCAGTTGAAGACGTGCTGAAGTATCCCTTGTTCGTCAAGCCGGCGAATGGCGGCTCGTCGGTCGGCATCAGCAAGGCGCACGGACGGAAGGAGCTGGGGCACGCCCTCACGCTCGCCGCGAAGTACGACCGCAAGCTGGTGGTGGAGCAGGCGGTTGGCGGCGGACGCAAGGGCACCGGTAAGGCGCGTGAGCTCGAGGTAGCGGTGCTCGGCAATGAACGGCCCGAGGCTTCGGTGGTGGGCGAGATTGTGCCGGCGAAAGAGTTCTACGACTACGAGGCGAAGTACCAGAGTGAGGGCTCGGAGCTGGTGCTGCCCGCGAAGATTACCAAGGCGGAGGCGAAGCAAATCCGCGCGATGGCGATCCAGGCGTTTGAGGCTTGCGACTGCGCGGGGCTGGCACGCGTTGACTTTCTGATGGAGCCCGGCGCGAAAGGCCGCATCTACCTGAACGAGATCAATACCCTGCCCGGCTTTACCTCCATCAGTATGTACCCCAAGCTGTGGGCTGCGAGCGGCGTGCCATACCCTGAGCTGATCGACAGGCTGATTGCGCTGGCGCTGGAGCGGGCCCAGGAGCGGGCGGCGACCAGCTACAGCCGGGGCTAGAGCCGTTTGCCTGCTGCTGTAGAGAGACCAACGACACTCTGCGTGGCTTTTCCGTCAAGAAAAGCCACATGCAACAACACTCATTCCTCGTCACCTACAGGCAAACGGCTCTGAGGAACCAGAAAGGGCCTGCAGGTGTCTAAGTCAACCGGAACCGCGGGCAGGACCGACAGGAGGCACACCGACCGATGACGCTGCTGGACGCACCACGCTACGACGCTCGACGCGCACGCACAATCCGCAACGGCGTCTGGACCCTCATCGGCTTGATCGTGCTGGGCGCCGTGCTCTCGTTCGTGTTCTGGGACTGGCCGGAGCAGCATCGCGTCAACCACTTTTTTTCGCTGGTCGAGAAGGGCGACATGCCCGGCGCTTACGCCTACTGGAACAATGACAAGGACTGGCGGCAGCATGGCGACCGCTACACCGGCTATACCTTCGCAGATTTCGAGAAGGATTGGGGGTCGTCAAGCGACTACGGCGTGATTCGCTCGCACAAGATCCAGATCACCAAGACGGTTGGGAACGGTGTGGTGATGGGGGTGGATGTGAATGGCGGCAAGACGCCCTTGTTTCTGCGCGTCGACCACAAGACGGACGAGATCGGTTTTTCACCGGTCGAGTTGTATGTCGGTCCAGGTTGATGCGGAGCCAGTTTCAGAGTGACGCCTGACGCTACGCGCCAGGCGTTTTCGTTTGGTACTGCCTGCCTGCTAAGGTCTGCGGTTTCCGCAGGCTTACTGCGTTGATCCAACTGCAACCGTGGCACGCACAGATTGCGCGGCGGCCGTCATGTGCCGGAGAGCGGTGCGCACCTCTGCCCAGCCCCGCGTCTTCAATCCACAGTCAGGGTTGACCCACAACTGCGCCGGGGTGAGGACCTCCATCGCGCCCGCGAGCAGCTTCTCCATCTCCGCCTGCGGCGGCACCCGCGGCGAGTGGATATCCCACACGCCGGGGCCGATGCCGTTGGGGTAGGCCGCCTTGCTGAAGGCGTGCAGCAGTTCACCTTTCGAGCGCGCCGACTCCATCGAGATCACATCCGCATCGAGCGCGGCGATCGAAGGCAGGATCGCTTCAAACTCGCAGTAGCACATGTGAGTGTGGATCTGCGTGCTGTCGCGGACGCTCGACGTTGCGAGCCGGAACGCCTCGACCGCCCAGGCGAGGTACGCGGCCCAGCCGCTGCGGCGCAGGGGCAGGCCTTCGCGCAGCGCCGGCTCGTCGAGCTGGATGGCGCGAATGCCCGCTGCTTCCAGGTCGCGGACCTCGTCGCGCAAGGCAAGCGCGATCTGCCGCGTCACCTCGCTGCGCGCGATGTCGTCGCGCACAAACGACCACTGCAGGATCGTGACCGGACCGGTGAGCATGCCCTTGACCGGCCGCTCGGTCTGCGCCTGCGCGAAAGTGCTCCAGCGCACCGTCATGGGGGCGGGGCGGTGCACGTCGCCGTAGATCACGGGCGGCTTGACGCAGCGCGAGCCGTAGCTCTGCACCCATCCGTTTTGCGTGAAGGCGAAGCCTTCCAACTGCTCACCGAAGTACTCAACCATATCGTTGCGCTCGAACTCGCCGTGCACCAGCAGGTCCAGGCCGGCGGCCTCCTGCTCGCGCAGGCAGCGCACCGTTTCCGCTTCGAGAAAGGCATCGTAGTCGCCCTGCGAGAGATGCCCGGCCCGCCACGCGGCGCGCGCCTTGCGTACCTCGGCAGTCTGCGGGAACGAGCCGATGGTGGTCGTCGGCAGCGGCGGCAGGCCGAGCGAGGCAGCCTGCGCCTGCGCTCGCCGGGGGTAGGGTGTTTCGCGGTGGAAGTCGCTGGCCGTAAGCGCTTGCAGCGCAGCGCGTACGGCATCGTTGCGACTTGACTCCGCGGTAGAACGCGAAGCGATGGCGGCGCGGTTGGTCGAGTGCTCATCAGCCGCGAGCTCTGCGCCGCCGGCCAAGGCGCGCAGCTCGGCGAGCTTCTGCACAGCGAACGCGAGCCATGAGCGCACCGCCGGCTGCATCCTGGTTTCCTGCGCGGCATCGACCGGCACATGCAGCAGCGAGCAGGAAGGAGCCAGCACCACGCGCCCGGCGCCGAGCTGCGCCATCGCCTGCTCGATGAGCGCGCGGCTGCGCTCGAAATCGTTGACCCAGATGTTGCGGCCGTCGACGAGCCCCAGCGAGAGGGTCTGCTGCGGACGCACGAGCGCGAGCGCGGGGGTGAGCTGCTCGGGCGCGCGCACCAGATCGAGGTGCACGCTGGCGACCGGCAGATTGAAGGCGAGCGCGAGGTTTTCTTCAAGGGCGGCAAAGTAAGTCGTCAGATGCAGCGGCAGGCCGGCCTTTGCGAGCTCTTCAAAAGCGGTGCGGTAATGCTCGCTGACAGCAGGCGGCAGGTCAGTCGCAAAGCACGGTTCATCGATCTGCACACTCTCGGCCCCGGCGCTTTTGAGCGCGGCCAGCAGCGCGCCATATGCGCGGAGCAGCGCGGGCAACAGCGACCAGGGATTGAACCCGGGCACAGCCGGCTTGCCCAGCAACAGCAGCGTGCACGGCCCAATGAGCACGGGGCGCGTGTCGATGCCAAGCGCCTTCGCCTCGAGAAACTGGCTGACGGCCTTCGCCGGATTCGCCTTGAAACCGAAGCCCGCGGACCACTCGGGAACAAGATAGTGATAGTTCGTATCGAACCACTTGGTCATTTCCATCGCGGTCTGGTCCTGGCTGTTGCGGGCCATGGCGAAGTAGCGAGCCAGATCGACGGGGCCGCTGCCAAAGCGCTCGGGCGTGGCGCCCAGGGCCACCAGCATGTCGAGTACGTGATCGTAGAGCGAGAACTCGTTCGATGGAATGTGGGTGATGCCTGCCGACTGCTGCAGCTGCCAGTGGCGTTCGCGCAGCTCGCGGGCAGTGGCCTGCAGCTCTGCTTCGTTCCGTTCGCCGCGCCAGAAGGCTTCGAGCGCGAACTTGAGCTCGCGCGCCGCGCCCATGCGGGGAAAGCCGAGCGCGCTAATCTGTAACTGTGTCTGTGCCATATATCGGTTCCTATCGCTTCCTCGTCTGCAAGGTGTGCAAAGCGAGACAGTACGACACTGTGAGGAACCACCCGTGCGCAGGCTCGTTACCGCTCGCAACACCAGCGCGAAACGGAGCAGAGCATCGAGTCACGGCCCAGTCCACGAGGCGCGAGGCTCAATCTAGCGCACACCCGCAGCATCTGCGTTGGCGGCGCGCAGGCCGGTCTTCGGACTTTGGGCAGCCTACTGACGGACCGCTTCCCACTCCTTTCGGAGCAGTGCTGCGGGCTTCAAGCCCGCTGTCCGTGTTCGTTCCCATCACCGCTGCGGGACAGTGCCGGATGTGCGCCGGCTTCCCGTTTAACGACGCTTTCGGCGCCGCACCTGCACAGCATCGAGTGTAGCGTACCGCTCCATGCTTGCGCTCTCAACTGTGGACAAGCCAGTCGTACTGCTCGGCTGTAAGCGGTACCACCGAGAGCCGAAACTGCCGGAACAGGATGGAGCCCTTAAATACGCCCGCCTCGCGCATCTCGCCCAGAGAGCGCGGCTGCTTGAGCCGTTTGCCCGGCTTGATGCGCACGACCGGATTCTTCTTATCGCTCGCATCGACCGAAACAACGGATGCAGTTCCCACGACTTCCTTGCCCACATTGGAGTGATAGATCACCAGCTTTTCGCCCTTGTGCATGCTGGACAGGTAGTTCAGCGCCTGCGCGTTTTTGATGCCGTCCCATACGGTCTCACCCTCGCGCGCGAGATCGTCGTAGGAGTATTTATCGGGCTCGCTCTTCAACAGGTAAGGCATCCGGCTCCTCCGACACTCGATTGCGGCCGCTTACCGCAGGCCAATGATTTCGCCTTCTGCATCGACGTCGATCTGCGCTGCGCGCGAGGTCTTCGGCAGGCCCGGCATCAGCATCATGTTGCCGGCGGTGACCACCACAAAACCCGCGCCGGCCGAGAGCGCGGCGCCGGTCACACGCAGGCGCCAGCCGGTGGGCGCGCCGGTAAGTTTCGGGTCGTCCGAAAGCGAGTACTGCGTCTTCGCGATGCAGACCGGGATGCCGCCGAAGCCCCACCTCTCAAAGCGAGCCAGCGCGATGCAAACCTCGTCCGAGTAGTCGACGCCGGCGGCGCCGTAGACCTTGGTTGCCACCGCTTCGATCTTTTCCTCAAGTGTACTTTCGAGGGAATAGGCTGGCGCAGGCGTGGGCGCAGGGTTGGCGGTTGCGGCAAGCACGGCGCGGGCCAGGTCGGCCGCGCCTTCCGCGCCCCGCGTGAACGCTTCGGTGAATGCGCTCGGCAAACCATGCGTGTCGCACCAGGCTTTCAGTCGCTGCAGCTCGTCGTCCGTGTCTTTCGGAAAGTGGTTGATGGCGACGACGACCGGCAGGCCGAAGCCGCGGAGGATGGAAACATGCTTTGCGAGATTGACGAAGCCGCGCTCCAGATCGTCAGTTTGTAACTGTGCCGGTTGCACATTGCCGGGCTGCCCGCCTGCACCACCCTGCTCTGCTGCCATCGCTTGCCCCTGATTCTTGAGGCTCTGCGCGGTGGTGACAAGCACTGCTGCCGCGGGCTCGATGCCAGAGGCGCGGATGACGATGTTCATATATTTTTCAAAACCCAGGTCGGACGCGAAGCCGCACTCGTTGACGGCGTAGTCGGCGAGGCGCAGGGCCATGTCCTGCGAGACGATGCTCGAAGTACCGTGCGCGATATTGGCGAACGGGCCCGCATGCACAAACGCGGGCGTGCCTTCTGTGGTCTGTACCAGGTTCGGCTCGATCGCGTCGGCTAGGAGCGCCATCATGGGACCGACCGCGCCCAGATCGCGTGCGCGTACCGGATCGCCGGTTTTCGTTTCTGCAACGATGATGGTGGCAATTCGCTCCCGCAGGTCTTCTCGGTCACGCGCGAGCGCGAGGATCGCCATGATCTCCGACGCCGCGGTGATGACGAAGCCCGTGGGCTGGTTCGAGCCTTCGCGAGGCGCGCTCCCGTCCTTTTTCGGGCCGGTCATGTTGGTCACAATGCGCCGCAGCCCACGGTCGTTCATGTCGAGGGCGCGCGGCCAAGTCACGGTTTCAGGCGCGATCTGTAGATCGTTGCCGTGGAAAATGTGCGCATCGAGCAGCGCGGCGAGCAGGTTGTGCGCAGAGGTGATGGCGTGGAAGTCGCCGTGGAAGTGCAGGTTGATCTTCTCGCTCGGCTCGACCTGCGAACGGCCGCCGCCGGCCGCGCCGCCCTTCATGCCGAACACCGGCCCGAGCGACGGCTCGCGCGAGGTCAGTACAACGCGCTTGCCCGTGCCTCGCAGCACGTATTCGAGGCCTTGCGTGAGGCCGATCGAGGTTACGGTCTTGCCTTCGCCGGAGACAGTGGGCGTCGTCGCGGTGACCAGGATGAGCTTGCCCTTGCGCGGGAAGGCGGGGTCGTCAAGCAGACCGAGTTTGACTTTGCCGCCATACCGGCCAAGCTGCTCGAAGTACGGCGCGGGGACGCCGAGCTTCGCGGCCACTTCAGCAATGGGGAGCAGGGCGACCTTCAATTCGGGGCTCATGCGGGACTCTCCTTCAATACTTTTACTGGTGTGCAAGCGCGACTGTTGTCGTCTCGAGACTGGCGGAGTCTTCCACATGCAACGAGCTCTGCGCACGGTCAATCTGCCGCAGCAAACCGCTGAGAACCCTGCCGGGGCCAACCTCGATCCAGTGTACGGGCGCGAACTGTGCGCGCAGGGCTTCCATGGACTCGACCCAGCGAACCGCGCCGGTCACCTGCTGGACGAGCGCATCGCGCAGCGCGGGACCACTCATCTCGGCGCGGGCTAGCACGTTGGGGATTACGGGCACTTTTGCGTCGTTGAACTCGATCGCAGCCAGCAGCGGGGCGAGGCGATCCTGCGCGGGCTGCATCAGCGCGCAGTGGAAGGGGGCGCTGACCGGGAGCATCACGACGCGTTTGGCACCCGCTTCTTTAAGCAGCGCTCCGGCCCGCTCGACCGCTGCGGCGGCGCCCGAGATGACGATTTGCGCGGGGGCGTTGAGATTGGCAGCGGAGACGACCTGGCTTGTTTCGGCAGAAGCCTGCGCGCAGCTTTCTGTAACTGTGGCTGTGTCAGAACCCAGCACCGCGGCCATGGCGCCCTCGCCCTCAGGCACCGCCTCCTGCATAAAGCGGCCTCGCGCGTGCACCGCGCGCACGGCATCGGCAAACCGGAGCGACCCAGCGGAGACGAGCGCGGCGTACTCGCCCAGCGAGTGGCCGGCGACGACGGACGGCGCAATACCACGCTCGCGCAGGACGCGGTCAACTGCCACTGACACGGTGACAATTGCCGGCTGGGTAAATGCAGTGAGGCGCAGCTGGTCTTCCGGCCCCTCGAAGCAGAGCCGGCTCAGCGGAAAGCCGAGCGCCGCGTCAGCCTCGTCAAAGACGGCTCGCGCGGAGAGTTGGTTGTCATAGAGATCGCGGCCCATGCCGACTGCCTGCGAGCCCTGGCCGGGAAAGAGAAAAGCGAGTGCTTGCGTGCTCATGCCCCTCCCATCTGAAACGATCGCAGGCTTGCTTGCAAGCCGTCCGGCAAAAGCGAAAAGGCAAGACCCGCTACGCGCGAGGCGCCCGCTTCGTGGGGGGATGGCGTCAAAACGCCGGGCTGCGGGCGTGCCACAGAGCGCCTTCAAGCGGGTGGACCGGGGACTGCTGCAGAACGATGCCCGGGAAGCGATCCTGCAGGGCCGCGTGCATCGCGTTGCGAACCTCGTCGATATTGCTGAGGACGCCGCCGACGAACGCGACTTCGGGCGGCGCGAACTGTAGGGCAACCTGGCTTTCCAGCGCTTCTACTTTGCCGGCGACCGCGGTGACGAGCCTGGCGAGATCGTGCCCGGCGCGGAGCAGAACTTGGTCTGCGAGGGGATCGCCGGTACGCGCGGCTTCAACAATCACCGGCACCAGCGTGGAGGAGCGGAAGCCGGGGGCATTGGCTGTGCCGATCATGTCGTCGAGCGTGGCGAGCTGGAGTGCTTGCATGGCGCGGCGTAGCAGACTCGGCAGATGCTCGGCAGCGATTGTGCTATGCCTGCCGTCGGCGCTGACCGCGTCGGCAGCAGAGGGCGCTGCGGCATCGATTGCGCGGAAGCAGGCTCGCAGGGCCTCTGTACCGATCCAGTGGCCCGAGCCCTCATCGGCCAGGGCCGGCCCCCAGCCTCCGGTGTGCGCCATGGCGCCGGTACTGGCGCGGCCCACGATATTCGAGCCGGTGCCAGCGATGACGAGTATCCCGCGCCGGCCGTGGAAGGCAGCATCGAGCGCGATCACCTCGTCGCCCAGGATCAGGAGGTCTCCGCCGACGGCCTCTGCAAAGGCTGCCTGCATCCACTCCCGCACCGCGGGCGCTGATGCGCCGGAGGTCCCGATGCAGGTGCGCGCGACCTTGCCGCGGAGAGGCTGGCCGAACTGCGTTTCGAGGCTCGCGATCAGGCTGCGCAGGTTGAGGGCGGCTTCTGACGGCGGGACGCGGAGCGTCTTGATGGTGCCGGACACGGCGCGGGCGAGGACCTTTTCTTCATCCGCGAGCAGAGCCGCGGTTTTGGTGCCGCCCACATCGAGCGCGAGATACAGGCTCATTCCAGGTGTCCTCTCCCAGCTTCCAGTATGGCGCGAGGGAGCATCCAAACCCCAGGAAAGGGGCGATCCAAAAGGCACCCTCTTCTGAAGGAGCAATTTACGATGAAAACTCTGTCTACATTTTTCCTCTCGCTTGCCTTGACCGCAATGCCGCTGGTGGCAGCCGCGCAGAAGGCCAGCCAGGACCCGAATGCGCCTGCCCAGAATGCCTCCCAGTTGAACGACGAGGCGCAGCAGAATAAAGCACATGCCGACAATGCGAAAGCAAGGGAGACGCGAAGCAAACGAGCAGCCAAGGCCGACAAGACCGCAGCCAAGAAGGAGTCAAAAGCAGCCAAGGACCAGAAAAAAGCGGCTGACGCAAATGCCGCAGCGCAGCCGCAGTGACTCCGCATGGTGAGGCGAACTGGTCAGCCGGCCAGTTCTGCCTCAATGGAGCCGTTGACGCCGGTCTGGGCGAACTCGGCGGCGACCCGGATGCAGTTGCGGATGGCGAGGTCGTTGGAAGACCCATGGCCAACGATGCAAACGCCGCGCACGCCAAGCAGGGGTGCACCGCCGTATTCAGATGGATCCATCTTTCGCTTGAAGGTGGAAAAGGCTTTGCGTGAAAGCAGCGCCCCCACCTGCGCGGTAACGGTGCGGCGCAGCGAATCCTTGAGCATGTCGCGGACCAGCCGGGTGAGTCCTTCGCTGGTCTTGAGCGCAACGTTGCCGACAAACCCGTCGCAGACGATCACATCGGCGTGGCCGTTGTAGATGTCGCGGCCTTCCACGTTGCCGATAAAGTGCAGCGGAAGCGCCTTGAGCAGGGGAAAAGCCTCGCCGGTCAGTTCATTTCCCTTGCCTTCTTCTTCACCGATGGAGAGCAGACCGACGCGCGGACGCCTGATTTTGAGCACGGAGCGGGCGTAAAGCTCGCCCATAACGGCGAACTGGACCAGGTTCTGTGGCCGGCAGTCGACATTCGCACCGACGTCAAGCAGTACGCATGGGGTTCCGGCGGAGGTGGGCAGCACCATTGCCAGGGCCGGCCGGTCGACCCCGGGCAGCGCGCCCAGGACCATCTTCGCGGTCGCCATGGCGGCGCCGGTGTTGCCGGCCGTGAGGAATGCGGCAGCCTTGCCCTCGCGCACCAGCTTGAGGCCTACGCGCATGGAGCTGTCTTTCTTGGTGCGGACGGCCTGCGCGGCTTTCTCGTCCATGCCGATGTGCTCGCTGGCATGGACGATCTCGATGGGTAGCCTCTCGCCACGCAAAGTTTCCCTGAGCAACGAATCGAGGCGATCCTCAGGGCCGATGAGCAGGACGCGGACGGAAAGGTCGCGGGCCGCCTGGATGGCGCCGCAAATCTCCGGGGCCGGCGCCTTATCGGCACCCATGGCATCGACAGCGATGTCGGTCAGCATGAATAAGGCAGACGGCTAGCTGGCTTCCTTGGTCTCGAGCACCGCGCGACCCTTGTACTGGCCGCACTTGGCGCAGACGCGATGGGGTAGTTTGCGCTCATGGCAGTTGGGGCACTCGGAGAGCCCGGTGGGGGTGAGGAAGTCATGGGCGCGGCGCTTGGAAGAGCGGGCCTTGGAGTGGCGGCGTTTCGGGTTGGGCACGGCTAAATCCTTTCAACAATCCGGTCGCGGCAGGCGCGTAGACACGGCTGCGCCCTGCATGCGAGGCAGAGCATCTCGGTTCAGCGCTGGGCGCTCAAAAATTCAGGAGATCTTGACCCGGCTGCGAAGGTCTCCCAGAGCCGACCACCGGGGATCCGCGGGGGTTTCCTCGCAGGAGCAGGCGTCGCTATTCCGGTTGGCGCCGCAGCGCGGGCAGATTCCCTTGCAGTCTTCGCGACAAAGCGTCCGGGCGGGGAGGGACAGCAGCACCTGTTCCCGCAGAACGTCTTCGAGCAGAACACTGCCATCCTGATAATAGCCGATTTCGGTCTCGGATGCCCCGATGGAATGCTCGCGCTCGTCGGCATCGACGCCGAGCGGGCGATAGAGCACGTCGTATTCGCCCTTCAGCGGGTGCACGACCGGGTCAAGGCAGCGGGCACATGGAACCTGGAAGCGCCCCTCGTAGGTGCCGCGCAGGCGGATGTCCTGAACGATGTCCCGGGGGCCGCGGTGCTCTTCGAGCAGCTCGGCCTGGCCGGCGGCGTGCATGGGGCCCTTCTGCTCGACCTCGCTGCCGAAGTCGATGCCCTGGGGCGGAAACGAGGTGTCGTAGTGGAGTGGCTCGCGCTCGAGATCGATCAGGGTGATCAGCATGGGGCGCCTCGGGAGTGGTACTGCTTAAGCCTAAAAGCTGCGCCGTTAGCGGTCAAACCCGCCGCCGTGCCGGCCGTTTCTGTCAAACGCCGGTACCGTACATTTGACGCTGCACGAGCAGAATCGATACGAGGTGACGCGCTCAAGCTTTTCCGCCAAAGGGACGTCTCCCGTACCAGTGACTCCCGTACCAGTCATAGGTCTTAAAGGCTGCCATAGACTCCGTAGAGGGAACACCGATCCTGTCGAACCTGAATCCTCTCCGCTGCATCACCTTGTCCTCAAAATAAGGCCGTTCGCCATCTGGCAGGCAGCGATCTAGCTTTTGACAATTGAGGCTAAGGGAAACTTCTATCCTGAGACGCCGCAGCTGCCCAGTTTGCGCCTCTGGACAGAATCATCGTCGTCCACCGAAGAGTTCGTGTCGAGCCCCAGCGACCTTATTCAACACCTCTGGCGTTGCCTTGCGCCATGCCAGCGGCTGTATGTAAACCCCCTCGAGATCGTGCTGCGAGATCGGTATGCCGGGACCACTCGGCAGGCCCGGCACGCTTGCGATCGCGACGCACGCCATCCAATATTGCCCGGCGGCATGGACAATCTCCGATGCGTGGCCGGGCTGCTCCTCTATCCGGTTCTCGGCGGCGTCGCCGAAATAAAAGGGATCGGTGGAGATATACAGCGACATGCGCGCATAGTCGCGACCGCTGACCCACATGTAGTAGCAGCCGTTCCGCTGGAGCACAAACACCGACTCAGCGGCCTGATAGCCCGGCGGAACGCCCAGCAACATGCGCGGCTCGGTCCATGAAAGCAGGTCAGTGGAAGTCTTGAGCCAGACCACATCCTCCGGCCCCGAGTCACCCTGGTTGGAAGCTATGTAGTACAAGATGTAAAGACCTCGTTTCTCGTCGTGAATGATCTGGGGATCGCGCGCGTGATTGCCCTGGACGATGATCTCCACGCCGTTGACTCCGCGCCGCCAGGATCGCAGTTGCGGATCAATGGCTTCCGCGATTCGTATGCTCATTTCGCGCTGCTCGGTGCGGGCGGCGTAGAACATTAGAGTACGGTTCCGTTCCCGCAAAATGAACGGCGCCCACACTCCGCATCCCCTGCCGTAACCTAGATCGACATAGCCGACGGAATGATAGGGGCCTTGAATCGAATGAGCTACATAATGGAACAGCCTGTCCTGCCTGAAGTTCCTGGCCGAAGTACCTTCAAACAAGATCCCGATGCAGTGCCAGCGCCCGGCGGCGTCACTGACGAGGGAAAAATCGTTGTACAAAGGTAGTCGTCGATAATCGGGCAACTTGCCCTGCACTTCAGCCAGACTACGCTGGGGTCGATCCCCGACCAGACGCGTCGATTGCGTCCAGGGTCTGGCCGGATAGGGGATCAGCAAACGGCCGCGAGGCGATGCGCTGTCGAGCACGTCCAAGCTGGATGGCAAAAACCCCGCGAGGCATCCAGCCGAGATTCCCTCCAGGAACTGCTTGCGCGTCATGTAGGCCACGGACCTACCTCCTGCAGGTATCCGCGCCCATGAAAAGCAAAAAGCCTTGCCGCACGGGGACTGAAACCTGCTCCTATTCTGGCAGCAGCGGCCGGAGATTGAAGTAAGCTTCAAGCCGCGACGGCGGAGCGGTAAGGGTCAATCTTGGGTGTGCACTCTTGCTGGCCTGAACGTGGATTCTACGCCCCCGCCGTCCGCGCCATCTGCCACGGACATGTGCTTGGCCTTTCCCTTTTTCCGGTGTATGTTGACCCATGCGCTGTGCCCGCTATGCCAGACTCCGCCTGACTTCTGCCGCGTTTTTCCTGTTTCTCCCAGCCTGCGTCTTTGCGCAGGACCAATCCGATCACGCGGATCATGCCGATGCCAAGTCTTCCGTGAAGTCCGAGACGAAGCCGGATGAGAAGTCCGAGGCGATGCCGCCGCTTCCTGCAGATGCCTCGGTCGAGCAGACGGTGACAGTCGGCGGCAAGACGCTCCACTACACAGCGACCGTCGGCGTTATCCCGGTGTACAGCCGCACCGACCCGGCGAAGCCTGAGATCAAGTCAGGCGAGGTGGTCGTGACCTCGTACACGCTGGACGGCGGCGACAAGGGCGCTGCGGCTGGAAACGTGGACCGCCCGGTGACGTTCGCCATGAACGGCGGCCCGGGCGCGTCTTCGGTCTACCTCAATTTCGGCGCAATCGGGCCCAGGCACATCCAGTTTGCCCAGCAGGGTGACAGCCCGTCGGACCCGCCGCGCTTGACCGACAATCCCGGCACCTGGCTGCCGTTCTCAGACCTGGTCTTCATCGATCCGGTGGGCACAGGCTTTTCGCGCTCTCTGGTGGATCCGGCCCAGACCAAGAAGCTGTTCTACTCGACGACCCCGGACATCGAATACCTGTCGCGCGTGATCTATGACTGGCTGGTGAAGAACGGCCGCCTTCAGTCGCGCAAGTACCTGATCGGTGAGAGCTACGGGGGGTACCGCGGGCCCCGTGTGACGCACTATCTGCAGTCCTCGCTCGGGGTAGCGATGAACGGCGTCGTGCTGGTCTCGCCCTACATCAACCCGTGGATCGATTCGAATGGTGAAATTTCGCCGCTGCCCTGGATGATGAGCCTGCCCTCGATCGCCGCCGCGCATCTGGAGCGTGAACACCAGCTGGACGCCGAGCACATGAAGGACGTGATCGCGTATACCCGCGGCCAGTACGTTACCGACCTGCTGGCTGGCCGCTCTGACCCGCAGGCCACGCCACGGCTCATCGCGAAGGTGACGGAGATGACCGGGCTCGACGCGTCGTTCGTGAAGTACTCAGGCGGCCGCCTCGAGATCGGGGCCTACCTGCGCGAGGTGCATCGCGAGCAGGGCGAGATCGGGTCGGTTTACGACTCAAATGTAACCGCCACCGATCCGTTCCCGTTCTCGCCCGACCAGAAGTCGAACGATCCGATCCTGGAGGCGATCATCGCGCCGACGACCTCGGCGATGGTGGACTGGGTGACGCGAGTGGTGGGCTGGAAGACGACGGCGCGCTACAACGCGCTCTCCTACGACGTGAACGAGCAGTGGGACCGGGACAAGGCGCTCGAACGCGGATCGGGTGAAGACCTACGCGAGGCGGTCGCCGCCGACCCCAAGCTGCGGGTGCTGATCGCGCATGGCTGGGACGACCTGAGCTGTCCGTTCATGGGCTCGGTGCTGACCGTGGACGAGATGCCGCTGGTACACGATCCTGAGCGGGTGGCGGTGCATGAGTATCCGGGCGGCCACATGTTCTACACGCGGCCCGGGAGCCAGGCCGCGTTTGTGAAGGATGTGGAGGCGATGATCGCCGCGCACTGACGCTGGGTAATCTTGAGCTGCACACATCTCCCGCAGGGCTGCCGTATTATGGATGCCTGCTTAGACAGCAGGAGGAAAGCATGGCTGCTTTTTCAACGGGCGTAAACCTCGCTGAGTATCTGCGCACGGCGTACCACCCAGACTTGGAATACATCGATGGCGAGCTCAAGGAGAAACCGGGGCCAACCTTACTCCACGGCATTGTGCAGATGATTCTGGGTAGCTGGTTCCTAAGCCATCGCAAGGAGTGGGGCACTCTCGTCGCTGGCGACACGAGGACCCAGGTAGGCGAGACTCACGTGCGCCTTCCCGACGTGGTCGTCGTGCGTCGAGGAGAAGGAGCGCGGGGGACGCTGGTAAAAGCACCTCTAGTAGCGATTGAGATTCTTTCCCCAACCGACAGCTATACCGACCTCCGCGAGCGCGCTTCGGACCTCCGCGCGATGGGTACAGAGAATGTATGGTTGCTCGACCCTGAGCGCCGTACGGCTGAGGTCTGGACTGGAAAGAACTGGCAGCCAGTGGAGGGCACCAAACTCCAGGCGGTAAATGCACCGGTTTTTTTAGACCTTGAATGGCTCTGGGCGGAAGTAGACGGCGAGCTAGACGAAAGAGAATCATGAAGTGCTTCCCGCTCTTCATGTGCGCGGCAGCCTTTTCTTCTTTGCTCGTCGCCCAGACACCAGCGCCCAAGCTCGTCGAGCAGAATGGTCACCATGCGCTGCTCGTGGATGGCTCGCCCTACCTGGTGATGGGCGCGCAGATCGGCAACTCAAGCGCATGGCCTGCTGTGCTGCCGCAGGTGTGGCCGGCGCTTGAGGCCATGCATGTCAATACCGCCGAGGCGCCGGTGTACTGGGAGCAGATCGAGCCGCAGCCTGGACAGTTCGACTGGACCAATGTGGACGCGCTGCTCGAGGGCGCGCGTACGCACCATCTGCACCTGATCCTGCTGTGGTTCGGCACCTGGAAGAACGGCAACGACCACTATGTGCCGCAGTGGGTCAAGCGCGACCCGCAGCGTTTTCCGCGCATGGTCAACTCGGCCGGCGCGCCCCTGGACGATCTCTCGGCCAACGCGCCGGCCAACATGGAGGCCGACCGCAAGGCGTTTACCGCGCTGATGCATCACCTTGCGGAGAAGGACGGCAGCGAGCATACCGTGCTGATGATGCAGGTGGAGAACGAGTCGGGCGGCATCGGCGCGGCGCGGGATTACTCGCCAGAGTCGAACCGGGAGTTTGCCGGGGCGGTGCCGGCGGAGCTGGTGAAGGCGCTGGGCAAAAGACCGGGAACGTGGAGCGAGGTGTTCCCGGGCAACGCGGACGAGGCGTTCCAGGCATGGCACCAGGCGCGCTACGTAAATGCGGTGGGGGCAGCCGGCAAACGCGAGTTCGACATCCCGTTCTACTGCAATGTGTGGCTGGCGTACCCGCCGGCAGAGCTGCCGGAGCGGCACATCGCGGTGGCGGGGATCGGCTACCCATCGGGCGGCCCCAACCAGGGCATGCTGCCGATCTGGAAGGCGGCAGCGCCGGCGATCGACGCGGTGGGGCCGGATATGTACTCGAGCAATCCTGATTTCTATCTCAGCATCCTGGATATGTATGCGCGGGCGGACAATCCGCTGTGGATCCCGGAGA
The DNA here is from genome assembly GCA_965276605.1 of Acidobacteriaceae bacterium. GTDB lineage: Bacteria > Acidobacteriota > Terriglobia > Terriglobales > Acidobacteriaceae > EB88. The sequence continues at coordinate 454,242 of OZ255619.1, forward strand.
CCGGCCAGGGCAATGACTATGCTCCGTACTTTTTTGCGGCGCTGGGGCGCGGGGCGATCGGGTTTTCTCCCTTTGGGATCGATTGGGTGGGCTCGCCGGCCGGCACGCAGTGGCGCGCGCACGCAGCGAACTACGCCCTGCTGGGGCCGATGGATCGCACCCTGGCCACGCTGAACTACGCGGGCAAGGTGCACGCGTTTGTCGAGGTTGCGGGCGGGGCGGAGCAGCAGCAACTGCTGATGACGGACGAACAGCTGCTTGCGTACGGCGAGCGGGTGGGTGCTGCGGGAGCGAAGCAGAGCTCGCCTGCCGGGAAGTCCGAGGCCCGGAGTCTGCAGGACGGAGGCATACAGTCTGGGGGCGTGCAGACGCAAACGCAAGTCACACTGCCCGAACCGCTCAGCCCGGTGCAGCTGGCAAATGCAACTGTGCCGGTGGCAGAAGCCGGGACGCCCGCGACACGCGCCGCGGATGCGAGCGGCGCGTGGGTAGCGGAAGTGCGCTTCGGGTTTCCGCAGCGCGATGGCGAGCCTGCGCCCGGCTCGGCGAACAAGGAAGGCCGGATGCTGGTCGCCGAGATCGGGCCGGATGAGTACCTGCTGACCGGCATCGGCGGCAGCGTCTTCTTCCACCGGCCCGGGTACCTGCCGGGTATCCGGATGCAGATTCTCTCCGCGGAGGAAGGCTACTACACGCCGGCCAGCACACCGGGCGCGCCAGAGCAGTGGCATGTGCTGCGCATCCTGAATGGGGACGAGACCGACCGGGGCATCCGTTTCCCCGATGTCTCCACACGGGCGACGGCGGCGAGTGCAACCCAGGCGGCCTCGGGCGATCCGGCACCGCCGGCTTCAGCGCACCCGGGGCCGATGGCGGTGCACATTACGCTCGGGCGCTTCTGATTTCAGGCGGATTGCGGACCTAACGCAGAGCGCGCCAGTCCTCACCCCAAGCCTGATCATGGAAGAGCCGGATGCCGGCGACCCCCGCTGCGCCTGCCGCCATACAGTCCGCGGCTGTGGCAGCGGTTACGCCGCCCAGGGCAAACACCGGCATGGGCGCGGCTTGCGCGCAGGCCTCGCTGAGCTGTGCCAGGCCGGTGCCGGGGAGCGCCGGTGCGCCGGGCAGCGCTTTGCCGAAGACGGGTGCCCACAGCGCAAGCGTAGCGCCTGCGTCTCGCGCGGCATGCACCTCCGCGAGCGTGTGACAGCTTACCGAGACGACGTGGGCGGCGGCGACAGCTGTGGCGATGGCCTCGACCGAGGAGCTGCCGGGCAGGTGCACCCCGTCTGCGCCGCATGCCAGCACGTGCTCCGGCGCCAGTCCGTTCACCAGCAGGCGCGTTCGGCTGGCGCGGGTCAGGCTTGCGAGACTACCGACCAGCGACGCGATTGCACTGGTGGGCAGGTCTTTTTCGCGCAGCTGCACCCACTCGACGCCCGCGGCGACCCATTGCTCGACCTGCGTGCGAAGCGCCGGTTCGAAGTGGATGGGAGGCGCTCCTAGCAGGAGCCGGTTTGTGATTGCGTAGCGCTGCACCGGCCCCGCCTGTCTCGATCTGGATCGCTTACCGGTACGACCGCTGGTAGGTGCGGGTCATGCGGTCGTGCCAGCCCAGCTTATCCTCATCGAGCAGCGCCCAGAAGACGCCCAGGCCTAGCGGCAGCAGGGCGAGCGCGGTGGCGGGGACACGGTTCTGCAGATCCTTGCGAGTGGGATTTTCGTCGGCGAAGGAGCACAGAGCGATGCGCGCGTACCGCATGCCCGGGGTGCTGCCGCCGCCGTAGCTCATAAAGAGCCAGCCGTAAAAAGTGGCCAGCGCGCCGAACACGATAAAGCCGACCGCAAGTGCCGCCTTACCCGCCGGGGGATGCAGAGTGCAGGAGGCGAAGACCAGCAGCGACAGCAGGAAGCAGGCGAAAACGATGCCGCCGTCGACGAGAGCCGCCATGGAACGGTCGCTGATGGGGGCAAGCTCGTGGAGCGCAGGCGCAGTCTCGGCCTGGTAGCCGTGCTCCGGCCGCCGGGCCGCGGGCTGCGCCGGCTCGTCCTGGGCTTCGGGCTGCGGATGCTCGCCGAGGCGGATGGAACCCCAGCCGCTTTGCTGGCGCGAGGCAGAAGCCTGCCGGGCAAACGGCTGCCCAGCGCGGCCTAAAGCCGGCTCTGCGGCCGGCTCATGGCCGGCTTGAAAGCTGCCGCGCCGCCGGGGCAGATCGCTTTCCGGCTCGTTTTTGTACGGCTTCACCATTGCATCGTCATTGCCATTGCCATCGCCGGCATGGGAGAAACTCTCCTGCAGAGGGTGCCAGGCGACCGCTTCTCCAGGTGCAGCGAACTCTCCGCATACCATGCTATCTGGGTTCGCGGCCGCGGTCTCTACCTCAAAGATGCGCAAAGCTGTGCCGGATGATTCCTGCGGCAGTTCCTGCTCAAAAAGCGGCCCCTCGGCGAGGCGGGGCCGCTGCTTGCGCGGGGCGATCAACTCGCGGGGAAACTCGATGAGCTTGGCGGGCAGGCTGTGGGCGGCGGGAACCAGGGCCTCGGCGAAGGCATCGACCAGTTGGCCCGGTTGGCTGCCCGCGCTCGCACGCTCGCTCTCGTGATCGCGGGCCACGTGCCGGGGTACCGGGGTGCGCTCGGGCAGCGGCGCATGGTGCTCGACTGTTGCCAGGAAGACCGCCGGGGCAGGGGAGACAGTCGGGGTAAAGAACGACTCGGCGAAAACGTCGGCTGGCGCGGTCTGGTTGGCTGCATCGCTCTGTTCGCAGTGCTCCTCCCAGTCGGAGAGGGCTGCCTGCGCAGCGGCGTGCGCCTGGAGCGCCGCATGGGCGGCGGAGTCGGCAGCGATGGCGGCGGCCTGGGCGCTGGCCGCAAGCAGGTCCTGATAGGACGGAGCCTTGCTGTACCGTTCGGCGACGCGTGCAGCCACCCGCGAGGTAGACGCGGCCTGCCCGTCCGAAGCGGCAGCCGGGGCATCTGCGGCGGCAGGGCCCGGGCTGCGGCGCTCCCGATGCTCGCGCAGACGGGCGTTCAGCTCTGCCTTCCAGCCGGGCTGTGCTTCAAGGGCGGGAGGCAGCCCGCGGTCGTTTGCAGAGGCCGAGTGCAGCAGGGGTGCAGGTGTGCTCACAAAAATCCTTCTTCCTTGCTCGCGCAACGACAGCCGAAGCGCGACGCAGAGCCAAGCCGTAAAAGCCATCGTGGAGAGAGGCAGGAGGTTGCGAAGAAGGAGACACAAGGGAGCCATGGTGCCCGCGCTGCGAGCAGCGGCGGCGGTGAGCCTGTCCTGATGTCTTAAGCCAGAGCGGTGCGGTTTGCCGGTGCGCCAGGGGCCTTTGTTATGCTGAGGATGCCTGCCGCAATGAGAACCCGCACAACTTGGTGTATCACGCTGTTTTTGCTCTGTCACCCGGCGCTCCACGCCTGGGGAGTGACGAATGAGCTACCCCAGATCGCGGCCCAGTCGCAGGCCGGCCCGCAACAGACCAGCCCCGCACGCCCGACGCCAGTGCCGCAGTCCGACGCGGACCCGGACGCCATCGGGGACACGCCGCTGACACCGCCTGTGGACCCGGCGTTCTCGCCGCCACAGATCGCAGCCCCCAGCCTGCCGGTGCCTATGGGCAGGAGCGAGCCGGACGAGAGCCCAGGCCAGGCAAACGGAGACTTGCTGCCGCCTGCCCCTGAGCCCGCACCCCCGTCAGTCACGGATACGGTCGATACAGGGATCGCAATCCCCATCGAGGCCCCGCCGCCCGGAACCCCGGTCCACATTGAAGCGGTGAAGCAGACCAAGACCGGCGACAGCTACACGCTCGACGGCGACATCCTGATCCTCTATCAGACCTACCGCATCCGGGCCGACCATGCCCTCTACAACACGGATGACTCGGTGGTGATCGCGCACGGCCATGTCACCGTCGATGGCGGCCCCTCGGACGAGCACATTGTGGCTGACCACGGAGACATGAACCTCGACCTGCACACGGCGCACTTCTACGACGCGACCGGGACGCTGGGCGTGCGGTCGGTGACGCGGGACCGCTTTGTATTTACCGCGCCCAACCCCTTCGCGCTGACCGGACGCGAGGTGGTGGAGCTGGGGCCGGGGCGCTACCAAGTGCTGCACGGCACACTGACCAGCTGCCGCCTGCCTGACCCGGATTGGCGCATCCTCGCCAACAGCATCCTGATCGACGACAACGTCGCCCATGCGCGCAATGGCACATTCACGCTGTTCCATGTGCCGCTGTTCTTTTTGCCTTACGCCACGCACCCGTTGGAGCAGGAGCACCGCCAGAGCGGTTTTCTGCTGCCCATCTTCGGCAACGACACGCAGAAGGGCTTCATCTTCGGCGAGGCGGTGTACGTGGTGCTGGGGCGCAGCGCCGACGCCACCATCGGGTCGGAATACTTCTCGCGGCGAGGCTTTGCGCCGTTCGGGCAGGTGCGCTACCGCGGGTTTGGCGAAGACTTTGCCGTGGTGCGCTACCGGGCGCTGTTCGATCGGCTTTCGGGCACGCTGAACCAGGGCGGCGTGGACATCGTGGCCAATGCGCGCCGCAAGATCGACGAACACACGCGGGCCGTCGCCGATATCGAGTACCTGTCGTCATACGTGTACCGTGAGGCGTTTGAGGAGAACTACTCGTCGGCGATCAACTCCGAGGTCAACTCGTCGGCGTTTATCACGCGCGAGGAGAACGGGCTGGCAGCGAGCGGACGGTTCGAGCGCTACCAGAACTTCCGCAGCGGCACCCCTGGCGATGAGATCCGGGTGCTGCACACGCCGGAGCTGCACCTGGACGCATTGGACAAGCGTATTGGCCGGCTGCCGGTTCTATGGGGCGGTGAGGCGTCGGCGTCGGCGCTCTCGCGCTCGGAGCCAGGCTTCCAGACCAGCCGGCTGTTGCCGCGGCTCGACCTGTACCCCCACCTGGCGCTGCCGCTGAGCGGCGGCGGCTGGGCTTTGCGCGCAGAGGCCGGCGGCCGGGAGACCTTCTACGGCAAGAGCCAGCTTAGCGGGCAGCCGCCGGGCAGCGTGCCGGTGGAGTCCGGCTCGAGCCTGAACCGGCTCGCGTTTACCAGCGAAGTGGCCGTGCACCCGCCCACGCTGGAGCGCGACTTCAGCGCGCCGTTTCTGCAGCACATCTTCCCGAGCGCTGGAGGCGGTAAGGTGATGCTGCGCCACACCATCGAGCCGGAGCTGACCTACCACTACGTCACCGGCGTCAACCATTTCGCGGAGACGCTGCGCTTCGATACGACCGACGTGCTGACGGATACCAATGAGCTGGAGTACGGGCTGACCCAGCGGCTCTATGTCGAGCACCTGCACCCGCACCCCTGCAAGGGCGAGGAAGCGCTGGGGCCGAACAACACCTGCGGAGGCGGTACGGTCGACTGGCTGAGCTGGACAGTGGCCCAGCGGCACTACTTCGACTCGACCTTTGGCGGCGCGGTGGTGCCCGGGCAGCGCAATGTGTTTGCCTCCACGCTCGACCTGACCGGGATCGCGTTCCTGAGCGGCCCCCGCAGCAACTCGCCTGTGATCTCTCGCCTGCGCCTGCGCACCACAGGCGTGACCGACCTGGAGTGGGACGTGGACTACGACACCCGCAGCGGCCGCCTGCAGGATAGCAACCTGTTCGCGTCGTACCGGCTGGACAAGTATGTCTTCTCAGTGGGCGACGCGCGTCTGTTCAACCTGGTGCCGCAGGCGGCCACGTTGCCGGACGCTCCCGCACCTGCGCCGAGCTCGACGAGCAGCCTGTCGAGCTTCAACCAGCTGCACCTGAGCGCGGTGTACGGTTCCCCCACCAAGCACGGACTTTCCGCGGGGGCCAACCTGGGCTATGACTTTACCCTGAGCACGACGCAGTATCTGAGCGCGCAGGCAGGCTACAACCGCGACTGCTGCGGGTTCGCGTTCGAGACACGGCGGTACTCGCTCGGCACTGTGCGCGACGACACGCAGTATCTGTTCTCGTTCACGCTGGCGGGCGTGGGCTCGGCGGGCTCGCTGCGGCCTATGCTGAGAGTCTTTTAGTCACGGTCTTCTGGAGCATTTGTCCTACCGCTATGCACCCCTTGCATCTGCGGCAGGCGGCGTTGACGAAAAACCCGCGTCCAGTGCGTCAGTTTCGGTCTAGACCTACGGGAGAAATGCCTTCGTTGCGCGTCCTGCCGGCGGAGTTCTCCATCTAACAATCTGAGGAGCTATGCCATGGAAATGCGCGCACTGGGCCGCTCGGGCCTGCATGTAAGCCCGCTGATGCTGGGCGGTAATGTTTTTGGGTGGACCGCGGATGAGGCGATGTCGTTCCGCATCCTGGACCGATTTGTGGATGCCGGCGGGAACTTCATCGACACGGCCGATGTGTACTCCCGCTGGGCGGATGGGCATACAGGCGGGGAGTCGGAGACAGTCCTGGGCAAGTGGTTCGTGCAGAACGGCAAGACTGCCGGCAAGCGCGACAAGGTGGTGCTGGCGACCAAGCTGGGCATGGACATGGGCGACGGCAAGCAGGGGCTGCGACCGGCGTACATCCGGCAGGCGGTGGATGCCTCGCTGCAGCGACTGCAGACCGACCGCATCGACCTATACCAGTCGCACAAGGATGACCCGGAAACGCCGCTGGCCGACACGCTCGGGGCGTATGCGGAGCTGATCGCCGCAGGCAAAGTGCGGGCGATTGGCGCCTCGAACTACAAGGCCGACCGGCTGCGCGCGGCGCTGGAGCTGGCTTCAACCGAGAGCCTGCCTCGCTACGAGAGCCTGCAGCCGGAGTACAACCTGATGGAGCGCGCAAATTACGAAAACACGCTGGAGCAGGTGGTGGAGGAGTTCGGGCTCGGGGTGGTGCCCTACTTTGCGCTGGCCGCGGGCTTTTTGACAGGCAAATACCGCTCGGCGGCCGACGTGGAGGGCAAGGCACGCGGCAAGATGGCCGGCAAATACGCCAACGAGAAGGGCTTTGCCGTAGTAGAGGCGCTGGACGAAGTGGCGAAGGAAGCCGGTGGGAACCCGACGCAGGTGGCGCTCGCCTGGCTGATGGCGCAGCCCAGCATCACGGCGCCCATCGCCAGCGCGACCAGCCTGGAGCAGCTCGAGGACCTGATAAAGGCGGTGGAGCTGAAGCTGCCCGCTGCCGCGATTGAAAAACTGAACGCGGTGAGCAAGCAGGCCATGGCGGCTTGAAAAAAGCCCGCTTTGATGGAAGGGGGCAGCGAGACGGTGGGGGCTGGCCGCTCCCTCACCGCCTCGTTTTACTTCAATCGGGAGACGCGCACGTAATCGAAATCCATGGTGAAGCCAGCGGTATTTTGAGCAGCGATGCCAATTTGCGCGCTTGAGCCCAGCTGGTGCTGCCAGGTCCCGCCCTTCGTCCAGATTTCGCCATCGTTTGAGGTGTAGGCGGTGTACAGCTCGCCTTTGTCCCCATTGCCGCGGCGTACGATCCGCAGCCAGGTGCTGGCGCCGGGCGCACCGACCGCCTGATGATCATAGGTCGGGTAGTTTGCCGGCACCGGGTTGATCTGCTTGCCGAACTCTGTCTGCCGGGTGTCGTAGTCAGGGAAGGCGTCGAGCTTGATGCTGTTGCCATCGTTGAGGTAGATGAACAGGGCGCCCTGCGCAAAGTTGTCACAGCAGGTGTTGTTGAACGGCACGCTGGTCGTCACCCGGGTCTCGACCATCCAGTCGCCGTTTGCAGGCACCGGTTCGCCGAGGATCGAGACCTGCGCCGGAGTTATGTTTTCGTCGGGCCCGTGTGTCTGCACCTCATAGGCGCTGCCGGTCAGGTTGTAGGTGTTATCGGCAGACGGATGGATGAAGTGCCACTGCGGAGAGAGCGTGGTGCCGTTGAACTCATCGGAGAGCGCCTTGATGGGCGTTCCCGGCTGGTCGCACGTTGCCGGACGCTGGCCGAAGACTGGTAGGCGTTGTACTGCCAGGGCTGCGCGGCTGGCGCGGGCTGCTTGTCGGCCGAAGCCCACAGACCGCCGCGTACCTGGGGCCAGCCGTCCACCCAGTCGATAGTGTCGATCAGCGCGGGGCGCCGCGTGTAGCCCGGGTAGCCGTCGAGATATGGCGAGTTCACGTCGATCGCGTGGTACAGCATGTAGTCCTGGCCGGAATCGTCAGTAAAGACCACATTGCCGCCCGGCCCGATCCAGCGATTGCCGCTGGCGGCGATCGGGATGGCGCCGCCCGGATCGTAGCTGTTCAGGTCCACGCCATTGGGGTCGAGGAAGGGCCCGAGTGGCGTCTTCGCGCGGCCCACACGCACGCTGTAGCCGCTTAATGGCCCGTCGCAGCAGCCGGTTACCGAGGCGAAGAAGTAGTAGTAGCCGCCATGCTTGAAGTAGTTGCCACCCTCGTAGTAGTTGTCCACCGCGATCTGCTTTTCGGTCGAGGCATCGGAGGTCAATCCGTCTGCCGAGAGCTTTCGGACGCTGATGCCTCCGTTGAAGCTGCCATAGGAGATGTATCGCTGACCGGCATCGTCCTCAACTACATCGGGGTCGATGACGGCGCGGCCCGGCGCTCCGTTGTAGGGGTTGTTCTCGGGCGCGATAACGGGGGCGCCGGCATCGGTCCACGGGCCGGCCGGGCTGGCGCTGGTAGCCACGCCGATCGCCGGCGCGCCCTGTGGAGTGTTGGGCGCGACATAGTAGAGGTAATACTTGTTGTTGAAGTGCTTGACGGCCGCGGCCCAGAACTGGTTGGTCGCCTTGCCCACCCAGGCCGGTGCGTGCTGAAAAGCGTCGCCGATGTAGTTCCAGTGGACCAGGTCAAAGGACTTGAACTGGAGGATGAAGTGGCCGTTGAGCTGGCCGGTGGAGGATACGTCGCCGGAGGTGAGGGGGTCGCCGGTGCAGTAGAGGTACCAGGTATCGCTGCCGGAGACGCGCTGCTTGAGGACGGCCGGGTCAGGGCAGCTGACCGCTGGCCCGAGAGGGCTGTCGAGCTTGAGCGGATTGGTGTAGGTCGCCGGCCACTGGTAGTTGGCGGGCGGGGCGCTTACGGCAGGGGCCTGCGCGAAGGCACGGCTTGATACAAGGAGCAGGAAAGCTGTCAGCGGGAACAAGCAGCGTCTCGGGGAGAGAATCATTCTGTATGGCTCCGGGCATTGTTTTTCTGCCGCTGGTCACGGTACAGAGTCTGGCGGGAAGCGCGCAACAGGAAAGAGCGCTGCAACCCGGACTTGCTGTGGCGTTACAAACTGCCTCTACTGCTCGAGACGCCAGGGCCGCTTCGGACTGGTCCCGAGCCAGCCTCGTCCAGCGCCGGTGCGATAATTATCAGGTTGTTCCTGAGAGGTTTCCTGATCCTGTTGCCCAGCTTCCGTCTCGCACCCGCCCATCTCCTGCTCGCGATGCTCTGTCTGCTACCGGTCGTGGGCTGCCGCGCACAATCCCCTGCAAGCGCCCCTCTGACGCCGCAGCAGGACCGCCGTGTGCAGCTGCTGGTGCGCTCGCAGTTGAGCGTGCCGCCCGACTGGGAGATCGCGCCGGGGCCGCGCACTCCGAGCGATGTGCCCGGGTTCGATACGCTGCGAATGGAGTTTTATCCGTCCGCCGATCCCACGCATAAGGAGTCGCTCGACTTTCTGCTCTCAAAAGACGGCAGTACGCTGGCGCGCCTGTCGAAGTACAACTTGAACAACGTGCCCGGTACCGAGATACCAACCGCAGGGCGGCCGGTACGCGGCAACTCCAGCGCCAAAGTAGAGATTGTGAACTTCGACGATCTGGAGTGCCCGTACTGCGCGCGCATGCACTCGGAGCTGTTTCCGCAGACGCTGGACCACTACAAGGGGCTGGTCAAGGTGGTGTACAAGGACGATCCGCTGACGGAGATCCATCCCTGGGCCCTGCACGCATCGGTGGATGCGAACTGCCTGGCCTCGCAGGACAGCAAAGCCTACTGGAACTATGTGGACTATCTGCACACGCACGGTGACGACATTACGGGACCGGACCGCGACCCGGCGAAGTCGTTCGCGCTGCTCGACAAAGCAGCCCGCGACGAGGGCACGCGCGGGGCCTTGAAGAAGGCGGCGCTCGACGCCTGCCTGACCCGGCAGGACGATTCGGCTGTGCGCGCCTCGATGAAAGAGGCCGAGGGACTGAAGATCGACGGGACGCCGGCATTGTTTATCGATGGAGAGCGCGTCGCCGGGGCGCAGCCGCTGCCGTATCTATGGGCTGCCATTGACCGGGCTCTGCGTGCCCAGGGCATTACGCCGCCGCCCGAGCCGGCGCCCGCGGCTGGCACGGGCGGCACACGCTGAGCGGCGGCATGCTGGGCTGCGGGGCTGGCCGCAGATGGCCCGGTACTCTGTTGGCTGCGGCACGCGGGCCTGCCGCGCTTGAAGAAGGAGATCTGGTGCCACCAACCCGCTTGACACGCTCAATTGCGACAACCCGGCAACGAAGCTACTACTCTGCCCTAGGCACAGCGGCGCTGCTTGCTGCTGCCCTTACGCTGGCCGGCTGCTCGCACGCGCACAGCGCCGATGTGCTGGCCAAGGTTAATGACAAGCCGATCTCAGCGAAAGACGTGCAAACCCTGTATGAGAACTCGCTGACCGATAACCAGCAGCACCCCTCGCGCGAGCAGGAAGATATCGTTCGGCTGAACATTGTGAGGCAGTTGATCGATGAGGAGATACTGGCTCAGCGTGCCGGCAAGCTGAACCTTGCCGCGACCGATGAAGAAGTGGACAGCCAGATCAACGAAATGAAGGCGCCGTTTACGCAGGAGGAGTTCAACAAGCGACTGGCCGACAAGCACCTGACGCTGGACGACCTGCGCCGCGATATTCGCCGTGCGAAGACGACCGAGAAGCTCTTCAACAAGGAGATCAACTCGAAGATCAACATCACCGACGCTGACATCAGCTCGGATTACAACGCGCATAAGTCGGAGTACAACCTGGTGGAGCCGCAGTACCACCTGGCGCAGATTGTGGTGACGTCGCAGCCGGCGCCGCAGGCGCAGAACGGCGGCGTGGGGAACCTGCAAAACAGTAAGGCGACTAACGACGCCGAGGCCAAGAAAAAGATCGAGATGCTGCACAACCGCCTGGAGAGCGGCGAGGACTTTGGCACGCTGGCGGCTAATTTTTCCGAGCGCCCTGACAATGCTTCAAGCGGCGGCGACATGGGCTTCTTTCAGGAGTCGCAGATACGGAGCGACATACAGGTTTTCGATGCGATTGCGAAGCTCAAGCCGGGGCAGATCACGGACGTGTTGCCGCTGCTGGATCCGTCAACGCGCAAGCCGATCGGCTACTCGATTTACAGGCTGATCGATAAGGAAGCCGCAGGGCAGCGCGACCTGAATGATCCGCGGGTGCAGCAGTCGATCCGGCAGCAGCTGCGCGAGACACGCTCGCAACTGCTGAAGAACGCCTATTTGGAAGTGTTGCGCGACCAGGCCCGGGTCGAGAATTACTACGCGGAAGATATCTTCAAGCACGGAGCTAAGTAACACATCCGTGGCGTTGTATCTGTCACATATCAGGAGTCAAGCGTGCGGTTCGGGATTTTAGGTTTCGGCCATCATGCGGGCAAGCGGCTGGTGCCTGCGTTTCGCTCGGCACAGGTGGCGCGGCTGGAGGGGATGTGGCGGCGCGACCCGTCGAAAGCGGCTGCGGATGCGGTCCGCTTCGGGGTTCCGCGCATCTTCTCCTCGGCCGAGGAGTTGTGCGGCTCGCCTGAGATCGACGCAGTCTTTGTCACGTCTCCGGATGCGCTGCACATGGAGCATGTGCTGCTCGCGCTGGGTGCCGGCAAGCCGGTGCTTTGCGAAAAGCCGCTGGCCATGAATGCGGGTGAGGCAGAGCAGATGCTGGCCGCAGCCGAGCGGGCCGGCGTGCTATTCGGCGTCGCGCAGAATATGCGCTATAACCTGAGCGTTGACCTGATGCGGCGCTGGGTTGAGGAAGGGCGGATTGGCAAGCCGCAGATGGCCCATGCGCAGTTCTGCCACGAGGCCAGCCGGAGCCCTCGTGTGTGGATTAACGATCCCTCGCTGGCGCTGGGCGGCCCGATCGGCGATGTCGGAATCCACTGCGTCGATGCGCTGTGCTACGTGCTGGGCGAATCTGTAACTGCGGTGAGCACAGTCGCGCATCGCGATGCCGGTTCGGGCGAGGTGGAATCGCACGCCGTCGTCAGCCTGCAGTTTGGCTCGGGAGCACTCGGCATGGTGTCGCTGACAACCCGTGCGGCATATCGCACCCTGATTGAAGTTGTGGGCGAAAAGGGTTCCCTGAGCTGCGAGGATGCGCTGAGCGTCGATCGGCCGGTTTCGCTGGTACATCGGCAGGCTGGCCAAGTGGTCATGGAGCAGCCGGTTTCGAATCACGACGCGTTCTCGCGCATGCTAGACGGATTTGCACAAGCCGCCAGCGGCGGAGCGGTGTATCGCGCTTCGGCGGCAGAGGGCCTTGCGAACCAGCAAGTGATGGATGCGGCGTACCGCTCATGGCGGACGGGGCATTTGGAAAATCTGGAATAAACGGTCGAATGAAGGAGCTGGCGGAACGAAAAAGGCCCCGGATTTATCCGGGGCCTTTTTATTGGACTTAAAGGGAAAAGAGTTACTTGGTGTTATCGAGAACGATGCCGCCCGCGTTGGACTTCTCCTTCTGGACTTCATTCGATTTGCGCGTTCCCATGGCCTTATCCAGCCAGGTCTGAGCCTGAGAGATATCGGCTGCCTGGGCGGTGGGATTGCCACAGTCCAGGTCCGCCTGCCTACGATACAACAGGCTCAAGTAGGACATTGCATCGTCGTATGTGGGGCGGATTGCGACCGCCTTATGCATGTACTGCAATCCCTCCTGCACCAGTTCGGTATTGTCCTTCTTAATGATGGCGCATACCTGTTTCGACATTTTGGCATTGCCTTTGTCGTCGTTCGTCAAGCCGTTCGAAGTCAGGTCCTTGACTGCGTTCTTGTAGGCATCTTTCCAGTTGATGACGCCGATGGTGTAAGGAGCCTCGGCATCGGTCGGATCCGCCTGCATGACTTTCTGCTGCCACTCTTTCGCCAGATCCATCTTTTCGGTACTGAAGTACAGGCTAGCAATGCCTTTCAGGCTGGTTACATCGCCCGGATGATCAACTAGCACCTTTTTATAACTCTCGATCGCCAAGTCCGCCTTCTTGAGATTGTCCGGCGTAGTCAGGTCAGGCACTACCTGCTGCGCATACGCTGTGGCCAGGTAGATGCGCGTCATCGGGTAAGTGGGATCAAGATTGACCGCATTCTGAAAGTGATCGATGGCCTCGTCGTACTTGGCCGATTTATAAGCCTGAACACCCTTGTTGAGTTGATCGCGGGCTTCCAGGCGCTTGCACCCGGTCGAAAGGACCAACAGCGACAGCGCAGCCGCGGCCAGTACCGGAACACGTGCGATTCGATTCATTCTGTCTCTCATCTCCTTCGATCAGCAGGGCGGCCCTGACTTGGTCGTGCAGCGGTGCAGCGGTACGATCGGCAAATGTGTCTGCGCAGTGATTGTAATCGGTTTAGGCCATTGCGCAATCTCTGGGGGAAAAGCGCCGGCTGGTGAGTGGCGCCGGCGCTGAGACAACGCGCCGGAAAGATTGAAGCGGGTCTTACTGGCCCGCCTCAATCTTAGGTGTGATCAGCCCGATATGGTCGACGCCAATGGCTTTGCCCATATCGACGATCTGAGCAACGCTCTGAAAGTTAAGGTTCGGATCGCCCTTGACGAACATGATTTTGTTTTCACGAACCGAGTAAATCTGAGTCAGGCGCGCCTGCAGATCCTGGAACGCAATCGCGTCCTCGTTGATCTTGTAGGTTGGCAGACCAGCCCCACTCCCGAGCACCTGCACGACGATGGTTTTGTCGTTGAGCTGCTGAGTATGGGTCTTGGGCGGCTGAGGCACCATGGCATCCAGCCCGTGCGGGGTGACCGGCACAATGACCATGAAGATGATCAATAGCACCAGCAGCACGTCGATGAGGGGCGTTACGTTGATGTCGGCGCTGAGTCCTCCCGGACCGCTGCCGCTTCCCATTGCCATAAAGCGATACCTCGATTCATTTCAGCTACTGGTAAAGATACGACTAACGCGGAGTCTTACTAAACGCCGGGGCTTCCGGGCGCGCCGCGCTGATCTGTCAAAAGTCCGACTTCCTCAATCCCCGCCGTGCGCACGGCGTCGATCGCGTCTTCAACCGATCCGTAGTGTGCGCGCGCATCGGCGCGGAAGTAGACGACCTTACTGGTCTTGTCCTTGACGCGGTCCTGCACAGCGGGGCCCAAGGAGTCGAGCCCGATCTGGTTTTGCCCCAGGTAGACCTTGCTGTCGCGCGTCACCGCGATGATAACCGCGTCTTCTTTACTCGCGTCTTCCATCGTGATCGCGTTCTTTGAGTTGACCAGCGTCACGTTGACCTTATTGGTGAGCATGGGCGTGATGACCATGAAGATGATCAGCAGCACCAGCATGACGTCGACCATCGGCGTGACATTGATATTGGAGTTGACTTTGCGTCCTTCGTCCCGTCTGACAAGTGCCATGATTCCATTCTCCCTCAGCGCAGCCGATCGGTTCTGTCTGCCCGGCGCAACTTGCAAACCAAGATGCGCCGGACAAGAACAGGCTTACGACTTTGCAGGATAAGGGCCGCAGCCTAGCGGCGGTTCTGCTTGAGGAAGTAGTCGACCAGTTCGCTTGCCGAGTTGTCCATTTCCACGTCGAACGCCTCTACCTTGTTGGTGAAGTAGTTAAAGGTCATCACGGCAGGGATGGCGACCAGCAGGCCAAACGCGGTGGTGACCAGCGCCTCGGAGATACCGCTGGCGACCGCGCCGATACCGGGGGTCTTCTGCACAGCGATCTCCTGGAAAGCCTTGAGGATACCAGCGACGGTTCCGAACAACCCGACGAACGGTGCCGTCGAGCCGATGGTTGCGAGGCCGCCCAGACCACGCTTCAGCTTGGCATGCACGATCGCCTCCGAACGCTCGAGCGCGCGCTTGGAGGACTCGACCTGCTCGACCGTGACCTGGCCACCGCCGTAGTTGCGGAACTCCTGCAGGCCGGCCGTGACGACTTCGGCAAGGTGCGACTTCTTGTTGCGATCGGCCACCTTGATCGCTTCATCCAGCTTGTTCTCGCGCAGCGCGCCGGCCACCCGGGGGGCAAAGTCGCGGGACTGCTTGCGGGCAGCCGCGAAGTAAAGCCAGCGATCAATGATGACCGCGAGCGACCAGATCGACATGATGAAAAGCACGCCGACGACGGCCAGGGCGACCGGGCCCATGTTGTGCGCAAGCTCCATTGGCGAGAAGCCGACGGTCGGAGCCGCCTGATCCTGGAACCAGAAACCGAGTGCTGCCGGATTTGCCGCGAACTGCGAAAGGTGAGCGAGAATCACTAGAACATCCCTCCTGGGGAACGTGCCGTTTATGGTTGCTGCTTCTAAACCGAAGTTATACAGGATTCCGGGCGTACCGGGCTGCCTGCCTGAGAGCGCTGTGCTGGATTAGCCGCCCAGAGTGAAGGTGACGTTGACCTGGGTCTGGACTTCGACGGCTTCGCCGTTGAGCAGGTAAGGCTTGTACTTCCACTGCTTCACCGCGTCGAGGGCCGATTGCGCCAGCATCTGCGGACCGCTCACCACCTTGAGGTTCTCAATGGCGCCGGTCTTGGAAATTGTGGCCGACAGGACCACGGTGCCCTGGATACGGGCCGCCTTGGCGATGGCCGGGTAAGTCGGTTCAGGCTTGGACAGGATGTTACCCGCCATGACGCCGGACGAGACAGCGATCTTCTTGGGGGCCGCGGCTTTGACCACCGGCGCCGGGCCGGAGCCCATGCCGCCCAGGATGCCGGCGCCCGCGTCGCCGCCGGTACCGCCGAGCACACCGACCGAAGTCGTGGGCGGGGGCGGCGTGTTGTCCGGCTGCATCTTGATGACCTTGGGGATCTTGGTCGCCTGCATCTCGTCCATCTGCGGCACCACCTTCTCGATCTTCGGCGGCGGCGGCGGGGGCGGCGGTGGGGGCGGAGGCGGCGGGGGCGCAACCAGCATGGTCGTCATCGCGGAGTGGGGCAGCGCCTCAGGGTCGAGGAGGGGGACCAGGATCAGAGCGGCAAGCACCAGGGCCCAGAAAAGCGTCCCGAAGATGGTGTAGTACTTGCTCTTTGTCTTGATCTTGCCACCCGACTCCATCATTGCATCTTCAAACATACGGGGACCTCGGGGCGGAGCAAATTTCAGATTGAACGGGTAGACACCGGAAGGGGATGGTTTTGTTCCCAACTTTTTTCGGTGTCGTTTTCCGGGGGAGCCGCGGCGCGACTGGAAGGCTGCCGGAATCTCTGAACTCTTGGATGAGAGGTTTGTATCACACACGGTATACAAGTGAAAACAGGCTGCTGCTCAGTTCCGTAGCGGTGGGGGATCGTTGTACTCAGGCCAGCTGCCTGGAACAGAGCGTACGAGCTACGTCCGGGCGCGGCGCGCGGCCGGCAGGGCAGCGGCACGGGCGGAACCGGCGCGGCGCTCCTGCCAGGCCACCAGCATCGGCGCCGCTACGGCGATCGACGAGTACGTGCCGATGAGAATGCCGATGACCAGCGCGAACGAGAAGCCCCGCAGCACCTCGCCGCCGAAGACATACAGCGACAGGGCCGTCAGGAAGGTCAGCCCCGAGGTCAGCACCGTCCGGCTCAATGTCTGGTTGATGGAGCGGTTTACCAGCTCGGCCAGCGGCTCCCTGCGGGCCTGGCGCAGGTTCTCGCGGATACGGTCGAAAACAACAATGGTGTCATTCATCGAGTAGCCGATCAGGGTGAGAATGGCGGCAATGACGGTGAGCGAAATCTCCTGGTTCGAGAGCGAGAAGGCGCCGATGGTGATCAGCGTGTCATGGAAGACCGCGACAACCGCGGCTACGCCGTAGATGAGCTCAAACCGGAACCAGAGATAGACCAGCATGCCGGCTAGCGAGTAAAGCGTCGCGAGCAGGGCCTGCTTGCGCAGCTGCGCGCCCACCTGCGGGCCCACAATCTCGACGCTGCGCACGTCGGCATGGTTCTGAGCGTAGTGCTGCTTGAGCGTGGCCACGATCGCGGCTCTGCCCTGGTCGAGCGCCACTTCACGCGTGTCCTGCTGCGCGAGTGTGATCAGCACCTCATTATCCGCAGCAGAGGCCGAGCCGTAGCTGTGGATGCGCTGGATGCCGGCGTCCTTGAGCCCGGCTGCGGCCGTGGCCAGGCGTACGCGGCTCAGGTCCGGGGTCTGCTCGAAGCGGACACGCACCACTGTGCCGCCGGTAAAGTCGACATCGAGCGGCAGGTGGTGCCAGAAGGCCAGCGAGAGCAGACCGGCAATGCTGAAAACGAGGGAAAAGCTGAGGAAGTACCACTTCTTCCCCAGCCAGTCGATCTTTGGGTTCTGGAACAGTTCCACTGAGTCCTGCTTTGCTGGAAATGGTGGATCAAAGTGCTTGCGAAGGCAAGTCTAAAGCAGTTCTCGTATTGGTGTGGCGATCTGAGAACCATGCGATTTGGCTTTTCCTGATGGAAAAGCCAAACCGGATCCTGCTGGTCTCTCTACAAGCGTACGAGAACTGCCTTGGCCGACTAACCCTGCGCCTTGACTACCCTGATGACAGCCTGCTCCACCACAAACGATGCCGCGGCCAGCGCCATGCCGGCGGCAAACACCAGCGCACCACGACGGGCGACCTCCGGCGGCATGCCCATTACTTTTTCGCTGCTCATATTGAAATTGCCTCTCCCCGCGCACGGCGGTTTACGTTGGCGTCGAAGATCGTCCGCGAGACAAATACCGCGGTAAAGATGTTCGCAAAGAGGCCAAAGGTAAGCGTGATGGCGAAGCCCTTGACAGGGCCCGAGCCGAAGATGAAAAGAATGGCCGCCGAGACAATGGTGGTCACGTGGGTGTCGACGATCGTCGTCCAGGCGTGGGCGAAGCCCTGGTCGACCGAGGCGGCGGCGCTCTTGCCGGCCCGCATCTCTTCGCGAATCCGCTCGAAGATGAGCACGTTCGAGTCCACACCCATACCGATGGTCAGGATGACGCCGGCGATTCCGGGCAGGGTGAGAACCGCGTGCGTGAAACCCATAAACCCGAGCAGGATGACCAGGTTGAGGAACAAGGCGAGGTCGGCGTTGATGCCGGCGCCGCGATAGTAGACCAGCATAAACACCATGACGGCGAGCATGCCGACGACCGACGCAAGCACGCCTTGGCGGATGGAATCAGCGCCCAGCGAGGGACCGACCGAGCTCTCCTGCAGGTAGTGGATGGAGGCGGGCAGGGCACCGGTGCGCAGCAGCAGCGCCAGCTCGTCGGACTGCTCCTTGCTCATGGAGCCGCCGGAGATGGTGCCGGTATCGCGGATCTGGTCATGGATGTTCGCGACCTCCTGGATCCGGTTATCGAGCACCACGGCCAATGCCTTGCCTTTATTCTGCTGGGTGAAATCAGCGAAGTGGTTGCCGGCCGCGGTGGTCAGGTAGAAGGTCACCTGCGGCTCATTGGTGTTCTGGTTGGTGCCCGACTGGGCGTCACGGATGTCGGTGCCGGCCACCTCGGCTGTCTTCTTGAGCAGGTAGACCTGGTCGCCGGAGCTGACGCCGGATGCGCCGGGAGCGGCGTGCACCATCTGCTGGTCGAAAGGCAACGTGCCGCCGAGCGAGTCACGCGCCGCGGCCTCGGTTGAGAACGGGCCGCCGGTCACGAGGTGAATCTCAAGTCGTGCGGTGGACTGGATGACGTCCTTGACGCGCGAGGGGTCGTCGATGCCGGGCAGCTCGACCAGAATCTGGTTGGAGCCGAGATTGTAAGGCGCGATGATGGGTTCCGAGACGCCCAAAGTGTTCACGCGGTTGGCGATCACGTCCTGTGCCTGCTGCAGAGTGTTGGCTCGGGATTCGGCGACCGCGCTCTGCTTCATAGAGGCGGTCAGCACCCCGCCGTTGTCGCTGATCTCGTACTGCGCGCCGTACTTGCCCGCGAGCACGCTGCGCGCGTCACCCATCTTCGCCGCCGGGATGCCGGCCAGCTGCACTACCGCGGGCTGCGTTGGGTTCGGCTTGCTGCCGGTGGCGTCGATACCGGCCGAGGCCAGATCGCTCTGCATGCGCACCAGATCAGAGTCAGTAGTGGCGCCGATGGCCTCATCGACCATGACCTGGAGGATCAGGTGGGTGCCACCGCGCAGGTCCAGGCCCAGGTGGATGCGATTGAGCAGCGAAGCCTTGAGCGCCGAGGGCGTGACGCCGTGCGGGATGCCGACGATCCCGAAGACGAAGACGAGGAGCGTGGCCAGGATGAGGATAAGGCGGGTGCCGGGACGGTTTCGCATGGTGGAGGGGCCGCGCCGCGGCTACTTCTTCTCCTCTTCGGTGGTGACGGAGGCGATGGCGCTCCGCGCGATCTCGAGCTTCACGTTGTCAGGCGCAACCCGGATATGGAGCGAATCCTCGCGCAGGGCGAGGATGATGCCGCGGATGCCGCCGGTGGTGGTGATGCGGTCACCGGGCTTCAGATTCGAGAGCATCTGCTGCCACTGCTGCTGCTTTTTCTGGTTAGGCCGCATGAGCAGGAAGTAGAAGACGACCGGGATAAGCACCAGCGGCAGGATGGAGCCGAGGCCCTGCGGCAGGGCGAGTGCCAGGAGCGCGGCAGGGGCAAGATCGAAGTGAAAGGTCAAGTCGCGTTCCTTCAGGAGTTCCCGCGCCCGGTCGAAGACGACCAGCCCAGGGAGAGAATGCATCACGATATGGTCGCGAACGTGCGCCGCGCAGAGGCACGCGACAGGCACACCGGTGGTCAAGGCACAGCTGGCGCCCCAGCGTAAGCATCGCCGAGCAGGAGATAGGTGTCAAGGTTGCCCGCTTGTCCCCCGTCAGCCCCGGCGGGGTTTTCAGGTGCATTCAAGGACGGCTCGCGAGTTGGCTGACCGACGAGCGGAAGCCTGCGCCATCAAACTTGGAAGACCTTTAGATAGAGCAAGCCCCCCAGCAGCAGCAGAAACTCCGTGCACAAAGTCAGTTCCACAATCACAGGCGAAGGGCCGGTCGTTCTGATCGCCAGACGGACCATCAGCACGAGCAGAACCACCATCGCCGCGACGCCGGTTGCAATACCCAGACTTGGCCGACGAGGGAGCGCCCGAAATGGTCTCGACTGGCTGGTCGCCGCAGCTGCCACACGCACGGCAAAGCTGGCAGACAGCGGTACAGCGGGTCTGCGTTGCAGTGCTTCGGTGAGCCGCTCGTCGAAGACTCGATCTGCTTTACTCTTGCCGCTCATCGCTCTCCTCCTGTTGGCGCATACGCCTCAAGCAGTACGCGGAGCTTTTTACGCCCGCGATGCAGGTGCGTGCGCACCGTATTGATCGGCATCGAAAGCACAGTTGCGATCGCCTCGTAGCTTCGCTCTTCCTGATGATAAAGCACCAGCACCGAGCGCTCCACGGGGCTCAACTGCTCCAAAGCCTGCTCGACTTCGTGCTGAAACGCCGCGTCCAGTAGACGCTCGTCCGCCCTGGCACCCGGATGCGCAAGACGGTCCTCCCAGCAAAAACCGTCTTCACCCAGTGGCTCGCTGAGCGAAACCAGATGCCGCCCATCCTGCCCTCGCCGCCGGCGCGCATCATTCGCGACATTCACGACGATTCGGTACAGATAGGTCCGCACCTGGGCGTCTCCGCGAAAGCTATCAAGACCTCGAAATAGCCGCAGAAATGCCTCCTGCGCCAGGTCTTCCACCCCCTCGCGGGTGCCGAGCAGACGCACCAGAAGCCGCGCCACCATCGCCTGGTGTTCGACCGCAAGCGCCTCGAACTCGGACTCTGTAAGCAAGCGCGATTAGACCTGGAGACCCGAAACAAGTTTCACTGTTCACGCTGAAACTTGTACATGACTGCGCAGTCTAACCCCACCAGCCAGAAACCAGGAGGCCCTTATGGAAGCGTTCAATAGCCCATTCATCGTCCCGCTCGGCGCATTTGCCGTGGCCATCGCCGCCATCCTCGGTGGAATCATCGCCAAGGTTCGCACCCAGCAGATTCAGGCTGACCAACGACTGGGCATGCTCGCGCGGGGCATTCCGATTGCCGAGGTGGAGCGCGTCTTAGGCAACGCTCAACATGGAGATGCACCACTGCGCTCCCCCTGGAACCCGACCCGTTCGGCAACCATGATGCGGCGCACCGGGCTCATCCTCATCTTCAGCGGGCTGGGCATCGTGGCGTTCTTTGTCGCGCTTGTGATCATCCTGCATGAAAAAGAGGTGTACTCCGGGGCAGCCGTGGGCTTGGTACCGATCTTTATCGGCATCGGCTTTCTTGTGGATTACCGCCTGCAGGTACGTGATCTGGCTCGTCTCCGCGACGAGACTGGCCTTTAACCTCCGGCTGCAAGCTCCAGCCGCACCCGCCGCATGGTCTCCAGATAAAACGCGAGATTATGGATGGAGTTAAGCGTGGCGGCGAGCGGCTCGCCGGACGCGAACAGGTGCCGCAGATACGCACGAGTATAGCGGGCGCAGACCGGGCAGGCGCACTCCGGGTCGGGGGGGCCCTGGTCTTCCGCAAAGCGGCGGTTCTTGATGTTGAGCCGGCCTTCAGAGGTGAACAGCAGCCCGTGTCGGCCGGCGCGCGTGGGCAGCACGCAGTCCATCATGTCGACGCCCATCCGCGCGTACTCGCGGATCTCCTCCGGGTAGCCAACGCCCATCACGTAGCGGGGCTTGTCTTTGGGCAGGTAGGGCAGGGTCGCGGCGATGATTTCGAGCGTGCGCTCGCGCGGCTCGCCGACCGCAAGGCCGCCGATGGCGTAGCCGGGAAAGTCCATCGCGACCATGCGCTCGGCCGCTTCGCGGCGCAGCTCCGGGTACATGCCGCCCTGCACGATCCCGAATAGGCTGGGGCGGCCTTGCGGGTCGACTGCGGGCTCGCGCCAGTGTTGCGCCGGTTGCGGCTGCCACCAGGGCACCTCGTGCTTGTGCTGTTCCCAATACACAAGCGAGCGAGCGGCCCAGCGCATCGTCAGCTCGAGCGAGACCCGCGCCCGCATCTCGTCCGCCGGGTACTCCAGACATTCGTCAAAGGCCATTGCGATATCGGAGCCAAGCGCGAGCTGCACGGCCATCGAGTGCTCCGGGGTAAACAGGTGCGCGGAGCCGTCAAGGTGCGAACGGAAGTGAACGCCTTCTTCGGTGATCTTGCGCAGCGAGGCGAGGGAGAACACCTGATAGCCGCCCGAGTCCGTGAGGATGGGGCGGCTCCAGCTCATGAACCGGTGCAGGCCGCCCATGCGCTGGATGGCGTCGTGGCCGGGCCGGAGATAAAGGTGGTACGTGTTACCGAGGAGGATCCCGGCGCCCGGCTGCTCGCCCGCTGCCGCAGCCTCCGCCGCGCCGAGAGTTTCAAGCACGTCCTGCGGCACCGCCTTCACAGTCGCGGCGGTGCCGACCGGCATGAACACTGGCGTTTCCACCACCCCGTGCGGCAGATGCATGCGGCCGCGGCGGCCTCCGATGGCCGCGGTCGCGCTTACTTCGAAGTTCAAAGCCATTTGGCCAGTTTAGTCGGCGCGCCGTGGCGCAGGCAGTCCACTCACAGGTGAGAGTTCGCTTGATCGCTGCGTGAGCGAGCCCGGATGGGTTCGCTGCAGCTGCATGTACCCGGGTAAGAGGGATTCGTAGCATCGAACCCAGGTGAGCGAAGCTCATCGTCGAGTACCGAATACCGAAGCGGCTCAGGAAGACGGCCCTCCATCTGGTGGATGCCGGAGTTGATCGAGGTCATAGAAAAAAGACCGTAAAGGAGAGGGGCCTGGATCACGCCTCTCTACCGCCGCCGCTCCCAGCGCTCCTCGTGCCGGTCGTCGCGCGAGAGTACGTCGCGCACCGCGCCGGTTTCCGGGTCGCGCTCGAAGATCAGCCGCGTCGTGCTGCCGCTGGGGAAGAAGAACGTGTTCGTGTTTTCCGGCAGTAGCTCCGCGACCTCGCCGATGCGGCTGCGCTGGAACAGCTCATCGCCGGCGCGAAAAACGGTGACCTGCAGCACGCCGTTGTCTTCGTACTCACCCACATAGGCGTCGTAGATCGCGGGATTGATCTTCGCCGGCACCGGATGCACAGGGACCAGCGTTCGTTCGGCCGCCGGCTGCAGCCTGGCATCGCTTGAAAGCGAGTGGGAGAGCAGCCAGTGCGGCAGCTCGGTGTTGCTGTAGGCCTTGTCCCACACGTTATGCCGGACGCCGGCGTACTCAGAGAAGCGCACGTCGCCGTCCACGGCCTTGAGCGCGTCGTACATCAGCGCACTTTGCCGGGGGCTCACGACCGGGTCGTCGGCACCGTGGAAGATCCAGATGGGCGTCCTGCGCAGCACGCGCGCGTACTCCTCCGGCAAAACGGTCTGCTCGCTCCAGCGCGAGGGCTGATAGGACCAGAAGATACCGCCGCACACCGGGACAATGGCGGCAAAGACATGGGGATTGTCGCGCGCGATCTCCCAGGTACCATAGCCGCCGAGCGAGAGGCCCGTCAGATAGGTGCGATCGGGGTCGCCGTTGAACTCGTGCTCTTCCACACGCAGCGCGGCCATGGCCATCTGCATCATGTCCGGGTCGGTCCAGTGGTGGTGGCTGAACGGCACCTGTGGCATCACGACGACAAAGGGCCAGCGCTCCGGGTGCACGCGGATGGCGGCGGCCAGCCCGATCTGCGTCTCGTCGAGCCCCTCGGTGCCGCGCTCGCCCGAGCCGTGCAGGAACAGGATCACGGGCCACTTCTGGTTCTTGTTCCAGTTCTCCGGCAGGTAGACGACGTAGCGGCGCACTGCGCCGTTCACAACGACGGTGCGGTTCAGAAAGCCCGTGTCCTGCAGGTGCTTCGCGGCGGAAAGCGGCGGCACGCATGCAGCAAGCAGGGCGGAAAGAAGAAGGGCGCGCCACGAACGGGCGTTGCGAAGCATGCAGCGAGAATACCAAGGCGCTCTCGGACAGGTCTGCGCAAGGCGCCCGCAAACCACGCTGGCTGCGTCCTCTTCGTTTTCCGTTTCAGACTCGAACTGCGCCGGCTTGGAGGGCCTCGACACGCTAGGTTCCCTGCCAGACCGCCCGTCGGGCCGCGCTGCCAAGGTTTCCGTGCCGCCTGCCTGCACAACGCCAGCTGCACGAGTCACCCGGCCACAAGGGTTCCGGCAGGTTACGTCGCGAGCTTCTCCTGCAGAGTTGTCAACGTCCGGTTCAGACCCAGATCAGTGCGGCGCTGATCGTCGATCTTCGCGATTGAATGCATCACGGTTGTGTGGTGCTTGTTGCCGAACTGCCGGCCGATCTCGGGCAGGCTCGCTTCGGTCATCTGCTTGGCGAGATACATCGCAATCTGGCGCGGCACCACGACCGCGCGGGAGTTGTTCTTCTGCTTCAGCTCGGTCAGGTTCATGTCGAAATGGTAGGCGACCGCGCGCTGAATGGCTTCGATCGTTATCTTCCGGACCTGCGTGTCGATAAACTGCTTCAGGCAGAGTTGCGCCGTGGTGACCGATATCTCCACGCCGTGCATCTTGCACCAGGCGAACAGCCGGGTCAGCGCTCCTTCCAGCTCGCGCACGTTGGTGCGGACGTTGGAGGCGACAAACAGCGCGACATCGGTGGGCAGACCGTGCTCCTCCAACTCTGCCTTCTTGTGCAGGATCGCCACTCTGGTTTCGAGGTCCGGCGGCTGGATGTCGACGATCAAGCCCCACTCCAGCCGGGAGAGCAGACGATCTGCAATCTCGACGTCCTTGCTCTTGTTGAAGTCCTTGGGCGAGCGATCGCTCGCAATCACGATCTGCTTGGTGCTCTCGTGTAGCGCGTTGAAGGTATGGAAGAACTCCTCCTGCGTGCGCTCTTTCTGGGCCAGGAACTGGATGTCGTCGATCAGCAGCAGGTCCACGGAGCGATACTTGTCTCGGAAGCTGGTCATCTTGTCATAGCGGACCGAGTTAATCATCTCGTTAGTGAACTTCTCGCTCGACACGTAGCAGATGGACGCATTCGGCTGCCGGCGCTTCATCTCGTGACCGATAGCCTGCATCAGGTGGGTCTTGCCCATGCCTACGCCACCGTACAGGAACAGCGGGTTGTAAGCCTTGGCCGGCGACTCCGCAACCGCGGCGGCTGCGGCGCGCGCAAACTGGTTTCCCGTGCCTGCGACAAAGGCGTCGAAGGTGTAGCGCGGGTTGAGCTGCGCGGCTGAGTTCCAGTCGAAGCGGCCCTGCTGCGGCATAGCCCCACTCTGCGGCATAGCACCGTTCTGCGGCATGGCGGAGTGGTGCATAGCCCCGCCCTGAGCCGCAGCTGCCTGCTGCGAAGGCCCGCTTTGCGGTACGGCCGAGTGACCGGCCGAGCCATTGCGCAGCGCGTGCCCCGCTTCGGCGCGGTCGGCGTTGGCCTCTAGCGAGACGCCGCGGCCGCTGTGCGTGGATGCCGGAGGGAACTTGCCGTCTTCACCTGCCGCGCCCTCTTGCTGCGGAACCACGAAGTCCACCCGCTGATACGGCAGGCGGAGTGTCTCGAGCGCTTCGCCGATGAGATCGGCATAAGTGTCGCCGATACCCTGAAACTTGGCTGTCGGCACGCGCACGATCAGCACGTTGCCATCGGTGTGGCTGAAGAGCGTGGGCTTGAACCACATCTCGTAAGCCTGCCGGTTAATTTTCTTCTGGAGCGCACCCAGGATGCGAACCCACGGGTTCAAGGGAGCGGCGGGCACGGTGGGATAAAAGCTCATTCCAGAGAATCCTTACCAGCGAAATCAAATCTGCCCCGGCCCACGCGCCCTGCGCCCCCTTTTGCAAATGCCGCGTGCCGCACCACCCAAATACAGTGGAAGCAGTTACGTTCAAAAAGGAGATGCTGCCCCTCTTCCATACAGAAGGCGGCTAACAGCATGCGCAGCGGATTGTGGAACGAAGCGGAATGGCGCCAGAGGCAACGCCCGGCAAAACCAGACTTGCAGCAACCATGAATCGTTCGAAGCGAGGCCCAGACTAGCACAGTCGCACCGGGCTTTGGACCTTGTTTTCGCGATGCTTTTGTGTTGCTGGCGCGATTGCACAAGCGATGGTGAAGACGCGCCAGTGCGTGTTGTGCACTGCCTTCTTCGTGGCGCGCGGGAACGAAAAATCCTTGGCAGGGAAGCAGCGCCGGCGTACCATCTGCGCGAGCCGTGCCTGCAACTGCACCCTGCAGCGTGGCCCGGCTTGGAGCATTGCAACGTCAGAGAAGTGGCTCCGTCACGAATGCAATCGCAACACGAACAGCAAAGCGTGAGCCGGACAAGCTGGATCGTCTGGAGTCTGGCAAACGGGGTTTGCTGTTGCCGTTGTATACAGGCCAGCCTCCCCCAGCCTCTTCTTTTTTAAGCAGGTTCCCCGCGCAGTTTCCGTTCACGGACGGCCCACTCTTGCCGGCTGATCATCCTGCGGTATACTCAAGGTTCGTCCCCGGGCCGGTCCCTGGCTTCTCCGTGAGGACTCGCAACCAGCCTCAAGGAGCACGCACACATTATGCCGAAGCGCACGTTTCAACCCAACCGCCGTCACCGGTCCAAGACCCACGGCTTCCGCACGCGGATGAAGACTAAGAGTGGCGCCGCGGTTCTGAACCGCCGCCGCGCCAAAGGCCGCCATAAGATCGCCGTCTCGGCTGGCTTCCGCGACTAGCTTCGCCTCGAGCAAGTATTGCGCAACGTGTTGCACCCATGCCGACTCCGTTTCGTACACTCCGCGTACGCCGACACGCCGACTACGGCTTGGTATACAGCGCGAGCCGAAAACATCAGAGCACGTCGCTTAGTTTCTTTTATCGGCAGCGTAGTGAGCCGGTTTCCAACACCTCCGCGCACAGTGCTCGTTTCGGCATTACCGTGCCCCGGGTTCTAGGGCCGGCGGTGTTGCGTAATCGCATCAAGCGGCGCATTCGCATTGCAGCCCGCGCTGCCCTGCACCTGCTGCCGGAGGCCACCGACATCGTCCTGCATCCCCGGCCGGTAGCCGCGACAATGCCTTTTGCCGCGCTCCAGAGCGAGCTCGAAGCTGCTTTCCAGATAGTTGCCCGGCGAATCGCTTCCTCTGCCGTCAACACGCCGCTCCCGCGTTCACCCCGCCGCGGCAAAGGGATGGCAAAAGCCCCCAAACCCAAATCGGTCAACCCGTGACAGCCACGAACCAGTCAAGCCACAAACTGCTGGAAATCGCCTTCAGCATATACAAACGCGCGCTGTCGCCTGTGCTGCACGCGCTTGCCCCAGGCCCCGGCGGCTGCTGCTACCAGCCAAGCTGCTCAGAGTATGCGGCACTCGCGCTCGCGCAGCACGGACCGCTGCGGGGTAGCGCGATGACGATGTGGCGCCTGCTGCGCTGCAATCCCTTCTCCCGCGGTGGGTGGGACCCCGTGCCGGCCGCCCAGAAACGCGTGTAGGCCGTCCTGCCGTATCGCCCAGTCAAGCCGCGTCGCGGTTTTTAAGCTGCTGTCGCCTGTCGCAGGTACCATGGGATAGCACGGCCTGCGCGCTTCTCCGCGAGAACCTTACCAGATTAGGAAGAACCACCCTTGGCAGAATTCAAGAATCCGAACCAGCAAAACGCAGGCGGCACCGGCTCTCCGGGCGGCTCCAGCTCACTCCTGATCTACTTCTCGCTGTTTCTGCTGGTCTTTCTCGGGCTGCAGTATTTTCGCCAGAAAGGCACGCCCCCGCCGCCGCCCACGCAGCAGCATGCGTCCGCTCCGGCAAGCGCGGCGCCCGCGGCACCAATCGAAAGCGCGCCCACCACGATCCCCGACGCGAACACCATCCAGGCAAGCGCGGTTGCGCCCATCACGGTCGAGAACTCGCTGTACAGGATCACCTTTTCCAACCGGGGCGGCGAGGCGACCTCGTGGATTCTGAAGAACTACAAGGATGACGACGGCAAGCCGCTCGACCTGGTCAACCATCACGCCGCTCCCAAATACGGCAACCCGCTCTCGCTCTACACCTACCAGCCGGAGCTGACCCGGAAGCTCGCCACCGCGCTCTATGTGCCGTCGAGCACGGCGCCGACGCTGGCCGCTCCCGGCTCGCTGACCTACAGCTATGCCGCGGATGGGTTTGCGGTGAAGAAGACCTTCACCTTCGACAGCACGTATGTTCTGCACGCGCAGGTTTCCATCACGCGGAACGGAACGCCGGTCGCCGCGGCACTTGCGTGGCCCTCGGGCTTTGGTGACCAGGCGACGTTGCCCCAGTACGCCAGCACAACGTTCGACTCAAGCCAGAACGGCAAATCCCAGCAGGTGGATCTCAAGAAGGTTTCAGGCGGCGACACACTGCACGGCAGCTTCGACTGGGCCGGGGTTTCCGACCTCTACTTCGCCGCTATCTTTCTGCCCGAGCATCCTGCCAACTCGAGCTTTGTCACGCTGCACAAGGCGCTCGATATTCCGCGCAACCTGAAGAAAGCCGACGACCACGAAACCACGCCGGCGCCTGTGCTGGGCGCAGCTGCCGCTGCAACCAATGGGGTGCTCGACACGCGGCTGTTTGTTGGCCCCAAATCGCTCAACGTGCTTTCTGTGATCAAGGGCTCCGATGGCGGCCCCAGCCTCGACAAGATCCGCGACTTCGGCTTTACGTCGATCCTTGCGAAGCCGCTCTTCCTGCTGCTCCGCTGGCTGCATGACCATGTCGTCGCCAACTGGGGCGCATCGATCCTTATCCTCACGGTGCTGCTGAGCCTGCTGACGCTGCCCACGCGCGTCGCCATGATGCGATCGTCAATGAAAATGCAGCGCATCCAGCCACAGATGGACGCGATCAAGCAGCGCTACGCTAAGTACAAGGCCACCGACCCCAAGCGGCAGGAGATGAACCAGGAAGTCTTCAAGCTGCAGAAGGACAATGGCGTGAACATGTTCGGCAGCTGCCTGCCCATGCTCATCCAGTGGCCGCTGTTGTACGCGTTCTACAGCATGCTGAGGAACGTGATCGAGCTGCGGCAGGCGCACTTTCTCTGGATCCCTGACCTCAGCTCGCCCGATCCCATTCACCTGCTGCCTATCTTCTTCGTCGCCTCCATGTTCCTGGTGCAGTGGCTTACACCCTCGCCCGGCGTAGATCCGCAGCAGCAGCGCATGATGGCCATTACCATGCCAGCAGTCTTCGGCTTTATGACCTGGTCGATCGGCGCGGGTCTCGCGCTTTACTGGGCTGCCTCAAACCTGCTCGGCATCGCGATTCAGCTCGGAATGAACAAGACCGCGATGGGCCGCGAAATGCGGGAGATGGCGCTGCGCCGAGCTGCAAAAAAAAACGGTAAGACCATCAACGCTAAGATTGTGAATACTCGCAAAGCGTAAAGCCGCCTGCGCGGGCACTTCGTGGCGAGTCTTCGGGTTGCAACATCTTCAAGCCTCTGTGGCCCTCGCGATGTTCGGGGTCAACATCCTTGATCCCGACCAGCGGGAGGGTCGCAAGTGTCCGCACCTGCCGCCACAAGTACACTCGCCACGAAGTGGCCGCAAGCCGCGCAAGCGGTTTTCTCAGTAAACTAAACGCGTGCCGATCGAAAACTACAAAGCCGCCGCAGAATCGATAGTCGCTTTCCTCCAGCTGCTGACCAGCACCGGCCGTCTGCGTCTTCGCTACCGCATAACTGCCGGCGCCGGCGCGGCTGATCCGGATGGCCTGGAAGCACGCGAGATTTACGTCGAGCTGTCCGGCCCCGATGCGCCGCTGCTGATCGAGCGCAATGGTGAGCTGCTGCGTGCGATGGAGCATGTCGCGGCCAAGCTGATCCGGCTCGAAAGCGAGGAGCATGACAAGGTTTCCTTTGACGCGGAGAACTTCAAGGCGCTACGCGCCAGGGAGCTGCGACTGCGCGCGGAAACCGCGGTAGATACCGTCGAGCGCACGGGCCAGCCGTTTGCCTTTGCACCGGCCAACTCGCGCGAGCGGCGGCTCCTGCACCTGTCTCTTCGCGCCTTCCCGTCTGTCGAAACCGCCTCGATAGGCGAAGGACTGCAGCGCATGCTGGTGGTTTACCCGGCTGGTTTTGACCGGGCCAGCTACACACCGCCTCCAGTGGTGGCTGCTCCCACCAGCCACCGGACAGGCATGGGCCGCGACAGGCGAGGCGGCGACCGCGATGCCCGCCGGCGCTGATACCTCGGTTCTCTCGTATATGCAACCATGCCGGCTACAGATACAGACCTGATCCGCGACACCATCGCCGCGATTGCGACTCCTCTAGGACGCGGCGGCATCGGCATTGTGCGGCTCAGCGGGCCTGCGGCCGTCTCGATCGCGCAATCCGTTGTAAGCATCTCTTCCGCTCCACTTCAGCCCTCGCAGGCCCGCTTCTGTCATCTGGTTGAACCTGTTACGGGCCAGAGGCTTGATGAAGCCGTCGTGACTTACTTTCAGGCGCCGCGCTCCTATACCGGGGAAGATGTCGTCGAGATCGCGGCCCACGGTGCGCCTGTTCTGCTCGATCACCTGCTCCGCCTGCTGCTGGCCCAAGGGGCTCGGCTTGCTGAGCCGGGTGAGTTTACCGAGCGCGCCTTTCTCTGCGGACGGCTCGACCTGACCCAGGCCGAGGCGGTGCGCGACCTGATCGATGCGCAGACCATGCTGCAGGCGCAGGTGGCCGCGCAGCAGCTCGGCGGCTCGCTCTCGCGGCGCATCGCACCGCTCAAGCACAAGCTTGTGGCCTTGATTGCGATGCTCGAAGCGGGCATTGACTTCGCGGAAGACGACACGCCGGTGATGAGCGACACAGCAATTGCGAGCCGGCTCTTAGAATTGCAACAATCACTGTTACAGATAGACCAATCGTTCGAGCTTGGCAGGCTGGTCAGCGAGGGCGTCACGGTCGCTATCGTAGGCCGGCCCAACGCAGGCAAGAGCTCCCTATTCAATCGCCTGCTCAAGACTGAGCGAGCGATCGTTACAGCCGAGCCCGGGACCACACGGGACACGGTGCAGGAGCGGCTCGCGCTGGGCGGCATTCCGGTTGCGCTGGTCGACACGGCCGGTCTGCGCGAAGCAGCAGGCGAGGCCGAGCGGATCGGCATCGCAAAATCCCGCGAAGCCTTTGCCGATGCGGGGCTAATTCTGCTGGTGCTCGACAGCACCCAGCTTTTAAATGCCGAAGAGGAAGCGCTGTTGGAAGCTGCAGCGGGCCGGCCGCTTCTGATCGCGCTGAACAAGTGCGACCTGCCCTCAGCAGGCTCGCAGCCTCCCCTTGATCTACTCGCGCGTCACTCTAGTGCGGGACGCCCGGGCCCGCAAACAGATGAAGCACTTTTGGCGTTCGACCGATTGCGCGAACTCGCGCCCGCGGCCCCCACAGTGCTGACCTCTGCACTGACAGGCGAAGGCTTCGAGGCGCTCCGCACCGCCGCCGAGACGCTGCTGCTGGGCCGTTCGGGAGCCGCGACAGATTCTGCCATGCTGACATCCCTGCGCCAGCACAGCGCGGTAGCCGCCGCCCGAACAGCTGTCAACGCAGCCCAGGCAGCGAACAGCAGCAGCCTGCCGCACGAGTTACTGCTGCTCGACCTCTACACCGCGCTCCACGAGCTGGACACCCTCACCGGCTCGACCATACCAGACGACATTCTTAAGTTGATCTTCTCTACCTTCTGCATCGGCAAGTAACTTGGCCCAGCAGCAGCCGCGCACTCACTCCATCTGCCAGATCTTGACGTAGTCGACTAACATCTCAGCGGGAAAGCGTGTGCTTGCGTCGGGGTCGCCGGGCCACTTACCGCCTACGGCAAGATTCAGCAGAAGGAAGAACCTGCGATCATCAAACGGCCACACGCCACCCTTCGGCATGCTCGCCGGCGTATCAATGGCATAGGGTCGGCTGGGATCGTCGACGTAGTATTCGACCCGCCCCGGGCTCCAGATCATCCCGTATTTATGAAAAGCCGCGGCAAAGGGAGCGTGATCCGGCAGACTGCCAGTGGTGCCTACAGCCGGCCCGGGAAAGCCCTTGCCGTGGATCGAGCCATGGATGATCAACGGCTCCTTACCAATGTTCTCCATCACATCAAGCTCGCCACATGCGGGCCAGGGGGCTGTCCTTCCATCTTCGCCAAGCAGCCAGAATGCCGGCCATAAACCCTGGCCAGAGGGAATCTTGATACGCGCTTCAAACCGTCCGTACTTGAATGTCTTGAGACCCTGCGAGAGAAGGCGCGCCGAAGTGTAGCGGCCATCTGCCGTTTTCCGTGCGACTAAGTGAAGATAGCCATCCTTGCCGAGAAACGCATTCGGATTTGCCGGGTTGCATGGCGGCTTGCTCGAATTATAAGCGCAATAGGTTTCAAGCTCGCCATTTCCCCAGCCGTCCCCGCCTGCGTCATAGGTCCAGACCAGCGGGTCCGGACGCCGATTGCCGTGAACCGATTTGAAGTTATCCTGCCAGACAAGTTTCTCCTTTACCCGGGGCAGAACGACCTGGCAAAAGGCCGATGACGTGGCCGCCGCGGTAAGAGCAAAAATCAGGAGCCTTCGCATTCTCATCACTTTGATACTCACCTATTCAGAAGCCGCTTTCACCTGGAACTCGGCATGCAAGGAAGCGGTCGACGAGTCACCCACCCAGAGGTCAAAGGCTCCCGGTTCGACGACCCACTGCCTTGTGGCCGGCGTCCAGAACTGAAGCTCCTTTGGCCCAACCGTGAAATGCACCGTCTTTGTTTCTCCAGCGTCCAGGTGCACACGAGAGAAACCTTTCAACTCGCGCACAGGGCGAGAGGCGCTGCCTGCCTGTTGGTGGATGTAGAGCTCGACCACTTCATCGCCGGCGATCGCACCGGTGTTGCTGACCTGCGCAGATACGTCAAGGCTGCTCGCAGTGTCTATGTCGCTGCGACTTAGTTGTATATCAGTGATACGAAACGTTGTGTAGCTGAGCCCATAGCCAAAAGGATAGAGCGGCGTGGTCGGCTCGTCCCAGTAGAACGATTGAAACTTCTTCGCTTCCTGGTCGACCTGGGTATGATTGTGCGCGTAAAAGATGGGAATCTGCCCCGTCGATCGGGGCCAGGTCAGTGGTAGTTTTCCGCCCGGTGTGTCGTCGCCAAACAGCAGCCCGGCTACCGCATTGCCTCCTTCCGTGCCCGGCTCCCACACTTCAAGAATCGCCGGAATGTGCGTCGACGCCCACGTGATATTGAGCGGCCTACCATTGACCAGCACAAGCACCACTGGCTTCTTCGTGATCTTACTGGCAGCGGCAATCGCCTGCATCAGCTGTAACTGCTTGCCCGGCAGGTCAATCGATGCGCGCGAGCCATATTCGCCATTCATGCTCGCGTTTTCTCCCAGCACCAGCACCGTCAGCTCGGCCCGCTGGCTAGCAGTTACCGCTGCCGCGATTAAAGCATCGGGTCTGCGGTCAGCCTCCATCGTGTCCGGGTTCAGCTGCGCCTGGGGCTGCCGCTGCAGCACCACGCCCTGCGCATAACTTACGCGCACGGTGTTACCTGCCCGCTTGCGGATTCCCGCAAGCACAGTTACCGTCTCCAAGGCTTTCGATTTGCCTGGCCACGATCCCATAAGCGCCTGCGGGTCGTCAGCCAGCGAGCCGATCACCGCAATCGACCGCACGCCGCGCGAAACAGGAAGCACGTTGCCCTGGTTGCGCAGCAGCACAGCGGTTTCCACCGCCACTTTCCGCGCCAGCACGCGATGCTCCGGCGCCGTCAGCACGGCTTCTGTCTTGCTTACATCCACATAGGGATTGCTGAACAGGCCCAGCTGATACTTGGTCCGAAGAACAGGCCGCACTGCATCGTCAAGCGCTTGTTGCGAGATGACCCCGGTGTGGACATAAGTAGCAAGATACTTGAAGTAAGTATCGCTTCCCATGTCCATGTTCACGCCCGCTGTAAAGGCGCGCAGCGCAGCATCGTTCAGGTCTTTGGCAAAGCCATGGTTGCGCAGCGAATGCACCGCCCAGGAGTCGCTCACAACAAATCCGCGGAAGCCCCAGTCATCGCGCAGAACACCGCGCAGTAACGGTGCGTTGCCAGTCGCGGGCACGTCGTTCAGGTCCATGTAGGCGCTCATTACGCTGCCTGCGCCGGCCTGCACGGCCGCGTGGAACGGAGGCAGGTAGACGTTCTGCATCTGTACCTCGGGCAGGTACACAGAGTCGTAGTCGCGACCACCGGGCGGCGCGCCGTAGCCCGCGAAGTGCTTGATGCAGGCTAGGATTCGCCCTGGGGTGCCCAGTCGATCGCCTTGCAGTCCCAACACCTTTGCTCGCGCCATCGCGCTGCCCAGCCACGGGTCTTCGCCCGAACCTTCAACAATGCGTCCCCAGCGCGGGTCCCGCGCGATATCGAGCATCGGCGCAAAGGTCCAGTTAAGCCCAACAGCCGCGGTCTCATTCGCTATGGTTGCATGCGCCTGTTCCACCAGAGCTGGATCCCACGTCGCCGCCTGCGCCAGCGAGATGGGAAACAACGTTCGATATCCGTTGATGACGTCGAAGCCCAGCAGCATGGGAATATGCAGCCGCGACTGCTCCATCGCAATCCTCTGCACGCGGTTGATCTCCACAGGGTCGGTGAGATTGAGATAGGCGCCGACTTCACCGCGCCGCACGCGCTCGTCCGAACCATGTTCCCGGTAGTCCAGTTGGCTTAGCTGACCTATTTTCTCCTCGACTGTCATCTGCTGCAGCAGCGCTTGCACCTTTGCCTCGATCGCAGGGTCAGTATCAGGGGCAACTTGCGCCGTGCCCACAAGTGGGAGGGCAGCAGTGATAAACAAGACCAGCAGCTTTGTAAGTGCCGAAACAAGCGGTTCGCTTTTTCTTGCTATATCGCTGGGCTGCTGGGTTTGTGCCATACAGACGCGGTCTCCCTCTTTTAAAAGCTGCCGACTTAGCTATGTGCGGGTAAAACAGGGAGAATGCAAACAGACAAAAGAGCGCTAAAACAAGACGCTATCTCTGCAATTTTTCTGTAGTAATTCCGGCTGCTGAGCCGAATGGCACACCAGCGAGCTCAGCGACCGCGCCAGGCCGCGCAAAGGCGCAAGCGGAACAGCCCTACTTCTCCGCTCGCATGCGCCCTGTGTATCAGAAGTAGAACTTGCCCCCGATCTGGATGGTGCGCTGCCCGTTCTTGCCCTGGATCTGTCCGAAGGTCGCATCCTGGTAGGAAAGATCCGGGCTACCCAGCGTCGGATGATTGAAGAGATTGACGGTATCGGCACGGAACTGGAAGTACCGGCCTTCAGTGATGTAGAAGTTCTTGACCAGCGCACCGTTCAGCGTCCATTGGCCTGGCCCAAACACCGCATTGCGCTTGAGAGTACCGAAGACTGCGTGATCTGTCGGGGCCGCGAAAGGGCCGCGCTGCGCGGTCAAACCGTCAACTGTGGCGGCGGAAGGTGTGCCTACATCGATGTACTGCTCGATGTAGCCATTGCTCCCGTTCGGGTGCAGGTTCCTCTTGACATAGTTGACGCTGCCGGACTTATTAGGCCGGTCGCCGCTCAGACCGTCAAAGTTCCAATCTGTGCCGAGCTGCACATCGCTTGGGCCGCCGCTGCTCGCTTCAAAGTCGCCATCAATCTGCCAACCCCCGAGAAGTCTCCACATACCGACCTGCGGACGCGCCCGGAAAATGGGGAGGTCCCATACCGCGTAGGCTCGGAACTTGCGGTGCGGCAGGTTTTCTGCTCGCTCGCCCAGCAGGTTCTGCGGATTTGCGGTCTGCGGATTTGCCCCAGTTGAGTTCTCATTTCCCTCGCCGCCGCTTACTGTATCGTAAGCGCGCTGCTCGGAGTAGTTCACAGTTGAATCGAGGCCACTGTAGCGCAGGTTTGCCACAGCCTGAAAAGCCTGGAACGATGCCTCGCCGGTAGGCTCATACAGAAGGATATTGCCGTAGTTCTGCTGAGGTCTGCGGGGGACGATGTTGTTCAGGTTCGGCGCAACGCCATCCACGTCGACATACTGCGAGTAGTTGAGCGGAATACCTTGCGTGTTATCCCGAGTCCGATTCCCGACATACATGCCTTCAACGGTTATACCGCGCAAAAGCTGATGCTCCAGGGCGACGTTCCACTGCAGGCTGTAGGGAGACTTCCAGTCCTGGCTGTAGCCTACGACGGAGTTGATTACAGCAGGAAAGGTGTACGCACCTCCATTTGGAATCGTGAAGGGGGTCGGGGGCGTCGCATAGGTCGGCCCCAGGCAGGTAAGCCAGGGGTTGGAGACAAAAGCCTGTGCGCTGCAGGAGGCAGACGGCTGCCACGGAGTAGACTCCGAGTTCTGCATGAAA
This sequence comes from Acidobacteriaceae bacterium, assembly GCA_965276605.1. Classification (GTDB taxonomy): domain Bacteria; phylum Acidobacteriota; class Terriglobia; order Terriglobales; family Acidobacteriaceae; genus EB88. Next base: position 490,623 of record OZ255619.1, read on the forward strand.
TACTGTCCGCTGTTATGGGAGAAATACTTGCCGAAGCCGGCACGCAAAGCCCACTTCCCATTGCCGAAGATGTCATAGGCGGCGCCGATACGCGGCGAGTACTGCTTGTAGTCCGTGGGATACAGGCCCGATGGCACACCATTTGTGTCATTGGGGAACGCAAGGCCGACTGGCGCCAAGGGAAAGAAGGTAGATTGGTGACCTGGAATGTAACCTGTTGCATGGTCATTGGCTGCGCTGTACGGCAGATAGAACTCGTAGCGCAGCGCGGGCGTCAGCGTCAGCTTGGGGTTCACCTTCCAGGTATCCTGCACAAAGAAGAAGTTCGACCAGTCATGCAGCTTCTCATCCAGCACGCCGTTTTGTCCAAAGCTTCTGGAGCGGCCCATCAGGAAGTCGGCATAGCTAGTGCCGGTCTGGTTCTGTTCCGCAGCGCCATTGCCGCTGAACCGACCATCGAAAGTAAAGGTGAGGCCATCTTCATCGTTAAACTGCCGGGCCTGGTCGCGCTCACTGTCAGCGCCGAACTCGATCGAGTGCGACCTCTTGACATAGGTCACCTTGCCGCCCACGTGATAGTCGGTCTGCACATACAGGCTTAGATAGCCGTTTTCTCCCTGCGTGCCGTCAGAGCCGCGGGTCGAGAAGCCGGGGTAGTACTTACGCGCGCCGGGCTGTACCGACGGAAAGTTTATCGCCCCCAGATCGGCTAGATCCGTCGAGTGGTCGGTGCTGCCCCGGTCTGCCGACTGCCGGTTGAGCCCGACATAGGCCTCCGCTGTCAGCCTTGGGGTTGCAATCCAGGTGTGGCGAAGCGATGTTGTCCACTGTCCATTGGTGTCGACCTCGCCCGGGTAATCGGGAACCTTGTTCAGGGCCTGCCCGAAATTGAACGCCTGTGAAGCCGGATACGTTCCCTGGCCGAAGACGCGCAGGACGCTGAAGGTAGTTACATTCGAATCCGACCAGTGGTGGTCGAGTTTGCCCAGCCACTCCTGGTTCTCAAGCGGCTGGCTGAACGTGAACTGGTAGTAGTTGCCCCAGGCCGGCACCTGAGGAATAAGTGCGAACAGCTTCTTCGCGACTGGATCGACCATGGTCTGCGGTATCTGGTTGTTCGCCAGGGGTTGATGCGTGTCGGGATTGTAGAGCTGGAGCGGCGTGACAGGATCGGTCAACAGGGCAGAGAAGTCGCCGTTGAGCATGGCGGGCGTAATGCCCCGGTAGGTATCGATCGTCGCCACCGAGTTGTTGGTGTAGCGGAGAAACGAGAAGAAGAAAAAGGTCTTGTTTCGGATAAGTGGGCCGCCGAACACGCCGCCGTACTGCTGCTGATTATTCGGAGGCCGCACCACGTCGTAGTGATTGTTGCTCCAGCTATTGGAGGTAAGCGACGCAGGCGTTGAAAAGTAATAGCCGTCACCATGAAACGCATTGGTGCCGCTCCTGGTGATCACGTTGATCACGCCGCCCGCCTGCCGGCCCAGCTCCGCCCCGGCGTTCGAGCTCAGGGTCTGCACTTCCTGCACAGCGTCAGGATTAGGAAACTGCATCGCATAGTTGCGGAACCCGCCCGTGTTGTCGATACCGTCCAGGTAGAAGTTGTTATGCTGCTCGTCGCTGCCGTTGATGCTGGCGCTCTGGTCGGTGATATTGATGACTTGCCCCCCGCCCTCGGCCTGGCTGCTGAAGTCGACGCCCGGGGCGAGTTGCGCGAAGTTCAGCACGTTACGGCTAGTATTCGGCAGGTTGATGATCTTGTTTTCGCCGACCGTGGTACTTACCTGCGCGGTGGCCAGGTCAATCGAGTTCGCCCCGAAGGCGGAGACCTGCACGGTCTGCGCGTCGGAGCCCATCTCCAGATGCACGTCGATGGTCGTGGTCGACTGCGCATTGACGACGATCGACGAGGTCTCGCCGATCTTGAACCCGGCTCGCGTGCCCGTCAGCGTATAGTTGCCCGGCTGCACAGACGAGAAGAAGTAGGAGCCGCTGCCTGTGCTTGTCGCCGAGAGAACGATGTTGGTGGAGAGATTCTTGAGCTGCAGCTGAACGCCCCCGACGACGGCGCCGCTGGGGTCGGTGACTGAACCCGAAACAGATCCCGTCGTTTGCCCGTACACCGGAGTAGTCGCCGCGCAGCCGCACAAAAGCAGAAGTACGCCCCAAAGCCTCATCCGAAAAAGCAGTTCCTTGATCTGAGTCTGCATAGTTTGCTGTCGCTCCTGACACTTCGCGAAAATACGTTCGCCTTTCAGGAGTTGGGAAGTAAAGCGAGCGTTTCTCTGCGTAAATCCAGCATCGAAGAGGCGTTAACGAGCCCAACGGAGAAGTTAACGAGCGCATTACGGAAGGCTTTTGTAAGGGTGTCCGCGCGTAAACCCAGCTTTCCCCATCATCGAGAAACCCTTTGCGGATGGTACGCGGCCAGGTGGTAAGCCTTTCCGCGCAGCCGGGCCGTAACGTTCCGGTCCGCCTCCATCCGGGTCACAGCGCCGTCACGAAGCTGCAGAACGAACCCGCACTCCCGGTTGAAACGAAGATCAGGCCTGCCATCGCCATCCAGGTCAACAGTCTTCGCCCGTCCGCCTGCGAAGGTGAGGCCCACGTAGACATCGCCCATAACGCGCCCCAGCAGCGAATCAAAACCCGTGGGCGTGAGCCGAAAGCTCTTCAGCACGGCTTGGGCATCGGGCTGCGATGCATCGTGCGGGTAGACAAAAGTATGCGAAACACCCGCCGGACTCTGCAAACGCAGCGGTAGCAAGTCGCCATAGGGCGAGCGCACGGGCGCAGTGTCGGCATCGAACCTGCTGCTCACATCGACAGCAAGAAAGCTCTCCGTGTCGCTGCTTTGCGGGTAGGCCGTCTCGGCAATTCGCGCCGTGATGCGCGTGCGCAGCGGGCGACCGTCGTTCAGCAGCAGAGGCCACGTAACAGCCCACGGAGTCGGCCCGGCAGAGGTCTGCTCCACGCTTGAGAGCACCCCGTCCGGGGTCAGGAGGAACTGGTTGCGAAAGCTGGGGCCGTCGAAGCCGCCGACCGGACGGTAATCCAGCGTGCAGCGCACAATCGCGGGGTTCACCATCTGCACGCTCCACCGGGCTTCGTAATTTGCGGGCAACTCCGTAAGGCGAGTCCAATGGCCGTCGCGCCGAATCTCCGGCGCAAAGCTCACTGCGGCAGTGGCAGTCTGTGCCCCATCGGACGGCCCCAGCCGCGTGTCCCACTGCGAGCGGGCAATACGCACCACCCCCAGGGGAGTCCACCAGTTGTCGTTGCGCTCCTTCGTTTCTCCGCGCAGGTTGAACTGCATCTGCAGTCCGCCTGCATTCGCAAACGCGCTCGCAAACCCCGGGTCGAGCTCGAAACCGTAGCCGCCGATCTCGGCCGGCGCGGACAAGCGGGAGGGCAATGGGTGTGTCTCGTGACGCAGACGATACATTTCCGCCAGGTGAAACATTAGTGATCCGGTGTAGTTGGAGTACTGCGTCGCGTTCTGATAGCCGACGCGAAGCTGCGGGTCGAAATGGTTCTTCGTAATGTAGTAGCTGCCGGCCCACTTATTGTCGCCGCGGCGCCAGCGCTCCATCCCTTGAAAGCTGAGCTCGGCCATGCGCTCCATCGCGTCTGCGGTCGTCGCATCGCCGTCGGCGCGAACCAGAGGCGCAGCGGCAGAGAAAGCCAGCTGCATCGCCACGTCGGTCCATACATGGTCGTCGGTGCGCCCGTTCGCAGGCATCTGTCCGCTGGGGTCTACCAGCAACAGCGTGGCGCGCAGCGCGGTCAGCACCTTCTCCCGAATCTCCGCCGCGCTCGGCCCGTTGTAGCCCTCAACCACAAGCGAGAGCAGGTTGCCCTCACCCACAAGCGCAACGCTCAACGTATCCGGGTCGCCGGTGCGGTCGTGGTAGAGCGACGTGGGCGCCGCTGCGAATCGGTCCCGCTGCTCGCTGCGCCAGTACTGCTCGACAAACGCAACCGCCGCCTTGCGCGAGACCAGTCCCAGCTTCGCTCTCTGCCACTCGCCCTTCATCGCGTAGGTGCGCCAGTTGTTATTGGCATCTTTGCCGATGATCTGCGCGATGGGCAGACGCATGCGGTCGCGCCACCGCGTCCACTGCACATGAGGCACCAGCCCCTCGTATACCGGCAGCGCTTCGGTCAGCGAGGCAAGGAAGAACTCCGCATGCTGATCGGTCACGCTGGCGCGACCGCCGGCGAGCTGGAGCGTCGCATGCTCCATCGCGGCCACGCCATGCGGCAGCAGGTCGCGTGAGCGGCCGGCCACTACCAGCGCGCCTACAGCAAACGCGAAGTACGGGGTTGCATACTGGAACTCGCGATGCAGATACGGGTCGATCACTGCCCCACTCTGGTCCTGCCACTGCGCGGTAAAGCGGCAAAGGCCGTCCAGCCTGTCGAGCATCGCCGCCTCAGTGATTGGCTTCGCTGCTGCCGGACGTGGCGCGAGATGAAAGTGCGTCGCCTGCAGATCGCCGGTAAACTGGGCGGTCCCAGCGGCCTCGGGCCACGCAGCCGCCAGCACGGCCATTGCGGCGCATCCCAGCACCCGCCACATCACCGGGTACTGCCAGGCGTCCCGCGGCTAACGGCCGGGCCGGCAACTGCCGTGGCTGCTCTCTCCCGGTCCATATCTGCAACAGCGGCAGTGGCAATTGCATCGCGGCTCCGGATCTGATCGAGCATGGCGGCAGCTCCCTGCGGCGTCCAGTTGATAAGCATTGCGGCGCGCACCTTGCTTGCGCGCCGCTGTTCCTCCACGCTCTCTGCACGCGCCACAGCCTCGCGCACCTTCGGCAGCAGCTCGTTCCAGTGCGTCAGGATAGCGCCTGCCTGCTGCGGCTGGTAGCCCAGCCGATCGCCGGTCTGCATCGCATCGATCAACTCGTCCGGCGGCAGATCGACCGGGGTGTTGTTCTGCAGCGCATCGTAAGCTTCCCGCAGACGCGTGGTCGTCCCGCTAAAGCCATTCAACTCCGCGCGGCGCGCCATCAGCGCAGCATCGCGGCGAACGACAAACGTCACCGCAGTCCCGACCGGGAACTGGCTCGTCGCGACCAGGGTCGTCAGCGTGTTGCCTTCAAAATGCCAGGCCGCCTGTTGGCTGTCGACCCGGTACGGCAGCTCGGCCCCATTCACCGTCACCTGCGCCGGGGGCCAGTCGTCCGGCAAGCGCAGCTCGTAGCTGCGCTGCACGGGCATGCCCGGATAGCTGCCCTGCACCGCCGCCACCGTCACGGTCAGCGTGTCACCATCCTCGGACGCGGTGAGCTTTGTGCGCGCCGCTTCGCCCGCGGTGTAGGCAGAGGTCGATCCCGCGTCTTCATACAGCGTGTACTCCGAATGCTCGCCACTGTTGAGTGGAAACACGTTCACGATCAGCGGACTGAGCGGCTTCTCACCGGTCCACAACATCGGCGGCGACATGGGCACAATCGCGCCGGCACGCACATACATCGGCACTTGCGCGAGCGAGAACGCGCGATCCACCATCGCTGGCCCCTCGATACGCCGGCCCGTTGGCCACTCAATCCACGCGCCCGGCGGCAGCCATACTTTCTTTTCCGCCAGGTTCGTGACTGGGTCCACCGGCGCAACCACCGGCGCGACGATGAGGTTCTCACCAAACTGGTACTCGCCCTTGCTGGCATACGCATCAGGCTGCTCCGGCCAGTCATAGTACAGCGGTCGCACAAAGGCCACGCCCGTGTCATACGTGCGGCGGCCCTCGGTATAAACGTACGGCAGCAGCGCATAGCGCAGATGGTACGCATCGCGCATGATGCCTGAGTATGGCTCAGGGTAGGCCCACACACGGCGCTCCGCCTCGGCATTCTTGGTGGTGTGGGTGCGCAGGATCGGGCTCAGCGCGCCAAACTGTAACCATCGCGTATACAGTTCCGGATCGATCTTGCCCGGCATGTGTCCGCCGATGTCGTGGCTCCAATAGGCATAGCCGACGTTAGCCGCAGTCGCGGTAAACCAGGGCTGGAAAGCGAGCGACTCCCAGCTCGAAATCACGTCGCCCGAGAAACCGATCTGGTAGCGATGGTTGCCCAGGCCGCCCCAGCGATGGAACAGCAGCGGCCGCTTGCCCTCGCGCTGCTGGTCGGTAAAGTGCACATAGTTGAGCCACCAGGTCGGGTCCACGCCGGGCATCGCCGTGTGTTGCGACTGCTGCCAGTCGAGCCACCAGAAGTCGATCCCCTGGCGCTCCAGCGGATGGTGCAGGATGTCAAGATAGTTGCGCGCAAAGCGCTTGTCCGTGATGTCGAACGGGACATACTTACTCGATGCAGGATCGATGCCCATCGCGCGCGCCATTGCGGGATACGGTGCCTCAAACGGCTGCACGCCTGAGGCCGGGTGCAGGTTCAGCGTCACCTTCAATCCTTCGCTGTGCATTTTGTCGAGGAACAGCTGCGGATCAGGGAACAGCAGCTTGTTCCACGTGTAGCCGGTCCACCGCGCCACGTTGCCTGAGGCGTCCTGCACGCTCCAATCATCATGGAACGGCAGGTGCCAGTCCATGTCGACGACCAGCACATCGAGCGGCACATCCGCCTCGCGCGCCTGGCGCACCAGGTCTTCGAGCTCCTGATCGCTGTATGACCAGTAGCGCGACCACCATGCCCCAAAGGCGAACCGCGGCGGCAGCGGGATCTTGCCCGCGACACGCGTGTAATCCCCAAGCGTCTGTTTGTAATTGTGGCCGTAGCCGAAGAAGTACCAGTCCTGCCTTGCGATCCTTGCGGTCCCATCCGCAGCCATGGGCGACTCGGCATCCTTCAGCTGGTCATATTCAGCCTGCGTGGTCGTCTCGGGCCGCTCGACCGCCCACGGCAGCGGGCTGTCTTCGCCATGAGGAAAGCTGAAGTCGGCCGAGTCGAACAGGGGCCGCGTCGAGTCGTCGACGACCACCCACCCGGAACGCGAGACCAGCCCCGGCCCGATCGGCTCGCGCGTCTTGTCCCCCTTCACCATGTCGAGCGTGCGCGTGGTGCCCTCAAGGTTTTCAGGGTCCACCATACCCGGCTTCCACAGCACCGGCTTGCCATCTACCCGCAACGAAACCGAGAGCGTCGCAGGCGTAAAGCGCCCGTCCCCCGCGCCATTCCTGGGGGACGCAAGCGTGTACGTCAGGTCCAGCGCCTCGGTATGCAGGTGCAGCACCCGGTCGCCGCCCTTGTGCTCCACGCGCCGTGTAAAGCCCGGCACGGGCAGGCGCCGGTTCAGGAAGACGAGCGACGCGCGGTCTTCAAAGCGGCCATCCGCGACCCACTCCATGCGGATCATCTGCGGCGTCAGCACGGTGAACCGCGCGTGGCCCAGAACCACCTCCGCGGCAGGATCGGCTGCCGGCTGGTAGTCGCCCTCGGGCGTCTGCGCCAGCAGGCAAGTCGCGGCTGACAGATAAAAAAACAGAGCGCCGGCAAGAAGGAGCGCCACGTTGGAAATATGCGATCCCAAGGGTGAGACCGGTCTCAAACATCGGCTGCGCAGCATCATGCCTCGGGACTCATCCGGCGGTTTCCGGCGCCAGTGCAGGCACTCTGGCGCGGGTCGAGCTCCATGGAACAACCCGGGCCGCGTACCGGGCAAGTTTCTAGATGTTAAGCATGTTTGCTGGCCGGACCGCGCTCTGTAACGGTCACGTTAACAGGGTGTGGGCTCTGTGGGGCGTCAGGGAGCGCTCTGCAGGCCTGGCAGGACTCCCCTGCTGGCCGGGTGTTAAACTCGCAGCGCGCCTGGAACCTCGGTAACCCTGCACCACCTTGCCCATAACGGTCTGCTGCAGCCCCCCAGGACAGTCCGACCCAGACGATGATTGAAACGCAGTCGAACCCGATGACGAACAGTGCTGAGCAGGCAGAGCTCGAAGCGGTGCTCGCCTCCGACACCTTTCGGCGCGCCCCCACGCTCGCACGCATTCTCGAGTACCTGTGCGGCCGCCAGCTGCGCGGCGAGACATTCATCAAGGAGTACGAGATCGCGACCCAAGTCATGGGCCGCAGCAGCGACTTCGACCCGCAGCAGGACGGCAGCGTGCGGGTCAACCTGCACCACCTGCGCAAAAAACTCAAAAGCTTTTACGAAGCTGAAGGCGCAACTCACGCCATCTGGATCACCCTGCCGATCGGTCAGAGCCTGCCCAGCTTCGTTCCTCAGCCCACGCCGGCAGAGGCTGCCGAGCAGCACGCCGCGGAACAACACGGCAAGTCCCCTGAGAGTGCTCCAGAGCTGGCAGAGCCGATGGCGCATGAGACGGTGACCGGTTCACCAGCCAGTCCGGCTGCAACTGCAACCGCAACAGTGACAGAACCCGCAACAGCCGCTCACCGGCTCCCCGCTCACCGGCTCCCCGCGCTCCGGGTCGCTGCGCTGCTGCTCGCCGTCGCGCTGGGTGCGGCGCTGGCTGGCCTGCCGGCGTGGTTCTGGATGCGCAGCAGTCCCACGAAAGCACCGCCTGTCGCCATGACGGACGCGGCGCTCCGGCTCGGATGCGGGCAGAGCCGCGCCTTTGAGGATGCGGCTGGCCGCATCTGGGGCAGAGACGCGTACTTCCACGGGGGCGCAGCCTTCCACCGGCGGCTCGCGGCCATCGGGGGCGCCGCCGACAGCGGCATCTACCAGCGTGGCCGCGAAGGCGACTTCTCCTACGACATCCCTTTGCCGCGCGCTTCCTACGAGCTGCATCTCTACTTCGCCGAGACCTCCGTCCATGGCGAAGGCTTCCGCACCATGCAGATCTGGATCAACGGCAAGCGCATGGCGCAGATGTTCGACGTGACCTCCGACGCCGGCGGCTTTGCGAACGCGACCGAGAAGATCTACGCCGGGGTGCAGCCAGCCGCCGACGGCAAAATCCACGTCCAGTTCAAGGGAGACAGCGCTGGCAAGGCTTTCCTGAACGCGCTCGAGATCATGCCCGGCAATGGCGATGCACTGCGTCCTATCCGGCAGACTACCCTGCCGACCTATTACTTTGACCCGCAAGGTACCGTCTGGACGCCGGACGCATGGTTCCATGGCGGCCGCGTCACCTATCTCCCCAGCGTCTTTCCCAACCTGCCGCTGCAGGGCTTCTACCAGAACGAGCGGTTCGGCAACTTCAGCTACGCAATCCCGGTACTGCCCAACCGCACGTACCGCCTCACCCTCTACTTCCAGGATGCGTGGTTCTCGCACCAGGCACACCAGCCGGCCAACCGGGGCGAGCGGCGTTTTGATGTCACCTGCAACGGGCAGGAGCTGCTGTCGCAGTTCGACGTGCTGCGGGAGGCCGATGACGAAGGCTTTCAGGTGGTCAAGCGCTTCACCGGAATCCAGCCGACCATGCAGGGCAAGATCATGCTTACCTTTACCCCCAGCCAGAACTATGCCGTGCTCAATGCACTTGCGATTGAAGAAGAGCCTGCCTCCGCTGCCTCCTCTGCCGCAAAGTAGGCGCGGGGCGCGATCCATAACCTAAGCTCAGCTCTTAACGTCGACTTTTTCCTCAGTCAGCCCAGCAAACATCGCGCCATTTACCCGCAAGGCGCAGCCTGCCTGCCCTTGCGGCACTTAACGTGGTGAAACTTGCCACGCCTCCCCGGCCAGCAGATAAGGTGGAGCGGCTCCATCGAGCCCACCGGGAGAGACATGAACCGAATCTCCAGCCTCCGCCTCCGCTTCTGCTTCAGCGCGACCCTGCTCAGCGCCTGCCTTGTGTCCCCGTTCTTCGCCGCAGCCCAGGCAAGCTCCTTCGCCCTGCACAGCGGCGACCGCATCGTCTTCTACGGCGACAGCATTACAGAGCAGCAGCTCTACACACGCTTCGTCGAGCTCTACACGCTCACCCGCTTTCCCACGAGCGACATCACCTTCGTTATGTCCGGCGTCTCCGGCGATAAGGTGAGCGGCGGAGGCGGAGGCCCGGTCGATTTAAGACTGCCGCGTGACGTCTTCAACCAGAAGCCTACTGTCGTGACCATCATGCTCGGCATGAACGACGGCTACTACCGTCCCTACGACGCCGGTACCATGCGCACCTTCGAGCTGGGCTTCGCGCACATCCTCGACCAGATCAAGACCCATGCACCCCAGGCACGCATCGTGGTGCTGCGCCCCTCGGCCTACGATGAGGTCACGCAGCCAGGCCACGGCGTCGCCGGCTACAACAGCTTTCTCGTCCGCATGGGCGACTCCATCGCGCGCATGGCCGCCGAGCGGCAGCTTGCGGTCGTCGACCTGAACGCTCCCATGGTGCAGGCGCTCACCCGGGCAGCCGCTGCCGATCCCACCATGGCGCCGCTGCTCATCGCCGACCACATCCACCCCGGCGCAGGCATGCACTGGGTCATGGCGGACGCGATGCTCAAGGCCTGGAACGCGCCATCATCTGTCAGCACAGTGACGCTTGATGCGACTCGCGGCTCGCTCGTGTCGGCAGGCAACAGCGTCGTCAGCGAAGTGACTCACAAGGGCAAATCGCTCTCCTGGTCTGAGAAGGACGCGGCACTTCCGCTGCCCTTGCCTTCGGCCCAGACTGACCCGCTGACGGCGCTCGCCCTGCACTCTTCTTCAGTTGTCGCCGACCTCGACCAGCAGATGCTGTCTGTAAGCCACCTTGGCGCAGGCCGATACGATCTGCGCGTAGACGGCGAGACGGTCGCAACCTTCTCGAGCGAAGAGCTGGCTCAGGGTGTGAACCTGGCGACCCTCGACACGCCCATGCTGCGGCAGGCGAACCGCGTGTACCAGGCCAATGACGGCAAAATCACGCTTGACACCACGCGCAACCACCTCCTGCGCAATGTCGCCAGCCCGGCCAACGACAAACTGCTCGCCGCCGTGCAGGCAGCGCTCGATACCGCGGGCAGGGAGCAACATCGGCTCGCGCAGCCGGTCGTGCACCGCTACCTGCTGCAGCCTGCGCAGTAAGTGCAGTTCCCAGGGAGAGCCCAGCAAGCCATCAACAAAGTAGGGATCATCCCGAGAGAAGCTGATCTCGCACAAGCGAGAGCACCGCAGCCGATAGCACTTGCGCCAATAACGCGTCCGCCAAAAGACCTGCTTTTTTGCCCGCGCCACCAGAACCGTGTTCTGCTTCAAGCAGCAGCGAGGAAAACTCTTGCGAACCGTGACTCTCCGCCGTACCGCTCTTACCCTCGCGCTCGCCGCGCCCTTCGCTGCACTGCCGCAGCAACCGCTCACAACAACCGCGACTGCCGCCTCAGACTCCCGCATCAACGCCCTGCTGCAACAGATGACGCTCGAGGAAAAACTCGGTCAGCTGACCCAGTTCTCCTCCGGCATCCTGACCGGCCCGGGCTTGCAGCGCGAGGGCGAAGAAACCATGGTGCGACGCGGCGACATCGGTTCGCTGCTCAACGTCGTCGACGCGGCCAAGGCCAATCGTCTGCAGCACATCGCAGTCGACGAAACTCGCCTGCACATCCCCCTCATCTTTGGCTACGATGTAATCCACGGCCACCGCACCATCTTCCCCATCCCCCTGGGCCTTGCTGCTTCGTTCGATCCGTCGCTGGTCGAGGCGACCGCCCGTACCGCCGCGACCGAGGCCCGCGCCGACGGCATCGACTGGGTCTTCTCCCCGATGGTCGACATCTCGCGCGACGCGCGCTGGGGCCGCATCGCCGAGAGCGCGGGCGAGAGCCCCTGGCTCAGCAGCACACTGGCCCGCGCATACGTCCGGGGTTACCAGGGCAGCTCGCTCAGCGATCCCACCTCGGTCGCCGCCTGTGTCAAGCATTTCGCTGCCTATGGAGCCCCGGTCGCCGGCCGCGACTACAACACCGTCGATATGTCCGAGACGCAGCTCCGCCAGACCTACCTGGCGCCCTACGATGCCGCGGTCCAGGCCGGCGCGGCCACCGTGATGACCTCCTTCAACACGCTCAACGGCGTGCCCTCTTCTGCCAACAAGCCGCTACTCACCGGCATCCTGCGCGACGAGTGGCACTTCCCCGGCTTCGTTGTCAGCGACTGGGGAGCAGTCCGCGAGCTGGTCCCCCACTCGGTCGCCGCCAACCTGGGCGAAGCCGCGACGCTTGCCCTGGAAGCCGGCACCGACATGGATATGGAGAGCGATGCGTACCGGACGACTTTGCCGGCGCTGGTGCGCTCAGGCCAGGTCCCGGTCGCGGCTGTCGATACGGCCGTCCGCCGCGTGCTGCGCGTCAAGCTCGCGCTCGGGCTCTTCGAGCACCCCTATACCGATGCCCCGGCCTACCAGCTCACCGAGGCCAAGCGTGCCCTGGCCCGGCGCGCCGCCGAAGAGAGCTTTGTGCTGCTCAAGAACGACCCCGCCGGCACCGTCACGCCGGTCACGCCCACCGGCGTCCCTCACCCTTCGAACGCCCGGGGTCTGCTGCCGCTCAATGCCAGCCAGAAGATCGCGCTCATCGGCCCGCTTGCCGACGACGCAAAACAGATGCTCGGCTCCTGGCTCGCGGCCGGCGATCCGAAAAACGTGCAAACGCTCCGGCAGACGCTCGCCACCCGGCTCGGTCCCCGCCTGACCTACGCGCAAGGCACCGAAATCCTCAGCAACTCCACAACCGGCTTTGCCGCCGCGATCGACGCCGCAAAACAGGCGGACGTAGCCGTGCTCGCGCTGGGCGAAGACGGTCCCGCCATGACGGGCGAAGCGACCTCCCGCACCCGGCTCGACCTGCCGGGCAACCAGCAACAGCTGTTGGAGGCAGTCGCCGCTACCGGCAAACCGGTCGTCCTGCTCGTTTTTAGCGGGCGCCCGCTTGCCCTGCCCTGGGCCGCGCAGCACATCCCGGCAATCCTTGCCGCCTGGTTTCCCGGTATCGAGGCCGGCCCCGCGCTCGCCGCCACACTCTTCAGCGAGTCCGTCCCCTCCGGCAAGCTCACCGTCGAGTTCCCCTACTCCGTCGGGCAGGAGCCGCTCTACCTGGCCCAGCTGCCCACCGGCCGCCCCGCCGGCTCGACCGACCTGAGCCACCCTCCGCGCCTGCCCGGCGAGCAGGGCCACTCCCGCTACATCGACGAGTTCAATGAGCCGGTGTACCCTTTCGGCTGGGGTCTCTCCTACACCACTTTCGCCTACTCGCACTTCCAGGCACACCCCGCGGCCGACGGCACACTGGTTGTAGAGGCCGACCTGACCAACACCGGCAAGCGTAAGGCCGACGAAGTAGCGCAGCTCTACTTCCGCCGCCGCGTGGCTCCGGTGGAGCAGCCGCTTAAAGAGCTCAAGGGTTTTGAGCGCGTGACGCTGAACCCCGGCGAGACTCGCCATCTCAGTTTCCCACTCACCCAGCAGGACCTCGCCTTCTACCAAGGCAGCACGCTCGTGACCGGCCACGATGGAGACTTCGATTTCTGGGTGGGCGGGTCGTCCCTGGCCACCGGGCAAGCCACCGAAAGCACCCACGCCGCCAGTGTGAAAGGAGTGTTTCAGGCTGCGGCGAGGTAACCCGTATCCCTCCCGCACAGTTAACACGCTTAACAAGCCGGCACGCGCGCAGCAACGCGCATTAACCCCGAGAAACTTGCCGGTGGTCCGAGCCACTCCCGAGTATGCGTGCGAACCCTCCCCGCCCCAAAGGGAAGCGTTCTTTCGGAGAACTCCCCCATGCACAGACTCGGAAGACTTACCACCTCATGCGCGCTGGCACTGTGCCTCGCGCCGGCCCTCAGTTGGGCGCAGGACACTTACTCCATCTCCGGCACGCAGATCCTCAAGGACGGCTCGCCTGCCATCTTCGCTGGGGTTAACGCGTTCGGCACCAACGGACCCAACGCTGCCTCCATGGGCGGTCTCAGCATCAACATTGTGCGCGAGCCCATCACCGACATGGCCGTCCAGCCCATCACTGGCGCGACCATCACCGGCACCATCGGCGAACCGGTGTACTCGCTGCAGGCGGTCGTCGATGACAACCGCGCCCACGGCAAGGTTACCCTCTTTGTTCCCGGCTACTGGATGGCCACTGGCGCCCAGCTGGCTGGCGGAACCCCCTCGACGCAGACCTACTACAGCGCCTTCAAGACCAAGCTGGCGCAGATCGCGACGCAGTTCAAGGGGCAGTCCGACGTGTGGCTCGAGACCTGGAACGAGCCTTACGCCGGCACCAACCCGCCGACCTGGCTGAGCGACATGACGGATATCGTCAATACCATCCGCGCGACCGGCAATACCAACATCATCGTCGTGCCGGGCAGCTACTATGACTCGTCGGAAGACGTGATCCTGGGCCAGGGTCAGCAGCTGCTGCAGGGGCGCGCCAACATTCTCTTTGACCTGCACGGCTACGTGTGGAATTACAACACCACGGCCAGCACGGTGGCGCGCGTGCAGACGCTGCGCAACGACGGCTTTGCCATCATCTTCGCCGAAGATGGCCCCTACACAGCCAGCGGCCCCTCTGACCCCACCGCCTTCCTGAACGCGATGCTCAGCCAGCAGGTAAGCACGCTTCTATGGATCTATAAAGACGACTCCAGCGACGCGAACTCGCTGATGACCAGCAGCGGCGCCGATACCGCGTGGGGCACCCAGGGCTATGCCTTCCTGACCTCTCTGCTCAACGGCGGGCCGGCCGGGCAGACCGGCGTGCTGCCGAACACCTGGTACAACATCGTCAACACCAACAGCAAGCGCTGTGTTGAGGTCGCCGGCTCCAGCACCGCCAACAGCGCCAGCGTGCAGCAGAATGTCTGCGGCTCCCAACAGCCCAACCAGGAGTGGAAGTTCGTATCCATCGGCAGCGGCTACTACGAGGTGGTCAACAGGAACGGCGCCAATGCCGCGTGGGACGTAAGGCAAAGCAGCGGCCTGCTGCAGATCTACCAGTACGGCGCCGCGCCCAACGAACAGTGGATGCCGCTCTCCGCGGGCACCGGCGTCTTCAAGTTCGTGGTCAAGAACAACAGCAAATGCCTGGATGTGCCGGATGCCTCGACCGCTAACGGTGTCGAGCTGCAGGCATACACCTGCAACGGAACTGTTGCGCAGTCATACCAGCTTGTAGCGCAGCCGTGACGTAAGCTGATAACTATTCCTAACTGCCATGCATCCTGATATTTCAATGAAGGAAGTGGGCTATTTTTGATCGTCCACTTCCTTCATTTTGAGGCGATCGTTCAGTTAGTCGCGCTGAAGATAACCAGATGATTGTTGCTGTCCGAGCGAGCACCCACAAGCAACGTTGAACCAAACACCGTTGCGCCTGGTGCCGTGCTTATTCTTTGCGGGTAGAGGTAATATCCTGTAAAGCCGTTTGGTCCATATGCACCCTCCTCAAGGTTGTGGTTTTCCGCCCAGTTCCTTCCGAACGTGTACAAAACTCCGTTGAAGTTTATTGCTGCCGGAGTGTATTTAAATCGGAGACCGTTATTCGGCGCGATACTATCCTGATACAAATCGCCGTTTGTATCGGTTGACGTGATGACAAGGCGCCCAGAACTGTCCAGGGTTAAACTTGCCCCATAATTAGCTACAAAACCCTGATTGGTAATGGAAGGCCCAACAATACTTGTGTAGTTGAATCCATCAGAACTACCGGCCGAAAATGCTTGTCTTGGGGCTCCGCTGTTTCCCGAGGCAAGGAAGCTCAGGTAAAGAGCTCCATTGAACGCCTGTAGGCCAATTCCATCCTCTGGTTGTATGTAGGAATACCCGGTGATATTGACAAAAATCGGGGCTGAAAAAGTCACTCCATCTGGAGAAGTGATTGCGTACAACTGGCCTGTCCTGGAATCATCGTAGACAACATAAAGCATATTATTGAATACGGCGACAGCAGGCACATCTCGCGCAGCAATTCCCGTGTTAAACCCTGCACTCAGGTCACTTGCATCAGGATTAAACGCCCTAGCGACGACTAAATCCTTCGTATTATCGTCGACATAGGCAACAATAATAGAATTGTTCAAGACGGTCATGGCAGGTCCAGAAGCCGAGTCAATGACGTTTGATAGTTGTATGCCCGAGCTTAGCTGTGGTGCCGCTTGGGCGAAGGCATGCTGCGGGGTTGATAGCGCAATGCTCGCTGTGGCTGCGAGCAACGTTGCGAAGTGCAAGGGCTTGAACAGGGGGATGATCATTGTTCCTCCGGGTGTATCGATTGGTGAATCGTTAGCGATCGACAAGTGTGGAATAGTGGAGCGCTGAAGTAGCTAAACATTAGCGATCCGTCAACTCCTCTCTTACCATTCGCAAACGAATGATTACCGATGGGCATGATGCTTTGTAAAGTTAAAACTCCGGTAATAAACACGCTTGCTTCCATCAGTAAAATCAATTTTTAGTTAGGCTTTTTGGCATCTTGACAACTGAGGCTTGTTGATGTCATAGGAGTTGCTTCCCCGCGAAGGAAGACAGTGCCACAACACACAGTGCTAAACTTTGGTCAAGTGGCTAAACATGTTTCTGGCAACAGGGTTCTCGAACTCGGAAAGCGTATGCAAGAGCATGAATAAAGATTTCCAGGACCGCGGAGAGGCCGCTCGCTTGAGTCTTTCTGTGGCTATAATCGCCAAAGACGAAGAAATAAGCCTTGCGAAAACTCTTCTCAGCGTGACCTGGGCAGACGAGATCATTCTCATCGATTCGGGCTCTTCGGACGATACAGTTGCGCTATCTCGCAGCCACGGAGCAAGAGTTTTTTTTGAAGAGTGGCAAGGTTTTGCAAATCAAAAGAACTCTGCCATTGCGAAGTGCACAAAAGACTGGATTCTGTCTCTTGACGCTGACGAAATGGTAAGTGATGAGCTAAGAGACCAAATACAACAACTGCTTTCAGCACCTCCAAACTGTGATGCTTTCTATGTCAATCGCAGAAACTATTTCTTGGGCCGCTGGATGAAACATGGCGGCTTCTACCCTGATCGCAAGCTACGGCTTTTTAAGAGAGGAGCAGCCCGTTTCGAGCAGCGTTCCGTTCATGAAACTATCGAGTATCACGGTGCGACGATGGAGCTTGACGGTGATCTTATTCACGACGCCTATCCATCACTAGATATGTATCTTGAGCATATGAATCGGTACAGCTCGCTCGCCGCAGGGCAGGTGAAGAAACGTGGTTCAAAGCCGCGTCTCGTCTCTGACGTGCTGTTAAGACCCCTTGCTACTTTTGCGTATAACTTTATTCTTCGCGCAGGTTTTCTCGACGGCCGCGAAGGCTTTCTTTTGAACCTGTACCATGCTGTCTACGTAAGTTGGAAATATGCGAAAGCATGGAATCTTATCAATCGACCTTTACTCGAAGCATCAACCTCCGAAAAACCTCGGGAGCTTGACTCGGGCATGTTTCCCGGCGAGTAAAAGGCTTTTTGCAAGCCGCCTACTTCGCTCCCGTCTCATTCCACAAAAACGCAAGCTCGTCCGTCTCGTCCGCCATCTCCTGCGTGAGCGAAACCCCGGAGCTATGCCCACCGCTCAAGCTATAGTGCAGCAACACCGGCCTCCCGCTCGCACTCGCCGCCTGCACCCGCGCCGTCATCTTGCGCGCATGCAGCGGCGCGACCCGCGTATCGCTGTCGCCGGTAAAAAACATGATCGCCGGGTACTTTGTCTCTGGCCGCACGTTCTGGTACGGCGAGTATTTCGCCAGATACGGATACTCCGCCGGGTCATCCGCACTGCCGTACTCGGTCGTCCACAGGCGTCCGAACTCAAAGTGCTGGTAGCGCAGCATATCGAGCAGCGGGTACCCGCACCAGATTGCTCCCCATAGCTCCGGCCTCTGCGTCATCGACGCGCCCATCAGCAGGCCGCCATTGGAGCGGCCGCGGATGGCGAAGTGTGCAGGCGATGTGTAACCGTTGTTGATCAGATACCCCGCCGCCGCGAACCAGTCGTCGAAAACGTTCTGCTTCTTCTCGAACATCGCGGCCTTGTGCCACGGCTCGCCGTACTCCTCGCCGCCGCGCAGGTTGGGCAGCGCAAACCAGCCGCCCCGCTCCAGCCACCAGGCGTACTCGGCGTTCCAGGCGGGCAGCTCCGCCAGGTCGAAGCCGCCGTAGCCTGTCATCAGCAGGCGCTCGCTGCCGTCGCGCTTCAGACCTTTTTTCCCGACGATGAACATCGGGATCCGTGTGCCGTCCTTCGATGGAAAAAAGACCTGGTGCACCTCGTACTGCGACGAATCGAACGGCACCGCGGGCCGGAAGAACACCTCGCTCCGGCCTGTCTTCACACTGTAGCGATAGATCGTCGGCGGCAAATTGAACGACTGGAAGCTGTAGAACGCCTCGTCCTGCGTGGGCCGGCCGTTCACCCGCGAGCCGGTGCCAATGCCCGGGTACGCGAGCGTGCCGGTCTGCTTGCCATCGAGCGTGTAAATGGTGGTCTCGGTCTTCACGTCATGCAGCCGCTCGACAAAAATGCGTCCGCCCGCGATCGAGAAGCCCTCGATCACATCTTTCCCTTCGGGCACCAGCACCTTCCACGCCGCGGGCGCTTCGCCCGGCTTCAGCTCGACGATCTTGCTATTCGGCGCTTCATAGTCGGTGCGCAGAAAGAAGCGGTCGGCCGCCTCCTCCGCGCTCATGTGCGCCTCCACGCCGTAGACCAGCGGCACAAACTCGCCACCCGGCTTGCGCATGTCTTTCACCAGAATGTCCTGGCGCTTCGCCGGCACGCCGCGTGAGATCGAGAGAAACAGCCAGTGGTTATCGTCCGAGATCGAGGCGCCGATCAGCGCCATTTCGCCCAGCGCTTCGCCGCGGTACTGCTTGCCGAACAGCATCGCGTCCTGCGCGTCTGGGCCGCCAAAGGCGTGGTAGTGCACCGTCGTGCCCTCATGCGAAAACCGTGCGTAGTACAGGCCCTTGCCGTCCGGCGCGAGCGAGACGCCGGAGTAGCGCGCCAGCGGCAGCGTGTCAGGCAGCGCCTTTTGCGTATCGACCTGCAGCACGTGGTAAAGCGCTTCATCCGCGCCGCCATGGCGCTCCCCGTACACCAGCAGCTTGCCATCTTCTGAAATGTCAGCGATCGACACAGAAGTGTTCGCGTCGCCGATCTTCGCAGGGTTGAGCAGCCGCTGTTCCGCACCGCCGAAACCGTCGCGCATGTAGATGGAAGCCTGGTTCTCCTCAGCCAGCCGCTTCTCATAGAAGTACCGTCCCGCGCGAACCTGCGGAGTCGTTTCCTCATCGACGCGCTGCAGCTTGCGCAATGCCTCGGTGATCGTTCCCCGGTCCTTCACCTGGTCCAGATACTTCGCCGTGTACGCGTTCTGCGTGGTGATCCAGGCGCGTGTCGCCGGGCTCTGCTGGTCTTCGAGCCACTCGTAGGGATCCATCACCGTGTGGCCGCCAATCTGCTGCGCCACCGGCTTTACTTCTGTCGGCGGAGGCGCGGGCAGCGTGATGCCGCCACCGCCGCGCACCTGCTGCGCGCCCAGAAAGCTGGCCGATGCCGTCAGCAGCCCTAGCGCGACCGCTCCCGTAGTCCTCATCCAGCGCAGGTTCAGCGTCAATGTAGGCGTGCCTCCAGGGCGGCACATGCCGCCGTTTCTGAAAGCCCTATCCTAAGCGCAAGCGGCCGGATCGAGATCGTAAAACTTTCGGAACCGCGCCGTTCCCATTCTGGGCCGTGCCACCGCCCGTCGTAACCCGCACAGGCCATTCCTGTACGGCGCAGGAAGCCTCTGTTGCCCTACCGTGGTGCCATGTTTCCCCGCAACCGACTCCTATCCGCAGCCTGCGTGCTGCTGCTTTGCCTCGCTTCGAGCGTCGCCTTCGCCTCGTCTGAAAAGAACGACGACCCCAGGAAGCCAAAGCCGGCCAAGCCGCCGCGCGTGCACTCCGTCGTGCTCGGCGGCGCGAAGAAGGTGCCGTACACCAAAGCAGGCGACCCCGCCGGTGCCCTCCCCGGCGACGCCGAGCTCCGGGTGAGGCCGCTGGTGGTAGACGGCCGCGTCAAGGACTGGACGACCGGCGAACCGCACGACGTGACCGACCGCTCCTTCGCGGTACGCCGTGCGCTGCGCATCAACGACGCCCTGCCGACTGATAAGACCGAGCACTGGGTCTGGCAGAAGGGCCCCTGGCTGCTGATCGACCGCACCGCCGGCCACACCGTCCCGCTCAAGCTGCCGGACTACGATCCCGCAGTCTCCGACGTGAGCTGGTTCCGCGATTATGCTGCGTATTGCGGGCTTACCTCGACCGGCAAGCAGCTTTACGCCGTCGTCGCACAAGTGGCCGTGCGCAAGCCGGTCATCGCGAAGAAGCTCGCTCCCTGGGACAGTGCCGCGCCCCGAACCGCGGCGGCGTGCGCCCCCGCGGCCTGGCAGCGCGAGCCGCTGCGCATCACCTTCCAGGCCGCCGGCGCGCAGCCGTCTTCGTTCGACCTGGTTGGCTCCTCTGCCGTGCTGGTCGAGGAGGGCGATACCGAGGCCGACGCCGCTCCTGCTGCTGCGGACAAGTCGCCTTAACGCCCCGGCGCTACCATAGCCCTATGGAATCCATGGACCGGCTGCTGGCCGATGCCGAAAAGGCCCACGGTCACCTCTGCGCCGGGCAGATCCTGGGCGTGCGCATGGCGATGCTCGGCTGCGCGCGGCTGGGCATCGAGGAGCCGCGCGGCCGCGACCGCAAGCGTCTCGTCACCTTTGTCGAAATTGACCGCTGCGCCACCGACGCAATCGGCGTCGTCACCGGCTGCCGCCTGGGCAAGCGGGCGCTCAAAATCCGCGACTGGGGCAAGATGGCTGCAACTTTCATCGACCTGGCCGATGGCCGCGCGATCCGCATTGCCGCCACCGAGAGCTCCAAGCAGCGCGCCCGCGAGCTGTATCCGCAGATTGAGAACAAGAATCAGCAGCAGATGCACGCCTACCGCGAGATGCCTGATGCCGATCTCTTTACGGAGGAGTGGGTGCGCGTGCCGCTCGACGCCAAGGAGTTCCCCGGCTACAAGGGCGAGCGGGTCAGCTGCACGGCGTGCGGGGAAGGGATTTCCTACGAGCGCTGGGTCGAGCTCGACGGCTGTAAGCTGTGCAAGGGCTGCGCAGAGCCCGCCGCGCGATACTACCAGCCACTCGACCCCGAGGCTGCGACCCGCGATCTTGAAGAAGTTGCGGTGCCACGCTGCGCATGCCCCTGAGAGCCGCTATACCCGCTCCGGAGCAGTCTCTGCCTGCGATCGCGTCCGCGCCACCAGCGCCGGCAATCCCCACACCAGCCCGACCACAAGCAGCGTCGATACCAGGTCGTTGCGGTAGAACGGCAGCGCCATCGCGTAGCAGGCGTTGAGCCCGGCCCAAGTATGCGGGTACCAGGAACCCGGCACAGCCCACACCGCGAAGTTGCTGACAGCAAAGAATGAGGTAGACGCCAGCACTGCTGAGCCGGCAACCCGCGCAAACCCCGGCGAGCCCCGCAGCAGCAGGTGCCCCAGCACGATCACCAGCGCGTACCAGGCCCAGGTCAGCAGGTAGGCATTGGCATGGAACGGATAGCCATAGACAAAGCGGGTGAGGTAAAAGTCTCCCACCGCCAGCAGGCCTACCGGCAGCGCGGCCCAGTACCAGTTCCGGCGCGCTCCCCATACCAGCAGTGCCCCGCCCACAGCAGTAAAGTTCCACCACGGATGCGGCAGCACATGGCTGGCGATGGCGGCGATCAATAAGAGAAATGGAAGCACGCAAACTCCTTCAACTCGCAAAAACCCGCGAGGTGCATTCCCTATTGTTGCACCGGTTGCTGCGTCTGGGGAGTAACAGAGGGCGCGGTCAGCGCGATTTGTGCGGCTTCTTCCTCGCTGCGGCGCATACGGCGGGCAAAAATACGCAGGGTAGCCGCGACCGGAACCGCGATCAGCGCCCCCACCACACCGGCGATCTCGCCCCCGGCCAGCACGGCAAAGATCTGCAGCAGCGGGTTGATCTCAAGCGACTTGCCCATGATCCGCGGGGCACTCACGTAGTCCTGCGTAAGCCGCCACAGCCCCAGGAAGAGCACCAGCCAGAGTACGTGGGAGTACCCGGCAAGGATCGAGATAACCACGATCGATACCGCAGCCAGCGCGGGTCCCACCACAGGGATGAACTCAAGGAACCCTGCAATCGGGCTCAGGATAACCGCGTAAGGCACACGCATCGCGCTCAAAACGATCGCGAAAGAGATCAGCGTGAGGGCCGCCAGCGTAATCTGCGCACGGATATAGCTGCCCAGCATGACATTAATATCGTTCAGCAGACCCCGAATCATCTGCTGCTCCGTCGTGGTGCGGCCCAGTTTGACCGCACCTTCCGCAATCTCGAACCCCTGCCGCAGAAAAAACAGGCTCAGGATCGGGATCAGGACCAGCCACCAGATATGCTTCACCGGTTCGGCAAGACTAGAGCCGATGACCTTGCCGTAGCCCAGGATGTCACTGCGGTGGCTGACCAGAAAACCCTGGATTTGTCCCGTGACCGCCGGCTTGAGGTGATGCGCCTGGCCAAACTGCTGGATCAGTTCGCCCGAACCGAGGCGGTCCAGCAGAGACGGCAGGCTTGCCGTAAGCTCCTTGCTCTCGTCGCCGATACTGGGCCCGGCGATGAAACCCACGGCGACCAGCAGACCGATCAGCAGCGCATACACCACGAGGATAGACTTACCGCGGCCACGCAGCGGCCGCTCCAGCTTATTTACCAGCGGCACCAGGAAGTAGGCGAACAGGATGGCAAACAAAAAGAGAGTCAAGGTTTCGCGTGCAGCCCGAAAGAACGCGAGCACGATCACGAACAGGAGAGTCGTGGTAAGCACGCGCGCAGTTCGCGCGTCCCAGAGCCGGTCCAGAAATGTTTCGCCGCCTTGCCGCAGATCGGGGCCTTGCTGGATCATTCAATGTCTCTGAGGTAAGGCGTTAAATATCGAACGGCAACAAGCGGCGCTCTCGCTGTGCACCATTCGCATTTGCGGATAGCGGCTTTACTTAACGGAACAGCCGCTATCCTGTGGCTCATTTCTAACCCGCACCTGCGGGAAATCTAGTCTAGCGGTTCAGGTCGGAGATCGTCTCGCTTACCGCATGCGCCGCCTTTCCAGCGGTATCCTTCAGGCGGCCGCCGGCTTCATCGGCATATCCTTCACCCGCAAGCTCATCGTCACCGGTCAGCTTGCCAAAGCCCTGCTTCAGCTTGCCGCCGAGCACGCCACCGGCCCCGGCAACCCGGTTCCTGGTTCCCCAGCCGCCAATGCGCTCGCCAAACTCATCCACTCCGTCGGCAGCCCTGGTCCCCGCCCCGTTCACATCGCTCAACAATACATACGCGGCAACGCCGAGACACGTCGCACCGAGAATCCACATAAACTTGTTCATTCCGTCACACTCCGTCCCCGTAGGGATGCACCCCTGCAACGCGGAGATGGCCGGGGGAGTACAGACAGCAGCTCGGCAGGCGCGTTCGGCTCAGCATCAGCGCTGCCGGCGGCCGTTCATCCACTGGCTCAGAATGGCTCCATCCGGGCCAACCACAACAAACCCGCTCAGCACCGTGCCGGTTCCCGCCGCAAGGGAGCCCAGCGAGGTCGGGGCGAAGCGCAGGTCGCGAAACATTACCGTATGCGCGCCGGGCGGCAGGGCCGCCGTGTCGCCCGGCGGGGTGGCAGCGCCGATATCCTCGGTGACCGGCCACATCGACCAGCTTTCGTATACGCGGCCCAGATAGCTCGCCTTGGCGGCAGCTACAGCGGCAGTAACCGGCGGCTTGCTGGTCTGGTCGCCGGGGTCGACTGTATCGCGCAGGGTATCGACGGTGGCGAACTGGTAGCCGCCGGCCGTCTCGGCCAGCGCATGCCAGGTAAACGGGTTCACCATCACCGGCTCGGCAGCCACGCGCAGCAGGGGCTCGCGCGTGGCGCTGCCCGCCTGCTGCACCAGCTGGATGGCGCGGGCATGCTCCGTGCCGCGCAGCCCATACAGCAGCGCCAAGCACGCGAGCGTCGCCAGGGCCCAGCCGCGGCCGCGCAGCTCACCCGGCTGCTTGCGGCGCATCTCGCCTTCCACCAGCCCCAGCAGCGCCGGCACCAGCAGCCCCAGCGCCAGCACGCCAAACAGCACCGGCTCAAAGATGAACACAGTACTCCACGCATACCAATGCGCGTCGAACGGGAAAAACGGCCGCAGGCCGTAGTTGTTGGTGTAGTCCAGGAACAGGTGGCTCAGATCGGCCACCAGCGCCAGCAGCCAGACCCATGCCCAGCGCACCGGCTGCGCGGGCGGCTTTCTCCCCAGCCTGGCGAGGGCTTTCGCCGTGACCCACACGATCCCTGTAACCGCGAGCGCCATGAAAGGCGCCCCCAGCAGCGTGTGGGTGATGCCGCGATGATGGCAGAAGCCGGTGACCGGGCCGCCGCCAAGAAAAGAAAACGCAGCCACCACGTCAATATCCGGGGCTTCCGCCGCGAGCGTCATCGCCAGCGTCGCATAGCCGGTTTTCCGGTTAAAGCCTGCGCGCCCCAGGCATGCGCCTGTCAGGAAGTGGGTAACCGGTTCCATCAAGCCTGCCCAGCCTGCATCGCTCTGTCCACTATCGACAGCCGCGGAAGCCGCTCCCCTCGAGAACGCCTACCTGCTGCGCACACCGACCACAACCAGGCCGACACCGGCAACCAGGGAGAGAACGCTGAGAATCGGCGAAATCGGCACAGTCTTGGTCTGCTGATGCGACATCTGCACCGGGCCCAGATCGACATCTTTCTTCTCATGCGTGAAACTGAATCCGCCCATGGCGAATCCCACGATGCCAAGGATGATGAGAAGAATTCCAACAATCGTCGCAGCCTTCATGCCGTTCCAACTTTCCGCGTAGTGTGCAATCGCCGTTGGGATGGCATGAACGACGATTGAGGATGTACCAGGTTCCATATACCCGCATACTGAAGCGAGACCGGTTCCCGCGAATGCGTGCAGGTTACCTCTCCCGCGCGATGCTCAACACTGGGGCAAACAGCGCGGGACAAACTCAGCATCCGCTGCGCGCAACTGTCGCGCAAAGGAGCTCTTCTTCAAGCATGGCAAAGCCCCGGACAGATGCGCAATCCCACACCCGCCTGCTCGCACTGCGCGCGCAGTTGCGTCATCACGAGCACCTGTACTACGTGCTGGACGCGCCCGAGATCGACGACCTGCAGTACGACGCTCTGCTGCGCGAGCTCAAAACACTCGAGACCGCGCACCCGGAATGGGTCACGCCCGACTCGCCCACACAGCGCGTGGGCGGCAAAGCAGCCGACGGCTTCCGCAAAGTCGCGCACTCGCGACCCATGCTCTCGCTCGACAACGTAAACTCCGAGGCCGAGCTGCGCGAGTGGGACGCCAGGGTGCGCGAGCTCGCAGGCGCGGGCGCCGATGTGAGCTACGTGTGCGAGTACAAGCTCGATG
This sequence comes from Acidobacteriaceae bacterium, assembly GCA_965276605.1. Lineage (GTDB taxonomy): Bacteria > Acidobacteriota > Terriglobia > Terriglobales > Acidobacteriaceae > EB88. Next base: position 516,004 of record OZ255619.1, read on the forward strand.
GGCTTTCGATGGCGCTCCACTACTCCGACGAAGCAGGTGACACGCGGCTCGAGCGCGGGCTGACGCGCGGCGACGGCTCGGTCGGCGAAGACGTAACCGGCAATGTGCGCACCATCCGCTCCATCCCGCTGGTCATCGATGCCCAGCGCCTGCGCAAGGGCGGCTTGCCGGCGCAGTTCGAGGTGCGCGGCGAGGTCGTGATGCCCATCGCGGGCTTCCTCAAGATGAACGAGGAGCGCGAGGCGCTCGGCCTGTCACCCGCGGCCAACCCCCGAAACGCCGCCGCAGGCACCATCCGCACGCTTGAGCCCAACATCGTCGCCGAGCGGCGGCTCGACTTCTACGGCTACTTCGCGCTCACGCCCGAGGGCGAACCGCTCTTCCCAACCCAGGCCGAGGCCCTCGACGCACTCACCGCCGCCGGCTTCCGCGTCAACCCGCACCGCGAGGCGATTCGCGACTTTCCCAGACTGCTTGCCTTTATCGATCGCGCTGAAACCAACCGTAACAGTCTCGGTTACGAAATCGATGGCGTCGTCATCAAGCTCGACTCGGCCGCGCTGCAGCGGCGGCTCGGCTACACCGGCAAAGCCCCGCGCTGGGCCATCGCCTACAAGTTCGCCTCGCGCTTCGCCGTCACCCAGGTTGTCGATATCAAGGTGCAGGTAGGCCGCACCGGCAAGCTGACCCCGGTCGCCGTACTCGCGCCGGTCGCAATCGGCGGCATCACCGTTGCGCGCGCGACGCTGCACAACGCGGACGAGATCGAGCGGCTCGGCCTCCTCATCGGCGATTCTGTGCGCGTCGAGCGCGGCGGCGATGTCATCCCCAAGGTCGTCGAGGTGATAGACGATAAAGACCATCCGCGCGGCACGAGAAAGTTCGCTTTCCCCACCCACTGCCCCGTGTGCGGCTCCGAGATCAAGCGCATGGAGGGCGAGGCCGACCACCGCTGCGTGAACGCCGCCTGCCCCGCGCGCGTTGCCGAGAGCCTGCTCCACTTCGCCTCGCGCAGCGTGATGAACATCGAGGGCCTCGGCGATGCGGTAGTCGCGCAACTGCTTGAGCGCGGCCTGGTGCACTCGGTCGCCGATATTTACAAGCTGACAGAGGAGCAGCTGCTCTCGCTTGAGCGCATTGGTAAGAAGACCGCCGACGCCCTGCTCGCGGAGATCGCAAAATCCCGCACGGCACCGCTCTACCGCGTGCTTTTTGGCCTCGGTATCCGCTTCGTGGGCACGCGCACGGCGGAGCTGCTGGCCGAAGAGTTCGGGTCGATGGACGCGTTGATGAGCGCATCGGCAAGCGAATCCACGGAAGAGCTGGAGCGCGTCAACGAGGTCGGCCCGCGCGTCTCCGAAAGCATCCGCGAGTTCTTCTCCGAGGAGTCCAACCGCAGTCTGGTCGAAGAACTGCGCGCCGCCGGCCTGCAGTTCACGGCCAAAAAACGCGAGCGTACCGAGCAGCTCGCCGGCCTCACCTTCGTGCTGACCGGCACCTTGCCGACGCTCACCCGCGAGCAGGCCAAGGAGAAGATCGAGAGCGCCGGCGGCAAGGTCTCAGGCGCTGTCAGCAAAAAGACGAGCTATGTGGTTGCAGGCGAGGAAGCAGGGTCGAAACTTGAGAAAGCGCAGGCGCTCAAAGTGCAGGTTCTGGATGAAGCAGGCTTGCTGGCCTTGCTGAGCAACCAGGAAGGCAGCTCGTCGGCACGTTGAGCGGCCTGCAACGGACCGCTGCTTCCCCGTGTAACCATCGCGGACTGAGCGCGTCTTAGTGACACAGATCGCCCGCAACCCGCTACCGCTTGAGGAGAAAACCCGATGCCCAGCTTTCAGCAAGTACGCGCCTCGATCCTGGCCGCAACCTTTGCCTTCCTGTCAGGCGTTCCCGCGGGCGCTGCGAATCGGCCACCGATCCCCGCGCCCCGCAGCGATGTAGCGCTTGCGTACGCACCGGGCAAGCAGACGGCCGTTTTCGCAGGCGGCTGTTTCTGGGGCACCCAGTCTGTCTTTGAGCGCGTTAAGAGTGTGCTGGACACGACCGCCGGCTACGCGGGCGGCTCCAAAGCGACCGCAACCTACGGGCAGGTCACGCAGGAGAACACTGGGCACGCCGAGTCGGTGAGCGTCGAGTACGACCCTTCCAAAATCACCTATGGACGGCTCCTGCAGATTTTTTTCTCCGTCGCCCACGATCCAACACAGCTGAACCGGCAAGGCCCGGATGTGGGATCTTCCTACCGGTCGGCGATCTTCTACAGCAATGACGAGCAGCGTAAGGTGAGCAAGGCCTACATTGAGCAGCTCGACGCAGAAAAAGTGTTTCCCAAACCCATCGTGACCCAGGTCGTGCCGCTGCAGGGTTTCTACAACGCCGAGGCCTACCACCAGGATTACGCGTTGAACAATCCTGACAACCCTTACATCCAGGTCTGCGACCGGCCGAAAATCGAGGCGCTCAAGTCACAGTTCCCTGAACTTTTCAAGGATTACAAGGGCAAGTAGACTTTCAAGCAAGGCTTACTGCCGCGGCGCGAAATACCCGGTCCTCGATCGCACCTGGTACTTGCGATCCAGGCAGAAGAGGTAGATCGTCCGGAACGCACCATTCGCGGCGAAATCCGCCGGCTTGTAACTCAGCGCATACTGCGAGCGCAGCTCCTGCTGGATCTGCCCGAAACTCACCGGCATATCCTCGATGCGGTTAGGGTAAAACGCGCGTCCACCCGTTGCGTCCGCGATCTTCTGCAGCGTGTCATCGCCGCGGTCGCGGCTGGGGCTCACATTCGTGCTGATCGCATACACAGTCGTCTCCGCCCGCTGGCACTCTTTAATCGCGTCTTCCATGTAGGCGTGGCTTTGGTTGTCGTCGCCATCCGAGATCAGCACAATCGCCTTCCGCGACGGCTCGTGGTTCTCGGTCGCATCGAGCATTTTGTCGTGGCAACCGCTATAGATCGCGTCAAACAGCGCCGTGCCGCCGCCCGAGTGCAGCCCGTCGATGCCCGTGGTCAGCGAATCGAGATTGCTGGTCCAGTCCTGTTTGTAATCGGGCGTAATATCGAAGCCTTCGATGAAGGCCTTGTCGCTCTTCGGTCGCAGAATCTGCAGCAGAAACTCTGTCGCGGCCTGCTGCTCGAAGGAGAACCGCTGCCGGATCGAGGTGCTGGTATCGACGATCATGCCGACCCGCAGCGGTAGGTTCGTGTCCTGCTCAAAGCGGTAAATCTGCGCGGGCGCCTTGCCGTCATCGAGCAGCGCGAAGTCGCTCTGCTTCAGGCTGTCGATAAAGTGCCCATGCCGGTCGGTGACGGTAAAGGTCAGGTCCACCTCGCTGACGCGCGTGGTGATGGTGAAGCCCGGCTGCTGGCCCTGCCCCTGCGTCTGACCTGAGGCCTGACTCGGGGGTTTCACAGCGCCCTGGCTTGCAGCCGCCGGCGGGGCAGCCTGCGAGGCGGCTGGGGGTGCTGGCGGTGGCGTGGCCTGGACCTGGGCCTGGGCGGCAGGGGCAGCAGAGAAAAGAACAGCAAGGGTGAGTAGGGCGAGAGACTCCATCATCGGCGTGCTGTCATTCTACATTTGGCGCTATTGCTTCTACTGGCGCACGCCCAGCGGTCGCGACCGCTGCCGGAGAACGCGCTACCGGTCCAGGACCGGCACGAGCGCTACACGCCGTCCTCCTCCGGCTCGTGCTCCAGCGCCGCGGCAAAGTCCGTCAGCTCCTTCGGCAGCGGAGCGCGAAAAACCAGCGGCTCGCCCGAGCGCGGGTGCTTCAGCTCGAGCTCGGCCGCGTGCAGAAAATTGCGCGCCAGCGACAGCGTCTCAAGTGCGCGCCGGCGGCTCTTCTTCATCACCCGCTGCTCGCCTTCAGCGCGAACCTCCCGCGGCGCCCCGTACAGCGTGTCCCCCACCACCGGGTGGCCCAGCGAGCTCAGGTGTACGCGAATCTGGTGGGTGCGCCCGGTCTCAATCCTGACGCGCAGCAACGTGAACAGGCCGAAACGGGTAGAAATCCGCCGCTCGACCATGTAGTGCGAGATCGCCGAGCGCGCCCCATGCACGCGCCGCGTCGTCATGCGGGTGCGTCGGACCGAGTCGCGGCCAACCGGCGCGTTCACGGTCCCGCGCTCGGCGGCTACATGCCCGTGCACCAGCGTCATATAGGTCTTGCGCAGCGCGCGGTCGGCAAACATCGCGCTCAGCTTCGCATGCGTGGCGTCGTTGCGCGCCACCAGGATCAAGCCGCTGGTCTGCCGGTCCAGCCGGTGCACGATGCCGGGCCGCAGCGCATCGCCGCCGCCCGAGCTCAGTTCGCCATAGTGGTGCAGCAGCGCGTTGACCAGTGTGCCCCTGTCTCGCGCATTGTCAACCGGTTTTCCGGCTGGCGCGCTCTCAACGGGCGACTGGTCTTCCTCCTCGTCCAGCATGCCGGCCGGCTCAGGAACACTGCCCGCGTCGAGCGTGCCCTCAGCTCCATCTTCGTCTGCAACAATCTCCTCACTGCGCGCGCCGGCCCCGGCATGCACGAGCATCCCCGCCGGTTTGTTCACCACCGACATATCCGCATCTTCGTAAATAATGTCGAGCGGAATCGCCTCAGGCGTCGCCCTCAGCGGCGGCAGCACCGGCTCGCGCAGCACCTCTACCTGCTCGCCGCCCTCCAGCCGGAACGATGGCTTGGCCCGCTCGCCATTCACGAGCACGCTCTGCTGCTCCAGCAAAAGCTGCACGCGCGACCGGCTCACCCCGTCCAGCTGCGCCGTGAGCCAGCTATCCAGGCGCGTGCCCGCGGCCTCGGGTGGAACCGTGTGTTGCGAGAGAGCCATTCCCTCAGCCTAGCAGCCGGCTCCATTCGCCAGGACCGTGCTCTAGCTCTTGTGCCCCGGGCCGTCCAGCCCCGAGGGCCAGTCCGGCATGTTGGCCGCCGGCGGGGGTGGCGGCGGCGCATCCGGCGGCAGCAGGTTGTGGTGCACCATCCAGGTGCGCAGCAGCATGGGCCAGCCTGACAGCTCAGGAATGTCACCGCATAAGCCGCAGCCGTGGTTTGAGAAGTCGAAGAGGTGCATCTCCACCGGCACCTGCTTTGCCTGCAAAGCGCTGTACATGGCCAGGCTGTTGCCGACGGGCACCACCGGATCGCCGGTAGTGGCGAACAGGAAGGTAGGCGGCGTGGCCGGGGTCACCGCAAACTGCGCGGAGAGCTGGTGCGCCAGGGCCGGGTCGGGGTTCGGCCCCAGCAGGTTGGTCTGCGAGCCCGGGTGCGTCAGCGAGCTCTCCATGCCGATTACCGGATACGCCAGGATGGCGAAGTTCGGCTGACAGTCGAGCCCGCTCAAACCCGCGCCCGGCGCATCGCTCAAACGGCACTCGGTGGCCAGCACCGCCGCCAGGTGGCCGCCTGCCGAGGAGCCCCATACCCCGATCCGGTCCGGGTCGATGCCGTACTCCGACGCGTGGCCGCGGATCATGCGCATCGCCTGCACCCCGTCCGCGATCTCCGCAGGGTACTTGTAGGGAGCGACACGGTAGTCGAGCACAAACGCAGCCACCCCCTGCGCATTGAGCCACTCGGCATACTGGAACCCCTCATGCCCCAGCGCGACCGCGGAGTAGCCGCCCCCCGGAATGACGAGCACCGCGGTGCGCGAGGAGGGCTTTGCCGGCAGAAACGGGTAGAGCCGCGGCTTGTCAGCCTCCGCCTTGCCCAGGGCGCCCGGCGCACCCTGCGGGTACAGAAACACAGGCGGCGGAATAGGCCCGTTGGGCGCCGGCGCGATCGGCGGCGGGGAATTCAACGCCTGCGAGCGGCCATAGGCAGCAGACATCAGCAACACGCCGAAAACGGCGGCGACAAGTGAAAAGCGGCGGCTGTGACGCGCTCGTGCAAAACTCATGAAAACAGAGATGCTGCTCGCGCCAGGATGGAACCAGAATGGAAGCAAGATGGAAACTGTATTTTGCCCAGGGCTTCCGCAGCCCGGGGCCGGCACCCTGCGATACTAAGAGAGCTCTCGTACAGCCGCAGATAGAAAGTAGATAAAAAGAGGAGTGGCATGCTGCTTTTCCTGCTTTTCTTGAAGGACAAGCCGCATCGAGTGCCGCTGGCCTCTCAAAGTCTGCACCAGAACTGCCTTAGCGGCTGCCCGCCACCATGCTGCCTCCCACCCCACGCCCGCTTCCACTCGTACCCGACCGCATACTCGTTCGGCTCCTGCAGCTCTATGGCGCGGTGGCGCTGGTCGCGCTCGCCCTGGTGCCACTTCGCTTTCTCCCCGCTGAAGACGCGGTCATCCTGTTTCAGTACAGCCGCAACCTGGCCCAGCACGGAGCCATCACCTTTCTCGCCGGCGGCCCCCATGTGGAGGGCGCCACCGACTTCGGCTGGATGGTGCTGATTGCAGCCGCCTTCCGCTGCGGCATCGCTCCGTTCGTCTTCTGCGCAGCAGCCAACGTAGCTTCCCTCCTCGGTCTTGGCGCGGTGCTGCTGCGCATGGCAGGCCGCCGCGTTGCCCCCGGCGGCCTGCTCGCAGTGGCAGGCGCCGCGGCGCTGTTCCGGCAGATCTTCGCTGCCGCCTCGGGCTTCTCGGTGCTGCCCGATGCGTTTCTGCTGGCGCTGCTCACCTTGTTTGTACTCAGACAACGCGCGGGCGCTGCCGCCGTCACGGCGCTGGGCCTCTGCCTGCTGCGGCCAGACGGAGTGGTCTTCGCCCTGCCGCTGCTCATCCTGGATATCCTGGTCATCGCCCGCAACAAGACACGCCTACGCGCCGTTTTCCTGGTCGCGGCGCTGTTTGCTGTTCCCGGCGCGCTCTACTTCCTGTGGCGCTGGCGCTATTTCGGCGAGCTTTTCCCTCTGCCCTTCCTCGTCAAGACAGATTTCCGCCGGGAGCTCGGCTTCCTGATCGCCGGTTCCATCCGCGCGAGCCTGGTTCCCCTGCTCTTTACCCTGGCGGCGACAGCCCCGGTTTTCGCACTCCGCCGCCGCCTCAATCTCTGGCTGGCTCTGGCTCTGATCGCGATCCCCACGCTGTTCTTCTGGACCATCCGGCTGGACCAGAACGTAGGCTCCCGCTTCTTCTACTATCTGCCGGCGGCCGCCGCCATTCTGCTAGCGGCCAACTGGCAGGAGCTCTCCGTGCGGCCAGCGCTGGCCTTCCGCACCGCGTTCGTGGCATGGCTTCTGCTGCTTGCCGGGCCGCTCTATCGCGAGCTGCTCACGTTCCGGTCCATGCAGTTTCCCAGCGTTCGAAACATAGCGGAGCAGCTCGGGCAGCTGCCCCGGCATGGGTCCATCCTCGCCTCGGAGGCAGGCTTCGTCCCCTACTACTCTGGCTGGCCTGCGACGGACCCGTGGGGGCTCAACACTCCCGAGTTTGCACACCGCTTCTTCCAACCCGCGGATGTTTCGCAGGTCGCTGCCGACCTCATCGTCATGCACCCGGATCTGCCGGAAAGCTGCCTGGTGCAGCCTGCCTGGAAAGCCGCGTACCCGGACCGCTCCTGGCCCCACATGACCCGAAACGTGATTACAGGCGCGCAGGCTGCCGGGTATCAGCTCTGGCTCACATCCTACGGGTCGGAGTTCTACCGGCATCGTAAGCATTGGGGGTATGGCGAGGGCGACCGGGAGTGCTGGCTGGTGCGGAGCGACTCACCGCTTCGTCCGGAAATTGAGCGGGTCCTGCTTGCCAACCACGGAGTGCCCCCGGAACAAGCCATCGCGATAGAGCGGCAGCGATTGGGTTTTGGACACTGAAGCCGCCGCAGATGGCCCGCGGTGCAAATCGCGCCGGGAAAACCCTACATCACCAGCGCCACCCGCTCCAGCTCTGCCTGCATGCATTCCGTGTCGCACTGGCCGTCATCCATCCGGATCACCGCATCCTGCACCAGCCTGCCATCAACGCCGTAGCCGCGGCCGTTCAGGAAAGCCGCCAGCAGCTCCGAGGCCTGAAATGTGTCGAGTTCGCCCTGCATCAGAACCGAGCGCAGTGTGCCGAGATCGTAGCTGTTGAACTTTTCCACCCGCTTTTCCTCTCGCATGCCGCCCCGCTCTCCCTGCAACGATGGTGTCCGCTTCCATCCGCGTCCCTGATTAGGAGCGGGAAAGCCGCCGCTATGTTGCCGCCGGGTAACATTTTTCCTGTGACCGGTTGCGCACCGCTACATGCTGCGAAGAACCGCCTCCGCGGCAATCAGCACCGGGATACCGTCGCGCACCGGATAGCTGCGCCCGCACTGCAGGCAATCAATAGCCGCCGGCAGCTGCGCGGCGAGTGCGCCATGGCAGACGGGGCAACGCAGCAGCGCGAGCGTGGCGGGGGACACGAGTGGGCTGGGCATTCCTTCTATCCTAAAGGGGAGCGAAAACAAACGGGCGATGCATGTCGCCCACACGGCACAGCGGAGAAACAGAATGCTACGGATAGGCCTGACAGGCGGGCTGGGCAGCGGCAAGAGCGCGGTGGCGCTGGTGTGGGCCTCGGCCGGGGTGCCGGTGCTGGAGGCCGATGCGCTGGGCCGTGAGCTGATGCAGCCCGGCGAGCCCGTATATCGGGCCATCGTCGAAGCCTTCGGGGCGCATGTGGTGCAGGCGGACGGCCAGCTCAACCGCGCCGCACTGGCCCGGGAGGCCTTTCAGCATGGCAGGCGGGAGGAGCTGAACGCCATCGTGCACCCGGCGGTGATCGCCGCGCAGGATGTGGAGCTCTACCGGCTCGAAGCCCGCGGGGAAGATTCGCTGGCGGTGGTCGAGTCGGCGCTCATCTTTGAGGCGTCCCTCTGGTGGACGGGCGAAGGCCTGGCCAACAGCGGCTTTCGCAGCGCCAAGCCTTCGGTGCCGGGCTGGCACGAGCGCTTCGACAAGCTGGTGCTGGTGGCCGCGCCGGAAGCGGTGCGAATCGAGCGCTTCGTCGCCCGCGCCGGGGGCTCTGATGTCGGAAAGATCGAACAGCAGCGGCTGCGCGACGACGCCCGGCGGAGGATCGCGGCCCAGCTCCCCGACCGCTGGAAGCGTCCGCGCTGCGACTATGTGATCGAGAACGATCGGACGCTGGTTCTGCTGCGCAGGGAGGCTCTGCGGGTACTTGCGGCACTGCGTCGCGACGCGGAAGCAGCTGCGGCGGCTCCCCTCCCTCTAAAATAGGTCCGGCGAGCCTCCGTTCTCCGGTAGAGTTCCACCCCATCGACGGCGCCGCAAACGCCTTCTCCGTTCCAGGGTCTAAAGCACGTAAGAGGAATGTCAATGATCGCCCGACGTTTGTTGATCACGGTCCTGCTGGTAGGCGGCGTCTGGTACGCCACCGCCGGCCGCAGCTTTCTGCCCGGCTTTGTGCCCAGCCACCTGCTTGCCGGGCGCGGCGAGGACTCAGTGCCGCTCAGCCGCTCTACCGCGCCGCTGGTGCTTGAAGAAGTAAAAGCCGCCCCCGAGTACGACGCAGAAGAGCTCACCAACATTGCCGTCTACAAGCGGCTACTTCCCTCGGTAGTCAACATAACCTCGACCTCGCTTGAGATGAACTTCTTTTACGGAATGGTTCCGCAGCAGGGCCAGGGCTCGGGCTTCATCCTGGATCACCAGGGCCACATCGCGACCAACTACCACGTCATCGGAGACGGGCAGACTATCGAGGTGCAGACCTCCGACAAGCACCGCTACAAGGCCCGCGTCATCGGGAAGGACCAGCGGCACGACATCGCGCTGCTGCAGATCGACGCGCCCAACCTGCAGCCGGTTACGCTCTCCGGCTCGCACGACCTAGTGCCCGGCCAGAAGGTCTTCGCCATCGGCAACCCCTTCGGCCTGAACGGAACCATGACCACCGGCATCATCTCCGCCATCCGCTCCATCCGCGGACCAGCCGGCGGCCAGATCGACAACGCCATTCAGACCGACGCCGCCATCAACCCCGGCAACTCCGGCGGCCCGCTGCTCAACTCGCGCGGCGAGGTCATTGGCATCAACTCGCTCATCGCGACCGATCCGCAGGGCAATGCCGACCAGAGCGCGGGCATCGGCTTCGCCATCCCGATCGACACGGCAAAGGCCGTGCTCGCGGATATCGAGCGGTTCGGCCACTCCCGCCGTCCCTCGCTGGGCATCTCGCTGCTGCCGATCGGGCCGGAGCTGGCGCAGCAGATGGGCCTGGCCGCGAACTCCGGCATGCTGATCCAGCAGCTGGTGCCGGGAGGCGCCGCCCAGCAGGCGGGCCTGCGCGGCGGCCAGGAGCGGGCGCTGCTGGGCAATATGCAGATCCTGCTCGGCGGCGACCTCGTCGTCGCCATCAACGGCCAGGCCGTCAGCTCGAAGGAAGACATAGCCGACATCATGGACCGGCACCAGGTCGGCGACGCTGTGACGGTGACGTTCTACCGCGGGCAGCATCGCATGACAGCCCGGCTGGCGCTGGGGGAGGCTGGGCAGCAGCAGTCCTGAGGCGAAGGCGAAGACCGCCTGCGCGGCTTTCCTTTCTCCTGACACACTCATAGGCAAACAATCGTGCGCGTGGCCTTTCCGTAAAGAAAGGTCACATCGAGAGGATCTGAGCGAGGGCGAGTATTAGGGGAAAGGAACCGGCGCCCACTTCGTGGGTGGGGCGGCGTTGTTATTGCGGCTAGCGGAAGCGGAGTGGCCGTGCTGTGCAGCAAAGTTTGTCATTCTGAGTGAAATGGTAGCGCTGCGACAAACGATCTTGTCTTACTTCATGCCAACCTTGCTACAGCCCTAGGCTCGAGCCGTGCGGCCACGCAGGCGCTTCACCAACTGCGCCGGCAGCTCTGACCCCGTCAACTGCAGCACCGCGAAACAGATCGCCAGCCATACCGCGGCGCTCGCGGCCAGCAGTGCCAGCTCCTCCAGGCGGGAAAGCGTGACCGGCAGAGCCCGCCGCAGAGCGACCAGCGCTGCGCTGCTGACCACTGCGGCAGCGAGTGAGCGCAGCAGTTCCGCCCACTGCAGCCCGCCCAGCGGCACCATGCCCCGCCGGTGCAGCAGCACCGCGAACGCAACCGCCTGCAGGGTGATGCCGAGATCGGACGCATACGCCAACCCGGGCGCGCCCAGCAGGCTGAACAGCCCCGCATACACCGGCAGCGAGGCCAGAACCACTGCCGTCGCCGCGATCATCGGCGTCAGCGTGTTGCCTGCGGCGTAGAAGGCCCGCGCATAAATGGCCTGCGCCGACCAGAAACACAGCGAAAGCGCGAACACGGCGAAGTAGAACGCCACCGCCGTCGCATCCGTGCGCCGGAACAGCCCCCCGCGGAAGAAGAAGTCCACCGCCGGCACGCTCATCGGGATCATCCAGGCGGAGAGCAGGATGGAAAACGCCGCGATCCGCGATACTGACTCGTTCACCGATCGCGCGTAGGGCCGGTTGCCGTCCTTGCCGAACAGGCTGGCTAGAAACGGCAGCGAGGCCGCCCCGGCCGCCTGCCCCAGCGCCTGCGGCACGCTGAACAGCTGTTTCGCATTCAGGAACAGCGTCACGTCGCCCGCGATCCGGGATGCGAAGTGCGAAATGATCCAGGAGTCGACCGTGACCAGCGAGAAGCCGAGGATCAGCGGCAGCGTCTTCTGGAACCACTCATGCAGCCCGCGATTGCGAAAGTCGAGCCGGAAGCGTAAACGCATCCCCGCGTACCGTGCGCCCAGCCCGTTGATCGCGAATGGACCCAGGATCACCCCGGCCAGGCCGCCCCAGGCGATCGAGGCGACGCTCAGGTAGCGGAACAGCAACACCCCGCCCAGGATCATGCCCAGGTTGTAGACCAGCGGCGCAAAGGCCTGCAGCGTGAACTGCTTGCGCGCCAGCAACACCGCGCCAAAGATGCCCCCGCCGAAAAAGAAGAGCTGCCCGGGCAGGATGATCCGCGTCAGGTGCACGCACAGCGCGAACTCCGCCGGGTTTTTGGTGAAGCCGGGAAACGCCAGACGGACGTACAGCGGGGTCAGGAACTCCGCCAGCACGATTGCGACCCCGAGCACCAGCATCATGGTCGAAAAGATGACCGAGAGCGCCTCCTCCCCCTCCGGCTCACGCCCCGCCTCGCGGTAGCGCGTCAGCATGGTCACAAAGGTGATGGAGGTGGCGCCCCCGATAAGGAAGTACGAGATCGTATCCGGCAGCTGGAACATGGCGTTGAACGCATCCGCCGCCGGGGTCTTGCCCAGCAGATACAGGATGTACTTGACCCGCACCAGCGAGATGATCTTCGACCCGAAAGCCGCGACGGCGAGCAGGATCGTCGCCGTAAACGCCGTATGAGCGTGCGTGGGCTTGAGCGTCTCAAGCACGCGTCCGATCGCGGTCTGCCGGGCGGCGAGGGCCGCCTTTGGTTCCGGGGAAGTGGGCATCGCGCTTGATTCTACCCGCCGGCCTTGGTCCATCCTGACCGATCCCGGGCCGATCCCGGGCGGCCATGCCCCGCAAGCAACTCCTTTGGCACTTTCGGCAACCCCGGCGGCGCAACGTACTCTAATAGCAAGATCAGCGAAGGAGCGGGTGCGGATGGGGGATCGAACACGAGGAGTCGCCGGGCCAGGCGGCAGGCCGGCCTGGCGGCGCGCGACCACGCCCACCCTTCTGCTCGCTTCCGTGTCGTTCCTGCTCGCCGGCGCCCACGCGCAGACCGGCAGCAGTTCTCTGCCTTCAGCCCCGACGCCGTCCAGCAGCTCCAGCAGTGGCAGTTCTACGAATAGCTCCGGGGCGAATACAAGCGCTCCCACCAGCACCTCGACAACCACGACGCAGGGCAGCACCGGTGGCGGCTTCCCGGTCCAGGTGCCCACGCAGAGTTCGCTCTTCAACTCCTACCTGGGCAGCATCCAGATGGGTCCTGCTGTTCCCCGGGTAATCTCCCTGACGCTCGACGACGCCCTCAAAATGGGTATCGCCAATAATCTCGGCCTGGTCTATGCGCAGCAGAGCGTGCTGCAGCAGAAAGCGCAGCGCCTGCAGGTACTGAACGTGCTGCTGCCCAATATCGACGTGCAGGGCTCGACCGCGTTGCACCAGTTCAACCTGGCGGCGCAGGGTTTCCGCCCCGACGTGCTGCCTGAGTTCTCCGCACTGCTGCCGCCCGGCGCCACGTCCAGCTTCCCCTCTATCGTCAAGGTCGATGTCACCAGGGGCCAGGCGAACTTTTCGCAGTACCTCTTTGACTGGGCCGGGTATGACCTGGTCAAGGCGCTCGGGCACCTGCTCAAGTCCACCGCGCAAAGCTCCGCCGACTCGCGCGGGCAGGTGGTGCAGAACGTCGGCGTGGCTTACCTGCGGGTCATTGCGGCGCAGTCGCAGGTGGCCTACGACCAGACCCTGCTGACCACCGACGCCGCCGTGCTGTACCAGAGCCAGCAGGAGCACCAGGCCGGCATCGTGGCCAACCTCGACGAGTTGCGCTCGCGCGTGCAGTACCAGACCGAGGAGCAGGCGTTGATCGCGGACCAGGGCGCCTTGGCCAAGACTAAAATCGCGCTGAACCGCTCCATCGGTCTTGCGCCCGAGCAGGAGATCGAGGTCGCCGACGCCGCGCCGTTTGCCCAGCTCGAAGCCATGACCCCGGAAGCAGCGGAGCGGCAGGCGCTCGATGCCCGGCAGGACTACCAGAGCAGCATTGAGCAGCTGCGCGCCGCCGAACTGGAACGCAAGGCCGCCACCCGCGAGCGCTACCCGACCCTCATCTTCAACGGGAACTACGGCGTCACCGGCATCTCGGGCGGTGTGTACCACGGCACGCTTGCAGCCGTAGGCACGCTCGATATCCCCATCTTTCAGGAAGCCAAGTTCCGCTCCGACCGCGATTCGACCGACTTCACCCTGGCCAATGCGCGGGCGCAGGTGGGCAATGTGCGCGGACAGATCCAGCAGCAGGTCCGCGGCAGCCTCATCGATCTGCGGGCGGCCAGTGAAACCGTCACCGTCGCCAAAAGCAACGTCGCGCTCTCCCAGGTAGCACTCGAGCAGTCCATTGAGCGCTTCCGCGCCGGGGTCGACGACAACCTGCCCGCCATTGAAGCCGAGTCGACCCTGGCCCAGGCCCAGGTGCAGTTCATCAACGCCAGCTTCCAGTACAACCAGGCAAAGCTCAACCTGGCGCGTAATCTTGGAATCATCGATGTAGATTTTCACCCGGAGTGGCAGGGTGGGCGGCCGGTGGGTGTCTTGAGCAATCGCGCCGCGATGGGACGCTAACGATGCGCAGGAATGCACAATTTCTCAGAGCAGGCGCCGCGATCCTGGCGCTCGGACTGATTGCGGGCTGTGGCAAATCGAGCTCGACGAGCGACAGCAGCTCTTCCGGTTCTTCAAAAGACCAGGGCAAGACCTTTGTGCCCGACAGCAAAGGCAAGGGTGGCGCCGATTCCGGCAGCAGCGCCGCGCCACCCACCGATGCCGACACCACGACCGGCAAGCCCTCGGCGGCGTCCGACGCCGGATCGCAGGATGCGACCAGGGGGCAGGCCACGACGAACCCCGGCGCGCCTGTGGCCCACGCGCCGTCCCCGCACTAGATGAGGCCTGGAACGCGAACGACAGACCGCTCCGCCGCCCTGCACGCCCGGGCGCAAACCCTGCTGCCGGGCGGCGTCGATTCGCCGGTGCGGGCCTTCCTCGCAGTCGGCGGCGCGCCCCCGTTCGTCGAGCGCGGCCAGGGCGCCTACCTGTGGGACGCCGACGCGAACCGCTACATCGACTACTTCGGCTCGTGGGGCCCCATGATCCTCGGCCACGCGTTTCCGCCGGTCGTCGAAGCGATTCAGCGCGCGGCGGAGCGCTCCTCCAGCTTTGGCGCCTCGACCGCGACTGAAGCCGAGCTGGCAGCGCTGGTTGTCGAGGCGGTCCCCTCGATCGAGATGCTGCGCTTCGTCTCCTCCGGCACCGAGGCGACCATGTCGGCGATCCGCGTGGCCCGTGCCTTTACCGGCCGCAAATACTTCATCAAGTTTGAAGGCTGCTACCACGGCCACGCCGATGGCTTCCTGGTCAAGGCCGGCTCGGGCGTCGCGACCTTCGGCATCGCGGGCTCAGCCGGCGTGCCGGACGAGGTTGCGCACTTTACCCTCGCGCTGCCTTTCAACGATCTCGCAGCCGTCGAGCAGGCCTTCGCCGCGCACCCGGGCGAGATCGCCGCCATCATCGTCGAGCCGGTGGTCGGCAACATGGGCTGCGTTCCGCCCGCGCCGGGCTTTCTTGCAGGCCTCCGCGCCATCACTTCGCGCGAGTCCGCGCTGCTGATCTTCGACGAAGTCATGACCGGCTTCCGGCTCGCCTTCGGCGGCGCGCAGGAACTGTACGGCATTACCCCCGACATGACCACGCTCGGCAAAATCGTCGGCGGGGGCCTGCCCTGCGGCGTCTTCGGCGGCCGCGCAGAGATCATGCGTATGCTCGCCCCGCTCGGCCCCGTCTACCAGGCCGGCACGCTCAGCGGCAACCCTCTGGCCATGGCCGCGGGGCTCGCGACAGTCGGCTACCTGCGCGACCACAGGGCGGAGCTCTACACGCGGCTCGAATCTGTAACTGCTGCGGTTGCAGATGGAGTCGCCGCCGAAGCTGCCCGCGCCGGCGTGCCGCTCACCACCAACCGGGTCGGCGCCATGTGGACCTGGTTTTTCACGGGCTCGCCGGTGACGGACTTCACGACGGCATCGACCAGCGACACCGCAGCCTTCGGCCGCTTCCACCGCGCCATGCTGGAAGCCGGTGTGTGGCTGCCGCCGTCGCAGTACGAAGCCGCGTTCCTGGGGATCGCGCACTCGAACGAAGATGTTGCCGCAACGATTGCGGCCGCGCGAGACGCATTTTCCTCCCTCAAATAGCGGGTGCCGGCTTGCTGGCAAACAGGACATTCAACCCCTCGGCCATCGTCGGGTGGGTGAACACCGAGTCCCGAATCGCCGTGTACGGTATGCCGTTTGTGATGGCGAGCTGCACCACGCTGATGGTTTCGCCGGCATCGGCGCCCACCGCTGTAAACCCCAGGATGCGGTCGCTCTCTGCATCAAGCAGCGCCTTCATAAATCCCTGCTTTTCCGCGAGCGTATGTGTCCGCAGCACGGCCTCCATCGGCACCTTCACCAGGCGATACGGAATACCCTGGCTCTTTGCCTCGGTCTCGCTCAGGCCCACCCGCGCAAACTCCGGATCGGTAAACATGCAGAACGGAACCGGGCGGCCCGTCGTGGTGCGCTTGCCCCCGGCCAGGTTGTCACGAACGATCTTGTAGTCGTCGTAAGCAATGTGCGTAAAATGTGGGCTGCCCGCGCAGTCGCCCACTGCCCATGTCGCGGCGGCGGTCGTCTCCAGCCGCTCATTCACCTCGATGTATCCGCGGCTGTCGAGCTTCACTCCCGCGGTTTCCAGGCCGATGTCGTCAGTGTTCGGCGTGCGGCCGGTGGCGATCAGCAGGTGCGTGCCCTCGATCGTAACCGGCGCTCCGTCGCGCACCGCCGACACACTCACCTGCTCGCCGGAAGTCCCGCTGACACGCTCGATGCTGGTTCCGCTCGAAAGGGCAATCCCCTCTTGTGCGCAAAGTCCGGTCAGCAGCTCGGAAACATCGGCGTCTTCGCGGGGCAGCAGACGATCGTTCCGCTCGATGACGGTCACGCGGCTCTCGAAGCGCCGCATCGCCTGCGCAAGTTCCAGGCCGATGTAGCCGCCGCCCAGCACCAGCAGGTGCCCGGGCACGGTGTCCAGCTCCAGAAGATCGATGTGCGTCATGGGCCGGGCCTCCACCAGTCCCGGCAGACTCTGGAGCGACGTGCGGCTGCCTGTGCTGATGATGACCCGCTCGCCTTCCAGGGTGCGCGTGCCGCCGTCCAGCAGTGCTACTTCAATCGTGCGCGGCGCCACAAACCGGCCTTCACCCATCACCAGATCCGTACCGCTCGACTCATAGTGCCCGCGGTGGATCGCAACCATGTCGTCGACCATGCGGCGCTTGCGCGCGCGCACCCCGGCCATGTCGACGCTCCACCCGGCGCACGCAATGCCGAACTCCTCCGCGCGCTGGAAATAGCTGGCGACCTTGGCGCTGTGGATCACGTTTTTAGTGGGCAGGCAGGCAATGTTCGGGCACGATCCACCGATGTACCGGCGCTCGATCAGCGCGGTTCGCTTACCGGCTCGCGCAGAGGTCCAGGCCAGGTACTTGCCCGCCTCGCCGCTCCCCAGGACCATAACCTCGTACTTCTCCGCAACCGGCATACCCGCTCCTTGTTCCCGCCTGTGCATAGGCGGCGCTTTGATCCGAGAGAAAGCCTTCAGGACAGCCAGGAAACGCGCCGCTACAAGCCGACAGCGCGCGAATCGGAGCGCCCAAGGTGCGCAGCAGAAGCTTCTGGTGCGCAGCAAGATTTATAGCACTTGTTGGTGGCCGCCGGACGCGAGTCAACGTTTGCGCTTCGGTTTTTTTCCGGCGCCTTTGGGCGCAGGGATGCGACTCTTCGGCGTGCTCGCCTGCATGCTCTTCCTGCCTTTCTTGACCTTCGCAGGCTTCTTCTTAGCGAACTTCGCAAACCGGCTCGGCGGCTCGTCGTCGCCCGGAACGATCGTGAACTGCAAACGCTTCTCGACCGCGTTTACCCGCTCCAGCAGCACGCGCACCTTCTGCCCCATGCGGAAGCGCCTGGCCCAGGTATCGCCGATAATCTCGCGCGTGTTCTCGCGATAGCTGTAGCGGTCGCCGTCGAGCTCGCCGAGCGACTGGATCGGGACCAGCCCCTCCACAAAAAGTTCATTCAGCTCAACGAAGAGACCGTGCTTGGTCGCACTCAAAACCAGCCCGTCGAACTCCTCACCCACGCGGCTGGCCATGAAGCGAATCTTCTTCCACTCGACCAGCTCACGCTCCGCCGCATCGGCGCGGCGCTCAGACTCGCTCGACTCGGTCGCAATCGCGGCGAGTTCCATCGCCGCGATTGGTATTCCGCTCGCGTCTGCCGGGCGGCTCGCGGCAACACTCTTGCTTTCCTCAGCTGTCTCCCGGAAAGCCCCGTGATTTTTCTCGCCGTCTGCCGAAGGCGCATACCCATCCACTCCATCGAGCCGCGCACCGCCAATGCGAAACTCACTTGGCTCTCCCGCACGCGGGACGCCCTTGCCGCTCACCCCGCTGCGCAGCAGCGCCTTGCCCACGCGGTGCACGATCAGGTCCGGGTACCGCCGGATTGGCGAGGTAAAGTGCGTGTAAAACCCCGTCGCCAGCGCAAAATGCCCGTCATTTTCCTCGCTGTAGCGCGCCTGCTTCAGCGAGCGCAGCATCAGGTAACTCAGGATGCGCTCCTCCGGCTTGCCCGCGATCTTCTGTGCCAGCCGTTGATACATTTGCGGCGTCACCGGCAGGTCCTCCGGCACCTCATGCACGCCGCGGTGGGTTGAGCGCGAGCGCCCGTCGCGATCCGTCTTATGGCGGCTTTCCCGCTGCTCATGCTTCATCGTGAACCGCTTTACCGGCAGGTTGCCCAACCCGAGCGAGTAGCCAAACCCCGCGGCGATGTCCTCGAAGTCAAGGATGCGTCTGGGGTCGGGCTTTTCATGAATCCGGTACAGCGCCGGTGCATGCTCCGAGAGCCACGACGCAACCGACTCGTTCGCCGCCAGCATGAACTCCTCGATCAGCCGGTGCGCCCAGTTGCGCTTGGCCCGCGTCACCCCCTCCATCGCGCCGTGCTCGTCGAACTGGATCGACGGCTCCGGCAGATCGAAATCGATCGAGCCGCGCTGCGCACGCTTGCGATTGAGAATCTCCGCCAGCCGCTGCATCGCTGTGAAATGTGGAACCAGCGGCTCGAACTCAGCACATGCAGCCTGCTCCCCATCGAGCACCGCGGCCACCTGCGTGTACGTCATCCGCCGCGCCGAGCGGATCACGCCCTCGCACACCTGGTAGCTCGTCACCGCTCCCGCGGCATCAATCCGCATCAGGCACGAAAGCACCAGCCGGTCCTCGTTCGGGCGCAGCGAGCAGATGCCGCTGGAGAGCTCCTGCGGCAGCATCGGGATCGCCCGATCCGGGAAGTACACGCTCGTCCCGCGCAGACGCGCTTCCAGGTCAAGCACCGTCCCAGCCTGCACATACTCCGCCACATCGGCGATGTGCACATCGAGCTCCCAGCTGCCGTCGCCACGCTCGCGCACCTCGACCGCATCGTCAAAATCGCGCGCCGTCTCGCCATCAATCGTCACGATGGTGCGCTCGCGAAAGTCGCGCCCCGCCTCGACACGTTCGCGCACGATTGCGGCATCCAGATGCGCAACCGCACGCGCTTCTTCCAACACAGCATCAGGGAAAATCCGCGGCAGCTGATGCTTGCGGATCACCATCTCGACATCGACGCCGAAATCATCCTGCCGACCCAGCACCTCGGACACGCGCCCGCGCGGAACGCGAGTCTCCGTCGGCCACTCTGTCACCTCCACATCGACGACGAGGCCTTCAAGGTCCGGATACTCGGCGATCTGGGCAACGGCCTCCTCGCCCAGCACGCGATGCGGCGAGCGCAAAGTAGCTCGCGGCTCCGGCAGCGGCTGGTCGAACGGGATCAGGATCGGCTGGGCCAGCTTTTCGTCGAACGCGACCACCTGGTGTCCCATCTGGCGCGGGTTCTTCGTATAATGAAAAATCCCCACGATCGTAGGGTTGCGCCGGGTGAGCACGCGCACGATGCGGCCTTCGCGACGGCCTGCATCGCCGCGGCCGCGGCCCGGTGTGAGCTCGACCAGCACCTGGTCGCCGGGCATCGCGCCGTTCACCTCCGGCGGCGGGATAAAAACGTCGCTGTCTCTGCTTTCAACCCCGCGCTGCCCGGTCACGCGCACAAACCCGAACCCGTCGCGGTGCAGATCCAGCCGCCCCGCAATGAGGTTGTCGCGCGTCTGGCTGGCGCCACGTCCCCGCGGCGCTATTGTCCACTGCTCGCGGTCGAGCTGCTGCAACTGCCCGGCCGCAGTGAGCCGCGCCAGGTGCTCCAGCAGCAGGCGCCGCTCGCGTCCGCCGCCCAGGCTGAACTCCCGCACCAGCTGTTTGTAGCCGGCGCGCGCGCCCGGTGCACGCTCAATGTGGCGCAGCAGTTCGCGGTCTGTCATGATAGCCACGATGCGCTCGCTGCGCGGGAAAGGGAGAGCCGGACGCGCTGTTCAGAATCCATCTCTCCCCATCCTAGCGCCGGCTGCGGAATGAAAAGATCGCCTTGCCCGTGCATTTGCGCCGTGCTCTAGTTAAGATGCCAACAAGGAATTGTGTTTGCGCGGTCGTGGACGGCGGCGCGGCACAGAACACCGCCGCACGGCGCAGTTGCAGGCCACGGAACGGCCCGGTAGGGCGCCGTCCTGCGACACGACCAAGAGTGCTGCCGAAGATTGCACTGCCAGAGCCCTATCAAGAAACAACGCGCCACCGACGAAAGGATGTACCGAAGCAATGTGGAAACCGAATCAGCCCGCGAACACCCCCAACGAGCCGCTGCGCCCCGCCAGCCCTGCCACCCCCGCCTTTGAGCCAGCCTCCCGCCCCGTCGCCGGCAGCGCCCAGCAGCCCGCGGCCGGCGAGCAGGCCACCATCGGCAAGAGCCTGGTGATCAAGGGCGAGGTCTCGGGCTCTGAGTCGCTCTACATCGACGGCAAGATCGAGGGCACTATCAACCTGGCCGGCAACCGTGTCACCGTCGGCCGCAACGGACAGGTCTCGGCCAACATCACCGCGCGCGAAATCGTGGTGCTGGGCAAGGTCCGCGGCAACATGACCGCCAGCGACCGCGTCGACATCCGCAGCGAAGGCTCGCTCACCGGCGACGTCGCCGCGCAGCGCATCTCGATCGAGGACGGCGCATTCTTCAAGGGCGGCATCGACATCCGCAAGCCCGACACCGCCGGCAAGCCGGGCGAGCCGGCCAAAGTAGGCGTGTAAGCCTTCTAACCTGCGCAAAGCCCCGGCTCGCCCCGGGGCTTTTGTCGTGTTCGGCTTGCTACGGCCGCCCCAGGAACCGGTCCGCGCACCGCAGGCTCAGCGCCATGATGGTCAGCGCGGGGTTTGACGGCTGCGCAGTCGGAAACACGGAATTGTCGCTGATATACAGGTTCGGCACGTCGTGCGAGCGGCCGCACGCGTCTACTACCGAGTCGCCCGGGTCATCGCCCATCCGGCACGTCCCGATCTGGTGCGCGAACCGGTCGAACGTCCAGCAATCCTCTCCGGCCGCCGCGTCCCAGATCTGGTGCATCAGCCTGCGCGAGTGCTCCATCAGCCGGTTCTCGTTCTCGCCCGCCGTAAAGTGCACCAGCGGCTTGGGCAGTCCGCGGCTGTCGAGCTCGTCCGACAGCTCGACAAAGTTGTGTTTGTGCGGCAGGCAGTCGCCGCTGATGCCCATCCCCGCCACGTTCGGGAAGGACTGCAGGTACCGCACCAGCTCCGCTCCCCACAGACCGCGGCCGCGCGCAACCGACTCCGCCCAGGCCAGCGGCATGATGCCGTAGCTCTGGATCAGGTAGCCGCTGGCGAAGTCCGCGTCTTTCACCACCATCGGGTCTTCCGTGATAAGCGACGCGGGAAAACCTTTGTAAGGCCGGGTGTCCTCAGGGAAGGTGCCCCAGATTTGCGTCGAAGGGTGCGCCATAAAGTTGCGCCCCACCTGCCCACTCGAGTTTGCCAGGCCCAGCCGCAGCAGCAGGCGCGCCGACTCCACCGTGCCCGCACACAGGAACACGGCTTTGGTCTGCTGGCGGCGCTCCTCGCCGTCCTGCTTGTACACGACGCCCGTAATCTCGCCCTGCTCATCAAGCTCCAGGTCGGTCACAAACGCCTCTGCGCGGATCTCCGCCCCAGCCCTCACCGCCGCTGGCAGAAACGTCACGTCCATCGAAGCCTTGGCCCCATTGCGGCAGCCCTGGTGGCAGTATCCGCGGTTGACGCAAGCCGCCCGCTCCGGGTAGTCCTGGCCCGATCCATAGCCGGGCCCGCTGTAGGCCGTGCTTACCGCTGCGAGCGGCGCCGCCGCTGTGCGCAGTCCCAAAGCCTCGCAGCCCCGCTGCATCAGCTGCGCGGGGGCGTTCAGCGGCAGCGGCGGCAGGGGGTACTTGCGGCCGGCGTCCCACGGGTAAACAGCCGGTCCGGAGACGCCGATAAACCGCTCCACCTCTTCGTAGTACGGCACCAGGTCCTGGTACTGGAAAGGCCAGTCCCGCGCCACGCCGAACTCGGCGTGCAGCCTGAAGTGCGCAGCATGCGGGCGCGGCACATAGGCGCCCCAGTGCAGCGTTGAGCCGCCCACGCCGATGCCGGAGTTGTTCTTGCCGAACGCCACCGGGTTGCCGCCATCGGTGATCCGCTCGTCGAGCCAGTACAGGTAGCTCTGCGCGCGCTCGTCCGAGGCATACTCCGCCGGGTTGAGAAACGAGCCCGCTTCGAGCGCCACCACTTTTAACCCGGCCCGCGCCAGTCTCGCCAGGATCGGGCCGCCCCCGGCTCCAGTGCCGATGACCACCGCGTCCACCGCGTCGGCAAGCGAGTAGCGCCGCATGGGCGTTTCAGGGTCGCGGGGCAGGGTACCGATGGTGCTGCGCGCGGCTCTGAATCGCGCCGCGCTCTCGTCTCCATCGTCTTCCGGGGTGGCGTCCGTCATCGGCTCTTGCGCTTCCCCTTCAGCTCCCACGCTTCGGTATTGCCCAGGCCGATGCCGCCACCCGACTCCGCAGGCCAGCCCGCCGGGTCGTCGGCAAAGCCGTCAAAGCCCATCGCGTCCATAGTCGCGGGGTGCGCCACGTACAGCTCGGTCGCGTCGGCGAGCATTTCCTCAAACCAGCGGCTCGCGTCCAGTCCCTCCCACTTTTCCTCCCCATTCTGCACGCGGTGCAGCAGCGCGTCGGCGCGGTCCTCGGTCAGCTCCAGAAAGTGGCGGCGGTGCCGGTGCTGTGCACTCTCATCCAGCTTGGCCAGGCCCAGCGAAAGCGCCTGCGCGTCGGGCGGCAGGCTCGCGTATCGCCAGCCATTGCCGTGGCCGGCGGCGCGCTGCTGCTCCAGCCGGGCGGCTAGCGAAAGCTCATTGGCGCCGGGCGCCCCATTCTCGTCCTCAGGCAGTAGACGGCCCAGGACACGCTCCAGGATCTGGAACGCCTCGGCGCTGATACATCGGGGCTTGTAGCCGGTCGGAGGTCCAGCGAGGCGGCGCTCCAGCACGCCGCGGGTAGGGGCTGAAACCCGCGAGGACTTGAGAATCTTGAGCAAAGGGGTGGCGTTCAGGGCAATCGGGTGCGTTTCCGTCGGCGTTTGCGGCATAATCCTCTTCCGCCCTGCGCAAGCGGCAGCAGGGCCAGGCAGCATAAAAGTGCGTGAAAGGGAGCAACAGCTTCCCTGCTCAGACGCGGCAAAGGCCTGGAAGGGTGCGGATTTTGTCTTCGTCCAATCGAACTTTCGCGCGGAATCCTCTAATGGGCTAGAAACCGGCGGCCCTCGACCCGGAACCGTCCGGAAAGTACCTGCGCCACGGCCAGCGGGTAGAGCCGGTGCTCCTGCTCCAGGATGCGCGCAGAAAGGCTGGGTTCATCGTCGCCCGGCAGCACTGGCACCGTGCTCTGCGCGACGATGACGCCGTGGTCCAGCTGCTCATCCACAAAGTGCACCGTGCAGCCGCTGAGCTGCACCCCGTACCGCAGCGCCTGCGCCTGCGCGTCAAGCCCCGGAAACGCCGGCAGCAGCGACGGGTGGATATTGAGGATGCGGTCTGGGTAGGCGCGGATCACCTCCGGCGAGAGCAGCCGCATATAGCCCGCCAGGCACACCAGGGTCACGCCATGTCCGCGCAGGTGTTCGAGCAGCTCCCCATCCTGCTCGGCCCGGGAGCGCCCCCGCGCCGGCACGGCGACCGCCGGCAGCCCCCGCGCGCGGGCAGCTTCAAGTCCGGGAGCCGCCTCCCTGTTCGAGAGCACAACCGCGATTTCGGCCTCCGGAATGGCGCCGGAGACTACGGCGTCGGCAAGAGCCAGAAAGTTGGACCCGCGCCCGGAGAGCAGGATGCCGAGCCGGTGCCTGCCGCTCATGCGCGCGATGTCTTACGGCGGCTGGTTTTTTCAGCGGCAGCCTCGCCGCTGTAAACCACGGTTCGGTCGCCGGACTTCCCGGCATGAACGGCCTCGCCGATGCAAAAAAACGGCTCCCCCAGCCGCGTAAGAATGCCTTCGGCCCGGCGCAGCCTTGCAGCCGGCACCACGCAGATCATGCCGATGCCCATGTTGAAGGTGCGGAACATCTCCTCCTCGGCAACCGAACCCAGCTCCTGCAAATGCCGGAAGATGGGCAGCACCGGCCACGAGCCATGACGGACCTCCGCGGCAACACCCCTGGGCAGGATGCGGGGCAGGTTCTCCGTAATGCCGCCACCCGTAATGTGCGCCATACCGGCCACCATGCCGGCCTTGGCCAGCGCCTGCATGGGCTTCAGATACGACCGGTGGGTCGCCATCAACGCCGCCCCCGCCTTTGCCTTCAGAGCTGGAACCCGCTGCTGCGCGCCGTAGCCCGCCACCTCAAAAAACAGCCTGCGCGCAAGCGAGTACCCGTTGGTATGCAGCCCCGTCGAGGGCAGCCCCAGCAGCACGTCGCCCGGGCCGATGCTGCTGCCGGTGATGAGTTGCGGTCGTGAGACCGCGCCGACGATGGTCCCGGCCAGGTCGTACTCGCCATCGGCATAAAAGTCCGGCATCTGGGCGGTTTCCCCCCCGATCAGCGCGCAGCCGTTGGCGCGGCAGGCCCCGGCGATGCCCGAGACCACCTGCTCAATCGTTTTGGGGGCCAGCCGGCCAGCGGCCAGGTAGTCGAGGAAAAACAGCGGCGCCGCGCCCTGCACCGCAATGTCGTTGACGCAGTGGTTGACCAGGTCCGCGCCGACAGTCGAGTGGATGCCGAGCTCAAACGCCAGCTTGAGCTTGGTGCCGACGCCGTCTGTGCTCGAAACCAGCACCGGCTCAGGAAATCGCCTCAGGTCGAGCTGAAACAGGCCGCCGAAGCCGCCCACACCACCCAGTACCTGGCGCGAAAAGGTAGTACGCGCGAGCTCCGCGATGCGCTGCTTCGCGCTGTCGCCCGCGGCGATATCGACGCCCGCCGCGGCATAGGTCGCAGCGGCACGGGCGGCCTTTGTTGAGTGAGCAGGCAAGCGAACCTTTCTGGAAGAAGGGTCAGTTTAAAGAAGGGTCAGTTTAGCATTGGGACCTGCCCTGCAAACCTGGTGGCGCAGGCTGTTTTGGCGGCGAGGCAAGCGCTGGGCAGCAGCCCCGGCTACAATAGCGCTTGAGCCGCACTCGCACGCTGCGGAAACTCCCCCCAGGAACCTTTCTGGTCCGGGGCAGAGGAAGAAAAAAACTGACAATGCGGCAGAAGCACCAGCAATTCCACCAAAACCTCTTCCTCCGAGCCCGGCGTTCCCTGTTCGCCCTCGCCCTGTTCCTGCTGGTGCTGCCGGCCGCCTTTGCCGCAGCCCCCACCCGCACCACGCTTGCGGCCGGCACGTCCGATACGGGCACGATCCTTTCGGCCACAGTCAAGACCTCGACCGGCTCCCCCGTGAACGCGGGCACGGTGGACTTCCTGCTGTCGAACGGCCAGTCGCTGGGCTCGGCGATCGTCGCCGCCGACGGCACCGCCACTCTGACAGTCGCCAAGCTGCCCGCCGGCACGGCCGGCATCGATGGCAGCGCGCAGCTGGCGGTCTCAGCGCTCTACCACGCGAATGCGGCGCCCTTCTCTGACTCCGCATCAGTCGCCACCGCGGTCGCAAGCCCCGCGGCGACGACCCAGGTGCCGGACTTTACCGCCACCGCCAACCCCGCGACGGTGACCGCGCCGCAGGGCTCCTACGGCACCACGGCGATCACCGTAAGCTCGGTCGGCAACTACACCGGCATCATTCAGTTCTCCTGCTCCAACCTGCCGGCCCAGATCACCTGCACCTTCAACCCTACACAGCAGGTGCTGTCTGCGAACGGGAGCTTTACCGGCACGCTCCAGCTGCAGACGCAGGCCGCCTCAGGCCCGGCACCGACAGCCAGCCTGTTTGCGACACATAGCCGCATGGCCCTCGCCCTGGTGCTGCCCGGCGCGCTTGCGCTGTTCGGGATCTCGCGGCGCCGCAGCTTCCGCCGCATGCTGGGCGTCGTCCTGCTGCTTGCCGGCACCGGCCTGGGGCTCAGCGGCTGCTCCCAGCGCTACAACTACCTGCACCACCCACCGCCCGTATCGAGCGGCGCAGGTCCCGGAACCTACGCGATCACGGTGGCCGTCGACGGCGGCGCAGGCTCAACCGTCATCGAGCATGACGTCACGGTCAGCCTCGTCATCCAGTAGCAAAGTTACATAAGGAAAGAGGGCCGGGCAGCGTGCCCGGCCCTCACTTTTGCACCGACCGAGCATCCCCATCAAGCCGCTCAGCTCTGGTGCCCTGCCTGTTGCATTGCTTGTTACTTTGCTTGTTGCCGTTGCTTGTTGCCCTTGCCTGGTTGCCCTGCCTGTTGCCCCGCCTCATACCCTTCCAAGCGCCTCCGCAACCAGCCCAGCGGCCTTTTCCGCGATCTCCCCCGCATCCCCGAAACCCTGCAGCCAAACCACCTCCGGCTCCCGCCGGAACCACGTCATCTGGCGTTTGGCATAGTTGCGATGCCCCTGCTGGGCCGCGGCAACCGCCTCTGCCTCAGTCAGGGAACCGTCCAGCACCCGCGCTGCTTCCCGGTAGCCCAGCGCGCCCAGCGCCTGCGCGCCTGCCCCGTACTGCTGCTGCAGGGCGGCTGTCTCCGGCACCAGTCCTGCCGCAAACATGGCCGCCGCCCGCTGGTTGAGCCGCTCGTACAGCAGAGCCCGCGGCGGGTCAAGCCCCAGGCGCAGCAGCCGGAAGCCCTGCAAGGGGGCCCGACCGGCATGCGAGAGCGGCGCGCCACCCAGCAGCGCCACCTCGAGCGCGCGAATCAGCTTCGGCTCATCGTTCGCGTGCACGCGCCCGGCTGCTTCGGGGTCCAGCCGCAGCAGCAGCCGGTGCAGGTACCCGGCACGCCGAGTCTGCGCCGCCTGCCGCAGCCGCGCCCGCAGAGAAGGGCAGCGTGCCGGCAAAGGCGCAAGGCCCTCGGTCAGCGCCCGCAGATACAAGCCCGTTCCCCCGGTCACGATGGGCAGCCGTCCCCGCCCGGCGATCTCCCGGGCGGCGAGCCGCGCAGCCCGCGCCCAGTCCCCGGCCGTCATCGCCTCCGACGGATCCACCAGGTCGAGCAGGTGGTGGGGCGCCTGGGCGCGCTGCTCCGCTGTCGGCTTCGCCGTACCCAGCTCCATGCCCCGGTACACGGCGACCGAGTCGCAGGAAAGGATCTCCCCCCCGAACTGCCGGGCGAGATGGATCGAGAGCGCGGTCTTGCCGCTGCCTGTCGGTCCCAGCAGGAGCACGAGAAGAGGTTCATCGGAAGAGGGAGCCATGGCGCTTGGGAACCTAGAACCGCCACCAGCCCGTAGGGAACAGCACATGCGCGAGAGCGCGCAGCACCGTTACCAGCAGGATGCCCCCAGCCAGCAGCAGAAGCCCGACCGCCTGCCTACGCCGGGTCAAGGCAGTCTCGCGAGCCCGGCTTGCGTCAGTCCGCACCGGCCCCATCAGTGGATCCCCGCATTGTCGTTGTAGAGGAAATAAAACCGCAGTTCCAGGAACGGCCCCTTGAAGTTCTTCGGCAGCGTCGGGAACGGCGCCGCGCTGACAATGCCGGCCCAAGCCGCGCGGTCCAGTGACACTGTACCCGACGGGCCTTCCAGGTGCATGTCCGTAACTGAGCCATCAGGCAAAATCTTGAAGCGGATCATCGTGCGGCCCTGCTTCGAGATCGGCGGCTGCGCGACCTCCGGGATGATGGGGTACCAGGCACGCTTGGTGTCGTAGATCACCCGCTGAATGTAGGGCCCGAAGTCGACCCCGAGGGTGTCCGAAAGGACATCGACCGCACCCTTGTCGCCGGCGTGCTGCGAGGGCGCACCCGCACCGGCATCCCCGTAGGTCGAGGGGTTCCCGCTGCGGGCCTGCTTGGCGGCCTCCTGCACCGTGTCGCCGGCTGTTTGCGGCGAGTTCGTAAAATTAGGCTTGCTCGACTGCGGCTTCGGCGCTTCCACCTGCGCGTTCTGCGCCGTGGGCGGCGCGGGCTTGGGCGCCGGCTCTGGCGGCGCAGGCTGCTGCTGCGCGGGCTGTTGCGGAGGTGCAGGCTGCGGCTTGGGCGGCGGTGGCCCGGCGCGGCGCATCGCCTCCAAAGCCTCCAGCGTTTTGCGGTCCAGCGTCGGTTTGGGCGCCTGCTGCTGCCGGTTCTTGTCAGACTGCGGCGCCGGCTTGTTCGGCTGTGTCTGCTTCAGCGCGTCCGGCGGCAGGTCCAGGTAGGCCATCTGCTTGTCCTTTTCCTTCAGGACGTCCGTGACATCGCGGACCTTGACATGCCAGATGTACTTGGGCGCGAAAATAATGTAGCCGAACAGCAGCAGATGCAGGATCAGCGCGATCCAGATCTTCTCTCGCAGAGCCACCCGCGCGCGCTCATCCTCAAGCGCGTCGATGACGTGGACGAGGTCGTAGCCCTCCGCGCCATCATAGTCGCCGCGACGCCAGGAACGGCTCCGTCGTGCGCGGGGCCGCTGCTGCTCTTCAGTCGACTCGGGCGGCGGTGACGCTTCGGTGGTGGGCATGGTGTAGGTTGGGGCGCGGCCTGCCTGCGGGCGTGCGAGCCGCACTGGTTCTGGTCTGGCTACTCCCTATTCTCTCATTCCTTGCGGATTTTGATCGCTGCCGCCATGTGCCTTTGGTTTGTTTCGCGGGAGCCCTAGCCACTCCGCCGCGCCCGAAAAGATCACCGCAAGCGCGCCGTACAATGAAGCCAGTGCCCACCCCGGAAAAGCAACCCACCCCTCACGCCTTTGTCATCACGGTCAGCGACAGCTGCGCCCGCGGCGAACGGGAAGACCTCTCCGGGCCGGCTGTCTCCGCGCTGCTTACCGAAGCCGGTTTCCGGGTCACCGGCAGCTCTGTGGTTGCAGACGAACAGCCGGCGATAGAAGACGCTTTGCGCAGGGCCGCGACCCAGGTTGGTCCGGGCGGCCTGGTCGCCACCACCGGCGGTACCGGTCTGACCGCGCGCGACGTGACGCCGGAGGCAACCCGCTCTGTGTGCAGCCGCCTGCTCGACGGGCTGGCGGAGCAGATGCGCTCCGAGGGCCTCAAGGAAACGCCGTTCGCGGTGCTGAGCCGCGGGGTCTGCGGCCTGCTGGGGAGTACCCTGGTCGTCAACCTGCCCGGCTCCCCCCGCGGGGCCGCCACCTCCCTGCGGGCGTTGCTGCCGGTGCTGCCGCACGCGCTGCGACTGCTGGTGGATGCCCGCACCCCCCATCCGGACGAGCCTTCGGCGGCGATCGGACAGCAACAGACTTCGGGCATGAATTACACAGGCGAAGCGGATCACACACGTGAAGCGGAGCGTACGCCCCGGGCGAAGCGCGCATCAGGACCGGGGCGCACCGGTTGAAGCACCTGGAACTGCTCTTCAAACACTGGACAGTGGTCCTGCTCGCCTTCCTCAAACCGCTGGGTTTATGGGGCGCTGCCGCCGTCGCTCTGGTCGACTCCAGTACCATCCCGGTCCCCATGGACCTGCTGCTGGCTACCTACATGTGGAACGACCGACCGCGGGCATGGCTGTACGTGCTGATGGGGGCTGCGGGCTCGGCCGTGGGCGGCCTTCTGCCGTTCCTGCTGGGGCGCGCCGGCGGGGAACTGTTCCTGCTCAAGCGCATCGATCGCAGCCGCTACGAGCAGCTGCGCAACCGCTTTGAGCGGCAGGAGTTCCTCGCCCTGCTGCTGCCGTCGATGCTGCCGCCGCCTACCCCGTGGAAGCTGTTTGTCTTCGCTGCGGGCGTCTTCGAGATGCGTGTGGGCGCCTTTATGCTGGCCGTGTTCCTGGGCCGGTTGGTGCGCTTCGGTGTGCTTGCCGTGCTTACCATCCGCTACGGCCCCAAGGTGGGTGGCGAGCTGGGGCGCCTGGCCCACCAGCACGCGCATGCGCTGCTCACACTTCTGGGGCTGGTACTGATCGCCATCGTGCTGTACGCGGTCCGCCAGAGCGCCCGGAAACGAAGCCGCGTGACCTCGGAACTCGCGCCGGAACGTGCTTCGGAACGCGCCGGTGAGTTCGAGAATTAGCAAGCCGCCCTTGGATGTTGCCAGGACTCCCGTCCATGAAGATCCTCATCCGGAACGCAGAGAAGGATCTGCTTTCCCGCCGACAGCCGTCAGGTAGCTGCCCAGCATGCCCCGCAAAGCATCGCGCTCGCCCTGCCCCAGGCCTGAGATAGGCAGCACGTTGTACAAACCCTTCTCCTTGCGCTGGAGCAGGACCACATGCTCGCCCTCGCGGAAGCCCGAGTAGCTGACCCAGGGCTGGAACCCCTGCGCTCCATTCGGCCCATCCAGCCGCACGCCCTCCGCTGAGAGCAGCAGCGAGTCGGGCAGCGAGGCATCCAGGTTCGCGACCGCGTCCCGGCTGCCCTTGCGATAGCGGTAATAGGACGCGCCGCCGATCAGCACCAGAAAGACGACGCGGATGGCCAGCACTTCGGGAGGAATGTGCGCGTGGCGCACGAACGAGGAAAACAGAATGACAATGACGATCACCGCGTAGATGATCAACCGCGTATACGACATCGCCATGCGCATCCCATAGCCTTTGGGACGGATGAAGCGCGTGGCTTCCTTGACTTCAACCTCGTTCAGCTTGCCCTGAAACTGCATGAGCCGTTATAGCAGAGACGCCGCCACTTGGCGTCCCTTGCTTTTCTTTCTGAAGCCCTGTACAGATTCAGGCAAGAACTCATTCAACATTCAAAGGATTCGGATGCTTGAACGCGAGATGGAAGACTTGATTGCCGCACATCCGGATCACTTCTTTCCCCATCATGGGTTCGTGCTACAGGGCCGTCAACAATCATTTCGAGGTGTAGGCAGGTTTGACCTCCTCTTTGTCGACAGACACGGCATGAGCATTTTGATGGAATTGAAGGCAGTTCCAGCACATTACGAGGTCATAGATCAAATAGCTCGCTATCGGGATGCTCTTGTCTCACTCGGCTCCTCGAATATCATCATGTGGATTGTTGCGCCAAGCATCCCTCCTGGAATGAAAGATTTTCTTTCCCATTTAGGTATCGAGTACACCGAGATTCACCAATCTGCGTTCATCAGAGCGGCGGCCTTGATGGAATATGTGCTGCGCGACATGCCTTCGGCGAAACAAGCTAAACCGCAGGGCACTGACAAGGGTTCCGCTCCGGATGCGCTTTCTAATCCAGGCACTCCTACGCGTACACACATGCAACCCGGGAAGATGCAACAGGCGGGAAACGACGAGTGGGGCTTTGGAATAGGAACCCAACCTTCTTTCCTCATTCGTGCCCTGGAGAGAGGAGGAACCGCCAAAGAAAACCTACGCTCCGAATATATTTCCCACTTTCACCCGGAACTTTCCTATGCAGAAGCGAAAGGCAAGAGCGGCTTCAATGTTTTCTTTTCTGACTCCAAACGACCCTTGGGCACTTATCACGCCTCTCGTTCGTTGCTGATCCTCACAGATGCTGCGGGCAAGCTAAGTCTTGACCACGAGCGAGCAGTTGTTGTGAAAGCCGCCATTGGTGGCGGCGCATTAGATAAGCTGCGGGGGCTGCATTTCCAGCAAGATAAGATTCGCTTCGATGAGATTTTAAGGAGCTTTGGTCTGCCGACAGAACCGTGATTGAAGTGCATATGTAGATTAAGTCAAGATAGTCACGGCGATTCCTCAAATCTTACCCGCGCTCGATCGCCTCACCCACCCGGAAGACCGTCGCCTCGTCAAAATGGCGCGCGAGCACCTGCACCCCGATCGGCAGCCCCGCCTTCGAGCACCCAGCCGGCACTGACAGTCCGCAGATACCCGCGAGCGACGCCGTGACCGTGTAGATATCGGCCAGGTACATGGCCAGCGGATCGTCCGACTTCTCCCCCAGCTTGAACGCAGGCGTGGGCGCCACCGGGGTCACGATCGCATCGACCTCCGCGCCGAAAACCTTCAGGAAGTCCTCGGCCAGCAGCCGGCGCACCTGCTGCGCTTTCTTGTAGTAGGCGTCGTAGTACCCGGCCGAGAGCGCGTAGGTGCCGAGCAGGATCCTCCGCTTGACCTCGGCGCCAAAGCCCGCGTCCCGTGACTCGCGATACATGCCCGCCAGCGAAGCCGCATGCGGCGCACGGTAGCCGTAGCGCACCCCGTCAAACCGCGCCAGGTTCGAGCTAGCCTCGGCGGTCGCGATCAGGTAATACGCGGGCACCGCGTACCGGGTATGCGGCAGCGAGATCTGCCTGATCTCGGCCCCGGCCTCGCGCAGCCCGTCGATCGCGCGCTCCACCGCCTCGCGTACCTCCGGGTCCAGCCCTTCGGCGAAATACTCCTTCGGCACCCCGATACGCAGGCCGTTCACGCCTTGCTCCTGCTCCAGCTGCCCGCAGTAGTCGGGCACCGGCTGCATGGAGGAGGTCGCATCCAGCGCATCGTGCCCGGCCATCACCCCCAGAACCGTCGCCGCGTCGCGCACCGAGTTGGTGAACGGGCCAATACGGTCGAGCGAAGACGCGAACGCGATGAGCCCGTAGCGCGAGACGCGTCCGTAGGTCGGCAGCAGCCCGACCACGCCGCAGAAGCTCGCCGGTTGCCGGATCGAGCCGCCTGTATCCGTACCCAGCGAGGCCACCGCCATGCCCGCTGCCACCGCGGCCGCCGAGCCGCCGGATGACCCGCCCGGGACATGATCGAGCGCGTGTGGGTTGCGCACGGGGCCGAATGCGGAGTTCTCGTTCGACGAGCCCATTGCAAACTCGTCGCAGTTTAGCTTGCCCAGCGTCACCGCGCCGGCCTCTTCCAGCCGCTCGACCGCGGTCCCGGTGTACTGGGCAATGTAATTTGCGAGCACCCGGGAGCCGGCAGTCGCTGGCAGCCCGGCGACCGTCAGCACGTCCTTGATCCCGACCGGGACGCCGGCCAACACCGGCAGCGGATCGCCCGCGGCGGCGAGGCCATCGATGCGCGCAGCCTGCGCAAGCGCCCGCTCCTCAGCCAGCGACAGAAAAGCATGCACCTGCGGATCGCGCTCGCGGATACTGCGAAAGCACTGCTGCGCGATATCCTTCGCGGAAGCGGCGCCGCCCGCAATAGCCGTGCGAATGTGCGGGATGGTCAGCGTGTCGGCGCCTGAACTGCTGCCCAACCCGCTGCTCGCGGACCCGGTCTGTGTGCTGGTGGCATCCGTCATGTGCGTGTGCCTGTCTCCCTGACCTGCGTTGAGGTGCGTCTTGCTTGACTGCGGGTCTGCTCACTGCGCCTGCCTCGGCCTTCAGCGCTCGATCACCTTCGGCACCTTGAAAAAAATGCCGTCGGTTGCGGGCGCGCCCTGCATCACGCGCTCACGCGCGAGGGACGGGCGCGATTCATCGGGCCGAAGCGTTGCGGCTGCTCTCGCATCGCCTGTTGCCGTAGACGACCCGGGCATGAGCTCGGCAACATGCGTCAGCGGAGCCACGCCCGTGGTGTCGAGCTGCTGCAGCTCCGCCACGTAGCCGAGGATGCTGCTAAGATCGCGGCCCAGTCCGTCCAGCTCCTCCGGCGTGAGCGCGAGCGAGGCCAGCGCAGCCACATGCTCGACATCATCCCGGGTGATGACTTTGGCTTCGCTCAACATTGCTCCTCTCACGCGTCCGTTGCCTTTGCGGTCTGAAAGCCGCGGCCTGCAAGCCCGCCCGCGACACTCGCCCTAGAACCCGCGACGCTCACAAAAGTATAGATGCTGGAGCTTCAGCGCCGCTCCCTGCTACCGTGGGCAGGTGGACGACGGCAGACATCGAGAGGTGCTCCCCGGTGTAGCGCGCCGGCTCCTTGTGACCGGCGGTTGCGGTTTTATCGGCTCCAACTTTGTGCGAGCCTCGCTCTCAGCCGGCCTGCAGGTCATCAACCTCGACAAGCTGACCTACGCCGGCCGGCTTGAAAACCTGCGCGACGTAGAGCACAACCCGCACTACCGCTTTGTCCACGGCGACATCTGTGACGGCGCGACGGTCGAGCAGGTCCTGCGCGAACACCGGCCCGGCGCTATCGTGCATCTGGCTGCGGAAAGCCATGTCGACCGCTCTATCGCCGAACCCGATACCTTCGTCCGCACAAATGTCGAAGGCACCCTGGTGCTGCTTGAAGCCGCGCGGCGCTACTGGTCGGCGCTGGCGCCCACCGAGAGGGCACGCTTCCGTTTCCTGCACGTTTCAACCGACGAGGTGTACGGCTCGCTGGCCCCGGGCGCGCCCGCGTTTACCGAGGCCAGCCCCTACGCGCCGCGCAGCCCCTATGCCGCCTCCAAAGCCGGGGCCGACCACCTGGTGCGCGCCCACGGCAACACCTATGGGCTGCCGGTCGTCGTCAGCAGCTGCTCGAACAACTACGGCCCGTTTCAGCTGCCGGAAAAGCTGATTCCGCTCCTCATCCGCTTTGCGCTGGAGGGCCGCTCGCTGCCCGTCTACGGCGACGGCCAGCAGGTGCGCGACTGGCTCCATGTGGAGGACCACTGCTGCGCACTGCTGCTGCTGCTCGCGCACGGGCGGCCAGGCGAGACTTACAACGCAGGCGGAGGCACCGAGCGCACCAACCTGCAGATGGCCGAAATGGTCTGCGCTCTGCTCGACCGGCAGCGGCCCCTCGCCGCCGGCAGCTACTCCGGGCAGATTCGGCTCGTTGCCGACCGGCCCGGACACGACCGCCGCTACGCCGTCGATGCCACAAAGCTGCGCCTGGAGCTGGGCTGGCAACCCCAGATCGCCAGCGTGGAGCAGGGACTCGCCGCGACTGTGGCCTGGTATCTAGCCCACGCAACCTGGATGGAAGAGGTAAGCAGCGGCGCTCATCAGGGATGGCTGGCGCAGAACTACGGCGCGCGCGGTTACCGATGACCGGGCGCCGCGCCCGATCCCTAGCCGCCTACTGCACCACGAGCGTGACTCCTGCAGTGCGCAGCGCGCCCGGGAATGTGGCGTTCACCGTGATGTTGTAGGAGCCGCTCGGCGTCTGGCCCGGCTGCGTTTGGCCCTGTTGGTTGACCCCGCTCGCGTGCACCCCGCAGGCGATCGGCGAAACGAGAAGAAGAACAGCGGCCAGCACCAGCAGGAAACGCTGGCGGTGCTCGCGCCGGAGAAAAAAGACCGGGCAGAGTAGCGCCAGGGCAGCGCCGCCGGTCCACCACCGGCTGCTCCGCGTCGTGCTCGCGGTAGTGGCTGCAACGGCGGTGGCGATCGTCAGCGTCACTGAGCCGGTCGTGCCGCCGGCAATCGAGACGGTCGAAGGATTCGCGGTGCAGACGGCGTTGGCCGGCACCCCGGTGCAGGCCAGCGTCACGCTGCCGGTGGACGCCCCGACTGGCGTGACCGCGAAATGGTAGGTGGCGGTCTGCCCATTTGTAACTACACCAGTGGCAGAACCCACCACCGTTAGCTGGTAGTCCTCCCCCGATCCGGCAAGCGAAACCACCAGCGGCTCGGGAAGGCTGCCGCTCGCAACCGTAAGCGTGCCCTCGCGGTTGCCGATAACGCCCGGCGTGAACACGATGCCGATCTGGCAGGAAGCGCCGGGAGCGATCGTATCGCCACAGTTGGACGAGCTCACCGCGAAGTCGGAGCCGGCGGTCGAGAACGTTGTGCCGGTCATCGGCGTCACGCCCTGGTTGCTGATAGTAATGATTTTCGGCGTGGTCGCGATGCCCTGGGCATAGGGTCCAAAGTCGATGCTGGACGGCGATGCGAACGCCTGCGGCGGCGCGATGCCCTGGCCCGACAGCACGACGATCTGGGTGCGCTGCGCGTCTGCAATCGTCAGCACGCCCGCCGCGCCGCCCAGCGCGTTCGGCGCAAATGTAACCGCGATAGAGCAGGACAGGTGCCCGCCGAGACTCGCACCACAGTTGTTTGCGAACTGGAAGGGACCCGTGGCCTGCACCGTGATCTGCGCGAGGGTGGCATCGCCCGTGTTCGTCACCATAACGGCCTGCGCGGTCGACACATGCCCGATCTCGGTCGCCCCGAAGGCCAGGGAGCCGGTGCTCAGCCCGTCGGTAGCCGGAGAAAGCCCCGTGCCCACGAGCTGGATCGACTGGGTTTCGCTGCCATCGGAGACGGTCAGCGAGCCGGTACGCTGGCCGCCCGCGGACGGCTTAAACGTGACCTGGAGCGAGCAGGAAGTGTCGGGTGCCAGGGTGGCGCCGCAGCTCGATACGCCGAGCGAGAAGTCGCCCGTGATCGACAACGGCTGCAGAGTCAACGGTGTGGTGCCGAGATTTTCGACGGTGACAAAGCTCGGCGAAGTGAAACTGCTGCCCACCGCAAGTGGCGTCGTGAAGGAAAAAACCGCCGGCGAGAGCACGAGCGCCTGGCCGGTGCCGCTCAAGGAAGCGGTCGCGCTCGGCGTGCCTGTGGTGCTCGCAATCGAGAGTGAGCCGGGCTGGCTGCCGCTCGCAGTCGGCGCAAACTGCACCGCGATACTGCAGCTGGCGCCCGCGGCGAGGGTGCCACCGCAGGTATTGCTGGTTATCCTGTACTCGCCGGTCAACACAGGCGCCCCCAGAGTGGTGGCGACGCCGCCCGCGTTCTGAAGCATAAGGGTTTGCGAGGCTGAAGTCGTGCGAGCGGGCTGGCCTCCAAAAGCAAGCGAACCCGGCGCAAAGGCGAGCCGTGCGGGCGCCAGTCCGGAGCCGCCGAGCACAACGCTCGCCACCGGCCCCCCGGCAGCGCTGCCGGTAAGCGTGAGTGTTCCGCGCTGGTCGCCGGCAGCGGTTGGCGCGAAGGCGACGCTCACGGTGCAGACCGCGTTGGGCTCAAGGCTGGCGCCACAACCATTGCTCGTGATGCTGTATTCAGGCGACGCCTGCGGAGCAGCGAGTGGGACGCTTACGCCGCCCGTGTTCTTAAAAATTACGGCCTGGGCGGTGCTCCTGCTGCCGACAGGCGTCGCCGGAAAGCTGAGCGGACCGGAGGCGGCGAGCGATCCGGGCTGCACGCCATTACCCGAGAGCGGAACGGCGGGTGCGCCGCCGCTAACGGAAGACTGCAAGGTAAGCAGGCCGGAGAAGCTCTCTGCAGAGGCCGGCCTGAAAGTAACCTGCAGCGTGCAGGTTGCACTCGGGGCCAGAGTGTTGCCGCACTGGCTGGTGACGCCAAAGGGTGACGAAGCCGAGACCGCGCCCAGCGAAACCGGCGCGCCCCCGGTGTTTTTCACCACGACCTGGAGCGTCGGGGCCGAGCCGATGACGACCGGCCCGAACGCGACTGAGCTCGGAGTGAAAGTGAGCGCGCCGGGCGTGACGCCGCTGCCATCGAGCGGGACCGTCCGGGTGGTTCCGGCATATTCGCCGGGCAGGCTGAAGACTCCCGGGCTGTCGCCGGCTGCGGTGGGCGCGAACGTCACCTGTATCGTGCAGTTGGAGTTCGCTCCCAGCGTGGACCCGCAACTGGTCGACACGATGCTGTAGCCCTTGCCAGCAATGAATGGCGCGCTGAGATCGACAGCTACGCCGCCGCTGTTGGTAGCCGTGATCGTCGCATGCGGCGCAGGGCTGGTGTTGAGCACGATGGAACCGAACTGGACGGTCGTGGGCGAAAGCGAGAGATTGCCAGGGGCCACCCCGACGCCCGCGAGCCCCGCCTGCGCTGGATTGGGCTTGCCGTCGTTGAGCAGGGCGAGCGAGCCCGAGCGGTTGCCGGTAGCGCTGGGCGTGAACGTTACGGTCACCGTGCAAGCGCTGCCGCTCGCCCCACTGGCTGCGATCGCCGTGGAGACAGTGCAGCTGCCCCCGGTCACCGAAAAGTCGCCGGTGGCGGTGATGGCGCTCAGGCGCACAGGAGTGCCGCCTCCATTTGTAACCGTTGTAGTTACATTTGCTGTGCTGCCGATGGCCACCGAGCCGAAAGCAAACGACGAGGGATTGAAGGAAAGCTGTCCCGGCGTTGTGCCGGTGCCGTCAAAGGTCGCGGAAACCGGCGTTCCGGAGCCATCCCCGGGAACCGTTAACGAACCGGGACGGTCGCCGGCCGCGGTTGGCTTGAACGAGACCGATAGCGTGCAGGACCCGTCCGGGGCAAGGGTCGCCGGGCACGAGCCTGTAAGCAAGTAGTCAGAAGGTGAAAGTACAGGCATGCCGACCGCAACGGCCACACCGCCCGTGTTCTGCACCGTAAAGGGCTGCGCCGCGGTGGCGGTCCCGACCACCTCCGAGCCAAACGCGAAGGTAGCTGGCGTGAGCGTCAGCTTGCCGGGCGCCAGGCCCGTGCCGTTCAGCGGAGCGCTCAGGGGACCACCCGGCGCATTACTCGCCTGCGTGAAAGTCCCGGTCCGGGCCCCCACCCCGCTGGGGTGAAACAGGATGGCGACATTGCAGCTGCGTCCCGGCGGGAGCGGGTCCGTGCACCCATTGCTCGCGATCTGGAACTCCGGCGTAATCGACTGCGCGCCGAACGTCAGGGGAACGCCGCCCGTGCTGGTGATGACGAGGTTCTGCGGCGTCGAGAGCGCGCCCTCGGCCGTCGAAGGAAAAGTGGGCGGCGTCAGGGTCGCGGCGGCCGGAGTTGCGCCCTGCCCAATCAGCACGATCTGCGCGGGCGCGGGGCTGAAGTTTCCATTCAGCGTTACCGAACCTCTGTAGGCGGCCGTATCCGGCGGCGTGAAGCTGACCTGGAGCGTGCAGCTCGCATTGACCTGCAGCGGCTGCGGAGCCGCCGGACAATCGCTGCTCACAACTGCAAATGCAACTGTAGCAGTTACAGATGTGATCTGCGCCGGGGTGCCCCCGCTGTTCGTCACGATGACGCTTTGCGCCGGCGCGGTGGTGTTCTCCGCGACGGTGCTGAAGTTGAGCGAGGCGGGGTTGAAGGTCAGCATGGCCGGCGCCGTGCCCGTGCCCGACAGCGCCGCGCTCGCGCTGCTGGAGCCGTTAAACGGCAGCGTGAGGGTGCCACTGATCGGGCCTGGCGCGGTCGGCTTGAAGGTAACGCCGAGCTGGCACGTGCTGCCGACTGCAAGCGATGCCGGGCAGTTGCTGGAGGCAAGCGCATAGGGGCCGCTGACCGTGGGAGTGCCGAGCGCCGCCGCGCTGCCGGCGGAGTTGGTCACGGTGAAGCTTTCTACCGCCGAAGTGGTGCCCTGCTGCTGCGAGGGAAAGGTATAGGTGGAAGGCGAGAAAGAAATTGAAGCCGGCTGGAGTCCATTACCGTTGAGCGAAGCCGTCTTCGGGCTGGTCTCGCCATTCGGAATACTGGGCGACGACAAGCTGAACAGTCCCGGGCGGCTGCCGGTGCCCTGAGGGGTGAACTCGATCGACACCGTGCACGTTGCGCCCCCGGCCAGCGTCGAGCCGCAGCCATTCGCGGACAGGGTGTAATCGCTCGAAACAGTAGCCGGGTCCAGCTGCGCATCCGCCCCGCCGGTGTTCGTCACAGTGATGCTTTGCGCCGCCGACGCGCTGCTCTGCGGCGTCGGCGAAAATGTGAGTGACGTGGGCGTGAGCGTGAGGAAGGCAGGAGCAATAGCCCGGCCGCTGAGGCTGACCAGGAACGGGCTGCCGGTGGCGGAGCTCACGATCTGAAACTGCGCGGCGCGCGGACCCTGCTGCACAGGATTGAAGACGACCGGCACCGTGCACGAAGCGTTCGCCGCCAGGGTGTTGCCGCAGGTGCCGCCGCCGGCAACGCTGAAATCGAGAGTATTGGTTCCGGTAATCGAGCTTGCACCGAGAGTTACGGGCGCGCCTCCCGTATTGCTTACGGTCACGTTCATCGGCGCCGAAGTTGCACCGGTAGCCGTCACCGGAAACACGAGACCAGAAGCCGGGCCCACCGTGATCGCGCCCGGGGTAAGCCCCGTGCCGTCAAGCGTCGAGCTCAACACCCCTCCAGGCACGTTGGCGTGCACTGTCAGCATTCCCGTCCGGTCGCCCACCGCACTGGGCTTGAAGGTTACTTGGATCGAGCAGGACTGGCCCCGGCTGAGCGACGCGCCGCAGGTGTTGGTCTGGGCGTAATCCCCGCTTGCCGCGATCTGCGCGATGTTGAGCGTGGCGGAACCGCTGCTCGAGAGAGTAAAGCTCGCGACCGTCGGGCTTTGCGAGCCAACCGCCTGCCCGGGCGAAAACTTGTAGCTGGAGGGCGAAAGGCTCCCCTGCGCCAGGGTTGGCGCCGTCGTCGAAAGCCCAACGGTCCAGATGCCGCGGCCGTACGTGCTCGCTTCCAGCACTGTGCCCTGCGCGCCGGTATAGGCCTGCAGCCCGGTCACGGGAGCCGTCGGCAGGCCCGAGCCCAGCTCGCCCCAGCACTCCACCGTAGACACACTGCAGTTGCCAATGTTCTGGGTGTAGTACACGCCGAAATCGCCGCCTACATACACGTAGCTGGGGTTGCTGGGGTCTACTACAATGCTGTTGACCGGCGCGAAGGGAAGCGAGTTGGAGAGATTCGCCCAGTGCGCGCCGCCGTCGGTCGAGCCGTAGATCACCCCGCCCTGGCCTGTCGGAAAGCCGGCAATCCCGACGTAGAGCGTCTTTCCGGTAGCGTCGTGCGGATCGACGGCGATCGAAGAAATGGCGTAGCCGTCCGGGTTGAACTGGCTGCTGGTCGACGTAGCGGGCAGCGTGACTTGGTTGCGCCAAAGGTCGCTCCAGCCCACCTGGCCGCCGCTCTGCGGCACGGTGGCGCCGTAGATATGCCCGGGCACAGAGCCGCCGCCATCGAGCTGTCCGGCCATGCCGGCGTACATCTGCTCGCCGCCCTGTGCGGAGTTGTAGCTGCCCCCCGCGCCCACCGAGCGCAGCTGGGCATTGCCGTCGCAGAAGCTGCCCTGGTTGCCGTCGAGCATGGTGCTGAGCAGGTTTGCGGAGCTCCACTTGCCGGTGACCGGGCCCAGCCACATCCGGCAGGTACCCAGGATGATGCTTGCCGGGTTGAGCGGATCGAGCACCCAGGGGGCAGAGTCAAAGAAGTAATCCGCGTCGTCTTCAACGTCGGCCCGGCCGATCACCGGAGCCGCGCCGAAGCCCGCGGCATCGCAGTTACCGCCATTGGCGCAGCTGTAGATAGACACACCGGGACCACTGTCGGCGAACCAGTTTGAAGGATTGTTCGGGTCGATCGCGACAAGGCTGCCTTCGCCGGTCAGCAGCTGCTGCCAGGCGCCCGTGCCGCTCTGCGCGGCGCTGCTTTCGCTGGCGACGACGCCGAACTCACCCATGCCCGCCAGCACCAGCGAGCCGTTCGACGGGCTGACCGCGAGGTGGCTGATCTCGGCCAGCGATCCGATGCCGCTGTTCAGGTTTTGAAAGTGCGACGCATCCGTCGCCGCGCACACTGAACCCGTCTGCGAGACAGTGTCGGTCGAGCGCCACACGCCGCCGTCGGTGCCGAAGTAGATCAGCCCGCTTGCGCCGTTGGTGCCGTCGATCGCGTGCGTGGACGGCGCGACCCCGGCCGCCGAGCAGGTCTGGTCATTGGTGGTGTTACGCCACTGGCAGCTGTTGGCCAGCGAGCAGCGAAAGATATCCTCAGTGCCCGCGAACAGGATTGTGTCCTGCTGCGACGAGACCGCGGAGAGGGCAAGGTTGTAGTCGGCCTGCGGGATGGTGCCCGGGTTCTGCGGATCGTCGATCGCCGCATCGTCGATCTGTTTGCCAAAGGCGAGCGCGCCGGAGTTGCAGGACGACACCGCGGTGCCGCTGGTCGAGCACACGTCCTGGTAGAGGCCCTGATCGTCGTACAGGGTTGTGTTTGAGTCGTGCGCTATGGTCAGCGCGAAGGTATCGCCGGTCGCGGGCTGCACCGCGAGCGCGCCGCGAAAGATGGGGCAGCTCTGGCTGCCCGTGCCGCCTGGCCGCGCCGGACACTCGGTCGTTGAGAGATTCGCGCCGGGCTGCTGGGCAAGCCGCATCCAGGTCACACCGTCCGGGGAAGAGTAATAGCCGTGGTAGCGAATGGCTGCGACGAACAGCTGGCGCTGCTTGTTCCAGACGACTGCCGTGGCGGCATTGCCCGGCGGCCCATACCCGTAGTTGGGCGACTCGAAGATCTGGCCGCCATCGGAGAGGGTTCCCAGGAACCAGGTCTTGCCGGCATCGGTCGAGTAGTAGAGGCCCCGCTCCGCTACGTTGCTGAAGTCGGTATTGACCACCGTGCTTTCAGTCGACTGCGAGACAGCGGCTACCACCAGGTTGGGGTTGGCGGTGCTCCAGGCAAAGCCGGCGAAGCCATTGCCCGCAAAGGAGTAGTTTGCGAAGCCGCCGTTCATGGCCTGATCACGTGAGCCGGGAATCAGGGTCCAGGTAATGCCTGCATCGCCCGAGCGCAGGATCCCGACGCCGTAGTAGGAGTCGAGCGAGTCGTTGGGATCGCCTGTGCCGGCGAGCAGCACGTTGGGGTTGCCGGGCTGCACGGTGATGGCGCCGATCGAAAGCGACGGCACCGACATGTTGGAGTTTGCGAAAGCCGCCACGCTGTTGTCAGTCAGCGGCGTGAAGGTGACCTGGCTGGGGTCGGCTGCATTGGCATTGCTGCTCCGCCATACACCGCCACCTGTAGCGCCAAAGTAAACGATACCGCCAGTGGAATTATTGGTGTCGACAGCCAGCGAACTGATGCGTCCGGTGACCAGCCCGTACGCAGCCGTGTTGACCTGAAGCGGCCCCGCCGCTTGCCAGACCGAGTTTGCACCTGCGAACGGCTGCGCCGCTGTCGCAGCGCTGCTAAGTGAATGCAGCCCGCGCGTAGCGGCCACGCGGGCCCGTGCTGCGGCAAGCCCTTGCGCAGGTGCGGCTGCCGTCGATCCCGCGCCGGGAGCAGACCCGAGCCCGCGCTGCAGCAGGAAGCGCCGGTCCGCCGCCTGCTGCTGCGCCGCGGGGGTACCGGTCTGCTGCGCGCACACGGCCAGGCCGCCCGCCATCAGCAGAGAGACCAGCGCGCCGCGCCGCAGAAATCCGGAGAGCCAGAAACGCATGCGAACCCTTCATCTACACCGCACCAGGCAGCAGGCAACGGCCTGCTCTGGCTTGCATGCCAGGCCGTAAAGCCGCGCACGCAAGTTGGCCTGGGGTTCACGCCGAAGCGCGCAGAACGGCGCCTCTGGCGGCAAACTTTGTGGATCCAGTACGGAGTAGTGGAGCCATTATGCGAGGAGAGCTTCCGGCGCGAAACGTTACTTTTGTTCGCTGATAACGGGGCTGCATGGCGCCCATGCCGCCCTGCAAGGAGACAAAGCCGTGGCTGCATCCAAAGTGGTACGACCCCGAACGGAGACCAGGAATGAAAGCAGTAGTGCTCGAAGAAGCGCGACAGATTGCCGTGCGCGAGGTGAAGGATGCCGAGATGCGCGAGCCGACGGACGTGCTTCTGCGCGTGACTTCGAGCGCGATCTGCGGGACCGACCTGCACTTCTACGAGGGGCGGATGCGCGGCATCGAGGGCGGCATCATCGGGCATGAGCCGCTGGGCGTGGTCGAAGAAGTGGGCTCCGCGGTCATCAACGTGAAGAAAGGCGACCGGGTGACGGTGCCCACGCACATCTGCTGCGGCTTCTGCGCGATGTGCGTGGAGGGCCACTCGTCCGCCTGTCTCACGACCAACCCTGGCCAGGCCGGTGCAGCCTATGGCTACCCCAACAAGGGCGGCTACCAGGGCGCGCAGGCTGAGCTGCTGCGGGTTCCGCTGGCCGATGCCAACTGCCTGAAACTACCGGGCGAGCCGCACGACCAGTGGGAGGACGACTTTGTGCTGCTGGCCGATGCCTGGACGACCGGCTACCATGCC
This sequence comes from Acidobacteriaceae bacterium, assembly GCA_965276605.1. Taxonomy (GTDB): domain Bacteria; phylum Acidobacteriota; class Terriglobia; order Terriglobales; family Acidobacteriaceae; genus EB88. The sequence continues at coordinate 559,894 of OZ255619.1, forward strand.
GTCGCCGTCACTGAGGTGGGCCCGGGCGATACAGTGGCGATCTTCGGCGCTGGATCCGTGGGCCTGCTCGCGGCCTACTCTGCAAAGCTGCGCGGTGCGGCACGCGTCTACGTAGTGGACGCCATTCCAGCCCGTCTGGAGAAGGCAGGCGAGCTGGGCGCAGTGCCCATCGATTTTCTCTACGGCGATCCGGTGGAGCAGATCAAGGAGCAGCAGGGGAAGTGGCGCGCGGGCGATGCCTTTCGGCAGGAAAAGCCGCTCGGCGGTGTGACCTGCGCCATCGATGCGATCGGCTTTCAGGCGCGCTCGATGCAGGATTACGCGAAGGAAGACCCGCACTGGGTCCTCAACGCGATCGCCGAGCTGATCAACCCGGCAGGGCGCATCGGGATTGTCGGGTTGTGGCCGCCGAACGACCCGAACGGCGTAGAGCCGACGCTCAAGGAAGGCAGGCTGCTGGCGCCCTGGGGCAAGCTGTTTGGCAAAAACGTGCGCATCACCATGGGCCGCGATGATGACGAGCGCTGGAACACGAAGCTGCGCGACATGATCGTGACCGGCGCCGCCCGGCCCAGCCAGGTGGTGAGCCACCGGCTGTCGCTCGACGAGGCGCCCGGCGCTTACGGCACGTTCGACGCGCGCGAACAGGGGTATATCAAGGTCGTGCTGAAACCTTAAACCGGTTTCCTTGCCGTCATCGAGAGACCACCGACACTGGACGTGGCTTTTCCGTTAAGAAAAGCCACATGCGACAAACCCAGGACGATCCACCTACAAGGAAACGGCCTTAAACCGCCTGCGCGGCTGGCGGCCACTCCGTGGCGTTTCACTTTTGAGGAAAAGTCTGCGCCATCTGTCTTGCGATCAAAAAGAGGGTTGTCGGAACCGGCTCAAGAGCTCCCCTCCCTGCCTCCCGTTTCCAGCGCGTGAAGCGCTACTGAATCCGATTGACGCCGCGCGGAGAACCGTGGCACATTGGTTGCCCGGGATAGGAAGGTCTCTGTTCGACCCGCTCTCTCCATCCTCATCAGCCGCCGTGCTCAGCGGACTGACAGCAAGGCACCCGGCTCCGCCCCAGAGCCTACTGGACCAAGAGGCTACCCCATGAAGGCCACCCTGCATGCCCTCTCTCTGCTTCTCTCCGCTGCACCGCTCACTAGCTATGCCGCCGGTTCGCTCATCCAGTGCACTGTCTCTGAGCCACGGCTCTCATCAAAGACCGCCGATGTCGGCGATCCCGTCCTTTGCCAGGTAAGCCCGATGGAGCGCTACGGCCGTTCCATGCTTCCCTACGGCAGTTTTCTCGAAGGCCGCTTCGAGGACTACAGGGACCCCGGCCACCTGGTCGGCAAGGGCTGGATGGAGTTGAAGTTCGATCGTATGGTAATCGAGCCGGACACCGTCATCCCGCTCGCCGCGAAGGTGGTCTACGTACCCGGATACCCGGTGGACAAGCTGGGGCGCATTCATGGCAAAGGCCACGCGGTGCGCGATACCGTCGAGTGGATGCTCCCGGTCCTGTGGCCCATCGACCTGATCAATCTGCCCCGCCAAGGTCCGCGGCCCACGCTCAAGGAAGAAACCCGCCTGACCCTGAAGGTGATGGACGACCTTGAAGTCCCCACGTCGCAGGAGCCTCCCCGTGACCCCTCCGGCCTGATGCGCCGCGCGCCCACGTACTACGCGCCGCCAGTGCAGGCTCCGCCCCTGGCCCCACCGGTTGTGTACACCTACCTGCCGCCACCTCCGCCACCACTGGTGCCGGTCATCGTGATGCGCAACGGCGCCATGTACCGGACGATCGGGCCGCGGTAACTGCAGTGGCGCGGCTACCAGAAAGGGTCGGCGAAGGCTCAGACTCTCAGCCCTCCTGCGCGCCATTCAGTAGCCGCAAGACACCAACTCTCCTGCTCTTGATCCGATAAACGGCGGCATAAGGCAAGCCAACGATTACCAGCTCACGCGTTTCCTCTATGCGACGCTCTCCCCATGAGCGGGTCCTCTGGTAGCAGATTGATCTGGCGCTCTATCTCCCGATCCACTCGGATAGCGGCTCCGGGATTTCTCGCGCGATGTAATCCAGCTGTTCAAATCATGCCAGAGTTGCCGCTCGCAGCCAATAAGTTCAGTGTGTTGCGCGAATTGATTAAGCAGAACACCCTCACTAAGGTGGCGATGTGCTTTATTTCGACCGCGCATCGCTTGCGTCCCCAAACGCCCGACCCTCCTGCACATTCGCGATATACCGCTTCGAGTTAAACTTCTTCCCCGTGGACGCCCCCGACATGAAGCGAACCGTCCCGAAAATCTCCCGCTCGAACCACGGCCGGTCATGCACGCCACCAATCGCCCAGGCGATCCCCGAGTAACCGTTCGGATCGCGGCCGTCCAGGAAATACTTATCGTTCAGATACACGCAGGTCTCCCACGCCTCGGCTGCGTTGCGGCTCCACTCCAGGATTTTCTTGGCCCAGTACATGCGCATGTAGTTATGCATCCAGCCGAAGTCCACCTGCTGCTGCTGCGCCGCGTTCCATAACTCGTCATGGGTCTCATGTTTGGCTAACTGCTCGCGCGTATAGGTGTACGGACGCTCGTCGCGGGCGTGCTGGCGCAGGGTCTTCGCGGCCCAGTCCGGTGCGCAGGCGATCGAATCATACTCCGGCACAAACTTGACGAAGTTCACGCTCAGCTCGCGCCAGGCCAGCACCTCGCTGTAGTAAGCGTCGCGCGCGGCTTGCGTGGTTTCGCCTTTCTTGAGCGCCGCCTCGATCGCGCGGCACACCGTCAGCGGCCCGATATGCCCGAAGTGCAGATACGGCGAGATACGGCTGGTCCCGTCCCGCTCCGGGTGGTTGCGTACCGAGTCGTAGTCCGCCAGCTTGTGCTTGACGAACTCCGCCAGCAGCTTTTCCGCCGCGCGCGTGCCACCGGTAAAACTGTCGACCGGCGGCACGCTCCGGTCAAACGGCTTGCCCCAGCCCTCGGTCACATCATCGCCCACGTGGAAGCTCTCGAACCCATGCGGCCGCTTCCAGCTATGCTTTGCCTTGGCCGGCGCCGCCCAGGAGAGAAACTTCGGCAGCTCGGCATACAGTTTCGGCCGAAAGAACGCCACCGCGTAAAAGTGCTTATCGTAAGTGTTCGACGGCACAATCACATCGCCATCGACGGTCCAGTAGGGCACGTCAATGCGGTGCGCGAGCACCTGCCGCCAGCGCTCGGGCTCGCGCATAGGGTTCTCATCGGCCACTACCGCGGCCGCGCCCAGCTCAACCACCAGCTTCTCAAGTGCGTTGTGCGGCGGCCTGCGCACGATGAACTCCACATTGCGCTCGTTCAGGTCATGCTCGGCGTCAGGCAGGCCTTGGCTTAGAAAGTGATAGTGGCGCAGGTTGGCATGCGGAAAGTTGTTGATGGCCGAGAAAAATGCAACCACCGGCAGCCCCAGCTCGTTGCCCAGCTCGATCGCCTTATCGAGCGCCGGATTGTCGATGCCGCGCTGCGAGCGCTGCATCCAGTAAATGACGCACTTTGCGTCTTTCGGCGGCTCGCCTCCACGGCGCACCGTCACCCGCGGGTCTTGCGCGATCTTCTGCAGTGCTTCCGGCATGGGGCCGGTCCCGGGCAGCCCTTGCGCCTGGGCCCTGGCCGGTGCGCTGGCTTTCGCCCCTTCGTCAGACGGCGCTTTTTCTCGATCCGCTGCGGCCTTGGGGCCCTTGCTCTTGCCGGCTGCCTGCTCTGCCGCCGCCTGCCCTCGGGGGGCGCTTTTCTTCTCCGATTCGCTCATGGTCCGTCAGTCCCTCGCACCGATGCTATCCAAAGCAGCGCCGATGCGCGCGCCCTTGTTGACCAGACAGCAAGCAGGCAGGCTCTACACTGGTCGCATGGCAGACGGCCGCCGCACTCCCCGCTACGATGCCGCCGAAGCCTGCCGGGCGCTCGCCGCCGCCGACCCCAAGCTCGGCGCGCTGATCGAGCGGGCAGGCCCGTTTACGCTGCTGCTCAAGAGCCAGCACTCGCCGTTTGACACGCTGCTTGAGGCCATCCTCTCGCAGCAGCTGCACATCTCTGCCGCCCGCGCCATCCTGCACAAACTGCTCAAGCTGTTCGGCGATATCCATCCCAGCCCGGAGCTGCTGCTGGCACAACCCGACGAGGCCCTGCGCGCCGCAGGGCTCTCGAAAAACAAAATGCTCGCCCTGCAGGACCTCGCCCGCAAGACGCTCGATGGCACCGTGCCGGAGATGGCCGCGATCCGCCGCATGAGCGACGCCGAAATCGTCGCGCGGCTGACCGCGGTGCGCGGCGTCGGCACCTGGACCGCGGAGATGCTGCTCATCTTCCGCCTCGGCCGGCCCGATGTGCTGCCGGTCAGCGACTACGGCGTCCGCAAGGGATTCGCGCTGACCTTTGCGCGGCTACCCAAAACAAAACCGTTTGACGCGACCATGCTGGCCGACCCGAAAGTAATGGCGCGTCGCGGCGAGCGCTGGCGGCCTTGGCGCTCGGTGGCAAGCTGGTATATGTGGCGCGCCTGCGACCTGGCCGGCAAGCCATTTATAGCGCCCCCGGCAGCGTAAATAGATGAGGACCAAAGCATGAGCAAGAGCAGCAACCGCTACCTGGTAGTCCACGGCCACTTCTACCAGCCGCCGCGCGAGAACCCCTGGATCGAGAGCGTCGAGACGCAGGATTCGGCCGCGCCCTACCACGACTGGAACGACCGCATTACTGCGGAGTGCTACGCGCGCAACGGCGCCTCCCGCATTGTCGACACGCAGAACCGGATTCTGCGCATCGTGAACAACTACGCGCAGATGAGCTTCAACTTCGGACCCACTCTGCTGTCGTGGCTTGAAGAGCATGCCGAGCTCACCTACCAGTCGATCCTGGAGGCGGACCGGCTCAGTGCCGAGCGCTTCTCGGGCCACGGCTCGGCGATGGCGCAGGTCTACAACCACCTCATCCTGCCACTCGCCTCGCGCCGCGACAAGGAGCTGCAGGTGCGCTGGGGCATCGCGGACTTCGAGCACCGCTTCGGCCGCAAGCCTGAGGGCATGTGGCTCGCCGAGACCGCGGTCGATACAGAGTCGCTTGAGGTGCTCGCCGAGCATGGCATCCGCTTTACTGTGCTCGCCCCCGCGCAGTGCGCGGCGGTGCGCCCCGCCTCTGCCTCCACAGCCAAGGCAGCCAAAGCGCTCAGCATCACCACCGACGCGGAGCTGCCGCCGGGCGGCACCGGCTGGCGCGCCACCCCGGACGCCTCCGTCGATACGCGCCAGCCGTACCGCGTGCAGCTGAGCAACGGCCGCTCCATTGCAGTGTTTTTTTATGACGGCCCGCGCTCGCGCGCCATCGCCTTCGAGCAACTGCTCAACTCCGGCGAGGGCTTCGCGCTGCGCATGGCCGGCGGCTTCTCCAGCAGCACGCCCGCGCAGCCTGAGCTGGTGCACGTCGCCACCGATGGCGAAAGCTACGGCCACCATCACCGCTTCGGCGAGATGGCCTTAAGCTACGCGCTGCAGTACACCGAGGAAAAAGCACTCGCGACGGTTACAAATTACGGCGAGTTTCTGGAGCGGTTCCCTCCCGCGTGGGAAGCGCGGATAGCCGAGGCAACCAGCTGGAGCTGCGCGCACGGCATCGAGCGCTGGCGCTCGGACTGCGGCTGCAACGGGGGCCGCGCCGGCTGGAACCAGCGCTGGCGCGGCCCCCTGCGTGCCGCGCTCGACCTTCTGCGCGATGGAGTCGCTCCGCTCGCCGTGCGCGCCGGGGCGAAGTTGTTTCAAGACTGGAACGGCGCCTGCGCGCGCTACATCGCCGTGGTGCTCGACCGCACGCAGGCCAGTGTCTTCCTGCATGCTGAGCAGGCGCATGCGCTCACCAAAGCTGAAGAAGTGCAGGCGCTCAAACTGCTCGAGCTCGAGCGGCATGCGCAGCTCATGTACACCAGCTGCGGCTGGTTCTTCGATGACATCTCGGGCATCGAGACGGTGCAGATCATCGCCTACGCGGCCCGCGTGCTGGAGCTTGCAGGCGACCTGTTCGGTGCAGAGGGTGCGGCGCTCGAGCCTGCATTTCTCACCCTGCTTGGCGAGGCGCAAAGCAATGTCGCGAGCGAAGGCAGCGGCGCTGATATCTATCGCCGGCGCGTCAAGCCGCTCCAGGTAGGGATCGACCAGGTGGCAGCGCACTACGCCGTTTCATCCGTTTTCAAGACCTATCCGGAGCACGCGCGCATCTTCGCCTTTGCGGTCGAGAGCCGCGGGCAGGAGGTGCAGAACTCCGGCCGCGGGCGCCTGGTCTCAGGTGAGGCGGAGATCCGCTCCACGCTCACGCGCGAGCACGAGCGGCTGTTCTACGCGGTGCTCCACTTCGGCGACCAGAACATCGCAGCCGGGGTCAAGCGCTGCGGCAAAGGCAGCCGCGAGACCTACACTCGCTTTGCGGTGGAGGCCCGTGCGGCGATGCTGAGCGCCGACCTGCCGGCCGTGATCCGTCTGTTCGACCGGGAGTTCAACAAACAGAGCTACACCATTCGCTCGCTGTTCATGGACGAGCAGCGCCGCGTCATGAAGCTGATCCTGAACAACACGGTGGCCGAGGCGGAGGAGAGCCTGCTGCGCCTGTATGCCGATCACGCCTCGCTGCTGCACTTTCTCAGCGAGGCCGAGGTACCGCGGCCGTCGGCGCTCGCGCTCGCGGCCAACTTCGCCATCAATGTCACGCTGCGGCGCGCGCTTGAGAGCGATCCGGTTGACGCCGCGCAGGTGCGTGCGACGCTCGTGCTTGCCGCCCAGGACCATGTGGAGCTCGACCGGCAGGAGCTGAGCTTTACCGCCGACGGACGCATGCGCGACGCCATGCTTGCGCTTGCCGCCGAGCCTGGCAACCGCGCCGTGCTTGAGAGCGCGCTGGCCGTGGCCGAGGCGGTGCAGCTGCTGCCCTTCCCGGCCAATATCTGGCAGGCGCAGAATCTCTGGCACCAGATCGCAGTCAGGCAGAGCGCGAACGGGGGGCACCCTCACGTCTCTGAGAGCGGCGTTTTCGATGTGCTGGGGCGGGCGCTGGGCATCTCTGTCGAGTCGCTTGGCAGGCTTCGGGCTTTGTAGGCCTGGAGCAGAAGCAGGGCTGCCTCCACGCAACGGCCATCTTCAGCGGAGCCGCCCGGGAGGGGATCACGCGGTTATTTGCAACCGTTGCGGTTACACAAATAGCCGGGCGGTCATAGGCTGAGCGCCGGCAGCGCCGGTCCGCGGCTTGCGTCGAGGCCGCCCTGTGCCGGCACCCTGACAGGACGCCCAGACTTCGCCGACTCGTAAATGGCTGTCATCAGCCGCTGGTCCGTGAGCCCTTCGGCGCCGCCCGTGCGCGGCTTGCGGCCGGTGCGCACACACTGGGCAAAGTGATCGATCTCAAGCGCGAACTGGTTAGATGGATTGAGCGTGTACTCTGTCTCTGCCTCGCGCATGCCGTCTCGCCGCGACACGGTCAGCTTCTGCCCGTGATAGTTGAACGCAGAGGACAGACGCGCCCAGGCCTCGACGCCCATCACCTGCAGCTCGCTATGCTTGTGTGCGCTGTAGCACGACGTGCACGAGGCCACGATGCCCGACGGAAAGCGCAGCGTAAAAGCGACTAGGTCTTCGACCTCGCGGAATCGCGGGTCTCCTGCGGGCGAGTGGATGGTCGCTGAAATCTCGACCGGCTCCTCGCCCGTAAGCGCGCGCACAGTGTTCAGGCAGTAGAGACCGATGTCGGGCAGCGAGCCGCCACCCGAGAGCGCGCGAATCTGGCGCCACTGGTCGGGCGCGCTCTGGTTCTGCACGTTGATGGCGTGGATCGAGCGCACCGCACCCAGCGTGCCGGCCCGGGCCATGTCGATCAGCGAGCGGTTCACGTGCTCATACTGGATGCGGTAGGCAACCATCAGCTGCACGCGCGCTTTCTCGCAGGCGTCAATCATCGCCTGCGCATCGGCGGCGGAGACGGTCATGGGCTTTTCGCACAGCACGTGCTTGCCCAGCCGGGCGGCGCGCTCTGTGTACTCGCGATGCAGCGCGTTGGGCGTGACGATGTAGACTGCCTGGATCTCAGGGCTGTTCTGCATCTCGTCCATCGATTCGTAACTGTAACTGTGGCGGATACCATACTGGTCTGCCACGGCTTTCGCTTTGGCCGCGTCGCCGCTCACCAGGGCGACAGCCCGGGCGTGTTTGCACGCAGAGAATGCCGGAAGGATCTCCTCAAGCGAGAGCCGGCCCAGTCCCAGCACCGCAAAGCCCACACGCGTATCCAGATTGTCGGCATTGGGCGGCCCGTCGCCGGGCAAGTCGGTCGCAGCTTCGATCGGAGGAAACTCGACCTTGCTGCCTTCAACCGTGCCCCGGTCGACCGGCGGTATGGAGCCGCCCGCCTGGGCTGCGCTGGCCGCGCCTGCGGAAGCCAGCAGCGCGCCGGCGATCCCCTGTCCACCGCGCACCAGCAGCGCTCGCCGGTCCAGCTTTGCGTCTTTCACCCCATCGTTTCTCGGCATGCCGTGTCTCTCCTCCGTGCGTGCGGCAACCTGCGCACAGCCTCTTGGATGACCGGGAGCGAAAGCGAAACACCGGCTTGAGAAATCTGCAAATGATGGGGCCACATGGCCGAGACGGTGAACGCAGTCAACAGACCTGCGATTCTCTTACTCTCTTGAAAGCTCTTACGAGCGCCAGCGCAGCGTAACCGGGCCCTGCATGGGGTGCTTGCCCGTCCCCTCAAGCCGCGCCTGCTTGAGCGCGAAGTACCACTTCGCCGGGCGATCCGCATCGTCGATCAGCATGAGTGATGGGTCGTAGCGCAGCCCCTCCGCCTGCTCGATCATGGTCTGCTGGTCCTGCTCGACAAAGCGCTTGCCGAAGAACTTTGCGATCGCCGTCACGCCGGGCACGGCATAAAAAATATTCCATGCGGCGAACACATCGATGCGGCAGGCCCGCGTGGTCGTCGGCGTCACGGTGGTGATGCTCGAAAACCACTTCGGCCCGCAGCGAATGGTTTCTATACGCCGGTTCGGTAGCTGGAAATCGATGGTAGTCGTGATCGGCTCGCCGTAAACACCCAGCAGCTTGTAGGGCGCGGAGTTGCCGGAGGGCGCGTGCGCCGACATGCGAAAGCCCTCAGCGATCGGCTCGAAGTGCTTTTCTTTCTCATGGATGGAAGACTGCTTGCGCCACCACCAGCTCTGGTGCACAAACGGTCCGTGCGCCGGGTCCATCAGCCCGATAATGCCGTGGTCGACATTGCAGGGCAGCTCCGCCACCAGGTGCGCGGAGCGGAACTTGCCCGCAAACTTCGGCGCTTCCGGCACAGGCGGAAGCGCGGCATCGCCCGAGCGCACGCGGCCCAGGCCCGGCTCCGGAATGTAAACCCACGCGTAGCCGTCGCGCTCCACACACGGGAACGCGGTGCCGTAAATGCGCGTCGGGTCGAGCTTGTCCTGCGACGTGAGCGAGGGGATCGCGGTGCATTGGCCGCTGACCGGCTCGAACTCCCAGCCGTGATATTTGCAGGCCAGCTGCTCGCCATCGAACCAGCCACAGGAGAGCGGGATGCCGCGATGCGGACAGCTGTCGCGCATGGCGAACAGGCTGCCGTCGCGCTTGCGCCCCAGCACCATGGGAATGCCAAGCAGCAGCGTGGTGCGCATATGCCTGCCTGCAAGCGCGTGCGAGCGCATGGCCGGGTACCAGTCGTTGTAGATCAGGGTCGCCTCGGGACCCAGACCGGCCGGGGCGGTATCGGTTCGATCTGTAGCGGCAAGCTGTACAAGCGTGGAAGAGGCCATGGCGTGTGTCAGAGGTAGTAAGTCATGCTGGCGGAACGTTTAAGGAGCCTTCGCTAGGCGGTGGCTTCAGCGCTCTTCTCGTCTCTCTAAGGCATCAATCTTGGCCTTGTATTGCCTTGTACAGAATGAAAAGTGCCGAAATCCTGATGGATTTTGTCAATGCGGTTGTCAACATTATTGAAGCGATTGCCTATTTCAATCTGGAGTGCTGTAAGGCGTGCTTCCAATTTGTCCAGACCGCGGTTGTTGAACAAAATGCCGGCAAAGATGGACAGAAAGATAAGGACGAACTGAACGTTGTCATGGCTCATGATTTCCGCAATCCTCCCCATCAGCTTATACCGCGGCTGGTTTCCGCTTCCGGCTGCCATTCGCATCGCCCACGCGCAGCAATTTGCCTTTCTCAATACGAAATCGCTCGCCGCGCCACTCCACCGTGTCACCGGCATAGCTCCACACCCACAGCGCCAGCCCGAAGCAGTCGCGCAGCGGCAGCAGCACCAGGTCGCGCAGCACCTGCGCATCGCCCAGCAGCCCGTAGCCGACAGAGACCGCGACCGCCATGCGTGCCAGCAGCGCCAGCAACAACAGCAGTACAGAGGGCATGCTTCCGCCGCTGGCCAGCAGGTACAGCAGCGCCCAGGGCACCGGATGGGTAAAAAGCAGCCCCGCGTAGCTGCCCGGCCGCACCGCGCGGACAGTGCGGGCCCAGCGCAGCTGGTGGCGCCAGAACTGGGCCAGCGTGTAGGCCGGTACCGCGGTTGAAACCGGCTCCGGGCTCAGCACCACCTCGAAGCCAGCCGCTGCAACCCGGTGACCCAGCGCGTGATCGTCAGCCAGCACGCCCGTCAGCGCCTCCAGGTCGCCCGCGGCTGCAAGCGCCGGGCGCGAAACCAGCAGCGTAGAGCCGAGCCCGAAGTGCAGGCCGCGCTCGGTAAGCCGCGCCGTCAGCACGCCGGGGAAGAAATCCGTCGCGATGGCCAGAGCCTCAAGCCGCGAGCCGAGCGTGGGATGCGCCGGCGGATGCGTGCGCCCGCGATACGGCGCGGTCACAAGGCCCGTCTTCGCGCCTGTTCCCGGGCCGCCAATTTTGGGGCCGCCAAACGGGGCCGCGATGCGCCGCAGATACCGTGGGCCAACCGCGATATCGGCGTCGCTGATGAGAATCAGCTCGTGGCGCGCATGCGGCAGCAGCTGCGCCAGGTTGCTCATCTTGCCGTTCGTGCCGAGCACCAGCGGTGTGGCCACAATCTCGATGCGCATCTGCGGGAACTCCGCCGCCAGCGCTTCCAGAACCGGCACGGCCGGATCGTTGAGCGTGCGCACCGCAATCAGCAACTCCACCGGCGCGGGATAGTCCTGGGTGCAGTGTGTCCGCAGAGTCTCCACCAGCCCTGGGTCGAGCCCCTGCACCGGCTTGAGGATCGAGATGGATGGGGGCTCCGGGTGCTCCCGCGGCAGCCCTCGCTGGGCGCGAACAAAAGCCCGCGCCGCCCACAGGGCCAACGCGCAAAAAAGGATGCCTGCCGCGGCGAGCAGGCCCGGGACGGCAACGAGGATGGCATTGGCCGCGTGCACTCTCTCCAGTGTAAGGGCGCGGCTGCCATGCATCTCAACCGGCTTGCGGTGCGTTCCTTCTACAGTACGCACGCGCAAGGAGACTGCATGCTGCCGGCAACCGATCTGCTGATTCGCCAGGCGAATCCCGAAGCGAATGGCAGCGACACACCCGCGCTGGTGCTGCTGCACTTTTTCGGTGGCTCACGCCGCGAGTGGGCGGAAGCCGGCGTCTCGCTTGCCTCTGACTTTCGCGTGCTGTCGATCGACACCCCGGGTTTTGGTGAGGCGAACAACGTCCCGGGCTACTCCGTCTCGGAGATGGCCGACAGCTTTGCCGCGACGCTTGCCGAGATGCGGCTGAAGCGCTTCGTGCTGGTGGGCCACTCCATGACCGGCAAGGTGGCGGCGGTAATGGCGAGCCGCGAACTGCCGGGGCTCGAAAAACTGGTCCTGCTGACAGCGTCGCCGGTAAGCCCCGAGCCGATTGCTCCCGGGGACCGGGCCGGCATGCTGGCCCAGGCGGTCCCCACGCGCGCCGATGCGGAGCAGTATGTCCGCGAGAACAGCTGCCTGCCCATGCACGCGGAGGTTTTCAACCGGGCAGTTGAAGATCGCCTGCGCGCGAACCCTGATGCCTGGCGGGCTTGGCTGGAAAAGGGCAGCTACGAGGACTGGAGCGAGCAGGTCGGCACCCTGGACCTGCCGACACTGGTCATCGCGGCCGAGAAGGACAAGTCGCTGGGGCCCGTCGTGCAGCGGGAGTTCACGATGCCGCACTTCACCAACGCGCGGCTCGAAGTCATCGCCGGCTCGGGCCACCTGGTCCCCATGGAGGCGCCGAATCGCCTGGCCCGTCTGCTACGCGACTTCGCCGGAACGGAAGCGGTTTCCCAGCGCCGCGAGAACCGTTCCCAATCTCAGAATCGAGACGTAGCGGCACGCGGGTGACCGGCAAGCGTCGCCTACTCGTAGCGCAGCGCATCGATCGGGTTCAGCGTGGCCGCCTTCCAGGCCGGGTAAATTCCGAAGACCAGCCCGATCAGGCACGAGATCGAGAATGAGACCGTCGTCCACACGGTCGACATGCTGGCTGGCAGCGCGGCGATGCTGTAGCGGACAGCCAGCGTCACCAGGCCGCCGAATGCCACGCCCAGCACGCCGCCCACCGCGCACAGCGTAACCGCCTCCGCGGTGAACTGCAGCAGGATCCCCTTGCGCGTGGCCCCCAGCGCCTTCCGCACGCCGATCTCGCGGGTGCGCTCAGTCACCGAGACCAGCATGATATTCATCACGCCCACCCCACCCACCATCAAACCCACGCTCGAGACCGCGATCATAAACAGAACCAGGCCGCCCGTGATCTGCGACCACAGCTGCACCAGCGCGTCCGGGGTAAAGATGTCGAAGTCGTCATCGCTCTGGGTCGGCACCTTGCGCGCAATGCGCAGCTGGGTCCGGATCTCGTCCTCGACCAGCGACTTATTCTGTGCCTGGTCGTAGCGCACCGTGATCCACACATCCTTCTGGTCCGGCAGAATCTTGTGGAAGGTGTTCAACGGCATGTAGGCGATGTTGTCCTGCGGGTTGGGCCCGCTGCCGAACAGCTGCTTGTGCTTGCTCAGCACTCCCAGCACGGTAAAAATCTCGCCGCGAATCTGGACGTCCTTGCCCACCGGGCTCTGCTCGCCGAACAGCTTGTCAGCCGTGTCGTAGCCCAGCACCACAACGTTATCGCGGTGCTGGTTCTGCTCGAGCGTAAAGATGGCGCCCTGCTTGAACGAGAGATCGGCGGTCTGCGGCATCTGCTCCGTGTCGCCCTCGAGCAGTGTGTTCTGGATCGATTTGCCGCGGTACTTCACTGACTCCTCGCCGATGCCGTAGGTAGGGTCCTGGTAGCGCTGCGCCGGGTTTACCGCGACCACGTGCGGCAGGCTGCGCATATCGATCGCCTCCGCCACGGTAAGCCGCCGGCGCGCCAGCAGCGCCGCCGTGGGCTGCGTGTTGATCGGCATGTGGAACACGTAGATGGAGTTGGTGCCGAAGGAGCTGGCGAAGTTGGCGACCTTGTTGTTGAGCCCGGTAATGATGGACGAGATGATGATGACCGTGGCCACGCCGATCACCACGCCCAGGATGGTGAGCCCGGAGCGCAGGCGGTTGGCGCGCAGCGATTCGAGCGCCATCTGGAGCGTTTCGCCGATTGCGCCGAGGTTCATCGCGGTCTCCTCATAGTTCCGAACGCAACGCAACGATAGGGTCGAGCTTCGCCGCCTTGCTCGCCGGGTACACGCCGAAAAAGATGCCAACCGAGGTGGCAACGAACAGGCCGGCAACGATAGACCACACACTGATCTGCGCAGGCCAGCCCACGGCCAGCGAGACGGCAATCGACAGGCCGGCGCCGATCGAGACCCCGAGAATACCGCCCAGCGTGGCCATGGCCGCCGACTCGACCAGGAACTGCAGCAACAGATCGGCGCGGCGCGCGCCCAGCGCCTTCCGAATGCCGATCTCGCGGGTCCGCTCCGTGACCGAGACCAGCATGATGTTCATAATGACCACACCGCCGATCACGAGCGAGATGGACGCGACGCCCACCAGCACGATGCTGAAGCTCGAGGTGAGGCTCTTCCACAGGTCGACCAGGCTGCCGTTGCTCTCGATGGTAAAGCTGTCCTCGGCGCCCGGGGCGTCGTGCCGCTCGTTGCGCAGCAGCGACTTCGCCTCATCCGACGCTTCTTCGATCGAAACCGGCCCGGAGCCCGCCTTGATGAAGTAGGTGAGCGACTGGTGCAGCCCATGCGAGTGCATGTAGGTGGTGAGCGGCATGTCGACGTAGTCGTCCTGGCTCTGGCCGAGCGTGGTGCCCTGCCGCTGGCCCTGGCCGATCACCGTATACACGCCGCCGTCCACGCGAACCTCCTTGCCGACTGGATCCGTGCCGCCCATCAGGTGCTGCACCACGTCGTAGCCCACAATGGCGACATGGGCGCCTTCCTTCTCGTCGGACTCGGTCAACTCGCGCCCCGCGACGACGACCAGGTCGGTCATGGTCTGCATGGAGGGCGTCCAGCCGTTGATCTGGGTGGTGGTGCTGGACTGGGTGCCGTGCGTCACCTTGCCGCTGGTGTTGAGCTGCGCGCCGGTCAACTGGCACCGCCGGCAGCGATCGCTTAAGTCGTTGAACTGGTCGAAAGTCAGGTTCTTGCGCCGGTTCAGGCGGATGTAGGTTTCCGCGTCGAAGATGACCCCCGGCAGCTTGGCGATTGTGATTACGTCGGCGCCGTGGCCGCTGATCTTGGTGGCCACATAATGGTTGGCGCCATTGACGAGCGTGATCACGGTGATCACGGACGCGACCCCGATGACCATGCCGAGCAGGGTCAGCACCGTCCGCAGCTTGTTGGCCCAGAGCGACTGCAAAGCGATTCGGATGGATTCAGTCCACTGCATAGGGGCGCGGCGCTTGGCGATGAGTGTAGCAGGCGGCCCGCGAGCGGCGGTGGGTGTTTCTGCGGAGCGTTTCAGCGCCAGGCAGCAGCTTCTGCCCACCTGGTAAGCTCGCCGCCTCTGCCGTGTTGCTGCCAGAACGCGCCAGCGCTCGACACCGTGCCGCGCGGGCCATACCTTCTTTGTATGCGATCGATACAAAAGCCGGAAGGGATGACGAAAGTGTGGCTGGCGAGAACAACCCCCGCCAGTCTTTCGATCACTAACAGACGGCGAACCAAATTAAACGCAACTATATACACCGCTTGCGTTCCATCTGTATGAAGGTACTGACCAGGAGGTCTTGAGCGTGCGCAATTTCATATTTACATCTCTTTTGGCTCCCCACACCAAGGTGACCGGAGAGCAGCTTGCGACAGAAGAAGGCATTCTCGCCCTGGGTGAGAACCTGCGTGCGCTCAACCGTCGCCGCTTTCTCTCGACCCTTGCGGCTGCCGGCGCGGTCGCAGCGGCAGGCGGCGCGCTGTCTGGCAGGCAGGCGCTGGGCCAGACTGCTTCCACACCACCCATCACCGACGTGCTCAACTTCGCCCTGAACTTCGAGTTTCTCGAAGCCGAGTTCTACACCTATGGCTCGGCCGGAAAGGCCTACGGCACAGCCGGAAGCGTAACCAACCCACCTAAAGTGACGCTGACGGGCAACGAGCTAGCAGTAGCTACCGCGCTGGCCCTCGATGAGACGAACCACATCACCGTGCTGCAGCAGGCCATCACCATGCTGGGTGGCACGCCAATCACCGAGCCCATGATCGACTTCAGCGCCGGCGGCACCATTCCGGCCATCACCACCGACCTGGCCTTCTTCGCCGCAGCCCGGCAGTTTACTGCGCTCGGCAACAGCGCTTACGCGGGCGCCGCGGCAGACCTCATCAGCAATACCGGAATCCTGACTACCGCCTCGCAGATCCTGGGCGCGGAAGCCCAGCACCTCGGGGTCGTCAATTACCTGTGCGCCACGCTCGGCATCACGCCGAGCACTGACGGGCAGATCGACGCGCAGGATGTTCCGCCGAACGGGACCGCGGCCATCTTTACCATCACGCCGATTGCCGTAACCGCTACGAACCCGGCGCCGGCCGTCGGCATCGCTCGCTCGCCCGCGCAGGTGCTTGGCGTGGCCTACGGCGTCTCCAAACCTGCGACCACGACACCCCCAACCGGCACGACCAAGGGCGGCTTCTTCCCGAACGGCGTCAACGGAAACATTACATCGACCTAGGAAGCTGTCAGAAATCAGCGCCGAGCGCAGTTTTACGGATCGAAGTGGCTTTTGCCGAAACGCAAGCATGGAAAGCAGAAGCCCAATGCAGAAAATGCAAGATCAGTCCGGAAAATGAAACGCACCCGCACAACTTGAAATCAGCGTTTAAAAGTCGATGTCCAAGGGGACAAATCTCATGTCAAAGTTTCGCAATCCATCACCGCTCCCTACTGGTGAAACTGTTACCGGCGAGCAGGTGGCCACGGAAATGACCGCCCTTTCCACTGCCCGCCGAGCCGACCGCCTCAGCCGCCGCACCTTTCTACGCCGCACCAGCCTCGCCGCGGGTGCGGTTGGCGTGGCCGGGGTTGCCGGCTGCAGCAACAGCAACTCGACGACGCCCCCGCCGGCACAGCCAATGCCCACAGTCTCCGACATCCTCAACTTCGCCCTTAACCTCGAGTACCTGGAGGCCACGTTCTACCTGACGCTCGCCACCGGCAGCGGCCTGCAGGCAGCGGACATGGGCGCGAGCCCCGGCGCGGTCACCGGCGGCCTGGGCAAGGTCGCGTTCACGCTGCCCGGCGTGCAGGACTTGGTCAACCAACTGGCAGCCGACGAGCAGGCGCACGTGCAGTTCCTGCGGGCGACCATGCAGTCGCTTAGCCTGACGCCGGTCGATATGCCGGCACTAAACCTCGCGGCGCTGGGCCCCATCACCAATGACGCCCAGTTCCTGGCCATCGCCCGCTCGCTTGAGACCACCGGCACCAGCGCCTATGAGGGCGCCATCCAGTACCTGGTATCGAGCGTGGCCGCGCTTACCTATGCTGCGCAGATCCACGACACCGAGGGCCAGCACGAAGGCGTTCTGCGCCAGTACTGTGTCGCCAACAACATCACCAACTCGCCCGCGGTCGACACAGGTGACACCCCGCCAAGCGCGACCCACATCTTCAACACCAGCGCTACCACGGGTCTCAATACATCGCGCAACACGTCGCAGGTGCTGATGATCGTCTACGCCAGCACTGCCCTCAACGTAACCTCGGGCGGCTTTTATCCGGACGGCTTCAACGGGACGATCAAGAGCACTTAACAAAAGCACCGGGCAAGAGCACCAATCAAGAGGACCGGGCTCCACTCTGGAAGCAAACAGGAAAGGCCACCCGCGCGGGTGGCCTTTCCTGTTCCAACATCTATGCGGGCAGCCTGTAAGCCGAATTCTGTCTGGATTTGCATCCGCGACGGCCATTCCTCTAGGCGCGCCATTACTGACGCGCTCCAGCAACCTACCCGGAGGTTTCCGCCGGCGCTCCCCTTGCGGGCAACACCGGGGCTCCCGTTGGCGCGCCGGGCCGGCACGCACAGCAGCCTCTGGAGCCGGGCCGCCGTTCCCTCCCTATTTGGTCTTGCTCCGTGTGGGGTTTACCCTGCCCCCTGCGTTACCGCAAGAGCGGTGCGCTCTTACCGCACCTTTTCACCCTTACCTTCGCCCGGCTTGCGCCGAACGCTGGCGGTATCTTCTCTGTGGCACTGGCCGTATCACGAGCCTTGACGCTCGGACCCCGGACGTTATCCGGCACACTGCCCTGCGGAGTTCGGACTTTCCTCTCCCGGAACAACGCTTGCGCGCGCCCGGCAGCGGCCGTCCAGCTGCCCGCACCCTGATTCTAGAGCATTTCTCCCGTAGGTATGTACTTCGAGGACTCGTGGTGTGTGGCTTTTCTTGACGGAAAAGCCACTTGGAGTGGGGTGGCTTCGGCTACATCTGTGGGAGAAATGCTCTACCCACACCGGCCGTCAATGCATTTCCTGGACGGCATATCCCTCGGGAATCTTTCGCTGGAACTGGCTGTCGGCAAGCTGCTGGTTCACGGTGAGCTTCGAGATCGAAAGCACGATCTGGTACTCGTCGATTGGGCGGCGGATGGTGATGGTAGCCGGGTAATGCTGGTCGCCGAAGGTGGCATACGCCCCGTACACCGCCTGCGTCTGGATCGCGCCGGTGTCGTCGTAAATATCGACACCGCTGGGCAGCAGGGTGGTGCGGTCGAAATGGATGCGCCGCTCCGGGATCAGCTCCTGGCTGTTGGCCTTGCGGCGCACCACGGTCAACTCATACTCGGGAATGCCCATCAGCTTGTGGGTTTGCGGGTCGGTCCGGGTCCGGGTCTCCTCGGTCTTGATGACCACCTCGTCCGGCGCAATCGAGCGCAGGATCATGGTGTCGAAAAAGATGTTGGGCCGCAGGTTCTCAATGGGGTTGGTGGACGGCGTCATCACAGAGGTCGAGCCGGTGTAGGCCTTGTTGTTGTGCGGCACCACCAGGGTAAACTGCCTGCCATCGCTGGCCAGGTCGAACGCGGGCGTATGCACCACCGGCAGCAGCCCGATCACGCGCAGCATCTCGGGCACGCGCAGCAGGATGTACCCGTTCAGCGTGGTGTAGTCGGTAACCTTGCCCTTGCGCTCGCCGCCGATCGAGACCTGGAAGCCTACCGTGGCTTTCAAGGACTGCATGCGCTGGTTCTCGTCATTCACCACCTGCACCAGCTGGTCGGCGGCTGCGTCTTTCACGATCGACGGCATGATCGGCTGCTGCACCTTGTAGGTGTGCCGCAGGCAGCCGCTCAGCCCGGGCAGCAGCACGAGCGTCGAGGCCAACAGCAGCCTGCTCCAGAGCGGCCCTCGGGCTCGCCCGCCGGAAACGTGCGGTTCTTGATGGGGAAAAAGACGCAAGATTTAAGTATAGCGGCTTAAGCCACGCTGAAGCCCCAAGAGGGCCGTGCCCGGCAGCGGATCAACTTCGGGATTGCCGGCAAACCGGGAGCAGACGCCTGGCGAGTTCCCAGATGCGCGTTTGCCGGGTGCCTATTCTGAAAGAGGCTTCTTCGTTGATTCACAGCTCAGAAGCGCTCACCTGTCAGCTCTTCACCTTTTGCCCACAATGCCATCGCATGCTCTGCATCAAGGGCGTAGGAGCGTACACCAGCTTTCGCGGAAGGGTCGTCGCTCACTTCGGCGACATGGCAATCTTCGCAATACCGTGCTCCCACCTCGTCGGGTCGTGCGACACATCCCGCCCACACCGAGGTTGCAGCTCCTTGAGATGGGGTCTTCCAGTCGAAAGCGGCCACGGCTGCATCTTTCCCGGGACCTAACGCTTCGATGAGCTTTTGAACCGTCTCTGTCTGGATCGCGCCTGGATGAGCAGCCGTGGCACGGATGCCCTTAGGTTTGTGACGTCGGTCGAACTCGACTGCGAAGAGAATCGTAGCTGTCTTAGAGCGTCCATATGCCAAGTATTCGTTGTAAGGAGTGTTCTCAAAGTTGGGATCTTCTAGATCAACATCGGCGCGACGATGCCCCGCAGACGAGACCATTACCACGCGCGCCCCGGGGTTCAACAGACTGGCTATGCGGTTGATCAAAACGAAATGTCCAAGATAGTTGGTCGCGAACTGAGCTTCGAAGCCATCCACGGTGTTCGTCTTTGGACCTGCCATGAGACCAGCGTTGGCGATAATTCCGTCGAACGACTGCCGGGCTGCGAGGAGCAGGTCAGCGCAGGCGCGAGTATCAGCAAGGGAAGCCAGGTCGAGCCCAATGAGGTCTAACCTGGCTCCGGAATGAGCCTCAGCTCGGATTGGTTCGGTCGCGGTTTGTGCTTTCGACAGGTTACGCGCGGTACCAACAACTGCTGCACCTTGCGCCACAAGGGCGCGGGCAGTTTCGACCCCGATGCCGGCTGAGACTCCGGTCACTAAGAAGCGCTTTCCGGTCAGACTGGTGCCTTCAAGCACCTCATCTGCCGTGGATGTGGAGCCGAATTCAGCAGGCATAAGGATCTCCTTCGTGAACGAATCCACGCCTTTCCAATCGCATCTTGCCTGATTGGGGAAAGCGTTCCGTGCCAAGCGCACATTCTGAATCATACCGATCCGCCTCTATCGGGGCGGCGGCGCACCGGCGCGCACAGCGGCGCGGTACGCGGCAACATTGCGTGCGTGCTCCTCGAGCGTCGCCGCGAAGCGTGAACGCCCCAGCGGGTCGGCGCCCGCGGCCACAAAGTAGAGGTAGCCGGTCTGGGCCGGATGCAACGCGGCCTGGAGCGAGACCACGCCGGGGTTGCAGATGGGCCCCGGCGGCAGGCCCGCGTGCCGGTAGGTGTTGTACGGCGAGTCGAACTGCAGGTCGGTCTGGTAGATGGAGCCGCGGTACTGCCCACGCAGCAGCGCCGCGTAGATGACGGTAGGGTCGGTCTCAAGCGGCATGCCCCGCGCGATGCGGTTGTCGAAGACGCTGGCCACCAGCGGCCGCTCCCCGGGGATGGGCGTTTCGCGCTCAACGAGAGAAGCCATGGTGACCAGCCGATGCGTGTCGCCGGAGATGCCGAGCGCGACCGACTCCAGCTCAAACTGGCGCACCATGGTCCGCAGCATCTCCGCGGGCGTAGTTCTGCGGCTGAAGCGGTAGGTGGAGGGGAACAGGTAGCCTTCCAGGCTGGTGGCCTGCGGGTCGAGCCGCGCCACCAGCCGGCCCTGCGAGCGCGCAGCCGCAAGAAAAGCGTCGCGCGAGCCCAGCTTCGCCGCCTCCACGCGCGTCGCCACGTCGAACAGGTTGGCGCCCTCGGGAATGGTCAGTGCGACAGTATAGATATCGCCCCGCGCGATCCGCGCGTACACCTCCTGGGCCTTGACCGGATGGTCGAAGCGGTACTCGCCCGCCTTGAGCGTGCCGCCGCCGGTAACGAGGTGCAGGGCCCGCAGCAGCTCAAACCCATACGGGCTGCGCAGGACGCCGGCGTGCTGCAGCTGCCCGGCGATCTGGCGCGTGGACGTGCCCGGCGCGATCTCGACAAACGTCTCCCGCGAGGGACCCCAGGGCCACGCAAGCAGCCACGCCAGCCATCCCGCCGCGCCCAGCAGCCCCAGCAACACCACCACCCTGAACAACCGCCCCATATTCGTTCCATCTTAAGCCGCGGGCACTCTTGAACCCGAAGTCGCCTGGCTCCCGCGCATGCTGCCCGCTCGCCCCGCGCCTCCGGCCAGCGCACCGCCCGGGCCACCCTGCCGAGCGGGTATAATCGGGTTTTGTATCGCGCTTCCCCCACCTTTAGCAGTTTCCCGGAATCCGTCACACATCATGTCCGAACAGATCACAAACACTATCCCTGAGCACATCAAGAAGAAGCTGCTCGATGAGATTCGCCTGCTGGAACACGAGCTCGCCCATGAGCTGCCGCAGGAGATCAAGAAAGCCGCGTCACTTGGAGACCTGAGCGAGAACGCCGAGTACCACATGGCCAAGCAGCGGCAGGAGTTCGTCAACGCCCGCCTGGGCCAGATGAAGAAACGCATGGGCGAGCTGGCGCTGGTCAACTTCTCGAACATCCCGCATGATAAGGTCGCCTTCGGCTCGAAGGTCACCATTTTCGATACCACCAAGGACGAAGAGATCATCTACAAGCTGGTCACGAGTGAGGAGTCCGACGTGACCAAGGGCCTCATCTCGACGACCTCGCCGATCGGCCGCGCGCTCGTTGGTACACAGGTGGGCGACACGGCCACTGTGGTCACACCGAACGGCAAACGCGACATGGAAGTGCTCAAGTTCACCACCATTCACGACGAAGTCGACTAGCCTCCGCGCGCAACGGACGGAGCATGGTTTCATGGCTCGCATGACCCGCATGACCCGAAGCATCAGCGAATCGAGCCGGCCCGCGCCGGTATCGTCGCCGCATGCGGTGCCGCGTGCCAACACCTGGACCGGGGCCTTTGGGCGCGCCTGCGGGGTGCTGCTACAGGCCATCGTCAACGGACTCGCGCTCACGCGGATCTCGCCCAACATTCTCACCTTCATCGGGCTGCTCATCAATACGGGCGCGGCGGTACTGTTTGGCTATGCCAACGAGCACAACTTCGTGCGCATGTTTCTGTACGCGGGCCTCGTGATTATCGGCGCCGGCATCTTTGACATGGTCGACGGGCGGGTCGCGCGGCAGACCAACCAGGTCACCGTGTTCGGGGCCTTTTTCGACTCGGTGATCGACCGCTACTCCGACGTGGCCTTGTTCTTCGGGCTGCTGGTGTACTACGCGCGCGGCAACCGCTTTTTTTATGTCGGGCTGGTCGCGTTCGTCATGGTCACCTCGCTGCTGGTGAGCTACACCCGCGCGCGCGCCGAGGCGCTGATCGGCCGCTGCAAGGTCGGCTTTATGGAGCGCCCGGAGCGGATCGTGCTGGTGCTCATCGGCGCGCTGTTCGCCCGCTGGGGCGTGATGGCGCCGGTGCTGTGGGTATTGGCCGTGCTGTCGACCATCACTGTGATCCACCGCATCGCGTACACCTACGAGATGACCAAGAAGATCGGCACCGTGCCCCCGCCGGCGATCCGCTAGCATGTCGCAGAGCAGCCAACCGCTTCTGCTGGTACACGGCGGCGCGTGGGCCATCCCTGAGGCCATGCGGGCGGCGCACGAGGCTGGCGTGCTCGCGGCGCTGAACCACGGTTACTCGCTGCTGGAGGGCGGAGCCAGCGCGGTCGAGGCAGTGACCGCGGCCGTCACTCTGCTCGAAGACGACGAAACCTTCGACGCGGGCCGGGGCGCCTTTCTGACCCGCGATGGCCGCGTGCAGCTCGACGCGCTGCTGATGGAGGGTGCGACGCTGCGCGCCGGGGGCGTGGCCTGTGTCGAGCGGCTGCGCAACCCGATCCAGGCGGCGCGGCTGGTGCTGGAGCAGAGCCCGCATGTGTACTTCGTGGGCACGGGCGCCGAGGAGTTCGCAGCCTCGCACGGCATGCCGCTGATCGAGAACCGCGAGCTCGTCGTACCGCGCGAGGAGGCCAATCTGCGCGAGGCCCAGGCCAGGCAAGCAGCCGGCGTGCCCGACAGCACCTTTGCCGGGACCGGCACGCCCGCCCCGCACCTCCCCTCCGGCAAGGGTCTGGACGACCATGACACGGTGGGCGCGGTGGCGCTCGACCGCGAAGGCAATCTGGCGGCCGGCACCTCGACCGGCGGCACGCTGAACAAGGCTCCGGGCCGGGTCGGCGACTCGTCGCTGATCGGCTGCGGCTGCTATGCCGATAACCAAAGCGCTGCCGCCTCGCTGACCGGCTGGGGCGAGCCCATCATGAAGCTGGTGCTGGGCAAATGGGCTGTGGACCGGGTCCAGGCAGGCGCCACGCCGCAGGAGGCGGCCGTCGATGCGATCGAATACCTGTCTCAGCGAATGGGCGGCCATGGCGGCATCATCCTGATGGACGCGCGGGGCCGCGTGGGCCTGGCGCACAACACCCCGAGCATGGCCTGGGGATTGGCCGCGGCGGACGGGGTGCGAACGGGCCTGCAGGCCCCCGCGGGCTACTGAGGCATGCATTCTGAAGGGCGCGCGCCACGCCTGGTCCTGGCCTCGGCCTCGCCGCGCCGCCGCGAGCTGCTGCTCCAGGCCGGCTTTCCGTTTGAGGTCCAGAGCGCCGAAGTGGACGAAACCGCGCGGCCGGGCGAGGATGCCATCGCACTCGCGGTCAGGCTGGCCCGCCTCAAGGCTGAGGCCGCCGCAGCCGTGGCTCCGGACGCAGTGGTGCTCGGCGCAGACACTGTGGTCGTCGCGCCGGGTGTATCCGCAGGCGATTTGCTGGGCAAGCCCGCGGACGCGGCCGACGCGGCGCGCATGCTTCGACTGCTGTCAGGCGCGACGCACCAGGTAGTCACCGGAGTCTGCGTGCATGGCCCTGGAACCAGCGAGATACGGCGCACCGAGGCTGCGGCAGCGCTCACCTGGGTCACCTTCCACACTCTGAGCGAGGTCGAGATCGCCGCCTACGTCGCCACCGGTGAGCCGTTCGGCAAGGCCGGCGCTTACGCCATCCAGGGCCGCGCGGCCCGCTGGATTCCCCGCATCCACGGCGATTACAGCAATGTGGTTGGGCTTCCGCTGGCCTTAGTCGCGAGCATGCTGGCGGCCTTCGACATCTTTCCCGCCTGAGCCCCGACTGTCCTAAACTATGCGGAATGATAGAGTTGCTGCTTCAGATACCTCCTGCGGAAGTGTGGGTAGGTGTGCATTTTTTGACACACAACTCCCCTCCACCCGCAGGGTTAACATTTCTTAAGAAAGCCCGTTAACAAACTGTGAAACGGAGCCGTGGCATTGCCCGAGCAAATACGTTTTTCTGACCGGACCCACCCCATCCGGACGCATTTCGAGCAGACGATCGCAGCACCCCTGTCATTCTCAGGGACCGGTCTGCATAGTGACGCTCCCGTCTCCATGCGGCTGCTGCCGGCCACCGCCGGGTCGGGCGTGGTGTTCCGCCGAACGGACCTCGATAATTTCGAGATTTCAGCGACCGGGCGCAATGTTGCCAAGGTCTCCTACGCCACCAGCCTCATGCGCCAGGGCGTGCTCATCTCGACCACCGAGCACCTGCTTTCAGCATTGACCGGCCTCTCGATCGACAATGTGATCGTCGAGCTCGACAACCTTGAGCTGCCCATCCTCGACGGCTCGGCGCTGCCGTACATTGAGGCGATCCAGCGCACCGGGCTCAAGCCGCAGCGCCGCCGTCGCGAGTACCTGCGCATCCTCAAACCGATCGAAATCCGCGAGGGCAACAAGTTTCTCGGCGTGTATCCGGGCGACGGCTACTCGATTTCATACGCCATCGACTTTCCCGCGCCGATCGGCCGTCAGCAGCTTTCGATCGACCTGGCCACGGGCTCCTACGACCGGGCGCTGGCTCCGGCGCGCACCTTCGGATTTCGCGAAGACGAGCAGAAGCTGCGCGACATGGGGCTGATCCGCGGAGTCTCCGACCAGAACGCCATCATTGTCGCCAGCGGCCAGGTGGCGAATGGCTCGCTGCGGTTCCCGGACGAGTTTGTCCGGCATAAGGTACTGGACCTGATCGGCGACCTGGCGCTCGCCGGGCACCAGATCCTGGGCCGCGTGGTAGCCGAGCGCGCCGGCCACGCGATGCACACGGCGCTGGTCTCGCAACTGCTGCGCGACCGCTCGACCTGCACCCTGGTCACGCTGGCTGCCCAGAAGCCAGCCGCGATCCTGGCTCCGGAGTTCGCCACCGTCCCGGCCTGAGCTGGCTAGAACTGGACGCGCGCGTTGAGCTGCAGGCTTCTCGGCGCACCGATCGTGCCGGTGGGGACACCGAATCCGGCATCGCCATACGCGGTATCAGGCGTCGCGAAGATGTGACGGTTGAAGGCGTTGAGGATTTCGACCTTGAAGGTAAAGTTGACGTTTTCAGTAATCGGCGTCGCTTTCAGTACGCTGAAGTCCTCGTCGTAGTAGTTGAAGTTGCGGACCTCGCCCACCACTCGAGGGACATCGCCGAACAGAAAGCCGCCATTGTCGCAGGTAGCGCAGTTTCCTGTCTGGACGGCCCGCAGCCTGCGGTAGTCCGCATTGTTCTGGTCGATGAAGGCCGGGTTGGTCTGGAGTGCCGCGTAATTTGGATTGTCCGGCTGGCCATTCGGCGCACTCGGAATAAGCAGCCCGTTGAAGATGGAGTCGACGTTCGGGTCGGGAGCGGTGAGCTTGTTCCCCGACCGGAGCTGGCGGAACGGATCGATCTTGCCGCGCTTGCGGGCATTGCTCGAGATGCTAGAGCCGGGGATCCGGGTCGCCTCGATCAGGTTATCCCAGCCGGGGATCCCGGAGACGCCCTGGAATGTAAACGGCTCGCCTGACATGTAGCGCTGGACGGCCCCGATCTCGAAGCCGCTGACAAGCTCCTTCACAAAACCATTGCCCGAGTTGAGATAGCGCCGCTTGTCGCCAAACGGCAGCTGATACAGGTAGCTGATGACGAAGGTGTGGGGAATGTCCTGGTTCGAGAGCGACTTCTGACTTTTGGAGTCGAACGGGTCCTGCTCCTGCGCCACGCCATTGGTGGTGTTGATAATGGAGTCGGCGTTAGTGATGGTCTTCGACCAGGTGTAGGAGGCCTGCAGGTTGAAGCCGCTGGAGAACCGGCGTTCAAGGCTCGCGATCAGCGCATGGTAGGCGGAGTGGCCGACGTTCTGGAGGCAGCAATCGGTGGTGATGTAGGCGTACTGCGGGAAAGGACGCAGGGCCTGCTGCAGCCGTCCGTTGAATGCCGCATAGGGCGTCCCCACGCCATTGGAGGCAAGGTCGTACTGATTCAGGGCATCTCCGCGGTAAAAGTTCGACTTGGGCATGTTGTTGTCGTTTTCAAGCTGGGACTTCAGGTGCGCGCCGGCGTTACCGATGTAGCCGAGGGTAAAGATCAGGTCTCGGGCCACCTGCTGCTGTATCTGCAGGTTCCACTGGTTGATCTGTGAGGGGCGCCCGTAGGAAGGCTTGATGTAGTTGTTGAAGTTGCGCGGAGCATTCGCGTCGCCATTGTCCAGCTGGCCGGGATTGGTATTGATCCCGGTGGGGTAAGCCGGCAGGCCTCCATCGATACTGAAGGATGGATCGAAGCCGTCGGAAGGATTGGCTGGGTTGGCGCTGTAGCCCTGCGTCATACTGCCGCCGAAGTCGCTGTACTGCAGCGGTCCGTACATGGTTGCAAAGCCTCCGCGCAGCACGGTCCTGCCCTGGGTACCGGGCAGGGTGTAGGCAAAGCCGATGCGGGGCGCAATGTCCTTGAAGTAGGTGTTGGCCCAGCGCTTGTTGCAGCCGGTGCAGTTGGAAGCGAAGATGAACGCGCCCGGGATGCCGCTCACCGGGTCCAGCGCCGTCGGGCTGAAGTTGGAAGTGTCGTTGACCGACTCCTTGCGCGGACGGTCAATGCTGTAGCGGAGGCCGAGATTGAGGACCAGGTTGTTGGAGACCTTGAAGTCGTCCTGGGCGAAAACGGCTTCGTAGTCGGAGAGCCACCGCGGCTGGTGGTACGGCACCACCACTGACCCGCCGTCGGCGACACCGAGCAGCAGGCTGGCGTAGCCGTACCCCGTTCCCGCCCCGTAAGGCCCTGTTTTGGCCGCGTCGGTTTCGCCGCCCTGGAAGCTGAAGCTGCCGTTCAGATTGTCGTTCGCAATAGACGAGTACTGCTGGTAGCGGTAATCGGCGCCGAATTTGAAGCTGTTGCGCCCCTTCTGCCAGCTCACGGAGTCGTCGAGGCGAATGCCGTTGTCGACGTTATCGTCGTTCTGGTTCCTGCTGAGATTGGTCTCCCCGCCAATGGAGAACTCCGGCAGCAGCCCGGAAGGCAGATTGCCGATGCCCAACTGCGCGGGATAGTCGGTCGGATCGGCGACGTAGAACGAGAGATTGATGGAGTTGGTGCGGTTGAAGCCGACGTTGAAATGGTTCAGCACGCTCGGAGAGAAGACGAAGTCCCATCCGCCGCGGCCATAGTGGGTGATAAAGTCCTGCACCTGTACCCCGGAGTCGATGGCGCCGGGAAAAGTGCGGTTGGTCGGATTGTCGCGGGTGTTGTCACGCGACGAGTAGGAACCGAAAATCTTGTTTTTGGCATTGATCGAATCATCGATGCGGATGGTGTAGGTGGTGTTCACGATGGGGGAGGACGAGACCAGGGTGTAGTTGCCGTTGAGCAGCGAGGTATTGGTGGGCGCCGGGTAAAGGTTGGCGATGTTCTGCCCAACCTTGCTGAACCGGCTTTGTGGAATGACATTGAAGTCTGGCGAAAAAGGCGCGTTCGCTGTCGCCGGAGCTGTCCCGAAGGGGAGCCGGCAGTTCACCGTACCAGGCTTCCCGTCGCTGCCGATGGTGGTAACCGTTCTGGTCGTTGAAGGATCGAAGATTTCTCCGTTGAAGATCGGCTTGCCGTCGCACGGGTTGGTCTGGCCGTTGGTTCCATTGCGCAGCAGGTCCTGGAAGTTGCCGGTGCGCTCGGCCAGAGTAGGCACGGAGCTGATGACCGGGCCACCAAGGTTCTGGCGATACTGCTCCCATGCGAAGAAGAAGAAGGTCTTGTTCCTGCCGTCGTACAGGTGCGGGATCAGAACCGGGCCGCCCAGGCTACCGCCGTAATCGTTCTTCTTGTCATTGCCGACGTTGTATTTCTGCTCATTCGCCTGGTCGCCGATGGACTGGTAGTAGGCCTTGTAGCCGTTGTTGAACCAGGAGTTAGCGTCCAGCGCGTCGTTGCGGAAGATGTCGAAGCCGGTGCCATGGAAAGCGTTGGTACCGCTCTTGGTGGTGAAGTTCTCGATACCGCCGGTGGTGCGGCCATACTCCGCAGCCGGGGTCGAGTTGGTGACCTTGAACTCGGAAATCGCTTCCACCGAGGGTGCCGCCTCGTCGAACGAGGAGCCGTTCTCAGAACGGATAATGGAGGCTCCGTCCAGAAGCACTTCCGCGCCGAAGTTCTGGCCGCCGCCCAGCTTGCTGACGAAGATCCCGTTGTTGGCGCCGTTGTCGGTGCCGGGACCGGTGTTGCCGGGGATGAGAAACACAAACGCCTCGGGCGAGCGCATGGCGCCGACGCCGCCCAGCGCCAGGGGAAGATCGATAATCTGCTTTGAGGTTACGGAGCCGCCGACATCGGAAGATTGCGTCTCGATGGTGGGCGCGTCCGAGTTGACGGTGACCGTCTCACTGCCGCCACCAACCGAAAGCCGGATGTCGAGTGCGGTGACGGTGCTGACGCGCACCTCGACACCAGTGTTAACAGCCGCCTTGAAGCTCTTCGCGGTGGTCGTGAGGGTGTAGTGCCCCAGAGGGATAGAAGGGAAGCGATAAGCGCCGGCGCTGGTGGAGGTGGCCTGATACACCGAGCCCGTGTTCTCGCTCTTTGCGACAATCAGGGCACTGGGAACCACAGCCCCGCTCGCGTCGAGAACGTTGCCGGAGATCTGGCCCTGGTCGGTCTGCGACAAGGCGGGAGCGGCTGCAAACAGCAGGGCAAAACAGAAGACAGCCAGCAGGTAAAATGGCCTATGCATGGTCACGCATCCTCCAAAAAGTCGTGCTTCGCTCCCGTGGACTGCAATCGATTTCATTGATCGACTGGGGCGTGTTGTGTCGGGTACAGCGGTGCTTCTGGAAAAGCTTTGCTCCGAAAACCGGAAACGAGACCGGGACTGGATTCGCGCGAATAGTAGCTACCCGCGGATTCCAGTGTCAACAGGTTTATTGGCGGATTAGAAACCAGTGGTTAGACACAGCATGGCGGCATTGCCCAGGGAACTTGCTCGCCGCTTTAGACAAACACCAGGCACTGCGGCTTGCTCTGCGGGACCAGCGTTCCGTGGCTGGCCAGCTTGCCGGTGCCCGGGTCGCGCGCGTAGATCGAGATCGAGTCCGAGTCCTGGTCGGCGGAGAGTAGCCAGCGTTCCGAGGGGTCGAGTGTGATGTAGCGGGGAGTTTTGCCGGCGGCCGGGGTGCGGGTCATGCCGTGCAACTCGCCGGTTTGGGTGTCGACCGAGAAGCTGTAAAAGCCGTCGTAGTAGCGGTCTGCCGCGTACAAGAAGCGGCCGGTGTGGTCGAGCGCCGTCTCCGACGCCTGCGAGCGCCCATGGAAGCCGTCCGGGATGAGCGCCACCTGCTGTTTTGTGGTGAGTGTGCCTTTGGCTTCGTCCCAGTCCAGCACCATGACGGACGAACCCATCTCCGTGACACAGTAGGCCCAGCGGCCGCTCGGGTGGAAGCGCAGCGCCCGCGGCCCGGACCCCGGGGGCGCATGCCAGGCAGCCGGCTCATGCGGGCTCAGCTTCGCGGTCGCTGCGTCGAGCGCGTAGATATGGATGATGTCGAGCCCGAGATCGTTGAACAGGGCGAAGCGGTTGCCGGGTGAGACGGTGGCGCGGTGGACGTGCGGAGCTTCCTGGCGGTCATGGTTGGGGCCGTGGCCGCTGTACTGGAAGTGCGAAACGACGGGACCGATGCGGCCACCCTGCGAAACCTGGAAGGAGGATGCGCTGCCGCCGCCGTAGTTGGCGCACAGCAGCACGCGCCCGGTGTGGTCCAGCGTCACATTGGTGGTGCCGGCGCCTGCCGCGGCTTCGCTGTTGATCAACGACAGGATGGGCCGGAGGTTCGCCTGGCGCACGACATGAAAACTGGAGACGCTGCCGGACTTCGCTCCCTTGAACGAGTCCGTCTCGTTGGCCGTAAACAGAATCCGCTTGTCCGCGGAGAGCACGAGGAAGGTGGGCATGGGCGTGGTCGCGGCGATCCCCTGCAGCTTGAGCGTGCCGGCCTGCGGATCCCACGCGTAGGCGTAGATGCCCTGGCTGCCGGAGCCGGTCTGGGTGCCCACGAAGAGTGTCCGTCCGGGCTCGGCTGTAGCTGCCGCATGGGCCAGCAAACGCCCGAAGCTCGTCCCGAACAGCGGAGCGAGAGCAGCCGCGCTCTTCAGGAACCCGCGCCGGTTCGGGCCCCTCACCAATTGCTCCGTTCTGTGGACAGGATGAAGAGCGGATCAGGGATCATGATTCGGTTTTACGCGATCAACGAAGGGACTGTCCACAGTGGGACCGACCCACACACTCACGCAGCGGCCATGCAGGGCGGGCTCCTGCTGCTGCGTCAAAACCCGCCGGCCAGCTCCGCCGCAACCGACGCCTGTTCGACCCGGTGCGCGCGCACATACTCCGCCACGGCGTGGCGCAGCGCGTCCACACCCTGCCCACTCACCGCGGAGATTGCGAAAAAGGGCAGCTTGCGGCGTTTGGCCATGGCCTGCAGTTTCTTCAGCTTTTCAGGGTTGGCGACGTCTGCCTTCGAAGCGACGACGAGGACCGGCTTCTCGGCCAAGCCAGCCCCGAAACTGCGCAGCTCCTCCGTGATGACCTTGAAGTCGTCCACCGGGGACTCGCGGCCACTGCCGTCCGAGACATCCACCAGGTGCACCAGCACGCCCGTACGCTCAATATGCCGCAGGAACTGCACGCCGAGCCCGGCGCCCAGGTGCGCGCCCTCGATCAGCCCGGGAATATCGGCGACGACATAGCTCTCCTCGTGCGGGGCCTCGCCGACGGTCACGACGCCGAGGTTCGGCTCGAGCGTGGTGAATGGGTAGTCGGCGATCTTGGGCTTGGCCGCCGAGATCCGCGCGATCAGGGTCGACTTGCCGGCATTCGGGTAGCCCACCAGCCCCACATCGGCCAGCAGCTTGAGCTCCAGCCGCAGCATGAACTCCTCGCCATCGAAGCCCAGTTCGTGCTCGCGCGGCGCCTGGTGGGTCGGCGTGGCGTAGTGCTGGTTGCCGCGACCGCCCCGTCCGCCGCGGGCCACGACGATACGCTCGTCCGGCTCGCGGAAATCGTGGATCAGCTCTCCGCTCTCCAGGTGATAGACCGAGGTGCCGACCGGCACCTTCAGGACAATATCTTCCCCGTCGCGGCCAGAGCAGTTGGAGCCTTCACCGTGCCGTCCCCGCTCGCCTTTGTGTTCCGGGTTGTAGCGAAAATGGATCAGGGTGTTGTGCCGCTGGCTTGATTCCATGACCACATCGCCGCCGCGGCCGCCGTCGCCGCCCGAGGGTCCACCCTTGGGAACGAACTTTTCTCGTCGGAACGCCATGCAACCGTTACCGCCGTCACCGGCTTTTACTCGAATTCGGGTCTCATCGATAAACATTATGTAGTTCGAGTTTAGCGAATCGGCTATGCTCAGTGCACTTATCCGTAAGTGTTGAGTCTGCTCCAGCGCCGCAGCCGTTTGCTGCAGCGCGTGGACCGCATCGCGCCATCGCCACGTAGCGAGGGTCGCCCGCGGTTCTCGCGCCCTGTGCCGTTCTGTTTTTCTTTGCCCCCGGTCTGCGTATCCCTACAGTCGCGACGGGAGCCCGCGTTGACGATCCGCAGCACCACCCTTTCGAGCGTTCTCTCCGGCCTGGCAGCGTGCGCGCTTGCCGGCTCGCCGGCCACGTACGCCCAGGCGCCCGACCGCGGCGCCATTCAAGGCACCCTGCTCGACCCGTCTGGCAGGCCGGTAGCCGGGGCTACCCTTTTGCTGAAAGACCCGGCCACGGGCGCCACGCTCACCGGCGTCTCCGACGAGCATGGCCTGTTCCAGTTTCAGGCGCTGACGCCCGCCACCTACGAGCTGCGGGCCAGCGCGCCCTCGTTTGCGACCTGGCAGGCCAACGCCATTGTGACGGTCGGCAGTGTGACCACCCTGCGCGCCACCCTGCCGCTTGGCTCTGCCAGCGAAACCGTTCACGTAGCCGACGTTGCCCCCGTGATCGACACGGCAACGGTTGCCATCAGCACCACGCTCGATGCCGCCGCGGTCGAGGACCTGCCGTCGAGCACCCGCCGCTGGTCCGACTTCGCACTGCTGACCCCCGGCGTGACGCCGGACGCAGACGCCAACGGTCTGCTGTCATTCCGCGGCATCGGCGCGCTGCTCAACAACAACACGGTCGATGGCGCGGACAACAACCAGGCCTTCTTCTCAGAGGAGCGGGGCCGCACCACCATCGCCTACTCCAACTCCGAGGCGGCGGTCGAAGAGTTCCAGGTCAACGCGTCCAACTACAGCGCGCAGTATGGGCGTGCCGCCGGCGGGGTCATCAACACGGTCACGCGCAGCGGCGGCAACAAGTTCCACGGGCAGCTCTTCTTCTACGACCGCAACAGCGCGTGGGCCGCGAGAAACCCATTCGCCACCAGCACCACCGTGGCCACCGGCGCGACCGACTCCGCCGCGCTGGCCGCCGTGGGCCTGCGCGACACCGTGACGCAGGGGGGCGGCTCCGTAGGCGGACCTATCCTGCATGACAAGCTGTTCGGCATCTTCACCTATGACCGCTATCATCGGGATTTCCCGGGGATCGCCCGCGCCAGCAACGCCGCCAAGCTGTTCGGCACGCCCACGCAGCAGCAGATACAGACTCTGGCTACACGACTTACCGTGCTGCCCGCCCAGGCTTTGGCGGAGTATAACGGCGTACTCACCGGCCTCGGGTCGCTGCTCGGCAATGTGACCCGCACCGCGGATGAGACCACTTACTTCCCGAAGGTCGACTGGCAGGTGAGCGACCGCAGCCATCTGACTCTGCAGTGGAACCACCTGAGCTGGAACTCGCCCAACGGCGTGCAGAGCTCCCCCTCGGCGACCTATGGCAGCAACTCCTTCGGTAACTCGGTCACGAAGAACGACGTGGTTGTCGCGCGCTCGGCCTACTTTCTCTCGGCCAACCTGCTCAACGAAGCGACGTTCCAGTACGGCAGCGACCTGGAGAGCGAGACCAGCAACCCACCCGCGCCGTTTGAGCAAACCCTGGCCAATAACATCTATGGGCGGCCGCCGCAGGTGCAGATTGAAAGCTACGGCTTCCGCTTTGGCAACCCGCCGGTGCTGAACCGCGCCGCCTACCCGGACGAGCGGCGCTACGAAGCCACCGACAGCCTGACCTGGGTGCGCGGGCGGCACACCATCAAGGCCGGCTACTCGGTCGACTTTGTCAACGACTACAGCGACGCGCTCTACAACGGCAACGGCACTTACGTGTACGCAAACGTGATGGACTTTGCGACCGACTATCTATCCCCCGACAACTGCGATAACTCGACCACCGGCGCCGGTGTGCTGCCTTGTTACTCCTATTACACCCAGAGCTTCGGCCCCACCAGCTTCCAGTTCCAGTCCGCCGATTACGCCGGCTTTGTCTCCGACGAGTGGAAGGTACGGCCGGGGCTTACCCTGTCGCTCGGGCTGCGCTACGAGTACGAGCAGCTTCCTAACACAAATAAGGCGCTCGTAAACCCGGAGATCGCCGAGACAGCGCGGCTGCCGCACGACAACAATAACTATGGCCCGCGCACGGGGCTAGCGTGGGATGTAACCGGCGCCGGCCACACTGTGCTTCGCGCGGGTTACGGCGTTTACTACGGACGCATTATCAACTCGACCGCGTTTTCAGCACTGACGCAGACCGGCGGCTCCAATGCGCAAAGGGCCTACTACTTCAAACCGCTCGATACCGGCACGCCTCCTTTCCCGTTCGTCTTCTCCGGCACACCGTACTTATCGGTCGCGCCGGCCGCGGTCTACTTTGACTCCCACTTCCAGAACCCCGAGATCGAGCAGACCGAGGTTTCGCTGGAACAGAAGGTGAACCGAGACACCAGCGTCACCTTTGCCGGGCTCTACTCCGCCGGGCGCGAGCTGCCGGACTATCTCGACACCAACATCGATCTCGCCTCCGCACAGAACATTACCTACTCGGTCGTGGACCCGCTGCATCAGGGGCCCTTGCCCGCGGCGTACACCACGCGCTTCTACACCGCCCGGCTCAACCCGAACTACGGGCAGATCACGCGCATCTTCTCAGAGACGAACTCTAAATATGTTGCAGGGGTGGTGAAGGTTGAACACAACCTCTCCCGCTCGGTCGACCTGCACGCCTCGTTTACCTACGCCCACTCTTCTGACTTCAACCAGAACGCGACTGCCTTTACCGACACCAACGACGTGCTGGACCCGGCGAATCTGGCGCTCGAGTACGGCAACTCCAACTTCGACATTCGCCGCCGGCTGACCGGGGGGCTGGTGCTGAAAACGCCCTGGCACGTCCGCGGTCTGCTGGGGGCAGCGGCCAACGGGTTCGAGCTGTCGCCGACAGCGGAGGTGCGCGACGGCCTGCCTTACTCGATGGCGACCTCGGGCTCGATCCCGGCGCTGCGCTACGTCGATACAGTCAACCGGAAGGAGATCCTGAGCGGTCTCGGCGCGTCGATCAATGGCTCCGGCGGCGCGAACCGGATCGCGGATGTGGGCCGCAACACCTTCCGCTATCCCGGTGTCATCAACGCCAACCTGCGTGTCTCCAAGCGCACGCAGCTGGCGCCAGGCGTCACGCTGGAACTGCTGGGGGAGAGCTTCAACCTGCTCAACCACCAGAACATTACGAGCATCGACACGACCGGCTATTCCATCTCGAACTCGACGGTCGTCGGCACGCCCTCCAAGCTCACCTGGCAGAGCGGCACCACCGCGGGCAGCTCCGAGTTCGGCACCGTGCTCAACGGAAACAACACCAACCTGTACCAGGATCGCCAGATCCAGGTCTCCGCGCGCCTGCACTTTTAGAAAAGCTCCACCGGACTGAGCCACGGCCGGAGATTCACCGTCCGTTCATGGCTCCGTGGCATGCTGAAGGCAACCTGAAGGCATCCTGGCCCGCCAGGCAGCTCAGCCGGTACGGCACTCGCTCGTCTACGGGAGTGCCCGTTCCGCGGACCGCGGTTCCTCCGAAGCTGAATGCCGAGAACATGGTCCAGGGCACTTCCATTCCGATCCATGATCTATTGGACCGGTGCATTCCATGCACTTCTTTTGAGGAGAGCCATTTTGATACGGACGTTCCGGCGCGTACTGCGCGCCTTCAGCCTTGCCTGCATGCCCATCCTGGTGTGCACTTCCATCTCCCTGGCCCAGAGCACCACGCAGGGCGCCGTCGGCGGCACCATCACTGACGCCTCCGGGGCTGTCGTCTCCGGCGCAAGCATCCTGGTCCACAACAACGACACTAATGCCGAGGTCACCGTGACCGCCGACAGCAGCGGTTTCTTCAAGGTCGACCAGCTCGCCCCCGGCACCTACACCGTCACCATCACGGCGCCCAGCTTTCAGACCTTTGTGTCGAGAAGCGTGACCGTCGCTCTCGGACAGCAGACGCAGCTGCTTCCCCGCCTGGCCGCGGGCGTGTCAACCCAGGTCGTCGAGGTTCTCTCCGCCCAGGCACCGCTGCTCAACTTTGAAAACCCCGACTTCTCCTCGAACTTCGCGCAGGCGCCCATCGACAACCTGCCGCTCAACGGTCTCCGCTGGTCAACGCTGGCCCTGCTGACGCCGGGCGTTGTTTCTGACTCGAGCGGTTTCGGCCTGCTCAGTATCCGCGGTACCAGTCCGCTGCTCAACAATGTGGAGATCGACGGCGCCGACGACAATCAGGCCTTCTTCTCCGAGGAGCGCGGACGCACCCGCGAGGGCTACTCGACGCCACAGGTCGCTATTCAGGAGTTCCAGGTCAACTCCGGCGTGTACTCGACCGAGTACGGCCGCGCGCTGGGCGGCGTCATCAACTCCGTAACCAAGAGCGGCGGCAACGACCTGCATGGCGAGCTCTACTTCTTCGACCGCGACAACGACTGGGGCGCCACCAACCCGTTTACCTTCAACACCGTGCAGACGCCGGGCACCAACACCTATACCAGCGTGCCCTACAAGCCGAAGGACGTACGCAAGCGCTGGGGCTTCGGCGCCGGCGGTGCGCTCATCAAAGACCGGCTTTTCTGGTTCTACACCTACGACCAGTACCAGCGGAACTTTCCGGCGATCGCCCGCGCCAACACGCCCGGTACCTTCTTCACCACGCCTGATGCCGCACCCCCGGCCGGCACCGCCTGCACGGCTGCCGGGCTCACGGCGCTGGGCAAGGCTTCCGCCATCGACCAGGGAGCGTGCCTGCTCACCCTGCGCCTGGGGCTGGCTGACTATGCGGCAGGCGCGGCGCTCTACAGCACTGACCTCAACCAGCTCAACTCGATTCTCGGCTTCGTCAACCGCAAGGGCGATCAGCTGCTGAACCTGCCCAAGCTCGACTGGCAGGTCAACAGTAAAAATCACGTCAGCTTGCTCTACAACCGTCTGCGCTGGGACTCGCCCGCCGGCATCCAGACCGGCTCCTCCGTGACCGATGCCATCGACAGCTTCGGCAACGATTTCGTCAAACTCGACTACGGCCTGGTGCGGCTCGATACCACCATCAATTCCAACCTCATCAACGAGGTTCGCTACCAGTACGGGCGCGAGCTCAATGATGAATTCAGTCAGCCGACATCAGCCTACGAAAAGCAGTTCGCCAACAACCAGTACGGGTTTCCGCCGAACGTGAGCCTGCTGAGCGGCACCACCGGCTTCTCGTTCGGCACGCCTGCCTACCTGCAGCGCGTCGCTTATCCCGATGAGCGCAAGTGGCAGATCGCCGACACTGCGACCTGGGTCCACGGCAACCACACCGTCAAGTTCGGCGAAGATATCGTGCATAACTACGATCTTGAGAACAACCTCTACTCGGGCAATGGTTCCTACTCCTACAGCACTGGCTCTACGCTGGCCAATTTCTTTTCAGACCTCGGCAAGCCGTCCGGTAGCTGCTCAGCGGCAAGCGGCGGAACAGTCAATGCGACTGGCATCGGCAGCGTACCTTGCTACACCAGCTTTACGCAGGGGTTCGGCCCGGCCGCCTTCGACCTGGCTACGGTCGACTATGGCGCCTTTGTGCAGGACAACTGGAAGGCCACGCCCCGGCTTACGGTGGAGCTGGGCGTCCGCTACGACTATGAGCAGATTCCCGGACCCTACAAGGCGCTCTTTAACCCGGCCGTGCCAGGCACTGCGAACAAGCCCGAGGACGGCAATAACATCGGCCCCCGCATCGGCTTCTCCTGGGACGTGTATGGGCAGGGCAAGACGGTATTGCGCGGCGGCTACGGGCTGTACTACGGCCGCATCTTCAATGGCGATATCCTGACCACTTACCAGAACACTGGCTCGACTGCCGGGCAGGTGACTTACACCTTTAAGTCAGGCTATGCAGGCGCGCCGCAGTTCGCCAGTATCTTCAATGGCGTTCCCCAGGCCAGCGCCGGCACCACCGCCGCCGGCTACTTCAACAAGAACTACCAGAACCCGTCGGCCCACGAGTTTGATCTGTCTGTGCAGCAGCAGCTCCCGGCCAACACGGTCTTCGCGGTCAGTTACCTGGGCAGCCTCTCCCGTCAGCTGCCTAACACCATCTTGAGCAACCTCGGCGGACTTACCGATGAGACCATCAGCACAGCCGCCGATAAGTTCGGCAACTATGGTCCGCTCGGCAACACCACCCTGGTTGTCCCGACCTACACCAGTTACGTCGGCGGCAGTGCTGCCACATACGAGCAGCGCAGCAATGGCAACGGTACTTACAACGCTTATGTTGCTGAAATCAAGAACGCCAGCAACAAATACGTGACCTTCGACGCCAACTACACCTGGTCGCATGCGCTCGACTTCAACCAGAACGAGTCGACGACCGGGCTGTACAGCACTAACTACGCCTACGACCCGAATGGAAACCTGCGCACTGGTTATGGCAATTCCAGCTTCAACGTGCCCAATCGCTTCGTCGGCTGGGCGCTCATCAACCTGCCTGGCGCGGCCAAGGGCCGCAAGCAATACCTGCTCAACGGCTGGGACCTCTACCCGCTCGTCCAGATCCAGGATGGCCTGCCCTACTCGGCGAGCACATCCAGCTTCTCGAGCGCGGGCCTTCTGTCCGGGCTCAATGGCAGCGGGGTCAGCCCCAGCTTCATCCCGCAGCTGGGCCGCAACACCCGCCGGCTGCGCGCCACGGAGGTCTTCGACCTGCGCGTGCAGAAGCAGTTCACGCTGGGCGATAAATACCACCTGCAGCTCATCGGCGACGGCTTCAACATGTTGAACCATGTCAACGACACCTCCATCAACAGCACCGCGTACCAGTTCTCCGGCAATACGCTGCAGTATCAGTCGAACTACGGCACGTACAGCAACGCCAACAACAACATCACCTACACGCCACGGCAGGTGCAGATTTCGGCTCGCTTCCAGTTCTAACCCCCGTGCACCAACTGTAGGTCGGCCCGCATAAACCCGCATAAAATGGTTGTGTGAAGACGGAGCAAGAAAACCGGTACGACGTTGCGGTAGTAGGTGCGGGGCACGCAGGTTGCGAGGCTGCGGTGGCGGCAGCGCGCCTGGGCCTGCGCACCGTCCTGCTGACGCTCTCGCTCGACAAGATCGCGCAGATGAGCTGCAATCCGGCCATCGGCGGCGTGGCCAAAGGGCACCTGGTGCGCGAGATCGACGCGCTGGGCGGTGTCATGGGCCAGGTCGCGGATTCTGTCGGGATCCAGTTTCGGCTGCTGAACACCTCGCGGGGGCCGGCCGTGTGGAGCCCGCGCGCCCAGTGCGATAAGGCCCTGTACCGCGAGGCCATGCGCCGGCTGCTGGAGCAGGAGCCCAACCTGCACATCGAGCAGGCCGAGGTCACCGGCTTCCTGTTTGCCGACGCTGACGGGAAGAACGTTGCCCCAGGCGCGAAGCCCAACGACGGTGCGCGGCTCACGGGCCTGACACTCTGCAACGGTGGCCAGATTCAGACACACGCGGTCGTCGTCACGACGGGCACATTTCTGAATGGGCTGATTCACTGCGGGGAGCGGCAGCACACAGCCGGGCGCGCCGGTGAGCCGGCGTCTGTCTTGCTGGGCGAGGCGCTGAAAGGACTGAGCCTTCGGTCGGCCCGGCACAAGACCGGAACGCCGCCCCGTCTGGATGGGCGCACCATCGACTGGAGCCGCTTCGAGGAGCAGCCGGGCGATGCCGAGCCCACCCCTTTCTCGTTCAGAACGAAGGAGCTGGCGCTGCGGCAGATCTCCTGCTACATCGCTCACACCACGCCCGAAACGATGGATATCATCCGCCGCAACGTGCACCGCTCGCCGATGTACTCGGGGGCGATCGAGGCGATCGGGCCGCGCTATTGTCCGTCGATCGAGGACAAGGTCGTGCGCTTTCCGGACAAGGACGGGCACCAGTTTTTTCTTGAGCCGGAGGGGCTGAGCACGGACGAGGTCTATGTCAACGGCATGTCGACCTCGCTGCCGGAAGAGGTGCAGCGGGAGATCGTGGCCTCGATCCCGGGGCTTGAGAAGGCGGTGATGCTGCGCCCGGGGTACGCGATCGAGTATGACTCGATCGACCCGACGGAGCTGGACCGCTCACTGCGGGTGAAGCGGTTTGAGGGGCTCTACCTGGCCGGGCAGATCAATGGCACGTCAGGGTATGAAGAGGCGGCCTGCCAGGGGCTGATGGCGGGGATCAACGCGGGTCTGGCAGCGCGCTGGTGCAGGCAGGTTATTGCGAAGGAGGAGTTTACGCCGCAGGCGTCGTTACATGCCACGAAGTGGCCGCCAGCTGCGCAAGCGGTCTTCCACTTGGATAGGACTGAGGCCTACACCGCCATCCTGATCGACGACCTGATCTCGAAGGGGACAAACGAGCCGTACCGGATGTTCACGTCGCGGGCGGAGTTCCGGCTGCACCTGCGCATCGATAATGCGGACCGGCGGCTGACCCCGCACGGACGGCGCCTGGGGCTGGTTCCGGACGAGCTGTGGGCCGCGTATGAGGCGAAGCAGGCGCGGGCGGCGGCGCTCGCAAGCCTGCTTGCAACGCGGCGGCCGGCGCCGGAGAGCTGGGCAGCCTTTCTGCCGCAACTTCTCGCGGATGAAAGCCATACCGGGATAAGCAGCCATGCCAGCGAAGCGGGGAACGGGGCGGCGCTGCCGGCAGCCGCGGGGAACGCCTTGACGCTTGCCAACACGGCAGGGCTGACGTTTGCCCAGCTGTTGCGCCGGCCAGAGGTCACGCTGCAAGCGCTCTGGCCGCTGCTCCGCCCGGAGCTGGAGCAGGACGCGCTCTTTGCGCCGTGGCTGGCGGCCCAGCCCGGAACGCTCGCGGCAGGGCAATTGCGGGTGGAGCTGAAAGCGGTCGAAACAGAGATCAAGTACGCCGGCTACCTGGACCAGCAGCGGCGCTCGATCGAGAAGCTGAAGGCCGCAGAAACCCGCACCATTCCGGCTGATTTCGAGTACCAGGGAGTGTCCGGGCTAAGCCGGGAGATGCAGGAAAAGCTGTCCCGGGTGCGCCCCGGCACCATCGGCCAGGCCAGCCGGATCCCGGGAGTAACCCCGGCCGCGCTGACCATTTTGAGCGTGCTGGTGAAGGTACGGAGCGAGTAGCTTGGTTTTCCGCCGCCGGATTGAGAATGGAGGGAACCGCACCTCAGGAGTTGTTGGGCACCCGGCTGGTTTGGGACGAACCCGTCTTAGTGGCTAGATTGCAGCGAACGTGTCGCGGTGCGGGTTAGTGTGGGTCTTGAAGCGAAAGTACCATCGTGCCATTCAACGTAATAGTTGGCGAAGTTGCGAAGCCGATGATCTTGATCAATCCTGTAAAGCCCAAGTCCGCCTTCAGAAGCTGAATGATGGAGGTAGGCAACTACTGTCGGGTGCGTGGGATTCTTACGTCGGTCTATGTTCAGGCGCTCAGCAACGCCGCTATAAAGGATGTTGTAAGTGTCTTCATCCTTGCGAAGTATGCGAAAAGCACTATTGCCATCGCCGGACGATTGCCCAACCCAGCCCAGTTCCAGCACCTCCGGCACGCCGTCACCGTCAAGGTCTATCAGTTGAACGCGCGTACTTTCGATGATGCCTCGCCACTCCTCTTGCGGCTGGTTATCGCTCCATATTTCGTGGCGAAAAGCGTTGAGGCTTACCCGGTAAACAGCCTTTCGCTCTGCCGAAGACAGGTTTGCCGTGCGCAGGTTTCGCCTGTTGTCCCATCCTTGCTGCGTGTTCTGCCACTGCCATGGGTACGGAGCCTCCTTTCGTTCCGTCGAGTGCTGCCCCATGGCGGAGCAGAAGTATCCCGCGAGCAGATAGCTGCAAAGTAGCTTCCGGTGGCAGAGTAAGTTCATGTTTCTCATTCTCCAGTAGCTTTTCTACCGGGAGGGCCACTCGCCCCCGAAGTCCGGCGCACTTATAGCAACTCCGTCGAAAGACAGGCAAGTACTTATGGAAGCCTCTTTGCTTCAGACAAGGCATCCAGAAGTTTAGAGGCTAGGCCGAGTTGCCGTGCTTCCTTTACGCCGATGGCGACCGGATCGCCACACATTGCGGAGTCATAATGCACTAAGCCGACTGGCGCAAACATAACTGACTCCTGTCCCGCATCCAGCCATACCATGAACTGAAGATCGGCGGCATGTTCAGGCGCGAAAACGGATGTACACTCGTCGTCAGTGTCCTTGACTGCTGCCTGGCCTGCAGCTTGCTGTTCCTTCCTCAGCAGCATCGGCCACTTTACGAAGCCAAATACAATCCCGTGTGTATCGCGAGTAATCTCGCCGCTGGCTCCGGGAGGCAGCAGCCGCGTCCAGTTCACAGGGGATCCTGTGGTTAAGTCGAAAACCAGAGCGGTGCGATCATCGAGGGGGTGTGGCGCTCCGCACGAGTAACTATCCTCAGCTAGCAGGCTGAGGTAATGTGGGCCGCGCATTGTGACGCTGACTGTTCGGGTCCAATCGTCTGCGTCCTCCATGCCCCGTCGAACTTTTCGGCAGAACTTTGCGTTCGCGAGAACGGCCTTATCCAGCCGCGCCAACAAAGCGTTGATTCTTGCTGCGACGGCCGGGGTGACCTCCGCATTCGGTGTCACGCGGGGGAAGGA
Source organism: Acidobacteriaceae bacterium (assembly GCA_965276605.1). GTDB lineage: Bacteria > Acidobacteriota > Terriglobia > Terriglobales > Acidobacteriaceae > EB88. The sequence continues at coordinate 602,231 of OZ255619.1, forward strand.
GTCCATCTCTGTACGCAGTGCAGGGCGTTGCTCAAGAGCCACGATGCCAGGGATGCCGGCGGGCGGCGCTGCACTTGCTCGCTGCTCTGTCATGGTCAGCATGAAACCAGCGGCCGCAATCATGACCCACTTAGACATTCCCCTCGATCCTTTCAGATTGCGCAAAGCCTGCAAGACACAACAAGCGAATAAGACGCATGTAGGCCGACTAATACTCCCCACCACCAAAAGCCAGGTTCTCAAATCGCGTGCACTTACTCAAATACGCGAGGTGGACTGACCCTGTCGGCCCGTTCCTTTGCTTCGCAATAATGATCTCCGCCTTCCCCTCGGTTTCCGGGTCGGGTTGGCCGTTTTCGTCTTTGTTGTAGTAGCTCTCGCGGTGGATGAAGGCCACCACGTCGGCGTCCTGCTCGATCGAGCCTGACTCGCGCAGGTCGGAGAGCATGGGTTTTTTGTCACCTCCACGCTGCTCGGACGCGCGAGAGAGCTGGCTCAGCGCGATGACCGGGACGTCCAGCTCCTTCGCCAGGGCTTTCAGACCGCGGCTCACGGCGGAGACCTCCTGCGTGCGGTTTTCATAACGCTTCTGGCCGGTGCCCGGACTGCCGCCGGACATCAACTGCAGATAGTCGATGACGATCAGGTCGAGTTTGCCGTGCATCTGCCGAAGACGCCTTGCCTTAGCCCGCATTTCGGTCAGCGAGATAGCCGGAGTGTCGTCGATCAGGATGTGCGATTCCGTCAGCCGCTCGAGGGCTTCGGTGAGCCGAGCCTGATCTTCCCGCGACGTATAGCCTTTCTGGATTTTCTGCTGGTCGACTAATGCCTCCGACGCAAGCATGCGGCGCAGCAGCGACTCTTTCGACATCTCCAAAGAGAAGACGGCGACAACCGCGGCGCCGCGGACAGCCGCGTTCTGCGCGATGTTGATGGCCCAGGCGGTCTTGCCCATCGAGGGCCGCGCCGCGATGATGATGAGCTCGGACTTCTGCAGGCCGCTCGTGATGCGGTCAAACTCAGTGAAGTGGGTTTCAAGGCCGGTGACCTCGCGGTGGCCTTCGGCGAAGAGCTGGTCGATGGTTCCAAACGAGTTGCGGACGATGTCCTGGATGCTGGAAAAGCCACGCTGCACGCCGTGCTCGGTCACTTCGAGCAGCTTCGACTCGGCGGAGTTGAGTACGTCGAGCGCATCGTCGGACTGGTCGGCGGCCTGGGTGATGGCCTCCGAGCAGACCAGGATGAGCTGGCGCAGCAGCGACTTGTTCTTGACGATGCGGACATACTCTTCGATCGAGAGACGCCGGGGAAGATTTTCAGTCAGCGACGCAAGATAAGCGACGCCGCCGATAGCCTCCATCTCTTTGTACTGCGAGAGGATGTCGCGCAGGGTGATGATGTCAACGGCGCGGCTTTGGTCGATCAGCTCGGCCATGCGCATGAAGATGCGACGATGAGGGTCGAGCGCGAAGTCAGAGGTCGAGATGCGCTCGGCCGCCTCGTTGTAATGATGGTTGTCGAGCAGAATGGCGCCGAGGATGGAGCGCTCAGCGTCAATGGCGGCCGGCAGGCCGCGTTCAAACTGGATATTGGGTGTCGTAGCCATCGTAGAGGCTAGGGTACGCCCGGTGAAAATCCACCGGGCTTCCCTCGCCTCTGGATTAGTTGGAAAACAAGGGCCCAAGACCCCCTGCGCGGGAGGCGGCCACTTCGTGGCGGGTGCTCGTTTGTGCTGGGGTGCGGGGCTGGGTGGCCCTCCCGTTGGTCGGGGTGAGAGGAAGTCGATCCCGAGCATCGCGAGGGCCACAGAAGCTCGCGCAGGCGCATCACGGACACACGCCACGAAGTGGCCGCCTCCCGCGCAGGGGGTCTTACGCCTTTACACCCCGAACATCGAGTAATCCGGCCGGTCGCCCAGGTAGCGGTGGCGGAAGGCGCGGTAAATGGCGCGGTCTTTCAGGAAGAAGGCCCCGGGGAGCTGGGTGGGGTCTTCTTTGCCGGGGGAGCCGGCGCCGTAGCGCCACAGGGCCCGTTTGGCGAGTTCGAAGTAGGCGCGCGCGCCGAAGAAGTGGGGCAGCACGTTGGACTTGAGCAGGTGGAACTCGGGTGCGCTGTAGAGCAGCATTTCGGGATCGGAGACACGCTCGACCTGGTCGAGGCCGAAGCGCTTGAAAAAGGGGCGCGCACGCTCGGGCGAGCCCATGTGGACGAAAACAGGGCGGACGGCGCGTTTGTCGAGCTCCGGCTTGGCGCGGCTTACATCGTGGATGGTTTCGCGGCAGAAGGCGCAGCCGAAGTGGCGCAGAAAGATAAGCAGCATGGGCTGCTCGTCGAGCAGGTTGAGCAGGGTCTGGCCGCTCTCGACGTGGAAGCGGGCCAGCAGCTGCACCAGTTCCGGGTCAGGAGGCAGTAAGCCGGGGGTGGATGGCTTGCGTGGTGCGGCTGCTGGTTTCATGGAGCGCTTTCTCCCCTTGGGGCCGGTGGGCCGGCGCGCCTGGCAGGATTGGACTGACAAGATTGTAGGATAGAGCGGTTTGCGCGTGTCTGCGCGAACGCGGGTAATATAGCGGTAAGCATGCGTTGGAAATCCTCTATCTTGATGGCTGTCCTGATGCCGGTTCTGGTTGCGGCCCAGCGGCCCGGACTGCGGGCGCAGACAGGCGAGACAGCGACCCAATCCGCTGAGTCTCAATCCGCGGCGCAACCCGCGGCCCAGCCCGCCGCCGTGGAGCAGTTCCAGCACCTGGAAGACTCCTGGAGCATTGCTCTGGTCAACAAGGATCAGTACGCGCTTGAAAACCTGCTGGCGCCGACCTTCGTGGACATTTCAGCCGCGGCAGCGGTCAATACGCGCAACCAGTCTATCGCGGACACGCTCGCCGGGCTGCCGAAGCCGCTGCTCTCTGTAGAGCAGAAGGTGGTGAACGTGCGGGTGGTGAGCGACGTGGCGATTGTGGAAGGCACGTATGTAATGCGTTTGCGGGACAATGAGCGGACCCGGGACCAGCGTGGCATCTTCACGCATGTGTACCAGCGGTCGCGCAATAGCTGGAGCTGCGTAAGCGCGCAGCAGACCGCAGTGGTGGACCAGCTGGAGAGTGGCAAGGGCCGGGCATCGGCTGCGCCGAGCCGCGCTTCGGGCAGTTCGGCTGGCGATCCGGCGGCGAAGAAGTCCAGTGCGGCTCTGCCCTTCCATATACCGCTGCTATACAAGGGGCCTGAGTCGAAGACGTCCGAGCCGGCGCCGGCAAGCAATCCGCCTCAGCAGCCGTCGACCCCGCCCCCGACCGGCAACCCGCAGCAGTAGGCGCGATGCGGCCGACCTATGCGGAGATCCGGCTCCGCGCTTTGGTTCACAATTACAAGCTGCTGGATGAGAACGTGCGGGCGCACGCGGGAAGTTCCGTAATCGCACCTACGCTGATCGCTGTCATCAAGGCGGATGCTTACGGCCATGGCGTAACGCTGTGCGGGCAGGCGCTGGCCCAAGCCGGGGCCAGGTGGCTGGGGGTGACCACGGTCGAGGAGGCGCTGGCCCTCCGCGCTGGGCTGGGGCAACGGGCAGCGCGACACGGGCTGGGGGCTGGCCCGCGGGTGCTGGTGATGGCCGGATTTTTCCCGGGCGAGGAAGAGGTCGTCGTCGAGCAGCGGCTGACCGTCCAGGTCTGGGAGGGCTGGCACTTCCGGCTGCTGGACGCGGCGGCTCGGCGCGCTGGCCGGGCGCCGGCTTCGGTCGGGGTACACCTGGAGATCGACACGGGAATGAGCCGGCAGGGGGTAGCGCCGGGCGAACCGCTGCAGAGGCTGCTGCGGGAGACTGGCGGCGGCTCGCCGGTATCGGTGGAGGGAGTGCTGACGCACTTTTCGTCTCCTCAGGAGCCGGAAGTGCTGGCCGGGCAGGTCGAGCGGCTGCGGCAGGCACTCCAGCAGCTATGGGCGGCCGGGGTGCGGCCGCGGTGGGTGCACGCGGGCAACTCGGCGAACGCCTGGACCGGGATGGGCCTGCCATCGCTGGCTTTGCTGGCCCGCGAGTTTGGAGCGGAGCTGCTGGTACGGCCGGGATTGGCATTGTATGGGGTCCCCTATGATGGGGCGGCCGAGGTCTCTGCTGCGCGGCCCGGGGCGCCCGAAGCGGCGCGGCTGGAGCCGGTGCTGCGGTGGAAGACCGAGGTAACGTCGGTGCGCATGGTGGCGGCGGGCACGCCGGTAGGCTACAGCGAGACGTTTCAAGCGCCCGAAGGTGGGGCGCGGCTGGCGCTGCTGCCGGTGGGGTATGCGGATGGGTTCGCGCGGGAGCTGTCGGGGCGCGGGTTCGTGCTGGTGCGCGGGTGCCGGGTTCCGGTCGCCGGGCGCATATCCATGGACCAGACGGTGGTCGATGTCTCGCGGGTAGCCGGTGTGGCGGTTGGGGATGAGGTGGTGCTGCTGGGGCGGCAGGGGGCTGAGGAGATCCCGGCCGGGGAGATGGCGGCCTGGCGCGGGACGATTCCCTATGAGGTGTTGTGCGGGATCGGAGCGCGGGTGCCGAGAGTGCCGGTTTAGGCCGGAAAGTGCGATACGGCTGCTGGCGGCTTCTTCGAGGCCGCCTCTCTTCTTGGTGTGAGCTTCCGGGGCCAGCGGGCTCATGTCCGATACCCGAAAGAAAGTGCGCTCCTCCCGGCACCGGAATAATCAAAGTGGCGGACAACACACAGTCAAGAGGGCTATAAGCGCCTGAAGTGGACAAATCGCGTTTCAAGCGACTGGGCACGAACAAGAGGAGAGCGGCATGGGAGAGCAGGACAGCAAGGACGGCTTGAGCCGGCGGCGTTTTCTGGGCAGGAGCTCGGCCTTACTAGCAGCAGCGGCGGCCCTGCCGATGGCTGCGGCGGCACAGCAGACGGTCGATAAGAGCGGCGACAATCACAGCGGCGTGAACGAGCAGCAGCCCGGCCCTAAAAACCAGCCGCTTGAAGAAGCGGAGCCCGACTCCGTATGGCCGCCGACCACCGATGCGGGCGGCCAGCCGCCGTTCAAGTACCCGTTTGCCTTCGCGCACAAGCGTGTGGAGGCGGGCGGCTGGACGCGCCAGGTCACGGTGCGGGACTTCCCGCTCTCCAAGAAAATGGCCGGCGTCGAGATGCGGCTGATCGCGGGCGGCATCCGCGAGCTGCACTGGCATGTTGGGTCGGAATGGGCGTTTATGACGGCCGGCAGCGCCCGCATCACGGCGGTTGACCAGAAGGGCCGCGGCTTTGTCGAGGACGTGCACGCGGGCGATCTCTGGATTTTCCCGGGCGGGATCCCGCACTCGATCCAGGGGCTGGGGCCGGACGGCTGCCAGTTTCTGCTGGTGTTCGATGACGGCAACTTCAACGAATTCGAAACCTTCCTGCTGACCGACTGGCTGCACCACACACCCAGGAAAGTGCTGGCGAAGAACTTCAACACCCCGGAGTCGACCTTCGATAAAGTGCCGAAGCACGAGCTGTTCATCTTTCCGCGCGACCTGCCGCGCTCGCTCGAAGAGGAAAAGAAGGGAGCCTACGCCGGGACCGGGCCGGTGCCGAACAGCTTCGCGTTCTTCGCTAGCAAGATGCAGCCGACCAAGGTAAGCGCGGGCGGCAGCGTGAGGATCGTAGACCACTCGAACTTTCCCGCGACCAACATCGCCGCGGCGATTGTCACGCTCAAGCCCGGCGGCCTGCGCGAGCTGCACTGGCACCCCAACGAGGACGAGTGGCAGTACTTTGTGAAAGGCACAGGCCGCATGACGGTGTTTTCAGCCGGCGGTCATGCACGCACCATGGACTTCCACGCCGGCGACGTCGGCTATATCGACCGGTCGCTGCCGCATTACATTGAGAACCTGGGCGATACAGACCTGGTTTTCCTTGAGGTGTTTGCGACGCCGGATTACCAGGACATCTCGCTCGCCGAGTGGCTGGCGCACACGCCGCCCCGGTTGGTGGATGAGCATATCGGCACGGGTGAGGAGTTTCTGAATAAGATCGGCAAGAAAGAAGCGGTCGTTACGCCTGAATAAGTGCTGTCTTCCTTTTCAAGCGAAAGGAGTTTGCCACAGGGCAAACTCCTTTCCCGTTGCAAGTAACTCGTAACTCCGGAGCAATCATGCGTGCCCTCTTTCGTTTTTCGGCTTCCTTCACTATTTTTCTGTTGACCGTTTCAGCCTTCGCCCAGCAGGAGCTGTACCCCAAGAAGCAGGGCCAGGAGCAGCCGCTGCATCTGACCCAGCTGCCTAAGTGGCTGAGTTTCGATGGCGAACTGCGAGGGCGCCTGGAAGACCAGACTGCGCTCAGCGAGATCACGGACAAGGAGCGTCTGTATGAGCTGACCCGTGCGCGCGGCGCGATCGCGGTGACGCCGCTGTCCTGGCTTACGGGATACCTGCAGTTCCAGGACACGCATGCCCTGGGTTTGCCGCTGCGCGATGTCGCCTCAAACCAGCGCGACCAGTTCGATTTCTTTCAGGGCTTTGTCGACTTCCACATGAAGAAAACCAACCTGTACGTGGGCCGTCAGGAGCTCAAGTTTGGCGACGAGCGCGTGGTGGGTATTAGCGACTGGACTAACAACAGCCGGAGCTGGGATGGAGCGGATCTGCGGGTCGGGGATAAGAATAAGATAGACCTCTTCACCACCTCGGTGGTCAGCGTATTTCCAACCAGTCTCGACAAACATGGCGCAGGACTTACCTTCCACGGTGCGGAGGCTGATCTGACCACCTGGGTGCCCCGATTCACGGTAAGCCCTTTTGTGCTGGTACGAGCGCTGCCGCGGGTGACCAGCCAGCAGGGAGTGCCCGGCACCGAGACCGAGGTGAGCTTTGGCAGTTACTACACATCCACCAAGCTGCCACTTGGCTTTGAGTCCTCCGGCACAGGCGTGCTACAGCGCGGCAGTTACAGCAACGATTCAGTCCACGCCGGTGCGGCCATTCTCCGGGCCGGCTGGGGTCCGGGACATGTTCCGTGGAAGCCGCAGGTCGAGGGAGAGTACGACTATGCGACGGGAAATCCGCATAGCAATGCGTTCCGCATCGGCACTTACGACCAGCAGTATCCAAGTAACCATAATGCCTTCGGGTTAGTCGACTTGTTCGGGTTCCAGAACATCAAGCAGGACCGGTTGAACTTTACACTTACGCCGGATAAGAATCTCCAGCTGCTGTTCCAGGGCGGCTCGCTGCACGTGGCATCGATCCGGGATGGGGTATACGCAAGCGGCGGCACGAGCCTGGTCAAGGCGCCCGCGGCCGGGTTTGCGCATGACGGGATTGGCAGCGAGTTCGATGCGTCGGCGAAATACATCTACCACAAGGTGTTTGTGACGAATGTCGGAGTAGGTCACCTATTCTCTGGCTACGCGCTAACGAGCACGGGAAAAGGGGCTTCGCTAACGCTCGCTTATCTGCAGTTCACTTACCGGTTCAGGGTAAGCAACTAAGTGAGGCGATCGGCAGTTTGCAGGGAGCGGCTGTAACTGCGGCTTTGTCTTTGGAGGCGGCCCCGGACGTAACCCGGGCCGCTCCGCTACCATAGGAAACGATGCTGGGAAAATGGTACGCGGACTGGATGTTCAGGTGGGAGACGGAGCTGACGACCCGGGATGAAAACCGGATCGTGCGCCCGGTGGAGTGGGGTTTCGGCTGGCTCAAGGATGCGCTGCCGCGCGAGATGGAGTCGCTGGCCGAGGTGGACGAGCAGCACTTGAGTGCTGCGGACGCAGAGCAGGCGATGCTGGCGGTAAACGCGGCGATTGTGGCCGACAGCGAGCGGTTTTTCGGGTACGAGGCTCCGGCCGACTTCCGTCTGGAGCAGCGGCATCCGCAGCTGTTTCCGACCAACGTGCGGCCCGAGACGCTGGCTCAGGATGCGGAGTGGAAGGCGCGGGCCGAGCGCGGCGAGCTGGAGACGGCCGAGTTTCTGCGCTTTACCTCGCCGGTGCGAACGCCCTTTCCTGAAAACGATCTGGTCAACGCCCGGTGGTACCCGGCGCGGGCCGACCGGCAGACCGGCGAGCCAGCGCGCAAGGCAATGATCGTGATGCCGCAGTGGAATGCGGATGCGTTCAGCCACAACGCCTTGTGCACGCTGTTCAACCGGTTCGGGGTGTCGGCGCTGCGGCTGTCAAAGCCGTACCACGATATCCGGCGCCCGGCGGAGCTCGAGCGCTCCGACTACGCCGTGTCGTCGAACATCGGGCGTACCCTGGGCGCGGCCCGGCAGGCGGTCGTCGACATCCGCTGCTGCGTGGACTGGCTGTACGCACAGGGGTACACACAGGTCGGCGTCCTGGGGACTTCACTCGGCTCGTGCTACGCCTTCCTGGCCGCGGCGCATGATCCGCGGCTGCAGGTGTGCGCGTTCAACCATGCGTCCACTTCGTTTGGCGATGTGGTGTGGACGGGCCAGAGCACGCGCCATATTCGCGCGGGGTTTGAGCAGGCAGGGCTGACGCAGGAGCGGCTGAAGGGCCTCTGGGCGGGGATTTCGCCGGCGCACTATATGGAGCGGTTCGCCGCAACGGCCCGCGCGGGGGCCCCGGGACATGCGCGGCGACCTCGCCGGGTGCTGGTGGTGTACGCGACGTACGACCTGACCTTTCTGGAGCGGTACTCGCGAGAGGTGCTGCACTCGTTTCGCCAGTTAGGCGTCGAGCACGAGGCGCGCGTGCTGCCCTGCGGGCATTACACGACCGGGGAGACGCCTTATAAGTTTATCGATGGATGGTATCTGGGGTCGTTTGTGCACCGGGCGTTTTCCGGGGATTAGCTGTCAGTTTGCCTGAGTGTGCTTTCCATGTCACACTAAGTTCGTGAGGTGTATATGGGTACGCAACGGGCACATGTTGTCCTGCCGGGTGAGTTGGTGAATGAGATCGATGCGTTAGTCGGACCTCGAGGCCGGAGCGCGTTTCTAGTCGAAACGGCGAGGAAGGAACTAAAGCGGCGCAAGTTGCTCGCATTTTTGCAGAGTGATGAGGTGGCCTGGAAGGACGAGGATCATCCGGAGCTTGCCAATGGGACCGAGATATGGGTTCGCAAGTTAAGGATGGAGAGTAATACAGGCCTGTGACGGTTCTGTTGGATACGACTGTGCTAATCGATGCGCTTCGACGCCGGAGCGGCCGCCGTGAGGAGCTTGCCGGATTACTGGCAGATGGAACGACGCTCACCACCTCCGTTGTAAATGTGGCCGAGGTATATGCCGGAATGCGCTCCGGGGAGGAGGCTCGGACAGAGGCGTTGTTGTCGGGCTTGGCGTTAATTCCGGTGACGGCTTCCATCGGACGACGGGCCGGGGCGTTGAAGGCAGAGAAGGCTCGGTCGGGGCAGACGTTTTCATTGGCTGATGCGCTAATCGCAAGTACTGCTCTGGAACACGGGTTGACGCTTATGACGGAGAATCGCAAGGATTTCACCCATCCTGGGCTGCGATTGTGGCCTGCAGGGCGTGTGCACTGAATTGGATCATGCGTTCACAGTCTAAGATGGATTGGCCGCGAGTTGGGCGGATATACTGAAAAGTTGAGACAGACGCGGTTCTAGCGTGCTCCGCATCTCAGGATGAGAGATGCGGACTACTTACGTGCAGCTGTACCGCAGCACATCGTGGCGCGCCTCCCATTCTGCAGGTCTCGGATAGTAAGTGGGTGGGTTGGAATGACGCTTCTTCGGAATGCGATATTGTGATCAAGTTTATCTGTCCTAGGAAGATTCGGGCTGTACACCAGAGAAATAACAGGAAGCACAAACGCTCAATGAACCAGCTGTAATGCAACTAAGCTAAGGGCTACTATTTCATCATGACTTTTAACCAAACCCCGCGCACTCTAGCCCACCAGGACCCGGAGATAGCCTCAGCCATCGCATCCGAGGAACGCCGCCAGCACGAGGGCCTGGAGATGATCGCCTCCGAGAATTTTGTCTCTGAGGCGGTGCTGGAAGCGGCAGGCTCGGTGCTGACCAACAAATACGCGGAGGGCTACCCTGGCAAGCGCTACTACGGCGGGTGCGAGTTTGTCGACGTAGTCGAGGAGCTGGCGCGGGACCGAGCCAGGCGGCTATTTGGGGCGGGCTATGTGAATGTGCAGCCGCACTCGGGCTCACAGGCGAATGCGGCGGTGATGATGGCGCTGCTCGATCCAGGGGATACAATCCTGGGCCTCGACCTGGCGCATGGCGGGCACCTGACGCATGGGCACAAGCTCAACTTCTCAGGCAAGCTGTACCGCGTGGCGAGCTACGGCGTTTCGCGCGAGACCGAGACCATCGATTATGACGAGTTGCTCGCGGTGACCGAGCGGGAGCGGCCGAAGCTGCTGATCGGCGGCGGCTCGGCGTACCCGCGAACGTGGGATTTTGCGCGCATGCGGGCGATTGCTGACTCTGTCGGCGCGAAGCTGCTGATTGATATGGCGCACTTTGCCGGGCTGGTGGCAGGTGGAGCGCATCCCTCGCCCGTGCCGTGGGCCGATGTGGTGACGACGACGACCCACAAGACGTTGCGGGGGCCGCGGTCGGGGCTGATTCTGGCCGGGGAACGTGGTGGGGGCGAGCGCGATGCAACGATGCCGCAGCAGGTAGGGGCGCACGGCTTTGCGGCGGCGGCTCCCGCGGGCTCAGCTGCGACGGCGCAGCAGGTGGCGGAGCTGGGTAAGGCGATCGACCGGTGTGTGTTTCCGGGGCAGCAGGGCGGCCCGCTGATGCACATCGTGGCGGCGAAGGCAGTCGCGTTTGAGGAGGCGCTGCAACCTGGTTTCAAGGAGTATGCGGCGCAGATAGTTGCGAATGCGCGGGCGCTGGCCGCGGAGCTGCAGGCCAGGGGCTTTCGGCTGATCAGTGGCGGCACCGATACGCACCTGGTGCTGGTGGATGTGTTCGCGCGGGGAATGCTCGGCTCAGAGGCCGAGGCGGCGCTGGGCGCGGCGGGGATCACGGTGAACAAGAACGCGATTCCATGGGACCAGAACCCCCCGATGAAGCCTTCAGGGGTGCGCATCGGGACGCCGGCGCTGACGACCCGCGGGATGAAAGAGGCGGAGATGCGGGTGGTGGCGGGGTGGATCGCGGATGTGCTGGAGGCGAAGGGGGAATCCGCGGTTTGCCGGCGGGTGCGCAGGGAAGTGCTGGCGTTGTGTGAAGGGTTTCCGCTGTACGCGGGGCGAAGGACGGAAGATGCGGCGCAGCGAAAGATGGCTGAAGTTTAGCGGTTCGCGCTTGTTCGCCGCGCGGATAAGATGAGCGCACGACATGCCGAATATTTCCTGGAATGAGATCCATCATAGAGCGCTCTTGTTTTCGCGGACATGGCAGTCAGCGACCCGCGAGCAAGCTGATAAGCAGACCTTTTGGAATGAGTTCTTCGACATTTTCGGTGTACCCCGCCGAACTGTCGCCACGTTTGAGGAGCCGGTTTCCCGCATCGGCGGCTCTACTGGCTTTATCGACCTCTTCTGGCCCGGCAAGCTGCTGGTGGAACATAAGACGGCAGGCCAGAGTCTGGACTCAGCCGAGTCGCAGGCCTTCCGTTATATCCGGGATCTCGTAACGAGTGGACGCCAGGATGAGGTTCCGCGATACATCCTGCTGTCCGATTTCCAACGATTTGCCTTGTATGACCTGGAGCCGGATGACCAGTTGGCTCAGCGCGAGTTGCCACTGTTCCATGGGCTCCGTTTTCACCGGCTGGAGTTTGCGCTGGATGAACTGCGTCATCACACGACGGCCTTTGCCTTCATCCCCGGCTACAAGATTCACCGGTTTGCGGAGCAAGACCCCGCAAACCTAAAAGCAGTCGCACTGATGGCTCGGCTGCACGATACTTTGCGGGCCGGCGGTTACAGCGGGCACGACCTGGAGCGACTGCTGGTGCGGCTGTTGTTCTGCCTCTTTGCGGAAGATACCGGCATCTTCGAGCCGAGCTCGTTTGAGCTATACCTGGAAAATCGTACGCAGCGCGACGGATCGGATCTGGGGATTCGCTTACAGCACCTGTTTCGCGTGCTGGACACGCCCTCCGAACGGCGGCAGCGCAACCTGGATGAAACATTGGCTGGGCTGCCGTACGTAAACGGCGAGCTGTTCCGGGAGCAGCTGGAGTTCGCAGAGTTCAACGCGGACCAGCGGAACGCACTGCTGAGCTGCACGCGATTCGACTGGTCGAGAATTTCGCCGGCAATCTTCGGGGCCTTGTTTCAAGAGGTTCTGACCGACAAAGAGCGCAGACGGATCGGAGCGCATTACACCAGTGAGCGGGATATTTTGAAGGTGATCCGGCCGCTGTTCCTGGACGGGCTGCGGGCGGAGTTCGAGGCCATCCGAGCCGACCGGTCTTCGCGACAGCGGGCGAGGCTGGACGAACTGCGGCAGCGGCTTTCAAAGCTCAGGTTTCTCGATCCAGCGTGCGGGTGCGGCAACTTTCTGGTGCTCGCGTATCGGGAACTGCGGGCACTGGAGCTCGACATCCTGCGGGAGCAGCATGGGGCGCAACAGGCGTTGACGTTCGACGAGGTGAATAGGCTTTCGACCCTGGACGTGGACCAGTTTTACGGAATCGAGATCGAGGAGTGGCCGGCGCGGATCGCGGAGGTAGCGCTGTGGCTGATGGATCACCAGAGCAACATGCGGATTCATGAGGCGTTCGGACAGCCGTTCGTAAGGCTGCCTTTGAAGAACAGTCCGCATATCCGGCACGCGAATGCGCTGCGTACGGAGTGGGGAGAGTTGCTGCCTGCGGGCGAGTGCTCGTATGTGCTGGGGAACCCGCCGTTTGTTGGGCACCACTTACAAAACGCAAGCCAGCGAGAAGATCAGGAACGGACGCTTCGAGATCTTGATGGGAGTGGCGTTTTGGATTATGTCAGCAACTGGTTTGTAAAGGCGGCTCAATACATAGTCGGAACCACTATCCGAGTCGGCTTCGTCGCAACTAATTCGATAACTCAAGGCGAACAAGTAGGATTGCTATGGGCGGATATGTTCGATCGCCAAGGGGTAAAAATTCAATTTGCATATCAAACCTTTCCCTGGGAGAGCGAGGCTAGGGGCAAAGCTCATGTTCATGTTGTTGTTATCGGGTTTGGCCATGATGTTTCCTTACGGAGATACCTCTATGTCTCTGCCGGAAAGGACGGCGAGGCACATAGTGTAGAAGTAAGCAACATAAGTCCGTACCTTGTACAAGGTAGCGATCGCACTTTGCCGATAAGAAGCTCCGCGTGGCCAGGTGTTCCGGCGATGCTTTGGGGCAGCAAGCCGACGGATGGCGGTCATTTTATTTTCAGCGATGCCGAGAAAGAAGAGCTGCTTCAGGCAGAACCAGGCGCGGAGAAATGGATACGCCTCTATTGTGGAGCCGACGAGTTTTTGAACGGTGGACTAAGGTGGTGTTTGTGGTTGAAGCATATCTCGCCCGCAGAACTGGCATCGCTGCCCAGAGTGCGTAGCAGGGTAGCGCTCGTGAGAGAAATGCGGCTACGGAGCAAAGCTGCTGCAACGAGAAATCGTGCACTTACGCCGACTCTTTTTGCTCAAGATGCTCAGCCAAATTGCGACTACATCCTTGTCCCGCTTCACAGCTCAGAGCAGCGTGCTTATCTCGCAATGGGCTTCCTTTCTCAAGATGTAATCGCAAGCAATGCCTGCGCCACAATTCCCGGCGCGTCGCTCTATCACTTTGGCATTCTCTCTTCATCAATGCACATGGCCTGGATGAAAAAGGTTTGTGGCCGCATTAAGTCTGACTTTCGCTATTCCAGAGATATTGTTTACAACAACTATCCCTGGCCTCTAAGCCCGACCGAAGCCCAGCAGGCAAAGGTGGAGGAGCTTGCGCAGGGGGTTCTGGATGCGCGGGCGCAATTCCCGGACTCGACGCTGGCGGCGCTGTATGACCCATTGCTGATGCCGCCGGCGCTGCTGAAGGCGCACCAACAGCTGGACCGGGCGGTGGAGCGGTGCTACCGGGCGGAGGGGTTCGCGAACGACCAGGCGCGGGTGGAGTTTTTGTTCGCGCTGTACGAGCAACTGACCGCACCGCTGCTGCCGGCCCAGCCTCGCGGGAGAGGTCGCCGTACTCCTAAGACTTAGGGCCGTTCAGCTTCCGGAAGATGCGGTAAAGGCCTGGAGACCCGCGTGCTGTGCATGTTGCTTGATGGCCTGCTGTATCTGCAGCGCGAGCGCGAGCGCGTTGCGGGCCTGCTCCGCGGTGACTTCCGGCTCGGTGCCATTGCGCACAGCGTGGAGGAAGGCTTCGATTTCAAGACGGAGGGGTTCGCCGGGTGTAACTTGCGGCTTGTGCATGCCGAGGGTGGGCAGGGCGGGTGCGGGAGCACCAGTTAGACCGGCAGCGGCTGAATCGGCCGTGGCGTGCGCAATGGTTGCGGCGGGCGGCGTCACCTCGATCATCAGCAGGTCCTGCCGGGCATAGTCGACCGAAAGGTACTGGTGGGGCTGGAAGAAGCGGAGCTTGCGGACGCGCTCAGTGGAGACGCGGGAGGCGGTGAAGTTGGCGACGCAGCCGGAGGCGAACTCAACGCGGACGTTCGCGATATCGGTTTTCTGCGACAGGATAGGCAGGCCCACGGCGTGGACCTGGGTGACCGGCGATTGGGCCAGATGCAGGACAATGTCGAGATCGTGGATCATCAGGTCGAGCACGACGTCCGTGTCCAGCGAGCGGGGGGAGAAAACGCTGAGGCGGTGAGCCTCAAAAAACATGGGGCCACGCAGCAGGGGGGTGAGCGCCTGCACGGCGGGGTTAAACCGCTCCAGGTGGCCCACGGTCAGCACGCGCCGGTGCTGTGCAGCCAGCGCGATGAGCGAATCGGCCTCGTCGAGGGTGGCGGCGATCGGCTTCTCAAGCAGGACATGAATGCCGGCCTTTAGCAGCTGCGAAGCGAGTTCGTGGTGGGTGGAGGTCGGGGTGCAGACGCTGGCCGCGTCGACGCGCAGTTGGCTTGCGGCGACGGCGGCCACAAGCGCTTCCGCAGAAGGGAAGATGAGGGTGGAAAGCCGGTCTCCTGACTTCGCCGGGCCAAGCCGGGTTTCGCCCGCGCTGACCCCAGTTTGCGAGGGGTTCGACTGAGCCAGAGCCGCCTCGGCGCGCGCCAGGTCCGGGTCGACAATCGCGGCAAGGTGCACCCCGGCGAGTTCGCGGTAGATGCGGATATGGTTGCGGCCGAAGGCTCCGGCGCCGCAGACGGCAATGGTTGTAGGCAAGCTCTCTCCTCGTAAGTCGATACCTTCTCAGTATCTACGCGTGCAATGTGCGGCGCTCCCTCTACACTGCTGGCAGGCGCCCGCAGCGGGCAGTTGCGGGCGCCTCAGGCGGAGGATGTATGCAGGCTTTAGAGCAGAGAACGGGTGCGGAGCTGATCGGGCTGGAAGAGCAGTATGGCGCGCACAACTATCACCCGCTCGATGTGGTGATTGAGCGGGCGCAGGGCGCGTGGATGTGGGACGTAGAGGGGCGGCGCTACCTGGATTTTCTAGCTGCCTACTCGGCGGTAAACCAGGGGCACTGCCATCCGGCGATCCTGGCGGCGCTGGTGGAGCAGGCGCAGCGCGTGACCCTGACCTCGCGGGCGTTCCGCAACGACCAGCTGCCGCTGCTGCTCGAAGAACTGCACGCGCTCACCGGCTTCGACATGGCTTTGCCCATGAACTCGGGCGTGGAGGCGGTCGAGACTGCCTTGAAGGTCGCCCGGAAGTGGGGCGTGACGGTCAAGGGGATTCCGGATGGCCAGCCGGAGATCCTCGTCTGCGGGAACAACTTTCACGGGCGCACCATCGCGGTGGTCGGTTTCTCGACCGAAGCGCAGTACCGCACGGGGTTCGGGCCGTTTGCGAGCGGCTTTCGCACGGTGCCGTTCGGGGATGCCCAGGCGCTGGAGGCGGCCATCACGCCCCGCACCTGCGCCTTCCTGGTGGAGCCGGTGCAGGGCGAGGCCGGGATTATCGTGCCGCCCGATGGGTACCTTCGTCACATCGCGCGCATCTGCCGACAGAACAATGTGCTGCTGATTGCCGATGAGATTCAGGCAGGGTTGGGGCGGACGGGGCGGTTGTTCGCGTTCGAGCACGAGGGCATCCGGCCAGATGTGGCGATTGTGGGCAAGGCGCTCTCGGGTGGGTTCTACCCGGTGTCGGCGGTGCTGGCTTCGCAAGAGGTTTTGGGGGTGTTGGAACCGGGGGATCACGGAAGCACGTTCGGGGGCAACCCGCTGGCCTGCGCGGTAGCGCGGGCGGCGCTGCGGGTGCTGGTCGACGAGCGGCTCTCCGAGCGGTCAGCGGAGCTGGGGGCGTACGCCCTGGCGCGGCTGCGCGCCCGTTTGCAGGCAGTCGAAAACCCGCACGTAGTCGAGGTTCGCGGCCGTGGATTGTGGATCGGGATCGAGCTGAATACCGAGGCGCGGCCCTTCTGCGAGGCGCTGGGCCGTCGCGGTGTGCTGTGCAAGGAGACCCATGGGACAGTGATTCGCCTGGCTCCCCCGCTAGTGATTGAGCAAAAAGATTTGGAGTGGGGCCTGGACGAGATCGAAGCGGTGCTGGGGTCGGCTTAGTGAGCAAACAGAGGTACCGTCACACGAAGCTGACTTTCCGCCATGCAGGAAACGGGCCGCCTTTTTATACCGCTAAGCACATCCCGTCTCCGCTTGGAGACTCAGCACTGGACTGCGCTTAATTTGCTGAAGGCTTGTTGATGCGGTCGATCACGATCACGTCAATCTGGTTCTTGTTGTATTCCAACTTCAATCCAAGCTGTTCCTGAAGCGCGGTGAAAAGAGATGGCAGTGAAGCATCTGACGAGCCAACGTCATTCGGCGACCATCGGAGCGTGATGTCATACATGCCAGTCAGCCCCGTCTTATCAACAACTGCATGATCAAGTCCCTGCGACGAAAGAAGTTTCGCGAGAACCGTAAGGCTGGATCTTTGAAGGACGATCTTTCCCGGCGTCACCGTCGATTCGCCACTACTGCCCATGCTGTCGGGGCCCTTAATGCCATCGGGTGTCGTATCGCCAGGTTGTGCCTCGTGGAGTTTTGGACCCTTCTTCGCAACCATCAGAGAATACGTCGGGCGCTCACGGGTCTCGTGGTGGAACTGTAGATTGAATCGCGTAACAAGCAAGGATTGAAGCGATAACCTCCGTTGAGACAGGGACAGCGTCTTCCACTTAGAGGCGTCTTCGTCGTCAACCTTAGCATCCACATCATATCGCTCAGACTTTGTCCAGCCTGGCAATCCGAGGACAAGATCATCTTGAGCAAATATGGCCGGCTCCGGGGAGAATGCCTGCTGAACCAGCAACGCGACAGGAACACTTCTAAAAGAAACTCCATCATCCAAGAAACGTATAGTCGTCGGATCGCTATCCACAGTCGCAACTTGCTTGACTGTAGCGACGGCAAACGAAGCAAGGCTAACTGCGTTGTCATTGTTTGTTGTTGCGGGCGTCTCGATTGCTAAGCCAAGCTGACCCGCCCCAACAGCCGGCAAAGAGGTACACCACCACGCAGCAAAAAACAACAGCCATCGAGAGTGTTTGTGCTGACAAATCAAGCTCCTGGAGATCACTTTAGAAAGTCTCCTTTCGGATCAGACCTATCCAGCGCCCTCTGTAGCTGCTATGCGCCGCTTTCGGACGAACATCGTCTCCAATCACTTACAAGGCCTTGCTGCTTTGCAAATGGGGATTCTCGCGGAACGACCGCCGAGCCTGCTCAATCTCATTCCGATGCCGCTCGGCCCAGATCCACACGCCGCAGAACGCAGCGCCGAGGCTCAGCCCGAGCTCGGTCAACCGGTAATCCACCTTCGGCGGAATCACAGGATGAACCGTGCGGCACACCAGCCCATCACTCTCCATCTGGCGCACCGTCTTGGTCAGCATCTTCTGGCTGATGCCGCCGACCAGCTCGCCCAGCCTCGTAAAGCGGACCACCTTGTGCTCGGCCAGCACCTCCAGCACCAGCATCGTCCACTTATCAGCGACGCGTCCGATGATCTCGCGAACCAGCGCTTCAATCTCCGGATCGATCTCCTCCGGCGGCCCGACGGCGGCGATCCGCGCATGCATGGCGCGCACGTGAGGCTGGTCGGTCTGCAGCAGTTCTTTCATACGGTAGAGGGTTTCCCTCAGGTAAGTATGGCACTTTCAGGTGCCTGCTTCCCGTAAGTTCGTCGCGATCCTAGGATGCGTTCAGGAGAAAAAACCATGAACGTCCAAGGAAACACGATTCTGATTACAGGCGGCGGCTCCGGCATCGGCCGCGGGCTGGCCGAGGCATTTCACGCGCTGGGCAACCAGGTCATCATCACAGGGCGGCGCCGGCAGGCGCTCGACGCAACGACGGCGGCAAACCCGGGCATGCGCTCGGTAGTCGTCGACATGGACGATGCAGCGGGGGTGCAGCGGTTTGCCGCGCAGATAGCCGGCGAGTACCCGGCGCTCAACGTGCTGATCAACAATGCCGGCATTATGCGCATCGAGGAGCTCCAGCAAAACCTGCTGGCCGACGCAGAAGCGACCATCACGACCAACCTGCTGGGGCCGCTCCGCCTGACCGGGGCGCTGCTCCCCTCGCTGCTGAAACAGCCGCGCGCCACGGTGATGACGGTCTCCTCCGGGCTGGCTTTTGTGCCGATGGCGGCCGCCGCCACGTACTGCGCGACCAAAGCCGCGATCCACTCCTACTCACAGTCGCTGCGCTACCAGTTGCAGTGCACTTCGGTTGAGGTCGTGGAGCTGATTCCGCCCTACGTGGCGACGGAGCTGATGGGGGCGCACCAGGCGACCGATCCCAACGCGATGCCGCTGGACAAGTTCATTGCGGAGTCGATGGAGATCCTGAAGACGCAGCCCGGAGTGACCGAGGTGATCGTGGACACGGTGAAGCCGCTGCGGTTTGTAGCCGAAAACGGCGGCTACGATGCATTCTTCCAGCGCCTCAACCAGACCGCGCACTAACCACCTGCGGTGGGGCCGGCGGCGCCTTTGGCGCAAGAGCGTGTGGACGGGCTCGCGCGTTGCGCGTCGCCTGCAACAGGGGCGCCGCCGGTATAGGTGGCGCCGCGGTTTGGCTCACATGCTTGTCGGGAGAGGGAGGTGAAACCGCCTGTAGAGCCGCTTGCCAAACCACAAAATCTCCAAAGTGGCTGCCCACGGGAGAAAGGCTCTAAAGGTTGCGCCAGCAACAGCTTGCGGGGCAGCGGCATCCGATCGGGCAGAAGTAATATTTCTCTCACCGGTGCAGAGAAAAGCCGAGTTCCTCACAAACCTCGGCGATCCATAGCCACGGGAGAGCTCCTCTAAGTGACTCGAAAGGCTGTGTCATGGGAAAGCTTACCCGGTTTGTGCTGATTGCGGTTGCGGCGGTTGTTTTGCTCGTTGTCATCGTCGCGGTGTCGCTGCCGCTGTTCCTCAACGCGGACAGTTTCCGCACGCGGATCGAAACCACTTTGACCACTTCCCTGGGGCGCAAAGTGACGATCGGCAAGGTGGAGCTCTCCGTCTGGTCGGGCGGCCTGGTCGCGGAAAACGTAAGTATCGCCGATGACCCGCACTTCAGCTCGCAGCCGTTTCTCGAGGCGCAGAGCATCAAGATTCGCGTGGAGCTGCTGCCGCTGGTCCTCCACCGCGAGATCCATATCCAGGGCTTCGCGCTGCAGTCGCCGAAGATCCAACTGTTGCGCGGCGCCAACGCTGCGGGCAAGCAGACCTGGAACTACTCGTCCATCAGTAGCGGAGGCAGCAAGTCCGCCGCGCAGCCCGCCGCTCCGGCCACAACGCCGAACCTCACGGCAGGCCATGTCGAGGTCACCGATGGGCAGATCACGGTCGGCGAGCAGGCCGGCCCGGGCAGCACGGGCGCTGAGCAGAACCGCGTCTACCAGCAGGTGTCCCTCGACGTGAAAAACTTCGGCTTCACCAACTCGTTCCCATTTACGGCTTCCGCACACCTGCCGGGCGACGGAACCGTGAGCCTGAACGGAACCGCCGGGCCGATCAACCAGCAGGACGCCTCGGAAACGCCGTTCCAGGGCCATCTGGAGCTGAAGCACATCGATCCACTTGCCGCCGGGCTGGTCGAGCCGTCAGACGGCCTCTCCGGGCTGGTCGAGGACGTCGTGCTGGACGCGGCGTGGAGCGGGCAGCAGCTGCATGTCACCAGGCTGCTGGTCGACAGCCCGCACCTGAACCTGGTGCAGACCAGCACGCCCAAGACCCCGGCGCCGGCAACTGCGGCGGGTCCCAAAAAGCCGAGCGTATTTGAGACACTCTCCGTCGACGACGCCGAGATCAAGAACGGCGCCATCACCATGACGACCGCGGGTAAGGCAGGCGCGCCGGTGGTGTACCAGCAGATCAACGCACAGGTAACGAACCTGACGCCCACCAGCGTCTCGCCGTTCAAGGTAAGCGCGCAGCTGCCGGGCGGCGGCGGCCTCACTGCGAACGGCCAGGCCGGCCCCTTCAACCAGCAGAGCAATGCGTCCACGCCGGTCAATGCGAATGTCTCTCTGAGCCATGTGCAGCTGGCCACCGCCGGGGTTCTGCCGCCAGACGCCGGCATCAGCGGCGTCATGGACCTGCAGGCGCAGGTGCGCTCCAACGGGCAGATGCTCAATGCGGCCGGTAAGGCGCAGGTCGTCAACATCAAGCTCGCGAAGAACGGCACGCCCTCCGCCAAGCCCGTGAATGCGCAGTTCACCATCGCGCAGAACGAGCTGGCGAAAACGGGCCAGATCCAGTCGGCGACCGTCTCGGTCGGGCGCGCGGTGGTCGGCCTCGGCGGCACCTACCAGTCCAGCGGGCCGACCACGGCGCTCAACCTGAAGGTGAACGGCAACGCGATGCCGATTGATGAGATCGAGGCCTTCCTGCCGGCGGTGGGGGTGCGTCTGCCGCAGGGTTCGCGGCTGCAGGGCGGCACGCTCACCACTGCTCTCACGGTTTCGGGCTCGTCGGCCAGCCCGGTCATTACCGGCCCCGTGCGCATCGACAACACCCAGCTCTCGGGCTTTAACCTGGGCGCGAAACTGCAGACCCTCTCGAAGCTCACCGGCGGCCGCATCACCTCGGCGACCGGCAATGGAACCAACGTGCGCTCGCTGAGCATGGACGTGCGCGACACAACCGCGGGCATCGAGACCGACAAGATCGCGCTCGATGTAGCCGGGCTGGGCACCGCGACCGGTAATGGCAGCGTGAGCGAGGCCGGGGCGCTGCGCTACAGCATGCTGCTCAAGCTGACCGGCCTGACCATGGGCGGAGCAGCGCCGGCGGCCGGCTCCCAGCCTGCGCCCAGCGGAGGCTCCTCGGGGCTGGCCGGCGGCCTGGCCGGGCTACTCGGCGGCGGCGCTGGAGGCGGCAGCAGCAACGCGCTGCTGGGCAGCCTGGCGGCCAGTGCGATGAAGCGCGGCATCCCGGTCGAGATCGCCGGCACCACCAGCAACCCGACGTTTGCCCCCAACCTGGCTGGCCTCGCGACAGGCGTCGGCGCCAGCGCGGCCCAGCAGGTTCTGCAGGGCCAGGGCAAGGGCGCCCCGTCCGCGGGCAAGCCTGCCGACCAGTTGAAGAAGTCGCTGGGAGGCTTCCTGGGGCACTAAGGCTGGTCATGGGTCGATCGGGATACAACTGCGGGGCTGAGGTGTGAAATCGCCTTAGGCCCCTGCCCGGACTGTGCCGACCCAGCCCCCGACACTTCAGGAGAGCTCGCCTCAGGAGAGTTCGCCTTAGGAAAATCTCAGATACGTGGCATACGCCGCGCCACCCACTTCCGTAAACGGAACACACCGCAGCCGCCCCTGACCCGTCTCAATTGCCCACTCGCTCCGCCCAGTCCGGCGAGCCGCCATCGCCTGCTTCTCCGTAACAGCAGGTTGCGCCGCGGTCACCGCAAACAGCACCAGCGGCCCATACATCAGCGCCGCTACCTGCGGATGGTCGGCATCGATAGGCTGCAACCGAAGCCCGGCAGGCAGCCGCAGCACAACGCGGTCCCCCGTCCGCCAGGTGCGGTGGATCGAAGCGAATCCCGCCGTAACCCGCAGGGGAACAGCCCGTCCATTGACCGCGATCCCCGGCGACTGCGCCCAGGCCGGAATCCGCAGCCGCAGCGTGAAGCGCGCCGGGCTGGAAGCCTTCACACGAATCTCCACCGTGTCCGTGTACGGATACTCCCCGCTCTGCTCGATCTCCACCCGCGCCGAGCCCTCGCTCCAGCGCAGCACCGAAGGCACATACAGGTTCACCCACACCGCCCCCGGCTCGCGCAGCCACGTGTTGATGCCGTAGTCGGCAGCGACCTGCGGCAGCGTGCCCGAGCAGCACGGCCAGATGTGCTTGGAATAAACGCGCATGCCCTGGAAGTTGTAGTCCGCGTAAAAAAACGCGCGGCCATCAGGCTCCAGCGGCAGCGCGCCCAGCACCGTGTTGTACATCACGCGCTCCATGCTGTCCCCATAGCGGGCGTCGCGGGTCACGCGCAGCAGGTAGCGGGTCAGCTTGAAGTGCGCGTACGAGCCGCACGGCGTCTCAAAGTTGTTGTGGCTCTTCGTCAGGCTCGCCGCCACCTCGCCCGAGCCCGGCTTGCGCAGCATCTCGTCCGGACCCCAGCCGCCAGTGGCGAAGCTCTGCCGGTCCAGCATGTCAAAGCCGTTCCGCGCCGCCTCAAAATGCCTGCTGCTGCCGCCCACCAGGTACGCCTGCATCGCCGAGCACAGCGCGTTCACATAGCTGTACGCCTGCTTGTGGGCCAGCACGTTCTCGCCGCGCGCCAGCGGGTCAAAGTACGTCGCATCATCCAGATACTGCGCAGCCAGGTCCTCGTACCGCCGGCCCGCCCCCAGGCTCGCCACCAGGTACAGGTTTTCCGGCAGCGTGTAGCTCTCATCCCAGTTCCACGAGATGTCCTTGCCCGTGCGCCAAGGGGTCTCGCGGTCCACCGCGTGCCCCGGCAGCTGGGGCACGGCAGCATCGGCAGTCGCGTCCAGGATGCGGAACGCCTTCGGGTCGCCGACGAGCCGGTGCGCGTCCATCAGCCCGCAGACCATCTTGTCAAAGCAGTACGCGGCGAAGCGGTTGTTCCGGTAGTAGTCCGGGGAGATGGCGGCGGCGTACAGCCGGGTCAGCGCCAGCACCTTCTCGCGCGCCGCCGGGTCGCGGGTCACCGCGTAGCGACGCGCCAGCGCGGAGATCCACTGCCCAAAGCTGTGCCCCGGCGCCAGCCCCGCGTCGCCCGTCTTGTAGTCGTAATCCGGCTTGTACTCGTACCACCCGCCCAGCTCCCGGCCCGGCGCCGGCAGCCCCGCCATCGCGCGAAATGGCTTCAGCAGACTGTCATTGCCCAGCCCCATCAGGATGCCCTGGGTGTTTTCAATCTGCGCCAGGTGCGGCGCGCTGGTAATCGTCACGTCGGCGTAATCGACCTCGTCGAGCGGCCGTTTGCCGGGCGCGTCAGATGCCACCCCGGCGAAAGCCGTGCCCACGCTCTCCGCCACAGCGGTAGCAGCGGAAAGCTCGAGAAACCTGCGGCGGGATAACCGGGGGAAACCCGAAAATCGGCGGTGCATGAACGGCCTTCCTGCCCCCGGCGTACGCACGCACGGGGGCTACCTCAAGAATAGAGCGGTTTGCCTGCTGCTTTAGAGAGACCAACGACACTCCACGTGGCTTTTCCGTCAAGAAAAGCCACAGGCAACAACATTCGCGTCTCGCCACCCACAGGCAAACGGCTCTAAAGCGTCGGCGCTATGCTGGAGAGTGCAGGGAAGGCGGGTGGAGCGATGGCAGTAGTGGAGATTCGTCTGGAGGCGGTGCACGCAGCAGCACCGGCGCAAAAGCGCGCCTGGTGCGCCGAGCTCGAAGCCGGCGCAATCCTGTATTTCCCGCACACCCCCGTGCCGCTCGCAGCCGGCGATGTGGCCTTCCTGCTGGGCCGCCAGCAGACCAGCTCGTCCCTGCATAAGAACATCGCCTACAAGCCGGCGGCGGACGTGCTCAGCGGGCTTGATGGCGCAGGCGGCGAGGCTGAGGAGCGTCTGCGCAGCATCATGCGCG
Organism: Acidobacteriaceae bacterium; assembly: GCA_965276605.1. GTDB lineage: Bacteria > Acidobacteriota > Terriglobia > Terriglobales > Acidobacteriaceae > EB88. Next base: position 626,302 of record OZ255619.1, read on the forward strand.
GCTACTCCGAGACAGTCGTGCGCTTTGTGGAGGGGTTTCTGGAGCCCTACGCAGGCAGAATGCGGCGCGACTACGCGAGTTTTCGCCCTCAGGAGGAGCAGAACCGCGACCTGCCCCTGCGCAAGCGCAATGACCTGCTGCATACTGACGCCTTCCCCACCCGCCCCACCGGCGGCGCGCGCATCCTCCGCTTTTTCAACAACATCCACCCCGAGCGCACCCGCGACTGGGTCGTGGGCGAGCCGTTCCGCGAGCTCGCCCCCCGCTTTGCCCCGGCGGCGATTGCGCCGAAACCCGAGGGCGCACTGGGCCGGGCGGCGAAGGGACTGGCCCGCGGCGCGGGGCTGGGCGCCGCCCTGCCGGCACTCAAGCGGACCCCGTACGACGACTTCATGATGCGCTTCCACAACTTCCTCAAGGAGAACGAAAACTGGCAACGCGAGGCCCGCAAGGAGGCCTTCGAGTTCCCCGCGGGCTCCAGCTGGATGGTCTTCACCGACACCGTCCCGCACGCCGTCCTCGCCGGCCAGTACGCGCTCGAGCAGACCTTCCTCGTCGAGCGCGCAGCGCAGGTGGCGCCCGAGCACGCCCCGCTCACAGTGCTGGAGCAGATCGCCGGCGCGCCGCTGGTATAAGACCGCCTGCGCGGCCGGCGCCACTTCGTGGCGTGTGGCGTTATGCTTCGGGTGCCGACTTTGTGCCCCTCGCGATGGGCCAAGCCAGGCGTTGCCCTAAAATAGGTCGATGCACATCCAACGCGTCGGCTCGCAGCCATCCGGCAAAGGCCCGGCAGACTGGTTTACCGGCACCGTTCGCATCGACCCGCTCTTCCAGGCGCCCGACCCCGCGCTTGTCGGCGGCGCCAGCGTCACGTTTGAGCCGGGCGCTCGCACCGCCTGGCACACGCACCCTCTTGGGCAGACCTTGATCGTTACGGCAGGCTGCGGCTGGGTCCAGCGGGAAGGCGGCGCCATCGAGGAGATTCACCCCGGCGATGTCGTCTGGTTCGCGCCCGGAGAAAAACACTGGCACGGGGCCACGCCATCCACCGCCATGACCCACGTCGCCATTCAGGAGCGACGCGACGGCAGTGTTGTGGATTGGATGGAACACGTCACCGACGAACAATACCGGCAGTGAATTCGCTTGCGTCTTTCCCACTGAGCTCGGCCATCCAGACCCCCGCACCCTGCCCGATCCAGCGGCGAATACCGTACACTGAGATGTTTGCAAGGCGGAACGCCGCAGGTGGGAGAAGGTAGATGGCAACCGATGTAGTTATGCCGCAGATGGGCGAGTCGATCTTTGAGGGAACGGTAACAAAATGGCTGAAGAAGCCCGGTGACGCGGTCGAGCGGGACGAGCCGCTGTTCGAGATTTCGACCGACAAGGTCGACGCGGAAATCCCCTCGCCGGTAGCGGGAACGCTCCAGGAAATCAAGGTAGAAGCAGGCGCGACCGTGCAGGTCAACGTCGTTGTCGCGGTCATCGGCGAGGCCGCCAATGGGAGCGCTCCGGCTGCCGCAGCACCATCTCCGGCGGCTGCGGCGCCAGAGGCCAAAGCCGACTCCGTCCCCGCCGAGCCCCAGAAAACCGGCGGCGCCACAGAAGCAGCCGCTGCCGCAGCCGAGGCCGCATCAGCGACCGAAGTCGTCATGCCCCAGATGGGCGAGTCCATTTTCGAGGGCACTATCACCAAGTGGCTCAAGAAAGTGGGCGACAAGGTCGAGCGCGACGAGCCGCTGTTCGAGATTTCAACCGACAAAGTAGACGCGGAGATACCAGCGCCCATCGCCGGCGTTCTGCAGGAGATTCGCACCGAAGCCGGCTCGACCGTGCAGGTCAACACCACTGTGGCCCTGATCGCCGGCACGTCTGCCGGTGCAGCCGCGGGTGCCGTGGCCCAGCCGGCAAAGGGCGCTCCGTCCGCCATTGAAGGCAAGCCCTCACCCGTACCCACCGGGCCCACTGCTTCGCCTGCTGCTGCTTCTCAGACCGCCGCTGCCACCCCCCCGCCGCCCCAGAGTGACGAAAAGCTGCGCTCCTCGCCGCTCGTCCGCAAGATGGCGAAGGAGCACGAGCTGGACCTGCGGCAGATCGCAGGCACCGGCTCCGCGGGCCGTGTTACCAAGGACGACGTGCTCACTTACATGGAAAAGGGCGCGAGCGCGGCGACCCCGGCAGCAGCACCCGCACCGGCAGCCGCTCCGCCTGCAAAGCCGGCAGCAGCCCCGGTTGCCGCCGCAAGCCCGCTCGCCGGCCAGGTCGTCCCCATGACCAGAATGCGCTCCATCATCGCTCAGCGCATGGTCGAGTCCAAGCACACCAACGCCCACGTCCACACCGTCTTCAAGATCGACATGACCCGCATCGTGCGTCTGCGCGAGAAGGAAAAGTCAAAGTACGAACAGCGCAACGGCGTCAAGCTCACCTACATGCCCTTCATCGCGCGCGCCGTCACCGCCACCCTGCGCAAGATGCCTATCATCAATGCTTCCATTGAAGGCGACGCCATCCGCTACCACGGCAACGTCAACATCGGCATCGCCGTCGCGCTCGACTGGGGCCTCATTGTGCCGGTCATCAAGCAGGCCGAGGAGCGCAGCTTCCTCGGCGTCGCCCGCGCCATCGCCGACCTCGCGGAGCGCGCCCGCGGCAAAAAACTCAAGCCCGACGAAGTCGGCACCAGCACCTTCACCCTCACCAACGCCGGCATCTACGGTGAGCAGTTCGGCACCCCCGTCATCAACATGCCCGAGAGCGCGATCTTAGGCATCGGCGGCCTCTTCAAGGAGCCCGCCGTCGTCACCGACGAGCTCGGCATGGACTCCATCGCCATCCGCCACGTGATCCACCTCACCCTCGGCTTCGACCACCGCATCATCGACGGCTCCGACGCCGGCAAATTCATGGCCGAAGTCAAAAAGTACCTCGAAACCTGGAGCGAGGACATTGGGTAACTCTTCGTATTTCGACTAATGAGAGCGGGCCTTCGCGGCCCGCTTTTTCGTAAGCCTTATTACAGCATTTCTCCCACACATGTGGCCCAAGCCACCCAGCTCGACATAGCTTTCCGTCAAGCAAAGCCAGACACCGCGAGTCCACGAACTGCATACCTACGGGAGAAATGCGCTATAACTCACGCATCGCCGCCAGCACCCGCTCCACAGCCTGCTCCGGCGTCTCCCCAATCGCCGATAAGTGCCCCATCTTTCGTCCCTTGCGCGGCTGGTGCTTCTCATACAAATGCAGCCGCACCCCCGGCACCGCCAGCGCCCGCTCAAAGCGCGGCTCGCGCTCCATCCACAGGTCCCCCAGCAGATTCGCAATCGCAGCCGGCCGCAGAATCTCGACCTCGCCCAGCGGCAGGTTGCACACCGCGCGAATCGCCTGCTCAAACTGGCTCGTCGCGCAGGCCCGCTCACTCGCGTGATAACTGTTGTGCGGCCGCGGCGCCAGCTCGTTGACCAGCAGCTTCCCCGCGTCGGTGACAAACATCTCCACCGCGAGCACACCCTCCAGCTCCATCTGCCCGGCAATCGAAACAGCCAGCGCCTGCGCCTCCCGCTCCAGCTCGGCAGGGATCGACGAGGGCAGAACGCTCCACGCCAGGATTTGCTGCTCGTGATGATTTCGCGCCGAAGGGAACGCCCGGATTTCGCCCCGCGGCGACCGCGCCACCAGCACGGAAATCTCCATCTGCAGCGCAACCGCCTGCTCCGCAACACAGGGCCGCTCCCCCAGCGAGCGCCAGGCCGCCTCCAGCTTCTCAGCCGATGCCCCGCTTACGCGCGCCTGGCTGCGGCCATCGTAGCCACCCCGCGCACTCTTGAGAAAGAGGTCGGGACCAAGAGACGGGATAACTCGCAGCAGGCCGTCCAGCGACTCGATTGCCGCGTAAGCGCCCAGCGGCACATCGTGGCTGGCCAGCCAGTTCTTCTGCGTGATCCGGTCCCGGATAACATCCATGATCGCCGGCCCCGGCCGTACCGGCGCAAACCGCTGCGCGGCCAGCAGAGACTCCGGCGCAATCTGTTCAATCTCCAGCGTCACCACATCGCAGCCGCGCGCCAGGTTTGCCGCGGCCCGCGGGTCGTCCCACGAACCCTCAAAACAACTGTCCACCACAAACCGCGCCGGGCACGAAGGGTCCGGATCCATCACCTGCACGCGATACCCGAGCGACCGCGCCGCCATCGCCATCATGCGGCCCAGCTGCCCGCCGCCCAAGATGCCGATCGTCGCCCCCGGCAGAATCACATCCGTCATAGCGGGAGCTCTTGCGCCAGCACTTCCTGCGTACGCTGCGCGCGCCACTGCTGCAGGCGATCATGGAGGTCCGGGTCGGAGAGGGAGAGTATCTGGGCAGCCAGCAGTGCTGCATTGGCCGCGCCGGGCTTGCCAATCGCAAGCGTCGCGACCGGTACGCCGCGAGGCATCTGCACAATGGAAAGCAGGGAATCGAGGCCGTTCAGAATTGTGGCGGGGATCGGAACACCAAGGACAGGAAGGAGGCTTTTCGCAGCAAGCATGCCCGGTAGATGCGCCGCACCGCCGGCGCCCGCGATGATAACTTTCAACCCGCGCCCATAAGCTGCGTCCGCATAACTGAAAAGCAGGTCTGGCGTCCGATGCGCTGAGATAACTTGCGCTTCAAAGGAGACAGATAGCTCACTCAGGAGGTCAGTTGCCGACCGCATGACCTCGAAATCACTGCTGCTGCCCATTACCACGCCCACTTGCGGAGCCTTGCTCATCCGTGGATTATAGGCTCCGCTGCGTGAGCAGCAAAGCTGGGTTAGCTTGATATCGAGCGACTGCGCGAAAGCGACAACTGCCGGCCACACCGCCCGGATATCGCCGATCGCCTCAACGCCGGACTTGATGTAAAGCGGGGTGGCAGCCGCCTGGTTGATCGATTCCAGCGCAGTCTCGGTAGCGCCCAGCAGCACGCCAAGCGCGGCAACCACACCCGGCTCCAGATTGGTAGCAACAGACTGCGAGCTGGTCAGGAACTTAAGAACATCCGTAGCAACTACTTTCTATGCCGCGCTCCAGAGCTTACAAGAACATTCGCCATCGTTGCCGCTCCCCGTATCTATCTACTTAGTAACTGGCTTATCCTGCAGGGTTTCCGGCGTCCCACTCAACAGTCCCGCGCGATCCAGATTCGCCGCGAGCAGGTGCGTAAACCTGTACAGCCACTGGTACCCGGAGCTGCTATTGCCATCAGGAGCGCTCAACGCACTCACAGCCGCTGAGAATACCCAGAGTGTCGCCAGGCCGCGCAAAAACAAGTGCGGTGCCCCCGGCGCAAGTAAGTCGCAAATAATCGTAGACATACAATCCTTTCTAGCTTCCTCTGGTCATTGCCTCGTTACACAAACATGTCATCCCGAGCCAGGCGGCAGCCATTGCGCATACCCGCTATTTCGGCAGCCCGATGCCGCAGCCCGCTTCTGACCCGGGGCCTAAAGCGGCACGTTTACGAAAACCGCAGCTGAAAACATCGAGTAATTCGGCGGCACCGCCCCGTCATACATCCGGATGTAATACTGTTCAACCGCCGCGATGCGCGGAATGCTCATGTTTGCCGTAGCGCTTCGCAGCACAAGGTCCGAATCCATCCCGGGACCGAAGGTATTGTCGCGCCTTCGCACTTCAAACCCTCCATTCACAGGCGCCACGGCATTAGTTGCAACCACAATCGCCGTGTTCGTCACGCTGGTTACGCTCAAGCCGCTCAAGCTCTCGAGCGCTCCCGCGATCGCAGTCGGCTGCTGCGGAATCACTGCATCCGCGGGAATCGTGGACGACAGCTTAATCCCAAGGCTTTCAGCCCAGTCGTTTGCAAAGCTGACCGTGTAAAGCGGATTCTCTGGCTCACCCGCAAGTAACTCGATTTGCACGTCTCGCACGATCACGCCTGCAGCCGAGCCATCCGCCAACGGCCCGATCATGAGGGCATCACCCGGCCAGATATCGGCAACATCCTGCACGCCGTACGCTTTATATGTGCCCCTTAGTGCTGCTGAAGAGCTCGCCGCGATGTTCAGCAGGGCAGCTGCGGCATTATCGCAGTCCACACTGCTCCAGGCCTCCGGTGCCGTCACCGATCCAATCCACACCGCCGTCGCTGGCGCTGGCGAAGCATTTGCGGCGACACTCGCGCGCCGCGCAATCGAACTTCCCCGAAGCCGGTAAGTGACATAAATCAACGCTGTCGCGCTCGGGATAGCCGCTGGGTAAAACACCAGGGACCCAGTCGTCGCAACCTGGCACGATCCTCCCTCGGCTGCGGTCGCAATAAACTGCGGCGCCGGCGTGCTTCCCGGCGCGCCCACAGCAATCCAAAGCGGCGCCGTTTGTGTGCACTGGACACTTTTCATGCTGCACATCAGGCTTCCACTCTCTATCAATCCCAGTACGCATGCTGCCGGTATCACGCTTACCGCGCCTGAGAATAAGATCACCGGAGCTCCGGGCAGTCCGCTCGTCACGTCCTGCACTTCAAACTCCAGCTGCCCGGCGCTCCCCACTACCTGGCCGCCGCAGGCTGCGGAACTCGCGCCTTCCACATAGGAGTACGACTGCCTTACCCGCTCTATCTCGGGCGAGAAAACGCGCAAACGAAACGTGTAAAGGTGATTCGCTTGTGGCTGAAACGACGAGCCCGCCACTCCCCCCTGAATCGACGGCGACACCGTGGCTACTCCGCCCGGACTACTCACCTGAAACCCTGCAAAACAGTTAGCGCTGTTGATGTCGCCTGTATATAGGCCAAGTAACATGCCGGAGCTTCCGCTTGTTACTTGCACGCCCCCGCCCTCAATCGTTGTCGTTCCACCCAGCTCGATCTCCTGAAGCGAGCCAATAGTCGCTTCCGCGTCTCTGCCTGTGCCCCCCATGCAGGTCAATCCATCGGCAGTAAGCGCAGTATGGGATCCCGGATCCTTCGTCACCCACACCCGCGCATTCAGGCTTGTCCCCTGAAACAGATCCAGGATTGCAGTCTTCTGCTTCGCCGCTGGGGTGAATAACTTCTGCGAAAGCAGAAAGGACGACGTAACTCCGTCCCCCTGGAAAATCTCGGTTGCGTACGCCGTCGGCTCCTCCCTTCCGCACACCGTCACATCCCTTGCCAGCCAGCGCAGATCGGCAGCGTTAACTGGGTCAAAGTGCAGTCCCGGATCATTACTGGCTACCGCATGCGACACTTCGCCGAGAGACGTGACTTGCACGCCGTTCCCAATACTCCGATAAGTGCTTCTCGTCGCATCGGCGAGCATCCCTGCTGTCTCCGACCATCGAGCACCGACCGCGGACTCGATGCGGCCGGTGCTTGCAACCTGCGCTGATACCGTAACCGGTAGCGACGAAGACGAAGAGAGCGCAGCGAGTGCCGTCCAGTTTTGCTGTGCAGATTGACCAAGTAGCGTCGTCTGCGTCGTAGACACCTCGACGTCTAACAGGAGTTCGTCGCTTACCGCCGTAACTGTCGCGACAAACACCAGCCCCTGCTCGCCTGCGCCATCCACGTTGGCAACAGGCTCAGCCGCTACATACCCCGTAAACACCGTCCTGCCCGAATCGTCATCGACCTGCACCCGCGCCTGCGCCACCGGGATATCAGCTCCTCCCGGCCCTGAAAGCAATGAAAAAGTGCAGACGCTCGGCTTATTCAGTTTCCTCGCGATCGTTGCGCTCTTGTCGAACAGCAGACTCGTTGTGTAGTCAACGCTGCCCGCACCTTTCAGATTATCGATCAGTATCTTCATGTTTCAAGGATCCCTTATCAGATAGAAGCACAGTTGGCTGGAAAGTAGCTTCGGTAGCACAGCACCTGAGCGCCATCATTCCCGTCGATAACTGGCAAAGCACGAAATTTGGAGGCCGGCTGCACCATGTTCAGCAATGGAGCAATCGCCACATTCATTTCCCCCGCGTTCTCGCACGATTGCAGTCTCGGGTAATGAAAGAACAGCCTGTCGCCCTGCACTCCTTCCGAAACAAAGAGCGCTGACCACTCCTGGAAAAACGAGCCTCCTTCGCGGTCCACAAAACCTAGAATCGGCTGCACCTTCATCGTCGCGGTCGGCGTTCCGGCCAGCAGCGGCGTCGCCAGCTGCAGCCCCCCATCGCTCCCGATCGCAATTACCCGTCCCACGTTCAACGAAACACGCCGGATATAATCCGGGTCCCCTCCAACGGAGCTCGCATCCTGGACATAGCTGGCACTTGCCCCGGCGCCTACAAAGCCCGTTTGTGCAACATAGTCATCGTCCACCACCACAAGGTCGCCGACCTGGATAGGTGATGACGTCGAACTCCCCATGTAGAGCGTCGTCGAAGTCGATCCTTGTTTCAGAAGCAGAGCAGCAGCCCCCTTTGCTCCCGAGCCGATAGGCGACAGAGAGCTTCCCGGCGACAGCACATTCATATGTTCGGAGCTCGAAGCAAGCGCCATGGATAACTTACTCCAGGTTGCAAACTGAAATGAGACAAGCGCCCCCATCGTCTGGCGTGTCTGCAAGCGGATCGTCGCGGGTGTTCCACTGTCCACTTCCGCAATCTTGCTTGCCGAAGTTCGCGTAAATCCACTGATCCATCCAAGGTCGACCCACGGTACCATCGGTGCAGCATCGCTCCAGCTTTTGCCCGTCGTGGGATCGAAAATCGTCGGCGCGCCTGTCACTCGATTCACTGGCGCGAAGAATGCGCGCGTGCGCCGGGCAATCAACGGCATCGATAGCGGCGCGATCGTGCTTGCTGAACTCATACTTCCCCCGCTTCCTCAAAGGCAAATACAGTAACCTTCATTACCCTCGTCAAGCGGTCTCTCAGCGTTTCCAGCGCCCCTGCTACAGGTGCCGTCCAAAAGACATTCGTCTGCATCGCAGCCGCTGGCGTAACCGTAAACTGCAACTTAGGCGTGCACAGGGGCTGCAGAATACTCAGCAACTCCTTGTCCATTGCAGCAAGCGCGCGCCCGCGATCTAACCCCGAGCCCGTCTGGCTGCCGGCGGTCGCATAGTGCACCTCACACTGCAAGCCAGTCAGCAGACAAGGCAGATCCTCAACAATTGCTTCCCCGGTCCACCGCAGCAGAAACACATCGCTCAGTATCTCCGGAGCTGGCGCCTCCGCCTCTTCTACCAGTATTCCCGGCCGCTGCACCGCCCTCACCGTAACCACCCGCTCCGGGTTTAGCACTGCCAGCCGGTTTCTTAGTGCGATATAAAAGCTATCCTTGGCATTCTGCATCGTAGCTCCTTAACTTTGCGGGTTCAGCGACCGTGCCTCGGCAGCCCTCAACAGCAGCCGGTAAAGCAGTGGCTCTCCAAGCGAAGCGGAACTAGCCCACTCCTCTAACACCAGGCTCAGTCCCGACACCGTCACACCGGCTACCAGCGAGAAGAGCGCGTCAGCCGAACTTAGTTGAAGCAAACTCACCTGCTGCGCGACTGCGGAAGCGGACACAATCAGTTCATACTTAGCCGGCTGGCCTTCCTGCATAACCGGCCGCGTCCTTCTGAAGATCACAGGCGAGATAGACAGCGCCTGAAAGCCAGGCGCGTTGATCCCTAACTGTCCCGCATCGGTCTGGTCCCCCTGGGCCGGCGGAACCAGCAGAACAGCGCTCGAGCCGCCGGTCGCCCGCATCAGCACATCCGCCATCCGCTGCGCCCCCTCGTTCTGGTTCCGTACGCTCCAATCGCTCACCAATCACCCCAATCTATTCGCGACCCATGGCCGCAACAGTGTCTTCACCGTGCTATCCACAAGCTGGTCTGAGAAATACTGCACCTGCATCATGTCCACGCGATTCGTCTTCACGTTCATGCCGGTCGTGCTCTGCGCATTCTTTACAATCAACGCGCACGCGCTCTTCACCGCATCCGGAATCACACTCAACCCCGCCGTATATGTCACCGCCACTTCATTAAAGGGCAGCCCCAGCACACTCATCGGCAAAGTAAGTCCCCCGTCCGTCGTCCAGTCAACCGTGGTCGGGTCCACCGCAATCCAGCTCCCCGGCAACGAGAACGCATTCCAAAGCTCCTGCAGCTCGTACCGAAGCTCTCCCCGCCGCGGATAGGTATATCTCGCCTGCACACTCACCAGGGGCAGCGCTGCCGGAGCCAGCGGCACCAGCGGCAGGTAACTCAGCTGCAGGCACTGCGAGCCCGCGGTCAGCCGAAAGCGCTCCGTGTAAGTCGTTACCGCCAAACTCACTCGCCTGCAGTAGTTCTCTATCAGCGCTGAAGCAACCGTAACCCAGTCATCCGTCGTGTCTGGAGCAAGCCCAAAGCTTTCATACTCCGTAGACTGCAGATATCCCATTCCCACCCTCCCCACTTACCAGCGCAAAAAAGAGAAGGGCCGCCCAGGTTCGAGCAGCCCTTCAAAGCAGGCACGTATCTGCCTAGCGATCGACCAGCACCTGCGCATGCGCGTAACCCGCGCCCTTCACCACCATGCCGCCAAACTTCGCGACGACATACTGCGAAGCCAGCGAGCCCGGCAGCCCCAGCTGGAAAATCCGTGCACCCGGATCGCCCAGCCAGTGGTACTCGACCATATCTTCCGTCACGATATAAGCCGGCAGCACCGCCGAGCCAGAACCCGGCGTCCCCGTATAACTCAGCGTCCAGTCCGGGATCAGCGGCAGGTCGCCCGCCTGCGTCGACAGTGTCTTCACCGTCAACCCGGCAGTTACTTCCTTCTGGCTCAGCACCACGTTGAACTCGCTCTTCATCTCGCGGTCCAGCAGGTCCAGCAGCACCGGATTGGCATAGATCGCAGTCGGCCGCACCTCGAAGCTCGAGTTAGCCACCATCTGCGCCACCGCGGTTTTCAGCCCATCCGTAATCGATGAGCCATTCCCAATCGTCACCGTATTACCGCCCGCTGCAATCTGCTGCGCCGCGCCGTAATACTGCGCCGTCGTCGGCGCTGTCAGCGAAGTATCCGAGCCATTCCACAGCGCCACATCGTGCGAGCGCAGCACGCCGTCCACTGTATCCAGCAGATCCTTCGCCTGCAGATACGCAAACTGCTTCTGCTGCACACCCAGCTCCACATCAAACAGGTTGTACGACAGCTGCGCCACAATTGCCTTCAGCGGCACCGAGCGCTCCACGCGGCTTGGTGTCACCAGCGGCGCCGCAATGTTGCGCGGATCCACAAACCCCGCCGTGCCAGGCGAAGGGATCGCCGTCTCTTCAAAGAAGCGCGACGGGTGCCCGGTCGCCGGCACCTGACGGATTCTCTGCCCAAACGCGCCTCTGCGACGCACAATATCCGTAATCTCGCTCTGGTACATCGGCACTTCCACCGCGCCAGGTCCGATATAGTCAGCCGCCGAGTGGATCTCCAGGAAATTCGCCTTCATCTTTTTCTCCCTGCCTCTCTAGGAGGCATCAGTCTTGCGCTAAGCTCGCGAGCTCAACATCCGGCTCACAAATTCACTTCGAGTTATGCCGAAGCCCCTCATCCAGCCTGTTTCACGCGCGACTGCGCAAACGTTTTGAGCAGCAGCCGGATGCCCCACATTTCGCGTTCGAAACGCGGCCACCTACCGCATCAGCGCGCCCGTCCGCAGCATCTGCGACTTCACCGCGATCCGCTGCTCCACGCTCAGGCCGGCCAGCGCCGCATCCAGCGACTGCACATCCACCTGGTCCGCCGCATCGATTCCCTGCTTGGCCAGCAACTGCACCGTCGCCGCCGGCAGTGTCTTCCGCGCAGCCACCCTCGGCTCTTCACGCGCGCCCGCAGCCTCCAGCGCAGCAATCGTCCGCTCCGCCTGCTCCAGCCTGCGCTCCAGTTCCATCTCGCGAGCCCCACCGCTCCCCTCGATCGCCGCCGTAATCTTGCCCACTTCACCCGTCTGCGCCGCGCCTGCCTGCTCCATCCGCGCCGCTTGGCTCTCCAGCGCACTCGCCGCAGCGGCCAGCCGCTCCAGCCCCGCACTCAGGTTCTGCAACACCTCATTCATCTCTAGCTCCATAGCGCTCCATATCCTTTCTGTCCCAGACTCAAACTCTCCCGCACACCCGCCGGCAGCCCATCCCGCACTCCCGCCAAAACTCCATCCCGCAGCCCCGGCTCCAGCGCCGCCACCAGCCCTGCCGCCAGCCCCGCCGTCCGGCACCGGTTCCGCAGCAGCCGAAACGAAGTCCCCCGGTACGCCGCCTTGTCCCGCAGCAGCACCGCCGCCCCCGTAAACATCGCCCGCGTCACCGTCCATACATCCGCCAGCATGTCCTCCACCTGCGCATCCGCCAGCTCGTAGCTCATCCCCATGCTTCCCGGCGAGCTCGTCTCCACCTGCTTCACCACCTCCGGAAAATCGCGGCCATACACATAGCCCGCCACTCGCAGCTCGCGACCAATCACATCCGCATCCGTTATCAGCCCGCACTTCCGCCGCACATCGTGCCCGTCGTAGCCCGGGGTAAACCCGATCGCCATGCCCAGCAGCGACGGCAGCGCTTCCTTCGCCGCCCCGCTGGTCAGCACCACCCGGTGTCCCTTCGCCCCCGAAGGCGGCCGCGTGCTCGGCTCATCCACCGTCGTCAACACCCCCTCAAACGGAATCCTGTTCGGGTGTCCCGCCACTTCCGGCACCTTCATCGCCATCGCTTCCAATCGCATCCTGCCTCCTGGTCCATCCCTGAAAACACCCGACAAGACCCCTGCGGTCTTCCACGCTAGGTCTTGTCACCCCCTCGCACGCTGGGGTCCGCACCGCCCCCCAGCGGCGCCAGCCCCCGCATCGCCCGCACCTCATCCACCGTCAGCACCCCGGCCGCCAGCAGCTGCGTCTGGATCCCCACCGTCTCCAGCTCATCCGGCGCCTCCAGCTGGTTGAACACGAACTCGAACTCCCGCCACCCCAGCCGCTTCGCAAACAGGTCCCGCGTCACGTGCTCGCACACCAGCCGCGCCAGCGGCGCCACCGCCGAGCGAAACAACTCATCCGCCTGCGCCCCCGCCGTCGACTGGTTCACATCCCGCTCCAGCCCCAGCACCATCGGCGGCAGCCCGAACGCATTCGCCACCATCCGGATCAGGAACTCCTGCCAGTTCAGCCGCAGATCCGCATCCGTCCCGGCCGCAAACCGCAGCACCTCCGGCTGCTGCTCCGTGCTCAGCACCGGCACCCGCCCCGTCCCCTCCACATCGTCCTGCCACCACCGCGTCAGCCGCTCATACTGCTCCGGCGTCGTCTCCTTCATCCACAGCGCATACTGGCTCACCGCATTGCTCGCCAGCCGCCCCGCAAACCGGTGCGCGCCCATAAAGCTGTTGATCGTCTCGAACGCCACCTCCAGCGGCCCCAGGCCAAACGGCGTGTGCGTCCGCGGGTTCATCCGCAGGTACATCAGCTCGTCATCGGCCAGCGGAATCTGCCCACCCGCACCCGCCAGCCCCGTAATCTGCGCAAACCGCGCCGACTCCGGCCGCCCATCCCACTTCGGGTTGATCTGGATCGTCGCCCCATCCACTGGCCACAGCGAAAACGGCCGGCCAGGGTCCCCCGTCAGCTCCATCTCGATCGCGCCGAACCCGCCCACCAGCGCGTCCTCCAGTACCTGCTCCAGCAGCGACCGGAACGAGTCGCTCGCATTCGGCTCCTCGAGCGAGCTCCGCAGCGCATGCAGCTTTTCGTCCAGCCCCTCCACCGTTTCCGGCTTCACCGTCCGCTTCAGCCGCACCTGCCAGTCCAGGCTCGCGATCCGGTCCTTGATCACATTGATCGCGCGCCGCGCCACCGGCGTCTCCGCAAACCGCCGCAGACTCGACGGCGTAATCTTCGGCAGCGCCCGCTGCGCCCCGCTGTACGGCTGCAACAGCATCGGCAGCGCCGCCGACTTCCGCCGCGCCTGCACCTCGTCGCTCTGGACCGCCAGCCCTGCTTCCCCAGCGAGCGCACCTCCGCCGCCCCACAGCTTCCGCACCGTCTCTGCCACGCCCATCCCGCCGCCCCCTGTTTTCTCTTGCACAAAAGCAAAGGCGGCATGGCTCCAAGCCAAACCGCCTTTGCTCAATTGAGTTCCAAACCGCCCGCGCGGGCACTTCGTGCACAGTCCGAAGGACCGGCCACTTCGTGGCGTGTTCTCGTATTACACAGCCGCAAACAATCGTGGCCCTCACGCTGCTCGGGATCATCCATCCCCAACAGCGCAAAGGCCACTAAGTTCATGCTACCAGCGCAGCCGCAAATACTACGCCACCGCGCTCTGCCTTAATTTATAAGTGGAGCGGCTGCTCAATCCACCATCGGAGCAGGCAACCATCTTGATTGCGGCATTGATGTTCATTCGTCACTTCACTTACATCAGACTACCGTATCTCCTCGAAATGGAGCGCCAACTCGCCCTCCAGATGTTACTTGCCAGGTCAAACTGCCGCGCACGCAAATAGACCAACTACCAACATCGGAACAGACGCTATCTCCAGGCTAAATATCAGCCATTTCGGTGCGCCGCGAAGAGCAGCGGCGAAACCGAGGATCATGCCGGCCGGCGCGAACAGGCACAACAAGCCAAAGCTAAGGACTTCAGGGTCTTGCCACGGCGGCAAAACAGGAGAAGGCGGCTTGCAGTGATAGTAGAGAAATAAGCCGGCCGAAAAAGCCGCATTCGCGCTGGTCACGCAAAGTGCTGTCAACACGGCCGCGCCCAGCCGTTGACGACGACCCGAAAAGACACTCGCCCATGCAGCAAGCATAAGGAAGAAAGGTCCACACGTCAGAAAACACAACATAAGTCATTCCGCCGTGTTCGAAAGTCTTCAACGCCTCTAAGCATCTTTTGAGGGGGGAATACGGGAATGATTTCAGCGGCGCTCAACCATACGAGCATCGCCAAAATTTATCCCGGCGATGCACCCATAAGTCATGCGCCACACACCCGCCAACAAAAGCGCACCGCGGAAGTCGCCGCAAGCCTCGCAAATGTTCCTGCCCACTAAGCCCGCAACAACTCCCGCTTCGCCGTCTCCGCCATCCGCGGCAGATCCGCCGTCGTCATCACCCGGATCGCCTGGGCCTCCATCGTCTCCACCGCGAACCGGTACCCCGCCGTCACATCATCCTCCGCTTCATCCGACCCCCGCACCTCACGCAGCGGCTCCACGACTGCCGTGAACTCAAGCCCTGCCCCTTCCACCCTCGCCACTCCTTCGCGGATCGCCGCCACCGAGAACGCCAGCACCTTGGCCAGCTCCGTCTCCCCCTCCAGCGACACCGCATGCATCATCTTCACGACCCCGTTCGGCCGGTACCCGCAGTCGATCCGCAGCGGGTCTCCCGGTTTCGTATAGGTCGACGCCGCGATGCGCTTCCGCATCAGCTCCCACACCCCCGCCTGCTCGAACCGCTGCCGCATCGCCGCCTGGATTTTCGCCCGCCCGCTCCGCTTCCGCACACTCTCCCGCTTGCGCGGCTCCACATACACCCGCATCAGCGACTCGATCTCCGCGATCATCGACTCCGCGAGGCACCCCTTCGCGTCCGTCACCTGCAGCAGGTTCGAGAACGAATCCTCGATCACCTCCAGCACCGGCTTCGTATCCCCCTGCGCCCCTTCCAGCAGCCGCCCCCGCAGCTCGCCTTCCAGCGCCTCCAGCATCTCCGTATCCGCCTCCGGGTCCACACACCGCACCCGCGCCCAGTCCCGCGTCAACCGCAGCATCGGCGCATTTGGCGCGTTCGCCACGCCGGCCGCCACCGCCTCCCGCAGCAGCACCCCGATATTTACGAACTCGTTCTTCACCGCATCCGGCACATACCGGATCAGGAAGAACTCGCACTCCTTGCGCCCGTTTACCAATAGCGGTCACCTTTCAGGAAGCAGGGGTCAGGGTTTAACGATCGAGAACTAGGCGGCAGCCCTCAGGGTAAGACCCTTATGCCGGAATGACACACTGCACCCGGCCACCTTCACCCTCTCCCCTTTACCATCCACCCTATCTACATCGTCCACTGCGGCTCCACAAACAGTCTCCTCTTCACCTCGGCCTCACCCCGCATCCAGTTTGGGAATGGCCTCCGGCTCGACTCCCGAAATGACCCGATCAGCTCCGGCACCAGGGCCCGTCTACGCAGCAGTCTCTCCACCAGCTGCTCCATCTCGCTGATCGCCCCCCCGTACCACTCCGGCGGCACCCCCTCGGCCATCTCCCACACCACCTGCGCATCCAGCGCCTCCAGGCGCCCCATCCACGGCTCGAAGCTGCTCCACCCCTGCACTCCCTCGTACACCAGGTTTCGCGCATACACCCCGCGCAGCGGCGCATCCTTCAGCGTCCAGTCCCCCGCATGGAAGCAGTACCCCTGGTCAATGAAGGTCGCCTCGTACCGCCTCTGTCGCGGCCGCTTGTGAAATACCGCCTGTCGCCCATTCGCATTGCAGGTCCATTTGTCCAGCACCAGCATCCCGGCAAACTCTGCCAGGTTCTTCACTTCTCCCAGCTGCGTCTCCGGCAGGTAATCCACCGTCTGCCCCGGCATCAACCCGCCCACCAGCCGCGACCCGAACTGCAGCCCCGCCCGGCAACGCTCCTCCCGCCCGGCCGCCGCCTCCACCGTCAGCTCCGCTGTCCGGCTCACCAGCCACTCCGACACATCCACCACATCGCAGTGCGGCACCGTCAGCCCCAGTGCCCCGGCCAGCTTCGTCGCCAGCAGCTCCGCCGCCAGCACCCGCAGGTGCTGCGGGTTGTTCTGGAACTTCACCACGTATGCGTGCCCGTCCGACCCGAGCATCAGGTGGCTCTGCGCCCCGCCCCGCATCTTCCGTATCTGCTGCAATGCCGTTACCGCCAACCAACCCCCTCTTAAGACCCCCAGAGGGGGAGCCCACGTCTCGCCCTTGAGACGGGGCTCCCCTCACCGCCGCCCCACCAGCTCCCCCCGCACCGCCTGTGCAATCGCCATCGCCATCACGCAGTCATCATGCGCCCCGCTCTGCGCCCCCGATCGCCCATTCGCCAGCCGCACAAACCCACGGCACTCCCTCAGCATCCGCTCGCTCATAAACAGCTCCGGCCGCTCCACCAGCAAAGCCCCCAGGGCGCCCAGCATCGACGGCCGCGACACCGACGACGTCAGCCATCCCGCCTGGCCGTTTTCCCCGTACACCCGCGACTGCCCTACCATCGTTTCCAGGTGCGCCAAAACGCCCGCTCCATGGTTGTTCCGCTCCACCACCACCCACGCCAGGTTGTACTCCCGGTGCAGCCGCGCCACTTCCTCGCTCAACTCCCGTACCGGCATCTTCACCCGCAGCTCCGCGCATTGCAAGCCGGTCCCCAGCTCCACCACCTGCGCCACGCCGTAGTCCCCGCCACTGCCCCCGCCCGCCGGATCCACTGCCACCACATAGCTCTTGCCTACCGCCGGCGGCAGCCACACCCACAGCGCGCCATTCCCCTTTTTCTCTACCGGCGCCGGCGCCGCCAGCAGCCGCGCATCCACTGCCGCCGTATCGAAAATGCAATCCCCGCTCGCCGCGAAGCAGCTCTCCACATCCTCCGCAAACTCCTGCCCCGCCAGCTCCCGGAACCCCGCCCGCAGCATCCGCCGGTACCCCACCTGTTCCAGCGTCAACCCATGCTCCGCCCGCAGCCGCCGCTCGTCCTCGTCCAGCACATCCTCGGCCACCGCCGTCCCCACGTACGACGGCTCCCACCACCACGGAAAAAAATGCTGCACCATCCCCGTCTCCGCCGCCCGCTGCCACTGCTCCCAGAAGCATCCCTGCGCCCCCTGCGGCGTCGACTCCAGCACCAGCTCCCCACCCGGTGCCAGCGCCGCCTTCAACCCCTGCAGCACCGCCGTCGCATCCCCCGGCCACCGCGCCACTTCACTGCAGTGCAGGTTCGTAATCGTCAGCCCCCGCCCCGCATTCGCGTCCCCCGCGCTCTCTACCCGGAACCCCGAATCCAGCCGCCGGAAATGGATCTCCCGCGCATTCGCCTTCGAGGTCTCCAAAGCCCCCTCGCGCAGAAACTCCGGCAGCATCGCCAGAAACCGGTGCGCCATCTGGAAAATCGCCTCCGCCGCCTCCTGCGTATGCGCCACCTGCACACTCAGCGTCCCCGGCACCGTCATCGTTTTCAAAAACAAGCGCGCCGACACCCACGTACTGATCCCCATCTGCCGCGCCTTCAGCACCACGTTCTTCTGCCCGCGCCGCGCCTCGAACTCCGCCTGCGCCCGGTTCGGCTTCAGCGGCACCAACGCCCCGTCCCGCCCCCGCACCTTCAGCAGCGACTCCGCCAGAAACTCCGCCACCGCCCGCCCCCCCAGCATCCGCGGCCGCGCATCCAGCATCCGCCCATACTTCACCAGCTCGTCCAGATCCTCCCGCACGCCCATCCGCACCCTCCTCCCAAACAAGTTCCCCTGCGCGGGAGGCGGTCACTTCGTGACATGTCTACCTTGTGACCACAAACCCAACGGACACACGCCACGAAGTGGCCGCCAGCCGCGCAGGCGGTTTACACCGCCGGCGAGCCCACCGGCGCCGGAATCGCCTTCAGAAACGCCACGCACGCATTCACCAGCGCCTCGATGTTCGCGCTCTCGAGCGTAATCCCCAGCTGCTTCGCATAGGCCGTCGCAATCGGGTTCAACGCCTCCACCACACTCGCCAGCTTCTGTTCCCCGGTCGCGCCATTCTGCGCCGCCGCCAGCCCCGTCGCCTGCGCATTGGCCACCATCGCCACAGTCGAGTCGAACAACACCGACACCGACGGCAGCGCCACCGCGAGGATCGGCTCCGCTGCCGCCGCCACCCCCAGCATTACCGGCATTTCCTTGGTGAAAAAGTTCTTGATCACAGCCCCCGCATGATCCAGGATGCTCAGAAATCCATTGCTCGCCGCCACCGTGTTTGCCGTTGCCATCGTGAACCTCCCGTATTAACTGCACACCAGTTATGCCGGATAGCCTGCTATCAGCTCTCCGGTCGTTACGATTGCCCCGCTCACCCCAGGCGAAGCCGTCTCGCGTCTACCTCTAGAACGCGTACCAGTTCGCATCCGGCCCGCACACCAGCGACCGCTTCCCAGCCGCTCCCATCACCAGCGTCCCCGCACTCACCCCCTGGTAATTGATCGTCTGCCCGCTCACCGTCCCCAGCGTCACCGTGTTTGCCGAGCTGTCCACCTTCACCACCGTCAGCTCCAGCCCCGTCGGCGTCGCCTTATCCGGCATCGGCGTAAAGCAGCTCGGCAGCGTCAGCACCTGCGCCCCGCTCGCCGCATTCGCGATCACGTTCTTGTTCGCCGTCGTCAACCCCAGCGTGCTCGCCGTGTTGATCACCGTCGACAACGCAATCCCGCCCGCCGTCCGGATCGTTCCCTGGTACGTAATGTTGAAGAACGGCATCGCCCCCGCAATGTGCCCGTCGAACAGGTCCCCCTGGTACCCCGTGTACTCCTGCGCGCTGTACGCCGAGTACGTCGAAGCCCCCGCCTTTGGCGCCGCCCACACCGCCGCCACCGCCCCGTTCCCCGGCGCATTGTTGCTCGCCCCGCCGCCGCTGAACCCCGTCGTCGTCGCCGGCTCCAGCGCCTGGTAGTAGTTCCCGCAGCCTGTCAGGTGGTGCACACTCGCAAACGTCGGCGGCACCCCCGCCGCCGCCCCGTAGTTGATCCAGTTCACGCTCGAGCTCATCCCCAGGCAGCTCACATCCGAGATCAACAAATTATTCGTAACCGCCGCCGTTACAGTTGCGAAGTTCGCCGTGGGAAAGCTCGCCAGCTCCGGCCACTGCACGTGCCCCCCGTGTATCTCCACCCCGTTCGCCCCCACATAGAATGCCGACACCGCCGGCGAGTCCGCATACGTATCCGTCCATGTCGACCCCGCCCCGCCCGTGTCATACACCACGTAGTTCGTCGCGTACGAAGCATTGGCCGCCGACCCCGTTGCAGCCGTGTTCGAGCACGGCGCCGTCGTGCACGTATACGGGTAGCCGAATCCGTGCACCCCGTACCCCGTGTTCCCGGTCCCCTCGTTCCACACCGCCGCCGTCAGCGCATTGCGCACCGTAATCGTGTGCATCACGCTGTCGATCGCCGTCTTCTGCAGGTGGATGCCGTACGCCGGCCTCGACGCCGGCGAGAAAGCCGCCGAGTTGTAACTCACCGTCACATTCCGCAGCAGCGATCCCATCTGGTGCCCGCTCGCCGTGCTCGCCTCGCCCAGCAGCAGCCCCTCCGCCGTCGTATCGTTCACGCTCACGCTGTCCACCAGCATCCCGCGCGCCCACTGGAACTCCAGCCCGTGCGTCGCATTCTTTGCCGCCAGGATGTTCAAATCCTTGAACGTGCAGCCCTCCGCCAGCGCCGCATTGCCCAGGAAGAACACATCCCCGTTCAGGTTCCCCGGCACCGTCAGCGTCGTCGCCGTCGTCGCCACATCCGCTCCCACCGCCGAACCCGCCGATCCCACCACGCCCACACACGCCCCATTGCCCGGCTCCGTCAGCGTCGCCGTCACCGGGTACGTTCCCGGCCCCAGCCACACCGTCTGGTTCCGCCCCGTCGCCGTAGCGCTGGCTACGGCCGCATTCCACGCCTGGTTCAGCGTCGTATACGTCAGCCCGTCCACCGTCACCGTGTTGTTGACAGAGCTCGCCGTCAGCGCCCCGCCCACACTCAGCGCCCCGGCCACCTTCGCCGCGCCCGCGGCCGTCAACGTACCTGCTACCGTCGCGGTTCCACTTACCGCCACATTGCTGCCAAACATCGCCGGCACACTCGTCACCAGCGATCCCGTCCCGTTCTGCCCGTACACCCGGAACAAACTCGTCCAGCCCGAGCCGTTCCACGAGTCATACCCGATCCCGCTTCCGTACCCAGGCCCCGTTCCATTTATGTTGCTCGGGCCGCCCGTGTTGCAGAACCGGTTCGCCACATGCCCCCCATCCGTCGCCGGCGTGTCGAACAGGCAGTACAGGTTCTGGTACTCCAGCCCGCTCATGTACTGCCCAAACTGCTGGTTCGGCCCGAACAGCGATGTGTGCTTGTGGAACACCTTGCGCTCCGAATCCCACATCTCCTCCCCATCCGCCATCGTCAGGTTCACCGCCGCCGGGTACCCGGTCGAGTACATCGGCGCGAACACCACGCTGCCCCCCGTCGCCGACGAGATACTCACCTGCGTCCCCGGCGTCTGGAACACCGTTGCCTTCTGGCTCTCCACTCCCTCCGCATTGATCGGCCCGTCGATCGAGATCGCTGCCCGGTGCTCCGCCACCACCATGCCCGTTGTGGGATTCCCTGAAGCGTCGTTGAACATCTCCATGTGCCGCAGCCTCAAAACCGCTCCGGCCGAAGGCAGCGGGTCATGCGCATCCTGCAGCGGCGCGTAGAAACCCACCTGGTTCGTCGCCGGCGTCGCCGTCGGCAGCTGGATATCCGGTGCATACCCCACCATGATCTCCCCGCACGCATTCGAGTTTGTTTCGTCGCAGGCCGCCTTCCACCCCCCAGCCACTTGCGGGCCCTGCACCTGTTCCACGTGCGCTGAGTCCAGATCCACCGTCGCGCCGCCGATCCCGTACTCCTCTATCACCGAGCCCGCCGGCCACACCGTCCCCGCCGGCGCCGTCCCCCCCGAGTGCCTCCCGGTCGGCTGGATGTGCAGCATCCCGTCCGCCGTAAATCCTTCAATACTCACAATTTCGTACTGGTTCTTGTTCAGCCCGCTTACATACGCCGACGGTGCCGTACTGCTCCGGTCGTAATCCTGCGGCAGTATCAGATACGGGTAATAGTCCCCGTCATCGTCCGTCGCATCGCTCGCCAGCTGGAAGTACTGCGGCATCCACGACACATCGTTCACCGCCACCTGCACCCCCGTGCCGCTCAGCACTCCCGTCAGGTACGTCTGCTCGCCTTTTCCCCCGATCATGTACGCCCGGTTCGTCGCCAGCACGGTACCCGTGCCAAAGTACGGGTCCTCGTGGTAAAAGTTCTGGAACCGGATCACCGTTCCCACCCACACCTTCACCCCCGACTGCATGAACGATCCCTTCACCGACCCGCCGATAAAGCTCACATTCACCGCCTTGTCGATCGTGATCGACGCATGCGGGTCCGGGTAAATCGTCGTCGGGCTTGCCGTCGTGCCCTGCGTCGCGTACATCCCGTTCGTGCAGTTCACGCTGTAGCAGTAGTGCCCCACCAGGAACGCGCTGCTCACCGTGTCGTTCGTCTGTCCCGCCTCCACAATGTGCGTGTTGTAGAAGTAATCCTCATTCGTATCCCCGGCCATGATCAGCGGCCACCGCACCTGGTAGAACGAGAGGTCGTAGCTCATCACCCGCTCCGCCGCCGCATTCATCTGCAGCCCTCGCCCCCCGTTGTTGTAAAAGTGCAGGTTGCGCAGCGTCACAAACCCTGAGTTCAGCTCCAGCAGCGTCCCGCTCGTCGCCTTGCCCGTCCCCTCCAGCGTCAGGTTCTCCACTCCCCCGTAGCACACGTAGGTTGAGCAGTTCGTTGCGTTATAAACCGTAATCAGGCTCGCCGTCGGGTTCGTCTCCTGCAGAATCGCCCCCGACCGGCTGTCCCCAGACAACTTCAGCATGTTCGGGATCCGCAGCGTCCCGTTGATCTTGTAGTGCCCCGCCGGCAGGTACACCACCGGGTAATTCGCTTCCCGCGACGGCGAGTTCGCCATCGCAAACGCAATCGCCGCCTGGATCGCCGCCGTCGAATCCCGCACCCCCGTTGGGTCCGCGCCGCCCCCGAAATCCGCGCTCCGCACATCCACCTGCGGCAGCTTGTTTACCGCGTTCGCCGTCGCCAGCGTCCCCGTCACCGTGCCGCCCGCCACCGGGACCGCCGTCGCCACGGCCTGGTCCACATAGTGCTTCGTCGTCGCCTGCGTGCTCCCTGAAGGGTCCGCGTTCAGCGTCAACGGGCCGGCCAGCGATCCCCCCGCCAGCGGCAGATAGTTCGCCGCCGTCGGCGCCAGATTGCTCACCAGCTGGTCCACATAGCTCTTGCTCACGCTCTGCACCGCCACCATCGACGGCTCCAGCTGCGCCCGCACACTCGCGATCGTCGCCGTTGCGGCTGCCGGCACCGTCCAGTACTCCTTGCTCACCGTCCCGTCGCTCAGGTGATACACCACCGTGTAGTAGCTCCCCGCCGGGCTCGCCCCCGTGTTCGGCGCCAGGCTCAGCGACGCGAACCCGTCGCTGCCGATCAGCACCGTCGTCGTCCCCGCTGCGACCGCCTGGTTCTGCGCCGTCTCAAACGCCGGCCAGCTCACCCGCATCGATCCCGCCGCCGGCTTTCCGTCCGCCCGGTACACCGTGCCCTGCACCGTCGTCGTCGCCACCTGCGCCTGCGCCATTCCGCCCGCCAGCACCAACCCAAACAGCAGGCCCGGCGCCAGGCCCAGCCCCCATCTCCATCCCTCTCGGCTCTTCATCTGCTCTCCAAGTCGTTGCTGGCTCATCTCACCCGCTGCCTTTACTTCCGCAGCGCACTCCGCGCTGCCCCAAAACTCACATCGGGGCGCCCCGCCTCTTGCCCCCGCGTGGCGCCCCCTCCCGCATCCGCTACTGCTGTTCCCGCAACTGCTCCATCAGCAGCTCAGCCAGGCTCGCCCTCAGCGCCGCCTCTTCGCTCTGCTTCTTCGGCAGGTTCTCGATCACGCCCCATAGCCACTTCGTGTGCAGCAGGCTGCCCGACTTCGCCTTCTCCACACTGGCCTTCACGATGTGCGGCATCGCCTCCACAAATTGCGTCCGGACCTCTTCGTCCGGTTTCCACTGTTCGCTGCAGCGTGTTCGCACCCGGGTCCCGCGTCTTGGCCGCGCAGTCCCCTTCCTCAGCTCCCCCTGCGGAGCAGCTGTTTCTTGTTTTTGTGTTTTCACTCGCACCATCCAGAGAAACAAACAAAAAAAGGAGAGCGCCCCGCGGCGCCCTCCTTTGCAATGAGTTTCTATCTCCAGCCTACCAACCCGTGCGAATTACTACGCCAGCCCCCGGGTCTTTCTTCTCCAACTTACCCTCGTACTAAACCATTCCACTATTGCTAACTTACCAGCCTCCCCCAAAATGGTGTGCAATCCCACCACTTACAAAGGTCCGCCCTTTCCACTTACAACTTCCGCACCATCCAGCCACACCAGGAGCTTCCGGAGCAGGACCCCTGCCCCCGCCAGGCGCCCACACCCGCTCTCAAGATGTGGGCCCTCTCCCCCTACTGCCGCTCAAACAGCGGCCCCACCTCCAGCAGCTCCTTTTCCAGAAAGATTCCCGTCAGCCGGTCCATCGCGTCGCCATACTTGCGCACCACCGTCCGCAGGCTCTGCCCCGTCAGCTCCGCCGCCTCCGTCTGCGTGTACTCCTGCAGCGCAATCCGCGCGATCAGCTCCTTCTCCTCCGGGCTCAGCTGCTTCATGCACCGCTCCACGTCATACACAAAAATCACCGCGTCCTCAAAGCTCTGCACCTGCCGGCTCGACACCCTCCCCCGGAACACGCAGTTGCCCAGCGCCGAAGGCACCCGCCCCATCCGCATTGACACCTGCATGTACCGCCGCAGCAGCAGCTCCGTATACCGCCGGTAGAACGCCAGCGAGCTCGCCGGCACCGTCACCGCCCCCTTCTTCTTCGTCGGGTCCGTCCCCTCGCCCAGCGGCCGCATCGGCTCCCGCTCCGGCTCCCGTACCCATGCCACTTCCTGCAACCGCACCGCCGCGCTCATCGCACACCCCCGGCCAGCTCAAAGGCCGGCAGCATCCCGCTATAGTTCAGCTCCGTTCGCTGCTTCTTCGGCCGCCCCGGCCGCCGCCGCGTCTTCGGGTTCGGAAACTGCTCGAATACATCTGTGCACGGCGCGCAGTACACCCCCGCGCCCGCCTGTCCGCGGAACCACAACGTCCCGCATCCTTCACACACCTTCAGAGTCACGCGCTGATACGTCATTCGCTCTCCAGATCCTTCAGTCTTCATTCCCACTCCCCACCGCCGCCCTCCGCCTGCAAACGCAGCTTCTCCCTTGCGCCACACAGCACGGCGCGTTCGGAACAGCAGAGAAAACGCACATGCATCGCGCGATTTCGTGTCAGGAGTCAGGTGAAAGTATCCCGACTCTACCCACCCCTCTCTACCCGGTCAATCGCGTTAGGGAATCAGAAGTTACTCCGGGAGCCCTCAAATGCAGGTCCTCTCCAAACAACAGCACACCCTCTGGGCGACACTTGCCTTTGGGCAATACCCCTCCGCGATCGGACGTATAGCCCCTTGGCATCTTCGGCCTCAGCCTCTCTCCCGTAGGCCCACGCTGAAGCCGAGGCGGTGGATGCGGCTTTTCCAGCAGGAAAATCCGCATGCCTCAGACCTGGATCGGCCTTGGCAACGGGAGAAATGCTCTACATGAACTTTTCTCAATTGCATGAGCAGTTGCGACTGGAACTACTCCGCAGAATCGAGCGGGAGGTGCTTACGGCTTCACTGCTCGCGCGCAAATCCGGCCTGCAGCAGCCGCACATCTCCAACTTCCTCCGCAACCGGCGGCGCCTCAGTCTTCCCGCCCTCGACCGCGTCCTGCTCGCGCTCGAGCTCAGCGTCGCTGACCTCCTCGCCGAACCCTCCCCACCCCTCCCCGCCGCTCCCCGCCACCCCGCCCCCGGCATTCCCCTCGTCTCCCAGGAGGCCGCCATGAACGACGACCGCATCCGCGCCGCCTCCGTCACCGAGCGCATCCAGCTCCCCACCGGCGCCCTCGCCACCCTGCGCTCTGAGCACGGCGGCCGCCCGCCCACCCGCGACCGCTTCGTCGCCGTCGGCCTCACCCCCGCCCAGGCCCTGCCCATGGAGCCCCGCCTCCAGCCCAACGCCATCCTCATCCTCGACCGCCACTCCAACGTACCCACCAGCTCCTCTAGCCCCGCGCGCAACATCTACGCCCTCCGCTTCCAGGGCCAGCTCCACTTCTGCTATCTCTCCTTCCAGCTCAACCGCCTCATCCTCCGCCCCCATTCCCTTGACTTCCCCATCCACCTCCTCGCCGTTCCCCCGCGCACCGCCCCCTCTGACCTCATCACCGGCCGCGTCTGCACCACCATCGCCTCCTTCTAGCCCACGAGCCAACTCCGAGCCATCGATTCTTTGCATAGGCGTCATCCCGAGCGCAGCGGTAGCGCTTGCGCCAAAGGATCTGCTTTTTCGACAGCCCGATCCTTCAATGCGCCGCCCACTCACCAAGGCACCCGCACCGCACACCGCCCTCCAGACTTTGTTAGCATCGCCCTCGGAGGGTCTTCATGGACCAAAGCAGCCAGCCGCCCCAGTCCGCCGCCACCAGCGTCCGCCGCAACGAGGACATCGCCCTCGACCTGCTCAAGTTCGTCGCCGGCAGCACCAACATCCTGCGCACCACCATCCCGTCCACCGGCTTCACCTCCGGCGGCACCCCCAAACCCGAAGACCAGGTCACCCTGCTCCTCGACCTCTACGGCCGCTGCCTCTCCACCGTGCAAGGCAAGCCCCGCTAACTTCACCAGGCCAACTTACAAGCCCGCAAACACTCCTAAGTGATATATCAACGAGACAGTCTCGAAGATGCAAGAAGGAGTGGTAGCGAGACGAAGAGAAATAGATAGCGAGAGAGGAACGAAAGATTGACTTCCGGCAGATGTCTGTCAACCTAATTGATATCTGCCACACTAAGTAACATTTGCCATCCTTGGCGCTGCCTGCAACCCACGAAGATATCCCACATCCGCAAAAATATCTGTCATCTTGAGGGCAGCGGTAACGTTCGCGCCAAATGATTTGCCTTTCATACTTCAAATACCAAAAGCAGACCGAAGATCTCTACAGCACCTCGCCATGTAAATACGAAATCGACTCAACCAGCTTGATGACTCAAGCCCCGCTTTCCGAGGCAAGAGCTCCTCCCACTAACTTGCCGGCCGCCCCCATTCCGACTAACGCGCCCCAAACAACACCACAAAGTAAGCTGCCCCATCCAGCCACCAACCCCCAAACGCAAAAAAGCCTCTTTTTACGGAGGCACTCTCAACCCACCATCACCGCGCAAGCAACTCGAACGACTGCAGCGAAACCCGCGCACCTTCCCGCGCACCCGTCCTCTCCGACCCAAACACAACCGTAATCTCGTCAAACCTCCGCAGCCCGCCCCGCGCAGGAATCGCAAACACCACCGTCTGTTCCCCCGGCGTGCTCTTCAGCACCTGCTGCCCCAGCAGCTCCCTCGGCCGCCCCGTCGAAGCCCCGTCCGTCAGCACCACCCCCAGCGCCACCGGCCCACCCTCACTCGGCCGGCTCTCCACCTCGATCTCCATCCCGCTGCAGCAGCCCAGCTCCACCGGCTCGGCAAGCCTCTGGTGCGCCTCCATAAACAGCGGCTCCCGGTCCGCCGACGCCACCCGCACCGACACCGGTGTCCCATGCGCCACATGCGCCTTCGCCCCCGGCACCTCCCCCGCCGCCTTCGAGTACCAGTAAAACCCGTCGAACGGGATCACCATCCGCCGCCTCTCCAGCGCACCCGTCCTCAGCAAACGCACCGGCGCCACCGGTTCTTTCTTCCTCGGCGGCGGATACAGCATCACGCCCTGGAAACCCGCCTCCGCCCTGCCCCTGCTCACCCGCTGCGCCGCGGGCGCCCGCAGCACCTGCATCCACGCCTGCAGCGAGCGCAGCTCCTGCTCCGCATACTGCCTGCGCACCGCCGGCAGTAGAGCCATCACCGTAAACGCCAGCGCCAGCACCGCCGTCGCCGCAGTGTGCGAGCCCCTCTTGCCAGCCCCCGCCCGCCCATTCGTCCCGAGACCATCCGCCCCCGGCTCCACCGCCTCCCACGTCAACACCACCGCCGCCGCAGCAATCAGCCCCACCGCCGGCAGCAGCCAGCCGCCATACACCGCAAGCCCCGTCCCATACAGCAGCAGGGAAGCGTTCAACGCGCTCCACGGCACCAGCCCGCCCCTCACTTCTTCCCGGAACAGCAGCCCGCCACCCGCCCGCGGCCGCGGCCCCAACCCCGCCTGCAATCCGGCCCCAGGCTCCAGATCACCCGGCGGTTCGAAACTCGCTAGCGCTCCCGATCCACCCGCCCCCAACCCATCGCCCGCCGCCACAACCTCCCCCCGCAGCGCCAGCGACACCAGCACCCCCGTCGCCGCCGCCAGGCAAAGCGCCAGCAGCGACCCCTCCCTCACCAGCAGCGCCACCCCCGGCACAAACAGCCAGCACGCCGCCACCCGCCCCACCAGCGCCAGCGCCGCCTTCCGGTCCCGCCCCGCGGCCATCCACACCCCTACCGCGCCCAGCCCCACACACCCCGCCAGGTACAGCACCGCCCGCACCACCACTCCACCCCACCGAAGCGTCCCCACCCCCGGCGGCCAGCACACCAGCACCGCCGCCAGCACCGCGCCGCCCAGTCCGGCCAGCGTCGCCGCCCGCATCCCCGGCCCTCCGCTCGCCTCGTCCCCCAAACGCCGCCCCCTCTCAGCCCCGCGCCACTCTCCGCCGCCTCTTCGCCGGCAGCGTCGCCGCAATCCACACCACCACGCTCACACACACCGGCAGGTGCACAAACAGCACGCTCGGCGAGCCCATCAGCCACACCGCCGCATGCGCCCGTACGTCCACCGGCATTGAGGGCAGCAGCATCGTCACCGCCCCCACCCCCAGCGTCGCCAGCAGGTACGCCGCGCCACCCGCCAGCAGCCCCCTCCACGGCCTCTTCAGCATCGGCCTCCCCGTAGCTACCGCGCCCGCCAGGTGGAACAGCACCACCCCCGCCCACGCAAACCCCGTCCCCAGCGCCAGCCACAGCGCTGTCTCGCACGCCAGCGACCACGGCCATGCCAGCCGGATGCTCTGCTCGAACAGCGCCAGCCCCGCCCCGCTCCGGTACGCATAAAACGTCACCACCGGCGAGGGCACCGTCCAGGCCAGCGCAAACAGCACCGCAAATCGCAGCCGGTACAGCGCCGCGCCCCACCCGGCCGCAAGCGCTCCGCCCACCTGCCGCCAGTACCACCCCCGCCCACGCCCCGCGCCCCACTCCTCCAGCAGGTCGCCCATCAGCTCCCCCTCGCCCCGCGGAACCAGGTGCTCCACCATCCACGTCGCTACCGCCGGCGGCTTCCTCATGCCTGCTCCTCCCCCATCCCAGCCAGCCCCTGCCACATCGTCTTCAACACCTGCCGCGTCTTCCGCACATCCCGCAGCCCCGCCTCCGTCACCCGGAAATACCGCTTCGCCTTCCCGCCGCGCTCCGGCGTCGCCTCGCCCAGCTCCGAGCACACCAGCCCCTTGCCCTCCAGCCGCTCCAGCGCCGCGTACACACTGCCCAGCGACACCGCCTGCCCGCGATGTCTCTCGATCTCCCGCGCAATCGGGACCCCGTAGGCCCCGTCGCCCAGCCCCATCACCGACAGAAGAATCATCAGCTCAAACTCCCCGATATAGCTCCGCTCTACCATTTCCTCAACAATAGCGAAGATATACTCCCGCCGTAAAGCCCCTCCGCCAACTCTCCTGTCTTCAGCTCCACATCCCCGCCCCTCAGCAAACGCAAACAACTCATCGCCCCTACCTGTTGCCCGTTGCCCCCTGACACCTGCCCCCTGCCCCCTGACACCTGCCCCCTGCCCCCTGACACCTGCCCCCTGCCCCCTGACACCTGACACCTGACACCTGACACCTAATCCCTATCCCCTCAAAGCCCCAGCCGCTGCACCTCCTCCTCCCCAACCCAGGGCCGCAGATCCACCTCCTCATACCAGCGGCTCAAAGCCGCACAAACCCCCGCCACCCCCGCCACCCAAACCCCCACAGCCACCCAGCTCCCGCTGCACCGCCGCCCCAGCACCCCCAGCCCCCACACCGCCGCCGGAAACACCCCGCACGCATACACCCCACACAAAATCCCGTTCACCCGCTCCCGCAGCCGCGAGCCCGCAAACGGCACATCCCGGAACGGCACAAAGAAAACCTCCGCCACCAGCACCCCCCACGCCAGCACCGTCACCATCTGCCGCGCCGCCACCCCGGCCTCCGCGCCCGGCCCCAGCAGCCGCGCTACTGCCAGCGCCCCCACCAGCGCCACCGCCCCCACCCCGCAGGCAAACACCCCCACCCACCGCCGCGTCCCACTCGTAAACGCCCGGCCCGGGTCGCCCGCCGCACCCAGAACACTCGCAAAGATCCACCCCGCCGCCGGCTGCTCCGCCGTACTCATCGCCACAAACACCCCACCCGTCAGCACCATCACCACCACCCCGGCCGCACGCACCGGGTCCACCGCCTGCCAGCGCAGCACCGGGTACCCATGCCCGGCTGCGAGCGACGCCATCGGCCACACCGCTACCGCCATTCCCAGACTCGCCGCCACCGCCAGCCCGATCCGGAAGCGCGCCACCCGCAGCAGCGTCTGCCCCGCAAAGCACCAAGCCGCCCTCTGCCGCGGCGCACGCACCGCCAGCCCCCGCACCCTTGCAGCCATCCCCATCCACCACCCGGCCGCCACCCGCTTTGCCACCTCCCCCTCCAGCAGTTGCGTCGACTTCCTGCGATACGCCAGCGGATACAGCACCAGCAGCGCCGCCACACTCCCTCCGCTTGCCAGCCACCCCATCCGCGCCAGCCCGGCAAAGCAATGCGCCTCCGGCGACGCCCCCTGCACCACCTCGTACACTCCCAGGAACCAGAACGGCGGCAGCCATCGCAGCCATTCTGTCCCGCACGCCACATCCGGCCGCGCAAACGAGGCCAGCAGCGGCGACACAAACAACAGCACCGCGAACCCCGCGATCGCGCCTCCCTGCAGCAGCGGAGCCAGCCAGCGGTTCACCCGCACCCCCAGCACCAGCCCGCTCAGCGCCAGCACCCCCAGCGGAAACGCCGTCGCAAAACACCCCGCCAGCCCCGTCGCCACGCAGTGCGCCACCACCTGCCGCCAAAAGCTCGGCGACCCCGCAATCCCCGGCAGCAGCAGCGCCCCGCCCAGGTTCGCTCCCACCACGAACAGCCCCACAAACATCACCCCCGCCGCCACCTTCGCCCAGAACAGCCGCCGGATCGGCAGCAGCCCCAGCACATACACGTCTAGGAGGGTCGGGAAAAACGCCTCCCAAGCCAGCAGCGACGCCACCCCCACCACCGTTCCCGCGTACGCCACATACAAAAAGTGGTCCTGCACCCGCAGCTCATACGGCCGCACGCCCATCCACGGCACCAGCCCGCTGTACGACCCCGCCAGCCCCAGCGTCACCAGCACCGGCGCCACCCCCAGCCCCACCGCCGCATGCACCACCCGCGAAGCCCCGCCCCCGGCAAAGAAGCTCCCGAACAGATGCCCCACCAGCACCCGGAACGGCCCCCTTTCCGCCGCCCTCGCCGTCCGCCCCCCCGGCGAAGCCGCCGCATGCTCCGGCCCCCGCACCCGCCGCCCCGCCATTGCCCGTAAAGTCGCCCGCAAGCTATCCCGCATGGATCCCCTCCACCATCGCCCGCGCCACCGCCCGCGTATCCTGCTGCCCCGTCAGCTTGGCGAACACCGCCTCCAGCCCCGCCAGCTGCAGCTTCCGGCTCAGCTCCTCCGGCGACCCCTCCGCCTGCACCCGCCCCCGTGCCAGCACCAGCACCCGCCCGCACACCTTCTCCACCACCTCCAGCCCATGAGAAATGTAGAGAATCGCCTTCCCCGCGCCGGCCAGTTCCACCAGCAGATCCCGGAACAGTCGCGCCGTCGTCACATCCAGCCCCGACAGCGGTTCGTCAAACACCAGCAGCTTCGGGTCGTGCAGGATCGCCGCCGCGATCAGCACCCTCTGCTTCATCCCCTTCGAATACAGCCCCACCGGCGAGTAGCGCCACGAGTCCAGACCCATCTGGTCCAGCAGCATCCGCGCCCGCTTTCGGATCATCCCCTCGCTCATCTCCCGCAGCCGCCCCACCAGCTCCAGGTACTCCAGCGCCGACAGGTGCGTGTAGATATGCGCCTCCTCCGGCATGTATCCCAGCACCGCCCGAAACGCCGGCAGGTCCTCCACAATCGGCCGCCCTTCGAACAGCACCCGTCCCGACGTCGGCTCCAGCATGCCGGTCAGTATCTTCACCGTCGTCGACTTGCCCGCCCCATTCGGCCCCACATACCCCACGATCTCCCCCGCCTCGATCGCGAAGCTCACATCCTCCAGCGCCGCAATCCCCCGGTAGCTCTTCGAGATACTCCGAACCTCCAGCATGCCCCGCTCCCCCTCTACCCTATGTAGCAAACTACTATAAGGTACCTGGGCGTCTTTCGCAATCACTGAAAATCGGTGCCAAAGCTCTTGAACTCGCACCGAACTCGCAGCCCAAATGCGTGGGCACGACCCTGCCAGCTTCAAAAGCTGCCAAGTGAACGACGCTTGCTATACAGAATCAATGCAATGCCGGTTCAATCGGGGGGGGAGCCCTGGCCCATGTAGTTTGCTATGCTACGCGCGAGCCCGTGGATGCATGTAACCGCTGCCGCAAAGGAATCTACCGGAAAGGCCGGCGGTATAGGAGCAAGCGAATGAAGCCCATCAAGAGATATCTGCTTTTTGGGGTAACACTGATTATTTCAGTGTCTCCGATAACTGGATGTGGGTACCTCCCTGAGTCAACGGTCCAATTAGCGAACGATTCAAGGTTGCCAGGTTGGGTTACACTCCCGCCAGGACTTACACGCGCCGACGTTTCGATTACGATGAGCTACTACATCAAGCCATGGGGCAGCAGTGCAGAATTTGTGTTGAAAAACACAAGAAGACAAATCCTCGAAAAGGTAGATGGCAAGGTAAAATGTAAGCAGCCATTTCAGTTAAAAGACCACCCGCCAGGGTCTGCCTCTGGTTATCCATCCTACGAAGCCATCACTGTGAACAGCGTGACCGAAATCATCGAACATAGAAAGGTGGAGCCCATATTCCACGTGACGGATGATACTGCTGTTTGGAAGCAATATTCGGCGATTGGCTGTGGCTAGCCAAAGTGACGGATGCAAATTCGGCTTGATCTGCACATCACAGCTCTATCTTGACTCCTTGCTTATTGCAAAGAGCAACCTAGGCTTGAGTCGCTTGCGTCAAGACGATCGGAGCCCGACCCTGCTCTTCCCGGGAAGCACCCGCCACGAGTACCGGGTGCCCCGCGCTTCGCGTCTGAGACGTAGCCTCATCGCCGTCATGGTTCCGAGTGCGTTGATGGACCTCCGCTGCCTTACCACCAGCGGCCACCCCGCTCCGCAAGCATTTCCCTGTTGACCTCTCAACTCACTCAAGTAGCATGCTACTAACTTAGGCCGCAACCACCCCGGCAGAGCCTCCGCAACCCCATGCCCACGCCTCCCCGACTCTCCTACGCCGCCGCCGTTATCCTCGCCGCCATCGACGCCGGCTACGCCTACGGCCTCAGCATCATGGAGTCCACCGGCCTGCCCAGCGGCACCGTCTACCCCGCCGTCCGCCGTCTCGAGGCCGCCACCCTCGTCTCCTCCCAGTGGGAGAGCGAGCGCATCGCCACCCGCGAGCAGCGCCCCGCCCGCAAGTACTACAAAATCACCCGCGCCGGCCGCGACCTCCTCGGCCACGCCATCGAGCGCTACCCGCTCCTCCAGAAAATGGAATCCAAAATGGACCCCAAAATGGACTCCGCCCAGAAGGTCGAGAAACCATGACCGCGCCGCGCTCCGCCCTGCCGCCCGGCCCGCGTCTTGCTCTTTGCCTGCTCGCCTGCGCCTCCCGCCTCGTCCCCGCGCCCGCCCGGCAGGAGTGGTCCCGCGAGTGGCACGCTGAGCTCCACGCCCTGCACACCAGCCTCCGGCAATCCCCCCGGCAATCCCCCCAGCAATCCCCGGCCAGCGCCCGCTCCACCCGCACCCTGCTAGCCTTCGCGCTCGGCTCCCTCCCCGACGCAGCCTGCCTCTGGCAGCGCGAGCTGGCCCTCCACGGCTGGCTCCAGTCGCCCCGCCGCTGCCTGCTGCTGCTCTGCACCGCCGCCCTGCTCGCCTGCGGCCTATGCCTCGCTTTGCCCGGCCCCCGCCAGGCCCTTCTGCCCACCCTCTCGCCGCACAACCGCCACACCTTCCTCATCGCCGAAGACGACACCCTGGCCTCCGACCTGCCCAGCCTCTCCTTCGGCGTCTACGATGAGTGGCGCCGCCGCCCCTCGCAATCCGTCGCGCAGTCGGCCTTCTACGCCCCCGTGCTGCTCCGCCTGCAGGCCCCCCACTCGGCCTCGGTTACTGTCCCCGCCGTGCTCGCCAGCGCGGCCCTGCTGCGCCTCGCGCCCCTCACAACGCTCTCCGGCCAGCTGCCCACGCACGACGTTTCCACCCCCCTCCTGGTCCTCAGCCAGCAGTACGCAGCCCGATCCGCGGCCCGATACGAGGCCAGTCACGAAGCCAGTCACGGGGTCCGCCACACAGCCGCCTCCCCCTTCACCCCCGGCGCCCGCCTGCTCTGCAACGGCCGGCCCGTCCAGGTAGCCGCGCTCGTGGCCGCCAGCTCCTCATCGCTCCCTTGGTCCCCTGCCGAATCACTTCCCGGGTCGCTCCCCTGGACCCTCCCCGGCCACCCCGACGCATGGCTCCTGCTCCCCCAGGCCACGCTCGCCGCCAGCCCCGGCCGCCTCGGCTTCGTCCTCGCCCGCTTCACCACAGCAGCCTCTTCGCAAATCCAGCACGGCCGCTGGCAAAACAGCCTGGTTGCCGACGACCGCTGGCACAGCCTCGAAGGCGCCTCCCTCGCCACCCGCGCCGCCACCCCCCTGCTCACCCTCGCCCTCGCCCTGTTCCTCGCCTTCCTCGTGCTCCCGGCCGCCACCGCCACCCGTCTCGGCGAGTACCCCCGCCGCCTCGCCCGCGCCGCCCTCTGCCGCCGCTGGCTCTTCCTCGCCGCCAAGCTCGCCCTCTCCATCGCCGCCGTCGCCTGCTCCGCGCTCGACCTCGCCTACGCCCTCCCCGCCATCCCCCGCACCACCTCCCAGTACCTCGCCTTCGCCCTCGCCTTTACCGGCTTCCTCCTCGCCTTCCGCTGGGCCCTGCGCGACCAGAAAAGCCGCTGCCCCATCTGCCTCTCCATCCTCCGCAACCCCGTTGCCGTCGGCCACCCCTCCCGCTTCCTGCTCGCCTTCAGCGGCACCGAGTGGATCTGCTCCACCGGCCACGGCTTCCTCCACGTCCCCGCCCTCGAAACCAGCTGGTTCCGCGCCCAGCGCTGGCTCGACGCCGACGCCTCCTGGCACACCCCCCTCCAACCCTGATCCCGCTCTGCTCCACGCAAAGCCGATCCCCACGAAGTCAATAGCTGCGCCATCCACGCATCCTCCCGCCATCGTTGGCGAGGAACGCAACAACAGCAGAAATGCTCCCCTCCAGGAAACCTGAGAGACCTAACGAAACCAAAGAGGTTTCATAAAGTTGTCATCCTGAGCGCAGCGAAGGATCTGCTTCTCGTCCCATCCCGGGTAGTGGATCAGTTTGAATCCCAGGCCGACTGGAGCCTATTGTTATCAGTCGTAGGAGCCTGAGAATGGAATCGGCTTTCTGGGGAATGACAATTGCTTCAGGAATTCACGCTTCAGAGGAGTACATCTATCCAGGTGGTTTTCTACGATGGATGCGCTCTGTCTCTCCTCATAGCGCTCTAAGCGCGGGTCAGGCTGTTGTTATCAACGGAGCATTTTTCGCATTTGTTCTGTCACCCCTCATATCAGACCCACAGGACGCACCCATTTTCGCTATGTCGATTGCAGGTTTGCTTCTGGCAAATGGCGCTCTCCATGTTGTGGGTACATTCCTGACCGGCCGCTATTCGCCTGGTGCTGTTACATCTGTTCTGTGCTATTTTCCTGCTGCGATTTATACCCTGATGACGATTCCTCCGAAATGGCACATGGGAGCGATCCAGGTAGCCTGGGCGCTCCTTTTAGGGTGTCTTTGGCAGTCGATTCCGCTAGTGTTCATGGTTCTTCGCCGCTGGATCTCCGCTATGAATTCAAATTGACTCACTACCCCATCCCGCCAACGCTGCCGAGCCGGCTCAGCGGTCAGCTAAAATCAAACCCATGGCCACACCCGCCCAGCGCGACCTGCTCCCCGCCTCGGAAGCCGTCCGCCTGACCACCCTCGCCACCGCCCGCAACACCCTCCGCTACGGCGTCTTCGGCGAGCTCGAAACCACCGGCGAAACCATCCAGCGCATCGTCGAAGCCATCCCCACCCCCATCGCCGCCGCCCTTTCCGCCAGCGCCTTCCTCTTCGTCCCCCTCGCCCTCGGCGAAACCGCCCACGCCCGCGACACCGAGATCGCCCGCATCCACACCCTCGACCTCGCCGACCGCGCCATCTGCCACCGCACCGTCCCCATCAATGGCGCCACCTACACCTTCATCTCCACCCGCCTCATGCAGGACCGCTTCGCCCTCGCCTTTGAGCTCTACATCAACATCGGCCATCAGTACGTCGACGCCGTGCTCGACAAGAAAACACCCCACGAGGCGCCGGTCCCAGACTCACTCCCAGCCACAAACGCGGCCCCAAACTCACTTCCGGATTCGCTCCCAGACACACTCCCCGACCGCTTCACCACCCTGCTCTGGCAGCAGGCCCTCGCCGACGTCCGTGGTGAAACCTCCCAGGACGCCTACGAGGCCCGCAAGCGCGCCATCGAGCTCTCCACCAGCGGCTCCGCCACCCGCTCCCTCAACCCGCCCGAGCCCAGCCGCGCCCCGCTCAAGCCCGCCGCCGAAGAGCAGCGCGCCCGCTTTTTTGAAGCCGCCTTCGCCGACACCCTCGCCATCTACATGCTCTCGCTCGCCATCGACCTCGATTACGCCGACCTGCGCGAGCGCGAGTACCCCCTGCTCGCCGTCCCCGCCATGGCCGACCGACTCCGCCTCATCGCCGACCTCTACCCACCCCCACCCGGCTACGAGTTCTCCCTCCGCTACCGCCGCCGCCACTAGAGCATCTCGCCACATAAATGGCCCGAGCCACACATCACAAGTCTGCGAAGTGCACACCTGGCCGGCAAGGGCTGGAGCAGCGGCCACCTCTGGCCAGCTGGGTAAGTCGCGCCACAGTGACGGCTGGAGTTATAGTCCGCCTTACATCTATCGCTTTACTTTGCTGTATCTTCGAAGGCTGTACAGGCCACTTAGTGAATCTGGCAGCCACACTCCGCGAGTCTTTGAAGCGCACACCTATCGGAGAAATGCTCTAGTAAAAGGGTCCTCAGGCATCCTGAAAGTAAGGCCTCGCATCAGGATCCCACCGCGCACAGTATGTGCACGGCGCTCATGCTACAAACCAATAGCCTCGATGACGACGGCACAAAAGAAAGTGACAAAGGAGTGACAAAATTGAGACAAACTAGCCTCTCCTCGGGCGTACTTTTTCTACAGTGATGAGGGCTTCGCATCACTGCAAGCAACTTTAGAAGAAGGAGGACGACAAATGATCAGCATTCTTGTTGGTTTGTTTCTAGGTCTGGGCTTGCACATTTAGTAACTTGCTGGGCGGCAGCCCTTCTAACTACAAGAGGGGCTGCCGCCACCAATCCCGCGTATCTTTCTTGCACGTCCTAAGCTGAGCTCATTGGACATACAAGCATTACTCGCTTGGATAGTTGTTCTGGATCGCATCACCCATGACAATCACCTTTATGAGGCGTGTATGGAACAGCGATGTCCCGAGACAGTCCGCCCGGAAGTGGCTGCGGCACTTATTCAGCTGTCACATCCGCAACAAGCACATCCCGCCGTGCTTACACGAAGACGGCTCGGCAGTTCTCTGCTTCCTGTGCTGAGCATGGCATCTTTGGACCTAGCTCAGGCTGATCCGGTGCACGTGGCGGCCTTCGTGGGGGCGCAACTCAAGTTGCACCAGACCCATGGTGAAGCAGAGGCTCGCAGCTCTCCACATACTTTTTAATCCGATGTGCTCAGCCAGGTTCTACCTGCTGATGCTGCTCGTGCGGTACGCT
Organism: Acidobacteriaceae bacterium; assembly: GCA_965276605.1. Classification (GTDB taxonomy): domain Bacteria; phylum Acidobacteriota; class Terriglobia; order Terriglobales; family Acidobacteriaceae; genus EB88. The sequence goes on from OZ255619.1 coordinate 664,341, forward strand.
GGCCAAAGCACACACACCGGAAGCGCAAGATCCCGATCTTGAATGTGGTCGAGGCTCGCGCCCTGTTCGACGCGATCGCCACCACATCCTCTCGCTGCGCGATCGCGCGTTGATTGCCCTCATCCTCTGCACCCCCGCCTGTGTGGGCCGTCGCCCTGGAGGTTCAGGGCTTCTTTGTCCAGGTACGACACAGCTGGGGTGCGGCTGCAAGAGAAGACAGGCAAGGAGCACCGGATGCTCACGCTGTCGCTCTTCCGGCAGCCGGTCTTGTTGCCGGCGGCCCATGGTCGCTCCTTAGGGCGCCCACCAACCCCACTTACCGCTCCAGCCTTGCCGCCCCTACCAGCGCATCCAGCGCCGAGCTCTGGCTTGCCGCGCTCCCCGCATCGAACGGCCCCGTCCACACCTGCCCCAGCTGATACCCCGGCCCCTGCGCGTTCTCCCAGATACTCTGCGCATTCACATCCACAAACGTCTTGTACCGCGGGTCCGGCGCCGCCTCGTTCAGGTCCACCAGGTTGCGCACAAATACCCCCTTGAACTGCACCCCGTCGGGCCCGCAGTTCGGCTCGCACGTGTCATGCAGCACCCCGTTCGTGTCTGTCAGGTGCTTGAGCGCCGCGCCCGCAATCGCCTGCGCATGCTCGATCAGGCTCCGGTCCGGCGCCACCTTGTTCAGCTCCGCCAGCCCGCCCACAATCACGCCCTGGTTATACGACCACGTATTCTCCTGGTTGTTCTTGCACGTCGTCGCATCCAGCCCGTCGTTCACCAGCGACTCCCCGTTGATCATCCCCGTCTGCGCAAACCACGCCCACTCCTTCTGCGCCCAGCCCAGGTACTCCGCTCGCTGCGCGTTCCCGGCAGCCCGCGCCGCCAGGTGCGCCGCCACTGACAGAAACAGCTCATTCGCAATCGCGTTCTTGTAGTTCCGGTCTTTGCTCCACCAGATCCCGCCCCCGCACGTCCCATCCCACCCACCCGACATATCGGTAAAGATCGACGCCGCCATCGCCAGATACTCCGGCTTCTTCGTCAGGTCGTACGCGTCCACCCACGCCAGCGCCCACCAGCCCTCATCGTCGTAGTAGTTGTTCAGGAACCCCGCAAATGTCTTCTGCGCCTGCTCAAACGTGTTCGCAAACACCGGCAGGTACGTCTCATCCCGGCTCTCGCGCGAGTAGTTCGCCAGCACCGTCGTCGCATTGCCCGCGTTCCACCATCCCGTCGTCTGGTACAGCCCCGTATCCTGCACATACCAGCCCTGCAGCGTCTCGATCCCGTGCTTCGCCTCGGCCTTGTAGTCCGCGCCCCCCGGAGCCCCCGGAGCCGGCCACGGGGGCGCCCCCTGCGGTGTCCCTGGCGACGAACGAGTCATAGGTGCCCCCGCAGGGCTAGCCTGCGCCCCGGCAGGCGCTGCCGCGGCACACGAAAAAGCGAGAACAAGACTGGAAACGATTCCAAAAATAGACCGGTTACGCATACAGTTCTCCTCCAGGATCAGGTTCAAAGACCAGGTTCAAGGATCAGGTAGACCAGCATCTTTGCCGCAGCGTCTCTCACCCGCCGTGCCGCACCCCCAGAACGCTACCGCCCAGCTCCCTTTGCTGTCAATCGCGCCCCCGCGCCGTTCACAGGGCCGTTCACAGCGCCTTCACAACGCCTCCGCGCCCACTGCCCAAAGCCCTTCCCAAACTCCTCCTCACCGCACCCCCGCCAGCTCCCCCTCCACCACCCCGCGCCACTGCTCCTGCGCCGAAGGCTCCATCGCCCCCACCATCCCCAGCGCCCGCTCAAACGCCTCCCGCGCCCCGTCCTTATCCCCCGCCTGCGCCAGCACCTTCCCCAGCTGCTCCTGCGCATCGAACGACCCCGGCGCCACCCCCACCGCCGCCCTTGCCTCCCGCTCCGCCCCCGCCATATCCCCGGCCTTCAGCAGCCGCTTCGCCCTTCGCGTCGGCGCAATCGCCGCCGCCAGCGGCACCGCAAACGTCCCTCGGAACACCAGTACCCCATGGTCGATCACCGACTCCGGCCTCCGCCCCATGAACGTCTGGTACGGGTTGCGCACCTTCGTCCCAAACTCGAACCCGTTCTGGTCCGCCGCGCTCATCAGCACCACCCCGCTCACCTGCGCAGGCACATCCAGGTCCACCGCCCCGCTCGTATCGTAGGTCGGCATCAGCCTGCACGGGATCCCGTAGTCCGCCGGCTCGATAAACGGCGCCACAAAATACGCGAACCAGCAATCTTTGATCCCGTTCGCCTTCACATACGCCGATACCGACTTCAACTGCTGCCCCCAGTCCGTATTCGAGTCGCTCAGGTACTTGTACGTCTGCCCCGACCCGCCCCACCCCTCATTCGCATACGGCATATAGTTCGGAAACGCCCACGCCGAGCTCGCCACATGCGCCGCCACCAACACCCCCACCACCCAGCCCCACCGCCGGTCTCCCCGCACCAGCGACCACGCCCCACCCGCCGCAAACACCAGCAGCAGCGGAATCACCGGCAGCACATGCCGCACCCCGATATTCAACTGCGAGCTCATCGCCACCAGCAGATACACCCCCGCCGGCACCAGCAAGAACCAAACCTCCCGACCGCCCCCGGCCTCACCGACATAAGAATCATCCTGAGCGAAGCCGCGCAGCGGCGCAGCCGGTAGCGCTCGCGCCAAAGGACCTGCGGCTTCCCGCTCCATCTCCGTGCCATCCTGAGCGAAGCGCGGCGCCGCCGGCGGCGCTTGCGCCAAAGCCCCTGCTTCCCTCCCACCGCTCCCTTCCTCGAAACCGGTGTCATCCTGAGCGAAGCGAAGGACCTGCTTTTCGTGCGTCCGCCCAGTCACCACAGCCCATACCGCCAGCCCCAGCAACCCCATCGACCCCAGCGTCAGCTTAATCGCCAGCACCACCGGGAAATACGCCCACACCCCGTGCGCATACACCTTCCCCATAAAAAACGTCGGCATAAAATCCGCCACCCGCCGCACATCCGCCAGCCCATACAGCCAGCTCTCCGGCAGCACATGCCACCGCGCAAACAGCAGAATCCCCTGCGCCTCCACCGGCTTCAGCTTCACCACCCACTGCGCCAGCGACGGGTTCAGCCGCAGCGCCCCCGGCCGCGCCTGGTACCGGAACCCATAAAACGCCCACAGCACCACCACGCTCACCACCACAATCACCACAAACGCCCCGCCCAGCCGCAACGCACACGCCCCAACCCCGCCGCGTCTGTCAAAAGCCGAGTCATCCTGAGCGGAGCCCCGCAGCAGCGCAGTCGGTAGCGCTCGCGCCAAAGGACCTGCGGCTGTTTTCTTTCGCCTCTCCCACACCCGCGCCCCAAACTCCCCCACCAGCAGCGCCACAATCACCGGCAGCAGCACCACCGCCGAGTGCTTCGCCGCCAGCGCCAGCCCCGCCGCCACCCCCACCACCAGCAGCCGCCCCACTCCAGGCCGCCGCACCCACCGCCACAACGCAAACACCGTCCCGAAAAACAAACACGCAATCGCTGAATCCGTCGTCACAAACGCCCCATGCGTCAGCAGATTCGGCTCCGTCACCACCAGCCCCATCGCCAGCAGCCCTACCCCCGTCCCAAACATTTCGCGCCCCGCCACAAACACCAGCAGCGCGAGGCCCAGCGCGAACACCATCACCGCCATCCGCGCCCGAAACAGCAGCGTATCCGCCGAGTACCCCGGCTGCCGGAACAGCAACTCCCGCCCATCGAAGTACGCCTCGTTCTTGAAGAAGCGCCCCTCGAGCTTCGGCACCACCAGCGGCAGCCCCATCAGCGGCAGCGCCGCCACCATCTTCGCCATCGGCGGATGCTCCGGGTTCAGCCCCAGGTCCCCCGTCTTCAGCGACATGTACCCCGCAAACAGGTGGTCCCCCTCATCCCAGCTCACTGACTCCCGCCGCACACTCAGCGCCATCTCCCCTGCCATCACCCCCAGCAGCGCCACCACCACGACCCACACCCGCCAACCCCGCATCCCGTACCTCACGCCCTCCAGCCTAACCCGCTCCCTGCTCATCTGGCGCCTGCAACCCTCCCAAAGCACCAGGAGTGAAAATGCTCTCGTCCGCGCTCATAGAGCGAGTCTCCTGAGTCATTGATTTCTTGCCTGCATGTCATCCTGAGCGCCGCGATAGCGCTTGCGCCAAGGGATCTGCTGTTCTGCCCACTCAGGGCATGACGGTAAACATGTAAATCACTTCTGACTCAGGAGACTGACTCAGAAGACTAGAATGCCTGCACGCTTCTTGAGGAGCTCCTATGGTCGCCATCGCTTTCAGAATCTTCTGCTGCGCCCTGTTAGCGACCTTGGCCGTGGTATCCGTCGCCGCGCGAAGCCAGGAGAAAGCTCCGAACCAGAAAGCCGCTTTCGAAGTGGCTGTGATCAAGCCTTCGCACGCGGACGGACCCTCGGTGAATCGCATGATCCGGCCATTGCCGGGCGGCAATGGCTACATCGCGCAGAACTTCCCCGTGCGGCTGATGGTCGCTCTCATGTACAAGGTGCCGCTACGGCAGGTGGAGGGTGGTCCTAAGTGGCTGGATGAAGAGTACTTCGACATTGAGGCGCACGCTGACGGCGTGCACAGCAAAGATGAGCTGCAGGCGATGTTTCGCACGCTGTTAGCGGACAGATTTGGCTTGCAAATGCATACAGAATCCCGCGAGGGCAAGGTGTTCTCGCTGCGGCTGGACGGCGCAACACCAAAGATGCAGAACAACCCAGCCGGCCCCGGGATGAACATCCCGATGACACCTGCTGGTTCCGGGGCGTACCTGGGGCGCGGCGTATCGATGTCCTACCTGTGCTGGTTTCTCGGACAGCTGACACAGGACAAGAAGCGTCCAGTGATCGACCGCACAGAGCTGACGGGGACGTTTGACTTCAAGCTTTCGTTTCTGCCGGAACAGACAGCCGACATCGACCCGGACCGATTGCCTCCGGAACTGCGCGATCTACCCCCGCTCTTTACGGCGCTCAAAGAGCAACTGGGCCTGCGGCTTGTACCCGAGAACGGACCTGTCCAATATTTCGTGATTGATCACGTAGACCGGCCGTCAGCCAACTGAACAGAGGGGCGTCGATGTTATCGGAACACTCCGCTCCGGCCTGCCCCACATGCCCCACTTGCTGATTCCTAACTACAGTTTCAAAAAGAGCTTCCTCCGGTAAAACGGCCAAAGCAACCCCATAACTAATCCAACTGCTACCAGACCATACAGCAGCGAAACATTGTAAGGACCAATCCACTGGCACAACCCTGCATACGTCGCCGCAGGTAGCCAATAAGCCGGCGCATGCGCACCTGGCAGTCGATACAACCCATGCAGCCCTAGCAATACTGTGTAAATGGCAAACCCCAGAATCGCGTTCGAACCGTACACTAACGCCGGCGTCAGCCACCACTTCCCGCGATCCGTTTCTTTCCCATCGCCGGTGCCATCCAGCCAAAGATAGAACCCAGCAAACAGTCCCAGGCTCACCCCGCCACTCAGAAGCATAAAGCTGTCCGTCCAAAGCTTTCGGTTAATCACAAGGTAGGAATTCAGCACAAGCGCCACACCAATCAGAGCCCCGGCAAGCAGCACCATGCCGGAAACGGTCTTCGCAACGGACCCACCCCTCCGAACCCACACTGCCGCCAACACGCCCAGCAGCAAATTAGGGATCGAAGTGATGCAGGAAAGCAGCCCATCCGCATCCCACATCCGCTCCGGCCCACCCCAGTCCGAAAGATGACGATTGGGAAAGATCGCGCGGTCGATCACCGCCCCAAGGTTGCCGTTGTGATCAAATCGCCACGCCCCATATCCAGGCGCCTGAACGAACCGCACCGCTGCCCAGACACCCACTAGTACGAGCAGCATAAACCCAGCTACGACCCATACATTCACCTCAAATCCCAGGCGGCGTCTGCTAGTTCCGAGCACTAAGAGCCCGCCTCCCAGATAGCAGAACGCAATCCGCTGAAGCACCCCGAAAACATGCAGCATGTGCCAATCGAACAAAGGAAAGGCGTTTAGGATCAGCCCTAAACCCAGCAGCATCAAGCTTCGCACCAGTACATGCCGAGCCAGTTCGCTCCGTGTGCCGCCCCGGCTACTCCGTGACGCGAACGAGTACACCATCGAAAATCCCGAAAGAAGCAGAAACGCCGGAAAGATCATGTCCGTCGCCGTAGCCCCATCCCACTCCGCGTGTCCGAGTTGGTGATAGTGCAAAACCCAGTCCGCCGGAAAGTTCACCAGAACCATTCCGGCTACGCACAATCCCCGCAACACATCCACCGAGAGCACGCGTTTCGAAGGCGGAACACTACCAGTGACGGCAGACGTATGTAGGTCCATCTCTTTCGCTGTGGCGCTCCGGTGTAAAGTCTGTCCCATAACGCACCTTTTTCACTTCAAGAAAGTATGCACTATGAAATGCCGCTGCTGCTCCTCGGACGTCAATTTCTTGGAAGTGACCCGGAGGCGATCCGCTACGCGCAATCGCGTTCCCCGAAACGAAGCCATGCGGTGCTGACCCTATCGCCAGCTCTATCGATTCGAGCCCAGGCTGGCCGATTGGTCCGAGAGCTTTCCCACTTCTACTTCAAATCGTGCGCCCGTAGGGATAACAGCGTCCCCGCCATGAACCACCAGACCACCCAAAGGCACGATTGAGGAAACGAGAGCTTTTTTCATGTGGTCGGCTCCCTCCATAGTCTCCACTCCTAAAAGAGCCATGGTTTTCCCATCTTGCAAGCGAATCGATTGCGCTGAGAAGCTCAGGATGCCGGGCAGACCCATTCCATGAGAGTTATCCACCTGTGTGACCACGACATCCACCGAGGAGCCCTTTCGCGCGGCCAGCTTACCGTCTATCAACAGATCTTCCGCCAGGGACACAGGCAGCCGATCCCCCACTTTGTGGCCGCGCGAAGAGATCGAGGCTGAAAATACCAAGGACAGTTTTGTTCCAGAGTCGAGCTGTTGAACGCGTGTCGCACTCGATCCCGGGCTGACTGCGGTGTTAGTCGTCAACTCGACAGGTAGCATCGACACATAACTACGTAGGCCGCCTGCAGCAATCGCGATCGCTCGCACCGTGACGCTCCGTCTGATTGTGACCGGTCCCATGTAGCGCTCTGAGACCGGCGTTGGCGTCCATCCGTCTGTGGTGTAGAAGATGGAGGCGCCTCGGGACGGATCCTCCATATGAACGACGACGGTTCCTGGTTCGGGACCTGCTTCCTGCCGCAATCGCGGAGAACGCACTCCGAGCTGATACCCTCCCAATCCTGCATTGATGTTTTGAGCTAATTGCTGCTGGTTGATGAGATTAAGCTGCTGCTGTTGCGCGAGTTGCTGCTGCACGAGTTGCTGCTGCTGCAACTGCAGAGCCTGCTGCGCCGCGTCCTGCGCTACAGCAGTGCCGCTTAACATCAAAAGTGCAAGAAAAGAACAAAAGCGCATCGGGTTCGCCTCTGGCGCTCAACAAGGGTCTCAGGCGGAATCATACGCTCGCCATCGCTGCCGCCACGGAGAGATCCAGTAGAGACCAATGCCCTCCCACGCGGCTTCTCCCTCAGAAAAGCCACACGCGCCAGAACCCGGACCAATCCACCTACAGGCAAACAGCTCTAAAATCACCCACAGCATGATCGCCCACCTCCGCGGCACCCTCCTCAGCAGCACTCCCAACGCCTGCGTCCTCGAGTGCGCCGGCGTCGGCTACCTGGTCGCCATCTCCATCCCCACCTACACCAGCCTCCCCGCGCCCGGCGCCGTAACCAGCCTCCACATCCACACCCAGGTCCGCGAAGACACCCTCGCCCTCTACGGCTTCCTCGACCTCTCCGAAAAACGCCTCTTCGAGCGCCTCATCACCGTCGCCGGCGTCGGCCCCCGCCTCGCCCTCACCATCCTCAGCGGCCTCTCCACCACCCAGACCATCACCGCCATCCGCGCCCAGGACCACGCCACCCTCACCCGCATCCCCGGCGTCGGCAAGCGCCTCGCCGAGCGCCTCGCCGTCGAGCTCAAAGAAAAACTGGACGACCTCGCCGCCCCCGCGCCCGCCGCCAAACCAGGCCAAACCACCCCCGCCCACGACGACGTCCTCTCCGCCCTCGTCAACCTCGGCTACAACCGCCCCTCCGCCCAAAAAGCCCTCGACACCGCCCTCACCCGCGATCCCTCCGCCGGCGACCACTTCGACACCCTCTTCCGCGCCACCCTCCAGCTCATCCGCTAGCCCCTCAGGCAAGACCCCCTGCGCGGGAGGCGGGCACTTCGTGCCGTGGACTCGTTGGTGCTGCCTCAGCCAGCTTTGTGAGCCTCCCGTCGGTCGGCACCAGCAATGTCAATCCCGACCAACGGGAGGGCCCCAACGGTTCGCAGTGTCACTTCAACGAGTACACGGCACGAAGTGCCCCGCGCAGGGGTCTTCAGCCGATTTCACCCACAATTCACCCCACGCTCATCTGCCTGCCCCACACCCTCCGCGACCCTCTCCCTAACTCTGCTTTTCACCCCAGGAGGCACCATGCTCTCTCCCATCCGCTTCACCGCCATGCTCTCCGTCCTCGCCTGCTCCGCCGCCTGCGCCCAAACCCCACCCACTCTCCCCATCCCCACCGCGGCCCAGGGCTACTCCGTCAGCGTCTTCGCCCGCGGCGTCGCCGGCCAGTACACCCAGCCTGACTCCGTCGCCGTCGACGGCGCCCACGTCTTCGTCGGCTATGGCGACGGCAATGCCCCCGACGGCAGCGACGGCAAGAAAACCCAGGTCGTCCAGTACAACCTCACCGGCCAGATCGAGTGGATCTACACCGTCACCGGCCACAACGACGGCCTCAAGGTCGATCCCTACCAGCACTACCTCTGGGCCCTCCAGAATGAAGACGCCAACCCCAACGTCGTCGCCATCAACTACACCACCCACCAGCAGACCCCCTTCACCTTCGCCGCGCCCCCACCCCACGGCGGCGGCTATGACGACATCGTCTTCCGCGCCGGCAAGGTCTATCTCAGCGCCTCCAACCCCGCCAACAACCCCAACACCGGCCCCGCCATCGTTCAGGCCACCGTCGGCAACGGCTACTCCATCAGCGTTACGCCCCTGGTCCAGGGCAACGCCCAGGCCATCAACGTCCTCACCGGCGCCCAGACCACCCTCAATCTCCAGGATCCCGACTCGATGACCCTCGACCCCAGCGGCGACCTCGTCATGACCAGCCAGGCCGACGCCGAGCTCATCGTCGTCCGCCAGCCCGGCGACAAAGCCCAGTCCGTCATCCAGGTCCCGCTCAGCTCCCCCTTCGGCGCCCCCCAGGTCGATGACACCCTCTTCACCCCCAACGTCGACGGCTACATCCTCGTCGCCGACAAGGACGCCAACGCCATCTACGCCATCAACAAGACCGTCTTCGCCCCCGGCGCCGCCTACTCCTCCGCCCAGACCACCAGCAACGGCGCCACCCGGAACTTCCTCGGCAAGCTCGACATCAGCTTCGGCCAGCTCACCCCCGTCATCACCAACACCGGTACTCTCGGCGGCATGGCCTTCGTCCCCACCAACCAGAACCAGTCCCCCATCCAGGAGATCCTCAACTTCTGCAACGCCGTCAGCGCCTTTACCGGCAACCCCCTCAACTAAACAAGCAAGACCGCCTGCGCGGCTGGCGGGCACTTCGTGCCATGTACTCGCTGGTGCTGCCTCCGCCAGCTCTGTGGCCCTCCCGTTGGTCGGCACCAGCAATGTCAATCCCGACCAACGGGAGGGCCACAACGGTTCGCAATGTCACCTCAACGAGTACACGCCACGAAGTGGCCGCTTCCCGCGTAGGGGGTCTTAGCCCTGCATCCCACCAACACCGTGCCCGCGCCCAAAAGCATCCGCGCCCTGGAGTGGCTCAACTTCTTCGTCGCCGACGTCCAGACCGGCCTCGGCCCCTTCCTCGCCGCCTATCTCGCCGCCAACGGCTGGAGCCCCGCCCGTCTCGGCGCCTTCCTCACCGCCGCCGGCCTCATCCCCGTCGCCCTCCAAATCCCCTCTGGCGCCCTCACCGACCATCTCCGCAACTTCCGCCGCTTCGCCGCCTTTTCCATTACCTTCGTCGGCCTCGGCGCCGCCCTGCTCTGCTGGCGCAGCACCTTCCCCGTCGTCGCCTCTGCCCAGGCCCTCATCGTTCTAGCCGGCCTCTTCACCGGCCTCCTGCTCAACGCCATCCTGCTCGGCATTACCGGCCCCTCCGGCTTCGACCGCCAGCTGGGCACCAATCAGTCCTTCGCCGCCGCCGGCAACGTCGTCTCCGCCCTCCTGTTCGCCTTCGTCGGCTACCACTACGGCAACCGCTTCATCTTTCTCTGCTCCGCGCTCTTCGTCTTGCCCACCCTCGCGTGCCTCTTCTCCATCCGCCCCGCCGACATCGACCCCGCCCACGCCCGCGGCGCCCTCGACACCTCCACGACCCCTTCCCGCAACAACACCGCCAGCGAAAGCAGTGAAACCAGCACCAGCAGCGCAAGCAGCGACAGCGGAAAGACCAGGGACAGCATCCTCCACGTCCTGCTCGGCGACCGCGTCCTGCTCACCTTCCTCCTCTGCGCCGCGCTCTTCCACCTGGCCAACGCCGCCATGCTCCCCCAGCTCGGCGAAATGCTGGCCCGCGGCCACGCCCGCTCCGCCGCCCCGCTCATGTCCGCCTGCATCATCGTCACCCAGCTCGTCATCACCTTCGGCGCAGCCTTCGTCGGCCGCCTCGCCGCCCGCCGCGGCCGCCGCAATCTCCTGCTGCTTGGTTTCTCAGCTCTCATCCTGCGCGGAACCCTCTACACCATCGTCCGCGGCGACGCCGCCCTCATCGCCGTCCAGCTGCTCGACGGCCTCGCCAACGTCATCTTCGGCGTCGTCTCCGCGCTCGTCATCGCCGACCGCACCCGCGGCACCGGCCGCTTCAACCTCGCCCAGGGCGCGCTCGGCGCCGCCGTCGGCATCGGCGCCGCCCTCAGCAATACCTTCGGCGGCCTGCTCATCCAGCACCTCTCCTACAACGCCTCTTTTCTCGGCCTCGCCGGCGTCGGCGCCCTCGCCTTCACCGTCCTGCTCTTCGCCTTCCCTGAGACCCTCCGCCCCACCACCCAGACATCCCCTTCCATAAGTCAATCCACCTAGAGCAGCAGCACTATCCTGCGATAACTAAGCCGCAGTGTGCAGACGCTTCATTTATGACAATGCTGTCATTGAGAGCGCAGTCCAAGCCGGTCACCCCACGCTTGCTTCTGAGACATGGGCACCACACAATCCTCTGGTCGACTCTCTCTGCATCCAGCGCAAGCCGGAAATCTGCACTTATCCCCACTTATCCCGGAGATTACCCCAGATAACTCCGACCGAATAAGTCGGCGACCGCCGCAGTCCGCCATAGCCCGTATCTTTCCCCCATCCAAACGCATCTATCTTTCACGACAGCAGCCGCTTGCTTTCCCGTCGCGTCTCCTGTCTCCTAAGTTCAAGCATGATGCCAACCCACCATCCCAGCCTCCACCGTTACGCGGCGGCGGCCACACTCCTCCTCACCGCCCACACCCTGCTCCTCGCCCAGCTCTCCCTCCACGACGCCATCCGCACCGGCCTCGCCCAGTCTCCTGAAGCCCATTCCACCACCGATCAGGTCGAGCTCCAGCGCGCCCAGCTTACCCAGGCCCGCCTCCGCCCCAACCCCCGCGTCTATCTCCAGTCGGAAGACCTCCGCCCCTGGGACCACACCTTCTCCTTCCCCGATAACACCGAAGACTACGGCTATCTCAGCCAGACCTTCGAGATCGACGGCAAGCGAGGCAAACGCATCGACTACGCCCAAACCAACCTCCGCCGCTCGCAGGCCGAGTCCACCCTCGCCCTCCGACAGCTCGCTGCCGGCATCGCCGATGCCTACTGGGCCGTCTCTGCCACCCGCGCCGCCGCCATCGAGTGGCAGCACCAGCTCGTCGACTTTGACCGCCTCGTCCAGTACCAGTCCGACCGCGTCGACTCCGGCGCTACCGCCGGCGTCGACCTGCTCCGCACCCAGGTCGAGCGCGACCGCGTCGCTCTCTCCTACGCCCAGGCCCAGCGCGATCAGGACGCCGCCTCCATCGAGCTCGCCCGCCGCACCGCCTCGCTCTCCGCCCAGTCCGCACCGCTCTCTGACCCGCTCCAGCAGGAGCGCCCCGTCGCCGAGCTGCCCCTCTCCACCGCCGTCGAGCAGCGCCCCGATGTCCTCGCCGCCCACGAAGCCCTCGCCCAGGCCCGCGCCGATATCCGCCTCCAGCACGCCAACGGAGTCCCCGACCCCGACTTCTTCCTCGGCTACAAGCGCAACTCCGGCGCCAATACCCTCTACACCGGCCTCCAGTTCGACCTGCCCCTGTTCAGCCGCAACCAAGGCGGCGTCGCCCTCGCCGCCGCCGGCTCGCAGCTTGCTGACGACCAGCTCGCCTACACCCGCCTTGCCGCCGGCTCGCAAATTGCCACCGCCGTCGTTACATATAACCGGGAGCAGGCCCTCGTCCGCTCCACTCTGCCCGGCATGGGCGACCGCGCCGCCCGCAACGCCGCCATCATCGCCGACGCCTACCGCTCCGGCGGCGCCGACCTGCTCCGCTACCTCGACGCCGAACGCACTCTCATCGACACCCGCCTGCTCGCCATCCAGACCTGGGCCGAATATCAGCGAGCCGCCGTCGCCCTCCAGCTCGCCTACGGAGAACAGCCGTGACCCCGCAATCAGCAATCCTGAGCTTCGACACACCGCATTCCTCGTTTCTGCCACCGCGCCGGTTACACATGCAGACACCGCGGGCATCGCTTCTGTCGCCAACTTTGTTACAGAAGCGCCTGCCCTCCATCGGTCTTTCGCTCCTGGTGGCTGTCGCCCTCGCCCTGACCCTCGGCTGCTCCAGCAGCTCCAGCTCCAGCACCAAGCCCTCCTCCGACAGCAAAGGCAGCAGCGGCGCAACCAACACCAACTCCAACAAATCCCAATCCCAGAACACCATCGCCGTCCTCCCAAGCGAGCAGGCCACCGCCGGCATCCGCCTCGCCACCATCCAGCCCCGCTCCGTCCCCCGCACCCTCTCCGTCCCCGGCCAGATCGCCATGGACGACCAGCGCACCGCCCACATCGGCCCCTACTTCGACGGAACCGTCACCGACGTCGCCCACAACGCCGGCGACCTCGTCCACCCCGGCGAAGTCCTCGCCCACGTCCACAGCCACTCCCTGCATGAGACCGTCGGCGCCCTCGCCCAGAACTTCGCTAACGCCGCCCGCGCCCAGTCCGCCGTCCTCTACGCCCAGCAGAAGCACGACCGCTACGCCCACCTCTACTCCATCCAGGCCGCCTCGCTCGAGCAGCAGCAAAGCAGCCAGCAGGAGCTCCTCCAGGCCCAGACCGAGCTCGCCAACGCCCAGGCCGCCGTCGTCATGGAGCGCGAACACCTCGCGGACCTGCTCCAGGTCCCGCCCGCCTCCGTCACCCCCGCAACCCTCTACACCTATGAGAACCTCCCCATCAAATCCCCCATCGCCGGCACCATCATCACCCGCGCCATCACCCCCGGCATGGTCCTCCAGCCCGGCATGGAGGCCTACACCATCTCCAATCTCTCCTCCGTCTGGCTCATCGCCTCCGTCAACGAGGCCGACCTCTCGCACCTCCGCCTCGGCCAACACGTCACCGTCCGCTCCACCGCCTGGCCAAATGAGACCTTCCCCGGCGCCGTCACCCTCATCGGCAGCACGCTGGACCCCGCGACCCGCACCATCCAGCTCCGCGCCACCATCCCCAACCCACGCAACCAACTCAAGCCGCAGATGTTCACCACCGCCGACATTGAAGAGACGGGCGCAGCCCCGCGGCAAGCCCTCTACGTCCCCGAAGACGCCCTCCAGGAGATCAACGGCATCCAGTCCGTATTTGTAACCGCCGACGGCACACACTTCTCCCCCCGCGCCCTCAAAACCCTCCCCGCCGTCTCCGGTCAGGTTGAGATCACCGACGGCCTGCACCCCGGCGACCGCATCGCCATCGCCGGCGCCTTCACCCTCAAATCCGACCTCCTCAAAGGCACCATCGGGGATGAGTAGCCGCCCATGACCCGCTTCTTCCTCGCCAACCGCTGGCTCGTCCTCATCGCCATGCTCCTGCTTGTCGCCGGCGGCCTTATCGTCATGTGCAACCTCCCCATCGAGGCCTTCCCCGACCTCACCAACAACCAGGTCGTCGTCACCGTCCAGGCCCCCGGCATGTCCCCCGTTGAGGTCGAGCAGCTCGTCACCTTCCCGCTTGAAACCACCATGCTCGGCATGCCCAAACTCCAGACCGTCCGCTCCACCTCCAAACTCGAGCTCTCCATGCTCACCATCATCTTCTCTGACTCGGTCGACCCGTACCGCGCCCGCCAGCTCGTCGCCGAGCGCCTCAACGAAGCGCAGGGGCGCCTCCCCGCCGGCCTCCAGCCCGTCATGGGACCGATGTCGACCGCCTTCGGCGAAGTCTTCCAGTACACCGTCCAGTCGCCCTCCATGTCGCTCATGCAGCTCAAAACCCTCCACGACTGGACCATCCGCTACAGCCTGCTCACCGTCCCCGAAGTCAGCGAAATCAACTCCTGGGGCGGCGACACCAGGGAGTACTCAGTCGTCGTCAACCCCGACAACCTCCGCCAGTACAACCTCACCCTCCACGACGTCATCGCGTCCGTTGAAAACAACAACGCCAACTTCGGCGGCTCCTACATCGAGCACGCCGACCAGACCTACACCGTGCGCGGTCTCGGCCGCGCCGAATCGCTCTCGGACCTCAGCCACATCGTCGTCGCCACCCGCAACGGCACCCCCATCCTGCTCAACCAGGTCGCCGAGATGGAAACGCTTCCACTCATCCGCCACGGCGCCGTCCTCCACGACGGCCAGGGCGAAACCGTCTCCGGCATGGTCATCATCCTCAAGGGCGCCAACGGCAACAAGATCATCCAGCAGGTCAAGCAAAAGATCGCCACCATGAAGCTCCCCGGCGGCGCCAAAATCGTCCCCTTCTACGACCAGTCCGACGTCATCGACGCCACCATCCACACCGTCAAAAAGAACCTCCTTGAAGCCGCCTGCCTCGTCATCGCCATCCTGCTCCTCTTCCTCGGCGACTGGCGCGCCGCCCTCATCGTCGCCTGCACCATCCCCCTCTCGCTGCTCTTCGCCTTCCTCGGCATGGGCATCTTCGGCATCTCCGCCAACCTCATGAGCCTCGGCGCCATCGACTTCGGCACCATCGTCGACGGCTCCGTCGTCATGGTCGAAAACTGCATGCACCGCCTTGAAAACGGCGACGACAGCGATAACGAGCAAGACAACGAGCAGAACAACGAGCCGGACCCGTACGCAACCGACCCCCGCGAAGCAAGTGAAAACCGGCGCAACTCCCGTGAAGCAATCAGCGATCCCGACCCCCGCGAAGCGAGCAAGCCGCCCCGCGCCCTGCTCGACATAATCCGCGACGCCGCCCGCGAGGTCGCCCGCCCCATCACCTTCGGCGTGCTCATCATCCTCGCCGTCTACCTCCCCGTGCTCACCCTCCAGGACCTCGCCGGCCGCATGTTCCGCCCCATGGCCGTCACCGTCATGTCCGCCCTCTCGGGCTCGCTGCTCATGGCGCTCTTCGTCGTCCCCGCCGCCTGCTCCCTCGCCCTGCGCCATAAGCAACAGCAACGGTTACAGAAAGAAAACTCGCACTCCACTTCGCACTCCTGGCTCGCCCGCCTCTTCCACCGCTCGCCCAAACCCAACCCGGCAAGCATGCAGTGGAACGATTCGCACTTCCACGCCGAAGGCGTCGCCAGCCCCACCGCAGGTGGTCATCCTGAGCAAAGCGAACGATCTGCTTTCCCCCCACACGAGCCCGGCATCGACGGGCGCCGCGCCGCCACCACCGCCAACACCCGCACCAGTGTTTCGGCGCTCAGCGCCGACGCCAGCCCCACCGCAGGTGGTCATCCTGAGCGAAGCCCACAGGTCGCAGTCGAAGGACATGCAGTTGACTCTCGCTCTTTCCACAACGGTCGCAAACAAAACATCGACCCCGCCTTTGACCCAACATACGAGCCCGGCATCGACGGGCGCCGCGCCACCACTCCACCCCCCACCCGCACCAACGCCTCGGCGCGCAGCGCCGACGCCAGCCCCACCGCAGGTGGCCCCACCGCGGGTAGCGGGTGGTTTCCTAAACTCCGCGACCGCTACACCCGCTCCCTCGACCGCGCCCAGCACCACCGCAAACTCATCCTCTTCTCCGCCCTGGCCCTCGTCATCCTCGCCCTCGCCTCGCTCCCCTTCCTCGGCACTGAGTTCATGCCCACCCTCGACGAAGGCTCCCTCGTCATCACCTCCAAAAAACTTCCCGGCATCTCCCTCACCCGCTCCATCGCCATCCAGAACCAGATCGAGAAAACCATCCGCTCCTTCCCTGAGGTCTCCGGCGTCGTCTCCAAAATGGGCCGCCCCGACCTCGCCACCGAGGCCATGGGCGTCTACGAAACCGATGCCTATCTCTCCTTCATCCCTCGCAACCAGTGGCGCTGCTGCAAAACCAAGCAGCAGCTCTCCGACAAACTCGAAGCCGCCCTCGATAAAATCCCCGGCGTCACTTATGAATTCACCCAGCCGATGGAAATGCGCATGGACGAGACCATCACCGGCACCCGCGGCGACGCCGCGCTCAAAATCTTCGGCCCCGACCTCGACCAGCTCGAACACCTCGGCAACCAGGCCCTCGCCATCCTCTCCGCGGTCCCCGGCGCCTCGCAGCCCCAGCTCGAGCGCATTGCCGGCGCCGCCAATCTCGAAATCCACGTCAACCGCGAACAGGCAGCCCGCTACGGCCTCAACGTCTCCGACATCCAGGAGGTCGTCGAGTCGCTCATCGGCAGCAAACAAGTCTCGGAGATGGTTGTCGGCGAGCAGCGCTTTCCCATCGCCGTCCGCCTGCCCCCGAGCATGCGCAACAATCTCGACGCCATCTACGCCCTCCAGCTCAAAACCCCCACCGGCCAGCTCGTCCGCCTCGACCAGGTCACCGATATCCAGCGTGTCTCCGGCCCCATCCTCATCAACCGCGAGAACGCCCACCGCCGCATCGTCGTCTCCACCAACGTCGAAGGCCGCGACCTCGGCTCCTTCGTCAAAGAGGCCCAGCGCCAGATCGCCCAGAAGCTCCCACTCCCCCCCGGCTACTCGCTCGACTGGGGCGGCCAGTACCAGAACGAGCAGGCCGCCATCCAGCGCCTCATCCTCGTCGTCCCGCTCTCCCTGCTCATCATCGCCGGCCTGCTCTACGCCACCTTCCAGAACCTCCGCCAGACGCTCCTCATCCTGCTCATCGTTCCCCTCGCGCTGGTCGGCGGCATCGCCGCCCTCTGGCTTCGCGGCATCAACCTCAATCTCTCCGCCTCCATCGGCTTCATCGCCCTCTTTGGCGTAGCGGTGTTGAACGGCGTCGTCATGGTCAGCCACATCAACAACCTTCGCGCCAAAGGCCTCGACATGGCCCGCGCCATCCGCCAGGGCGCCTCCGACCGCCTAAGACCCGTCCTCATCACCGCCACCGTCGCCTCGCTCGGCTTCATCCCCATGGCCCTCGCCACCAGCCGCGGCGCCGAAGTCCAGCGCCCCCTCGCCACCGTCGTCATCGGCGGCCTCCTCACCGCCACCCTCCTCACCCTGTACGTCCTCCCCCTCCTCTACCCCCTCTTCAGCCGCCACCTCCACCCCACCCCCTCCGCCCCCACCCATCCCGATCCACAACCCGAACCCGAACAACTCCCCGCCTGACCCAACTCTCCCCGCGCGCATCCTCTCCGCACCCCACCTTACGAGCGTCGGCGCAATCGTAACTTCACAGCGCCTCCATCAAGCGCGAGCGAAGCGATCCGGCTTTCCGATAAGCAGCTTTTCGCAAGTTGCTGTATCCGGACCGCTCCATGCGGTGCTGTAAGAACAGGGCCCTCCCTGGAGCGGTCCAGATACAGCGCTAAGACTTGTCAGGACTGGCTCTTCTGACGCCGATGTTGTGGGCCGATCTGATGGCACTCGAATGGCTGTCACTTGCTGTTCTTAGAAGCGCGGGCCTTTGTGTTTCCGCGTAGGATTGCTTCATGATGAGCTTAGATGGCAAGGTAGCTGTTATTACCGGGGCGGGGACCGGTATAGGCCAAGGTATCGCGCTGGCTATGGCGAACGCAGGCGCTTCGATCGTGGTGGATTACGTAGGAAAAGCTGAGATCGCGCAGGGCACGATCGACCAGATCACGAGAGAAGGTGGGAAGGCGATCGGTGTCGACGCTGACATCTCAAACCCGGACGATGTGGCCATGCTGATTCGGAAGACAGTCGAGGCATTCGGCAAGCTCGACATCTTCGTGAATAACGCAGGCATCGAGAAGAAGTTCGCTTTCGTGGATTACCCGCTGGACGAATGGCAGAAGATCATGGCCGTCAACCTGACCGGACCTTTTCTATGTTCACAAGCGGCAGCGAAACAGATGATCGCGCAGGGCAACGGCGGCCGCATTATCAATATTTCCTCGATCCACGAGGACTTGCCTTTGCTGACCAACGCTCCCTATTGCGCGACTAAAGGCGGACTTCGGATGCTGATGCGCACCATTGCCGTGGAGCTTGCTCCTCACAAGATCACCGTGAACAACATCGGCCCGGGCGCCATTTACACGCCTATCGATAAGGACGTGGAGGAGAACAAGGCGATGAACGATGCGATCCTTGCGGACATTCCGCTGGGCCGCTGGGGTAAACCGGAGGAGATTGGAGACTTTGCCGTTTTCCTCGCTTCGGACAAGGCCTCCTACATCACCGGTAGCACGCACTTCATTGACGGTGGCATGCTCAGGAACGCGGGAAGTCTGTAGCAGTCGCGAGGCTTACTGAAGCCGCTCCTGCAGCAGGTGGTCAGACACACGGATTGCGTTCGCAATGATTGTCAGCGACGGATTCACGGCGCTGGCAGATACGAAACATGCGGCATCGACCACGTACAGATTGTCCAGATCGTGTGCCTTGCAGTGCGCGTCGAGCACGCTGGTTGCGGGATCGTTGCCCATGCGGCAGGTGCCATTCTGATGCCCGACACCTTCGAGCGGGATGCGCTTCTTGAAGTAAGCGTGCAGGGGCACATGCGTTGTCGCGTGGCCTGCTTTCTTCAACACGTCTACCCAGCGATCTTTGAGGCGATCGAATGACTCAACATTGTTAGGCGTGTAGGAGAGCTGGATGCGATGGGGAGCGCTGTCCGTGACAGGTTCTGACTCGTTGGTGCGGCCAGTGTCCCCGGATGGGTGGGCGCCTGCCAAGCCGGGCTGCATGCTATCGACCGAAAGCGGCGTTGCGTTGTGCAGGGTGACACGATTCTCTGCGGCGGGAAGGTCTTCTGTGGTCAACCACCATGGAACCGCGTGGTGCTTCATGCCCTCGAGGACGAAGCCGGGTGTGAGCGGCGGGGCGTCACCCTTCATCATCTCGAAGTGGAAACTGCCTACGGGCTGGACCTGTCCCAGCGGGAACGGATAGGCCGGATCGGTGTCCTTCAGGTAGAAGTCATTCGTGCCCCAGGTCTTTGTGTAGGAGTCTTCATTGCGCTGGGTCGAGAGCGCAAGCAGCGCGTCTGCCTGGTGATACATGAAGTTGCGGCCAACCTGATCCGAGCTGTTCGCAAGGCCGGTCGGGTGCTTATCATTCGCGGACGCCAGCAGAAGAACCGCGGAGTGAATCGCTCCCGCACAGACAGCGAAAACCCCCGCGGTGTAGGTTGCGGTCTGCCCAGTTTTCGAGGGTGGCGGAGCCTCTGTGTCTGTTGGCGCGGCCGCGCTGCCGTACGGCTTGCCGGCACCGGAGTGAATGACTTCAACGCCGGTCACAGCCGTGCCCGCTGCGTTCGTGATCAGGCGCGTCACGCGTGAGTTGGTCATGAGCGTGACATTCGGCAGGTGCATGATCTGGCGGATGCAGTTGATGTCGGAATCCGACTTGGCGTGAACGAGGCAAGGATAGCCGTCGCAGGTATCGCAACGGATGCACTTGGACGCAAGCGGGTCTGCCTCGTTGCGCTTCAGGCCGAGCGGAATGGGAAAGGTGTTGACGCCGAGCTTGCGTACATCGTCCTCAATGCTCTGCATGCGCGGCTCATTCGAGAATGCCGGATACGGATACTGCTTCGAGTGAAATGGCTCGCTGGGATCAAACGAGGAGCCAAAGCCGCCGGGCATGCTGGGCGCAGTGCCGAGGTCACCGTGGACGTGGAAAAGTTCTTCAGCCTGGGTGTAATACGGCTCCATATCGGCGTAGGAGATGGGCCATGCGGGCGAGATGCCGCCCTTGTGCTGGATGACGCCGAAGTCCTCCGCGCGCATGCGGAACATGGCCGCGCCATACACCTTCGTCTGGCCGCCAACGTAGTAAGCCTGTTGCGGATGAAGGTCTTTCCCGTCCTTATCCTGCCAGGTTTCCTTGGTGTGATAACGATTGTCTAGGAAGACTGCAGAGGTGTCCCAGTTCAGCTTTTCCTGCGGCATGAAGGGGCCGCGCTCGATGATCAGGATGTTCTTACCGGCTTGAGCCAGATGGAGAGCCAGCGTTCCACCGCCCGCCCCCGTGCCGATGACAATCGCGTCGTACTGGAGAGACATGTTCCGTAAGATGCAGGGGAAGCTATCCCTCCAAACACATACACAGCCTTTTCATTGTTCAATCGCCAGAAGAGACAGGATGGCGATGCGAGGGAAAATGACAGCGAAAGGAACAAGGGTAGTTCGGGTCAGGGTGCAGCTTCGCGCAGAGGATACGGTCACGGCCGTATGAGCGTAGATACGCCTCCGCAGCACCCATCATGCCGATTAGCGGAGCGGTGAAGTAGACCCAGCCTGCGGTCCATAGGTGTGCAAACACTGCCGAGCCGACGGTGCGCGCCGGGTTGATGCTGAACCCGGAGACTGGCGCGAACAACACAATGTAAAGTGCGATCAAAATGCCGACACAGTAGCTGGTGTAGCCGGCGATGCGCGGGCGGTTTGAGGTCCAAAGCACGACTCCCATCAGCAGCGCGGCCATGAACAGTTCGGCAGCAAAGGCTGCGGCTGTGCCGTACTTGCCTGGAACGGTAACGGCATAATCCACGCCCGGGTCGGCGAGACGTTTGCCGAGGACAAGCGACGAGACTCCTACTCCAAATACCCCACCCGCGAACTGGAAGAGGACGTAGAAAACGGCATCCCAAACAGCGACCTTACCCAACCGCAAATACGTAAGGGTGATCGCAGGATTGAAATGCGCCCCTGACCTCTTGCCCATCGGCGAGTGAATGATGAGGACTGCGGTGAGTCCCATGCCGATTCCCATGAGGACTCTACGGAGTATCGGACTTGGAATGACCCGCAAGGCGGGATAGCCGGGGTGGAAGAGGATGACGGTGCAAACGCACGCAGAGATCATGAAGATGGCAAGCTCTGCCCCTTCATAGAGGTACAGACGCCAGTCCTGCGACAGCGCGCTCCAGGCCGTTCGCTTAGCAAACGCTTGCGCACCTTCGTCGGCAGTTGGCAATCCGGCCCTCTGGTGTGGAGCTCATCTCAACAGCCAGGCGCATGGAAAAGCAAGGCGGAGGAAACTGGCACCGTCAGCCTATCACCGCCTTCGCGCAGAACGCCTACCGGAAGTACAGCGGCTGCGAAAAAGAAAGCCGCGACCAAGGGAAAAAAGACCGCTGGTAAATGAGCCGCAGGACCGGGGATTTCGCCAATCCCCCATAGACCAACCAGGATATGGCGATCCATCCCGAAAAGGACTTCCGTCCCGCGATCTCGCTCAGCTCGTCGACGAGCGCCAAATCGCCAATGCGCTCACAGACACGATTACTACCGATAAGTCGCCTTCTCCTCAGCGATCGCTCCAATCACGCAATCGCGTCTCTCATACGAGAATCTGATTTCAAAAAGCATGTCCATGGAAGCTACGCACGACGTGCACCGGCGCGCAACGCATCTCGGGAGCTTGCCACAACAGAGATCAACGCCGTCGCGCCAAACAGCGCATCGGCCATACGGTCGATCAGCACCATGCTGAAGATAAGCATGGAGGCAAATGCGCAGCAAAGACCGATGTGCTTCCCCAGTGCGTCTTTCCACGAACCAGCCTGCGAAATACGGCGAGCCTCCAGCTCAGTCTGTGATTCTTCCGAAACCGGGAGCCACCTATCCAACAGCAGACTGGTGAAAAGGTCGCCGAAAACAAGGAGCAGAAAGCCGGGTAAAGGCAGGAGGGAGCCGATCCCTACTGCCTGGAGCAAATTGGCCACATTTGGGGTGCGGGAGAGATGAGGACTGCCCTGCCTGCGCACAGAAACGCTGGCCTGCACCTTGAGCAGCAGCGCGACACCAAGCAAAATCGCCGCGGCGCCGAAAGCAACATGCTCCAGTAAGCGGGTGTTCGGAGCAGCCTTGATGAAACGCCACACGACGTCATCTGGCCATACAAGGTAAGTAGAAAGCGCCGCCACCAGCAGGGCTGGGCGGATCATAAAACGCAAGCCGTCAACGGGGATTCTGAGCAACCTCATACTCTCGCCATCTACGGAGCCAAGGTACCGCTTTGGCAAGATCAATGATCAATGATCAATGATCAATGTTTATAGGTCGTCTTGTATTCACGAACCCATAACAAACAACCCATCCAGCATTGAATCGTTCAATACCGCAGCCTTTCCAGCCACCACGCTACCCCGCACTCACCCCAACCGGCTGCACCATCCCGTCCCGCACCGCATCCAGCACCCCACCCACAACCTTCGGCACCACCACCTCATTCACCGCCGCCGCGTTGCCAAACGTCTCCTCCGGCATCCGGAACAGGATCCTCCGCACCACCTCAACCCCCTGCATAAACGCGTGGTCCTGGTTCGATATCTCATAGCGCCACGTCCCGAACCGTCCCCGGCTGTACACTCCCGCCTCTTCCAGCGGCGGCTGTATCTCCCCCAGCAGCCGGTCGCGCCCCAGGAACGGCACCGGGTATCCGTGCTCGATCGTCGACTCCCACCGCGATACCGTCTCCTGCCCCGCGCGCCCCAGCAGCCCCATCCGGTACAGGCTCTCCTCCACCGCGGCGCGCAGCTCGCCCTCTGGCCGCCCCGGCTCACCCGCCGGTTCACTTACCTCGCATAACATCGAGTAGCATCCCGCCGGCCCATTCCCCCGGCTTACCGTCGTCGGGAAGTTCACCCGCCAGAACGGCACATCCGCATCCGTCACCTGGCACGAGTGCAGCCCCGCATACCTCTCCGGCATCGCTCCCCGCACCCCGAACCCGAACAGCCGCGACCGCGCCTTGACCAGCCCCGCAGCCTTCGCGGCAAGCTCCGGCCGCCCGTCCAAAGAGCGGAGCAGCGCATCCAGCGGCATCGTCGACACCATCTGCTCCCACATGACCGTCTCGCCCGTACTCAGCAGCGCCGTCTTCGCCTCCAGCGAGACCGCAACGATCCGCGTCCCCAGCAGCATCTTCTCCGCCGGAATCACCCGCGCCACCGCCGTCCAGATCGCCCCCGACCCACCCTCGGCCGGATACGTCACCCTGGTCTCCGGCGTCCAGCCCGGCTCGTCCCGGCCCAGCAGCAGGTTCCGCACCGCGCGCCCCAGGTCCATATCCGCCACATTGCGCGTCGTCGAGCCCGACCGGTGCTTCACCCACACATCGGTCAGCTGCTCCGGCGCATGCGCCCACTGTTTCCGGTTCAGCGGCCCCATCAGGATGCTCGTGACATAACTCCCGAAGTGGCCCGACAGGTAGGCGCCCAGATTGCCTTCAACCGCTGCCCCCCGGCGCTCTCCCTTGGCAGCCCTGGCCACCCGCCTCCGGTGCAGCAGCACACTCCCGATCGCCCGCACCAGCTTGGCCCAGGGCAGCCGCTGCAGGTTCCTCTGCGCCGGGTAGGGCAGAAACCGCCCATCCATCTGCACCCCGCGCTCCGGCACTGACGACGCCCAGCCGATCGGCAGCCCCTCCAGCAGCTCCGCAAACCGCGTGTAATGCTTGTGCGGGAACAGCACGTGTCCGCCAAAGTCGAACGTGAACCCCTCCGCTGTCGTCCGCGAAGAAGCCCAGCCACCCGGCTGCGCCCCCGCGTCCACCAGCAGGAAGTCCCCGTCGCCCCCGGGCCCGCTCTCCATCATCTCCAGCGCCGCGCCCAGGCCGCACGGGCCGGCGCCGACAATCAACACCTTCACGGAACGGACCGAACGGAACGGATGCATTAGACGATGCTCCACGCTATAGAGTTCGCACTGCTGTTCTGGATCGCATGACTGGCGGCCGGCAGGCCCATCTCGGCCGCCACCTCCACCATCAGGCTCAGGTCCATGCGCACCGGCGAAAACGCCTCGCACACTCCCCTGTAGTGCGGCCACGCCCGGTGCCGCCCCGCCGCCTCCGCCCACTCCACCGTCCGCACCCGCTCCCTCTGCGAGGCATGCGCCAGCAGGCTCTTCACCTTCTGGTCCCACGTGCGGCCGATATCGATCTTCAGCGCGGCCGAGAACTCAAGCGTCGAGGGCCCCTCGAAAAACAGCACACTCGCATGCCGCCGCGCCGCCGATACCAGCGAGTCACTCAGCACCCGGTGGTCCGCGTGCGAGTCCGTCGGCGCATGCGTCAGGATCAGCTCCGGCCGGTGCGCGTCCAGCTTCGCCTCCAGCACCTCCACCGTCCCGCGCCCGCTCATCGATCCATCCGGCAGGTGCCCGAAGTCCAGGTCCACGCCCAGGATGCCCGCGCTCACCCGCTCTTCCTCCAGACGCAGCAGCGGGTCGCCGCCCAGCTCGCCATCGGTCATCGTCAAAAACGTTACATGCCAGCCCGAACGCCGCAGCAGGACAGAAAATCCAGCCGCGCCCAGTGCGCAATCATCCGGATGAGCTCCAATTACCAGTGCTTTCTTCAGTCGTGTCATCGCAGTTTGGTGTCCTTTTATCGATTCCGAAAAACAAAAAAGCCAAGTGTCGCCTGCCTCGCCTCTGGGGGTATCTGCTCTATCGGCAGCTTTTCCCATTCCTTGAGACCGTTCCTTGAGACCATTCCTTGAGAAACGAAGCGCCTGTCCCGCCCCGGTCTGCACCACAGCCCCAGTCCACGGCCACAGTTCGCAGCCCCAGTCCACGGCTCCAGTTCGCGGCTGTGCTTCGCGCGCCCCGGGCTGCTTTTCAGTCCCGGACCGCTTTCCCGCTTTCCCGCTTCCCATAGATACTTCGTTTTGCCCCGCGCCGATCAAATTCGTCACAGCACATTGGTAAGCATTTGCACTGTTACCATGCAATCTTTGCGGACTGCCTTGTTTTCTCAGGGCCTTGCGCGTGTAACGCCTACCCGCTTTTGCCCCGCTCCGGGCCCGCACCGGGTATCCCGCGGCTTCAGGGTTGCACGAAACGGTTACGCCCGGCGCCCCTTGCATCTCACCCCGGCAGCAGGGCAAAATCGGGACGAAAGTAACAAGAAACCCTGCAAAACCCGCTGAAACCTTACTTAAATGGGAACTATTCCTCGCCAAACCCGCACAAACACTGGTTTTCTGTTGACAACGGGGGTGGGAAACCGCGATGGTAAATCCCGGCAGGCCGCTCAGGAACCCTCGCCATTGCTGCACAAAACCGCTCCTGAGTGAGCCCATGCATCGACCCATTTCGCTCTCAACTCTCAAGGAGAACCAACCCATGGCCACCACCGCTCTCACCAAGACCGCCCTCGTCCGCCAGATGGCCGAGAAACTCGAGCTCACCAGCAAGCAGACCGTCGCCTTCTTCGACCTGCTCGCCGACACCGCCGTCAAGGAAACCAAAAAGAGCGGCGTCTTCGTCATCCCCGGCCTCGGCCGCCTCGTCAAAGCCGAGCGCAAAGCCCGCACCGGCCGCAACCCCCAGACCGGCGAAGCCATCAAGATCAAAGCCAAAACCGTAGTCAAGTTCCGCATCGCGAAGGCCGCCAAAGACGCCATCGCCCCCGTCAAGAAAACCGCCGAAAAGGCCTAAACCGCCTGCGCGGCCAGCGGCCACTCACGTGGCATTTTTCTCTTCGCAGCCGCAGTTTCCGTGGCCCTCACGTTGTTCGGGATGCTAATCCCGACCACCGGGAGGGCCACATCTGCACCCCCACAGTCACCCCAACGAGAACACGCCACGCGAGTGGCCGCCTCCCGCGCAGGGGTCTTCGCCTATGCCTCTCTCCGTCGCCGAGTTCGTCCAACGCTGGAAGCTCTACACCGGATCAGAGCGCTCCGGCGCTCAGCCTCATTTCCTCGATCTCTGCGACCTCCTCGACCAGCCCACTCCCGCGCAAGACTCCATCGGCGAGCGCTATGCCTTCGAGAAGCGCGTCGGCAAAGTCTACGGCGGCACCGGTTTCGCCGATGTCTGGCTCCGCGACCACTTCGCCTGGGAGTACAAGGGCGACCACAAAGACCTCAAACGTGCTTACCGCCAGCTCAACGACTACCGCGAAGCCCTCGGCAATCCTCCCCTGCTCGTCGTCTCCGACTTCTCCCACTTCGAGGTCCACACCAACTTCCACTCCACTCCCAAGCGCGTCTACGCCTTCTCGCTTGACGACCTGCTCCGCAACCAGGTCACCGCCACCTGCCCGCTGCCGCCCCTCACCGTCCTCCGCGCCCTCTTCGGCGACACCGACCTGCTCCGCCCCGATCGCACCGACGCCCAGGTCACCCAGGACGCCGCCCGCCAGTTCGCCCGCCTCGCCGAGCGCCTTGAGCTCGAAGAACGCTCGCTCGGCGCCACCCGCGAACAGATCGCGCACTTCCTCATGCGCATCCTCTTCTGCCTCTTCGCCGACTCCATCGGCCTGCTCCCCGACAAGGTCTTCCGCAAGCTCCTCCAGAGCGAAGACCGCTTCCAGCCCCGCCGCTTCCTGCGCAAACTCACCCTCCTCTTCGAGGCCATGAGCCTGCCCGACGGCATCTTCGGCGAGCACACCATCCGGTTCTTCAACGGCGGCCTCTTCGACTCCGCCTCCATCATCGAGCTCGACCGCCAGGACCTCGCCATCCTCTACGACGTCTCGCGCAACTACGACTGGGCCCACATCGCCCCCGCCATCTTCGGCACCCTCTTTGAGCGCTCCCTCGACCCCGCCCGCCGCTCCCTCATCGGCGCCCACTACACCAGCGCTGAAGACATCCTCCTGCTCATCGAGCCCGTCCTCATGCGCCCCCTCGAGCAGCGCTGGGCCGCGATCCGCCAGCAGGTCCTCGAAGCCCGCGAAGTCGAGCGCGCCGAGGAGGCCGGCCGCCCTTCCCGCCAGGCCCGCCTCCGCGTCGACCTCCCCTCCGAAACACTCCTCACCGCCTGGATCGACGAGCTCACCCAGGTCCGCGTCCTCGACCCCGCCTGCGGCTCCGGCAACTTCCTCTACCTCGCCCTCCGCCGCATGCTCGACCTCTGGAAACAGGCCCGCGACTTCGCCGTCGAGCAGGGCATCTCCCTCGTCCTCCCCACCATGGTCTCCCCCGCCCAGCTCTACGGCATCGAGACCGAGTTCTACGCGCACGAGCTCGCCTCCGTCGTCGTCTGGATCGGCTTCCTCCAGTGGAAACACGAGAACGGCGTCCACGAAGACCGCGAACCTATCCTCGACAAACTCACTAACATCGAACACGCCGACGCCATCCTCCGCTACGACGAGCAAGGCAAACCCTACGAACCCGCGTGGCCCAGAGCCGACTACATCCTCGGCAACCCACCCTTTCTCGGCGACAAGAAAATGCGAAGCGAGCTCGACACAAACCAGCATCCGAGTTATGTCGACGACTTACGCCGCTTATACGAAGCGAGAGTTCCTGGCGGCGCTGACTTAGTCACCTACTGGTTCGAGAAAGCACGCCGCCAGATAGAAACTGGGGCCGCGACCAGGGCAGGCTTGCTCGCCACGAACTCCATCCGCATGGTCGGCAATCGCCCCGTTCTCGAGCGCATCGAGAAGACCGGCAATATCTTCATGGCCTGGAGCGATCGCCCCTGGCTGCTCGAAGGCGCTGCCGTCCGCGTCTCCATGATCGGTTTCGATGACGGCACAGAATCCCAGCACACGCTCGACGGCCTCGAGGTGACTCAGATTCACGCCGATCTCACCGCCGAGTCGAACCTCACCAGCGCTCTGCCACTCGCTGAGAACGAAGGACTCTGCTTCCTCGGCATGATGAAAGGCGGTCCCTTTGACATCACCGCAGCCGATGCGCAGCTCATGCTTTCTAGGCCGCTCAACCCCAACGGCCGTCCCAACAGCGATGTGGTCAAGCGCCGCCTCGGCGGCCGCGACATCACCAACCGGGACAGCGGCGGCTGGCTCATCGACTTCGGCGTCAACATGCCGGAAGCACAAGCAGCTCTCTACGAATGGCCCTTCGAATACGTGAAGAAACACGTAAAACCCTTGCGCGACGTAAACCGCCGCGCTCGTATGCAGCAACGCTGGTGGATACACGGTGAAGCACGACCGGGATTACGAAGAGCCATCGCGCACCTACCCCGCTGCATCGTCACCCCCGAAGTAGCCAAGCATCGCCTCTTTGTCTGGATGGACACCACAGTCATCCCCGACCACAAACTGCATGTTTTCCCCAAGGCCGATGATTATTTCTTTGGAGTGCTGCATTCAGCCGCGCATGAAGAATGGACGCTAGCTACTTGCTCCTGGATTGGAAAAGGGAATGATCCGTCCTATAACTCAGACTCGGTCTTCGACACCTTCCCCTTCCCCTGGCCTCCAGGCACCGAGCCCACCGAACAAGCCGACCCCCGCGTCCAAAACATCGCCGAAGCCGCCCGCGCCCTCGTTCATCTCCGTGACGCCTGGCTCAACCCGCCCGCAGCCGAGAGCCAGCCAAAACTTTCTGAAGCCGACCTCAAAACCCGCACCCTGACCAACCTCTACAACCAGCGCCCCGCTTGGCTCGCCAACGCCCACCGCACCCTCGACGAAGCCGTCTTCGCCGCCTACGGCTGGCCCCCCAGCTTATCCAAACAAGACATCCTAGCCCGCCTCCTCGCCCTCAACCACGAACGCGCCGCCACTTAGCCCAGCTGTTTCCCTCAACACAAAACCCCAAGACCCCCTGCGCGGGAGGCGGTCCCTTCGGGACATGTCTACCCTAAAATCACAAGCCGACCACCGGGAGGCCCACCCCCAGCCCGAACTCCCGCCACAAAGTAAACCCGCCACGAAGTGGCCGCCTCCCGCGCAGGGGGTCTTAGCTTTCCAACGCCTTTCTCAGCACCCCTCCCGCCTTTATCAACCGCCCCCGAGCCTCCCCAACCCCGACCCCCAGCCGCACCATCACCACCGCCACCTTCACCTCTCCCCCAGCCTCCGCCAGCACCCGCTCCGCCTCCCCCCGCCCCACCCCGCAAAGCCCCTCCACCATCCGCACCGCCCGGTCCTTCAGCTTCCCATTCGTCCCCTGCACATTCACCATCCAGTTCCCATACACATACCCCAGCCGCGCCATCACCCCGGTCGAGATCATATTCAGCACCAGCTTCGTCGCCGTCCCCGCCTTCAGTCGCGTCGAGCCCGTCACCACCTCCGCCCCCGTCTCCACCGTCACCGCCATCTCCCCGGCCAGCGCCACCGCCGACCCCCGCACGCAACTCACCCCCACCGTCAACGCCCCCGCCGCGCGCCCGGCCCGCAAAGCCCCCAGCACAAACGGAGTCCGCCCACTCGCCGCAATCCCCACCACCACATCTCTCGCGCCAAACCCCCGTACCGCGGCCGCCCCGCCGTCAAAGTCATCCTCTGCCCCCTCCACCGCCACCCGCAGCGCCCGGTCCCCGCCCGCGATCACCCCCTGCACCATCTCCGCTGGAACCCCAAACGTAGGCCCGCACTCCGCGGCATCCAGAACCCCCAGCCGCCCCGAAGTCCCCGCCCCCACATACACCAGCCGCCCTCCAGCCCTGCCGTCCCCGCCGCGCATCCGCTCCGCCACCGCCTCCACCACCGCCGCAATTTCCCCCAGCGCCCGCCCCACCGCCGCCACCGCCGCCTCGTCCGCGGCATGCATCGCCTCCACCATCCCCAGCGCGGTCAGCCCGTCAAACCCCTCCGTCTCCACCAGCCGAGCCTCCGTCGGCAGCGCCCCCAGCTCCTCATCCATCGCTCCCCCGCCTCTCCCTGTCCAAGCCGCCCAGACCGCCCGCGCACACCATTCTCTTTGTAGGATGTCAAACCGGGAACCCGTTCCCGCGCACAGTTGCGCACCCCGCGCCGCATCCGCCGCCCCGCCCCTCCACTCACACCGCTTCACCAGCGCGCCAAAAGCAGATATACCTGTATCGGCTGCCGCGTCAGCCCCCGAGGCATGCGATGCTGTGGCAGACCGCTCCATGAAACGGAAACGCACCCCACAGCCCGCCAAATCCCCCAAGCCCGACATCCGCGCCGTCGCCTCGCTGGCCCGCGTCTCCATCGCCACCGTCTCCCGCGTCACCAGCGGCCTCTCCACCGTCGACCCCGCCCTCGCCACCCGCGTCGCGTCCGCCATCCGCGCCCTCCACTACATCCCCAACACCCAGGCCCGGTCCCTCGTCTCCGGCCGCAGCCGCCTCCTCGGCCTCATCGTCTCTGAGATCACTAACCCCTTCTTCCCCGAGCTCATTCAGGAGTTCGAGCGCGCCTCCGTCGCCCGCGGCTACGAGATCCTCATCGCCTCTACCAGCTACGATCGCCAGAAAATGGACCTCTGCGTCCGCCGCATGATGGAGCGCAAAGTCGACGGCGTCGCCATCATGACCTTCGGCATCGAGAAACTCGCCCTCGACCTTTTCCCCCGCAACGACGTGCCCACCGTCTTCATCGACTCCGCCCCCGCGCTCCCCCGCAGCTCCGTCCTCTCGGTCGACTACCGCAAAGGCTTTCAGGAGGCCGTCCAGCACCTCCACACCCTCGGCCACACCCGCATCGGCTTCATCAGCGGCCCCCGCACCCTGCGCTCGGCCGAGGAGCGCCGCGCCGCCTTCAACGCCTCCCTGCGCTCGCTCGGGCTCAAGGCCGTCCGGTCCTGGCTGCTCGAGGCCGACCACACCCTCTCCGGCGGCCGCGACGCCATGCACCGCATGCTCGCCCTGCCCACCCGCCCCTCCGCTCTCGTCTGCTCCAACGACATGACCGCCATCGGCGTCCAGCACGCCGTCTTTCAGGCCGGCCTCCGCATCCCCGCCGACCTCTCCCTCATCGGCTTCGACGACATCCACCTCTCCGCCTACACCCTGCCCCCGCTCACCACCATCCGCATGGCCTGCGCCGATCTCGCCCAGGCCGCCGTCCGCCAGTTGCTCGACCAGCTGCAGGATCAGCCCCAGACCGGCGCCGCCGCCCCCAAGCCCCACAGCCTCATCCCCACCACCCTCGTCATCCGCCAAACCACCGGCGCCCCACCCCAACCCGCCCGGTAAATAAAAGGTGTCATCCTGAGCGCAGCGGCAGCGCTCAAGGAGCAAGTTATGAAAACAAAAACACTGACTACGTCGGTTTTTGCAAGCGGCTTTGCAATCTTTGTTTTTGGCTACAGCGGTACAGCTCAGGAAATGGGCATACCAGCCCTCCTCAAGCAGCTCGAAACGCGGGATACATCTGAATCGGCTGCGGAAACGATCGTCGCCAAAGGCAGGCAAAGTGACAGGAACCGTACCGCCATAGCCAACGCCTTACCGTCGATGATAGATAAGGCCTGGGACGGCCCGGTCATTGACAATGAAATCCTTATCGCCGGCGATCTTCAAATCGCCGAATGTATCCCCGAGCTGATGCAGCACTACATCCAGGGAGATGAGGAAGGATTCATAACTATGAGTCGAGTCGAGCGGCTAGCCAACGATCCCGCGGGTCTGGCCCTCGCAAAAATCGGAAGACCCGTCATCCCGGAAATGCAGCGACTCCTCGGCTCAGACAACTTAGACCTGAGACGTAAGGCCGTAAGGGTTCTAAGAAACATGCACTCGGAGGCCGCTGATACTGTGTTACAACAGCACCTTGCAGTGGAAAGTGATGAGTATGTCAAGCGGCTTATCAACGGAGGGATAGCACAAGGGCAAGCTAAAAAGTAAAGGGCCGTTAAACTGCGAGGGCTATCCTTCGGCGCTCCACATAACTAGCAGCTCAGGGCCAACACTCGGCCGGCTTTTCGGAGGTATCGTGAAAGCAACATTCGTGGCGTCGCGGAGCCTGGCTGGCATTCTTACCTTTTGCTTTTGTTGTTCTGGAAGCCATGCACAGCAGCTCGACATATCAGCCCTCTTTAAGCAGCTCGAAACACGGGATACGTCGCAACAGGCCGCTATGATGATAGTAAAGAGGGCCAAAGACAGTCAGCAGGACCGCGCTTTGATAGTAGATGCTTTGCCGTCGATGCTTGATAAGGCTTGGGATGGGCCGGTAATTGCCAACGAGATGCTCATCGCTGGGGATCTCCAGGTAAAAGAGTGCATACCGGAACTGTTGAAGTACTATCTGAAAGGGGCTGCGGGAGGGTATGTAACTCAGACCCGCTTCGAGAACTTAGCCGATGATCCTGCGGGTCTAGCCCTGGCACAAATTGGAAGACCGGCCATCCCGGAGATGCAGAGACTCCTCAGCTCAGATAAATCGGACTTGAGGCTCAAAGCGGTGAGAGTCCTGATCAACATGCACTCCGAGACTGCTGATACTCTTCTGCGACAATACCTGGCAGGCGAAAGTGATGAGTATATAAAGAGGCTTATCCACGGAGCGGCAGCAGATAGGGAACTCAAAAATGCAGCGAACCGCTAGAAGTGGTCTCATAAACCCGCAAAACTCCGGGAGGGCTCGGATGAGACGCGCCGCCGAAGCGGGTCTCACACAGACCGGCGAAGCCGCAAAGCCATTTATGAGACCACTTCTAAAGCTGTTTGCCTGCTGCTAGAGAAAGACCAACGACTCTCGACGAAGCTTTCTCGTCAGGAAAGAGAACAGTAAGCTCGTCCTGTACGCATTCCCCAACGACCTTACTCAAAACGTGACAAGAACAAAACTAGGATGCAATTAGCACCATAATTCAGGCGGGGACATAGTATGCAGAGGATGGCGTTCAGTGCTTTTCTTTTTCTCATACCTGCAAGCATCTTGGCCGCCCAGGAACCATGGGTTCGTATCATTGAAATTCAGACTCTTCTAAGCTTTCCAACGAGCAATCGAACGGAGTGTGTTGACATCTCCGAATCGGGAGCAACCCTGGTTCTGCTGAGAGCACAAGTGCCCGCGGGCGCGCCCGTGCAATTGGAAGCCTACCGCCTGAAGCTGACGGAAGCCCGCATACAGACCCTGAAGCAGGAAATCGGGAGCGCCGCCATACGAGATCTTCCGCCCCTTGGTTCACTTACACGTGTAAAGCCGGTAACTGACAGCGCTGGCTTTTCAGTCACTGCCACTTTCGATGGTCAGCGAAGACAGGTAGGGTATCAGGATCTCAGATCGAATGATGGCAGCGATGCGCTCGATCCAAAGGTGTCTGAGCAGCAGCTCCATGCAAAACGCGCGCTCCAGGCCGTCCACGATTGGTTGACCAGCCTTAACTTCACAACCGCGGAGCGCATTCCAGTCGATGAAAATGCTTGCGCACCGCCGGACTGAAAGCTGCACCAACGCCCCTCTTAAAACCGCCTGCGCGGCTTGCGGTCCCTTCGGGACATGTCTACCCTGAAATCAACCGCCGACCATCGGGAGGCCCACCTCAGCCCGCACCAGCAACCAACGAAAACACGCCACGAAGTGGCCGCCTCCCGCGCAGGGGGTCTTAAGCCTCTATCCAGCCAGCAACCGCTCCGTCAGCGTGTCGAACCCCTCCAGATCCGCATACTCGATCACCACCCGTCCTCGCCCGTTCCTGTCCTCGATCACCACCTTCATCCCCAGCGACTTCCGCAGCGTATCCTCCATCTCCCGCACATTCGGGTCCACCAGGTCCGCCGCCTTCTGCGCCGCGGGGTCCCGCCGCTCCGGGTCGATGATCCCCTTCACAAAGTTCTCCGCCTGCCGCACGCTCATCGCCAGCGCCTGCATCTTCTGCGCCGCCCGCATCCGCTGCTCCTGGCTATCGAGCCCCAGCAGCGCCCGTGCATGGCCAAACGTCAGCACCCCGGTCTCCACCTGCGTCTGCAGCTCCTCCGGCAGCTTCAGCAGCCGCAGAAAGTTCGAGATCGACGCCCGATCCCGGCCCGTCTGCACGCTCATCTGGTCCTGCGTCATGCGAAACTCGCGCCCCAGCCGGTCGAACGCCCGCGCCTGCTCAATCGGGTTCAGGTCCGCCCGCTGCAGGTTCTCGATGATCGTCGCTTCCATCGCCTGGCGGTCGTTCAGCATCGCCACCACTGCCGGAACCGTCGTTCTTTCCGCCATCTTCGAGGCCAGCCACCGCCGCTCCCCCGCTACTAACTGGTAACGCCCACCCTCTAGTGGTCGGACCAGTACCGGCTGGATCACCCCCACCGCCCGGATCGATGCGGCCAGCTCTTCCAGCAGGCTCTCGTCAAAGTGTGTACGTGTCTGATAAGGGTTGCGGTCGATCCGCTCCACCGCAATCTCAAAAGCGCGCCCGTCCCCCACCGGCGCCGCTGGCTCTCCATGCGGCGCCGCTTCCACAATCCGCGCACCTCTTGGCAGCAACGAGTCCAGCCCCTTGCCCAGCGCCCGCCGCTTCCCCCCCGCATCCTTCTCCACACCCATATCCATCGCCATCCGCTCCTCCAATTAACGCAAAACGATAAACGCAAAACCGCCTGCGCGGCTTGCGGTCACTTCGTGACACGTGTACCTAAAGTCAATTGCCGGAAAAAAACAATGTCATCCTGAGCGAAGCGGTAGCGCCAAAGGATCTGCTTCACACAGCGCTCACCCCCCGATCATCGGGAGGGCCACCCCAGCCCGCACCCTCAGCAGCCAGGTGCACACGCCACGAAGTGGCCGCCTCCCGCGCAGGGGGTCTTGCCTTTGCGACCTTATTCGTATTCATGAAGGGCATGTTTACTGAAAAGTAAACATGCCCTACGAATAAGGCCAAAACCGCACCTCCCGCACCGGCCTTTTCTCCTCCGCTTTCTTCCGGCTCTTGACCCCATTCCGCTTCATCAACTCCAGCGCCAGGTCGCGGTAGGCCTCTGCTCCCCGCGACCGCGGATCGTACAGCAGCACCGGCTGCCCATAGCTCGGCGCTTCCGCCAGCCGGATATTCCGCGGAATCGAAGTCTTCAGCAGCTTCTCGCCAAAATGCTCTTTCAAGTTCGCTGTTACCTGCTGCGCAAGATTAGTTCGATCGTCGTACATAGTCAGCAGCACGCCCTCAATCTCCAGCTTCGGGTTCAGCCCTGCCTGCACCCGCTCCAGCGTATGCAGCAACTCTGAGATCCCTTCGAGCGCGAAGTATTCCGCCTGCATCGGAACCAGCAGCGCATCCGCCGCCACCAGGGCATTCAGGGTCAGCAGGTCCAGCGCCGGCGGGCAGTCCAGCAACACGAATTCATGCGCCGTGCGCGCCTCTTTGAGCGCCTCCCGCAGCTTCAGCGCGCGGTTTTCGTGCTCCATCAGCTCCACGGTCGCGCCCACCAGGTCCTTGCTCGCCGGGATCAGCTTCAGCGACGGAATCTCCGTCTGCAGCGCCGCCTCCGCCAGCGATGCCCCATTCACCAGCACGTCATAGGTCGACAGCCGCTCCTCATCCCGTCCAAACCCGAAGCCGCCCGTCGTATTCGCCTGCGGATCGATATCCACCAGCAAACACGGCAGCTCCTCCAGCGCGAGCGCCGCGGCAAGGTTGATCGCGGTCGTGGTTTTTCCCACCCCGCCTTTCTGGTTCACAATCGCAAGCACTTTTCCCATGTCAACCACGAGCATAGGGTCCGGCAGCCAGTCCGGGCAAATGTTCCACGTGGAACATTTGCGGAAAACCCGGCCCCGTTCCCGAATTGTTCCACGTGGAACAATTCGGGAACGCGCCCACAGTGGCTCGCCTTGTCCATAACTGCCCACACACACTTGGCGAACTGTGCCTTCAAACCAGCCTGCAGATGGAAGAGAAGCAAGAGGGAGATCCACCAGCGCTTGCTGAAATGTTCCACGTGGAACATTCAGCATCCAGGTCGAAAGCGACTGGATTGTTCCACGTGGAACAATTGAACTTCAGGTCCGAAGGCGATCAAAATGTTCCACGTGGAACATTTCTTGACTCAACCAGCCAGCACTTGGCCCACGGCAATCACGCCCTGTTCACTGCCAGCGAGCGGCGAGGGTGGCCGCCAGGCCAATCCATCCAGCCGGGGAGCAAGTGTGCGCAGCGACTCCGCAGTCGTCATCAGAACCAGCCAGCCACCCGGCTGGACGCGCGTGCGAGCTTCGGCACAGGCTTCCTGCATCCGGTCGACCGCGCGCAGCGTCACCGCGTCAAAGCGCTGCTCAGCCGGCAGTGCTTCTACCCGCCCCGCATGCACCGTCGCTTGTAACTGGAGCGTGCGGCACAGTTCCTGCAGAAACGCAGCCTTCTTGCCCTGCGACTCAGCCAGCGTCACCGCGATCTCCGGCCGGGCCAGCGCGCAGACTGCCCCCGGAAACCCCGCGCCCGAGCCGTAATCAAGCAGCGTCCGCACCCCCGCAGGAATAGCCGCCGCGCACTGCAGCGACTCGCCAAAATGCCGCAGAACGATCGCTTCCGGCTCGCGGATTGCCGAGAGATTTGTTTTCGCATTCCAGCGCAGCAACAGCTCAAGATAGCGGGCCAGCGACTCGGCCATCGGCGGCTCGATCCGCAACGCGGCGTGGGCTGCCAGTAATGACGCTACTTCCTCTGCGCCCATCCCGGCACTCACGCGATGGGCAGGCGCCAGCGGTGCGCGGCGGCGATCAGAGCGGTGAAGATTTCAAGCGACGGCACATCTGTCTGGTACGAGCGCTCAGGGTGCCACTGCACGCCCAGCACGAACTGGTCCTGGAGCGTCGTGCCCTCCAGCGCCTCGACAACCCCATCGTCCGCAGCACGCGCAGCTACCCGCAGCCCGTCGCCTGCCAGATCAACCGCCTGGTGATGGCTGCTATTGATTCGCGGCGCTATCCGGTCGAGGAAAAAGCTGCGCAACAGCAGCGCCTCCGGGTCGAGCACCAACCCATGTTCTAGCGGCGTCTTGTCAGGGCCCGGAGCATGACCTGCCAGGTGCTGCTGGAGCGTCCCGCCGCGCCATACATTCATCATCTGCAGCCCATAGCAGACGCCCAGCAGCGGTTTGCGCAGGTGGAACGCGTCCTGCAGCAGCAGCTCGTCGGTCGCCTCGCGCGGTAGGTCGGGCGCGGCTGTCTCCGGCAGCGATTCCTGGCCATACTTCTGCGGATGCACATCGGACGGGCTGCCGGGCAGCAGCACGGCCGAGCAGCTGGAGACCAGCTTTGCCGTCTCCGAAGGCTCGAGGCCCAGCGGGACCCGCACCGGCTCGCCGCCGACCGCCTCCACAGCAGCGGCGTACTCGGGCCAGCACCGGTCGTTGTAGGCCGGATCGCCTGAGGTCGGGGTCGGGATTGCGATGCGAGGCTTGCGGGCTGCCATACTGCCCATCGTACGCGCGCGCGGGCTTACTCGACCGGTGACGGCATTTCGCGCCAAGAGTGCTCGTAATAAAGCGCAGAGATGCGCCGGTGCAGCTCGGCGGTGAGTGCATCCGTGTCCCGGGCAGTCAGCCCGTCGGTCGAAAGGGGCTCGCCGACCACCAGGGTCACCGGCGTTGGATAGAAGGTTTTGCTGTGCTGCGGGAGCAGCTCATGGGTGCCGACCAGCGCCATCGGCACCAGCGGCACCTGGGCGCGGATGGCCATGAAGGCTGGCCCGTTGAGAAAGGTTCCAGGCACACCGGTGCGGGTGCGTCCGCCCTCGGGAAAGAGAAAAAGCGGCATACCGGCGCGCAGCGTCTTGACCCCGCCGGAGAGGCTGGCGATAGAAGCACGCGGGTTGGCGACATTGACGGGAATCTGGCCGGAGCGGTTCAGATGCCAGCCGATGAAGGGGATGCTCCAGAGATTGTGGCGCGCGACGATGCGGAACTGGAAGGGGAGCGCCGAGAAGATGACCGGGGTATCCATATAGGACAGGTGATTGGAGGCATAGACAGCAACCGGCGCGATGCGCAGATTCTCGGCGCCCAGGATGCGCAGGGGCGCGCCGGCGAAGCGCATGGAGGCGCGAGCCCAGGCCTGGGCAATGCGGTGCTGGCGGCGGCCATCCTTTTCAAAAAACGAGGCAAGGAGCGAAGCGGAGCCGCAGACAGCCGTGCCAAGCAGGAAAAGCGGAGCGCGAACCAGAGTGGAGAGAGCCTGGGTCGCAAGGGGGAGAGGATCAGGACGGGCGGTGAGGGGGCGCGGCGGCATGATGTCTCCCTAGAGTAGCGCGTGCGGGAGACGAGCAAATTGTTCCACGTGGAACAATTTGGGTGGGCCAGGGTACCGGCTGCAGAATACCCGGCGGGTAGGTCGAAATGTTCCACGTGAAACATCTTGGAGGAAAGCAGCCAACGAAAGATCGAATTGTTCCACGTGGAACATTTAGGAAACGGCTCAAGAGACAGCTAAATTGTTCCACGTGGAACAATCTGATGGAGGAGGGCGGAAGCGCGGCGAGGTTTGTTCCACGCGGACACTGGGAGCAGGCAGGAAGCAGAAAGGCGTGAGCTGCCCACGTGAAATCAATTCAACATGGCTCCCGCAGGGGTGAGTAGACAGAATTGTATACATTTCGTGTAAAATCTCAGCGCGTGGCTCTGGCGAAAGGTATGGCTCCCATTATGGCCAGAACCCACCAAATTCATTTAGCGTCTTTCGCAAGGGTGAGGGGCACAATCCTATCGGCAACTCCTAATAGGCGGTTTCACTTGCTAAAGCCGAACTTGTTCAAGAATTTATGCTTTTTTCTCCCGGTTCTATTTTCAATCAACGTCTGTCGCGCACAAAGTCCTGCCAAAGGTGCCGTTGAAGCTGCTCAGCCCAGCCGGTTACTCAAATTCGATGTCGTATCGATTCGACCGACTGGCGATACCTTTACCGGCACTGGATACAACTATCCCGAAGACGGGTTCTGGTCCAAGGCACTCCCGGTCCGGGATGTGATTGAAGCGGCATACGGGATCTTCGACGAGCGTCGCATCCTTGGTTTGCCGTCCTGGTCCAAGTCAACCCGCTACGACATAAACGCCAAGGTTGCTCCTTCACAAGTCCAGGAGCTTCAGGCTCTCTCGATTGGGCAGCGAGGAGCCCTGATCAAGGATCTGCTTGCCGACCGGTTCAAGATGCAAGCACACCTGGAAACCCGTACGCTTCCTATCTTTGTGCTTCGAGACGCGCCGCCCCCTCAGAAACTTCATCCGCCAGCAGAAACGATAGCTGGCCCAAACTGTCTGGCCAAAGCAGAAAGTCATCCGGGACATCTTGCATTACAGAATTGCGACCTTGAAGGGCTTGCAAAGATACTCAGCAATATTCTGCAAAGGGAGGTCACGAATGAATCGCATCTGACCTCCCACTACGACTTTGACCTTACTTTCAATGTAACTGCCACGCAGGCCCTGACGTCGGAGGCACCTGCGGACGGCGGGGCGGATAGCCCCTCGATCTTCAGCGCACTTAGAGAGCAACTAGGTCTAAAACTTGATCGATCCAAAGGTCCGGTGACCTTTCTAGTGATTGATCGCCTGGAAACGCCTTCCCCGAACTGACTGGATAGCCTGCTCGGTCAGAACACGCCGCAAGTTATGGCAAGCGGCTCTCTAACGAATGCAGCTTAGCCGACGCTCTGCGTTCTATCCTGACCAGGCTTCCCGCTACCATCGCAGACCACTTATACAAGTTATACAAGCCGCAGGCCGCGTTGTAAGTACGCCCATGAGCGCTTGGGTGCTTTTTGCGCTTTAGCGCCAGTCGGGGAGCAGGGGGGTGAGCTCGCCGAGGAGGGCGATGGAGCCGGCGAGGACGATGATGCCGTGGGCGGGAGTGGCAGACTGGGCGGCCGCGAGGGCATCGGGGGCGCGCGCGAACGTGCGGTAGAGAGCGCCGGTGGGCTCGGCGGCGGCGGTGAGCTGGGAGAGAGGGGCGGCGCGGGGGCTGCTGGACTGGGTGAGTAAAACCTCGTCGAAGACGGGGAAGAGGATCTGCGCGAGCTCAGGGATGGCTTTGTCGGCCATGCAGGCGAAGACCAGGGTGCGCGGGCCGGTGACGGGCAGGGGCGACAGGGCGGCGCGGAGAGCCCAGGCGCCTGATGGGTTGTGCGCTGCGTCAAGCAGGATGGGGGCCTGGTGGGGGTGAGTCGGAGGCCGCTGCCCTGGCATGGCGGGTGGACGGAGCAGCTGGAGGCGGGCCGGCCAGAGGGTGCTGTAGAGGCCCTGCTCGATGGCGGAGGGGGAGAGGGCGAAGCCGTGGTGCTGGTGGAGGGCGATGGCGGCGGCGATGGCGAGGGCCAGGTTGCGCTGCTGGTGCGCGCCGCCTAGGGGCGAGTCGACGTGGATGAGGGCGGGGTCGCTGGCGAGGGCCGGGTTGGGCTGCTGGTGGGCTCCGCCGAGCGGCGAGTCGACGTGGGGGATGTCGGGATCGCTGGCGGCGAAAGCGCCTTGCGGGAGAGGGAGGGTGTAGCGGTTGCGGAGCATGGCAGTGAGGCTGGTGGCGGGCTCGAGGTCGGCGGAGCGGGAGGGCAGGTAGTCGGCGGCGCTGATGGCCTGGACCTGGAGGGGGACGGCGATCTCGCCGATGACCTGGTTGGCCTCAGGGTGCTGGGGGAGGGTGATGAGGGTGCCGTGGGGGCGGAGGATGCCGGCTTTTTCGCGGGTGATTTCGGCAAGAGAGTGGCCGAGCCAGGCGGTGTGGTCGAT
This sequence comes from Acidobacteriaceae bacterium, assembly GCA_965276605.1. Lineage (GTDB taxonomy): Bacteria > Acidobacteriota > Terriglobia > Terriglobales > Acidobacteriaceae > EB88. The sequence continues at coordinate 705,357 of OZ255619.1, forward strand.
GGAGATGTCAGTGAGGATGGAGAGGAGTGGTTCGACCACGTTGGTGGCGTCGAGGCGGCCGCCGAGGCCGACTTCGAGGACGGCGATGTCGATGGGGGTGCTGCTTGCAAACGGGTTGGGATTCTCCGCAGGTCCTTTTACTGCGGCCTGCGGGCTCCGCTTTGGGTGACCCGATGGAGGGCCTGCGAGAGAAGCATGGTCGCCGGTGATCTGACTCCTTGCAAGGTTTGCGCTCCGCTCAGGATGATCGGGGGGGGAGCCTGCGATAAAAGCGTGGTCGTCGGTGGTCTGACCACTTGGCCCAATTGGAGATAACTCTGTTGCGGAGTGGGTGGGATCGGGCTGCTCGCCGGCGAAGTGGAGGAAGGCGATGGCGGTGATGGTCTCAAAGAAGGAGGGAGGGTGGGGCAGCTCAGCGGAGGCGGCGAGGCGGGCGGAGACGGCTTCGACGCGGGTGAAGAGGGTGGCGAGGGCGGCATCGGCGATGGGGAGGCCGTCGATGCGGATGCGCTCGTGGGGCTGCTCGAGGTGCGGGGAGGTGTAGAGGCCGGTGCGATGGCCGGCGGCCTGGAGGATGGAGGCGAGCGTGGCGGCGGTGGAGCCTTTGCCGTTGGTGCCGGCGATGAGGACGGAGCGGAAGCGGAGGTGGGGGTTGCCAAGCGCGTGGAGCAGGGTGCGCATGTGGGCGAGGTCATACTTGCGGCGCTCGGAGCCAGGGGTGAGCTCGCCGCCGAGGGCGAGCAGGCGGATGATGGCGGGGTGGGTCATTTCATTCCTAGAATACGGGGAAGGGCAAGACCCCCTACGCGGGAGGCGGGCACTCCGTGCCATTTTTCGTGGGGTGAGGGTGCGGGCCTGAGTGGCCCTCCCGGTGGTCGGGGTGGAGTGTGGGGAAAAGCAGATCCTTTGGCGCAAAGCGCTACCGACTACGTTGGCGCGCTGCGCCAACTTCGCTCAGGATGACACCTGTATTTCGGGGAGTCGATCCCGACCAGCGGGAGGGCCACCAAGGTCGGCACCCTTACCTCAACGAGAACACGCCACGAAGTGGCCGCCTCCCGCGCAGGGGGTCTTGCGTATGGGGTGGGGGGTCTTGTGTATTCTCGCAGGTATGTTGGTTGAGAAGGGTTTGCAGCGGCGCACGTATGGGGTGATGCAGGGACGGCTGTCGCCGCCGGAGGATGGGCGGTTCCAGTCGTTTCCGCGGGAGAGTTGGCGGGCGGAGTTTGCGCGGGCTCGGGCGGCGGGGCTGGACTATATCGAGTGGATCTATGACGAGTATGGGGCGAGTGCGAACCCGCTTTCGACCGATGCAGGCATGGAAGAGCTCAACGCGCTGCAGCAGGAGCACGGGGTTGGCGTGCCGGCGGTGTGTGCGGACTGGTTTATGGATTTTCCGCTGATTCGCTGTGATGCGGGAGAGCTGGCGCGGCGGATGGCGTTTCTGGGAACCCTGTTTCAAGCCGCGCGGAGGATTGGGGCGGAGCGGCTGGTGCTGCCGTTTCTGGACCAGTCGCGGGTGGAGAATGAGACAGAGGAGCGGGCGGCTGTGGCGGCGGTGAAAGAGGCGCTCAAGGCGGCGGAGGCGACGGGCGTGGAGCTGCATCTGGAGGCGGATTTCGGGCCGCGGGCGTTTGCCGCGTTCCTGGAGAAGGTGCCGCATCCGCTGCTGAAGGTGAACTGGGATTCGGGGAACAGCTCGGGGCTGGGGTACGTGGCGCGCGAGGAGTTCGCGGCGTATGGGGAGCGGATTGGGTCGGTGCATATCAAGGACCGGTACCGCAAGCCGGAGGGCGGGGTGGAGACGCGGCCGCTGGGGACGGGATCGGCGGATTTCGAGGATGTGTTTGGAGCGATGCGGGGGATCGGGTTTGCGGGCGGGGTGACGCTGCAGGTGGCGCGCGGGCGGGATGGGGAAGAGGTCGAGTGGCTGCGGGACCAGCTCGCCTTTGTCCACCGCCACTGGCCCCCTGCGGTGGGGCCAGCGGCGCCTTCGGCGGCACCTGCGGTGCGGCCGGCTGCGCCTTCGGCGCGGGGGCGGTGACGGGTGGGTGTGGGTGTGGGCCTCCCGTTGGTCGGCGTGGAGTGTTGTGGAAAAGCAGGACCTTTGGCGCGAGCGCTACCGGCTTCGTTGGCGCGCTGTGCAAACTTCGCCAGGGTGAGCCGGTTCAGGAAAGTGTGCCGGATTCTATACGTCAGCAGAGATACTGCGATCGTCCCGAGGACTTTCTTTTTGTAACAGTGCTGGTTTCAGGATAGGTAATAAGTCTTTATGTAAATGAGCAGTTACATACTATGTAACATGCGCTGTTACATATACATTGCGCGGAGGCCTTTCGGGGCTTCCTCTACAAATTGTTGAGAACCCGACAGGAGAAGTATGCCGCTGAATGCACAGGATGTATCGCTGAACACGCTGTTTTCACTTGAGGGCAAGACGGCCGTGCTGACCGGGGCTTCGGGGTTCCTGGGGCGGGCGTACGCGTTGACGCTGCTGACCAACGGGGCGCGGGTTGTGGCGCTGGGGCGCAGTGAGCGGCTGCTGGCCGAGGCGAAGGGGTGGGCGAACGAGTTTGGGCAAGAGAAGGTGGCGGCGCACCAGATCGATATGTACGACGCGCCGGCGCTGAACGCGCTGTGCGACCGGATCGCGGAAGAAGAGAAGACGATCGATGTGCTGATCAACAATGCGCACGAGCTGGGGGCGAAGACGGGGTTCAATGTGCCGGAGGGCTCGCTTGAGAATGGGTCGATGGACCACTGGATGCGGAACCTGCAGGGCGGCGTGTACTGGGCGGTGCAGACGACGCAGCGGCTGGGGATCAAGATGAAGGAGCAGCAGCGCGGGTCGATTATCAATATCTCGACGATGTATGCGCTGGTGGCGCCGCGGCCCGCGCTGTATGAGGGGACGGCGTCGATCAATCCGCCGGGCTACTCGGCGGGCAAGGCGGCGCTGTCGGCGTTTACGCGGTATACGGCGAGCTTCTGGGGCGGGTCGCGGGTGCGGGCGAACTGCATCGTGCCGGGGCCGTTTTCGAACACGGAGGATGTGGCGGGGGCGAACTCAGTGGCGCAGGATAGCCCGTTTGTGCAGCGGCTGAAGAGCTACACATGCCTGCACCGGATTGGGCGACCGGTGGAGCTGTGCGGGGCGCTGGTCTTTCTGGCGTCCGACGCGAGCAGCTATGTGACAGGCCAGTCAATCGTGGTGGATGGCGGGTGGACGGCGGTGTAAAGACCGCGGTGCGGTCTTTACACCGCTCTGAAACCCCCTGCGCGGGAGGCGGCCACTTCGTGGCGGGTTCTCGTTTGGTGGTGGCCCTCCCGTTGGTCGGGATTGGCTTTTAGGTATACATGTCACGAAGTGACCGCCTCCCGCGCAGGGGGTCTTGCTTTGACCGTTCGCGGAGATTTCATGCAGGCGTAACACCTTTGAGGGAGTGGGGCTGGTATCAACCTCTGCGGGGGTGTTGTGTGAAGACGAAAGCTCTTTCGATGGTTGGATTGGTTGCGCTGGCGGGTTCGACGCTGGGTATGGCGCAGGATAACGATGGGTTTCGCTCGGGCGAGATCAAGCATGTGCTGCTGTTGAGCGTGGACGGGATGCACGCGGTGGACTTTTTGAACTGCGCGCAAGGGGTGAAGGGCGTGAACGGCGGAGAGCCGTACTGCCCGAACCTGGCGGCGCTGGGGCAGACCGCGGTGAACTATGTGGCGGCCTCTACGTCGAAACCGTCGGACTCGTTTCCGGGCCTGATGTCGATCGTGTCGGGGTCGACGCCGAAGACGATGGGCATCTGGTACGACGTGGGGTTTGACCGCTCGCTGGACGCGCCGGCGAAGACGACGGGCAACGGGGTGGCGGCGGGGCCGTGCACGCCGTACGGGGTGCCGACGGGCTCGCGCGCTGAGTATGAGGAAGGCATTGATATCGACCAGACGAAGCTGAACGGCGGCGCGCCGGGAGCTTCGCTGACCGATGGAGGGATCGCATCGATTGATCCACAGAAGCTGCCGCGGGATCCGGCGGCGGGATGCGCGCCGGTGTATCCGTATAACTTTATGCGGACGAATACGATCTTTGGCGTGGTGCACAAGGCGGGCGGGTATACGGCGTGGGCGGATAAGCACCCGGCGTACTCGTCGGTAGAAGGGCCGGGCGGCATAAGCGTGAACGACTTTTACGCGCCGGAGATCAACTCAACGGTGGTGGCGCTGCCGGGGGTGAAGACGGCGGAGGGCGAGTCGTGCGCGCAGGTGCGCGACCAGAGCGCGGACCTGACGGCATGGACGAACAGCTTTATGAATATCCAGTGCTACGACCAGCTGAAGGTAAATGCGATTCTGAACCAGATCGAAGGCAAGACACACACGGGCGCCGCGGCGAAGGTGCCGGCGGTGTTCGGGATGAACTTCCAGGCGGTGAGCGTGGGGCAGAAGCTGATCGAACCCAGCGCGGGGACGGGCGGCTACACCAATGCCGAGGGGGTGCCGACGGCGGAGCTGCGGAAGGAGATCGAGTATGTGGACGCGTCGATCGGGCAGATGGTGAATGGGCTGAAGGACAGCGGCAACTTGGAGAGCACGCTGATTATCGTGACGGCGAAGCATGGGCAGTCGCCGATTGACCCGGCGCTGTACAAGGCGAACGGGACGGTGACGCCGGCGACGCTGCTCGAGAGCGAACTGCCAGCCTCAGAGAACCCGGGGGGGACGGGGATTGGGGCGACGGAAGATGATGTTTCGCTGCTGTGGCTGAAGAAGGGCGCGAACGTGAAGACGGCGGTGGAGACGCTGGAAAAGAATGCCGCGGCGATCGGGCTGGGGCAGATTTTCTACGGGCCTTCGCTGGCGCTGAACTACAACGTGCCGGGGGATGGGCCGGGTGAGGATCCGCGGACGCCGGATATTATCGTGACGCCGAATGTGGGGGTGACGTACTCGAACAGCAAGGCGAAGCTGTCAGAGCATGGAGGGTTTGCGCACGACGATACGAACGTGGTGCTGCTGCTGGCGAACCCTGGATTGAAGGCGCGGACGGTCTCGGCCGCAACCTCAACGGCGCAGGTGGCGCCGACAATTCTGAAGGCGCTGGGGCTGGATCCGCAAGCGCTGGATGGGGTGCGGCTGGAAGGGACGCAGGTGCTGCCTGGTTCGCAGGTGAAGTAAATGTAATGGAAGCTGTTACAGAAAGAGGGGCCGCGAAAAGCGGCTCCTCTTTCTTTTTGGGAAAGGCAAGACCCCCTGCGCGGGAGGCGGCCACTCGCGTGGCGTTTTGCGTGATGCTGTGGGTGCGGGCTGGTGTGGCCCTCGCGATGCTCGGGATCGGCCCTCCCCTGATCCCGACCAGCGGGAGGGCCACAAACGCCCGCATCCTCACCCCAACGAGCACCCGCCACGAAGTGGCCGCCAGCCGCGCAGGCGGTCTTCCCTAGTATTTGAAGTGGTAGCGCAGCGAGCCGTAGATCTGGCGGGGGTCGTTGTAGTGGAAGCCGCCGAAGGTGAGGGAGTTGTCGAGCAGGACGCGGCGGTTGGCTAGATTTGTCGCAGTGACGGTTACAGTTGCGCGCTCGTCCAGTTCTTTGCCGAGGGCGAGATCGACGGTGGTGTGCTGGGGCAGGTAGGCGCCGGGGTAGGGGTCGTTGGGGTCGCCCTGGCTGCCGTTGGTAAAGCCGGAGCCGTAGCTGACGTTGGTGGAGGCCCAGGCGTGGAAGGGGATGGCTGATCTGTAACCGATGTTGAGCGTATTACGCTGGTCGTGGTCGACCGGGGTGTAGCCGGGCGCGACATCGCACTCGGGCGAGGAGACGGGGAAGCAGATGAGGCCGCCGGTGATGGCGCCGCGCTGCTGGGCGATCTGGTTGGAGTAGGCGAGGCGGGCGTGGCCGTCGTGGGGCAGGCGCGGGGAGTGGAGGGTGAGCTCCCAGCCCTGGATGAGGGCGCCGTCGATGGTGACGGGGACGTAGGTGCTGGACTCGCCGATGTTGGAGTGGTCAAGGAAGTTGTTGGCTCGGGTCTGGAAGGTGTCGGCGTCGATGAGCCAGCCCTGCAGCGGGCCGGGCAGCGGGATCTGGACGCCGAACTGGTGTTCTTCGTCGCGCTCGCCGTGCAGAGGGACGAGGGTGGTGTTTTGCGCCTGGGCGTACGCGATGAGCGGGCCGGCGGCGGTGAGCAGAGGGGGCGGCTGGTAGAAGCGGCCATAGAAGCCGCGGAAGACCCAGTGAAGGCGGGGGACCTGGAGGGCGAGACCGGCGCGGGGGGCGAGAACATTTTCGGCGATGGAGCTGCGGAACTGCGAGGCGCGGAGACCGCCGATGAGGGTGACGCCGGGGACGAGCTTGAAGTTGTCGGAGAGCCACTCTTCGACGAGGCCGCCGGGGGTGGCTGCGGACAGGGCGAAGCTGGGGGCGCTGGCGTCGTTGAACTGGTTGGCGAACACATTACTATCGTGCTGGCCAAACGAATAAAGTCCGCCCTGGACCGTATTGCGCGCGACGTTTGTGCCGATAGAGGCTTGCAGACCGCCGTAGTTGGACGCGCGGTCGGAGGTAGTGGCGACGGGCTGGTCGGCCGGACTGGGCCGGTAGCTGGCTGCGTTGTGGTGGAAGAACGGGGAGAGCTGGAGGACGGTAGAGGGCGAGAAGGTGTGGGCCCAGGTAAAGGCGGCGAGGCCGTCGACCTCGGACTGGCTGTCGCGCAGGCCGCTGGAGTTATAGATCTGGTTCTCTTCGCTGGAGGGGTTGGGGTCGTAGGGGATCTGGAAGTAGTCGCGGCGAAGCTGCGCGACGAAGCGGAGCTGGTCGCGGGGGGTCTGGTTGAAGAGCAGAGAGGCGAAGCCGCCGAAGCCGTTGCCGGCATCGTGGATAACTTGGCCCGTGGGCGCAGAGAGGCCGTAGTCGCTGCGGTTGCCCTCGAGGCTCGCGTAGTAAGCGAAGCGGCCGGTGTGGGAGCCGAAGGAGAGCTGGTCGTCGGTCTGGGCGAAGGAGCCGGCGGTAAGGGTGAGCTCGGCGTCGTTGTTGCGGGCGAAGCCGTTCTTCGGGACGACGTCGAAGATGCCGTAGGTGCGGTCGCCGAGGTCGGCCGAGTAGCTGCCGCGTGAGGTTTCGAGGTACTCGATGTCCTTGGGGTCGATCTGGGGGCCGAGGTTGGAGGCGATGTTGGTGTTGGGGATCTCGACGCCGTCGATCAGCCAGGAAACCTGGTGGCCGCCGCGCATGTGAAGCATGTCGTGGGTGATGTAGGCGCCGGGAACGGAGTCGGTGATGATGGCGAGCGAGTCGGTAAGGCTGGCGCCCGGGGTGTCTGTGATGTCCTGCCGGCGGATGAGGGTCGTGGGGGTGGCGGAGTCAGGGTTGAGGCCGGAGGCGCTGCTGGTTGAGACGGTGGCGGACTGACGGACGGAGGCGAGGGCCAGCTCGAAGTGCAGGACGGGCGAGGTGCCGGCGTCGACGGTGAGGGTTTGCTGGAGGTCGCCGAAGCCGGGGTCGGCGGCGGTGAGGGTGTAGTCGCCGAGGGGGACGGCGGGGAAGCGGAAGCTGCCGTCGGGCTGGGTGCGGGCGGTTTGCCGGAGGGCGGAGCCCCGGGCCTGGAGGGTGAGGGTTGCGCCCGCGAGGGGGCGGTGCTGGGGGTCGTGGACGATGCCCTGGACGCCGCCGAAGACGGTGGCGTGGGCAGCTGTGGCTGCGAGGAGGATGGGGAGCAGGAGTGTGGGGCGGCGTGTTGCTGGCAGGGCTGATGGAGCTGGTACGGCTTTCATGGTTTTCATGGTTCTCATGGAGAGATCGCTTTCATGGTGAGTACGGCGAGAGGTGCGGGCCGGAGTGCGGGCACGGACGAGCCGATGCTGCGGCGGGCGGCGGCGGTGCGGTGGTGCGGCGCGCAGCAGACTCAGCGCGGCGGTGCAAGCACGGCGGCGCGGCGGCTATGCGACGGGTACGCCGCGAGCATGCCGCGGGGCGGGGACAGCTCAGCTGTGGCTTCAGCGGGACCTGAAAGCGGTCGACACGGCTTGTTCCGAGGCGACGCATTGCCGCGGCTCAGCGAGATGGAGCGGGGCTGGACGCGCGTTGAGGTACTTGCAGGTTAGGGCCGAAACTGGCGGAGCTAGGAAAACGAGGGTGGGCCGCGCTTTTGGCGGGAGCGCTCGCGGGCGATGCGCCGGCGGGACTGGGTCTGCGCGATGCCGGAAGGATGGGTCAGGACTGCGGAGAAGAGGCCGTCGGCGGGCGTTGCGGGGGTGAAGGGGCTGGACTGCGAGGGGGCAAGAGCGAGGGTGCGGAACGGACAGTGCTGAGGCGGGGTGCTCCACTGGCGGGTGCTCGCGGCAAGCTGCGCGCGGCCGGCGACGGACATGGCGCAGTGATGGACGCCGTTGCGCCGGCAGCAGGCGGGCAGGCCCGCATCGCCCGCGCCGCCGAGGGCCAGCAGCGGGGTGCCGAGCGGCAGCAGGAGAACGGCCAGCAGCAGGATGGAGAGCAGGCGGCGCACTTGTGCTTATTGAAGCGCGTTTGCGGTGGCGGCGCAACCTAGTTTGGTGAGGTTGAAGTTCGTCGAAGTATTTGAGACTTTGTGGCGGCTCGTTAACGATTGAAAAACAGATCCTTTGGCGCAAGCGCAAGCGCAAGCGCTACCGCTTCGCTCAGGATGACAACTTTTACGGGGCGAATGAACGAATCACCACACTAGTCTGCTGAGTCAGTGATTTCCAGCATAAGTGTAGGGTCGATGATCAGCAAGGGTCGAGGTGGCGAAGCGGGCGATAGAGGCCAGGATCTGGTCGGCTGATTTAGTCCAGTGAAAGGGTTTGCGCCGCTGGTTGTGGGCGACGATGAACTCACGAATAGCGCTCTCCAGGTCCCCGACACTGCGGTGCGAGCCGCGCTCGACAGCTGCAATCTTCCAACACAGGTTTGCAGCATCCTGAATACCTGTGTTCATGCCCTGGCCAGCGACCGGCGAGTGGATATGCGAAGCATCACCGGCAAGAAAGACATTTCCGGCACGGTAATGTTCCGCCTGACGGTCATTGACGTGGAACGGAGTCATCCACTCCGAGCGCAGGATGCGGCCTTGACAAACGAGTAAAGTCGATTTTTATCTAGAAACGACATTTTAAATATTGCCAGAACATCAGACTGTAGCGATACAATTCGGCAGTTTCAGCTGACGTAACCTTTCTTCAAAATTTGGCAGTTATGGAAGCATCAACTATGTCGCGGAAGAGAATTCTTGCAATCGTTGTTAATGCGGGCTTTTTGTCCGTGGTCGCTCAACCAATCGCCTTAACTGCCCAAACGCTACCCAAGGGCTGTTATATCTGCTCCTCAAATGGCACAGGTCAAATCAACTGCGTACCTGCGCCAGCTGGAACAAAATGCCCCGCCCAGCCCTAACACAACCCACAAATGGGAGGCCGGCCCGCAGTGCAGACCGACTTCCTTCTTTTATTTAAAGATCCCGGAGGTTGATTTTGTGAAGAGTAGGGGCCTTTCTTTGCTGTGTTCTTGCCCTTGCGTTCTTCAGCGAAGCGCAGTCCCCCAATTACCTCCTATCGAAACACATCTCTGTGAATGAGCTTCTGACTGGTTATGGAAATTGGGAGAATCTTCATGCGGACCGGTTCCAGAGAGGGGTGCCCGTCAAGCTGGCGATGCCAATGGTCGATGTCTACGCTCCGAGCGGCTCGCATGTGTTTTACGGCGGCAGCGACAAAGGCAATGCGGAATTCATCGCTCGGAGTTTTATGACTCCAGCCACTAGGGTGCCGCCGGCAGTTGGCGACACGTTCAGGCCTTCTCTTGCAGAAGCATTTAAGATGTTTCCGACCCTCAACAGCTCCACGCCTCAGACACTATTTCCTGGACGGTATGTCATCCTCTCTGTCTCATATAAGGATGATCCTTGCTGCGTCTCTCAGAATGAAGCCATTGTGGCGCTACAGAAGAAACATACAAGCCTTGAAATCATTCAACTTTTTATCGACGCCTAATGAATGGGCCGTTATTAAATAGACCATGCGCCTACCTGCTTCTCGCTGGTGCAACGCTGACGGGGTGTAAGGGTCCCCCGTCGGCAACCGTGCCATTTCATGTCAAGGCTAATCTGACTCTAAAGGAATATCGACAATTGGTAGCTTCAAACGTCTCAGGCAGAGACAGCTTGTACATATTTCCGCGTCTCGAGATTTACAGCCCGCAAGGAGAATGAATCTTCCAAGGAGAGCGCCTCGCAGATAGCCTCTCTGCATTGCGCTCTCTGAGCAGCCGCTTACAGGTGAATCAGGCGCGGGGGTCCCTTAAACCGCAGGATGGGCCTGCTGGGCAGCTGCAGCGCTACCTTTATACCTGTCATATCGAGAACCCGGCTGTCGCGAAAGAACACCCGACCGTGGTGTCTATTGCCCTACAGCAGTGTGACAGCTGCGGGGTGCAGGAACAGTCGGTTGACAGACTGGCCAGCGCGTCCACCAAACTGGCTGAGGTGAATACTCTACAAATTGAGGTTTACCCCAGCCTGCAATGAAAATTGATACGTATGTCGTTACTGCCTCGCAGAGATAGCCGCTTATGAATGTCAAATGTCCCGTGATCCTGCTCTGCCTGCTGATTTCCAGCCCCTCGTTGCCCCAGGCTCGGTGGGCGTCACTCCAAATGACGTCGCCTGCGCAGATGGCGGAAGCTTCAGACAAGTTCGACGTGGCTGCGATTCACCCGAGCAATCCCAACGATGACGGGTTTTCCATGAATGAAGACCCTACACATTTCTCAATGAAGGGTGCGACGGTAGCTTTCATGATTCAGTACGCGTACCACATCCACGCAACGCAGATGCTCAATGCGCCGAAATGGGTCACGCAAGCTCGCTTTGATGTAAACACCACGGTGGAGACGCGTGGGGGATCGCATGCGGAAGATTCCGCCATGAGCTGGAACCAGCGGCGAGAGATCAGCAGGGGAAGGTTGCGTCATCTGCTGGCAGACCGGTTTCACCTGAGTGTGGACCAGCGTCCCGCCCAGGTGCCGGGCTTTGTATTGGTAGTCGATCGTGCCGGCAGCAAGATGAAGCAGGCTACTGTCAATAATGGCTACACCATTGGGCCTGGCCATCTCGACTCGGAGTTCATTACCATGGATGACTTAGTCTGGCTCTTGGGGGATTACGCGAATGGTCCAGTCGTGAACAGGACGGGACTTCAAGGCGGCTACAAAGCATCGCTGGAATGGGACGTTGATCCTCTCACTCCGAGTCATGGCGAGTCGTTACCCGACCTGCAAACGGCTCTGCCGGAACAACTTGGCCTACGCCTGCAAAAGCAGATGACGGAGGTTCCTGTGGTGGCGATCAAGACCATCACCAAGCCTGACGACAATTGACGGCTGGTTAGCAGACCGGGATGAGCTCAGGGCCTTTATTTCTGCTTCGATTGGTCAATACATTAGCGTTTGTGGGGGCCTAACCCTGTTGCACAGGCGAAAAGCAGCAATCCCGAGCGCACGCGAACTTTTTAGTGAAGAAACGATTGTTCGAGATCGTCGATCAGCCCCGGCCCCTTGGGCTGCCAACCCACTTGCTGTTGAGTCTGCAGGCTCGACGCTGACATGTCCATGCCGACAAACATTGCAAGCCAGCCGAAATGGGCCTTCGCTTCTTCTGGAGAAAGGCTCACCACAGGAATCTTCAACCCCGCACCGATGGCTTCCGCAATGGCCCGCACTGCAATGCCTTCCTCCGCCACTGCGTTGTATCTGGCTCCCGGGTGATGCTTCTCCAGAGCAAGCCGGTACAGACGCGCCGTATCGAGTAGGTGAACAGCCGCCCACCGGTTCGTTCCATCTCCGATGTAAGCAGAAACGCCCTTCTCGCGACTCACCTGCAGGAGTTGGCTTCCAAAACCCAGTTTCACAGTATTGTGCACCTGAGAAAGACGGAGAACCGATACGTTCACACCGCGGTCCGCAGCAGCCTGCCCCGCGATTTCTGTTGCTTTCCGCGGATTCGGAGTACTGGGATTGTAATACTCCTCCCTGGCGAGCTGACCTGGTGCTGCTGCGCCCATGGCAGCGACAGAGGTGATGATCAATGGACGATCTGAGCTCTGGAGCCTGGCACCCAAGGCTTCAATCGCCTGACTTTCCAGTTTGGAGGTCTGCTCAATGTCCGAAAGATCGTTGTGATACGCGCAGTGAATCACTCCATCCGATTGGCTCGCGCCGTCACGCAAGCTGTCCAAATCTTCCAGGCTTCCTCGGTGAACCTGAGCCCCAGCCGCGGTGAGTGCGTCCGCGCCCGCGTCGGAGCGTGTCATGCCAAGCACCTGGTGGCCCGCATGGATGAGTTCGGGCACGATAGCCGAGCCGATGAAGCCGGTTGCACCGGTCAGGAAAATCTTCATAAAGTTTCTCCTTCTTTATCAGTTGAGGTAGCAGATAGTCCAAAGCAGACCACCGTGGCACACAGAACGCGGCTGATGCGCCGGGGCTAAGCACCGGGTTGAGTACGCTGCAGAAGCTGCGGGACCGGAGCTCCGAGCAGGTACCACAAGGCCAGACCGGAATCGCAGATGGCGCAGCCAAAGGATGACAGGGGGATGAACGGAAGGATGGGCGCTCCGTAGAGGTGGTGCAATACATCCCAGACGATGTGGAAAATCCAGCCGACACCGACATACCGGTAGTCGTCGAGCCCACGATAGGCGAGCCAGAACATGGGAATGCAAAAGAGCGCTTCCCATATGCCGAAGCCTGCACCGAAGTAGACACCGCCCGCTCCGGCAATGATGAGTGCGCTGAGCCTGTGCCGCATCCGTTCAGTCAGAAGGGACATGATTGCAATGAAAACGACGCTCACGATGATGGGCGCAACGATCTGGATGATGCCGATTGGCGGGCGGGGAACGATCATCGAATGCCGGCTCCAATTCTGGTAAGAGCGATCACGGAAGATGCCGCGACGATGGTATGGAAGAGCGCCAAACTCATCTGCGCAGCAGGAGTGACGCCGGCAAAGCGGCGGGACCTGGTGAAACTGAGGCGTAGCGGAAGCAGAAACGAAAGAGCAAGAAATGCAATGGAGATGAAAAAGAAAACACGATCCGGATTCGTGGCACAGGATCTAACGATTGCATACACTGCCGAGGCGCCCAGAAAGCCTCCTGCGACCCCGGACAAGAGTGGGAGCGCCGTAAATGGCGGAAAGCCGTTGGGCACTCCTGTCAGCTTGATTGCAAGTGCTGAAAGAGCCCACACCAGCATGAAAGTCCCCAGCGCTGTGAAAGTAACAAGTACGGCTGCCTTCATCTGCTCCTCCGCGTACGACTCGCCGAAGCTCTCTTTGTGGGTTGTGGAAGTGCCCGCTCCAGCAAGCCCTCGAACGCCGCGCCTGCGCGGGCATCCGACTTCGGGTCGCGAATAAAGCGAAGCGAAGCATGATGACTGAGGTATATCCCGCATAGCTCCCAGACAAACTGCTCTCGATCGAGATCGCGGCGCAGATGCCCGCGGTCGACCGCCTGGCGCGTTAACTGAAGCAGCAGCCCACGCCAGTACGTTTCCATTGCCAGCAGGCACTCACGGACCGGGCCGGAACTGTCGTCGAGCTCGAATATGCCCGCGGCCACCGGGCATCCGCCCTCCAATCCGGCATGGCGGGTCCAACCAAGCCAGCGCTCAACCAGGGCGCGCAGCCGAGGCAAGCCCTCTTCGGCGGTGAAGGCCGGACCCACTACATGGTCGGAGGCGATGCTGGCCGTGTGTTCCAGCAGTTTGATCTGCAGTTCGTCTTTGGAGCGAAAATGTGCAAACAATCCACTCTTCGACATGCCTGAGCGATCCGCCAATGTACCCAGGGTGATCCCGCCTAAGCCGGATAGGCTGAGGAGATTGGAGCCTGTGTCTAAGATTCGATCTTTTGAAGCCGAAGCTCCTGTCATCTAAGAATATTAGCACGACCGGTCGTGCTGTAAGGAAGTTACGTTTATTTATAACGATAAGTCGCATAGGGTGAATGGCTGCTCAGGCGGGGCTTGACGTGCGTTCAGCTGGTCGGCTGGCGAGAAATGCATTTATGAGGACTTATGAAATGTAAGTGCGGGAGGCCCATTTATCTCCAGAGTGGATCTCCAGAGTGGAATGGCGCCGGGCGGACGCCGCTTCAGTGAAGGTATCTTAGTACTGCATCTGCTCGAGATCTGCAATGAGTCCGGGACCGCTCGGCTCCCAGCCTAACTGTCGGCGCGTTAACGCGCTGGATGCGGCAAGATCCATCTGGACGAGGTTCGCCAGCCAGCCGAAATACTCCGGCGCTTGCTCTAGCGTGAGCGACTCGACAGGCATGCTGAGGCCTGCACCAATCACCTGGGCAATGTCGTGCAGGGAAATGCCTTGCTCGGCGACCGCATGGTAGCGCGCGCCTGCCTGCCCCTGCTCGAGCGCGAGTCGAAAAAGCCGGACCGCGTCGGAGACGTGCACGGCAGGCAGGCGGTTCCTGCCCTCGCCGACATACGCCACGCGGCCCTTCTGCCGCGCCAACAGGATGTGCTGTGCGATGTGCACCTGCGGCAATCGCATGACTATCACGCGGCCACCCTTATCAATAAGAGTGTCGGCTGCTTCCTCAGAGGCTGCGCGCGCGAACTCTGCCGAGTTGACATGGTTGTCGGTCTCTAGGGCGGGGCCGCCGTCGCTGGACCGTACGAGACCCGTGCCGGAGGTGACGATGAGGGGGCGATCCGAGCCATCCAGCACCTCGCCGAGCGCTTCGATGATCTTGCGGTCATCCTCGCTGTTCTGCTTCAGGTTGGAGAAATCGTGATTGAAGGCCGCATGGATGACGCCATCGGCCAGCTCTGCGGCAGTGCGCAGGCGATCGATGTCATTTACGTCACCGCGGAAGACCTCTGCCCCGGCATGGGTGAGCGCCTCGGCGCCGGCGTCGGAACGGGTGAGCCCGACCACATGATGGCCTGCGTTGATTAGTTCCGGCACGAGATAGGAACCGATGAAGCCGGTAGCCCCTGTAAGAAAGACTCGCATATGCAGCTCCTATGTGGGTTGCCATCTTGTCGATACCGAAGCACGACAGCCGTTGTAAGTGCTACCAGGGGACAGTGCGGCCCAGATAATCCAGGTACTCAAGACCGGGGTTGCCTTGTTTCCTGAGCAGGACATTCACCAGGTTGGGAACGCTCTCTTCTATGCTCAGGCGTGCATCCGGTCCACCCAGCTCGGTACGGACCCAACCCGGAGCCATAAGAACCAGGGCACGCGACTTGCCGGACGTGCGGGCGGCGTAGCTGCGCATGAACTGGTTCAAGGCTGCCTTGCTTCCGCGATAGACCTCACGCATGCCGTTGATGTTATTCGCGACGCTGCCTTGACCGGAAGACATAACCCCGATCAGGCCGTCCGCGGAAACAAGATGCTCGAGCGATTCAACAACTCGCATAGGACAGAGCGCATTGGTGACCATGACTCGCACGAACTCGTCCGTTGCCACAGTTCCGATTGTCACCATTTCCTCATGGGTCGTGGTGCCGGCGTTTACGAAAAGTAAGTCGAAGACTCTGCCCGAAAGACGCTGCCGTAACGCGTCGACCTGGGACTGCTCGCAAATGTCTACCGTTTCTATTTCGAGTTGTTGTTTGAACCGGTCGGAAAGGTCGTGCAGTCTGGTGCGGCCGGATTCAGCACGAACTGTTCCAACTACATTCCAGCCTTTCTTTAGAAACTCCTCCGCCATGGCGAGGCCCAGGCCGCGCGAAGCGGCTATGAGAAGAATGGTGCGGGTTGGTTGTTCCAAAGAGTTCGATGGCATGTCGTTTCCTCTCCTGCCCTTCGATTATGGACAGAACGCGGAGGAAGCGCCAGACGCACGCGATGCACTGCATCGGCCTCGTTCGCGAAAAGACGAAGGCGCGTCTATGTGACCCGATACTAAGCATGGTCTGCGACAAGGAATGTCTGATTCTTCTCCATCGACTTCGTCAATTTATGAAAATCGACTTGAGTGAGTTGAGCAGGCAGAAAATCAGTCCTGCCCTCCGGATGCACAGCATCCTTCATCATCCGCTCGTGGTGATACGTTGACACACTCAGCATGCGGCACGGATGTTCACTCTTATTGAAGAATGTATGAGGCGCATTGGGCTGCACCATCAGGCTCTCCCCGGCTTCACACGCGTCCCACTCAGTGACACCCTGGTTGCCCCAATACCCAATTGCCAGAGTGCCTTCCAGTACATAGAAAAACTCCGCAAATGGGTGCTTATGCAGTGGAATACCCATGCCCGGCACAACCGTGGTTTCAAAAATGGAGAAGGTGTAGCCCGTGTTTTCTCCCAAGGCCCTCCACAGCAACTTCATTTGCCCGACATCCAGCGCCGGGCCGCCTGTCTTGTTGTTCTTAATAACATTGTGAGGAATGACTTCTTCAAGCGGAGTAGAGAGGTTTGACATAAAACGATCCTTTCTAGGAACGAAGGTGATGCTCTGATGCGAACGCCAGAGCGTGTGAGTTGCGCAGCCAGCACTCTGCTAGTCCTGTGGGTTTCCACAGTTATCTGTCGCATGAATTGTTACAGGCCTTTACACAGCCGATCGGATCGCCTCGATGAGAGAGGCGGTTGATCCTCGAAGAGGCGTTGCTATGTGGTCGTCACGGTCACGGCCTGACGCACATACCGGCCGCTTTCCAGTTGCTGCACCATGAAGGCTGCCAGGTCGGGCCGGCCGATCTTGTGTGCCTTCTCGCCGCCCTCCGTGCTCAGCACCCTGGCAACGCCGGTCTTCTCGCCGTCGGTCAACATCGGCGGACGCACGAGCGTCCAGTCCAAGTTGCTGCCTTCGATCTCGGCCTCCATGCCCGCCTTGTCTACCAGCAGACCCCGCAGAAACGTCCGCATGAGCAGGTGCTCGTTGAAGAAACCGCCGTTCCTGACGCTCTCGCCCGCACCCACGACCGAGATCTTCAGCAGTCGCCGCACTCCGTTGCGACGCATCGCGTCCACGATATTGTGGGCCGCGCTCGTTTCCATCGTCGTCACTTTCCACGGCGTCTTGCCGCCCAGCGCGTCAATCACTGCATCCTGCCCGGCGACCGCAACGTCGACCGCGGCCGCGTCCAGCACGTCACCTGCAACAACTCTGACGTTCGCCTTCTTGTACTGCGCGGCACCGCGCACAAAAGCCGTCACCTTATGTCCGGCCGCCAGCGCCTCATCTACCAGCGCCTCTCCGCTCTTGCCCGCTGCGCCAATCACTAGAACGTTCATCGCATCCTCCTTCTTGTTGCCTCGTATTTGGCCGCCCATCCAAATGCGCGACCTGACGATTAGAAGCTGAATAAAACCATTGGTTGCAGAATAATCAATGGTCACAATAACCATCGGTTAAAAACCAGCATTCGGTCGCAACAATCGTCAAAAGGGACTAGGCTATCGAAGTGACATCCACATCACCAAGTCGCCGGGCAGAGCGCAAGGAGAGGTTGCGGGGGGAGATCCTAGCGGCTGCCAGCAAAATGTTTGCCGATCGCGGCTACGAAGCCGTGACGCTTCGCGCGATCGCTAAAGAGATCGGCTATACGCACGCGGTGATTTACCAGCATTTCCCCGACAAATGGCATATTCTTGCCGAGTTGAGCAGCGAGACGATCGGGCTGATGGTTCAGAACTTCGACGCGATTGCCGCGAAACATCTTGCCCCGAAAGAGCGCCTTTTTGCGACTTCACGAGGCTTGATTCAGTTCTGCACTGCTCATCCACAGCAGTTCCGTAACGTCTTTTTCGGGCCTGAGAACCGCAACGGCATCCGCGCTGGACAATACATCGACGACCTTGGCGCGCCGTTGTTCAAACGTTTCGTGCAGCTCTTTTTCGATGTTGCCAAGGCTGAAGGATTGCCCAATAGGGGTGACATCGTGGTAGCCCACACCTGGTGGTTTACGATCTTTGGCCTCGCCACACTCATGGTCATTCAAGGGGTTGTGGCTGGCTTGTCTGACCAGACTCTCGTGGTCGAGCAAACGATCGCAACGCTTTGGGCGGGCATTCAAGTTGTTCCGCGATTGCCGAAGAGCGCAGTCACTCAGCGATCCCGCCAATCCAGCGCCTCAAAGCAATCACAGCTTCTGTCTACTCAGAGTCGTTGGGGGTAACTGTGAGGAGTGCGAAGATTTGAACGCTATGAAGGATTGAAACCGGTCGTTGAAGGTCGCTTACGCACTCTGGCATTCAATTGGTAATGCTAAGTCGGCGGCTCGTCAGTAATGCCGGCCGCAGATGAAGGGCCATGAAGATGACGCCGTGTGGAAGGGCTGCAAGCAAATGCGGCTTTCGACTCCTCCCACACGCAGTGGAAATCCCTGCGGGATTGCACGGTACCACGGACTCGGCGACGGGTTAGAGCGTCTTCACTCCCGGTATCGGGGCCCAGGTTCTCGCTCCAGTGGCTTTTCCGGCGGAAAAGCCACTGGAGCAGATGCGGGTTCACAGCAAAGATGGGGAAGCAAGGATTCTGCCTGCAATTTCATTCCAGATACAAGCCGTCCGCTATGAGATATACCGGAACGGATTCCGGCGAGCGTGCCCGGCGGCGGGATAAGCCCCCGGGCAGCCTCGCCTGGTGACAGCGGGTTACTGGGCAGTTACAAATCCGCTTCCGGATAGCTTGAAAACAACGCCATCCCCGGAGGCTCCGAAGGCGGATGTTGTGCCGTAGAGATTGCCGGCCGAGTCAGCCGTCAACCCTCCGACCGGATTGCCTCCATCATTGTTCCCTGTGAACGCATACAGCGTCGTCAGTGTCTGGTG
This sequence comes from Acidobacteriaceae bacterium, assembly GCA_965276605.1. Lineage (GTDB taxonomy): Bacteria > Acidobacteriota > Terriglobia > Terriglobales > Acidobacteriaceae > EB88. The sequence goes on from OZ255619.1 coordinate 724,165, forward strand.
GTCTGCGGATAGTTTGAACACGCTGCCGAGCAGATCGGGGCTGGAATCTATCCCGCCTGAGGTTGTCCCGTACAGGTTGCCGGCGGCGTCGAGGAGCACGCCATCCTCGGGCGAGGTGCCGCCGGGGCCAGACTGGCTGAACGAAAACAGCGTGTTGAGCGTGGTGTGATTGGCGCCGGACAGCTCAAAGATGGTGCCGACCTGGCCGGAGCCGCCGCCTTCCGTGGTTCCGTAGAGCTGGCCGGAGGCATCGATGGCAAGGCCGCCGCGTGGACCGGAGCCGTTGGTGCCGTTGAAGCTGACGAGCGTGGTCAGCGTTTTGTGATCGGCGCCGGACAGCTCGAACACGGTGCCACTGTTATCGGCTCCGCCGTTAATGGTGGTTCCATAGAGGTTGCCGGCAGAGTCGGCGACCAGCGTGGAATAGGGCAGGTTGCCGTTGGTTCCGGTGAAGGTGACCAGGGTCGTGAGGGTGGTGTGGGCGGCTCCGCAGAGCTCGAAGACGGTGCCGTCTGCGCTGGCGCCGCCGGCGCTTGTGGTCCCGAAGAGACAGTCGCCCACGATCGTAAGGCCGGAGTACGGGGCGGCGCCATCGCTGCCTGTAAAGGATGCCAGCGTGGTCAGGGTGCTGTGGTTGGAGCCGGACAGCTCGAAGACCGTGCCATCGCCGTTTGCGCCGCCCGAGGAGGTGGTGCCGTAGAGATTGCCGGAAGAGTCAAGGGTTAGCGTGCCTTGCGGCCCGGTGCCGTTGCCGCCGTTGAACGAGGCGAGGGTGGTGAGGGTGCTGAGGTCGGCGCCGGACAGCTCAAAGGCGGTGCCGTTGCCGAACTCGGCGGAACCGGCGCCACCAAACTGAGTTGTTCCGTAGAGATTGCCGGCCGCGTCGAAGGTGAGGCCCGCGACGGGCCCGCTGCCGTTGGTGCCGTTGAAGGAGACCAGGGTGGTGATGACGGGAGCCGCTGAGGCAGCTCGGGTGCCGAACGCTGTGACAGCACAGGCCAGAGCCGTGCTGAGAAGCAGGGGGATGCGTCGATTGTTTTTCACGTGCTTCGCCTTTCCTGGGTTTTACCCGGGGGGAAGCTACCAGCATGCATGCGCCTTGTGAATCACCCGAAAGACGGATTTTTCGGGCTGTGGCGGACTGGGTGGGGCGAAGCGGCCCGGGCCGCGTATGGGGGCGGCCGGATGGGCGTGCTTCAGGCTTGCGCTTGCGTGAAGCTGGCTTCGGCGTCGCGGCGCATCTGCTCCGGGTCGGGGGCGTGGAGGGTGTGGGCGATGGACCAGGTGTAGCCGAAGGGGTCGAGGAGCTTGCCGTAGCGGTCGCCCCAGAACTGGTCCTTGAGAGGCATGACGACCTGGGCGCCGGCGGCGAGGGCCTGGGCCCAGACGGCATCGGCGTCGGCGACCTGGAGGTGGAGCACGACGGGGCAGCCGCCGAAAGCCTGGGGGGTGCTGGATTTGCCGTTCATGTACTCGGGGAAGTCGTCGTTGAGCAGGAGGGGGCAGCCGTGGAGGTGGAGCCGCGCGTGCATGATTCGCTCGGAGTGGGGCGCATGGTGGCGGGTGAGCTCGGTGGCGTCAAAGGCGGCGGTGTAGAAGGCGATGGCGGCGGCGGCGTTGGAAACGGTGAGGTGGGGGATGAGGCCGAGGGTGGGCTGCGGTGGAGCGGGCATGGCATGGGGCTCCTGGGCGGGGGAGTGGCCTGGCGGGAGTATAGAGCGATGGCGGGGTGGGGGGCAATGGGAGATTAGGCACCGCTGCAATCGTTAGTATGAGTTGCTGGAGGGCAGGCCGGATGATCGGAGATCCCGGGAATGATGAGGGGCTTGAAGCGGAAGAGTCCACGGACCTAGCCGTGGAGTTGGCGAAGGATGAGGTGGCCACCGCACCGGGGGATACAGGCGATCCGGACGCCATTGTCCACGCCAAGATCCCCGAAGATATTCGCAACCGCTATGAGATTTACAGCTACAGGAATGCGGCGGTCATCCTGAGTGAAACGAGGCGGCAGGAGTTTGAAGACCTGCTCACGGCTTTACGCGAGTTCAAGATCACCAAGAAGATGATCCGTACAGCAGGAGGGAATGAGTCGCAGATACCGAAGCTTCTTTCGACAACACTAAGGCCACTTGGCTGGCATGAGACGGTGGTGCAGGGTGATCTTCTCGTCAAACTCAGCTGGCGGGAGCAGGCTGCTTTGCGAAGAAGTGGAAAGCCGGTTTTCGAGACTCGCAGCCGCGAGATCAAGAGAAGGAACTATCTGGACGGCCATAAGATCGACTATGTGAAGGACCGGGTTGCGTTCGATCTGGAATGGAACAGCAAAGACCAGACCTTTGATCGCGACTTATACGCGTTCAGCGCATTTTTCCAGTGCGGGGTGATCGATGCCGCCGTGCTGATGACGCGGAGCGAGTCGCTGAACGCGGTGTTCCGGCAGCTTGGCCAGGCACTCAAGAAGGATGGAGTCACTCCTGATTTCAAAGCTCCGGGCAAGCCCCGCCTGACGCACGAAAAATTCGGCGCCAGCACCACATGGGTCGGGAAGCTACTTTACCGACTGAACGCGGGGCGAAATGGAGGATGCCCGGTACTGGTCGTTGGGATCACGCCCAGATGCATTGAGGACTGGACCGACTGAATTTGCTTCGCTGCTGAAAGTACGATTTCGCAATGCTGGCAGACACAAGAGTCTAAGTAATGGCTGCGGCCAAGGCCGCTTCGCTCCTGGAATGATTGGCGTAGGTCTTCCACGTTGGCTCGTAGGAATCGTCTGCCTGGTTGCCCCAGTTGACCCAATGCTTGCGGTCACCCCGGGCAAAAAGTTCCAGAAACGGACCGGGGCTACAAGCCTCGATGATCTTGTACTGCTCGTCAGGCTTGCGCGAATGTTCCCGCTTTCTGCTGCTCAGGTAATTTACCTGCCGGCGCCCGGGCGCCAGAGTGCGGATGTTTTTTCCGCGGACGCCAAACAAGATAAGTTCGGTTACATTCCGAAAGTAGAAACCGACGCCTCTACCGTCGGAGCCACCATCTTTCCTTATCTTGTGCCAAACAAGATTGCTCTTATACTTGAAGCCCCAGGCCTGCAGAACAGCTATGCCTTCAGGAAGAAGAGCATTCGGGACCCAAAGGTATAAGTGCGCAGCATTGGCCGCGGCATCGGCAATAGGGAGCGCCTTAATTTCCTCGATGGTGAGTGTGCCGTAGCGCGACAGCCGTTTGTGCTCAGGCGCTACTTTCCCGGTGCGGTTCTCAAACTGCCAGGGTGGGTCGGCAAGAATGGTACCGAAGCGGCGACCGGCGAGGGCGCGCGTGAAATCTTCGGCTGCTGGAGACGAAGGCTGCTTAGGTATAACGAGCTGCGTCGATTGCGCGTTTGGCGCAACGATGCCAGAGCTGATACGGCTACTCATCGCGTGCTCCTCGAAAAAGCGGCCATTGTTCGGAAACATATCGCTCGGCTGCATCGCGGATCACCCAGGCCATGGAGACTTTCTTTTGTTTCGCAATGATCTCAAGGGCGGAGTAGGTCTCCCTGGGAAATGTCACGGATGCGCGGATAGGAGATTCGGATTTGGGTCTGTTGTCCATGCTTTCCCATTCTGGAAACCTGCGGCATCTCCACCTTGCATCAGGCTACACCACTGTGGTGCAAGTGAGCAGAATATCGCCTGAGCTTCCTTCCTGAGGGTGAGGAAAACCGGCTTGCGGCGAATGGTAATGAGAGGTGGCAGTTCCTCAGGCGGAGGGCAGCATGAAGTCGAGGGCGCGGATGAGGTGGGGTTTGAGGTCTTTGCGGGGGATGACGGCGTCGAGCATGCCGTTGGCGAGGAGGAACTCGGAGCGCTGGAAGCCTTCGGGGAGTTTCTGGCGGATGGTTTGCTCGATGACGCGGGCGCCGGCGAAGCCGATGAGGGCGCCGGGCTCACCGATGTTGAGGTCGCCGAGCATGGCGAAGGAGGCGGTGACGCCGCCAGTGGTGGGGTCGGTGAGGATGGAGAGGTAGGGCAGGCGAGCCTCGTCGAGGCGGGCGAGGGTGGTGGAGATTTTGGCCAGCTGCATGAGGGAGACGATGCCTTCCATCATGCGGGCGCCGGCGGAGGCGGAGACGATGACGAGGGCGGAGCGGTCGGCAAGGGCGCGGTCGACGGCGCGGGCGATGGTTTCGCCGACGACGGCGCCCATGCTGCCGCCGATAAAGGCGAACTCCATGACGGCGAGGATGACGGGGTGAGGGCCGAGCCGGCCGCGGGCGCTGAGGATGGCGTCGTTGAGGCCGGTGGCCTGGCGAGCAGCGGCGAGGCGGGACTTGTAGTTTTTGATATCTGTGAACTCGAGCGGGTCGGTGGAGCGGAGCTCGCCGTCGAAGAGCTCGTAGCCGGGCTCGAGGAGGGTGTCGATACGCTGGCGGGCGCCGAGGCGGTAGTGGTAGCCGCAGCGGGGGCAGACCTGGAGGTTGGCTTCGACCTCGGACTTCCAGACGGTTTCGTTGCAGCCGGGGCACTTGATCCAGAGGCCCTCGGTGCGGACGGTTTTTTCGCCTTCGTTTTCGATGCCGGATTTTTCGCGCTTGAACCAGGTCATAGAGGGGATGGGTGGGCCTTTCCGGGGGCGCTCGCGGCGCAGAGGTAAGTCTAAATCCCGCTGCGCGCGGGGCGCCACCTGCAGAGGGGCTGGCGCCACCTGCGGTGGGGCTGGCGTTGCCCGCTTTGGGGTGAGTCGGTTCTGTCGGCTTAGACTGAAGGCAGTTTTCAGGGCGGGGAGGGCAGGGCATGCGGGGTTTGCGGGGATGGGCTGTGGCTGGGCTGGCGCTGGGGCTGGCGGTGGCGGGGCTGGCCGGGGAGAAGCCGGTGGCGGAGAAGCCGTTTGACCCGGGGCGCGACCCGGCCAAGGACCTGCGGGCGGCGGAGGCGCGGGCGGCGAGCGAGCACAAGAACATCCTGATGGATGTGGGCGGGAACTGGTGCCCGTGGTGCCTGCTGCTGGACCGCACGCTGGCCGAGGACCCGGTGCTGCATGCGGCGCTTGAAAAGAATTACGTGTTGCTGCGGGTGAACTGGAGCCGGGAGAACCAGAATGCGGAGTTTCTGGTGGAGTACCCGGAGACTCGCGGGTACCCGGCGTGGTATGTGCTGTCGGCGAGCGGCCGGCTGCTGAAGGCTGAGGATACGAGCGAGCTGGAGCAGACGCACCTGCTGAGCACGGGGTATAGCAAGGCGGCAGTGGGGGCGTTTCTGGAGAAGTATGCGCCGGGGCGGTAGCGGCACAACCTACAGGGCCAAAACCACAGGGCAAAACCACAGGGCGAAAACCCACAGGGCCAAAACCACAGGGCGAAAAACCTACAGGGCAAAAAACCTACACGACAAGAAAATCACAGGGCAAGAATCACAGGCAGGCGAAATCACTTGTCGAGAATCTCTGCCGGATAGACCTGCGGGAGAAAGGTCTTAATACTCGATGCCTTTCTGGGCCTGGATGCCTTGCTGGTAAGCGTGTTTGCGCTCCTGCATATCTGTCACCGTGTCGGCTACAGATACGAGGGCGGGGTGGGCGTTGCGGCCGGTGAGAATGACGTGGAGCAGAGGGGGGCGGCCGGCGAGGGTGCGGGCGACGGCTTCGGGGTCGAGCAGGCCGTAGGAGATGGCGTAGAGGATCTCGTCGAGAATGAGCATGTCCCAGTCGCCGGAGGCGATGGCGCGCTCGGCCTCGGCCCAGCACTCGCGGATGAGGCGGAGGTCTTCGGGGTCGGTCTCGGCGCCGCCGACCTTGATGAAGCCGCGGCCCATGGGGCGGATCTGGAAGGTGTCGCCGAGGGTGGCGGCGGCGTCGAGCTCGCCGTAGTGCCAGGAGCCCTTGATGAACTGGAGCATGAGCACGCGCATGCCGTTGCCGGCAGCGCGGAAGCCGGAGCCGAGGGCGGCGGTGGTTTTGCCCTTGCCGGCGCCGGTGAAGAGCAGGATGAGTCCCTTGCGGTCGCTGCCGGCGCCACCGGCGCCGCCTGCGGTGGGGCCGGCGCCGCCTTCGGCGGAAGATGCAGAGCGAGAGCCTGTGGGGTGGGGCGGGTTGGATGGCATGGCGGATTGGATGCGGGCTGGACCGGATTTCCCTTCCGGGAGGGAGGGTTACTTCCGCTCCCTGCTGCTTATGACTGGCGAGCGGGTTGGCGAGCGCCTTCCCGAGTGGGGCGTGGAGCGAGTTGAAGCGGGACGGGCCCTACCAGACAGCCGGCCCTGGCAAGCCGTGCGCGGTCTGCCTGCATGGCGCGGTCGCGGCTGAGCCACAGCAGGGTTTGCGCAAGGATCTGCGCGGCGCCCGCATGCGGCGGCTGGACGATGCGGTAGTGCATCCACTTGCCCTCGCGCCGCGAGGCGACGATGCCGGCGCGGCGCAGGTAGGCGAGGTGCCGCGAGACCTTGGGCTGCGGCTGGCGCAGGACATCGACGAGATGGCAGACGCAGATCTGCTGGTCGCTGAGCAGGTTGAGCAGGCGCAGGCGGGTGGTGTCGGCGAGAGCCTGGAAGAAGTGTTCGACATGGAAGTTTCGCTTCGGTGTCATGCCTTGACTCTACACATATGCGCCAATAAGGATATGATGGCGAAGGACGTATCTGCATGAGCGGATATGTGGGAGGCGGGTGCGATGGAACAGATGGAGCAGCTGACGGATGCGGTGCGGTCGAAGTATGGGGCGGTGGCGGAGAGTTCGCTGACGGGCGAGCACGCGGGCGTGCAGGCGGTGGCGGAGGCCTTCGGGTACAGCGCGGAGGAGCTGCGGTCGATTCCGGCGGGGGCGAATATGGGGCTTTCCTGCGGCAACCCTGTGGCGACGGCACACCTGAAGGCCGGCGAGGTAGTAGTGGATCTGGGCTCGGGCGGCGGGCTGGATGTGTTTCTGGCGGCGCAGCAGGTGGGCCCGGCGGGGCGGGCGATCGGGATCGATATGACGCCGGCGATGATTGAGCGGGCGCGCGCGAATGCGGAGGCCGGGGGATACAGCAATGTCGAGTTCCACCTGGCGGCGATGGATCGGCTGCCGCTTGCGGATGCTTCGGTCGATTGCGTGCTGTCGAACTGCGTGATCAACCTTGCGGCCGACAAGCCTGCGGTGTTTCGCGAGATCGCGCGGGTGCTGAAGCCGGGCGGCCGGCTGGCGGTGAGCGATATCGCGCTGAAGGGCGAGCTGCCGGAGGCGGTTGCCGCGAGTGTTGCGGCGTATGTGGGCTGCATCGCGGGGGCGATCCGGATCGAGACGTATCGCGAGGAGCTGCTGCAGGCGGGCTTTGCGTTTGTGGAGATTGTGGACAGCGGCGCGGACCTGAACGCGTATGCGCTGGTGGAGAACCAGGCCGGCTGCTGCTCGCCGGCGATGGAGACGGGGCCGCTGGCGGTGGTGCAGGAGGCATGCTGTGCACCGGCTGCAAAGACCGAGACGCTGCACGGGGACCTGGCGGCGCTGCTGGCGACGTATGACGTGAACGAGGCGGCGGCGAGCGTGAAGGTCTACGCGGTAAAGCCGGGGGCGGAGACGAGGCAGCGCGAGGCGGTATAGTCTGGGTGCGCGTTAGAGAGGCCCACAGGACGAGCCATGCACCCGGTACTTGCACATGCGGCGTTGCTCCGCCTTCTCGCCCAATGTATGTGGCTGGCTGGCCTGCTGTTGACGCGCTGGACGCGGCGGCGATCGAACTGGTCGCCAGCCCCGCTGGTCCTCACGCTGATGGATGCGAAGCCGGTAGACGAGTCGCATGCGGGGCTGAGGCGGACCGGCGCGGTGATGCTCTGGAGCGGAGTTGGCTTCTTCCTGCTTTTCGCGCTGTTGGGTGGGATTTAGCAAGGATAATTACGGACTCGACTTACCATCGGTAGAAGTCCCCCAACAACCTCTCGCTCTTGCGCCAAAATACGTCCGAACGCATTACCTAGCCGAGACCGCGGGCCTAACTGTTGACGGGGCGGCTGTTGGCATGGCGGGTTGGATGCGGCTGGCTCCGCGATCCGGTTTGAGCAGGAGAGTTCCGTCTGCTTTTTCCATGGAGGAGAGACGGGCCGGGCGGCTGCGTCTCCCTTTGTTGAGTGGGTGGGAGCGGGCACGGAGCGGGCGAAAGCGGGCAGGCGGCTTGCATGGCGTAGTCCCGCCAGTGAGCCAGAAGAGTGTCGCGCGGGATTTGCGGAACGCCACAATACGGAGAGCCGGACGACCATGGCTGGTTTAGATATTACAATGATATCATTTCAGTATCAGTGAGGCTGAGATGAACAGAGAGCAAACAGTAGTTAGTCGCGAGCGGTCGGTCCGAGCATTAAATGGCTGGATCGTGCTACTTCCCTTGATCGGGGTTTTGGCGATCGATGTCGGATTGTTTCTCCTCTACAGGCCTGCGGTAACCAAGCTGATGCTTGAATTCGCTGTTTTCATCCTCGGAATGGTTTGTTTCAGGGGCTTCTTTAGTCTTCAACCGAACGAGGCCCGGGTCCTCATCCTTTTTGGCGCATACAGTGGGACCGTTAGGGAGAGCGGCTTCTTTTGGACAAATCCCTTCAATAGCAACGGTGGTCAGACTGAGAATGGGCGACAGACGCAGCTTGCCGCGCTCGCTCGGACAAAGCCGGCATCCCTCGCACCTGCCTCTAGACCTTTAGGCCGCAATAAGCTGTCACTTCGCGCTCGTACCTTAAATGGCGAGAAGCTAAAGGTGAACGATAAGCGAGGAAACCCGATAGAAATAGCCGCAGTGATTGTGTGGCGCATTGAAGATACGGCGCGAGCGCTTTTCGATGTCGACGATTATGAGAATTTCGTCCCGATTCAGAGTGAGTCCGCATTGAGGCATCTCGCAAATATGTACACCTACGATGATGGAGAAGGTAAAGAAACAACGTTGCGAAGTAACGTCGATGAAGTGTCGCAAGCGCTCCAGCTCGAACTTCAGGAACGGCTCAGGAAGGCGGGGATTACCGTGAGTGAGGCACGCCTGACCCATCTCGCGTATGCCCCAGAGATAGCTCAGGTGATGCTTCGTCGCCAGCAAGCGGAAGCAGTTATTGCTGCGCGGCAGAAGATCGTCCAGGGAGCAGTCAGCATGGTTGACATGGCTCTTCAGGAACTGGCGGATAAACATGTTGTTGAACTTGATGATGAGCGCCGAGCAGCCATGGTCAGTAACTTGATGGTGGTTCTCTGCAGCGAATCGGAAGTTCACCCAGTGATCAACACTGGAACGCTCTATAGCTAAGGCAACGCGAATGAAAGAACGCAAGGCCTTCTTAATGCGCATTGATCCAGCGCTCTGGGCAGAGCTCGAAAGTTGGGCTCAGGATGAGTTGCGCAGCGTCAACGGCCAAGTCGAAATGATCCTGAAGCAAGCAGTGACGAAGAGAAAAGGTAAGACTCCGAAGGATGCTTCGATGGAAACGACCGCCGACACTTAAAGCAGGACCACCTGAAAGGCTTCCAGTGGCTCTGGTATTTGTCTTCGCCTTCTTGACGTTAACAGCGATTCTCTTTGGGTATTTTCTCGGTCCCGGTATCGGCCGGGACATATGTGGTGGGATCGCTCTAGCTCTTCTAGTGGCGATCTTGTACCGCGTTTTCAAGGGTGGGCGAGATGGAAAGGGACTTCGAGTTGGCAACGAAGCCGAAGGGCCTCCCGGCCCTTACTAGTTGACGCGCGAACTCACGCAAAACTTTTTGGGCAGCTTCATCGCTCGGCCTCCTGGGTGGGCGAGATGCGACAGTGCGTCCGCGGTCGAAACCCGCCGGAAAAGCGGGTAGCTGTGAACCACCCAGCTGTAACAGCCTCGATCAGATCGGTAGAAGTGGGTGAGCAACTCGCGTCCATCATGAGCAGTTTGGCTACTAAAGATGCCGTAGGTACCATGCAGCGCTGTTAGGTGGAGTCTGGAAGGAGCTTCGTGCGTTACCCAGCTCTTCTTTACTGCTGTGCTTCGCTCCTATCTGTGGCAGGATCTCTCCCCTCGCGGAGATTCCGCGTACAAGTGCGCCCGTTTGGTCTGCACCGGCGGGGAGGCCTGCGCTAGTGGCCGGAGTGGTAGGGGTGGCCGGCGAGGATGGTGCAGGCGCGGTAGAGCTGCTCGGCGAGGATGAGGCGGGCGAGCTCGTGGGGGAGGGTCATGGGGCCGAGGGAGAGCAGGGTGGGGGCCGAGGCGCGGGCCTGGTCGCGGGTTTGGGCGCTCCAGCCGTCGGCGGGGCCGATGGCGAAGACCAGCAGAGGGGTGGCGGCGAGCTTGTGGTGGTCGAGGAGCTGGGCGAGCTGCTCAGAGGAGAGCTGGCGGCCGCGGGGATCGAGCAGGATGGGGGTGGGGCGGGTCTTGAGGCGGGCGAGGGCCTGGAGGAAGGCGGCCTCGGTGCGGTAGAGCGGGGCTTCAACGGGCAGGTAGGGGGCGGTGCGGCGCAGGTACTCCTCAAGCAGCTGCTGGGCGGGGCCGGGGCGGGGGGCGCGCGGGACGATGGAGGCGAGATGAAGCTTCATGGGGGGGGAGGGCTAGATGTGAGGTTGCAATAGGTTGTTGTCCATCTGACCGAGAACGGAGAGGCTGTTTGTGACGAGCAAATAGTTTCTTCGGGGGTCAGATGGACTATCACCATCATGCCCGTTTGACGATGCATGGTCGAGAGCTTCTGTGCAGGCTTAGCCGGCAGACGGCGGCCAAGTGGGTCAGGCGGTATCGCGAACAAGGAGTGGACGCGTTATGGGACCGCAGCTCGCGTCCAATCCGGCTCAGGCAGCTCACTTCGCTGGAGCTGGTCGCTCGGGTGCAGACTCTGCGGCGCGAGCGTTGGACCGGCCAGAGGATCGCACAGCAGACCGGACTGAGCCGGGCTACGGTGAGCCGCATCCTGCAGAGGCTAAAGCTCAGCCGGATGCGCGACCTGGAGCCAAAGCCCGCTGTGCAGCGTTATGAGCACGCCCACGCGGGCGACCTGCTCCATCTGGATATCAAAAAGCTGGGCCGTATCGTTAGGCCGTCGCATCGGGTCACCGGCGATCGCCGCGACTCGGTCGATGGAGCAGGTTGGGAGTACGTGCATGTGGCCATCGACGATCACTCCCGCATCGCCTTCTCGGCCATCTATCCGGACGAGAAGCAAGCCTCGGTGCTGGCCTTCCTGCACGCAGCGCTGGCTTACTATACGCGGCTCGGCATCCGCTTCAAGGCCCTGCTCACCGACAACGGGCCTGCCTACCGCTCGCGTGCCTTCGCTGCCGCCTGTCGAGTGCTGGGCCTGAAGCACCGCTTCACCCGTCCGTACACCCCGCGCACCAACGGTAAGGCCGAACGCTTCATCCAGACGGCCCTGCGCGAATGGGCCTATGCCCGCTCCTACAACAACTCAAACGAACGCAGCCAGGAGCTTCGCCCCTGGCTGCATCAGTACAACTGGCATCGACCTCATGCTAGCTTAGGCCTGTCGCCACCCATCAGCCGTTCAGCTCTCGGTGACAATAACCTGTTGAGACTCCATACCTAGAAGGCCGGGGCGAGCTGCACGGCCTCGCGGCGGCCCTGCTCGAGGCTGGCGGCTTCCTGGTCGCTCCAGGTATTGGCGACGGTGATGGACTGGACCTGCTGGACGCCGATGAAGCGGAGCCAGAAGTCGATGTAGGCGGTCTGGTGGTCGAAGCGGGCCGCGGGGGTGGGCGAGGGCGGCGCGTAGCTCTGGCCCTGGCTGTAGATGACGAGGGCGCGGGGGATGGTGAGCGCGGGGCCGAAGACGGAGCCGTCGAAGGTGAACAGCAGGTTGCGCTGGCAGGCGAGATCGATGAGCTGCTTGAGCTTGTAGGGGTAGGCGAAGTTCCACATGGGCACGCCGAGGACGATGCGGTCGGCCTGGTGGAAGCGGGCGGAGAGGGCCTGGATGCGCTCCCAGAGGGCAGCCTCCGGCGGGTCCATGGGCTGGCTGGCGGCGCCTTTGTACTTGGCGCCGATGGCTTCGCTGTCGAACTCGGGCAGGTTCTCCTCCCAAACGTTGAGGGTGTCGATGGTGGCGGAGGGCTGGGCTGCGCGGTAGGCCTCGAGGAAGGCGTCGGCGACCTGGATGGAGATGGAGCGGGAGGTGCGCGGGGAGGACTGGATGTTGAGGATGTGGGGCATGGGTGGGTGAGATGCGGGTGGGGTGCGGATGTTCGCGGACGCTGGGGGCGGGCTGTTGGGGGTTTGATGGCCCGGGTTCGGGCTGGAGCCGATGGAGCTGCCTGGGGCGGGTTCGGCGTCTCCAGAGGGTTCGATGGTGCGCGGGCACACCGCGGGATTTTGTTGCGAGCGGCATGCCGGCGCAGTTGCCGCTGGGGCTTTGCCGCATGGTGCGGGTTCGGTGTAGGTCTTGATAGGTGGTTGCTGGGTTGTACAGCTTACTGCGTTGCTCGACAAAAGTGCGGTTATGAGGGCTGATCTCTTGGCGTTTGCAATCGACCTTGGATGAGTGATTTGGCCTGTTCTCGACATCTGAACCTACTGTCCAGAACTGAGTTCCCTTACACAGTACGGCTATGAAACTGACCTTAGAACGAGTGGCGCGAGGCGCCTGCCGTATGGTTCGCGTGATCGCTCAAAGCCGTCCTTTCCTCACGAAGCGTTACCGTGGCTTTCTAAGGTTTTCCTCCCTTTCCTCAGCTGGTGCGCGTATCGACTTGCTACGCTTCTTTCAACAACTCGGTCCGATACTTCGGAGCAAGTGCCTTGGCTTTCTCCATGAATTGTTGCTGCTGATCCTTGTCGAGCATCGGCGGAGCAGTAGTGCGAGTTGCTACAGGCACTCCAACCTCTTTGAAAAAGTTTTCCTGGCCGGAAGGAGAGCAAATACAGAGCAGCCGAACCGGGCTCCGCGAAGCGTTGTGAAACTGATGGGGTGCATTCGCGGGAATGTGGATGGTTTCGCCGGCACCTACAAGAGAACTCTTCCCTCGGAACGTAGCTACCATTTCGCCTTCGAGCAGAATGAAGGTCTCTTCAAAGTCGTGGCTGTGCGGAGGCGGACCGCCGCCTGGCGGCACGTGCATGTCGATGACGCAGAAACGACCCGCAGTCTCCTCACCCGAAATCGTAATGGTGTAGGTGTCGCCTACCACGCCAATGTGAGGCAACGTCTGGTCGGTGTCCACTCGTGCTAGCGTGAGCGAGCGCTGCAAGTTGTCGGGTGGAACTGGCGGATATTGCTTGGTGGATTCGGACATGGCATGCTCTTTCTGGAGTCTTGTGATTTGATTGCTGGAGATAAGAGGATAAGCTGCCCAGGGCTACTGAAGCCCGCTTACAGACAGATCGGCGCCCGCCGCTGCGGCGAGCGTTAGGGCAGAACGTCGAGTGAAGTTGCCCATTAGGCGACCTCTCCAATGAACCCTCGGAAGAGCGTTATGAGTGGCACGCTCAAGATCTCCATATTTGTGCGGTCTCAGTCGCAAACTCCTCGTAGCTTCGCGGCGTGTGGCCCAAGAGTTTCGTTAGGCGTGCAACCCCCGTCTCGGTCGAGGCGAACCCTCGGTCAAAATACCCCTGAAGCATCATGCGAAGATCGAAGGCGCTCCAGCTCGGCATTCGTGCGCGCATGTTCTTTTCCCACTGGTCGAAATCGTGCCCCGTGTACCTGATCTCCTTACCAAGCAGCTTGCTCCATAACGCCGCATTTCCCGGACCACTGATCAGCGCGGGACCGACGATGTCGTAGGTCTGCTCTTCATGCCCCTCTTCGGTCAGCGAGATCGCTGCCGCTTCCGCGATGTCTCTCACGTCCGCCGCGGCGATGCCGGTCGTGCCGAGAGGCATCGGGTAGAGCCCCGGTCCCATCAGAGCATCCTTCAGGCCCAGATCGTTCTGGATGTAGTAGCCCGGACGCAGAATGGTATACGGCACACCGAACTCCCGCAGCGCACTCTCGACGGCAAATTTGGACGCGAAGTGGGGCACATCGCGGAAATCCTGCACCTTGAAGACCGACAGGTACGTTACGTGCTTCAACCCGATCCGTTTTGCGATGCCATAGGCGATCAAGGCCTGGGTTAACTCATCCGCAACCACGGCATTCAGTAGGAAGAGCTTGTCGACTCCTTGCATAGCCTCTTCCACAGCCACCGGCTCGAGCAGATCGCCAATGGCAAGGTCCACCCCTGCTGGCAGTTTGCCCGCGTCTGGCTGCTTGCGCGCCAGCACACGAACCTCCGCGCCTCGTTTAAGCAACTCAGAAACAACCTTGCCGCCTACATTTCCGGTTCCGCCTGTCACCAAGATCTTCATGTCATCCCTCGATTTTTTGGCTCGTGGCCGCTTTGCGTCTTTGCGACCGTACGAGCAGCTACATTCTTGAAAGATGCTTTGTAGAGATTGATCGGTGTTCAGTTTTCAGCAAATGGGTCTTGCAGAGGTGCAACGTCAGGATTGGCTTCATGCTCTCGCAACAAGAGAATTTGGACTACGACTCAGCTAGAATTACCCGATGGACGTGGCTGATCTAAACGACATCCGCATCTTCACGGTGGTGGGGCAGGAAGGCACCCTTACATCGGCGGCGGTAAGACTGAAGCTACCAACCTCCACGGTGAGTCGTTCTCTGACGCGGTTGGAGAAGGGCCTCGACATGCTCCTAATACGACGCAGTTCGCGAGGACTGATTCTCACGGACTTTGGCAAAGAGTATCTGCAGGTCTGCCGACGAGCACTGCGGACCCTGCACGAAGGAAGTGACGCGCTGGCGGTCAGGCGTGAGCGGCCAAGCGGACTCATCAAGATAGCCTGTCCTATCGCGATGGCGCAGTTTATCTTCGCACCGTTGCTCAAAGAGTTGATGACCCGATACCCCGAACTGCGCTTACAAATTGAGCCCTACGTGCCCGCAGTTGACCAGGAGTTTCGCGAAGATATCGATGTCGTTTTCAAGGTAAGGACACCGCGAGACTCGGTCCGGCGCATCCGTAGTTACCCCAGCACCAAACGCGGCCTCTTCGCGAGCGCGGATTACATCAGGACATATGGCACGCCCGCTCGCCCGGAAGAACTCGCCGCACACACCTGCATCGGTTCTGGAACATGGAAACTGAGTCGCGGCGCCATCACAGTCGCGCCTAACGTCCAGTTTCGAATCACTACAGGTGATCCGGCCATGCTACTGGAACTCACCTTGCAGCATTGCGGCATCTCACTTCTGCCGCTCTATATGGGTAAGTGGCCGGGTACAGGCAAGAGTCTCGTCCCTGTTTTGCCGCGTTGGACTTTCCAGCCCCTCACCCTCTGTGCGCTCTTTTCCGGCCAATCCCGACTAACCCCAAAGGTTCAGGCTTTACTCGATTTTTTTGGGGAATACATCGGCACGGTGCGCGATCCGCGAATCCGCGGAGCCGACCCCAAAGGACTGTTCACTGATCTACATCCGCAAATTGCCAGTGTTAAGTGGCACCCTTAAAACTCGAAGGCCGCTCATCTCGCTGGGTCGCCCCGTCATTCGGTAGATCGTCAGAAATACACTATCTTTTTGCTTATATATCCACTCGCAACCTCTCAATCAGCGAGTCATCGCCGATGCACTCATCGAGGACGAGCAGGTAACGGGAGTGAGCTTGTCGGAAGTGGCCTGAGTC
This sequence comes from Acidobacteriaceae bacterium, assembly GCA_965276605.1. Classification (GTDB taxonomy): domain Bacteria; phylum Acidobacteriota; class Terriglobia; order Terriglobales; family Acidobacteriaceae; genus EB88. Next base: position 739,758 of record OZ255619.1, read on the forward strand.
AGTTCATTGACGAGAACCCGGACTGAAGGACCGCCCGTGTTGGTCAACTGACCCATTCTCCCCTGTTGCTGGTGCAAAGCAGGCGCGACCGCTTGAGAGGGGATGCTTGTCTTGCTGTGAGAGTTCTTCAGCAAGTACCCCTGTTTACACATCCGCTCGAGCTCTGGGTTTTGCGTTTCAGACGCTCGCTCAGGAACGCTGACTTCTTTCCAGAGTGGCGCCATGCTCACTGGTAAGTGGCTGCGCAGCACAGCCCGGGGCTGTTACTGCATGAGCTTGCGGGTGAGGTAAGTGAAGGTCACGGCTTCGGTGGTGGCGGCTTCTTTTAGGTTGGCGCCTACGTCGTGGCCGCCTTCGGTGATCTCGCGGTAGTAGAAGGGCTTGTTGAACTCCTGCATGCGGGCGGCGAATTTGCGGGCGTGGACGGGGCCGACGCGGTCGTCGGCGGTGGTGGTGAAGATGAGCGGCTCGGGGTAGGTGGCGGTGGGGCTGAGCTGGTTGTAGGGGGAGATGGAGGCGAGGAAGGCGCGCTCGGAGGGGACCGAGACGGAGCCGTACTCGCCGGCCCAGGAGGCGCCGGCGGCGAGCTTCTCGTAGCGGAGCATGTCGAGCAGGGGGACCTCGATGACGACGGCACGCCAGAGCTCGGGGTGCTGGGTCATCTCGACGCCCATGAGCAGGCCGCCGTTGGAGCCGCCCTCGATGCCGAGGTGGGCGGCGGAGGTAATGTGACGGGTGACGAGGTCGCGGCCGACAGCGGCGAAGTCGTCATAGATGCGCTGGCGGTGGGTTTTGAGCCCGGCGTCGTGCCAGGCGGGGCCGAACTCGCCGCCGCCGCGGATGTTGGCCAGCACCAGGACGCCGCCGCGCTCAAGCCAGAGCTTGCCCTCGACGCCGGAGTAGTAGGGCGTCATGGAGACCTGGAAGCCGCCGTAGGCGGTCAGGAGGGTGGGGTTGCTGCCGTCCAGGGCGAGGCCTTTGCGATGGACGACGAAGTAGGGGATTTTGGTCCCGTCCCTGGAGGTGGCTTCGAGCTGGTCGACCGAGAGCTTGCCGGCGTCGAACTGGGGCGGGAGGGCTTTTTCTTCCTGCAGGGTGGCCTGGGCGGCGTCGCCGAGCAGCAGGCGGGTGGGGGTGAGGAAGCCGGTGAGCGAGAGGAAGAAGCGGTCGCTGGTCGAGTCGGTGGTGGCGATGGAGACGGTCTGGTTGTCGGGGACCTGGAGGCGGTGGGGTGTCCACTGGTTGTGTGCGAGCGAGTAGACGTAGGCGCGGCCCTGGACGTGCTCGAGGGTGGTGAGCAGGAGGTGGTTGGCGGTAGTGCTGACCTGCTGGGCAAACTCCTGCGCTGTGGGGGTGAAGAGGGCGGCGGGGTGGAGGTGGGCGGGGTCGCGCAGGGCGGCGGCTAAGTCGATGGTGAGGACGGAGCCCTGGGGGTAGGTGGCGCCGGCGACGGTCCAGTCTTCGGCGGTCTGGAGGATGAGCTGCCCGTCGAGCAGGCCGACGATGTCGGATTTGGCGGGAAGGGCGAGCCGGCGGGGGCCGCCGGGGGTGATGAGGAGCTTGTCGGACTCAAAGAAGGTGCGGTTGCGCACCAGCAGGGCGGCGTGGTGGCCCTGGGCGTCGTCGAGGCTGGAGGGGGTGGTGGAGATATCAGACGGCTGGCCGCGGTAGATTTCGCGCGCGGCGGAGAGGGGCTGGCCGCGGCGGAGCAGCTTGATGACGAAGGGGTAGCCGGAGGCGGTGAGGGTGCCCGAGCCCCAGTCGCGAGCGACGAGCAGGCTGTTGGGGCCGAGCCAGGCGGTGGTTTGCTTGGAGTGGGGCAGGATGAAGCCGTTGTCGACGAACTTGCCGGTGCGCAGGTCGAACTCGCGGGCGGTGACGGCGTCTTCGCCGCCCAGCGAGAGGCGGACCATGCAGACGGTGTTCTGGGGATAGAGGCAGTCGGCGCCCTTGGGGAAGAAGTTCTGGTGCTCCTGCGCGGCGAGGGCGTCGTAGTCGAGAACGGTCTGCCACTGGGGGTGGGGGTCGTGGTACCCGGCCAGGGTGGTGCGGCGCAGAATGCCGCGGACGTGGGTGGCATCGCGCCAGGTGTTGTAGACGGCGCCGTCCTGGAGCGAGGGCGAGGGGAGGCGGTCGGGCGACTCGAGGATCTTGAGGGCGGCGGCCTGGAACGGGGCGAAGTGGGGGTCGGCCTGGAGGACTTTGGCGGTGCGGGCGTTCTGGGCGGTGACCCAGTCCATGGCGCGGGCGCCGTGGATGTCTTCGAGCCAGAGGTAGGGGTCGGGCTGGATGGACTGGGCGTGGAGGGCGATGGCGGCTAGGAGGGTGAGGAGCCAGAGTCCTGCTCGACGATAGTGCACTGGGTGTTCCTCCACGAGGGCTGCTTCCGGCTCGCGTGAGGGCGCGGAGAGGCCGTGGGATCGTTATACGCGAAGGATGGGCTGGAGAGGACGGTTTAAAACCGCCTGCGCGGCTGGCGGGCACTCCGTGCCGTTTTGCGTTGGGTGGCGGTGCGGGGCTTTGTGACCCTTGCGATGCTCGGGGTGGGTGGTCAGACTTCGAAGTCGAGTTCGAGTGGGTCGATGAGCGGCATCAGCCACGCGAGGAGCGCCTGGTGGGCGGGGTGCGTGGCGTAGGCGTCGAGTGCGGCGCGGTCTGCGAAGTGCATGACTCCGCCGAGCGCGTAGCCCTGTGAGCGCGGGGAGAAGTTGGTGCCGGCAAAGGTGGCGAGCAGGCCGGGGATGGCGCCCTGTAAGGCGCGGATGGCGGTGAGAGCTCTTGTTTTCTGGGCTTCTGGGACATCGGGCTTCCAGCGGAAAGCGAAGGTGTGGATGACCATGTAGAGCATTTCTCCCGTAGGTATGCACTGCGAAGGCTCGTGGTGTGTGGCTTCGGCTCAGCTGTGGGAGAAATGCTCTGGCCGCAGTGTGCCGGGCTGGGTGCGGGACTTTGTTCCTGTTTCAGCTTTCGGTGGGGGCGGGGAGTTGCTTGCGCGCGGGGGCGCTGCTGGGCAGCGCGGGGCGGGAGGTGTCTTCAGCGGCGGCTTTCGCGGAGGCTTTCTTCGCTGGGGCTTTCTTGGCGGCGGCTTTTTTCGCCGGTGACTCTAGCGAGTGCTTCGCCGGGGATTTTTTGGCCGATGGCAGTTTGGCGAGCGCTTTCTTTGCGGCCTTTCTCGCGGCTTTCTTCGGGGCTTTCTTCGCTGACGGCTCGGCTTTGCCGGTGAGGGCGAGAGTCGCGGGGGTGCCGGGGGGCAGGGCCTTCTTTGCGGGGGCTTTTTTACGGGCGGCTTCGGTTTTTTCGCGGAGGGTGGCGGAGAGCTCGGCGGGGCCGAGGGTGCGGGCGGATTTGCGCAGGCGCTCGATGTCGTAGAACTCGCGGGTCTGCTCGGTGAAGATGTGGACGACGAAGTCGAGGTAGTCGAGCAGGATCCACTCGCCCTGGCGGCGGCCTTCGACGGCTTTGGCGTAGACGCCGAACTCGTGCTTCATGCGCAGCTCGATCTCATCGGCGATGGCGCCGGTCTGGCGGGTGTTGTTGCCGGAGGTGATGAGAAAGAAGTCGGTGAAGCCGGCATCGACGGGGTCGAGCTCGAGGATGCGGGTGTCGGTGCCCTTCTTCTCCTCGCAGATCTGCGCGGCGAGGAGGACCATGGCGCGGGTTTCCTGGCTTGCTGGCACAGCTTTACCGTAGCACGCTGTACAGGCCGTGGTCGCGGATGTAGCGGGCGATTTGTGGGGTGAGGTGGGGGGCTTCGCGGCCGGCGGCGAAGGCCTCGCGGATGGTGGTGGCGGTGGAGGGGTCTTCGAGGTCGGGGAGCAGGTGGAGCGGGGTGGCGGGGGCGCCGAGTGGGTCGAAGACGGGCTGGGTGAGGACGGGGCCGGGGGTTTGGGACGGGGCGCCGAGGGAGTAGCCGGGGGGCAGGGCCTGGGCGAGCGAGGCGAGAGGGAAGCCGGGGCGGGCGGCGAGGATCCAGGCGGTGAGCAGGCCTGGGTTGGGGGCGCTTTCGGGCTGGCTGGCAGTCGCACGGGCGGCCTCAGCGGCGGCCTCAGCGGCAGGCTCGCGGGCGGCGGGGTGGGCCGGATCGACGGCGAGCTGGAGGAGGGCTTCGGGGCGGCGCCAGTGGGGGAGGGTGAGGAAGGAGTCGGCGCCGGCGAGGAAAAAGAGCTCGGCTTCCGCAGGAAGGGTGAGGCGGAGGCGGGCGAGGGTGTCGACTGAATAGTTGGGGGTGTCGCCGGCGTCGGGGCGGGGGCTGTCGATGGGGGAGGCGACCAGCTCAGGGTAAGGGGCGGTGAGCAGGGCGAGCATGGCCAGGCGGTCGGCGAAGGGGGCGGGGTGGTGGGACTTGAGGGGCTGGCGGCCGACGGGGGCGAGCAGGACCTGGTCGAGCGCGAGGCGCTGGGAGGCGGTGCGGGCGATGTGGAGGTGGCCGAGGTGGGGCGGGTCAAAGGAGCCGCCGAAGAAGGCGAGGCGCATGGGGGTCATTCTATGTGGTTCTTTGAGGGAGGGTTGGTTCGAGACTGTTATGAAACTCCTTGGAAGGCCAGGACAAATCGGATGAAGGCGTCTTTTCCCGATAAGCGAAGACGGTAAGATTACGCAATCGCCGGAGCATGGTTCCGTGAACAGATCAAAGCAAAACTTCCAGTTCGACTATTGTGCCAACATGGCGAGTATCGAGGCTCTACGACATGTCTCGTCACCTCCGAGTGAAGTATTGAGGATCGCCGCACACATCGCCGGAATTGGCGAGTTGTGGCTATCACGGGTTAGCAGGCACGAACCTTCCTTGGCAGCTTGGCCGACTATTCAGGTTATTGACATTCAATCTGTGCTCGCACGTCAGCTTGAGCGATGGCTGTCTCTGCTCGACGACTACTCCGATGTTTCACCAATTGGTTACCTAACGAGAAGCGGGGTCAGCGTCGTCAACACTTTTGCTGAGATTGAGCAAGAAGTGTTGCTGCACTCCGCTCATCATCGGGGTCAAATTGCATTGCTTCTTCGGCAGGCATCGATGGATCCTCCTGCCTCGACTGACTACATTCCTACGCTTCGCAAGATACTGCTTTCAGATTCCTCGCCCCTGCCGTCTGGGCTGAATTCTCCAAAGAGATAGTCGTAAACGCGATTTCCATAACAACCTCGTTCTCTCCCGGAGGGCCACCTGCGGTGGGGCTGGCGTTTGGGTTGCGTGCAGAGGGCGATGGCTCACCAGATGCGCTCGATACCGAAGGTGTCCAGCTGTTTGTCGTTGCTGAGCAGGGTGAGGTTCTCGACCCGGGCCTGGGCGGCGAGCATGCGGTCGAATGGGTCGCCGTGTGCCTGCGGGAAGCTGCCGGCCATCAGCCCATGCTGACAGGAAACCGAGAGAAAGCTATAGCCGGCTTGCGTCATTCTGGTTTCAAAGCCGGTCAGCAGGCCGGTTGTATCGGCGAGCTTGCCGAGGCGAACCTTAGTGGCAAGTTCCCAGGCAGACGCCGCGGAAACATAGAAACTATGGCCGTCTGCGAGCAGGATCGACTCGGCTCGCGGCGACAGTTCTCCCTGGTCGCGCGCGGCAAAGAGGAGTGTGTGCGTGTCCAGGAGCAGCCTCATGAGTCTTGGCCGTCGAAGAACGCGAGCTCCTCCTCGGGCAGAGGCTCAAAGAAGGCTGCTTCAGGCTTTGGCCAGTCCGGCGCAAAGCCAATGCGATTTTTCGGCGAGGTTTGCATGCCGATGATCTTCGCGATCTGTTTCCGGGCGCGCCCGGACGTGATGATGACTTCGTCACCGGCCTGGACCTGGGCCAGCAGCTTGGAAAAGTGCGTTTTCGCCTCATGTACGGTGAATTCCATTGTTGCGCTCCCTGATAGATCTCTTTAGGTTGAGCAGGTATTTCAATCGCCTTCCCCGTTCCACAGGCGCAGTTCTTCTTCCGGCAGGGGATCGAAGAATGGATCGCCGGGCTTCAACTCAGGAATCTTGCCCTTCAACCAGCCGAGACGCACCGGCTGTTTTTGCTGGCAGGCGACGAGGCGGGCGACGGGCTTTTTCGCTTTGCCGGAGGTGATGGTGACTTCTTCGCCGGCGGCGACTTTGGCCAGCAGTTTGGAGAGGTGGGTTTTGGCTTCGTGGACAGACACTTCCATTGCGCTCTCCGTTGTGGACCAATTTAGTCTAGCACTGCGGGTCCCGGCCCCGGCTTGCGGAATGGCGCGGGGCTGAACTGCTGAGAAACGTAGACTGCGGGTATGGCTGCGGGTGGGTGGGTGGCGTATGTGGGGCTGGGGGGGAATGTGCCCCGGGCTGCGGGCGGAAGGCTGGAACCGCCGGAGCGGACGCTGGGGCTGGCGGGGCAGGCGCTGCGCGAGCTGGGGACCGTGGTGGCGGGGTCGGGGCTGTGGCGGACAGAGCCGGTGGGGCCGGTGCGGGAGCAGGCGGCGTTTGTGAATGGGGCGGTGGCGCTGCGGACGGGGCTGGGGCCGGAGGAGTTGATGGGGGCTCTGCTGGAGATGGAGCAGAGGTTTGGGCGGGTGCGGGAGGTGGCGCAGGGGCCGCGGACGCTCGATCTGGATCTGCTGTTGATGTTGCGGGTGGAAAAACTGGAGGGGTTGGGCGGCCCTGGGGAGGAGCTTGTGCCGGTGGTGCGGGAGGGGCCGGGGCTGCGGCTGCCGCATCCGGAGATGCACAGGCGGCGGTTTGTGCTGGCGCCGCTGGCTGAGATCGCGCCGGGGGTGCGGCACCCGGGGCTGGGGCGGACGGTCGCAGAACTGCTCGCGGAGCTGCCGAAGCAAGAGCAGGTGGAGCGGATGGACGGGCCGGGGTTGGGCTGGGGAGTAAAGGCTTGAGGCGTATAGGGAGTCGCGTGGTGCGGAGGGTGGTGGCTGGGGCAGTGGGTTGCGGGCTGGGCGTCGCGGTCGCCGGGCTGGCGCAAGCGCCGGATGGGGCAGCGGCGAAAGCTTCGGGCGGGACGCAGAAGCAGGGGGCGGCGGCCCAGGGTGCGAAGGCGGCGGGGGCGTTGCGGGCGGGGACGGAGCAGGTGACGGTGACGGCGTTTCGGTCGCCGGTGGCGGCGCTGGACTCGCCGGTGAGCACGCGGGTGCTGTCGGCGGAGGAGCTGCAGAGGGCGGCGCCGGTCGGCCTCGATGGGAAGCTGCGGACGGTGCCGGGGTTCGACCTGTTTCGGCGCAGCTCGTCGCTGGTGGCGAACCCGACGACGGAGGGAGTGTCGCTGCGGGGGCTGGGGTCGACGGCGGCGAGCCGGACGCTGGTGCTGCTGGGGGATGTTCCGCTGAACGACCCGTTTGGAGGGTGGGTGCACTGGGAGGAGCTGCCGTCGCTGGCGATTGGGCGGGTGGAGGTGGTGCGGGGCGGTGTGAGCGATCTGTACGGGTCGAGTGCGGTGGGCGGGGTGGTGCAGATTTCGACGGTGGCGCTGCTGGGGGTGGGATCCACGCCGCAGATTCGAGATGTGGGGCAGTCGGCTGGTTGCGGAGAAAAGAAAAAGCAGGTCCTTTGGCGCAAGCGCTACCGCTGCGCTCAGGATGACCACCTGCGGTGGGGCTGGCGAGGCCTTCGGCCTGAAACAACGGGTGCCGGGGCGGCCATCGGGCCGGAGCTGGTGCTGGAGAGCGGTTACGGGGCGGAGGGGTTGAATGAGAACGGGGCGCGGCTGCGGGGTGGGCTTGGGCAGTGGGGCGGGCTGGCCGCGGCGGGGCTGACGGGGACCGACGGGTATGTGCTGGTGGCGCCCAACCTGCGCGGGGCGGTGGATGCGCGATCGAATGTGCATGCGGAGAACGGGCTTGTTTTTCTGGAAAGAGCGTTTGGCGAGCGGGGGGGGGGAGGCGGGCTCAGGCGACGGGGTGTGGCTGCGGGGGAATGTGCTGAATGAGAGTCGAAATAATGGGACGCCGCTGACGACGAATGCGACGCGGCTGTGGCGGTATGCGGCGGGGCTGGACCGGACGGAGTGGGGCGGGCAGTGGCAGGGACGGGCGTGGGGGTCGACGGAGCAGTTCCGGCAGGGTTTTTCGTCGATCGCGGTGGGGCGCGGGAGCGAGACGCTGACCCGCATGGCCCAGAACCCGGCGAGCGAGCTGGGCTGGGCTTTGCGGTGGCAGAGGGGGCTGCGGGCGAATCTTGTCGCGCTGGCTGGGGGCGATGCGCGGGATGTGCGGGCGGAGGATCTCAGGAGCGGCCTACCGCTGCAACGGCCGCGGCGACAAATACGACGGCGCGGCAGACCGATGGCGGCGGCTACGGGGAGCTGCTGTGGACGCCGGGGCCGTGGCTGGTGAACGGGTCGGCGCGGGTGGACCACTTTGCGAACTACGATGCGGCGACGTACACGCTGGGCACGGGCGCGAAGCAGGACCTGGCGACGATCGAAGAGACAGTGGTGAACCCGCGGGCCGGGGTGTCGCGGCGGCTCGCGAGCGGGCTGGCGGTGAGTGCGAGTGGCTTCAGGGCGTACCGGGCGCCGACGCCGAATGAGCTGTACCGGAACGGGCAGGTGGGACAGCAGACAACGCTTGCGAACCCCCTGCTGCGGGCGGAGCGGACGACGGGATGGGAGACGGGGCTGGCGGGGGAGCGAGCGGCTGGGTCGCGGGTTCTGCCTGGAGCGAGCTGGCGGGGGAGTTACTTCTGGACGGAGGTGAACCGGCCGGTGACGGCGCTGACGCTGTCGACGACGCCGACCTCGACGCTGCTGCAGAGGGAGAACCTGGGGCAGATCCGGAGCCGGGGGGTGTCAGTGGATGGATCGGTGCACCCGGAGGCGTGGCTGGAGGTGACGGGCGGCTACCAGTTCGCGCGGGCGACGGTGACACGGTTTGCGCAGGAGCCGGGGCTGGTGGGGCTGTGGATTCCGCAGGTGCCGCGGAATACGGGGACGCTGCAGGTGACGGCTTCGCGGTGGGGAGGGCTCTTGAGTGTGCAGGCGCGGACGAGCGGGCAGCAGTTCGACGATGATGCGAACACGTTTGTGCTGCACGGGTTTACGCGGTTTGACGTGTATGCGGCGCGGGGGTTTGGGGCGTGGGAGGTGTTCGGGTCGGTGGAGAACCTGCTGGACCGGTCGATCGATGTGGGAAGGACGCCTATCCGGACGCTGGGGACGCCGCAGCTGGCGCGGTTCGGGGTGCGGTGGACGGTGCGGTAGAGGCAAAGACCCCCTGCGCGGGAGGCGGCCACTTCGTGGCGTGTTTCTGTTGGGGTGGGGGTGCGGGCTGGGGTGGGCCTCCCGTTGGTCGGCGTTTGATTTCAGGGTAGACGTGTCCCGAAGGGACCGCCTCCCGCGTAGGGGGTCTTTGCGTGTTGCGGTGGGAAAGGTGGATCTGCGGAGGCTGCTTGGTGTGCAGGGCGGGGTGGGATTTCCTTTTTGTGGGGGTGGGTTTGCACAGGGGGTTTGCGCGGGGTTGTGGGGAAGTGGGAAGAGTGGGGGTGGAACCGAGGTACGGTGGCGGGTTGTTCCGGTTTTGCGTTTGCCAAGGGCGGGTTATGGAAAACCGAGGGCGCCGCCTGGGGTGGTGGTGAGGGCTCGGGGGTGAGATTTCCTGTTTTGCACGGGGAACGGTTACTGCTGCTGTTCTTTATTTCTGTTTAGAAAAGAAAAATACAGGAGCAGTCGTCGCGGGGGTTTGGGTCTGGTTTCGAGAGTGAGCGGAGCCCGGCGAGCGGCGTGGGAAAGGGCCTGTGAAGCGGGGCCCCGGTGGTGTAGAGTGACGCCACGGGGCTCGGTGCGGACGAGCTGAAGGGGCGCGGGATGGCGGAAGCAGGGTTGGAGCAGGAGACGGGTGTGGAAGCGGGCGCGAGCGCGGATTCGAAGACGCCCGGCGGGGCGCCGGTGGTGACGAACAACGCCGTGATGGAGATTACAGTGAGCCGGGCGGAGCTGCTGCGGGAGCTGACGGCGGCGCAGTCGGTGGTGGAGCGCAAGACGACGATCCCGATCCTGTCGAACTTTCTGTTTGAGGCGGACGGGGAGCGGCTGGGGATTACGGCGACCGACCTGGACCAGAGTTTGCGGACCTCGTGCGCGGCGAAGGTGAAGAAGGCGGGGTCGTGCACGATACCGGCGCGGAAGCTGTATGACTACATCAAGCTGCTCGGAGACGGGGACGTCTCGATCAAGCTGATGGACAACCACTGGGTGCAGATTCGCGCGGGCCGCTCGAATACGAAGATGGTGGGGATGGCGCGGGCGAACTTTCCGCAGGTGCCGGAGTTCCCGGTAGGGACGGGCACGCGGATCCCGGCGGTGAGCCTGAAGGGCATGATCGCGAAGACGATTTTTGCGATCTCGAATGAGGAGTCGCGGTACACGCTGAATGGAGCGCTGCTGATTTTGAAGGCGGAGTCGCTGGCCATGGTGGCGACCGATGGGCACCGTTTGGCGCATATCGAAAAGACGGGCGAGAACCTGGAAAACGTGACCGGGGAGCGGAAGATCCTGGTGCCGCGCAAGGCGCTGCAGGAGCTGCAGGGGCTGCTTGCGAACACAGAGGCGACGGAGGTTGATTTCGCGGACGACGAGCACCAGCTGTACTTCCGGGTGGGTACCAGAGTACTGACGAGCCGTAAATTGTCAGGTAATTTTCCCAACTACGAGGCGGTGCTGCCGCGGGATAATACGAAGTTCCTGGTGGTGCGCTCGGAGGAGCTGCAGCAGTCGATCCAGCGCGTGGCGCAGTTTGCCGATGAGCGGTCAGGCGCGATCAAGATACGGCTGGAGCAGAACGAGCTGCGAATCTCGTCGTCCTCGAATGAGGCGGGCGAGAGCGAGGATGTGATCGAGACGCCGTACAACTTCGATCCGATCGTGGTGGGGTTCAACTCGCAGTACATGCTGGACTTTCTGAAAGCGGTCGGCGGGGCGGGCGAGGTGCGGCTGGAGTTCAAGGATGCACAGTCAGCGGGGCAGATGCGGCCCGAAGATACGCAGGAGGATTCACGGTACCGGTATATCATCATGCCAATGCGGATCTGAGGAGCTGTTCGATCGACGGGGCGCAGGACAGGAGCAGGTGTGACGCCTAGGTTTTTCGTTCTTTTCGTGCTGATCTTCGCAGCGATGGTGCTGGGGGAGTGGCTGCAGTTTTTCAGCGGGTTAGACACGCATCTCTGGGGTTTTTCAAACTGGCTCACGCTGGTGTTTGTGCTGCTGGCCGAGGGCGGCGCGGTGTGGATTATCACGCTGGCGGTGGATAAAGCGTTGCCGGCGGTGGGTGGTCGTGCGCCGACGGGCGGCGCCAAGCAGGGGCGGCGCGGGACGCAGAAGTATACGGCGCGGTAGAGCCTTTTTACTCCTGGTGTCGAGGCCCAGGTTCTGGCTCCAGTGGCTTTTCGATTGAAAAGCCACACGCATATCTGCTGGCTTTTTTATGTGTGGAGTGAAAACGCTTTAGACACGAGAGTTTGTGGTGGGAGGCCTGGCAGATGCCGGGCCTTTTGCTTTTGGCGCAGCGGGCGTAGCTGGACGCCGGGAAGGGGACCATCTTTGCGTTGATATACGACCGAACTACTCGTATATTGATGGAAGTCGGTCAGAGTGGCTGACGGAATGCACTTTTTTGAACCAGATCCCCGCAGACAACTCTTTGGCGGAGCTTGCGAGGACCTGGTGAGTACCCACAGCCCTGGCGGGCCGCGGATGCCTTTTTCGACTATAGGTCTCCGCGGGCCCGCTTTCAACCAGAGGGGAGCGCGCGCAAGCTGTGCGCCTGCCCGATCGAGGCCCGCACGATGGAGATGAGAAGAAGGTGGAAAGGTGGCCGCTGGCTGGGTGGCCGCAGTGGTTCATGGATGGGGCCCATCGGGCCTTGGGTGACGGTGGGCACGGTGGCTGCGTATGCGGCGATGGCCCTGGCGCGGCCGGCGCAGGCGCAGAGCGAGGCGCCGGGGCGGGGCAAGCAGGCGCCGGTTGTGGCTGGACGGGAGGCTGAGCGGGAAAGCGGGCCTGGCCTGGGAGCAACCGGGGACGCGGGGCAGCGGCGGTTCAACATTCCGGAGGGACCGCTGGATGCGGCGGTGGCGGCGTACCGGCGGTCTACGGGACTGAAGGTGACGCTGGCGGTGCCTGCGACGATGCTGGACGGGTTCCGCTCGCCGGGCGTGGCGGGTTTGTACAGCGACCGGCAGGCGCTGGCGCTGCTGCTGACGGGCACGGGGCTGACGGTTACCCCGGATGCTGGCGCGGGAACGAGTGGCGCGGTAACGATTGCGATCCGCGCGGATGACAACGTGACGGTGAGGGGGGAGAATGCGCCGGTGCAGCTCTCGCTCGACCGGTACTCGGCGCCGCTGGTGGACACGCCGCAGTCGATCTCGGTGATCTCAAAGCAGACGATCCACGAGCAGGGCGCGACGACGCTGCGGGATACGCTGCGCAATGCGCCGGGGATCAGCCTGGCGGCGGGCGAGGGGGGCGCGCAGGGGGACAACCTGACACTGCGCGGGTTTACGGCGCGCAATGACATTTTCCTGGACGGGATGCGGGACTTCGGCTCGTACTACCGGGACCCGTTTAACTATGAGTCAGTGGAGGTGCTGGAGGGGCCGTCGTCGGTCGAGTTCGGGCGCGGGTCGACGGGCGGGGTGATCAACCAGGAGTCGAAGACGCCGGAGCTGCAGCCGTTTGTGGTGACGGAGGGAGACCTGGGTACGGACTGGACGCGGCGGTTCACGGCGGATATCAACGAGCCGCTGCCGCGACTGGGGCCGGGGGCGGCGGTGCGGCTGAACGTGGTGGCGCACGGCTCGAACGTGGCGGAGCGGGATGTGACGGTGAACCGGCGGTTCGGGGTGGCGCCGGAGCTGGCGCTGGGGCTGGGTAAGGCGAACCGGCTGTGGGTGAGCTACTTCCACTTCAACGAGGACGATGTGCCGGACTACGGGATCCCGTGGTACTTCAACAAGCCGGCGCCGGTGCCGCGGCACAACTACTACGGCTTTCGCGACGGGAACTACCTGCGCACGAACGTGAACATGGGCACGCTGAAGGCGGAGCATGATGTGAGCGGCTGGGCGACGGTGCGCAACAAGCTGCGCTACGCGAACAACGAGCGGGATGCCCGGATCACGGAGCCGCAGGTGAATACACCGACGTCGGGAGCCATTGCGCCGTCGACGCCACTGGAGCAGGTGCTGGTGAACCGGAACCAGATCGCGGTGTACAGCAACGAGAGCTTTCTGTGGGACCAGCTGGATGCGACGGTGCACGCGCGGATGCTGGGGATCAAGCACACGGCGGTGATTGGCGCGGAGGGCGGCCGGGAGACCTCGGACCCGCGACGGCCGAGCTTTAACTATGTGGACGCGGCGAGCGGGGCGACGCTGAACACGGTGCCGGTGGCGAACCTGCTGCGTCCGGACGAGGACTTGGCCTTTGCAGGGACCTCGGCTCCCTCGAGCGATGTGCATGCGAGCTCGACGAGCTACGGGATGTACCTGCTGGACACGATGGAGTTCGGGCGGCACTGGGAGTTGACGGGCGGCGCGCGGTTCGACCGGTTCAACACGGATGAGAAGAGCATTGCGTACCCGACGCCGGTGCAGGCGGACGGGGGCGTGGTGACGCAGGGTGCGGGGGCGATCACGTACCCGACGCGGCTGGATCGGAAACCGAGCTGGCGGGGCGCACTGGTCTACAAGCCGACGGCGACCGGGAGCGTGTACTTCGGGTACGGCACGTCGTGGAACCCATCGGCGGAGACGCTGGCGCTGACGGTGGGGCCGGGTGGAACGGGCACGGCGGGCGCGGGCACGGCGAACCTGGCGCCCGAGTTCAACCGGTCGTACGAGGCGGGCACGAAGTGGGACTTCCGCCAGACGCGGTTGTCGGTGCGGGGGGATGTGTTCCGCACGACTAAGGACAATGCGCGGGAGTCGTCGCCGACGAACTCGCTGCTGTATGTGCTGGCGGGGACGCAGAGGGTGGATGGCGCGGAGATAGCGGTGACGGGGCGCGTAACGGCCGAGTGGCAGGTGCTCTCGAGTTACACATACCTGCACAGCGAGGTGGTGAACTCGCAGTTCTATCCGCTGTCGGTGGGATATAAGCTGGCGAACGTGCCGGATAACCTGTTCAACCTATGGACGACGTATCAGCCGATAAGTCGATGGATTGTGGGGCTGGGCGGAAACTTTGTGGATAGCCGGACGGCGAGCTCGACGGTGCCGCTGGATGCCACGACGGGGCTGGTGAAGCAGGTGCCGAGTTACTGGGTGCTGAATGCGATGGGAAGTTACAAGGTGGGGGAACATGTGGCGCTGCAGGCGAATGTGTTTAATCTGACGGACCGGAGTTATATCGACCAGGTGCACCCGGCGCACCTGGTGCCGGGTGCGGGGACTTCAGGGTTGGTGGGGATTGATTTGAAGTGGTGAGTGGGGGGCAACGGGCAGGGGTAACCAGGCAAGAGCAACGGGCAAAGGCAACAGGCAAGAGCAACAGGCAGAGCAACGGGCAAGAGTAGATCCTTTGGCGCAAGCGCTACCGCTTTGCTCAGGATGACACCTTTCTTTGGGGAAGCAGTTATGCAGGAAAGCAGTGGTCCAGGAAGCGAGGATGGCGCCGGATTTCTGGTGTAAGTCCAAGGTGTAAGTGCAACGCAAAATGCCACGGAGTGGCCGCGAGCCGCGCAGGCGGTTTACGCCTTTGCAGTGAGAGGGAGAAAGGTATCTGTAACCATGTTGATTACAATTCCGGACGTGTTGAGCGCCGGGCAGGTTGCGCAGGCGCGGGAGCTGCTGGCGGGGGCGGAGTGGGTGGATGGGCGGGTGACGGCGGGGCACCAGTCGGCGCGGGCGAAGGATAACCTGCAGGTGGCGGAGGGGAGCGCGGTCGCGCAGCAGGTGGGCGGGATGATTCTGGAGGCGCTGGGGCAGAATGCGCTGTTTGTTTCGGCGGCGCTGCCGATGAAGGTGTTTCCGCCGCTCTTCAATAGTTACAGCGGCGGGCAGAGTTTTGGCACGCATGTCGACAATGCGATCCGGCATGTAAAGGGCAGCTCGCACCGGGTGCGGAGCGACCTGTCGGCGACGCTGTTTCTGACGCCGCCTGAGGAGTACGACGGGGGCGAGCTGGTGATCGAGGATACGTTCGGCACGCACTCGGTGAAGCTGCCGCTGGGGCACATGGTGCTGTATCCATCGTCGAGCCTGCACCGGGTGCAGCCGATCACGCGGGGGCGGCGGGTGAGCTCGTTCTTCTGGATCCAAAGCATGATCCGTGGGGATGCGCAGCGGACGCTGCTGTTCGACCTGGACAATGCGACGCAGAAGGTGAACCGGGATATGCCGGCCGCTGCGGTGCAGTTGACGGGGATTTACCACAACCTGCTGCGGCAGTGGGCTGAGGTGTAAGGGCTGGCTGTGGAGGCTCTTGAGCCTCCATATCTAGCCCTATCTAGACCTGCCAGGGCAAACCGCCTGCGCGGGGCGAAGCCCTAATGCGGCTGGCGGCCACTCCGTGGCGTTTTTCTTTGGGGTGCGGTGGAGTCTATTGGCGCAATTCCACGATTGTCGCGCCCTGGCCACCCTCGTAGGAGTCGGCCTCGGTGACGGTGGCGACGTGGGGGTGGTTCTGGAGGGAGGCGCGCAGGGTGCGGCGCAGGACGCCCATGCCGGTGCCGTGGACGACGCGGACGCGCTGCAGGCCGGAGAGGAAGGCCTGGTCGACAAACTTCTGGACTTCGTCTTCGGCGTGGTCGGCGGTGAGGCCGATGACGTTGATCTCGGTCTGAAGGCTGGTGTGCAGGTCGCTGGCGCTGTCGCGGGCGGTGTGGACGGTGATGTTGCGCTTGCGGGCGGCCTGGACCGGGGTGGGCGAGACCGGGGGCTGGGATTGTGAAGGCGCGTTGTGGAGGATGGCGGTGATGTCGGTGCGGCGGATGCGCATCTTCATGCTGCCGATGGCAACCTCGAGGGTGTTGGGGTCGAGCTCGCGGGTGACGCGGCCCTGCTGACCGATTTTGAGCTGGACGGTGTCGCCGGGGACGGCGGTGCGGGGATCGCGGCGATGGGCGGCGACCTGCACGGCCGCGGCTTGCATGGCGTTCGGCTTGCGCTGGCGAACCTGCGCGGTGAACTGCTCGGAAAACTCGCGGCGCAGACGGGCGGAGCGGCGCTCAGCTTCAGCCTGGGCCTTCTCGCGGGCGGCGCGGTCCTCAACGGACTGGACGGCTTCCTTCGACCTGGCGTCGAGGTCGCGGAGCAGGGTGTTGAGCTCGGCCTCAAGCTCGCGGGTGCGGGCGCGCATCTCCTGCGCGCCCTCGGTCTCAAGACGATGGCGTTCTTTGCGAAGGGCTTTTTCTTCCGCCTGCAGGGTGAGGCGCTCCTCGCCCAGAGCGGCAATTTCAGCGTGAAGCCGGTCGAGAAAGGCGCCGATGTCGAGGGCCTGGGTGGTCATGCGGGCGCGGGCGGCGGCGATGATCTGCGGCGCGAGGCCGAGGCGGCCGGCGATGTTGATGCCGGCCGAGGCGCCGGGGACGCCCTGGCGCAGCTCGTAGGTGGGGGCGAGGGTCTGGGCGTTGAAGCCGACCGAGGCGTTGACCACGCCGGGGGTGGTTTCGCCGTAGATCTTCAAAGACGTGTGGTGGGTGGAGAGGATGGAGAAGGCGCCGGAGTGGAGGAAGTGCTCGGCGATGGCGACGGCGAGCGCGGCACCCTCGTCGGGGTCGGTCGCGGAGCCGAGTTCGTCGATGAGGACGAGGGTGGCGGGGCCGGCGAGAGCGCTGAGGCGGTTGAGGTTGGTGATGTGGGCGGAGAAGGTGGAGAGGTTCTGCTCAATGGACTGGGCGTCGCCGATGTCGGCGAGGATGGCGGTGAGGACGGGGAGGGTGGCCTCAAAGGCGGGGACGGGGATGCCGGATTGGGCCATGAGGCAGAGCAGGCCGCTGGTTTTGAGGCCGACGGTTTTGCCGCCAGTGTTGGGGCCGGAGATGATGAGTTGCTTTGTCTCTGGCTCTAACGCCAGAGACAAAGCAACGATGTTAGTAGGGCCAGTTCCCTCCCGGTGGGGGCCCTCACGGGCCTTCTTACTCCGAACTTCGTTCGGGGGGGTGGCGGCGTCGGGTGTTGCGGCGAGGCTTGCCGCCCCGTCGATGCCGGGGCTGGGTTTGTGGTTGATTTGAGCGCCACTCGCCACGAAGTGGCCGCCTCCCGCGTAGGGGGTCTTGCCTTGTTCTTTGAGCCGGTGTTCGAGCAAGGGATGTCGTGCGGCGGTGAGGCGGATTTCGGAGTGGGGGCCGGTGGTGAAGCGGGGGCGGGCGCAGTCGTAGGCCTGGGCGAAGCGGGCGCGGATGAGGAGGGTTTCGATGGTGGCGAGGATGTGGGCGCCG
The DNA here is from genome assembly GCA_965276605.1 of Acidobacteriaceae bacterium. Classification (GTDB taxonomy): domain Bacteria; phylum Acidobacteriota; class Terriglobia; order Terriglobales; family Acidobacteriaceae; genus EB88. The sequence goes on from OZ255619.1 coordinate 757,082, forward strand.
GGGACGAGGAGGTGGGACTGGGCGGCGAGCTGGGCGGTGATGGCGAGAAAGATGCGATGGATTTCGGCGAGCTCGTCTTCAAAGAGGCGGACGAGATCGTTGTTGAGCTCGATGGTTTCGAGGGGCTCGAGGTAAACCGTTTGTCCCGAGGACGATGCGCCGTGGACGACGCCCGAGACGCGGCGCTTGGCCTCGGCTTTGACGGGGATGACGAAGCGGTCGTTGCGGATGGTGATGAGCTCGTCCTGGGCGGTGCCTGTTTCGGCAAGGCGGCGGAGCGCGGAGCGGAGGGAGTCCTCGATGGTGCGCTGCTGGCGGTCGATGTCGCGGCGGATGCGGCTGAGCTCGGAAGACGCGGAGTCGGCCAGGGAGCCGTCGGGGAGGAGTTTGGCTTCGATGGACTCGATGAGCGGGGGGAGGGTGGCGGCGGCGTGGCCGGTGACGATGGGCTCGGAGAGGGCCTGGAGGCCGGGGAGGGCGTTTTCGCGATAGCGGTCGGGCGGGGTGCGCATGGTGGCGGCCCAGGAGGAGACGGCGGCGGCGAGGGCGAGCAGGGTGCGGATTTCGTCGGGCTCAAGCGCGGCGCCGGTGAGGCGGGACTTGGCGAGGAGCTGGGTGGGGTCAGAGAGGCCGGCGAGCGAGGGGCGGACGCCCTCGGCGAGCAGGAGCTGCATTTCATGGACGAGGGCGTGTTCGCGCTCGATCCAGGCGAGGTCGGCGGAGGGGGCAAGGGTGGAGAGCCAAACGCGGCCCAGGGGCGAGGCGGAGTAGGGAGCGAGCAGCGCGAGGAAGCGGTCCCACTCGAGGGCGGAGCGGGCGTACTCGGCAAGCGGGGCGGGGATGGGTGGGGTGAGGGGCACTTCTTTATGGTACTCACCGGGGGCCGGGCGACAGCGGGCAGATGAAGGCGGCCGGGTGCGGCCTGCACCGGGAAAGAAACCTATACAGGCCGGCGGCGGGCGCTACACGTTGATGGCGAGGCCCTCGACCGCGCCGAAGCCGTCGAGCATGGCCTCAGCGAGGGTGGGGTGGGCGTGGATGGTGAACATGAGCTCTTCGAGGGTGGCCTCGAGCTCCATGGCGACGACGGCTTCTGCCACCAGCTCGGTTGCAGATGCGCCGATGATGTGGACGCCGAGGACCTCGCCGTACTTCGCGTCGGTGACGACCTTCACGAAACCCTCATGGGCGTTGATGATGGAGGCCTTGGAGTTGGCGGAGAAGGGGAACTTGCCGACCTTGACATCGAGGCCCTGGGTGCGGGCGGCTGCCTCGGTAAGGCCGACGCTGCCGATCTGCGGCTCAGTGTAGGTGCAGGCGGGGATGCGGTTGCGGCGCACGGGTCGGGCGTACTTGCCGGCAAGTTTGGACGCTACGACGATGCCGCACATGGCGCCGACGTGCGCGAGCTGGGGCAGGCCGGCGACGATATCGCCGATCGCGTAGACGCCTTCGATGCCGGTGGCCATCCACTCGTCGGTCTGGATGAAGCCTTTTTCGAGTTTTATGCCGGGCAGCGTCTCCAGGCCGATGCCGTCGGTGCGGGGCGCGCGGCCGACGGCGACCAGCACCTTCTCGGCCTCCTTGACGACCTGCTTGCCGGCGCTGTCGGTCCAGGTCACCTTTGCGCCGGCGGTGGACTTTTCTACTTTTTCCACTTTGGCGCCGGTGTGGACCTCGATGCCGCGTTTGCGGAAGGTGCGCTGCAGCTCTTTGCTGACTTCTTCGTCCTCGGCGGGGACGATGCGGGGCAGGAACTCGACGATGGTGATCTCGGCGCCGAAGCTGCGGAAGATGGAGCCGAACTCGACGCCGACCGCGCCCGAGCCGATGATGACCATGGATTTGGGCACGCTGGGGATGAGGAGGATTTCGTTGTTGGTGAGCACGTGGTCGCCGGGCTGAAGGCCGGGAAGCATGCGCGCATCCGAGCCGGTGGCGATGACGACGTTCTTCGCGCGGACTTCGGCCTTCTCGCCGACGCCGTTGGCTGCCTTGTCGACGGCAATGGTATGTATGCCGTTTTTGGCCGGGCCGGTGAGCCGGGCCTGGCCGCGCACCACGGTGACCTTGTTCTTGCGCATGAGGAAGTCGAGGCCCTTGACGTGCTTGGCGATGATGCCGTTCTTGCGCTCGAGCACCTTGCCCCAGTTGAGGGTCGGCTTGCCCAGGCCTTCGATGCCGTACTCCTCGGCCTGCTGCACGTACTCGTAGATTTCAGCATTGAAGAGCATGGCCTTGGTGGGGATGCAGCCCCAGTGGAGGCAGGTGCCGCCCAGCTTGTCCTCGCGCTCGAGGAGGGCGACCTTGAGGCCGTTTTGCCCGGCGCGAATGGCCGCGGTGTACCCGGCCGGCCCGCCACCCACGATCGCTACGTCGTATATCGTCTGCTCTGCTGCCAAACCGCACCCCGTTAGAAAGAAATCGCCTGACACTGAGGATTAGATCCCCGCGCCTGGCGCGCTATTTTTATTCTACCTGCGGTCCTGGCGGGCTACGAAACGGTGGCGCGGGTGGCAGCAGGGCGTAGCTTTCCCGCGCAGCCGGGTATGCGCGATACTATCTTTGCACCCCGGCGTAGCCGCCGCGGACAGGAGTCCCTTCGCATGAGCGCACTGCAGACAACGCCCTTCGTCTCGGTCGAAGACTATCTGCGTACCAGCTATCGGCCCGACCGTGACTATGTCGATGGCGAAATCGAGGAGAAGATCGTGGGGGAGGGTACGCACTCGATCGTCCAGTGGTTTCTAGCCGGCACTTTTTTTGTGAACGCCGAAGCCTGGGGAATCACGGGACGTCCGGAATGCCGCGTTCAGGTTGCGCCTACTCGCTTCCGCGTGCCCGACCTGACCATTCTCCGGCGCGGTTTACCGCGGGAAGAGATTCTCCGCATGCCACCCCTGCTCATTATTGAAATCCTGTCCCCCGAGGACACGATCCTGCGCCTGCAGCAGCGGGTTGCGGATTACGTCCAGTTCGGCGTCGAGCATCTTTGGATCATCGATCCAAACACTCGCCGCGCTTACGTCGCCGATGCGCACGGGTTCCATGAACCGGCGGAGGGATCTGCCACCGCGACGCTGACCGTTGCGGGCACGGCGATCGCTGTTTCGCTGGCGGAGCTGTGGCGGGAGCTGGACCCGGACTGAGTGTGGCCTTGTTGAAGCTGCGCATGTTTTTTGCGCCCTTCAGCGATGCTTAAGCGCATTTTCAGAGGGGCTTAAGCGCGGGGTGAAAGGCTGTGCATGGAGGGAAAACCCATGCATCGTTTTATCCGCACCATCACCGCCATCGCCATCAGGGCACGCCGCATCCACGTTGTACCCACCGCAGTGCTGGCCGCGCTGTGCCTGCTGCCGCTGGCCGGGGCACAGGCCGCTGTCACCCACAAAACCAAGCTGACCATGGATGATGCCAGGAAGCTGGCGCTGGCCAAGGAAACCGGCACCGTGAAAAGCGGCGAGCTGGAGCACGAGAAGGGCCGCTGGATTTACTCCTTCGACATCCAGCACAGCGCCCAGACGCGCGAGGTCAACGTCGATGCCAACACCGGGCAGATTGTGGAGGACTCGATCGACAGCCCCGCTGAGGAGGCGAAGGAGGCTGCCGAGGACGCGAAGAAGCAGGCGCCCCAGATGCGGTAAGCGGTAAGCCGGCTCAGCGGCCGGAGAGCTGGATTTCGACGGCTGTGTCGCGCGGGAAGGTGACGGCATGGCCGCGGGCCAGGAAGCGGAAGTAGATCGATTTGGCGAAGCCGTAAGCGCCGAAGCCGCTGGCGACGTTGGAGTTGTTGGAGGCGAGGGTGGCGATGCGGGCTACCAGGCCGAGCCCGTTGGCGCCGACTACCCGTTGGCCGGCGCCAGCGTCATCGTCGTGGCCGGCGGCCGCGGTGATGGCGAGCAGCAGCGGCGCGGCGAAGCGGTTTTTGGCGGGCTGCGCCTTGACGTTGCCCTCGGCGTCGACCCCGAGGTTCTGGCTGGTGCTGCCTTCGGCGCCGGCGAGGGTTCCGCGCACCCGCCGGCCTTCTTCGCCCGGGCGCTGCACAGTGCGGAAGGTGAACAGAAGGGCGCCGTTGCGGCCGAAGCTGCGGGAGTGGCTGGCGCGCTGCACGGAGCCTTCGAGCTGGGCGCCCTCGGGCAGAACCAGGCGCTGGTCGGCGTCGAAGACGGGCCGGGTGACGATCGCGGAGACGATGTCGCCGTGCTGGGCGGTGTCTGAGTCGAGCGCGGTGGTGAGGCGGCCGTTGACCAGCGCTTCCGGCGGCAGGCTGTTGAGCAGGGCGGCTTCGGCGAGCGGGTGCGGCGGCTTTTGCGGCACCTCGACCTGTACGGGGGCGGTGAGGTCGGCGATGTAGTCCGAGTCGCGCCAGACGCGCTGCGGGTGCCAAGGGAGCTGGTTGAAGAGCAGGCGCAGGGCGCGATCTTTTTTGCCCGGGGCGAAGGCCTGCTCGCGCGCGGTCTGGATGCGCTGTTTCGCGAGCCCGGTGAGCTTGGCAAACAGCGAGGTTTTGGGCTGGGCGACGAAACGGACGGTCTGGGCCTGGCGCATGCGGGCTTCGCTTGAGAGCGCGAGGTCGGCGGTGCCGAGGTGGACGCTGTCGAAGTCGACGACGGCCTCGCGCAGACGGGTGACATCGCCGTTGAGCAGGGCTTTGAGGTGCTCGTCGTGGGGGACGGGCTCGAGCGCGGTGACGTGGCCCTGAATGGGCGCACCCTGGGGCAGCGCGAGGCGGTCATACACCCAGACTGGCGCGGTGAGCACGCCCTGCACCGGCGCGCCGACGCGCATGGCGGCGGTGCGGGTGAGGCGGATGTGGAGAGGGACGTCTGCGGGCACTATTAATGGCTGCTGCGAGGGCTGCTGCTGTGCGCGGGCCGGGGTGGGGAACATGACGAGCAGGGCAAGCGGGAGGAGGGCGGCCAGGGTCAGGCGGGCGGGGTGGCGTGGGTGCTGGGTTCGCGGCCAGGCGGGCTGGATGGGTCGGCGCAGATGGTGTCTCCCTGCGGCGCCAGTGGACGGGCAGGTCGCCTGGCTCCAGTGTAGGAGCCGGAGATGAAGGCTGGCTGAAGGGTGCGGCGGAGTTGCCGGGGGCTGCGGCGGGTGAGTTGGGGGCTGTCGCGGGATGGCCGGCAGTTGCCGTGTACGATAACGCTTTGGATTCCCTAGGCCTTTTGGCTATTGACATTTTATGGCCGGTCCCGGAAAGATGTTGCGCGATGAGTAAACAGGGCGAACGGTCGCGCAGGCGGCGGTGCGCCGTGGGGAGAACAAGGCGCGTCTGGAAAGAACAAGGCGCGCCTGGATACCACACCAAGCATGACTCATTGCATTCCTTTTTTTGAGGCTATTCCATGCACGAACGTCCGCTGAGAACCCTTCTTTCTGCTGTCCGCCTTTTGCTGGCGGCGCTCACCCTTTTTGTACTGGCGTCACCGGCCTGGGCGCAGTTTTCGGGCGCGGTGCAGGGCACGATCAGCGATCCGTCGGGCGCGGCGGTACCGGGCGCGACGGTGATCCTGACCGATACGGGGACGCAGCAGGCGCGGGCCGCGAAGTCGGACCGGTCGGGCAATTATCGCTTTGTGAGCCTGCCGCCGGGTTCGTACACGGTGAGCGTGGAGGGGCTCGGGTTCGAGAAGAACCTGACCCCGTTCACGCTGCAAACCCAGGAAAACCGCGCGGTGCCGGTGCAGCTTCGCCTGGCCTCGACCTCTTCGAGCGTGGAGGTCTCGACGCAGGCGCCGACGCTGAACACCGCGGAGACACGCCAGCAACTGACTCTGGATAATAAGACGCTGCGCGATCTGCCGCTGTCGGGCAACAGCGTGTTTACGCTGCTGACGCTGGCGCCGGGCGTAACGGGGACCAATCCCCGAACGAATAACTACAACCCGGAATATTTTTCCGGGGTAAGTGCGAACGGACGCAGCGCGTACGGCAATACCTTTAACATAGATGGTGTCAGCACGAACAGTAACATCACCAACGGAACGACAAACGTGCTGATCAATCCCGATGCGGTGCAGGAAGTAAGTATCCAGACGGATACCTTTACAGCCGACCAGGGCCGGGGGACGTCGATCCAGACCGCACTGACTACCAAGTCCGGGAGCAACCGGTTCCACGGTTCAGGCAATTACCTGTTTACCAACCAGGACCTGCTGGCCAAGCAGAGCCTTCCGTCGGTGACTAAGTATGCCCCCTTCGCCTACCAGGACTATGCCGGCACTCTAGGCGGACCGGTGTGGAAGAATCATACCTTCTTCTTCGCGTCGGTAGACCAGCTGGCCTCGAAGACCTCCAGCAGCAACGTGCAGACCTATGAGTCGCCCGAGTTTGTCGCCTTCGCCGCGCAGAAGTTCCCTAACACGCAGGAAACCCAGCTGCTGCAGAAGTACCCGATCCAGGGCCCGGTTACTACCAACGTCTTGTCGACCGCGCAGGACATCGTCCCGAACGACTGCGGGCCGACCAGCACGACGGGCATCCCGTGCGCGCTGCCGGTGCTGGTGCAGGGAACATTTAACACGTCGCCCTATCGCAATGGGCAGCAGTACCTGTTCCGCGGCGACCAGATCGTAGGCACGCGCGACCGGCTGTACGGCAACTATACCCACTCTGAGAACTCGGGCAATAACATCGTCCCGCGCCCTGCGTTCAATACCAGCAACACCTATATGACCAATACTTTTCAGGCCGACTGGACGCATACTTTCAAGGCCTCACTGCTGAACGAAGTTTCCTTCTCCGGTAATAACCTGAAGGGGGTTCAATCGACTGGCGGCCTGTACCGCATCCCGCTCATCACCATACGCAACACCAATGGCATGGGGCAGGGCGGAAGCAACGTGTTTGTGCAGCATAACTACACGCTGCGCGATTCGCTGATCTGGACTTATGGCAAACACACTTTCAAGTTCGGCGGCGACTATTTCTGGGCCGACGATACCAGCGTGGACCCCCAGGAGAACAACCGGCCCAACTACTTATTCAACAACATCCTCGACTATGTGCAGGGCAATATCTTCAGCGGCGGCTACGGCGCTTACGACCCACTGACCGGCTCCCCCAAGCTGTTCCAATATGGCGCCGGGCTCAACACGGTCGACCTGTTTGCGCAGGACGAGTGGCGGGTGACGCCTAACCTGAACCTCACCTTCAGCATTCGCTGGGACGATTTCGGCAATGCCCACGGGATTCTCGGCCTGAAGACGACAAATGTAATTACTGCGCCGGGCACAACGGTAGACCAGCAGTTCTCAAATGCAGTGGTGCGGCAGACTGGGAGCAATGAGTTTCCGGGCCGCATCGACAACAACTTCAGCCCGCGCTTCGGCTTCGCGTACTCACCCGGCAACCGCCAGACGACCAGCATCCACGGCGGCGTCGGCCTGTATGAAGACTGGATCACGCTGGGCGAGGTGGTTGACCGCGTCCAGAACAACCCTCCCAATTATGTCTTTAATAACTTCGGCATCCAGGCGCCGATTCAGCCGCCTTCCGCGATCCAGCTCGGCTCGTCGGACAGCTATCCGTTCGGGTTCAGCCTGCCGCAGCTGGGGACAACCGCACTCAACGCGAGTGGCGGCATCCTGGGCCTGCAGAGCGGCGTCGGCGGTCTGGACCCGCACCTGCACCCGCCGCGCAGCGTGAACTACATCCTGGGCGTGGAGCAGCTGCTGCCGGGGAAGCTGGTTTTCGGGCTCAGCTACAACGGTTCGCACACCTTCGGCGGCCTGGATGCGACGGACTTCAACCGCATCGCCGGGGACCTGGTGGTGCACCCCACACTGCAGCGTATCAACCCTAACTTCGGCGGCATTACTTATACGCTGAACAACGACCCGATTACTTACAACGCGCTGGTCGCGAGCGTGAAGCGGGACTTTGGGGCGCAGGGGACGATTCAGGGCTCGTACACGCTGGGCAAAACGACCGACTGCTACGACGGCGGTCAGCGCTCAGTGACCTTTGAAAATGTCGCCGACCCTCGGCACCTCTGCGCGCGGCGGGCGGATTCAAACTTCGACATTCGCAACCGGGTGTCGGCTTCCGGTGTGTACCGCTTCAAGACGCCGCTGGCGAGCCACTTAGTAGCTCGCCAGACACTAGGTGGGTGGGAGCTGGGCTCAACCTATGTGTGGCAGACCGGTGCGCCGTATGGCACCTATACCCCGAACCCGTTCGATCCGATTCGCGACAGCACGGGCAAGGTGATCGGGATGCAACCGGACAGCGGCGACTACAACGCGGACGGGTTCGGGGAGGATTACCCGAACCAGTCGCCGAATGCGCCGAGCAAGTTCAACCGGAGCCGGTTTGTCCATGCGAACTATGGCAAGGCTGTGTACACCTACTCGGGCGCGGCAGCGCAGAATGGAGCGGACTTCTGGCAGCCGGCGCCGGGTTTTGAGGGCAATGGAAACCGCGGGTATCTGCGGGAGCAGCCGTTTCTCGAGATGGATGCCAGCCTGATCAAGAACATTCCGTTTGAGATCAAGAGCCAGTCGCTGAATATTCAGCTGAAGGCCGAGTTTCTGAATGTGCTGAACCGGGTGAACCTGGGCACCATCACCAACAACGTCACCGACCCTAACTTCGGGAAGATTCTAGGCCAGGGGCTGGCGCCGCGGTCGATCCAGGTGGGAGGGCATCTTTCGTTCTGAGTTTGGGAGTATGTGCTCTTGCACTGGAGGGACAGGTTCGCGCATCATAGAGGTGGAAGTGGTTCCCTGGGGTCTCGTGAACCCCAGGGAAGTTCGACGCTACTTCCGCAGCGTAGTCCAGAGCAACAGAACCACCGCCATCACCAAACGCCAATCGAGCACGATGGTGATGCGCAGCCGGAACCATGATGCTTGTGCTTGGTTCAGGTCCAGATGCCGGTCCTCCTTTCCTCGGGCGGCTCCTGGGTCGTTCTAGCGACCCAGGGCCGCCCGATCCGGTTTACCGCTCGCACGAAGGAAAGAAGGCTTGCTCAGTGTAGAGCCGAGCGAGAATCGCTGGACATCAGTATGGTACAAAGCGCGGATTCCACAACACCTTAGTACCGCATTCGCCTGGGATCAGCAGGGAACGAAAAAGGGTTATCCCGAGCGAAGCAACAACAATGGCTCGTACTGGGCGAAGTACGACGCAAAGCGCTGAGCGGAGTCGGTAGTGCTTGCGCCATGCGGCCATGCGTCAATGCGTCAATGGACCTGCGGTTTCCCCTCAATCCAGAAAATCTACCCCAGCACCAACCCCGCCTCTTTCGCAAAGTAAGTCACGATAAAGCCGGCGCCGGCGCGGCGGAGGCCTAGGAGTGACTCGAGCATGGCGCGTTCGGGCTCGAGCCAGCCGCGCTCGAAGGCGGCCTGGAGCATGGCGTACTCGCCGGAGACCTGGTAGGCGCCGAGGGGGACGTCGAAGCGGTCGCGGGCGGCGCGGATGACGTCGGCGTAGGGCATGGCGGGTTTCATGAGGATCATGTCGGCGCCCTCGGCGAGGTCGCCTTCGATCTCGCGCATGGCCTCGCGCAGGTTGGCGCCGTCCATCTGGTAGGCGCGGCGGTCGCCGAACTGGGGGGCGGAGTCGGCGGCCTCGCGAAACGGCCCGTAGAAGGCGGAGGCGAACTTGGCCGCGTAGCTGAGGATGGGGGTGTGCTCGCGGCCGGCGGCGTCGAGCGCGCGGCGGATGGCGGCGACCCGGCCGTCCATCATGTCGCTGGGCGCGACGACATCGGCGCCGGCCTTGGCGAGCGAGACGGCGGTGCGGGCGAGGGGAACCAGCGAGAGGTCGTTGTGCACGTGCTGCTCGCCATCGACCGAGTGCAGCACCCCGCAGTGACCGTGGGTGGTGTACTCGCACAGGCAGACATCAGCGATGAGCACGAGCGAGCGCAGGCTGCGGCTGGCCTTGAGCTGCTGGAGGCCGCGTTGCACGATGCCGTCCTCGGCCCAGGCGCCGGAGCCCTGCTCGTCCTTCTGCTGGGGCAGGCCGAAGAGCAGCAGGCCGCCGAGGCCCAGCTGCGCAGCCTGCTCGGCGTCTTTCTGGGCCTCGTCGAGCGAGAGATTGAAGACGCCGGGCATGGAGCGGATCTCGCGCCGGACGCCCTCGCCCGGGCATAGGAACAGGGGGAGGATGAGCGCGGAGGGCTCCAGGCGGGTTTCGCGGACGAGCGAGCGGAGGGCCGGGGTCTGGCGCAGGCGGCGCATGCGCACGAAGGGGGTGTCCATGGAGCGATTCTAGTGCGCTGGGGGGTCCGGGCGGCGCTGCCAAGAAGCGCGCGGGGGCAGCGCACGTGTGCGGGGGCTCGGCCTGCGCCGCCGTGCTAGTCTCCTGAGGCAGAAGTGAGTCGCGTCCTCGGGCTTGTCCGAAGAAGCAGGTACTTTGGCGCAAGCGCTACTGGCGCAAGCACTACCGCTCCGCTCAGGATGACACTTCTATGCAAGAGATCAAGGACTCGGGGGACTCGAGTGAGGTGCACTGAATTGCAGCGAGGGCAACGCGGGTGACCCGCTCCCCGACGGCTGTTGAGGCCCCAAGCCATGCTCCAAGCTATGCCTGGACCGCAGGGGTCGCGCTGCTGCTGGCCCTGACGGTGGCGGGGCCCCTGGTGTTCGGGCTGCCGGTGCTGGGTACGAGCGGCGCGGCGGACGCGAACTTCAACCTGCAGATCGTGCAGGGGTACATGCGGTCGCTGGCGGCGGGACACCTGTTCCCGCGGTGGCTGGCAGACGGCAACTCCGGGCTGGGTTCGCCGGTGTTCTATTTTTATGGGCGGTTGCCTTTCCTGCTGGCTGCGGGGCTGGCGATGGTCTGCCACGTGGGCGCGGTGGCGGGGCTGCTGCTGGGCCTGGGCGCGGTGCGGCTGCTGGCGTTCTTTACCTGCCGGGCGTGGCTGCGGCGGTATGGGAGCGCGGAGGCGGCCGACTGCGGTGCGCTTACTTTTCTGGCTATTCCGTTTGCGATGACGCTGAACACGATCGGGCGGGTGGGCTTTGCGGAGGCAACGGCGACCGCGCTGATCCCGCTGCTGTTTCTGCTGCAGGAGCGCGAGACCGGAAGCTGGCGGGCGCGGGCGCGGCAGGTGGCGTGGCTGGGCCTGGTGTACGCGGCGCTGGCGGCCACGCACCTGCCGCAGACGCTGCTCGCGTTTGGCGTTGCGGCGCTATATGCGCTGCTGCTGCGCGGGTGGGTGGGGGTTGCGGCCCAGGCGGCGGGGGCGGCCTGCGGGCTGCTGCTGTCGGGCGCGAGCGTGCTGCCCGCGGTGCGGATGCAGCGGTGGATCACGCCGTTCGGCTGGCGGGGCGACCCGTTCCTCGACATCCGCAACAACTTCCTGTTTACCCTGTCGCGGTACCGGATTTTCCACCTGATTGCGCAGGAGTGCTACCTGTATAGCAGCTGGCTGCTGTGCGCGGGGATCCTGCTGGCCTTTGCTTTTGGCGCGCGGCGGAGTTTCGGTTTAGAACAGGGGCGGCGGCCACGGGCGGTGTTTGTGGCGCTGCTGGTGTGCCTGCTGGCGATGACTAAGGTCTCGTGGCCGCTGTGGGTCGATATTCCGCCGCTGCGGACGCTGCAGTTCCCGTGGCGGCTGTTTCCGGAAACGGTGGCGCTGAGCGGGGGGCTGGTGGCGCTGCTGGTGGGTGGCACGCGCCGGCGGCAGGGCGTGTGTTTGGGACTGCTGGGATTGCTGGTGGCAGGGCAGCTGGCTGTGCCGGCGGCGGGGGCGTTTGTGTGGCTTTCCGGCAGCCCGCTGGCGCGGCGCGTGCCGGAGGTCGTGGTGTACCGGCTGCCGATCTATGCGCCGTGGCCGGCCCGCGAGATGCTGGCGTTCGAGGGCATGCGCAGCTTTCCCCCGGAGTACATCCCGGCGGACGCCCATGCGGCCGGCTGGCATGTGAGCGAAGACCAGCAGATGCTGGTGCCGGGCGAGCAGGGCAGGGCCGTGCCGTCGGCGCTGCCCGCCTCGCTTGCGGAGTCACAGAGCGGGGATGGCGACCTGCTGCTGCGGGGCTCTCTCGCCGCACCCGGGTCGCTGCTGCTGCCGTCGTTCTTCTTCCCGGATGAGCGGCTTACCGGCACGCCTGGCGCTGCGATCGCGCTGGACGGGGCTACCGGCCTGACCCGGATCAAGCTGCCGGCCGGTGCTGTTTTGGTGCGGATCGACCACCGGGGCGCGACGCCGAGTGTCCGACTGGGCCGCGTGGCGAGCGGGGTGGGAGCGCTGGTGCTGCTGCTGCTGTTTGGCGTATCGCTGCGCCGGGGCGCCGGGGTGGACGCCGTGCGCGGTGCGGAACGGGCAGGGAGCTGAGGCGGCCTGCCCGTCTGGTGTGCGCTGGTGACCTGGGCTGGGTCACTTGATCCTTGGGAGGCTTTGCCATTGCCGTCGACTGCGCAGGGCGGCGGAAGCGACTTGGTCGGCTGGAGGAGGGCAGATTCCAGGTGCGGATCCCAGATCCCAGATAAGGATAAAAAGGATGGAGGAGGCCCTGAAATCATTTGGGTGCATGGCCGATAGATATGGGTAAGCTGCTGACGCTGGTGGAGCTGGGGCGCGTGGAGTATGGCCGGGCGCTTGCGCTGCAGGAGCGATTGGTGGAGTTGCGTCGCACGGGCGCGGTAGGCGACGTGCTGTTGCTGATGGAGCATGAGCCGGTGCTGACGCTTGGCCGGGCCGGGGAACAGAGGGGCGGGCGCGGAAATATTCTGGCGACGGATGCGGAGCTGGCGCGTCGCGGGATTGCGCTGCACGTGGTGAAACGCGGTGGGGATGTGACGTATCACGGGCCGGGGCAGCTGGTGGGCTACCCGGTGCTGGATCTGCGCGCGCAGCAGATGGAGAGCGGCGCGCGGATGGGTGTGGTGGATTATGTGCGGCGGCTGGAAGAGGTGCTGATCCGGGTGGCCGGGGAGTACGGCGTGCGGGCGCAGAGGGTGGCGGGACGGACCGGGGTTTGGACGGCGCCGTTGGTTCTGGCGGATGCGGTTGTGGCTGGGGCGGTTGTGGCTGGGGCGGCTGCTGGCGGCCTGCTGGCGGCCGGCGGGGGTTTGCCTGGCGCGGGCGGCCGGGTTGCGGAGCGGAAGCTGGCGGCGATCGGGGTGCATGTGTCGCGGGGGATTACCTCGCACGGGTTTGCGCTGAATGTGACGACTGATTTGCGGGATTTTGAGCTGATTGTGCCGTGCGGGATCGCGGACCGCGCGGTGACGGCGCTGGAGCTGGAGGCGGAGGCGGGTGCGGGGCTGACGGTGGCGGGGGTGGGGCAGGCGGTGGCGCGGGTGTTCGGGCGGGTGTTCGGGCGGCAGGTGCTGGCGGTGGACGGGGCTCCGGGAGGGCTGGGCGCGGTGCATCCGTCTCTATGGGGCTGGGGACGGGACTGGGAGCAGGATTGGGAACGGGATTGGGTACGGGATTTGGCACAAGGCCGGGATCAAGACCAGGAAAGGGAGCGAGCACAGAACAGGGAACAAGACCAGGGGCGGGAGCGAAGGCAGGACGGAGACCAGGACCGGGGGCAGGAGCGGGAGCGAGGGCAGGGCGGGGATTCGGACTGGGGCGGAAGCGGTTGAAGCGGCTGACGGTGCCTGCGGGGATGCCGGATGCGGGGCACAGCGCGTGGCGGGTGGCGCTGCGGCGGGCGGCGCACCAGCTGTTCGACGAGCCGGTGGTGTTCCGGGACACGTTTGCAGTGCGTTTGCTGGGCGAGGCCGGGGCGGAGGCGCTGCGGCGCACGCCGGCGGCGCAGAAGCGAGTGTGGTCGAAGTCGCTGCGGGCGTTTGTGGTGGCGCGGTCGGCGTATGCGGAGAGCTGCGTGGCCGCGGCGTACGGCAAGGGAACGCGGCAGTACTGTCTGCTGGGGGCGGGGCTGGATACGTTTGCGCTGCGGAACCCGTGGGCTGGCTTGCGGGTGTTTGAGCTGGACCAGCCGGCGGTGCAGGAATGGAAGCAGGAGCTGGCGGCGCGGGCGGGGCTGAGCTTCGCGGGCCGGTGTGAGTGGATTGCGGAGGATCTGGCAGAGCTGGTTGAGCTCAGGGATCGGGTGGACGGGGCTCGTGTGGCGAGCGTCGCAGGCGTAGTAGGTGTCGTGGACACGACTGGTGCGGCGGGCGTGAGTGGCGTGGTGGATGCGGCGGAGACAACTGGTTTGGCGGGCATGACAGGCGTGGTGGATGTTATGGAGACGACTGGTGTGACGGACTTCGTGGACACGGCTGGTGTGGCGAGCGTGGTGGGCGCGGCGGAGTTGCGGGGCAGGGAGCCACAGAGGGGCCGGGCAGACGCGGGCAAACGCGGGGCATGGCCGCCGGGCACGATGGACCCGGGGCAGCCGGCGGTGTTTGCGATGCTGGGGGTGGCGCCGTTTGTGGGGCCGGCGACGCTGCGGGCGGTGCTGGAGCGGGTGCGGAGGTTTGCGCGGGGCAGCTCGATTGTCTTCGATTACCGGCTGCCGCGGGTGGCGCTCGATGAGGAGGAGCAGCGGCAGCATGATTCGCTGCAGATACGGGCGACCGCGAAGGGCGAGCCGTTCGCGGAGGGCTGGACGCCGGGGGCGATGGCGCATGCGCTGCGCGGGTTTGCGCGGGTGGAAGACCTGAGCGGGGCGGAGCTGAACGCGCGGTACTTCGCGGGACGGCAAGATGGCCTGCGGGTGCGCGGAGAAGCGGCGCGGGTAGTTCTGGCGGTGGTGTGAGGGGCTTGCTTACGCTGCTCGGCTGGCGCGGGATGTGGCGCCTGGCGTTGGCGTCGGCGCTCCTGCCCTGCCCGGCATCTGGGGGAAGGTGCGGGTCGCGAGGGAATCATGAAGGATGCAAGAGACTTGACGGCAGGATGGCTCATGCTGTCGGCGAATGAGGTGGTGATGCCGGAAGTGCAGACGGGGGTACTGGATGCGGTGCGGGACGGATGGCGCAGCCGGTTGGGGTGAGTGCCGGGTAGGTGATGGCGGAAGTGCTGCAGCATCCAGCGATCCGACGCTGCATGGATTGTTTGTGACGGGTTAGAGCAGTTCTCCCACAGATGGAGCCGAAGCTACCCCACTCCATGTGGCTTTTCCGTCAAGAAAAGCCACACCTCACGAATCTTCGAAGTGCAGACTTATGGGAGAAACGCTCTAGTAAGCACAAGACGACTTCTCAGGACCAATCTGCCTGGAAAGACAGCACTAGACATTCCGCAGAAAGAGCGGTTGCCTCGCCGCTATGACCTTAACTACGAATGCCGCGCGTAAGACGCTCCCAATTGGCATGCGCGATCTTCTCTTTATCGTTATAGCTTACGGGTAACTGCTCGAGGAAGTGTTTTGGTCCTCCGCCAGGCCGATATTGATAGGGGTAGTCGGTTGAGAAGAGAACGCGGTCGATGCCGACGACTTCCAAGGCATGCTGAAAGTTAGACTGACTGAACATGCCACTTGAAGTTACGTAGAGGTTCTCGCGCAGGGTATCGACGACGGATCGCTGCAGCCTAGTCACGCGGGAGAACGCCTTCAGACGCTCTGCGTAGAAAAGCACGACTTCGCCCCAGTGGCCAAGAATAATCTGAAGATCCGGGAACCGATCAAAGACACCCGCGAGGGCAAGTCGAAGAAACTGGATGCCACAATCGTAGTGCCATCCGAGGCCGAACGTCGCAAATGCAAGATCGACCTGCGGGTCGAAGCCGGAGTAGTAGGCCTCCCGTACCGCGCGAGGTGGCGTTTGAGGGTGGATGAACAGTGGAATCCGCAGGTGAGAAGCCATCTCAAAAATCGGCCAGAAGTCGATGTGATCGAGATTCTTCTCCATGGTTCGACCAAAGAGCATTGCACCTTTCAGCCCTAGATCGCGGATAGATCGCTCCAACTCCCTCACTGCTTCTCCTGGGGCCGTGGTCGGGAGGGTGGCGAAACCATCGAACCGGTCTGGGTGGCGGGCGATCGTTGCAGCGATGAGGTCGTTTGTACGACGTGCAAGGGAGACGGCCTCAGCGGGCGCGAGATTGTGCAACCCCGGACTGGTCAGGGACAGAACCTGTACATCGACCCCACTTTCATCCATTCTCGCCAGGCGTTCATCGCTCAACTCTTCCAATCTGTCTTGCATTTCTCCGAGGTGGAGCGACCCACCTGCGTCCTGACTGGCGCTGGCCGCCGCTGCCCAGGCTGCCCGGACATCCGGGGAAAGGAAGTGCTCTTCGATACCGATAATCTTCATGAAACTCCAAGAGGGCAAGCGTGTTTGCGCCGCTAACCTGTATTGCGCCTCATAATGAGCAACCTCACTAGTTGTACACTGGAGATCATGAGCGTGTCAAAAGCAGTCGACCTGGCCGAAGCATTGCGCACCGTCCATTGGTATATGCGCCGGCGTGTAGACGCTGCGATCTCAGCCCAAGGGCTCTCACTGGCACGGGCCAAACTGCTAGCTCGAATGGAGCGGGAGGGGCCGTGTCGTCCAGGTGAGTTGGCGGCCCAGCTTGGTCAGGCACCCCGAACGCTTACGGATGCTCTCGACACCCTGGAACGGGATGGGTTTGCGGAACGCAAGCCGCATCCCACAGATAGACGCGCTCTTCTCGTCTCCGTGACGAGTCGAGGCAAGAAGGCATTGCGGGCGATTGAAGAACCCAAGCGTCACGCTTTGGAGGAGGTATTGAGAGCACTCTCCCCATCACAGCAACAAGGCTTGCTGAAGACGCTGGAAACGATCATCAGGGATCAAGCTGACCCTTGAGGGTTTAGTGGGTGGTCTCATAGATAGCTTTGCGGCTTCAGCGGTTTGTATTAGACCAACTTCGGTGGTGGGTCTCATCCGAGCCCTCGCGGGGTTTTGCGGTTTATGAGGCCACTTCTTGCGCTACTTACGAACCGCTGATGGCTTCGCGGGTAAATTGACGGGAATGCATTTGTGGGAATGTATCTTGCGCAAGCCTTATCGGCCGGTTAGCTGGTCCGGGAATGTGATATTTGTATCTGCGTGCACACTTTGGCGAACAGCGTCGACTTAGACAAGATCGTTAAACGGCTCCAGTCCGCGAAGGCGGAAGATCGAGGGCTTTGGGGTGTCATGAACACTCCTGAGATGTTTTGTCATCTTCGCGGGGCCTTTCGGGTTGCCATGGGCGAGATTTCAGTCGGTCCCGTCAACGCGCCCATGCCCCGGGCCATGCTGAAATCCATGGCCTTGTGGGTACCAGTACCCTGGCCCAAAAACTTCGAGACGTTGCCAGTGCTCAAGCGCGGGACGCCAACGATGCAGGTGGGCTCTTTCGAGATGGATCGGGCTGATGTTTTGACTGAGTTAGAGCGTTTCTGCCGACCGGAACAGGTTCGCGTCGATCACGCCTTGTTTGGCCCGATGTCGTTTGTAGACTGGATGCGATGGGGATATCTTCACACGGATCATCATCTCAGGCAGTTCGGGCGTTGATCTATACGCTGTGACGGGCGGCAGCCGAGTCTTTCGCGGCTGATGACAGCTAACTTCCGCCACGCGCGTTTGTGTTCCTGGTATTTTTGGGCGGGCTTATGAGACCACTTCTAGTCTCCTGAGTCAGAAGTGAGCCGCAGAAATCGAGCTGCCGAAAGAGCAGATCCTTCACTGCGCTCAGGATGACAAATTGATGCAAGAAATCAATGACTCAGGAGACTAGTCTTTGGCGCCCAGGCCGCGGAAGGCAAGCGCAAGAAGTCTCTTGACTCGCGCTTCTCCGGCTGCGGTTGGTGGGATTCGCCACAAGAGTCCTACAAGCACGAGGAAATCCTCGGGGTTGGTTCCGCGGCGGATCTCGCCTGAACCTTCGCAGGCCTGGATTAGTTGGCGGACTGCACCGAGCATGGGCCAGTAGGTTTCCTGAAGGTCCTGATCCGATGTTGCCGCATGGACGATGTCAGCGACGCCATACTTCATCCTGCCGAACTTAGCCAGCCGATCGCACCAGGTACGAAAGGCCTGGAGCGGCGGGTGCCTGGCAAGCAGCGTGGGAGCAAGAGCTACCAGCGTGTCGATCTCTTTGCGATAGACGCCAAGCACCAAAGATTCGCGGCTGGGAAAGTGACGATAGAGCGTGCCGGCGCCGACCCCGGCCGCCTTCGCGATCGAATTGAGGGACGCCGCCGGATCGGCGGCGAGCGCGTCGCGCGCCACATCCAGAATGCGATCCTTGTTGGCCCGCGCGTCCGCGCGCAGAATCTCGTCGTCGACCATCGACTCCACTTGACTAAACGGAGAGTTCTCCGCTAAGCTCTCACCATAACCGGAGACTTCTCCATTTGTATCCCGGTTCGGAGGGTCTATGCAATACAAAAAACTCGGTCACACGGGGCTTGACGTTTCACCGATCTGTATCGGCTGCATGGGATTTGGCGATCCTTCGCGCGCCTATCCCAGCTGGTCGCTCGATGAGCAGGCCAGCCGCTCGCTGATCCGCCACGCGATCGAGGCGGGGATCAACTTCTTCGACACGGCCAACATGTATTCGAACGGCGGGAGCGAGGAGATTGTGGGCAGGGCGCTGAAGGACTTTACCAATCGCGATACTGTGGTCATCGCTACCAAGCTGGCCGCTGCCACGCATCACGGACCCAATGCTATCGGGTTGTCGCGCAAGGCGATCCTGACGGAGATCGACCATAGCCTGAGGCGGCTTGGCACTGAGTATGTCGACCTCTACCAGATCCATCGCCGCGACCAGCTGACTCCGTGGGAAGAGACGCTGGAGGCGCTTCACGATCTGGTGAAGGTTGGCAAAGTGCGCTATCTCGGCGCTTCCTCCATGAAGGCGTGGGAGTTCAGCAAGGCGCTGCACCTACAGAAGGCGAATGGCTGGGCGCGGTTCGTGTCGTTGCAGGACACCTACAATCTGCTTACGCGCGAAGAAGAGCGCGAGATGCTGCCGCTGTGTGCCGATGAAGGCGTGCAGACCATCGTCTATAGTCCGCTGGCGCGTGGGCGTCTGGCTCGACCGTGGGGCGAGACCACGACGCGGTCAGAAGCTGAGGCGGCCGCCGTCCAGCTCGACGCAGCCACTGCGGTAAGCGATCAAACGATCGTCGAGGCGGTGGGTGCGGTTGCAAAGGAACGCGGCGTCAGCCAGGCGAGCATCGCATTAGCGTGGCTGCGTGGGAAGCCCGTTGTTGCCGCGCCAATTGTAGGCGCGCTCAAGGCTAAGCACATCGACGACGCAATAGCGTCGCTTGCGGTCACCTTGACGGATGAAGAGGTTGCCAGACTGGAGTCGCCTTACACGCCGCGCGTGGATTATCAGGGGGTATCGAATCCGGCCATGCTGGCGGGTGCTGTCGAGGCAGCGACCGGGTTCAGAGTGTCCGCCTGACATCATTACCGTTATCACTATGGAGCTATGCAGCTATGCAGCGGGTACACCGGGCGCGGCTCCTCGAACGCTTCATACACACATGTCTTCGTTGTATCCGCATATTATGACACCGGAAACTTATTACCGACTTGCGCCGCCATTGATTGTGTTACAGGTCCTCTCCTTCGGGTGGAGGGTGAATCGTGAAATCAATGCCGCCGATGCTGAGAGGCAGGGCGTGGTTCCTCTCCCGGACGTGATCAACATCATGAGCCTGTTTGCGACAGTCGGCTGCGTGATCGTGTTGCCCATTGCGACTGAATCGTATTTCCGGCTTGCGCGGATGGTTCTGGGCGGCGCTTATGTCTTGATTGCTTTTCATCCATTGGCGACGGCGGCGCACTACCGACTTTGGAACAGGAGCGCCAGGAGCAGGAAAGTCAAAGATGGGGCACGTCCTGCGTATGCTACCCGCGAGGAGATGACTACATCCCTCCTTTCCGTTCTGCTTGCGGCTTTGGTGGCAGCGTATCTCGGGACGCATGCGGGCGTTTGAATCGTAGCGTTGGTAATGAGTGGTCGATTGTTTTGAGGACGCGTGCGGGCGAATCGCTCAGCTGCGGCCGCGGAGCCGGTTGACGGACTGCCGGTCGCGCCTGGAGGGGCGGCCTGCGGGGGCCACGCCGTCAGCGGCTTGGCGCTCCGTGGCCTGGGCGGCGCGCCGGGTGCGGCTTTCGTCGGACTCCTGAAAGAGCGCGGCAGCGGCGGCTGCGGGGCCGCGCACGGAGCTGAGCAGGAGGACTTCGCCTTCGAACTCGCCGGCTTCGTTGCGGATGCGCAGACGGTCGCCCGCGTGGAGGATGCGCGAGGGCTTGGCGCGCTGGCCGTTGGCTTCGACCCGGCCGATGTCGCAGGCGCTGGCGGCGAGCTCGCGGGTCTTGAAGAAGCGGGCGGCCCAGAGCCATTTGTCCAGGCGCAGGGTGTGTTGCTGTGTATCGGGGTTCATCGCTTGATTTTCTCGCGTATCTCGATCGATCGGTGGGGATGCGGGGAGCAAATCCTCTGGTGCAAGCGCTACCCGCTGCGCCCTTGCGGGGCTTCGCGCAGGATGACCGCTGATGCAGCTGGGCTGCTGATGCAGATGCGGCTGCACTAAACCGGCTTGTGTAGACTTTGACGGGAGCGCGGGCCATGGCTAGCGAGGCCGGGGCTTGCGGGGAGCGGTGGATGAGGATTGCGTTTTTCAGCCCGACGCTATCGGGGACGGGCGGCATTGAGGCGGCGATCCGGAACCTGATGCACGGCTTGAATGCTTTGGGCGACCAGACGCACCTGTTTCTGCTGGGCGGCACCTACAACGAGGCATGGCTGAGTGGTCTCGAGTGCACGCGGATCGGCAGCCCGCAGGATGCGCGGGCGGCGCGGCTGGCGAAGTACGCGGTGGGCGCGGTGCGGGCGGTGGCGGGCTGGCGGCCGGACGTGATTGTGTGCGCGGATGCGACGACGATCCAGATGGCGCGGGTGGGGCGGCTGTTTGCCGGTGCGCGCAAGACGCCGATCGCCTCGTGGATCCACTTTCCATTGAAGACGCTGCGGCTGAAGGAGATGCTGCCGAAAGCCGATTTTCACCTGGCCATCAGCGGGCAGATTGCAGACGACCTGCGGGCGTATCTGCCTGCGCAAAGCGACCGGGTGTTCACGATCTACAACGCGGTGCAGATGCCGGGGGCGGGGAGCCTGGTGCCGCGGCCGGCGAGCGCGGTGTTCCTGTACGCGGGGCGTTTGAACGTGGACGACCACAAGCGCACCAACGACCTTCTGCTGGCGGCGGCGAAGCTGAAGGGGGAGTGGCGGCTGAAGATTATCGGCGCGGCGCCCGAGGGCCGGCCGGAGCATGCGACGCGGCTGCACGCGTTGTCGGCGGAGCTGGGGCTGGAGGACCGCATCGACTGGATGGGCTGGCAGAAGGACCCGTGGGCGGCGGCGGGCGAGGTGACGGCGCTGGTGCTGTCGTCGGAGCGGGAGGGCTTCCCGATGGTGCTGCTGGAGGCGGCGAGCCACGGGATTGCGGCGGTGACGAGCGACTGCACGGGGACGGTGGAGATCATGGTCGAGGGGGAGAGCGGCTGGCTGTACCCGGTGGGCGACGTGGACGCGCTGGCCCGGCGGCTGCAGCGGATTGTGGACGAGCCGCTGGCGCTGCCGGCGCAGGAGCTGGTGCAGCGGACGGCGCTGCGGTTCTCAGCCGAGGCGGTGGCGAAGCGGGCGCGGGCTGCGATGGTGGCGGTACGGGCCTGATGTGGGTAACAAAGTACTTGAATCACCACGATGGGCCACTGGCCGAGCGCGTCCCGTGGAGACGCCTCCATGGTGCCCAATGAGAGGTCAGGCGATGCGTGATCTAGATCTGTATGCGAAACAGGCTGCCGAAACGATTGTGCAAGAGGCTCAGCGCCGGCGGACGGAGAAAGCCAGGCCGTTCCTGATTGCTATTGATGGCGGAAGCGGTTCGGGAAAATCAACTGTGGCATTCGCGGTCGCCGAAAAGCTGGGCGCGGTGTTGGTGCCGGGAGACGATTTTTTCGCGGCCCACATACCGGATGCAGCGTGGGCACAACGAGACGTTCAAGCCAGGGCCGCTGATTGTATCGATTGGCAACGACTGAGACGGCAAGCATTGGAGCCGCTGCTTGCTCGCAAACCGGCGCGCTGGCATGCATTCGATTTTGTATCTGGCGTTCGCTCGGATGGCACCTACGGCATGCTCGCTGACTTTGTAGAGTGCACTCCTGCAGACGTTATCGTACTGGATGGAGCCTATTCTACCCGGCCTGAGCTCGCCGACTTGATCGACTTTTCCGTGTTAGTCGATGCGCCTGTCGCGCTCCGTCATGCCTGCCTCAAGACACGCGAAGAAACAGTCTGGCTCCATGCGTGGCATGCACGATGGGACGGAGCGGAAGAGCACTACTTCACGCATGTGCGGCCAGCTTCCAGTTTTGACCTTGTCGTCATGAACGCGCCCCCGAACCAAGGACGGCGACAGCGGACAGGCTGACGCGATCAGGCAAGAGCGAACAGGCAAGAGCGAACAGGCAAAAAGCGGACAGGCTGAAGTGAACAGGCAACAGCGGACAGGCTGAAGTGAACGGCTAAATGGGTCAGTCAAGTAGATGGACACCCTGATTTGAGCTGCGGGCGTCGGCCTGACTTACCTGCAACTTGATAGACCGAGTGGTTTACCCGGGCTGAATGGCCTGCGGCTTTTCTCGACTCGAAAGATGCGCCCGTTTCCATGCATCGGCTTACACCTGAGATGGCTCAGCGGTTGAGCACGACGATGCCGGCGTTGAGGTAAAGGGCGAAGCAGGTCCAGGCGAGATAGGGCGCGAGCAGCCAGGCGGCGAGCGGGCGGATGGTGTGGAAGGGCCGCATGGTGAGCACGATGGCGGCGATGAGTAGTGCGAGGTCGAGCAGGGCGAAAGCCGGGGAGTGGAAGCGGAAGAAGACGGCGGTCCAGAGGAGATTGATGGCGAGCTGGACGGCCCACATGCGCAGGCCGCTGGAGCGGCAGGAGCTGACGCGGGTGCGCCAGGCGAGCCACGCGGCGATGGCGATGAAGGCGTAGAGGAGGGTCCAGACCGGGGCGAAGAGCCAGTTGGGCGGCGAGAGCGGGGGCTGGTGCAGGGTGCGGTACCAGCCGTGGATGGCGGGAGCGGTGAGGGTGCCCGCTGCTGCGGAGACGGCGAAGGTGACGGCGAGGAAGCCGAGGAGTGCGAGCGTGCTGCGGGTACGGGTAGGGCCCGGCATGGATTGAGTATGCCGCCGGGCGCAAGCCTGGTGCAAATGGAATGGGTGTGACAGGGGTGGGAAGTGGGACTTGTGTGGGCGGGGTGCTTCGGTTTGTGCAGATGGCGGCTCTCGGGCTTATGGACAGTTACAAGTGAGGGTTGTTTTCGACTAGCCAGCAAAGCGGGACTAGAGGACGCGAACTGCGTTTGTAAGGACGAATGCGAGAGTCCGCACGTCCATAGCTATCATCTCGAAGCCCGGCCGCTTTGTTTCCTCGCCGTTTTCGTTGGTTACAATTGACCATGCGTTTTGTAGTTCTCTGTGTCTCTGCCTTGCTTGGTGTTTTTGCGGTTGCACAGGTCGGGGTTAAGCCTTTCTCGACGCCTCTCGCGCCCCTAGTTCCTGAGCCGCGTGACCAGCCCTTTCGAGGGGCGATCCAACTTCATGTCGAGGCCACGGACACGATTCATAGTCTCTTCCGTGTAACTGAAACAATCCCTGTACAGGCTAACGGCGAAATGGTGCTGCTTTACCCTGAGTGGGAAACCACCAGCCACGGGCCCACAGCATCGGCAATAGAGCTGGCGGGTTTGCGCATGCAGGTCGATGGATACGACATTGAGTGGCGTCGCGACACGATCGACGTTCACGCCTTTCACTTAACCGTGCCTGCAGGAGCTCGTTCGCTAACACTGAATTTTGAATACCTGTCGCCTCGCTCCTCGGCCAAGTTGCGCCCGGAGATGGTCGATGTCGAGTGGCAACATCTTCTGCTCTACCCCGCCGGCTGGTTTGCCCGGGATATTCCGGTGGCTGCGCAGCTAGAACTTCCTAAGGGGCTGCGTGCATTTACCGCACTTACACCATTGCACAGTGTTGATCGTTCAGCCAATCTTCTGGCCTTCGCGCCTGAAGCACTCGACCGTCTCGTCGATGCTCCGGTCTACGCCGCCCGGTACACACGACAGTTCGATCTCTCATCCTCGTCGCATGTACCCGTTCATCTTGACCTTCTTGCAGATAAACCTGCGGACCTCGAAGTCTCGCCAACAGATCTTGCTGAGTTGCAAGCCCTGGTCGTGCAAGCCTCAAAGGTTTTCGGCCCTGCGCCATTTCGCCACTACGACGCTCTGGTTTCGCTCAGCGATCAGCTTTCGCCTGGCGGGGGCCTCGAGCATCTGGATGAGGGTGAAAACAATCTTGCGGCTAACTACTTCACCGCAAGCGGGCAACAGTTGAGCAACCGCGACCTGATCGCGCACGAGTATGTACACGCCTGGAACGGCCGCTTCCGCCAGCCCGCTGGTTTGTGGTCGCCAAATTTTAATCGACCGACAGATCCCTCGATGCTGTGGGTCTACGAAGGACAGACCGAGTTCTGGGGTCGCGTGCTCGCGGCCCGTACCGGCCTACGCACGACGCAACAGGCTCTGGATAAACTTGCGCTCGACGCGGCCCTGGTTGCTAATCGTAGTGGCCGCGAGTGGAAGACACTTGCCGACAGCACGCTGGACGTTCTCTATATGCCCGGACACCCAGTCACATGGCGCGACTGGCAACGCCGCGAGGACTATTACCCCGAAGGCGTGCTGCTGTGGCTCGATGTTGACGCGCGCTTGCGTGAGCTCAGTCAGAACAAGGTGAGCATCGACCAGTTTGCTCAGCGCTTCTTTGCCACGCATGGCAGCGTAGAAAGCATTTCAACATACAGCTTTCAGGATGTTTGCGACACATTAAATACGCTCGCGCCGGAGGATTGGAAGAGCTTCCTGAATCAGCACCTGTTCACACACTTCGCTTCCGACGCCATTGCCGGGCTACGGCGCGCAGGCTGGCAGCTAACTTATACCTCGGTTCCGACTGAAACCTTCCGACAGGAAGAAGCCGACTCCGGCGTCATCAATCTCGATGATTCGATCGGTGCGCAGCTCCGTCCCAATGGCAGCGTTCGCTCGGTGACGTGGAACGGTGCCGCCTTCCGTGGGGGGCTCTCTCCCGACATCCGCGTCGCCGCCGTGAACGGACAACCCTTCTCTTCCGCCATCCTGCTTTCCGCCATCGCAGATTCTGCATCGACCCCGCTTCGTCTGACGTTGCAGGATGGCGAGACGCACCGCGATGTCATCGTTCCCTACGCCGGACCGCTGCGCTATCCGCACCTTGAGCGCGTACCTGATACCCCGGATCGCCTCGCGTGGCTACTTGCCGCTCGCTGAGGACAAGATGGTCTGGATCGCCCTTAGCGTGAGAAGTCCGGTTCGAGGCTTTCTGGCTCAAGCGGAGTTCTCAGCGATATCCTCTCGCTGAGATTGACTGAACGCATGGTTCAGAGTCCTCTTAATCTAATCATTTGTTATGGTCAGGAAGCGGGATGAGTCCATATAAGTCACCTTGTCGTCATTGACCTCGCCAAATCACCACATGCACGTTTTTTACCAGGGGATCTCGCCGGCTGTTTCGAGGTATTTGCCGGTGACGGGTGGGTTCAGGAGGGCTGTGCGGACGATCTCGGCGGAGCCTTCTTCCAGGGTCTGGGGACCGCTGTGGGCGTTGAGGTCGGTGGCTGTGTAGCCCGGGTTGATGGAGTTGACGGCGATGCTTCCGTCGCGGAACTCCCAGGCCAGCTGGACGGTGAACATATTGAGCGCGGCCTTCGAGGCGCAGTAGGCAAGCTGCTTTACCGGGGCGTACTTCCAGTCGGGGTCATTGTGCAGGCTTACGGAGCCGAGCTCGCTCGAGACATTGAGAATCTGGGCCTTGCCGGCAGCTTGCAGCAGCGGCAGCATGGCCTGCGTAACTGCAACGGTGCCTGCATAGTTGGTGCGCATGACTATCTCCAAGGCTTCGAGGTTGACCTTGCTGGGTGGGCCGTCGTCCTTGCTCGCGATGCCGGCGTTGTTGATGAGAAGGTCGAGTTTGCCGAACCGGTTGCGAATGGTTTCCGCCGCGGCGACTGCGGTTTGCGGGGCATTGAGGTCGACGAGAATGAACTGCACATCGAGACCTTCGGCCTGGAGCTTTTGGGCAGCCTGCCTGCCTAACTCCTCGTTGCGCGCGGCGGCGAGCACGGTCCAGCCGGCCCTGGCGATCTGGCGGGCGACTTCGAAGCCGATGCCCTTGTTGGCTCCGGTAATGAGGGCCACTTTCTTTGCTGCCTGCATGTTTTTCTCCCTGAGAGCATTTTTACTCCACACAGAAAGGGCCCGGCAGATGTGCGCGTGGCTTTTCCGTCGGGAAAAGCCACAGGAGCGAGAACCTGGGCCTCTACATCACGAGTGAAAATGCGTTAGCTTGAGTATACGAAGGAACGTTCAGGTTTTTATTCGCATATGCCCAAGGCCGCTTTACTGAAACTGGAGCCAAGAAAGACGCCGCAGCAGAGCCGGTCTGTGGCTACGGTGGAAGCAATTTACGATGCAACGATTCAGGTTCTGCTCAAAGACGGGCCGGAGCGGCTGACCACGGTGCGTGTGGCTGAGCGCGCCGGTGTCTCGGTGGGGACGCTGTACCAGTACTTCCCGAACAAGCAGGCGCTGCTGTTTGCCGTGCTGGAGCGGCACCTGCTGCGGGTGGCGAAGGCGGTGGAAGAGGTCTGCGCAACGAACCACTTTGAGCCGCTCGCGGTGATGGCGGATGCGCTGGTGAACCGGTTTATCGATGCGAAGTTAACGGAGCGGGATACCTCGGTTGCGCTGTACCGGATTGCGGCGGAGTCGGGTGGGAGCCTCATTGTGAATCGGATGCGAAAGCGGTACGAGGCCGCGATGACAGCTATGTTGCAGACCGCAGAGCTGCCGGTGTCGGCGGATGTGGGCTTTATGGTGCACATGATCTATCTGACGATGGCGGGGACGATCCGCGCGCACCTGGAGAGCCATGCGCCGCTGAAGACGACGAAGAAGCTGAGAGAGCATCTTGCCAAGCTGGTTGTTGCGTATTGCGAAGCCATGTGAGCGGGGCTGTGTGTCTTGGGCGGTTGGAACAGGGCGTTTCTGGGGAAATGCCGTGCGGCAGTTCATGCTCCCGTGTGAGCCCGCAGCGATGGGAGCGGCGAGAAAGCCGAGGAACGCGAGCGTGCTGCGGGTGCGGGCAGCGACTGGGATGGATTGAGTATGCTTCGTGCCATCCCTGCATACCGCATGGTGAAGCTGTTTTCGTGGCTTGTTCCTTTCCGGTGTGCAGCGGGGTGATGTAGAGTCGGTGGGCTGGTGAACCTCTGTGCGGAGAGCTTTGTCATGTGGCGCATGATAGGCCTGCTGATGGTTTGGATGCTGGGGGCGGCCGTGATTCTGGCGGAACAGACCTCGCCCGCGCCGACGGGAGCCGCCGAATCAAAAGCTGATGCGGGCGCGCCCGTGCTGACACTGAAGGTGACTACGCGCGAGGTCGTCATCGACGTGGTCGCGACCGACCGGCACAACCATCCGCTGAACGACCTGCAGAAGACCGACTTCCAGGTGTTTGAAGTTGCCGGAAACGGGACGAAAGTGCCGCAGACAGTCACGGCTTTCCGCCTGATCGAGCCAGCGACAGGCACGCAAGATACGGGAGTTGCTGCGGGACTTCGGGTCACGCTGGGCGGCAGCTGTGCCGAGCGAAGCACTGTGCATTACGAAGTTGCCTACCAGGTGAGCCTGGACAGGTTGACGAGTGGGCATCACGACATTTTCGTGACGACCAGCCGCCGGGATACGAGGCTGGCTTTCGGCCGCGGCTACTTTGTCGGGACTACGGAAGTACCGGCAACGCCGCCGGTCCTGAGTCCCCAGCTAGAAGACGCGGCTCTGCTGGAGGCGGCTTGTTACCACTCCGCGACACCGCTGTCGATTCCGCTTACCGCCCGCTTCAGCCAGTCAGGGGATAGCGAGATGCTGCGGTATTTCATCACTGTCCGCTCGGACTCGCTGGCGCTGATCTCGCTTTCGAACCAGGCGCGGAATCTTAACCTGGACTATGGCGTTTGCACGTTCAACGCAGACGGCAAAGCCCTTCGATTTCTGAGGTTTTCGGCGAAGCGGATTTTGACTTCTGGAGAGTACGTGCAGGCGAGTGAGTACGGCTTTCCCGGACGGGTCGAGTTTTCGCCGCTGGGCAAGCCCGCGTTTGCGCGCTTTGTGGTGCGCGATCTACAGACCGGCAATATGGGCTCGGTGGATGCGATGATCGCCGATCCTGCTCCAGAGGCCCTGACGTCGGACGAGGCGCAGGCAGCGGCCAGGTGGAAGGAGCAGGCCAAGCGTGGGATCAAGGCGGACCTTGTGGACTACCCGCCGCTGGGCCCGATTGGTTCTTTCGGCTCGGCGCTGCCGAGGCAGAACTCGTTCTGCGGCGACGTGTATGAGCTGCCGGAGGAAACCGCGCACCTGCCGAACTTTTGGAACCTGAGCTCGGTAGGCTCGGTGCATGCCTACACGCTGGATGTGCCGCACCAGCAGTTCTGGAAAACCGGCGGGATCCCGGGGGTAACGCGAAGGACGGATTGGTTCGGCATTGATTATTACGGTGCTTTCCGGGTAGCAACTCGCGGGGAGTATGAGTTCCGCCTGGTAAGCGACGACGGGGCCAGGCTCTACATTGATGACGATCTTGTTGTGGATCAGGATGCGTTGCACAACATCGCGGATCAGACGGGAAAGGTAATGCTGGAAGCAGGTAGCCATGCGATCCACCTGCCTTACTTTCAGGGTCCGCCTATTTCTGTAGCTTTACAGCTGTTTGTGAAGAGACCTAGAGGAACATTCGAGCCGTTTGACCTGCGAGATTTCGAACAGCCGGATTCCCTGACTGCTCCGGGTGGGCCTGCGTCGACGAAGAGGAGGTAAGCCGATTCTTCCGTTGGAGGAAGTGCAGCGGTTCGCTTGAACGAAGCATCGTGGAGAGCAAAGCGCTATTCTGATGCGTAGCTATGAGCGAACAGATACAGGCGGGTAAAGAGCGGGGCGCGAGCCGCGCCAGTGACGTGCAGAGCATCCAGGTGCAGCTGCCGGATGGGGCGGTGCGGGAGGTGCCCGCGGGGACGACGGCGCTGGAGGTGGCGAACGCAATTTCGCCGCGGCTGGCGGCGGCTGTGGTGGTGGCGCGGGTGCGGCCGCTGCGGGTTGCTGTGGAGAGCGCGGAGCGGGATGCTGCGACTGAGGCCGGGGTGACGGAGGCGGCGATGTATGGCGCGGGCGACGGAGCGGCTGAAAGACTGATCGACCTGCGGGAACCGTTGACTGAGGATGTGGCGCTCGAGCTGCTGAAGGAGAGCGACGCGGATGCTTTGAAGGTGCTGCGGCACTCGGCGGCGCACGTGATGGCGACGGCGCTGATGGAGCTGTATCCGGATACGAAGCTGGGACATGGGCCGGCGACTGATGCGGGCTTCTTTTATGACGTGTACCGCGAGACGCCGCTGACGCAGGACGACCTGAAGCTGATTGAAGGGCGGATGGCGGAGGTGGTGGCGCGGGATGCGCCGTTTGTGCGGGTGTGGGAGCCGCGGGAGCAGGGGCTCGCGGAGTATGCCGCGCAGGGCGAGTTTATGAAGGTGCATTTCATCGAGCGGTTTACGCGGCTGGGCGAGGAGATTTCGCTGTATAGGAATGGCGGGTCGGGCAAGAGTGGCGCGGGGAGTGGCGGCGCTGGGGATGGCGGAGCTGGGAACAGTAGCGCTGGGAATAGTGGCGCTGGCAAGACCGGAGCCAGCGATGGTGGTGTTGAGAATGAAGACTCCGGGAGTGGCGGAGCCGGGGATGGCGGAGCCGGGACTGGCGGGTTCACGGATTTTTGCCGGGGGCCGCATGTGGCTTCGACGGGGCGGGTGAATGCGTTTCGGGTGCTGTCGCTGGCCGGCGCGTACTGGCTGGGGGATGAGAAGAACCCGCAGCTGCAGCGGATTTACGGAACGGCGTTTTTCTCAGAGAAGGAGATGGACCGGCACTTTGCGCAGCTGGAGGAGATGGCCAAGCGCGACCACCGGGTGCTGGGGCGGCAGCTTGACCTGTTTTCGATCCAGGAGCTGGCGGGGGCGGGGCTGATCTTCTGGCACCCGAAGGGCGCGATGATCCGCAAGACGATGGAGGACTGGATGCGCGAGGAGTGTATCCGTCGCGGGTACGAGCTGGTGTACACGCCGCATGTGGCGAAGGTGAATCTGTGGCAGACCAGCGGGCACGAAGGCTTTTACGCCGAGAACATGTTTACGCCGATGAAGCTGGACGATGCGGAATACCGCATGAAGCCGATGAACTGCCCGTTCCACATTTTGATCTACAAGAACGCGCCGAAGAGCTACCGCGACCTGCCGGTGCGGTATGCGGAGCTGGGCAATGTGTACCGCTATGAGCGGTCGGGCACGATGCACGGGCTGCTGCGGGTGCGCGGGTTTACGCAGGATGATGCGCATATCTTCTGCATGCCTGCGCAGATCGAGGATGAAGTGGTGGCGTGCATTGATTTTGCGCAGGCGGTGCTGACGACGTTTGGATTTACGGACTTCAAGGTCGAGCTGTCGACGTGGGACCCGAAGGACCGCGCCGCGTGGGCGGGGTCGGATGAGAACTGGGCGCTGGCGACCGAGGCGCTCGAGCGGGCGCTGGATCGCAAGGGAATTGCGTACAAGACGATGCCGGGCGAGGCCGCGTTTTACGGGCCGAAGATCGATATCAAGCTGGTGGACGTGCTGGGGCGGCTGTGGCAGCTCTCGACAGTGCAGTTCGACTTCAACCTGCCGGCGCGGTTCGAGCTGGAGTATGTGGGCGAGGATGGCGAGCGGCACCAGCCGGTGATGGTGCACAGGGCGTTGTTCGGGTCTGTGGAGCGGTTCTTCGGGGTGCTCATCGAGCAGTACGCGGGGGCGTTCCCGCTATGGCTGGCGCCGGTGCAGGTAGGGTTGGTTCCGATTGCGGAGCGGCACCTGGAGTATGCGCGCGAGGTGGAGGCGCAGCTCAAGGCCGCAGGGCTGCGGGTGGAGCTGGATGGGCGGAACGAGAAGATGAACGCGAAGATCCGCGAGCTGACGATGCAGAAGGTTCCGTACGTGCTGGTGATGGGCGACAAGGAGGCAGAGGCGGGCGCGGTGAGTGTGCGGACGCGGGGCAAGGGCGATGGCGGGTCCATGCCGCTCAGGGAGTTTGTGGAGCGGGCGCGGGGGCTGGTGGCGGGGCACTCGCTGGAGCTGTAGGCGTGGTGGAAGCGAGGCCCCTGCGGCTGGGGTGAGTATCAGGGATGGCCGTGTTCGCCGCCGCCGTCGTGGGGCGCTTCGGCGTGCGGTGCTGCCTGCGGGGCTGGGTGCGGCTCGGCTTGTGGTGCGGAGCGTTGCTGCTGTGGCTCAGAGCGGGGCTGGGCCTGCGGCGCGGGTCGCTGCTGCTGTGGCTCGGGCCGGGGTTGGGCTCTCTGCGCCGCCTGCTGCTGGGTGCGCTGCTGTTGCTGCTGGGCTTGGCGCTGCTGGTTGGCCTGTTGCTGCTGCTGTTGCTGTTGAGCGCGCTGCTGGTTTTGCTGGGCGCGCTGCTGCGCCTGCTGAGCCCGAGCCTGGTTCTGCTGGGCGCGCTGCTGATTGACCTGGACCCGCTGCTGGTCCTGCTGGATGCGCTGGGCGTTGGGCTGAGGCCGCTGCTGCGCCTGCTGGACGCGCTGCTGATTGAGCTGCACGCGCTGCTGGGCGGTCTGGGCCTTTTGCTGGTCTTGCTGGGCGTGCTGCTGGTTGGCCTGCGCCCGCTGCTGGTCCTGGGCGGCGCGCTGGGCGTTTTGCTGGGTGCGCTGCTGCAGCTGCTGGTTGGGCTGGACGCGCTGCTGCCCGGGCTGGGGGTGCTGCTGGTTGACCTGCGCCTGACCCGGGAGGGCGCGCATGGCATTACCCTGCGGGTGCTGCTGGGCCTGCTGCTGGTTGGGTGCAATCCGCTGCTGGTTGGCGGGGTTGCCGATGCGACCGGTACGCTGGAAGCCGCTCTGGTTGACCACCGGGTGGAGGTTGGCGGCCTGGGCGGTGGCTACGGTGCGGCCGGCGAGGGGGCGGGTGGCGGCGAGCATCTGCGGGTGGCCGCCGTCGTTGCGGGCGAACTGGCCGCGGTTGGCCATGGCCTGCTGCATGTGCTGGCGCTGCGCGGGCACGGCGGCGAAGTGCTGCTCGCGCGCGGCTGCCTGCTCATACGGAACGGGACGATCGGAGATGCCGCCGCGGCCGCCGTTGTAGGAGACGCGGTTGTTGCCGTAGTTGTTCACGGTCACGTTGTGCACGTAGGTGTTGCGCACGACGGTCGTGTTGATGCGGGTGACGGAGCGGTTGTAGAAGAACTGGTTGCGGTTCCAGTAGCCGCCCTCGTAGCCGCGCCCGTTGTAGCCGTTGCCGTAGGGAATGCCGCCGTAGAAGCCGATGTGCTGGCCCCAGTAGCCGTGGTGGAAGCCGTAGCGCGCGCCGTCCGCACCCCAGTAGCCGGGGGTCCACAGGGCGCCGATGAAGGGCGCGACGACCCAGACGCCGGGCACCCAGAAGTAGCCGGGCTGAGGGTTGTTCTGCGCGTAGTTCCAGTAGCCGGGGGTCCACATATAGTTGTCGCCGGGGCAGGGGGGCTGCTGGTAGTCGGGCAGCGGCGGCGGGGGCTGGTCGGCGTAGGTGGTCTGGTCGTACATGGCGCCGGCGTCGGGGTCGCCGCTGGAGGTGTCGGCATACTGGTCGGCGTAGCCGGCGTTGTTATAGCTGCCGCTCTGGCCGGCGGGGTAGGCGCCGGTGGACTGGGAAGGTTGCTGGTAGCTGCCCTGGGCGGCTTGCTGCGAGCTGTCCTCGGGAGGCGGCGGGGGCATGGAGGCTTGCGAGACCTGGTAGCCGGGCGAGCCGGAGGGGGCGCTGCTGCCGGTGGGCGCGTAGCCGGTGTTGGCGTTCGGCTGCTGCGCCGCGCCGGCGCCGGTGACGCTGTCGTTGGCGGATCCGCTGGCGGGGGCCAGGTTGGCGGCGGCCGGGTCGCTGGAGTCGGGCGCGTTGGAGTCCGACTTATGGCAGCCGGAGAGGGTGACGAGGGCGGCGAGAATGCCGGTGCCGCAGAGCTTGAAGGTTTGGTTGCGCATAGACTTTCTCCGCACCCCAGTTACGATGCGCTGGTGGAGACACCTTGTGGCAGCATAAGTTGTTTTGCGCGAAAAGGGGAGGGTCCCGACGTAACCTGCGTGGCAGAGCGGGGGTAAGAAGCAGGCGGGAGGCCGGGAAGAGGAGTGCTGGGGTATGCTGACGCGAAGGGGTGCTTGCATGGCGAGAATGGGGTGGCGGGGACGGGTTGTGGCGGGGGTGTTGCTGGGGACGCTGGCGGGGATGGCTGGGTGCCGGAGCGCGCCGAAGTCAGCGACAGAGCCGGCTGCGGGGCCAGCGGCGGGGCCAGCGGCAGACACGTCGAACGCGACGGGGCAGCCGCTGCCGCACGCGCATATCTACCCGGAGGTGAGCGCGGCGCAGGCGGATGTAACCGCGGCGCTGGCGACGGCGAAGCGGGAGCACAAGCGCGTGCTGCTGGACTTTGGCGGGGACTGGTGCGGCGACTGCCAGGTGCTGAATCTGTACTTCCACAAGCCGGAGAACCGCGCGATCCTCGAGGACAAGTTCGTGCTGGTGGACGTGAATGTGGGCCGGATCGACCAGAACCTGGAGCTTGGGTCGCAGTACGGGGTGAACCTGAAGAAGGGGGTTCCGGCGCTGGCGGTGCTGGACGCGGATGGGGCGTCGCTGTATGGGCAGAGCGGGCAGTTCTCGCGCATGCGGCATATGGAGTCGTCGTCGGTGCATGATTTTCTGGAGCAGTGGAAGTAGGGGTTAGGCGCGGGCGAACCGCAGGTCCTTCGACTCCAGCTGGCGCTTGCGCGCCAGCTTCCGCTCAGGATGACCCTTTTCTCTACTGCTCCGCTTAGGATGACCCCTACTCGAGAGAAGCGCAGCTAGGCAGATTTTGAGGTACACGCGCCACGAAGTGGCCGCCAGCCGCGCAGGCGGTTTTAGTTCTTCATCCGACGCGCGCATCGTATGAGCAGGAGCGTGCGCGATGGAGAAAGTGGCCGTACGGGACGACCAGGTGCTGGCGATGGACGCGGTGGCGCCCAATGTGCGCGGGCTGCGGATCGCGTTTGTGAACGTGTTTGCGGTGACCCATGCGGACGGGAGCTGGACGCTGGTGGACGCGGGGCTGCCGGGCACGCAGGGGCTGATTCGCCGGTGGGCGGAGCGCTCGTACAGCGTGGGGCCGAACGCGATCGTGCTGACGCACGGGCACTTTGACCATGTGAGCGCGGCGCCGGTGCTGGCCGAGGACTGGGATGTGCCGGTGTATGCGCATCCACTCGAGTTCCCCTACCTGACCGGAGAGCGGGAGTACCCGGCGCCGAACGCGGGCGCGGGCGGCGGCATGATGAGCCTGCTGTCGCCGCTGCTGCCGAAAGGCCCGGTGAACCTGGCAGGCAGGCTGCGGCCGCTGGAGACGGGCGCGAGCGCGGTGCTGCCGGGCTGGGAGGTGCTGCACACGCCGGGGCATACTCCGGGCCACTGCTCGCTGTACCGGGCAGCCGACCGGACGCTGCTAGTGGGGGATGCGTTCTGCACGACCAAGCCAGAGTCGTTTTTCGATGCGGCGATCGCGCAGCCGCCGGAGCTGCACGGGCCTCCGTCGTACTTCACGTCGGACTGGGCGGCGGCGCAGGAGTCAGTGGAGCGGCTGGCCGCAATGGATGTGGCGGTGGTGGCGCCGGGGCACGGCAAGCCGCTGACGGGGCCGGACCTGAGCCACGAGCTGCGGCAGCTGGCGCTGCGGTTTCGCGCGGTGGCGGTTCCGGAAAATCAGAAGCGGTAGACCGCCTGCGCGGCTGGCGGCCGCTCACGCGGCATGTTGCGTGGTGGTGCGGGTGCGGAGTTTTACGGCCAGCAAAGCCTGGGCTGCAAGTATGACGCGAAAAGGCGCGGAGCGCCCGCCAGCCGCGCAGGCGGTTTACACTTAGTTCCTGTAACGAGGGCCTATAGCTCAATTGGTTAGAGCAGCGGACTCATAATCCGTTGGTTCCAGGTTCAAGTCCTGGTGGGCCCACCATGAGGATGGGTCGTTTTCTGCCGTGGAGTTGCCGGCTGCGATCGATTGAAACCTCATTCCATTCGCAGGGCCTGCATCGGTTCAGTGGAAGCGGCACGGCGCGCGGGCAGCCACGCCGAAGTGAGGCCTGTCAGCAGGAGAACGCCGCACATGGCGGCGAGGGTGAGCGGCACGTTGGACTGCGCGGTCAGGAACAGGCTCTGCAGCAGGCGCTTTGCGGCGAGGCCGCCCAGGGTGCCGGTGATGAGGCCAAGGCCGACCAGAACCCCTGCCTCTCGCAGCACCATCCACAGGATGTCGCCGCGCCGGGCACCAAGCGCCATGCGGACGCCAAGCTCCTTGGTGCGCCCCGCGACGATGTAAGACATGACGCCGTAGAGCCCGGCGGCGCCGAGCGCGAGCGAGATGAGCCCGAAGCCGCAAAGCAGAAGCATGCTGAAGCGCTGCTGCGCGACCGAGGCGCTGACGACCTGGACGAGGGGCTCGACGTTGAGCAGCGGCGCGTGCGCGTTGTCCATGAAGACGCGCTGCGCCTGCGATGCGATATTGACCTGCGCCGAGCGGGTGCGCACAACCCAGCTCATGCCCAGCAGGCTGAGATTCATGGTGGTCAGGCTGTCGGGGATCTGTGCCTGCGGCAGATACAGAATCTCCGGCGCCTCCTGATCGAGGCCTGTCTGCCTGACATCGCCAACGACGCCGACGATCTCCCGCACCGAATCCTGAAAGCGCGGGCCCATGATGGCGCCCACGAGGATGTGCTGACCGAGGGGGTTCTGGTCTTTGAAGTCGTGGCGCGCAACTTGCTGGTTGATGATGACGACGGGCGCCGAGCCGTGTGTGTCGGTGCGGGTAAATGTACGGCCCGCGAGGGTCGGGACGTGCAGCACGTCGAAGTAATGAGCGGTGACCGGCATGTAGTTCGTCTCGCCCAGCTTCTGTTGCTGGTCCGCGGAACGTCCGATGACCTCGAAGGGCAGGTCGGGGGTGAGCTGGGTCGGCAGGCTATTGACCGCAGCGGCGGCCTCGACCCCGGGGAGCGCCTCCAGCCGCGCGGTCAGCCCATCGAGGCGTTGCGCGAGCAGGGCGGTGCTCGCGGTCTGCTCCGTCGAAAAGCTGTTCTTAAAGGTGAGGACTTGCTGAGCTTCAAAGCCGGGCGGTGTGTGGATCAGCTTCCAGAAGCTGCCGAGCAGCAGCGCCGCGGCGAAGAGCAGGACGAGCGAAAACGCGACTTCGCTGACCACGAGCGCTTTCTGGACAAGATGCCGGCCGCTTGCGATCCGGGTGGTGTTGAGGCGCAGGAATTCGTGGAGCCGGTTGCGGCGAGTCTCAAACGCAGGCACGAGGCTGAACAGCAGGGCACATGCCGCGGTAAGCACCCCGGCAAAGCCGAGAGCGGGCGCGCCGAGACGGAAGGAGCTGAACTGGGGCAGCTGGAGCGGGCTGAGGTGCAGCAGAACCCGGGTGCCCGCATCCGCGAGCAGCAAGCCTGCGAGACCGCCGGCCAGACAGAGGATTGCGTTTTCAACCAGGAGCTGGCGCAGGATGCGCCACGAAGAGGCGCCGAGAGCGGCGCGCAGGCTCAGCTCATGCCGCATCGAGATGGCGCGGGTCAGCAGCAGGTTGAAGATGTTGACGACGACGATGAGCAGGAGCAGGGCGACGGCGCCCATCAGCATCTGGAGCGCGGGGCGCACGTCGCCGGTAAGCGAGTCGTGAAAGTCGATGGAGCGGAAGGATTCGTACTGATTCCAGAGGGCGGGATAGGTGTCCTTCAGTTGCAGGTGTACGCGATTGAGGTCGTCTGTAACTTGAGAGGAGGTAACGCCGGGACGCGTGCGGGCAACGAGGCTCCACTGGTTGGAGTGGTCGCTCGGAGATTCGGCGAGATGCAGCGGCGCCCAGATGTCTACTTTCGCGTCAAGGCGGAAAGCTGCCGGGGCAACACCGACGATGGTGTAGGTCTCGCTGCCGAGAGTGACGGGATGACCCAGTATCCGGGGGTCGGCAGCAAAACGCTGACGCCAGAGTGCGTCGCTGATGACCACGACGCCGGCGGCGTTTTGAACCCCATCCTGCGGATTGAATCCTCGTCCGAGCCGGGGCTCCATCTGGAAGACATGGAAGAAGCCGGGGGTGACGCCGAGCAGCTTGACCGGTACGGCGTTGCTGCCCTGGGCGAGACTGGCGTTCTGCGGCACATAGTCGTAAGCGGCCACCGACGAGAGGGTGCGGTTGGCCCGGTGCAGATAGAGGGCCACCGTGCTGCTGAAAGCGGGAGCAAGGGTCCCGTCGGGATAAGCGCGCTCAATGCGAACCAGCTGCCCGGGGTGCGGGAACGGAAGCGGGCGCAGGAGAACGCCATAGAAGATGAGGAAGACGGTGAGGTTGGCTCCGATGCCGAGTGCGAGCGTGAGAACGACGGCCAGGGTGAAGCCGGGTTTGCGCCGCAGCTGCCGTACCGCGTACCAGAGATCACGTTTCCAGAAGTTCATCGCTGCCTCATCGCGAGCGGCCCTGCATGCGCCATTGAAGAAGAGATATGCACGTGATCTGCCACTTCAGGCAGAGCGCGAGGATCGCGTGTACGGCGGTCACTCTGGGGGGCCAGAACTGGAGCCTACAGGAAGGCAGCGTCCACTTCCGGACGAGACTGTCCATTCCCGCACGCACCGGTTTACCGCCCGGCAAGCCAGGGCAAGCAAGCTGGCATATAGTCTCGGAGGCGACGAATCTCGGCAGGGCGCGGGGCGATCTACCTGCAGGGAGACGGCTCAAAATGCTGGACTCCGGAGCGGGATTTCGTGTGGTATGGAGGCGGGAGAACCGTGCCATGCGCCTGCTCGCTGACCTCCGTCATGCCCTGCGTCAGTTTCGCCGCGCTCCGGGCTTCGCCATCACCGCGATTCTCACGCTGGCACTGGGCATCGGCGCTACCACCGCGGTCTTCAGCGTGGCGTATGGGGTGCTCATCGATCCGTTCCCGTATCGCGATGTCCACACGCTGGCCACGCCGAAGCTGTGCATGCCCGACCAGCCGCAGTGCGCGTGGCGCCCGTACACGCCGGAGCAGTTCAACCAGATCGCCGGGAAGACGAGCCTCTTCAGCGGCATTACCGCGTCGACCGTCGGCAATGTGACGCTTACCGGAGCGGCCGCGCCGCAGCAGGTGCGCGGCAATTACCTGACGCCGAATACTTTCTCGGTACTGGGTGTGGCGCCGATGCTGGGGCGGGCTTCCACGGAGAGTGACGTAAGCCCGGGCCACGAAGAGGTGGCGCTGCTGAGCTACCGGTACTGGCAGCAGCACTTTGGCGGCAGCGCGGCGGTGCTTGGCAAGGTGCTTACGGTGGACGGGCGCGCCCGGACGGTGATCGGCGTGATGCCGCCGCGGTTCCTGTGGCGCGGCGGTGACGTGTATCTCCCGATCCAGATGACCAACACGCCGGTGATTGAAGGCCAGCACTATTTCACGCTGGTGGGGCGGCTGAAACCCGGGGTGACCGACGCGCAGGCCGCGGGCCAGCTGAAGCCGATCTTCGACGACTTCCGCAAGAGTTCGCCCGGCAGCTTCTCCGCCGAGCTGCGCATCGGCATCATGCCCTTCGACGAGATGTTCCGCTCCGGGCTGGGCGACACGCTGTACCTGCTGCTGGGGGCGGTGTTTGTGCTGCTGCTGATCGCCTGCGTCAATGTCTCAAGCCTGCTGCTGGCGCGCTCGGTGGGCCGGGAGCATGAGTTCGCGGTACGCGCCTCGCTGGGCGCGTCGCCGTGGAGGCTGGCGCGGGCGGCGCTTACGGAGTCGATGGCCCTGGCGCTGGCCGCCATGCCGGTGGCGCTGCTGTTCGCCTATGCGGGGCTGGAGGCCATGCTGCGGATCGTGCCCGCGGACACCATTCCCGACGAGGCGGCGGTGACCATGAACCTGCCGGTGCTGCTGGTGTCGCTTGGCATTGCTGTTCTCACCATTCTGATTTTCGGGTCGGCGCCGGCGTGGCGCAGCGCCAGCCCGCACCCGGCGACCGCTCTGCAGGGCAATGCGCGCACCTCGGCCAGCCGCGCGCAAAGGCGGCTGCTGGGCGGGCTCGTCGTGACGGAGATCGCGCTCTCGTTCGCCCTGCTTACGCTGGCGGGTCTGATGGTGCGTTCGCTGGTCGCGGTGGAGAGTGTGCCTATGTCGGCCGATCCCAACCACACGCTTGTGTTCAGCGTGCCGCTGCCTGCCGATGGCCCGGCTACGCCCGGCGAGACCCGACCTATCCTCCAGTCCGATAGCCAGCTACGGTTCTTCCGGCAGTTCCTGGAGCGTGCGGCCACGGTGCCGGGGGTTCGCTCGGTGAGCGTCGATGCCGGCATGCCCTTTCTGCAGTCGGATGGCGTGAAGGTGCAGGTGCCGGGGCAGCCGCTCGATACGCAGTGGAGGCCGCTGCACCTGGTCGATCCGGGCTATCTGCAGGCCGCGGGGCGCGTTCTGGTGATGGGGCACTTCATCGATGCGCGCGAGGTGGATGCGCAGGCGCATGACGCGGTGGTCTCGCAGGCATTCGTGCAGAAGTACTTTGGCGGCGGCCCGGTGCTGGGCAAGCTGGTGCACCTGCCGGGCCTGCTGGGGGATGGGCAAGCTGCAGCCGGGGAAAAAGCCGGCGCCGCACATGCGAGTGACGGCGCGAATGACGTCGCCAGTGACGACTTCACCATCGTCGGCGTGGTCAAGGATGCGACTGCTTCGCTGGTGATGGGCCATCTGAACCCGCCCGAGGTCCTGCTGCCGTACAGCGTCGCGCCGCAGATGGTGGACGCTGCCGTCGTGCAGACGGCGCTGCCACCCGAGCAGATGATCCCTTCGTTTCGGCGGCTGGTCGCGGGCATCGACAAGGACCAGCCGATTGCCGACGCGATGAGCCTGCGACACCTGCTCGACATGTATGGCTACGCGGGTCCGCGCTTTGCGCTGGCGCTGTTCGGCGCGTTCGCGGCGGCGGGGCTGCTGCTGGCCTGCATCGGCATCTACAGCGTGCTCTCGTTCGTGACCTCGCAGCGCACGCGGGAGATCGGCATCCGGATCGCACTGGGCGCGCGCCCGCTGCACGTGATGTGGATTGTGCTGAGCCAGGCCTGCGTGTGGTGCGGCGCCGGGGTTGCGATCGGTCTGCCGCTCGCGCTGTTGGCGGGGCACCTGGCGCAGGCGCAGCTGTTTAATACTTCGCAGTACGATCTGCTTACGCTGTTCGGCGCCGCTGGCATTCTGCCGGTGCTGGCGATCGCCGGGACCTGCGTACCCGCCAGCCGTGCCGCTACGATTGACCCGGTGGTGGCGCTCCGCTCCGAGTAGCGCGGTAAAGTAGCGCGGCGTAGCGCCTACCGTGAGCCGCCTGTGGTCGCGGCCTTTGCGGGCGCGGATTCGGGTTGGGCGGCGAATCCGGATTGGGCGGGCAGCTTGCTTGCGGGGGTCGCACTGTCGAGCGTGTGCGCGTGCCAGGGAACGCTCTCGGTCGAAATCTCCGGGTGTTTGCGGAAGAACTCGAGCGCGACGGTGCTGGCCATGGGGTCATCTTTCTGGTCGGCAAAGTAGGCGGCCTCGACGGCGGACTTGTCCTTGAGGCCGAGGCGGCGGTAGAGGATGGACAGGTTGTAGTGCGCGGCCAGGTCGTCGGGATCAATGGCCTGAAGCTTCTGGTACTCGGCTTCAGCCTCCGGGTACCGGTGCAGCTGGTAGTAGGTGAGGCCGAGCTCGCGGTGGGCATCGCGTCCCTCCGGGAACTGCTGCGAGACCTTGAGCAGGTCGGCGATCGCTGCGTCCAGATTGCCCTCGTTGCGCTCGACCAGGGCGAGATAGTAGAGGGCGCGGGCGTTGCCGGGTGCGAGCGCGAGGGACTTCTCGAAGTTGCCGCGGGCTTCGTCGAACTTCTGCCACTGGATCTGGACGAGGCCGATGTTGGTGTAGGCATCGGCGTAGTCAGGCCGCAGCTTTGCCACTTGCGCAAAGGCAGCGGCTGAGGCGGCGTACTGCTGCGCGTCGAGCAGGCCGATGCCGTAGTTGTTCCAGCGCATCCAGAGCGGATTTACTGCCGGGTCGGGCTTGGCGGGTGCGGCCGTGTTGCTGCCCAGCGCAAGGGTGCGCGAGGCGCTCACCATTTCGACGACCGGCATCTCGTAGTGCTTGCCCATGCCGTAGTCGATGAAGTGCTGGTCGAAGCGGCGGTACTCGACGGCGGCGGTGAGGGTGAATGGGCCGCTGGACGGGGCCTGGAAGCGGTAGCGGACCACCTGCGAGCGGCCGGACTGGATGGTGTTGTTGTAGGCGACGACGCGGTTGTTCCAGACCTGGTGCAGGTCGTTGAGGCCGCCGTCCTTGTTGATGAGGCGGTTGGTGAAGCTGTGGGCCTGCTCGTCGAGCTCGCCATTGGGCTTGAGGCGGCCGCTCTGGCTGACGACCTGGCCGGAGGAATCCTTGACCGTGAACACGACCCAGGACTCGTACATGTCGCGCTGCTC
This sequence comes from Acidobacteriaceae bacterium, assembly GCA_965276605.1. GTDB lineage: Bacteria > Acidobacteriota > Terriglobia > Terriglobales > Acidobacteriaceae > EB88. The sequence goes on from OZ255619.1 coordinate 798,689, forward strand.
GGGGACATGGCTGTGGGCGATGCCCTTGTTCTGGATGACGACGGAGACGGTAAGCGGCTCGCCCGGCGCAAGGGTAAAGGGCTGCTCGCCAAGCGGGGCCACCAGGTCGCCGACCCGCGGGCCCGCGGCGTCGGTGTGTTCGAGGGCGAAAATGTCGACGTTGAAGACGCCGTTGCGGAGGAACTCGACGGTGCGGCGGGCCTGCTCATCGAAACCGTAGTACTTGGGAATGATGGTGTTGGCGCCGAGCCAGCGGTGGGAGGCGAGGGTGCCGTTCTTGGCGCCGGTGTCGCGGGTGAGCAGGGCCTCGCGCTGCATGTGGCAGGTCTGGCAGGTGGAGGTGCTGGTCTTCTTGTAGAAGGGCAGCGGGGAGAGCCGCGAGAACGACGAGTTCTGCCACTCGTCGTAGACCGAGAACGCGCGCTGCCACTTGTAGTCATTGAGCTGGTGGGGCAGGGCCGCCTTGTGGCAGGAGGCGCAGAACTCGGGCGTGCGATAGAAGGGCTTCATGACGGCGGCGCTGTGACGGTCGAGGTGGGCGAGGATCTCGGCGTCGCTCACGGGCCGGGTGATGGGCGCGCCCTGGTCGTCAACCAGCACGGCGGGCTGGCCCATGACGTAGCTGCCGGTGCCGCGGGTGGTCACCTTCTGGATGGAGTGGCAGACCGAGCAGGTGACGCCGTCGTTGTCAAAGGGGCGGTCGTGGCTGAAGTTGGCCGGTCCGCCGGGGGTGAGCGTGCCGCTGACCAGGGCGATGGGGTTGTGGCAGCCCTCGCAGTGGCGGGTGGCCTCGACGCCCTTCTGCTTTTTGAGCAGGTCGACGTTGCGAATGTACCACGGGGTGCGGAAGGAGTTGGCGTGGGCGGACTGCTGCCACTGAGCATGCGACTCCTGGTGGCAGCGGCCGCAGTAGGCTGCGGTGAGGAAGGTTTTGGGGTCGAGGAACTGGCCGGTGTCGGTAGTGCCGTTGGAGGGCAGGAAGGGGTGATCGGCGCCGAAGCTGGCTTCGTACCTGGCAGCGACTTTCTGCGAGTAGGACTGGCGGGCGGCTTCTGCTTCGGCGAGGGCGGCGGGGTCGGCTTTGAGATCAGGGCCGGTGCCGGCGCGCACCACGTGCGAGAAGGAGGCCGCGGCGGCGAGAAGGCCGGTCAACAGCAGGGTGTGGCCGAGGATGGGGGCGAGTTGCATGGGTGGTGGTCTTTGGTGACGTGCGGCGCTGCGGCGCGCCTCAGCATGATAGCGTGCCGCGAGGATCGATGAGCAAGTGCCTTATGTGGGGGCGCACGGTTTCGATTGCGTGTGGTAACGGGACTGCCTGGTGTGCGCGTCTGCCCTGGCAAGGTAGAGGCGTCCCGCTGCTTTCCACACTCGCTTTCCGCACTCGGCGCCGGGGCGCTATGCTGAGTTCCTATGCGAATCCTGCTCTCCTGCGTGCTGGGCATGTTGACGACTGGAGTGGTGGCGGCGCAGCAGCCGGGCGCGGCGCCTGATGCGGCGCAGACAGCCCCGGCAACTTCCACTCCCCCTGGCATGTTTACCAACCCGCTGCTGCCGGCGGGGGCTGACCCTTCGGTGGTGCGGCGCGACGGCTTTTACTACTACATGCAGTCGATGGGCCATAACCTGACCATCTGGAAGACCCGCGACATTACGGACCTGCGCAACGCGGAGAAGAAGGTGGTGTGGACGCCGCCTGAGACCGGCCCGTACGCGAGGGAGCTGTGGGCGCCGGAGCTGCACTTCCTCGAAGGCAAGTGGTACATCTACTTTGCCGCGGACGAGGGTACGAACGAGACGCACCGGATCTGGGTGCTCGAAAACAGCGCGGCGGATCCGCTCGAAGGCACGTGGACGATGAAGGGCAAGCTGGCCGACAAGGCCGATACATGGGCGATCGATCCGTCGGTCTTCGAGGCCCATGGCAAGACGTACGCGATCTGGTCGGGGTGGATGGGCGCGACGAACGGTGTGCAGAACATCTTCATCGCGCGGCTCAAGAACCCGTGGACGATCCAGGGCTCGCGCAAGCTGCTGTCGACGCCGCAGTACCCGTGGGAGAAGGTGGGGGACCTGAGCCGGGGCGAGCGGGGACCGATCCCGGTGCCGCACGTGGATGTGAACGAGGGGCCGGAGATTCTGGAGCATGGGGACAAGGTGTTTCTGGTGTACTCCGCCAGCGGCTGCTGGACCAACTACTACGAGCTGGGCATGCTGACGGCGGAGGTGAAGAGCAACCTGACCAAGCCGTCGTCGTGGCAGAAGTCGGCGACGCCGGTGTTTCAGGAGCGAGTGGAGGCGGGGGTGTTCGCGCCGGGGCACAATACGTTTTTCCAGTCGCCGGATGGGAAGGAAGACTGGATCCTGTACCACGCGAACCCTGAGCCGGGACAGGGCTGCGATGGAAAGCGCTCGCCGCGTGCGCAGAGGATTGTGTGGAAGGCGGATGGGACGCCGGATTTCGGGCGGCCGCTGCCGACGACGCAGCCGATCGAGAAGCCTTCGGGCACACAGTGAGATAGCGCGATGTTGGAGATGACTGAGGGGAACAGGGTGTGCCTGGGGCTGCGCCGGTGGGTGCTGGTGTGCGCGGCGGCGATGCTGCCGGGGCTGGCCGGGGCGCAGGCGCCAGCCGGGGCGCCGCCGCTGCCGACCGGCGAGGACGGCCTGGTGCAGGCCAGGCAGGCGCTCGAGAAGGCGCAGTGGCCGGAGGCCGAGCGCTGGGCGCGCAGCTATGTGGCCGAGCATGAAACGTCTGCCGAAGGGCACGCCCTGCTGGGGGAGGCGCTGTTTCGCGAGGACCACCCGCGTGAGTCGCTGAACGAGTACACGCATGCGGCGCAGCTGGAGCGGCCGACGGCGCTGGACCTGCGCTGTGTGGCGCTGGACTATGTGCTGCTGGCCGACTACAAGGACGCCGATACGTGGATGAGCAAATCAGTGGAGTGGAACCCGAACGATGGCGAGGCGTGGTACGGGCTGGGCCGGATCAAGTACTCGGAGCACTCGTTTGGCGAGGCGCTCGAGAACCTGCAGCATGCGCTGGGGCTGCTGCCTCAGTCGGTCAAGACAGAGAACAACATAGGCCTGGCGCTGGAGGCGCTGAACCGCCCGGACGAGGCGGTGGCAGCGTACCGGCAGGCGATTGCGTGGCAGCAGGAGAGCCCAACGCCGAGCGAGCAGCCGCTCGAAAACCTGGGCGTGCTGCTGGTGGACCGGTACCGCCTGGAGGAGGCGCTGCCGCTGCTGCGCGAGGCGGCGAGGATCGCGCCGGGCGAGAGCAAGGTGCACGCCGCGCTGGGCAAGCTGTACGAGAGGAGGGGCGACCTGGGTGCGGCGCAGGGCGAGCTGGAGCGGGCGGTCGCGCTGGACGCGAAGTCCGGGAGTTTGCATTTTCAGCTGGGGCAGGTGTACCGCAGGCAGGGGGAGAAGACGAAGGCCGCGGCGGAGTTCGCGCAAGCCTCAGCGCTGGACGGCACGCACTCAAACGAGGCGAAGTGAGCGGGCCGGTAACCGGCTTATGATGCTGCCGGATTGGCTGCGGTTCCAGATATGCGGAAAGCTTTTTGGGGGAGTGTTGGCGCAGGTTCAAGCGACGCCGAACGCGGCCCGCTCCGCCGCCTTTCACATTGACTTCAATCCCTGGCTGCAATAGCGTGGCAACCGGAACTATTTACTTCAGAGTTAAGTGCGTCAGAGTATTGGCCGGGGAATTCTCGGCATTTCGGAATCAGCGAAGGCCCGCAGAGGCCCCTGAGCTTTGTATTTCAGATAACGGCAGTGCAGCATTTTTTTGGGGGCGGTATGTGGGATAGCAGACGGTTGCGCGGCCTGGCCGCGATGGGGTGCATTGCGTGCGTGGCGCATGTGGCGGTACTGGCGCAGTCGGTGCGCGGCTCGCTGGCAGGCAATGTGCTGGACCCCTCGGGCGCGGTCATCTCCGGCGCGACCATCACGGTGACCAACACCGGGACGCACGGTTCGGTCGCGACGACCTCTTCTTCGGCGGGCTCGTACCGCTTCCCGGAGCTGCCGCTCGGCATATATGACGTAAGCACGACTGCGAACGGCTTTGGCACGCAGGTGCAGCACGGCGTGCAGGTGACGATCGGGTCGGTCTCGGCGCTGACGATCACCCTCTCACCCGGCGGCACCTCGACGACGGTGAATGTGGACGCCTCCGCGCCGACGATCGAGACGCAATCGTCGGACGTGGGCGGTACGGTCTCAGCAAAGCAGATTGTGGAGCTGCCGCTGGCACTCGGCGGCGTGGGCGCGCTGCGGTCGCCGGAGGCGTTCGAGTTCCTGCTGCCGGGCACCACCGGACCGGGCACGGCGAACAGCAACAACGGGGTTTTCCTCTCGAAGATTTCAGGCGGGCAGGAGTATGGCAATGAGGTGCTGCTGGACGGCGCGAGCCAGACCCGCAGCGAGAATGGCTCGTCGTTTGACGAGGAGGCGCCGTCGGTCGAGGCGCTGCAGGAGTTCAAGATCACGACCGCGGTGCCGGAAGCAGAGTATGGCCGGACGACCGGCGGCATTGAGAACTTCGTAACCAAGTCGGGCACGAATGAATATCACGGGACGGGGTTCGATATCTTCCGCAATGAAGATATGGACGCGAATACCTGGTTCAACAATGGTCATAAGGCACAGACCTGCGTAGGTGCGGGCAATACTGCCGCCTGCCGCGCGCCTTTCCGCACGCCGGGCGACAAGCAGAATGATTTTGGCGGGAGCCTGGGTGGGCCGGTCCGGATCCCGCACATCTATGACGGGAAGAACAGGACGTTCTTCTTCTTCTCGTGGGAGCAGTTCAAGCAGAACCTGGGCGCGACGCAGACCGGCACGGTGCCGACGCTGGCGGAGCGCGGAGGCGACTTCAGCGCGTTCTTCAACCCGGCCGCGCCGCCGGCCGCAGCTGCCGGCGCGCCGACGAACCCCTGTGACGGGACGATCGTGTACCCGGGTGAGATCTTCGATCCGGCGACGCAGCGCGTCGTGAATAACAAACCCTGCCGCTCCGCGTTTCCGGGCAACATGATCTTGAGTACGCGCTTCAGCACCGTGGCCCAGAATCTGCTTAAGTACGTGCCTGCGCCATCGACCAGCGGCCTGGTCAACAACTACTTCTTCCAGAGCACAATTCCGTTGGTCAACACGACTTACACGGTGCGCCTGGATTTCAACCTGTCGGACAAGAGCAAGATCTTCGGCTCCTACTCGACCCGCGATAACAACCGGACCTCGGGCGGCAATCCGTTTCTGCCGCAGCCGCTCGACCCGGGAACCTGGAAGCAGGATTTCGAGACCCACCTTAGCCGTTTCGGATGGGACTACGCGCTTAAGCCGACGGTGTTGAACCACCTTAACTTTGGATACAACCGGAGTAACAGCGCCAACTTTGCCTTACCTATTTCGAACGGGACGGACTATGCGAGCAGCCTGGGCATTGCGAATGCGCCGGTGAACAATAATTTCCCGGGGTTTACGTTTGACACACGGGACCAGCTTACAAATTACGGCAACCCGGGCCAGAACGACGATAACATCGACAATGGCTGGCGGGTGAACGACAGCGTGAACGTGGAGAAAGGGCGGAACAGCTTCAAGGTTGGACTCGACTACCGCTTGCAGCAGTACTCACCGATTAACTTTCCCACCGGCACGACCAGTTACAGCCGTGCGCAGACGGCATCGGACTCGGCGAACAGCGAGCTCGATGGAAACAGCTTCGCCAGCCTGCTGCTGGGCCAGACCTCGGGCGGTGGTGTGGGACTTGGCCTGTACTCGGAAAAGCCGCGCTGGACGTCGTATTACTATGCGCTGTTTGCCCAGGATGACTTCAAGGTCAGCAACACGCTGACGCTGAACCTGGGAGTGCGCTGGGATGTGGATGTGCCACGCAGCGAGGCGCACAACGATACTTCGAACTTCAGTCCGACGGCGGTCGATCCCGAGTACGGGATTCCCGGCGGCCTTGTCTTCGGAACGCAGTTGAAAGGCCAGCAGCGCTGGGCCAATACGTATTACAAAGATATCGCTCCGCGCGTCGGGTTCGCTTTTACACCGGCGTCGAGTCAGGGCAAGACGGTGTTTCGCGGAGGCGCGGCGATCCTGTATGGTCCGCTGCAGTTCTCTGACTTTGGCGGCAGCATGGATACTGGATATAAAGTCCAGCCAACATTCCAGAGTAACGATAACTTTACGCCGGCGTTTGCGCTCGACTCGGGGCTGCCCGCTTACATCCAGCCGCCCAATCTCGATCCGGGTATATTCAACGGCCAGGCGGTAACTAACTCCTATATCCAGGCAAAGGATGGCAAGCCGGCCGCGATCTATGAGTGGAGCCTGCAGATGCAGCAGGAGATCGCGCAGGATCTTATCCTGGAGATTGGCTACTTAGGGAACAAGGCGCAGAACCTGCGGTCGAACGTGCAGAATATCAATAACATCCCGATCAGTGATTTTGCGCTGGGCGACCAGCTTAATAGTCCCGTGGTCGGGAACACGGCAGGTGTTGCAGTACCGTTTGCAGGCTTCCCGGCACTGTGGGGCGGGGCGGCCGTTGCGCCTGTGCAGCGCGCGCTGCGGCCGTTTCCGCAGTATGACTACATCGACTCTGGCTGCTGCCTGCAGAACGTCGGTATGTCGTCGTATAACGCGCTGCTGGTATCTCTTACCCGCCGGTACCGCAATGGCTTGACGCTGCAGGTTTCCTACACCTGGGCTAAGAACATTACGGACGCGGATAGCGCGCTGCCGAACAACGGCATTTCCGTATCGCAGGTGCAGAACCCGGACGACCTGCGGCAGGAAAAGGCGATCAGCGCGCAGGATATCCCGAACACGTTTGTAATTGCACCGCTGTACAGGCTGCCGTTCGGCAAGCAGGAGCGGTTCCTGAACCACGGCGCGCTGAGTTATGTGGCCGGCGGCTGGGAGATCGGAACGGTGCAGAGGTATGAGTCAGGCCAGCCGTTCTCGTTCTGCTGCGCGACGCCGATTCCGGGCTTTCAAAACTCGATCTACTACGATCGCGACCCCTCGCAGCAACTGGCGAGCGCAGCGTACGGCTCAGGCCACCTGAACCCGCTGATTGCCGGGCAGAACAGTTACTTTAACCCGGCGGCATTTATCGATCCAAATAACTCGAGCGTACGCGCGCAGCGTGCGAATGGAGCATGGGCGTTCGGCAATATTCCGCGCGTGACCGGCGAGGTGCGTACGCAGGGTTACTACAATGAAGACATCAGCGTGTTAAAGACCTTTCCTATCAAGGAAGGCGTGAATTTTGTCCTCAAGGGTGAGTTCCTCAACGCGTTCAACCGGCACCAGTTTGCCGTCACCGATCTGAATCCGACCGATGGGTCGTTCGGTGTGCCGACGGCTACCGTGGGGCCGCCGCGGAACCTGCAGGTAACGGGGCGGATCAGCTTTTAGACTTACCGTCCCGCGCATACGAAGAGGGTGGCTACGGCTATCCTCTTCGCTTATTGTGATTCCATGCTGGCCGCCTTTCTTGCCGTCGCGCTGCTGCAGGCTGGTGCTTCTGCGCCGGACTCGCCTGCGCATGCGAAGGAACTGCTGGCAGCCGGCAACTTTGACCAGGCGCAGGCGGCATACGAGAGCATTCTGCGGACGCAGCCCGGCAGTGCCGAGGCGCAGGACGGGGAGGTGCGCGCGTCGGAGCGGCTGGCGCTGGCGGCGCGCTCTGCGAAGGACATGAACAGCGCGATAGGCGAGCTGTTGCGCGCGCAGAAGTTTGCGCCTGAGAATGAGCGGCTGCTGTACGACCTGGGCGTGCTCGAAGATGAGATCGGGTTATTTCATGACGCGGACACGACGGTCGCGCACCTCCGGTTGCTTACCCCGGGGGACAGCAAGGCGGAGTACCTGCTGGCGCGGGTGAAGCTCGACCTGGGACAGCTGGATGCGGCCGAGCCGGCGATGCGGGAGTACCTGAAGACGCAGCCGGACGATGCGACGGCGCACTACGGGCTGGGGCGGATATTGCAGATGCGGGACGACACGGAAGGGGCGAGTGCGGAGTTCCACAAGTCGCTCGATCTGCATCCGGAGCAGACCGAGTCGTGGTACCAGCTGGCGGATATGGCGCAGCAGGGCGGCCACTATGCGGACGCGATTGCGGATGCGGGTAAGGTGCTGGCGCGCAATCCGCAGCACGGGGGCGCGCTGACGGTGACGGGCATCGCCGAGTTCCGGCAGAAGCAGTACGGCGAGGCCGCGGGCGTGCTGCAGCAGGCGGTGGCGGCGGCGCCCGAGTACCAGCCGGCGCACTACTACCTGGGGCTGGCGCTGGGCCGGCTGGGGCGCAAGACGGAGTCAGACAAAGAACTGGCTCTGGCGGCAAAGATGGCGGATGAGCAGAACGCGAAGGCTGCGCAGCGGCTGCGATTGAAGCCTTAAGAGGCAGGGTGTGTTTGCTGCCGGGCATAGAGCATTTCCCGTTGCCGGGCACCACCTGATCTGAGGCAGGCGGCTTTTCCTGGCGGAAAAGCCGCGTCCAATGTGTCCGTTTCGGTCTACATCTGCGGGAGAAATGGCAGGGCTACCCGGCTACTCACTTTGGCAGGGTGAGTACCGTAAAGCTGGCGCGCGGAAAGGTGTAATGGAAGGATGGGCCAACTGTAACCGTTGCGGTTACAGGCACGATGGCTTTGGGTGCGAGCTCGTCGTTGGCGGCGTAGAGGCTGGGGGCGCTGAGCGTCTGGGCCTGGCCGCTGCCTTTGTGCAGCCCGCGGATGGCGAGCTCGGCGGACAGGTCGTGGTCGAGGCTGCGGTTGACCACGAACAAGGTGACGGTGTGGCCGTCCTTGCTGATGGCGGCGTCGACATCGAGGTAGGGCACGTCTGCGATCTCAGGTATGCGCGTGGAGCCGTTGTGGACCGAGTAGCTGCCGCTGCTGGCCTTGACGGGTAGCAGGTGCTCGGCGGGGGCGCCGGCGATCATGCCGAGCGCGTAGGCGGCGGGCGTGCGATAGACTACGCCGCGCTTCTTCCACACGCCGGCGAACTCGATGATGCCGGTCATGTCGGAGATGGGCACCATGTCAGACGAGCGCATGAGCGCATTGAACAGGCCGGCGGTGGTGAGTGCGCCGGCGATGTTGTCGTAGTTGGGGGCGTCGGGGTGATCGGCGCGGCTGCGGCCTCCAGCCCAGAGCCACTCTGTAAAGGCGGTCTTGACGGCGTCTTTTTGGGGGCTGGCGGCGATCTGGTCGCGCATGGCGGCGAACTGGTGTTCGAGACCGATGGGCAGCGCGAGGGTGGCCGCGGTTACGAACTCGGGCGAGGCGCCCTGCAGCTGGACGCCGGTGGTGGTCTCGACGAAGTGGGTGGAAAGATAGTTCATGGTGCCGACGGGGTTGGCGAGCTGGGCGGCGTTCCACTTTTCAAAGTGGTCGGGGTCCTGGCCGGTGGCGATGAGGCGCGCTGAGGGGTCGACAGCGCGAATGGCCTGGCTGAAGGCGAGGGTGCGTGGGGCAAGCTCGTCAAGCGTGGGCCAGCCGGTGTTCCACGAGCCCCACAGCTCGTTGCCGAGCTCCCACAGCAGGCCACCCTTTTTGCCGGCGTCGCTGCCTGGCCAGTGGTCATCGACATAGCGGACCCAGTCGGCGGCTTCCTCTGGCGTGCCGCTGCCGAGATTGAGCGCGATCTGCGGCTCAGCCCCGATCAGCTTGCAGAATTGCAAAAACTCATCGGTGCCGAAGGTGTTGTATTCGGGGATGCCCCAGGCGACGTTGGGCATGCTGATGCGCTTGTCGAGGGGGCCGATGCCGTCGCGCCAGTGATAGCCGCTGGTGAAGTTGCCGCCGAAGCGGACCAGCGGCGTGTGCATGGCGCGGGAGGCCTCGACCATGTCGGGGTCCAGCCCGCCGAACTTGTCGGCGGCGTCTGCGGGCATGAGCGAGACCTGGTCGATGAGCACGCGGGTGTCGCCCTGAACAACGATGCGGAACTCGGCCTGGTCGAGCGGGGCGAGGGCGCCCTTGTCAATCGTGAGAGTGAAGGGGACTTTGGTCCAGGTATCGGAGCCGGCGCTGATGGCTGTGCTGGCGAGCTCCGCATGCACGCCGCCCCGGCTGACCAGCGAGACGGCGAGGTCCGTGCCGCCGGAGAGGTGCCGGACGTAAAGGCTGCCCTTGTAGGTGAGCTCGCGCGCGGCGGGCAGGTAGATGCGCTGGACGACGCCGGTGGGCTCGCCGGGAACGCCCATGAGCTCGAGCGAGCGCGAGGAGTTGGCGGCGTCGCCGTAGCGGAACTCGTAGCGGTTGCCCTGGTGGGGGTCAAGCGGCAGCCACGGCAACGGCAGGCCGAGTGAGGAGGCGCGGGTGAGCTCAGGCTCCTGGCGGACCATGGTCTCGATATGGCGGGTATCCCAGAGGCCGGCCTCGAAGCTGGGGTTTTCAAGCAGCTCGGCCCATAACCCGTTATAGGTGGAGTTGCCGATAGGCTCAAGGAAGGTGCCGAAGAGGGTACGCGGGATGACCCGGGCGTCGGGCCTGGAAAGATCGACGCGGATGGTGGCGTCGCCCGGGAGGGGCTGCGGCGCGATCTGGGCGCTCGCGGTAAGCGGGATGAGTGAAGCGGCTAGCAGGAGCAGGCCGGCGGCACTGCTGCGATCTCTTCCAACTGCGCGTTCTGTCACGTGGGCTTTTTTCCTCGCAAGCATCGTAGACCATCCGGGATCATCCAGCCCACCTCTTGCGTCGTTTCGCCCTTGCCTGCGAGATGCGAATGCAGCTCTGCCTGCCAGCCACCTCGATGCGAGCGAAGGTGGGCATAACAAATATGTATGCAGGGAATCAGGGCTGAAACTACCCGGCGGACTCGATTGAGTCCGGTCGACTTTTCAACAGCAATGCTTTATTCCGCTGTAACAAATGCTGGGTTAGACTCGCGCTGTCCAGCGGCAGACGAACAGACCCCAAGCGCTTCCGCGGTGCACGTACAGCTACGTCCCAGTTATGGAGGCAGTACCCGCATGTCCAATTCAAGGTCTTTTTCCATCCGGCTTTTCAGCGTCGCCGCGGTCGCTTCGCTGGCGCTCCCCATCTATGCGCAGCAGGTGCTGGGAACGCTTTCCGGTTCCGTCACGGACCCGAGCGGGGCGGTGGTGGCCGGGGCGAAGATCACCATCATGAGCCTGAGCACGGGGCTGACGCGCTCGATCCAGAGCGCGGGCAATGGCGAGTACACGTTTCACGACCTGCCCAGCGGCAACTACAGCGTGGATGTGACGCTGAGCGGCTTCACCGAGCAGAAGTACCCTTCGGTGCTGGTGCAGGGAGACCGCACGGCGTCGCTGCCGGTAAAGCTCTCGACCGGGAACGTAAACGAAACGATGACGGTAAGCGGCACGCCGCTGTTGAATGAGACGGACCCGACGAACGGGTTTGTGCTGGACCATGCGACCATCCAGCAGACGCCGCTGGCCACGGGCTCGTTTACGCAGCTGGCGGTGCTGACACCGGGCGCGAGCGCCGACTTCATCAACGGAACCGGTACGAACGAGGGACTGGGCAACCAGGCGGTGTACGCCAATGGGCAGCGAGCGACCGACAATGCGTTTCTGGTCGATGGCGTGGATGTGAGCAACTTGTTCAACGGCAACAGCACCAGCCAGGTCGCCTCGGGCCGAGGTACGCCGAACACGGGTGAAAACTTTGTCAGCGGCGGCACCATCCAGACCAATACATCTGTATACGACGCGATCGGCAATGCGATCCCGACGCCAAGCCCGGAGCAGATCGACGAGGTGCGCGTGAATACGTCGATGTACGACGCGCAGCAGGGCGCGAAGAGCGGCGCGCATATCGATGTGGCGACGCTGGGCGGCTCAAACCAGTACCACGGCCAGGGGTATATCTCGCGCGGGACCAATTTTATGAACGCGGCGCCGTTTTTCTACAAGCAGCAGAGCGTGAAGTACGGCGGCCCTATCCCGCTGAACCAGGTGAACCCTTACCTGCACCGGGTCTCAGCGGGCGGTACTTTCGGCGGCCCGATCCTCAAAGACAAGCTGTTCGGCTTTCTCGCGTACAACGGCGTGCGGATCACGGACCAGTTGAACGGGACCTCGCAGCTTTTTCTGCCGCCCGGCCTGACCGACGATCGCACCGGCCCTGGCATTGAGAACGCGGTGGCATCCACGCTTGTAACGCCGAGCGGAAAGATCGATCCGGCGGCGATGGCGCTGTTGAACTACAAGCTGCCGAGCGGTGAGTATCTGATCCCTTCGGCTGGCCCGAACGCGGCGGCTCAGCTTACCGCCAACCAGCCGGATAACGTGCTGTTCAGCACGCCCAGCTTCAAGGCGGACCAGGTGGTCTCAAGCGTGGATGCGAACCTGCGCAGCACCGACGTGCTGTCGTTGAAATACATCTACCAGCACGACCCGGCGAGCAACCCCTACACCGACAGTAGCGTGAACGGATTTACGCAGAGCCTCGATGCGGGCAGCCATCTAGCTGCGCTGGTGAACTCCTGGACGCCATCGGCTCGGTTCAGCTGGCAGCAGACGTTCGGCTTCAACCGCGAGAAGGCGTACTCCTCTGACACACAGCCGGCCGGGCTGACGCCGCAGGCTGTGGGGATCAATCTATTCGGCTACAGCACGTTTCCCGGGATCAGCATCAGCGACCTGAACGGACAGACCGGGGCGGGGCTCAACATTGGGCCGACCAGCGACTTTAATCGGGACGGACTGTTCCAGAACAGCTTTCAACCGCGCAGCACGGTGACCCAGACGCTGGGGCGGCACACTTTGTCATATGGCGGCAACTTTACTTACACGCAACTGAACATCGAGAACCGCCGCGCGAATACGGCGCTGATCAACTTTGCGACGTTTTCGGATTTTGTCGAAGGCAATGTCAATCCCGGCGCCAACAACTCTACTTTTCTGCAGGGCTCGACCAGTCGCTACTACCGCGCCAAGGACATAGGCGGGTTTGTGCAGGATAAGTGGCAGGCGCGGCCGAACCTGAGTATCACGGCCGGCTTCCGCTACGACTACGATGGTCCGCTGACCGAGAAGAACGGGAACTTCTTTAACTTCGACCCCACTCGCTACAGCTATAACCCGGTCAGCGACATCATCACCAACGATGGCTTCATCGTCGCGGGCAACAACAAGAACTTTGCGACGCCGGGGGTGAGCAGCTCCACGCTTAAAAACACGCAGCAGGGTTTCTCGCCGAGGCTTGGCTTCGCCTGGATGCCGGATGTGAACAAGGGCACGGTGGTGTTCCGGGGAGGCTTTGGCCTGTACTACAACCGAGGCGAATATTTCACATATCTATCGCCGGGTGCGGGCAATGGTATCGGTGGACCGTTCGGCGTGACGCAGTCGCCACCGTTCGTGATTCCGGCGAACGCGCAAGCGGGGGCCACGCTGAGCAATCCGTTTGGCGCGAGCTTGCCAACGCCGCCCAACGGCAACCCATCGCTGTTCAGCACTTACCTGCAAAACCGTGCCGGGCTGCTGGCCGGCAATCCGACGTACGGTTTTGGCTCCTACGACCTCAACAACAAGATTCCTTACACGGAAAACTGGAGCTTCGACTTCCAGTGGCAGCCGGTGAACTCGGTTGCTGTAGATATCGGCTATGTGGGCAACCGGGGTCGCCACGGGGTTATTCCTGTGCCGTTCAATCAGCCCGGCATTGCTACGCCGACCCATCCGATCAATGGCGAGACTTACTCGTACGGCTACCAGGTGACCGATACGAACAACAATCCGCTGACAACCGAGCCGGCCAACACCACCGACGGCGGCAATACGGATCTGCGCGCTCCCTACCTTGGCTACGGCGTCAACTCGGTGCTCTACGAGGCCACGGGCAACTCAGCCTATGACGCGCTGCAGACCCAGGTGACCAAGCGGCTGTCGCATGGATTGCAGTTCAGCGCGTCCTACACCTGGTCGCACTCGCTTGACGAGCAGAGCGGGCTGGGGCTGTTCTACAACGGCAGCAACCCATTGGACCTGCGCTCCGGGTACGGGTCGTCGGACTTTGACCGGACCAACGTGGTGAGTTTCAACTACGTGTACACCCTGCCGGCGTTTGTCCACGGTAATAGCTGGGTAGCGAAGGCGGTGAACGGGTTCACGCTCGAAGGCATAACGATTCTGCAGAGCGGCCAGCCTTACAGCGTGGAGGACTACTCGGGCGCGGTCGCCAGCCAGTTCTACAGCCACAACGACAACATCACGAACCCGATCATCCCGCTGGCGCCGGGGGTCTCGCCCAAGCAGGCGCTTACCGGCCACTCCGGGGCGTTTTACGCTGCGAACCAGCCCGGTGCGCTCAACCCCGACGCCTTTGCCATCCCGTTCCTCGCACCCGGACAGAACGGCGTGCCCGCCTGCGGTGTGAGCACGGCGGGGGCCCCGGTATGCGACGTGTACGAGACCAGCTTTGGCGCGAGCGGCCAGCGCAACATCTTCCGGCAGTCGTTCCAGAAGCGCGCGGATGTGACGCTGGCCAAGACGTTCGCCATCCGCGAAAGCCTGAGCGCGAAGTACACCTTCGACGTGTTCAACGTGAGCAATACGCCCTCGTTCGATATCCCGAACAACTCGATCTTCACCGGCTATAACACTGGAAATCAGCTGGTCTATGACCCCACGCTGGCGACGAAGACCGTGAGCGATCCGACGATTGCAAACCGGCAGAGTGTGTACCACATCCAGGACAATGGCGTGAACGTGAACGCTATTACAAACCTGGGTGCTGTGCAGCAGACGATCGGCAGTGCGCGGATCATTCAGATGTCACTGCGGTTGCTGTTCTAGGCGCGAGAAGAAAAGCCGTGGGTGGTTTAGATCGCGCCGGGGGCGCCCAGCAGCGAGGGGCGGCCGGTGCGGAAGCTGAGCCGGGTGATGCCGCTGACCAGCAGGCTAATGCCGACGATGGTGCCGAGCACCCAGGCGGAGCTGATGGGCCAGTGGGTCCAGATGAAGATGCCGAGCACCAGGGTGATGAGGCCGTCCCACAGGAACCAGCCGGCGCGGTGGCCGCGGCGCAGGCGTGCGTACAGGATCAGTTCAACGACGCCTTCGACGACGAAGTAGGCGGCCAGCAGCAGGGTGAGGGTGGCGAGCCCGCGCTGGGGGTGCAGGATGAGGAAAAAGCCCACGACCAGGTAGAGCGCCCCGATGACGACCTGCCAGACCACGGCGCCCGAGCTGCGGGCGAGCCAGCCGAAGACGAGGTGGGCGGCGCCGGCGAGCAGCAGCAGCCAGCCGACGACTGCCGTGACGGCCACGCCGACGACCAAGGGTAGCAGGATGGCGAGCACGCCGGCGACGATGAGCACTATGCCGAGGGTGTGGGAGCGTCCGGGCGTCTTGGGTGCGAGCGGGAGCGGCGTGTCGAGCGGGCCGGCCTGGTGCAAACGATCGCTGCGGTCACCCGGGTCTGTCCGGTCCGTTGAGTCTATTGGTTCCATTCGGTCCACTGGTTCCATTGGGTGTGCCTCCTGCGCTGTGCGTGGCCTCAAGGCTGGGTTGCCGGCCGGCGGAACGTGTGAACGGTGGGATGCAGGCTCTTCGAGAGGTGTATGCCAGGCCGTGCTGCAGCGTCGCCTGCGTGAGCCGGACCGCCGCGTTTGATTCGTGAGGGAGATGGAAAAGCAGGCCCTTCGCTGCCGCTCAGGGTGACACTTGTCGGTTTGCTGGTGTGGCGGGGCAGGCGGGTGCTGCGTATGCTCAGCGCGGGGTCAGCGGCAAGGCAGGATGCGGACGTAAGGCTCTTCGACGACGGCATCGCCGCTCCATACCCAGCTCGAGTCATCCTGCCAGGCGGGGTCCTGGTCGGTGACGACGAGGTAGTCGATCCTCAGGCCGTGGCAGATTTGCAGGGCAGTCTCCCGGGTGGGCGCGGGGTCGAGGTAGAGCGTGTTGACGGCTTTCTCGATCATGGGGCACTGGTTGGTGTCGCCGCCGAAGGCTACGTCGCAGCCCGGGTCGGCGGAGACGATCTGGTGCCCGTCGTTGATCATGTTGATCCAGACAAAGTAGCTGCCGATGGACATGGAGTTGTACTGCACGGTGGCTGAGGCAGGCGCGATCCTGGCGAGCGCGTCGTAGGCCCGGCGCAGCTGGTAAGTGTGGCGGCCCATCTCGGGGTAGGCCGAGTTGTAGTCGAGGTCACGCAGGCGATGGTGCTCGATGAGGGTGAGATAGAAGCGGATATCGAGCGCCTGGTAGAGGGTTTCTGTCGCGCCGAGCACGAGGAAGACCAGGGCGGCGGTGCGCAGGGGGCGGTTGAACGGCAGCTGCAGCTGCCGCGCAGAGACTTTGCGCCGGATAAGCCCTTCGGAGAGGAAGTTCGCGGTAAGCACGAGTAGAAAGAAGAGCGGGATCAGCGCGGTGCGCAGGGCGTAGTCGTTGATGGCGATGACCGAGGAGCGGATGGAGAGGGTCGCAAAGAGGCCGCCTGCGGTGAGTGCCAGCAGGGCGCGGATGCCGGGCTGGTCGGCGAAGCGGCCGCGGCGCCATTGCCACAGGGCAAGCGCCCCGCACAGGCCGTAAAGACCCAGCTCCAGCGCGAGCACCGGCCCGACGTAGACGAACCAGAGCAGGTTGCGGATGGTCTTGATGTGCCTGGCATAGAAGTGGGATTTGTGGGCGAGCGCATCGGCCGTTTCCTGCAGACCGTAGAGGGAGCGGACCTGCAGCTTGAGGGGGAAAGGCTGTTTGGCGCCGGAGCTGGATGGGTCGCCGCGCAGCTGCAGCAGGAAGGGCACGAGCAGCACGCCGGCCACGACGCCGGCTACCAGGATCATGCGGATGAGCTGGTGCTGCTGCTCAAACCAGAGGAACACGCACCAGATAAGCATGGTGACCGAGAAGGCGAACGCGACATAGATGGAGCAGCCGAACGCCGTAGTGAACGCGACGGCGGCAAGCGCGATGGCGAGCCAGCGGGTGGCGCGCGCCGGGGTATCGCGGGTAATCCACAGCAGCACCAGCGCCGCCATGCAGCAGGCCACGCTTGCAATGTGGTGGGGCACGTAGAGGAAGCAGTCAAGCCAGGAAGGGAAGTCGTCAGGGTTCCACCACTCGGGGTCGGGATCGATGCGGTGGACGTGGGTGGAGAAGCGCAGGTAGAGGACCATGACGAGGTCAAGGCCGGTAACGCCGAACAGCAGCAGGGAGGTGAACGCGGTACGGCGCAGGCCGGTGCGCGGCGCGAGGAAGTATTTGCAGAACAGCGCCGCCACCGAGAACATGCCGATGGATGCCCAGGCGCAGCTGGCGATCAGCACGTTGCGCGCGGCGAGCGTGGAGGCCTTGCAGACCACGGCGCAGACGACGTACCAGAAGTAGTAGTTGCGCATGAGCGCGGGGTGGCCGGTGGAGAACAACGGATTGGTGGGGGGCACGCCCGAGCGCAGCACAGACTGGATGAAGGCGACGCGGTAGGAGTGGTCGCGCACGGTGATGGAGGTGAGCATGGAGTCGCCCCACTGCAGGTCGACCAGCTGCAGCAGGAGAGCCACGCACCAGAGCGTGACAACCAGGAAGGCGAGCCTGCTGTAGCGATCCTGAGAGAGGCTGGCGCGCAGGCTGGCGCGTGCGGAGCTCTGCCAGAGGCGGCTTTCCCAGACAATGTGCGCGGCGGCCGCCAGCCCCAGCAGTACGTAGCAGGCGACGGCGAGCGCGAGGCCGCCGAGCGTCGCGGCCCACACCATGAGCAGCGTGCCGGTGGCGATCGAAAGCGGCACGCTCCAGGCGATGCGCTCCATGCGGGAGGCCCGGCGAAAACCGGCGATGTTGCCGAACCAGGCGGCGAGATAGCCGGGCGCGAAGAACAGGGGAAGAAAAAGCGGCAGGGCGAGCGCGCTCTGGGTCAGGTCTCGCAAAGTGAAGTGGATCATGAGCGGCTCTGTCTTTCAGGGTTCCGGCAGGGTTTGTTCACGAGCTACGCATCAAGAGCAGGCCGCTGAGGGAGAGAATATCGCAAGTACGGTGGGCAATGGGGTCGCGGCTTACGGGCCGGACTGCATGCCGCAGCGGAAGACCCGGACGTAGGGGTTGGCGAGCAGGGGCTCGCGCTGCCAGACCCAACTGCCGGGGATGCGCCAGATGGGATCGGAGGCCTGGACGAGGAGCACGTCGAGGAAGGCGGCGCGGCAGGCTGCGTCGAGATTCTGTGCGGGCATCGGGGCGCTGCCCTCGGCAAAGACGCTCCGAAGCAGGCCCTTGGTCTGTTCACACGCGGTGGCGGAACCGCCGAAGGGAGTGCCGCAATCCTTGGCGGTAGCGGCGGCCATCTGGTGGCGGGAGTAGATGAGCATCTGCAGCGTGTCTGTGCCGAAGGGGTTGTACGCGGTCACGCTGGCCGGGGTGAGCCGGGGGTCGAGCGCCGCCTGCGCGCTGCGGATGAGGTAGTTGGTGCGGCCATCAGAAGGGCCGGGCAGCCAGTAGACAGGCCGGTGCGAGAAGACGGTGCGGGTGTTGAGCGGCTCAGCCACACGCAGCAGCGCAAGCTGGTACACGGACGCGCAGCCGCCCAGAAAGAGCGTGGCGAAGACGGCTTTGCGGAGCATGGGCCGCGAGGCCAGCACGAGCGAGGGGCGGCGCAGTACGGCGTCAAGAAGCGGAACGGCCCAGAGCAGCAGGATCCACTGCGCGAGCAGGATGGCGCGCATGCCGAAGTCGTTGGAGCTGATGGCCTCGGAACGCAGGAAGGTGGCGGCGATGAGAGAAACGGCGAGCAGGTAGCAGAGGGCGGTCTGGGCCTCGGAGATGTGCGCGCGCCGCCTGCGCAGCCGCCGCGCAACCAGGACGAAGACGAGAAAGAAGAAGCCGAACTCGACGATGTAGGTGCCGGCCATGTCGAGCACCAGCAGGGGCATGCGCCACAGATGCCCGTGGTGGACGTGGGCCTTGATGAAGCCCGAGGTGCGCAGCCCGGTGGTGAACAGGTGGGCGCGGTGGCCAGTGCGCGCATCGGCAGTGCCGGTGGCCGGTGCGCGCAGATCGTGGAGAAACGGCAGCGAGATGAGGATGGAGAGTGCGCCGGCGGCGACGTAGGCCAGCGCGGGGCGAAACTGGCGCCGAAAGCCGAGCCGGACGAGCCACACCAGCAGGAAAAGCAGAAAGCAGAAGGCGATATAGACCGAGAGGCCGGCGGCGCTGGCAAAGGCCAGCCCTGCGACGATGAGGTGGGCTGCGATCTGGAGCGGGCCGAGGGGCTGGTCCGGATTGCCTGAAGTGGCGGGCGCCCCGAGACTTTCAGCAGCGCGCCACACCAGCAGGAAGCCGAACAGGCAGGCGAGCAGTCCGGCAATGTGGTGGGGGGTCCAGAGCAGCGCGTCGACCCAGGAGGTGACCTGGTTGGTATCCCACCACTCCATATCGGCCTTGACGGAGCCTTTGTAGAGGTAGGTGAGCGCGGTGGGCAGCAGGTCAAGCCCGGTCACCGAAAGCAGCGCCACGCCAAGCAGGGTAAAGCGCTGCAGCCGCCTGCCGACGCCCAAGAAGCAGCGGAGATAGACGGGGATGAGCGCGGCGAGCGCGATGCCGCACCAGAACGAAGAGGCGGCCAGCACCGCGCGCGCGCCCAAGCCGCCCAGCGCCGCGGGCAGTGCGCAGATGGTGCTCCAGTAGTAGTAGTAGCGCGCAGGGATGGGCTGGCCGAAGAAGCAAAGGGGGTTGTGCGGCGGCGCGCCGGCGCGCAGGGTGGCATCGATGAAGGCGGCGCGGATGCCGTCGTCGTAGATGAGGACGCTGCTCCACAGGCGCGGACCGAGCTGCAGATCAGGAAAGGAGACAAGGCAGACCAGCAGCCAGGCCGCGAGCAGCGCCCAGAGCAGCCGTCGGTGCCGAGGAGGGGACGGCGCGGCGCGAGGCCGGCGGCGCGGCGCCAGCAGGAGCACGAGAGCAAGCGCGGAAAAAACGAGCAGCAGCAGCGAGCAGGCGCGCAGCGACAGAAAGCGGGCCAGCAGGTTGGCGCAGATGGGAACGACGGCAAAGGAGGTGGCCAGCGAGAGCGAAAGCTGCAGGCCTGCCGTTTGCGAGCGAAAGCCCAGCAGGTTGGTGAGCCACGCGATGACGTAGCCGGGTGCGAGCAGGTAGGGCGCGAACAAGGGAACCGCCAGCAGGATTCCTTCGATGTCGACCCAGGTAAACGAGTGCTGCAAGCCGCCCTCCGCGCTACGCGCAGTTCCATTATGCTCGGAGGTGGGAAGAGTTTGCTGCCGCGCGCGGGCCTGCTGCGCGGAGAGGCGAGTCAAATCGTACGCCTATGACAATGCTGGAGATCTTTACGCTGCCACTATCTGGAAAGTTTTCAACATGCTGAATGAAGCAGCGGAGCTGCGTGCGCAGATTCTGGCGCTGACCGAGAAATATTTTGAGCAGCAGTTTGCAGAAAAGCCGTTTTTTCCCGGCTCCTCGCCAGTGCCGGTCGCCGGCAAGGTGCTGCACGCGGACGATATCCGCAATCTGGTAGACGCGTCACTCGATGGCTGGCTCACAACGGGCCGGTTTGCCGCGGAGTTCGAGAAAAAGTTTGCGCGTTTCTTCGATGTGCGCGCCGCGTCGCTGGTCAACTCCGGTTCTTCGGCCAACCTGGTCGCGTTTTCGGCGCTCACCTCACCGCGACTGGGCGAGCGCCAGGTGAAGCCGGGTGATGAGGTCATCACCGTCGCCGCCGGCTTTCCGACGACGGTGAACCCGATTCTGCAGCACGGATGTGTGCCGGTGTTTGTGGATGTGACGCTGCCGAATTATCAGATCGATATTGCGCGGCTCGACGAAGCACTCTGCCCAAGAACAAAAGTGGTGATGGTGGCGCATACGCTGGGCAATCCGTTCCCGGTGCGCGAGGTGGCCGCGTGGGCGCAGGCGCACGATCTTTGGCTGGTGGAGGACTGCTGCGACGCGCTCGGCTCGACGTACGACGGACAGATGGTGGGCACCTTCGGCGATTTTGCGACGGTGAGCTTTTATCCTGCGCACCACATCACGATGGGCGAGGGCGGCGCGGTGCTGACCAACAAGCCGCTGCTCAAGACCCTCGGCGAGAGCTTCCGCGACTGGGGCCGCGACTGCTGGTGCGAGCCAGGGGCGGACAACACCTGTGGCAAGCGCTACGACTGGCAGCTGGGCGCCCTGCCCTATGGCTACGACCACAAGTACACCTACTCGCACATCGGCTACAACCTGAAGCTGACCGACATGCAGGCGGCGATCGGGGTTTCGCAGCTGGCCAAGCTGCCTGCGTTTATCGCCGCGCGCAGGAGCAACTATGCGTATCTGCGGGCGCAGGTCGCGGAACTCGAAGAGTTCTTCCTGCTGCCCGAGCCTACGCCGAACTCCGACCCAAGCTGGTTCGGCTTTCCGCTCTCGGTACGCGAGGGCGCGCCATTCGAGCGGACCGCGCTGCTGCGGCATCTGGATGAGCGCAAGGTGGGGAGCCGGCTGCTGTTCGGCGGCGACCTGACGCGCCAGCCCGCGTATGAAGGGCTGCCGTTCCGCGTCGTGGGCGAGCTTGTGAATACGGATTACATTTTGCGCAATAGTTTCTGGATCGGGCTGTACCCGGGCCTGTCAGAGCCGATGCTGGACTATGCGATGGGTACCCTGCGGGAGTTTGTGCGGGCGCAGCGCTGAGGTTCGCTGCGTATCCTCGCTGCGTTTAGGGAGTGGCGGGCGGCTTCCTATTGGAGCGGAACGAAAAGTGCTTGTGGCCGAAGAAGCTCATGGTGACGCCTGCCGCGCTGGTGATGGCGCCTGCAATGTAGGGCGCCGCGTTGTGGAAGGGCGTGGCGTGGCGTAGAAAGCCGACGATGAGCGGAAGCGAGAAAGTGGTGATGAGGATGGAGGTGGTGTACACCGCCATCGCTTTCGACCACTCGCGCAGGTAGTTGCCACGCGTCTTGAAGACGAACCATTTGTAGCCGAGGAAAGACGCTGTGATGTTGATGACGCTGGTGAGAACCGACGCGAAAACATAGGGGTAGAAGCTGGTGAGGCGCGTGAACAGCGCGGTGAGCCCCGCGTAGGCGAGCCAGCCGAAGAGCGTATTGCAGCCGCCCACCAGCACGTAGCGAACCACCTGCCGGTTGGGGATGTGGCCGGTGAGGAAGTGCATCCGGCCTGTTGCCTGTGGGTGGAGCCCCAGCGGCTCCGAGGCAGCCTTCTCATGGGCTTCGCTCATGGCTGCACCTCGAAGTTCTGCGCCTGGTGCGTGCCGCGGTGCCAGGCCGCGGTGCGCCGG
This sequence comes from Acidobacteriaceae bacterium, assembly GCA_965276605.1. Classification (GTDB taxonomy): domain Bacteria; phylum Acidobacteriota; class Terriglobia; order Terriglobales; family Acidobacteriaceae; genus EB88. The sequence goes on from OZ255619.1 coordinate 820,948, forward strand.
ATGGCTTCATTCAGCCCGATCCAGGCAGCGAGGCCAAGCTCAGCGCGCGCACGCTGTGTGGAGGGAACGTAGCGCGGCGGCGGGATTTCAGCAGGGGGCGGTGGCTGCGCGACACGCACATGCAGCGCCGGGTTTATTGCGGCGACCGTGGCCTCCGCGAGCGCCTGGATGGAGACTGCATGCTCCGAGCCGACGTTGTAGGCGCGGCCGGGCTCGCCGCGCAGCAGGATTGTCCAGAGCCAGATGGCGAGATCGGCGGCATACAGGTACGAGCGCAGCGGGGTGCCGTCGCCGGCGATAGCAACATCGCGGCCTTCGAGCGCGTCGCACAGAAAGTTACCCGCGGCAAAGTGCGCGCGCAGCGGCAGGTGGGGGCCCAGAAAGGCGAAGCCGCGGGCGATGGTGCAATGTACGTTGTTCTGCTGCCGGCAAAGGCTCTCCGCCATGCGTTTGCCGGTGGTGTAGACGTGCTCGCTTGGAGCGGGAGGGTGATCCTCAGAGATGTGGAGCACCGAGCGCGGCTGCGGGCCATAAACGGCGCCGGAGCTGGTGAGCAGAAACCGTTCGGCTCCGGCGGCAGCGGCGAACTCGAGAACGCGGCGGGTGCCATCGACGATCGCGCTGTACTGGTCGGCATCTGAAGAGGAAGGCGGCACGACCGCATCGCTAGCGGCATGGATGACATGCGCGAACCGCCCAGATGGAAACGGGAAGGTCCGCACGTCGCCCTGCAGCATGGAGAGCGACGGGTCCGCACAGAGATGCGGTGCGCGGGCGGTAAATGCCTGCGGTGCGCGGCTCAGCACGGTAAGCTGCGCGCCCAGGTGCAGGGTTCGGTTGGCGTGTAAAAAGGTTTCGGTAAGCCAGGCGCCGAAAAAGCCGGTGCCTCCGGTCAGCAGGACACGTTCCGCGCGAACCGCGCTCCACAGATCTTCGGTATGCTCAAGGAAGTGATCGAGGTCGGTGCGGGCAAGCGGCCTGGCTGCTCTCGTGTCGCTTTTCATGCAGTCGCAGCGCGCGCAAACTGCGCTCTCACAACCATACACGCTTAGCAACTCACGTTTAGGACTTGCCGTTTCTCAGGGTTCTGGATTAGACAAGAACAGACACCCACTGTTCTCTCCCCCACGCCGGAGTCTGGAACGTCGAGTCGCGTGCAAATCGAATGCAAAGCAGGAAGAAGGCCTTCATGAGCAGTTTTCAAAGAGCAGTGGCGATCGGGAACAGGCTGGTTGGCGACGATCTGCCCGCTTACATCATCGCGGAGATCGGCATTAACCATAATGGCGATCTCGATCTCGCCAAGCGTCTTATCAGCGTTGCGGTGGCAGCCGGCTGCGATGCGGTGAAGTTCCAGAAACGCACGGTTGAGGTGGTCTACTCGGCTGACGAGCTGAGCCGTCCGCGCGAGAGTCCCTTCGGCACCACGAACGGCGATCTGAAGAGCGGCCTCGAGTTTGAAGAAGAGGATTTCGCCGAGCTCGACGCCTACTGCAAAGCGGTCAAGATGCCCTGGTTCGCCTCTTGCTGGGACGAGAATGCGGTCGACGTAATCGCGCAGTTCAACGTGCCGTGCTTCAAGATCGCATCGGCTTCGCTGACCGACGACAAGCTGCTGCGCCATACGCGCGATATCGGCAAGCCCATCATCCTGTCGACCGGCATGAGCACCTACGAGCAGATCGATCACGCGGTCTCTGTGCTGGGCAAGGAAGACCTGATCGTGATGCACAGCTGCTCGACCTACCCGGCGCTGTACGAGGAGCTAAACCTGAAGGTGATCCCGCGCATGCAGGAGCGCTACGGCGTGCCGATTGGCTACAGCGGCCACGAGACCGGGCTGAGCTCGAGCGTAGCCGCAGCAGTGCTGGGCGCGTGCGCTATCGAGCGGCATATCACCATGGATCGCGCCATGTGGGGCAGCGACCAGGCTGCATCGCTCGAGCCGAACGGCATCCAGCGGCTGGTGCGCGATATTCGCCTGGTGGAGCAGTCGATGGGCGATGGAGAGAAGCGCGTTTTCGAGCGCGAGGTGCCCATCATGAAGAAGCTGCGCCGGGTGGATGCGCGGCTGCAGCAAGTATGAAGGCAGTGCGCGCGCTGGCGCTTGACGTGGATGGAACGCTCACCGATGGCGGCGTGTGGTGGGGCCCGGGCGGGCAGGAGTGGAAGCGCTTCTGCTTCGCGGACATCATGGGCGTCGCGCGGGCGCTGCGTGCCGGCATCGTCATCACGCTCATCTCGGGTGAGGACAGCCCGCTGGTAGACCGCTTCGCGCGCAAGCTGGGCATCGAGGACATCACCAAGGGCTGCCGCGACAAGGCCGGCGCGCTGCGCGACTTTGCTGAACGGCAAGGGTTCGCGCTGGGTGAGATCTGCTTTATGGGCGACGATGTCAACGATCTGCCGGCGATGGAGCTGGCCGGTTTTTCGGCAGCCCCCGCCGACGCGCAGCCGCCCGTGCGGGCGCGTGCCAGCCACGTTACCGCGGCGCGCTCTGGCAATGGAGCGGTGCGGGAACTGATTGAAATGCTGCTCTCGCGCGATGCCGGAGACGCTGCTCCGTTGTAGCTCGATACGGCCCCCTGATACGGCCCAAGGATCATGCAGAAACTTTCCGATTACATTTTCGACTTCATCGCTTCCAAAGGCGTTCGCCATGTGTTTCTCGTCACCGGCGGCGGAGCGATGCACCTGAACGAGTCACTCGCGCGCTGCGCCGCGCTCGAGCCCATCAACAACTCGCACGAGCAGGCCAGCGCGATCTGCGCGGAGGCTTATGCGAAGGCGACCAACGGCCTCGGCGTCGCGCTGGTCACGACGGGACCTGGCGGCACGAATGCCGTGACGGGCGTGGCCGGGGCGTGGCTCGATTCGACGCCGACGCTTTTTGTGTCGGGCCAGGTGAAGCGGCCCGATCGCATGTTCGATGGCGAGGGCCGGGCACTGGGCATGCGGCAGCTGGGCGTGCAGGAGGTCGATATCGTGTCGATCGTCAGGCCCATCACCAAATACGCCGTAACTGTCACCGATCCGGTTACAATTCGCTACCACCTTGAAAAGGCCTACCACCTGGCGACGACGGGACGGCCGGGGCCGGTGTGGATCGATGTACCGCTCGACGTGCAGGCTGCTCCTCTTGAGGACCCGGCAGCGCTTGCGGGGTTCCATGTGGAGCCGGCGGCGCAGACTGGGACGACGGCACTCGAAGAGCAGGTGCGGGCTGTGATCGTCGCGCTGAACAAGGCCGAGCGCCCCGTCCTGTTTGCCGGCAACGGCATTCGCCTGGCGCGGGCCGAAGCCGAGTTCGAGCAGCTGCGCACACTGCTCGGCGTGCCGATGCTGGCCACTTGGTGCGCGGCAGACCTGGTGCCGAGCGATGAGCCGTTGTACGTCGGCAGGCCGGGTTCGGTTGCAACGCGAGGGGCGAACTTTGCGCTGCAGAATGCGGATTTCCTGCTCGCGCTGGGGGTGAGGCTGGATTTTGCGATCACGGGCTACGCGCCGGATAACCTGGCGCGCGAGGCGCACAAGGTCGCGGTCGATATCGATCCGTCCGAGTTACAGAAGATGCACGGGCACCTGGCGCAGGCAGTATGCGCGGACGCTCGTGAGTTCCTGAAGGAGCTGCTGCGCCAGAAAGACGCCATCCAGTTGCGCGATCACAGCGCCTGGGACCGACGCTGCGCGGCGTGGAAGACGAAATACCCGGTCGTGACCGAGGAGCATCGCAAGCCCACAGGCCAAGTGAGCATCTACCACTTTGCCGAAGTGCTCGGCACGGAGACCAAAGAAGACGACGCGATGGTCGCGGGCTCGTCCGGCGCCGGCAACGAGATGTTTCTGCTCGCCTGCCCGACCCGCAACGGGCAGAGAATCATCCACACTGCCGGGCTGGGCTCAATGGGCTTCGGGCTGCCCAGCGCAATCGCGGTGTCGCTCGCGCACGGCGGCCGAAAAGCCGGGGGCGAGACCATCTGCATCGATGGCGACGGCGGTTTCCAGTTCAACATTCAGGAGCTCGAAACAGTTCGGCGGCTCGGCTTGCCGATCAAGTTTTTTGTGCTGAACAATGACGGCTATGCGTCGATTCGCGCCTCGCAGACCAACTACTTCAAGCAGGCCAGCATCGGCTGCGACGCCGCGACCGGTCTTACCGTGCCGCCGCTGGAAGGGCTGGCAGCAGCCTACGGCATTGCGTTCCGCCGCATCGCCGACCAGCGTGATCTACGTGCGCAGGTCCGGGCGGTGCTTGATATCGATGGGCCGGTGCTGTGCGATGTGATGGTGATCCCGGACGAGAGCCGCGCGCCCCGGCTTTCCTCGTTCCAGAAGCCTGATGGCTCATTCGTATCGCGGCCGCTTGAGGATCTGTGGCCTTTCCTCGAACGCGAAGAGTTTCTGTCGAATATGATAGTCGCGCCGCTTGAACAGTGAGCTTCGCACGCACGGAAAGGGCAGCTTGAAGTTAGTCAGTATCATTACGCCCTGCTACAACGAGGAAGCGAACGTCGAGGAGCTGTACCTGCGCGTGCGCCAGGTCATGCGGGCGCTGCCTCGCTACCACTACGAACACATCTTCATCGATAACGCGTCCGAAGACCGCACTGTCGAGATCGTCAGAAGAATTGCAAGCCAGGATCCGAATGTGCGGCTTATCGTCAACGCACGCAACTTTGGACACATTCGCTCGCCCGTACACGGTCTGTTCCAGGGCCGGGGCGACGCGTTGATCGGCATCGTCGCCGACTTGCAGGACCCGCCCGAGATGATTCCCCTGCTGATCGAGGGCTGGGAAGAAGGCAACAGCATGGTGCTGGCGATCAAGCGGTCGAGCGAAGAAAACGGCCTTATGTTCTGGGTTCGCAAACGCTACTACCGGCTGGTGAGCTGGTTCTCGGCCATCGAGACCTTTGAAAACTACACTGGCTTCGGGCTGTACGAGCGCCGCGTCGTCGACCTGGTGCGTGCGCTCAACGATCCGTACCCCTACTTCCGCGGCATGATGGCCGAGATCGGGCTGCCGCATAAGAAGATCTACTATGACCAGCCGACACGCAAGCGCGGCCTCACAAAGAACAACTTCTACACCTTGTATGACATGGGCATTCTCGGCATCATCAATCACTCCAAGGTGCCGCTGCGGATCATCGTGTTTACGGGCTTTGCCGGAGCGTTTGTCTCTTTCGGGATCGGTGTGCTTTACACGATTTACAAACTCTTTTACTGGAAGAGTTTTTCGGTCGGCATCGCGCCGCTCATCATCGGCAACTTCTTCATCTTCAGCGTGCTTCTGCTGTTCCTCGGCGTCATCGGCGAGTATGTAGGCGCGATCCACACGCAGGTGCAGAAACGTCCGCTCGTCGTCGAGCGCGAGCGCGTCAACTTCGAGCACTCCCCGCTCGCGCCATCGGAGCTGCCACCGCAGATGGCCGAGTACTTGCCGCACGACGCGGAAGGCTGAAACCGCCTGCAGCGCCTTCGATGGTACGGCGAGCGGCTCGCGGTCACATCGTGACGTGTGTTCGTTGGATGGGCGGCCTTCCCGTTGGTCAGGATACTGATCCCTCGCATCGCGAGGGCCATGAGCGCCGTTGCTGCCGACATCACGCCACACGCCACGAAGTGGCCGCCAGTTCCTTTTTCCTGATACTCTCGCGCGCTCAGATCATCTCGACGTGGCCTTTCTTAACGGAAAGGCCACAAGCGCGGTTGTCCGCCCATGAGCATGTCAGGAGAAAGGAATCCCGCGCAGGGGGTCTTGCTTTATGTATCTGTCGCTGTTACAGAAGCTTCATAGCCCGCAATCTGCTCCAGGCAAAGGGCGCGCGCATTCTCGCCGGCCAGGAAGCGCCCATACCACCCCGCCGTAAGCTCAAGCGCGTCGCTGAATGAGAGCGCGGAAGCCCACTTTAATTCCGCACCGGCCTTCGAGCAGTCAAGACAAAGCGTGTGCGCCTCATGCGGATGCGGCCCCTCGTCAACTGCCCACTGCGCCGACTTTCCGGCGGTCCGGCTCCAGCTCTCAGCGAAGCGGCCCACAACCTCCGAGACCGGCTGCACCGCTCCCGCCTGCGGCCCGAAGTTCCACGCGCCGTCGAGCCGCGTTCCATGCTCCAGCAGCGCCTGCGCAAGCACCAGATAGCCTCGCAGCGGCTCAAGCACATGCTGCCAAGGACGCACCGCGTGCGGGTTGCGGATGCGCAGCACAGCGCCCGAGCCAAACGCGCGCACTGCGTCCGGCAGCAGCCGGTCGAGCGCCCAGTCGCCCCCGCCGATCACGTTGCCGGCGCGCGCCGAGGCGACCGCGACGCGGTGCTCGGCAAAGCGCTCGCGATTGAAAAAGGCCGAGCGGTAGGAGGCCGTCGCAAGCTCTGCGCAGGCCTTGCTGTTGCTGTAGGGGTCATAGCCGCCCAGGTTGTCGGTCTCGCGATACGGCCACACCCACTCCTGGTTCGCGTAGCACTTGTCTGACGTGACGATCACGACCGCGCGCACAGAAGAGCAGGTGCGAGCGGCCTCCAGCACGTGCACAGTGCCCATCACGTTGGTCGCGAACGTGCCCACGGGATCGGCATACGACGCACGCACCAGCGACTGCGCCGCCATGTGGATCACCAGCTCTGGCTGCGCATCGCTCATGGCCCTCTGCAGGACCGCGAGATCGCGCACATCGCCGAGCACCGACGTCATCGCGGCCGACACATCTGCTTCCACAAACAGGCTTGGCTCGGTCGCCGGTGCGAGCGCGAAGCCGGTGACAGCAGCGCCTAGCCGCTCAAGCCATAGCGAGAGCCACGCGCCCTTGAAGCCGGTGTGCCCGGTCAGAAAAACTTTGCGCCCATGCCAGAACATCGACGCTACCAGACCTTCCAGGGCCGCTGGCCACTCTGCCACAGGTCTTCAAGAAACGTCTTGTCGAAGAGCGTATCCATCGCGCGCCAGAAGCCAGTGTGCTTGTAGGCCGAGATCTCACCGTCGGCAGCAAGCCGCTCCAGCGGCTCGTTCTCCCAGATCGTCGCGTCGTCGAGCAGGTACGGCGCGATCTTCGGCGACAGCACGAAGAAGCCGCCATTGATCCAGCCGCCATCGCCTTTCGGCTTCTCGGCAAAGTTGGTCACGCTGTGGTCGGGCGCGATCTCAAGCGAGCCGTAGCGGCCCACCGGCTGCGCGGCCGTCACCGTCACCAGACGCCCCTCCTGTTTGTGGAACGCGATCAGCGCGGCGATGTCGATATCGGCAACGCCGTCTCCATAGGTAAAGCAGAACGCTTCCTCATCCGCAACGTGATGCAGCACACGCCGCAGCCGGCCGCCGGTCATGGAGCTGTCGCCTGTGTCGACCAGCGTCACGCGCCAGGGCTCGACCGTGCTTGCGTGCGCCTCGATCTTGTTTGCGCGCACATCGATGGTCACGTCGGAGGAGTGCAGAAAGTAATTCGCGAAATACTCCTTGATCATGTAGCCCTTGTAGCCCAGACAGATGATGAAGTCATTGATCCCGTAGTGCGAGTAGATCTTCATGATGTGCCACAGGATGGGCCTGCCGCCGATCTCGACCATGGGCTTGGGGCGCGCGGAGGTTTCTTCTCCAAGGCGGCTGCCCCGGCCCCCTGCGAGGATGATTGCTTTCATGCGGTGGCGCGCTCCTGGTGCTTGAGTTTCCCTCACAGCTTATCGCACACGCCGTGCGGTTGGCAGCGGGTGCGAGCCGGTCTGCAAGGTATGCTTTGCGAGGGGAGGAAGTGCATTTGCGCGCTTTCAGCAGGCGAGGATTCATCCGCGGTGTGTCGCTCGCCGCGGGAACGTTGTGGCAGTGGCCGAGCCTTGCGCGCGCCGCCTCGGCGGCCGCACCGGAGCAGTCGCGCGGTGAGCAGTTGCTGTGGTACCGCACGCCCGCGCGCGAGTGGACCGAGGCGCTGCCGGTCGGCAACGGACGCCTGGGCGGGATGATCTTCGGCGACCCGTATGCGGAGCGCATTCTGCTCAACGAGGAGAGCTTCTGGTCGGGCGAGCCGCGTACCTACCCGCTCAAAAGAGCGTGGCAGTCGATGGAGGCGATCCGCGGCCTGCTGATCGACGACTTCGGAGCGGAGGCCGATGGCATCGTCAGCGGACAGTTCCTGCGCAAGATCGGCGCGAGCTACCAGCCGCTCGGCTCACTCGAACTCAGGCACCATGGCGCAGGGGAAGCGACCGGGTATCGCCGCTCGCTCAGCCTGCGCGACGGCGTGCACTCTGTGGAGTGGACGAATGCCGATGGCGGCGCGGTGCGCGAGCAGGTGTTTGTGTCCGCGCCCGACCAGGTGATGGTGATCCGGCTTGAGAGTACGCGCCCCTTGCGCCTGACCGCCCGCGTGGGCAGCGGCATGCCGGGTGCGAGCCGTGTTGCGCAGGATGTACTGCTGCTCGAAATGCGTGCCCCGGCCCACGTGGCGCCAGCCGCGGTTGAAAACGTGAATGGCCCGGTGACCTGGGACGATGCGCCAGATGGCAAAGGCATGCGCGCATCGGTCGGGCTGTGCGTGCTGCAGCAGCAGGGCGGCAGCCACACGGTTGCGGCAGATGGAATCCATATTGAGGGCGCCAGCGCGGTGACGCTGCTGCTGAGCGCGGCGACCAGTTATGCGGGGCCCGGCAAGAGCCCGAGCCGCGAAGGGCTCGACGCCTCGGCGCGTGCACTCGATCTCTTGACGCGCGCCCGCAGCCACGGCACAGCCGACCTGCTGCAGAGTCGCCACACCGGCGATCACCGGTCTTTCTTCGATCGCGTCGATTTGCAGTTGGGTGGCGCCACGCAGGCGCCGGGCGCCGAAGTAAATCTCACGGATAGCGCCCCGGCCAACATCGCGACCGCGCTCTCAACCGACGAGCGGCTGCTGCGCTTTGCCGCTGGCGGAGCTGACCCCGCACTCGCCGCGCTTTACTTCCAGATGGGCCGCTACCTGCTGATGGCGAGCTCGCGCCCGGGCAGCCTGCCCGCCACCACGCAGGGCATCTGGTCGCATCGCGCGCGGCCGGAGCGGCAGGCCAACTGGTCGCTGAACCGCGACCTGCAGATCGGTTACTGGCTGGCCGAGCCGGCGAACCTGGCCGAGTGCCACGAGCCGCTGTTCGCGCTCACCCAGCGGCTCAGCGAGGATGGCGCCGGCACAGCTCAGCGTATCTACGGCTGCCAGGGCTGGGTCGCGCATACCAGCGCCGACCTGTGGTGCTCGACCATTCCGGAGTCGGGCCAGCCGGCCTCCGCCATGTGGAAGAGCGGCGGCGCGTGGCTGTGCCAGCACCTGTGGGAGCAGTATCGCTACTCCGGCGACCTCTCCACGCTGCGCACGCACTATCCCCTCATGCGCGAGGCATCCCTCTTCTTCCTGGACCACATGATCGGCGACCGCGACGGCTGGCTCGCCATGTATCCCGAGAGCTCGCTTGAGAACGCCTACCGCAAGCCGAATGGCGGTGTCGCCTACAGCACCATTGGCCCCGCGATGAGCATCTCCATCGTGCGCGAGCTGCTCACCAGCACCCTGGCTGCCTCGGCGGCGCTCGGCCTCGACGGCAGCCTGCAGGCACGCATGCAGTCGGTACTGGGACAGATGCGGCCGCTCACCGTCAGCAATCGCACGGGTGAAATCCTCGAGTGGTCCGACTCCTCCCTGTTCCCGCAGGAGCCTGATGACGGGCAGCTCCCGCAGATCTGGGCGCTGATGCCCGGCACCCAGGTGAGCCCGGGCGCCACGCCGGAGCTTGCCCAGGCCGCGCACCGCACGCTCAGCAATCGCGCGCCGTGGCGGCAAAGCGCCGGCGGCTGGATGGGCGGCTGGTATGCGAATGCGCTGGCGCGGCTGGGCGATAGCCACGCTGCTTACCGCGTCGTCGAGCTGCACCTTACCACCGCCGTGCAGCCCAGCCTGCTCGCTGACTTGTGCGAGCAGGGGCTCGAGTTCCAGATCGCCGGCAACCTCGGCATCGCCGCGGCTATCGCGGAGATGCTGCTGCAATCGCATGCCGGCGAGCTGCATTTTCTGCCCGCTGTGCCGGCTGCCTGGGGCGCGGGCAGTTTTCGCGGCCTGCGCGCGCGGGGCGGCATGGAGGTTGATCTGGAGTGGAGCAGCGGGCGAGCTCGCCGGGCTGTGCTGCGGGCCAGCCGCGCGGGGCAGCAGGTGCTGCGCGCGCCCCAGGGCCAGCGCATCGTGACTGTCGCCGGAGCTATCGGGCTCGAACGCATGCCGGACGGCCGGGTGCGCCTGCAGACCAGAGAAGGCGGCGTGTACTCCGTCAGCTTTTCTTCTGCTGCCGGTTAGAGCCGCTTGCCTGCTGCTATCGAGAGACCAACGACTCTTCACTCGGAATCGCGGTCCAGGCGAGGGCGCTCTCGCAGGAAGGCAGGGGGTCACGCGGAGCCTTGGACCCGGTCGCCCGCAATTTCGTCTCACCCACGCACACCGGATTGACAAGGAATTAACCAAATACGGACAGACGCAGCCCCCGGGCGTGTGGGATAACTGACGCCTGTGGGAGACGCCATCGTGACGACTCCCAAGCCGTTTTTCGTTTTCGATGGGCAGCCCGTCTGCAGCACTGCTTTGCGATCTTCTGGTTTCACTTCCTGCAGCACTCTGCATCCGGGCGGCGCGGCTTCATACGAAGGCGCTTCAAGACTCCCAACCGCCCCAAGCAGTCCGAAACAGGAGACTCCATGCACCGGATCTACCCAGCTCGCCCAAGCGTGCTTGCCCTCAGCGCGCTGAGCCTTTGCGCTCTCTCGTCCGCCCCCCTCATCGCCCAGACTGGCCTGAACACGGGCGAGCCGCAGATCCTAAGCACCGGACAGCGCATTACGCCGCTCGCGCCGCGGGGCGCTCGCTTTACGCCGCTGAATCCAGGCCTGAGCGACAACCCCTCCTACACGGTCGGACAGGCTGTATCCACCGTGGTGAGCCCGGACGGCAAGACGCTGCTGATCCTGACCAGCGGCTACAACCTGGTCAACTATCCCTCCGGCGCAAACGCGGGCCAGACTAACCCCGCCGACTCGACCGAGTTCGTTTTCGTGTTCGACATCTCGACCGGCGCCCCGGTGCAGAAGCAGGCTATCCCGGTGCCGAACAGCTACAACGGCATTGCCTTCAATCCGAGCGGAACGGAGTTTTACGTATCCGGCGGCGACGACGACAACGTGCACTTCTACGCGGTCAAGGCCGGTGTGTGGGCAGAGAATGGGGCTCCTCTGGCGCTCGGCCACCTGGCGCTCGCCAATGCCGCAACCGCCAGCAGCGGCGGGCTCGGCCTTATAACGCCGCCTGAGGCAGCCGGTCTCGCTGTCTCCGCCGATGGAACGCGCATCCTGGTCACCGACTATGAAAACGATGCGGTGAGCCTGCTGGTCAAGAAGTCGAATGCCTGGAGCAAGGCGTATGAGCTCGACCTGCGCCCCGGCAAGATCGATTCGGCCAATGCCTCCGGCGTCGCCGGCGGCGAGTACCCGTTCTGGACCCTCTTCAAAGGCAACGACACCGCCTATGTCTCGAGCATCCGCGACCGCGAGATCGTCGTCGTCACCACCAACGGCGTCCAGGGCCGCATCAAGGTGCCGGGCCAGCCCAACAAGATGGTGATGAACAAGGCGCAGACGCTGCTTTATGTCGCGCAGGACAACAGCGATTCTGTCGCAGTGATTGATACAAATACCAATCAGATGATCGACGAGATCAAGGTAACGGCGCCTGTAGCCGTGTACCCCAACAAGAAGAAGTACAACGGGGCCAACCCGAACGGGCTGGCGCTGTCGCCGGACGAGAAGACGCTCTACGTGACCAATGGCGGTGAGAACGCGGTGGCGGTGGTGCGGCTGAACGGCACCGGCAACAGCTACGTGACCGGCCTTATCCCCACCGGCTTCTATCCCAACTCTGTGAGCGTGAGCGCCGACGGCAAAGAGCTCTACATCGTGAACGGCAAGAGCGCCAACGGCCCCAACCCGCAGTATGGCCACGGCATCACCAGCGAGCAGAGCACGGCGTTCAACGCCTCCAACCAGTACGACTACCAGCTGACTAAGGCCGGCTTCCAGACCGTGCCCACACCGACCGATGCTGAGCTCGGCACACTCACCGGGCGCGTCATCGACAACGACCACTTTGGCCGCGAGCTGACCGCGCAGCAGCAGGAGACGATGAGCTTCCTGAAGCAGCACATCAAGCACGTCATATACATCATCAAGGAGAACCGCACCTACGACCAGGTTCTGGGTGACCTGGAAGTAGGCAACGGCGACCCTTCCATCACGCAGTTTCCGGAGGCGAACACGCCGAACTTCCATAGCATCGCGCGCAACTTCGTCGACTTCGACAACTTTTATGACACGTCTGAAGTGAGCGGCGACGGCTGGCCGTGGTCGACCTCCGCGCGCTCGACCGACGTCATCGAGAAAGAGATTCCGGTAAACTACGGCGGCCGCGGACTCGACAATGACTCCGAAGGCACCAACCGCAATCTGAACGTCGGCTATAAGAACACGACCGCGCGCCAGACGGCGGACCCGCTACAGTCCAAGGACCCGGACCTGCTGCCGGGCAATGCGAACGTGGCTGCGCCTGACGCCGATGACGACGACAAAGGCGGCCAGGGCGAGGGTTACATCTGGAACGGCGCCCTCAAGGCGAAGCTCTCGGTGCGGGACTACGGCTTCTTTCTCGACCTGGCCCGCTACAACCTGCCCGCCGCGGAGGCCTCGGTCAACATTCCGGAAGACCCGAATGCGTTCGCCGATAAAGTGCAGGTGGCTTACTCGACTAACACGGTGCTGCGTAAGTACACCGATAAGTACTTCCGCGGCTTCGATAACTCCTTCCCTGACTATTTCCGCTTCACCGAGTGGCAGCGCGAGTTCCAGCAGTACGAGGCCGCAGGCAACCTGCCAAACCTCTCGCTGGTGCGCATCATGCACGACCACTTCGGCAACTTTGGCACCGCGATCAACGGCGTGAACACGCCGGAGCTGCAGATCGCCGACAACGACTACGCCGTCGGTTCTGTGATCGAAGCGGTAGCCAATAGCAAGGACAAAGACAGCACGCTGGTCTTCGTGATTGAAGACGACGCGCAGGACGGCGGCGACCACGTGGACGCGCACCGTAGCACGGCGTTTATTGCGGGGCCCTACGTCAAGCAGCAGTTCGTCGACTCCACGCGCTACAACACGGTCAACTTCCTGGCGACGATGGAGGATATCCTCGGCATCGCTCCGCTAAACCTGAACGATGCCAGCGCGGCGCCGATGGCGAATGCCTTCGATACCAAGCAGGCGACATGGAAGTACACGGCAACGCCTTCAGCGTATCTGCAGCAGACCAGCCTGCCGATTCCGCCGTCGAAGTACGCGGCGAACGCGCAGGCGCAACTGGCTCCGCTGCACAGCGCGGCCTGGTGGGCCCAGCGCACCAAGGGGATGGACTTCTCGGTCGAGGATCACCTGGACTCGAACAAGTTCAACCACCTGGTGTGGCAAGGCACGATGGGCGCGAAGGCGTACCCGACCGACCGCAACGGCGCAGACCTGAGCTTGAATCGCGCGCAGCTGCTGAAGAACTACCGCGCCTCGCAACAGCCGGCTCCGGCTGCTGCAAGCGTGGCAACCAACGGCTCAAAATAGCCGGTGCAGACAGCGGGCGCTCCACTCCGGGGTGCCCGCGCTTTTCTCTAATTGCGCATGAGTGAAGAAGGAGTGATTCCTGTGTTCGAGAGAGTGCGTGGGGCTGTCGCGGGCATTTTCCTTGGGCTGCTCGTCCTGGCGCCCGCAGCAATGTTTGCCCAGGTGGACCGCTCGGCGGTGAGCGGTTCCGTCGCGGACGATGCGGGTAAGTTCGTGCCGGACGTGCACATTGTGGCGACAGAGGTTTCAACCGGTCTGCGGCGCGAGTGCGTCTCCTCAAGCAACGGCACGTACGCCCTGCCGGAGCTGCCGGTGGGCAACTATACCCTGAGCTTTACGCACGCGGGATTTGCGCAGCTTACCTACGCGGGCGTGCTGCAGACGGTGGGGCGCACGCGCACGCTCAACACGGTGCTGCACGTTGCCGGCGGCAGCGAGCAGGTGCAGGTCTCCGACCAGGCGGCGGAGATCAACCAGACCTCGGACGCGCTGGGCGCGCGCATTGAGCCGAAGCAGGTGCAGCAGCTGCCGCTGAACGGGCGCAACTGGTCGACGCTGACCGCGCTTGTGCCGGGCGCGATCGACACCGGCGGCAGCAACCAGCGCACAATCCGCTTTGCGGGGCGCGGGCTCGACGACAACAACTTTACCTACGACGGCGTGGACGCGACCAACATCGTGAACCAGGCGCAGCAGCCGTTTGTGCGGCTTGCCATTCCCACCGATTCGATCCAGGAGTTTCGCATCGACACGATGCTGTTTACAGCGGAGAGCGGCAGCACGCCGGGCGGGCAGGTGGCGGTGGTTTCGCGCACCGGCGGCAACGTGTTCCACGGCAACCTGTTCGAGTTTCTGCGCAACGACATCTTCGACGCGCAAGAGCCGATCGATAATCTCAACGCGTCCAAGCCGCCCTTCCGCCTGAACCAGTATGGCGGCTCACTGGGCGGCCCTATCGTGCGCGACAAGAGCTTCTTCTTCGTTACCTATGAAGGACTGCGGCAGACGCTGGGGCAGACGCTGCCCGGGTTTGTGCCGAGCAACGCGTTGCGGCAGCAGATCGTCGCAACCAGCCCGGCGCTGGCGCCGATCGTTGCCGCGTACCCGGTTGGCGGCTCGCTGGTGGCGGGCAGCAACGGGCTGATTGCGAACTTCGCCGGCACGGGGCGGCAGCTCGACAGTGAAGACAGCGGCATGGTCCGTCTCGACCACCGTTTCTCGCCGCGCGACACGGCGGATTTGCGCTTCAACTTCGATGCAGCCAGCAGCAGTGCCCCGCTTGCCGGCAATGGCGGTACCTTCACCAGCGACACGCAGCGGATCACCTCGCGGCCGGTCAATGGCGTCATCGAGTCTCTGCACCTGTTCTCGCCGGCCTGGGTCAACGAGGTCAAGTTCGGCTTCAATCGCGGCAATGTGTACACGACGAACATCGCGAGCGCGGGGCTGCCGTATGCGATCGCGGTGCCCGGGCTCACGACGCTCAACAACAACGAGTACAAGGTCGGCGTCGGCAACTCCTACTCATACATTGACAACCTGACGTGGGTGCACGGGCGGCACACGCTTAAGTTCGGCGCCGAGGCGCGGCGCATCCAGCTCAACCAGGGCAACACCTCCAACGGAACCGTGACGTACTCTTCGCTCGCATCCTTTGCTGCGAATAGTGTGAGCTCCGCCACCTTCGCGGCGGAGCTGCCGGTCAACGGCCTGCGCAAGACCTCGGTGTTTGCCTTTGCGCAGGACGAGTGGAAGCTGCGGCCCGAGCTCACGCTGAACCTGGGGCTGCGCTATGCGTTTTTCGACCAGTTCCACGAGGTGCTGGGCCGCGCCATTCCCTTCGACTTCTCCACCTGCGGCGCGGCAGGGTTCTGCGGCGCGGGCGCGAGCTTTGGCAGTCCCAGGCTGCTCGACTTTGACCCGCGCGTCGCGGTGGCATGGGCGCCCGCGAGCCTGGGCGGCAAGACTGTTCTCCGCGGCGGGTTTGGGATCTATCACGGGGACGGCCAGCTCGATGACCAGAACCTGCCCATCAGCAATGAGGTGGGCCGGTTTTCGACCGCGGGCAAGCAGGGCGTGAGCTTTCCTGTGACGCCTTTTCTTACCGGGCTGGGCGTGACCTCGCCGCGCGACATGGATCGCAATCGCAAGGATTCGTATGTCTCGCAGTGGGGCGTGAGCGTGCAGCAGGCCCTCGGCCAGGGCTGGGTCAGCACGCTCTCCTACGATGGAAGCAAGGGCACCGACCTGCTGCGCACCTCCTACACCAACCTGATTGATCCGGTGACGGGAACGCGGCCGATCCCGAACCCGATCTTCGGACAGGTCGAGACCCGGGGCAACCAGAACAGCAGCTCCTTCGATGCGTTCGTCGCACAGATTCGGCGCTCATTTACGAATGGCTTTCTGTTCCAGGCGAACTACGAGTTCGCGCACGAGATCGATCAGGATGCGGCGGGCGGCGGCGATTCGGACTTCCCGCAGGACCCGACCTGCTTCGCGTGTGAGCGCGCCTCGGGCAACTTCGACGTGCGCAATGTTTTCAGCGGCAACCTGGTGTATGACGTTCCCTATGGCCGGGGGCAGCGGTTCGGCAATGGCAATGGGCTGCTGAGCGCGGTGCTCGGCAACTGGGAGCTCTCAAATATCGTGAGCGCGCGTACGGGCTTGCCGGTTAACCCCACCATCGACCGGTCCAGCTCGTTCAACGCCGGCAACCCGACGGGTGTGGCGACCGGCTACACCATGTTTCAGCGGCCCAACCGCGTGCCCGGTGTCTCGCTGACGCCGCCCGGCGGCTCGGGCATTCACAACTGGATCAACCCGGCCGCGTTTGCCCCGGTAACCGGCGGCGGCTACGGCGATGCGGGCCGTAACATTCTGCGCGGCCCGGGCTTGTGGCAGGCGGATATGGGCGTGGCCAAGAACATCAGCCTCACGGAGACGGCCGCGCTACAGTTCCGGTCAGAGCTGTTCAATGTATTCAACCGTGCGCAGTACGGGCTGCCGCTGGCCGATGTTACCGGCGGCCCGGGCGTGTTCGGCGTCATCACCAACACGGTGAACACGGGCCCGGTGGGTACGGGCACGCCGCGCCAGGTGCAGTTCCTGCTGAAGCTGGAGTTTTAGGTTAGTCTGCTCGCCGGGTGAGGGCGATGCGGGCCAGCACGAACAGGATCCTGTACGCGGCCTTGATGGAACCGGTGAACGAGCCGGCAACCTTGGAGACACCGCCGCGGCGGCAGCGGCAGGTGGTCGGCAGCTCCAGGATGCGGAGGCCGGCGCGCGCGGCTTTCATCTGCATCTCCAGGTTCCAGCCGTAGGTCATTTCGGTCATCTGTAACTGTGTGAGAGCAGATCGAGTAATGGCGCGCATGGGGCCCATGTCGGTGTAGCGCACGCCGTACAGCAGCCGCATCGCAAGCCCGGCGAGCCGCCCGGCGAACACCTGCGAGGCCAGCAGGCTGCCGGGCTCACGCTGACCGCGGATACGCGAGCCGATCACGAAGTCATAGCGGCCTGCGAGCAGCGGGCCTGCGATCATGGCGATCTCCGCAGGCACATCGCTGCCGTCACCATCCAGGAAGACCAGCACGTCGGAGTGCGGATCGGCCTGGCCCGCGCCCGTCGCGCAGGCCCGCCCGTAGCCGCGCTGCGGCTGGTTGATGACGATTGCACCGGCAGAGCGGGCGTGCTCGGCGGTGCTGTCGGTGCTGCCGTTGTCCACCACGATGCATTCGCGTACCGGCGCGTCTGGTATAGCCGCCAGCACTTCCGCGACGACGCCCGCGATGGCGGCCTCCTCGTTGAGCGCGGGGATGACGACGCTGATGCGGGCGGTGGCCGCGTGGTCCTGGATGGCTGTCGCTGGAACGGGTTTGGGTGCGAGCGGCGCGGCGCGGTGGAAGCTCATCGTGTGCTCAGCTTTCTCCCATCTCGATAAGAGCTCCCGCTGGCTGAGCCGAGCGCGCCGGGCTGCGCCGCTTGAGGCGAACGCGCTCCAGCAGTCCGCGCAGCAGGTCAAGCGCGACCAGCAGAAAGAAGCCGCCGTACAGCAGGCTGTTCATCTGGTAGAGCGGTGCGCCGGGGGCGCCCAGGCGGGTGGCCAGCATGTAGGTAACCGCGAGCACGAGATAAAACGCGGGCCGCCAGGGCCAGAGCGCAAGAAACGGCAGCATCCACAGGAAGTACCACGGGTAGTGCGGCGAGAAGCAGAGGTTGAGCGCGGTGGCGAGCACCAGTCCGGAGCGAATACAGGCGGCCGGGGACGCGCCTGGAGATGCGCTGCGCCGGTATGCCCACCAGGCGACCGACGCCAGCACCACAGCACACGCGACGATGTAGAGCTGCGGCGCTACGGAGACATGAAAGGTGCGCTCAAACAGCGCAAGCGGAAAGAAGCGCGTGCCGCTGTCGATGCCCTCCTCTTTGGCATAGGCCGGCAGAAAGCCGAGCACGCCGCGGCCCACGGTGAGGTACGGCAGGTAGCCGGCGATCAGCAGCCCCGTAAACAGCAGCAGCGGCGCGATGAAGCGTTTGCGCACCAGGGCCGGCAGCAGCGCCGCGGGGTATAGCTTGATGAGCGTCGCTGCGCCCAGCCAGCCTGCGGCGCGCAGCGGCTTGTTTGTGAGCCGGGCCAGGATGGCGAGCGCGATCGCCGTCAGCGCGGCTGCATCCACGTGGCCGCTGCTTGCGACCTCCCACAGGCAGACGGGGTGCCAGGCGTACAGCAGCACCCGCTCGCGCGGCAGCGACAGCAGGCGCAGGCAGCGCATCAGCACCCAGCAGGTCGCGCCCTCAAAACCGACCAGCGTGAGCTTCATAAACCAGACCGTCGCGTGGATGCGCGTGATGAGCAGGAACAGCATCTGCGAGCCCGGCGGGTAGATGGTGTGCGCGTAGCTGCGGCGATTGATATGCGGGTAGATGGACGCGTCGCGCAAAAAGCTCAGGTGCGCGTCGGCCGGAATGTAGCGGAAGGGGTTGATGCCCGCGCCCTGCACCTTGCCGTCCCACACATAGCGATACACGTCAGAGGAGAGAAACGGCGGCTGCGAGACGGCGATGAGCCGTGCCCCGAATGCGACGGCCAGGATGATGGGCAGCGTCCAGCGGTTGGTAGGCGACTGCTCGATGAGCGCGATGCCGCCGAGGTACAGCATGATCTGCGCGAAGAGCCCCTCGCTGAAACCATTTACGAAATGCGTGTACTCATGCGTGCCGGTGCGTGTCAGCTCCATGTAGAGCAGACCGAAGAGCACCAGTGCGAGATTGGTAAGCCATGCCGGGGCGAGGGCCGGGAACCGGAGCGTGGAGAAGCGTGGCAGGCGGTCAGCCATGCCCATACGCGCCCCCTCGTCCGGGCGTGCCGCTGGCAACCGGCGTATCGGCTGAAGACCCGTCGAGCACACGCAGGAAAGCGCGCGTGTGCGGCGCGGCGTAGCCGGGCACAGCGTCTGCCGCGAACTCCCCGCGCAAACGGGCCAGCGATGCGGCATCGTCGACGTCGTACCAGGTGGCAAGCCGGGTCAGGGGCAGGCCGAGCTCGGCGGCGCGCTGCTCGGTTTGGTCCGCAACTACCTCCGTGCTCCAGGCGATGTCTGCGAAGAGCCGCGCATGGGGCCGCGTCATGCCCAGCAGGTAGTACCCGCCATCGTCGGAGCGGCCCAGTACCGCGCTGTCCGCCACTTCCCGCGGAGCAGGCAGCAGGGCTTTTGCTGCGCTTACAAACTCGGCGGTCGGCACGGTCGGGCTGTCGGAATCGATCAGGCACACGGCTGAAAACCCGCAGGCAAACAGATCCTCGGCGGTGGCCAGCAGCCGCTCGCCAAAGCCGTCGCCCCTTTGCGGCAGCAGCAGCGTGTCTGCGGGCAGAATGCCGGTAAAGGCGGCCTCGTGGCCCACCGGCGTGTAGGAGACGACGCAGCAGCCGGCGCACTGCCGGGCGGCGGCGGCCAGGTTGGCCAGCGTATCGCGCAGAAAATCGGCGTTGAGCGCGGCGGCTTCTTCCGGCGTCAGCGGCGGGCTCAGCCGCGTCTTGACCTTGCCGGCAACCGGGGCCTTGGCCATTACCGTAAACGCGCAGCGGTATGCGAACTCCCGCGCTGCAGCATGCGTTGGATCGGCAGCGAGGTCTGGATCGAGGATGCGGAACGGGTGGCTCACGAAGGCTTCTCGCACAAAGCGTACTGGTACCGCTTGTCCTGCCACATCTGGATCTTGCTCCAGGGCTGGCCGCCGATCAGCTGCTGGAACTCCACCTGGCTCAGCACCTCGCAGTGTACGGGGGATCCGCGGTGGGCGCGGCGGCTGGCCAACCGGTCAGCGGTACGCATCAGCCACAGCGGCACGGCCGTGCGCATGGGAGAGGTGGGCTCGGCGATAAAGAAGATGCCGCCCGGCCGCAGGGTGTGGAAGATGGCGCTCAACACCCTCTCGCGCTCGGCCAGGATAAGGAAAAGCCGCGAGGCGATGATGGCGTCGGCCATATCAAGGCACTCGCGCAGATCCTGGGCATCGGCGCGTAGAAAACGGCAGTTCTGCAGCTTGGCGCGCACCGCCCGCTGGCGCGCGTGCGAGAGCAGCCGCTCCGAGGTGTCAACGCCCAGAGCCTGCAGCAAGGGAAAACGCGCAGCGAGCCGGCGGGAGTAGAAGCCGGGTCCGCAGCCTACTTCAAGCAGTTGCATCTGGGGTTGGGTGCGAAGCAGAGGGGCGAGAGCAGTGGCGATCGTTTCCGTGTGGTCCGCGAACAGGCGCTCGCGGCAAATGGAGTAGATCCACCAACAGCGATCAAAGACGGGATCTATGGTCATCTGCGAGACGCTCGAACTCAAAAGGCTACTCTCCCCACGTTTACCTTCGGGCAACCGCGAACCATGTGGCAAGGATAGCTGCCCCGTGCAGCCTCGATCCAATCAAAACACGATTTCACCCGTCAAGGCACTCCCGGGCTACCAGGTGCGCGCCCCCTTATAGGTAGATGCAACTCTGTCGTGCGGTGCAGGCGTGTGAGCAGGGAAGGCGCTCGCCGCGGGAAAGCCACCGCGTCGAGAGCTTGACCCGCATGCGGCCGCCCGCAAAGCGCGGGCGTCGCTTTGCAGTCGCGCCGGAGCCCCTCTACCGCCGCTTGCCGCCGAAGCCTTTCAGGGTTTCCCGTGCCAGCCGTAGCTGGTGACGAGCTCTCCCTTGTCGCTGATGAGCAGCAGCGCCGCGCGGCCTGCGTCGAGCGTGCCGGAAAAGCTCTTCCCGCTGCGCGTGTCATGGAACGAAACCGGCATCGTCTCGGTCTCCGACGTAAGCACATAGAGCGTCGCGTGGGGCAGCTTCGACGGGCAGATCAGGACGCCCGGGTTCCTGACGTCAGTCGTGTAGGTCGCCCTTACGCCTGCGGTTTTGAGCGCGTAGGCATACACATCCGCGACGGACTGGAGGTTGGCATTGAGCTCCAGCGGCAGCGCGGAGAAGAGTACCTTGCCCTGGCCCAGCGGGAGCTCCGCCCAGCTCTTCCCCGCGGTTCCGTCCCCGGCGAGCACGGCGCGGTCCAGCACCGTCGTCATCTGGCCGCCGTACTCAAGGGGACTTGTCCCCGCGGGCGAGACCAGCTCCTCAACGCGTAAATGCAGCGGAGCCAGCGTATACGGCAGGCCGAGTTTCGCGGCACGGTCGGTCGCGTGCAGATGCGGGTCCGCGCTGAAAGGCCCGGAGATAAGCAGTACCGCGCCCGCCCGCACCCGCGCCTCGATATCCGCCCAGGCCTTGTCGCTGAGTCCATAGGCCGAAGGCAGCAGGATGAGCTTCGGGGTGCCGAGAACATCCGTCTGGTACTCGCCGACCGCGTAGGCCTCCGTGCGGTTGTACTGGTACAGCACCCGCACTGCGGTCTGCTGTGCCGCGAGCGCCTGCGTGTTCATAACCGAGAGCTGCAGCGACTGCGGCAGCACGATCGCGACCTCCGGCAGTGTGAACCCGGTCGCATATGGCGCGGCCTGGGTGGCAAAGCGCCCCAGCTCGCGCATCATGGCCTCCCACACTTTGGCCGAGCCGTCGGAGCGCTCGATGCCGAAGTCCGGCTCCCGCGCCCAGTCCCACTGCATGGCGCCGGAGGAGCCGGCGGCAAAGCCCAGCGCCCATTTGCGCTCCTCAATCGCGGTGCCGGTCAGCTCGTCGTAGCGCCAGGCGCCGTCCGGATTCCAGGCCGGCTGGTAACCGGTTTCTCCGGTAATGTTGGGCAGCCCGGGCCGCTTGGCCGCGACGGAGTCCCACAACAGCGCTTCATCCTGCCAGTAGGTGTGGTTGGTGGTAAAGGCAACCCCGGCGGTTGCATAAAACTGGTTCAGCACCCGGTTGGTGACGCCGCCTTCGTCCTGGCCGATGTTGACAAGCTGCGTGCTGCCGGTGCTGTGGACCACCGCGACCAGCCCGCGCACCCAGCCTGAAAAACTGTCCTGCGCAAACAGGTTGTAGTCCAGCGCACGCACCTCGTGCGCATTGCCGTCGCGGCTGTAGGTCAGGTCAGTGACCTTCGGCAGCTGGATGCTCTTCCAGGATGGGGAAGACGCCTCCAAGGCGGTGGTCTCTGCCTGTGGCATGGAGGAGCCGGGCCGGCCGGATGCGGCTGCGCCCAGCTCTTCCGGCGTCACCCGCCAGGCATCGGCCAGTGCGGCCAGCGTGGTGTATTTCGCCTGCAGCCAAGTTTGCCATGCGCTCACCTCTACAGGGTCGTTGTTAGGCACGTTGCCGTGGAAGATCATGCGCGGGTTTGAGAACGACGGCTCGTTGATGAGGTCGTAGGAGAGCCACGGCACATGGCGGAAGCGCTGCACGACCGAAAGCACGTAGGCGTGCTCGGCGCTCAACATGGCCGGGTCGAGAAACGGGTTGGGCGGCGTCGGCTCGGCGCCCATGTCGCTCGAGGGGCGGCGCGGCTCACCCACGCGCGGGGTCATGGCGAAGCAGGTGAAGTTGATCGCGATGTTGTGCCGGTGCGCGGCGGCCAGAAACGCCTCCAGGTTGCGCAGAAAGCGTTCGTTCGCCTCCCCGGTAAGCGGTTCCACAAACTTTGCATTTGACATCCACACGCCGGTGCGCACAAAGCTGACCCCGTGGCGCTGCATATCGGCAAAGTCATGCTCCCACACCGCGGCGTTGCGCGGACCGGAGAAGTCCCAGCCGTTCTCCTCCGTGGTGAAGTAGTTGGCGCCGACGGGAAGAAACGGTTTGCCGCCCAGCGAGAGGAAGTCACCATGGGTGCCCAGGGCCGCGCCAGTCTCGATCGCGCTCAGGTTCTCGACGACCAGGCCGTTCTCGGCAAATTCCTGGGGCTCGGCTGCGCCGGCCGGAGACCATGTCGCGCGGATGGTGTAAAGACCGGCGGCGAGCGGCTTGCGGAAGGGCACAGCGGCGTCATTGCCGGCGCCCGTTCCCCCGAGCGGCAGGCTGGCATGGTCGAGAACCTTGTCTCCCTGCAGCAGCTCGACTTTTGCTTCTCCCGGCGCTTCCCCCGGTGCTTCCGCGGATGCTGAGCCATTCGAGCCACGGCGCAGGTGCAGGGTCAGCTCCGGCAGCTCGCCCGGGCGCAGCGTGGAGTACTGCGCCTCGATCGAAAAGCTGGTGGCGCCCGCGGCGGCGTAGCGGGCGGCGGCGCGGATCAGCTTCATCCCGTCCGGCGACTCCCAGTAACCCGCCGCCGGGGTAAACGGCAACGCAACGACGCGGGAGCCTCCGCGGTCGGCCACGATCACCGGCGCGGCCAGGTGCGTTCCATCCGCAGCATCCAGGTAGCCCAGGCCCTGCAGCCGGCCTTCCTCGGCAAACACCTGCTGCGCCCGCACCTCGAGCGGCGGCAGGAAGCCATACCCGGGCCGCCAGGCAAAGTGGGGCCGGTCCGCACCGGTCTCGCTGCTCAGCGGCACGGCGTAGCTATGCCGGAAGTCGATGGCGTGGCTGTAGCTGTCCTGGGGGGCCTGCGGAGTAAACGCCCCATCATGGTCGCCGAGCACGGGAACGCGCATCGGCTGGCCGCCCAGCAGCAGCAGGTTGCCGCCCGCCTTGAGGTAGCGCTCAATCGCCGGCCACGCCGCGGCGGGAAAGGCCGAGCCGTAGGGCAGCACCAGCAGTGACGCGCCGTCAAGCGCGGAGCCGGAGCGGAGCTGGTCGATCGTGGCAAATGCGGGGCTGCCGCCGAGCGCGCCGGCCAGCGTCGCCTGGGTTACAGGCTCGCTCTCGACAGTGGGGAAGCCAGGCTGCGAGAAGACAACGATGTGAGCCGCCGGCTGCGCGCGCGCGGCTGTAGCGCCAAGGGTAAGGGCGCCAAAGGCAAGAAGAAAACTGAAGGATCGCAAGCGCATGATAGGAGCCTTTCCGGTGACGCAAGTAAGCATTGCAGTTATCGGTAACGCTGATACTTTTCGCGCGACTAATACGCGGCACCAGGGACAAACGCCGCTCTGGTGGCGAGCTCCGCGGAATCCGGCTATCTCCCATTTCAGAAAGTGACATATCCGGCATTTTTCGAGAAAGCAAAAAAACTATGTTGACAATTGATAAAAGCGCACCCCATACTCCGCCCGGATTGTATGTAGTTCGCGGTTCTTGATGGGATCGGTACCATGACGGCGCAAGACTAAAGCGCCGACACAACAAAAAGCAATCTGTAACTCAACTTTTGTGAGGCCTCTATGCACGTAAAGCAAAGTTTCTATCGTTCCCTGCTCCTGTCCGGCAGCCTCATGGCCGCCAGCGCAGCCGGCTCTCTCGCGCAAACCCCTACCGGAACCATTTCGGGCGTGGTCTCGGATTCATCGGGCGCCACTTTGGCGAACGCGACAGTCACCATTACGAACACCGCAACCAACGTCAGCCAGACCCTGAAGACCGATGGGAGCGGACGCTACACGCAGCCGTTTCTGACCCCTGGGCAGTACCAGGTGAAGGTGGTCGCGCAAGGCTTCACGCCGACCGAGCAGGACGACATCACGGTGGACGTCGCCCAGACGCACCCGATCGATTTCTCATTGAAAGTGGGCAGCGACTCGGCCAGCGTGACGGTAGAGGCTACCACGCCGGGTCTGCAGACGGACAATGCCACGACGGGCCAGATCATCACAGGCAAGCGCATTCTGGACCTGCCATTGAATGGCCGCAATCCGTTCGCCCTGGCTACGTTGACACCGGGCGTAAACAACACGAGCGGCCCCTATGGGGCATCGACTCCATCCTTTGCCGGCTCACGCAACTCGAACAACGAGCAGGAGCTGGACGGTATCACCAACATCCTGCCGGAGAACAATGTCGGCAACAACTCCAGCGCATACACGCCGATCGTGGATTCGGTCGACGAGTTCGCCGTGCAGACCAGCGTACAGACAGCGGAGTACGGCCGGTTTTCGGGCGGCCTCATCAATCTGGCGACCCGGACGGGCACGAACAAGCTGCATGGATCGCTGTTCGAGTTCAACCGCGACTCCATCTTCGATGCGCGGGATTACTTCAACAACACGGGAGTGAAGCCCAGCGTTCTTCGCAACCAGGCCGGCGGTACCCTGGGTGGCCCGCTCATCAAGGACCGCACTTTCTTCTTCGTCGCGGCTGAGATATCGCGTGAGACCGACAGCGCTACAGAAGTCGACAGCGTCGCGACCGCGGCTGAGCGCACCGGTGACTTCAGCGCACTGCTTTCCGGATCGAATCCGGTGCAGCTTTACGATCCGCACACCGTGCACGCGGTACCGGGGTCTGGTGGCTCGGTAAGCTACCAGCGGAATCCTTACCCAAACAATCAGATTCCGACGTCGGAGTTCAGTTCGGCCGGGCAGAAAATCCTTGCCTTCCAGCCGCTGCCTACCGAGACCACGAGCAGCGGCACTAACAACTACAAGCCGACGGGCGCTTCCACAACCAACTACTACCACTTCGATATCCGGGTCGACCATAACTGGACAGAGGCATGGAAGACCTTCGTCCGCTTCTCGCACGTGGAGAACGACAGCATACCGTTTGCCGATTACGCGGTGAACGCGGCAGGCCAACCGACGAACGGCGTGGCTTCTCTCGGTTACAACGGGCCGCAGACCTCGACTGCGTACAGCCTGGCATATAACAACACGTTTACCCTCAGTCCCACTCTGATCTTTGACGTGCGCTACGGTCTCAGCCGTTCGACCGTAAACCGGGCTCCATTTGGAGGACCGTTCGATATCACGACGCTTGGGCTGCCGAGCGGGCTATCCTCGATCGCGAACTATCAATCCTTTCCGAACTTCAACATCAGCGGTTACAGCGGCATTGGCTCCAACGGCTTCGTCCCGCTTGTCGAGAATCCAACCGCGCACGATGCGCTTGCGAGCTTTACGAAGGTGCTGGGCGGACATAATCTCAAGTTCGGCGGCGAGTACCGGAAGCTCTTCCTGAACTTTCACCAGTACGGCGTGCCGACCGGCAACTTTACCTTTGCGCAATCCTGGACGCAGCAGACAATCAACCAGAGTGCCTCAAACCAGGGCAACGGCTTTGCCGATCTACTGCTGGGCCTGCCGGAAAGCGGCGCCTACCAGACCAACGATCCCTCCACAGCGGCGGCCAGCGAGTACTACGCGCTGTATGCTCAGGACTCCTGGAAAGCCACAAACCACGTGACGGTGAGCTATGGACTGCGCTGGGACATGGACCAGCCCCGTACGGAGCGCCATAACCAGCTCTCGTACTGGGATCCAACCGACGTCGGACCGATTCCCTCAGTGACTCCGGCCGTCGGCGTTCTGTGCCCGGCATGCAGCAACCTGATGGGTTCCATGCACTTTGTCGGCACTTCATCGGGCCAGTATGGCCGGCAACAAATCAACGCGCACAAGCTTGACTTTGGGCCTCGCCTGGGCGTGATCTGGAGCCCGGACGATAAGTGGGCAGTGCGGGCCGGCTTCGGCATCGTTTTCGCCCCCTCCGTCACCCAGCCTGCCGGGTCGGATGGCGCGGCCGGTACGGAAGGTTTCAGCTCGACGACCAACGCGAACTTCTCCCTGGATAGCGAGAAAACCATTTACACCACGCTCGATAATCCGTTCCCAACGGGATACAACCTGCCGCTGGGTGCCGGCAATGGCCCGGGGACAGATATTGGCAGTGACCCAAAGCCATCCTTCATTGATAACCGGAATACCCGCACACCCTACTCCGAGCAGGCCAATGTCACCATCCAGCGTTCTCTGCCAGGCAACACGGTCGTCGAGATCGGCTACTTGTACAACCAGGGCCAGTTTCTCGTTGTAGGTGACCCTGGGGTACCACTAGATCAGGTAAATCCGAGCTATCTTTCTCTGGGGAGTGCTCTGCTTAACAGCGTCCCCAATCCCTTCTACGGCAAGATCACGACACCCGGTGCGACGCTCGCGCAGCCGATGGTTCAGCAGAACCAATTGCTGAGACCTTTCCCGCAGTACAACGGTGTCACGGACTACCGCAAAGCCGGCGCTTACTCAAACTACAACGCCATCACGGGGCGGCTGGACAAACGCTTTTCGGAAGGCCTGACCCTGCTTGTCGCCTACACCGGCGCCAAATTGATGGATAACTCACCTGCAGCTGTAAACTATCTCGGACCAAACCCCACTACCTACCAGAACCAATACAATCCGGGTGGCGAGTACTCGGTCTCGCCACAGGATATCGGGCACCAGCTCGTTACCAGCTACACCTATGAGCTGCCGTTCGGCCCTGGGCGTCAATTCCTGGGGAACCTCCACGGCATTGCCGGCGGCCTCATCACAGGCTGGCAAACCTCCGGAATCGTCAGTTATATCGGCGGCAATCCGGTGCTTGTGGCAAGTACTAACGACAACTCCGGTCTCTTCCTGGAAGGACAGCGGCCTATCCTGCGGACCTCCAATACCAAAGTCGGTAGCCAGAGCCGGTTCCAGTGGTTCAACAAGAGCATTTACGACAGCGCCAAGAATCCTTCAGGAGTGTGGGAAGCGCCGCCCCAGTTCACGCTTGGCAATGCGCCTCGCGTGCTCGGCAATGTCCGCACACCACGCCTGGTCAACGCCGATCTCTCGGCCATCAAGAACACCTACTTCGGCCGGGATGAACGCTTCAACGCGCAGTTCCGCCTGGAGGCGTTCAATGCTCTGAACCACTCGTGGCTCGGTGTTCCGGATACAGGCATCAACGACGGCAACTTTGGCACCATCACCGGCACTGCGACCGGTTATGGCCATCGTCAACTGCAGCTTGCCGCCAAGTTCAACTTCTAACTTCCACTTACTACAGCAAAGGGCGCTCGCTAACCAGCGAGCGCCCTTTTACAACTAACGGAACTTAGTCGCGCGCTTGATTTCTAGTGATCAGGCAGCCCAGGTACCCGGCACCGAACCCATTATCGATATTCACAACCGAGGTGTTCGGGGAACAGCTGTTTAACATCCCAAGCAGCGCGGCGATGCCGTGCAGGCTCGCACCGTAGCCCACGCTGGTCGGCACTGCAATCACCGGTACGGCGACCAGGCCGCCGAGCACGCTCGGCAGGGCGCCCTCCATGCCCGCGCAGGCTATCACCACGTCTGCCGTGCGCAGAATAGGCAGCTGCGCCAGCAGACGGTGCAGGCCGGCGACCCCGACATCGGGCATACGCGTGACGCGTGCGCCGAACAACTCCGCCGTGAGCGCGGCTTCCTCCGCGACGGGCAGATCGCTGGTGCCCGCGCAGACGACAGCGATGTGGCCCGGCTCGCTCGGCTGTGCGGATGCGCCCGGCAGCGTAATGCAGCGAGGCAGCAGGTGGTACTGTGCCTGGGGCGTGGCTGCCCGCACGGCAGCGGCGTGCTCTGCGGACGCGCGGGTCGCCAGCACCGGCACGCCGGTGGCGGCGAGCCGCGCGAAAATAGCCGCGACCTGCTCCGGCGTTTTACTTTCGGCGTAGATCGCCTCGGGCATGCCCGACCGCAGGCTGCGATGGTGGTCGATTTTAGCGAAGCCGATGTCTTCAAACGGCAGGCTGGTCAACCGATCGGCCAGCTCCGTCTCCGTGGTCTCGCCTGCCTTGTATGCCTGCAACAGCGCGAGCAGCGCCTCACGACGCACGGCGGGCGCTCTGGATAGAGGTTGCGGGCAGCAGCGCACTCCCTAATGTCTCGTTCATGGACCCGGACCGATAGCCTTCCGTGTCGAGCGTGACATAGGTGAAACCCGCCGCACGCACCGCCTCAGTGATGCGCGCCAGCATGGCGAGTGAGAGCGCTGTGCCAAGCTCGGCGCGCTCGATCTCAACCCGCGCCAGCTCGCCATGGTGGCGCACACGCAACTGCCGGAAGCCGAGCGTATGCAGCGCCTCCTCGGCCATCTCCACCGCGCGCAGGGCCTCGGCTGTAACCGGACGCCCATACTCGATGCGCGACGAAAGGCACGCGGACGCAGGTTTGTCCCAGAGAGAGAGCCCGCAAGCCTGCGCAAGCGAACGAACCGCCTGCTTGCCCAGGCCTGCCTCGGCCAGCGGCGCGACCGCGTGGTGCAGCGTCGCGGCATGCTGTCCCGGGCGGAACTCGCCGCTGTCGTCCAGGTTGCGGCCGTAAGCCAGCGCCGTCTCTGCGCCCGCATCTGTGCCGGCATGAACTCCTATCTGTAACCGATACTGTTCCATTTGCGCAAACAGCTCGTCCTTGCAGTGGAAGCAGCGTGTGCTGTCGTTGCGCACGTAGTCGGCGCGCTCCATCTCCGCCGTCTGCAGGATGTGCAGGGGGATGCCGTGCTCGCGCGCAAACGCCGTGGCATCGGCCAGGTGCGTGCGCGGCAGCGATGGCGAGTCAGCCAGAACCGCCGTCATGCGCGCGCCCAGCACCTGCCAGGCTTCCCACGCGAGATACGCTGAGTCCACCCCGCCTGAGTAGGCGACGAGCAGGTGCGCATACCGCGCCAGGTTTGCCCGCAGCGCGGTCCGCTGCTTCTCGAGCGAAGGATCAAGCAGCATCGGCGTCCGCCATTTCATCCTGCGCGGCTGCTGCTTCCGCCCGTGCCGAGGGCACATACCCGGCAAGCTCGCGCCGCGCCGGATCGTGCAGCCGCGCCTTGGTCGACCACAGCCCCGCCGAGGGCGTGCTGATATAGAAAACCTCTTCGCCATCGGGCATCGTGTTCCAGCCTTCCTTCATGACTGCGGGGTCGTAGCGCCGTAACATCTCGGCTACATCGGCGTACTCATAACCAACCTGCTCGATCTCTTCCCGGGTAAGATGCCCGGGAGCGTAGCGGATCGTAAACCGACCTTCACTTGATCCATGAATGAGATGCGCCACGCCGTGCGGAATCTCCTGCATGTCGGCCTCGGTGCGGTACAGGCGCAGCGCCCGCTCGGTGCCGCAGTAGCCGTACTTGCGGATCAGCGCATCCACCTCCGGCTGCTCCCCGAAGCGCTCGATCCCCGGCGCAATCACCAGCAGCTCGCCGCCATCGGCGATTGCCATGCGGGTGCGATACACGGCCTTGTTGCCCACCCATGTCGAGCGAAACTCATCCGGCTGCATCACGGCCACAATCTTCTTTACGGGCTCCGCAAAGGTCGTGATGTTCTGCTCACGGCTCATGCGCGCCGCCTCCAGATACGTCTCCAGATCGTCGCCTACAAAAATGCCGCTCGTCACCAGCGCGCCCGCCTCATCGCGCTGCATCACGATCTGCAGGTACACATCCTTGAGCGACCCCAGGTGCCGCTCTTCCGACCAGTTGTAGCAGGCGCGCAGCGGCGTTACCAGGCAGCCCAGGTTGTTCTCGATTCCGTAGACAGCAGCCGCGATATGCGACGCGCAGATCGTGTCCTTGCCGCCGAGGCCGATGTAGTAGTTCTTGTTGTGGTTCGCGAAGCCCAGCACCTCATGCGGCACCACGTGGCCGATGTTGATGACCAGGTCCCACTCTTCTTCGATCAACTTCGAGTTCAGGTCGACCGGGATCTCCCAGTCCGCGACGCCTTCGGTTGTCTCCGCAACGATCGCGCCCGGAATCACTCCCACGCGCGTGCAGCCGTCGCGCCAATCATGGGCAAAGATGCGCTCCTCCGGGATCGAGCCAAACATCCACCGGTTCTCCTGCGGCGTGTGCGGAATATGTTGGCCGAGCGTCGGAATCACCTCGACATGCGCGTCGGGCAGCGCGTTGTAGAGCAGCTCCGTGATGCGGCCCGCGCCGGAGTGTGCCCGGGTCAGGTCGGGCGGCAGCAGCAGCACGCGCTTGAGCTCGCGGCCAAGGCGGGTGCGCGCCTCGGTCAGCAAACGCGCGCAGCACTGCTCAATCTGCTGCGCTGAGACATGGGGCTCTATGATGGAAAACCAGGGCATAGGAGGAACCTCGCAGAGGGACGAGAGGGCGACCTGTAGATGAACCCGCCCGCTGCTCCCATTTTAAACGCCGGATGCCTGCTTGAGGACAGCCAGGTGGAATGCTAGGCTCGCATGTGAATGACAGAGGCAAGCATACCGATGGAGTCACGCGAGAACGAAGCCAAGCCTGCCAGTGAGCCCAAGAGTCCGCTCGACCCGCAGGACCAGATAGCCATGCAGGTGGTGCGGCATGTTCGCGGCCTTATCGAGCAGGGCAAGCTGCGCCGCGGCGAGCGCCTGCCCCCGGAGCGCGACTTTGCCAAGGAGCTCAAGATCAGCCGCGCCAGCCTGCGCGCCGGCGTGGGCTATCTGGCCGCCATGGGTGTGCTCAAGGTGCGGCACGGTGTTGGCAACTTCGTCGCTGACGGGCCGCCGGCGCTCAGCTCCGCCTCGTTTGAAATGATGTACTCGCTGCACGGATTTACGTCGCGGCAGTTGTTCGAGGCGCGGCTCATTATTGAAGGCAACCTGGCGGCTCTGGCGGCTGAGCGGGGCCGCGAAGACCACTTTATTGCCCTGGGCGATGAGGTGACGGACATGTATGCGACGCTCGACGATCCGCAGGCCTACCTGATCCACGATGTGCGCTTCCACCGCATTCTCGGCGAAGCGTCCGGCAATCCAATCCTCGGCGCGCTGACAGAGACGATCAGCGCCTCGTTCTATGACACGCGCCGCCTCACGGTGACGAGCGCGGCCGACCTGAAAGCCGCGACCGAGCAGCACCGGGAAATCTATCGCGCGGTGCGGCTGCGCAATGCCGACGAAGCACGCCGCCTGATGGAGCTGCACCTGCGCAACGCTGAAGAAGGGCTTGCTTCCGAAGCCGCATCGGCGACGACCTCGAAGTCACGGCGCACTCTCAAACCAGCCTAGGGTCGTGACTGGCCGTCCGCTGGCAGAAGCTGCGTCACTGGAATCCTGCCGAAGCGCGGCACCATGATCCGGATCACCAGCAGCGCCAGCAGGTACACGGTCGACGCGATCACG
Organism: Acidobacteriaceae bacterium; assembly: GCA_965276605.1. Lineage (GTDB taxonomy): Bacteria > Acidobacteriota > Terriglobia > Terriglobales > Acidobacteriaceae > EB88. The sequence goes on from OZ255619.1 coordinate 852,951, forward strand.
AACAGTATTGAGTAGCGATGGTACCGGGTCAGCACCCAGCCCACTCCACCTGAAAACAGCACGCCACCGATCGAGCCGGCCATCCCGCCGAGGCCCGTGACCGCGCCGACTGCCTCGCGCGGAAACATGTCGGAGGCCGTTGTCATCAGGTTCGCCGACCAGCCCTGGTGTGCCGCCGCCGCCACGCTCAGCAGCGCGACCGCGACCCACTCATTGCCGACGCTGCCCACAAAGTAGATAGGCAGCACCAGCAACGCCATGGCAAGCATCGCAAGAAAACGCGCATTGCCGATGGAGACTCCGCGCCGCGCGAGCAGCAGCGGAATGCTGCCGCCGCCGATTGAGCCCACCGCCGACATGTTGTAAACGACGATCAGCGGCAGCCCCAGATGAACGAGACCGAGATGAAAGCGTCCGTCGAGAAACTTCGGCAGCCAGTACAGATAGAACCACCAGATGGGGTCGGTGAGGAACTTGGCAATCGCGTACGCCCACGTCTGCCGATACCCCAGCAGACGCGACCAGGGAATCTTGGCGAGCTGCTCCGGCACGTCTTCATGTATATGTGCTAATTCTGTTACAGATAACCGCTTGTGCTCGGCCGGCGTGCGATAGCGCGTGAGCCACCACACGATCCACGCTGCGGAAAAGAGACCGGTTACGAGAAACGCAGGCCGCCAGCCGTAGCGAACCGTGATGAACGGCACGAATGCCGGGGCGAGCATGGCGCCGAGGTTAGCCCCGGAGTTAAAGATGCCGGTCGCAAGCGAGCGCTCCCGCTGCGGAAACCACTCGGCCGTCGTCTTAAGCGCGGCAGGGAAGTTGCCGCTCTCGCCGAGACCCAGAAAAAAACGCGCGATGCCGAAAGTAAGCGCGCTGGTGGCGAGCGAGTGCGCCATCGCCGAAAGGCTCCAAACACCCATGATGAGCGCGTAGCCGATGCGCGTGCCGATGCGGTCGATCAGCCGTCCTGCTGCCACCAGGCCAACGGCATACGCGACCTGGAAGGCGATGACGATGTAGCTGTACTGCTGCTCGGTCCAGCCGATGGAGTGCTGCAGCACCGGCGCCAGGATGCCAAGCACCTGGCGATCCATGTAGTTGATGGAGGTCGCGAAGAACAGCATCGCGCACACCGTCCAGCGCACGCTGCCGGTGCGCTGCGGCCTGTGCGAGGCGGCTTCGGTGCTGACGGCGGTCGGTATCGTGGGCAGCGGTTCCATCCTTCTCGCCTTCGCGGCTACAGTTTGTATGCGCGGCGCGCCAGGCCGTTGGTCAGCTCGTAGGCAACGTCTGCCGCTTCATCCTCGTCCATGCGTTGCTCCGCAACCAGCCGCGCCAGGAAGGCGCAGTCCACGCGCCGCGCAACATCGTGCCGAGCGGGAATCGAGAGAAAGGCGCGCGTGTCGTCGTTGAAGCCGACCGTGTTGTAAAAGCCCGCGGTCTCGGTCGCCTGCTCGCGAAAGCGCATCATGCCTTCCGGGCTATCGTGGAACCACCACGGCGGCCCCAGGCGCAGGCATGGGTAATGGCCGGCCAGCGGCGCCAGTTCCCGGCTGTACGCGGTTTCATCCAGCGTGAACAGAATGATCGTGAGCCCGGGCTCGTTACCGAACTGGCTAAGCAGCGGCTTCAATGCGTGCACATACTCGGTCTGCTGCGGGATATCGGCGCCCACATCGCGGCCGAACTCCCGGTACACGGCCTCGTTGTGGTTGCGCACTGAGCCCGGATGGATCTGCATCACCAGCCCATCGTCGAGGCTCATGCGCGCCATCTCCGTCAGCATCTGCGCGCGGAATAGATCTGCATCCGACGCGGTTACAGAAGGCGCGAGCACGCGCAGAAACAAAGCTTCGGCTTCGGCTCCCGACAGCGCTGCTGTTCGCGGCGTCAGGTGCCCGTGGTCAGTCGCGGTCGCACCCTGTTGCTTGAAGAAAGCGCGCGCGTTTCGGAGCGCGTGGATGTAGCCAGCCCAGGTCGCCGTGTCCTCGCCGTAAAGTGTGCCCAGCGCGGTTACATTTGCGAGGAACCCCGGGAACTCCGGATCGACACAGGCATCGGGCCGGAAGGTCGGCAGCACGCGCCCGCGCCAGCCGGATTGCCGCAGTTCCGCATGCGCGGTCAGGGAATCGAGCGCCGAGTCCGTCGTCGCCAGCACCTCAATGTTGGCCCGCTCATAGAGCGCGCGCGGCAAAAACTCAGGCGTCTTGAGCTTCTCCGCGATCGTGTCGTAGTAGCTATCCGCGGTGGCCGCAGAAAGCCGCTCTTCAAGCCCGAAAAGCGACTCGAAAACATAGTCGAGCCATAGCCTTGTCGGTGTGCCGCGAAACAGGTGATAGCGCTCAGCGAACAGGCGCCAGATCGCGCGCGGATCGTCCACACGCCCGGCACCCCCGATGCCCAGCTGCTCCATCGTCACATCGCCCTGGCTGTACAACATGCGGTACACATAGTGGTCGGGGAGGATGAACAGACTCGCCGGGTCGGGGAAGGGATTGTTCTCGGCAAACCAGCTCGCCTGCGTATGCCCATGCGGGCTGAGGATAGGCAGCTGCTGGATAGCGGCGTAAAGGCGCCGCGCAATCACGCGGGTAGAAGGCTCTGCGGGAAAGAGACGGTCTGGGTGCAGCAGGCTCATGCGTTTGCTTTCCGTTCGAGCGAACCCACGGCGCGCGCTCTCAGGCTATCTGTAACCGCCACGGCTACTGATTGACCCCGCTGGCTAGAAAGCCTCCATCGACGACGAGCGTTGTGCCACTCACAAACGATGCTGCTTCTGAGGCAAGGTAAATCGCGGCGCCTACCACTTCTTCCACCTTGCCGAAGCGGCCCATCGGTGTGCGCATCAGCAGCTCCTGTCCACGCGGGGTGCTGTCGAGCAGCTCCGCGTTTAGCGCGGTGCGAAACACTCCGGGAGCGATGGCGTTGACGACCACGCCGCGCCTGGACCACTCCACCGCGAGCGAACGCGTCAGCGCGGCAACGCCGGCTTTGCTCGCGGCATAGGCGGCTATCTCGTGCAGCGACACAAACGTATTGAGCGAGGCGATGTTGATGATGCGCCCGTAGCCCCGCTCCAGCATCGGCGCGCCGAAGATCTGGCACGCGCGCAGGGTGCCGGTCAGGTTCGTGTCGAGGATGTCCTGCCACTGATTTTCCGGCAGCGTGAGCGTGGGCGCGCGCTTGATCTTGCCCGCGCAGTTCACCAGGATGTCGACCTTGCCGAAGGCCTCAAGCACTTGCGCGCAGAGCTGCTCGAGCGAGGCCCGATCCTTTACGTCTGAAGTCACACGCAGCGTGCGGCGGCCCAGCGTTTCGATCTGGTCCGCAGTCGCATTCACCTGCTCCACACGCCGCGCAGAAGCTACTACATCGGCGCCCGCCTCAGCCAGGCCAAGTGACAGCGCAAGGCCAATGCCGGCAGTGCCTCCGATGACAACCGCTGTGCGGCCAACGAGCGAGAGCGTGCCGGGTTGCGTCAAGTGAACATCCTTTCCACGCGGCCAGCGCAGCAGCCGCGCTCCGCGACTACACCCCGAGAAACAGCGGCGCGATATGCCTGTCGTACAGGTTGGCGGTCACATTTTTCGCGATCACCGCTTCATTTGCGGCGAGCAGGTCCAGGTACCGCTGCCCCATCTTCGCCGCCACTTTGAAGCCCACATGCAGCAGCTGGCGCAGACTCGGATTGTAGCTTGCCGAGCGCTGGTCATGCCGAAGCGCGCCGGTAAACTGCTCCGCGCTCCAATTGGCAACCTCGGTCGGCAGCGGCAGCTTTGCCGGATCGATATCAATGACGGTTGCATACGGCGCGCACAGCTCCTCGCGATGCGCAAACGCCTCGGCGTAGATCTCTTTCGCCAGCTCCAGCCCTGTGCCGCCTGCTTCAGCCAGCCCGATCAACTCTTCAAGCCAGGTCGTACCGGCGGTCTTGATATGCACGCCTGCGTCGAAGCGCAGCATCGCTTCGCGCATGGGCTTGTAGATTGAAAACTTGTCGGAACCGGAGTGCACGCTCAGCTTCAGATTAGCCGGCAGCCCGTACTGCTTTATCGCGTAGGCGATCGCCGCGATATCGTCGGAGAACTCGCGCGCAAATTGTTCGAGGTCGCCTACGTAATCCACGCCCTTGTTAAATCGGCCGGTGAACTTCGGCGCGATGGTCTGGATCGGGATCCCGTGATCGGCGATCGCGACGAGGATAATCAGCAGCTCCGCCGGAGTCTGCGGGGCATCGGTTTCATCCATCGAAATCTCGGTCACAAACCGGCCCGCACCCTTCGCCGCCTCGATCTTCTTGTAGATCGTCGCGGCGTCTTCCACCGCCGCAAGAAACTTGCGTGCCGTGGCCGCGAAGAAGTCCTTCGTGATCTCAAGCGCACCTACGCCAGGTATGTCGAGCCGCCCGATGAGCTCGGGATGCCGCTCGGCAAACGCCTGTAACGATGCAGCGGGCGCGGCTTTGCCAATCTGGTCGGCTACATCGAGCGTGAAGAAGTCGCAAGGCGCGAGAAAGCGATCGACGGTCGCGACGTTGATGTGGTCGGCGTCGCAAAAGTAATTGCTTTTCCAGTCGAGCACGCTTACCGCGGCGTCCGCGGCGCGACGCGTACTTTCCGGCTCTGAGCCGATGATGGTGTGCTCGCGGTTGCTCTTGTTCCACACCGGCGCCACCGTTACACCCGACTGCGCAGCCCGCACGCACGCCGCCAGTTGCGCTTTGGCCTGGTGGGCGAAGCGGTCACCCACACCAACGGAATACTTGGGAAGCTGTACGGAATTGGCCAAGAAAAACCTCGAAAATCATATGTCCGGATTGCAACTTCTGATCGCGGGTGGAGAAATGAGTGATGGATGGTCTGACCACTCAACCTATCTCAAGATACGCGTGGCTCTTTCGGCCGTCAACGAGGCTGGTTGCGCGCCGAATTCTAGTGCTTTTCAAGCGCTTTCGCACCAGCAGCCATAAGCATTTGTTATCTACGCTATCGCGGTAGCCGGGTCTCGCGCCACGCCTGCTAAGTGCTGAAATAAAAAGGGCTTATCGGCGATATTAGGAGTAGCCGCACCGCTCATTTTTCCCTTGCCGCCATCCCGGAACTCGCCCTAAGTTGGCGCATGGAAACCAGATCGACCCCTGCACGCACGCTTCCCCAGTTCGCCGCCTTTCTCCTCAGCCGCTCGCTCGTCTCCCCCTGGAGTGGACCCCGTTGGCGACCGGGAAGCGCAGGTCCTCTGGCCGCGCTACTTCTACTCGCGGGTCCCTCGACGCTGCTGGTCGCGCAGACCTTCCGCGGCAGCATCTCGGGTGTGGTGACCGACGCTACCGGGGCAGCGGTGCCCGGCGCGCAGGTCGTCGCGCTGGAAACCGGCACCCAGACCGAGCACAAAATGATGACCACCGGCGGCGGCGAGTACAGCTTCGCCGACCTGCCGCTTGGCGCTTACACCATCACCGCCAGCGCGCAAGGCTTCAGCATCGTCAAGGTCGACAAGGTTCCGGTTTCGGCCGGCGTCGTTTACACGCTGCCCGTCAAGCTGAGCGTGGCGCAGGCCGCGGAGACGGTCGAAGTTTCGGCTGCGGGCCTTACGCTCGATACCACCTCGACCACGCAGACTACCGTGCTGCCGACGACCACCGTGCAGAACACGCCGATGAACGGCCGCGACTTCACCCAGCTCATTGCCGTTTCTCCCGGCTTCGCCGGCTACTCAGGCGGCGCCCAGGGCTCTGTCAATGGCACGCGCGCCAACCAGGTCAACTGGCAGATCGACGGCTCGGATAACAACGACCTCTGGCATAACATCCCGGCGGTCAACCAGAGCGGCGTCAAGGGTCTCGCCGGCGTTACGCTGCCGCTCGATTCCATCGAGCAGTTCTCCCAGCAGACGCAGTCGGGCGCTGAAGCCGGTCGCAATCCGGGTGGCACCCTCAACGTCGTCACCAAGTCGGGCACCAATCAGATACACGGTTCGCTCTACTACTACAATCGCAACGAATTTCTAGCAGCTATCTCGCCCTTTACCACGCCCAACGCCGACGGCAAGCTGGTCAAGAACAAGCTGCGCAACGAGCAGTACGGGGCTTCGGTCGGTGGCCCCATCTTCAAGGACCGCCTCTTCTACTTTGCCAACTACGAGAAGCAGCAGTTCATCATCGAGAGCCCCACTTCGGCAACCGAACCCTCGCAGGCTTACCAGACCCAGGCGCTCGCATTGCTGCAGCAGTACGGCGTGCAGCCCAACCCGGTGCAGCAGTCCGTGCTCAACACTCTATTCCCAGCAGACGCGCTTACCGGGCCCGCCGCCAGCAATAACTACTCGAACGCCGCGCCTATCACCGGATACAGCTACAACGGCGTGGCCAAGCTGGACTGGACCATCAACAGCAGAAATACGCTCGCCGGGCGCGGTTACGGTGGACAGGGCAACCAGATCGCACCTGTCGGCACGCAGATTCCGTACTACTTCGAGGAAGGCCCAATCCACGTCTATAACTATTCGGCTGTGCTCAACTCCACACTCAGCGACCGCATGACGAACCAGCTGGTAGCCGGCGTTAACTACTTCAACCAGGTGTTCTACGACCAGAACCATAGTTTCAATCTCACCTCGCTCGGGCTCAACACGGGCGTGGGCGCGGAGCTAAGCGGCGCGCCGGGACTAACGATTAAAGGTTTCGATGACTTAGCAAACGCAACACCGCCTTCGGGCCGCAACGACATTACAGGCATTCTTACCGATACGCTTTCACTCGTGATCGGCAAGCACGACCTGCGTGTTGGCGGTGAGTACCGCAACGCGCAGGTGGATGAGTTCTACCAGCGCAAGCAGCGCGGCGCGTTTGATTACGAGGGATCGCAGGGCCCCTGGGGCGATCCGGAAGATGCCTCCGGCAATACAACACATGCGCTGTCGAGCTGTGAAGCGACAACCGGGAGCGCCAATCGCGGCACAGCGCCGATGTACGTCGATGGCCCGACCCTGGCGCTCGCCGACTATCTCGCCGGCTGCACTTACTCCGACAGTATCGTGCGGGGCGATACCAAGCGCCAGGTGTTTGTCAACACGTACTCGCTGTTTGCGCAGGATGCCTGGCAGCTCGCGCCTAACTTCAACCTGAATTACGGTATTCGCTACGATTATTTAGGACCGATGCACGATGGGGCAAAGGATCTCTCGGTGTTTCGTCCGGAGTTTGCCAACCTGCCGGTCCCGGGAATCGCTTTCCAGGGTGACCAGATATCGAGCCTCTATAACCCGGCTTATAACAATGTAAGTCCGCGCGTAGGCTTCTCGTGGCAACCTTCGACGATGGCGGATACCGTGATTCGCGGGGGCTTCGGCGTCTTCTTCGACGAGCCGAACCTCAACCCGTTCCTTGACAACCGGCCGCCCAACGGGGGCGCATCCGGCGCGGAGAGCAATCCCGCAGGGGCCAGCCCGGCCGCCACCATCGGGCAAAGTTTCCAGATAATCCCAGCGAATGGCGCTGCCTTGTTCCCTGCAACCGCGGCTTTCTCCCCGTACGACAGCAACGGCCAACTGAGCCAGAGTTATAACCTGTTCACCGTTAACCCGAACTTTCGCAGCGCGTATAACTATAACTATAACCTCAATCTTGAGAAGAAGCTTGGCCCTAACCTGCTGGTGACCATCGGCTATGTCGGTTCGCAGGGCCGCAAGCTGCTCATCATCCGCGATGAAAATCAGCCGGCCCTCGGCAGCACCGCAGCCGGAACTTTCGCGCAGAATGCTACCCGGCCTTTCGGTGCGCAGTTTCCTTATTACGGCGCCATTAACGAGATCGACTCCGCCGGCACCTCGAACTACAGCTCGCTGCAGGCCACGCTCAAATCGACGAGCTGGCACGGGCTTACCTCGCAGTTCGCCTACACCTGGGCTCACGGGCTCGATCTGATGACGCAGTACCGCAACACGGTTCCGCAAAACAGCTTCGACCTGCATGGCGACTACGGCAATTCCGATTACGACATTCGCAATACTTACACGGCATACCTGAACTACACAGTGCCGGGGCTGCCCGGGCCGCATTGGCTGGGGCACGGATGGCAGCTTAACAGCCTTATGACCTTCCATGGCGGCACACCGTACAACGTTACGACCGGCACTGACGCAAGCGGCACCGGCGAGTTCGAGGACCGCGTGAACATGACGGGGCCGCTGGTCGAGGGCACGCGTAAGATCGCCGACAATAGCGGCAGCCTCACCTGGTTTGATAACAGCAACGCCACCTTTACTGTGCCGACGAATGCCTACGGCACGCTGCGGCGCAACCAGCTTTACGGGCCCGGGTACAAGGATGTGGATTTCTCGGTTTTCAAAGACGGCCGCGTGACAGAGCGGGTCGCCGCGCAGTTCCGGGTCGAGATGTTCAACCTGTTAAACACCGTCAACCTGGCTCCGCCGGACTCGGTTTTCAGCGACTCGGGATTTGGCACCGTCACAAGCACAATTGGCAGTTACAACGGAGCGCCGGGTATTGGTCCCGGGGAGCCGTTCAACACGCAGCTGGCGTTGAAGGTCATCTTCTAAGCGCGGTCGCCGGCGAGGATAGGGGGTGCGGGCTAGAAGCCGTACCTTCGCTCAGATCTACAAGCCTCATAACAAGAATGAGTGGAGTAAGTGAAAATGGGAGTAAGTCGTAGAGATTTCTTGCTGGGTGTTGGACGCGCCGGTGGGTACGGCGCTGCATTCCTTACCATGCAGTCGATGGGGATGATGCCCGCGATGGCCGCTGCGCCGGTGCTGGCCGCGCCGGGCAGCGGCAGCGGGCTTAAGGTGGTAATCCTGGGCGGCGGCATCGCTGGTATGGTTGCGGCGATGGAGCTGCGCGCTCTGGGCTACAGCTGTACTGTGCTCGAGGCGCGCGAGCGCCCGGGCGGCCGTAACTGGACAGTACGCGGTGGCGACAAAGTAGTCTTCGAAGACGGCACCACGCAAACCTGCGCATGGGACAGCGGCAACTACCAGAACGTAGGCCCGGCGCGCCTGCCGTCGATCCATGCAAACATCCTGGGCTATTGCCGCAAGCTGGGTGTGGAGCTGCAGGTGGAGGTCAACACCAGCCGCTCGAGCCACCTGCAGAACGATGCCGCCAATGGTGGCAAGCCGCTGGTGCAGCGCCAGGTCATCAACGACACCCGCGGCCATGTCAGTGAGTTATTGATGAAGTGCGCGAGCAACGGCTCGCTCGACGCCGAGATGACGAAGGACGATCGCGACCGGATGCTTGCGTTCCTGCGTATCTACGGCCCGCTCGATGATGCGGGCAAGTACAAGGGCAGCGACCGGGCTGGTTACAGCAAGGCGGCCGGCACGGGCGACGATGCCGGTGTGCTGAGCGAACCGATCGACATGCACACGTTGCTTGCCGAGGACTTCTGGCAGGGCATCCTGTTCGAGGAAACCTTCGACATGCAGGCAACGATGTTCCAGCCGGTCGGTGGCATGGACCGCATCCCCTATGCGTTTGCCAAAGCGCTCGGCGAAACCATCCAGTTCAAGTCGTCGGTCACGGAGATTCGCAAGACCGCGAATGGTGTGCGCATTGGCTATATGCAGAGCGGCGCCCCTAAGTCCCTCGAGGCGGACTACTGTATCTGCGCGATGCCGCTGACGATCCTCAAGAAAACCGCGAATGATTTCGCCGCGCCGTATAAGAAGGTCATCGACGAGTGCACTTATGCCGAGGCTTACAAGATCGCGTGGGAGAGCCGGCGCTTCTGGGAGCAGGATTACAACATCTATGGCGGTCTTGAGTTCATCAGCGAGGGGCCCAGCCCGATCTGGTTTCCCTCGGGCAATATGTTTGCCGAGCGCGGCGTGCTGGTGAGCGGGTACACCGACGAGCGAAAGCTGCAGTTCCGCGAGCTGAGCCTGCAGGAGAAGTTTGAGCGCAGCCGCACGTCCATTGAGAAACTGCACCCGGGCCACGGCAAGGAACTGGAAAAGCCGATCTACGTAGGCTGGGCGCATGTGCCACACAATGAGGGCTCGTGGATCCAGAGCTATGGCCCGGGGCAGGAGCGCGCACCGGGCGTAGTGGTGAGCCGGCAGGGTGCGCCGGCGCATCCCGCGACAGCCAAGACAGCGACCAACCCTGGCTACGAGACGCTGATCGCGGCGGATGGTCCGATCTACTTCGCCGGCGACCACTGCAGCCACATTGTGGGCTGGCAGGAGGGCGCTGCGCTCAGCTCGCTGCGCGCCGTGCAGGCGATTGCGGACAGGACAAAGGCTGCGAAAGCATGATGCAGAGGAGAACGATGAGGCAGGTAAGAACTGTAACCATGGCAGTGGCGATTGCCGCTGCTGCATGCGCGATCCAGTCTCAAACGCAGGCGCAGGTCGTGGTCAAGCACCTGCAGCCGAACGAGAAGAGCCCCATTGCAAACGGCGTGTGGGCCGGCGACACGCTCTATCTCAGCGGTCAACTGGCCTCGCCCGTCACCCCGGCCGACCCGGCTAAAGGGGCCGCTGCTGTGTACGGCGATACCAGGACGCAGTCGCTCTCGGCGCTGACGAAAATTCAGGCGCTGCTCAAGGAGCAGGGGCTGGACATGAAAGACGTGGTGAAGATGACGGTGTTCCTGGCCGGCGATCCGAACAATGGCGGCAAGCTCGACTTCCCCGGACTGCAGGCCAGCTACACCCAGTTCTTCGGGACCAGGGACCAGCCGAACAAGCCGGCACGGAGCGCGTTCCAGGTGGCTGCGCTGGCCGCGCCGTGGGCGCTGGTGGAGATTGAGGTCATCGCGGTTCGGTCGAAGTGATGTTACGTGGCGTGCTCCGGACAAGAACGTGCCACGAAGTGGCCGCCAGCCGCGCAGGCGGTCTTATGAAAGCATGCGGCTGCGATTCTCCCCGGCAGCCGGCGCGAGGCAAGCCACCGCAGGCGCATCCATCACCTGCTTGAACGCGCCCTGGAACGCCGTCATGTCGCTCGCCGTGCCAACCGTGATGCGCACCGAGGTCGGCATGATCGGCCACACGCGGCCGATATAAACATTCCGGTCCGCCATCGCTTTCATCACGTCGCGCCCGGGTCTGCCTGTATCGACCATGAAGCAGTTGCTCACTGATGGAATGAACTTGTAATTGTTTGCCGCAAGCCAGTCGAACGTCTGCTTGCGCAGGCCCGTGTTGATCGTCTTTCGCTGCGCGATGATTCCCGGATCATTCAAGCTCGCAGTCGCCGCGGCCACCGCCATAATCGGCATCGGGTTCATGCCGTAGTACCCGATCTTCTTGAGCAGGTCAGGCCGCCCCACAGCCAGCCCGCAGCGCACGCCCGCCATGCCGTACAGCTTTGAGAAGGTGCGCAGCACAATCACATCTTTATCTGCCTTCACCAGATCGAGCGAGGGCGCCGCGTCCGAGAAGTGAATGTACGCCTCGTCGATCAGCAGGATAGAGCCGGCAGGCTTGTGCGCCAGCGCGTACTCGATCTGTTCCCGAGGCGTCGTGGTGCCGGTCGGGTTATTCGGGTTACAGATGTAGAACACGCCGCCCTGTGGCGCCGCAGTCAGCATCGCCTGCACGTCATGCGCATGCGTCGCGGTCAGGGGAACCTTGATGATCTGCGCCTTGTTGAGCGTGGCCGCTCGCATGCCTGCTTCATACCCGGGGTCGCCGGTGACATAGGCTCGCTCAGGCGAGGTAAACGCGAGCACCGAGTAGTGCAGCGGCTCGCTCGAGCCCGCATACACCGACACATACTCGGGCTTGAGCCCCTCCTGCGTCGCAAAGGTCGCAGCCAGTTTGTCGGTCAGGTCACTGTCATAGCGGCCGCCCTCCGGGATCATCTTCGCGATGCTGGAGCACGCCACGTCGCACGGCCCCAGTGGGTTCTCATTCGCATCGATGCGCACCGCGCCCGCCGGGATTGCTTTGCGCGGCATGCGCTGCGCCTGTGCCAGTTGCGACTCCGTCAGCAGCGGCAGTGCGGCAGCGGTCAGTGCGGCGGTATGTAGAAACGTGCGGCGCGAGAGCGGCATCGGGAAGCTCCTGGGCGAGGGATCGATCCAGCCCAGCCTAGATGCCGCCGTGCCGCGCTACAAGCGGGAAAACGCCGGATAAGCAAGACTTGTGGCCGCGATAACGACTGGTTATCCGGTGCGGTCTGGCGGCAGCGCCCGGCGGTAAACCGATGCGCACGCCGATTTGCAAAACGCGAGCGCTTCCATGGCACTTGGCTCGCAGCGGTCCTCGGCAACGCTTGGTAAGATCAGCGGGAATGCCCTCGCCAGCCACGCCGCCTCTGCTCGCCGTGCGCGAGCTCTCCATCCGCTTTCCTAACGCGCCCGCGCCGGCCGTCGATGCGCTCTCGTTCTCCATCGCGCCAAGCGAGTCGCTGGGCCTGGTCGGCGAGTCGGGCTCGGGCAAATCCGTCACCGCGCTCGCCATTCTGCGCCTGCTTGCGGAAGCCTCGACAGACATCCGCGGCTCCATCCAGTTCACCGCCGGGGGCGCCACGCAGGACCTGCTTACACTCGACCCCGAATCCATGCGATCTCTGCGCGGGCGCGAGATCGCGATGATCTTTCAGGAGCCCATGACGGCGCTCAACCCGGTGATGCCGGTCGGCGCGCAGATCGCCGAAGCGCTGCTCGCCCACCAGCCCCGCCTCGGCAGGCGCGATGTACGCGACCAGGTGCACGCCGCCATGCAGACCGTCGCGCTGCCTGATCCGATGCGCCGCGCACGCGACTACCCGCACCAGTTCTCAGGCGGCCAGCGTCAGCGCATCCTCATTGCGATGGCTATCGTCAACCGTCCGCGCCTGCTCATCGCCGACGAACCAACTACCGCCCTCGACGTCACGGTGCAGGCGCAGATCCTCGACCTGCTCAGGCAGTTGCGCGCCGAGTACGGTCTCGCCATGCTCTTCATCTCGCACGACCTCGCGGTCGTCTCGCAGGTCACTGAGCGGGTAGCGGTCATGCGCCACGGCGTGTTGCTTGAGGTAGCCGCCGCGCACGTGCTCTTTCGCGATCCCGTGCACCCCTACACGCAGGCGCTGCTGCGCGCCATCCCCACCATGCAGACGCCGCTCGATACGCCGCTGGCCACGCTCGCGCCCGAACCCGGCTGGCGCGCCGGCGCACTGCGCGAGCATGCGCCCGGACACTGGGTACGCGGCATCTGAACCCGCGCGCTTGCGCTGCGCCGCGACCGGAGTACGCTGGAGAAAGCCTTCATGCGCGCGCTGCTTCTCTCCGATATCCATGCCAATCTCCAGGCCCTGCACGCGGTGCTCGATCTAGCCCCCGCGCACGATGCGGTGTGGAACCTCGGCGACATCGTAGGCTACGGCGCCAACCCGAATGAGGTCATCGAGCGCGTGCGCAATCTCGGCGCCACCTTTGTGCGCGGCAACCACGACCGCGCCTGCTGCGGCCTGCTGAGCGTCGACGGCTTCAATCCGGTCGCGGCGCGCGCCGCCCGCTGGACCCAATGCGTGCTCTCTGCCGAGCACATCGCGTGGCTGCACCGTCTGCCGCAGGGCCCTGTCGAGCCGCCGCTGCTCAACGGCGCTGCCCGCTGCACGCACGGCTCGCTGCTCGATGAAGATGAGTACGTCCTCAGCGCGCGTGATGCTTCGCAGTCGCTCGCCGGCGCCGGCCCCGCGGTCAACTTCTTCGGCCACACCCACCTGCAGGGCGGCTTTGCGACCGATGGCGAACAGTGGTATCGCCTCACGCCCGATTACTTCACCCGCGACACGGCAGAGACCTGGGAACTGCAGCTCTCGAGCGGCGCCCGCTACCTGCTCAACCCCGGTTCCGTAGGCCAGCCGCGCGATGGTGACTGGCGCGCCGCATTCGCCATCTACGACACCGAGCGCCGCACACTCGAGTTTTGCCGCGTACCCTACGACGTGCGCACCGCGCAGGACAACATCGTGCGCGCCGGCCTGCCCGACCGTCTTGCCTCGCGCCTGCGCGACGGCCGCTGATCTCTTGTAAAGAAGTCGTCCTGAGCAAAGCGGTAGCGCTTGCGCCAAAGGATCTGCTGTTCGCGTACGACACCCCTTCGTAAGATCGTGCATCCATCGAACGATGGCTTCAGGCTCTCCTGCCACAAGTGCCGTCGGCCTCGACTTCGGCACCACCAACAGCTCGGTCGCGCGCATCGCGCCAGACGGCTCCGTGCAGCTGGCGCGGTTCGCCGCGCAGGCAGGCGCAACCGCATCGTTTCGATCGCTACTGTTTTTTGACCGTGACACGAAGAAGCACGTGCGCAGCTTCGCGGGACCATCGGCGATCGAGCACTATCTCGCTCTCGAGGATCACGAGCGGCGCCTCATCCAGTCGCTCAAGAGCTACCTGCCCTCGCGTACGCTTACCGGCACTGAGGTCTTCGGCCGCCGCTACACACTTGAGGACCTGCTGGCCCGCATCCTGCGCGAGCTGCGCACCGGCGCCGAGTCTGCGTTCGGCGCGAAGATCGACCGCGCGGTCGTGGGCCGGCCGGTGCATTTCGTCGGCGCGGAGACCGCGCAGGACGAAGACTACGCGCTCACTCGCATGCGCGAGGCCTGCCACCGCGCCGGCTTTACCGAAGTTCTGTTTGAGTACGAGCCAGTCGGCGCAGCCTGCGCGTATGAGGCCACGCTCGACCATAAAGAGCTGGTGCTGATTGGCGACTTTGGCGGCGGCACCAGCGACTTCTCCCTGCTGCGCGTCGGCCCCGCTTTGCGCACCGGCCAGCACGCCGCAGAGCGCGTTCTGGGCACCAGCGGCGTCGGTCTCGCCGGTGACGCGTTCGACGCGAAACTCGTGCGCCATCTGGTCTCGCCGGCTCTCGGCGCGGGCTCGCTTGAGCGCTCCGGCGGCAAGCTGCTGCCGGCGCTGCCCGCCTGGATCTACGCGAACCTCGAGCGCTGGCACTATCTCTCGTTTCTGCGCACACGCAACGTCACAGAAATCCTGAAAGGCGCCCTCGTACGCGCGCTCGAACCGGAAAAAATTGAGGCCCTGCAAACGCTCATCGACGACGACCTCGGCTTCCAGCTACACGGCGCCGTGCAGCGACTCAAGTACCAGCTTTCGCAAACTGAGCAGGCCGAGTTCCGTTTCCACGAGAGCGGCCTGCAGCTGAGCATTCCAGTCACGCGCAGCGAGTTCGAAAAATGGATCGAAGAGGAGCTCGACGCCATCGCCGCCGCAGTCGATGCACTGCTCCAACAAACCGGTGTTGTCCCCGGCGCAATCGACCGAGTATTTCTCACCGGCGGCACTTCCTTCGTGCCCGCGGTCGAGCGCATCTTTACAAGCCGCTTCCCTGCACAGCGCGTAAGCCGCGGCGAAGCCTTTACCGCCGTCGCCCACGGCCTTGCTCTGCGCGCGCAGCAGCTGTTCTAAGTTTTCTGCAACTCCGGCGTGTTCGTCGCGACCGGCCAATCGGAGTAGCCCCGCGCATCGCCGCCATACCAGTATTCCTTCGGCGCGTCCGCGACAGGCGCACCGCTGCGCAGACGCTCCACCAGGTCGGGGTTCGCGAGGTACGCGCGCCCAAACGAGACCAGATTGACTTTGCCCGCTGCAAGCTGTTCCTCTGCCAGCGCCGTCGAGTACAGATTGTTGCCCATGTAAGTGCGCCTGAAGCGCCGGCGCAGCTCGACATAGTCCACTGGCTCATCCGGCTCGCCGCGGCTCACCTGCGTTGTGCCTTCCACCATGTGCAGGTACACCAGGCCAAGCTTCGCCAGCTCGTCTACGTACAGGCCGTAGGTTTGCATGGGATTGCTGTCGAGCGGTGTGCCACCGGGCTGCGCGGTTGCGGGCGAAAGATGGATGCCGACCCGGTCCACATCTCCGAATCCGTCGATCACCGCGCGCACCGCCTCGAGCGGAAACCGCAGGCGGTTCTCGACCGAACCGCCATACGCATCGCTGCGACGGTTGGTGCTGTCGCGCACCCACTGGTCCAGGAAGTAGTTGTTGGCCGCATGCACCTCCACGCCATCAAAGCCTGCGGCACGCGCGTTGGCTGCGGCCCGGCGATAGTCCTCGACGATCGCGGGCAGCTCGCTTGCCTCCAGCGCGCGCGGCGTCACGTGGTCCTGCATGCCTTCGTTCGTAAACGCCTGCCCTTCCGGTTTGACCGCCGAGGGCGCGACCGGCAGAGCGCCACCCGGTTGCAGGCTCGGGTGCGAAATGCGTCCCGTGTGCCACAGCTGCAGAAAGAACAGGCCGCCCGCTGTGTGCACCGCCTCGGTTACCGGCTTCCACGCCTCTACTTGAGCGTCGCTCCAGATGCCGGGCGTCTTGGCATAGCCACGCCCCTGTGCCGAGATGTTGGTCGCTTCCGACACGATCAGCCCGGCGCTCGCGCGTTGCGCGTAGTAGTCGGCCGCATACGCCGGCGGCACGCCCTCCTCGCTCGAGCGCGAGCGCGTCAGCGGCGCCATCACGATCCGGTTCTTCAGCGTGAATGGGCCAAGCGTGTAGGGCTCAAAAAGTGCTTCATGCGGCATCGGAGAAATCCTCTTGGGAATGAGATAGGCGCCCGCTGGTGCCGGGGCAGTGCACCCGTCAGGGCACACTTAGGCAGATGCGCGCTTGCAAATACACGATGCAGCCGGCCATGCGCGGTATCAACCGGCGCCGCACCGGTGCTGTACACTCCGGGCATCTCGTTCAGGAGCAAGCAAGCGCGTGAGCATGAACCAGCCAGCCCAGCCAGCCGAGTCCGATCCGCCCAGCCCAGCGCCCTCGCGCCGGCGCTTTCTCAAGCACAGCGCCGCCGGCCTGCTCGCAGCCGCTGCCGCGCGCCAGGCCCTCGCGCAAGCCACCCCCAGCCTGCCGCCCGGCGCGCCTCCCGCCTTCGGCACCGCTCCCGCCGCCGGTCCGGCCGTCTCCGTCAACACTTTCGCCGAAGCTGAAAAATTGGTCGAGGTTGAGCTCACGCAAAAAGACCGCGCTGAAGCCGCTGGCAACTGGCGGCAGGCCATGGCGCCTTTCTACGAACGCCGTGTGGGTCCGCGCATCGTGCCGCTGCCCGCCTCCGTTGCGCCGGCCACGGTCTGGCACCCGCTGCTGCCGGGCCGGCAGCTTGCAGCCAGCGCGCAGGGCAGCCGCTTCGTGCCGACCTCTCTGGCGCCGCGCTCCCTGCCTGACAGCGATGCCGATATCGCCTTCGCCCACCTTCTGCAACTGTCACAGTGGCTGAAGAGCCGCCAGATCACCTCCGAGCGGCTCACGAAGATCTATCTCAGCCGCCTGCAGCAGTACGATCCCGAACTGCATTGCGTCATCACGCTCACGCCGGAGCTCGCGCTCGACCAGGCGCGCAAGGCCGATGCGGAGATTGCCGCCGGCCACTACCGCGGACCCCTGCACGGCGTTCCGTGGGGCGCGAAGGATCTCCTCGACACCGCCAACATTCGCACCACCTGGGGCGCGGAGCCGTACCGTGACCGCATTCCGGAGAAGGACGCCATTGTCGTCGATCGCCTGCGCGAAGCCGGCGCTGTGCTGGTCGCCAAGCTATCGCTCGGCGCTCTCGCGCTCAACGATATCTGGTTCGGCGGCCAGACGAAAAACCCGTGGAACCTCGACGAAGGCTCCTCCGGCTCCAGCGCCGGCCCCGGTGCCGCCGTCGCAGCCGGCCTGGTCGGGTTTGCCATCGGGTCTGAGACAGGCGGCAGCATCGTCTCGCCCAGCATGCGCTGCGGCGTCTGCGGCCTGCGTCCTACCTTCGGCCGCGTCGCGCGCACCGGCGCTATGACGCTCTGCTGGTCGCTCGACAAACTCGGCCCCATGGCCCGTGGGGTTGAGGACGCGATGCTCGTGCTCAACGCCATCAGCGGCCACGATGCCGCCGACGTCTCCAGCGTCCCCAGCACGCTCGACTTCGACGCCACGCGCAGCGTCAAAGGTCTGCGTGTCGGCTACTTTCCCAAGTGGCTTACTGAGCCTCCTGCGACCGATGTCGATCGCGCCGTCTTCAAGGCGCTGCCGAAACTCGGCATGCAGCCCGTCCCGGTCACTTTGCCCGACTGGCCCTACGACTCACTCGACCTCATCCTCTTCGCCGAAGCCGCTGCGTCCTTTGAAGAGCTCACCCTTTCGCATAAGGTGGACCAGCTCACCATGCAGGTGCCCGACGCGTGGCCCAACTCCTTCCGCCAGGCGCGCTTTCTCTCTGCCGTCGACTACGTACAGGCCGACCGCATGCGCCGCCGCGTCGCCGAAGAGATGGCTCGCATCTTCGCGCAGGTCGATGTGCTGCTCGTACCCTCGCTCCGCGATGAAACCCTCACCCTCACCAACTTCACCGGCCACCCGTCCATTACCGTCCGCGCCGGCTTTGTTGAGGTAAGCGAAGCCCGCAGCGACTGGGCTCCTGACCCCGCACATCCCCTGCCGAAATTCTCGCCTCCCCGCCGCGTCCCGCACGGCGTCACCCTGCTCGGCCGCCTCTTCGACGAAGGCATAGTGGCCAACGCCGCCCTCGCGCTCGAGCAGGCCATGGGCGTCGCCGACGAGCGACCGAAAGGATTCTGAGCCATGTCGATCAAAACAGCCGCTGAACGAATTGCCATGGAGCGCGCAGGCCGCGTCACCCGCTCTGTGCTCGACGTGATGAAAGCAGCCGTACAGCCCGGCATCACGACCGGCGAGTTGGACGCGATCGGCGCCTCAGTTCTACGCAGCCACGGAGGCCGTTCGGCGCCGCGCCTGGTCTATGGCTTCCCCGGCACCAGCTGCATCAGCGTCAACGACGAGGTCGTCCACGGAGTGCCCGGTCCACGCGCGCTCCAGTCCGGCGATCTGGTCAAGCTCGATGTAACCGTCGAGATAGGCGGCTACATGGCGGATGCCTGCGAAACGATTGGTGTGGGCGCGCTCACCAGCGAAAGCCTGCGTCTGCAAGCCTGTGCGATCGCAGCGTTGCAGGCTGGCATTGACGCAGCGCACCCCGGCGCGCGTGTGTTTGATATCGGCAGCGCCGTTGGCAGCACCGTGCATCGCGCCGGCTTCTCGGTGCTGCGCGACCTCAGCGGCCACGGCATCGGCCGCACGATCCACGAGGATCCTGTCGTTCCGAACCACTATGATCCACGCTGCGCCCAGGTGTTGACCGAGGGCCTGGTCTTCACCATCGAGCCCATCCTCGCTGCCGGCGGCGCACGCACCGTCACCGCGCGCGACGGCTGGACCATCCGCACCCGCGATCGCTCCCGGTCCGCGCATCAGGAGCACACCATCCTGGTTACCCGGGAAGGCGCCCGGCTGCTCACCGCCTGAGCGCGGCCTCCCGTACCCGAAACCTCTTTCCCGGCAACGCAGGCTCCGGTATGGTCGAAGGCATCGTGCTCCCGCTCATACGCGCCACCTTGTGTTTCGCCATGGTCTCCGCGCTTCCTTGCGGCGCCCCCATACTCGCGCAATTGTCGCAGCCCGCAGCCGCCGGTCCCGCGCACAGCAAGCCCTACGACCTCAGCCAGTATCCCCACGGCGTCTCCGCCAGCTACACCGCGCGCGACTTTAAATTTGGTGACGGCGAACAGCTCCCCGCGCTGCGCCTGCACTACGTCACCCTTGGCCAGCCACATCGCAACGCGCAGGGCCACGTGGACAACGCCGTCATGATCCTGCACGGCACCGGCGGTTCCGCCGGGCAGTTTCTCGGCCCCACGTTCGCTGGTGTGCTTTTCGGCCCGGGTCAGCTGCTCGACGCAGCGAAGTACTACATCGTGCTGCCGGACTCCATCGGCCACGGCGACTCGTCCAAGCCCAGCGACGGCCTGCACATGCGCTTTCCTAAGTACGACTACGACGACATGGTGCGCGCGCAATACCTGCTGCTGACCGACGGGCTCCACGTCGACCATGCCCGGCTCATCATGGGTACCAGCATGGGCTGCATGCACTCCTTTGTGTGGGGCGAGATGCACCCCGGCTTCATGGATGCGCTGCTCTCGCTCGCCTGCCAGCCGGTCGAGATCGCCGGCCGCAACCGCATGACACGCCAGATGGTCCTCGACGACATCACCGGCGATCCGGGCTTTCATGGCGGCGAGTACCAGCAGGAGCCGGTCGCCGGCCTGCGCAACGCCGAGGAGATCGTGCTGCTCATGGGCTCAAGCCCCCTGCAGATGCAGGAGCACGAGCCCACCCGCGACCAGGCCGACGCCTACCTCAAGACCTTTCTCGACCGCAGCGTCCCGCGCCTCGACGCGAATGACATGTACTACCAGTTCGCTTCGTCCCGCAACTACAACCCCTACCCGAAGCTTGCGACCATCACCGCGCCGTTGGTGCAGATCAACTCTGCTGACGACTTCATCAATCCGCCCGAGCTGCACATCTCCGATCGCGCGATCCATCTCGTCCCGCATGCCCGCTTCGTGCTGCTGCCCATTACCGAGCAGACCCGCGGCCACGGCACCCACACGCTTCCGGCTATCTGGCAGGGCGAGCTCAAACAGCTCCTCGACGAGTCTGCACACTGATCGGCCGCCAAACTGCCGTGCTCTGGCGCAACCCAGCTTCTTTCCTTACACTCGTGCTGCGGCATGTGCAGTCGCAAGGGGCAGCTGGATGAGAAGCAGGATCAGGGTATTCGCGTCATGCGCACTGGCAACGGTGTTTGCCGCAGGCGTCGCGAGCACGCAGGCGCAAAGAACATTGGCTCAGCACCACACCTCGGAAGACCAGCAGGCCCGCGACAAGGCTCGCATCGCCGGGCTGCCCTGGATGAACAAGGATCTGAGCCCCGACGAGCGCGCCAATATGGTCCTGAAGCAGATGACGCTCGATGAGAAGATCGAGCTGCTGCACGGCAACGGCATGGCCCATGCCGGCCAGTGGCAGATGCCGCTCACCGCGCAGTCCAACGGCGGCGCCGGCTACATCGCCCCCATCGAGCGGCTCGGCATCCCTGGGGTCAACATGTCCGACGCTGCCTACGGTGTCCGCTCCTCCGGCGAAAACGGCCGCTACTCCACCGCGCTGCCCAGCAACGCCGGCGCCGCCTGCAGCTGGGACCGCCACGCCGCCTACGAGTACGGCGCGCTCATCGGCCGCGAGCTGCGCGCGCAGGGCTACAACATGACCCTCGGCGGCGGCGTCGACCTTACCCGCGAGCCCCGCAATGGCCGCACGTTTGAGTATCTGGGCGAAGACCCCGTGCTCGCCGGCACCCTCGTCGGCCAGCTCATGACCGGCGAGCAGGCCCAGCACGTCATCGGCGACATCAAGCACTACGCCATCAACGACCAGGAGACCGGCCGCAACATCGTCAACGCCGTCATCAGCAAACGCGCCATGCGCGAGAGCGACCTGCTCGCCTTCCAGATCGGTGTCCGCGACGCGCACCCCGGCGCCGTCATGTGCTCCTACAATCGCATCAACGGTGACTACGCCTGCGAAAACGACTACCTGCTCCACGATGTCCTGAAGGGCGAGTTCCAGTTCCCCGGCTTCGTGCTGTCTGACTGGGGCGGCACCCACTCCACCGTAAAGGCTTCGCACGCGGGCCTCGATAACGAAGAGCCCATGGATGAGTTCTTCGGCCCCGCGCTCAAGAAAGCGGTCGAAGCCAAACAGGTGTCCTTGGCCGAGATCGACGATCACGCCCGCCGCGTGCTGCGCTCCTACTTCGCCGATGGGATTGTCGACTACCCCATCCAGAAGGGCGTCGTCGATGTCGAGCGCGATCTCGACGTAGCGCAGCATGTCGAAGAGGGTTCCATCGTTCTGCTTAAGAATAGTGACAACATTCTTCCGCTCAATAACGTGTACCCCCTTGATAATGGGAAGCGCCACTCCATTGCCCTCATCGGCGCACACGCCGACGTCGGCATGCTCTCCGGCGGCGGCTCCGCGCAGGTCGACCCGCCGGGCGGCAACGCCATCGCGCCGCCAGGTGAGGGCGCCACCCACTGGCAGGACCACATCTGGTTTCCCACTTCGCCACTGCGACAGTTACAGATAGCGCTGCCCTCGGCGAAGATCGACTTCAACTCGGGCGAAGACACCGCCGCCGCCGTCGCTCTCGCGAAGCAATCCGATGTGGCCATCGTCTTTGTCCAGCAGTGGGAGTCGGAGGGCATGGACCTGCCGACACTCGCACTGCCTGACAATCAGGACGCTCTGGTTGAAGCTGTTGTCGCCGCCAACCCCCACACCATCGTCGTGCTTGAGACCGGCACCGCCGCGCTCATGCCCTGGGCCGGCAAGGTGCAGGGCATCGTCGAAGCCTGGTACGGCGGCTCGCGCGGCGCCACCGCCCTCGCCAACGTGCTCACCGGCCGCGTCAACCCCTCCGGCAAGCTCGCCAGCACTTTCCCGATGAGCGACGCCGACCTGCCCCACACCACCATCCCGCCGCTGCCGACAGAAGATAAAGGCGCAGGCTCCGGCGCCGTGAACGACAGCAGCAACACCCGCGCCGGCTACTCGGTCCACTACGACGAAGGTCTCAAGGTCGGCTATAAGTGGTACGACGCCGAGCACAAACCCGTTCTGTTCCCGTTCGGTTACGGATTGTCGTACACCACCTTCAGCTACTCCGGCCTGAAGGTCAGCGGAGGCGCCGCACCGAATGTCACCTTCACTGTCAGGAACACCGGCACGCGCCCCGGTGCCGAGATCGCGGAGGTGTACGCAACGCTGCCGGCTGCGGCGCAGGAACCCCCCAAACGACTCGTCGGCTTCGATAAATTCCTGCTCCAGCCCGGCGAAAGCCGCGAGGTCACCATCGCTGTCGATCCGCTGGCCCTCTCCGTCTACGACGAAGCTGCGGACAAAATGAAGGTCACGCCCGGCGCCTATACATTCGCTGTCGGCGGCTCCTCGCAAACGCTGCCTCTGCAGCAGGAAGTAGTGCTTAGATCTTCCAATTGACACCGAGGGCAAGTTAATCTGCCCGCCTCAGCTCCACTCGCATAGTGAATTCTTACTCCTCTAACTGCGAATGGCAGATGTGAAGTTCTTCAATAACTCATCCTCGATTTCTGCCAGTAAAGCCTTGAAGTCGTCGTTGTTTTCACACTCGGCATTTACCTTGGCAATCGAATGCATGACCGTGGTGTGATGCTTCTTGAAGAATCGCCCCAGTTCTGGGAGTGAGAGTCCTGACAGCTTTTTCCCCAGAAATAGGGAAATATTCCTGGCGTAAACTATTGACTGCGAATTGTCTTTGGCTATCAACTGTTTACGGGTGAGATTCAGTCGCTTCGCAACATGTTCAACGATCGCGCTCAAGTTGATTTCTGGACTGGGAACGACTTTCTTGATAAGGTCTCTCGCTTCGCTTAGGGTAACGCGCTTAGAGTTAAGCATGTGCTGAGCGAATAGTTGGTTGAGCGTGCCCTCCAGTTCCCGAATTGTAGAGCTCACGTCAGCCAAGTAAGACAGTACCTCGGGTGAAAGCTCAAGCTTCTTGGCAGAGGCCTTCTCTTGTAGCAACTCTGCTTTTAAGGCTTTGTCTGGACTAGCGATGTAGACGGCCAAGCCGCCCAGTAATCTATCCTTGAGGCGCTCGGAAAACTTCAAACTATGCGGTGCTTGGTTTGAGACAAGAACTACTTGCTTATTTAAGTCGGAGAGCAGGTCAAGCGTGCGAAGAAACTCTCTCTGCACAAAATGCTTACCTTCAAAGAACTGAATATCATCTAGTAGCAGTAGGTCAATGTTTAGAAGTTTCAGCCGAAAGCTTTCTAGATCGCCCGCTTTCAGAGCTGCAACTACCCCGTTCAAAAAATCTTCGCTCGTCCGGTAAAAGAGTTTATGCCGCGGAGAATCAAGTGCATTGCCAATTGCATGTAAAAGATGTGTCTTTCCTACGCCAACGCCGCCATAAATCAAGAGAGGATTGAGCGACCCGTCGGGCTTATTCATGATAGCGCAGGCAGAGGTGTAGCTTGTACGATTCGAGGCGCCTAAGCTGAAGTTGTTCATCGTGAACTTGGGGTTCAACTTGGAGTTTTCCATGTGCGAAAAGAGATTTTCTCCTAAGGATAAACTGTGTACACAAGATTATATGATGTGGAAACTCACTGGCTATCCAGATTCGCGGAAGGCTAAATACGCTTCTTTCGAGTTCAGTCTCGATGCTCCCAACGAACTGAGCCGATTTTTCCGCACACAACCGCGTATACACTGCTGCTAACCATGGCGCTCACCTACTTCCGCACCCAACTTCTGCTCGCCTCCTTCGCCTTCGCCGCGCCCCTGCTCGCGCAAAACCAGCCGCTGCCCCAGCCCGATCCCATGCCTCCGCCCATCGCCGCGCCGGTCGACAAGCCCTACATCGGCCCGGTCAAGCTCATGGTCGATCTCACCAACAATGCGGATCGCGTCGTGAGCGTGCATGAAGACATCCCGGTCGCCCCTGATCCAAAGGGCGCAAAGGTCGCCAAGGGCGCGAAGGAAATGGTGCTGCTCTACCCGCAGTGGATCCCCGGCAACCACTCCCCCACCGGCCCCATCTCGAAGCTCGGCGGCATCGTCACCACTGTCGATGGTCAGCGCGTGCAGTGGGTACGCGACCGCGTCGATGTCTATGCCTTTCACATCCCGCTCACCGCCGGCGCAAAGACCGTCGGCCTTGACTTCCAATACCTCTCGCCCGTCAAGCGCACTGAAGGCCGCATCCAGATTTCGAACGAGATCGCCGACCTCGCCTGGAACGAAGTGCTGATGTACCCGGCCGGCTATTTCTCGCGCGACATCCCCTTTGACACCACGCTCAAGCTGCCCGAGGGCTGGAAGTACGCGACCGCGCTTGAGACCGAAAATGCGTCCGGCGCAACCGTCACCTTCAAGCAGACGCCGCTCAACACGCTCGTCGACTCGCCCCTCTACGGTGGCATCAACTACAAGCGCATTGACCTCTCGCCCACGCCAACCGACACTGTGCACCTCAATGTCTTCGCCGACACGCCGGAAGAGTTGAACGTCACGCCCGACGAGCTCGACAAGCACAAGCGCCTCGCCGCCGAAGCCGACAAGCTCTACGGCTCGCACCATTACGACCATTACGATTTCCTGCTGCTGCTCAGTGACAAGGTAGGCGGCGTCGGCCTTGAGCATCACCAGTCGAGCGAAGACGGCCACCCGGCCGACTACTTTACTGACTGGGACTCCGGCGTCGGCGGCCGCGACCTGCTCGGCCACGAGTACACCCACTCCTGGAACGGCAAGTTCCGCCGCCCCGCCGACCTGTGGACCCCCAACTTCAACGTGCCCATGCGCGACGATCTGCTGTGGGTGTACGAAGGCATGACGCAGTACTGGGGCAACGTGCTGACCGCGCGCGCCGGCATGCGCACGCCCGAGCAGACACGCGATGTGTTCGCACGCGTTGCCGCCAACTTTGAGGCGAGCCACGGCCGCGAGTGGCGCCCGCT
Source organism: Acidobacteriaceae bacterium (assembly GCA_965276605.1). GTDB lineage: Bacteria > Acidobacteriota > Terriglobia > Terriglobales > Acidobacteriaceae > EB88. Next base: position 878,344 of record OZ255619.1, read on the forward strand.
GGTCGATACCACCAACCAGCCCACCGTTTCGCAGCGCACGCCGGTCACCTGGGTCAGCTGGCAGCGGCCTGAGGATTACTACACCGAGGGCGAGCTGATCTGGCTCGACGCCGACACAAAGATTCGCGAGCTCACCAACGGGCAGAAGTCGCTCGACGATTTCGCGAAGCTCTTCTTTGGCGTTTACAACGGCAGCTACATCACCTTCCAGTACCACTTTGAGGATGTGGTGAAGGCGCTGAACACCGTCGCTCCGTACGACTGGGACACGTTCCTCAAGGAGCGTGTGTACGACCTGCACCCCGCTGTTCCCGAGGACGGCTTCACCCGCGGCGGCTACAAGCTCGTCTACACCGACAAGCCGACGCCCTGGGTTGAAAAGTTTGAAGCTGCGAACCATTACGCTGACTTCTCCACCTCGCTCGGCTTCGCCATCGGCTCCCGGCGCGGCGGCAGTGGCGGCGCCTCTAACGCGGTCGGCAGCGTCTGGTGGGGCAGCCCCGCGTTCAAGGCCGGCGTCACGCCTGACATGGAGCTCGTCTCGGTGAACGGCAAAGCCTACGAAGCCAAGGTGCTCCGCGACGCTATCCTCGACGCCGAAAAGACTAAGCAACCGATCCAGTTACAGTTCCTGCGCGACGACAAGTACACAACCGTTCCCATGCCCTACTACGAAGGCCTGCGCGAGCCATCGCTCCAGCGCGTCGAAGGCACGCCGGCCCGCTTCGACGACATCCTCATGCCCAGCAAGAGCCCCTTGCCGCCGATGTAAGACCGCCTGCGCGGCTTGCGGTCACTTCGTGACGTGTGGCGTACTGTGCTGGTGCGTGCTTGTGTGGCTCTCGCGATGCTCGAGGTTGAGCATGTCGATCCCGACCAACGGGAGGGCTACAACTGCTGCGCATCGCCGCCTCAACGAGACCACGCCACGAAGTGGCCGCCAGCCGCGCAGGCGGTCTTCAGCCTCTGCCGTGCATAATTCAGTTATGCTTCGTGCCTTCTTCCTGCTCGCACTCCTCCTGCCCGCGCCTCTGCTCCGCGCCCAGTCCTCGGCGTACGATGCAGTCGATCCCATGATCGGCACCGGCGCTGAAGGCCACACCTTCCCTGGCGCGACGGTCCCTTTCGGCATGGTGCAGCTCAGTCCTGACACGTCCATCCATTCGTTCAAACACAGTTACAAATGGGCCGCGGGCTACCGCTACGAGGACACGACCATCCTCGGCTTCTCCGCGACCCACTTCTCTGGCGCCGGCCACTCCGACCTCGGCGACTTCCTTCTCCAGCCTGTAGCCGGCGACAACGTCGCGCTCGAGCCCGGGGACGCTGAGACGCCCGGCTACCGCTCGCACTTCTCCCACGCAACTGAGCAGGCGCACCCCGGCTACTATGCCGTGACCCTGGGTGACTACGGCGTGCGCGCCGAGCTCACCGCAACCCCGCGTGTCGGCGTCAGCCGCTTTACTTTCCCGGCTGACAAGCCCGCGCATCTGCTGCTCGATCTGCGTTCGTCAATCTATAACTATCCAGGCAAGGTGCTGTGGTCGCGCATCCGTCTTCGCAGCGATGGCACCGTCACGGGCATGCGCCAGACGCGGGGGTGGGCCCCCGGCCGCCAGCTCTATTTCGCGATGCGCTTCTCAGCGCCTGTGTTTACCCACGCGCTCTATGACAAGGAGCCTGAGCCCGTGCCGTACCACGGCTTTCGCGGCCCCGGCACCTCTCCCCAGGACACGCAGTCGATCGAAGGCCGCGGCCTTGAAGCTGTCCTCTCCTTCGGCCCGCTGCATGCGCCGCTTACAGTGGCGATGGCCATCTCGCCAACCGACGAGGCCCATGCTATCGCGAACCTCAACGCCGAGCAGCCGCGACTGGACTTTGACGCTGCGCATGCGGCTGCACGCGCGCAGTGGGAGAAAGCGCTATCTGTAACTGACATAGTTGCAGATAAGGCAACACGCGCCAGCTTCTACACCGCTCTGTATCATGCGCTGCTCGCTCCTTCACTCTCGATGGACACCGACGGCAGCTATCGCGGACCGGACAACGAGGTGCACATCGCCAAGGGCTTTGACTTTGTGTCGAGCCTTTCGCTGTGGGACACCTTCCGCGCCGAGCAGCCATTGATGACGGTTCTCGAGCCGCGCAGCCGCACGGAAAACCTCGTGCGCTCCATGCTCGTCTCGCAGCAGGAAAGCCCTTTCGGCATCCTGCCTATCTGGCAGTTCCAGGGGCAGGAGACGTGGTGCATGATCGGCTATCACGCAGTTCCCGAGCTTGCCGACGCCATCGGTAAAGGCTTCTCAAAAGCACAGGCGAATGCCGCGCTTGACGCGATGGTAGCAAGCGCCAGCTACGCGCCCTACGGTAACCTGGGCGCCTACATGCAGCTCGGTTATGTGCCGGTTGACAACGATGCCGAAGCAGCCTCGAAGACAGTCGAGTATGCCTTCGACGACTGGACGATCGCCGAGACCGCGCACCGTCTCGGGCGCAGAGACATCGCAGAACAGTTCAGCAAGCGTGCGCAGAACTGGCGCAAGGTCTTCAACCAGAAAGACGGCTTCGTGGAGCCGAAGCTCGCAAGCGGAGCATTTCGCACACCGTTCGATCCGGCACGCGCAGGCGAGGCATCCGGCTTTACAGAGGGTAATGCCTGGCAGTACTCATGGTTTGAGCCGCAGGACGAGGCCGCGCTGATCGAGACGCTGGGCGGTGACGCGAAGCTGGTCGCGAAGCTCGATGCGATGTTTGACCAGCATGTCGACCCAAAGCAATACGCCGACGTGGAAGACATGGCGGGTATGATCGGGCAGTACGTCCACGGCAACGAGCCCAGCCACCATCTCGCCTACCTGTACACGTACGCCGGCGAGCCGTGGCGCACCCAGGAGCGACTGGCGCAGATCGTGCAGTCGCAGTACCGCCCCGCGCCTGACGGGCTGGTCGGCAACGACGACCTGGGCCAGATGTCGGCGTGGCTCTTGTTTACCTCGCTCGGGTTTTACCCGGTGACTCCGGGCGCGAACCAGTATGTGCTGGGCCGCCCGTTTGTCGACGCTGCGACGCTGCATCTGCCGGACGGCAAGCAGTTCCACATGGTGGCCGAGCATCTATGTGCGCAGAACCGCTATGTGGGCCGCGTGCTGCTCAACGGCAAGCCGCTCGAGCGGACATACATCACGCACCAGGAGCTGATGGCAGGCGGAGAGCTGCGGTTCGAGATGCAGGCGACGCCGGACAAACAGTGGGGAACGAGCGAGGCGGCGCGGCCTTATTCGTTCTCAAAAAACGGCCTGCTGCCTTGAAAACAGGCGATGTTCCACGAAATTGTTCCACGTGGAACAATTTGAAAAGGCCGCTTTCAGGCTGCTGAGAGAGTCGCTGCCTGGCTCAAACTACTGCAACTGAAAGGGTTACAGATTGGCGCAGGACTTTGAGGGCGCTTGGCGTAGAGTTTCACGGCTTTATGCTAGCTGCGGCGATTTCCCGTCACACGCGGGGCTGGAATGAGAACTCGACCTTGCCCTCTGCGTTCAGCACAAGCGCGGCCTCAAAGGGTCGGCCTGCTTTCGAGGTGAAGCCGCTGAGCTTACCGGTGTGGCCGTCGCGGCACAGCGCTGACACATCTTCTTCGCGCACGGTCCGCCCGGCGATGGTGCGCCAGACCATGAAGCGGCAGCCGGTTTCGCTGTAGGCAGAGCAGCCGTAGAACTTCGCGTCTTCCTTCAGCAGGCGGACAAAGCCGGCCTTGCATACGGGGCAGGGTGAGAGTCCAGTGCCGGCAGCGCCGGCCCGTTTCGTGGCCGGCTTCGCAAGTGTCCGCGGCCTATCTGTGCCTGATCCGGTTACAGATGTTGCTCGCGTGGTACGGGAACGCGGGGCCGGCGCAGACGAGTCTTTCCCGGAAGCAGGCCCAGAAGTCCGCTTTGTGCGAGCGCGCGGGGCAGAGCGAGCTGCTGTGGCGCCGTCCGGAGAGTGCAGATCGCCTGACCGCGTACCCTTGCGGGATTTTGTTCGCGCACTCGCACGCGGGCTGCCTGCAGAAGCTGTCGTTGCCGGTTCGCGCTGACTCCAGCTCGCATGCGCGGGCGTGCTGGCGGGGCGCCAGATGGGGCTACCTGTGGGCGGGTGAGCGCGCGGAGTACTGCGCAGGGCAAGCAGTTCGCGCTGCAGGCGCTCGTCTGCTGCGCTCACCACTGCCAGGTACTCGGCCTTGCCTTCGGCGATGTCGTCGAGCTGCTGCTCGAGCGCGCGCGTGAACTCGTACTCAACAAAAGAGAAGCGCGTGACCAGCGCGTCGACGACCAGCAGTCCAAGCTCGGTGGGCCGCAGGTACTTGCGGTCGTCTTCAAGGTAGCCGCGCGTCTGCACGTTCTTTAGGATCGCCGGATAAGTCGAGGGCCGGCCGATGCCAATGCTTTCGAGCTTCTTGATGAGGCTGGCCTGGGTGTAGCGGGGCGGTGGCTGTGTCTTCTTGTGCAAGACGCGGCCAGCTTCAGCGCGTAGCGCGGCCCCCGCGGTAAGCACCGGCACCTTGCCGCAGCTTTCGTCCTGGCTCGCATCTTCCTCGTCGGCATCGTCTTTCGCGGTCAGAGCTTTCCAACCCGGCAGCACCAGCATGCGCCCTTCGGCCTTGAAGGTGAAGGTTTCCTCGCCGTTGCGGGCGGAGAGCCGTGTGGTGTTGACGCTCCACTCGGCATCGGCCAGCTGTGAGGCGACGGCGCGCAACCAGATAAGCCGGTAGAGCTGTTGCTGCGCGTGGTCTTCGCCGGCTTGCTCGGTCGCAAAGTGGGTGGGGCGGATAGCCTCGTGCGCCTCCTGTGCGTTGCCGCGTGCGCGAAAGCTGCGTGCGTTCGCGGGCAGCGGCAGGCCGCGTTGTTTCGCGTAGCCGCGCACCTCTTTGAGCGCTTCCGCGCTGAAGTTCTGCGAGTCGGTGCGGTGATAGGTGATGAGCCCCGCCTCAAACAACCGCTGCGCGACCTGCGCCGTCACATCGGGCTTCCAGTGCAGCTGCACGCTGGCGGCCTGCAGCATGGTGCTGGTGGTAAACGGCGGAGGGGGCGGCTGCTTTGCGATGCGGTTGGATGAGGCGAGCACGGTGCAGTCGCGGCAGGCGGCGGCACGGGCGGCCAGCGCCTCGTCGAGGATGTATTTGCCTGGCTCCGCGACATCGCTCCGGGCAGACTTGAGGAAGGGCGCTGTCTCCCACTGTGCGCGCCAGCTGTTGCCGTCGAAGCTGAGCTCCGCGCCGAAGTGCCGCACCTCGACAAACGCCTCGATCTCGCGCTCGCGGTCGACGACCAGACGGACGGCAGGGCTCTGCACGCGGCCCGCGCTCAAACCGCTGCGCGCCTCCTGCCGCGAGAGCACCGGCGACACCTGGTAGCCAACCAGACGGTCGAGTACGCGGCGCGCCTCCTGTGCATGCACCAGGTGCCGGTCGACCGATCGCGGCGCAGCGATGGCGCGCGCGATCACGCCGGGAGTGATGGCGTCGAAGCTGACCCGCAAGGCGCGCTTGAGCTTGAGCGCCTCCGCCAGGTGCCAGGCGATGGCCTCACCCTCGCGGTCGGGATCGGTAGCCAGGTAGACGGTTTCGGCTTTGGCCACGCGGGCTCGAAGCGTCTTGACCACATCGGCGCCGCGCCCGCTCAGCTCGTACTGCGGCTGGTAGCCGGGCATGGCGATGCCGAGCTCCTTGAGAGGCAGGTCGCGGATGTGGCCGACGCTGGCCGCGACATCCCAGCCCGCGCCGAGAATGTCCCGAATCTTGCGGACCTTGTTCGGGCTTTCGACAATCATCAGCTTCACGGGCGTCCCTTGCCACCAGAGTACTGCCTGCGCCGCCGCGCATTGCTTACCGCGGTACCTGCCGGCGAGCTTTCGCCGAGGCGCAGGCAGAGCCGGTACAATTGCCGAGATGGCAGCCCATGCAGTCTGCGTGCAGGGCTAGTGTGCTACGCCTCATCTGCGATTTCTTTCTCCCCCTTGTGCGCAACGGCTGGCGCCGGGACCGCGCTGGACTTGGAAACTTTTGGAAATGTTTTGAAGTCTCCAGGGATCTCTCTGGAACAGGATCTGACGTCTGATGCAGCTTTGGAATGACTATGAAGGCACCACCATCGCCGGGCAGTGGAAGCTCGGCGCCTTGCTGCGCACCGAAGGCCGCAGCGCTCTGTTCGCAACCACCCGGGCCGACGGGCAACCCGCGGTGCTGCGGCTGACCGAAGCGCTGAACGACCAGGCGGTGCTGCAGGCGCGCTATCGCGCGATCCAGGCCGCGGGCGACCGGTACCTGGTTGCTGTGGAGGGTTTTGGGGATGCGGAGCTGGACGGCGCGCCGCTGAGCTACGCGGTGCTGGAGGCAACACAGGAGTCTTTGGCGGAGATTGTGGCCGGGCGGCGACTGGCGCCCGAGGAGGCGCACGAGGTGGCGACGAGCGTGGCCGGCGGCCTGCTGGCGCTGCATGGGCAGGGGCTGGTGCACGGGCATGTGGAGCCGGAGAATGTGCTGGCCGCGGGCGAGCGGATCAAGCTGCGCTCGGACTGCGCTCGGCCCGCTCCGACGCCTGAGGATGCGGAATTGGAGGGGGCGGTGACCCCGCAGACCGACGCTCTGGGGCTTGCGGGACTTGTCTACCGGTCGCTGACGCAGGGTCGCCTGCACGATGCTTCGGACGCGCTGGCGCTGCCGGAGCCGTTCGCAACCATTGTGCGGAATACGGTGCGGGGAACGTGGGGCGTGGCGGAGATCGAGGCGGAGCTGGAGCGGTATAGCCGGGCGCATGCTGCGCCGGTTGCGGCAGTCAAGACGCCTGCGGCTGGGCCCGCGCCGATAGCAAGCCCGGGGGTGATCCCTGGCGTTGGCGCGGTCGGCGGCAAGCAGGCGGCGTCGCTTGAGAGCACCGCGGCGACCGGGCAGCCGCTTAGCAGCAGGGCGGCCGCCGAGCCGAAGGCAGCCAGCGTGCCCGGCGCGGAGAGCGCGTGGCAGCAGCCGGAGCGCGTCTCGAGCGGGAATCGCCGGAATATTTTGATCGGCATAGGCGTGGTGGTTGTACTGCTGATCCTCTTTCTGGCGTTCCACCATGGCGCGAGCACGACGACCGGCGAGGCTGGGCAGCCGGCGTCAGGCGCGGTGGCGGCTCCGCCCGCGGCTTCGCCGGAATCTCCCGCAGCGGCTCCTGAGGCTCCCGAGGCGCAGACGCAGGCGTCTACGCAAACAGCTGCACCGCCAGAAGTCGGATCTGCCGCGCCCGGGCAGAAGGTCTGGCGGGTGATCGCCTACACCTACAACCGGCGCGAGAAGGCCGCGGCGAAAGCGGCGTCGATCAACCAGCATGCGCCAGGTTTCAATGCGCAGGTGTGGAGCCGCACCGGGCAGAGGCCGTTTCTAGTCGAGCTGGGCGACGGCATGGAAAAGCCGGCGGCGTTGGCGCTGCGGGTGCGTGCTCGCAAGGCCGGGATTGCGCGGGATGTGTACGCGCAGAATTATCCTCAGTGAAACGTCGCACCAGTCGCATCAAAGGATCTGCTCTCAGGCCGCTTTTATCGCTCTAAGTGCTCTATGCAGTCTTCACACCGGCGCTGCGATAGATCTGCATCATCAGCTCCATGTCACGCAGGCCTTCTTCGCCGCTCATCTTTACCGGTTTGTCGTTGGCGATGCAGTCGGCGAAGTAATCGGCCTGGTTTGAGAACTGCTGCGGGTCCTTGATGGGCTCCGGCATGTCGAGGGGCTGCTTGCCCTTGCCGTCCGGCCCGGCGATGGTGCCGGTCATGTGGATGTCCTGGTAGCCGAACGCGGGCGATAACTCGATCACTCCCTTGGCGCCGTGCACTTTGTAAGTGCCGTCCATGTTAGCGCCATAACTGGTAATGCAGCTGGCGACAATGCCGGAAGGAAAGCGCATGGTCCAGCTTACATTTTCTTCCACTTCGTTGAAGCGCCCGTCATGGTCGATGACCGAGCTATAGGCTGCGAGCACCTGCGGCTCCTCGCCGGTGAGGTAGCGGCAGGCGTTGAGCGAGTAGATACCGACATCCATCAGTGGACCGCCGCCGGCAAGCTTTTTGTCGAGACGCCACTCGCCGGGCTGGATGTTGAAGCCGTTGGCGCTCTCGATGGCCTGCAGCTGGCCGATGGCGCCGGAACGGATCAGCGCAATGGCTTTCAGGTTGACCGGTTCGAGCTGGCAGCGATAGGCGATCATCAGTTTCCTGCGGGCTGTTGAGCACGCCGCGATCATGGCGCGCGCGTCGTCGACGGTGGTGGCCATGGGCTTCTCGCACAACACGTGCTTGCCGGCTTTGGCGGCGCGAACGGTGTACTCGGCATGCATGCTGTTGGGCAGGCCTATGTAGACGGCGTCTATCTCGGAGTTATCGCGGATCTTATCGTATTGGTCGTAAGTGTAGATGGAGTTAGACGGCACGTTGTACTGCGCGGCGAGCTTCTGCGCCTTGTCCGGGTGGCCGCTGACCAGGCCCGTGACCTTGCCGCGTCTGGACTGCAGCAGGCCCGGCATAAAGTGGTCGACAGAGATGCGACCGAGGCCGACGATGCAGTAGCCGAGGCGCTTGTCGGTGTTGGCCTGCGGGGATGTCTGGGGCTGTGTCTTGAGTTTCTTTTTGGGGGCGGCCTGGAGTGTTTGCGGCAGCAGGAGAGAGCCAGCGGCAAGGCCGGCCAGTCTGGAAAAATCGCGGCGGGAGAAAGGCATGGTGGGAGACTCCGGTGGTTCGCTGCTGCGTTGGATGTTCGAAAAGATGCGGAGATGATATTTGCGGTGAATTGGATTTCAGCCCGGAAGGTGTTGGTTAACGAGGTTCGCCGCCAAAGCAAGTTGGTCATGGCGAATTACTTGTTTGCCGCCTTGTACATTTCGAGTTGTTTCTGCTGGGCCTCCCGGCCGGGGACGCTAAGCGCCTTGCGAAGTGCGTCCGAGATCAGCGTGCGATTGTATGGTTCCTGTGTCCAAGGCTGGTTCTTATCGTGATGGTACTGCGTGCCATAAATCTGCGGCTGCTTGATCGAGTTCAGATAGCGGTCAAGTGTGGCAGTGCCGATCCAGAGTGCACCGGCGTCGCCGCGGGCGACGGCGATCATGGCGAGAGTGTGGGCCAGCAGGTAATCGTCGGGTCCGGTTCCGTGCTGGAAGACGAACGCGGCGTGCTCAAAGTCCTTGCCGGTGTGAAGAGCGCCGCTGGTGAGAAGCTCAAGTACCTGTTTGCGCCGGGCCTCGTCCTGTTTGCTGATTACAGCCCAGTCCAGATCGACAATGTCATGCGAAGCGGCAGTGGGCTGCCGTGCCTTCTGATCGTCATCGATGATGCGCTGCATTTCAGGGTTGGATTGGCCAAAGTCGTCGGGATAGTAGGAGCATTGAGGACTCCAGTCGGTTGCGACCGAGAGCACAGGCGATGCAGGAACCCGGGTAAGCGTCCAGGGATCGATGGGGAAGGACGGCTGCAAGGACGCGTGTTCGGGCGAGAGGAGCGTGAGATCGTATGCGTCGGTGTCTGAAGCATTGGCAGGGTTTCTTACGACTATGTGCAGATGATTCTGCTGAGGGCTGGCAGAAACGATTGGATCAGTAATGACATCGGAGCTGATGTTGGAGAAGAAGGTGCCGAGAGAGGCATGGTGTGGCCGAGACAGCGCTCCGGTCAGTCTTCCTTGCTCGTCGCGAAGGTTGAGGACCAGGTAGTTCTTCGGGCCGAGACGAAGGACATACTGTCCGGCGTAGTCCGCGGTCGATGCGGCGAAGGCTTGATGAACAGCGAAAGAAAATAGAACGAGAAGGAACGCGGCGGGGCGGCATCGGCTCATGCCGGAAATTGTAGTGAATTGGGAAACTCCCGGACGAGTTGCGGCTCGCGGCAGGTCGCCGTAGCGGCTGGTTCTTTCCCTGGTGCAGAATGGCTGCAGTGAAAACACCCCGCAGCTGGACTCGAGTGGACGGCGTAGATCTGCTTCGCGGCCTCGCAATTCTGTTCGTGCTATTGAACCATGTCAACATGCAGCTGCTGTTTGCGCATGTGCCGTATACGAAAGGCATGCCGCCGCAGCTGGTGTGGTCACTGGTCTGGAACGGGCAGCGGGGCGTTCAGATCTTCTTTGCTGTCTCCGGTTTCCTCATCACCTCGACGACGCTGCGGCGCTGGGGCCCGCTGTCGCAGGTCAGCATGCGGGCCTTCTACCAGATGCGGTTTGCGCGCATCGCACCGCTATTGTTGCTGCTGCTTGCGACATTGAGCGTGCTCCATCTCGCGGATGTTCCGCACTTCGTTGTCTCGCAGAAGACGGGAGGGCTGGGCCGGGCGCTGGTCGCTGCGCTCACTTTTCACGTGAACCTGCTGGAGGCGCGGCGCGGGTACCTGCCCGGCAACTGGGATATTCTCTGGTCGCTGTCAGTGGAGGAGATGTTCTACCTGTTTTTCCCGGTGCTATGCCGGGTGCTGGGTCGCGGCAGGCTGCTGGTTGCGCTGCTTGCCGTGTTTGTGGTGCTGGGGCCGCTTGGCCGCACGGTGCTGGCCCACGGCAACCCGGTGTGGCAGGAGTACTCCTACCTGGGCAGCATGGATGCGATCGCACTTGGCTGCCTCACGGCGTTGTTTGTGACGAAGCGGCCACTGTCCCGCGTTGCCGCGCTCGTATTTGCATGGCTGGGGCTGGCGGTGCTGGTGCTGAGTCTAGGTTTTTCGATCACGGTACAGGCCTGGGGGCTGGGCCGGAGCGGGTTGGACATGACGGTCATCGCGCTGGGCGCCTGCATGGTGATGGCAGCGGCTGCGCAGGCGCAGTGGAGAAGTCCGCGGGTGCTTTGGCCGCTGCTCCGGCTGGGCCAGCGTAGTTATGAGGTGTATCTCGCGCATATGTTTGTGGTGGTCGGGCTGGCTGGATTGTTTGCAACCATAGGCAGGCCGCTGCGCGGAGTGCCGGTGCTGTTCGCCGCGGTCATTCTACTGTCTGGGCTGCTGGGCGAGATGGTGGCGCGGTTCTACTCGGAGCCAATGAACCGACGTCTTCGCAAGCGGTGGGGAGATGGACGACTGGGCTCGGCGATTGAGGTTACCGGGGAGCCAGAGAGCGGCGAGAGCGCCAGGCTGCTGCCTGACGCTGGCATGGTCACAGGTAAAGGAGAAAACGGATGAGACGCTGGATGCATGCGGTAAAGAAAGTCGGCTTGGCGACCATGACTGCGGCACTGGTGCAGCCGCCATGCATTGCCGCGCCCACCCCGCCGCCGGCGCCAGAGGGGGCGTTGCAGGTCTTTTTCATCGATGTCGAAGGGGGGCAGTCGACCTTGTTCGTGACGCCGGATGGTCATTCGCTGCTGGTGGATACGGGGTGGCCTGACCACGAAGGGCGCGACGCGAACCGCATCGTGGCGGCGATGAAGCTGGCGCATCTGTCGCGTCTGGACGCGGTGCTGCTGACCCACTACCACGACGACCATACCGGCGGTGTGCCGCAGCTGGTGGCCCGCGTGCCGGTGGGGATGTTTCTGGATCACGGGCCCAACCGCGAACTGGACAATGCGCCGACCGTAGCGGACGCGGCAGCGTACCAGCGGGTGCTGGCCTCGGGCAAGTCGCAGCACCGCACTCTGCATCCCGGCGAGCCGCTGCCGGTGCCGGGCTTTACGGCGACGGTCGTCAGTGCGGATGGAAACGTCCTCGACCATGCGCTGCCCGGCGGTGGCGCACCCAATCCCTTCTGTGCAGACGCCGGGCAGAAGGTTCCGGACGCGACTGAAAATGCGCGCTCACTGGGCTTTGCGCTGCAGTGGGGACGTGTGCGCGTGCTCGACCTGGGTGACCTGACCCGCGACAAGGAGAAGGATCTGATGTGCCCCAAGAACCGGCTGGGCCACGTGGACCTGCTGGTGGTCTCGCACCACGGCTGGTACCAGAGCTCAAGCCCCGCGCTGGTGGACGCGATCACACCGCGGGTCGCGGTGATGGATAACGGCGCGGTCAAGGGCGGATCGATCCCGACCTTAAAGACCTTCCGCGAAGACCCGAGCCATCCGTCACTGTGGCAGTTACACTACTCCGACGAAGGGGGCGCGCGGTACAACACGGCTGCGGCGCAGATTGCGAACCTGCACGGCACGGCGCAGGGGCCGGATGAAGGCTACCTGCTGCGTGCAACGGTTTCATCAGACGGCGCCATGACCGTGTGGAACAGCCGCACCGGCGAGACCCGGAGCTACGCGGGGGCGCACCGCTAGGCTTGCTGCCGCCGGATGCGCCAGCCGGAGGCGCATCCCGTCCCGGTGCACTGCCAGCAGGCGTCGCCACGGGCGACGAAGCACTGCGAAAACGCGATGGCCGGACCACCCCGATGCCCCGCGGGTAAGACAAAGCGCGCGCTGCGTAAACACGCTATGCTATGGCGACGCTGGGCGGTCGGTCGTTGAGCCGGAACGCTTCTCGCCGTCGAGACGTGGGGAGAAGCATGACGCGCAAGCCGCGACGCAGCATCACTCGACTGGACCTGGCAGCGACGCAGATGGCCTCCAGCGAGACGGCGCGGCACATGAACCGCGACGTGGTGCTGGAGCTGATCCGCACCCACCAGCCGGTCTCGCGCGCCGAGCTCTCCCGCATCTCCGGCCTGCAGCGGTCGACCATTTCGCTCATCACCGAGCAGCTGATCGGCGAGCGCTGGGTGCGGGAGGGCGCTGTAGCCAGGCTGCCGCGGGGGCGACGACCCACGCTGCTCGGCTTGAACGAGGACCTGGCCCTGCTGGTCGCCGATGTGCATCCGGGGCACGCGATCCTGGCGGCGGTCGACCTGAACGGGCGCTTCCTGGCCCGGACGCAGCTCGCGCTGCACAGCGATCCGCTGACCGCGATCCGGCAGATCGCGGACGAGCTGGCGGCGATGCGCGCGGCGCTCCCCCGACATACGTTTGAGGGTGTGGGCATCTCGCTGCCCGGGCGCGTGGACCCGGAGACGCAGGAGCTGATCTTCGCGCCGAACCTGAAGTGGGAGGACCAGCCCATCAAGCGGACGATGGAGGAACTGCTGAAGCTGCCGGTGGAGCTTGAGAATGCAGCGAACGCGGCGCTCCTGGCGGAGCTGTGGATCGGCAACCTGGAGGGTGTGCGGAACGCCGTGCTGGTTGAAATCTCCGAAGGGATTGGCACGGGCATCCTGGCGAACGGACAGCTGGTGACGGGGCTGCGCGGCATGGCGGGCGAGTTCGGCCACGTGCCGCTCGACAGTGGCGGCCCGCGCTGCGGGTGCGGCCTGCTGGGCTGCTGGGAGATGTTTGCCTCAACCGAGGCGGCGCTGCGCTACTACCGGGAGCAGGGGAGCGCCGAGGGGCAGGCGAGTGCGCCCGGCATCTCGTTTCACGAGCTGTTGCAGCTTGCCGAGGATGGCGCCGCCGCTGCCGCGCTCGCCATCGAAACCCAGGCGAAAGCGATCGGGCGCGGGCTGCGCACGGTGAATGCGGGCCTGTCGCCCGAGGTCATCATCGTAGCCGGGGATGTGGCGGATGCGTGGCCTCGCTACGAGCCGCACCTGCTGGCAGAGCTGGCGCTGCTGACGCGGGGCGGGTCGGGGACCCCGCGCCTGATGGTGACCGCTGAGTGCGATACGACGCGGCTGCACGGCGCGGCGGCGATCGTGCTGCAGCGCAATTCGCTGTTTCGCACGCATCCGTAAGGCAGGGCAGGAAGCAGGGTCAGGGGTCAGGGGTCAGGGAGCAGGGAGCAGGGAGCAGGGAGCAGGGAGCAGGGAGCAGGGAGCAGGAAACGGGGATGCATTCGTGGTGCAATCGGGTATGCTTCGCGGGAGTGAGGTTTCTACGCTGGTTGCGCGCGGGGACCAGGTGGCTTGGGGTTTGACAAGGCTGGCGTACTCACCTTAATGTTCGGGTCGCGTACTTGCTTTGAGTGATGTTGCGGGCGCTTGCGAGTGTTGACATGGAGCGTGTCTGCTCACCTTTTTCGAGAGGCTGATCGATATCCTAATGACTCTGTTCCAGGCTGCCGGCCTGACACGTACATTGCTCGCCGCCTCCACGTTTGCGCTCGCTTTGCACGGGGCGTCGGCGCAGTCCCAGACCGGCGATTCGCTGCACAATGCGGCGCTGCCTACCGCGCAGCGCGTCGATGGCCTGGTGAAGGCGATGACGCTCGAAGAAAAGGTCAGCCAGATGATGGACCAGGCGCCGGCGATCCCGCGCCTCGGCATCCCCGAGTACAACTGGTGGAACGAGGGGCTGCACGGCATCGCGCGCGCCGGCTACTCGACCATGTTTCCGCAGGCGATCGGCATGGCCGCCACCTGGGACCGTGAGCTGCTGGGGCAGGAGGCCGGGGTAGTCGCAACCGAGGCGCGCGCGAAATACAACCGGGCCATCGCCGAGGACAACCACGCGCGGTTTTTTGGGCTCACGATCTGGTCGCCGAACATCAACATCTTTCGCGACCCGCGCTGGGGCCGCGGGCAGGAGACCTTTGGCGAAGACCCATTCCTGACCGGCACGCTGGGCACCGCGTTTGTAAAAGGCCTGCAGGATACGGACAAGCCGGGCAGCAGGTACTACAAGGTGATCGCCACGCCGAAGCACTTCGCCGTGCACTCGGGCCCGGAGAGTACGCGGCACAAGGCCAACATTGTTCCGACGGCCTTCGATCTGGAATCGACCTACTTCCCGGCGTTTCGCGCGACCATTGTGGACGGTAAGGCGGACTCGCTGATGTGCGCCTACAACGCGGTAAACGGCACGCCGGCGTGTGCGAATACGATGCTGCTCCAGAAAACGCTGCGCGATGCATGGGGCTTCAAGGGCTTCGTCACTTCGGATTGCGGCGCGGTCGACGACTTTTACCACGGGCACAACACCTCGCCCGACGCCGAGCATGCCGCGGCCACAGCCGTGCTGGCCGGCACCGATACCAACTGTGGCGACACCTATAAGGCGCTGGTAAAGGCGGTGCACGACAAGCTGCTGCCGGAGAGCGCGATCGACACGGCGGTGCGGCGGCTGTTTACCGCGCGGGTCGAGCTGGGCATGTTCGACCCCGCGGGCAGCGTGCCATACAACAGCATCCCGTTCAGCGAGGACGACAGCGCGGCGCACCGCTCGCTGGCGATCAAGGCGGCGAGGGAGGCGATGGTTCTGCTGAAGAACGAGGGCGGCACGCTGCCGCTCAAGTCCGGGGTGAAGACGATCGCGGTTGTCGGCCCCAATGCGGCGTCGCTGCTGGCGCTGGAGGGCAACTACAACGCCATCCCCTCGCACCCGGTGCTGCCGGTGGACGGGATGGTGGCGCAGTTTCCGCGGGCGAAGGTGATCTACGCGCAGGGCTCGCCATATACCGAGAGCATGGAACTGCCGGCGCCGCGCACGCTGTTCCACACCGCCAGCGGCCAGCCGGGGCTGACCGGCGAATACTACGCGAGCGCCGACCTGACGGGCGCGCCGGTGGTGAAGCGGACGGATGCGCAGGTGGACTTCGACTGGACCCACGCGAGCCCGGTACCGGGGCTGGGACAGGACAGCTACTCGGTGCGCTGGAGCGGGACGCTGACGCCGCCGAAGCCTGGCAGCTACCGGTTCGGCATCAAGGTAGGCCGGTACGGCCAGGGAGCGGCGAAGGGGCGCGAGAGCGAAGGAATCGCGGTTACCGTCGACGGCAAGCCGGTGGATGTGTCGAAACACACGCCTGGTACAGACAGCTGGGACTCGATTCTGCCGGAGCTGGACCTGAGCTTTGTGGATACGCGGCCGCACGCAATCACGCTCGAGTACCGGCATGTGGGGCCGAAGACGACGGGTGGTATCTCGCTGCGCTGGATGGCGCCGGTGGCGGCGGAGCTGGACGAGGCAGTGGCGGCGGCGAAGCAGGCGGATGTGACGGTGGCGTTTGTGGGGCTGACCTCGGAGCTGGAGGGCGAGGAGATGCCGGTGCAGGTGGAGGGCTTCGCCGGGGGCGACCGCACGCGGATCGACCTGCCGGCGGTGCAGGGCGCGCTGCTGGAGGCGCTGGGGGCCACAGGCAAGCCGCTGGTGGTGGTGCTGGAAAACGGGAGCGCGCTGGCGGTGAACTGGGCCGCGGCTCATGCGAGTGCGGTGCTGGAGGCGTGGTATCCGGGCGAGGCCGGCGGGACGGCGATTGCTGAGACGCTGGCGGGCAAGAGCAACCCTGGCGGCAAGCTGCCGGTGACTTTCTACACCGGCGTGGAGGAGCTGCCCGCGTTCGATAACTACTCGATGAAGAACCGGACGTACCGGTACTTTACGGGCAAGCCGCTGTACGGCTTTGGCTACGGATTGAGTTATACGAGCTTCGCGTTCTCGGGGATGAAGCTCTCGGACGATAGCCTGCAGGCCGGCCAGCCGCTTACGGTGGACGCCGAGGTGAAGAACACGGGCAAGATGGGCGGCGATGAAGTGGCGGAGCTGTACCTGGCTCCTCCGAAGACCGCTGTGTCGCCGCGGCTAGCGCTGGTGGCGTTCGACCGGGTGCAGCTGAAGGCGGGCGAGCGGAAGCAGGTGCGGTTTACTCTGTCGCCGCGGCAGCTGAGCGTGGTGGATGCCAGCGGGAACCGCGCGATGAGAGCGGGTGAGTACACGCTGTACCTGGGCGGCGGGCAGCCGGAGAGCTCGGCAGCGCCGGAGGCGGGCGTGGTGGGGAAGTTCACCATCATGGGGCAGCAGGATCTGCCGAAGTAGCGCGGTGGGCTGTTACGCCGGGACCTGAATAAGTGCTTCGCGATCTTCCGCAGGTAACGTATATGTTACTATTAGCTCTTGATTCAAGTTCTTGAGTTCGTCAACGCGGCGGGTGTTTCTCCGTTCGCGGAGTGGCGAAGGAAGCTGGACGCCACAATGCGAGCGAGGATTTCAGTCGCTGTTTTCCGGCTTGAGGCGGGTAACTTCTCAGCGGCAAAAAGCGTAGGCGCCGGGGTTTTCGAGCTGCGCCTTTTCTTCGGACCCGGCTACCGCGTGTACTTCGGCAAGGATGGAGAGCGCCTGGTGATCCTGCTGGGTGGTGGCACCAAGAAGCGGCAGCAGGCCGATATCGAGGCGGCTCAGCTGCTTTGGCTGCAGTACAAGAAAGCGAAGGGCGGCGATGGTAAGCACACGCAGGTTTAGCGATACGGTGCAGGGGGATCTTCGCAGTAGCGCGAAGTTTCGCCGTGCGCTGTTAGGCGAAGCGGTCTCCTGCATGGTCGCGGGCGATGTAGAGACGGGCAAGATCGTGCTTCGCGAATATGTGAATGGAACAATTGGATTTCCCGCTCTTGGTGAGGCGCTTGGCCGTTCTCCGAAGAGCCTGATGCGGATGCTGGGGCCGCAGGGAAATCCTCAGGCGCGGAACCTGTTCGAGATGGTTGCGCACCTGCAGAAAGTCGACGGGACGACGCTAACCGTGCGTGCCGTGAACGCCGCAGCCTGACGCGCTACTGATCCGGCCCCGGCTGCGGCCCGGTAAAGGGGTGGCAGCAGGGCGCCTGGGCGGGTTTGAACTCCATGAACTCGACGCGCACTTCATCGGGGTCGTACATGTTGAGCTGGTACTTGCCGTCGCGGCCCATCTGCTTCTGGGTCTGGCCGCCCGCGGGGAAGCCGCGCTGCTGGAACCTGGCGACGACTGCATCCATGTTTACGACGCCGAGCGAGAAGTGGTCGTCGACGCCGATCTGGTGGTGGCTGGGGTTGGGCGGCACGTTCAGCATGTATTCGAGCCAGTCGGTGCCATCGGGCACCTGCAGCGAGAAGAAATCGGTGACGCCGTCTTTCATGCCGCCGGTCCAGTACAGGCGGAAGCCGAGGATGTCCTTGTAGAAGCGGTCCTCCGCCGGGGCCGAGTGCACGATAAAGCCGACGTGGATGATGCGTCCGGAGATGCTGTCGGGAGCTGTGGCGCCGTGCATGTCCACGCCGGGCGCGCGCTGCACAAACTCGATGGTGTTGCCTTCAGGATCCTTGACGCGGAAGGTCTGCTCGCCGTCGCGGAGCCTAGTCAGACTGTCGGGGACAGAAACGCTCTTACTCTTGAGATAGAGGCGCAGGGCCTCAGCGTCGGCGGTTGCGAAGGCGACATGGTCGAAGGCAGGCTCGCTTGGGGAGCCTGCCGGGTGCACCTCGACGGTCTGCCGCGGGTCGCCATAAAAGCGCACGCCGTCCGGGAACTCCGGCGAGGCAACGGCGTTCCAGCCCAGCGAGTGGGTGTAGAAGGTGCGACTGGCGGCCATGTTCTGCGCGGCGATGGCGACGTGGGCGATGCCGGTGATGGCAGGGCGTGCCGGGGGCGGCGGCGTCGCAGCCAGGGCGGCCGTCGCTGTGAGCAGCAGGGATGCGGCAAACATCGCGGGCCGTTTGCGATGGAACCAGGGAAAACTGGGCGTAGCGTGCATCGGGCTCTCCTGTCCGCGGGTCATAGTCGGCGAGGCTGGGATCGCTCCCATGCCGCAGTCTCGCGTTTATAGCAGAAAGCAGCAGGAGCTTGCGAGCTGCCTTGACCGGCTGCCGCCTTCCTGTTGGCTTCGAGACGACACGACGCCGGATACGATGAAGCGGGATGCCAGGCTGGCCTGGGCGTTCGGGGTGGAGGGAACCATGGTCTCGGTTGAGGAACGGGTCCGGATCGCGGCTCCGATGGGGCGCTGCTTCGATCTGGCACGCAGTATCGAAGTGCATCTGCTGGGAACGAAAGCCTCCGGGGAGCAGGCGGTTGGCGGAGTGACGACCGGCCTCCTCGGTCCCGGGCAGTTCGTCCGCTGGCGCGCGACCCACCTGGGGGTGCGGCAACATCTTGCCAGCAGGATCACCGCATTCGAGCGGCCTTTCCACTTTCAGGACACGATGTTTGAGGGCGCGTTCCGGTCCATGCAGCACGATCACTTTTTTGAGGCGCTCACGCCGGAGCTGACTGAGATGCGGGACCGCCTGGTTTTCGCCGCGCCTATCCCCCTGCTGGGACTGCTTGCGGAAAGACTCTTTCTACGGCGGTACATGGCGCATTTCCTCCGGGAGCGGAACGAGATTCTGAAGCAGGTAGCAGAGTCGCCGGGGTGGGTCGAGTTTATCCCTGCGATCGAAGTCCAGCCTTCCTAGACATGTTCGGCGGCAGGGTAGCGGCCAGGATCGTTGCCGCAGGCTACGGCCCCGGAGCGGCGGAGTGGTCTCTGCGCGGACCGTTCGAGCGTTCCTCGAACAAAGCCTCGCGGAAAGCACTTCTTCCGGCGTATCCTCCAGAGGACTGGGAATTTGCTCGGATGATATCGGTACCGCAGCTACCAGCCGCGGCATCTTCGGCCGCGGTGCGACATGCCGTGCATCGGGAAACGCAAGCCAGTTCAGACCACTTCAAGGAGCCCAACGCATCCATGCCGCACATCCTGCCTCGCCCCGCCCGCGTCTCTCGCTCTGCCTTCGCCTCTTCTCTCGCCGTGGCCGCTTTGCTGCTGCCAGCCGGCATGCAGGGGCAGCGGGAACGCAATACGGAGCCGCCGTCGATGAGCGCATACGGACCCTACGCAGGCAAGTTCCTGCTCGGAGGCCGTGGCCTTGAAAAGCCCCTCAACCACGAGGAGCCGATCCTGGCGGCGGAGAGCGCGTGGACGTTGTCGCTCTGGTTCAAGGCAGACCGCGCCAATATGACGACGCTGCTTGCGGGTCTCGGCGACCCGGCGGCGGAGGACTCCCGCTACCTGGGCCTGGAGGGCGGCAAGCCCGTGCTGCGCATCGGCGTCGGCAACGAGGTGGTGGGGCAGACGACGGTGAGCGGGGACGACTGGCACTTTGTGGCTGCAACCTTCGATGGCACGACGGCGCATCTGTTTCTCGACGGCAGCGAGGTTGGGTCTGGCGCGCCGGCGATGGGTCCGGTGCAGAACGCCGAGCTGATGCTGGCGCCGGACTTTATCTCGAGCCAGGAGAGTGCCTACCGCTATGACCAGCCGCACCTGCCGCCCACGGTGCCCGCGCGTTTGAGCAAGTGGCAGCACTTCGGCGGCAGGATTGCCGGGTTTCGCGTGCAGCACACGTCTGCGCCGGCCGGCGATGTACGGACGATGGCCGGGGCGCGTCCGAACTTCGACACCATCCTGTACGAGGATGGATCGAAGGCCTGGTTTTTCCAGGTAAGGCAGGAGGTGGGCTACACGGCGCCGCAGGACCCGGACACTTTGCCGACCAGCCGTGCGGCTTTCGGCAAGCCGGTAGCGCAGCCGCTGCCGCCCGCGGGGCCGACGCTGGAGCAGACCAGTGCGGGGGAGTGGACGGTTGCGCGCAACTGGAAGATGCAGGAGGCGCCGAAAGTAAGCGGCACCGGCGAGCAGCTTTCGAGCGCCGGCGCGGAGGCCGCCGGCTGGTATGCGGCGACGATCCCGGGAACGGTGCTGACCACGCTGGTCGACCGTGGTGTGTACCCTGACCCGGACTGGGACCTGAACAATCTGGCGATCCCGGAGTCGCTCAACAAGCAGGATTACTGGTACCGCGTCGAGTTCCCGACGCCCGGGCAGCCAAGCGCCGCGAAGCACTACACGCTCGACCTGAACGGTATCAACTATGCCGCCGATGTGTGGCTGAACGGGCACAAGCTCGGCACCATCACGGGCGCGTTCATCCGCGGCATGTACGACGTGACGGCGTTGCTGAAGAACTCGGGCGACAACGCGCTGGCGGTGCGAATCTCGCCGCCGCCACACTCCGGCATTCCGCAGGAGCAGTCGATCACGGGCGGCCCGGGCGACAACGGCGGCTCCATGCTGCTGGATGGGCCGACGTTTGTGGATACCGAGGGATGGGACTGGATCCCGGCGGAGCGGGACCGCGACAGCGGTATCTGGCAGGATGTGACGCTGAAGCAGACCGAGGCGGTCGAGCTGGGCGATCCGCAGATCATCACCGCTTTGCCGCTGCCGCGCACCGACTCCGCCGACGTAACGATCGAGGTGCCGCTTGAGAATGTATCGAGCGCGCCCGAGAAGACGACGCTGCATGCGAGCTTCGAGGGAGGCGTTTCTGTAACTAAAGAAGTTACAGTTGATCCGGGGAAGTCGACCGTATCGCTCACGCCGGAGGAGTACAAGCAGCTGCACGTGGAGCACCCGCGGCTCTGGTGGCCGAATGGCTATGGCAAGCCGGAGCTGTACCACCTGAAGCTTTCCCTTGGGGATGGCGGCGTTGAGACCGACGAGAAGACGACGCAGTTCGGCATGCGCGAGGTGACATATGAGGAGAGCCTGTTCGGCGTAGACGGCACCATGCGCCGCGTCGAGGTGAACCCGACCATGGCGCACGGCCTGCACCAGACGATCCTGAACGTGACGCATGAGGGCACGCGGCAGACGCCGGATGGCTGGGCCTCGTCGCTGACCGTGGCGGCTGACAGCTCGCCCGCGGTAAAGCCGGTGACCAACGAGGCCGATATGACCGACCTGGTCATCAAGGTGAACGGCGTGCGCATTGCGGCGCGCGGCGGCAACTGGGGCATGGAAGACGCGCGCAAGCGCATCAGCCGCGAGCACCTGGAGCCGTACTTCCGGCTGCATCAGCTGGCAAATGTCGACATCATCCGCGACTGGGTGGGGCAGAACGATGAGCCGGTCTTTTACGACCTGGCCGACAAATACGGGCTGATGGTGTGGAACGACTTCTGGGAGTCGACACAGGACGACAACGCCGAGGCGCAGGACCCTGGATTGTGGCTTGCGAATGCGGCGGACGTAGTGAAGCGCTACCGCAATCATCCGTCGATCGTGATGTGGTGCGGCCGCAACGAGGGCGTGCCGCAGCCGGCGATCTCGGATGGACTGGGCAGGGTGCTGGCCGAGTATGACGGCACGCGCTACTACACGCCTTCGTCGAACCGGGTGAACCTGCGCAACAGCGGCCCCTACAGCTACAGGGACCCGAAGCTCTACTTCGACACGCTGAACCGCGGTTTCTCGGTCGAGCTCGGCGTGCCTTCGTTCTCGACGCTCGAGAGCTTCAAGCACTGGATCGCGCCTGAAAACCAGTGGCCGCTGAGCGACTCATGGGCGTACCACGACTGGCACCAGAGCGGGAACGGCGATGTGCACCCGTTTATGCAGCACCTGGACATGCAGTTCGGCGCGCCGACCAGCCTGGCGGACTTCGAGCGCAAGAACCAGATGTTCAACTACACGCTGCACCGGGCGATCTTCGAGGGGTTCAACGCACACCTGTGGCAGCCGAATGCAGGCCGCATGATCTGGATGACGCAGCCGGCGTGGCCGAGCAATATGTGGCAGATGTTTTCGTCCGACTACGACACGCAGGCTTCGTTCTACGGCGTGATGCACGCGAACGAGCCGCAGCATGTGCAGCTTGACCTCTCGACCTATGACGTCGCGGTGATGAACACGACGACTGAGCCTTTGAACGGCGCGAAGGTGGAGGCTGCGGTCTACTCGCTCGACAACAAGCAGCTGTTTGCGAAGACGGTGCCGGTAACGGTGGCGATGGATGAGAGCGCGAAGGTGCTGCAGCTGCCGCTGGCGGCGATGTTCGCGCAGCCCGGTGCAGATTCTTCTTCAGGCGCGCCGGTGTTTGTGCGGCTTAACCTGGTGAGCGCGGGCGGCAAGCCAATCTCATCGAGCTTTTACTGGCTCGCGGGGCGGGAGGAGGATATGCGCAAGCTGAATTCGCTGCCCCAGGCGAAGATCGGGTCGAAGGTGACGACCGGCAGCGACGGCGACGAGAAAATTGTAACTGCGACGCTTACAAATCAGGGCAGGCAGGCAGCGCTCGAGCTGAAGCTGACGCTCGAGGAAGCGCAGGGCGGTGAGCGGATTTTGCCGGCTTACTACAGCGATAACTATGTTTCGCTGCTGCCGGGGGAAAGCCGGACCGTCACGATCCACTATCCGGCGTCGGCTGCGACGGGCGAGCCGGCGCTGGGCCTGCGCGGGTATAACCTGCAGCAGACTGTGTTGCAGGCTGGGCGTTAAGGTATTTCTCGGTATCCTCGTAGTATTTGGTGGAATGTTCTTTTAGTTTGGCTGCTTACTAGCGTCGTGTCTTGCAGTGATTGTCTCTGAAGGCTCAAACCACGACGGAATGCTAAACGAGGGTGCAACATGGATAGGTTGTGTCGCGTTGTAATCCTGTCGGGCTTTCTGCTTCTTTCCGGGTTTCAGGCCAGGGCTCGAGCTGTTGCTATGGCAAAGGCTCGCCACAATGATTCAACGGTCAAGACCAGTGAAGTTCAGTGGTCTAATCTTGTCTGGTACAGCGCGACTATCGGCGGTCGAAAGGTGGCACACGCAGCGCCCTTCATCGAGATTCATGTAGATGGCATGGCGCGGCTGGCGCTAGTAGAGCTAGACACCGGAACGGACATCAGCAGTTTGTACGGAAAAGCACTGCCACGTGCGATGCCTTCATTAAAGAAGGCACACGTTGCAACGCTAAGCGGAACCGTGGCGGGTTGCCCATTCGCCAACGAAGAGTTCGAGGTACTGGCCGACCAAGGCGACGCCCCAAACGGGAACAGACCAATTTACCTGGGAACGGCCGGTCTGGGCTTTTTCAAAGATCGGATCCTTTTGATGGACCTAGTTAGCAACAAAGTTGCGATTCTGGCCAAAGGTGTGGAGCTTCCGGAGTCAGCAAAAAGTTGGGCGCAGTTTGTACCCGCAGACAACCGCGGCGGAAAGCTGTATGTAACGCTCAAAGCGAACGGTGAGCCTGAACAAAACATGTTTTTCGATACTGGATCGAGCTCCTCCTCGCTGGTGACGACACCTGCGGCATGGGAACGTCTCACGGGCCGCAAGCCTGGCGATCCTCGCAACTTACGCTTGGTGAGTTCCAATTGGGGGAGAGATGCGGTGATGGTCAGCGCTCCCATTTTAGGAAATGTATGCGTCGGTAGGGCTTGCATTCCGCGTCCGAAAATCAAGTTCGAAAGCACGGGATTAAGAAACTTTGATTTTGCCAACTATCCCACCAAAACAGAGGGGTACTTCGGCCTCGTGTTATTTGACGGCAGATTTACCGTAATCGTTGATGTGCCGAACGGACGGTTTGGGCTAGTGCGAGGGTCGCTGGCTCGTCGATTACGAGGAAGATAGCGTCTCTTGTGCGTGGCATACTTGCGCGGAGAGACCGGCGGGGCTTGGTGTGGCTTTCTGCAGAGAGTTACACCGCCGGGGCGGGTTAGTACAGGGAACATTTCGCGCAGAAGTGTTCGCGGCCTGCGTTGTTCTAGAGCATTTTTACAGTTACTGTGATCGATCCGGGCTGAGTGGCAGGCGGTTTTTCTCGACGGAAAAGCCGCATCGAGCTCCATGCATGGGCCTACACCTACTGTGAAAATGCATTAGAGCGAGCGCAGCAGACCCGCTCTCGGGTTGCTATCCGTGCGTGGTGGTCACGCCTTTCCGCCAGCCTTCCAGGCTGGTCTGTATGCTCTCCGGCGGCAGAGGGCGGCTGAAGGCGAAGCCCTGGAAGTCCATGTCGCCGAGCTGGAGCAGTTCGGCGATCTCGTCCTCGCTCTCCACCCCTTCGGCAACGATCCGCTTCCCCATGGCCTGGCCGAGCTGCACGATGGCCTCGATGACGCGCAGCACCTTCGGCTCGGAGCGCATAACGCGGACGAAGCTGCGGTCTATCTTCAGCGTGTCGACCGGTAGCTTGTGCAGCACATTCAGGCAGGATTGATCGGTGCCGAAGTCATCGAGCGAGACCCGGACGCCGAGGGCGCGGAGGCTGGAGAGCTGGCGGACTGCGTTGCTGAGATCGCGGACCACGCAACGCTCCGTGATCTCAAGCTCCAGGCTCCCGGCCGGCATGCCGGAGTCAAGCAGCGCCAGCGCCACCTGGTCGGCGAAGCCGGTCTGCTCGACCTGGCGCGCGGAGACATTGACGATGACCCGCACATCTTCCTCGACGCCCACGCGCCAGTGCGCCGCATCGGCAAGGGCCTGCCGCAGCACCCAGGCGCCCATGGCGAAGACGAAATCGCTGCGTTCCGCAACCCCGATAAAGGCATCGGGGGTGACGATGCCGAGAATGGGATCCTCAAGCCG
This sequence comes from Acidobacteriaceae bacterium, assembly GCA_965276605.1. Taxonomy (GTDB): domain Bacteria; phylum Acidobacteriota; class Terriglobia; order Terriglobales; family Acidobacteriaceae; genus EB88. The sequence goes on from OZ255619.1 coordinate 903,380, forward strand.
GATGAGCGCTTCCAGCCCCCGGAGCTGCCCCCGGGCGGAGAACTGCGGCTGGTAGAAGAGCCGGAACCGGTCGGCCTCGAGCGCGGCGAACAGCTCGGCCGGGGAGAAGATCTCCGCAGCCTCAGGCCGGGAGGCCGGCTCCAGCTGTTTGTGCCGGTGCTTGGCGGAGTACATCTCGGCATCCGCGTGCCGCTTGAGCGCTTCGGGCGTGGCGCCGTGAATGGGAAAGACGGCGAGGCCGATGCTTGCGGCGCCGCGGATGCGTACGCCCTCCAGCGCAAAGCTGTCTTCAAAGCAGGTCTGCAGCCTGCGCTTGCAGGCCTGGCTTTCATCCAGTCCGGGCAGCGCGGTGGCGATCAGCAAGAACTCGTCGCCGCCGATGCGCGCCAGCAGGTCCCCGGCGCGGACCTTCGCCCCCAGGCGTGAGGCGATCTGCTGCAGGTACAGGTCGCCGGTTTTGTGGCCGTACTGATCATTGACCTGCTTGAAGTGGTCCACGTCGATATAGGCGACGCAGACGCAGGTCCCGGTCTCAGCGGCCTCGCGGATTGCCGCGTCCAGGCGCGCATCGGCCAGGCGGCGGTTGGGCAGCGCGGTCAGCTGGTCGTGGGTGGAGCAGTAGTTCATCTCCTGGTACATGCGGCGCTGGTTCACGGCCAGCTTGGCCAGGCTGGCTCCGACGGCGAGCGCGTCCCGGTCCTCACCCGAAAGCAGGACCATAGTCGGGCTTTGAGCACGGAAGACGCCGAGGCGCCGGCCTTTTTCGTCCCGCAGCACCGACTCGTAGGCAGGCTCGCCGCTGCTGCTGCCCGGCAGCTGGCGGCTGGAGGGGACAGCGCCGGGCTCCTCCACCAGAGTGCAGGAGCAGCGCAGCCCCGGAACCAGTGCTCCGATCGATGCGCAGATGTCCGCAAGCAGCGGCTCGAGCGGAGTGTCAGAGCTGATTTCCTCGAGCAGCCGGCTGCGCTGCCGCTCCACGCGGATGGAGCGCTCGATCTGCCCGGTCTGGTTGGCGACGCGGCGGCGGAGCACCACCACCCAGGCCAGGATCAGCAGGAACAGGGCCAGCAGCGTACCGGCGACCATCAGCAGGTGCTGCACGTTCCACCAGGAGGTGCGGGCGAGAATGTCGAGATCGCTGCCTTCACGCAGGTCGAGACGGAAGAGCAGCGGCTTGTTCCACATATCGCTGGGAGTGACGCTGCAGATGCCGGTCGCGACCACGAGCGTGCCTGCGGGCAGGTCCGGAAGCGCGGGTCGCCCCTTCCGGCGCAGCACCATGTTGACCGGGTGGCGATCGACCATGACGACCAGAGTATCGGACCGCTCGCCGTGCAGCTGCGACAGAACCGTTCCGCGTAGTGAAATCAGGGAGTCGCTATAGGCGCCGCTCATGGCTTCGTCGTAGCTGACTGGCCGGGGGGCGACAGGCGCCAGATGTCCGCTGGGAAAGAACTGCGCGTCTTCAAGCACAGCCGAGTAGGAGTGATCGTCGGCGAAGCCTATGACGTCGACGACTGCGCCGAGCGGGACCGGCTGCACCTGACGGGTCAGCACCAGCAGGCCTTGCGCCCCGTGCTGGATGACGAGCGAGTGCCCGGGCTCGTAGGCAGTCACCGCGCCATGCACCCGGACGCGCCTGGATTGATTGAGCACGAACCGTGTTTCGACGACTTTGTCGATGTCGGTTACCGGCAGGTCGAGCGGCTTGACCCGGGGCTGGCTGAGAACCGTCAGCTGCCGCGTGGAGGAGAGATAGAGCAGGGGCCGCATGGTCTGGAAGCGGGCATTGAACTCGGATGCCGCGACCCCGGACAGATGGACTGCAGCATCGATGAGGCTCGAAAGGTCGAGGCCCTCATAGTTCTGTATGTAGGCCTCCATGATGCCGCCCGGCATGGACACATCCAGCTGGACCATGGCGAACGTCCCCTGCGATTCGAGGCTTGCCGAGCGGACCGTGCCATCGACCGTGACGGGCTGGCAGTCGACCGTGCCGGAGACCAGCTGGCGGTAGTCGACAGCCCGCGTAGCGAAGCGATGGTTCGTGCCCAGCAGGCGCATGCGTGGATTGGTCGCAACGACGCTGCGGAAGCTGTGGTCGGTGTAGCCGGTTACATCGAGAAGATCGCCAACATGCAGCGGGTAAGGGTGGTCTGTGCGGATGAACACGGCGCCGCTTGCGTCGGACACAAACAGGATGTTGCCTTTGGGCTGGTAGTAGGTAACGGTTGCGACGAGATGGACCGGAACGGCGCGCGCGGCTTCCTGCGGCGGCAGCTCGTGTACCTGGCGGGTCAGGGTCAGGGTGGCGGCCGCGGCGCCGGCCGGCTGAGCCGGGAACGCTGCCAGCAGCAGCAGGAAGGCGAAGGCTGCGCGGGAACATGCTCCGGACAGGCCCGCGACAAGACCGGTGCGAACAAGGCCGGCGCGGGGCTTCGTCTGCCTGCCTGCTGCGGGGAGGCGGGTCGAGATCGTAGTAGAGCCGTGGGGCTGGTCTTCAGCGGCGCGCATCATGGTATCGCTCGGCGGAACAGGAATGGAGCCCATATCGACCGGCGTTGCGATCCGGAACAGGGAACATTGCGGAAGAACGATTCGTCCGTAACCAGATCGGCTCGCGCGTTCCATTTCGGGATGAAGAGAGTGGGAGGGCCGAGCCGCGGCTCACGATGAGAACTGCATGAGGAAGTGCGAAGCCTACCCGATAGTCACCAGGGCTGCCGCCACTTTTTTACTGAACGGTTTCGACACAGCCGCCGATAGAAGGAGCACAGGCCGGAGCGCAGCCTCGGCGCCGTGGTGCGCCGCAGGCGCTGATCTCCCCAAAGAAGACCCTGGAGAAAGTAAGGAGCACATGTTTTCCATCGTCGGTATCCTGATCGTTTTCGGCGCGGTGATAGGCGGCTTCCTCATGGAAAAGGGGAATATCGCGGTCCTGATCCAGCCGGCCGAGCTGATTACGATCGTGGGCGCGGCGCTGGGCACGCTGCTGGCCGCCAACCCCATGCACGTGCTCAAAGGCATTGCCAACGGGCTTACCGGCGTGATGGGCGGCCCCAAGTTTCCCAAGCAGCGCTACCTGGACACCCTCAAGATGATGTTCGACCTGTTTACCAAGGCACGGCGGGAAGGCATGGTCGCGATCGAAAACGACATTGAAGAAGCGGGAAAGAGCGAGCTGTTCCAGAAGTATCCGACGTTTCTAAAGGACCAGCATGCGCGCGATTTTGTGTGCGACACGATGCGGATGGCGGTGACCGGCGGGGTGAGCACCTTTGATGTGGACCAGATGATGGAGCTCGACATGGAAGTGCACCACTTGAGCGCGGGACAGCCGACCAGCGCGTTGACGACGGTAGCCGACGCGCTGCCTGGGTTGGGCATTGTGGCCGCGGTGCTGGGCATTGTGATTACGATGGGCTCGCTCGGCGGCCCGCCGGAGCAGATCGGGCACAAGGTGGCCGCGGCGCTGGTGGGGACGTTCCTGGGCATCCTGCTGTGTTACGGCATGCTGGGCCCGCTGGCCTCGGCGATGGGCAAGCGGGTCGGCGACGAGCATGGCTACTACCACATTCTTCGCGTGGTGATGCTCTCGTTCATCAAGGGCATGTCGCCCATTCTCGCGGTTGAGATGGCCCGTCGAGCCATCCCTGAGCATGTGCGGCCGAGCTTTACCGAGGTCGAGAACGTGTGCCGCGGCAAGAGCGCCGACGGCGCGGCAGCGAGCTAGACGATGGCAAACGCGCAGGCTCCCATACTGGTCAAAAAGAAAATGCACCACGCCGGCCATCATCACGGCGGGGCGTGGAAGGTGGCCTACGCGGACTTTGTCACCGCGATGATGGCTCTGTTTATCGTGCTGTGGCTGATGAGCAGCACCACCAAGCAGCAGCAGCTGGCGATCTCCGGCTATTTCCGCGATCCGAAAGGTGTCGCCGCGCAAAAGGGACACGTCGACCCCGGCGTGGGTACCGGAGAAAACATCCTGCTCAACAAGCAGGACATGACCAAGCTGAAGACGACGCTGCAGAACTCCATCCACCGTGTCGACAATCTGGACAGGCTCAAGAATCAGGTCGAGATGACGATTACACCAGAGGGGCTGCGGATCGAGCTGATAGAAAACGCACACGGAACCTTCTTCGAGACGGGCAGCACGCGACCGACGCCGGTGCTGGTCGAGATCCTGAGGGTGTTGTCGCCGCAGCTCGGCGCGTTGCCGAACCACATCTCCATCGAGGGCCATACCGACTCCCAGCCATATTCGGATGCGAGGGTGTACAGCAACTGGGAGCTGTCGTCGGACCGCGCGAACGCGGCGCGGCGGCTGATGCAGACAAGCGGTGTGCGCATGAATCAGGTCTCGCAGGTGCGCGGTTTTGCCGACCAGCGGCTGCGCGATGCCGGAAACCCGTTGAGTGCCTCCAACCGGCGTGTTTCGCTGATCGTGCAGTACCTGGAAGGAGGGAAACAAGGCGCCCTGCCTTCACTGACCGGCATTGCCGGGAGCAGTCCGCCGGGGAGCAAGCCTGGGGCTGCTCCCGCGCTGACCGGCCGAGAGGTCCCCGGCGCGCAGAAGGCGGCGGGCGAGTGATACGCCCGGCTCTCATCTGTGCTCATGGGAATTGGAACGATTGGAACGCCCGGACTGGAGGGAGCCGGGAAGGTGGGAAAGATGAGAGTCACGTTAGTACCGTAGGTTGGCAATCAATTCTTGGCGTAGATTTTTGCTCCGGTATAGTCGGTCCTCAGGAACCCACAAAGATGGATAGCAATGGACTGCTCCCGCACGCACCCGGGCAGCCTTCGGCCCCGTACGTCCTGACCGGCGTCGCGGGTACGACTGGCTCTCAACCAGAAGCAACCGGCATGGTTGCAGAACCAGCCGAAGAAAAACCGGCTGAACGACTGGCAGACCGGCCGGCTCTGGCGCCGCGCCTGCTGGTCATTGAGGATGACGTGCCGCTCGCCCGGCTGCTCGGCTCCTGGCTCCAGACCGAGCGGTTCCAGACAGAGCTGGCGCACGATGGCGAACAGGCCCTGGCCAAGCTCGCAGGCGAGAGTTACAGCCTGGTCCTGCTCGACCTGAACCTGCCCAAGATCGATGGGTTGACGCTGCTGTCGAGGCTGCACGCGGAGCGGCCCGAGCTGCCGATCCTGGTGCTGACCGGGCGCAACCGCCTGGAAGACATGGTGCTGACGCTGGATCAGGGCGCCGACGACTGCCTGGTCAAGCCGTTTTCGCTGGTGGAGCTGCTGGCGCGGATTCGCGCGCTGCTGCGCCGCCGCGCGAACGCCCCGGTCGAAGCTGCGCCGGTCCTGAAGCCGCAAACCGGGCTGCTGCTGAACCGCGCGGAGTACCGGGTGGAGCGGGATGGCCGCAGGATCGAGCTGACGCCGCGGGAGTTCGCGCTGCTCGAGTTCCTGATGGAGCACTCGCCCAAGCCGGTCTCGCGGGCTACGCTGATGGAGCAGGTGTGGCGGGTGCCCTTTGATCCCACGACCAACATCGTCGATGTGTACATGAAGTACCTGCGCGACAAGATCGACTGCTCGGGCGAGCAGAAGCTGATCCGCACAGTGCGGGGGGTGGGCTATGCCCTCGCCTGTGCCTAGCGCGTCGCAGCCGCTGGACAGCCCGCAGGACCCCGGCTTTGTGGAGAGCCTGCGGCAGGGGCTGCACACGCTGGCGCAGCCCCTGACCCTTTTGCAGACCCGGCTGGAGGCAGCACTGCTGTCGGATGAGCAGGCCGCGGAGCAGCTGCTGGCGCTGCTGGCCGGCGATGTGGAGCGTGCCTGCCAGAGCTTCCATGCCATGCAGCACCTGGTGGGCCGCTACAGCGACCTGCGCTCGGCCTCGCCTGCCGACGCGCCGGGGGATCTCTCATGACTGCGCCACCCTTCTCTCCTGTGTCTTCTGTACCCTCGATGCGCGCCGAAGATCAGCAGCCGGTCCAGATCCTGCTGGTAAGCCCCAACCCCCGCCTGCGGGTGCAGTTGAAGGAAAAGATCGGAGCACCGCGCTGGAAAGTGTGCGAGGCCGGCAGCGGCGCCGAAGCGCTGGAGCGGCTGGCGGAGAGCCGCACCGAGGTGCTGCTGCTGGACCCGATGCTGCCCGATATTGTGGCCAACGAGTTCAGCGCGCTGGTGCTGCAGCGGTTCCCGTCTATTGAAATCCTGACCCTGAACGCGCAGACCGGCCACCTGCTGCTGGCCAACGCCTCGCCGACGCCGCTGGCCTCGCAGCTGACCGACCTGATCTACCGGGGCAGTCTTCCACCCCTGCCTTACCCGCCGAGCCGCACCGCCACGCCGCCGCGGGAGCCGGGCGAGACGCGCACCGGTCTGCGGGGCATGGTGGGCAGCTCCGCGCCGATGCAGCGCGTCTACCGGTTGACCGAGATGGTCGCGCGCTCGGAGACGACGGTGCTGATCACCGGCGAGAGCGGCACCGGCAAGGACCTGGTCGCGCAGGCCATCCACATGATCTCGCCGCGCGCCAAGCATCCCTTTGCCGTAGTCAACTGCGCCGCCATTCCCGAGGCGCTGCTCGAGGCCGAGCTGTTCGGCTATGCGAAGGGCGCGTTTACCGGCGCGATGCAGTCCCGCATCGGGCGCATCCACGCCGCGCACGGGGGCACGCTGTTCCTGGACGAGATCGGCGACATGCCGCTCTCGCTGCAGAGCAAGATCCTGCGCTTCCTGGAGCAGGGAGAGGTGCAGCGGCTGGGCGGTAACGACAATTTGAAAGTGGACGTGCGGGTGGTCGCGGCTACCAACGCCGACCTGAAGTCGCTCTCGCAGCAGAAGTTGTTCCGCGAGGACCTGTACTACCGGCTCGCGGTGTTTCCGGTGCAGCTGCCGCCGCTGCGCGAGCGCGAGGGCGATCTCGAAGGGTTGACCCAGGCGTTTACGACGAAGTTCTGCCCCGGCGTCCGCATCGCGCCCGAGGTCTTCGACCTGCTGGCCACGCACGACTGGCCGGGTAATGTGCGCGAGCTGCGCAACACCATGGAGCGCGCCGCGATTCTGCTCGACGGAGAGCGGGTGATGACGGCGAAGCACATCCTTCTTTAATGCGCGATTGCAACCATTGCAATCGCGAAGCAGAAGGTCACACTTACTACGGGAAGACAAGCTGAAGTTTGCCTGGGGATGACCCCTGCATAGATCGCTGGAACGCTTTTGTTAGACAGGCGCGCACCAGCAAAACCTGAACAGTAGACTGCAGGATGGCCTTGACGCTCGCTGCGGAACGCGTCGGAAGCGCCGTCTTTCTTCGCTCGAACTGTCCGGCGGCTACTTTGCTCAAATGCGAACTCCCCACCTGAGGCTTCCTTCATCTAACTGGTATCCAGCAGATAGGAGAAGCAAAGCATGAATGAACAGAAGCATCTCGGAGGCGCTTTCACCTTTCCCGGAACCTCCACCACAATCAACCGGATGGGTTATGGGGCGATGCAGCTTGCAGGCCCACATGTGTTTGGACCTCCGAAGGATAGGAATGCTGCGCTGGCGGTCCTTCGTGAAGCTGTCGAGAGCGGCATCAATCACATCGATACAGGCGATATCTACGGACCGCACATTACGAATCAGATCATCAAGCAGGCGCTGCACCCGTATGCAGAGGACTTGACGATCGTTACAAAGATCGGCGCCCGGCGCGGCGAGGATGGATCGTGGAACCCGGCTTTCTCGTCCGAAGAACTGACGCAGCAGGTTCACGACAATCTCCATAATCTGGGCCTTGATGCCCTCGATGTGGTCAATTTCCGCGTGATGCTCGACAGGCAACGCCCAACTGAGGGGTCCATCGAGGCGCCGCTCACCGCCATGGCCGAACTTCAGCGGCAGGGCCTGGTGCGCCACATCGGGCTGAGCAACGTGACCCCCACGCAGGTCGCGGAAGGGCGCGGTCTCTGCGAGATCGTTTGTGTGCAGAACCTGTACAACGTGGCGCATCGAGACGACGATGCCCTGATCGACGATCTTGCCCGCGATGGCATCGCATATGTGCCGTTTTTCCCGCTCGGCGGCTTTACGCCGCTCCAGTCGTCGATCCTGGACGATGCGGCCGCGGCACTGCACTCGACCCCGATGCTGGTGGCTCTGGCATGGCTGCTCGAACGCTCACCCAACATCCTGCTGATCCCTGGCACGTCCTCCGTGGCTCACCTGCGCGAGAATATCTCGGCCGCGTCGCTTGAACTGCCAAAGGAAGTTTTGAGGCAGTTAAACGAGATTGCCGCGCGCGGCTGATTGGATTCGCCTGGACGCAGGGCGGCAGTCAATCACTGCCGCCCTGCGTGGCCGGGTATCTGAATGCGACATCTCGGGCTAGGCGAGGCCTACTCTTCGCCCGAGATTCGACGTAAAGACATGGTCGGGATCGTACCTCGCCTTGGTTTGAAGCCAGCCGTCGATCTCGGGGTACATGGTGCGGAAGGTCGCTGCGTCGGTGTAGGAATCCTTGCCGAGGTAAATGCGGCCGCCGGCATCGATCACCATGGCGTCGAGGCGGCGCAGCAGTGCCGGCGTGGTCTCCCGGATTGGAAAGTCGATCGCAAAGGTATAGCCCTCGCGCGGGAACGAAAGAACGCCGCCACTCGCTTTGCCCAGGCGCTTCAAAACGTTCAGAAACGGCAGCTCGCCGGAGGAGAGAATGGCGGTCAGAATCCTGCGCATCTGCGCAAGGCCGTTCTCGAACGGAATGACGAACTGGTACTGCGTAAAGCCGCGCCGCCCGTAGCCTCTGTTCCACTGGGCGATCTTGTCCAGCGGGTAGAAGAACGCCTCGTAATGGCCGAGGGGCGCTGCGCTGGCCTGGATGCGCTGAATGACGGCGTTCACCAGGCGGATACTGAGCGAGTTCAGCGTGAATTCGGGCAGGTCAAACGGAACCGTGAGCAGAGGCGGCTCGGAGACCCGGAGCGGGCTGCCGGCAAGGCTGGGCGGCAGATCGGCAAGCCGGGCATGGTCCCCGACAGTCAATATTCCCCGCCCCAAGTGCGCTCCGGTCGCCAGCACGTCCAGCGTCGCCACGGAATAGGGAAACGTCTGGTCGTGCTCGTCCAGTGCCGCGAGCATGCCCTCAAGGTTCTTCGCGCGAATCGATTTCTGGTGGAAGTAAGTTGTCTCAATCCTGCGCAAACGGATGGTGGCGGTGAGGATCAATCCCAGCAGGCCCATGCCCCCGAACGTCGCCCAGAAGAGGTCTTCATGCTCGCTGCGGCTGGCGTTAACTACTTCGCCGCTCGCGAGCAGGACGGTCATCGACTCGACGCAGTTGCTGAAGCAGCCCTGGGCGTGGTGGGCTTTGCCGTGGATGTCGTTGGCGATGCACCCGGCCACGGTCACGAACTTCGTTCCCGGTGTAATCATCGGGAACCAGCCGCGCCGCGCAAAGGTTTCAATGATGCTCCCGAGGCTCGTGCCCGCTTCACAGGTCAGGACGCCGGTGAGATCGTCAAATGCCAGCAAATGGTCCATGTTGGTGGTGCCGATGACCTGGCCGTTCGCATTGATCGCACAATCGCCATAGCTGCGGCCCAGGCCTCTGGCGATCGTTCCCCTGCGGTCGAGCACTGCTGCCACTTCGGAGATCGCGGCAGGTTCCGTCAGCAGGCAGTCAGCCCGAAAGTTCGCGCCCCATCCCGCAAGATTCGTGGTCGTGCCAGCACTGGCCATGCGGCTTTTCCTCTCGACGATCATAGTGCGACGGCCTTGATCCTCAACTGCCAATCCCCCTTGCCGTGGCGGAGCCAACTGGTCTCCTTCGTCATAGAAATGGAAGCTGGCCCTTTGGTAATGAGCGCGCGCAGACGCCGCGTCACGGGATTGGCCCTCGCCGTGCATAGGCAGTAGGCAGATGCTGCCTGCTTCTCATCTCGCGCCAATGAACGAACTGCTGCTGCCGATCGCTCGGCCGTCGGCGGACGAGGCGCTGCTGCTTGCGGATGCGTTTTCCGACTTTATTGCAGCTTCGGCGAAGCTGGAGGGCTCGTACCGCGACCTGCAGATCGAGGTGGCGCAGCTGGGGTCGGAGCTGGCGGACCGCAACGCGGAGCTGGAGGCGAGCCTGCGCAGCAATGAGCAGATGCGTCTAGCTCTGGTCGAGATCGTCGATTCCATGCCGTGCGGCGTGCTGGTGTTGGGCGCGGACGCGCGGGTGCTGCGCATGAACCCGGAAGCGAAGCGCCTGCTCGCGTTGCAGGGCGGCCCGGAAAGTCAAGCGAGGCAGGCGGCGGCCGATCCCGCAGACCCCGCGGACTTGGACGAGATCGCTGCGCGCACCGGCGTCGACCTGAACCCGTTCTGCGCGATCGAGGGCGAGAGCGAGATCTCCCTTGCTCCTCCCGGCGGTACCGGCGCCGCAGGGCGTCGCTGGATCGAGCTGCGGACCCGTCGGCTTACCGCCGAGCCGGGCGGCGCTCAGGCGATTCTCATTCTCGGCGATATCTCGGCGCACAAACAGGCCGAGCAGGACCGTGAAGCGGGGCGCCGGGCGCTGGCGCTGGCCGAGGTCGCAGCCACCCTGGCGCATGAGATTCGCAATCCCCTGGCCAGCCTGGAGCTGTTTGCCGGGCTGCTGGAAGAAGAGCCGTCGCGCTCCGCGGAGTGGCTGACACATCTGCGTGCCGGGCTGCGCGGACTGGCCGGCACGGTCAACAATGTTCTCTCGTTTCACGGCGTGGGCTTCCCGCACATGCAGCCCCTGGAGCTGGGTAAAGCCTTGGCTGCGGCGACCGAGTTTGTGCGCCCCATTACCGGTCAGGCGGGGATTGCGCTTTCGTTCCATGGCGCCGGGCTTCAGGGCAAGGTCCTCGCGAATGAAGCCGCCCTACAGCAGCTGCTGCTGAACCTGGTCACCAACGCGGTCCGCCACACGCCCTCCGGCGGCAGCATCGCGGTCTCGCTCACGCAACCGGACGTGGCGCACCTGCGGGTCGCGGTCAGCGATACCGGCAGCGGGATCGCGCCGGAGCACCTACCGCACATCTTTCACGCCGGATGGAGCGCCAGCGGATCGAGTTCGGGGCTGGGCCTCGCGGTCTGCCAGCGGATCGCGGCACAGCACGGCACGGAGCTGCGCGTGGCAAGCGAGCCGGGCCGGGGAACGACCTTCCAAATGGAGCTGAACCTTTTATGAGTGCCTGCTTTGCTACGCCCACGACTTTCGCCATGGCCACGACGTTGCCTTCCATGTCTCGCGCCCTGCCGGATCCGCTCCGACGCTCCGTGTTGATCGTCGATGACGAACCCGGCATCCGCACGGCGCTGACGGCGCACTTCACGCGGGAGGGCTGGCAGGTAACCGCGGCCAGCGGTCTGCGCGAGGCGGAGTACCGTCTGGCGCAGGGCGAATTCGACCTGCTGGTGAGCGATGTGCGTCTGCCGGACGGCTCCGGCGCAGACCTGGTGCCGCAGTCCTCGGCGGCGAGAACGCCGGTGGTTCTGCTGACCGCATTCGGCTCCGTACCCGAGGCGGTGGAGGCGATGCGCGCGGGTGCCGGCGATTATCTGACCAAGCCGGTGGCCTGGAGCCAGCTGCGCCCAATCGTTGAGCGGCTGGCCGGGCAGCGCCGCAAGGGGAGCCTGGAAAACGCTCCGGAAACCGCTTCGAACCTGGAGGCCTCCGGCGGGATCGTAGGCCGCGCCCCGGCACTGCTGCAGGCGCTCTCCCGGGCACGCGCCGCAGCCAGCACCGATGCCGACATCCTGGTCGAGGCCGAAAGCGGCACCGGCAAGGAGCTGCTGGCACGGTTTATTCACGAGGCCAGCGACCGCGCGCGCAAGCCGTTTGTCGCCATCAACTGCGCCGCGGTGCCGGAGCATCTGCTCGAGAGCGAGCTGTTCGGCCATGCGCGGGGCGCGTTTACCGGCGCGACCCAAGCCAAGCCGGGCCGCTTCGAGCTGGCGCATGGCGGCACGTTGCTGCTCGATGAGATCGGCGAGATGCCGCTGCACCTGCAGCCGAAGCTGCTGCGCGCGCTGCAGGAGCGGGAGTTTGAGCGGCTGGGCGAGACGCGGACCGTGAAGGTGGATATCCGGGTCATCGCAACGACAAACGTCGCGCTCGCCCGCGCGGTGGACCGGGGCGCGTTTCGCTCGGACCTTTACTACCGGCTGAATGTGATCCCGCTGTCGCTGCCGCCGTTGCGCGAGCGTGCCGAGGATATTGCACTGCTGGCCGGCTTCTTCGCCCGCACCTGGGCCGAGCGCGCGCAGCGTCCGGTCCCGGTGTTGACCCCCGATTTTCTGGAAGCGCTCGAAGCGCAGAGCTGGCCCGGCAATGTGCGGGAGCTGGGCAACTTCATGCAGAGGGTGCTTTCGCTGCACGCCTCGGCGCATATCGCGGGCCTGGACGCAGTGCGGATCGATCGCGCCTGCTTTCTGCGGGAGAGCGGCCCGTCGCTGGCTCATCGCGCGCCGCAGCCCGCACTGCTCGATTCGTCGCAAAGCGGAACTCCGATACATACAAGGTCACTGGCTGCGGCGCCGGCGAGTGTGCCCATCCGCGAGCTGGAGCGCCTGCACCTGGAAAAAACCCTGGCCATCACCCAGGGCAACCGCACCCACGCCGCCGAGATGCTCGGCATCAGCCTGCGCACCATGCGCAACCGGATCCGCGAATACGGGCTGCCGCCCAGACAGTACGCCTGAGTTGAGGAGCTACGCATGAGCACACCGATTCTCCCGCTTCAGATGGAGCGGTTTCTCGAAATGACCGCGCAGCGCGAGCAGGTTGTCTCGGCCAACATGGCCAATGTGGACACGCCCGGCTACCACGCCAAGGACGTGAGCTTTGAGCAGACGCTCCAGCGCGCGAGCGACAGCGAAGCCGCGCTGCCGATCGCGATCCGCGATGAGCGCGGGCTGCTGGAGCGGCCGGACGGCAATAACGTGGACCTGGACCACGAAGGCCTGCTGCTCGCAAAGGCGCAGCTGCAGTACGGGCTGGGTATCCAGCTGGTCAAAGGCCAGTTTCATGAGATTTTGAGCGCTATCAATGGAGGCCAGTAATGGGACCGTTTGACATGCTGCAGATTTCCGGCTCGGCGCTGACCGCCGAACGCCAGCGGTCGGAGGTGATCGCAACCAATATGGCAAACGCCAACACCACCCACACCACCGATGGCGGCCCGTTCAGGCGCAAGCAGGTCGTCTTCTCGGCGCAGCATGCCTCGGCGTTTCAGCTGCAGTTTGCCGAGATGACCAACACGCCGCACCTCAGGAACCGCCAGTCCGGCATGGTGCGGCTGTCGCAGGTGATCGACGATCCGTCGTCGCCGGTAATGCGCTACGAGCCCGGCCACCCGGATGCGAACAAAGACGGGTACGTGGCGTATCCGGCGATCAACCCGGTGCAGGAGATGGTCGACCTGATGGGCTCGGTGCGGGCCTACCAGCTGAACGCGTCGGCGGTGACCGCGGCGAAGCAGATGATCCAGGAATCGGTCGACATTCTGAAGAGCTAAGCAACGAGAGAAGGGGGAGCCATGAGCATTTCGATTCCAGCCGGCGGGGCAGCCGGCGCCATCACCTCGGTCTTCGGTCCGGTTTCGGGCGAGGCCGGCGCGGGAGGTACGGACTTTTCGAGCGTGCTGAAGAGCGCGATCAACCAGGTCAGCAGCGTGCAGAACGATGCCGGCAGCCAGGTCAACACCCTGATGGCGGGCGGCAGCGGCGACATGAGCAAGGTGATGATCTCGGTTGAGAAGGCGGATGTCGCCTTCCAGCTCATGATGCAGGTGCGCAACAAGATTGTCAGCGCCTACCAGGACATCGAGAAGATGCAGTTCTAAGCCAGCTCCACAGGGGATTGAAGACAGACAGGCATGCAAAACATTCTCAAGCAACTGCAGCAGTTCTGGGCCGGACGCAACCGGCAGCAGCGCGGCTTCCTCATCGCCGGCGGCGTGGCCACGGTGGCGCTGCTGGCGGTGTTCGCGCACCTGATGGCGGCGCCCGACATGAAGCCGCTGATGACGGGCCTGGATCCTGCGGACGCGCAGACTTTGTCGGCCTCGCTCACGGCCAAGGGCATTGCCAACGCGATCAGTCCGGACGGCAAGCAGGTGAGCGTGCCGGCGGACAAGCTGGATGCAGCCCGGCTCGAAGCCGCGGGCAGCAGCGCGCCGCACTCGGGGCGCATGGGCTTTGAGATCTTCGACAAGGTGTCATGGGGTCAGACCGAGTTTGACGAGAAAGTGAACTACCAGCGCGCGCTTGAGGGCGAGCTCGAACGCACCATCGTGACGCTGGGCGCGGTGAAAAGCGCGCGGGTGCACCTGGTGATGGCGACCGACTCGGTGTTCCTGGACTCGGCGCGAAGCGCGAAGGCGTCGGTCGCATTGAAACTGCGCGGTGGGGATCTCTCGCATGAGGAGATTACCGCCATTCAGCGGCTGGTCGCCGGCGCGGTTGACGGGTTGAAGCCCGCCGACGTGGCCATCATTGACGCGGACTCAAACACCTCCCTGGGCAGCAGCGGCGACCTGGGCGGCAATGACGGCGAAACGGAAAAGCGGCTGGAGCAGCGGCTGATCGCGACCCTCGGGCCGGTCGTCGGGGCCGGCCATATCCGCGCCAGCGTCAACGTGGATTACGACCCGGGCACGACCGAGCAAAGTCAGGAAAAGTACGACCCGGCGGTCTCGGTTCCGCTCACCGTGCAGCGGTCGGATGAAGAAACCGGGGCCGGCGCGGCGATCAGCGGCGTTCCGGGTACGGTCAGCAATGTTCCGCAGGCCAAGGGCAGCCTGCCCAATGTGCCCAACGTGCCGGACAGCGGCGCCGAGAGCGCGAAGACGGAGAACTCGACCTACGGCGTGAACCGGGTGGTGACCCGCTCGGTCGAGCCTGCGGGCCGGGTGCGGCGGCTCACGGCGGCGCTGCTGGTCGACGACGCGATGGTCCACAAGCAGCTGCCGAAAGGCAAGGTGCAGGATGTGCGGGTGAAGCGCTCGCCCGAAGAGCTGAAGCAGCTGCAGGACCTGGCGGCGGCGGCGATCGGGCTCGATGCATCGCGTGGCGACGTGTTGACGATTGAGGATATGTCGTTCGACCAGCCGGCGACTGTGGATGTGCCGCCGCCCTCGATGGTGGACAAGCTGCGCAAGGGGCTGAACGACTATGCCGTCGTGGTTCGCTACGGCTCGCTGCTGGTGCTGTTCCTGCTGAGCTACCTGCTGATGGTGCGGCCGGTGCAGAAGCGCGCGTTGAGCGGCGCGAAAGATCTGAAGGCGCCGGAGGCGATCTCGCTGCTGGGCGCGGAGATGGAGCAGATGCACCTGCCGCCGGTACGGCCGGGCGAGGAAGCGCTGCGCTCGACCGCACTGAAGGAGCAGCTGGTGCAGATGGTGAAGGCAGAGCCGCACAACAGCACCCGGGCCGTGCAGGCCTGGCTGAAGGGAGAAGCGCAATGAGCGCGATGAACGCACTGCCAGGCGATCTGGTGCACCAGCCCGGCGGCCGCGCGCCACAGTTGAGCGGCGTTCGCAAGGCCGCGATCCTGCTGGCGGTGCTGGGCGAGGAGGCCGCGGCGACGATCCTGCGCGCGCTGCCGGAGGATGATCTGCACCGGCTGACCGGCGAGATCGCGCGGCTCGGCACGGTGCCGAAGGAGATCTCGCTCGGTGTGATGGAGGAGTACCAGCAGCTGGCCATTGCGCAGGAGTACATCGCGCAGGGCGGCCAGGATGCCGCGCAGCGCATGCTGGTGAAGGCGTTCGGGGAGAACGGCGCGCGCGATATGGTGCAGCGGCTGGTTCGCGCGAACGAGCTGAACGCGACCCGGGTCGAGTCGCTGCAGCGCATCGACGCCAAGCAGCTGGCGCGGTTCTTGGAGGGCGAGCACCCGCAGACGGTCGCGCTGATCCTGGGCCACCTGGAGGCCAAGCAGGCCTCGGCGCTGCTGATGTGTCTGCCGCCGGGTGTGCGGGCCGAGTCGGTCAAGCGGCTGGCGCAGCTGCGTCAGTTTTCGCCCGAGATGGCGGAAAAGGTTTCGATCGTGCTGAACCGGAGGCTGCGCTCGGTGGGCGAGCAGACCAAGAAAACCTACTCCGGGTTCCAGAGCGTCGCCGACCTGATGAACAACATCGACGCGACCACCTCGCGGGAGATTCTCGAGATGATCGAGCGGGAAGAGGCCAAGCTGGCTGCCTCGATCCGCGACCTGATGTTTACCTTTGAGGACTTCCTGAGCGTGCCCGAGCTGCAGATTCGCGAAGTGACCGGCGGGGTCGATAAGAAGACTTTGACGCTGGCGCTGAAGGGCGCGAGCGAGGAGCTGCGCAACCACTTTTACCAGACGATGAGCTCGCGCGCGATCGAGATGATGAAGGAAGATGCCGAGTCGCTGGGGCCGGTGCGCTCGCGCGATGTGGCCAAGGCGCAGCTCGATGTGGTTGCCCTGGCGCGCACGCTCGAGGCCGACGGCAAGATTGTGTTGAAGAGTGAGGGAGCCGATGAGTACGTCGTTTAACAGATTCAGTACGCCGCGTCTGCCGATAGCGCCTGTAACCTCGTTCCAGTACCGGGAGATGGCCGCGCTGCCGGCGCTGCCGCGCATCAAGATGCCGGCGCCGGAGCCCGAGCCACGCCGCCGGGCCGAGGTCGAGATGACCGAAGCAGAGCTGCAAGCCCTGCTTTCGGAAGCGCGCGCGGAGACCGCCAAGGCAACCGAGGCGCGGCTGCGCGAAGAGCTGCGCGCAGCATCGCAGGCGGAAGCGGCCCGGATCACGACGGCGCTAGACCACTTCGACCGCGAGCGCAAGGGCTACTTCGCGCGGGTTGAGACCGAGGTGGTGCGCCTCGCGCTCTCCATTGCGGCCAAGATTCTGCATCGCGAGGCGCAGGTGGAGCCCATGCTGGTGGGTGCTCTGGTGCAGATCGCCGTCAACCAGCTCAAGGAAAACACGGCAGTCAGCATCCGGGTGCACCCGGGCAGCGCGGCGCGGTGGCGCGCGCATTTTGAAGCCACGCCGCAGTGGGCGACGGTAACGGTGGTCGAAGACGCGGAGCTGGAGCCGGGCGACTGCCTTCTCGAAACCGAGCTGGGTTCGGCCAACTTCTCGCTCGCCGCGCAGTTGAAAGAGGTCGAGCAGGGCTTCTTCGACATCCTGGCGCAGACGCCCAAGGGGTAACCAGGCGATGCCGCTGGCCTCCTATTTCGACAAGCTCGCCGCCGCGGGTACTTTACGCTGGACGGGCCGCGTGCTGCAGATCACAGGCAACCTGATCGAGTCTGAGGGGCCGTTCTGCTCGGTGGGCGAGGCCTGCGAGGTGCAGGGCGCGGACGGTCGCAGCTATCCCGGCGAGATTGTCGGGTTCCGCGGCTCGACCATGCTCTCGATGACGCTCGAGCGGCCGCAGGGGATCCGGTTCGGGGACCGGGTGGTCGCGCGGGGCGCGCACCCGTCGATCCGCGTGGGCAGCGAGATGCTGGGCCGGGTGGTCGATGCCATGGGCGCGCCGCTCGACGGACGTCCGGAGTATCGCGCCGACAAGACGGTGCCGGTTGACGACTCGGCGCCGCTGCCGTTTGACCGGGTGCCGATCCGCGAGCCGCTGGGCTCCGGGGTGCGGGTGCTCGACGCGTTCATGCCCTGCGGACGTGGGCAGCGGCTGGGCATCTTTGGCGGCTCGGGCGTGGGTAAGAGCACTTTACTGGGCATGATGGCGCAGGGCACCGCGGCTGACCTCACGGTGATGGCGCTGGTGGGCGAGCGCGGGCGCGAGGTGGGCGAGTTTCTGGAGGTGCTGGGCGAAGAAGGACGGCGCCGCTCGGTCGTCGTCGTGTCTACGTCCGACCAGTCGCCGTTGCTGCGCCTGCGCGCCGCCATGAGCGCGACCGCGATCGCCGAGCACTTTGCCGCGAATGGGAAACACGTGCTGCTGGTAGTCGATTCGCTGACCCGCTTCGCCATGGCGCAGCGGGAGATCGGCCTGGCCGCCGGCGAGCCGCCGACCGCGAAGGGCTATACCCCTTCCGTGCTGAATATGCTGGCGCGGCTGGTGGAGCGTGCCGGCAACTTCAAGGGCGGCAGCATCAGCGCCTTCTACACCGTTTTGATGGAGGGCGATGACCAGCAGGATCCGGTTGTCGACACCGTCCGCTCGCTGCTCGATGGGCACATCCTGCTCGACCGGGCGCTGGCGCTGCGGGGCCACTACCCGCCGGTTTCGGTGCTCGACAGCCTGAGTAGGCTGATGCCGGCGATTGTCTCGCCGGCGCACCTGGAGAAAGCCCGCGCGCTGCGCCAGCTGCTTGCGAGCTACACCCGTTCCGAAGACCTGCTGCGCATCGGCGCGTACCAGAAAGGCTCGGACGCGCTGCTGGATCGCGCGGTCGAAGTGCTGCCCCATCTGGAGAAGTTCCTGCAGCAGCGCGCGGTCGAAGTGTGTCCGCAGCCGGAAGCGATCCAGCGCCTGCTGGCGCTGCCGAGCTGACCGCGGTGGCTTACCGCTTCTCGCTCGCCCCGGTGCTGCGCGTGCGCGAGCTGGCCGCCGAGCAGGAAGAGCAGACGCTCGCGCGCATCGCCGCGGAGATCGAGCGACTGCGCAGCGCTATCGACCGGGCCGAGGCCGACCTGCTTCAGGCTGCCGCCGCTCGCCAGCAGGCTTTTGGCGCGTCTTCTCTTCCAGCCATGCACCTCCATGCTTCCTACGCGATGGCGCAGGAGCTTCGCGCACACGGCGGACTGCTTCGCAAGCAGCTGGCGGCGTTTGAGGAGCTGCGTACCCAGCAGATCGCGCGCTATGAGGAAGCCTACCGCCGGCGCGAGGTGCTGAGGAGTTTGCGCGACAGCGACCGCGAGGCCTGGATGTTGGCGCAGAACCGGCACGACGGCAAGGCTGCCGACGACGCCTTTTTGGCCAGGCGTCACCGCGAGGCGAGGGCCGGCGAGACGAAGTAGGCAAACCTTGCCGGGTAGCTGCCCGGCAAGGTTTGCCCAGTAAGCGGGGTTTGCCGGGTTCCCGAAGCAGCGGCAGCCAGGCGGGTTCGCCGTAAAACCAATAAAATGTAGCGCTTACGAAAACAAGAACCATGGCCCAATCGGTTCGGCGTTTGGCGCACGGCGTGCACAAGGAGTGTGCGTGAAGATCACTCCACAAAGCGCGATCGACTCCTCCCCGGCTGTCTCTTCTGTGGCGGCGGGGACCAGAGCGAGTTCGGCTGGCGGCTTCCAGCAAACGCTGGACACGTCGCTGCAGGCGAGTCAGGACGTCGAGCAGAAAGCGCGGCCAGCGGCTGCTCAGCCTGCGAGCGCTTCCGGCGATCCGCCCGCAAACGTGCCGGAAGGCGTATCCGCGGGGGCAGCCGGGCAGGCGAGTTCGTTGAAGGGCGCGTCCTCCAAAAAGCCTGACAAGGCTGAAAAGTCCGGCAAGTCAGACGTGCTGGACGGATCAGACAAAGAAGCAGCCCAACCCTCAGGCACGCCCGCTTCACAGGACGCTCTGCTTGCGCTACTGCCGGTGCAGCCTGTCGCGTTTGCGGCTCTGCGTGGCCCCGCCGAGGCTCAGCCTTCGACCGATTTCATCGCCTCGAACAGCGGCCCGGTCTTCGCGCTGCAGTCTGGGCAAGCCTCGGCTTCTCTCGCAGTGTTCCCCGCTGCTTTCCCAGAGCTCACGAGCGCGCCGCTGCTGGCGACTGGAGATAACGCGAAGGCTGCTTCGGCAGGCATACAAGCCGGCTCGGCGGCGGAACTGCCTGCTGTCGCGGCGCACTCCGCGGCCCAGATCACCTCAGAGGCGGCGCGGCCTGCTGTCGAACCGCAGGCGGCGCACGGGCCTTCAGGTATTCCGGCAAGCGTGCCTGCAAACACATTGGGGAACACATCCGGAACCGCGCTTCCGGCAAATGTCGGCACCGCATCTGCGGCGCAGCCATTTCTCAGCGCCTCGGCTGCAATCCACGCACCGTGGCATACCCCGGCTCTCTCCAGCGGAGGTGGCGCGCCGCCGCAGGCCGCCAATCTACAGCAGCCCTCGGCGTCTGCCGCGGGAGCGAGCACACCTGTCGCTGGCGCGCCCTCCGGCGCAGACGGTCAGAACGGCAGTGCTTCGGGGAGCAGTGCCGGGAACGGATCGGGAAGCGGTTCTGGTTCCGGGTCCGGCTCTGGAAGCGGTGCCGGGCAGGCGAGCAGTCCCACAAGCAGTTCCGGAAGCAATGCCGGCGGCCTCGCAGCCAACACGTTCGCGCTCCACGCCCCAAGCGACCCTGCCGGGCAGGGACCAGCCGGCGTGCCCTTCCAGCCGGCAGCGCTGACGCCTGTCCATGAGAGTGCGTCCGGGAATGGAGCGAAAGACAGCGGCATCTCTGCCGGTGCAACCGCGGCTGCGCAGGCCCCGGCAGGCGCCCCCACCATCAACACGGCCCGGGTCCTGTCGAGCATGGGTGGAACCGAGATGCGGGTGGGCATGCACTCGGCGGAGTTCGGCTCGATCTCGATTGCGACCTCAGTGACGCCGGGCGGCCTGGCAGCGCAGATTTCGCTCGACCACGGAGAGCTGGGCCGGGCGCTGGCGGCGCACCTGCCGGGCATGGAGGAGAAGCTGGGCAGCACGCTTGGATTGTTGGCAAAGGTCGAGGTTCGGGATACCGGTGCGCAGGGCCAGGGGAGCGCAGACCCGGGAGGCCGGGATACGGCATCGAGCGGGGGCATGTTCCAGGGTGGCGCCGGCTACAACCGCACTAGCTACGGCGGGGTTGCGAGCCCGCGGCAAGCGGCAGAGATGCCCGGGGGCGCTGCGCTCGCCGGGATTCCCGCGGAGATCATGGTGCCGGCCGGCAGCGGCCAGCGTCTGAGTGTGCGCGCCTAGCAGCGCGTGAAACGCAGTTGAAGATCGACCGATACGAAAGCGCGACACGGAAAGGAAGGTTGGTATGACGGCATCATCACTCTCGGGGGCGGCAATGGCGGCTCCCTTCTTCGGAGCCACGCAGACAAAGGCGAAGGCGCAGGCGAGCACGGCGCCCACAACCGGCAGCGGATCGGACAGCAACGGTCTTTCGGCCAACAATCTGGGTACCACATTTCTCAACCTCCTGGCCCAGGAGCTGCAAAACCAGGATCCGACGCAGCCCATCGACCCTACCCAGCAGGTCGGGCAGCTTATCTCGCTCAACCAGCTCGAGCAGCTGATCGGCATCAACTCGGCGCTCACGCCAGCAGCCACCAGCCCTACCACAGGTGCTGGCACCCCGGCTTCGCCACAGACCGCGTTTGGCACTGCACCGGACGGCTCGCCACTGGCCGGCGCGGCCCTCGACAGCAACCAGGCGGCACTTGCGTCGCAGAGCACAGCCGCCCAGACCGCCGCCAGCAATCCGGCGGTTCCACTCAACCTCGGCAACCTGAACACAATCTTTGGAGGCAAGTAAATGTCATTCTTCTCAGTTCCTCTTTCCGGGCTCAACGCGAGCCAGAGCGCCCTGCAGTCCATCTCGTCGAACCTGTCGAATGTGGACACGGACGGCTACAAGGACCAGAACGTCACCTTCAGTGACCTTTTCGCCCAGTCCGGGGTGAGCAATGGCGCGCTCGATCCGATCCAGACCGGCGGGGGTGTCACGACCGCTTCAACGACGTCTGACTTCTCCGACGGCACCCCTACCCCGACCGGCCTGCCATCGAACATGGCGCTCAGCGGCAACGGCTTCTTTGTGATGCAGCAGCCAAATGGCCAGATCGCCTACTCGCGGGCCGGGGACTTCACGACGAACAATTCCGGAGAGCTGGTTGCGCCGGATGGCTCGCTCGTCATGGGCTATTCCGCGCAGAACGGCGTGGTCAACACCACCGGGGCGCTGGCCCCCTTGCAGACCGGTGTGGGCCTGACCAGCCCGGCGACCGCAACCACCAGCTTCACCGCGGGCGTGAACCTGGACGCGACGACCGCAGTGGGTGGAACCGCGACGCCATCGACGATCAATACCTACGACTCGCTCGGCAAGCCGCAGGTGCTCAATGTGAGTTACACCAGGACAGCGGCGGGCTGGGACTACACGGTCACCGTGCCTACGTCGAGCCTCGCTCCACAGACTCCGCCGGTGACCACACCGACGACGCAGGTCGGCGGCGGCAGCCTGACCTTTGACTCGAGCGGCAACCTGACCTCCACAGCTCCGGTGGCGATCACGGTTCCCCCGGCCACGGATGGCGCTGCCGCGATGAACATCACCTGGAACCTGACCGACGCGACCGGCAAAAGCCTGGTGACACAGACGGACGTTGCCAGCGGAACTGCCAACGTGGTGCAGAACGGCAGCGCGTCCGGCACGCTGTCCGATTACTCCATCCAGGCCGACGGAACCATCCAGGCCCAGTTTACGAACGGGGACACCTCGGCCATTGGACAGGTCGCGCTCGCAACCGTAACGAACACACAGGGGCTGCAGCAGATTGGAAACAATCTGTACCAGGTGACGGCGGGCTCGGGTCTGGCGTCGGTTGGCGTGGCCGGCACGGGCGGACGGGGCTCGATCACGGGCGGTTCGGTGGAAGGCTCGAACGTGAACGAGGCGAACGAGTTCTCGAAGCTGATTGTGGCGCAGCAGGCGTACGAGGCGAACGCCAAGGCCATCACGACGTTCAACCAGGTGGAGCAGGCGACCATCCAGATCATCCAGTAAGCGCGTCTGGGCCGCAGGGCTCCAGATGAGCCTTGCGTGAGACGGGTGAGAGAAGGCGTGGAGCCGTCCGGGCCACTGGACGGCTCGCGCCTGCTCCTGCGCTCTCACCCGGCTCTCATGCGGCGGCATGGGCCTGCCCGCACCCGAGGCCTTCGCGCAACCAGGCCTACCCGGGCGAGTGTTCCGGCTGCGCTCTGCCGGCCTGCGGGGGCAGCAGCCCCCTGCCTTTCGTAACCCATCGCTCGATCGCAGCCGCTTTGGCCCCTGGCTTGCTCTCTCCCCTTGCGTAGCCGCTTTCTCATCCTGCCTGCAAGCAGAGTGTGAGAGCCGGCGGCAGAGGCGGGGACGTTCCATGAGCAGCACGCTGCAGGTCACAGAAAGCTCCATCGAGAACCTGAATAGCCCAGACCAGGCTCCGTTGCCGGAGACGCCGCGCCGCCGTCCGGCCGAGGCGCTGCCTTGGCTGCCGTGCACGCTCGCGCTCGATGTGCAGGTGGTGCAGTTTACGGTGCGTGCGCTGCTTGAGCTTGCGCCGGGCGCCATCCTCGAGACGAGCTGCCACCAGAGCATGGACATTCCGCTGCGCGTGAATGGCCTGCTGCTGGCCTGGACCGAGTTTGAAGTTGTGGGCGAGCGCCTGGCTGCCCGGATCACGGACCTGGCATGAAGACGAAAGCCTCCAGGTTGCACGCGCAGGTGCGCTCCGGGATTCGGATTGAGCCGCCGGCTGCGCGCCCCTCGGAAACAGAGGCCGCGGCGCCTTCCGGCTGCTTTGCAGCGGAGCCCGAAGCATCCGGCGCGCGCCAAAAACTACTCGACCTCTTCGGCAAACAGACCATGCCGCTGGCTACGCGCACCTGGCTCCATGCAGTGGCTACGGGCTGGGGCTGGCTGGTCGCCAAGCGCCGGTCGCAGGTCGCAGGCAAGCGCCTGCGCGTGGTCGAGACCGTGTCGCTGGGGGAAAAGCGGTTTGCGGCGGTCCTCCATGTGGATGGAGCCCAGTTTCTCATCGGCGGCGGCGCGAACAACGTTTCGCTGCTGGCCAGCCTCCATGCCTCGGCAGGCCAGCAGCGCTTTGCCCAGGTGCTGCAGCAGCAGGCTGAGGAGCCGGGCCTTTGAGCGCGTTTGGGCCGGGCGCTCGTTTTCTGCGCGCGTGCGTGTACGCTGTGCTGTTCGGCATGGCGGCCCTGACTGCGCCGCACGCCCGGGCGCAGGCTGCCGCGTCCTCGCTTGCGCTGCCGCAGAGCGAGCTGCACCCGATGAACCTGCCGGCCCTGGCGGTTCCCTCGGCGAGCAGCTCCGCGGCTTCGTCTGCCGTACCCCCGGGCGAGCTGCGCATCAGCGGCCTCAAAAGTCTGGGCGGATCGGGGCTAGGCGGATCGGGCCTGGGCGGGTCAGGGCTGGGCGGTTCTTCGGCCTCGTGGTCCATCGTCGTCCTGCTCACGCTCATCACGCTGATCCCGTCGCTGCTGCTCTGCATCACGCCGTTCGCGCGGCTGCTCATCGTGTTCCACTTCCTGCGCCAGGCACTGGGGCTGCAGACCACGCCCTCGAACCAGACCCTGATCGGGCTGTCGATGATCCTTACCTTCTTCCTCATGCAGCCGGTGGGGGCGGTCATCTATCGCGATTCCATCGTGCCGGTCGAAGCCGGTAAGATCACGCCGCTCGATGGGGTGATGCGGGCTGGCGATCCGATGCGGCACTTCATGGCGCACTACGTCCGCGAGAAGGATGCGGCGCTGTTTCTCGAGATCGCAAAGGAACCGCGTCCGCGCTCGGTCAACGATCTCTCCTTCCGCGTGTTGCTGCCCGCCTACATTCTTTCCGAGCTCAAGGCCGGCTTTCAGATCGGCACGGTGCTGTTCCTGCCCTTCCTGATCGTCGACATGGTGGTGGCTTCAATCACGACCTCGATCGGCATGATGCAGCTGCCGCCGGTGGTGATCTCGACGCCGCTCAAGCTGCTGCTGTTTCTGATGGTCGATGGCTGGCACCTGCTGATCGGCGCGCTCATGCGGAGCTTCAACTGATGCGCCGCTCAAGGCAGCTTCGCAAGGAGGCAAGCCGGTGGGCGTAGACCAGGTGGTCGGCCTTGGCCGCGGCATGCTGACCGAGGTCATCGTGCTGCTGGCGCCAATCCTGCTGGTGGCGATCCTCGTCAGCCTGCTGGTCAACGTCGTGCAGGTGCTTACCTCGTTGCAGGACCAGACGCTCTCGTCGGTGCCGCGCCTTATCGCGACCGGCGCCGCGCTGTTTTTCCTGATGCCGTGGATGTGGCGGCAGCTGGCCGGCTACACCATTCACCTCCTCTCCGATTTCCACCAGGTGCTGCAGTGACGACGATCCCGTTCCTCAACATCATGGCGGGCTTCCTGTTCATCGGCGTGCGCCTGTCCGGGCTCATGCTGTTCGCGCCGTTCTTCGCGAGCGACGCGCTGCCGGCACGCGTCAAGGCGGGGCTGGTGCTGGCGCTCTCGTTTGTGCTGTACCCCATGGTCGGGCCGAGTTTTCCTGTCGTGCCGCTGGCGCACTGGCCGCTGCTGGTCTTCGGCGAGCTGCTGGTGGGCGCCTCCATCGGCATCGCCACTTCGCTCGTCTTTGACGCGGTGCAGATGGCCGGGCAGATCCTGAGCGTGCAGATGGGCTACTCGCTGATCTCGATTCTCGACCCCAACACGCAGGCCGAATCGACGGTGGTGGCCACGTTCCACCAGGCGATTGCGATGCTCATTTTTCTCCGGCTCGATGTGCACCTGTGGATTCTGCACGCGATCGGGGACAGCTTCACCTATCTGCCACCGGGATCGGCACATTTAAGCTCCGCGTTCGTGCGCACCGCACTGGCTGCGGGCGCGGCGGTGTTTTCTGTCGGCGTGCAACTGGCAGCGCCGGTGCTTTCGGCCACCTTTCTGGCCGACCTGGTGCTGGGCCTTCTGGGCAAGGCTTCGCCGCAGCTGCCGGTCATGCTGCTGGGTCCGGCGATCAAGAGCATGCTGGGCATCCTGGTGCTGATCGCCACGCTCACGTACTGGCCGGAGATGTTTCGCGGCTTGTTTCTGAATGGGATTCGGCTCGGGGAGCAGCTGCTTCATCTGGCGCGGTAAGGCGAGAGCGCGGGCTTAACAGGCGAGAGCTTAACAGGCAGGAGCAACAGGCAGGAGCAACAGGCAGGAGCAACAGGCAGGAGCAACAGGCAAGGGCAACGGGCAGGAGTAGTAACCAGGCGGAGGACGATGGCGGACGGTAGCAAAACAGAACAGGCGACACCGCAGCGGCGCAAAAAAGCGCGCGCGCAGGGCAGCGTGGTGCGCTCGCGCGAGCTGCCCGCGGTGCTGGCGGCGGTCGGCGTGGCCGCGGGGCTGATGTTGCTGGGCCGCGACGCCGCCGCGCACTGGATCACCTTCTATCGCGAGCTGCTGGACTGCGCGATCTACCAAGGCATTGAGCCGAATGGGCCGGTGCTGTTCTGGTCTTCGGTCGAGGTGCTGCGCTGGATGGTTCCGGTGCTGGGGGCGGGGGCGCTGCTTTCGCTTGCGGCGCAGCTGGCGCAGGGCGGCTTGACGATCGCGCCGGAAGCGCTGCAGCTGAAGCCGGACCGCATGAACCCGGCCTCACGCCTGGGGCAGATCTTCTCGATCGCGGGCTTCAGCAACCTGCTCAAATCGCTGCTGCCGTTCGGCGCGATCGCCTGGATCGGGGTCAGCACGATCCGGGGCAGCTGGGCCGCGATCGTGCACGCATCGTCGGACAATCTGCGCGTGTTCGCGAGCTTTCTCGGCAGCACGGCGCTCACCATCGGCTGGAAATGCGGGCTGGTCCTGCTGGTCTGGTCGGCCATCGAGTACCTGTTCACCTGGCAGAAGATGGAAGGCGACCTGAAGATGTCTCGCCAGGATGTAAAGGACGAGATGAAGCAGAGCGATGGCAACCCGGCGACCAAGGCGCGAGTGCGCCGGGCGCGACGGCAGATGCGCCGCAAGCACTCACTGAAAGCCACCGTGACTGCCACCGTTGTGGTTACAAATCCAACCCACTATGCCGTCGCGCTGCGCTACGAGCAGTCCATGGCCGCGCCGGTCGTGGTGGCCAAGGGCCTCGACCTGCTGGCGATTGAGATCCGGGAGCTCGCGACCGAGCACGGCATTCCGCTGATGGAAAACAGGCCGCTCGCGCAGGCGTTGTACAAGGGCGTCGAGGTCGGCGACACCATTCCCTCGGCGCTCTACCAGGCCGTCGCCGACATCCTGGTGCTCGTGTTCCGCGCGCAGGCCGAGGTGCGCGCCAGCGAAGCAAGCCGCCGCGCCCGCAACGCTTCAGGAGAGCTGGTCAAGCCATGAGCCAAGTTGTGAAAACGCCTGCCGCGAAACAGCCCATGCTGAACGCGCTCCGCGCCTCGGGCGACTGGATCGTCCCGCTGGCCGCGGTCGCCATGTTGTTCGTCATGCTGGTGCCGCTGCCCGGCTTTGTGCTGGACCTGCTGCTGACGATCTCGATCACAGCCTCGGTGCTGGTGCTGCTGACCGCGATCCAGATCCTGAAGCCGGTGCAGTTCTCCGTCTTTCCCAGCCTGCTGCTGCTGCTCACGCTCATGCGCCTGTCGCTCGATCTCGCCAGCACGCGCCGCATCCTGCTACACGGCTCGGATGGCCCCTCGGCGGCCGGACATGTGATCGAAGCCTTCGGTCAGTTCGTTGTCGGTGGCAATTACATCGTCGGCTTCGTCCTGTTTCTCGCGCTCACCGCGATCCAGTACCTGGTCATCAGCCACGGCGCGGTGCGCACGGCCGAGGTCACAGCGCGGTTCACCCTGGACGCCATGCCGGGCAAGCAGATGGCCATCGATGCCGACCTCAACGCCGGAGTGATTAACGAGCAGCAGGCGCGCAAGCGGCGCGAAGCGGTTTCGCGCGAGGCGGAGTTCTGCGGCGCGATGGATGGCGCGGCGCGCTTCTCGCAGCGCGACTCGCTCGCCACCATCATGATTATGGCGATCAACATCATCGCCGGCTTTCTGATCGGCGTCTTTCAGCAAGGCATCCCGTTCGCCGAGGCGCTCAAGACCTACACGATCCTCACGGTTGGCGATGGGCTGGTCGCGATTCTGCCGTCGCTGCTGGTGTCGGTTGCGGGCGGCATTGTGGTCACGCGTGCTGCCAGCCGGGAGTCACTGGGCGTCAACGTGAGCCGGCAGATCCTCGCCAGTCCCCGCCTGCTGCGTATCGCGGGCGGTGTGCTGTGCGCTCTCGGCCTCATCCCGGGTCTGCCCAAGGTGGCGTTCTTCGCGCTGGGCGGCTTGCTGCTGTACGCCGCGCACCGGCTCAAGGAGGAGCCGCGGCTGGACGATGCGGACGATGCCGCCGCGATCCCGGCGCAGCTTGGCAAGGGCGCCACGGCTGCAGGCGTGGCCGCGGCCGACCCGATGGATGCTGTGCTGAAGCTGGACGAGCTGATGCTCGAGGTGGGCGCGGGCCTGGTTTCGCTCGTCGATGCGAAGCAGGGCGGCCAGCTGCTGATCCGCATCAAGGCGATGCGCAAGAATCTCGCCCAGCAGCTGGGCTTCCTGGTGCCCTCGATCCACATCACCGACAATCTCTCGCTCAAGGACGGCGAGTATGTCGTGCACCTGCGCGGGGTTGAGATCGCGCGTGCCGAGCTGCGCCGGGGCCAGCTGCTGGCCATCGCGTCGGACCCGCAGGCGCTGGCGCTGCCCGGCATCGACACCCGCGAGCCCGCCTTCGATGTCGCCGCCAAGTGGATCGCGCCCGGGCTGCAGGCGCAGGCCATCGCCGCCGGCTATGCGGTGGTCGATACGACGTCCGTGCTGGCCGCGCACCTGGCCGAGCTGATCAAGCGCAACGCCTACGAGCTGCTGACCCGCGCCGAAACCAAGCGGCTCATCGACCGCCTCAACGACTCGCACCCCAAGCTGGTCGAGGAGCTGATTCCCAAGCTGATGTCGCTGGGCGAGGTACAGAAGGTGCTGCAGTCGCTGCTGCGCGAGCAGGTGTCCATTCGGGATCTCGGCTCGATCCTGGAAGCGCTGGTCGATACCGCTGCCACCAACAAGAACCCCATCGCGCTGGTCGAGGCGGCGCGGCACGCTCTGGGCCGCTCGCTGGTGCGACCGCTGCTCGACGACAAGGGCGCGCTCAAGGTGGTGACGCTGGATGCGGCGCTCGAAGAGGAGTGCATGCGCGCCGCGAACGCGCAGCCCGGCCAGATGGCCCACGGCGGCGCACTGCAGGTAAGTGTGGCCCGAAAAGTGCTGGATAGTCTGCGTGGAACGTTTGGGGAGGCGATCGGGGAGGCGCCCCCGGTTCTGCTCTGCGCCTCGCCCGGCCGCTACTACCTGCGCCGGCTGATGGAGCCGTTCCTGCCCAGGCTGGTGGTGATTGCCCCGACCGAGATTCCGCCGATGACCTCGGTGCAGTCGGTTGGTGTGGTGCGGTGAGGAATGCATTTGAAGCGCGAGCGAGAGTGGCATGCGGGATGAGAAAGGCATGAGGGGATGATGGGAGCACACGCAGCCTACCAATCCATGGCCAGCGAAAATGCCGGCGAGATGACTGCCGTAACGGTCGGCGCGATGCCGGGACTGGCGCTTGATCGCGACCAGCTGATTCTGGACGAGCTGCCGCAGGTCTACTTCATCGCGGCGCGCATCCTGGAGCGTCTACCGGCCAGCGTACAGATTGAAGACCTGGTGAACGCCGGCGTGCTGGGCCTGCTGGAGGCTTACGAGAACTACGACAGCAGCCGCAACGCGCAGTTCAAGACCTTTGCGCGGTTCCGCATCCGGGGCGCGATCCTTGACAGTCTGCGCTCGCTCGATTGGGGCTCGCGCGGCATGCGGAGAAAGGCGCGCGAGATCGCCGAGACCGGCCTGCGCCTGGAAGGCACGCTGGGGCGCAAGCCGGGCCGGGAAGAGATTGCCGCGGAGATGAAGATTTCGCTCGACCAGCTGGACACCGCGATGACGCAGATCGACAGCCTGCAGATCGTCGGCCAGCACTCCGCTGTGGCCTCGGAGAGCGGCGAGGTGCAGGACCTGATCGAGTCCGCGCCAAGCCGCGAGGAGAACCCCTTCGACCTGTGCCTGAAGGCGGAGCAGAAGCGGCACCTGACGCGGGCGATCGCCGCGTTGAACGAGCGCGAGCAGTTGGTGCTGTCGCTCTACTATCGCGAGGAGCTGACGATGAAGGAAGTCGCCGAAGTGATCGGGATTGCGTTGTCGCGCGTCTCGCAGATTCATCAAGCGGCGATCGGCAAGCTGCGCGCCACGCTCGCGTCGCTCGAGACCCGGCCCGTGCCAGCCAGGATTGGCAGCATGGCCGCGAGCGCAGCGGCAGGAGGGGTGCAGTAGCGATGACAGCGAACCTTAGCAACCCCGCATCCCCGAAGCAGCGCACGGCCCAGCTCGCCCGGACGGTGCAGCCGTGCAACTTCCGCTCCGCCGGACGGCTTTCAAACGAAAGCGCGCGCTCTCTCACCACGCTGCACGAGTCGCTGGCGCGCAACCTGATGAACTCGCTCGACGTGTACCTTGGCACAGCGCTTGAGGTAAAGCTCACCGCGCTCGAGCAACTGACCATGGATGACTACCGGGCGCGCCTGCTGCCCGGCGGCTATGTGCTGCCGTGCACGCTTGCGCCCGCCTCGCACACGCTGCTGCTCGAGATGGACTCGCCGCTGCTCTACACCATCATCGACCTGCTGTTGGGCGGCTCGGGCGCCAGCGTAGAGGAGTCGCGCGAGCTGACCGAGATTGACGAAGAAGTGGTGCAGGGAGTGATCGCGCTGGTGGCGCAGCAGGTGGAGCGGACCTGGCAGCCGATCGGCGTGTCGGTGACGCCGGGCGCGACGGTGCGGCCCAACATGGTGCACAAGCTGTTTCCGCCGACGGAAAAGGTTCTGCTGGTGCGCTTTGAAATCGGGCTCGCCGGCATCAGCGGGGCGCTCCATATCGCGTTCCCGGCCTCGGTCGGCGGGCACCTGGTGCGCAACATCAAGGCGGATCCGACGGCGGTGCGCGGCCCGGTGCGCTACTTCCCGCGGCTGCCGCTGGAAGAGCGCATTCTGGAGTGCCGGTTCACTCTCTCGGGCGGCCTGCCGGAGATGCGGGTGCCGGTGCGCGAGCTGGCGGCGCTGGCGGTCGGGTCGGTGTTCCGGCTGGGCGCTCCGGTCGACTCGGCAGGGCGGCTGCTGCTCGAAGGTAAGGATTTCTTTGAGGCCGTCCCGGTGCGTAGCGGCATCAGCAAGGCGGTCGAGCTGATCGCGCCGCTCTCGGCGGCCAACTGGGCGCAGGACTAATTCGATTTTGGAGACAGGACCATGAGCACGGAAGCTAGAAAGAACATTGATGTGTACACGCAGTTCGCGGGCATCCTGGCCCCTCTGCTGGGCGAGCAGCTGCGCGCTGCCGGCGGCGCTGCCTGCGAGTTTGCCCCGGCCCCGGCGCCAGTTGCAGCACCGGACGAGCCGGAGGTGGCGAACTCGCTGGAGCCCCTCGTACTGGCGCTGCGGTTTGAAGGCGCGCTTGCCGGCCGGGGCTTCCTGGTCGTGAGCGCGGAGCACGGCAGCCTGCTGGCCGGTGCCGAGCCCAGGCCGGTGCTGGCCCGCGCTGTCCAGGAGGTATGCGAGCCGTTCGCCGCCGCGCTGTTTGCCAGCTACGGCAGCGTGCGCGTGCACCCGCTTGAGGACACGACGCTCGCGGAGAGCGACGCGACGCCGGTGGCCTGGCTTTCTGCTGCGCTTGAAGATGGATCCACCGTGCTGGTCGGGCTGCGTGCGGACGGCGAGCTGCACCGCGGGCTGGAGCGGCTGGCGCGCGTGGCCGCGGCGGCCGAGGCCTCCGGCATCAAGAGCGGCAATCTCGGCCTGGTCATGGATGTGGAGCTGAACGTAACGCTGCGCTTCGGGCAGCGCCAGCTGTCGCTACGCGAAGTGATGGACCTGGCCAGCGGCTCGGTCGTCGAGCTCGATCGCGAGGTCGATGAGCCGGTGGAGCTGGTGCTGGACGGTCGCGTGATTGCGCGCGGCGAGGCGGTGATTGTGGATGGAAACTACGGCGTGCGGGTGACGGAAGTCCTGCACCCGATGGTGATCTGACCGTCATGATTACCGAAGCGATTCCCACAACCAGCGCCCCGGTGTTTGCAAGCCTCAAGACTGCCCTGAAAAGCAGGCTGAGGCTATCTGTGCAAAAGCGGTTACAGATCTTCGTGCTGCTTTGCAGCGGGGCAAGCTGCCGGCGCTTTGCCGTCGCGCATCGCTGGCTGCGCAAGGACGGCATTTATCTCGACGGCGCATGGTTCTGCAGCCCGGGCTGCTTTGAGGCGGCTGCGCTGCGGGTGCTGGCGCCGAGCGCGCGGGGCGAGCGCCACACCATGCCGCGGCTGCCGCGCATGCCGTTCCGGCTGGTGCTGGTGCGCGACGGACTGCTCGCCGAGGCCGAACTGGAACGCGCCCAGGCGCACGCGGAGCAGACCGGGATGGCTCTGGCGCTGGCGCTGGTGGCGCTGGGCTGTGCGACCCAGGCGCAGGTGGCCGCGGCGCTGGCTGCCGAGAGCGGCTGCGCCTTTTACACGCTTGCTCCGCAGCCGCTGGCTCCCGAGCTGCTGCTGCCGCGGGTTCTGGCGGATCGCTTCAACGCAGCCACCGTGCACGGCTCGGCGGACCGCATCGTCGTCGGCTTCGTGTCCCGCGTGGATCGCGGCCTGCTGGCTCTGGTCGAGCGCATCACTGGCCGCCGGGCTGAAGGCTGCTTCATCACGGCGGCGCACCGCGAGGCTCAGCTGGCTGCGCAGGCTGCTGGCCCAGATAAGCACGAGCTGGGCCAGCACGAGTTGGGCCCGCACAGCTTGGGCCGCCCGGCGCCCGCGGCTGGCGAGCAACCAGTCAGCCGCCCCCAGGCCGCCCGCATCATTCTCGAGCGTGCCCTCCAGTCCGGCGCCGAGCAGGTGCGCCTCGCCCGCTCCGGCGATATCGTCTGGGCTCGGCTCTGGACCGGCAACGCAGCCTGCGAAGACTGCCTTGTCGAGATGGATGAGTCGGCCGCCGTGCCCTCGCTGCGGCGCCCCGGCCGCCGGGACGAGAAAAAGTTGCACGCGCTCTAGAATCGAACGCTCCGGATGCCGATAGGAGGTCGAACGCAGGAGTGGTGTGCAGCCCATTTTCCAAAACTCGACCGCTACGATTGGCGGGAGCATGGGGCTGGCTTCTCCGCCGGCCCCGGGGCTCTTGACGGAGAGCTCCGCTGCGCTTTTCCCCGCAGTTCCAACGTTGTTCGCAACACGCCTGCAGCTGGAGCTGCTGCTCGCCGAGCGGTCAGTCGATCTGCGCGCTGCCGCAGGCATTATCCTCAACGATCTCGGCGCCACGCTTGAGATCTTTCGCCGCGCTGGTGAGGATGCCGACGCCGGACAGCCGCCGCACGACCGCCTGGAAGACTGCCTGGCCAGCCTGGGCACGGATGCCTGGATGGAAGCGGTGTGCGCCAACGCCGTCGAGCGTGTGGCCCCGGATAGCGCGCGGCTTGCCGAGCTGACAGCCTTTTGGGAGCACGGGCGCCTGATTGCCTACGCGTGCTGGCTGATCGCCGAACAGATGGAGGGAGTTTGCCCGGAGCAGGCCTATCTCGCGGGTTTGCTGCATGAAGCAGCTGCCCTGCCCGCGCTGCTGGGCTGGACGCTTGAGCCTGATACGCGGCCGGCTGCGGGTACACAAGCCTCGCGGTCGGGGCCATCGGCTGCACTGCTGGCCACCTACTGGCAGCTTCCGGTGTACCTGCACTCCATCATCGCGTTGCCCGGCGCTTCTCCCGGCGTATTGCCCGGTTCGGGAGGAGCAAATGCGCCTGCGCGCTGGCGGGCGATCCTGGCTGCCGCGCATGCCTGGTCGCGCGGCGAGGACTGCCTGCTGGGCCACACGGCGTAGGGCCGCCTCGCGCTCTGCAATCGGGTGCCTCGCGCTCGGCGATCCCGCGAAGGTCCTGCCCGCGGAAGGCGCAACCGGGCCGCCCGGCAAGTGAACTGCCGTGACCCGATGGGTCAGGCCCCGGGCGCAGCGCTGTCTCAGCACTCCGGGCAAGCGATCTTTGCTAAGCATTTCCTCACGCATGCCGTGCACTCTCACGCTTCTCTCACCCAACCCGCCATTTTGCCTGCCTGCAGGGCGAATGCGCGCAAAAACCCGGCAAGAGTTGCCTACTTCGATTGGCACGCCTCGTGCATAGGTACAGTGCGAGGAACAGTTCTGATGGATAGCGGACTCTACGCAGCCTGCGCCGGGCTCATGGCGCGCACCGACTCGCTCGACGCGATCGCGAACAACCTGGCCAACACCAGCACGACCGGTTTTCGTGCGCGGCAGGGCTCGTTCAGCTCCGTGCTGGCCGACTCCGGCAGGCAGCCGCTGGGCTCCGTACTCAATCAGGTCACCAACAATTACGGCGTGCTGGGCTCGACGCGCATGGACCAAGGGCAGGGCTCGCTGACCGCGACCGGCAACAGCATGGACTTCGCCGTGCAGGGCCCCGGGTACTTCGCGGTGCAGACTCCGAGCGGCACCCAGTACACCCGCAATGGCGCCTTCCGGGTTTCGCCCCAGGGCCAGCTCACGACCCAGACTGGCGAGGCCGTACTCGGGCAGAGCGGGATCATTCACCTGATGCCCGGCAAGGTTTCCGTCAGTCAGGACGGCACCATTTCGTCAAACGGCGCGATTGCCGGACGCCTGAAGCTGGTCGAGTTCGCGCCTGGAACCGAAGTGCAGGGCGCGGGCAGCAACTTCTATACGGTGCCCCTGAAGAGCGTGCACCCAGCGGTGGCCTCGACCGTGAGCCAGGGCATGCTCGAGAACTCGAATGTCAACCCTGTGCAGAGTGTTGTCGAGCTGATCGACGCGCAGCGCTCGATGGAAACCATGCGCCACGCGCTGTCGATGTTCGACACCGAGATGAACAAGACCGCAGCGCAGGACCTGCCGCGCGTCACCAGCAGCTAAACGGACTTTGAGGAGACCACGACCATGATTCGCGCACTCTACACCGCGGCCAGCGGTATGACAGCCCAGCAGATGAACCTCGACGCCATCGCCAACAACCTTGCGAACTCGAGCACCGCCGGCTTCCAGCAACGCCGCGTGCAGTTCTCTGACCTTCTGTACCAGAACGAGGTTTCGCCGGGCGCGGCGGCCTCGCAGCAGACCACGGTGGCGGCTGGCCTGCAGGTCGGTCTCGGCTCGCGACCTACCTCGACCGAGATCCTGCAGACCCAGGGCAATCTCTCGCAGACCGGCAACCAGCTCGATCTCGCCATCTCGGGCCAGGGATTCTTCCAGATTCTGCTGCCCAACGGGCAGACCGGCTACACCCGGTCCGGCTCGTTCCAGCTCGATGCGCAGGGCAACGTGGTGACGCCGAACGGCGATCCTCTGCAGCCGGCGATTACCATTCCGCCGGATGCGACCGCGGTGACGGTCGGCGCGGACGGCACCGTATCGGTCACGCAGCCCGGCCAGACGCAGGCGCAGCAGGTCGGAGCGATCCAGCTGGCACTGTTTGTCAACCCGGGCGGACTGGACAGCGCGGGCAACAACATTGCACTGCAGACCACGGCTTCCGGCGACCCCATCATCGGCGCACCCGGCGGGGCCGAGGGCATCGGCACTCTTTCGCAGGGCATGCTCGAGCAGTCCAACGTCAGCGTCGTCGACCAGTTCGTGCAGATGATCGTGGCCCAGCGCGGCTATGAGTCGAACTCGCGGGTGGTGAAAGCCGCCGACGAGATGATGCAGCAGATCAACCAGCTCACGCAGTAATGCTGTGTGGCGCTGAAAATGCGCCAGAAGACGGCCCGGCAGACCGGGCGGAAAGGTACCGGAGCATGAATCGCTGGCTTGCCTTATTGTTTTTCTCGGGCCTGGGTGCGCACTCCGCACTTGCTGGCGCCGGTTCGGTGTCCTTCGCCATACCGCTGGAAGCCGCCACACGCGCCGTACTCGCGGCGCATCCTGATCTGGCCGGCGATGCCATCGAGCTGCCGGCAAAGATCGAGACGCGGGCGCCCTCGCCGGTGCTAAAGGCCGGCCCCATTGAGCGCATGGCAGCTTCCAGCGATCTCGGGAATCCCGTCGCGCACGTCCGGCTGTCCTGCCAGGCAGGAGCCTGCCTGCCCTTTTATGTGCTGGTGCATCTCTCCCCATCCGCGGCCCAGGCTGCTGCAATACCGACCCCCCGTCCCTCGTCGGCACCACCTCGTTTTGCTGCGGTCCGCGAACAGAACACCTCTCCCGTCCGAACGGCAGAGGCGCCCACCCTGCGCTCCGGCGCGCATGCTTCGATGGTGATCGATAGCGGCCTGCTCCACATCCGCGTCCCCGTCACCTGCCTCCAGAGCGGCAGCACCGGCAGCACCATCCGCGTGGCCGGGCTCGGCCGCCGCAAGGTGTACGAGGCTGCCATTGTGGACGGCACGACCGTGCGAGGGAGCCTGTGATGCGGCGGCTTCTGCAAACGCGGCTCGCGGCCTGCCTGCTGCTGGTCTGCGGAATGTGCGGGCTCGGCCTCTGTGCGCAGCAAGCCAGGGCAGCCGACATGACGGAGCTGCTGCCGAAGAAGCTGCAGCCCAAAAAGCTCGACCCTACCCAACTGCGTGCCGACTACATCGAGCGGCTGCAGGAGCAGAACGCGCCCGCCGCGGATCAGCGCTCCATCGGCAGCCTGTGGGCGCCGGGAGCCACCC
The DNA here is from genome assembly GCA_965276605.1 of Acidobacteriaceae bacterium. Taxonomy (GTDB): domain Bacteria; phylum Acidobacteriota; class Terriglobia; order Terriglobales; family Acidobacteriaceae; genus EB88. Next base: position 939,767 of record OZ255619.1, read on the forward strand.
TTGGGGACCTCTCGACCGACTACAAGGCTCACAGCCTCAATGACACGGTCGTCGTGCAGGTGGCGGTGCAGACCACCGCAGCGCAAAGCGGAAACGTCAACAGCCAGCGGCAGTTCTCGACTACCTCTGGCATCTCCGGCATTGCCGGCGGCGTCGCGACGCACGGCACCAACCCGCTCCTGAACGCGCAGAGCAACACGGCGTTGAAGGGCCAGGGGCAGACCGCCTCCAACACCACCTTTGTGACCAGCCTCACCGGCCAGGTCATCGCGGTGCTGCCGAACGGCAACCTGGTGATCGAGGCCGAGCGCCAGATCTTCATGAACAACCAGCATGAGAACCTCGTGATCCGCGGCGTGGCTCGCCCCGGCGACATCTCCTCCGCCAATAGCATTCCGTCGACCGCACTCAGCAACCTTGAGATCGAGATGAAGGGCAAAGGCATCATCTCCGACAGCGTTCGCTCCCCCAACCCACTTACCCGGGCCGTGCTGTGGCTCTTCGGTTTCTGATCGCCATGCGCCCATTCTTCCCTTCGCCATTACGAACACTGCTCGGCACCGGCTTTGCGCTGCTGCTCGCCTGCCTGCCGGCGCTGGCCGCGGCGCCGAACCGCACCGTCCTGCTGCGCGATATCACCGACGTTGAAGGCGTGCGCGACAACCAGTTGGTGGGCTACGGGCTGGTCGCGGGCCTGCACGGCACCGGCGACCGCCAGCAGACTTTCTTTACCGTACAGACGCTGGCCAATGCCATGCTGCGCATGGGTGTGCAGATCAATCCGGCCCAGGTCGTGGTCAAGAATGTGGCCGCGGTATTTGTGACGGCGACGCTGCCCGCGTTTTCAAGCCCCGGCATGAAGATCGATCTGACTGTTTCCTCGGTCGGTGATGCCAAGAGTCTCGAAGGCGGCGTGCTGCTGCTGACCTCGCTGCGTGGCCCGGATGGGCGCGTGTATGGCGAAGCGCAAGGGCCTCTGGTGCTGGGCGGCTACTCGGAGGGGATCGCCGGCAACATCCGGCAGGTGAACCTGCCCACCACGGGGCGCATTCCCAATGGCGGGATCGTGGAGCGCGACGCCTCGATCGACCTGTCGCAGTTCCGGACCGTTTCGCTGCTGCTGCGCAACGACGACTTTACCGCGGCGCGCGATGCTGCCGACGCGATCAACAAGAGCCTGGGGCGGCCGGTTGCCACCGCGGTCGACAGCCGTCGTATCGCGATCGATGTGGCGCAGTCCGGCGAGTCCTCCGTACCGCTGCTCATCTCGCGCGTGCAGAACCTCTCCATCAACTTTCATGAGCCAGCCAAGGTCGTCGTCAATGAGCGCACGGGCACCATCGTGCTGGGCGGCGACGTCAAGCTATCGCCGGTTTCGCTGCTGCATGGCAGCCTGACCATTGAGGTTGCGACCACCATCGCCGTCTCGCAGCCGGGGCCGTTCAGCAACGGCACGACCAGCACCGTTCCCGAGACCACGCTCGCCGTCAAGGATCCACCGGCGCAGTCCATCCGGCTCGACAATGGCGCGGATGTGGATGAGCTGATGCGCGGGCTGCACGCGATCGGCGCGACCTCGCACGACATCATCGCCATCCTGCAGGCGATCAAGGCCGCCGGCGGACTCCAGGCCGATCTGGAGGTGATCTGAGCATGCGGATTGCGAATGGAAATGACTTCGCGGGCAGCGGTGCGGCTGCCCACGCGCAGAGCGATCTTCTGCTCCAGCAGGCGCAGAGCGAGGCGGGGGCCGGGCTCGGTTCCGGAGAAAAAGCCAAGATTGCCAAGGCCGGCAGCGATTTTGAGTCCATCCTGCTGGGCAGCTGGCTGCAGGGCGCGGAGAAGAGCTTTGCCGCGGCGCCGGGCGGCGATGCGGACGATGACGGACAGGATGGCGGCGGCGGGGAACAGTTCATGGGAATGGCCATGCAGCAGCTCGCAACCAGCCTGGTCGCTTCGGGCGGCATCGGCATCGGCAAGATGATTACCGAACATCTGGGAGCGGCTTCGGAGCCGGCTACGCACCAGGGCACGGCCACTTTCAGGACGGATATAGGCAAAAACTGAGAAAAATAGGAGGAATGCACCACAAAAGGGCAGATTGGGAAAAATCGACGCACAGGCCTGAACGGAATGGACTGCCGTGCCGATATGGCACTCGTTCCATAAGAGGAGCCATGATGCGAATCGACCTTTCGGGAGCGGCAACAGGGATCGGGCTAGAGGATGCGGCGTCAGCAAAGCCTGCGTCGAGTGGGCGGAGTGTAGCGCCGGCGCTTCCAGAGGACACGGCGACGCTTTCCTCCGATAAGCTCTCGGTGCCTTCGCTGGCATCGCAGGCCCTGGCCTCGGCTGAGGCGAGAACGGCGAAAGTCGAGGCGCTTCGCCACGCGGTGGCCAGCGCGGAATACACGGTCGATCCGGCCCTGATTGCGGATGCGATGGTAAGCGAAGGCGCTTGATCCCGGGCAGCCGGGGGCGGAAAGGAGCAGGCATGACGAGCAAAGATCAGAAGGATCAGAAGGATCAGAAGGATCAGAAGGAGCAAGCTGTAGAGCAATGCCTGCAGCAGATGGACGCCCTCGCGCGGGAGCTGGAGCAGGCAATGAGCGCCATTGCCGGGAACTCTCCGGAGGCGCTTGAGCAAAGCATCCGCCAGCAGCAGGGCAGCGTCGGCGAGCTAGCCGCGGCTCTCGATCGAGCGCGCAAAGCCGGCGAGGCTGAGCACGGTCCTCTTGCTGTGAATCTGGCGGACGCAGGCCCTGCAAAGGCGAACCTGGATTCGCGGATTCGCAAGGCAGCGCGGAAGCTCTGCGGCCTCAATGAGCAGTACGCCGCCCTGCTCGAGCACTCCGGGCGGTCCATGCGGATGTTGAAAGCGCTCTACGGGCAGACGCCCGTGCTGGCGAACCGAAGCCGGTCCGACGCGGGCATTCTCGACCGGTACCAGACATGGTCTTGGGAAGGGTAGGAACAGATGGGTGGACTCAATGGGGCTTTGTCGATAGCGACCGGCGCGCTGGCAGCGCAGGAAGCTGCCATCGGAACGGTAAACAACAACATCGCGAACGCGACCACGCCGGGATACAGCCGCGAGGTTGTGAACCTTTCCTCAGCCGGAACCGTTGGCACCGGCAGCACCGCGATCGGCGCGGGTGTGACGGTCGAGGGCGTCTCGAGTGTGCGCGATCAGCTGCTGGACCTCCGAATCCAGCAGCAGACCTCGGACCAGTCTGCCGCCACGGCGCAAAGCAATGTGCTGGCGTCGGTCGAAACGTACTTTTCGGGGTCGAGCGGAACGGTCGGCTCGGACCTTTCTGCTTTCTTCACCAGCCTGTCCGCGCTCTCTTCAGCGCCTTCGAACACGGCTGACCGCCAGACCGTCATCAGCAATGCGCAGAATCTCGTCAGCGAGTTCCACGCGACCAGTGCCGCGCTCACCTCGACCCAGACCGGTCTGAACACCCAGGTCTCGGGCGATGTGACCGAGATCAACTCGCTCACGAGCCAGATTGCTGCCCTGAATCCAAAGATTGCTCAGCAGACGGCTCAGGGGCAGGATGGCGGAGCGCTGCTCGACCAGCGGACCCAGCTCGAGCAGCAGCTCGCCGGACTGACGAACATCGCCATCACGACGACAGCAGAAGGTGACACGGTTACCACCGGCAATGGAACGCCGCTGGTCGTCGCGAGCCAGAGCCTTGCCTTGTCGACGGGCGCGGGCGCGAATGGCTTGACCCAGGTTCTCGACAGCCAGGGCAACACCATCACCCAGAGTCTGACAGGCGGAGACCTGGGAGGATTGCTGCAGACCCGCGATGTCGCGATCCCGGGCTTCCTGACCCAGCTGGACACACTGGCGAATAGTTTTGCGACATCGTTCAATGCTGCGCAGGCAGGCGGTTACGACCAATCGGGCAACCCCGGTGGAGCCCTGTTTACCGTGCCCTCGACCGTGAGCGGGTCCGCGGCAGCGATTGCGCTGCGCACGACTAACGGGAGCGCCATCGCTGCCAGCTCCGATGGCTCCCCGGGAAGCAGTGGTAACCTCGCAGCGCTGACGGCGGTGCAGAGCACAGCGCCTACCGGCGGCCTGAGCCCGACCGACGGCTTTTCCGCCCTGGTGAACTCGGTTGGCAACGCCGCCTCCCAAGCCAGTACCCAGTCCACTGCCATTCAGGCCAGCCTCACGCAATTGACCAATCAGCAGAATGCCGTTTCCGGCGTTTCCATCGATGAGGAATCCTCTAATCTCATCCGTTTTCAGCAATCCTATGAGGCTGCGGCCGAGGTTATTTCAACGATCCGGTCCCTGTTCAGCACGACGCTGGGCATGGTATCCGGTACAGGAGCCTGACTGACATGCGAGTTTCTCCCAATCTGGAGCCCGATATCCTTGCCGGCATCCAGCAAAGCCAGGCCAGTCTTGCGACCGCGCTGCAGCAGGTGTCCACGGGCCAGCGCGTCAACCTGCCCGGGGATGACCCATCGGCGTCCGCCGCCCTGGTGCAGACTCTAGCGGAAAGCAACAATGTCGACCAGTACACGAAGAATGGAAACGCGGCCCTGGGCGCGGCGCAATCCGCTGACTCCGTGCTGACCCAGGTCGTCTCGCTACTGACCCAAGCCGTGACCCTCGGCACCGAGGGCGCAACCGGGACAACGACCGCCGCCAGCCGCCAGTCAATTGCCACCCAGGTGCAGGGCATTCTCGCAAGCGTTGTCTCCGCGGCTAACACGACCTACCAGGGCGTGGCGGTCTTTGCAGGCACGTCAGCAGCGGGAAGCGCCTTCACTGCCGATAGTACTTCGCCAAACGGGTACAGTTACCAGGGTAATAGCGGCGTCAACCAGGTGCAGGTCGGCGACGCACTGCAGGTGCAGACGAATTTGCCGGGCAGCGCGGTCTTTACCAACCCGAGCGCGAGCGTGCTCGATTCGCTGAGCCAGCTCGCCAGTGCGCTGCAGAGTGGCACATCGGCGGATATCGCGAGCGCCACGGGTAACATCACAGCCGCGCTGAACTATGTCTCCGCGCAGCATGGCGTGTTTGGCAACAGCATCAACCAGCTGAACTCGCAAGAGACGTTCCTCGCGCAGGAAACAGTGACGCTGAGCACGCAGGCGACGAACCTGGTGGGCGTCGACCCTGCGACCGCAGACGAAAATCTCGCACAGGCCGAAGCCCAGAACTCCGCTGTACTTGCCGCGGCAGCGAAAGTTCTGCCTACAACCCTGCTCGATTATCTGAAGTAAAGTTCCTATTCCGACGCGGTGGTAAACCCATCAGCGCCTTCTGCGACTGCAAGTGCATTGAGCCGCTCGGGTGCGTACGGGCGGGACGCGCGTCCGAGGTGCGAGGCCAAGGTAGCGGAGAAGTTGCGGAAAGCTGCGCTTGCGCTCCCCAGTAGATAGACTCAAATCCTCAGGATGACTGGCGTGCGTTGTCCAGAGCTTCGATTCAACGAACGCCGCGGTCCATGCTTGCAGCTGCGTTTTCACCTGACAACCGTGGCGGCTAGGCCAGTTTTCCTAATGCTGTGAAGCGGCCAGCAAAGCTCGACGTGGCTTTCCTCAAAGAAAAGCCACATGCCACAATCTTCTCTACACCTAGAGGAAAACTGATCTAAAGGCTCACTTGCCTACGCATGACTTCGCAGCCCTCCTTCCTACTGAATTGTCGCGCGGGTTTGGTCCGGATACCCTGCCGCATGACTCGATCGAGTGCGAGTCTGCCCCCTGCTTTGAAGGGAGGTTATGGCATAGCGAGCGCGTCTTGTTTGCAGTTGCGACCACATTGGCGCCGGACGGACCTCTGCCGGGATCCCAATCGGATGACCGGTGCTAGCGTGGGCGATCCTCCAGGGAAACCGTTGTTGGAGAATGTGTTGGCTGGCGCAGGCGCAGGACGGTATGCCTAATGGAAAGAAGCGTGCGAGCAAGACTTTACAGAGTCGCGGCGCCTTCCCGGGTTCACCTGTTTTTCGCTGCAGATCGAACTAAAGTTTTCCGAGGGTCCGCTGGCGGCAGAGCGCGAAAATAACCACCGACTGTACTGCATAGGCTCTGGTCAGCCGGATCACCTCATGCAAATATCTGCTCGATGGTTCAGCGTAGCAAGGAGTTGCCGGGGCTTGTTGCTGGATCGACGAAACAGGAACGCAAATGATTTGTCACTTCTCACCAAAACTGCGCAAGCCCGGGATAGGAGAACACCTTGCAGCATTTTTGAAGGCTGATACCGGCCTCTCGAAAGGAGAACAGGCCGCTGGACAAGTCGGAGCAGACTTCTTCCAGTGATAACTTCCAGCGTCAACGCTGATTCTTCTTACCTCGATGCGAGGATGGCTGACACCTCATTGCGACCGCGTACGCTGCGCCTAATGCGGACCCCTTAATCGGAGCGAACCGTTCTTAACCTCTTCCTACAACATTTCTTCCACAAGGGGCTGCATTTTGGAGACCCTTGAGGTATGGCTTCTCTTGACGTAAAAGCCACGTCGAGTGGAGTGGCTTAGGCAGCATCTGTGGGAGAAATGGTCTAAGCGATGCAGTTGAAGGAGGCGTTGCCGATCCCTGTGACATATTCCGTTGACTCGGGTGCGAGAAGATCGGAGTATGCTGCCACCCGTGTATCGACCTCCTGCCACGCGCCACGCACATCCAGTATCAGCTCTGCGACGCGCTCGAGGATGGAGTCATCCTGAAGGAACTGTGCGCGGAGCATCTCCTCGCGGACATGCCCGTAGAAGCGGCGCAGGTTGATCGCTGCGTGGCCGCCGCGTTCTGCGTCGAGCAGGCTGTCGAGCTGCGTCAGCACGGCGAAGCCATGTTTCAACTGGCGGCTCCGATCCTCGATCTCCTTTCGCTGCATGGCAGCGACGGCTCTCTGGAGATCGCCGGCGAGGGTGTCGTAGAGCGCGATGACGAGGCCGACGACCGAAGCTTGCTGGGTGGCGGCGCGGCGGTAGGCGAGAGCTGGCGGTGTGGGCGTCATCCGTTACTTCCTGAGGTGTTCTCCCCCAGCAGTGTCTGGATCTGCTTGATCTGCTCAGGCAGCTGCTGCAGAGCGATGTTCGCGTTGTTGTACTCGGCGGTCAGTACGGTTTGCTGGGAAGCGATGTAGAGCTCGAAGGTATTGATTTGTGATCCGAGGTCCTGAAACTCGTTGCTGTTGCTGGCCAGGTCCACGGTAAAAGCGCCCTGGGACGGATCGGTATAGCTGTTCAGTGTGGTCGTGACAGTGGAAGCGAAGCCTGGCTTGCCGCCGGTACCCTGAAAAAAATTGACGACGCCCTGATAGTTCGTTGAGATGGACTGTCCGAGCGTCTGCGTGTTGAGGGTGAGAGTGCCGTCCTGGTTAGTGGTGATGCCGAGCGAGGCCAGGTTGGTGATGGACCCTGAGCCGACATTCAGGTTCGCAGCGCCCAGCACGTCGTTCTGCAGCGAGCGAGCCGAGCTGTCGGCGGCGAGAACGCCTTCCGAAGAGGTCGAGCCATTGAAAGTGAACTGCTGATTCAGGTCCGTGATGAGGGTGTTGTACGCGCTGACGAAGCTGCTGAGGCTGGACTGGATACTGGTCGCATCGGGCGCAAGCGAAACGGTGACCGGCGACGGGGGCTGCGGTGCGCTCTGCAGACTGAGAGTCAGTCCGTTGATCGCGCCTGTAACGGTGTTCGAGGCACTGGTCACCGGGACTCCGTCGACTTGGATCAATGCATCCTTGCCCGCGGTCCCTTGTTGAAGCTGGAGTGCTGTGTCGTTGGTGATGGAGAAGTCCGCGGCCGTGCCCGAGTTCTGGGCGACGAGCGCGAGCCTGGCGCCGTTCGAGTCATTGACAACGCTGGCGGTGACCCCGACGGCGGCACTGTTGATCGATGCGGCGAGCTGGTCGAGCGTGACGCCGCCCACGGTCGAGAAAGTCTTGGTGTTGCCGCCGCTGGTGAGATCGAAGGAGCCGCTCGGAAGCGCGGCAGAGCTGCTTGACTCCTCGGCGGAGTACCAGGAGCCGGTGACCGCCAGGTTGTCGACTTCGATGGTGTGATTGCCCGCTGCGGTCCCCGGCGCGGCCGAAGCCGACACCACGCTGGTGTTGGAGGAAGTGGCAGAGACGGTGTTAAAGGCTCCGGTCACGTCGCCCAGCGACTGCAGGGAATCGGTGACGGCCGCGGCCTCGCTCTCCAGCTGCTGGATGGCAGTAGCCTGATTGTTCAGCGCGGTCTGCTGGGCCTGCCATGCGACTTCCGGCGCTCGGTCTGCCTGAATGATGCTGGCGACGGCAGAGGTGACATCGATGCCGCTTGAACCATTGTTTAAAGCGCTCAAGACGGAGCTGAGTGCGGTGGTGGAGGAAGTGCTCATAATATCGAGAGCTCCTTTACGGCAATGCTGTGCAGGAGATGCCTGTCCACGTTTGTACCAGGTCGTCTGCGTGGCCTGCGCTTGTTCCTTCGCCTGGAAATGGCTGGAAGAGCCTCGCCTCGGCTGCGGCTCTTCCAGACAGATCGGTGCGTCTCTCCAAGAGAAAGCAGGAGAGAGAATGCCCGCGGAAGGTTGATCCCGCAGGCGTTCTCGTGTGGTTTGTAAAGAATGAGCGGCGATGGTTGTCGCCGCTGCCTCATCCTTACTGCAGCAGCTTCAGAATGGTCTGCGACTGCTGGTTGGCCTGCTGGAGTGCGGAGATGCCGGTCTGCTCGAGCACCGAATACTTGGTGTCGTTGGCAACCGTCGCGCCAATGTCGGCGGAACTGATGTCGCTCGAAGCGCTGGCCAGGTTCTGCGACTCGGTGGTTGAGACCGCAGAGGTTGCCTGGAGCTGCTCCACATTCGCACCCAGGGTGCCGCGCTGGGCGGAAACAGTGCTGATGGCTGCAGTGAGCAGACCCAATTCGGTCTGTGCGGTTGCATTGGTAGTAAAGCCCGTCGCGGTCAGCCCCAGCGCGGTCGAGTTCGTAGACGCGACGGCAGTGGTGACCGTGTTGGCTCCGGTGGTCGTGCCATCACTGCTGAAGATGTTCAGGGTGCTGCCGAAGATGGCCTGGCCGTTGTAGTTGGTGCTGGTGTTGATGGCGGTAATTTCCTTCTGAATCGCCAGATACTCCGCGTTGATCGAGCCAATCTGTGTGCTGTTGACGGTGCTGTTCGAGGCTTCCGTTGCGAGCGTTACTGCACGGTTCAGCAACGAGGTGACCTGGGACAGGGCACCGTCGGCGGTCTGCAGCAGGCCAACACCCTCGGTCACGTTCTGTGCCGACTGGTTGAGCGCTGCGACGTTGGCGTTGAGCCCGTCAGAGATGGCCAAACCGGCGGCATCGTCGGAGCCCGAGTTGATGCGTGAGCCGGAGGAAAGCTGCTGGAGGCTCTTGTTGGCGGCGGCGGTTGTGATGTTGAGTTGATTTTCTGCTTCGAGAGCCGAGATGTTGTTCAGGATGCTAAGCGACATGGTGGACTGCTCCTTATGTATGGATCGTTCGCCTGCACAACCAGCTCCGCTCTGCGCGATGGCCTTGTGCTCCGGCTGGATTGTCTTGCAAACCATCTATCGGCGCTTGGAAAAATCTGTTCAGGCCCCGGCTGTTTTTTATTGCGCAATCTTGCTTTGCATTCGGGAGCCCACTCTATGCAGGCCAGAACGCTCATGGATCTCTCATGCAAGCCGGCAATCCAGGCCCGCTTCTCGCGATCCGGGAACTTTTCTCATCCATGCTCCTGTTTTGCAAAGTGGCCTTTGACGTGCATCCGCATCTCCTGAGAAAAACTTCATCCAGTGCTCAGTTATGAATGAAATGGATGAGACGGATGAGACGGATGAGAGGGGTGAGACGGGTGAGAGGGATGAAGGGACGAGAGGGGCAGAGATGCGAGGACCCGGGCCGTGCGTTACCCCAAGCCATGCTTCCATTGCTCGCGCTTTTCTGCAGAGAGTCAAAGAAACAGTCAGCGCGATCGTGATGGCGGACGGCGGCTCGGCAAGAGGACTCCAATCGCAACCGATTCTGTTCACGCGCAGAGTACCGGCTTGCTGCCGCCTGCATCCTTGAGGCGCAGGTTTTCGCAGCGTTCTGTTCTGAGACATGCAGCCAGCCCCGAACCGATTCGGGAATGTACCGCCGCCCAAGACACGATTGCAGGTGCACTCACGCTGTTTCCGTTGTGGAATGAGGTGGAGCAGGGGCAGCGCGAGCCGGCATGGCGATGGCATCAACGGAGCGGCGGTGCCGTTCAAGGTTCGGCTGGCACGGCCGATAAGGTTCGATAGCGCAACACAGCACCGCTGCCCGGGGTGGAAGGAGAACGATGCGGAAACTGGAAACAGGCACGGCCGGCGGCTTGCTGGTGGCAGGCGGCGCGATCACGCTCGGACTCTTCCTGGAGGGAGGCCGGCTGGCGCAGGTGCTGCAGCCGACGGCGGCGGTCATTGTGCTGGGAGGCACCCTGGGCGCGGTGCTGGTGCAGTTCCCCCTGTCGGCGGTGCGGCTGGCGCTCGCAGCGTTGCGGGACGCTTTCAGAGCCAGCCAGATCAACGCGCGCGGACGCATGGAGCAGATCGTGCGGCTCGCGATGCAGGCGCGCCGGCAGGGGCTGGTCTCGCTCGACCCGGAGCTGAAAAAGATAGAAGACCCGTTTTTTCGCAAGGCGCTCATGCTGGCCATCGATGGCATACACGTGCGCGAGCTGCGCGAGATCATGGAGCTGGAGATGATCCGCCTGGAGGAAGAAGAGGAGCGCCCGGCCCGGGTGTGGGAGGCGGCGGGTGGTTTCGCGCCGACAGTCGGCATTCTGGGCGCGGTGCTCGGCCTCATCCAGGTGATGGAGCGGCTCGACAACATCGGCGAGGTCGGCCGCGGGATCGCGGTGGCGTTTGTCGCGACACTTTATGGCGTGGGCATGGCCAACCTGCTCTTTCTGCCCCTGGCCGGCAAGCTGCGGCTGCGCGCGCGCGAGGCGCAGCTGCTGCGCGAGACCACTCTTGAGGGCGTGATCTCGATGGTTGAAGGCACGAGTCCCCGGGCCTTGCGGGAGAAGCTGGGAGCACAGGCCGGGGAGCGTGCGCCGGCACGGGTCGCGCAGATGGCAGCCCGGTGAGCGCGCCGATGCATACCGAGGGCAGTGCGGGCAGCCACCTGTTGCGCAGAAGGCGCAGCCGCCAGCAGCAGCTTGTTTCGCAGGACCGCTGGCTGGTCTCCTATGCCGACTTCATGACGCTCCTGTTCGCCTTATTCGTGGTTCTTTTCGCTACCTCGCACCATAGCGAAGACGCACTGGGCCGGCTCTCCGGCGCCATCCATTCCGGATTTTCAGGCCGGGAGTCGGTCGCACCCGAGCCGTCGCGGCGCGAGCCGGGCATCGCTGCGCGGCCTGCGATTGCAAGCCGGCAGCAGCAGGCCGCGAGTCTGCCGGATACTCTGCCGGGTTTCGACCTGCTCGCCCGGCAGCTGCGTGCGGTTCTCGGCGACTCGATCGCCAGGCACGAGGTTTCTCTCCAGCAGACGCCGGAAGGGCTGGTCATCTCATTTGAGGAACTGGGTTTCTTTAACTCCGGTGAGGCCAACCTGCTGCCTGGGCAGGCGAGCAAGATGGAGCAGGCGGGGGCTATTCTGCAGCAGCACAACCTGGTGGTGCGCGTGGAAGGCCACTCCGACGATCAGCCCATCCACAACGCCGTCTTCGCCTCCAACTGGGAGCTCTCCGCAGCGCGCGCCATGACGGTACTGCTGCTGCTGGTCGACCAGACCCACTACGATCCCACGCGCATCTCCATGGCCGGGTACGGGCCCTATCGGCCTGTCGCCGACAATGCGACCGCGGAAGGCCGGCAGAAAAACCGCCGGGTCGACATGGTCGTTGTGCGGCAACAGGGCGCTGTCGCTGCAGCACAGCGGTGAAGGGTCAGCCCGGCGCGAGTTCTGGCGCGCTTTCAGGATGCAAGTCCGAGCGCTGTCGCATCGAACTCTGTATGACTGAGTCTGCCCCACTCGCATCTGCAGAGGCGCTGCAAACGCCCAAGCCGTGGGCCAGCGGCAGCGCCGCCGGGCGCACCTTTTTCGATAGCCTGAGCCGGGCAGCGCAGCCCTTGCTGATCTGCGATTACGACGGCACGCTGGCGCCCTTTCACATCGACAAGATGCAGGCCTATCCCTATCTGGGTACTGTGGAGCGGCTGCAGCGCATCGCTGCCGGGCGCACGCGCGTGGCTTTCGTTTCCGGACGACCCATCCACGAGCTGCTTACGCTGCTGCCTCTTGCCGCGCAGGCCGAGGTGTGGGGCATGCATGGTCGCGAGCACCGCACCGCAAATGGGAACTACACGCTGATGGAGGCGAGCCCGGCGCAACGCGCGGCGCTGGACCAGGCTGCGGTCACGCTCGAGCAGCAGGGGCTGGGCAGCCTGCTGGAGCGAAAGGCCGCGAGCCTGGCCGTGCACTGGCGCACGATCGACCCTGCGCGTGAGCCCGCGCGGCTCGACCAGGTGCAGCGGCTTGCAACCCAGGCCTTTGCCCCTCACGCCGGCCGCGACACGCTGGCGCTGCTGCCCTTTGACGGGGGCGTGGAGCTGCGCGCGGAGGACCGCACGAAAGCCCACGCGGCGGAAGCCCTGCTTGCGGCGCTGCCCGCGACCCAGCCGGGCGCAGGCAGCGCGCAGGCAGCGGTCTTCCTCGGCGACGACCTGACCGATGAAGATGCTTTCGAGGCTATTCGGGCGCGCGGTGGGCTGGCGTTGCTGGTCCGCGAGGCTTCGCGAGCCTCGCACGCGCACTTCCAGCTCCGGCCCCCCGGCGAGCTGCTGGCGTTTCTTGACAGCTGGCTCGGCGCAGCGGACGCAACTGGCAGCGAGACATTCTGATCCGTACACTTGGTATAGTTGCCCGGAAAACCCCAGGACTTTCTCATGAAACGAGAGCTCGTGATCGTGTCCAACCGCCTGCCCCTCTCTTTTGAAAAGGGGCCGGAGGGTCTGCGCGTAAAGCAAAGCAGTGGGGGCCTGGTGACGGCGCTCGAGCCGCTGCTGCGCGAGCACGGCGGCATCTGGGTAGGTTCAGCCGGAACCGAACAGGACCCGCGCATTCACCAGGAGCTGGCCAGCCTCTCGCGCCAGCACCGCTACCGGTACGAGCCGATCGCGCTGACCCATGAAGAGCACTCGAAGTTCTATGAGGGCTTCTCGAACGAGATCATCTGGCCGCTGTTTCACGACCTGCAGTCGCGCTGCAACTTCGACCCGACGTACTGGGAGTTCTACCTGAGCGTGAACGCGCGCTTCGCCGAATGCACCTACAACGTCGCGAAGAAGAACTCCATCATCTGGATCAACGACTACCAGCTGATGCAGGTCGCGCCCGTGCTGAGGAAGAAGTCGCCCAGGGCGACCCTGGTTTTCTTCCTGCACATCCCCTTCCCGCCGCCCGATATCTTTGAAAAGCTGCCCTGGGGACGCCAGGTGCTGGAGGGCCTGCTGGCGCACACGCTGGTGGGCCTGCAGACGGCGCGCGACGTGCGCAACTTCGTGGCCTGCCTGCGCGCCTTTCTGCCCGATATCGGCATAGCCCGGCATCACGGCGATATCCGCGAGGTACACCACAACGGGCAGCAGACATTGCTGGGCGCGTTCCCGATCTCAATCGATTTTGAAGACTTCGAGCGCGCCTCCGATGCCGACGACGTACGCCGCCGGTCGACCGCGCTGCGCGGCCAGCACCGCAAGGACATGACGATCGTGCTGGGTATCGACCGGCTGGACTACACCAAGGGCATACCAGAGCGGCTGAAGGCTTTCGCGCTGTTCCTGCGCCGGCACCCGGAGCTCCACCGAAAGACCACCCTGATCCAGATCGTGGTGCCCAGCCGGGAGACGATCCCGGGCTACCAGCTGCTGAAGGCGGAGATTGAGCGGCTGGTCACCCAGGTCAATGGTGAGTTTGCCGAGCCGGGCTGGGTGCCGGTCAACTACATCCACCGCTCGCTCGATCGCACTGAGCTGCTGGCGCTCTACCGGACCTCGCGCGTGGCGTTCATCACACCGCTGAAAGACGGTATGAACCTGGTTGCGAAGGAGTACGTGGCCTGCCGCCACGAGAATGACGGCGTGCTGATCCTGAGCGAGTTTGCAGGCGCTGCCACCGAGCTCAAGCACGGCTCGCTGCTGGTCAACCCGTATGACCAGAGCGCGGTCGCCGATGCGCTGGCCCAGGCGGTCGTTATGGATGAGCCGGAGCAGCGCCGCCGCATGACCCGTATGCGCAGCCAGGTGCGCAAGGCCGATCTCGCCGCCTGGCTCAAGTGCTTCATGGCCCAGACGGAGCCGGGCCCTGAGATCCGGGCTGACGCCAGGGCCGATGCGAGATCTGAGACGGGCCATGAGGACACCGGCCCTGCCTAGCGCGACCAAAATCGGGGCGCCATTTTCGGCTCCGGCGCCAATCCCGGCTGCGCCGCCCTCTTCACCCGCAAAGCCTGGCGAGGCCCCGGCGTTTGCCTACCTCGCCGACAGCTATATCTTCCACTGGAACCTGGCATCGTTCCGTACCGACTGGTTCTTCGTGCTGGCGGTCGCGCTGTGTCTCGCGGTGGGCATCGCGGCGGGGCACCCGGCCGTGGGCATGATCGCGGGCGGCGGCGCCATGACGGCGGGCTTCGGCGCCAAGCAGGATATCGACGGCACGCCGCTGCTGCCGATCCTGTTCGTCTCCTTCGGCATGGCCTTCTCGACCTTTGTGGGCATGGTGGCCGGCCACAGCCACTGGACGCTGACGCTGATCGCGACCGGGTTCGGCTTCGGCTACGGCATGATGTCGAAGCGTGCAGCCGGCTACAGCTGGGTCGGCCAGCAGTGCGTGGTTACGCTGCTGGTCGCCTCTGCCTTCCCGTTCTCGCCCGGCGCCGCCGCGGTGCGGGCGCTGCTGATCTTCGCGGGCGGCATCGTGCAGTTGATCGTTTCCGCAATCATGCTGCGCACGTTTCGCCAGCTGGGCAGCCACGTGTTTGCGCTGGCCCGCTACATGCGCGAGGAAGAGCAGGCGCTGCGCCGCACCTATCTCAGCGCGGTGTTCTCGCTGCGCCAGCGCCGGATGCGCGACTCCGCGCTGCCTTATGCCGCGCGGCTGGCGGTGGTGCTCGCGATCAGCACGGAGATCTACCGGGAGCTGCACTTCGCCAGCGGCTACTGGATCCCAATGACCGCGCTGCTGGTACTGCGGCCGGGTATCGCCGACACGGCCAGCCGCGCCATTGCGCGCACCGTGGGCACGCTTGCCGGTGCGGTGCTGGCCAGCACTTTCCTGGTGTATGTGCATCCGGCGCCGGCGGGGCTGGCAGCACTGGTGGTATTGTTTACCTGGTTCTCGTACAGCCTGCTCAATGTCAACTACGCGCTGTTTTCGGTCTGCCTCACGTCGTACATCGTGTTCCTGCTGTCTCTCAACAACATTCCCGGCGCCGAGATCGCGCACCGGCGCTTTGTGTGCACCATGCTGGGGGGCGCCATCGCGCTGTCGGTCCGGCTGTTTGTGCTGCGGCTGCGCCAGAAGCAGGACCGGAAATCGGTGCAGATGCTGGTGCGCCGGGCCGCCCTTCCCGAACAGGCGGCCGGTGCGGGACCGGCAGACGGCCCCGGCGCGTCCTCGGAGGCTGCGCGCCCGCGGGTTTCGACCTAGAGCATTTCTCCCACAGATGTAGCCGAAGCCACTCCACTCCACGTGGCTTTTCCGTCAAGAAAAGCCGCACACCACAAGTCTTCGAAGTGCATACCTATGGGAGAAATGCTCTAGTCGCGGAAGAACGACCGAAGGCGGACCGTCCGCATCCAATCCCCTGACCATCCAGCAGAGAAGGAGATCCCGAACGCATGGCTGACACGACCGACGAATCGAATCCGGAACAGAACGCAGACAAGAAACCTGAACCCAACCCCGACACGCTGCTGATCGCGCACGTCACAGCGCACCTGCTCGACGGCACCAGCTTTGAGCTATACCCGTTCGTCGACGCGGACGATGTCAAGAGCAAGGTCTCGGAGCTGGTGGAGGGCTGGGCAGGCTCGGGCTTTCTGCTGCGCGGCGCGCACCTGGTTCCCTGGCAGCAGGTCAAGGTGCTGGAGGCGACCTCGGTCGAAGAGATCAGCCGGCAGGAAGCGCAGCAGCGCCTGATGGTGTGGCAAGCCGAGGACCAGCGCCGAGCGGTGCAGAACTTCTGGAAGACCAAGAAGGAAAAAAAGAAGGAAGAGGAAGGCAAAAAGGATAAGGATGCGGAGGGCGGCCAGCAGGGGTAACTTTCCTGCGGAACGAAAGAGCCGCCCCGGAGGGCGGCTCTTTGTGCGTTGTAAGACAGACGTTCGTCGCCAGTTAGAAGTTGACCTTGAGCGCGAACTGCCCGAAGCGCCGCTCGTCGTTCGCTCCGCCGTAGTAGCCGGAGCCTCCCTTTCTCGCCTGGATGGGCAGTGGGGCGCCGTAGCCGGTCTGGGCCACGTCGGTCAGCGTCTCCTGTGTGTAGAGGTTGTGGTGGTTCAGGATGTCGAATCCCTCGGCCCGAAGCTCCAGTGCCACGCCTTCCTTGATGGGAAAGCTCTTGCTCGCGGCCAGATCAAGGTTCCAGGCGCCGGGGCCGACGAAGGCGTTGCGCCGCGTCATATCGGCCGGGTACGGCCCGAAATCGGAGATACCGATAGTGGCCGCCTGCACGTCCGTCAACTGGGTGCTGTTGTTCGGCGACGGACCATAGGCAGGATTGCCGACAGCCTGCGCCGCGGGCAGGTTCGCCAGCAGGAAGTTGTTGGGAGCGGTCTGGGCGATTGCGCCGGCCGTGTGGAACTTGATTGGGCCTCCACCCGGCGCCGGCGTGTACCGCACAATGCCCTCTCCGAAGGACTTGTTCAGGCTGTTGGTGCTGTCGACATAGGTGAACGGCGTGCCTGTGCGTACCGTGTAGATGCCGCTGATGTGATATCCGCCAAATACTTCACTCTTGAGATTGCTCTCGCCCTTGTACCAGGGGGTGTCCCAGATCGGCGCGATTGTAAACCGGTTGCGGATGTCAGTATCCGAGGCACCCTTGTCCAAGCCCGGATCGAGCGGATTGGTGTAGCCGAGGTTTCCCACACCATTCGAGGAGCTGTTGCTCTCGGAGAACGTGGAGCTGATGTCGTCAATCGAGTGCGACCAGGTGTAGTTGGCCACCAGGCTCAGCCCGGAGTGGGCCAGATTGGTCGACTGCAGGCTTACGTTCAGCCCCTGGTAGTAAGAATCACCATTTGATCCGCGGTTGTTGATCGAGCTGTACTGGTTATTGGGCCGTGAGTAGCTGAACGCGGTGACCGGGTTGCCGCTGGCGCTCGTGGTGCGGATCGGATCGAACGGATCGCCCAGGTACACATTCCCAGCGCCCAGCTCGTTGTAGTTCTTGATGTCGTACAGGTGGGTGCCGCGCGCCCCCGCGTACTGCAGCGAAACCACGGTGTTAGGCACGATCTGCTGGTCCAGCGCCAGGCTCCAGAACTGGGTCTCGGCGGTGCGAATGTTCTGGTCCACGTTGCGCAGGCTGGTGGGCGGCAACGCGACCTGGCCGCCGGAGCCGGCGAGCGGGCCGGCATTGGAGGTAGTTACCGGGGTATTGAGGACCTGGATGACGGCTTGGCTGGGCGGGTTCTGGATCACGTTATAGGTCACATTGCCGAAATTGCGCTCGTAGCTGATGCCGTAGCCGCCGCGCAGCGAGCTCTTGCCGTCGCCCCGCAGGTCGATGGCAAAGCCGACGCGCGGAGCCACGGTGCCGTAGCTGGGCTTCCACAGGCCGCCGACAGAGCTTTGTGACGCGATCTGCACCTGGCCATTGCGGACCTGGTTCAGGATGCCTGGACCGGCACCGTAGTAGAAGTTCGAGTCCAGGTTCGACTTGTTATTGTGCTGCACGCCGTAGTATTCGTAGCGCACGCCGTAGTTGAGCGTGATGTGCGGCCGTACCTTCCACTGGTCCTGACCGTAACCGGCGATGTCATGGTTGCGGTCGGAGCGGGCAAAGCTGGGCGGCACGGCCGGTAGACTGATGGTGCAGTCCGGCGTCTGGTTCAGAGTGCCGGTCTCATAGTTCTTCACGCAGGGCAGCTTGCCCTGCGGGTCCACGGCGGCCTCAAATAACGAGTTGGTGCCGCTGAGGAAATTGTTGAGTCCGGCGGCCGGGCTGTTGCCCAGCTGCTCGTCCGCCTGCGCATAAGCGCCGTAAGCCTGGTTCACCTGGATATAGATGAGCTGCAGGCCGAACTGCAGCTCGTGCGCGCCCCGGCTCCAGTTCAGGTCCTGGTTCCACTGGACGATGTTCTGGGGTCCACCATAGGGCAGTCCACCGGTGCCGAGATTGGTGCCGTAGAAGCCGGGCAGCTGCACGGGATTGCCGCCCGCGGTACCTCCGATGGTCGCGCCGTTCGACAGGAAAAGCGTGGGTGTGTTCTGCAGGGCGGTGTTGTAGGTATCGATGGCGTTGAAGCGCGTGAAGCTCAGCTTGGTGTTGGCCACGATCGCCGGACTGAAGATGTGCGTGATATTCCAAAGAACGGAGTTATCGGTCGCGCCGTCGCCCACGTTGTACTGCGCGTAGGGCGAGGAGAAGTCATAGCCATTGGTGTTGGTGAACTTGCGCAGGGCGTAGCGCACGTAGGTCTGGGTCGACGGGTTTACGGTATAGTCGACGCGGCTGTTCAAGGAGTATGAGTTGGTGGGCGGACCACCGCCCGCGTCGGAGGGCGCCCCGTAGCTGACCAGGTCGAGTACCGGCGTGGTCGCCGAGAGCTTGCCTAGCGGCGAGCCCGACGGTACGCCGTATAGACCTACCAGATCGCCGGCGGTGACCTTGCTGAGCGTCGTCCCGCTTACTGTGTTGCCGTACTGCGCGAAATAGGCCTGGGTGGCGGGCGCGGCTGCGGCCAGAAACGCGGGATCCGGCACAAGCGACTTCTGGTTGGCGGTCGAGCGCACCCGCAGCCACTCTGTTCCCTCGTAGAAGAACAGCTTATCCTTCACTACGGGGCCGCCAATATCGAAGCCGAACTGGTTGCGGGTGTAGCCGCCTTTGGGTATGCCGTTGGCCGCATTGTCATAGGTGTTGGCGGTGTAGGCGGAGAGCCGGTTGAACTCCCACGCGCCGCCATGAAAGCTGTTGGCCCCGGCCTTGGTGATCACGTTAACCACCCCGCCCGAGGCTCGCCCGTACTGCGCGGCAAAATTGTTGGTGATGACCCGGTACTCCTGCACCGTGTCGATCGGCACTGTCTGGCCGACGGCATTGTTAAAGATATCCGTGTTCTCAACGCCGTCGAGCAGGATGTCGGTGCCCGAGGAGCGCTGGCCATTGAGCGAGTAGCTGACTCCGCGCGTAGACTCGTTCTGGCTCTTGCCCTGCGAGCTATCGCCGTTGCTTACGTTTCCGGCGATCCCGACAAAGTCATACGGGTTGCGCGTCAGCGAGGGCAGCTGCGCCACCTGCTCCGTGCCGATGATCTGCGAGAGCTCCTGCGTGGAGGTGTTGACCTCTGTGCCGCCGGAGGCCGCGGTGACCGTAACCTTTTCCGCGCCCTGGCCGACGGTGAGCTTGGCGTCGAGGGTTGCGTGGCCGCCGACCGTGACCTCGACCTGCTGGACTTGGCTGCCGAAGCCGGGCGCCGTGACGGTGATCTCGTACATGGCGGCGGACAGGTTCGTGAACGTGTACGTGCCGTTGCTCGCGCTGGTGACCGAGCGGGTGGCATTGGTGCCGATGTTGCGTTCTGTGATCTGCGCCTTGGAGACGACGGCCCCTGAGGGATCGGTGACGGTGCCGTTGATCTGCCCGGTATCGATCTGCGCGTAGGCGGCGACGGTGGCGGTCAAGCCGGTAAGCGTCAGGATGGCGTGCCGGGAGGCGTGGCGGCGGAAGTAGCGGGAATGCTTCATAGGCGGGGGACTCTCCTGAAGGTTGCTTTCGTCTGACTACGCAGCTCTGTGTGGTCCAGCTACGCTGATGGCTGACGAGTGGAGCGGACTAGCGGCAACAAGACCAGGCAGCGAAGGGCTGCGCAGGAGCGCAAGGATGGCTCATCTGCAGGCTGTAGATCGGGTGCTTCATGGGGGCAGCCTAACACGCAGGTGAGATTTTCAAGAGAGGTATACAGAGTAGTGATGTGGGGGAAAAGATTTGTTTATGAGGGTGTGCTACACCGCGTGTGTCTGCGTGTGTCGAGCTTGAATGTTTTCAGGAGGCGGCTCGCGTCGCAGAGGACTGGAGGGCTCATTGTGCTCTTGCCTAAGGGGAACTTTGCGGAAGGGGCGCGAGACCTGCTAACTCGCTGGACTCGGGGCGGCAGCTCATTTGCGCCCGAGCCGAAAGCGCAGAAGGCGAGACGGTAGCTCGCCTAAGTCGAGTCGATAACTCGCAGAAAGCGAGCCTGTAACTCGCACTCTGCGAGCCTAAAGCTCGATATTGACCAGCCCCTCGGCAGCGCCGGGGGAAGTGCGGCCGGTCTGCGGGGCGCGCCAGTGGTCGATGTACGAGATCTGGTGCACGCACGACACCGTGCAGTGCGGCGCGCAGCTCTTGGCATGCGTGAACTCGCGGCGCAGGTCGGCCCTGGTGTACTCGGCGACCGGCACGGCGGGGTTGCCGCGCTTCTGCGAGCAGTAGTGCACCAGGCCTTCCTCGCAGACGTACAGGTAGCGGGCGCCCGCGCGGCAGCGCCAGTCGTTCGGCTCCGCATTGGCAATCGCCTCCTGGAACTGGTTGAACTGCGAGTAATTGGTCTTCTTCCAGCCGCGCATTTCGGCCCACACCCGCCGTTCCTCGCCGCCCAGCGGCTTCAGTTGGCCGCCGCCGTCGTGGATGATGCCGATCGTCGAGGTAAAGCCGAGCTCGATCGCGCGGCGGCCAACCGTGATCGCGTCCTGCGGGTTCGAGATGCCGCCGCCTACCACCGAGTTGATGTTGACGTGAAAGTCGGCGTACTCGCGCAGCATTTCGAGCTTCTTGTCCAGCACCTTGAGGCTTTTCTTGCTGGTCTCGTCCGGCATCACGTTGTCGATCGAGATCTGCATATGGTCCAGACCCGCGCGGTTCAGCCGCTCGATCCGCTCCGGCATCAGCAGGTAGCCGTTGGTGATCATGCCGGCGACGCGGCCGTGGCGGCGGATGCGGGCGACGACCTGGTCCAGGTCGGGATGGGTGAGCGGCTCGCCGCCCGAGATGGTGATGATGGAGGTGCCGAGCTTCGCCAGCGCGTCGATGCGGCGCAGCATCTCCGCAACCGGCACTGGCTCGGAGACCTTGTCGTACTCGTTGCAGTAGGTGCAGCTCAGGTTGCAGAAGCGCGCCGGCACGATCTGCGCCATGACTGGGTGGCGGGTCGAGAGCAGCGCGTGGCCGACGGTCGCGAGCTCGCGCACGCGCCGGATCGCGGCCTTCCAGCGGCGGCGCAGCGGGTGCCGGGGCGCGGGAACGCCGCCGGTTTGAAACACCGGGACGCTTGCCGCGGGTGCGTTTTCGAGCTCTTGGGCCACTAAGATATTTGAACACAGAGCAGGGCAGCCTCTGGCCTGGAATGCAATGCCGCGAATCCGGAGACTCTCCCATCTGCGAGCGACCCTCTTTCCCCCGATACACTGGAGGCAACATGCCTCGAATTCTTGCCGCTCTGCTCCTGTTTTTGCCCTGTGCCGGTCTGGCTGCGCGTCCGCAAGCCGGGGCGCCAGTCCCTGCGCAGACCATCGTCTGTTTCGGCGACAGCCTCACCGCCGGCCACGGGGCACCCGCGGGCAGCGCCTACCCTGACTTTCTCCGCAAGGACCTCGCCCAGGCCGGGTATCGCGTCACCGTCATCAACCAGGGCGTGGACGGCAATACGACGACGGAGGGACTCGCGCGTCTGCCGGGCGTGCTAGGCGCTCACCCGTCGATCGTCGTGCTCGAGCTTGGCTCGAACGACGCCCTGCTCGGCCAGCCGCTGCCGGGCATCGAGCGCAATCTCGACAGCCTGATTGAGGCGCTGCAGCAGGCGCATGTCCGGGTTCTGCTCTCCGGCATCGATGTCCCCGGCAACCTCGGTTTCACCCCGCCGCCGCAGCTCACCACCCCGTATATGCGGCAGTTCTACGCAGTGTACCCGTCGCTCGCCTCCAGGTATCACCTGCCGCTGATCCCTTTTCTGCTGCAGGGGGTTTACGGAGTCGCCCCCCTGATGAGCCCGGACTACATCCACCCCAACGGCGCCGGTTATGAAAAGGTGGCGCAAACCGTTCTTCCATACGTCGAACAGATGCTGCACCCATGACTTGTCAAGGCTTCCGGGCCGCGATCGGGCGAGATTCTGTTCCGAAAGTACCCTAGCCTCCTGGGCTCGTCGCGTTACCATAGTGTTTACAGAGCAGCCCGACTCCCCCTCCCCGGAGAACCCATGGCCGCCACTTTACTCACAGCGACCCGCCCAACTGTTTCACCCCGCGAGCTCTTCCGGCCGAAGGCCGCTCGGGTGCCCTGGTACATCTGGTGCGGTGTATTCGGGATCACGTCTTCCTCGATCGGCATCCTGTGGGATATCTCCTGGCATATCTCGATCGGACGCGACAGCTTCTGGACCCCTGCTCACATGGCAATTTACCTGTGCGGGGTTCTGGCTGGCCTCACGTGCGGGTACCTGATCCTCGCGACGACCTTTGGCCGCTCCCCGGCGATGAAGGCCGCCTCGGTGCAGGTTCTCGGGTTTCGGGCGCCGCTGGGCGCGTTCATCGCGGCCTGGGGTGGCACCGCGATGCTTACGTCGGCGCCCTTCGACAACTGGTGGCACGCGGCCTACGGGCTGGATGCGAAGGTGATCACCCCGCCGCATACGCTGCTCTTTCTGGGCATGCGCGGCGTCACCGTGGGCATCCTTACGCTGATACTGGCAACCATGAACCGCGCTGCCGACCAGGGGGCGACGAACTTTACCGCGCTGCGGCGTCTGCTGCTGTTTGTGGGTGGCCTGCTGATCACCGACCAGATGGTGCTGGTGAGCGCGTATACCAACAAGTTTTACCTGCACTACACGCACGGCTATGTCTTGAGCGCGATCCTGATCCTTCCCGTATTGGCGCTGCTGTCGCAGATTTCCCGGTCGCGGTGGCCTGCGACCACGGCCACCTCGGTCTACACGGTTGTCATTCTCGGCCTTCTCTGGATTCTGCCGCTGTTCCCGGCGCAGCCGCGGCTGGGACCCGTGTACACGCAGGTCACCCACATGATCCCGCCCACGTTTCCCCTGCTGCTGGTGCTGCCCGCGCTGGCGCTCGATTTCTTCTGGCAGCGTGCCGCCCGGCTGAACCTGGCGATGCAGGCCCTGGCCAGCGCGGCGATCTTCACCCTGGTCCTCGTGGCCTTCGAGTGGCCATTCGCCGATTTCCTGATGTCGCACTGGTCTGAAAACTACTTCTTCGGCACCCTGTATTTCCCGTTCATCGCCCGTCCCGCCGACCGGATCCCGGTGTTTCATCTGGCGCAGCATGGGTTGCCGCTCGTCGCCGGCCTCAGCGAAGCAGTTGGGCTCGGCTTTCTCACGTGCTGGATCGCGTTCGGCCTGGGCCGCTGGATGCGGGGAGTGCAACGATGAGCAGAACGGGATGGCGCTGGCTGCTTCTGCTGGTTTTTTCGGCATGGCTCACCGCGCCGGCAGCGCACGCCCATGTGGGCAGCAAGGACATCTACGAAGACGCGGATGCCGGCCCCTACAAGCTGTTTGTGACGATCCGGCCGCCGGTCGCCATCCCTGGCACGGCTACAGTCGAGGTTCGGTCGGTCGGTGCCCCGGTGAGCAACATGACGGTGACGCCGATGCCCATGACGGGCGAGGGATCGCGGTATGCGCCCCAGGCTGAAACGTTGAAGCGCTCTGCAGTCGACAAGCACTTCTACACGGGCAGTTTCTGGCTGATGGAGCCGGGCTCCTGGCGGCTGCGGCTGGCGATCGCAGGTCCATCCGGTGCGCAGGCGACCGCTGTGCCGGTACCGGCGATGGCGCTTTCGATTGCGACTATGCCGCGCAGTACGGGCATCCTGCTGATCATCCTCGGTGCGTTCCTGCTCCTGAGCCTGGCGGCCATTGTGATCGCGGCGGTGCGGGAGAGCCGGCTCAAGCCTGGTTTCATTCCGGGCGCCGGCGTCTGGCGGCGAGCGCTCCTGTCCGGCGCGACCGGACTGCTGTGTGCTTTCTGCATCCTGCTGGTGGGCGACCGCTGGTGGAAGGCCTCGGCCGCCGGCAGCCTGCAGAATGTCTACCGCCCCATCGTCTTCCACCCGGCTTTGCACGGCGATCAACTGGACCTCCGTATGCAGATTCCGGGCGCGACGACCGGCCGTTCGCTATCGGACTTCATCCCCGATCACGGCCACCTGATGCACCTGTATGTGATCCGCGAGCCGCAGATGGATGTGATCTACCACCTGCATCCGGACCAGGTCGCCGCGGGCGATTTTCACCTCGCCCTGCCCGCGATGCCGCCGGGCAGCTATGCCTTGTACGGCGACGTGGTGCATGCGAGCGGTTTCCCAGAGACGCTGGTGGCGCGGGTGGAGGTTCCGCCGGGACTTGCCGGACGGCCGCTTGCAGGGGATGACGCCTCGGGCACGGCCAGGCCGCTTGCGGCTGGAATGCTCAATACCAGCTTCCGCTTTCCCGATGGCTACACGATGGTCTGGGACCGCCCCGCGAGCCTGTCCGCGAACACCGGCTACCAGTTCCGCTTCCGTCTGCTGGACGCGAGCGGGAGGCCGCCATCGGACATGCGGTACTACATGGGCATGGTCGGCCACGCGGCGTTCATCAAGACAGACGGCACCGCCTTTGCGCATGTGCATCCGGAAGGGTCCGCGTCCATGGCTGCCTTGATGCTGGCGAACCAGGCCGGTCCCGGGGAGGCTGCTCCCGCCAATGCCGCGATGACTACGGGGCCCATGAGCGCAATGGCCGGCATGCCCGCCGAGCCCATCTCGAACGTCGTCGCCTTTCCTTACGGGTTTCCCTCGCCGGGGCGCTACCGCATTTTCATCCAGATGAAGCACGGGGGCACGGTTGAGACCGGTGCCTTCGACGCGCAGATCCAGTAGTCGCCACTCGAGCGCAGAAGCAGAGCCGCTACTCGGCATGGAACGCGTCGCGCCGCTGCGCCGCACTTGCGTACTGTCATTTGAGCGGAGTGTTGCCGAAGGTTCCTGCTCTTGCTCCCTTTGTGCGATCACACGATGCGGCGTACGCCGGGAATCCTTATAACTAGCAGCCCGGTAAGCCAGCTCAGGACGAGCGTCGCTGTGAACGCGATGGCGAACTTCCCAAGGATCGGGATCTGCACGTCGAGCAGAAGGCGCTGGCTCCACAGCACAAAAATGTAGTGCACCAGATACATGCTGTAAGCCGTGCGGGCCAGGGAGTCATAGACCGGGCGCCGCCGCTGCACCACCCCGCGGAAGAAAGCGATCAGCCCCAGCACGCAGGTGACGTTCGCAAACACCCAGAGCAGGCCGAGGGCGGCGTGGCGGCCCATGACCGGGAGCCCGGCGAAGAACGGAAGCCGGGGTACCAGCCACAATGCGTTGAAGGCCACGACGCACAGCGCGGTCCACCGGGGCCAGTGGCGCACCAGCGCCCCGGAGCGGGCGATCAGTCCGTGCTCCAGGCCCGCGCTGCCCACCAGAAAGCCCGCGATGCACCACGCCAGGTAGACCAGAAACCGGGACGGCTGGAGCATGAAGGGCAGGGTGATGATCTTCCATCCGCCATACCCGTAGCCGTAGTGCGCGAAGAGCGGCAGATAGGCGATGGCGCAGACGCCGAGCAGCAGCAGGGCAGCCCGCCCGGACGCCTCCTGCAGCCGCTCGATCGACGGCACCAGCCGCGCCAGCGTGCGCTGGAACAGGAGAAAGCAGCCGGCCAGGATGCAGTCCAGCAGCAGCAGCACCCACAGGAACCAGGCTGGGCCGGTTGCGCCGAAACGGTGGTGCGCCAGCATGAGCCAGAAGGTGCCGTAGCCCCGGCCCGGATTGGCCATACCCCATGCCGCGTAGTAGGCAATTGGCAGCAGCAGGATGATCGCGCCCAGGAAGGGCAAGCCCAGGCGGATGAAGCGGTCCCGCAGAAAACCGGCAATGCCGTGCCGCCGCAAGGCCGGCCAGGCAAACAGCGCCGAGAGGAAAAACATAAGCGCCATCAGGCAGACATCGGCGAAGTTGAACAGGTAATCGAAGAGGGTGGATGCCCCGGAGAGGTCGACGATGGGCGCAAGCGAGTTCCACTCGGTCTTCTGCCGCACCATGTAGCAGTAGGCCAGTCCGCAGTGCGCCAGCATGACGAGGATGATGACAAAGGCGCGCAGGTAGTCGATGGAGGGGTCGCGCGGCGGCCTGACTGCCGGCTGCTCGCGCACGGCTGGCTCTACGGGCGCAAGGTTGGGGGTCACCATGGGCTCTCCGGTCTGCGATCGGTTTCTGGTCGAACTACGGTCGATACAGGATGCCACATCGGGTCTGCTTTTGAGCAGCGGTGCCCGCTTCGAAGATAGAGGACTTTCAAACCCCGAAGCGAGGGTATCGGAGAAGCCGGTTTCTGATGAAAGCAGGGCGGGGCCGAGAAGATACGGCAAAAGCAGATCCTTCGACGCCAGCCGGCACTGGCGCGCCAGCTTCCGCTCAGGATGACCCCACTCTTATCCAGAGAATTCTGGAGCAATCGCCCACCCTGCGCCAAACGATGTGCTTTTCCGCACGGGTGGAGCCTACAGCTTCTTGCGCTTGCCGGGCAGCAGGCTCAGGATCGTCTCCTTGTGGTCGCGCAGCACCGCCAGCGGCACGGCGTTGCCCTTGGCCTCGCGCAGCGCGCGGGCCAAGGCGCTACGCGTCGAGACGAGCTGGTTGCCCGCGCGCACGATCACGTCGCCGGCAGTGAGCCCGGCGCTGGCAGCCGGGGAGCCCGCGCCCACCGCGGTCACCAGCAGGCCGCCGCCGGCATGCGCGCCGAAGAATGCCGCCAGCTGCGGCGTCAGCGGGTCCACCTCCAGCCCGGTGTAGGTCGAGCCCGGGATGAGTGCATCGAGGAGGGTCGAAGCCATGCCGCGCGCGCTACTCGCAGGTTCCGGCGGCGGCGCCGGCAACGGAGTGATGGCCGACCAGGCGAAGGGACCGTTGGCCTCGGGCGGCCCAGATGCGGGAGAGGACGCGGGCGAGGGGCCAGGAATAAGCACGGGGCCGGGCCGAAGATGCTGGCTGAGCGCGTTCTGCGCGATCGTTTGCTGGTCGCCCAGCATGACGGAGTAGCTCATCTCGTCGTCGCCGCGGCGCACCCGCAGGGTGATGGTGTCGCCGGCCGGGCACTCGCGCAGCCGCCGCCGCAGGGCTTCTACCCCGTTCACCGCCTGCCCGTTGATCTCAAGCACCACGTCCTGGGGGCGCAGGCCGGCGGTCCAGGCCGGCGCGTCGCGGTCGACGGTCACGATCATGGCGCCCATGGCGCCGCGCTTGTGCAGGCGGGTGGCCTCGGCAGCGTCCAGGTCGCGCAGGCTTACGCCCAGGTAGCCGGGCCGCTCCAGTCCGTGCGAGGGCACGGGGTCCTGGCCGGTGTTTCCGATTGCGACGGTCCCGCCGGCGGCATGGTGCCCGGCGCCACCCTTGGCCTGCCCGCTCGCAGAGCAGACAAGAACCACCACGAGCACTGTTGCGCAGCGCAGGCTGGCGGTCCCCGGCTTTACGGCGCAGCCCGGCGTCAGGCGTTCCGGCTTCAGGCACACCACGCTCGTCCGTCCTTTCCGCTCTCGTAACGGTACATGGCACAGCAGGGGTATTTTTCCGGGTTGGCGCAGAACAACGCAGAAACAACCGGGGATGCTGGTAGTTGGACGTAGCGGGCGGAGCGAACGGGATGGGTGCTCCCGGGCCCTGTCCGTGCCGATAACGCAAGGATGGTGGAGGGCAGGCGCTGCTTACTGGACCTGCGGTACGGACCGGAGCGCGGCGAGTGAGGCAGAGCGGATCGAGGGGTCTCCGTCGCGCACCGAGACTGTGTGCAGCACCTGCCGCACGCTCGAGTCCACATCGACCGGCTCCAACAGGCGCACGGCCTCGATGCGCACCGCGGCGCTCGGATCGCTCATTAGCGCGCCCAGCACCGCATCGCGCACCTGCGTGTCGCTGGCGATGAAGGATTCCAGGCCCGCAAGCGCCTCTCTGCGCACCTCGGGCGTCTTGTCACTTTCAAGCGCGTTGATAAGTGCGTTGCGGACCGGCGCGGCGTCGGCTTGTTCCAGGGCCGCGCCGGACAGCGTTCCGGAACCCGATGCGGGGCACGCCGCGCCCGCTGCGCAGCCGCCCGACAGCAGGCTGACCGAGATATTGCGCACCTCGGGGTCGATCCCGTTCTCGGTGGCGGCGGTCAGCAGCTCGCGGATGGAGGGGTCCTGGGCCGGGGCGGTGAGCACGTCGGGCACCAGGCGGTCGTAGCGCACCTCGACGAGCCCGGTGCCAGGGTCGCGGCTCACGGAGCTGACATCGGCCACCACCGAGGGGGCTTCCGGCGCGGGAGGCGCGAGCAGCAGAGCGCCCTGCTCGGCGGAGTGTGCGGCATGGCCGGCGCGGTAGCCGCCATAGCCGCCCGCGATGAGCCCCGTCAGCAGCAGTGCGGACGAAAGGGCGGGCGCGGCGCGCAGGCGTCCCGCGGAAAAGACAATCTGCTGGGTGACCCGCGTCCAGGGACCGGCCTGCGCGGAGGAGTCGAGGCTGGCGTCGAGCTGCATACGGGCCCGCGCCAGCAGCGTTGCCGAGGGCTCCGGGCCATTTTGACGGGTGTCGCTGGCAAGCGCGCGGAAAAAGGCGGTGGTGGCAGCCATTTCGGCCTGGCACGAGCGGCAGACATTCAGGTGCTCGGCAAGCGCGCCCTGCTCAGGAATCTGTAGCTCGCGGTGCGTCGCCGGCCTGCTCGTTTCCGGCTTGTCTGACTCATCGCTGGGGGAGAAGGAAACGTCCAGGTCATAAGCCAGGTAGAAAGGAGACTGCGGCGAGGCGGACGATGGTAGGCGGCTGGCTCCTGCGACTCTGTGATCCAAAGGATCGAGATGATCCAAATGGTCCAGCTGATCCGAATGGTCGAGACGGGCCCGAGAAGAATTGCGCCCGGCACCGAAGAACTCCTCGAGCGCAAGACCTGATTCAGAACCAAACTGCGACCCGAATGCATTCCCGTCTTCCTCTCCGGGTGCGGAGATGGCTGCGAGCGCGATGGCTCGCTGGGCCATTTCACAGGTCATGGCCGGGGCTCCCGGGGTTTTTGCTCCTTGCTGTTTCACGTTGCTCTCCACAAAAAACCTGGGCGCCGCCGTTGTGCCACGGCTGGCGTGTTTATTGCCGTGGAACCTGCTAGCCGTGCATCTCGGCCAGTTGCAGCCGCAGCTTACGCGTGGCGCGGAAGAGGGTGTTCTTGGCCGTTTCCTCCGTCGTTTCGAGCATCTCGCCGATCGCGCGCAGCTTGAGGCCCTGGTAGTGCTTCAACTCGAATACCATGCGCTCGCGCGGGGTCAGGTGCCCCAGCGCATCCTGAATCTTCTCGCCCAGCAGCTTGCGGTCGAGTTCCCGCGCCGGGTTTGCGCCGGAGCGGGTGTCGGAGACGTTGCCGAGCAGGTCCATCTCTTCACCGCGTCCGTCCAGCACCACCGCCTGCTCCTCGCGGCGCGATTTGCGGCGGCGCAGATGGTCGAGGCACAGGTTGGTCGCGATGCGGTAGATCCAGGTATAGAACGAGCACTCGAAGCGGAAGTTGCCGAGATAGCGGTAGGCCTTCAGGAATGCTTCCTGGTGGATATCCTGCGCGTCCTGCTCAGAGCCAGTGAGGCGCAGCGCCAGGCGCAGCACGGCCTGGTCATATTGGCGTATCAGCGCGTCGAAGGCTGCGCGGGAGCCGGCCTGAGCCTCACGGATGAGCAGAACCTCCGCAGCGCGGCTGGCTTCATCGGCTAGGGTCTCTGCCGAGGCCGTCTTACCGGCGGGGCGCGTCGTGGGCAGTGCAGTGGGCAGTGCAACAGAGGGGAGCCTGTAAGCATCGGCAGCGGACATCGGGAGGCTACTCCTGGCCGGATAAAAAAAGAGACAGCCGGCGAAAATGGTAGGACGCTTGGAATGACCCGAAGTGAGCGGGAAAGACTTTAGAAAATCTCAAATCGAGAAAGATAAAAATATGTGGGGCAGAGCTACTGCGTATCGATTGCGCCTTCTGTCATGAAACGCTCCATAGCCTGCATGGCGCAACCCTGGCCGCACAGGTGGTACATATCGGGGTTCTGGCTGTCGGCGTGCGACCAGCGCATGAGGGTAAAGCGCTGCTCGCGGAGGTCGGCCCCTCCGTTTTCCTCAAAGCACGGAACAGAGCCGAGCGCAGCCATCCACCAGTGGTTGGCTTCCCCCTTGCTCTTGCCGCAAATATCGCAGGTAAACGTTACATCCCAGACCATAGGGCCTCGTAGCAAATACGGTAAGACTTACGGTAGCGCCATTTTGACCGGAACGCATTAAGATAGTTGGCATGGCATGCGCAGTGATTCCCATGCCGGGGGAAAAGCGGTTTGGCCGATTCGACAGAACCCGTAATGCACTGTCCCACCTGCTACTCGACCAGGTTCCGGCTCTCGCGGATCCGCGCGGGCGACCGTTTGCAGCTGATGTTCTTCCGCTACCCGGTGCGCTGTAGAAAGTGCGACGCCCGCCTGTACGCGAGCCGCACCTACGCAAACTACCTGCGCAAACTGGGGCGGGTCTCTCTTCGTGAGGGGGAGAAAGAGCAGGTGGACGATAAGGACGTGGAGCAGGGGTCCAGCTAAGCCCTGGGGCAGAGGATGAGAGAAGCCGCCGTGTCAGATGGTCGGGACGGGCAGATTTGAACTGCCGACCCCTCGCACCCCAAGCGAGTGCTCTACCAGGCTGAGCCACGTCCCGACAGGGGCTTCAGCCAGAAGTGTACACTAGGGTGACGGCGTTCAGGGCGTGAGGCATACGCGTCATGTGCCTTCATCGGCCTGCGCTCAACCCACTTTTTCCTATTTTGACGGCGGCACATAATCCTGTGGTAAAGCCGAACCCTCACCGAAGAAGTACTGGTTCATCTGCTCGACCAGGAACTCCTGCGCCTGAGGTGTCCAGGGCTGCAGCCGGTACTCGTTCAGGATCATTTTCTGGTGTTCGATCCACTCGCCCCAGGCCTTCTTTGAAACGCTGTTGTAAATCTTGTGCCCGAAATCGCTGTCGAACGGCGGCTCGTCGAGCCCTTCCATCTCCTGCTTGTAGCGCGCGCAGTGAACCATGTGTGCCATGGAGATCATTGTAAGGGGAGAGGGTTCAGGGGATAGGGTTAACAAGCCGCAACGACTCCTGCGGCCGCGAGTCGACCTCTCTACCCTTTACCCGGCTTTGCCGGCCACCACTCGTCAATCGTCACAAACCGGTAATTCGCAGCGGCGCCGCGCTCCAGCAGAAAACCCAGCGCCGCCACGGTACGTCCGCGTTCGGCGTTCGGGTTTTTGGGGCCGCCGTCGTGCAGCAGGATCGTCGAGCCGTGGCCGGCATCGCGGTTGCGACGGATACCGCGTTCCACCGCCTTCATGATCTGCTTGGGCGCACGGCGCTTGCGCCAGTCGAACCCCATGCTGTTCCACATCACGGTCTCGAGCCCGAGCTCCCGCGCCACGCGCATCACCGCCGGGCGCCGCGCGCCAAAGGGGGGCCGGAAATAGCGCACCGGCGTGCCGGTCGCATCTTCCAGAATGGCGCTGCAGTCGCGCAGCTCCGCCCGCATTTTGCCGCTGCTCATGTAAAGCAGGTTCTGGTGCGAGAGCGAGTGATTGCCGATGACGTGGCCGGCTTCAGCCACCAGCCGCACCAGCCAGGGCAGCTGCCGCGCGTACTTGCCCACGAAGAAGAACGTCGCCCGCACATTCGCGTCGGCGAGTTTCTCAATCACTTCCTGCGTGTAGCGATCGTTCGGCCCATCGTCGAAGGTGAGCGCCAGTTCGCGCCCGTTGGGACCATGGACCAGCGTCCTGCCCCAGATCTGCGAGGTCGACCACTGCGATCGAGCCCAGCCACCCGCCAGGGCTGCGACCGCAACGCCTGCACCGGCTGCTTCCGCCACCACCGTCATGGCCCCAGTGTACCTGTGTTGCCGCCATCGAGCTCTCTTTCGGGCTGTCAAAAAGAGTGCTTCCGTTTTCCTCCTGTTTCGCTTATTATTCGCCTAAGCTGTTCCTGTTCCAGCGGGCGGCAGGCAGCGGCGCCAGCTGCAAACGTTGCGAGAGTTTGTCACAGAGCCAGGAAAGCGAGTCCGCCGTGCCCAAGCATTTGCCCACGATCGTGCCATCGCATCAGGACACTTTGTTTTCTGCCGAGCCGGTTGCCGCCGTGTCCGCGGTTTCTCTCGCGGAGCGCAAGTCGCCGGTCTCCGCCGTCGCCGCGCTGGACGCGGTTCCCGCTTCGCGACCTTTGCGCATCGCGGTCGAGGGGCCTCTCCGGGTCGGCAAGTCCACCCTGGCCCGGCTCCTCGCCGAGCGCACTGGCGCCAGCTACATCGCGGAGCCGGAGAATAATCCTTTTCTCGCGCGCTTCTACCAGGGCGAGCCCGGCATGGCCTTCGCCACGCAGATGTGGTTTCTGCGGGAACGCATCGCGCAGCTCGAAGCGGCCTCTTCGCTGGCGGGGCCTGTGGTGACGGACTACATCCTCGAGAAAGACAAGCTGTTTGCCTTCCTCAATTTGTCCGACGCGGAACTCGCCATCTACAAGGACTTCTACGCGGCGCACGCGGTCGCTGGCCGGCCCGATCTGGTCGTATACCTGCAGGCCAACCCCTCTGTGCTGCTGGAGCGCCGCCGCCGCAAGGGCATTGCCGAGGAGCAGGGCCTCGACGAGGCCTATGCCGAGCAGGTGTGCGCCGCCTACGAGCACTTCTTCTCCCGCTATACCGCCAGCCGCCTGCTGGTTGTCGACACTTCGGCGATCGACTTTGTGAACAGCGAACATGAGCGCGAGCTGCTGCTTGATCGGATCCTCGCGCCGGTGCATGGCCGCGAGCACTTCGCGCCGCTTGCGCAGATTGCCTGACGTAGTTCTCGCACGCTCGCAGAGAGACCGCTGGCGCTACCGTCAACAAGGTCACACGCCACGGTTCCCGGGTGGGCACGCTGCTCCAGGAGCTGCTCCAGGAGGCGTCATTTACTCTGGAAAGATACGGGCTGCATCCCGCGTCTGGGAGCGGCACTGGAGTCTACCCCATGAGCCTTTCGACCAGCCGCGCGCCTGGCGCCGCACCTTCGTCTGACAAGATTACCTTCCCTGCGCTGGACGCGAAGAAGCGCGCCGGTGTGCCGATTACGGCGTTAACCGCCTATGACTACCCGAGTGCCCGCATCGTGGACGAGGCCGGCATCGACCTGCTGCTGGTGGGCGACTCGCTGGGCATGGCCGTGCTCGGCTATGACTCGACGCTGCCGGTGACGCTGGAAGACATGCTGCACCACACTCGCGCCGTGCGCCGAGGGGTGCGCCGCGCGCTGCTGGTCGCCGACATGCCTTTCGGGACCTTCAATGCCGGACAGTCCGAGGCGGTGCGCAATGCGACGCGCTTTGTGAAGGAAGCTGGCGCGGAGGCGGTCAAGATCGAGGGCGCGCGGCCTGTGCTGGCCCGGCGGCTGGTCGAGGCTGAGATTCCGGTGGTCGCGCACCTGGGCCTGTTGCCGCAGGGGGTGCACCGTATGGGCGGCTACAAGGTGCAGGCGCGCACGCTTGACGCGGCGGAAACGCTTGAGGCCGATGCGCTAGCTATGGAGGCCGCGGGCGCTGCGCTTGTGGTGCTGGAAGGCGTGCCGCGGGAGGTCGCATCGCGCATCGCGCAGACACTTCAGGTACCGGTGATCGGGATCGGTGCGGGACTCGACTGCGACGGGCAAATCCTGGTGCTGCATGACATTCTCACGCTCACGTTTGCGCCCGCGGCCAAGTTCGTACGCCGCTACGCCGATGTGACCGGGCTGATGCGCGAAGCGGTCTCGCAGTATGCCGAAGATGTGCGCGAGCGGCGGTTCCCGGCAGAGGCGGAGAGCTACCATCTGTCTCGGGAAGTGGTTAGCGCGTGGCAGGCTGCCGAAGAGGCCAAGAAGTCTTGAGAATACTGCACTGTAGGAATATTCGCCACGAAGCGGCCGGTTTTTCAAACGGTGCGCGAAATGCCCGCGCAGGCGGTTTGAAGGTTTGCCGATGCAGATAGTCCGCACCATCCCGGAGGTACGCGCCTTCCGCCGAGCCACCGGCGGCTCGGTGGGGTTTGTACCCACGATGGGTGCGCTCCACGCGGGTCACCTCTCGCTGGTTGAGGCAGCCCGCGCCGCCAATGACCGCGTCGTGGCATCGATTTTCGTCAATCCCCTCCAGTTCAGGCCGGGCGAAGACTTTTCCAAATACCCGCGGACCTTCGACGCCGACTGCGCACTGCTGGAGAGTGCGGGCGTCGCCCTGCTGTTCGCGCCGGAGCCCGAGGAGCTGTACCCCAAGGGGTTCGCAACGGCGATCGATGCCGGGCCCATCGCCGAGCGGCTCGACGGAGCCTCACGCCCGGGCCACTTCACCGGCGTCGCGACCGTGGTCGCCAAACTGTTCCACATCGTCCAGCCGGACCGCGCCTACTTTGGGCAGAAAGACGGCGCGCAGGTAGCCGTGCTGCGCCAGATGGTGCGGGATCTTTCGCTGCCGGTCGAGTTGGTGGTATGCCCTACGGTGCGCGAGTCCGACGGGCTGGCGCTTTCCTCGCGCAACCGGTACCTCTCGGCTTACGAGCGGCAGCAGGCGCTGGTGCTCTCGCACGCGCTGCTCGCGGCTGAAAACCTGGCCCGGCACGGCATGGCGGAGGCCGGGCCCCTGCTCAAAGTAGCCCGTGTGGTGCTCGCGCAGCAGCCCGGCTTTCGCCTGGATTACCTGGCGCTGGTGGACCCGGATACACTCGATGGGGTCACCGCGCTGCGGCCGGGCAAGCCGACGCTGCTGGCAGTCGCGGGCTGGATCGGCGCTACGCGGCTGATCGACAACACCCTGCTGCTGCTCCAGTAGAGCCCTTTGCCTGCTGCTACAGAGAGACCAACAACACTTCACGTGGCTTTTCCGTTAAGAAAAGCCACATGCAACAAAACTCGCGTCTCGCCACTTACAGGCAAACGGCTCTAAAAGCTCGGAATCAGCGCGGGACGTTGCGTACGCGCGGGCCGGAGACGCACGGGTTGCCGGCGAGCAAGAAGCGGAGCGGGCGGTCGGCTGCCTTGCGGATGCCGATGCGCGGCGTTACGTGGATCTCGCCCGGCGTCCAGCCGTCTTCGGACTCAGTTAGCAGGAGCTCGCTCGCGGGGTCGAGCAGGTCGACGCCGTTCAGCCGCTCGCGGGTGATGCCGAGCGCCTGGCAGAGGCGCCCGGGGCCGCTGGTGAGCAGGCGTGGCGCGGTATCGGGCGGCAGACCGCGCAGGGCTGCCATCTCGCGCGTTCCCGTAATGGGCTCAAGCGCGCGTACCAGCACGCAGCCTGCGACACCGGCCGGCTCACACGATACGTTGAGGCAGGCGTGCATGCCGTAGATGAAGTAAACGTACGCGTGGCCTGGAGCGCCCCACAGAACGGAGTTGCGCGCAGTGTGCCCGGCGGCCGCATGCGCAGCCGCGTCATCCACGCCGAAGTAGGCTTCTGTTTCGACAATGCGCCCGGCGAGCAGGCTGCCCTGCCATCTGCGCAGCAGCAGCTTGCCGAGCAGCGCGCGCGCCACGACGTCTGGCGCGGGAAGGAAAAAGGCGCGGGGAAGGATTCGGTCGATCATGCGGCAGGCTTTGCTCGAGAAGGCAAAAGCCGATCCCTGGGCGCGAGTGCTATCGCTGCGCTCAGGATGAGCCGCATTTCCGAAGCCTGACTCCTGAGCCCAGACCCCTCACGCCACCCGGATCGCACTCAGCACTTCTTCCGCGTGGCCTTCCGGCTTGACCTTCTCCCAGACCTTTGCGAGCTTGCCGTCGGGCCCGATCAGAAACGTCGTGCGCTCTATACCGCTCACCTTTTTGCCGAACATGGTCTTCTCTTTCAGCACGCCGAACTGGTTGCAGACTTTGGCGTCGACATCGGCCAGCAGTGTGTACGGCAGCTCGTGCTTGGCCTTCCACTTGGCTTGGGACTGCGGGGTATCGCGCGAGATGCCGAGCACCACCGCGCCGGCCTGCATGAGCTGGGCGAACGTGTCGCGAAAGCCGCAGGCCTCAATGGTGCAGCCGGGCGTATCGGCCTTGGGGTAGAAGAACAGGACTACCGGTTTGCCGCGAAACTCCTCGAGCGAGCGGGTCTGATTCTGGTCGTCCTGCAGGGTGAAGTTCTGAACGGGGGTGTGCAGTTCCATTGCTGGCATGGGCAATCTCCTTGGGCGCCAGAGCGGCGCGTCCTGTTTCTTGATGCAGGAAGAGCGCCTGCGGGCTCCTGAAGGCGCAAAAGCGTCCGGAGGACCGGCGAGTGCGTCCAACAGGCGAGATGGTGAATCCACCCCGGTCCCGGTACCTGCCTGCGTTGTTTCTGCTGCCTGCGCTGGCCGCGTACGGCCAATATGTCGGCAAGGTGGGACAGGATGTGGGCAAGAAGCCGGTTCTGCGCGCGACGGCGGTGTATGAGTACACCGGATCGATGACGAAGCCGAACGCCAGCCGGCTGGTGCCGGTGGTGGTGTGGGACGGCGAGCGGTACCAGCCGGGCGGCCTGTACCTGGCGCAGCCGGAGCCGCTGGCTGTCGCCGCCGGCACGCAGTATGTGCTGGAGCAGAGCGGGGTGCCGGCGGGGCTGTTCGACTTGGGCGCGGCGGCCCAGCTCAACGGCGGATGGGTGGGGCTCGGTCGCTTTGCCCCGAATGCGCCCGCGCCTGCGCCGAAAAAGCAGGTCGCATCGAAGGACCTGCCTAAATTGACCGGCGGTACGGGCCGCGCGAAGGAGGCGGCAAAGGAGACGGGGGACGAGAGCGACTCTGGCAGCGGGCCGGTACTCCATCGGAAGACGGGCAGCGATACCGAGGCTACGCCGAAGCCGGGCGGCGAGCCAACTGCGAGTGCCGGGTCGGGTTCCGGCTCGGGTTCGAAGGAGGCCCAGCCGGACCCAGACCGGCCTACGCTCCACCGCCGCGATGCGGATGGGGGCGCGGGTGACACGGGCAGCAAGGCCGGCAGTGCGGGCAGCAGTTCGGGGAGCGCCCCTGATCCCGACCGCCCGACGCTGCACCGTGCGGGCGGAGACACCGCGGCTGCCGCGCCGGACGCGGACCGTCCCACGTTGCACCGCCATACAGACGAGGGCGGCACGGCAACCGTGGGGGCCCCCGACCCGGACCGTCCGCACCTGCGCTACGGAGCGACGGTCAACACCGATTCGCGGGTGTTGCCGACCGAGTTGACGTCTGTCGGCGCCGGCGGAGCGACCCCGGGTGTGGCAATCGGCCAGGTGGTCGCCATCTCTGACACGGCAGCCGACGAGCCCCACCCGTTCGCCTATGCGTGGCCCAGCCCGGGCGCGCAGGCTGCGGCGCAACAGGCCATGCACGCGCTGGCGCTGCATGCTTTGGCCAGTGCGGCCCGTGCGACATTTGGCCCGGCGGCCAAGGCAGACGCGGCGCTGCGCCAGGCAGATGCCGGGTTGAAGCCGTCGGCGCCCGCGAGGCGCACCCGCGCCGCTGCGGCGAACGCGGCTCCCGATCCACTGGTGGACCCGCAGTTTCGCGCGTTTGAGCTGAGCTACGGCGGCGGCGCAACCTATGTCTACTCCGCGCAGACCGCGGTGGAGGGCCCCAGCCGGCGCTATGTTACGGTGATCGCGCAGCCCGACTTCCAGGGCCGTCCGCAGGCTGTCTTCTCGCAGACCACCCGCGGCGACACGCTGTTGCAGACCCCGGTGCTGCGGCTGATCGATGCCGTGGATGCGGATGGCGATCATCGCGCGGAGTTGCTGTTCAGCGCGCTGGGTACAGCGCCGGGTCCTGAGCCGGTGCCCGGGCCGGGTTCAGCCGCGGGGAACGCTCAAGGCAGCGGGGGCCCTGCCGCCCGGCAGTTTGCGCTGTACAGCGTAACAGGCGGCACGGCGACCGAGGTGTACTCGAGCAGCCCGGCTGCGCAGCAGTAGAGAGGGCTACTTCGGGGGGTGGCCCAGGGCCGAGGCAGGCGTGACCGGGTTCCACGGGACAGGCGAGGCCAGCACCATGGACGTGTTGGTCGCAACATAGGGCGTGAGCGAGTCGATAACTTTTTCCAGGTGCGGCAGGTCGCGCACTGCCACTTGGAGGATGTAGCTTTCCGAGCCGGTCACGCGGTGGCACTCGCGCACCTCCCGCACCTTTTGCGCGAGCCGGTTGAAGTGCGGCAAGCGGTCGCCCGGCACGGTGATTTTGATAAAGGCGCGCAGCGGCAGGCCCACCTTGGCCGGGTTGACGACGGCTATGTAGCGCTCGATGATGGCCGCATCTTCCAGGCGGCGCACCCGCTCGGCGACCGCCGGGGTGGAGAGGCCGATGCGGCGGCCAAGCTCCGCAAAGCTCATGCGGCCTTTGTCCTGCAATTCCGCCAGAATCTTGTGGTCGAGTGCGTCGAGGATTTCAGACATGACAAACCTTAAGATGGATGAAAGGTTGATTGCGGACTTCTGCCTGCATCGTAAGGCATTTCGCTCTGGAAGCATTGGATTGTTGCTGGGCTTTGCTCGTCCGGCCTCCTAAGCTGTTGGTATGTCCAGTGTTTCCAGTTCGGCGGCGATCCCGGTCTTTGCGCCATTGACGGGGTGCCCCGCGCAGCGGCGGCTGTCGGCGCTGGGCGAGGCTATCGGGAATACGCCGATGTTCGCCATCTCGTACCGGTTTCGCGGACGGGTGGGTACGGTTTATGCCAAGGCCGAGCACCTCAACCTGACCGGCTCCATCAAGGACCGCATGGCGCTGCATGTGCTGCGCACGGCGTATGCGGCGGGGCTGCTGCAGCCGGGCGACTCACTGGCGGAGGCGACCAGCGGCAATGCCGGGATCGCGTTTGCCGCGCTGGGCCGCGCGCTGGGTCACCGGGTTTCCATCTGCATGCCGGACTGGATGAGCCAGGAGCGGCGCGACCTGCTACGGTCCTACGGGGCGGAGATTTGCCTGGTTTCGCGGGAGGATGGCGGGTTTCTGGGGTCGATCCGCCGGACCGAACAGATGGCAGCGGCGGAGCATGGAGTGTTTCTACCCCGGCAGTTTGAGAACGCGGCCAATGTGGACGCGCACCGGCTGGGCACCGCGCCCGAGTTGCTGGCGCAGCTTGCCGCGCGAGGCCTCGGGCTGGACGCGTTTGTTGCCGGGGTGGGTACAGGCGGCACGGTGATGGGTGTGAGCCGCGCGCTGCGTGCGTGTTCGCCCCAGACCCGCGTCTGGGCGGTCGAGCCTGCGGAGTCGCCTACGATGAGCACCGGCTACAAGGTTGGCTCGCACCGCATTCAGGGGATTTCCGACGAGTTTATCCCGGCGATCGTGGCACTTAGCGAGCTGGATGGCGTGCTCGCGGTTTCTGATGGCGACTCGGTCCTGATGGCCTGCAAACTTGCCGGCACGCTGGGGCTGGGGCTCGGTATCTCCTCCGGCTGCAACTTTCTGGCAGCGGTTCTCGCGGCCGACCGGTTGGGTGAAGGTGCGGTAGTAGCGACAGTGTTTCCGGATGATAATAAAAAATATCTGAGCACGGCACTCTTAAGACAAGAGCCGGTGCTGGACAGCCATCTCACGCCGGAGATCGAGCTGCTCGACCTGGACCTGTTACCGCGGCCTAACTTGCGACTTACTGCCCACTAAGTTGAAAGGCAGAGCAAAGGCTGCGCGCGCTGCCCTTTGCTATTCTCAGATAGATTTAATCGCACCTAGACAAGTTACAGACTCCAGCGCAGGCCGCAGTTACTGCAGGCGGCCGGTGGTGCGGAAGTTAGCAGGCCCTCGCGGAACTGCTGATACTCCGGGCCGTTCCATATCTCGCGCAGCGATTGTTGGGTGGCATCGCCCAGGGTAAAGCTGCTATAGCCTTTCATGCTGAAGGGAGCGATACAGCAGGGGAGCACCCGGCCATTCGCTGTAATGTACATCAGCGACCAAGGGCGCCGGCAGAGCGACCAGGGGTTATCGGTGCGCTGCATGCGGATCGATTCGCCGGGGTCAACGGCGCCCGAGGCGGAAAACATGACGCCAAGCTCTTTGGCGACATCTTCGGCCTCGCGGATGAGCTGCTCTTCGCGCTCGGTTGTGTGCTCAAAGAGAGCGGACTCAGCGCGGGCAAGCGATTCAATGCTCATGGGGTCATCAAAGAAGACCAGCCGCTGCAGATAGACCTCAAAGACGCCGATGGAGTGCGACAGGCGCACGAAGCGGGGAAGCTGGTCGACGGTTTCGCGCAGGCCGGTTAGCCACAGACTGACACGCGGCTTGGGCGCGTTCAGCTCCTGCTGCATCTTCGTGAAGTTACCGACGTTGGCCACGATCTTGTGGAAGAAGTCCTTGCCGCGAACCATCTCGTAGGTATTCGGTTCGGCGGCGTCGAGCGACACCCGCAGCTCGTCTAGCCCCGCATCGATGAGGGCGCGGCCGTTCGCATTGTTCAGCAGCGTGCCATTGGTGTTGAACAGGACATAGATATTGCGGTCTTTGAGATACTGCACGCGCCGGGCGATGTCTTTCACCAGCATGGGCTCGCCGATACCGTGCAGCACAACACGGGCGATGTTGGGGTACTGGTCGATGAGCGAGGTAAACAGCTCCCACGACATA
Organism: Acidobacteriaceae bacterium; assembly: GCA_965276605.1. Classification (GTDB taxonomy): domain Bacteria; phylum Acidobacteriota; class Terriglobia; order Terriglobales; family Acidobacteriaceae; genus EB88. The sequence goes on from OZ255619.1 coordinate 980,592, forward strand.
TCCGCTTCGGGCTCAAGCTGCTCATAAGTGCGAGGGCAGGTGGTGCAGAGAAGGTTGCAGCGATTGGTGGTTTCGAGATACAGGCAGACCGGCTCGTGCCCGGCAACCGGCGCGAGCTCGGACTGCGAGCCCGGCTTTTGAAAGTAGCGCCGCATGGCGTTCTTCTCTTCCTCCGCACGCTGCGCGTCGGCAGAAAGGCCGCTCTCGACCGGCTTCTCGGGATCAGTGGATGGAAGGATCGGAAGTAGTGTGCTCATAGTGCATTCTCCGGTTGGGTCGAAGGCTAAGCTGGTGGTGGATCGGCCAGCGGCGAAGCGCGGCTTCCAGAAGGAAAGCAAGCAGGACGCTGCTATATAGGATGCTGTTGAGCTGAAACTGCCTGGGCCCGTAGCCGACAGCTAGGACCGTGGTGCAGAGATAGAAGACCCCGCAGATGTAGGTGAACGCAGTAAGGCTTGGAATCAGCGCGAAAAACGGAACCAGCCAGGCCACATACCACGGGTAGCGCGGCGAGTAAAGGAGTGTTACCGCGGTTGCGATGGCAAACGCGGGCAGAAGAAAGTCAGCTTGCGCGGGCAGATGAAAAGGCAGCGTTTGCGCAAGATTGCGGCCATCCCGGCGCGGATCGCAGCAGGTTTTCCAGCACCAGTAAGTCAGTGCAGAGAGGATGGCAGCTGCGAACACAAGATAAGTCCAGACAGGCAGCCTTTGCAGGCCGGGAAGATGCTGCGTGAGCACGAGAAGAAAGAAGCGGGAGCCGGAGTGAATGCCTTCCTCCTGCGCATAGCCGCTAAGAAAACCGAAGACCCGCAGCCCGATGCTCGCGTAGGCTGCGTAGCCCAGCCCGACGACCGTGGCCAGGGTCGCGGGCATCTTGTACTCGCCGCGGCGGAAGAGCGCCGGCAGCAGCACGATGGGATAGAGCTTGGTCATGGTGGCGAGGCCGAGAAAGAGGCCGGTCGCCACGGGCTGATTGCGGAAGCGGGCCAGCAAAGCCAGCGAGATAAAGGCCATGGCGACGGAATCGAGATGTCCCGCACAGCCGATCTCCCATGCGAGCAGCGGGCACCAGGCATAGAGCAGGGCCTGCTCCCGCCGCGCGCCTGTCTCGCGCATCAGCTGCAGCAGCGCGTACAGGGTCAGGCCCTCGAAGAGAATCATAACGGTCTTCATGCCGGCGACCGAGGCATTAAGGAAGGTGACGAGATAGAACAGGATCTGCGCGCCAGGGGGATAGATGGTGTGCGCGTAGTCACGGCGATTGATGTGGTCGTAAAGGTCCTGGTTGGGCGCTCGCAGGAAGGCGAGTGCGGGGTCGGCAGGCACATACCGATACGGCGAGATATGGGCATGCTGTACGACGCCATCCCAGGCGTAGCGGTAGACATCGGTAGATAGAAACGGCATCGAGAAAATGGTGATAAAGCGGCAGCCGATGGCGACTGCAAGGATGATGCCGAAGGTGTAGCGGTTGACCGGCCGGGTGAGGATGAGCAGCACAGACAGCGCAAAGAGGATGGCGCTCCAGCCGGAGACCCCTGAAAAGCCCAGAGTGTAGTGGGTGGCTTCGTGGATGAGCTGGCGCGCGAACAGGAGCAGCCCCGCGCCCAGCAGAAGCAGCCCCGCGTTAGTGTGCGACGGCTTGTCTGTAAACCACTGCCTGAGGCGCCCTGTCATGCCATGACTTCCTTCAGCGATGGTATATCGCAGAGGAAGGCTCTCGCTTGCCGGACCCGGGAACTTACAGACCGGCGTACCAGTCGTAACCAAGTTTGGTCCAGTAATCATCGGGCTTGTCATTGGTATAGGCGATCAGGCCGATGCGCTTGATCTGCTTGTAGCCGTACTTGGTCGGCATATGCAAACGTAGCGGAGCGCCATGAAACTGCGTGAGTGGCGCGCCCATCATCTCGGTAACCAGCAAGGCCTGCGGGTGGTGGAGGCCCTCCAGGTCGTAGCCTGTGTAGTAGTCGCCGTCGGGCGTCTCCATGTAAACGTAGCGGGGTTGTTTTCCGTCGATGGGCTCGGGTGGGTAGGCCTCGAGAAAGTCGGCCATCCGCACGCCGGCCCAGTGCACGACCTGGCTCCAGCCTTCGATGCATTTGAACTGCGTTACCAGCTCATGCCGGGGCAGCTTGAGGATGTCCTGCATGGTGAGCAGCAGGCCCGGGGTGTGCGGCGGCAGCGTGGAGTCGCTCTCGCCTGCCTCCTCAGAGCCGCGAGGCTTGCGGCCGGTATGGTTCTCGTCTTCTTCGGCCTGCTGCACCATGGGAGCGGGCGCCATCTTTGCGGAGCTGGCAATACTGGGGTCGACCTTGGTGTCGTGTCCCTTGTCCTCGCTCGAAACCGCGCTGGTATAGCGGTACTCCCAGGCGGTTACGTCCTGGGTGAAGCGCGGGTGCTGCGTTGCGCCGCGCATGCCGACTAGCTGCAGGCGCCAGCTCTCGGGGACAAGCGCCATCTTGAGCCCGAACATGCCGTTCACGCGCAGGGTTTCGGCCCGGCTGAGCGGGTAGGTAGGCGAGAGCGCACGCTCGCGGAACAGGGTATGCGAGAGCCGGGCGTTCAGGTTGTAGGCATCGCGCAGCAGCACCGGCTGCATGTCGTCCTGTGGGCCACGGTTGAACCACTCATACAGGCCGACACCGGCCGCCAGCCCTGCGGCCGTGACCAGGAACGAGCGGCGGGTGTGCCGGCGGGAGCGCGCCAGCACCGCCGCATCGGCGGCTTCCTTGCCGGCCATGCGCCGCGTTAGTACGTCGTCGGCGTTTTCAGGATCTGCAGGGCGCTGCTTATCTGTGTGAACCGGAGCAGGTTCGGCTGCAGGGTCCGCGCTCCGGGCCAGGGGTTTTGCTTTCTGCTCCTCCGCGTTTTCCGGGGCAGAAGCGCTTTCCGCGGGTACAGCGGGATCCTCTGCTCGCGGTGTTTCAGACGCAGGTGCCTCGTTGTCGGCTGCCGCCGGATCGGGACTGTTCGGCCTGTCGTCGCCGGCGGGTGCAGCGACTTCTTTGCTCTCGGGATCGGCGTTGTTTTCCGCGTTGTCAGCGGGCTCTGGCACGGAACTCTCCGTGGCCGCAGGTTCCCCAAGCTTTGATACCCCATCGAGTTTTTCCGGGTCGCTCATCGCCAGTTCCTCCGTTCCGCTTCCAGTGAGGGCGCTTCGTTTCGCTGCACTTCCAGGCCGCTCACCATGGAGCGGAAGTTGTTCCAGCCGGCCAGCACGACCTGCGCAACATGGATCACAAAGAAGCCGAGGAAGCCCATGGTGAGCCAGAAGTGTAGCCAGCGAGCCATCTCATAGCCGCCCACCAGGGTGGTGAGCCAGTGGGTCTGCGTCGGCTTGTAAATGGCGAGCCCCGTGAGGAGCATGCCCGCGCCCATCAGGATGACCGAGGTATAGGCGATCCGCTGGGCGCCGTTGTACTTGGTCTGCGGGGGCAGCCCCTTGCGCAGGTGAAGGTCGACAAGCGTGACCTGAATGGCATCGCGGGCGCTGCGCCGCTGTGGGAGCAGGAAGCGCCACTCGCCGGAAATGGCTACGTACAGCACATACAGGATACCGTTGATGGCGAAGAACCACATGAAGAGGAAGTGGTAGCCGAGACCCTGGGTCACGTGATACGGCACGTGCAGTTTCTGGTAGAACCAGTCTGGAAAGAAGCGGAACAGAGTAAAGTGGCCGAGCCCGATACGGTAGACGCGATGCGGATGCAAGTAGGCATTGTCCGAGTCGTTCCAATAAATCAGCAGCCCGCTCCAGATCATGACGAAGAGGACCGGGAAGTTGATCCAGTGCATCCAGCGGATCGCCAGCAGATGCTTCTTTTCCAGGCGAATGCTTGCGCTGTTCTCTGGTGTTTGCGGGCTTGTTTGCGGCATCTGTTTCGCTCCCGGGCGAGGTTCTGCGTTAATGCCAGCCGCATTGTCACGATCAATCGCAGAGAAATCGCGGCCTTCTCAGTATTCTGAGTCAGGAACGGCAGAAAGGTAACAGGAAAACTGGCAGACCGCCGAAATGTATGTCTGCAGGGGCTGTTGCTGGGCGCGACCCCTGCTCAAAGCGTGAAAGAGAGCCACCCGCAAAGCATTGGTTTTGCGGGCTGCCGCTGTGGGTAGGCTCTACCTTGGCTGCCGGCAGGCGCAGTTGTGTAACCTTTCGGGCGGCCCGGTATCCGATGGCTGGACGGGCATTTTCCGGCCGCAGCGGGCTTCTTTTCCAACGGGGCTGTACAAAGAACGACGTGCGGGTGTGTGAGGTTGATGTCCTGAGCCTTTCCGCTACGGGATCGTTTCCTGCTGAGCACGTGGCCGACTCCCGGTCTTGCTAAACACGGTCTTCCCCTGAGGAACCACGATGCTGATTCGCACCAATGCTTTTTCGCCGCACTTGTTGATCGCGCTGGCTTTGTCGCTGGTTTGCGAGCCTGTGGCAGCTATGGCCCAGGCACATAGTGCCGCTGCCCCGCCTGCAGTTCTGGTTGAGCTGTTTACGTCTGAAGGGTGCTCAAGCTGCCCGCCGGCTGACGAGTTGCTGCGCGAGGTGAGCGGACACACGACAGCGACCGGCCAGCTAGTGGTAGGGCTCAGCGAACATGTTAGTTACTGGAACGGACTTGGATGGAAGGATCCGTTTTCGTCTGAGCTGTACACAGCCCGGCAAAATAGCTACGGGACGCGGTTCGCGCTTACCAGCGTGTACACTCCGCAGATTGTGGTGAACGGGCGCGAGCAGTTTGTCGGCAGCGATCGCCGATCGCTCGAGGCTGCGTTCGCAAGTGAGTCACAGCGCAGGCAGATCGATCTGCATATCACCTCGGTAAAGGCTACGGCGACGCACATTGGCTTCACTTACTCGGCCGCGGGCCTGCCTGCGGGTAGTTCGCTTGTACTAGTCGCTGCGCTGGTGGATGATCTGGATGACTCGAAGGTTTTGCGTGGAGAAAACTCCGGGCGTGCACTTACGCATGTGTCGGTGGCGCGCGCGCTGGCACCGCTGGGCGCGCTTCACGAGACAGCGCAGCGCTCGGTAAACCTGCCCTTGCCCCCGTCATTCACGCTGGGAACAAGTGCCGGCCACCACCTGGTGTTGTTTGCGCAGCAGACGGGAGCCGGCGCAGTGCTGGGGATAGATACCAGGCCGATCTAAGCCGGCCGCCTTCTTTACTCACCTGTAGAGTTTCACCCGAGTGGGATTAGGATCGTCTCATGGGTGGGGTTTCATGAGTGTGGAAGAGAAGGCCGGGCCAGGAACAGGCCGGAGCGTGGCGAACCATCGCCGCTCCTGGATCATAGGCGTCACCAGTTTGCTGTTCATCCTTCTGCAAAGTGCGTGCACTGCCGTCATGGCGATCAGTGGAGTACGGGTAGTGATCGGGCTTGGCGCACTGGCTGCTGCCGCGGGGCTCAACCGCCCTTCGAGCGGCTTTCACGCCAACGCGATCCGCATCCCGATGATGATTGTTGCTGTGGCTGGATCGGTGGTGAACCTGTATGTGCTGTGGCGCATCCGCTCCCTGCGCGCACGGCCGTCTGCCCAGTGGAGAGTGAGCCCGGCGACGCCGAGGCAGAGGTGGACCGAGGGTCTCCAGATAGGGCTGGCCTGGTTGACGCTGCTCCTTGTCATGGCCGAGTGGATTACCCATCGCATTGTGCACAACGCATCCTGACGTGTTGCACGTCCACCTGCTTCAGCGTTTTGCAGCCCGGGGATGCGCGCCCGAGTCAGGCTGCAGCTCCTGATCGAGGCGCGCATGCAGGCGCTCGCTGAAGCCAACCGGCAGCTCGAAGACGCGCTCGTCCGCCGTCAGGATCAGGATGTTGCGGGTGGAGTCGAGAATGGCTGAGCAAAGCTCGCAGTGCTCGAGGTGCTTTTGCACCAGCGCCCGCGTCTCCTCGGAAAGTGTCTGGTCCAGATAGCCGGAGATGTAGTTCCATACATGCTTGCACTCTATGACCATGGGAACCACCTCCTTTTCGGGCCGATGTGTTTCAGCTGCGGAACCAGCTGCTTTTGCAGCATGATGCGGGCGCGGTGCAGTCGTACCTTTACGGTGGCTACGCTGATGGTGAGGGCCGCAGCTGTTTCTGCCACAGTCAACTCCTCGACATCGCGCAGCAGGAAAACCTGCTTGTATATGTCGGGCAGGCCCGCGACGGCCACCTGCAGCGTTTGCCGCAGCTCCTTGCGCTCGAGCGCCTCGGACGGTATCTCGCGCCAATCTCGCAGCAGCGCCGGCGATGTGGGCTCACCGTCTTCCGACAATGCATCGAGCGAGTCTACCGGCATGGTTGCCTGTCGACGAAGCCGGTTGCGTGCTTCGTTGAGGGCGATGCTGATGAGCCAGGTACTGAACCTGGCTTCCGCCCGAAAGCTGGAGAGGTGGCGAAACGCGTTCAGGAAGGTTTCCTGCGCCACATCTTCGGCATCGGCCTCGTTTTTCATGAAAGACAGGGCCATCCTGTAGACGCTGCCTTCGTACGGACGGATGAGCTCATGGTAGAGCTGCGTGTCGCCGGCAAGAATGAAGGCGATCATCTGCGTCTCGTCTCTGCTCCCGGGGTCCACCGCAGCCATGCTTTCTATACCTGGCCCTTGTATCGCTTTAGAGGAGCGGCCTCGGCCGGGAAGGCACCCAGGACGAGGGTCCGGGCGAGCGCGAACGAGAGGGGACAAGGATGCAGGTATTCCATTTCGTCTCTTTCGCCGCAGAGGCGGCCCGCCTCGCGAGTTTCTGCGGGTTGGAGAGCCTGGCGAGGAAATAGTTACAGGGGGGCGCCGCTTTTTGAACGCGGGAGGTACACTTCGCCGAATTCGTATAGCCTGCGATGCAGTCCCCACGAACGGCTTTGCTGAGCGGCGCCGGGATGGTTGTCCTGGCTATCCGGCACGGCGCCTCGTAGTTATGCGGGCAAGTTATACCCGGAAACAGGCCCAAAGCCACTTAGCCTGGCTACCGGATTTGTATAGCGTGCTTCAAAGGCAGCTCCTGCGATGAGGGACCGGCCATCAGGGTGTACTCGCCCGGCACGACCTTCCATGCGTGGCTCGCTTCATCCCAGATATTGAAGCGCTCCTTTGGAATCTCGATGGCGACTTCCTTCTCCTCGCCCGGCTGCAGCATGACCTTCGCCCAGCCGACCAGACGCTTCGGTGGCTCCTGCGCGGCGGCGGGCATGGTTGAGTACACCTCGGCGATCTCAGAGCCGGCGCGCGAGCCCGTGTTCTTTACGGACAGGCGCACTGTCGTTGTCTCGCCGGACGTGCCCGCTTGCAGCCCGCTATACGCATAGGTCGTATAAGACAGCCCGAAGCCGAAGGGGAAGAGGACTTTCTTCTTTTCGGCGTCGTACCACTTATAGCCAACCTTCAGTCCCTCGTCATAGCGCATCGGGAATGCGGGCTTGCCGGCCATCTGCCTGCGCCGTCTTTCCTGCGGGTCCAGCGACTTATCCTCTGGCGGTGCGGGCGGCGGCATGGTGATGGTGGGGTGGGGCAGGTCGGCATCGCTTACCGGAAAGGTGATGGGCAGCTTCGCCGAGGGGTTCACGTCGCCGAACAGGACGGCCGTGATTGCGTCGGCGCCCGCCGAGCCCGAGTACCAGCTCTCCACCACGCCCGCGACCTTATCGATCCAGGGCATCAGCACGGGGCTGCCGTTGTCGAGCACGACCACCGTATGCGGGTTCGCGGCGGCGACCGCCTCGACGACGGCATCCTGGTTGCCCGGCAGCGCGAGCGTTTTCAGGTCCATCCCCTCGCTCTCCCACTGGTGTACGAAGACGATCGCGATGTCGGCGCCCTTCGCGGAGGCTGCTGCCTGCGCGGGATCGGTGGCGTCGTCGAAGGTAACGCGGGCCTCGGGCGCTGCCTCCTGGATCGACTTGAGCGGCGCGTCGGGGAACCAGATAGCGCGCTGCCACTCGGTGCCTTTGTCGCCCGCTTTCGCGATGGCGTTGCCGCCCGGCGGATCGACCTGCGCGGAGCCGCCGCCTGAGAGCAGCCCCACATCCGCATGCTGGCCTATGACCGCGATCCGGCGCAGCTTCACCCGGTCGAGCGGCAGCGTGGCTTCTTCATTGCGCAGCAGAACAATGCTCTGCTCCGCGATCTTCTTCGCGACGGCGAGGCCGGCCTGCGCGTCGACAACCAGCTTCTGCGGCGGGTCGTCGACGATGCCGGAGGCAAACTCGGCGCGCAGCATACGGTGTACGTGGTCATCGAGCTCCGCCTGCGATATTTGACCGTCCTGCACCGCCTTCTTGAGCTCATCGCCGAAAAAGCCGTCGGACGGTTCCTCGTTATCGAGGCCGGCGTGCGAGGCCTTGACAGTCGAATGCGTCCCGCCCCAGTCCGACAGCACGAAGCCCGGGAATTTCCAGTCATGCTTCAGCACATCGTTGAGCAGGAACTGGTTCTCGCAGGAGTAGTCGCCGTTGACCCGGTTGTAGGAGCACATGACGCCCTGCGCGTCGGAGATCTTGAGCCCGATCTGGAAGGCGAGCAGGTCGCCCTCGCGCATGGCGCGCTCATCAATGATCGCGTTGACGGAGTCGCGGCCACTCTCCTGGTCGTTGATGGCGTAGTGCTTGATGTCGCCGATCATATGCTGCGCCTGCAGGGCCTTCATGGTGTTGCCGACCATGGTGCCGGCGAGCAGAGGGTCTTCGCCCTGGTACTCAAAGGTGCGGCCGTTGCGCGGCTCGCGGGTCAGGTTCACGCCGCCGCCGAGCGACATCGTATAGCCCTGGTCGCGCAGCTCGCGGCCAATCAGCGCGCCATACTCCTGCGCGGCTTTGGGGTCCCAGCTGGAGGCCGCGGCGAGGTCGCTGGGCAATGCGGTCGAGTAGCGGCCGTTATGGCCGGAGTGCGTGACCCCGTAGGCCGCATCGGCCATCTGGATGCCTGGGATGCCGTACTGCGGCAGCCCCGGCACGTAGCCCGCGCCCACCTTTGACTCGCGCTCCTGCGGGTTGTGCTCGCCCACGCCGGAGTAGGCCGTCCCGTGCAGCATCTGGATCTTCTCATCGAGCGTGAGCTGCTTCAGCACCAGGTCGGCGCGCTCGTCGGGCGAGAGGCTCTGGTTCATCCATTTGGCATCGGGCGCCGGCCTGGGCGGTCTGGACCCGGACTGGGCCACGGCGGGAAGGCTGAGTGCAACGGCGAGGGCGCAGGCAGCGGCGCGCGGCAGGTGAGAGCTACGGGTCACAGGAACTCCTCAGACGTAGACGGCAGCGGCGCGGAGGCATCGAGAACTGTGCCTCCTGCGCCGCAGGCTTCATTATGCTACGCGCAGCTCTGCTTTGCTCCTTTGGGAACCTTGTAGCCGCCCGGGCCGGTTACTGGATGACCAGCGTGAGCGTCTGCGAGGCACTAGTGGAGGCACCCGCGGCCGAGATCATCAAGCTGTAGCCCGCGGCGGTGGCTGGCGTAGACGGGGGTGTGGCGGGTGGCTGGCCGGGGGTGCCGGAGCTCCCACCGCCGCATCCCGGCAGCGCCGCTCCCAGGCTTACGGCGACCATCACGGCTGCCAGGCCCAGCAGCCTCCGCCGCTTTCTGGAGCGCAGCAGCAGCAGAGAGGCAAAGGGCAGACCGCACAGGGCGATCTCTCCACCGCGCCGCGTCGGCACAGCGCGAGCGGTCGCGGCGGAGCTTACCACCACCGAGATGGGAGTCGAAGCGCCGGAAGCCAGCGTAACCGACACAGGCGAAGCGGCGCAGGAGAGCGTAGCCGGCGCTCCGGCACAGGCGATCTGGACGACGCCCGAGGCTCCAGCCGCGGCCGAGAGCACCAGGCTGTACGTTGCGGAGCCTCCGCTTGCGATGGTTGCCGACGAGGCGGCGCCTCCGGCCAGGCCGAGGGTGAAGTCCGCACTCCCGGTGCCGGTGAGCGCAACGGTTTGCGGGCCGCCGCTGTGCATCAGGGTGAGCGTTCCGGTACGCGCGCCGGTCGCAGAGGGGGTAAACGTCACCGCGACCTGGCACGTTGCCCCGGCGGCTAGCGCGCCCCCGCAGGTGTCGGTCGCGGCAAAGTCACCCGAGGCGGCGATACCGGTGAAGATAGCCGCGCTGCCTCCGTTGTTGGTCAGCGTGATGGTTTGCGCCGCGCTGGCGGTGCCCTGGGCCTGCGCGGGAAAGGTAAGCGAACCCGCGCTGGCTGAGACCGAAGCGCCAACCGGCAGTGCGAGCGGCGTGATGGTCGCGAAGTCCAGCTCAGCATACTGTGTGTTCTTCTGCAGCCGCACCGTGTTCAGGCCGGTGCTGAGCGCCACCTGCATGGTCGCGGTCTGCTCGGTTGTACGCGGGTCGGCCGCCGCGGTGAAGTTGTCGGTGTAAGGCATGTCGAGCTGGCCGACGTTGTTGCCGTTGACGAACACATCGTCGAGCGCGTCATTCCCCGTGATGCCGTTGGCGTAGTTCACCGAGAGCAGGTAGGTGCCGCTCTGCGGCGCGTCCATGGTGAAGGTGACGTTGGCCGAGGTGGAGTTGATGCCGCCGACAAAGTCGGGCACGATCGACTCGTACTCGTACTCGCCGGGGAGGGTTTCGTTCTGGGCCGCGTATTCGGCCTCGTAGCGATGCGTGTCAGGCCGCACATCAATGTAGTCGAGCGCGACTGCGCCGTTGTTAAAGCCAAGCGTCACTGTGTTGGAGCCCGCGTTGAGCGCGACCCGTCTGGTCGCGAAGTCGAACTCCTGCGCGGGGCCGCCAGCGGTCGCGGGGTAAGTGATCAGGCCCTGGCTCGCGCCGCCCACTGAGACGGTCTGCGTGGCGGCGTCGGTGGAGTCGGTCGCGTAGCGCGAGTAGATGACATACACACCCGCCTTGGGCACGGAGACGTTGAAGCTGACCGCCGCGCCGGCCTGGCCGAGCCCGTCAACGAACTTGCCGCCGGAGGCGTTGGCCGTGCGCTGCTGGACGGTTGCGCCCTGTATCGCGGCGCTTTCCGCCTCGATCTTGGTGGGGTACGGATCGGCCGGCGCCGCCGGGGTGATGAGGATGCGGTAACCGTTGTTGTGGTCGATCTTGTGAATAGGCACTGTTAGCGTGGCGCCCGAGGCCATGGTGGTGTCCACAATATTGAAGGTTGCGGTCTGCGGGTCGCCGCCACGCTCCGGCGTCTGGTCGCTCTGGTTGGGGTCGATGGTCCAGATGGTCGCATCGACACGCACGCGTACGCTGCCGCTCAGGCCTACCTGGTCCAGGCCGTTGAAGGTGATGTCCGCGTCATCATCCGAGCCGCCCAGGATCGCCGTTACTGTCTGCGAAGCGGAATCGTAGCTGGCCACGCCGTCATAGGCATGGTCGTAGCGGGTGCTGGCCGCACTTACCGGCACATACACGCCCTTCATCTGGTTGTACCAGTTCTGCATATACCAGCCGCCGTTGGGCACGGCGTCGGTCTGGCCCACGTTCCAGGGGTAGCGCAGCGTGTTTCCCAGCTCGCCGTAGTTGGTGTAGACGCCTGTACCGCCAAAGTCGATGCCGTCGCGCTCCATCTCGCCCCACCACTGGCCGAACCTGCCGGGGATGCCTTCAAACGTTCCATCGCCGACGCCGTACTCGTTGACGCTGATGGGCAGCGGCGCATTCGGGATATTGAGCTGGGTTTCCAGCTGGCGATAGTTCTTGAGCGAGTTGCCGATGTCGGAGGCCTCGTTGTTGTAGAGGCTGTGCCAGCCGATCACGTCGGGCATGGTGCCGGTGTCCAGCGCATTCTGTAAAAAGTTCTGCATGCGCTGCTGGTCGGCGGCGTACTGGGTGTACTCGGGCAGATAGTGCTGGTAGTTGGGACCCATGATCTTCAGGTTCGGGTTAATCGCCTTGATCTCTTTTACCGTGTGCGTCCAGAGCCAGTTGATGCGAGCATCCGTCGTGCTGCCCTGCACGGCCGGGTCGCTGTTGAAGGCCGCCCCACGCCACTCCTGGTCCGGCTCGTTGAAGACTTCGACCGCGTAGGTGACATCGGCGTAGTTGGCGGTGATGTCCTGGATGGCCGCGGTGACCTGGGCGTCCCAGTAAGCGAGCCCGTTCCAGCCGTAGGGCTCAAAGCCGGGCAGCAGGTCGTTGAGGCGGCACATCATCTTGATCCCGGTTCCGCGGATCAGCGGCGCCACCGAGTCGGTCGAGAACTTGTCGGAGCCATTGTCGCTGACGCGGCCCTGGTGCGCGGTAATCCAGAGGATGCTGTTGTTGATCAGCGGTGCAGGCAGGTGGTTGCCGACGTCGCCCACGCCGAAGAGGCTGCCCAGGCCGCCTTTTTTGAGCGGAGCGCCGCGCTGCGCGAGGTCGACGGTCATGGTGGTTGCGTGCAGAAGGCCGTTGCCGAACAGCGGCAGGGAAAGGAGCAGGACAGCCAAGGCTTGGAGCAACTTCATACGGGGAAACCTCGCTCGGGGTCGGACGGGAGCACGGTAATGAGGTTGTTGCGGGACCGTCCAGTACCGAACGGCCTATGGCGCGCAAGCTCTGTTCGTGTATTTGCTGAGACCCATGCAGTCCGGCCAGGGCCCGGGGTGCGGCTGCGGAGCGCCTTCCGGGTGGTACGTGGCCCGGACTGTTCCTCAGCGGTTTGGTATGCTCGGCCTGTATGCCGGGGAAAACCGACAATCTCGTAGCCCGGCAGGAACACATCCTTCATCAGCTGCAGGAAACCGGCGCGGTCTCGATCGATCAGCTGTGTACTTCGCTGGGCGCCTCTATTGCGACGGTCCGGCGGGACCTGGAAGACCTGGAAGATCGTTCTCTGCTGAAGCGGGTGCGTGGCGGCGCGGTGCCGATCGGGCCCTTGTTCTACGAGCCATTCCGCAACGACGCGTCGTTCCAGGACAAGGTAAGCAGCTATGCGGACGAGAAGCGGCGCATCGCGCGAGCGGCAGCGCAGCTGGTGCAGACCGGCCAGACGGTGGTGCTGAGCGGCGGCACAACGGCGACCGAGGTGGTGCGCAGCCTGAAGGTGCTGAGCGGGATCTCGATCATCACCAACACGGTGAATATTGCGATGGAGCTGAGTAACCGCAAGGACATCGAGGTGATCGTGACCGGCGGCCACCTGCGCGGCAACTGGTTCACGCTGATCGGCCCCATCGCCAACCATGCGACGGAAATGCTGTTCGCCGACATCATGTTTCTGGGCGTAGACGGCATCCATGCCGAGCACGGGCTTACCTGCACCAACCCGTCAGAGGCGGAGCTGCTGCGCAAGCTGGTCGCACACTCGACCGTGAAGGTGGCCATCGCTGACCGGAGCAAGCTGGGCGCGATCAGCAAATGGCTGCTGTGCCCTACGCGCGAGATCGACCAGCTGATTACGGACTCGGGCGCCAGCGACGAGGCGATTGCGCCGTTTCAGAAGCTGGGCATCGCTGTCACGCGGGCCTGACCGGCGCTCGCCCACAGGGCATGAAGGTCGCCTGCGGGATCGATAGCGGCCAGAAGCCTGATAGCTAGTGCTTGCGCTTGCTCTTCAACACAACGAGGCAAACCCCTTCCCAGCTGTCGTGGCCCACGTTGGCGGGCGGCGCGCCGTCCAGCGCAACAAGACCCACGTTCCTCGGGTCGAGCTGGAAGTGCTTCTGCAGGTACTGGCTCACGAGGATGGCGCGGTTGCGGGATGAGGCCAGCTGGTCAGCCGGGTTGGAGCCAGAGCGGTAGCCTTCCACAACAAGCGGCAGCTGCATAGCAGCGGCGCCATCCTGCGCCACGGCATTGTTGAGCATTTCCTTGCCGCGAGGCGACAGCGCTTCGCTTCCATCCGGACGAGGCTCAAACAGGTCGGAGCCGGCGAGCCAGGTGCGGGTATCGGTGGGGCTGGTAAACAGCGGATCGCTGCGGTACTTGTCGGCGGACAGGTGGCTCAGGTCGTAATAGCCGCGGCTCTTGAAGAAGCCTTTGAAGAAGAACTCGTGCTTCAGGGCCTCGGTGTCGTCGGCCAGGTTCGCGGTTGCGGCATTCGCATTCGCGAGTGACTCGCGGATGTTGGTGCCGGCACTTACTCCCTGGCTGTCCGGCCCGGTCGCCTCGGCGATGGTCTGGTTAAGCTGCCGGGAGGTGGCGTCAAGCTGGCCGGAGGCGCTTTTCGCGCTGTTCAATGTGTCATCGACCTTCTGCGGCAGGTTGCGCCGCTGCAGGTCGGAGATCATGGTGTCGGCCTGCCCGGAGGCGTGGGCCAGGTCGCCACTGGCTTTGTTGACGTTGGCCACCGTCTGCTGCACCTGCCCGGCGAACTGCTGGTCGCGGAGCAGCAGCCCCGCGGCTCCGCGGCCCTGCTTGATCCCGACGACAACGTCGTTGACGTTCCCGATGGTCGAGTTGACCTGGCCCAGCGTTCCGTTCAGGCTGCCGCCGAGCTGCTTGATGGTCGTGTCGGCATCCTGGATCGTGGTGCTGGCGTTTTTGATCAGGCCAGTGCCCTGTTCCAGCAGGGCCGACAGCTCGAAGGGCTCCTTGCTGGGCAGCGTCGCGAGCCGGGCCGCCGGGGCAGCATGGGTGCTGCCGGGGTGCACCAGCAGGAACACATCGCCGACCACTCCCTCGGTTTCAATCGTGGTCAACGAGTCGGCGCGCACCAGGCCGTGCAGCTTTTCGTCGATCTGCAGCCTGATCCGGAAGCGCGCAGCGGGTGAGTTGGGTATATCGATGCCGACGATCTGGCCGGCCTCCATGCCGGAGACCTGCACCTTGGAGCCCTTGGCCAAACCCCCCAGGTTGGTGAAATTGGTGTAGAACTCGACGTGCTTGTTGAACGCCTGGTGCTGGTTGCCGATCAGGAAAAGGCCAGCTGTGAACAGGACGAGCCCGGAGAGGACGAACAGTCCCACGATCAGATTTCGTTTCGGCATGTCTATCTCTCCGAGATGAGCTTGCGCGCGGTTTCATTGTCACTGTGCTCTACCTCATCGGCCGTTCCATAGCCAACGAGGCGCCCGTTCTCAAGCACCGCGAACTCGTCGCCGACACGCCGGGCGCCATGGATATCGTGGGTCACGACGACAAGCGTAGTTTGATACTCGGTCTTCTGCTTCAGCAGCAGTTCATCGATCTCAGAGGCCGTGATCCGGTCGAGCCCGCTGCTGGGCTCATCGACCAGAAGGACCTTGGGCCGGAGCATCAGAGCCCTGGCCAGGCCTGCCCGTTTGCGCATGCCGCCCGAGAGCGCCGCCGGCATCTTCTTCTTGTCTTTCTCGAGGCCGACCTGGCCGAGAATCTCGTCGACGGTCGCATCGATCTCCTGCTGTGGGCGGCCGGTCAAGCGCTGCATCGGCAAGGCGAGATTTTCATAAAGGGTAAGCGAGTCGAACAGCGCTGCGTCCTGGAAGAGAAAACCCATCTTGCGGCGCACGTTGGAGAGCTGCTCCCGCTCCAGGTGGGTGATCTCGTCTTCTTCAATCCATATCTTGCCTTCGTCCGGCTTCAGCAAGGCGATGAGCAGCTTGAGGGTCACGCTCTTGCCCATGCCGCTGCGCCCCAGGATGCAGAGAGCTTTGCCCGCCTGCACTTCGAACGATACGTCGCAGAGAATCTTCTTCTCACCGAATGCCTTGGAGACATGCTCGAAGCGCACTGCCGCCCCGTGGTTGCCATTGTTCTCGCTCATAGGGCGTGATCCGGAAAAAGGAAGAAGATGCATTTGATCAGGATCACGTCCGCGACGATGATCAGCAGGGAAGAAACGACGACGCTGTTGGTGGCGGCCCGCCCGACCCCGTTGGCGCCCTCGTTGGTGGTGTAGCCGAAGAATGACGAGACGGTGCCGATGATGAACCCGAAAACCGCCGTCTTGAGGGTCGGAGGAATGAAGTTGGACCAGCCGAGATCTTTGAAGGCGCGGGCGAGATAAAGATGCAGCGAGATGTGCGAGGACGCGTATTCGGAGAGAAAACCGCCCATCAATCCGGCAAAGTCCATGAAGAGTGTGAGGATAGGCAGCACGACAACACACGCCACCACGCGCGGCACGACCAGGAACTTGAAGGAGTCGACCGAAAGCGACTCGATGGCGTCAATCTGCTCGGTCGCTCTCATGTTGGCCAGCACCGCGCCAATGCCGGAGCCGACGCGGCCGGCCAGCAGCAGCCCCGCCACCAGCGGACCGATCTCGACAAAGAAGGCATCGGCCTGGACGGAAGGAATCAACGAAGTGGCGCCGAAGGTGACCAGCGTGCTTCGAGTGTGGAAGGTCATCACCGTGCCCAGCGCAAAGCCGGAAGCAAGGATGAGTAGCAGCGACTGGGAGCCGGCTTCGAACAACTGGATCATCAGCATCCGCGCCTCAAGCGGCGGCCGGATGAACGTAGTGATGACGCGCAGCCCAAACAAGCTGAGCTTTCCAATAAATCCGAACAGGGTGTTCACGCCAGTCACCTTTCCGGCTGGGAGGGCGGCCTCTTTCATCGTGCAGTCCGCCATCGCAAATGCCGGATGCCAGGTGCTTACGCTCCGTGCCGCTGCCGGTCGGCGCAACGATGTGGGGCGTTAAGAGTCTGATGCGTGGCTAGGGGTTCAGATTCGAGAGCGGCTTTGAAAGGTTGTGATTGTTCTTCGGGCGTGACGTTATAACGGGCGGGGATGGGTAAACTCCGCTCAAAAATTGCAGGGGAGCGGAGCTCTTTCTCAAGTGGTCGTCATCAGCTATTCCACAATAAGTTTGGAGGGCCGCAGCGATAGTCGAAGGGGGCAGTGCAGATTGGTCGGGGAGAGAGGATTTGAACCTCCGACCCCCTGGTCCCGAACCAGGTGCTCTACCAGGCTGAGCCACTCCCCGATCTGCGAAAGTCCGCGTGGGCTGCGCGCTCCTGGCAGGGCGGCTGCGGAACAGACTTGAGTGTAGCAGAGGGTCAGCCGCGAGCAAACCCGGAAACGTGGTCGGTAGCCCCCTTTGCGCTACCGACAATAGGCTTTGCGGCGACCGGAGAAGGCCGCTGCTAGGCAGCCGCTGCAAAGCCGTCACAGCCACTTACCGCAGTCACCCGTAGGTGCAGATTAGCCAGCTTGGGATGGCCACAATCCGTCACCCAGTCTTCCGAAGCCTGATGGGTGGAAAGTATCTCCACCAGCCTCGGGCTCTTGTGCTCCTCACCAAAGTGCGTGCACAGTCCACATTGTCCCTCGTTTATCGTCACCATGGCACCGCCCTCCATAATGGTTGGTAGGACTCCAGGAGTATGCACCTGAGTTGCCCTGGAGGCCAGGCATGCGCTAGGAAGATTGAAGAATACGAGTGCCGGAGCCGACAGTTGCCGCGCAAGAGATTTCCGGATTGAGGACAGTTTTGCGACGCTTCGATACCCTCGATTTACGAAACCACCGCGTGCTCGACGGGGGCATGGCTACAGAGCTCGAGCGGCGTGGCATCTCGCTCGCCGGCCCTTTGTGGTCTGCCCGCGCGCTGGCCGAGGCTCCTGAGGCCGTCGTTGCCGTTCACAATAGCTACATTGAGGCAGGCGCCGAGGTGCTGCTGACCGCGAGCTACCAGGTCTCCTCGCTTGGCTTCGTCGCCGGGGGCCTGGCTCCCGAGCAGGCCGGGCAGGCTGCTGCCGAGGCGCTGCGGCAATCGGTGGCGCTGGCGGTGCGGGCCCGCGAAAAGGCGCGGCGCCCAGGGTTCGCCGGGGCGCTGCTGGTGGCCGCGTCTCTCGGGCCTTACGGCGCCGCACTTGCGAACGGAGCGGAGTTCCACGGGCAGTACGGGTTTGCGAGCGAGGCAGAGCAGCATGCCGCGCTGGTGCGCTTCCACGCGGAGCGCATCGCGGTGCTCGCCGGGACGGAGGCCGACCTGCTCGCCTTTGAAACGCTCCCGTCGCTTGCCGAAGCACGCGCCATCGTGGAGGCGCTTCGCCCGTGGCCGCATCTTGGCGCGTGGCTCTCCTTTACCTGTCGCGACCGGGAGCATACCGCGCACGGCGAGCGCCTGCGGGAGTGCGCCGCGTTTCTCGATACCGCGCCCCAGGTGCTGGCGGTGGGCGTCAACTGCACCGCGCCCGCGCTCATCGAGCCGCTGCTGAGCGAGCTTCGCGCCGGTACTGGCAAGCCGCTGCTCGCCTACCCCAACTCCGGCGAAGCCTGGGATGCGGAGCACCGCTGCTGGACGGGAGTGGCGGACGTCGAGGGCTACGCGGGACTGGCGCGTGAGTGGTTCCGGGCCGGCGCGCAGGTGGTGGGCGGTTGCTGCCGCACCGGGCCGGAGCATGTGCGGGCGGTGCGCCAGGTAGCCGATGCTTACCGGGCCGCGGACGAGGCCTGACCGCGCGTACATCTGTTCACAGTCCGTTCACGTCGCATGCGACAATGAGCACAGCGCCATGGCTCAATCCCTACGCTTCGACGCCCCAGAAACCGCCTCACCCGTCACGCCCGAGCCCACCGTCGTCACGGCTGCCCTGCTCAAGCAGCACTCCATCACCCCGGACGAGTACGCCCGCATTGAGGCTGCGCTGAGCCGCGTGCCTTCGCTTACCGAGCTGGGCATTTACAGCGTGATGTGGAGCGAGCACTGCTCCTACAAAAGCTCGCGCGTGCACCTGAAGCGGCTGCCGACCAGGAGCGATCGCGTGGTGCAGGGCCCCGGTGAGAATGCCGGCATTATCGACGTCGGCGACGGCTGGGCCTGCGCGTTCAAGATCGAGTCGCACAA
Source organism: Acidobacteriaceae bacterium (assembly GCA_965276605.1). Classification (GTDB taxonomy): domain Bacteria; phylum Acidobacteriota; class Terriglobia; order Terriglobales; family Acidobacteriaceae; genus EB88. The sequence continues at coordinate 999,218 of OZ255619.1, forward strand.
TCATCCTTCGTATATCGAGCCGTTTCAGGGCGCAGCCACTGGCGTCGGCGGCATTCTGCGCGATATTTTTACGATGAACGCACGACCGCTCGCAGTGATGGACTCGCTGCGCTTCGGACCGTTGAGTGAGCAGCCTATCGGCTCGTTGGAAGACGGCAATGCGCCGCGAGCGAAGATAGCAGGCGCAGCGACGATCGCCAGGAACCATTCCGTGATGGAAGGCGTTGTCTCCGGCGTCTCGCACTATGGCAACTGCTTCGGCGTGCCCAACCTGGGCGGCGAAACGCGCTTCGAGCCGTGCTACTCAGGCAATCCGTTGCTGAATGCCTTCGCGCTTGGCCTGGTGCGGCGCGATGAGATTTTTTACGCCAAGGCTTCGGGCGTCGGCAACCCGGTGATTTATGTCGGCGCCAAGACCGGGCGCGACGGCATCCATGGCGCGACGATGGCGAGCGAGGAGTTCACCTCCGGCTCCGAGCAGAAGCGGCCCAATGTGCAGGTCGGCGACCCCTTTATGGAAAAGCTGCTGCTGGAGGGCTGCCTTGAGGCTATGGCTACGGGCGCGGTGCTGGGGATTCAGGATATGGGCGCAGCGGGGCTTACCTGCTCGACCTGCGAGATGGGTGCGCGCGGCGGCGTCGGTGTCGAGATTGAGCTCGACCGGATTCCTCAGCGCGAGACCGGCATGAACTCCTACGAGATCATGCTGTCGGAGTCGCAGGAGCGCATGCTGCTTGTGGCCGAGCGCGGCCAGGAAGAGCAAGTGCTGCGCGTGTTCGCGAAATGGGGGCTGGATGCGGTGGTTGCCGGCGAGGTGATCGCCGAGTCGCGCATGCGGGTGCGTCACCACGGCGCGCTGGTGGCCGACATCTCGAATCAAAGCCTGACCGATGATGCGCCACTCTATCACCGTCCTGTGGGCGAGTGGAAGGCTCCGGTGCAGCGTATGCCGTCGCCATCTGTAATCGCTTCGGTTACAGAAAGGGACTACACGGCAGAGTTGCGGCTGCTGCTCGGCTCGGGCAACATCTGCTCGAAACGCTGGGTGTATGAGCAGTACGACTCCATGGTGCAGACCAACACCGTGCATGGGCCGGGCGCGGAGCAGGGGCTGATGCGTATCAAGGGTACGGAGCGCGGGCTCGCGATGGCGCTCGACGGGAATGGCCGCTGGTGTTACCTCAACCCGAAGCTGGGCGCGCAGCATGCCGTGGCCGAGGCCGCGCGCAAGGTCGCCTGCACCGGCGCGACGCCGGTGGCCGCGACCAACTGCCTCAACTTCGGCAACCCGGAAAAGCCGGAGATCATGCGGCAACTTTCGGATGCCATCGACGGCATAGCCGAGGCGTGCATCGCGCTGGGCACGCCGATCACCGGCGGCAATGTTTCGCTCTACAACGAGACGCGCGGCGAGGGCATTTATCCCACGCCGGTGCTGGGCATCGTGGGCGTGCTTGAGAACATTGCGAACGCTGTGCCTTCGGGCTTTGCTGCGCCGGGGCTGGCGGTGCTGCTGATCGCGCCCGCGCACACGGCTACGGTTGGAGAGCGGCTCGAAAGTTTTGGCTCATCCGAGTACGCGAAGACGGTTCTGGGGGAGGTGTGGGGCGCTCCGCCCGCGCTTGACCTTGCTGTCGAAGCTGCGCTGCACAAGCTGTTGGCTGCGCTGGCCGAGGCGAAGCTGCTCAAGAGCGCGCGCGATATCTCCGATGGTGGCATCGCCGTCGCGCTTGCCGAGGGCTGCTTTGAAAGCAACGTGGGCGCCCGCATTCACTTGTCGGAGGGCGCGGACCTTCCGGTTGCCTGGAGACTGTTTCATGAAGGCGCTTCGCAGGTGATCGTGACCTGCAATGAAAACGCCGTAAGCGCTGTGCGCGACGCGGTGCAGGCTACAGGCGGACTGGCGGTCGAGCACCTGGGTGAGACGACGGCGGCGGGGCAGTTCACGATTGCCGTGAACGGAGTGATGGTTGTGGATGAGCCGCTTGCGGGATTGAAGCATCGATGGGATGTGGCGCTCGAAGCCATGCTGCACGAGGTGGTAGCGTAATGCGCGCTTTGCTGATGGAGGGCATGGCCGGCGCGACCACACCGGTAGAGCGAGAGCAATTTGCCACCATTGCAGGCACAGATAGTGCGAGCCGCTACACAATCCGTGAGCCGGGTGATGGATTCTCTGATGAGTGCGGAGTCGCCGCCGTCTTTGCGCATCCTGAAGCTGCGCGGCAGGTCTATCTGGCGCTCTATGCGCTGCAGCATCGCGGGCAGGAATCCGCAGGCATCGCTTCGGCCGACGGCACCAGCGTGTCGAACATCAAAGGCATGGGCCTGGTCGCCGATATTTTTACCGAAGAGGTGCTCAGGAAGCTGAAGGGCGAGATGTCGATTGGCCACACGCGCTACTCGACAACGGGCGACTCGGCGCTGTTGAACGCGCAGCCGATCCGCGTGGATTCGACGCGCGGGCTGATCGCGATCGCGCACAATGGCAACCTCATCAACCTGGGCAACCTGCGCGCGAAGCTCGAGCGCGAAGGCGCGTTCTTCCAGACGACCTCAGACTCGGAAATCATCGTTCAGCTCATCGCACACTCCGCGGAGAGCACGCTTGTCGATGCGATTGCCGACTCGCTGCGGCAGGTCGACGGTGCGTTCTCGATCGTGATGATGACGCGCGACCGTATCTTCGCCGCACGCGATCCACGCGGATTCCGCCCGCTCTCGATGGGCCGCATCGTCAATCCGAACGGCCCGGACACCATCGTATTCGCGTCGGAGACCTGCGCGTTTGACCTGCTGCACGCTAAGTATGAACGCGATGTCGCGCCCGGCGAGCTCGTCATGGTCTCGAAGGATGGCGTCACCTCGCGCCAGTATTCGAGCGGCCTCGAGCAGGCCTCCTGCATCTTCGAGCACGTCTACTTCGCGCGGCCCGACAGCAAGATCTTCGGTCGCTGGGTGCAAGACTCGCGCGAGGCGATGGGCCGGCAACTGGCGCGTGAGTCGCATGTCGAAGCCGACCTGGTTGTGCCGGTACCAGACTCCGGGGTGACGGCTGCGATCGGCTATGCCGATGAAGCGAAACTGCCATTCCGCTTCGGGCTCATCCGCAACCACTATGTCGGACGCACCTTCATTGAGCCGGAGCAGAAGGTCCGCGACTTCGGGGTGCGTCTCAAGTTGAACCCGGTGCGCAATCTGCTCGAAGGCAAGCGCATCGTGCTGATTGACGATTCCATCATCCGCGGAACCACCAGCCGCAAGATCGTGCGCATGGTGCGCGCTGCCGGCGCCAGAGAAGTGCACCTGCGCATCTCCTGCCCGCCGACGATCTCCCCTTGCTTCTACGGAGTCGACACTCCGAGCAAGCGCGACCTGATCGCAGCGAACAACTCGATCGAGGAGATTCGGTGTTTCATCGAGGCGGACTCGCTCGCTTACCTGTCGCTCGATGGGCTCGAGCGCTCTGTTGACGGCGGCGAGGGGAATAAGTTCTGCGTGGCTTGCTACACGGGCCAGTACCCCACGGCCTGGGTCGATGTGGACGAGATACTCCCCGCGCCTGCCCTGCGCGCATAGCATCGACGAAGCCGTGTAGCATCCGGGCTGGGGGTGTGCAGCATGCATGGCAGGAAAGCAACCCCGGAGCGGCTGGGCGCCTTTTCCGACGGCGTGATCGCGGTCATCATCACCATCATGGTGCTCGAGCTGAAACCTCCTGAAGGTGCGGGCATAGGCGCGTTACTACCACTGTGGCCCACGCTGCTGAGCTATGTGGTCAGTTATCTTTTTGTGGGCATCGTGTGGGTCAATCACCACCACCTGCTGCGTTACACCGACGATGCGACGCCCGGACTTATCTGGTCAAACCTGGGCTTTCTGTTTGCCGTTTCACTTATCCCGTTCGCAACCGCGTGGATGGCGGCGACGCGCATCGCGGCGATCCCCGTCGCGCTGTACGCAATGGTTTTCTGCCTCGTCAACCTCACTTACATCGTGTTTGAGAATGCAGTGCTGGCGCAGCAGAAGTCAGAGTTCGAGTCTGAACTGCACCGGTTGCGTAGGCGTTCCCGCTGGCGAAGCACCGCGACATTGCTGGTGTACGGCGGCGCTGGCGCACTTGCGCTCAAGCATGCGGTCGCGGGTTTCGTCCTGCTGTTTCTCAACACGCTGGTCTATGTGTTACCGGGCGGATTCGCGTCGCGCGCGACGGCACAACCGGATGAGCGGCTGGACGCTTCTATCAGGCAAGGAGAGTAAGTTATGGCGAAGTATGGACCGAAGGCACAGGCGCTGGTGAAACAGGAGATGAAGGCGATGGAGGCCGGCAAGCTGCGTTCCGGAGGCAGCGGCGCCAAGGTAAGCAATCCGAAGCAGGCGATTGCGATTGCATTGTCTGAGGCGCGCCGCGAGGGGGTCAAGATGCCGCCACAGCCACCGGGCTCGGCTTCCGCTGAGAAGCAGGCTCCGAAAAAGACCAGCGCGAAGAGTGCGACCGCAAAGAAGTCTTCCGCCAAGAAGCGTGCGTCCACAAAGACAGACACGAAGAAAACGCCAGCAAAGAAAAACACGAGAAAGAAGTAATGGGAGTGAGCCCAAGCATCTGCAAGCATTGCAGTGCGCCTGCCTGCTTCAGTTATGCTTTCGAGCTAACTGTTTTTCTTGGAATTGGAGCCTGTCCCCGAGCTTCCTGAAGCCGCCGAGTTACCAGAACTGGCTGAGCTGCCTGTTGCCGCGCCCGAGTTTGCTGACCCTGTTGACGGGGTCGACGAAGCGGAGGAAGAGCCGCCACTCTCGCCTGCGCCCGACGACTGCTTGCTCCCGGAGTCCGCGGATTTGCTTTCAGCTTTGCTCTCAGACTTGCCTTCGCTCTTGCCCTCACCTTTGCTCTCGCCCTGTGTGCCGGCCTTCGCCGCGCCGGCCTTACCGTAATCGGTGAGGTAAAAGCCGGAGCCTTTGAAGTGGATCGCAGGTGCGGAGAGCAGGCGCTCCACAGCGCTGCCGCACCGCGGGCACTCTTTCGGATCGGGAGCGCTGAAGCTTTGGATTTTCTCAAATACGTGGCCGCACGCGGTGCAGCGATACTCATACAGCGGCACAGGTTCACCCTTTGTGAGTCAGTCTGCTCTTGATTGTAGCCGAGCCCGGCAGCTGGCAGAGAGCGGCTGCGCACCATCGTCACGACGTGGGCAGCTCCACCAATCGGACCTGGTGCACAGCCTCAACCGCGCGCAGTTGCCGCAGGAGCGCGGGTTTCGCCTCGCCATCGATCTGGATGACGGCGAGAGCCGTGCCCTGCGCAATCCCTTCGGCACGGCCTAGGGCGAAGTTTGCGATGTTGATTCCATGCTCGCCGATCACGCTGCCGAGCTTGCCGATCACCCCGGGCACGTCGCTGTTGCGCACCACCAGCAGAGTGCCCTCGAGCGGCGCTTCAATGGCGATACCTTCAAGCTGCAGCAGGCGGGCGCCGGAGGAGTTGAGCGCGATGCCCGCGCGCGCGGCCAGGGCGCTGCCATCGCTGGTATGCAGGGCGAGCGCAATCGCAGCGCCCCCGCTGGGTACGGCTTCCTCGTGGATGCGTACGCCGCGTTCGGCCGCCACCTGCGCGGCGTTGATGCGGTTAGCGCCCTCGCTCTGGCCTAGCACGCCGGCAATCGCCGCATTGCGCACCATGGCGGTCTGCGCCCCAGCCAGCGCGCCGCCGTAGCCGAGCGCGATGCTCTCAAGGCCGCCGCTCTCCGGCGGCAGCAGCTGCGCGAGCACCGCACCCAGCCGCTCCGCCGCGTCGGCGAATGGAGCGAGTTCGAGGTACTGCTCATGCGTGAGCGATGGGCTGTTGACCGCGTTCTGCACCACGCCGAGCTTGAGATAGGCGCGTACCTGCTCGGCGATCTGGATGCCGACCGCCTCCTGCGCCTCGGCGGTCGACCCGGCGATGTGCGGCGTGAGCAGGACCTTGTCATTGCCGAAGAAGGGTGAGTCCTTGAGCGGCTCGTGCTCGAAGACATCGAGCGCAGCCCCGGCGATCTTCCCGGCGTCGAGCGCGCGGGCAAGCGCGGCGGTGTCGATCAGCTCGCCGCGTGCGCAGTTGACGATGCGTGCGTGGCTTTTCATCAGCGCGAGTGTTTGCGCGTTGACGATGCCGTGTGTCTGCGGCGTGAGCCCGACGTGGAGCGAGAGGTAATCGCTCGCGCGGAAGAGCTCCTCGACAGAGACGAGCCGCACATCGTGTTCGCGAGCGACCGCGGGCGCGACGAACGGGTCGTGGCCGATGAGTGTCATGCCGAACGCGCGCGCGCGCCTCGCGACTTCAAGTCCGATGCGGCCGATGCCGAGGATGCCGAGCGTCTTGCCGCGCAACTCCGCGCCGGCGAGCGATTTCTTTTCCCAGCGACCGGCGTGCAGGGCGGCATTGGCGCGGGGCAGCTCGCGCGCCAGCGCCAGCATCAGCGCGAGCGTGAGCTCGGCGACTGCGACGGCGTTTGCGCCCGGCGTGTTCATCACCACGATGCCGCGCCGCGTCGCTGCTTCCGCATCGATGTTGTCAACGCCCACGCCGGCGCGGCCGATCACGCGCAGGCGGGGCGCCGCGGCAAGCAGCGCTGCGTCGACCTGAACGGCGGAGCGGACGATCAGCGCGTCCGCATCGCGAAGAGCTTCGGCGAGCGAAGGGATCTGGTCGTGCGTCAGCACCTGCCAGCCTGCCTCTTCGCGCAACACAGCGACGGTGGCAGACGAGACCTTCTCGGCGAGAACGATCTTCACGCTTCTGTCTCCGCTGGTCTTGCGGCGCAGTCGAGCAGGTCGCGGCCGCACGGGCATAGCGCGCGATTGCCCAGCACCGTGACGCGCGCGGCGAAGGTCCTCTGCGCCGCAGTGAGCGCGGTGCCAAGCTCGACACCGGGCAGCCGCAGTGTTTCGATCGCGACATGCTCGAGCGCACCGACGAGAGCGATGGTGTCCATGTAATCAAAGAAGCCGAGATGCGCAATGCGGAAGATCTGGCCCTTCATCTCGCCCTGCCCGTTGGTGATGGTCGCGCCGAAGCGCTGCTTCAGCTCCTTGACGATTACGCCCGAGTCGACGCCTGCGGGCGGCAGCACGGCGGTGACGGCGGCCGCTGGAGAGAACGGCGCGAACAGCTTCAGCCCGAGCGCCTCCACCGCTGCGCGGGTCATCGCGGCGCAGACTTCAGCGTTGTTGACGAGCGCGGCGCGACCGGCGGCGAGGTCGCCATCCCCCTGCGCGGCGATGAAGTCGAACGCGGCGCCCAGCCCCGCGATCAACGACACGGCGGGCGTGTACGCCGACTCCGCCTTCTGCGCGTTCTTGCGCTCCTTGCGCAGGTCGAAATAGTAGCGCGGGTTGAGCGAGAACTCCATCGAGTCCCAGGCGCGCTCGCTTACTGAAAGGTACGAGAGCCCGGGCGGAATCATCACCGCTTTCTGCGAGCCACCGATCATGATGTCCACATCCCGGTCCACCTCGAAGTGCGTCGTGCCCAGGCCGGTAATGGCATCGACGACCAGCAGCGCATCGCTTTTCTGCGCGCGCAGCAGAGCGGCAACTGCAGGCACGCAGTGGCGCACGCCGGTCGAAGTTTCGGTCGCCTGCATAAAGATGGCGCGCGTTTCGATGCGCAGCGCCTTCTGCACTTCCTCAATCGAGAACGTCTCTCCATAGGGTGCTGAAACTACATCCACGTCGCAGGAGAAAGCCCGGCCCAGCGCAGCCCAGCGCTCGCCGAACTTGCCCGCCGAGAGCACCAGGATGCGATCGCCGGGGGACGTGATATTGCTCATGGCGGCTTCCATGGCGCCGGTGCCGGAGGAGGCCAGCAGCAGCACGTCGTTCTGTGTGCCGATAAACAGCTTCAGCTCGCGCAGAACGCGCTCAAACAGCTTGCGGAACTCGGGGGTGCGGTGGTGCATGTCGGCCGCAGCCATGGCGAACTGCGCGGCGGGCAGCAGGGGGGTGGGGCCGGGGGTAAAGAGGCGGGTTTTGCGGATCATGCCGGGTAACCTTTCCGTGACGCGCGTGGCCCCGCGCGTCGCGCTTCATTCGTTGCTGCGGAGCGCGAGTCTGGACGGAATTGTAGCCTGCGCCGCCAGCATCCAGACAAGCCCTACAATGGAGTGTTTGCAAGGGAGTGGGCGATGAGCAGCGAAGTGCCGGCTGGGCAGGGATTGGTAAAGCGGATCGACTTGGATGTGGTGGCGGCGATGAAGGCGCGCGAGAGCGTGCGGGTGGAAACGCTGCGCATGCTGAAGTCGGCGCTCAAGAATCGCGAGATCGAGAAGCGCGAGCCGCTCACGGAAGCTGAGGCGCAGGCGATCCTGACCACGCTGATCAAGCAGCGCCGCGAATCGATCGAGCAGTTCACCAAAGGCAATCGGCCGGAGCTCGCGGCAAAGGAGGCGAGCGAGATCGTGATGATTGAGGCCTACCTGCCACAGGCGGTCGGGGAAGCCGAGCTGAAGTCGCTGATTGCGGGCGTGCTGGCGGAGCTGAAGAACGGCGGCATGACGCTCGATGCGAAGTCGATAGGTCCGGCGATGAAGGCCGTGAATGACCGCATTAAGGAGCTTGGCTTGAGAGCGGACGGGCGACAGGTGAGTGAGATTGTTAAGGCGGAGCTGGCTGGTTAGTAAGCTGGCAGGTCCGAGTCCTGAATGATCCTTGGCCGAGCGACTGTAGTGGGCGCAACCGCCGCTGAAGTAAGGAGTATGTAAATACTAATTTTCAGTCGGGACTTTGTCTGCATGATCGATGACCACGAAGTCCACCGGCACCTTCTGCCCCTCCAGCTTTAGCCCTAGCTGCTCCTGAACAGCGGTGAAGATGGACGGAAGGGTCGAGTCGCTGGACCCATCTGCTGCAGTCGTTGCATAACTCAGCTTGATATCGTAATTTCCAGTGAGCCCTGTTTTGTCGATAACCGGACGGCCCAGCGGACTGGCGAGCATACCTGCCAAAACTGCCATGGACATGCTCGGACCTCGCAATCCATCCTGCAGAATGTAAAACCCTGCAGAAGATTGCTTACCTGCCTGCAGCTTTGGTCCGCTCTTCGCAACTACCAGCACATAGCCCGGAACATCCTTCTTCTCGCGATGAACGGCCAGCTGGAATCGCTGCTTCAGTAACTGTTGCAACAGCGGCCTCATCTGCTCATAGGTCAGGCCGACATCACCTTCCGGCTTCGCTGCAACGTCATAGAGGTCCGAGTCAAACCAGCTCGGACTCGCCGAAATCTGATTACCATTAACTCCGTAAGCCAGCTCAACCAACACCATCATTGAGATGTTTTTTGCTGTAAATTGCGACGCGCCAGATGGGCTGATGGATGTGTACCCGTGATCAGCGGGTGCCGGACGAACGGAGGCAACCTCAAACGCCTGCGAAGCAGTGGGTTGCGATTGCGACCAGCCAGGCGGTGCGGTCGCAATGAGCAGGGCAATCATTATCGGCACAGTGTAAACCGACAAGCAATTTCCATGTTGCCGCGTGGCACCCTCAGTAAGCATCAGTTGCTTCCCTCCAAGAGTAGGTGTCCTCATAGCTGCTCAGTCAGAATGACACCTGTTTGTGCGCGCAATCCAAGACTCAGGAGGCTAGCGATGCCCGGGCAGAATGCGCACAAACGTTCCCTCCGGCAGCTCACCTTCGACAAGGTGAACGACACCGTTTTTCACGAAGCCGGTGACTTCTTTCGGCAGGTCCGCGGGAGCAAGTGGCAGGGAAGTCTGCGGACTGGCCGCGGGCGTGCTTGTGCGGGGCTTCGAGGCTGGGACGACGGACGGTTTCACCGGGTTGGCTGGCAAAGGTCTCGCCGCCGTCGGCCGCCCTGCCGCGCCTTTCCCAGTCCCGCGGTCCATCGCCTCGTTCGCCAGCCGGTCGGCTTCCTTGTTCTTGCCGCGCAGCACGTGCTGCATCTCAAACCGGCTCAGCTTTGCCGCCCGGCGCTTCGCTTCTTCATACAGCGGCTTCAGGTCGGGGCTCTTTACGCTGTACTGCCCCTTCATCTGCTTCACCATCAGCTCGGAGTCCGACACTACCCTCACCTCGCGCGCCCCATGTTCGACTGCCCATTCAAGCGCGGCCAGCAGGCCTGAGTACTCAGCGACGTTGTTGGTCTTGACCCCGAGAAACTCGCTCAGCTCCGCCACCGCTGCGCCCGACTCATCCTGAATGAACACGCCGTACCCGGCAGGGCCGGGATTGCCGCGCGATCCGCCGTCACAAAAAGCCGTCACCCGGCCCCCATCTTTCGTTTCTGCCATGGGAACCAGTGTAAGCGGCTACTCGGGCTTATCCGGCGTTTCGCGTGTCTCGCGGAACAGCAGCTCGGGGGTCGGCTTGCCGGGGCGTGTGGCGGCCTTGCGCTCGAGCAAACCCAGCAGATCGCGCAACTCGCCGCGCACCTGCTGCAGCTGGGCCTTGGCGCGCTCGCCACTGGCCTCGGCAGCAGGCAGCGGCAGCTCCGGCTGCAGGCGCAGGTGCGCGGGCACGGCAGCTTCCTCGGCAAGCACGCCCTTGGCGCCGGCGATGGTGTAGCCCTCCTCATGCAGCAGGCGCTTGATTTTGAGCGCCATCTCTACATCGCGCCTGCGGTACAGCCGTTGGCCGGTGCCGCTCTTGCCCGGGCGCAGCTGCGGGAACTCGGTCTGCCAGAAGCGCAGCACATACGTGGGCACGCGGCATAGCCCGGCGACCTCGCCGATGCGGAAGTACAGTTTGTCGGGAATGGCAGGCGAGGCGCCCCCTTCGACAGGCAGGCCGGCAGGATGCAAGCCGCCTTTCAACCGTCGATGGGGACCACCATGCTTGGCCATAGATGTAAGGGCGCGGGACGCGCAAAGCCGGGCGCAGCCATACGCGCGTGCGCACACCGGCAGTATAACGGTCCTTTCCGGCCTCTGGCTTCGCTTTTCTCGCTCTGCTTTGCGCCGCTTGCGCAAGCCCCTTTTTTGCCGGGAACAACTGCGCCTGCCCGCGCGTATCCTGAGGGGCAAACCAGCGGCAGGCATCGCCAATCAGTCCAGGCCGCTACGGGCAACAATGCAAGGGGGAGCGGCGCATGGGCACGGGCAAACAGGCAATTTCCTTGGGAGCTCTCGCGGCGCTGGTCGCGCTGGCCGGCTGCTCGGTGCACGTCAACAAGAACGGCAATGGGGAAGACAAGGATGTGTCTATCCATACCCCGTTCGGCGGCGTGCAGGTGCACAAGAACAAGGGCATCGCCGCCGACCTGGGCCTGCCCGCTTACCCCGGAGCAATCTTCGCCTCCGATGAAAACGACAAATCGGTCGACGTGCGGCTGGGTTTTGGCGAGTGGCAGCTGCGCGTGCAGGCAGCCAACTACACCACGGACGACCCGCAGGCGAAGGTGCAGGAGTTCTACCGCAAGGCCATGGCCCGCTACGGCGAAGTGCTGGTCTGCCAGGGGAACGCGGCGGTGGGTACGCCGACGCGCACTGCGGAAGGGCTGACCTGCGCGGATAATGGCGAAACCAAGAACGTGCACGTAACCAGAGACGCCAATCTGGAGCTGAAGGCCGGCTCGCAACACAAACAGCACATCGTGGCCTTCGACGACAAAAAGCACCCCGGCACGCACTTTGCCCTGGTCGCGCTGACATTGCCGCCCAAAGGCAGCAGTGCCGGCGACGACAACGAGGAATAGACGGGCAGCGCGCGCAGCGACGGCAGGAGTGCCTGCAATTGGGCCGGTGTGTCAGACTGAATGCAGCCCGCATGACCACCTTGTGCCACAACTGCCGCAACTCGGTCCCCAGCGACGCGGCCTTCTGTCCGGATTGCGGAGCCCCGCAGCTGCGGGTGCAGAGCCCCGACGCGCGGCAGGCCGAGCAGGAGACAGCGGAGCCGCTGCCCCGGCACACCGGGGAGATCGCGTGGCCTGCCGCCGTGCAGTCGGCCGCCCTTTACGCTCTGCCCGCAGGGCTTCTGCTTTCTCTGCTTGCGGTGCCCCTGTTTGACATGCTGTGGGTGGTGGCTGGTTCGTTCTGGACCATGCGCCGCTACCGCATCCGGGTGCCCAGGGCGCCCGCGCTCACGCCCCAGCTTGGCGGCCGCATCGGCCTGGTGGTAGGCCTGTTTGCAGCGATTGCCAGCACGGCGACCGACGCGGTCACACTCTTAGTGGAGCGCTTCGGCCTGCATCACGGAGCCTCGATCGATGCGCGGCTGCGCAGCGGCGTCCAGGCCGGCATCGACCGCATCCACTTGACCAATCCCGACGCGGCCGCGCAGATGCCGGGCCTCTTCCACTTCTGGCTCTCGCCGGAGGGCAGCGGCTCGCTGCTGCTGTTTACTGCCGCGTCGTCGGTTGCCTCCATGCTGTTCTTCGGCTGGCTGGGCGGCCGCTTTGCGGTGCGCTACGGCCCGCGGCGCCGACGCAAGAGCTGAGAGCCGCGTGCGGTATGCTGGAGCCAATCGCGCCACGAAAGTTTCTACTGACCTTATGACCCTGACCCCCACGGCAAAGCTACGCGAGAAGGGACGCATCCTTTCACCCTCAGAGATTGAGCGCACGCTGGTGCGGCTCGCTCACCAGGTGGTTGAGAAAAACCACGGCAGCGCCAACCTCGGCCTGGTCGGCATCAAGCGCCGCGGTGTCCCGCTTGCCGGACGGCTGGCTGCCCTGATTGAGCAGATTGAGAAACACCCGGTCGATGTGGGCGCGCTCGATATCGAGCTCTACCGTGACGACCTCTCCACCCACGACGTACGCCCGGTGGTGCATGATGGCGATATCGGGTTCGACGTGAACGGGCGCAACATTATTCTTGTAGACGACGTGCTCTACACCGGCCGCACCACCCGCGCCGCGCTCGATGCGCTTTTCGATCACGGCCGGCCAAACCGCGTGCAACTGCTAGTGCTGATTGACCGTGGTCATCGCGAGCTGCCGATTGAAGCCGGCTTTGTGGGCCGCACTGTGCAGACGTCGCGCCACGAGATCATCGAAGTCAAGCTGCGCGAAGTCGATGGCGAGGAGCAGGTGCTGATCGTGGAACGAGTGCCGGACACAGTGCCGGAAAGGCCGTAGCCATTGCCCCTCGCCGGCTCGCTTCTCGGGATTGAAGACCTGTCACTGGAAGACGTGAGCGCATTGCTTGCGCTGGCTTCGGAGCTGGAAGCGGAAGCCCCTCTGGTTCGTGCCCGGCGGCTTGCCAAGCGTCGAGTGGCGCTGCTGTTTTATGAGTCGAGCACCCGCACCCGCACTTCGTTCGAGCTGGCGGCCAAAGCGCTTGGCGCGGATACAACGCTGGTCAGCTCGAAGTCCTCCAGCATTGAAAAAGGCGAGTCGCTCAAGGACACCGGGCTTACCCTGCGCGCCCTCGGCGCTGAGGCCATCATTCTGCGCCACGCGTTTTCAGGCGCGCCATGGTTGCTTGAAGCAGTGACCGGGCTGCCGGTGCTGAACGCCGGCGACGGCATGCACCAGCACCCCTCGCAGGCTTTGCTCGACTTGCGAACTTTGCTGCGAGTGCTCCGCCAGGGCACGACAGAGATTACGGCGAGCACGCTCGAAGGTGTGACGATCACCGTCTGTGGCGACATTTTCCATAGCCGCGTGGCGCGCTCGAATGCGCTGCTGCTGCCCCGCCTGGGTGCGCGGGTGCTGCTGTGCGGGCCTGAGCCGCTGCTGCCGCAGGTCGCAGCGCAGATGGGTCCCGGCATCGAGATCGAGCGCAGCTTCGATCGCGCACTCGCGCAGTCCAGCGTCGTGATGATGCTCCGCATTCAGGCGGAGCGTCTTGCCGGGCTCGACCTCAATCTCGATGCATACCGGGCGGAGTTCCAGTTGAACGAGGAAGCGCTGGCGCAGCACCCGCAGTTGTGGGTGATGCATCCTCTACCCATGATCCGCGGGCTCGAGATGACCGATGCTGTCGCCGATGGCCCGCGTTCGTTGATCGAGGAGCAGATGCGCCACGGCATCCCGGTGCGCATGGCGCTCGTGGCGCGCGCGCTGGGCGAGGGAGGTTCCCATCGCCACTGAGACGGTTACAGATAGTAGAGAGCAGCAGGCTCCGCTGCTGATTGCAGGGGGCCGGGTGATCGATCCGGCCAGCGGCGCCGATGGATTGCAGGATGTTCTCTTCGCCGGAGGCCGGGTTGCCGCCATTGCCGCTCCAGGAACGCTCCAGGCTGAGGGCGCCGACCGTATCGACGCCACGGGGCTCGTCGTCGCGCCGGGGTTGATCGACATCCACGTGCACCTGCGCGAGCCTGGCCAGACCTACAAGGAAACCATCGCGAGCGGCACGCGCGCCGCGGCAGCCGGCGGCTTCACGACCGTCTGCGCCATGCTGAACACCATCCCGGTGATCGATACGCCGGAATGGACGCGCTGGCTGCAGGCGCCCGCGCGTGGAGCAGCGATCCGTGTGCTGCCCATTGCGGCGGCGACCGTGGGCAGCATGGGCATGGCGCTCACTGACTACGCCGCGCTGCGTGAAGCAGGGGCCGTGGCGGTGAGCGACGATGGCAAACCGATTGGAATTGGCGGGGGCGGCGACGCCATCATGCGCGCTGCGCTCGAAGCTGCCGCGCGCGTAGGCCTCAGCGTGGTGCAGCATGCTGAAGACACGCGCATGACCGGCGGCTGCAGCATGAACGCGGGTCCGCTCGCCTTCCGCATGGGTCTGCGCGGCATGCCGGTCGAGGCCGAATCGAGCCTCGTAGAACGCGATATTGCGTTAGTCCGCGAGTTGCGTGACACCCGGAAAATCGATGCGCACCTTCACGTCGCGCACCTGTCTACGAAGAAGGCGCTCGACGCCGTTCGCGCAGCAAAGCAAGACGGTCTGCGTGTGACATGCGAGGTCATGCCACACCATTTCGTACTGAACGAGGAAGCGGTGCGCGGCTACAACACGCTGGCCAAAATGAACCCGCCGCTGCGCGCGGAAGCCGATCGTGAGGCTATGCTTGAAGGTCTGCTTGACGGCTCGGTGGACTGCATCGCGACCGACCACGCACCGCATGCCGCGTTTGAGAAAGAGCAGGAGTTTGAGCGCGCGCCTAACGGCATTACCGGGCTTGAAACCGCGCTCGGCCTTACGCTGCGCGTCCTGCAGGCGGAACACGGCATGCCGCTCGCGCGCACGCTTGCGCTGCTCTCATCGGCTCCGGCGCAAGTACTGGGACTCAAAGGGCGCGGTGCTCTGCGCCCCGGCATGTGGGCCGATGCAGTCATCTTCGATCCCGCACAAACCTGGACTTTTCGCGCAGCCGCTTCGCGCAGCAAGTCGAAGAACACCCCGTTCGACGGCTGGGCCATGCAGGGCGGTGTGCGATGGACCGTCAGCGAAGGCCGGATCGCGTTCCATGCCAACCGAGACGAATCTAGGCCTTCGGCGGCAGGTCCGTGACAATCCGTTCCGCGAGCGTTCCGACCGATGTGATCTGGCTCATCTCGGACAGCTCCGCATCCTCCAGCGGGTCGCCCACGTCATGCTTTATGCAAAGCGCGCGCAGCAGCTGCAGCGCCTTCGTGAGCTCCTTTTCGGTCAACAGATCGATCTGCAGGTTGAGCTGGTCGCGATGGTCGGTGCGGCTCTGCATCTGGTTCTGCTTCATCAGCACAAACGTACTCAGCAGCACAGCCTCGCTCGAAACCGACATCGAAAGCAGTGGGAAGGGATAAGGGTCGAAGGCGTGAATGGCGTGGATGTGGTTCGTGTTGATGAGGAACCAGAGCGTGAACCAGACCAGATGCAGCGCAATAAAAGGCATACTGCCGGCAAAGTTGCCGACGGCCCCGGCAATGCGGTCAATGCCGCTCTTGCTCTTCTCCAGTTCCTGTTCCATCTCTGCGATGGAACGGATGTTCCGCTCCACCGGACCGCTGACCTGGGGCTTGCGTTCTGCAGGCATGTTTGTGAGATGCGGCGCGATTCGGCAAAGGTAGGCAGCACAATAGAGGAGTATGTCTGACGGCTCTTCTTCAGGAAGCGTGAGGCGCACCAGCACAGGTGCGTTCCTTTCGCGCGATTTTCGCCTTTACCAGGCGGCCCGTTGTGCAGTGGTGATCGGCGCGGAGGCCCAGGCGCTCGCCGTAGCCTGGCAGGTATATCAGATCACCCATCGCGCCATCGATCTCGGCTTTACCGGCCTCGCGCTCTTCCTGCCCGGGCTGCTGTTCCTGCTGCCGGCGGGCCATGTTGCCGACCGCTTTGATCGGCGCCAGGTGGTGCTGGTGTGCTACGCGTTGCAGGCTGTGTGCACCTCGGCGCTGCTCGGCTTTGCGTGGAGCGGGCTGCATCGCGTGCTGCCCATCTACTGCGTGCTGTTTCTGATCGGGTCAGGCAGGGCGTTCAGCGGTCCAGCCTCGTCCGCGCTCATCCCTCACCTGGTGCCGAAAGAGCATTTCGTCAATGCCGTGACCTGGGGCGCGACGATCTTCCAGATCGCCACCATTTCCGGGCCAACCATCGGAGGATTTCTCTACACGCTGCCTGCATCTCGCGGGGCGCTGGGCCGTGTCGTCGGTGGCGGCGTGGTGTACGCGTTCACGCTGCTGACTCTGGGCTGGTATCTAGCGCTCATCAGCATGCTGCGCGTCCGCCTCGGCCGCATGGAGCACAAAGCCGTCTCGCGCGAGGTGCTGCTCGCGGGCGTGCGCTATGTGCTGCGTACCCAGGTGCTGCTCGGGTCCATTTCGCTCGACCTGTTCGCGGTGCTGCTCGGTGGCGCTGTAGCGCTGCTGCCTATCTTTGCGCAGGATATTCTGCACACCGGCCCGCGGGGGCTGGGGCTGCTGCGAGCCGCGCCCGGCGTGGGTGCGCTCACTGTCTCGCTGCTGCTTACGTTTCGCCCCATTCGCTCGCATGCCGGTGCGCGCATGCTGGTCTGCGTCGGCATATTTGGCGCAGCCACGGTTGCATTTGGCCTTTCGCATTCCCTCTGGCTGTCGCTTGTCGCGCTGCTGCTTACTGGCTGTGCCGACATGGTTTCCGTGGTGATTCGCTCGTCGATCCTGCAGCTGGCTACGCCGCCCGAAATGCGAGGCCGTGTCTCCGCGGTCAACTCGCTGTTCCTGGGTGCGTCGAACGAACTGGGAGAGTTTGAGAGCGGGCTCACCGCCCAGTGGTTCGGCGCAGTGCGCGCAGTAGTGCTGGGCGGTATCGGATCACTCGCGGTTACAGGTATCTGGGCGGTCTTCTTCCCCAGCCTGCGTGGCGTCAATGCCCTCACGGCGGAGTCGCTGCTGCCTGCTTCCATCGAGGAAAATGCGGAAGATACACGCAAGCTGTAGCAGCAAACTGGAGCCGGCTCAGCCCGTGGTGCGCAGGCCCGCCGAGATGCCATTGATGGTGCCCGCAATCGCGCGGTTCACCTCAGGCGTATCATCGCCGGCGCGCTTGCGCCGCAGCAGGTCCACCTGGATCAGCGACAGCGGATCGACATACGGGTTGCGCAGTCGAATGGAGCGCGCCAGCACCTCATTGCTCTCCAGCAGATCTTTCTGACCGGTAACGGTGAGCACCGCTTCAAGCGAGCGAGCGTACTCGGCGGCAAACTTCTGGAACACGCGGTCGCGCAAGGCCTCATCCGGCAGCAGCGATGCGTACAGCGATGCGATCCCGAGATCGGCTTTGGCGAGCGCGAGCTCGACATTGCGGATCAGGTCGATGAAGAGCGGAAACTCGCGCATCATGGCGCGCAGACGCTCGGCCCCGCCGGGCTGCGCGCTGTAACCGAGCAGGGCATGCCCCACGCCGAACCATGCCGGGATAAGCAGCCGGCTCTGCGTCCAGCCGAAGACCCACGGAATGGCTCGCAGGCTCTCAAGCGTTCGCTTGCCCCCGCGCCGCGCCGGGCGCGAGCCGATCTTTGCATGTTCGAGCTCGGCCATCGGGGTTGCTGTCTCGAAGAAATAGAAGACTTCCGGATCGTCGTGAATGTTCTCCCGGTAAAACGCGAACGCTGCTGCCGATAGCGCTTCGAGCGCCTCTTCCCACTCCGGCAGCAGTGCCCCGGTCTGGTGGCCGCCGGCGCGAAGATTGGGCCGCGCTAGTGCATCGAGCGACGCCGCGATCATCAGCTCCAGGTTGCGCTCAGCCAGCACTGTGTCGCCATACTTCCAGTTCAGCACTTCGCCCTGCTCGGTGATGCGGATACCGCCGTCGAACGACTCGAGCGGCTGCGCGTAAATCGCGCGGTGCGTCGGGCCGCCGCCACGCCCAACCGTGCCGCCGCGTCCATGGAACAGCCGCAGCGTAATGCCTGCCTCATGCGCAACCTGGTGCAGCGCACGATGCGCGCGGAAGATCTCCCACGTGCTCGTAAGCATGCCGCCGTCCTTGTTCGAGTCGGAGTAGCCGAGCATGACTTCCTGCACATTGCCCCAGCTCGCGAGCAGCTTGCGATACTCCGGATTGGCCCACAGCGCGCGACACGTAGCCGGCGCATTGCGCAAGTCCTCGATTGACTCAAACAGCGGCACCGGCATCAGCCCGGGATCGCGGCCTTCCGCTGCCGCCTGGATGCCGCCGAACCGCGCCAGCCACAACACTGCGAGCACGTCCTCCTTGCTCGTCGCGCCTGAGATCACATAGGTGCGAATCGCTTCCGGGATGGCGCTGCGCTTGACCTCCGCGATCGCGCGAAACGTATCCAGCACGTCGAGCGTCTGCGGGCTGAACGCTTCGGGAACGTGGCCGCGCGAACCCTCGCCGCAGCCCGCCACCTCCTCCAGCGCCTGCGTGTGCAGCCTCGCGTGCTGTCGAATGTCGAGCGTATGCAGGTGCAGTCCGAACGTGCGTGCGAGCAGCAGCAACGGGTCAATGAGTGTCTCGGCCAGCCGCTCGCCTCGATTCTCCTCCAGGCTTCTCCGCATCAGGCGCAGATCGTCCACAAGCTCATGCGCGCCCGCATACGCAGGCAGCGCTTTCAGTGCAGCTTCGAGGCTTTCGGGCTCGCCCGCGGACAGGCCTAGCGTGTTGGCGAGACGAGCGCCGATACACGCGGCGAAGCGGCGATAGCTCTCGAATTCAAAATGCGCGGCAAAGCGGACGCTTGAATCGGAGCCGCTGCTTTCGAGCGGGCGCATGTACTCCCGCAGCCGGGACAGCAGCGCATCGCTTGCCGGCACCTGCTGGGAGGAGCTGGTCAACAGGCCGATCAGTCGCTCGATCGACGCCGCATAATGCGCCAGCAGTCGCACACGCGCATCGTGGATCGCGGCAAGTGTAACCGCAGACGTTACAAATGGATTGCCGTCGCGGTCGCCGCCGATCCAGGAGCCGAACGAAAGCAGCAGCGGCATCTCGGCCATCGGGATGTCCACCCCGTACTCGCTCGCAAGCGCACTGGAAACCTCGGTGTACAGGGGCGCGAGCGTCTGAAAAATAGAGACCTCGTAGTAATCGAGCCCCATCTTGGTCTCGTCCGCGACCGAAGGCTGGCGGCTGCGGACTTCATCGGTCTGCCATAGCGCGGTGATCTCGGCGGTGAGCTCCGCCTGCAGCCGCTGCAGCTCGTCGTCGGCCAGCGGAATGCGGTCGAGCGACTCAAGCAGCTCGCCCATGCGCCGGCGTTTGAACAGCACCGATCTTCGCGCGATTTCAGTCGGATGCGCCGTGAACACAGGTGTGATGTCGATCCTGCGCAGATGCTCGAGCGCTTCCTCGGCAGAGATCCCGGCGGCGCGCATGGCACGCATTGTGCCCCGCAGCGACCCGCGCTGCGCCGCTGCGGCGCCGCTGATCTGCGCTGCCGTACGACGGCGCTTGCGATGGTTAGTCTCCGCCAGGTTGGTCAGCTCGAAGTAAAAAGCGAACGCGCGCGTGAGCTGGTACAGCTCCGCCACCGGCGTCTGATGGATGCCAAGCACCGCCTTCTGCATGCGCTCATCGGCAACGTGCAACTCACCGGCAGCCTGCGCTTCGCGGCGCCTGATCGCGTTCTGCCGCAGCTCTTCCACCTGCGCGAACAGCCGCTCCCCAGCCTGCTCCCGCAGCACCTCACCCAGCAGCATGCCCAGCGAGCGCACATCGCGCCGCAGCGGCGCTTCTTTCTCTTCAGGAGCCCGCGCCTCCAGCTCGGCAAGGCGCGCAATCCAGCTCTCCGGTTTCCACAGCGGCGGCGACGTTTCCATGCCCTGATTATGCCTGAGCCCTCGCTAAGCGAGCGCCCCCTGCTCCTCCAGCAGCAGCATCAACTCTTCCCACTCCGCTGCGAGCGCCCTGTTTTCTTCCCGCAGCTGATCCAGCTCTGCTGAGAGCCGCTGCGACTCCTCGGCGCTGACATAGCTGCCCAGCGCGTTTTCTGCCACCGCTATGGCCGCCTCACAGCGCGGCACTTCTTCCTCCACAAACTGCAGCCGCTCCTGCATTTGCCGCAGCTTGATCGGGTTCAGCTTCTTCGCTCGAACCGTTTCCGTCGTCGGCGGGGGCGATGGCGTGTCGGGCAAAACAGGCTTGACGAGCGCACTTGTTATGCTCTGTGGCGCACTCGCGGCCTCGGCATCTTTGCGGTATAGATAATCCTCATAGTTGCCGGGGTACACATGCACATGCCCGTCCTCCACCTCGAACACGCGTGTCGCCGCGCCATCGATGAAGTAGCGGTCATGCGAAACGAAAATCACCGTCCCCTGGAAGTGTTTGACCGCGTCCAGCAAGACGTCCTTCGCGCGCATGTCGAGATGGTTTGTCGGCTCGTCGAGCAGCAGAAAATTCGCCGGACTCACCAGAATCTTCGCCAGCGCATAGCGGTTCCGCTCGCCGCCTGACAACACGCCGAGCGGCTTGAACACATCATCGCCGCTGAACAGAAAACAGCCCAGCAGCCCGCGCAGTTCCGCATCCGGCACCCGCGGCGCGATGGCGCTGATGTCAGAAAGCATCCTCGACGCGGGGTCCAGCACCTTGTACTGGTCCTGCGCGAAAAACTCCGGCAGCACATTGTGGCCCAGCCGTAGCGAACCGGCTGTCGGCGGCTCCTGCCCGCTCAGCAGGCGCACCAGCGTTGATTTGCCCGCGCCGTTCGCGCCTACCAGCGCGATACGGTCGCCGCGCTCGATGGTGAAGTCCACCCCGCGCAGCACTTGCTTCGCGCCATAATTCTTGTGCAGCGCCTGCACCTCGACCACAGTGCGACCCGAAGCCTGCGGCTGCGGGAACGAGAAGTGGATCGCGGACTCCTCATCCGGAATGACAATGCGCTCGATTTTTTCAAGCTCCTTGATGCGGCTCTGCACCTGCTTGGCCTTAGTAGCCTGGGCGCGAAAGCGATTGATAAACGCTTCCAGGTGCTCGATCTGCTCGCGCTGATTCTTGTACGCGGCTTCCAGCTGCAGGCGGCGCTCGCTGCGCTGCTGCTCATACTTCGCATAGTTGCCTGTATATGGGTGCAGCGCCTTGTTCCATATCTCCACGATTTTCGTCACGGTCGTGTCGATGAAGTAGCGGTCATGCGAGATGAGGATGAAGCCGTTCGCATACGTGCGCAGATAGGTCTCAAGCCAGGTGCGCGTCTCCAAGTCGAGATGGTTGGTCGGCTCATCGAGCAGCAGCAGGTCGGGCTTGGCCAGCAGCAGTTTCGCGAGCGCGATGCGCATCTGCCAGCCGCCTGAGAACTCCTCCGTTTGCCGCGACCAGTCGCTTTTCGAGAAGCCGAGGCCCCCCAGCACGGCGCCTACCTGCGCGTCGAGTGCGTAGCCATCCTGCGCGTGAAAACGAGACCCGAGTGTCGAGTAGCGCTCCGCCGCCGCCGCATACTCCACGCTTGCCGGATCGAGCTCCGAGAGCCGCGTCGAAAGCGTTTCGAGCTCTCGCTCCATCGCGTGCAACTCATCGAATGCACTCAGGCACTCAGCAAACACAGAGCGGCCCGAGAGGGTAAGCCCATCCTGCGGCAGGTAGCCGATGCTCGAGCCGCGCACCCTCTGCAGGCCGCCATAGTCCAGCGTGTCGAGGCCCGCAAGCACCTTCATCAGGGTGGACTTGCCGGTGCCGTTGGCGCCGACGAGTGCCGTCCGTTCGGCACTGGTAATCAGCCAGTTCGCGTGCTCGAACAGTAGTTTGTGGCCGAATCGTTTGCCGGCATCGGCGAGTTGCAGCATAGTTCCAGTTTACGTGCGGCCTGCCGCCTTGCGTATTCCGGCTTCCATAGCGGCGCGTGTTTGCTGTGGCAGCTCCGGCATGGCTCCGGACTGTCCGGCCACCCAGGCGCCCCAGCGGTTTGCCGCCTCGCTCTGCACCGCCAGCGATTCGCCGAGCAGACGATACACGGCGAGCGCCGCGGTAAAGCTGTCGCCTGCTCCGACCGTGTCAACAACCTGTGCCGCAACACCCTCGTGGCGGACCACTTCATCCCGCGTCACAAGCAGGCTGCCCTGAGCGCCCAGCGTGATCGCTACGGTCTGCAGGCCAGGGTACGCGCTCAGCACGCGGCGTGCGTCCAGGACCAGCGCTTCCGCGCGCTCTCGCTCGCTGGCCGGGGTGTCCTGCGGTACGGCCACCAGCCCTGCAAGCGAGAGTAGATGCGGCATCTCGCCGTCATTCAGCTTCAGCAGGGTGGCTTTTCTCAGCGAGCGCTGTACGGTTTCCGCGGTAAAGAACGGCGCACGTAGATTCACGTCGAAGATGCGCAGGCAGTCCTCCCGCGTCGCCGCAAGGAATCCATGGATCGTCTCCGCGGAAATCTCGCTGCGTTGCGCGAGCGTACCCCAGCACACTGCATCGGCTCTGCCCGCGAGCTCCATCCATGCCGGAGTCAGAGCGAGCGCATCCCATGCAACCGGCTCATGGATTGTGTACTGCGGCTGCCCCTCGGCAAATGTAACCGATACGGTGCCAGTAACGCGCTCGCTGTCTTTCTGTAGAAATCTGCTGTCTGCCGGCAGCCTGCCGAGCATCGCACGTGCCGCATCGCCCGGCTCATCCTCGCCCAGGCGGCTCGCGATAATCCCGTGTACCCCGAGCCGCGCAGCCATCACGGCGAAGTTCGCCGGCGCGCCACCCAGCCGGCGCCCTGTGGGGAGCTCGTCCCACAGCAGCTCTCCCAGGCCCATAACGGCGAGGTCACGTGCAGCTTTCACCGTGGCACGCCCAGTGCATCCACTGCATCTGCGGTGGGTGCGGCCAGAAACTGCTGCAGCCTCAGGTACACGCCGTTTGTCCAGCCGAAGCCGATGACGTTCTGCTTGTAACCGGTGCTCACCTGCACATCTGCGTTACTGTCCACCACGTTGTATTTCTCGCGAATGGTGCCATCGTGCGAGTAGCCATTCTCGACCGAGTGCATGAAGCGCTGCGCAACTGCGCGGGCCTGCACGTCGGCTCCGGCGCGCTCCAGCCCGGCGACAGCGAAGTACGTCGTCGGCGCCCAGCCATAGGGCAGGTCCCACTGCACGCCGCTCGCCGTCGTGCTCATCGCTACGCCGCCCGGCTTGAGGAATAGCGGCAGGTTACCCGCGACCGCCTTGGCCTGTGCTGCTGTCGCTTCGCCCGCCCACAAGGGATAGAACGTCGTGACGTAGTTGTAAGTAGATCGCGTATGACTTACAAAGTTGTAGTCATAGTAAAGCCCCCGCTGCGCGCTCCAAAGATACTTATCCATCGCCGTCTTCCGCGCGGCGGCCTGCTGCTTCCACTTCGCTGCTTCGGCTGGTTTGTGCAGATGGCCGGCCATCCACGCCAGGTCCAGCTCGTACTTATATAGCAGCGCATTCAAGCACACAGGCGCAAACTCCTCAGTCGATCCCGAAAACGCCCCGAAGCGGAACGTCGTGTCGAAGCCTGACTCTCGATCCGCACGGTCGCCCTGGTAAAAGGCAGGCGAAAGCCATTTGCCGCCAACGTGTGCATGCGCGCAAACCTCCGAGTGGCTCGGGTCGCAACTGATGCGCGCAATTGTTGCGGCCTGCTGCGTAGAAGACTTCGCATCTGCCGGCAGATTTGGCCCGTTGACAAGGTACCCTGTTTTGACATTCGGGTGACCCAGCAGCCAGCGAATGATATCCGGATAGTAAGTACTCGCATCCGCCATCTCCGGCACTGGCCCCTCACCCAGATCGTGATAGCGAGCCAGCCCAGTATCTCCCGCAGCATGCTCGGGTGAGAGCCACAGCGCGTGATCCTTCACCGCATACCCGTAAGCATTCGCAAGCCACGCGTCTGCTTTGCGAACCCCCTGCGGCGTTGCACTAACGGCTTGTCCAGAGACTGTGGCGTCATACACCATGCGGATCATCGACGAGAGCAGCGGCGGCTGCGACCGCGTGAGGAAATACGTGCGGTTCGCATTCAACAGATTGCCGTAGTGCTCGATCTCGAAAAAGAAGTTTTCCACCATGCCGCGAGCCAGTTCCAGATGCTCGTCGTGCACCAGGCCCAGCAGGATGAAGTAGCTGTCCCAGCCGTACATCTCGTTGAACCGGCCACCCGGCACGACGTAGGGATGGGGCAGATACAGCAGCCCCGGCGTCGGGATCGCCGCCGGCATCAGCGCCCCTGGACGGTCGATGCGTTTCGGCAGGTGCTCGACGTGCACGCCACAGGCGGCCTGCACCAGGCGCACCGCTGCTGGCTCTGGCAGTTCTTGTGGTAGGTAGAGTACCGGCGCCGTCTTTGTCTTGGGGTCGACCAGCGATTTGCAATCGGTCATCGACCGCTGCAGCTGGCTCCACGAGGCGTGAATGTATGTCTCAATCGGAGGCCGCTGCTGCGCGCCCGCCGCAGGCAGCAGCAAGAAGCCGGAGAGCGCCCCACACAGGCGTGCCCTGGATCGAAACAGAAAACCCACCATGCGGCCTATCCACTCCCTACCGCAGGATGGTAAACCAACAGAAAGATAGCTCGCTCAGTCCAACAGCTGAAGGGCCTTCAGCAAAGACCAGCACCGGCAAGCCAGCGGGAAGGTCAAGGTCGCGGCGCTATGCGGGACGCAGCAAACATAAGCGCGCAAGGAACAGCGCCGCGTAAGCGTCACGGCAAGCTGATCGCGACCGCGGCTTTCGTGCTGCTGGGCCTCGGCGTCACGCTGTTCCTGACCCAGGCGATCCTGGTGCATCGCGCCAGCGGCATCCTGCGCACCCGCGTCATCAACACGCTTTCCACGCGCTATCAGGCCCGGGTGGAGCTGCCGGAGTTCGACGTTTCCATCTGGCGCGGCTTTGAGGCAGAAGGTCGCGGGCTCAAAATCTATCCCGACGCGCTTGCCCAGCCGCAGCCGCTTTTCGCCGTCGGCTCGTTTCACTTCCACACCTTGTGGTGGAACCTGCTGCGCTCGCCAATGCGTGTCGGCGAGGTCATGATTTCCGATCTGGCCATCAACATGCCGCCCAAGGGCCAGCGTGAGAATCTGCCGCAAGCGCAGCCGCCCGGCGAAAAAGGAAAGAAGCAGAAAATCGAGATCATCGTGGACCGGCTGGAGATTGACCATGGGCGGCTGGTGCTCGGCACCGACAAGCCGGGCAAGGACCCGATGGTCGTCAACATCGGCAATGTGCGGCTCAAGACAGTAGGCCGCGGGCAGCCGATGCATTTCCATGCGACGCTGGTCAACCCGAAGCCGATCGGCAACATCGACTCGACCGGCTGGTTCGGGCCGTTCAACACGCAGGAAGCCGGCGCGACGCCCATACGCGGCGAGTACACCTTCAGCCATGCCGATCTCAACACCATCAAAGGCCTGGGCGGCACGCTCTCTTCGACCGGCCGGTACAACGGTGAGTTGGACCGCATTCTGGTGGATGGAACCACCGACACGCCGAATTTTTCACTCGATATCAGTGGGCATCCCGTGCCGCTCAGGACCCGCTTCCACGCCATCGTCGACGGCACCAACGGCAACACCTACCTGCAGCCGGTCGATGTCTGGCTGCGCCACTCGCACATCGTGGCGCGCGGCGCGGTCGAGCGTGTGCGAGGGCAGGGGCATCACATCCGCCTCGACGTGACGGTAGGTCCGGGCGGTGGCCGGGATGCCGACATTGCCGACATGCTCGAGCTCGCGATGAAGACGCGTCCGCCCCTGATGCACGGTGCGCTGCAGTTAAAGACGACGCTCGACCTGCCCCCCGGCAGTCGCCACGTGCCCGAGCGGCTGCGCCTGCACGGGCAGTTTGCGATCCGCGATGCAACCTTCACAAATCCCCGCTTTCAGGCGAAGGTCGATGAGTTGAGCCTGCGCGGCAGCGGCAATCCGCAAGAGGTGTCCGCGGCCGCAAAGCAGAAGCTGCAGATCGGCTCAGACATGCATGGAGAGTTTGCGCTTGGCGATGCGAAGGTAGCGATCAGCGGGCTGCAGTATGAGGTGCCGGGCGCGTCCGTCGCTATGAACGGCGTGTATTCGATGGACGGCAAGCAGTTTGACTTCCATGGCAAGGTGCGGCTCGAGGCGGAGGTCTCGCAGATGGTGGGCGCATGGTGGAAGAAGGCCCTGCTCAAGCCGATCGATCCCATCTTTGCCAGGCATGGCGCTGGAACCGAAGTGCCGATCAAGATTGTGGGCGCCAATGGCTCGCCGAAGGTCGGGCTCGACTTCGGCCACCACTCCCCCAAAAGCGAGTAAGCCTCGCCGTATACTTAGGCCATGAGCGCCGCAGGCCTGATGCATCTGGATCGAATCCTCACAAGAACACGGGCTACGGTTGCTGAGCGCAAACAGGCTGAGTCTCGCGCTGTGCTTGAGGCCCGGGCGCTGCGTCACACGCCCAGGTGTTTTGCGCGTGCGCTGCGCGAAGCTGCGCAGACAGGCCCCGCGATTCTTGCCGAGATCAAGAAGGCGTCGCCGTCGAAGGGTCTGATACGCGCTGATTTTTCGCCGGCCTTACTCGCGCGGCAGCTTCGCGATGGGGGCGCCGCGGCATTGTCCGTGCTCACCGACGAACCGTTTTTTCAGGGCAGCCTTAGTTACCTTGAGCGGGCCTCGGAGGCAAGCGGGCTGCCGTGCCTGCGCAAGGACTTTATCGTGGACGAGTTTCAGATTCTGGAGGCGCGCGCGCACCGTGCCGATGCGATCCTGTTGATCGCCGCCGCGCTCAACGATGAGGAGCTCTCGCGCTTTACGGCCCGAGCCCACGAACTGGATCTCGACGTGCTGTGCGAGGTGCACACCGCGCAGGAGCTGGCGCGAGTGCGCGGGCTGGGCTGCGATGCCTATGGGATCAATAACCGCGATCTCGTCAGCTTTGATGTCCGGCTTGAGACATCGCTGGAGCTCGCCTCACAGCTGCCGCCTGGCGCCGTGCATATTGCCGAGAGCGGCATCGCCTCACGCGCCGACATCGACCGCCTGCGCACGGCCGGCTATCACGCCTTCCTGATCGGCGAGTCGCTCATGCGCCAGCCCGACCCCGGCGCGGCACTCGCCGGCTGGCTGCAAGCGGTTCCGGCAGGCTAGCGCGCGCATGTGGATCAAGATTTGCGGCAACACGAACTTTGAGGACGCGCAAGCAGCGGTTGACGCTGGCGCGGATGCGCTCGGGTTCGTTTTCGCGCCCAGCCCGCGGCAGGTGACCCCGGCGCAGGTGCGGGCGATCACGGCGCAGCTTCCAGAGAACATCGAGCGCTACGGCGTCTTCGTCGATTCGAGCTTTCAATCTGTAACTGACATAGTGGCAGAAGCAGGCCTGAGCGGCGTGCAGCTGCATGCGAGCAAAGCTGCGAACGACGCAGACCTGGCAGCGCGCCTGCGCGAACACTTCAGCATCGCAGGGCGCAGGCGCCTGGGGCTGCTGCGCGCTCTACATTTCTCCGCAAATGATGGAGCGTTCGAAGCGCAGTTGACAGACCTGCAGCAGGACCACGCCGCCGACGCTGTGCTGATCGACTCGCGCACCGCGACAGCGCCCGGCGGAACAGGCCTGCGGTTCGACTGGGCGCGGGCCAGCGGGTCGTTTCTCAAGGCGGCTCCGCACCTGCGGCTTATCGCCGCAGGAGGCCTCTCGCCGGACAATGTAGCGGAGGCGATCGCCACCCTGCGGCCCTGGGGGGTTGACGTAGTCAGCGGCGTTGAGGCATCGCCCGGCCGCAAGGACGCAGCCAAGGTACGCGCGTTTGTTGCGCGCGCCCGCGCTGCGGCACGCGCACTTGCCGCGCCTGCGCCGGTGCGCAGCTAGCGCACGCCATATATCGAGCCAGAGAAAGCCGATTTCAAAGCCATCTGTGGCCAGCTTTCAGATACCCGTAACAAAACCCTGCTATACCCACAACATGGACTTCCCCCTGCTCACCGGCCCCTTGTCTCGCCGCCGCTTCCTTCGTCAGAGCTTTGCCTGGAGCGCGCTGGCCGCCATGCCGGCGCTGCCCAGGCTCTCCGCCAGGGGAGGTGACCCGCACGCCGCGCACGCCCTCGTCGTAGGCGACTGGGGCTACGTCGACAAAAAGTCCCACGACAACGCCAACGCGAAGACCACCCACGAAGCGCAGAGCCAGGTCGCCCAAGGCATGCGGCGCTATGTGCAGTCGAGCGGCATGCACCCAGAAGCACTGCTGATGCTAGGCGACAGCTGGTATGGCGACCTGGACGGCGGTGTCGCCTCGCCGCGCTGGGTGGAGGCCTTCGAGCAGCTGTACCCGCTGGAAAGCTTTCCAGGGCCCGTCTACACCATGCTCGGCAACCACGACTACCAGATGATGCCGCCTGACGTGAACAAGGTCGAGGCCGAGCTGGCCTATGCGAAGCAGGGCCGCGGGCTCGACGGCAAGCCCACCCGCTGGACGCTGCCCGCGCGCTACTACACCTTCGATTTCCCCGCGCGCTCCAGCGGAAAAGACCCGCTGATCCACTTCATCGTGCTCGACAGCAACATGGGCAGGGCCGACGGCAGCGCACCGCACAAGCCTGACTTCTGGATGACACCGCAGCAGCACACCGAGCAGCTGCGCTGGTTCGAGGCGGAGCTCCAAAAGCCGCGCACCACGCCGTATCTCGCCGTGCTCGGCCACCACCCGGTTTACTCAAACGGCCCACACGGCGACAACGCAGTGCTGGTTCGCGACTGGGACCCGCTCTTCCGCAAGTATAAGGTCGACCTGTACATGGCCGGCCACGACCACGACCTGCAGCACCTGGAGTTCGAGGGCAATCCCACGACCCACTTCCTGTCAGGCGCCGGCGGGGCCGACCTGTATGTGCTGGCAATCGACGGCCTCGACCGCGGCCCCTACGCGCAGGAGGTCCACGGCTTCAGCCATCTCTCCGTGACCCGCAAGGCGCTCGAGCTGCGCCACCTCGACGCCGACGGCCGCCCGCTGTACGCGATCTCCCGCTCGCCCGAGGGGAAGGTGAGCATGTTGGGGGCGTAATGTAAAGTATTAGGGCGAGTAATCCGATGTGGTATTTACATGGGAAGACCAAACTGCTCCAATGAGCGTCTTACTCTTAATAGATTGGAGTGCATTGTGGCCAAAGCACACGATGTCGCCGCCTACATCATTTCCGAAAAGCGCCCTTTGGACGCGATGAAGTTGCAGAAACTGCTTTACTACTCACAAGCTTGGTCCCTCGTGTGGGATGAATGTCCGCTTTTCTCCCCAAAGATTGAGGCATGGGCAAATGGTCCTGTCGTTCGTGAGGTGTTCAAGACATATCAAGGGGAGTACAAGATTTCCAAAGCGAAGCTGGGCGATAAGACTGCCCTCAAGCTTCTCGAGAAAGAAACTGTTGATGCAGTCCTGAAGTTTTATGGTGACAAGACAGGCTTTTACTTGAGTGAGCTGACTCACCAGGAGACACCGTGGAAGGAAGCCCGCAAGGGGTTTGCTCCTGGTGAAAGGGGTGATGTAGAAATCACGAAGGCTGCTATGGCCGAATACTACGGCAGCCTGGTTTAATGAAAAAGCACCCACCGCTCAAGCAAGCGGCTCTTGGTGCCAAACCGCTCGGTGAAAAGCAGCCAAAGACCGCATCAGAACCTCCTTCCTACAACGACCGAAAGGCTGCTTGGCACGTCGGTCGCATTCAGTTGGTTGAGCCATACGGATGGAACGAGATCCCTTCGGAACAGATTCAGTACGTTCGAGAGAAGCTGGCTCACTTTGAGAAGAAAACCTGGAATGAAATCTTTGTGGTCGACAAAAAGTACAACCATGCCATCTCCGTAGGCGACTTGCGCTGCAAAATCGCAAAAGGCTGGATGCAAAGGAATATGCCAGATCAGGACTCCTTGTGGACGCTTCGCTTTTCAGGGGCAGAGCGCGTATGGGGTGTTTACTCTGGAGGTGTTTACCAGATTGTCTTTTGGGACCCGAAGCATCGCATATATCCGTCAGAAAAGTAGAAGTAAGAGTTCGGGCATTTCTCTGGATTGAGCAAACCCATCGCCCGGCGTACCCTAGAGGGACGCGAGGGCGCCGATGAGCACTGCTGTGGAAACCCCAGTCCTTATTCAGAAGACCAGCACCCCCGGCCGCTTTGGTGCCTACGGCGGTCGCTACGTGCCGGAAACGTTGATGGCCGCGCTGGAAGAGCTCGAAGCCGCCTACGCGGACGCGCAAAAAGACCCCTTCTTTCAAACCCGGCTCGACGACCTGCTGGCCAACTATGCTGGCCGCCCCACGCCACTCTATTTTGCCGAGCGCATGAGCCGCGAGCTGGGCGGGGCGCGTATCTACCTCAAGCGCGAAGACCTGCTCCACACCGGCGCGCACAAGATCAACAACTGCCTGGGCCAGGGCCTGCTCGCCGAGCGCATGGGCAAGCGGCGCATCATTGCCGAGACCGGCGCGGGCCAGCACGGGGTCGCCACTGCCACTGTCTGCGCGCTGCTCGGCATGGAGTGCGTCATCTACATGGGCCAGCAGGACATGCAGCGGCAGGAGCTGAACGTCTATCGCATGCGTTTGCTTGGCGCCGAGGTGCGCAGTGTCAGCGCCGGGCAAAAGACGCTCAAGGACGCCATCAATGAGGCCATGCGCGACTGGGTCACCAACGTCCGCTCGACCCATTACCTGCTGGGCAGCGTGCTCGGCGCGCACCCGTACCCGACTATGGTGCGTGACTTTCACCGCGTCATCGGCAGGGAAGCACGCCGGCAGATGCTGGAGCGCGAAGGTCGTCTGCCCTCGGCGATCGTCGCCTGCGTTGGCGGCGGGTCGAACGCTATAGGCGCATTTTACGAGTTCATTCCCGACGACAACGTCCGGCTCATCGGCGTCGAAGCAGGCGGCCGCGGCTCCGGCCTGGGCGAGCACGCGGCACGCTTTGCCGGCGGCAGCCCCGGCGTCCTGCAAGGCACCTACTCCTACGTTCTGCAGGACGACGCAGGCCAGATCGCGCTCACGCATTCCGTCTCCGCGGGCCTCGACTATCCCTCGATCGGCCCCGAACACGCCGCGCTCAACGACGCCGGCCGCGCCGAGTACGTTAGCTGCTCCGACGCAGACGCCCTCAAGGCGACCGTCGCACTCTCCCGCACCGAGGGCATCATCCCGGCGCTTGAAAGCGCCCACGCCGTCGCCGAGGCTATGCGGATCGCGCCGTCGATGAGCCCGCACGACATCCTGCTGGTCAATCTCTCCGGCCGCGGCGACAAGGATCTCGGCATCCTCACCCGCGAGCTGAAACTAGAGGGAGCCTGAATACAAGACCCCCTGCGCGGGTGGCGGTCACTTCGTGACGGGTTCTCGTTAGAGTCTCAAAGCGGGGCTTCACCCCGCTTTGAGACTCTAAGTAAAATACCGCGTGAGCGGTCGCCACCCGCGCAGGGGGTCTTGTATTTTTAGGAAGCTATGTCAATAACCTTCAAGAACCGCGCACCCGGCATCGTTGCCTACCTCACCGTCGGCGACCCGGACCTGCGCACCACGCACGAGATCGCGCTCGCCGCCATTGACGCCGGCGCCGACGTGCTGGAGCTGGGCGTCCCGTTCTCTGACCCGGTCGCCGACGGCCCCGTGATTCAGCGCGCCAGCGAGCGAGCCGTCGCGCGCGGCACTACTCTGGCCGACGTGCTTATCCTGGCCGGCCGCCTGCGCCAGGCGCGCCCCCAGGCCGGCTTGGTCCTCTTCTCCTACCTCAACCCCGTCATCCAGTATGCCCAGGGATCCGGCCTGCCCTTTGACGGTTTCTGCGCCGCTGCTGCCGAAGCCGGCATCGACGGCGTTCTGCTCACCGACATGATCGTCGAGGAGGCATACGACTACCTGCGCGCCATGCACCAGCACCGCGTGGCTCCCATCTTCCTCGCCGCGCCCACCAGTCCCGATGCACGTCTCCAGAAGATCGCCGAAGCCTCGCAGGGCTTTGTTTACGTCATCTCCCGGGTCGGCATCACGGGTGTGCAGCAGGCGCTTGAGAGCGACGCCGAGCAACTGGTCCAGCGCCTGCGCCGCTATACCGGGCTCCCGCTCGCCGTCGGCTTCGGCATTTCGAGCCCCGAGCAGGTAGAGCAGGTGGGCCGCTTCGCCGATGCGGCCGTCGTCGGCTCGGCGCTGGTTTCTATCATCGAGGCCAGCAGCCGCGAGATCGCGCCCGAAGCCATCGCGCGATTTATCCGGGGCCTGCGCCCCGCCCCCGCGCTGGCCCGCTCCTAGCGGCTCCTCTTTCTTTGAGCGTTTTCATCCATCGACTACCCATACCTGTGTGAGGAACCAATGGATATTGAAGCCTGGCGCGTGAGAATTGACGAGCTGGACCGCCAGATCGTCGCCCTCATCTCTGAACGAGCGCGCGCCGCCCAGGCCATCGGCCGGCTCAAAAAATCAAGCACCCTGCCTGTCTACGAGCCCAACCGCGAAGCCGTCATCTTCGCCAATGTGCGCGCCTGCAACAAGGGCCCTCTGCCCGATATCGAGCTCACCCACATCTACGAGCGTCTCATCGATGTCATGCGGGCGCTGCAGCAGGAAGAGCTTGCCTCGGAACGGGCCAGAGCAGCCGCCGCCGCCCAGGCAGAACAGGAAGGTTCCCGATGATCGTAGCCATGCAGGAGGGCGCGACCGCCGCGCAGGTCGAGAACGTGATGGAGCGCCTCGTCGAGGACGGCTTCAAGGTCCACCGCACCACCGGCATTACCCAGACCATCCTCGCTGGTGTAGGTCGTCCCGATTCGTTCGACGTGACCGAATACCAGGTGCTGGACGGCGTGGCGGAGGCCTACCGCATCTCGTCGCCCTACAAGCTCGCCGGTCGCAGCTTTGCGCCCGAGGGCACTATCGTCCGCTTTCCCAACGGCGTTTCGGTCGGCGGCGAGGAGGTCGTCATCATGGCCGGCCCCTGCGCGGTCGAGAGCCGCGACCAGCTGTTCGCCTCGGCGGCGCTGGTCAAGGCGGCCGGCGGGCAGTTCCTGCGTGGTGGCGCGTTCAAGCCCCGTTCTTCTCCTTATTCGTTCCAGGGCATGGGTCTGGAGGGCCTCAAACTGCTGCGTGAGGCCGGCGATGCGACTGGCCTGCTCATCATCAGCGAGGTGATGGAGATCGCCCAGATCGAGCTCATGCTGCCCTACGTCGATTGCTTCCAGGTAGGCGCGCGCAACATGCAGAACTTCAACCTGCTGCGCGAGCTGGGGCAGGCGCGCAAGCCGGTCCTGCTCAAGCGCGGCCCGGCGGCTACGGTCGAGGAGCTGCTGTTGTCGAGTGAGTACATCCTCTCCGGCGGCAATTACGATGTCATGCTCTGCGAGCGCGGCATCCGCACCTTTGAGACTTACACTCGCAATACGATGGATATTTCGGCCATCCCGGTCGTCAAAAAGCTGTCGCACCTGCCCATTCTCGGCGATCCGTCGCACGGCTGCGGCCGGCGTGACCTGGTTCCAGCCCTGGCGCGGGCAGCCGTCGCAGCGGGGGCTGACGGGCTGATCGTCGAGGTGCATCCTAACCCCGATAAGGCCGTGTCGGACGGCGCTCAGACGTTGTATCCGGAGCAGCTGGAGAAGTTGATGCAGGAATTACGCATCATCGCTCCCGCGCTTGGGCGCCGGCTGGCTTGAGAAGAGGAGCGGCATGCATACGGAGTTGAATGCACGGGTTGTCGCTCAGCTTGGCGGCCAAATCCGACGGGTCGCTATCTTCGGGACCGGCCTGGTCGGCGCCTCCCTCGGGTTGGCGCTGCGGGATGCAGGTTACGGTGGGGCTCTTCTGGGCTGGGATCCCGAGCAGGCCAACCTTGACAAAGCACGCGCCATGGGCGCCGTGGACCCGGTGATCGCCGGCGACGCGGACGACGACCCGTTTGTCTGCGCGCTGGCTGCCGATGTCGTGGTCCTGGCCGGCCCCGTGCTTTCGATCGCTGAGTGGCTGGAGCAGCTTGCGCCCGTGCTTGCACCCTCCCAATTAGTTACCGATGTAGGTAGCGTTAAAGCATTCCTCGTCGAGCGCGCCGGCTCGCTCTACAACAGCGAGAATCAGCCCTCCTGGCTGCCCGGGCATCCCATGGCCGGCAAGGAGCACAGCGGCGCCGCGCACGCTGAGGCGGGGCTTTTCCGCGGCGCAACCTGGCTCTTTACCGGCTCGTCCATCGCTGCGCCCACTGAGCTGCCCGATCACCCCTACGCCAGCGAGTGGCTGCACTGGGTAGAGCGCTTCGGCGCCCGCACCGTGACGCTCGCGCCCGACCGCCACGACCTGCTATGCGCCTCCGTCAGCCACCTGCCGCAGATGCTGGCCTCCGCCTTCGCCGCCATGCTGCAGCAGCAGTTCGGTAAGGAGTTTGCCGGGGAAAGCAGCGCGCTGCACGGCATTGGCGGACGGGCCCTCCGCGAGATGACCCGGCTCGGCGCCAGTCCCTACTCCATGTGGCGCGACGTCGCGATGACCAACGAAGGCGCCATTGCGGCGGCGCTGCTGGCGCTCGAACAGGAGCTGGCCCACCTGCGCGAAAACCTCCGCACCCCTGAGCTGCGCGAGCTTTTTCAGCAGGCAAACGCCTTCCGCGCGGCGCTGCTAGCCGCGGACGCCAGACGAACGTAGCTCCCTCCAATCCTTTCACCGCCGCAACCGCCGGGGCATGCAGGCCACACGCAGCGACGGCATGGCCTGAGCCACGCGGGGAACGCCGCGCTTACTTGTATTCTGGAGCCTGACGATGCCGACAGACTTCTCTTCATTCTTCCGCAGCCTGCCCAAAGCCGAGCTGCACCTCCACCTCGAAGGGGCGGTCACGCCGCAGACCCTGGTCGACCTGAGCGAGCGGCGCGACCCCGGGAGCAGCCTGCCGCGGCTCACCCTGGAAGCAGCGCGTGCTCTCTACGACTACAGCGACTTCTCAGGCTTTCTGCTGGCGTTCAAGGCCATCACCGAGCAGCTGCAGACCGCTGACGACTACGAGCTGGTCACGCTGCGCATGCTGGAGCGTTTGCACCGGCAGGGGGTGGTGCATGCCGAGGTCTACGTCTCGGTGGGCGTCGTCTACTACTGGCGCCGCACTGAGTTCGAGCCGCTGTTCGCGGGCATGGAGCGGGCTCGGCTGGCAGCGGAGGCCCGCTGGGGCATCACCTGCTCCTGGATCTTCGACGCGGTGCGGCACTTTGGCCCGCAGGAGGCAGCCCGCGTCTTCCGCAAGGCCGCTGAAATGCGCGTCGAGCACCCCAGCATTGTCGGCATCGGCATCGGCGGCGACGAGCGCCGCACCGGGGCCGAGCCCTTCCGGGATCTGTACGCCGATGCGCGCGCCGCCGGTCTGCGGCTCACCGCGCATGCCGGCGAAACGGTTGGGCCGGGCGGTATCTGGGGGGCCATCAATATTGGCGCCGAGCGCATCGGGCACGCCCTTTCAGCCATCGAAGACCCCGAACTGATGACAGTGCTGGCCGAGCGGCAGATTCCGCTCGAAATCTGCATCACCTCCAACCTGCGCACCGCCTCCTGCCCCTCGCTTGCCGAGCACCCGGTCCGCAGCTACTTCGACGCCGGCCTCATGGTCACGCTCAACTCCGACGACCCGGCGCTGTTTGCGAGCGACCTGGAGGGTGAGTACCGCCTGGCCGCGCGCGAGTTTGACTTTACCCGGGAGCAGCTGCGGGAGCTCGCCGCCAACTCTCTCGAAGCCAGCTTTCTACCCGCCGAACGCAAGGTGGCGCTGCTGCGCGAGCTTGAAGCGATCGCCTGAATCGCGCCTGCAGCGCCGCGTCGCTGGTAACGAATGGACCGTGACCTCGGTGTTCCACAGCAGGTCAGCCGGCTTTTGATTGCGAGCCTCTGCGCTATCATGAGGTGCATGAGCCAGCTCAATCTTGCCGCCCCTGAACTCGACCGTGCCGCCAAGAGCCTGTTTTCGCCTTTGCGCGCACTCGGCCTGGCCACTGCCCTCATCGGCGCAGCCTCGCTGGGGTTGTACATCGGGCGGGAGCTTCGTTTCCGCTACAAGTTCCGCCGCCGTACGCCCTCCGATTTCTTCTCGAACGCCGGCGACCCCATCGCCAACGCCGAGTACGGGATGGGCGTGTAGATACGGCCGAGCATTTGGCTCCGCAACAAACGCAAAAAGGCTGGGCTTCATGCCCAGCCTTTTTGCTGCCCGCCATTCTCCGTCAGAACGTCGTGCCGACGGTCAGCTTGAAGGTCTTGGCCGGCTCCCGCAGCGTGTACGACGAGCCATACAGCTGTGTGGCCTGCGCGTAGCTGTAGTCGCCCGCGCTGCCCTGCGGGAACAGCTGCCGGGTGATCAGGTTCTCGCCCGGGACCGCCTTCGAAAGGCGCAGCGGGTTATAGGCGTAGTAAATCCTGAAAGGCGCGTTCACGATCGGCAACAGCACCGAGATCTGCGCACCGATGGAGTCACGCGGAACCAGGTTGGTGCCGGAGATCACCCGCACATTGTTGTCGAACTGGATCGGGATGCCGCCCTGGCAGGCGCCGTTGACGTAGGCGCGGCAGCCGTACAGCGGGGAGTCCAGGTTGGCGATACCCTGCGGGCTCTGGCGAAGCTGGTTCTTGTTAAGCGCGACGTCGATGCCGAAATCGTTGAACAGTTCCAGCGCCGCCGTACGCCCCACTAGCGGGATGCGGTACTCAACGTTGTTGACCAGCGCCGTATCGCCGCCCGACGAGACGATGCCGTACACCGGCAGCGGCACCTGCACGGCCTGGCCGGTTTGCGGAGCCCCCGGTTGCCGCGATACGGGCGTTCCGTCCGGATTGGTGAGGTTGAACAGCACCCGCGTCGGGATGAAAGCGTAGGGTGTGGCCGAGCGCACGTCAAAGCCGCGCAGCTCGCTCTCGCCGCCGCCATAGAAGCGCTGGAACGGCGGCGCCACATCGCCCGAGATGCCCTGGATGTAGGAGAGCTGTAGCCGGTAGCCCAGCGCATTGCGGCCACTTGCGTCCGGGTGGATACCGCGGAACGGATGCCACTGCTTGAACTCGAGCGTCGGCTCGATGTACCGCACGTTGCCATAGAGGCCCGCGATCTGGAACAGCGCCTGCGCCTCTGAGCCGGAGCGCGGCGCAAAGCTCGAGTCCAGGTGGTTGTAGGAGTAGGAGAGCTGCGCCTGGCTGGTAACGATGCCGGTCAGCGCGTTCTGCCCCTGGATGCCGGAACGGAAGGCGAGCGTCTGGAACAGGTTCTGCGAGGCGCCGCTGAAGGCGGTGACCGCCGCGCGATTCCATGAGTAGGTAAGGCCGACCCGGCTGAAGCCGCCGAAGCTGAAGCGGTGGCGCAGCGGGTACTGCGCGGAGAGCGAGAACCCGCTCGACGACTGGTTGTAGTTCTGCTGCAGCGAGCTGTTCGCCGCCGCTGTGTTTGCATCCTGCCCGGCCGTGTTGATGGACTTGTTCGAGTTGTAGTCGGTCTTGTTCGAGAAGACCTGGAAGCCAACGTTGATCGGTTTGTTGCGCACGTACGGCTCGTTGAAGCCGAAGCTCAGGTTGCGCGCCTGGTTGCCCTCGCTCGCCTGCACTGAGAGCGTCTCGCCCAGGCCCAGGAAGTTGTTGGTCTGGTAGTTCAGCCCCAGGAACGAGCCCGACAATCCGCTGACGCCGCCGTTCAACCCGATCGAGTTCTTGCCCTTTTCATGCACCTTCAATAGCAGATCGACCGTGCCGGCCTCGGCGTCTTGGTGGGTCTCCGTATCCTGGTCCACCTTCAGCGCGTCGAAGTACTCCAGCTGGTTCAGCCGCTGCAGCCCTGCTTCCCACAGTTTGGAGTTGTAGACCTGGCCTTCTTCGAGCAGCAGCTCGCGGCGGATCACGAAGTCGCGCGTAATCTTGTTGCCCTGGAACTCGATCCGCGACACCTTGAACTGCTTGCCCTCGTCCAGGTCGATGTTGAAGCCGATGGTCTTCGCCGCGTCATCGAACTTGGGCGTCGGCACCGGGGAGAAATTGATATAGCCGAGCGAGTTGTAGGCCTTCTTCAGGTTCTCAAGGCCTTTGCCGAAGGCAGTCGCATTGAACCAGTCCCCATCCTTCATCTGGAACTGTGCCCGGAGCGCCCTCGTATTGTTGACCGCCTTGTTGCCGGTGAAGGTGATGCCGGTAAACCGGTACTTCGCGCCTTCCTCGACCGGGATGTGGATGTCCATATCCTTGCCGTTTTTGGGGCGGAAGGTGAACAGCGACAGCCCGCCTTCATTGCGGATGTGCGTTTCGGGCTCGCCTGTGTTGGCGCGGAAGTAGCCCAGGTCGCGGTACGCCTGTCGCACCCGCTCTGTATCTTCCTCCAGCTTGGTCGCGTCGAAGGTCTTGGCGAAGAGGTTTTCCAGCACGATGGAGTGAGGAATGCCGATCGGCTTCAGGTTCTTCATCGAGGCGCGCAGCACCCGCGCGGAGAGGTGATCGTTGCCGGTAAAGGTGATCTTGCCAACTTTCACCTTCGGCCCTTCCTTGATGGTGAAGTTGACCTGCACGCTCGACGGAGGAATGACCTTCACATCCTCGCGCACCACGGCGAACTGGTGGCCGTGCTCGGACTCGAGCTCCTTGATGACGGTGACGGCCTGCGCCACATGGGTCTGGTCGAACTGCGACTCCTGCGCCAGTGAGACCTTGGCCTTCTTGTAAGCGTCCAGAATGTCGGACGTCGTAATCGAGTTGAGGCCCTTGTAGTTGATCTCGCGAATCGTCGGCTTTTCCTGCACGTAGATGTCGAGGATTACGCCCTTGGGCGTGTCTTCCCGCTCGATGCGCACATTGGCGAAGTAGCCCGTGTTCCACAGCGAGTTGAAGTCGCGCTCCACCGTCGCCGGGTCGTAGTTCTCGTTTTCCCGCGAGAACAGCCGCGCCAGGATGGTTTCCTTCGGGATTCGGCGATTGCCGATGACCCGAATACTGGTGATGATGTTCGCTTGTGCCCATGCGACCGAGAGTACGGAGAAGCAGAGAAGCAGAAGAGCGATGAATCGCAGGCTGCGGGTCGTACGCGCAGGCCGGCTTGTGGGTCGCGGGGAGATTGAACTCCCACAGATTTCGGGAAAGATAGGCACACCCTCGGCTACAGCAAAAATCAGAGCAAGCTTGAGCGAAGTCCGATTATAGAAGACGCAGGCAACTCTTCCCAACTTGCCCGGCCCCGAAAGCGCTGAGGGCAGCCCGCCGCAACTGCGCCAGACGCGGTGGCACGCGTGGAGGCGCCGCGTCGCCCTCGCCGCCCTGCCGCCATTCCGGAGTCGAAGCAGCCCGGTCGGCTTGCCCCATCTGCCCCCGCCCCCTTTTGCAGAAAGGGCGCGCAGGCCCTTTGCAGAGCTGCCATTCAGGGTGAGAAGCGAATATTCACGCATCTCCCATCCTGCCTGGGGCATCACTTGACGGGCGATTATGTGTTATCACGCCAGTTTCGCCCATCCCAGACCCGGAACCAAAAAGGAGAACTATGCCCACACTGTTGCATATAGACGTAAGCCCGCGCGGCGACTACTCAATCTCCCG
This sequence comes from Acidobacteriaceae bacterium, assembly GCA_965276605.1. Classification (GTDB taxonomy): domain Bacteria; phylum Acidobacteriota; class Terriglobia; order Terriglobales; family Acidobacteriaceae; genus EB88. The sequence continues at coordinate 1,039,012 of OZ255619.1, forward strand.
CAAACTCAGCGCTGCCTTCGCCGAGGAATGGAAGAGCAAGAACTCGGGCGGCACCGTCATCCGGCGCGACCTGGCCGAAACCAGGCTCACCTTTGTCGACCTGCCCTGGATCGCCGGCGCCTACAGCACGCCCGACCAGCACACCCCCGAGCAGAAGCAGGCACTCAAGCTGTCCGACGAGCTGATCGCGGAGCTATTTGCGGCCAGCGAGATCGTCCTGGGAACCCCGATGTACAACTTTGCCGTTCCGGCAGCGCTCAAGGCCTGGATCGACCACATCGTTCGCGTCGGGAAGACCTTCAACATGAGCGAGAAAGGGTATGAAGGGCTGGTCGGCGGCCGCAAGCTGACGGGGTTCATCGCCAGCGGCGGCAACTATGGCCCCGGAGCGCCCGCGGAGAGCCTGAACCATGAAGCGCCGTATATCAAGACCATCTTCGGCTTTCTCGGCATTACGGATGTGACTCTGCTGCAGGCGGGCGAGACCACCCCGGTAGCCCAAGGCAAGGTGCCGATGGACGAGTACCTCAAGCCGCACATCGAGGCGGCGAAGAAGGCGGCAGCGTAAGGCGCTGGCTCAAGACGCGGCTTCTCTGCTTCTGCTGGCGGAGAGGCCGCGGCCTGCCTGTCTTGCGCGTTCGGGTGGGTAGGCCCGTGCGCGTTTCCAGTGACTCTGCGAAGATGGTGAGCGCAGGCAGGCCGGTCCCCTCCGGAACAGGCCTGCCGGGAGCAGAGTCTTGCATGAAAACGATGAAAACGATGGAAAAACAGGAGACGCGCCGTACCTTTGCCAAACGCATGCTGACCGGCGGGGCGATTGCCCTGGCTGCCCCCCACCTTCTGCGCGGGCAGGGGCGGCCTGCGTTTACCGGCGCGGGCTCGCTCAAGGCGCATGCCGCGGCCCGCGGCCTGCTTACCGGCACCGCCGTCAACATGGGCCTGCTGGGGCGCGACCCCGTCTACACGCGCACACTTACGGAGCAGTACAACATCGTCGTCGCCGAGAACGCGATGAAGTGGGCGGCCCTGCGACCCGGCCCCGACCAGTTCGACTTCGCCGAGGCAGACCGGTTTGTCGACTTCGCCCGGGCGCACGGCATGCAGATTCGCGGTCACAACCTGTGCTGGCATGAGGCCCTGCCGAAGTGGTTCGCGGCCAGCGTCAACAAGGGCAACGCCGAGCAGTTCCTGACCCGGCACATCGCCACTGTTGCAGGCCGATATAAGGGCAAGATCCGCGCGTGGGATGTCGTGAACGAGGCCATCGACCCCAAGGACGGCCAGCCGGACGGGTTGCGGAACAGCCCCTGGTTCCAGATGCTCGGCCCCGGCTACCTCGATATTGCCTTCCGCGCGGCGCGCGCCGCCGACCCCTCTGCGCTGCTGACCTACAACGATTACGGCATCGAGGCAGACACGACCGACAACACCGCGAAACGCGCCGCCGTGCTCGCCCTGCTGCGGCGTATGAAGCAGGCGCATGTGCCGCTCGATGCGGTCGGCATCCAGTCGCATATCTCCGCAGGGTCAGCCGCGCAGATCGGCAAAGGGCTTACGGAGTTCACCCGGCAGGCTGCGAACCTGGGGCTGAAGGTCTTCATCACGGAGCTCGACGTGAACGACGATGCGCTGACAGATGACAATCGGGAGAAGCAGGTGGCGGCGATCTACCAGTCCTATGCCGGCCTGCTGCTCAGCAATGCCGCCGTCACCGATGTGCTGACCTGGGGCGTAAGCGACAAGAGCTCCTGGCTCAACGCCGAAGGCGCAAAGTTCCGGCCCAGGCACCCGGATCGCGAAGAAAAATGCCTGCCGTTCGATGACAATTACCAGCCAAACCCGGCATTTTTTGCGCTGCGGGATGCGATGGACCGGCGGAAAGTTTAGAGCCGGGGCAGAGCGCGCTTGATTTTGTCGAGCGCGTCGTCCGCGCCACTTGCTACCTGCAGTGTCGCGCGATGTTGGTCGCGGATGAAGCCCTCGGCGACCGCGTGGTCCAGGAAGCGCAGCAGGCCGTCAAAGTAGCCGCGTGTATTGACCAGCACGCATGGCTTGGCGTGCAGGCCGAGCTGGGCCCAGGTCAGGATTTCGAGGAACTCGTCGAGGGTGCCGAAGCCGCCGGGCAATGCGAGAAAGGCGCCGGCACCGTCGGCCATCAGGGCTTTGCGCTCGTGCATGGTGTCGACGTAATGGAGCTCGGTGAGGCCGCGGTGGGCGATTTCGCGGTCTTTCAAGACGGCCGGCAGGACGCCGATGACTGATGCGCCGCCGGCGAGCGCCGCGTCGGCGACGGCGCCCATCAGGCCGACCGAGGCGCCACCGTAGACGAGGCCGAACCCGCGTGCGGCGAGCCGGGCACCGAGGTGCGTGGCTTCTTCGCGGTAAGCCGGGTGGGCTCCGTCGCTGGAGCCGCAGAAAACGCAGATGTGCTCGGGGCGCGTTTGGAGCCCACGATCCATCATGACCCGAGAGCTTGCATTTTCAAATCGCGGGCTGCCTTGCGATCGAAGGTTGCCGTGTACTCGCAGCCTGCCGAAATGCCCGCGCTGGCTATCAAGCAATCGGCGAAACCGACCTGGGACTCCAGGAAAAGCTGGAGTGCGCGGGTCACCTCTTCGGCCGCTTCCAGGCGCAATTCAGCTGTCTCAAGCAAAGCCGAGACAAATTCAGCGACCTGCTCGCGGCTGAATTCGTAAATTCGCACAAGCGACCAGACAGCCTCTGCTAATGCAACAAGAGAGATATATCCGGGTGTTTCCGTCGTAAGCTCGTTGAAGAGCGCTCTTGCCTGAGGGCTTTGCACCGCGTCGTCCATAAGGATGGAACGCAGCAGCACGTTGGTGTCAAGATTGATCAACGCTGTTTTCGATAGCGATCTGTTCTCCAATCGCCTCGTCTATCTGCTCCAGCGTTGGAGCCGGCTTGCTGCTCTTGAACATGCCAATCAGTGATTGAATCGAGCGCGTTTTCCGCGAAAGCTCATAACTTCCCTTTCCGGGCACCTTGGTAAAGACAATCTGATCTCCCACGCGCAATCCCATCTGCCTGCGGACTTCAATCGGAACGGTAATCTGGCCCTTAGACGTCACACTACAGGTTGCCATGGCACTCACTCCAGACATGATTCTAGCACCTGTCCTTACTTCACGTAAGGCGTCTTCCTTCGGCGATACACTAGCTTCAGTGCACCGACTCCTCCAAAACATGAACCCGCAGCAGGCAGAGGGCGTGCTGGCCGTCGACGGGCCTGTACTGCTGCTCGCCGGCGCGGGCTCGGGCAAGACGCGGGTGATTACGCACCGGATTGCCTACCTGATCGAGGAACGCGGGGTGGCGCCGGACGCGATTCTCGCGGTGACCTTTACCAACAAGGCCGCCAAAGAGATGGCGGAGCGGGTGGAGAAGCTGATCGGCGCCTCCACACTGGCCAAGCCGCTGCTGTCTACGTTTCACTCCTTCTGCGTGCACATGCTGCGGCGGGATATCGAAGCGCTGCGCAAGCCGGGCGAAGAAGGTGGGCTGACCCGGACGTTCGCCATTTACGACGAGAGCGACCAGCAGCAGGTGGTGAAGGCCACGATGCGGCGGATGGGGCTCGACGACAAACAGCTGACGCCGCGCACGGTGCTCTCGAAGATCTCCTGGGCGAAGAACCACATGCTCGACCCGCAGGAGTTTTACCTGCAGTCGGCCGATCCGACGAGCGAGCGCGTCGCGCATATTTTCGAGGCCTACAGGAAAGAGCTGCGCAAGAACAACGCGCTCGACTTCGACGATCTGCTGCTCGAAGCGGTGCACCTGCTCAAGGCGAGCGGCGAGACGCGCGAGCGCTACAACCGTCGCTACCGGTACCTGCTGATCGACGAGTACCAGGACACGAACCGGCCGCAGTACGAGCTGATGAAGCTGCTCGCCGGGCCGGAGAATAACGTGTGCGTGGTGGGCGATGAGGACCAGAGCATCTACAGCTGGCGCGGCGCGGATATCCGCAACATCCTGGAGTTCGAGAAGGATTTTCCGGGCGTACGGACAATCCGGCTGGAGCAGAACTATCGCTCGACGCAGGTGATTCTGGAGGCCGCGGGCGCTGTGGTGGCGCGCAATGCGCAGCGCAAGGGCAAGGACCTATGGACCTCGCGCGAGGGTGGCGCGAAGATCGGCTACTACGAGGCGCCCGATGGTGAGAACGAAGCACTGTTCATCGCGGACTACATCAACAAGTACCTGCGGCAGGCCGGCGAAACGGTCGAGCAGCCGCGCGCCGCCGTTCTCTACCGCACCAACTCGCAGTCGCGGCTGATTGAGGAGGCTTTGCGGCGCTACGGCATCAGCTACACGATGGTGGGGGGCTTCTCGTTCTATGAGCGAGCCGAGATCAAGGATGTGCTCAGCTACCTGAAGCTGGTGCAAAACCCGCATGACTCGATCGCATTGCAGCGGGTGGTGAATACGCCGGCACGCGGGATCGGGAGGACGACGCTTGATACTTTGGAGCGGCTGGCGATTGAGACTGGCACGAGCACCTATACGGCGATTGGGCATGCCTTGAAGGAGAGACTGCTCCCTTCGCGGGCTCTGATAGCGCTCGATGGGTTTCGCCGGATGATTGAGGATGCGCGGGCACTGCTCGCGCCGGATTTCGCCGCGAAGCTGAGTGAAGACCTTGCGGCGGCTACCAATGCAGACGCGACGATTGCGCTGAGTAAGGGGCAGACGGCGGAGACGCGCGATGATCAGTCGACGGATCTGGACCGGACGCTGCATGCGAGCGACGATACGAGCTTCGCCTTCGGCGATGCGACGCAGGGAATGCTCGCGCTGGGCGAGGAAGCAGAAGCGGATGCCGGGTTCGATCCGGCCAGCTTTGGCGGCCTGGATGATGGTTTAGAGGACAGCACTGCACAAGGGGAGGCTGACGCCGCATTCGATCCTGCGAGTTTTGCGCCAGAGACAGCGCCGGCGATCGATGCTGCTGCGTTCAACCCGTTTGCCGATGCCACGGCGTCAAAGCGCAGCGCCGCCGGCAAGCGCGTACAGCCTCCCGAAAAAGCAGGAGCTGCCGATGCGGCGCGGCAGCAGCGTGAAGACGAGACCGCGGCGGCGTTCCGCAAGCCGGGCGACCCGGCGACACTGCCGGAGCTGATCCGCTTTATCAACGACCGCTCCGGCTACATTCGCGTGCTTGAAGAAGAGGGCACGCCGGAATCGTTCTCGCGCATTGAGAACCTGAAGGAACTTGCCAACGCGGCGCAGGATGCACAGGAGCGTGGAGAGACGCTCGCGGATTTTCTGGACCATGCCGCGCTGGTGAGCGATACAGACAAGATCAACCCGGATGCGCGGGTGACGCTGATGACGCTGCATGCGGCGAAGGGGCTTGAGTTCCCGGTGGTGCTGCTGACCGGGATGGAGGAGAACCTGTTTCCGCACTCGCGCACGCTCAACGACCCGGCCCAGATGGAGGAAGAGCGGCGGCTTTGCTATGTCGGCATGACACGCGCCATGGACGCGCTAGTGCTGACGCGGGCGCGCTACCGCCGGCGCTACGGCAACGACATGCCGGAGGCGAGCATTCCCTCGCGCTTTCTGGAGGAAGTGCCGGGGCACTTGATTGAAGACGTAAGCGGCGGCGCTGCCGAGCAGACGCGGGTGAGCGGCTGGGGCAGTTATGGAGCGGCCTCGGGCTACGGAGGGAACTCGCGTTACGGCGGCTCGCGCAGGAACGAGGGAGATGGCGAGCGGCATTACTCCTACGAGGATGAGGATCAGAGTTACAGGCCGGCAGCAGGCGCCGGCTCCAGGCCGGCAGCGGGCACCGGATTGCGGGCAACGTCTGGCTCCAGGCTGGCGATCAACGGGGCTTCCCGCGTGAGCGCTCCGACTTCAGGCAAAGCAGGCACGGCTCCTGCAAACTCGCTTGACAACATCGCGCAGTTCTTCGGCGCGCGCGGCGGCACGGGCGGCCGGCCCAGGCTCGAGATCGAACCAGCAACCGGCGCGACCGGCTTTCGCAATGGGCAGCGTGTACGGCATCCGAAATATGGCGAGGGCCAGGTGGTTCGCCGCGAGGGTGACGGCGAAGAAGCCAAGCTGACTGTCAGCTTCCATCAGCACGGGGTCAAGAAGCTGGTCGAGAAGTTCGCCAAGCTGGAGCGGCTTTAGGGGGCGACTCCAGGCCAAGGCAGTAAGCTGGCGAGTGTATGAAACGCTGGCTCTCTGGGATACTGCTGACCCCAACACTCCTCGCCTGGTTCGGTCTGCTGCCTGCTTTTGCAGCCGACACATTCCGCGTAATTGCCACGTACCCTCACGATCCGCAGGCTTTCACACAAGGGCTCATCTTTCTGGATGGCAACCTATACGAGAGCACCGGCCTGAAGGGGCAGTCGAGTTTGCGCATGGACGAGCTTGCCAGCGGACGCACGCTCAAAGAGCACGACGTGCCGCCGGAGTTCTTTGCCGAGGGGCTTACAAACTGGGGCAGCACGCTCATCCAGCTCACTTGGCAGGCGCACACTGCGTTTGTGTACGACCGCGCCAGCTTTCGCCTGTTGCGCACCTTCCACTATGAGGGCGAGGGTTGGGGGCTGACGCAGGATGGCAGGCACCTCATCCTGAGCGACGGCAGTTCCACGCTCCGATTTCTGAACCCGGGCACGTTTGCCGTGGAGCGCACGATTGCGGTGCGCGACCACGGCAAACCAATCGACCAGTTGAATGAACTGGAATACGTTCACGGCGAAATTTACGCAAACGTCTGGATGTCGGACCGGATCGCCCGCATCTCGCCCGCGACCGGTGCGGTGCTAGGCTGGATCGACCTGACCGGGCTGCTGCCGGTGGTAGAGCAGTCGAGCCGTGACGCTGTGCTGAACGGCATCGCGTATGACCGCAAGCGCGATCGGCTCTTTGTGACGGGCAAGCTGTGGCCAAAGCTGTTTGAAATCCGGGTCGTGCTGGAGAAATAGCTGCTGCTCTCCGACGCGTGCGGATGGCCAGATGATCGCAAGCTACGCGCGAACAAACGGCTCGGCTGCGAACCATATGTAGTAAAACGTAAGTATCGCGGCGTTTCCGCACCAGAAAGAGAACCCATGGCAAACACCACCAAGATTGAAAGCGTTGAAGAGCGGAAGGCGCTGAAACGTGCCGCGCGCAAGAAGGCGGCACCCAAGGCAGCGCGTACCGCTCCACGCGGCTCGGCCAAAAAGAAGCCCAAGAAGCTGACCCGCGGTACCGGCAAGCGGTAGTCCGTGTCGTTCGATTCGTCCCGTCCCGCCCTGCTGTGCAGTTCACCCGCGTGACCGGAGACCTGCAGCAGGGCGGCGCCGTCTCCACACCAGACCCTCCCCGGAGCCACGCCGCTGCCGAGCCAACTGTTCCGCACCAAGTCCATCGACAAGCTGATCGAGCAGTCGGAGCAGCCGGAGCATGCGCTGCGCAAGACGCTCGGTCCGGTCTCGCTGACCTCGCTCGGCATTGGCGCGGTGATCGGCTCGGGCATTTTCACGGTCATAGGCACGGCCATTGCGGGCGAAAAGTTCGACACCACTTCGGTGCTGAACACGCCGGTCGCGGATTACATCGTGCACCACACGGCGCTGCTGGGGCGCCCGGGCGCAGGGCCGGCGATCGCGCTTTCCCTCGTGCTGGTCGCGATCGTGTGCTGCTTTACCGGCCTCTGCTATGCGGAGCTGGCCTCGATGATCCCGATTGCCGGCTCGGCTTACACCTACACCTACGCAACGATGGGCGAGCTAGTCGCGTGGATCATCGGCTGGGACCTGATTCTCGAGTACGCGTTTTCGAACATGGCGGTTTCCGTCGGTTTCGCGGCGCATGTGGTCGATTTGCTGGACTGGATGGGCATTCACCCGTCGCTGCGGTGGATTTCGCCGGCGTACCTGCCGACCGGGCTCTCTGACCTTTCCGGCCACGCGCTGTACGGGCCGGGATGGCACTTCGGGTTCAACCTGCCCGCGTTCCTCATCGTGATGCTGCTGACCGTCGTGCTGGTGCGCGGCATCCGTGAGTCGGCCGAGACCAACAACATCATGGTGCTGCTCAAGATCGCTGCAATCCTGGTCTTTGTGATCGCGGGGGCGAGCTTTATCCATCCCGGAAATTACCATCCGTTTGTGCCGAACGGCTGGTCGGGCGTGCTTACCGGCGGGTCGATCATTTTTTTTACTTATATCGGCTTCGACTCGGTTTCCACCGCCGCCGAGGAGTGCAAGAACCCGCAGCGTGATGTGCCGGTCGGCATCATCGCGACGCTGATCATCTGCACGGTGCTCTATATCGGCGTGGCGGTTGTACTGACCGGGCTCATCCGCTGGGACACGTTGATGGACGATGCGGCGCCGGTCGTCAACACGCTTAAGAAGCTCTCCTCTTCGACCGGCAGCCCGCTGCTCCACTGGGTGCGGCTGGCGGTGCTTGTCGGCGCACTAATGGGGATGATTTCGTCGATTCTCGTCTTCCAGATCGGCCAGGCACGGGTGTGGTTTGCCATGTCGCGGGACCGGCTGCTGCCGTCGGCTTTCTCGCGCATTCATCCGAAGTTCCGTACGCCGGTAGTGTCCACCTGGGTCGCGGGGCTGGTGGTGGGTCTGCCGGCGGGGCTGCTGGATATAGGCACCTTCGCTGATCTGTCGAACATAGGAACGCTGTTCGCGTTTGTGCTGGTCTCAGCCGGGGTGCTCATCCTACGCTGGAAGGATCCGGACCGCCGCCGATCGTTCCGCTGCCCCGGGGGCCCGGTTCTCCCGGTTCTCTCCATCATCTTCTGCACGCTGCTGATGGCGGGGCTGCCGATCGTGACCTGGCTGCGTTTTTTTGTGTGGCTGGGAATGGGACTGCTGATTTACTTCGCGTATAGCCGCAAGCGGAGCGAGTTCGCTCGTTGAGGGCTATTGGCTCGCGAAGCGAAGGCTTGTGAACTACGGGAATGTAGTAACATTTGCTCATGCAGGCACGCTTTGAGTGGGATCCCAACAAAGCGTCTGTCAACTTCAGGAAGCATGGGGTGAGCTTCCCGACAGCAGCCCAAGTCTTTACAGACCCGTTCGCGCTCATCGAGCAGGATCGCGTAGAGGACGGAGAACTCAGGTGGCAAGTCATAGGACTCGTGGATGGCTCCCGAATGCTGTTTGTCGCGCATACAGTTCACGAAGACAAAGGCGGCGATGTGATCCGAATCATTTCTGCGCGAGCCGCTGCTCGTAAAGAAAGGAAGCGCTATGAAGACGCAAATGGTTAAGTACGAGATGGACCTCACCAACCCGCCAGCGCTGACAGCTGAGCAGAAGGCAGAGCTGAAGGCGCTTGCGGCAAAGCCGGACAGCGAGATCGACTATAGCGATATCCCTCCGGCTGACGAGCAGTTCTGGAAGAACGCCGTACGCAACCCGTTCTACAAGCCCACCAAGACCTCAACGACCGTGCGTATCGACTCCGATGTGTTGCTGTGGCTTCGGTCGCAAGGCAAGGGCTACCAGTCGCGCATCAACGCCATTCTGCGGCGGGAGATGCTGGCGTCAAAGTGACGCAGCCGGGCCGCTACGCCGCTGGCCTGGAGCAGGCATCTGACAGGCAGACGCACTTCTGAAAGGACACACTCAAAGCTCATGATCCAAGCCCACGGCTACGCAGTCCAGAACGCCAGCACGCCTGTCGCACCTTTCTCATTCGAGCGGCGCGACCCCGGTCCCCAAGATGTTGTCGTAGAAATTGAGTGGTGTGGCGTCTGCCACTCCGATATCCACCAGGTGCGCAACGAGTGGAAGGGCTCGAAGTACCCAATGGTTCCGGGTCACGAGATTGTCGGCAAGGTCTCAGCCGTTGGCAGCGAAGTGAAAAAGTTCAAAGCAGGGGATAGCGCCGCGGTCGGTGTCATTGTCGACAGCTGCCGCCAGTGTGAGAACTGCAAGGCGCAGGAGGAGCAGTTCTGCGAGAAAGGCGCGGTCGAGACGTATAACAGCAAGGAGTACTCGGGCGCGCCGACCTATGGCGGTTACTCGAACGTTATAGTAACCGATGAACACTTTGTGCATCCCATCTCGCCAAAGCTGGATCCGGCGGGCGTGGCGCCGCTGCTGTGCGCGGGCATTACCACTTACTCGCCGCTGCGCCACTGGGGCGTGAAGGCGGGGCAGAAGGTCGGCATCATCGGGTTGGGCGGCCTCGGTCACTTAGGGCTCAAGTTCGCGCATTCGTTCGGCGCGCACACAGTGTTGTTCACCACGTCGATGAGCAAGGCGGAAGATGCGAAGCGGCTGGGCGCAGACGAGGTGGTCAACTCAAGAGACGAGCAGCAGATGGCAGCCAGCAAGGGCACGTTCGACTTCATTCTCGATACGGTTTCGGCCCAGCACGATTTGAATGTCTATCTCGGACTGCTAAAGCGCAATGGCACCCTGTGCCAGGTGGGATTGCCGGAGAAGCCTGAAGAGGTTGCGGCCTTCAGCCTTACGGCGAACCGGCGGTCACTTGCGGGATCGAGCATCGGCGGCATGAAAGAGACGCAGGAGATGCTGGAATACTGCGCTGAACACGGCATCGTCTCCGACGTCGAGGTCATCTCGATCGACACGATCAACGAGGCCTACGAGCGCGTCTTGAAATCCGATGTGAAGTATCGCTTCGTCATCGATATGAAGACGCTGAAGAAGTAAGCGCCGTCCGGCGGAACAAGCTTTATTGTCGCATCGCTTCTGTCCAATGCTCTGAGCTTGTCTCGAGCTTGTCTCGAAATTGCTGTTTCCACCAATCCGCCAAGCCGGTCATCCCCATAAACCGCTTGGCGGATTCTTCATTGAATGCGAGGTACATGCACTTATTGATCGCAGGGATTGAGCCGTCCGGGTTTGGTCGCTCCCGCACTGACCAGCTATCACCTGCACGTACTCTCCCCGTTTCGAGTACGCGCAGGTAAAACCCCGTCCGGTTTTCGCGGATAGTTTTTTTGACCCAGTCGGCACGCCGGAGATGCCGGGCCAGGTTGGCGCACGGCACACGGGGACCTGACACCTGAAAGAGCGCTGTACCTACCTGGACGACATCTCCCGCGCACACAGCATCTTCGGTGATGTTGGCCAGGGTAAAGTTTTCTCCTACGCACCCGGCGCTCAGGCTCAAGCCTGATTCCATGTTCCAGAAACGATAATGATCCAGCAAATGGACGCAGATGGCAGCGCCAGGGCCGCCATGATATGGCTGCGTCACACGATCACCCCATAGCCCGTCCAGGGTCACCTCGATAGACTCAAGAACCGCACTCCGGCGGATGGACGAGCGCCACGCGCCGCGATCGTCCTCAAGTGTTTGGGGCTGTCCGGCGAACAAGCAGGCAAGGATAGGGTTCAAGGCAGTCATCCCGGCTGACACAAATCAAAGTGCGAGTCCCTTCAGGTACTCGCGAAATTTCGGACCCACGTCCTCGCGCTGGAGCGCGAAGTCGACCATGGCCTGCAGCATGCCCTGCTTGTCGCCTGCATCGTGCCGGACGCCTTCAAACGAGAATCCGTAAACTTTTTCACGCCCGATCAGCGCCTTGATGGCATCGGTAAGTTGCAGCTCGCCGCCAGCGCCCGGTTTCAGCTTTTCGATCTCCCCAAAGATCGCGGGGGTGAGTATGTAACGGCCGATGATCGCATTTTTCGACGGCGCGTCTTCAAGCTTCGGCTTCTCGACCATGCCGCTTACATCGAACAGCTTCGGCTTGCCCGCGACCGGTTTGCCGTCGAGCACGCCGTAGGCTGAGATCGCGGCGCCCTCAACCACCTGCGTTGCAATGATGGTGCTCTCGACCTCGTTGTAGGCCTCGATCATCTGCTGCAGGCACGGCACTTCGCCCGCGATCACGTCGTCGGGCAGCAGCACAGCGAAGGGCTCGTCGCCGACCAGGTCTTTGGCCTGCAGCACGGCATGGCCCAGCCCGAGCGCCTCGCTCTGCCGCACATAGGCCAGGTGCGCCATGCCGGCAATGTGCCGGGCGAGCTCCAGCAGCTCCGTTTTACCTTTTTTCTCAAGGGTCGCTTCCAGCTCGAAGCTGGTATCGAAGTGGTCCTCGATCGCGCTCTTGCCGCGCGCGGTGACGATGATGATCTCCTCAATGCCGGCCGCGAGCGCCTCCTCGACGCCATACTGGATGATCGGCTTGTCGACCAGGGCCAGCATCTCTTTGGGAATCGCCTTGGTCGCCGGCAGAAAACGGGTGCCGAGACCGGCAGCAGGAAAAACTGCTTTGCGTACTTTCTTCATGCGCGTTTCTCTGTTCCCTTCTCGTTGTGCGGGCGCTCTGGCTATTGTGCCAGACAGGAGCGGGACCGTGCGAAACCACGGTGCCTTGACAAAACGCCGCCGGTCCCTGTGCAAACGTTACAGCGCAGGAGAATTGTCGCCGAGCAGTGCCTGGCGCACAATGGGGATCGGTGCGCCGCCCTGCCGCATGAAAGCATCGTGAAACTGCTGCAGCGAGAAGCCCTGGCCCTCTTTCTTCCGGTAATCGGCGCGCAGCTTCAGGATTTCAAGCTTGCCCAGCGTGTAGTAAAGGTAGGTCGCGTCGGAGGTGCCGCGCTTGACCTCGAGCTCGCCGATGGAGCGTGACTGGTAGCCCTGGTTTACGAAAAAATCCGTAGCCTGCGCCATGGTCATTGTGCCGGTGTGCATGCGGATCGCAACCACGAAGCGCGCGTCGCGCAGCAGCGCATCCTGCAGCTGACCCAGGCGGATCAGGTTCGCTTCACGTGCATCCTTCGCGCCCGCGCCGGGCTGTCCATAGCCCTCGTCGAGCATCATCTGCTCGCAGTAGTGCGCCCAGCCTTCCACGTTGGTGTTCGCGGTCACGATCTTGCGCACCTTGCTGAGCCCCGCGGTGTTGACCCACAGGAACTGCACGTAATGGCCTGGATAGGCCTCATGCACCGACGTGCTGGTCACGGTGCCGACGTTGAAGGCCGCCATGTGCTCGGCAATGTGCTGCGCGCTCCAGTTCTTCTCGGGTAGCGTGACGTTAAAGTACGCGATCTTCGAGTGCATTTCGAACGGCCCCGGCGGGTCCATCGAGGCCTGCGTGGTCGCGCGCATGAACGGCGGCGTTTCCTCAACGACCGGCTCCACATCCGAGGGAACCGTAATGATGTGCCTGTCGCGAAGGAACCGCGTCAGCCCGGCGAACTGGTTGCGAAACGTTTGCAGCAGCTGGTCTGGCGCGACGTGGTCGGTCGCGAGTTCAGCCAGCACCTGCTTCGGGTCTTTTTCCGGATCGACGAGCTTCGCAACCCGCGTAAACTCCGCCTGGTTTTTATGCAGATCATTCATGGCTACAGATAGCAGCTGCGGCAGTGGCGTCGTCACCATCTCGTCGTAAGCAAGTTTCTTTGTGAACGTATCGGCGCCAAAGCGAAAGTCGCCGTGCGAGCGCGGCAACAGGTCGGCTTTCATCCACTGCTCGTAGCTCCGCAGCGCCGCGATGACCGCGGCGTTCGTCGTTGCGAACTGTGCTTTCAGGCCCGCGTCGGTCGCCTTGCTGAAGGCTTCCGGCACGTCATTCTGGAAAAAGGAGACATCGCCGGGCAGTTGCTCGAGTGCGATCTCGGTGTACACCTGCGGAGGGTTCTCAAGGTTCTTCCGCGCCTCGTCGAGAACATGCGGCATCTGCTGCTCGCGCGCGATCAGCGAGCGCAAACGTTCATTGGGCGACGCGAACTCGCGCTCCATCAATGAGAAGGCAGACCCGGTGATGCCGCTCGAGTACAGGTCCGGGTTTTTCTGCCACATGCGGATTGTTTCCAGCGTCTGCAGTTGCGAGCGCAGGCTGTTGCGCATCATGGTCAGATCGCCCCGCGTCGACTGGTCGAGGCTATCGGACGGGAAGGCATCGAACTTGCTGCTCCAGTCATGCAGCCCGCGAATCTCGGCCTGGATCGTTCCCTGGCTCCAGTCCTCCAGCTTGCTGTCGTAGTTGTGGATGCCGAGCGTGGTGGCCTGCGTCGGCTGATAGGGCAGCGCCGCTGACAAGTAGGCATCCACAAGCGCGTGAAATGCGGGCGCGGAGGGCGGCGGTGCAGCGTGAGAAAGCGCCGGCGCCGCGAGCAGAGCCGCAGTGCCGATGAGCGAACACAGAAAGGAAGAACGCATCAGTGGAACCTGCCAGGATCGAGGATGAAAACTGGAAAGAAACGCCAGTATACTGGCCGCGAAAACTTCAGCCTCATGTTTGCGCAAGAGTGACCGATAAAGAAGTCAGTAGTCGAAACCCTCTCCGCGCAAAACGGCGCGAACGAAAACTGGGGGCCGCGCTCTCCTAACCCGGAGAAAGCGAGCCCCACCCGACCGGATCGAGCGGCTACGCTACCGCCGGTTGTTCGGCTACCAGCTCGTCCAGCAGCAGGCGAATTTCAAGAATCACCTGCACCGGCTCCTTCGCCGTGAGCGGGAAACGCAGCACACCCTGCGGCGTGAACTGCGCGCCGGCTTTCGCATTTTTCGCAACCAGCTTCATCAGCCGTCCCGGGTCGATGCTCGCCTGCGCGGCAAAGCGCAAGTGCACCTGGTCGCGTTTGCGGTCGACCTGCGACACACCGACACGCTCGCATTCGGCGCGCAGTGCGGCTGCTTCCAGCAGATGCTTCACGCTCTCCGGAACTTCGCCGTAGCGGTCTTCGAGCTCGACACGCACATCGTCGACAGCCTTCTCACTGCCCGCGGCTGCGATGCGTTTGTAAATACGAAGCCGCTGGTTCTCTTCGGCGATATAGCTTTCATCGATACGCAGCGAGATGCCGAGATTGAGCTGCGTGGCGATGTGCTCGGTCGTGGCCTCACCCTTGATGCGAGCGACCGCCTCCTCCAGCATGCCGGAGTACATCTCGAAGCCGACTGCCTCGATGTGGCCGCTCTGCTCGCCGCCCAGCATGTTGCCCGCGCCGCGCAACTCCAGGTCGAGCGCTGCGATTTTGAAGCCGGCGCCAAGGTCGGAGAACTCCTTGAGCGCGGCGAGGCGGCGGCGCGCGATGTCGGTCAGCTCCTGCTCCGGCGGAATGAGCAGGTAGGCGTACGAGCGGCGATTGGAGCGCCCGACGCGCCCGCGCAGCTGGTACAGCTCCGACAATCCGTGGCGGTCCGCGCGGTTGATGAGGATGGTGTTCGCGAGCGGGATGTCGATGCCGTTCTCGATAATCGTCGTTGCGACCAGCACGTCGTATTCGTGATCCATGAAGGCGAGCACGACACGTTCGAGTTCGGCCTCGCCCATCTGGCCGTGGCCGACGATGACACGCGCGGCGGGCACCAGCTCGCGAATTTTCGCGGCGATTTCGTAGATCGACTCCACGCGGTTGTAGACGAAAAACGACTGGCCGCCGCGTTCAAGCTCGAGCTCGATGGCCGAGCGCACCAGCTTCTCGTCGAACTTCGCGACCACCGTTTGGATCGCCATACGATCCTTCGGCGGGGTCTCGATCACGCTCATATCGCGCAGGCCAACGAGCGACATGTGCAGCGTACGCGGGATCGGCGTTGCCGACATGGTAAGCACGTCGATCTGTGCGCGTATCTGTTTCAATCTTTCTTTGTGCCGCACGCCGAAGCGCTGCTCTTCATCGACGACCAGCAGGCCGATGTTCTGGAACTTCAAGTCTTTCGACAGCACGCGATGCGTGCCGATCAGGATGTCGACCTTGCCCGCTTCGGTGTCTTCGAGAATCTTCTTCTGCTCCTTCGGCGTGCGAAAGCGCGAGATCATCTCGATCGCGACAGGGAACTGCCGAAAGCGTTTCTTGAACGTCTCGTAGTGCTGGAAAGCGAGCACCGTCGTCGGGGTGAGCACCGCAACCTGCCGTCCGTCCTGCACGGCCTTGAACGCCGCGCGCATGGCGACTTCGGTCTTGCCGTAGCCCACGTCGCCACACAGCAGCCGGTCCATCGGCAGCTCCGATTCCATGTCGGCCTTGATGTCGCGGATGGCGGAAAGCTGGTCGTCAGTTTCGGTGAAGTCGAAGGCATCTTCGAACTCACGCTGGAACTCGTTGTCGACGGGAAACGCATGGCCGCGCGCCGCTTTGCGCTGCGCGTAGAGCTTCAACAGCTCATCGGTCATGTCCTCCATCGCTTTTTTGACGCGGGCCTTGGTCTTGGCCCAGCCTTGCGAGCCCAGTTTGTTGAGCACCGGCCCAGTTCCACTTGCCCCGCCCTCGCTCGAGCGGTAGCGCTGGATCAGGTCGAGCCGCGTGAGCGGCACATACAGGCGCGCGGCGTCGGCGAACTCGAGGATCATGAACTCGACCTGCACCCCATCCTGCTCGATCTCGCGCAGGCCCAGGTAGCGCGCGATGCCATGCTCGACATGCACCACGTAGTCGTTCACGGTAAGGTCGCGGAAGTCCGAAACGAAGGCTGCCGTTTTGGATTTCTTCACCGCGGGCCGCGCGGTCACATCGGCATCGTCCGACACATCGTTGACGCCGAAGACGACAAGGTTTGCATCGGTGAGCGAGACGCCATTGGCAAGCTGCGCGCGCACCAGCACGGGTGCCTGCTTCTCGCCCGGCCGGGTCGACTTCGCCGTGCGCTCGTTTTCGCCCATCTCTATAGACGCCTGCTCGGAGCGCCAGCCGATGCGGTAGGAGATTTCGTGCTCGCGCAGCAGGTCGGCCATGCGCTCCAGCTCACCCTGGTTCGCGGACGCGATCACCAGCCGCTGCCCGGCCTCGATCAAGCTCCTGATCTGCTCGGTCAGCGCGACCCCGTTGCCGTGGAAGCGCAGCGTGGGCCGCGTCGCGAACGCGATCTCACCCAGCGTGGTGTCGTCGTCGAGCACATCCACGATGCCAAGCTGATCGAGATCGAGCCCCGGCTGGTTGCTGATCAGCGCGAGCAGCAGCTCCGGTTCTCGGTACAGGTCGCGGGGCTCAATCAGCGCGCCGATATTCGAGCGCTCGTGACGCTGCTCCAGCTTGTTCCACCAGCGCTCCAGGTGGTTGCGCAGCATGCCCGGCTCTTCGACGAATAGCACCGAGCGCTTGAACAGCCCAAGCAGCGTGGTCTCCGCGCCCGCCACGCCCGCGAAGAATTCCCACCCGGGGAACACCGTGACATTGCCAGCGGCGATCGAGCGCCCGACTAGTTCCGTATCATCCAGGTGCGAGCCCGAGAGCCGCGCATGCACCGCGGCCAGCAGCTTTTCCGTCACCGGCGTCTCGGTCAGCGGCAGCAGCACCGCCTCATCCAGCGGCTGCATCGAGCGCTGCGTCTCCGGGTCGAAGCGCCGCATCGATTCGATCTCGTCGCCGAAAAACTCGAGCCGCACCGGGCGCTCGGCCTCGGGCGAGTAGACGTCGAGGATGCCGCCGCGCCGCGTGTACTGGCCCGGCATCTCGACCAGGTCGACCGCGTCATAGCCGACGCTCAACAAGTGGTTCGTCAGCTCGTCGACATCGTGCTCTTCGCCTCGCTTGAGCGTGCGCGCCAGGTCGGCATAGTAGCTCGCCGCGAACAGCTTCTGCGCCGCCGCTTCGACCGGCGCGATCACGATCGAAGCCGCATCGGTCGCGATCTTCCACAGCGTCGCCGCGCGGCTCTCCTGCACTTCAGCGTGAGGCGAGAGGTGCTCGAACGGCAGCACGTCGGCAGCCGGCAGCTTGACCACGCGCTCCGGCGCCACTGCGCCCGTCAGCTCACAGGCGGCGCGCACCGAGAGGTACAACGCATCGGCCGCCTTGTTATCTGCAACCAGCACAATGGCCGGCAGGCGCGCCGCGCGTGCAAAGAAGGGGAGGTAGAGCGCACGGGCCGTTGCAGTGAGCCCGGACACACGACGGCGCCCACGCCCCAGCGAGAGATAGCGTGTGGCTTGTTCAAAGGAAGAGGACCGCTCCAGGTCCGCCAGGAGCTCGCGGACGAAAGGCAGAATCATACAAAGGAGTTTAGCAGGACTAATAAGCGGCAATCGCGCTCGCCAGCACAACTACTGACAGCTGAGGTTTACCTCCGAGGGGGTGTTAGCGTACACAGCTTGACCGGATGGATTGGTAAACCTTGTTGCCGTGTTGTTGGGCCCACTGTAAGTATTACCTTCGATGCATATTGGAAGAGAATCGTTGAAGCCTACTGTCGGAATGTAGACACCTGCGTTTAGAGTAGGCGCGTTTACGATATTGCTTTGGACACTAAGAGTGCTGGGCTGTCCGCCCGGCACTTCGTCAGGAACAACGACGATTGCGTTTGAGCTTGGGGAGTTGGGAATGTTGACTGTGTTTCCCGTGACGGTACCCGAGTAGGTCCAGATCGCGGGAGTAAAGTTCACGCCATTGTATGTCACGACGTTGTTTGCAATTGTAGCGGGAGTAAAATTACCGACTCGCAAGATAAATGGCGCAGCGTAACTAGAATCTATTTCAAAGGTATTTTTTTCTACATCGGCGTTAGTCGAAGGGCCAAACGAGATATACGTATCATCCATTAGAAAGCCATTGTAGTAGAGATTTTGCCCGTAGGCCAAACCTAGTGCCAGAACACCGTCTACGAAAGTGTTTCCGGTAAACGTATCATCTGTCGTCTGAGCGAAGTAAACCGAAACGTTGTAGAAGTTATTGTTTGTGAACGTGAACTGAGACGAGCCTTCGGTCGCTGAAATCTTACATTGTGTAGAGCTTCCTGATGCTTGACTCGCGCACTTTCCATATACATTATCGTTAATAAATGAGACGCCCGTGTACTGGTCATACTCGTCGACGCCCGCGTAACTGTCGTCCCCTTCACCCATTCCCCACGTTGAGTTCTCGATCGTAACCCCGCGCTTATAACCATCACCAAAAGGACCGTTATTCACATATCCGTTGATGTGAATGTCATTAAAAAGTAGATCGTAGGCCTGCCCACTGCTTGTAACAGGATCATATGTATTTAGAGTCATGTGTTCGAAAGCCACATCGTGGGGTGTTACTGGCAGCTTTATAACTCCGAATGAGCTGCCATACTCATCCGGGTAATAACGCTTTGACGCGGGATATGTCAGGGTGACGGCGCTACCGTCGCCTGACACAGAGGCGACGGTATTCAACTCCGAAAAATGGCAACCCTGAGCAACTTGGCCGATCGTTGTACAGGCCGTTGGCGCACCAAATGAACCCGAGAAAAGAAAGATGTCGTCGCCCGCTTTCAGAGCAT
This sequence comes from Acidobacteriaceae bacterium, assembly GCA_965276605.1. GTDB lineage: Bacteria > Acidobacteriota > Terriglobia > Terriglobales > Acidobacteriaceae > EB88. The sequence goes on from OZ255619.1 coordinate 1,058,182, forward strand.
TCGAGCCTTGGTTACCGCTCACGATAAGTTGCGTCGATCCTTTATCGAGGCTGGCGATCGGCAAAATCGTGCTTGGCACATTGTTAGGGCGATTGTAGGCTCCGACCGCTATCAACCTGGCCAAGACTCCCTGATCGGGCGGTTGTACTAAAACCGTACCTGCTCCAACTCCTTCAAAATGGATTTGGCCTATGGCCCCGTTGGGAATCCCAAGGAAGAAATACTGGCCATTTGAAGGATTTGTTGAATAGTCTCTCGAAAAGGCCCAGGTCCCGGAGAGTGAAGACGCTACGACAAAGAGAGGCTCCTCTACGTAGTAAGTGCCACTCGCGAACTGAACAGTGCCTCCCCCGGCAGCTACGGCTGCATTTATGGTGTTCTGTATGGCAGTCGTATCGTCGTGATACACAGTTGCGTTCGCAAATGTTGACGAAGCGGGATCACTCACGGTCACTTGACCTCCTCCGCCTCCTGTTATCGTCGTGAATAGATCTTCGTTCTTGCTGATGTCCGCGGCAGACACGTTTGTTGGCCAACCACCGCGGCTTGCTAAAGTTGCTGCTGCGCCACTCAGTGCCGGGCTTGGCACAGTAAATGCCTGGTTCAAGTCCCTGACGAAGGCAGCATAGATACCTCCGGTCGCCTTTAGCAGTTGGAAGGGGCCTTTATCCCGAGATACGTACCACAAGAATACCGGTGAAGATGGATTCCCGCTGTATTGGACGTTCAAGTCGTTGTAGGCGGTTATAAGTGACAGATCTGGCTCTGGATTCGAACAAATCTCCGGACTTGGAGCCGTGATCCCCTGATATGGATCCGCAATGCTGACTATGTAGCAATAAGTATGCAGTGGGCCGGGACTATTTGCGTTCTTGACATTTTGCACTATCGTAGGCGTTGCAGTGATTGGCGCAATGGGATGTTTGCTGGTGGCCGTCGAGGGACCGGCGCCGACTATGCGGATACGTTGACCTACGACTGCATCGTAGTTGCTTGCACTGCAACCAGTTAGAACATTGGAGCCGGCTTGCCCTGAGCAGAGTCCAGTATTTGCACTTCCCGATGCGCCATAGGAACTGACGTTGAAGACCGCCGGCGTGGCGGAGCCTGCGGCACGGGTCGCGAGGGCAGGTGACCCCGAGGCGCTCTGGTGAGTGATTGAGACTTGAGCTGGAAGAGGCGCAGAAAGACCGCAGAGCACGAATGCCGAAAACAGGCTAAACAGCCGGAGCGTTTTCATAAAAGACCTCATTCAACTTAACTCATATTTTTGGATCGGCCTGGAAACGTAACCAGGGTTTCGCGCGCAAGTGTACGCGCTTTCCTAAGGAAATATGTGGAAATTTATGACTGGCCGAGAAGTTCAGCGAAAGCTTGTGTTTTCTAGCCAATTGCCCGCTAAATGCGAACTGGTGATCGGCCCTCGAAGGGCCTGCACAAAGGCTCAGCTCTCGCCGATGCGCTTTGCGAGCGCTACAAGGTCGATGCGGCGTTCAAGCAGCCAAGCGGGTTCAATATGCCTAAGGCTGCTGAGTGCTGCCGGCGTGAAACGCGTTTGCGGTTGAGTTCTCGACGCTGTTTGCCGTACCGGTCCACACGGGCATTCCTTGCACCGCTGCTGGGGTCTTGGTACAGTGCGGTCAGTTCGCAGCACCCAAGGAGGCAGTTCTGACATCCGGAAACAGGCTCTCTTCCAGGTACAGCCGCTTGCTGCTTGTCTATCTCGCGATCGTCGGGAGCATTACCACCGCCTATGGATTGCTAAATGCCTATATCAAAAGCGATTGGTCGATCGCGGACTGGCTTATCAACTACGAAGGAGGTTTTGTTCGGCGCGGGCTTCCCGGGCAGGTATTCTGGCTAACTGGCAGGCTTCTCCATCTATCTCCGATTGTGCCTTTGGTTGCTTTGCAACTTACTCTTTACGCTATTTTCTTTTATGCAACATGGCGGTTAGCCAGCCGGAGCCGCTGGCAGTTCTGGGTATTCGCTCTTCTTTTTTCTCCTGCGACGCTCGCCTTCCAGGTGCTCGACCCACCGGCAGGTTTTCGTAAGGAGACCATCCTGTTTGCCGGTCTCGGCCTGCTGCTCTTTCTCATCCGCCGGCCTTCCCCGCTGCTCCACTCCGCCGGGCTTACCTGCCTGCTGGTTGTCGCCGCGCTCAGCCATGAGTCGCTTGCCCTGTATGCACCGTACTATGCGGGCGCGGTCTGGCTGGCCTATGGCAGCTGGAAGTCTGCCGTCAAAGTTCTGGCCGTTCCCTTCGTCGCTCTCGGTATCGTCATGCTGCTGGCCGTGTCGCATCCGGGAAACAGACAAATGGCCGAAGCGATCTGCTCTTCGCTGGGCTCCCGGCTTACTGAGCTCAATGCCGGTATCTGCGGCGGCTCTATCTATTACATTGGCCGCGACGAGGCGTATGCCCGCCTCACGGTCCTTCAATCGATCACCGCGTTTCACTACTGGTTGATCTATCCCATCACCCTCGTGCTCGCCATGCTTCCCGCGGGCTTCGGCATCGCTTCTCTACGGCGCGACCCGGCAACGCGCAGAGCCGCCAACGTGCTGCTGGCGACCTCCGCGTGCGCGTTTCTCACTTCGATCCCGCTCTTTGTTGTTGGCACGGACTGGGGCCGGTGGATCTACATGCACGTCGTCTGCTTGATGCTGCTGCTGCTCTTCATCGACCAACGCAGAGACGAGGGCGGCCAGGATGAGGCTCCGGCCAGAGCCGTTCGTCCGCTGCGCCCGCTGGCGGTTCTGCTGCTGGTCTGCTACGGCTCTTTGTGGACCCTTCCCCATACCGGCATGTTCCCGGGCAGGTTTGGCTACATCGATCTCACGCGCTATTTCATGTACTACGGCGCCGCTCACCAGCATCGCCACTAAGTCCAGGTGCCGGCTCTGGCGTCTGCCGTTCGCATAGTATGGGTACATGGCAGCCACAGCCACTCTCTCTCCTGCAATCCTTGCCCGGTACGAGCCGGTCATCGGCCTTGAAGTGCATGTGCAGCTGCTGACCCGCAGCAAGGCCTTCTGCGGCTGCGCCAACCGCTTTGGCGCGGCGCCCAACACGCTGGTATGCCCGGTGTGCCTGGGGCTGCCGGGGGCTTTGCCGGTGCTGAACGCGAGGGCGGTGGAGTTCGCCACGCTGGCCGCCATGGCGATCCATGCGGAGGTTCGCGAGACCAGCATCTTTGCCCGCAAGAACTACTTCTACCCCGATCTGCCCAAGGGCTACCAGATTTCGCAGTTCGACAAGCCGCTGGCCGAGCACGGCTGGCTCGATGTCGAGACCCCCGCGGGCGCGAAGCGCATCGGCATCACCCGTCTGCACATGGAAGAAGATGCCGGCAAGAGCCTGCACGACGGTGTACACGACTCGGCCAGCAGCACCTCGGTCGACCTGAACCGCTGCGGCACCCCGCTGATCGAGATCGTGAGCGAGCCCGACCTGCGCACGCCGGACGAGGCCTACGAGTACCTGACGAAGCTCAAGGAGATCCTGCTGTACACCGGCGTCTCCGACTGCAATATGGAGGAAGGCTCGCTGCGCTGCGACGCCAATGTGAGCGTGCGCCCGCGCGGGCAGCAGCAGTTCGGGACCAAAGCGGAAGTCAAGAACGTCAACAGCTTCCGTTACATTCGCGCGGCGCTGGCGTACGAGATCGAGCGCCAGGTCGAGCTGATCGAGTCGGGTGGGCGCGTCGTGCAGGAGACCCGTCTGTGGAACGCCGCCGAGGGCCGCACCTACTCCATGCGCTCGAAGGAGCAGGCGCACGACTACCGCTACTTTCCCGAGCCGGACCTGCCTGCGCTGGTTGTCGACGCGGAAGCACAGGCGGCGATTCGCGCGACCATGCCGGAGCTGCCCGAAGCCCGGCGCGCCCGCATGGTGGCCGCTTACGGCATCGCCCCGCAGGACGCGCAGACCTTGACCGCGACCCGCGCCTTCGCCGACCAGTTTGAGGCAGCGGCCCGGGCGGCCAAAAACCCCCGCCGCGTGGCCAACCTGGTGCAGAGCGAGCTCACCTCCCGGCTCAAGGCGCAGGGGCTCGAGCTGGAGCAGTCGCCGATCTCGATGGCCGGCATTGCGCAGGCAGCTGATCTGGCCGAGGAAGGCAAGCTCTCAAGCAAGCAGCTCAAGCAGCTCTTCGACCTGGCCTTTGCGAGCAATGAAGACTTTGGCCCGGTATACGAGCGCGAAAAACCGCAGCAAATCTCCGATACCGGCGCGATCGAGCAGATGATCGACGAAGTCATCGCCGCCAACCCCAAACAGGTGGAGCAGTACCGGGGCGGGAAGAAGACAGTGGCGGCGTTTTTCGTGGGTCAGGTCATGCGTGCGAGCAAGGGTCAGGCCAATCCTGCCCTGCTGAATGAACTGGTGCAAAAGAAACTCGACGCCTGAGGGACACGCAATCCCAAGAACGTTTTTCTCGATTGGCCCCTGGCGGCTCGGGCTGTTGGTGTATTCACCACGCTCTGTGGTTTTCCTGCGTTCCAGCGAACAGACGCAGCCCTGCCATTCACGTACAGTTAAGCTACCGCAAAGGCGCAGTCTGACGATTGTTACGGCTTGTCCTGGCGCTCGATGGGTTCTCCTCCCCGCCTTTCGCCATGGACAAGTATGCAGACAAACGAGCTGGACCGTGGCCCTTCCGGGGCTACGCTGCGCAATGGCATCCTTGCCGGGCTTTCCAGGCCACTGTTGGACAAACTGCAGCCGCACCTGTCGCGCATCGATCTCCCGCAAGGTCTCCTGCTGGTCAAGTCCAATGAGGACATCCAGTGGATCTACTTTCCTGAGCGTGGCATGGCATCAATGAACAGCATTGATACGGACGGAACAACGGTTGAGGTAGGCATTATCGGGCGGGAGGGGCTCGTTGGGATCCAGGCGCTGCTCGGCCAGGCCCAGACCCAGACCACCATCCGGATGCAGGGGGCAGGCGATGGCTACCGCATCCGCGCCAATGTCCTGGCGGAGCACATGGCGCCCGAAGGCGAACTGCAGCAGTCTATCCACACATTTCTCTATTCGTTACTGGAGCAGACTACGCAGCTCATCCTGTGCAACCGCCTGCACGAGCTGGAGTCGCGGCTGGCCCGCTGGCTGCTGATGGCCTCTGACTTTATGGAGACCAGCACCATCCGCCTGACGCAGGAGTTCCTGGCCGAGATGCTTGGGGTCGGGCGCCCCGCCGTCACCATCTCTGCCGGGCTGCTGCAGCGGCGAGGGCTGATTGTGTACAGCCGGGGCCTGGTGGAAATCGTCGACAGGGACGGGCTCCGGGAGGTCTCGTGTGAGTGCTACCAGCTAATTCTGGGCTGCTACCGTCGCGTTTATCCTGAAATTTATTGACGTGTCTGTTCGCTGCAGTACACTGGAGACAGTTTCGGCGTCTAACTCTTAAGTTGTAGGAGAGTGAAGACGCCGGCTTCCCGGACCAGACAGTGAGATTGACTCTCTTCTCCGCGATCAGGGAGAAACCGTGGCCAGAATTCTTTCGGTCGGCGCAGACGCCCAGTTGCTGTATACCCGCAACCTGGTCCTGCAGAGGGCATGCAGGGATGTCTGCGGCGCGGGCGTTGAGCCGGCGCTGGCAAACCTGCAGACAAAATACTACGACGTGCTGGTCCTGTGTCACACGCTGTCCGCCCTGGATGTTATTCGCATCTCCGAAACGGTTGAGCAGTTCTGGCCTCTGAGCCGCATCCTCCTCATGGAAGATGATGAAGATGCGACTCTGCCAACGGGCAACCTGGACGCGGCGTTTCCGTGGAAGCAGGGGCCGGTCGCGCTGCTTGCGCTGATGGTCGAACTGATGCGCGAGGCGCAGCTGCAGCACGTAAAGCAAGCTCTTCTTATTTCAAGCCATGTGCCGTCGCGGCAACCTCCGTACGCGGAAAGGTACGTCAGACTGGACCTGCCGCGTTACCCGCCGCAGTCCTCGCAGGCGGCGGAGACACGCCGGGCCGGAGAGGGCAGCCGCGCCCGGACTGTAGGCGGCCATTCCTCGCAGCAGAAGCAGCTGTAGCCTCAGGCAGTGTCGCTCGCCCCGGCAGCAGCGGAAACGCCCTGGCCCTGCTTTACAGCCCCAGCGCCAGCTTGCGGTGGAAGACATCGAGCATCATCCCCTTGAGCCGATATTCGAGCTCGGGGTCGTAGCGGTAGCCTTCGTCACGCAGAAACGCATGCGCGCCATTCACCTCAATCCACTGGTAGTTCGCTTCGACTTCGTCGAGTCGTGCCAGAACCTTGCGCCGGCCTGCGAGCGGCACATGCGGGTCCTGGCGGCCCCAGACGTGCAGCAGCTCGCCCTTGATTTCCCTGGCGCGCTCGAGTGAGTCGTCTTTCCTGCCCGCGCCCAGCGTGCCCGAGTGGATGTCGGTCGCGTAGAAGCAGACTGCGGCGCATACCTCCGGGTTCATCGCGGCGCGGAACGCCAGATGGCCGCCCAGGCAGATGCCCACCACGCCGAGCCGGCCGCTGCACTGCTCCATGCCGGCCATGTGCGCGAGCAGCGAGCGGGCATCGTCATCGTAGGAGGCAAGCTCCTTAGCATATTTGTCGAGATTGCCCTTGTCGGAGCCGGCCTGGTCGTAGCTCAGCACGGTGCCGGCCGGCTCCAGCTCGTGGTACACCTCCGGTACGGCCACCAGGTAGCCGTGCCCGGCGAGGAAGCTGGCAAAGCGATGGATGGGGGCCGTTCTCTGGAAGATCTCCGAGTAGAGAATGATGCCGGGGTACCGGCCGGCCGTCGCGGGGTGGGAAAAGTAGGTGCGCATGGGGCCGGTTCCGGTCGGGACGTCGACCACCAGGTCGTCTTGCAAGATCATGCTCCTGCTCCTTCACTGGCCTGGCTCTTCATGGCGCGACGGCCGATATCCCGCCGGTAGTAGATGCGGTCGAAGGTAATCTTTGCAAGGCCTGTATAGGCGAGTTCGAGCGCCTGCTCCAGCGTGGCGCCCGACGCGCTTACCCCCAGCACCCGTCCGCCTGCGGTGCGGCATTCCTGGTCGATCAGCACCGTGCCCGCGTGAAAAATCTCGACGCCTGGGGTAGCCGCCGCTTCGGCCAGCCCGTGGATCGTTTGCCCCATGCTGTACTTGCCGGGATAGCCGCCCGAGGCCGCCACCACGCAGACCGAGGCGCCCGGGCGCCAGCGAAACTCGGTCTCACTCAAACGCCCCTCGATGCAGGCCTCGAATGCCTCGTACAGATCGCTTTCCAGGCGCAGCAGGATCGCCTGGGTCTCCGGGTCGCCGAACCGGGTGTTGTATTCAAGTACCATGGGCCCGCGCGCCGTCATCATGAGCCCGATAAACAGCACGCCGACAAACGGGGTTGCCTCGTCGGCCATGCCGTCGATGGTGGGCTGGGCAATGTGGTGCACGATCCAGTCGCGCATGCTGGCTGGCAGCATCGTGTCGGAGGAGTAGGCGCCCATGCCGCCGGTGTTGGCCCCTGTGTCGCCTTCGCCGATGCGCTTGTGGTCCTGCGCGGGGGCCAGCGGCGCCACGTGTTTGCCGTCGCTCATGACGAAGAACGAGAGCTCCTCGCCTTCGAGCCGCTCCTCCAGCACCACGCTGGTTTCAGGCGCACCCAGCAGCTTGCCGCTGAACAGCCCGGCGATGGCCGCCTCGGCCTCCGCACGGTTTGCGCACAGCAGCACGCCCTTGCCGGCGTGCAGTCCGTCGGCTTTGACCACCAGCGCGCCTGGGAACAGATCAAGCGCGGAGCGCGCTTCCTCCATGGAGCCGCACACCGCGTAGCTGGCCGTGGGAATGTTGTGCCGCTGCATGAACCGCTTTGAAAACGCCTTACTCGATTCGAGCTCCGCCGCCGCCCGCGTCGGCCCGAAGACCCGCAGGCCGCGCTGCTGGAGTGCGTCAACGATCCCCAGCGCCAGCGGGACCTCAGGCCCGATGACGGTCAGCTCCGCCGCCTCGCGCACCGCCACCTGCACCATCGCGTCCAGATCGTTCGTATCGACCGGCACACACCGGGCAAGGGCAGCGATGCCGGCATTGCCCGGCGCGCAGACGATTTCGCCGATGCGGGCCGAGCGGCTGAGCGACCAGGCCAGCGCGTGCTCGCGGCCACCGCCGCCGATTAGAAGAACCCGGGCACCGCTCGGGAGAACCTTCGCTTCGTTCATGCTGCCCTCTACGCCAGCGCCTTTGGCACGGCTTCTTCCCAGCGTCCCTGCGCTTTGAGGATCAGCTCGACCACCTCGCGCGCACTGCCGCGGCCGGCCAGCCGCTTCGTCACATAGTGGCACACGGCCTTCAGCTCCGGCGCGCCATCGGCTACACACACGGCCAGGCCCGCGCGCTCGGCGATGGGAATATCGGGCAGGTCGTCGCCCATGTAGCAGACCTCGTCCGCCGTCACGCCGGCCTTCTCCAGAACCTCCTCGAACGCCTGCGTCTTCTTCGCCTGGCCCAGGTAGACGTGCGTCACCTTCATCTCCTGCGCGCGGCGCAGCACGGCGGGCGAGCGCCGGCCGGTGATGAAGCCGGTCTGGATACCCATGGTGTGCGCGAGCGAGAGCCCCTGGCCATCCTGCGCGTCGAACACCTTCATCTCAGAAACAGTGCTGTTGCCGGATTCGTCCGTCGCCGCGATCAGGCACACGCCGCCATCGGTGATGGTGCCGTCCACATCCATCAGAAACACCTTGATCCTGCGGGCGCGCTCCAGCACTTCCTCGCTTGCCAGTTCATTCATGGTTCCAATACTAAGACCCCCTGCGCGGGCACTTCGTGCGGTTCTCGAAAAACGGTCACTTCGTGACGTGTTTACCTTGCGCTGGCATCCTCTGCTGCTGTGGCCCTCCCGTTGGTCGGGATCAGCGATGTCGATCCCGACCAGCGGGTGGGCCACAAAATACACACAGCCACCACCAGTACACCCGCCACGAAGTGGCCGCAAGCCGCGCAGGCGGTTTTCACAGTCGACCTATACTGAAGCCGTGCCCGAAGCTGTCCAATCCGCGCCGGTTGCGGCAAGAGCGCGCTCCCGTCCGCGTCTGCGGCACTTCAAGCGGATGCTGCTGCACATGGGGCCGGCTTTCGTGGCGAGCATCGCCTACATTGACCCGGGCAACTTCGCCACCAACTTTGCCGCGGGCGCGCGCTTCGGCAACCAGCTGCTCTGGGTGCTGCTCTGGTCGAACGCGATGGCGATCGTTATCCAGTACCTGTCGGCCAAGCTGGGCATTGCGACCGGCAAAACCCTGCCGCAGAACTGCCGGGAGCATTTTTCGCGGCGCACCACCATTTTCCTGTGGCTCGCAGCAGAGACGTCCGCGCTCGCGACCGATCTGGCCGAGTTTCTCGGCGCCGCGCTTGGCTTTTACCTGCTGTTCGGCCCGTGGTTCCTGGCGCATGGCTGGACGCGCACCGAGACGCTGTTCTTCGCGGCGCTGGTGGCGACGGGGTTTGTGTTTGCACTGCTGGCGCTCGAAGCCCGCGGCTTTCGCTGGCTTGAGGTCGCGATCATCGGCTTTGTCGCGATCATTGGGCTCTGCTATGCGGCGGAGCTGGCGCTGGTCCATCCCGCATGGTCGAGCGTCGCGCTGCATATTCTGGTGCCGAAGGTGGGGCGCGGCAGCATCTATGTCGCGGTCAGCATGCTGGGCGCGACGGTGATGCCGCACGTGGTCTACCTCCACTCGGCACTGGTGCAGCCGCGGGTGCTGGAGCAGGCGCCGCGGCTCGACCTGCCGCGCCACAACTATTTGTCACGCCTGCGCATGCTGTTTTACGAGAAGCTCGACCTGGGCCTGGCCATGAACGGCGCGTGGCTGGTGAACTCGGCGATGGTCATTGTCGCGGCGGCGGCTTTTGCCGGGACACGCGCTGCGAGTGGCGATATGTCCATCGAAGACGCGCACCGGACGCTCGGCCCGCTACTGGGGCCGGCCTCGGCAACCATCTTCGCGCTGGCGCTGCTTTGCTCCGGGCTCTCGTCCTCCACGGTCGGCACCATGGCGGGCCAGGTGGTGCTGGAGGGCTTTTTGCAGATCCGCTTCTCGATCTTCCTGCGCCGGCTGCTGACCCTCATTCCGTCGCTGGTAGTGATCGCCAGCGGCCTCGACGCGTTCAGGATCCTGATCCTCTCGCAGGTGGTGCTGTCGTTCGCGCTGCCGTTCGCTCTGGTGCCGCTGCTGGTGCTCACCAGCCGTAAAGGCGTGATGGACCGCTTCGTCAACACCGGTTGGACGCGCCGCGTGGGCTGGGCAATCACGGTGGTGATCGTCGGGCTCAATGCGATGCTGCTTTGGCAGATCGCTACCGGCGAGGGCTGAAGACCGCCTGCGCGGCTGGCGGCCACTTCGTGGCGCGTTTACTTTGCGGTGGCGGCTGCGGACTTCCGTGACCCTCCCGTTGGTCGGGGCTGACATGGCCAATCCCGACCAACGGGAGGGCCACAGGTAACGCCACACGCCACGAAGTGGCCGCCAGCCGCGTAGGCGGTCTTAATTTTTCTTCAAGCCGAGATGGATCGCTTTCACAAGCGAGCCATCCGCCGTATCCCCGCTCAGCTCCCAGATCATCATGCCGCCCAGCTGGTGCGCCTGGGCATACCCGGCTTTCGCGGCAAGCGAGACCGGGTCGTCATAGGTCCAGAAGCTGTCGCCATCATAGAGCCAGGGCGCCTGCGAGTGCGGGTCGCGGAACGGGGTCGCGGGCATTGCGGCAATGGTGCGGTAGGGTGTATCGCCATGCTCGGCCTGCCCGGCCACGCCGAGACCATGCTGCGCCCCGGCATTGCTCACACCAGACCAGTGATAGCCGTAGAACGGAACGCCCATCAACAGCTTCGTCGCCGGGATGCCCGCCTTTTCGTACTCCTGCACGGTCGCATCCACGTTGCCGCTTTCCAGCGGCAGGCCGGGCAGTGCGTACAGGGGCGCGACGATGCCGGTGGTCTTCTGCCAGGGGCCGTTGTAGTCGTAATTCATCAGGCCCACCTGGTCCACGCTCTGCGCCACCAGCGGCCAGTCGACGCCCGGGTAGCGCCCCAGGCCGGGCGCGGCGGCAATGGTGAGTAGAGGGCGCGGACCATGCGCCGCGTATGCGTCAAGCTGCCGGCGAAACTCCACCAGCAGCGCCGTGTAGTTGGCGCCATCGCTGCCGCCGTTCGGGTACTCCCAGTCCACATCGATGCCCTCGAACAGCCCCGGCGCGCGAACCCCCGGCGCCAGATTGCCGCGCAGGAACATGTCGATACACGACGCGACAAACGCCGCCCGCTTCTGTGGCTGGGCCGCGTCCGCAAAGGCGGACGGCTTGCCTTCGATCGAGATCAGCATGCGGATGCGCGGGAACCTGCGGTGCAGCTCCTGCAGCTGGTGGAACTCGCCCTTGAGCGGAGGCCCGGCTGCATCGCCCGGCGCGTCGGCCGTCCCGTCGACGCTGGTCTGCGCCGTGTACGGGTGCTGCATATCGGCCTCGGGGTCGGCGATGGCGCAGTGGCCGTCCACGATAAAGGCCTGCGAATAGTCGATCTGATTGAGCATCGCCGCGGAGCCGCTCGAGACCAGCTGCTGTGCCGACCAGGGCGGCGTGCCGTAGAGGCCCCACTGCGGCAGGTAGCCCACGATGATGGGGGATTGCGCGAGCGCCGGAAGACTCAGGAAGCAGGAACCCAGCAGGCAGAAGAGGAGCGAGAAAATGCGGCGCATAGACCCTTAGACGCCGGGCAGGAGCCAGGCTGGGCGAACTGTCTTTGGTAACAGGACTTCGCTGGCCGGGACAGATTGCAGGCGCTCGCCTGCCTACACTGGAAAAGCCAACAGCAGAGTGTCAAGCGGGAGCAGGATGGGCCAGACGAGCGGCCTGACCGGCGTATCCCGCGATAACGGGCGTACGCCGGTTCCAATGCTGGAGGTGGCCGATGGACGCGAAAACGTCCTGGGTACATCTGGTAGTGAGGATCACGCTTGACTGGCGTGTCCTTGCTGCTGGAGTAGCTATGGTCAGGCTACTGCGAAAGCGGTAGATAACCTCCCTCGGTGGGGGACAACCATCGAGGGACTACCAACTCCCACAACCGCATTCAATGCCCGCGACGCTCTAAAGTCAAGCCTCTCGGCAAGTCAGGGCCATCCCATTTTCCCGTTCCGCGCCCGTCAAAGTGAAGATCAGTCTCTCAATTGCATCCATGCGTGTGGCAGAGACTCAGCGCTAAAATAGTGGGGCCAATGATAGAGCTCCCATCCTGTCGAATGCTCATCAAGCGCTTTCGCCGTGGCCGCCACGATCGTGGCCGCGCCGCCTGATCGCGCCCTGTCCTCCCGGCAGCTTCCTCTCTCTTCGCAAAGGACATACACGACATGAGCACCCCCGTCTCTGGAAACACGATCAGTAATAGCTTCAACGCCCGCGCCAGCTTTGCGTCCGGTAGCAAGACCTACCAGATCTATCGCCTGCAGGCGCTCGCGGAGCGCGGCGTCACGCTCTCCCGTCTGCCTTACTCCCTGCGCATCCTGCTTGAAAACCTGCTGCGCCGCGAGGACGGCGTCACCGTCACAGCGGCCGATATCCAGTTCCTTGCACACTGGAACCCCGCCGCCGAGCCCTCGCGCGAGATCGCCTTTATGCCGGCACGCGTGCTCATGCAGGACTTTACCGGCGTCCCCGCCATCGTCGACCTGGCCGCCATGCGCGACGCCATGAAGCTGCTGGGCGGCGATCCGCAGAAGATCAACCCGCTACAGCCGGCGGAGCTGGTTATCGACCACTCCGTGCAGGTGGATGAGTACGGGACCCCCGGCGCGTACAACGTCAACTCGCTGCTCGAGGTAGAGCGCAACCGCGAACGCTACGCTTTCCTCAAGTGGGGCCAGAGCGCCTTCCGCAACTTCAGCGCGGTGCCTCCGGGCATGGGCATCTGCCACCAGGTCAACCTGGAGTACCTGGCGCGCGGCGTCTTTACGGCGGAAGTGGACGGCGAGCTGCAGGCCTACCCGGACACACTGGTCGGCACCGACTCGCATACGACCATGATCAACGGCCTGGGCGTGCTGGGCTGGGGTGTCGGCGGTATTGAGGCGGAGGCCGCGATGCTGGGTCAGCCGGTGTCGATGCTGGTGCCGCAGGTGGTCGGGTTCCGCTTTATCGGCAAGCTGCGCGAGGGCGCGACCGCGACTGACCTGGTATTGACCGTGACCGAAAAGCTGCGCCGGCACGGGGTGGTCAGCAAGTTTGTCGAGTTCCACGGGCCGGGGCTGGCCGAGCTGACACTCGCCGACCGCGCCACCATCGCCAACATGGCGCCCGAGTATGGCGCGACCTGCGGCATCTTCCCGGTGGACGAAGAAACACTGCGCTACCTGCGACTGACCGGTCGGCCGGACGATCAGGTTGCGCTGGTAGAGGCGTATTACAAGGAGCAGGGCCTTTTCCACACCGCGGAGACGCCCGCGGCGGAGTACACCTCCAGCCTGGAACTCGATCTAGGCGAGGTAGAGCCGAGCGTGGCCGGACCGAAGCGCCCGCAGGACCGCGTGGTGCTGGGCGAGGCCGCGGCAGACTTTCTCCGGCAGCTGCCTTCGCTGTTCGGCCCCAAGGCCGCCCGGAACGCCGAGCGGCAGGCGCAGCGCTGGGAGGGAGAGGGCGGCCACGCCTCGGCCAGCGGCGACGCGGACAGCATCGTCGGTGCGCGCGAGCCGGGGACCCCGGTAACTGCGCAGTCCGACGCCTATGTCGCTTCATCCTCCTCAAACCAAGCCGATCCCGACCAACGGGAGGGCCAAGACGTTCGCGCTGCAAACACCACGCCACCCGCCACGAAGTGGCCGGCTCTCCGAGCACCGCACGAAGTGCCTGCGCAAGCGGTCTTAGGCGCTTCCTCACCGGCCTACAGCAACACCGTCCAGCAGCGGTTCGGCATCGACCCGGAGCGCTACCTGGACCACGGCTCGATCGTCATCGCGGCCATCACGTCCTGCACCAACACGAGCAACCCCTCGGTCATGATCGCCGCCGGGCTGCTGGCGAAAAAGGCAGTCGAGCGCGGCCTGACGATGCCGCCCTGGGTCAAGACCTCTCTGGCGCCGGGCTCGCGCGTCGTCACCGACTACTACAAAAAAGCCGGCCTGCTTCCATATCTCGAGAAGCTGCGCTTCCACGTCATCGGCTACGGCTGCACCACCTGCATTGGCAACTCGGGCGCGCTGCCCTCCGATGTGTCCGAAGCCATCGACGAGAACGGGCTTGTCGCCGTCTCGGTGCTGAGCGGCAATCGCAACTTCGAGGGCCGCATCAACTCCGACGTGCGCGCCAACTACCTCATGTCGCCGCCGCTGGTCGTTGCCTATGCGCTGGCCGGTACCATCCAGCGCAACCTCGACACGGAACCGCTGGGCCGCGGCTCGGATGGCCGCGAGGTGTACCTGCGCGATATCTGGCCGACTCGGGCCGAGATCGCCGAGGTAGTCGGCGCTTCGCTCACCAGTGACTCGTTCCGACGGGAGTACGCGACCGTGGCCGCGGGCGACCAGAACTGGCAGCGGCTGCGCTTTGCCGAGGGTGATGTGTACGGGTGGGAGCCGGATTCGACGTACATCCGGCGCGCGCCGTACTTCGACGGCATGCCGGCGCGGCCGGCCACGGTGACCGATATCCACGGCGCACGGGTGCTTGCGGTGCTGGGCGACTCGGTCACGACCGACCACATCTCGCCGGCGGGCTCCATCAAGGCCAGCTCGCCGGCGGGGCTCTACCTCAAGGAGCATGGCGTCAAGCCGTCCGACTTCAACTCCTACGGGTCGCGACGGGGGAACCACGAGGTCATGGTCCGCGGAACGTTCGCTAACGTGCGCCTGCGCAACAAGCTGGCGCCCGGCACCGAGGGCGGCGTGACCCACCTGCTGCCGGAGGGCGCCGAGATGAGCATCTTCGACGCGGCCGCAGCCTATGCCGAGCGGGGTACGCCCCTCATCATCCTGGCCGGCAAGGAGTACGGCTCCGGCTCCTCGCGCGACTGGGCCGCCAAGGGGCCCAAGCTGCTGGGTGTGCGCGCCGTCATCGCCGAGAGCTACGAGCGCATCCACCGTTCGAACCTGATCGGGATGGGAATTCTGCCGCTCGAGTTCACAGGCGGCGAGTCGGCCGAGTCGCTGGGGCTGACCGGCGAGGAGATTTACGATTTGCCGGGGCTCAAGAAGCTGCTGACGGACAGGCTGGCTGCGGGCCGCAACCTGATCGTGCGTGCCACGGCCTCGGATGGAGACGACAAGCACTTCCACGTGCGGGTGCGGATCGACACGCCGGGAGAAGTCCTTTACTACGAACACGGAGGCATTCTGCAGTATGTTCTGCGGCAGCTGGCGGGGGTGGCATAAATGCAATTCCCGCTGTACTGACTGGGAATGGTGCCCTGCGGCTTTTCCGTCAGGAAATCCACATCCCGATCTCGCTGGTAGCTTTACAGGCGTACAAGAACTGCCTTAACGCATTTTCACAGTGACTGTGGTCCATCCGAGTTGAGTGGCATGCGGCTTTTCCTGACGGAAAAGCCGCACCAAGCTACATGCATGGCTTGCACGTACTGTGAAAATGCTTTAGCGAGCCTTCGCCATCGCCTGCCACTTCTTCGCCAGCGCCTCGTCCGCCAGCGCCTTGATAAACAACCCGCCCACCACCGACCGCGCCTGGAACCCCTCCTTCTCCCCCGTCACTGTGTCGTACCAGTCCGGCAGCGGAGCCCGGCCCGGCGTCGTATCTGCCCACTTCGCCAGCGGCGCCACCAGCTGCCCAAACTGCTCCGGCGTCGCCATCGTGAACGACCACAACTCCCAGTCCAGCTTGGTGTAGTCCTTGCGCGAGTCCAGCGGCACCCCATACGCGTTCTGATGCGCCATGTAGAACTTGATCTCCGACTCCCGCAGGCTCGGTGGGAACAGCCTTAACCCCAGCACCGTGTCCCACACCAGGTTGTACTTCTGGCTCCATGTCCCCGGCTTGTCGAACGCCAGCTTGGTATGGTTGCCATCCGCCGCCATGCCCATAAATTGCTTCGCCATCCCCTCGGCGGCGGTCCGGTACTGCTTTGCCACATCGGCATGGCCCAGCCGCTTTGCCAGGTCCGCATACGCGCCGATCGCGTCGATCGCCTTGATCGACAGGTTCGCGTTATGCGCCAGGTGCCCGGCGAAGTCATCTGTCGAAAGCTGGTTCGCCGGGTCCAGCCCGGCCTGGCGCAGGTAGTCCGCCCACTTGCTCAGCGTCGCCCAGTAGCGCTCCGCCAGGTGCGCATTGCCCTCGGCCTGTGCGATTGCGTCGGTCATGATAATCATGTCCCCCGACTCTTCGACCGGCATCTGGTCGTCCTCGGTCTGCTCGCCGCCCCCGTACACCTGGCCGTCGGCCAGCGGCCAGGTGCCCAGGTCGTGCGGCGAGAAAGGGAACTTCCACCGCGGCAGCCCCGCATAGCGCAGCACCGGCTCCACCTGCGCCTCCATCAGCGCCGGATTAAAAAACAGCAGGATCGGCGACTGCGGATACATCACGTCCACCGTGCCGATGCAGCCGTTGGAAAAGTTCTCCTTGCAGAAGTACAGCGGCGTTCCATTGCTATCGGCCGTCACCTCGCAGGCCGCCAGAGACTGCCGGTACGCGAGGTTGCCCAGATACGCGTAGTCTGCCCCGCCGGTCGCCCCGCCCGCTTTCGTCAGGTCCGCATTGAGCTGCTGGTCGTACTGGCGTCCGCGCGCGTCGAGCGCCGTGTACTGCTGCGCGGCCTCGTCGAGCATCGCGGCGACCGTCTCGCCATTGCGCTGCCAGTAGGGCCGCAGTCGCTGATTCAGGTACTCGAGCGCGAACCCCTCCGTGTAGCTCACCATCACATGCTGCGAGACCCCGCTACCGCTCACCGAGCCCAGGTGCAGCACCGCGGCCAGGTGGGGTGCCCCATCGCGCGGGGCCGCCGGCATCTCCATATCGTCGCCGGCGGCGCTATCGTTGCTGCCGGCGCTGCCGCCGCCCGCAAGCGAGCCGTTTTCTACGAACCGCTCCATCGCATGCGCATTTTCGGCGAGCGTCGCGTGCTCGTCCTTCGGCGCCGCCAGGTGGAAATACCCCCAGTCGATGCGCAGGTTATCTCCCCGCTTGCCCAGCACCTGCTGGTCGCGCGAGCCGATGTTCAGCACCTCCGACGTCGCCGTCTCGCTGCGGCCCCAGGTCTCCGCGTCCATCTCCGTGTTCACCCCGATGATCGGGCTCACATCGAGCAGCGTGTCGACCGTATGCGGGCTGCCGTCGACCGACTTTGCCGTCCACGTGAGGTAGGTCACGGGCCGCGACAGCAGCGTCATATCCTGCGGAAACGCCGGGGTAAAGAAGCTCAGGATCACCTGCACGCCCGCGCCTTCAAAGGTGTAGTCGGTGTGCGTCGCGTCGACGGTGACCGCGGTCTGCAGCATCGCTGGGGTCGTGTCCCTTCGGCCGCCGCCCATGATGCGATAGGGCTTGCCGTCCACGCGCACAATACTGGTCAATGGCTGCGGCGAGCCGGTCCAGTGGCGCGTCGGGCCGTCGGTCAGCTTGTCATAGTCTGACCAGATCGAGAAGTACGGATTGTGCGTGATGAGCGGCACAGCCGGCGGCCGGCGCTGCGGCTGTTGCCGGCGCTGCGGCTGTTGAGATTGTTGCGGCTGCTGGGCCAGCAGGGTTCCGGTACAGCAGACAAGGCAGGCAAGCAGCAGGCGGGGCAAACGGGGGCGTCTCATGTCCGGATCATTGTACGTAGAGCCGCGGAAAAGTGCCTGGGTCGTTCGGAGGATTCAGCCGAGGCGGCACTGCTCGCACAGGCAGTGCCGGCGCAGGTAGTCCCAGGAGTAAATCCCGCTGGTGTGCCCGTCATTCCAGTGGAACGAGATTGCGTAGCGCCCCACCTGCTGCACCGTATCGGGCCGCACCGGAGCCTTGTACATCGGCAGCAGCGCCGCCGGTTGGGCCTCCGCCTCACCCACGCCGCGGCCGGATTTCTCGCGCTCGTCATGGCAGGTCGCGCACGGGCAGGCCAGCCGCAGCCACGCAAAGCTCCAGAGGCTCTGGTGTCCGTCGCGCCAGTCGATCTCCATGCCCGTGCCTTCGGTCTTCAGCACCCGCACCTTGACCGGCTCAATCGCCTCGCGTGGCAGCGGCGCGTGCTCTTGCTCGGCGCGCCTTGCCTGCTCCTCGGTGAGGAGGCGGAATCCTTCATGACTCATACCGGGCCTCTACAAAAATGCTACCAGCCGCGAGCCCCATCTTTGCGAGCTGAAAGTGACAGCAGGAAGGCTTGCACAATGCAGGTGTCCTTTGTCCTTGTGAGCGACGTTGACGCAGCGCGTCAAACGGAGCCGGTAGCACTTGCGCCAGAGGATCTGCGGTTCTCTCATGCGCGTACTGCATACTAAGGACCCTACAAACCCCCATTGCGCCAGAAAAAATACGCCGCCATCCCGAACCCGAGCACCGTCACCACTGCCCGCATCAGCCGCGCATTCACCCGCCGCGCGCTGCGGCCGCCCATATATCCGCCTACCGCCCCCGTGACCATCATCAGCAGGCAGTGCTGCCACAGCACCTGCCCCTCGAAGATGAACAGCAGCACCGCGACCCCGTTCGCGATGGTCGTCGTAACCACCTTGAGCGCGTTGATCTGGTTCACATTCTCGATGCCGAACAGCGCCAGCAGCGACATGACCAGGAAGCCCGCGCCTGCCCCGAAGTAGCCGATGTACAGCGTGACCAGGACCATGCCGCAGAACAGCGGAACCAGAAATGGCCGCGCCGCCTTCTCCGGCTCCTCGGGCATAGGCTTGCCGCGCGTCCGCGCCTGCAGCCACTGCGAGATCGGGGTCGAGACCGCAAACAGGCTCGCCGCGCCCAGCAGCAGCCACGGCACCAGGTGCAGAAACGTAGCCTGCCCGGTGTGCAGCAGGATGACCCCGCCGCCTACGCCGCCGATCGCCGCGGCGATCGAGAGAGGCAGCAGCAGGTACCGGTTCTGCTCCAGATCGCGCCAGTAGGCGGCGATCGAGGTCAACTGCCCCGGCCATAGAGCCACCGTGTTGGTCGCGTTGGCCTGGATCGGCGGCACACCGAGGTTCAGCAGGGCAGGGAACGAAAGAAACGAGCCCCCGCCGGCGACCGAGTTCAGCAGCCCCGCGATAAACGACGCGCAGCACAGCCAGATCGTCCCGCCATTCAGCGTGATCCCCGCGATCCACCCGGCATAGTGCGGCACACTCACTCTGTGCCTAGCCTAACGGGTCGGCGGCTTACGCCAGCTTTGTTCCGGTCACCGCCGCTGTCGCTACCGCTGCGCTGGGCGCCGTTTGTCCGGCAGCCGAGCTGGCCGGGGTGATGCCCAGATACGAGTCCACGATCGCCGCGCTGACACCCAGCGACACGGCGATCTGCGCGACGCTCTGGCCGCTATGCGCCAGCTGCGCGGCCTGCGCACCTACCGAGAGCGTCACCTGGTCGCCTGCCGGGGGCGCTTCTTGCTGCGGCGCCGGGCTGGCCGGCGCTTTCACGGGCAAAGCCAGCTGCTCCGGCGTGGTGAGCGCGGCGTTCGATAAAGGATCCAGCGAGCTGATGCCATTGACTGCGTGAGCCATCCTGTACCTGCTTTCTTGCCTGTACCCTAGCACCACGGAAACAAGCCGCAAGCGGGAACAAAGCGGCTCCTGGTGACTGTGGTTTTCCCGTTCCCATTTTGGAATCGTCAAGGCCCTTCCCGGGGCAGCCCACAGGAGTTTCACCGCCGGAGCACTCACCCCCGCAGCTCCGGCGTGGCCGCCATCAGCGCCCGCGTGTACGGGTGCGCCGGCGCGGCGATCACCTGCGCTGCCGGCCCTAGCTCCAGCAGCTTGCCCGCCCGCAGCACCGCGATCTCTGTCGCCAGGTACCGCACCAGCGGCATGGAATGCGTAATAAACAGATACGTCAGCGCGAACTCCCGCTGCAGCGACCGCAGCAGGTTCACCACCTGCGCGCCCACGCTCACGTCGAGCGCCGATACCGGCTCGTCCAGCACCAGAACCTCCGGCCGCAGCGCGAGCGCCCGCGCGATGTTGATCCTCTGCCGCTGGCCGCCTGAAAACTCATGCGGGTAGCGCTCCAGCGCGGATGCATCGAGCCCCACCGTGTCCAGCAGCTCGCCCGTTGCGGCCTGCAAAGTAGCCCGGCTGCGCGCTGCGTCGTGCCTGTGGATGAGGAACGGCTCGGCCAGGATTTCGCGCACGCGCATGCGCGGGTTCAGCGCGGCGTACGGGTCCTGAAACACCGGCTGCATACGCCGCCGCACCCTGCGCATCTCCGCGCGCGAGGCCGCCCCGAGCGACATGCCGTCAAACGTGACCGCACCCGCGCTCGGCGGAATCAGCCCCAGCACCATCCGCGCGATCGTGCTTTTGCCCGAGCCCGACTCCCCCACCAGCCCCAGCGTCTCTCCCCTTCGCAGCGTGAACGACACATCGTCGACCACCACGGCAGCCCTGCCGGAGCCCGTCCGCGGGTAGCTCTTGGTGACATGCGCAAGCTCGACCATAGATGCCCCCAAGGCGGTTCTCGTGTTGGTGGATTGAGCTGTGAACCGTGACTTTTCCTAATGAAAAGCCACGTCGAGTCCTGCTGGTTTCTCTACGAGCATGCGAGAACTTGCCCCTAAGCCTAGCAGCCGCCGCGCCGCTTGCACGGGCGCTCTCGCCGGGCGTAGAGTGGCGGCGCTCTTCTACAAGCCTTTCCCTTTGATCGTGAGGACCAAGCCATGCCCGCAAGCCAGATTTCCCGCCGCAACCTGCTCAGTCTCGCCTCTGCCGCCGCTGCTGTCGCCGCGCTGCCTCCTCTGCTCGCGCCCGCGCATGCCCAGGCAGCATCCGGCCTGCTCACCGGGGCCCAGCAGCTGCTCGCCTCGCTTGAGCGCGCCTTCGCTTTTCAGAACCTGATGATGGACGCCTACGCCACCGGCTCCATCGTGCGCCTGGCCCAGAGCTACAGCGATGAGGCGCTCGGCGCCACCGCGTTCACCTACGACAATGCCGTCTCGATCCATGCTTACCTGGCCCGCGGAACCGCCGACGACCTGCAGCGCGCCGAGGTGCTGGGCATGGGCCTGCTGTACGCCCAGGCGCATAACTTCCCATTCAGCGACGGCCGCTTCGCCCAGGGCTACTACGTCAACACGGCCGCGAGCGACGGCAGCGGCGCCTACATCACCCCCGCTGCCGCGCCCTACTACTTCTACACCAGCGCCGTCGGCGACCAGGCCTGGGCCGGCATGGCGCTCGCCCAGCTCTACCTGCGGACCAGGAACAGCCGCTATCTTGCCGGCGCGCTCTCGGTCGCCAACTGGATCGTCGCCAACACCTACAACACGCAGGGCCCGGGCGGCTTCTCCTTCGGCGCCACCATCAACCCGCAGAACCAGTCCGTACCCTCGACCAATGGCAAATCCACCGAACACAACATCGACACCTACGCCTTCTTCACCATGCTCAGCCGCCTGACCCAGGACGCCAACGCCAGCAACGGCATGGCCTGGTCGGCGCTCGCAGAGCACGCCGGCGTTTTCGTCGTTGCGACCTTCCACGCCGCAGGCCCGTACTTCTACACCGGCACCCTCGACGACCAGGTCACCCTCAACACCACGCCCATCCCGGAGGACTGCCAGACCTGGTCCTACATGGCCGCGCTCAACTCGGCCTCGCAGGGCACCATCGACTGGGCGCTCGCGAACCTGCAGACCACCGACACCGCCGCTGCTCCGCACTCGAATCTCACCGGCAGCGAGACCGTCCACGGCCTGGTCTTCGACACGGCCAGCCTCACAACGACCGCCGATGACCCGCAGGCGGTGTGGCTTGAAGGCACCGCGCACACCGCCGCCGCGCTTGCCGCCCGTGTTTTGCGCGGGGGTGAGCCGCTGCCCTCGCTCTTCTCTGACCTCACCCAGGCGGTCCAGCTGCTCGGGCAGTGCGCGCACGCGCAGCAGACCCTCGGCACCGGCAAGACTGCCGGCGGCCGCGCCATCCCGCCGGGCCTCGGCCTGGTCGCCGCGACCAGTGTTCTCGACACCGGCTTCGGCTACACCTACGGCCCCTCGCTGCACATCGGTGCCACCGGCTGGTACCTGCTCGCCGGCCTCGCCGCCAACCCGTTCCAGCTGGGCTACCGGGTGGTTGGGTAGGCCGGCGGGAGGCTGCCGCTTCAAACCCGGCAGCCTCCCGATACGCCCGTGAAGCGCCGGTAAGCGCTTTGGCTGGGAGTACAACTCGCGGATTTCTGTTGACGTTGCCCCCATGCTTCACTGCATGCTGAGAGGGCGCGGCTCTCCGTTGCCGCTGGAGGGTATCCGCATGAGAATTGCCGGTCTCGTTGCCCGTGTTCTGCTAGGGCTCATGTTTACCGTGTTCGGACTGAACGACTTTCTCCATTTCCTGCACATGCAGGAGCCGCCCATGAGCCCGCTGGCTGGGCAATACCTGAGTGTGATTGCGCAGTCTCATCTGCTACAGGCAGCCTCCGCCGTGCAGCTCGTTACCGGGCTCATGCTGCTCGCGGGTTTTTTCGTGCCGCTGGCGCTGGTGCTGCTCGGTCCGGTCCTGGCCAACATTCTGTTGTTCCACGCGCTCATGGCCCCGAAAGGGATAGTCACCGGCCTGGTTGCCTTCCTGCTGTGGCTGATCGTCTTCGCCAGCGTCCGCTCGAGCTTCGCCGGCATCTTCCGAGCGCGCGCGTAAAAAGGGGAGAATTAGCGTGGCTCTAGGACCCACCCCGAGCAGCACTCTGAGTTATCGTCAAGCTATGCGGCCTGATCGCCCGGAATTGAGTGAAGTCCCGACCTATGGTCTGCCCGAGGCAGCTGCGTTTCTGCGCCTGCCCTATCCGCTGGTGCGGAAGTGGACACAAGGGCAAGGTCTAATCCAGTCCGGCGAGCGCAACCTGCTTTCGTACTCCAATTTGATGGAGTTGCATATCCTTAAGGGTCTGCGGAGATATCACCACTTAACGATGCAGCGCGTTCGCCGAGGTCTCGATAACTACGAGAAGCTTTATCAAAGCGTTCACCCGCTGCTAGACCCACGGCTGGAAACAGACGGGTTTTCACTCATCTTGAATGAGGGACAAAATTACGTAAACCTGAGTAAGTCTGGCCAGCTTGCCCTGCCTGCCGTGATCGCGACTTATCTGAGCCGGCTCGATCGGAAGGCCGGCAGAATCGATTTCTACCCATTTGTTTGGCAAGATGGTGCGGATGAGCCTAGGAGCGTCCTGATTTCGCCCGAATTCGCCTTTGGCAAGCCAGTGTTGGCTGGCACAGGCATCACAACTGAGGTCATTGCGGGAAGATTTATGGCTCGGGACTCCATGCAGGAATTGGCAGAGGAGTACAGGGTTTCTCCCGCACAGATTGAAGAGGCAATTCGCTGGGAACTTCCCAAGCTGATGCATGCCGCTTGAATTCTGCCTGTTTATCGACGAGAACCACTGCAACAACCCTCATGTACGGCGGGTGCTTGAGGAAAGCGGGATCAGGTACGAGTCCTACCTGCAGCACTTCATCGCTGGAGTGCCCGATACGGAATGGCTCCCGTTTGTTGGACAGCATGGCTGGGCGCTACTAACGACAGACAAGCGCATCCGAAAGCACAAGCTGGAGCGACAGGCGGTCAAAGAAAACAAGGTCGCCATGTTTTACTTTTCTACGAATAATCTAAGCGGGCGTCAGCTTGGCGAAGCGCTGGAAAAGGCATTGCCTGCCATGCAACGCCTCTTCCAAAGAGTACAGCCGCCGTTTTTTGCAGCCATAACGCAGAGTGGAGCAGTTCACCAGCGCGAATTTCCAAGCTAGCTGTTCAACTGCACCTGCCCCACCGGCACCGTAAACGTCTTCAGCGGAACCAGCGTCGCCGTGGGCTCGCGGATCGTCGTCACCGCCTTGAACTCGCAGGTCAGCAGAGTCGGCGTCAGCGTCAGCACCCCGTAGCCGTGCGTCGATGAATCCCAGTACTGTATATGCGGGTTGAGCCCCTGGATGAGCGGCGCGAGCAGGTTCGGCGGCACCCCGAACTGCTTCGCCGGCACCGGTGCGCTCGGTAGTGAGACCGCCGACTCGATCTCCTCTGCGAAGTTCGCCGAAGTCAGCGAGCCCACCATCAGCTCCACCCCCACCGGCGGCGCGGACAGGTCGTCGAAGACGGGTTTCAGATACCCTGCGAGAAAGGTGTGCAGGTCGCCGGTCAGCGCGACAAGATTCTGCACGCCCGCGTCCCCGAAGGTCCGCAGCAGCGCCTTGCGCTCCTCCCCGTAGCCATCCCACTGGTCCAGGTCGACATACACGGCGGTCGCCTTCAGCTGCATCAGCATCACCTCGTTTGCCCACAGCTTCCAGGTTGCCGTCGAGCCCAGCACCTGGTCTGTAAACCACTGCTTCTGCGCCGCGCCCAGCATCGTCCGGCTGGGGTTCAGAATCTCCAGGCAGCCCAGCGTGAAGTAGCGCTGGCCATACTCGTTTGAGCCGCACGGCGGCGGGTCGCGATACAGCCGCTCGTCGGTCACGATCAGATCGGCGAGCTTGCCCAGCGACAGCTTCCGGTACACCTGGATCGACTGCTCCCAGCTCTTCGTCGGGTCGAACGCCACATCGGCCAGCCCGTACTCGCTCCACGCCTGGTTCGCGGCCTGGCGCAGGTCCGGCTGCGGCGTCGTGGCGGTATTTGGCGCCGTATTGTCGTCCGGGTGGAAGTCCTGGTGGCAGTCGTTGGCGAACTCATGGTCGTCCCACAGCTGGATGTACGCGAACCGCTCATGCACCGCCTGCTGGTTGGGGTCGCTCTTGTACACCTGGTACAAGTGCCGATAGTCGTTCAGGTTCTGGGGGATCGTCGTCGAGCCGCTGGGGAACGGCGGCACCGTGCGCGCGGGGTTGTTCTGGAAGCTGCCCGCGTTGATGGTCTCGTAGATGTAATCGCCCAGGTGAACGACGTAATCCACCTGCTCCTGCGCGAGATAGGCGAGCGCCGTGTAAAAGCCATTACCGTAATCCTGGCAGACGACATAGCCCAGCTTGATCTGCGCCAGGTCGGCATCGGGGGCGGGCAGTGTCTTGAACTGCCCTGTCCGGCTGGCCACCTGGTTGTAGATAAAGCGGTAAAAGTAGCCCGTATAGGGCGCGAGCGCGGCCTGGCTAATTGGCAGCTTGACCGTGTTGTCCTTGTTGGGGTCGAGCGTCGCGACGCCGGAAGCCAGAACCGAGCTCGCCCCGAAGCTCGCGTCCGACGCGATCTGCCAGCCCACCATGCTCGCGTAGGCGCCGCCCTGCTGCGCCGGGTCGATGCGCGTCCACAGCACAATGCCGTTCGGCTGAGGATCGCCCGAGCCGATGCTCTGCGGGTACACCGCCGCCTGGCTCGCCGCGGTCTGCTCCGCGTCCACCGCGAAGATCGAGACGATGTCGGCCTGCGACAGACCGGCGTCTGCCGGCGTGCTCACAAACGGCACGGGGTTCTGGTACCCGCTGCCGGCGGTCTGCGCAAACAGGTGCTGGGCGCCGGCCACCCAGGCCAGCGATCCGGTAGCGGCAATGGTCTTCATAAACACGCGTCGGTCTGTTCCTCGGTTCACCACTCGATCCATTGGATCCATTGGGGGCGCCCTCCCGGAGCGCTCGCCGCTCGCGGGCCTGCCACATCCCCGGCAAAGCATCTATCGGCGGCATACGTCATTCCAGAATGCGGCGATGAATACAGGATGAAAGGCGGGTAAAAGCTGGCCGCTTTCGGGCAGCGAAGCTACGGCAGAGATGCCAGGAACAGAGCCGAACAGTCCCACCACTTAGAATCTTCCGCTGGGCCTGTCGAGCTCCCCCGAAGCAGCCATCAGGGATTGACCTGACCCTCGGGTTCGGCCAGCACGCGGAACTCGGCGCTCTTCCGGTGCCCGCCAAAACGCTCGTTCAGGACGTTCAGCAAAGGGCGCTCTGCATAGATATGGAGCACGATCCCGACTGCAACGGAGATGGCCACGGCCAGAAGGCAGCCGAGTGGACGATCGATGTGCAGCCGCATCACCCGTTGCAGGAAATACTCGCAGTACGGGTGGGTGAGGTACAGCACGTAGCTGGCATCGCCGATGAGGATCGCCGGCGCCCACCGGGTGTCCCAGCCACCCTGCGAAAGCAGGCTGGTGGCAAACACCAGCAGCGTGCAGAGCGTGTTGTAAAGCGCGCCTTCCAGCGCGTGTCCCACGTGCGGCCGGATCAGCTGCAGGTAGACCAGCCCGGCGATGCAGCCCAGCAGCACAGACACGCTAGCCCAGCGCCAGCCCCGCGCCGTTTGTGCGGGCACCCGCCGGGCCACCTCGTAGCAGAGGATGCCGAGGGGAAAGTTGAGGATGAAGCTCTCGCTGAAGAAAGCCGAAAACGCCCCGTGCCCGTGAAGAAGAATTGCACCGTAGTGGGCAGCGATGACGACAATCGAGCTGAGCAGCAACGCGCGCCGGGGCTTAAGCAGCAGGCCGAGCCAGAGCACGAGATAGAAGAACATCTCGTAGTTCAGGCTCCAGCCAACAAACAGCACCGGGCGGATGACTCCCGGAGACTTGAAAAAGGGCACAAAAAAAAGGCTCTTCACCAGCTCTGAAAACTGCGCTCCAGTGCTGCTGAGCAGCTCAGGAAACTTCAAGGCAAACAGGAAGAGCAGAATCGTCAGCATCCAGTAAGGCGGCACGATCCGGATCAGCCGGCGGCGCAGGAAAAACTGCGGGTTCTTCTCGCAGATGCGGGCCATGATGTAGCCGCTGAGAACGAAAAACACATCCACGCCGAATGAACCGACCGGGTCCAAAGGCTTGAAAACAAAGCCGGTATGAAAAAAGACTACCGCAAGCGCGGCGAACGCCCGCAAAACCTGGAGATTGTTGATCTTCGTCTGCGCGCTGGCCAAACTTCCTCGCTTCGATATGCCTCGTACAGCCGCGTAGCCCTGCCGCCGGTGCCTGCCCGGCGTTTCTCCCGCAGGTGGAGTCCCAGCCACTGAACGCTGCTTCTCGATCTGAAAAGCTGATGAAACCGCCGCCGCTGATCCAGTGGCTGCAAAGCAACCGGGGAACCGCTTTAGATGTCCAGGTTCTTCACGTCAAGCGCGTTGTCCTCGATGAACTTGCGCCGCGCCTCCACATCCTCACCCATCAGCGTCGAAAAGATGGTTTCCGTCTCGGCAATGTCTTCGAGCTTAACCGAGAGCAGCGTGCGGCGCTCCGGGTCCATGGTCGTCTCCCACAGCTGCGGCGCGGTCATCTCGCCGAGGCCCTTGTAGCGCTGAACCTGGTACTCCTTGCGGCCCTGGTCGATGACGTACTCGAACAGCTCAGCCGCGGTGCGCTTGGTCACCGGCTCATGCGAGGCGCGGCCAGCCCGCTTCGGCGCAGGCCGTCCGGCTTCCACTTCGCCCGGCGTGGTCGTGTCGGTCTCCTCTGACTCCGGATCGGGTTCCACGGGAGCCGCGGTCTTGCCGGCGTACTCGACTGTGAAAGGCGGCTGCAGCTGCTCGCGAAGCTGCACGTACTTGGTCATCATCTGCCGGTACTCAGCCGTCGAGGCCAGAGTCCAGTCCAGGCTGCGGGTTGCGCCCTGCGCGTCCACGTAGCGCACTGACCAGGTGTGGTGCTCCTCGTCGAACGAAGGCGCGTGCACCGCCTTGAACTGGTGGGTGGGCGCCAGTTTTTCCAGCCCGTCGTGCAGCAGTCCCAGCTTTGCCGGCGCCTTCCCCGGTTCGGGGCCCTCAAAGTCCCCGCGCCGCAACAGCTCCTGGCTCGCCAGCAGCTCGATTACGTCCTCGTTGCGGATGCGCCGGTTGACCTTCTCGAAGAAGCCCAGGTACTCGTTCAGCTGGCCCATGAACCGGGTCAGGTTCGCACCCTCCATCTGGCCGCGCGCACCGCCCTCCGGCCCGTACTTCACCACCATGCCCTCCGACGCACGCTTCACCATCACGTCCACAAACTCGCGGTCGTTCTTGATGTACTGCTCGAACTTGCCCTTCTTAATGCGATAGAGCGGCGGCTGCGCGATATATACATGCCCGCGCTTGATCAGCTCCTGCATATGCCGGAAGAAGAACGTGAGCAGCAGCGTCCGGATATGCGAGCCGTCCACGTCTGCGTCCGTCATCAGGATGATCTTGCCGTAGCGCAGCTTCGAGGGGTCGAAGTCATCCTTGCCGATGCCGCAGCCGAGCGCGGTAATCATGGCGCGAATTTCCTCGTGGCCCAGCATCTTGTCGTAGCGGGCCTTTTCGACGTTGAGGATTTTGCCCTTGAGTGGCAGGATGGCCTGGTACTTGCGATCGCGTCCCTGGCGCGATGTGCCGCCGGCGGACTCGCCCTCGACCAGGTACAGCTCGCACCGGTCCGGGTTGCGCTCCGAGCAGTCGCTCAGCTTGCCCGGCAGGCCGCCGCCGTCGAGCGCGCCCTTGCGCCGGGTCAGGTCGCGCGCTTTGCGGGCCGCCTCGCGGGCGCGGGCCGCGTCGATCGCCTTGTTGATGATCTTCTTCGCGACAGCCGGGTTCTGCTCCAGGAACATGCCCAGCTTCTCGTTGACCAGCGCCTGCACTGTGCCGGCGATGTCGGAGTTGAGCTTGCCCTTGGTCTGGCCTTCAAACTGCGGCTGCGGCAGCTTGACGCTGATCACCGCGACCAGCCCCTCGCGCACGTCGTCGCCCGAGAGGTTTTCTTTCATATCCTTGAACAGCCCGAGCGACTGGCCGGCTGCGTTCACGGTACGGGTCAGCCCGGTCCGGAAGCCGGATAGGTGCGAGCCGCCGTCCACCGTGTTGATGTTGTTTGCAAACGTGAAAACCGTCTCAGAGTACGCGTCGTTGTACTGCAGCGCGATCTCCATATCGACGCCGTCCCGCAGCGCCTCCATCATAATGGGCTGCTCGTGCAGCACGGCCTTGCCCTTGTTGATATGCCGGATGAACTCCGCGATGCCGCCCGCGTACTTGAAGTCAGAGCGCTTAGCTTCGCCGGTTTTGGCGTCGAGGGTGCGCTCGTCGATCAGCGTAATGGCCAGGCCCTTATTCAAAAAGGCGAGCTCGCGCAGCCGCTGGGCCAGTGTGTCGTAGTTGTACTCGGTCGCCGTAAAGATGGACCGGTCGGGCAGGAAGTGCACTTTGGTGCCGCGGCGCTTGCTGGTGCCGACCGTGCGCAGCTCCGAAGTGGGCGCGCCTTTTGAGTAATCCTGCTCGTAGGTATGGCCGTCGCGCCAGATTTCCACAGCGAAGGCCTCAGACAATGCATTCACGCAGGAGACCCCAACCCCATGCAGGCCGCCCGAAACCTTATATGTAGAGGCATCGAACTTTCCGCCCGCATGCAATTTTGTCAAAACAACCTGCACCGCAGGCATCCGTTCGCCATTGTCCAGCGTTTTTAAGTCAACAGGGATCCCCCGACCGTCATCGGTAACCGTAACGGAGTTGTCGACGTGGATGATGACATCAACATGCTTCGCGTATCCGGCCAGCGCCTCGTCGACAGAGTTGTCGACCACCTCGTATACCAGATGATGAAGCCCCTGCTCGCCGGTCGAACCGATGTACATGGCAGGGCGAAGCCGGACCGCTTCCAGACCTTCCAGCACCTTGATGTTGTCGCTGGTGTAGGTTCCGGGTGTGGCCGCACCTGGCAGTTCAGGCGTAAGGGAACGATCGTTAAGAGACATGCAACTCCAATGTGCGGAATAGGGCGGCAGAGTGCCGAAGAGCAGAAAAGCCGCGCGGAATACGGCTGCCGCCACAGCCTGCGCAGTATCTCTATGATACCATCCGGCTTCCACGTGGTCCTGGCACCGATCCTGGCAGCCATCCGGAAACGATTCCGGACACGATCCCATTTCGGCACGTTCCGTCGGAGTGTGCCTTGGGTAATGTTCGGCGACGGGAAATTGCACATTGGACACCGCTTGCGCCTTGCGGTGATGCGTCGTCAAAGCTACCTTTGGCGAGCGGGGTTGAACTTTGCTGCACGGGTTGGGATCGTGCAGCCCGTCGAGGAATCTCATACAGTGGAGAAGCAGTCTGAAAATGCGTTCGGCATTGTGATCGCACCGGGTTTTCTGCCGATTCAGTCTACTGTCACCTCGATACCTCACCTGACCCGCGTCCTGCCTGAAAGCCTATGGCTTTCAGGCAACACAACTCTTTCGATCGGAATCCGCGCGTGAACCCCGTCCACACCCTCGCACTGCTTACCGACGCCGAGCCAATTGCCTGGCTCATCGTCCTGCTCGCCCTCTACTTCTGTGGCGAGCGCAGGGTGCTGCGCCTGCAGAAGCATGGCCTGGGAGACGCGCGCTACGACGAGCAGCCGCCCAGCTACCGCGCTCTCGGCGTCTTCGTCGCGCTTAAGCTGCTGCTCGCGCTTGCCTACCCGGTTCTGATGAACCACGTGCTGACCGTCGGGCTCTCCGCCAGGGCGTCCCACATCGCCTACGCGGCGGTTTTCTGGGCGCTTTATCTGTCTTCCACCATCGCGGTCTTCTTTGTCATTGCCGCCCTGGTTAGAAACAGCCTGACCCCCCTGCCGGGCCTCTCTGCCGCGGCGCTGGCCGTCTTCCGCTGGGTGGCCGCGCTTCTGCTCCTCATCGCGCTTACCGCACACATGCCCATCTTCGGCTTCGGCAACGTCTGGCGCTGGCTCGACGAGGTCAACGTCTCATTCGCCATCTGCGTCTGCAGCTTTGAGGTCACACTACTGGTGCTGCTGCTGATGCGGCTCGAACGCCTGGGCATGTGCCTGCGCAGCCGACCGGTCGGCCTTGCTTTCGGGCTCATGATAATGGGCTCCATGGAGCTCTTTTCAACCTTGACCATCAACTTCTCCACCGGCTTGCGGGCCTGGGTCAATGTGCTCTACGAAGTGGTCATTCTCTTCACGCTGTTCCTGTGGGGGCTCTACATCATCCTGCCTGAGCCCAGACGGGTCGCGCACTCCCTGGCGCCGGCCTCCAGGCTCATGCGCTGGAACGAGATTGCCCTCAAGCTCGAGGTGAGCGGCAAGCGCCAGGTCGAGCAGACCCCCTTCATCTCCGGCGTGCAGCTGATCGTCGACGGCATCCTCGACAAGTACAAGATCGGCAACCACTGAGAGTGCGCCGCGTTCTGCCCGAATTGCTGACTCCCGGCTGAATCCGGCCCGACGCCCACCAGGCAATAGAAAACGGCACCCGCAAGGGTGCCGTTCTTCCGTCTCAGAGAGCAGCTTAGTCTGCTGCGACTTCCTGCGCAGGCTCCGCATGCACCAGGGGCTCGATGGCAACAAAGCGTCCGGTGCGGCCCCGGTCGATAAACTTGACCCGGCCATCGATCTTGGCAAACAGGGTGTCATCGCTGCCGATGCCGACATTCAGGCCGGGCTTGAGCGGCGTCCCGCGCTGCCGCACTATAATTGCCCCGCCGGTAACCACTTCACCGCCGAACTTCTTGACGCCCAGTCGCTGTGCATTCGAGTCGCGGCCGTTCTTTGAGCTGCCTAATCCCTTTTTATGTGCCATCGTTCCTCTCCCTTGATGCTCTGCGCGCCTCGCGCACCTTCAACTCCGCAGCCTGACGACTTCAGGCCTCCGGACCATCGCCTGTGGCGCTATAGCTCTTGCCGCCTACCTGGATCTCGTTGATCTTGACCTGCGTGAACGACTGGCGGTGGCCCTGCATCTTCTTGTACTGCTTCTTGCGCTTGTAGTGGAAGACCAGGATCTTGTCGCCGCGGCCCTCGCCCACAACGGTCGCAAGCACTTTTGCGCCCTCTGCCGGCTTCGCCACCGAACCCGCTTCGCCCGAAAACGCAAGCACCTCGCCAAACTCGATTGCTCCACTCTCATCGGCGGCCAGCTTCTCAACCTTCACTACGTCGCCCGGAGCCACGCGATACTGCTTCCCACCGGTACGGATCACTGCGTACATAAACTCTTTCCTCTCGAACGCCACCCCGCTGCACCGGTGAGCGCTGTCATCCCTTTTTGAAGCTGGCAGTTGCAGGCCGTCTAAAACATCCCTCATGAAGGTCAATCACAATATGGAGAGGGAAATCCACGTCTGGAAGCCGCCACAGACAGGGAAGGGGCATAACCGCCGAACTAGACAAGTGTAGCCGCGAGCCGCCGCCGGGTCAATGTCTGCTCCACCCCCGCTGGAACCAGCGCACCTGCCAGCTCTTCTCCGCCGACTGGAACAGGTACACCGCCAGAACCACGATCAGCGGCTCGAACGGGTGGCGAAACCGCGCATGCACCGTAACAAAGTAGTAAAGCAGCGGCAGCAGCGCGAAGCACCACGCAAACAGTCCGGCCGCCGGCACCCGCCGTCGTAGCGCCAATCCCAGCCCCAGCAGCCCCGCAATCGAGCTGAACTGGTAGTTCAGGTTGCGCCCGTACTCGACGTACGCCGCGTCGTCGAACGGGTGCGGGACCGAGAACCAGAAGTAGTAAAAGCGTTTTGCGCTCAGCTCGAAAAACCGCGGCCAGTCGGCCCGGATAATCGCCTTTGCCTTGTCCCCGCGCATCTTGGCGTACGCCACCTCGCCCATTTCGCGGTACACCTTTAGCTGCGAGGGGTCCTCGCCCGGGTGGTTGTACTCCATCAGCAGACCCACGGCGCCGGGCCCATTGCCCAGGTACAGCTCCGCGCCAAAGTTGCCCCGCAAAGGTACCCAGTGGTGGAACGCGGTCCAGTTGCGCCAGCTCCACGGCGCAATCAGCGCCAGGCACAGCACCGCGCCCAGCGTCGCCTTGCCCAGCTGCCGCCGCCACCGGCGCCCGCTTCCGGCCAGGATCCACACGCCCATCACCGGCAGCAGGATGCAGATCTCCGGGTTCGACAGCGCGATCAGCCCCCATAACACGCCGAAAAGCGCCCAGCGCGGCCAGGTCTGCAACCCGCCTAAGGTCTGCAATCCAACCGGAATCTCCGCCGCTCCATGCGCGGTGCCGGTAGCCGCCGGGAGAACCCCAACACCGCGCATCCGCAGCGCCAGCACCAGCACGCACGAGAACAGAAACGCCGTCAGCGTCATCTCCCAGATCCACTTGACCGAGTACTGCATCGCCGCCGGGTACAGCGCCCACAGCCACGCCGACCACCGGGCCACACCCGCGCCCAGGCACCGCTCCGCGATCTCCCAGGTAGTGCGCACCATCAGCGCGTTCAGTACGCAGTTCATCGCCAGCAGCACCCAGGCGGAGACCGCCGTGTACACGCCAAACAGCTTGAACACGCCCGCGATCACCAGCGGATACGCCGGCGTCACCCAGGCTGTCGGCCCCGTGTGCCCGTTGAAGGGGTCTGCATAGCCGTAGCCCGTAACCAGCGCCCGCGCAATACGCGCCATCTCCCAGCCGAACTGGAAGTGATCGCCGTAGGGCCGCACCCGCCAGGTATGCGCGAGCGTCATGTAGGCAATGCGGACGAACAGCGCGATCCAGAACAGGGCCCACGGAAACCGAGCCGGCGCCTGCGAACCCAGTCCCAAGCGCGTACGCGGGGCTATGCGCGCGCCGGGGATCTGGCTGGTGGAAGAAGCGGCCACAGCTGCGATTGTACGTCCCGCACCGTGGGCTTAGCCTGCAGCTTCGCGACTTCTCAACTCACCGTCCGCGTCTCCAGATCAACCGACACCGTGTCGGTCGGCGTCGCCGCGCCGCCAGCCTGGTGGTACTCCACCCGCAGCGTCATCGGGTCGGCGGTCACCCGCAGAAAGCCGTAGTACACATCGTCGTAGTTCTCAAGCGTCAGCGTATTGTCCACAATGTAAGGCACCCGCAGCGCCACCCCATTCACCTTGCGAATTTTGTCGACACCGTGGCCGCCGTTGCCCGCGACAATGTACGGAATCGTCGTGGACCCCGAGGTGCCTGGGTTGAGCGTGCGCGTAAACCGCTGGTAGTTATGCGCATGGCCTGAGAAGACCGCGTGCGGCCAGTAGCCGGCCGCGGTCGCCGCCGCGTCCAGGTCGGCCAGCATCTTCGGCGAGCCGCCATGCGTCGTGCCTGCGGTATACGGCGGGTGGTGCACCGCGATGATGACCGCCCCGGCAAACTTCTCCGTCTTGCAGCGTTTGAGCGCGGTCTCGAGGAAAGTAATCTGCGTGTCGTTCAGGCTCGGCCGCGTGCCGCCCTCGGTCGAAATCACCCCCGGGTCTTCAAGCACATTGCTGTACACCGCGAGCACGCGCACGTACGGCGCGTCGAAGGTGTAGAAGATGCCCGGCTGCGTCATCGCCGTGCGGATCAGCCCGCCGGCCTCCGGCGTCATCACCGGCGTGGTCGCGCAGAAGTTGTGCAGGTACGCGTCCAGCGTCGGAACCCCCTCCCCTTTGTAAACCACGCCGTCATGGTTGCCGGCGACGCCTAGAATCGGCCCCTGATACGTGCGCCAGGGTGCGTAGAACTGGTCGTAGTAATACTTCGCCTCACCAAAGCTGTACACCACGTCGCCCAGGTGGAAGAAGAACGCCGGCGCCCCGTTCGCGGGCGAGCTGGCCAGGTCGGCCTGCGCCGCATCGGCGACCAGCGACTCGGTCGCCGGCCCCTTCACACTGCCGGTATCGCCCACGCTGTGGAAGACGATCTGCCCCGCAGACTGGATGGCCGCGGTCTTCGCCGAGCCCAGCGTCGGCCCCCAGACCTCCGCCAGCGTGAGCACCGGCTCTGCCCCGCCGCGCGGTGCCGGGAACGGCTCCACCAGCTTGCTGTCGACCTTGCCGTACAAAGTGTTATCCGACGGGTGCGGCACCTTAAAGCCGGAGGGGTCAGGCCCCGGCTTGGGCTGGCCGAACGCCGGCAGGTCATTGGGCTGGTGCGGGGGAACAGGCTTGACGGGCGGCTTGGTCGGATGGGTCGGTTTCTTTGGCATAGGGGAGTCCTCGCAGCGAGAGCTTACACAGGTTCGACGAAGGACAAGTGAATGGGTTCGCAGCCGCGGCAGCCAACTGCCAGCTCTTTCACACGAATGTAACCTTCGTGCTTGCCGCGCCGCGAGAGCCCGTGCGATGGTGTGGAGCAGGCACGATGGTCGACATCACGAACGGAGGAGCCACCCTCGTTATGATCTCTCCCACGCATCCCCTGCGCCGTATCTTTCACGATCTCGTCCGCGAGTGCTTCCGCGACGTGCTCCCCAGGAACAGCCACGAGCTGACGGCCTACGTCGCCGACATGCTCACCGAGTTCTCCTCGACCGACAAGCTGTACCCGGTGCACGATGAGCAGGGCCGCCCGGTGCGCGATATCGAGGCACTGCTGCTCGCCTCCGACCCGGTCCACGGCACCGCCGAGTCCTTCGACGCCGAGCGCCGCCTGCGCAAGCACATCGGCGACTACCTGCTGTTTTCGGCCGGCATGGCGCCGCGAAACGCCGCCACGCCCGAGCGGCTGGGCATGATGGTGCGCGCCGGCCAGGAGAGCTACTGGGTCGTCTCGCAGTTCAACCTGTTCGAGTACGAGCGCGAGGCGCCCCTCTTCGCGCGGCTCAGCCAGTCCTTCGAGCCGTGTGTGAGCGGGCTGCGCGAGGTGTACTCGCGCCTGCAGCGCAACGGTCCGCGGCTGTTGATGTAGTTCCGCCGGAGTCCCCGGTCGATGAACTTACAGGAAGCCATGCGCCGTAACGTATATCGAACGACCCGCCTACTGAAGGTTTGCACGCTCACAGGCGGATTGCTGCTCACCCTCTGCCCAGGGCTAAGTGCCTCTAATCTCGAGATAGTGAAGATAGCTCATTCGGGCTTCTTTCAGACCAGCGCTCGCTTGCCGGAAACTACGGAAGCCTTTGAGGTGGCATCGATCAAGCCCTGCGATCCTGAGCCTGGGAGTGGTGAGTGGTTAGGAATCCTCACGTACCCGGGCGGGAAGGTAGTTGGAGGGTGCCTTTCCTTGAACGACCTGATCGGGATCGCATACGGCGTGCAGAATTTTCAGATCCATAGCATCGGTAGCATCCACGGCAGTGACGGATGGATGCGAAGCAGCAAGTTCGACATCACGGCAATCCCTGCCGAGGACTCAAAAGCCAGGAGGCTGATGCCTGCAAGCATCAAGACGCCCCCGGACGCGGAACAACGCGACATGCTGAAAGCGCTGTTAGCCGACCGGTTCGCATTGAAAATGCATTCTGCCAGCCAGCCCGGACGCGTGTATCTGCTGGAGCGCGGCAAAGGCCCCTTGAAGCTCCTCGCGCCAAAGGACACGACAGCCGTTCCTTTCTTCAACGTTTTCACATTTTCCAACGGAGCAGGCAACGGAGAGATGCAGGGCGTCAATGCGTCGATGGCACTGCTCGCCAGTAGCCTGAGCCAAATCCTGAGCCGCCCGGTCCTCGACCAGACGGGCTTGAGCGGAAGCTACGACCTGCACGTTCCGGCTCCGGACGAGGCGGACGCCGACATAACGAACGCGACTCTCCAAGGCATCCGGCGCCTCGGACTCAACCTCGTTCTCGGCAAGGGCCCGGTAGAAAGCCTTATCGTAGAGAGCGCGCAGCCGCCATCGCCGAACTGAGCGGCCTGCATGCCTGATTAGCGTGGAGTCCGTCATTTAGTTCAGCGGGAAAGAGAGACTCCCATGATGTATCTGGCTTAAACATTGCAAATTAAACACAATATATTTAATATGCAAGGATGATTGAGAGATCAGACACCCCCATCCTTGAGCGGGCTCTCCGCCGGCAAGCTGCTGTCGCTATTATTGGACCCCGGCAGGTGGGCAAAACTACGTTGGCGCGCGCTGT
This sequence comes from Acidobacteriaceae bacterium, assembly GCA_965276605.1. Classification (GTDB taxonomy): domain Bacteria; phylum Acidobacteriota; class Terriglobia; order Terriglobales; family Acidobacteriaceae; genus EB88. The sequence continues at coordinate 1,094,970 of OZ255619.1, forward strand.
CGCTGACAGCCGACCGGGATCGCTCTACCTCGATCTGGAGGCGCGAGCAGATCGCGAGAGGCTCGCTGAACCAGCGCTGTTTCTTCAACACTATGAAAAAAGTCTGGTCGTGCTCGATGAGATTCACCGTGCTCCGGAGATATTCAGCGCGCTGCGGGGCATTATCGACCAGGGAAGACGCTCGGGCCACGGAACAGGCCGTTTCCTGATTCTTGGCTCCGCCTCGATCGATCTGCTGCGGCAGTCAGGCGAAAGCCTTGCCGGGCGCATTACCTACATGGAGCTGGGGCCGTTCAACTTGCTCGAATTGGCCGCCGGCGAACCTGTACTGGTGCAGCTATGGCTGCGCGGAGGCTTTCCAGGCAGCTACCTGGCTGAGGACGATACGGGCAGCCTGGGCTGGCGCTCGGATTTTATCCGCACTTACCTGGAGCGCGATGTACCGCAATTCGGGCCGCGCATCCCTGCCGGAGTGCTGGAGCGGCTGTGGACGATGCTGGCGCATGGGCAGGGAACCCTGTTGAACGCCTCTCGACTGGCCTCTGGACTGCAGATCGCAGCGCCGACGGTCCAACGGTATATCGATCTGCTTGCCGACCTGCTTCTGGTCCGGCGTTTGCCTTCTTTCCAGCGCAATGTAGGTAAACGGCTCGTCAAGGCGCCCAAGGTGTATGTGCGCGATAGCGGCCTGGTACATGCATTGCTCGGGATCAGGACATATAACGATCTCGCGGGCCACCCGGTGGCTGGAGCATCCTGGGAAGGTTTCGCCATTGAGAACATCCTGGCTGCTGCCCCGGAGCGCACCACTGCGAGTTTTTATCGCACCGCCGCCGGCGCAGAGATAGACCTGCTGCTCGAGATACCAGGGCACGGACTATGGGCGATTGAGATCAAACGCAGCCTGTCCGGGCGTCCGGAAAAGGGTTTTTATATTGCCTGCGAAGACCTGAAACCAGAGCGCAGGCTGCTTGTCAATGCGGGCCAGTCTCAGTATCCGCTTGGCTCGGGCATCGATGCGACCGGTCTGTCGGAGCTGACAAGAACCCTGGCATCGATGCGTCTGGTCGGTAACTGACTCCACGCCATGCAGGTTTGCCACGCAGAAGCGCCTGGCAGCGGGCGCAAGCCTTCTGGCGATGAATCCAAGCCGCTACAAAATATACCGGCTCAGATCCTGGTCCTTCACAATACTCGCCACCATCTGCCGCACATACTCCGGGTCGATAATCACTACCCGCTCATGCCCGGTCGGAATCTCGCGGTCGACCACCGGCAATGGTGTCGTCGCAGCGCCATCCGTCGCGGCCACCGACAGGTCGAACACCCCGGCTGCGTTGCGCGGGGCCTTCAGCAGTTCGGGCGCCAGGAAGCTGATCTCGTCCAGCACCCGCTCCATGATGGTATGCAGCCGGCGCGCGCCGATGTTCTCTGTCTGCTCGTTGACGCGGAAGGCGAAGTTCGCCATCTCGGTGATCGCTTCCGGGGTGAACTCGAGCTTCAGCCCCTCGGTCTCAAGCAGCGCGATGGACTGCTTGGTCAGCGAGGCTTTCGGCTCGGTGAGGATGCGGATGAAGTCGTCGACGGTGAGCGAGTGCAGCTCGACGCGGACGGGGAAGCGCCCCTGCAGCTCAGGAATCAGGTCGCTCGGCTTTGACACATGGAACGCGCCGGCAGCGATGAACAGAATGTAGTCGGTGCGGACCATGCCGTAGCGGGTGTTGACTGTTGTACCCTCGACGATCGGCAGAATATCCCGCTGCACACCCTCGCGCGAGATGTCGGGCCCATGGCCGCCTTCGCGCCCGGCAATCTTGTCGATCTCGTCGAGGAAAACGATCCCTGAAGTTTCGACCCGCTCCACCGCAACCCGCTGCACCTGGTCCATATCGATCAGCCGGCTTTCTTCCTCCTGCACCAGGTAATCGAACGCCTCGGCCACCTTCATCTTGCGCTTCTTTGTCCGCGGGCCGAACAGCTGCGGCAGCACGTCCTTCAGGTTCATGTCCGACTCGTCGAGCTGGTTGTTCGTGACGATCTCGATCTGCGGCTCGCGGCGCTCGCGCACATCGATCTCGACCGAGCGCTCGTCGAGCTTGCCCTCGCGGAACTGCTCGCGCAGCTTGTCGCGGGCGCGCGCATGAGCCCTCGCGTCGGTCTCGGAGGCAGCGCTGATCGCCTCGCCGCCCGTTTGCCCGTCATCTACAGGGCCGGCCGCCGCCCCGGCCGGCATCACCGCGACTTCAATCGCGGGCGCGGCAGGCGCGGGCAGCAGCAGGTCCAGCAAACGGTCCTCCGCGTTCAGCTCCGCCTTGTCCTCCACCTCGTCCAGCTTCTCGTCGCGCACCATGTCGATCGCATTCTCAACCAGGTCGCGGATCATCGACTCCACATCGCGCCCCACGTAGCCCACCTCAGTAAACTTTGAGGCCTCTACCTTGAGAAAGGGCGAGTTGGTCAGCTTGGCCAGCCGCCGCGCGATCTCGGTTTTGCCCACGCCGGTAGGTCCGATCATGATGATGTTCTTCGGCATGATCTCGTCCGCAACTTCCGGCGCCAGCTTCTGCCGGCGCATGCGGTTGCGCAGCGCCAGCGCCACCGCACGCTTGGCCGCGCGCTGGCCCACCACATACTTGTCGAGCTCGGCGACGATCTCGCGCGGGGTCAGGTCCTCGAGCGCAAGTTCCTGGTCGTCTGCGGTTCCGGGTAAGTAGATTGCCATAGGTGCTGGGTTCGCCTCTGCGGGTGCTTACTTTTTTTCTGGAGCAGGCGGTTCGAGAGCCGCGGCGGTCAGCTCTTCCACCATGAGGGTGTCGTTGGTATAAATGCAGATCTTGCCGGCGATGCGCAGCGACTTTTCAGCGATCTCTCGCGCGGGCAGCTCCGTATTGTCGAACAGCGCGCGCGCCGCAGCCAGCGCATACGATCCGCCCGAGCCGATCGCCACGATCCCTTCGTCGGGCTCAATCACATCGCCCGTGCCTGAGATGATGAAGCTCTGCCGCGGGTCGGCCACGATCAGCAGCGCCTCCAGGTTGCGCAGCATCTTGTCAGTGCGCCAGTCCTTCGCAAGCTCGACCGCCGCGCGCCCGATGTTGCCCGCATACTGCTCCAGCTTGCCCTCGAACCGGCTGAACAGCGAGAACGCATCCGCCGTGGACCCCGCAAAACCAGCCAGCACCTTGTCCTGATACAGCCGGCGAATCTTGCGCGCGGTGTGCTTCAAAATCGCGTCGCCCAGCGTGACCTGGCCATCGGCCGCCATCACCACCGACTCCCCACGCCGCACGCAGACCACAGTGGTGCTGCGTATGCGGCGCCCCCCGGAAACGGAGAGATCGGCAGTAGAAGAGGAGCGTGCGGGCGAACTGGCTCGGGACCTGGCCATGGGCAATCTTCCAAGTATAGCGTAGCGTTTCGGCCTGTTCCGCATGCCTATTGTGACCATCGCGTGCAAGGAAGCGCCGCCACCGCTCCTCACCGCGCCCTCGCTGCGGTATCCTGCTCCTATCCGGGCACGGCCTTTGATGCCCCTACCCTGCAACATCGTCGGAGCGAGTGCGGTGATGAACGGGCTTACCCTGCGCGACCACCAGGTGCTGACCACAGTCGCCGCCGCTGTTGCTTGCCTGGGCGGCGTGGCCTGGTACATGGCCACACGCAAGCACACCAGCGAGGAAGAGCTGGAGCGCACCCGCCGCCAGGACCTGGTGCTGGGTGGCCGCATTATCGACGGCACCGTGCTCGATGTCACCGAGCTCGATGCCTACGAAGCGAAACGGCCCGAAGGCATGCAGCTGATCCTCTACAAGTACGAGATCGCCGGCGTGGCCTACGAGTGCTCGCAGGACATCACCCACCTTAAGGACCTGATCCACATCGCGGATATCCGCGTAGGCTTTCCCTGCTCGGTGCGCTACGACACCCGGCAGCCGGAAAACAGCATCGTCATCGCGGAGAACTGGATCGGGCTGCGCGACACTGCCAACTCCGTGCCCGTGCGCCGCTCGACATCACGCCGCCGCTGGTCGGCTCCTGTTTCTTGAAACCCGCCGCCCGCGCCAATCGATTCAATCGACACGCTGCAGATGTTCCTCCAGGGCGCGCTTCACAACATGGTTCAGCTTCAGATTGTGTTGCTCCGCATACAGCGCAGCCCGTCGATGCAGCTCTGTGCCCGTACGCACATTAAAAGTGCCGCTAAAGGCTTGCGCCGGCGGCTTTCCTGCCTCCTGGCAAAAGATAAGATACTCATCGACCGCGGCCTGAAAGCCGCTTTCCAGCGAAGCAACATCCGTTCCCTCGAACGTCACCATGTCGCGAATCCCCAGCACCTTTCCATGCAGCACGCGATCTTCCGCGCTGTACTCAACCGAGCCGTTGTAGCCTTTGTACTGCACTGTCTCGCTCATTGCAGGTATCCCTCACTCTTCAGAAACTCGAGAGCTGCGCGCACCTGATAGCTCTTCAAAATGCTTCCCGGGTGCGGCTCATGCATCATCAGTGCCGCCTGTGTCTTGGTGTGAATCCACTTGCGGCTTGAGCCGCTTCCAGCGTGCAGCACAAAGCCGTAGCTCTTCATCAGCTGGAGCAGCTCGCTCCACGCAAAATCCCTCGGTTTCGATTGCAGCCGTCTGGCGAGTTTTTCCAGCTTTGACACTGCTTCAGTGTAGAAGAAAAACTCACTGTATGCAACTAAAAACAGTTGCTTAGACTCTGTCGGATGTGGAACCTGAGACTTACCCCGCCCAATGACCTCGCAAGTCGCAACCTTCCGTAACGCTGTCTTGGCCTGTGGTCTTCTACACTAGATACAGTGCATACGCATGGCTCACCTTCGGGCTCGGGCTCCACGCAGCTGGTACTGCAGCTCTCGCTGGCGGCCACTCTGGTTTATGTCGCGGTGTGCTTCGTCGTGGGCCTGCGATCGCACTCGCTTGCGCTCCTGTCCGAGGCCGGCCACAACGTCTCCGACGCCGCCGCGCTGTTACTCTCCTTTGTAGCCGTCTGGCTCGGCAACCAGCCCGCCAGCGATGCCAAGACCTTCGGCTACCAGCGCGCCGGAGTGCTCGCCGCGTTCTTCAACGCGCTCGCCCTGGTCGCCGTGTCCACCTGGATCGCAATCGAGGCCATCGCACGCCTCAGCCATCCGCAGGCGGTCGCCTCCACGCCCATGATGGTGGTCGCCGCCGCCGGCGTCGTGATGAACGGCCTGATCGCGACGCTGCTGTGGCGGGCCGGTACACGCAGCGCCTCCGGGTCTGCTGACGTCAACCTGCGCTCGGTGTTTGTGCACATGCTGGGCGACACGCTCTCGACCGCCGCGGTCATCGCGGGCGGCCTGGCCATCCGGCTCACCGGCCTCGCCTGGATCGATCCCGCCCTGTCGCTCGCCATCGCCGGCCTGGTCCTCTGGTCGTCCATCTCTATCGCGCGCGAAACGCTCAACATCCTGCTTGAAGGCACGCCGCAGGGCATCGCTCTGCCCGAGATTCGCTCAGCGCTCGCGGCGATCGAAGGGGTCCAGGACGTGCACGACCTGCACGTCTGGTCTCTCGGCTCACAAACGCACGCGCTCTCCACGCATATCCTCATCGCCGACATTCCGCCATCCGAGAGCGGCGCTATTCTCGACCGCATCAAGGCCGCGCTGCGTGAGCGCTTCCGCATCCTGCACACCACCATCCAGTTTGAGAACTGCGCCTGCGAGACCGAGCACGGCTGCGTGATGGCGGTTGAAGAACTGCAGGCGCATGCGCATCACCCCGGACATAGCCACGCCCACTAGGCCTGCGTAGAGCTCGCCTCCACCGGCCGGTCCGGCTGCTCGTTATAGATCGCCTCCACACGGGCCAGCGTGTCGATCTCTTCCACCGGCTTGTCCGCGCGAATGCGCAGTATGCGCGGAAACCGCAGCGCAAAGCCGCTGGCATGGCGGTCTGACCGCATGATGTTGTTGAAGGCGACCTCGAAGACCGTGTCAGGCTCCACCAAGCGGAAGTGTCCGAACTCCTCAAGCGTGTGCGCATGGAAATGCTCGGACAACGCGTGCATCTCGACATCGGTCACGCCCGAGTACGCCTTACCCACGTTGAGCAGCTCGCCTGCCGGCCCGCGCACCGCGAAGGTGTAATCGCTGAGATAGCCGGCGCGCCGTCCGGAGCCGAACTCCGCGCCCGTCACCACTACATCGAGCGTGGCCAGCTCGCGCTTGAGCTTAAGCCACGCGAGTCCTCGTCGCCCCGGCTGGTACACGCTCCCGGCCGCCTTCAGCATGACACCCTCGTTGCCGCGTGCGCGTGCCTGCTCATACGCCGCATCCAGCTGCGCCGCGCTTTCTAGCCGCATCGCCGGGGCCAGCAGCAGCCGGGAGAAGCACTCTTCTGTATCGTCCGCAGTTACAAATAAGACCTGCTGACCAGTGCGCTCCCCGGCCCGGCCACTGCTCGTGGCCGCGTGCGCCGCGATATACCGCTCCAGTCGCGCGCGCCTGTCGGCAAGCGTCTCTGCCAGCAGAAGCTGCCCGTCGGCATACAGAATGTCGAAGGCCATAAAGACCACAGGCCGTGCGCGGCGCAGCTCGCGCGAAACCTGCTTGCGCCCCAGCCTCTGCTGCAGCGCGGAAAACGGCAGCGCGCGGGCTGGAGCGTCGTCTGTGGCCGGGCTCCAGGCCAGGATTTCTCCATCGAGGATCACCGCTTCCGGCAGCTCCGCAAACGCTTCAATGAGCTCCGGAAAGGCAGCGCTCAGGTCTTCGCGGTTGCGTGAGAACAGGCCCACGCGGCCCGGCTCGTCGGCGCTGCCGCCATGCAGTTGCGCGCGCATGCCGTCGTACTTGTCTTCGAGCTGCGCCTCGCGCAGCAAACCCTCCGCGGGCTCGGCGGTGAGGCTTGCCACATCCTCGTCAGCCGCGCTCGCAGTCTCCGGCTGCCCAGACAGCGTCGCTAGTTTTTCAGCGACGATCTCCTGCGCAAACCGTGCGATGGCCTCATCGACGCTATCGACCGGGCTCGCCAGCATAAAGCCGAGCGGATGAAACAAACGCATGCGTGCCTCACCCAGAGTGCCGTTTGCCGCCCGCTGCACCACCTCCGGCAGGCTGCCCAGCAGCATGCCCGCATGGCGTACCGCGCCCACCTCCTGCGCGAACGCCGCGGCGATCGCTTCCTCCACCAGGCTCTGCTTTACGCCGATGCGCATGTCGCCCGCAATGAGCTTAAGAATGTACTTGCACTCGATCGCTGTGGCCCTCGCCAGCAACGCACTAAGCGGCCGCAGCTTGGCCGCAGGCCCTCGCGCGGCGGCAGTCTCGTCCAGCATCGCTTCCAGTTCGGGCAGGGCTGGCTCGGGCTGCTCCGGGCTGCTTGCCGTTTGCGTGGCGATCAGCTCTTCCGCCGCAGCGCCGATATCGCCATGGCGCCGGAAGGCGGCGCTCATCGCCTCCGCGCCGGCCCCGCTGCGTGCAGCCACAGCCTTCGTCAGCAGAGCTCCGCCCATACTCAGGTTGCGCCGGTCAGTCTGCGCAAACGGCTCGCCCGCTGTGTACTGCGCGGCCCGCGCCGCATCCGCCACGCTGAGCGATCGCAGGTACTCAGCAAGGAGCGCACGCTTTTCGAGCTTCTTCGTCGTCGCGCCCAGTGCCTCGCAAACCGCAGCCCAGCGGCTCAGCGTATCGCTTTGTATCTTGCTTTCTGCCATATTCGTTCAAGGTAGATGCGGCTGCTTGGCTTGCCGGGTAGCGCGTTTGGTAAACTTGACATATGCGCTTCGCCGATCATCTTGGCGCCCTCCTCTAGCGGCTCCTGCCGCCATGCGCATTTGTCCGCCTGCACACTGTAACTTCCTTTCTTTCAGTTGAGGGTTTCACCATGTTTGAACGTCTGGAACAGATCGCCACGCGCTACGAAGATCTCGGCGCCCAGCTTGCCGAGCCGGAGATCGTCAGCGACCAGCAGAGATATCAGAAGATCGCGAAACAACACCGGGATCTTCAGTCTGTCGTCGATGCGTATCACAGGTATCGAACGATCCGCGATGGCCTCGCCGAAGCGCGCGCCATGCTGACGGAAGAGGACGCTGAAATGCGCGCCATGGCTCAGGAGGAGCTCGCACAGCTTGAAGAGCAGTTGCCTGCCGTGGAGGAAGAGCTCAAGCTCCTGTTGTTGCCTAAGGACCCGAACGACGAGAAGAATGTCGTCGTCGAGATTCGCGCCGCAACCGGCGGCGACGAGGCATCGCTGTTCGCCGCTGAGGTCTACCGTATGTACACACGCTTCGCCGAGCTGCATCGCTGGAAGGTTGAAATCCTGTCGAGCTCCGAGAGCTCGGTCGGCGGCTTGAAGGAAGTTTCGTTCGTCGTCGAAGGTCACGGCGTCTACTCGCAGCTCAAGTACGAGAGCGGCGTGCACCGCGTGCAGCGCGTTCCTGCAACCGAAACGCAAGGCCGCGTGCACACCTCCGCCATCACGGTCGCGGTGCTGCCTGAGGCGCAGGAGGTCGATGTCAAGATTGAGCAGAAAGACCTGCGCATCGACACGTTCTGCTCTTCCGGTCCCGGCGGCCAGTCGGTCAACACGACCTACTCCGCGATCCGCATCACGCACCTGCCGACCAACACGGTCGTGAGCTGCCAGGATGAGAAATCGCAGATCAAGAACCGTGAGAAAGCCATGCGTGTTCTGCGTGCCCGCCTCTATGAAGTAGAGCAGGAGCGCTTGCACCAGATCGAAGCCGCGCAGCGCAAAAGTCAGGTTGGCTCAGGCGACCGCAGCGAGAAGATCCGCACGTATAACTTTCCGCAGAACCGCCTCACCGATCACCGCGTGGGGCTGACGCTGCATCAGCTCGCCGAGATTATGGAAGGGCGCATGCAGCCGGTTATCGATGCAGTTATCGCGTACTTTAACGCAGAGCGATTGAAGTCTGAAGCCGAGGCGGCATAAGTTTTTTGCGATCGTGGCAGGGGTATGTTTGCTCTGGGAGTAAGGACTTGCCGGCTACCGATTCATCCGTGAGAGCGCAAGGGATGCACGGAGCTGCAGTTCTCGCGTCCACTTCGCCTGCGCCGCAAAGGGACGCCGCGCTGCTGCTCTGCTACATCCTGCGCAAGGACCGCGCGTGGATGCTGGCGCACCCGGAAGAGTCGCTGACGCAAGCGCAGCAGCAAGAGTATGAAGAACTCCTGGCGCGCCGCGCGAAGCACGAGCCCATCCAGTACATCCTTGGCGAGCAGGAGTTCTACGGGCTGCGGCTGCGCGTCTCGCCGGCGGTGCTGATTCCACGGCCCGAGACCGAACATTTGGTGGAAGCCGTGCTCGCGCGTCTGCCGCATGACCGGCCTTTACGCATCGCGGATGTTGGAACAGGTTCCGGGGCGATCGCACTTGCACTCGCATATGCGCTGCCGCTGGCCACAGTCGACGCGCTCGACAATTCGCGGGAGGCTCTGACCGTCGCGGGCGAAAATTCAGCTGCCCTGGGGCTCGCGGAGCGAGTGCGCTTCTACCACTCCGACCTGCTCAGCGTGGTAGCCATGCAGCGTTACGACTGCATCGTCTCAAACCCGCCATATGTAACCGAAACAGATACACTTGAGCCGCAGGTCGCGCTCTGGGAGCCGCATAGCGCCCTCTTCGCCGGGCACGACGGCCTCGATGCCTACCGCCGATTGTTGCCGCAAGCGGCTGAAGCGCTCACGCCAGGCGGCCTGTTCGCGGGAGAGCTTGGCGCAGGCCAGAGCACTGCACTCACCGCACTGTTCCGCAAAGACTCACGCTGGTCAGAGCCCGTGTTCGCGCCCGACCTGCAAGGCATTGCGCGTGTCGCCCTGTCCATTAAGACGCAACACTAACTCCCGACCAGCGGGAGGGCCATAACTGCCGACGGCGCCACGCTCAACGAGTACACGCCACGAAGTGGCCGCCGGCCGCGCAGGCGGTCTTAGGCTTCTACCGCCTGCCGGTTTTCCACCGTAAACTGCAACCGGTTATTCAGCGGGTCCGCATCGACCAGCACGTGATCCCCATGCAGCACCTCGCCATCCAGAATCTTGATCGCGAGTGGGTCCTGCACCAGCTTCTGCAGCGCGCGCTTCATGGGCCGCGCACCATAGGCGCGGTCGTAGCCGGTTAGCAGCAACTGGTGGCGCGCGCCCTCGGTCAGCGTCAGCGTGATCTTGCGGTCGGCCAGCAGCCGCTTCATGTCTTCAAGCCGCAGGTTGATGATGTGCGTCAACTGCTCCTCGCCGAGCGGGCGGAAGATCACAATGTCATCCACTCGGTTCAGGAACTCGGGCCGGAAGTGCAGCTTCAGCACCTCCTGCACCTCTTCGCGCGCGGCCTCCCACGCCAGCTCGTTGTCGAGTGCATCGCCCCCGAGCAACTGCGCGCCCAGGTTCGACGTCATGATGAGCACCGTGTTCTTGAAGTCAACGGTGCGCCCTTTGGCATCGGTCAATCGCCCATCGTCGAGCACCTGCAGCAGCACGTTGAAGACATCCGAATGCGCCTTCTCAATCTCGTCGAACAGGATCACCGCATACGGCCGCCTTCGCACCGCTTCCGTCAGCTGTCCCCCCTCGTCGAACCCTACATAGCCTGGGGGCGCCCCGATCAGCCGCGCCACCGCGTGCTTTTCCATGTACTCCGACATATCGATGCGCACCATCGACTGCTCGTCATCGAAGAGAAACTCGGCCAGCGCGCGCGCGGTTTCGGTCTTGCCCACGCCCGTCGGCCCCAGAAAAAGAAAGCTCCCGATGGGCCGCTTTGGGTCGCTGAGGCCCGCGCGCGACCGCCGGATCGCATTTGCAACCGATGTCAGCGCATCATCCTGGCCGATCACGCGCTCGCGCAAACGGCCTTCCATCGCGACCAGCTTTTTGACCTCGCCCTCCAGCATCTTTGACACCGGAATCCCGGTCCACTTGCTCACGATCGCCGCGATATCTTCCTCGTCGACCTCTTCCTTCAGCATGCGCTGGCCGTTCTGCATCGCGTCCTGCAGCGCGTTCAGCTCGCGCAGCTCTGCCTCCAGCCGCGGCAGTTCGCCATACTGGATCTGCGCGGCGCGCTCCAGCTTACCCAGACGCGTCTGCTCTTCCGCTTCGAAGCGCAACGCTTCCACGCGCTGCTTTACCTCGCTCAACCGTGTGATCGCCTCGCGCTCCTTCTGCCAGCGCGCACGCAGCCCGCTTGCTGTCTCCTTCAGGCCCGCCAGCTCGCTCTCCACCGCGTGCAAACGCTCCTGCGAGTTCACATCCGTCTCGCGCCGCAGCGCTGCTTTTTCAATCTCGAGCGAGGTCATGCTGCGCTCCAGCGCGTCAATCTCCTCCGGCACCGACCCGATCTGTATCGCGAGCGATGCCGCGGCTTCATCCATCAGGTCGATCGCCTTGTCGGGCAGAAACCGGTCTGAAATGTACCGGTGCGAGAGCGTGGCCGCCGCGACAATCGCCGAGTCCTTGATGCGCACCTTGTGGTGCGCCTCGTAACGCTCCTTCAGCCCGCGCAGAATCGCGACCGTATCTTCGACATTAGGCTCGCCCACATACACCATCTGGAACCGCCGCTCGAGCGCGGCATCCTTTTCGATGTACTTGCGATACTCGCTCAGCGTCGTCGCGCCAATCGCCCGCAGATCGCCGCGCGCGAGCGCCGGCTTCAGCATGTTCGCCGCATCGATCGCGCCCTCAGCCGCACCCGCGCCGACGAGTGTATGTAACTCATCGATGAACAGAATGATCTGCCCATGAGAGTCCTCAATCTCTTTGAGAATCGCTTTCAGGCGATCCTCGAACTCGCCTCGATACTTCGCCCCGGCCAGCATCGATCCCAGGTCGAGCGAGACTACTTTCTTGCCGCGCAGAATCTCCGGCACATCGCCCGAAACCACCCGCCGTGCCAGTCCCTCCACGATCGCGGTCTTGCCCACGCCGGGCTCGCCGATCAGGACGGGGTTGTTCTTGGTCCGGCGCGACAAAACCTGGATCACGCGGCGAATCTCCTCGTCGCGCCCGATCACCGGGTCCAGCTTGCCGCGGCGCGCCAGTTCGGTCAGGTCTTTCGCATACTTCTCCAGCGACTGGTACTTCGCCTCGGGGTTCTGGTCGGTCACCCGCTGCGAACCGCGCACCGCCGACAGGCTTTTCAGGATCGCCTCATGGGTCGCGCCAAAGCTCGCCAGCAGCAGCCCGGCGCCGTCGCTCTTCGCCTCCGCCAGCGCCAGCAGCAGGTGCTCGGTCGACACGTAGTCGTCCTTGAAATTTTCGGCTTCCTTGCTCGCCTGGTCGAACACGCGCTGCAGCGCCTGGCTCATGCCGGGCTGCGAGCCGCCCGCGATCCTGGGCAGCTTGGCCAGCGACTCCTTCACCTTGCCGTCCAGCTGCACGGTCGGCACACCGATTTTTTCCAGCACCGGCAGAATCACGCCCTCCCGGTCGGCAAGCAGCGCCGCAAGCAGATGCAGAGGCAGCAGCTCCGGATTGCCGTTATCGCCGGCAATCCCATTCGCGGCCTGCACCGCCTCCTGTGACTTCACCGTGAACTTATCCCAGCGAATCGCCATGCGTCTCAGCAACCTCGTTTGTAATCATTTCAAATAGGGCGCAGCTATCCACCAGCCGCAACCTCATCGCCTGAGTAGACGCCCTCAAAGCCCAAAAAGATGCAGATAATGTGAGTCGGTTACTATCAAGCATTACCTCCTACTCAACCTCCAGCACCAGGCACTTCAGGTACTCCGTCTCCGGAATCGTCAGCACCACTGGATGGTCCGGCGCAGCGCCTGTACGCTCCACCAGGCGCACCCGCCGCCCCGCATCCCCGGCCGCTGCTGCCACCACCTCTTGAAAATCCGCCAGCGGCACATGGTGCGAGCAGGAGCAGGTCACCAGCGTGCCCCCCGTGCGCAGCATCTTCAGCGCGCGCAGGTTCAGCTCCTTGTAGCCGCGCATGGCATTGTCGGCAGCGCGCTTGGTTTTGGCGAACGCCGGCGGGTCCAGCACGATCGTGTCGTAGGCTGCGCCTCCGTCGGCCCAGTCGCGCAAAACCGCGAACGCATCCCCCTTCACCCAGTCCACCTCAATGCCGCCCAACACTTCGCGGTTCAGCGCCAGATTCCGCTCCGCCACCTCCAGCGCTGCTTCTGAGCTGTCAAGCCCCGTCACCGAGCGGCAGGTAGTCGCCAGGTGCAGCGCAAAGCCGCCCTGGTACGTGCAGACATCGAGCGCCTCGCCGTGGCCGTGCTGCGCGGCCAGGCGGTAGTTCAGCCGCTGGTCCAGGAAGGCCCCGGTCTTTTGTCCCGCATTCGCGTCATGCAGAAAACGCAGGCCGTTCAGGCGGAACTCGGTCGCGGTCTGGGCCTCTTCGATGTTGCCGTTCAGATGGGCAGACGCGCCTGCACTCCAGAGCGGGCCCGGTTCCGGCGCCCCTAGAGACTCGAGTTCGCGGATGCGCGGGTCCGGCCGCTCCAGAATGGTCTGCAGTCCGCCGCCCAGCCCCGCCACCAGCTCTTCGACTACCGCCGCGCGCACGTTGGGCATGTCGAGCCCCGCGACCAGCAGCTGGAAGATGGCCAGCCCGGCGTATTTATCGATGATGATGCCCGGCAGCTCGTCCGCCTCGGAGAAGACGAGCCGGCAGCTGTCTGTCCCGGCATCGAGCAGGCTCTCGCGGCGCGCGATGGCGGCCTGCAAACGCCCACGCAGCAGCGGCAGCCACGCGCCCGGGTCCAGGTGGCCGCGCGAGACAAGCCGCAGCGCAATCTGCGACGTCGGGCTCCACAGCGCGGTGCCGAGCAGGTGTCCCGCCTGGTCGCGCACCGCCACCAGCCCGGCCGGCGGCCCGCTCAGTTCACCCGCCGGCTCGTTTTCGAGCCTCGTCCCTGGGCCATCCTGCACGGGTCCGGGCTCGATCGCCAGAACATCCGACCGGTACACCCACACATGCCCCGCATGCAGCCGCTCAGCCGCGCGGCGCGAGATGGTCGAGACGGTCGGAGTGGTCGCGCCCGGGCGTGGGCTGGGATCGGGAGGTCGAGGAGGCGCGCTGGTTGGCATGTTCCCATGGTATCTGCGGCATCTGCGCTACCGGCGGTATTTAGCCGGCTCGCAAACCAAAGCGCTCTGCGAGCTTGGCCGCGCGCGCCCCGAGCGGGTAGTATGCGAGGCAATGAGGTCCACGCCCGCTGGGACGACTCGGACGAACGGCACGCGGCGATACGGAGCGGTTCTGCTGGCAGCTGCACTGTTTGGCGGCCCGGGCTGGGCAGGGGGCCGGCTTTACGCCCAGGCCATGGGCGCGCCCACCGGCGTTACCCCGAAAGGGGCCGCCACCGATGCTCCGCGGCCCACGGGACTCTCCCAGCTTCCCGAGGCCGACAGCGCTTCGCTCAACAAGCTCTCGGCCCTGGTGCCCGCGCGGACTGAAGAGGGCCAGCTCGGCGGCTCCAGCTTTCGTATCGACATACCCAGCGCGACCGATACCAGCTGGAACCGCAAGCTGGTGATCTATTTCCACGGCTACCAGTCTGAGCCGCAACGCTTCCGCAACAATCCGTCGACCAACGCGCCCAATCCGCCGTCGCGGCTCGTGGCGCAGCTTCTGCAGCGCGGCTATGCCGTCGCGCAGCCCGGCTACTCCGCCGGCGGCTGGGCCATTGCTACCGCGCCCGCCGATGCCGAAACCCTGCGGAAGTACTTCTCGTCGCATCACGACGCACCCACCGAGACCTACGTGGTGGGCCAGTCCATGGGCGGCCTGCTCACCGTGCTGACGCTGGAGCAGCACGCGCGCCAGTACGCGGGCGGCCTTTCGCTGTGCGGCGTGCTCACCCCGGCTGATGAGATCATGCAGCGCGCCTTTGCGAATCGCGTCGCCTTCGACGCCTTCTTTCCCGGCATCCTGCCCGATGTCGAGCACATCCCGCCCGGCTTCCGCATGAACGACGCGGTCGTGGCGACGGTGGTTCAGAAGGCGCTCGACGCGCACCCTCCGGAAGCTGCCCTGCTGCGCTCGCTCGCCGATATCCACACCAACCGCGGCCTCGCCGATGTGCTGGTCTTCAACACCTTTGTCATTCAGGATCTGCGCGCGAAGTCGGGCGGCAATCCCTTTGACAACCGTAACCTGATCTACACCGGCACCACCGACGACAATGCCCTGAACGCCCGCGTGCACCGCTACGCCGCCGACGCCAGGGCCATGCACTACGTGGCCGAGTTTGCCTCCCCCTCTGGCAATCTGCGTCGGCCCCTGCTGGCGCTGCACACCACCTACGACCCGCTGGTGCCGGCCTCCACCGCCGGCTACTACGACGAGCTCACGCGGCGTCTGGGGGTGGGCGAGCGCTTTGTGCAGCAGTATGTCGATCGCGACGGCCACTGCAACATCACGCCCGAGCAGGTGGGTGTGGCCTTCGACGAGCTGACCGCGTGGGCCGATGGCGGGACACGGCCACAGCCGGGCCGCCTGCCCGACGAAACCGGCCAGAAGCCGGTGCACCAGGCGCCCGACAGCACGCCGGCGAAACCGAAAAACGTTGGCAAGCCGCAGTAGAGCATTTCACTCCACACATAGTGGGGCCAGCATATGTGCGCGTGGCTTTTCCGTCGTGAAAAGCCACTGGAGCGAGAACTTGGGCCTCTACACCAAGAGGGAAAATGCTCTAAAGATGCTGTTGTTTCAGAATGTGCCGATTGCAGACAAAAAACGGCAATCAAACACAAAACTTAACAATCTCTGAGATATAGAAGGCTTTTTGATCCAAGATTTCAGCTTGCCCACTTGCATTTCACGATGCTGAAGCTCAACCTGGAAAACCTGTTCTCAGCATCGTTTTCAGGCATTCTTGCCTGCTTTGCGAACTTGGCTGCGCTGGATTCAGTGGCTCGGGGTCTTCTCGCCCTTGGAGGCAAGCGCGGGCAAAGCCGCGAGGTCGCCGGGTGTGTCGATATCGATGGCAGCTTCCGGCATAGGCACGGGCGTGACCGCGAGGGAGCGCAGCAGGCTCCGCGCGCCCTGGTCGCCCTGGATCGCAGCCAGCGCGGCGAAGTGCGTCTGCGCGAACACCGCCGGAACCCCGAGGCGGCCGTTGTACTGCGCAGCCGCGATGCCCCCGGCAGGCTGGGCCGCGAGCAGCTGTCGCAGGTGCTCCGGCTGCAGCAGAGGCTGATCGCAGACTAGCAGCAGCAGGCGCTCCGGCGCGCGCCGCAGCTCACTTAGGCCGCGTAGTTCGGCGAGTCCGGCGCGCAGGGAACTGCCCATGCCCGAGGCATAGTCGCGGTTCTCGACCACCGTAACCGCCAGCCCGGAGAGCGCCGAGCGGCAGTCGGCCGCTTCAGCCCCTACGACAGCCAGAACCGGCGTGGCCCCAGCGGCGAGGGCCAGGCGGACGGCCCGGCGCAGCAGCGGCTCGCCCTGGTAGCAGACCAGCTGCTTGGGCTGGCCGAGGCGGGTCGACGCCCCCGCGGCCAGCACCAGCGCCGCACACCCGGGCACCGGGCAAGCGTGCGGTACCACTGCGGGCGTTTTGCCGGGTGGTGCAAAAGGTGGGAGCAAGGCTGGTCCTCTCTGTCCTCTTTTTGGTGCCGCCGGATATTTGCGCCGCCGGACATTCTCCCCCAGCATGCTACGGCTTCGCCAGCGCCGGCTCAGACTCGGTCCGGCTGCCGCTCCGCTGCCATCGACGGCTCGCGCGAGACCGCAACATGCCGGCCGGCAACCGTGGCCTGCAGCTCGGCGACGATCGACAGAGCAATGGATGCGGGGTCGCGCGCGCCCAGGTCCAGCCCAACCGGCGAGTGGAGCCTTGCCAGGCAGCGTTCCGTGCTCCAGCCGAGCGTGGGCGCCACCTCCTCCAGCAGGCGCAGCGTGCGGTGCCGCGGGCCCAGCAGTCCGAGGTAGGCGAGCGGCTGCGGCAGCAGCGCCGCCAGTAGTGCGCGGTCCTGGTCGAAGGAGTGGGTCAGCACCACGGCCAGCTCGCCGGGCTCGACGCCCGTGTCGGGCAGCGGGAACGGCTCCCCGGTAAGCGTGTCGTCCACGAACACTGAACCAGAAACCGGAGAAGAGGCCGCGGCAGAAGCCGGAGATGGCGCTCGTGAGAAAGCCGGAAGTGACGCCCAAGAGGAAGCTGGAGAAGGCAGGAAAGCCGAAGAAAGGGCCGGGGCGGGCTCTCCGGGAGCGCCTTCCTGCTTTGCTGGAAGCGCAGCCTCGTTCAGACCGCACGCGACCGGAGAGACGCTCGATGCCCCGCGTGGAGGAGCAGCCGGGCTCTCGGCCCGCGGACCGCCATACTGCAGCAGGCGCAGCTCGGCGGCCCCGGGAAAGCGCTCGCGGCGCAGCAGGTGCACGCGCCCATCGGCGACCGCGACCCGCCATCCGAGGGCGTCGGCGAAGCGGGCGATCGGCTGCGCATCGTCACCTGCGCCGAAGATGGTGAGCCGCGGTGGCGGAGCCAGGTACTCGACGAACCAGGCAGGCGGGTGCTGAGCCTCATGGTCCCCCTGCGCTTCCTCCGCAGGCAGCGTGCCTGTTGCCCACGGGCCGCCTGCGCTGGAACGTCCGAAGCGCTGGTCCGCCGCCAGATCCGCTTCCAGGAAGAAGCTCCGCCGCTCCGCAAATGACCGCCGCGCCGCTTCGATCACGGGTGCGGGCAGGCTCTCCCCGGAAGGCGCCTGCTCTCTGAACACAGATATGGCGCCAGCGGGCGCCGCAATCCGGCTGACGATGACAGACGGGCGGCCAGCCTCCCGGGCGGCTTCCATCGCGCGCAGCACTGGCACCGGATTCTGCTCCAGCAAAACCCACACCGTGCCACCGCAGCCCAGCCCCCAGGGCACGCCGCTGCCATCTTCATCAAACGAGCTTTGGTACTGCTGCACCACGGGGCCGCCGCGGGTCAGCCACCAGGCTTTGCGGCTTACCTCCGCCTCCAGGCAACCGCCGCTGATGGTCCCGGCCCGCTCCCCGCCGGAGGTGATGAGCATGCGCGCGCCCGGCTTGCGGTACGACGAGCCCTCGACGTGGACTACGGTGGCCAGGCACACTTGCTCGCCATGCGCCTGCGCCCGCCGCCAGAGTGCGAGAATCTGTGCCGTTTCACCCATGTTTCAAGAATAGTCGCCAGGTGCGCGGGGGCTTGCCGATTTGGGCGAGTGCGGCGTGGGTGCGCTGCAAGCCATCGTTTATAGTCGAGGAACAGCGAACCGGAACGTATGGATTCGTATTCCCCGCTTCCCGAGAAGCAAAGGCTCCTGCATGCACAGGTTCCACCCCGCAGTTCTCCTCAGCGCCGCCGCCACGTTGCTGCCGTTGTCTGCCGCGCACGCCCAGACGCCGGCCCAGACCGCCTCCGCCGCGTCCTCCTCGCCCTCGCAGGTGCAGACCCACAAAGGCCTGGTCGGATCGTATCTGGCGCGGGTCAGCGCGACCCAGGCCGAGCAGCCGCACTGGGTGACGCCGCTGGTAACAGTGACGCCGCGGCTGGAGCAGGAGCTGCGCACCGACTTCCTGTCGCAGCCCCAGGCCAACAAGACGCGCCTGTGGAACTATGGCAACGGCAAAGGGCTGGAGGTGATCCCGTTGCGGCAGATTGAGCTGATCTTCAACGTGCCGCCGTACATGCAGCACAACTCGACCGCGAAAGACGGCTTCGGCGATGTGAGCTTCCTGCTCAAGTACCGCGTGTTTGCCCGGAACGAGGAGCACGGCAACTCCATCTTCACGATTTTCATCGGGGGCAGCCTGCCCACGGGTTCGTACCTGAACGGCGCCCGCAACGCGACGGTCTCGCCGACGCTTGCCGGGGGCAAGGGCTTCGGCAAGTTCGATATCCAGTCGACGGTTGGAGCGACGCTGCCCACCACCGGCGGCAACACGGCCGGACGGCCTATTGCGTGGAACTCGACCGTGCAGTTCCACCAGGAGGCGCACTGGTGGCCGGAGATCGAGGACAACTTTACCTACTACAAGGGCGGCGACAATGACGGGCGCATCCAGAACTTCATTACGCCGGGGATTGTGACGCGCTATAAGCTGCACAACCGCATCGGCGTGACCCTCGGCGCGGGCATCCAGCTGGCAACCAGCGCGTACCACAGCTACGACCACGGGGTGGTGGTCACGGCGCGCATGCCGTTCTAGGTTTGCGGAGACGGCTGCGCAGGGAACAGGCTTAGGGGGAACGCGGCCCCGCCGCCAGGCACCAGGCAGCATAATGGCGCTATGGCCGGTGCTCCAAGACAGCTTACAGCGCAGCTTTGGGACGCGATTGTGGTGGGTGCGGGGCCGGCTGGCTGCGCTGCTGCGTATGACCTGGCGGCGGCCGGGCGGCAGGTCCTGCTGGTGGACCGGGCGGCGTTCCCCCGAGCCAAGGCCTGCGCCGGCGCGCTGACGATGAAGGCGGTGCACGCGCTGCGCTATCCCATTGACCCGGTGGTGCGGCGCTGGGAGCGCTCCATCGCGCTCGAAGAGGCCGCGGCGCAGACGGTGACGGTGGGCCGCCGTGCGCCGGTATGCGCGATGACGGTGCGCGAGGAGCTGGACAGCTACTGCCTGGAGCAGACCCGGGCTCGCGGCGCGCAGTTTCAGCAGGTGCCCGGGATTGCGGGACTGGAACAGCAGGCGGACCGGGTGGCGCTGCGGCTGGCCGATGGCGGCCTGCTGCAGGGGCGCTTTTTGCTGGGTGCCGATGGTGTGCACAGCCGGGTGCGCGCGCTGGCGACCGATGCGAGCTGGTTCCGCACCGGCTTTGCGCTGGAGGCGAATGTGCCGTATGCAACGGCCGAGGAGCAGTTTCCGCTCACGTTCGACTTCGCCCCGGTTGCGCGCGGCTACGGCTGGCTGTTTCCGCGGGACACCCACGTCAATGTGGGGCTGTACGTGGAGGGCGCGGCCGGCGACCGTCTGGACCGCACCGTGCTGGAGCGGTACATCGCGCAGCGCTGCGGGGCGGGACGCGTGAGCTCGCAGCCGGTGGGGCAGTTTCTGGGCCTGGGCGCGGCCGGGTACCGGCCTGCCGCAGGCACCCGGGTGCTGCTGGCCGGGGATGCCGCGGGCTTTGTCGACCCGCTCACCGGCGAGGGCATCTATGGCGCGATCCGCAGCGGGCAGGTGGCGGCGGCGGCGGTGCACTCCGCGCTGGGCGGCGCTGCGGGGCCGCTTGGCCGCCGCGAGCGGGTCTTGCCGCCTGGACTGCCGGTGGCGCAGGGGTTCGCCCTGGCCGCGGCGGCGGTGCAGGCCGACCTGCGGGTGGCGGAGCATGCGGCAGCGCGGTTTTTTCAGGAGCCGGCGCGGGGTTTCCGCCTAATGCGCATGCCACTGGTGCCCCGCGCCGTGCTGCACGCGTATAGCGAAGGCCTGAGTCTGGGCGTGCTGCTGGGCCTGATCCGCGTGGTGGGGCGCCTGCGCGCGGGCCTGCGGTCGTGAGAGCGGCTGCAGCCGCGAGAGCGCCGGCGGCATAAATATAGCGCCGGCGGCATAAATACATAGTCGCGGGCCCGGAGCTAGCTCCTGAGAGAGCGGACACCCAGCGGTCTGTCCGCCATGCAACCGAAGACCGCAGGGCACAACTTTGCCACGTCGAAGCGATGAGCCTGCGCCCGGGAAAGCAGGGCTTCCACTCGGCTTTTGTGCTGCTAGGATGAGAAGGAAACATGGGCCAGGGCCATGCGGCGCAGGTTGTCTGCGCCCGCTCGATGCCCGCCCGGGAAGCAGCACGTGAGCTACCGCACCATCGCCGACCGGCTCGAGCGCCCGGAAAGAGCAGCCACAGAAAGGCGTACGTTTATGTCGCAGCGGTCGAAGGGGACGAAGCGCAGTCCAATACTCTCGCAGCTGTTTGTACACGCGGGACGGCTGGTTCCGCAACGCGGATTGCGTTCGGTGGGGGTGCTCGGAGCTTCGCTGTTATTGGCCGCCAGCAGCTGGGCCGCGAGCAAGCCGTCGGCGGTCCCGAACATGTTCGAGCCGACCTCGACCCCGGCCGAGCAGGAGTATGTGCTGAGCCTCTTCGTGATCGGCATCACGATGGGCATTCTGGTGGTCGTGGGCGGCATCTGGGCCTACGTGGTGTGGAAGTACCGGCAGAAGGAAGATAGCGATGTGGAGCCGGCGCAGGTCTACGGCTCGCCCCAGGTGGAGCTGGCCTGGACCATTATCCCGGTCATCATTGTCGTGGTGCTGTTCCTCACCACCGCGCGCATGATCTTCGCCATCCAGGACAATCCCAAGCCCAAGAACGCGCTCGATGTCACCGTGGTCGGCCACCAGTTCTGGTGGGAGTTCCGTTATCCGAAGTACGGCGTTGTCGTGGCCAACGAAATGCACGTGCCGATGAGCACGAAGGAGCGCCCGGAGCCGACCTTTATGAAGCTGCTGTCGGCTGATGTGTGGCACTCCTTCTGGGTGCCGCAGCTGGCGGGCAAGGTTGACAATATTCCGGACCACATCAACGACATGTGGATCGATCCGCATGTTCCGGGCATGTACGTCGGCCAGTGCGGGCAGTTCTGCGGCGTGGAGCACGCGAAGATGCTGATCCGCGTGTATGTGGATACGCCGGACCAGTTCCAGCGCTGGATTACGAACCAGCAGCAGCCGGGCGTGGAAGCCGGGCAGGCGAGCGATCAGGATTCGCGGCAGCAGACGGCCGAGTCGCAGGCCGGGGTGCAGGCCAGCCTGCAGACTGTGAGCGAGCCGCAGCCGGTGCACGGCCAGAATGCAGCACTGTCGGAGGTGCAGGCGGGCAAGCAGGTCTTCCAGACCAATGCCTGCATGAACTGCCATGCGATCCAGGGCACGAATGCCAATGGGCGCTTCGGACCCAACCTGACCCACTTCGGCAGCCGGGATACCCTCG
Source organism: Acidobacteriaceae bacterium (assembly GCA_965276605.1). Lineage (GTDB taxonomy): Bacteria > Acidobacteriota > Terriglobia > Terriglobales > Acidobacteriaceae > EB88. The sequence continues at coordinate 1,116,825 of OZ255619.1, forward strand.
GCGCCGGCGTGGCGGACAACAATATCGGCAACTTGAAGGCCTGGATCCGCAACCCCAGCGACCTGAAAGAGGGCGCGCTGATGCCACCCATGCAGCTGGACGAGACGCAGCTGGAGCAGGTCTCGGTGTATCTCTCAAGTTTGAAGTAGCAGGACAGGAGTTTCGATGGCTGACGCATCGCTTCCAATCGGGTCGCTGGACCTGACCCCCGCCCGCCCGGCGGAGGGCACGTTCCGCGAGTGGCTGCACGGCTGGGTCGTGACGGTCGACCACAAGCGCCTGGGCATCCTCTACGTGATCTACGCGCTGTTCTTCCTGGTGGTCGGCGGGGCGGAGGCAATGATGATCCGCGTGCAGCTGATGTACCCGGACAACCACTTCATCTCGCCCGAGACGTACAACCGGATGTTCACCATGCACGGCACCACCATGGTGTTCCTGATGGGCATGCCGCTGCTGTTCGGCTTTGCGAACTACATGGTCCCGCTGATGATCGGTGCGCGGGATATGGCGTTTCCGCGGCTGAACGCGCTGTCGTTCTGGCTGACCGCGTTTGGCGGCATCCTGCTGTACTACTCGTTCATCGGCGGCTTCGGCTTGTACGGGGTGGGCTCGGCGCCAGACGTGGGCTGGTTTGAATATGCGCCGCTGACCACTCGCACCTACTCGCAGGGCCACGCGGTCGACTTCTGGGCGCTGAGCCTGTTCGTTACCGGCTGGGGCACGCTGGGCGCGGCGATCAACATCATCGCGACCACCATCTCGATGCGCTGCAAGGGCATGACGATGATGAGGATCCCGCTGTTCTGCTGGTTGATGCTGTGCGTTTCCGCGCTGACGCTGGTGGCGATTACGCCGTTGACCGCCGCGCAGGTGATGCTTGAGCTCGACCGCTACCTGGGCGCGCATTTCTTTGACGCGCAGGCGGGCGGCTCGGCGCTGATCTGGGCGCACTTCTTCTGGATTTTCGGCCACCCGGAGGTCTACATCCTGGTGCTGCCGGCCTTCGGCGTCGCCAATGAGGTCATCCCGGTCTTCTCGCGCAAAGCGATGTTCGGCTACCCGGCGATGGTCGCGGCCTCGGTCGGCATCGTCTTCATCTCCCTCGGCGTGTGGGCGCACCATATGTTCACGGTCGGCATGACCTCGGCGGCGAACGCTTTCTTCACGCTCTCGACGATGATCATCGCGGTGCCCACCGGCATCAAGATCTTCAACTGGCTGGCGACGATGTGGGGCGGAAAAATTCGCTTCGCCACGCCCATGCTGTTCATGACGGCATTTGTCTTCCAGTTCCTCATCTCGGGGCTCACCGGCATCATGCTATCGTCGTCGCCGTGGGACTGGCAGCTGCACAACTCCTACTTTGTGGTGGCGCACTTCCACTACGTGCTGGTGGGCGCGATCGTGTTCTCCATGCTGGGCGGCATCTACTATTGGTTCCCCAAGGTGACCGGCCGCATGATGGACGAGAAGATGGGCAAGTGGCATTTCTGGCTCTTCCTCATCGGTTTCCATCTCACCTTTGACTTTATGCACGTGCCGGGCATCCTGGGCATGCCGCGCTGGGTGTACACCTATGAGGCCAGCCGCGGATGGGGCAGCTGGAACCTGATCGTCTCGATCGGCGGGTTCATCCAGGCGATCGCGTCGTCGATCTTCTTCTACAACCTGGTGGTCTCGCTGCTGCACGGGGCCGAAGCAGGCCCGGACCCGTGGGACGCGTGGACGCTTGAGTGGGCGACCAGCTCGCCGCCGCCCGACTACAACTTCGCGACCGATCCGGTTGTTTCAAGCCGCCGTCCGCTGTGGGACCTGAAGCACCCCAACGACCCGGATTGGAAGTACGAGTAAACGCGCGCTCTCCACCACGCGACACCAGACCCTCTGAGGAAGAAGCCTGAATGAGCGCCATCACCGTACCGGTTGTAGCCCGCGAACTGGAGCAGCCCTGGCACCTGCCGAACAAGGGCAAGGTCGGCATGATCTGCCTGATTATCGGCGAGTCGGCCATCTTCGCCATGTTCGTACTGGCCTACCTGTTCTATATCGGCAAGAGCCAGTGGGGACCACAGCCCCGCGAGGTGCTCGAGGTGCCGATCGTGAATACGATCTGCCTGCTGTCGAGCTCGCTCACCATCTGGGTCGCCGAGCAGGCCATCGACCACAACCAGGTGAAGAAGTTCACGGCGTGGCTTGGCATCACGATCGCGCTGGGATCCATCTTTCTGATCGGTACCGGCTACGAGTGGTACAAGCTGATCTACCACGATGGACTGACGCTGCAGACCAACCTGTTCGGCACCACGTTCTACTCGCTGGTCGGGCTGCATGCCTCGCACGTCATCATCGGGCTGGTGATGCTGATCACGCTGTGGATCTTCGCCATGACCGGCCATATAACGAGCAAGAACAGCGAGCGCATCCAGACGCTGGCCTACTACTGGCACTTTGTGGATGCGGTGTGGGTGGTGGTGTTCGCAGTGGTGTATGTCATAGGCAGATAGCTTGGGGAAGATAGTGCAGGCAAGAGCAGCAGACCGGCGGGAAGGCACAGGGAGCGCATGAGCACACAAGAAGAGATCGCGGAGCACGGGATCGACAACGACCCGGCGCACGGAACGGTCGAGATTTCGCACGGCGACCCGGTCAAGCCGCACTCTGCCGTGCATGGCGACTCAATCCACCTGCCGGCGCCGACGGCGTGGCCGATCGTCGCCGCGCTCGGCTTCACGCTGCTGGTTGCCGGCATCCTGACGCACTACGTGGTCAGCATCCTGGGCTTCCTGCTGCTGACCTACGGCTGCGTGGGCTGGTTCCGCGACGTGCTGCCGCACGAGGCGCATGAGGAGATTGAAGTCCGGGTGCAGGAGATCGCGGTTGCCACCTCGCGCAAGTCGGTGGCGCGGATCTCGGTCAGCACGGAGCATCGCGCGCACCTGCCGGTGCAGACATTCTCGATCACCGCGGGGCTTAAGGGCGGGGTCGCGGGCGGCATCGCCATGATCTTCCCGGCGCTGGCTTACGGGCTCATCGCGCAGCACTCCATCTGGTATCCCATCAACCTGCTCGGCGGCGCGGGGGTCTCCAGCATGACCGGGCTCGGCAACCCGTCGATGCAGGACCTGCGCAGCTTCCATGCCGCCTCGCTCGGCATCGCGATCGTGATCCACGCCATCTCCTGTACGCTGATCGGGCTGCTGTACGGCTCGGTGCTGCCGCTGATGCCCCGCCGGCCTGTCCTGCTGGGCGGCATTATCGCGCCGCTGGCCTGGAGCGGGCTGCTGTACGCGGCGCTGCCGACCATCAACCCGGAGATGAGCCAGCACATCAACTGGGCCGACTTCCTGATCGCGCAGTTCACCTTTGGGCTGGTCGCGGGGTATGTGGTGTCGCGGTCGGACTATGTGCGCACGGCGCAGTCGCTGCCGCTGGCGATGCGCCTGGGCCTGGAGACGGCAGGGCTTTCGTCGCACGAAGCGGACCCGTCTGGTCCGTCTACGGAGGAGCGCCGCTGATGCCGGGCTGGAACGCACGTATGACCTGGAACATGGTTTGGAAGCAGACCCGGAACACGACTTGGGCGACGGCGGTGGCGGTACTCGCGCTGGGCGCCGTGATGGGAACCACCGGCTGCCAGCGGCTGATCAACGGACCGGCCAGCGCCCACGAAGCCAAGATTCGTCCGGACAAGGTCGTGGACTTCGACAAACTCTACGGGGAGAATTGCACAGCCTGCCACGGGGTGAACGGCAAGGGCGGTCCCTCGCTGGCTTTAAACAATCCTTTGTATTTAGGCCTTGCCACCGATGCCATGATCCGCAACTACATCACCAATGGCGGCCCGGGCGGGCTGAGCCCCGCCTTCGGCACCTCGGCCGGCGGTTTGCTGACCGATGACCAGATCAACGCGATCGTGGTTGGGATGCGTCAGCGCTGGGCCAAGCCAGCTATGCTCGCAGGTATGACGCTGCCGCCTTACGCCGCTTCGCACCCCGGAGACGTCTCGCATGGCGCGGCGGTGTACGGACAGGCCTGCGCGAGCTGCCACGGCGCTGCGGCGCCCAGCGGCACTGTGCCGAAGCCAGGCAAGTCCGGCTCTCTAGTGGATCCAACCTATCTTTCGCTGATCAGCGACCAGGGACTGCGCACCATCATCATTACAGGCAGGCCAGACCTGGGCCAGCCCGACTACCGGAACGACATTCCAGGTCACCCGCTGAGCGACACCGAGATCACCGATGTTGTGGCCTGGCTCAGCAGCCACCGGCAATCCCAACCGGGCAATCCACATCCGGGCACCGGGACAGAACTGCAGAGGAGGACGAGCCAGTAATGAGCGCAACCGAAGACCACCAGATCAAGATCGAGAAGAACAAGACCGAAGAGCACAAGATCGAAGACGCGGAACTGCATGTCCGCCCGGTCTCGCGCCGCAACCTGCTGATGAACATCGGCGTCGGGCTCAATGTGCTGGTTGGCCTCGCCATTACTGCGCCTGTGATCGGCTACATCATCGGGCCGGCGGTGCGCAAGAAAGGCTTTTATAAGTCCTGGGTGTCGCTCGGCCATATTGACCGCTACCCGAACGGCCAGACCCGGCTCGCGACCTTCATCACGCCCTACAAGGCGCCGACCGACGGCGCGACCGACAACACCGCCTGCTGGGTGCGGCGGCTTTCGGATACGGCGTTCCAGGTGTTCGCCATCAACTGCGCGCACCTGGGTTGCCCGGTGCGCTGGTTCCCGCAGTCGGGGCTGTTCATGTGCCCCTGCCACGGTGGCGTGTACTACCAGGACGGCTCGCGCGCCGCCGGTCCGCCGGATCGCGGCATGTTTGAGTACAAGTGGAAGATCGTCGATGGCGAGCTCCAGATCAATGCGGGTCAACTGCCTACGCTTTCGAACCAGGCAAGTATTGAAGGGAAGAAGTCATGCCTAGGCTAAACATCAATGCCAAGAAGACGGCGCTCGACGTCTACGGCTGGGTCGAGCGAAGGGTGCAGTTGGAGGGCTTCGTCAAAGAGTCCGCCCTGCACCCGGTGCCGAAGTCGACCGCGAGCTGGTGGTATGTGTTCGGCTCAGCGGCGACCGCTCTGCTGGTGCTGCAGATCCTGACCGGCATCCTGCTGGCGCTGGTGTACACCCCCTCGGCGAGCGAGGCGTGGCAGAGTCTGAATTTCCTGAATAACAATCTGCCCTTGGGCTGGTTTTTGCGCGCCATGCATGGCTGGGGTTCGAATTTCATGATCGCGGTCGTGATCGTGCATATGGCCCAGGTGTTCATGTTCGGCGCGTACAAGTTTCCGCGCGAGCTGACCTGGCTGCTGGGTGTCGGCCTGCTGTTTATGACGCTCGGCATGGGCTTTACCGGCCAGGTGCTGCGCTACGATCAGGACGCCTACTGGGGCCTCGGCATCGGCGCCTCTATTGCCAGCCGCGTACCGGTGATCGGGCCATATGCCGTGCACGCGCTGCTGGGCGGTCCTGTTATTGGCGGCGCGACGCTGACCCGCTTCTTCGCGCTGCATGTGTTCGTAATCCCGGCAGGCCTGATGGCCTTTGCCGGCCTGCATATCTGGCTGGTGCTCAAGCTGGGGATCAATGAGTGGCCGATGCCCGGCCGCATTGTGCGCCGCTCCACCTATGTGCACGAGTACAACGAGCTGGCCCACAAGGACGGCATCGCGTTTGTACCGGGCGCGGTGTGGAAGGACCTGTTTTTCTCGGCGGCCATCTACGGGGCGGTCGCGCTCTGCGCGGTGGTCTTCGGCCCGATCGGACCGGGCGGCCAGCCGGACCCGACCATCATCCAGGTCGCGCCCGCGCCGGACTACTTCTTCCTGTGGATCTATTCGATCCTGTCGTACCTGCCCAACGCGCTTGAAACCCCGGCGATGCTGATCGCTCCTCCGATTGCGATTGCAGCGCTGATTGCGCTGCCGTTCATCGCGGGCGAGGGCGAGAAGCACTGGAGCCGGCGGCCGGTTGCGGTGCTGACGCTGATCACGATGGCTATCAGCATCGCGATCCTGAACCACCTGGGCACCTATGAGCCGTGGAGCCCGAAGATGACGGCCTGGAGCGGCGATGCGCTGCCGGCGGAGAAGATCCACGATGCGCTGCCGCTCGAACGGGCCGGCGCCGTGGTCTTCCAGGGTAAACAGTGCCGCAACTGCCACATGGTAGGCGGCGAAGGCGGCCTGCGCGGACCGGCGCTCGATGCCGTCGCGACGCAGCTGACCTATGACCAGCTGGTACGGCAGGTGCTGCAGGGCGGCGGCAATATGCCGGCCTACGGCAAGAACCTGTCGCCTGCGCAGACCACGGCGGTGGTGGCGTTCCTGGAGACAATGCACCCGAAGGGGCAGCCGCCGGCGCGGAATGCGGCGACACCGAATGGGGCTCCGGATAACCAGCAGGGCAACCCGCTGACCGGCCAGGGGCCACTGCAAAGCCAGGAGAGTGGCGGTCAGCAGCCGGCGCCTTCGACTTCGCAGGGGCAGGGGCAGACGACCAGCAAGAACAAGGCATCGGGCAAGAGCGCGGAGACCACAGTCAGTTTGAACAGCGCACCTACTCTTGCGCACGCGCGTTGAGCGGCGGGGCGTAGCACAGGGCGGCAGCGGCTTTCCGGCCGCTGCCGTTTTGGTTTCTAACGTGCCCGGACGATCCAGCGTTGCCGGCCTGGTTGCCACTCCTGCTGGGAGTGGCGATCGCAGTGGCTCCCAGTTTGTGCGCGTAGGCTGAAGGAGGAGGCATCGTTCAGCCAGAGCGGCAGCACGCCGCCCGCCTTCCCGAGAAAGCAGTCGAGCATGCAAGACGCGGCCCAGGCCGGTTTTTCCTACGGCCTCGCATCCATTCCGAAGTGGGCGACGCTGGCGCTGCTGGTGACGGTGCTGGTCTATCTGCGGGGCTGGCGCGCGCTCCAGCGGAGCCGTCCGGAGCAGATCCCGGGCTGGCGGGTGCTGTGCTTTCTGGCCGGGGTGCTCGCGGTGTGGGTTGCGATCGCCTCGCCGCTCGATACGCTGTCTGGCGTGCTGCTGACCGCCCACATGACCCAGCACCTGCTGCTGATGGCCATCGCGCCGCCGCTGCTGGTGCTGGGCGCGCCGGTGGTGCCGCTGCTGCGGGGCCTGCCGCGCTACTTTGTGCGCGAGGGGCTGGGGCCGTTTTTCACGCTGCGCTGGGTGCACGGTCTGCAGCGGCTGTTCGCTTCGCGCGCTCTGGCCTGGCTGCTCATGAACCTCGCTTTCATCGCCTGGCATGTGCCGGCGGCGTATGACCTGGCGCTGCGCTCGCCGGACTGGCACGAGGTTGAGCATGCGTGCTTCCTGTTTACGAGTGTGCTGTTCTGGTGGCATATCGTGGCGCCGTGGCCGACCACCTACGCCGCCAGCCGCTGGCTGCTGCTGCCGTTTCTGCTCACCGCCGATTTTGTGAATACGGGGCTGTCGGCGATCCTTACCTTCTCCGGGCGAGGCATTTACCCGGCCTACGGGCAGGTGCCGCGCTTCTTCGGGATTTCGGTGCTCGATGACCAGGTGGCCGCCGGTGCGTTGATGTGGATCGTGGGCTCGGTCGCCTTTCTGGGCGCGGCGATGCTGATCACGGTGCAGCTGGTGTCGCGCAAGGCCGACCGGCGGAGAACAGGCGCGGAGGCGGCGCGGGCCCGGCTTACGGCGCTGCGCCGGGGCTTGCCCACGGTTCGCCGGAGCCTACAGACGCCCCGGGCTGCCGGGCTGCGGCGCGGGTTCGACCTGCTGCGGCTGCCCGCGCTGGGGGAGTTTCTGCGCTCGCGCTACGGGCGGCAGAGCCTGCAGGGCGCCTCGCTGCTGATCGCGACCGCGGTCATCGTGGACGGGCTGTTCGGCCACCAGATGGGCTCGATGAACCTGGCCGGCATTGTGCCGTGGACCTACGGACGCGGCATCTTTGTGCTGGCGGTGCTGCTGGGCGGCAACCTGTTCTGCATGAGCTGCCCGTTCATGCTGCCGAGGGAGGCGGCCAGGTGGGTTTTGCGGCGGCTGGGGCTCGAGCAAAAGCCGTGGCCGCGGGTGCTGCGCAACAAGTGGCTGCCGGTGACGCTGGTGGCGCTGTTCTTCTGGGCGTATGAGGCGCTGGCGCTGTGGGATTCGCCGCTGCGCACGGCGGTGCTGCTGCTGGCCTACTTTGCGACCGCGTTCGCGGTGGACGCGGTGTTCCGCGATGCTTCGTTCTGCAAGTACGTGTGCCCGCTGGGGCAGTTCAACTTCGTTTCGTCGCTGCTGTCCCCGGTGGAGGTGGCCCCGCGCTCGATGGCGACCTGCGGGAGCTGCTCGACACGCGACTGCATCGCCGGGCACACGAAGTCAGCGACTGAGCCGTACCAGAGGGGCTGCGAGCTGCACCTGTTTCTGCCGGAGAAGCAGGGCAACATGGACTGCACGCTGTGCATGGATTGCGTGAAAGCCTGCCCGCATGACAATGTCGGGCTGTTTGTGCAGCCGCCTGCGCTGGACCTGGTGCAGCTTTCGCGGGACGATCCGCAGCGCTCGGCGGTGGGCCGCTACAGCCAGCGGCTGGATGTGGCGGTGCTGGCCGCGACCGTGGTTGTGGCCGGGTTCGCGAGCGCCGCGGTGATGGTGGCCCCGGTGGCGAGCTGGATGGACCGGCTGGGCACGAAGCTGCCGGCGGTAGCCAGCCAGACGGCGGGTCTGCTGGCCGCGGCGGCGCTGCCGGCAGTGCTGCTGGGTCTGCTGGCGCTGGCGGTGAGGAGCGAGCGGGGCGCAGGCAGCGAGCTGCCGAAGTGGACGCTGGCGCTGCTGCCGGTGGGGCTGGGCATGTGGGCGGCGCACCTGTCGTTCCACCTGGCGACCGCCTGGGACTCGCTGCTGCCGGGGCTGCTGCAGGCGGCGCATGAGCTGGCCAAGGCTGCATCCAGCTTCGGGCCAGGCTTTGGCGCGGTACTGCGCAGGCTCCCCGCTCCGGACTGGATGGGCGAGCGGCCGCTGCTGAACGCGGGCTCGCTGCTGGGTCTGCAGCTGGGGCTGCTGGACGCGGGACTGCTGGGCACGCTGTACCTGGGCTGGCGGCTGGCGGGGGGCTGGCGGAGAGTCGTGGGTTCGCAGCCGGCCGAGGGTTCGCAACGCGCGGGAGAAGCGTTGCCGGGTGTGGGCAAACGGGCGCTCGTGCTGCTGCCGTGGGGCTCGGTCGCGGTGCTGCTGTATGCAGCCGGGGTGTGGATCCTGCTGCAGCCGATGCAGATGCGCGGCATGGTTGGCATGTGAGCCGAGGTTTCGCAGGCATGGCGCGCGGTGGGCTTGTCGTGATATCCGCACTCGGGCTGCTTGCCGGTGCCGCAGCTGGTCCGGCGGCGCGGGCAGATGGGCCGCACATCGCGCTGCACGCGACCCAGGGCGCGTACACGGTCACGCTCTTTTCCGCGCCCGACCCACTGGTGGCGGGACCAGCCGACCTGACGCTGCTGGTGCAGAATGCGGGCGATGGCTCGTTTGCGAATGCGACGACAGCCACGGGGCAGGCTGTGCTGTCGGGTCATGCGCCGGTCCGGTTCCAGCTGGGGCCGGGGGGCGCGGCCAACCGCCGCTTGCTGGGCGCGACCGTACAGCTGCCCCAGGCCGGAGCGTACACGTTAACTTTGCAGGTTGCGGACTCCGGGGCTCCGGTCGTGTTCCAGGGAACGCTCCCGGTCGAGGCCAACCATGGCCAGCGCAACACTGTGCTGTGGGCGGTGTTTCTTCCCGCATTGCTGATTCTGCTGTTCCTCGGTAACCAGCAGGCCAAGCTGCGGATGCGCCGGGCCCGGGCGAAGGCGGCTCCGCCGGCGGCAGGGTAAGGTGAAAGGGATCAGGAATGGTTCCGGGGGAGTGATTCCGGGCCTGTACGCAGGCTAACCGCGCTGCCCGGGCGTGTACCTGCTGTGATCCCGCTGGAGCCCCAATGGATCCACAATAGCTGTGAGCTGAAATGCAGACTGGCCGGAAGTAAACCGCAAGCGAACCGGCAGCGAAGATCGGGCGAAGATGAACAGCGGCAGGCTGATTTCCCAAACCATGCGCCGGGCCTGTTTTGGTTCCATCAACTGGTGCACACCCGGCAATTCTCTTGCCGCAACCGCTCCCACACCTGAAAATAGAGCGATAAGGATCGATATGCTCTCGCGACCGCGACTTTCCTGCTTTTCTGTTCTTCTCCTTGTTCTTGGGCTCTTCCTCGGCGCTTTGCCGAGAGCACTCCACGCGCAGGCCGCGCAGTTTGACCTGCAGGGGCCGACGCTGGAAGTAAAGGTGCAGCGCGCGGGCAAGACGCTGCCGATTGCGGACGTGCCGTCGCTCCAGGAAGGCGACCGTTTGTGGCTGCACCCGGTGCTGGGCGAGCATGAGTCGGTCCACTACCTGATGATTGCGGTATTTCTGCGCGGCTCCACCAATCCGCCGCCGGATAACTGGTTTACCAAGGTCGAGGCCTGGAACAAGCAGGTGATCGAAGAGGGCACCTACATCGTGGTGCCGCCGGGGGCCCAGCAGGCGATCGTGCTGTTCGCACCGCAGACGGGGGGCGACTTTTCCACGCTCAAGGATGCCGTGCGCGGGCGGCCGGGCTCGTTTATCCGCGCCTCGCAGGACCTTAACCTGGCCAGCGTCGATCGCGCGCGGATCAATGTCTATCTGAGCGCCATCCGCCTCATCCAGGACCCGGACAAGGTCAAGGACACGTCGAACACGCTGGCGCGCTCGCTCTCGCTCAAGCTGAACCAGGGCTGTTTCGACCGGGCGCCGGACCAGCAGGCTTCGTGCCTGCAGGAAGGCCAGAGCGCGGTCATCCTGGACAATGGCAGCAGCAGCGTGGCGCAGGGTCTGCTGAACGGCCCCAGCAGCGACCTGGCCCTGCAGGCCGGCGCGACCCCGGGCATGGCCGCCGGTTTGTATGACCCGTATATCTCGGCGGCGTTCGATATCGCGCGCATCCTGTCGAGCTTCCACTCGGCGCAGTACCAGTACATCCCCGCGCTCTCAAGCGATGAGGGCGTGGATATGAACCTGTGGCTGAACGCGCCGCCCTCGTTCCACAACCCGCGCTCGGTGATGGTGGTGGCCCTGCCGCCGATCGGCAACGCGCCGCCGCCCGCGCTGCACCCGGTCGACCCGAAGCAGGTGTTCTGCATGGAGAAGGCGCCGCTGGTGCTGCCGGTTGACGGCGCGCCGGAGGTATTCGCCACCCAGTACGCGCACGGGCTGACGCTGCACCTGGAGGACAAGAGCGGCAAGGCGCTGGACCTGCCGACCCGTCCGGAGCCGGAGGAGGGTGGGTTCGTTGTGCCGGCGCCGGTGCTGCAGAACGCGGCGCTGGGCAAGGATGTGAAGGCGACGGTGAAGGGGTTTTGGGGATTCGACCCGTACACGGGCCCCTCATTCAAGCTGCGCTCGACCGACGGCACGGACTGGACGCTGGCCGACGCGGACAAGAATGCGCTGGTGGTGGGCCGCGATGACGAGCTGCATTTGCGCTCGGACGCGGCGGCGTGCGTGGACCAGGTGAACTTTCGCGATGCCAGCGGCAAGGACCAGAAGGCGGCCTGGAAGCTGGACGGGCCGGACGGCATTGTGGCGACGCTGCCGCTGAAGGACGCGCAGCCGGGCGCGATGATGCTCTCGATCAAGCAATTTGGCATCGACAAGCCGAAAACAGTAGGGGTCTCGAGCTTTGCCGAGGCGGGCAAGTACGATGCGTTTACGCTGCATGCCGGGGACCGCAAGGGCGTGCTGACCGGCACGCGACTGGACGGGGTGGCGAGCCTGGAGCTGCGCGGGGTGAAGTTTGCGCCGGGCAAGCTGACCCGCAACGGCAGTACGGACGCGCTGGAGCTGGGCGCGCCGGAGCCTGCGAGCAACGCCGGCGCGAGTGCACCGGCGGCCTCGGCTGACGGCAAGCCGGGCGGCAAGCAGGAGGTCGCCTCAGGCAGCGGGAGCATCACCAGCCTGAGCGCCGGCGCGAAAAGTATCGCGCAGGTGACACTGAAGGATGGCCGCGTGGTGCCGGTGCCGGCGATGGTGGACGCAGCCCGGCCGGCGGTAGCGTTGATCAACAAGAGCGTGCAACTGGCGGCCGTGCCGCAGCCGGCGCCCCCGGTTGCGATGAAGCTGGGCGCGCCGGATGAGCTGCCGCTGGACGGCAAGCTGACCTTCGCCATCAAGAGCCAGATGCCGGAGACCTTCAGCAAGGGGGAGTCGATCGAGATCGCGACCCGGGATGGGCTTTCGTCGGTAACGTTCAGCACGGCGTCGGGGCAGCTGGTACTGCAGGATGCGAAGACGGCGATCGCGACGCTCGATCCGGCGAAAAGCTTTGGCGCGTCGTCGTTCGGTCCGCTGCAGCTGCGGCCGATCCTGGCGGATGGCACGGCGGGCGACTGGCAGCCGCTGGCCACGCTGGTGCGGCTGCCGGCGCTGGAGAGCTACAGCTGCGCTCCAGATGCGGCCCCGGCTTCAGCCCCAGTTCCGGCCCCAGTTCCAGCTTCGGGTGCGCCGCCGGCTGCGGCGCAGGCCCCCACGTCCGGCGCCTGCACGCTGGGCGGCAACGCGTTGTTTCTGCTGGACTCGGTGGCTGCCGAGGCGCAGTTTCTGAAGCCGGTGATGGTGCCGGATGGCTTCGCCGCGAACACACTGGAGGTGCCGCGCGCCAGCAATGGGCAGCTCTTCGTCAAGCTGCGCGACGATCCATCGGTTGTGAATACGCTTTCGGTTGAGGCACCCAATGCCCACGCGGCGAACCGCCGGATGCGGCGTATGCAGCCCTCGCCCGAGACCGGCCTGCCAGCGGCGGCACCGGTCAGCACGCAGGTGCAGTCGCCGGTGAAATCCGGGTCAATGCGGTAAACCCAGCAGTGCCTCCGCGTTGGCGTGGGCCAGCTTGCGGCAGTCCGCCTCGGAGAGCCGGAGGCTGTCGAGGAAGCGCCGTCCGCGCTGGTTGGGGCTGAACGGGTAGTGGATCGAGAACAGCATGCGGTCGATCCCAACCACGTCGCGCACGCTGCGGAAGGGCGGCGTGGTAAAGCTGCCGCCGGTCGTCATCCAGAAGTGCTGGTGGAAGTACTCCCGGGCCGGCCGGAGCAGGTGCCGGGCCATCTGGTCGAGGACGCCGCTGGCCTGTGCGATGGAGAAAGGCAGGTTCCTGCCCATGCGCCCGACGATAAGACGCAGGCCCGGGTAGCGGTCGAACAGGCCGGAGAGGATAAGCCGGAGCACATGCAGGCCCAGCTCGTCCTGCCCGCCGCCGTCGAAACCGGCTACCGGGAAAGCCCGCGTCGCGCCGGCGGCGCGCGGGAGAGACGGGGGCGCGAGCTGCAGGTAGACCGGCGCACCCAGCGCCTCGGCCGCCGCCCACACCGGCTCAAACTGCTCCTCCGCGAGCACATTGTCTGTGGAGGCCCGCAGCATGACGCCCGCGAGGCCGAGATCGAGCCGGGCGCGATGCATCTCGCGGACGGCCGCGTCGACATCTGTAAGCGTGATAGTGGCAAATCCGGCGAAGCGGCCGGGGTAGACCTGTACGGCGGCAGAGATCTGGTCGTTGGCGTCGGCGGCCAGCGCTGCGGCGTCTTCGCAGGGCAGCTGCTCCAGCCCGCTGGCGGCAAGCGAGAGCACCTGCAGGCGGATGCCGGCCTCATCCATGGTGCGCAGGCGGCCTTCGCCCAGGTCGAGTAGGGCAGGTTCCATGCGGGCGCGCAGAGCGGGAGGCATGCCGAAGCGGAGAGGACGGGTGGCGGCGGCGAACGCTGGGGTGAGGATCTGTTCTTCGAGCGAGACGATGCGCATGGGCCTGGGGAAGACGCGCGGCAAGAGTAACAGAAACGGGTACAGCATTTCTCCCACAGATGTAGCCGAAGCTACCCTACTCCGCGTGGCTTTTCCGTTAAAAAAGCTGCACACCACGAATCGCGAAGTGCATACCTGTGGGAGAAAACGGTCTACAGATAGCAGAGGATGTTCTGCCAACTGTTTGTGCGGACATGTGCGGCGACCTGTCCGGGCCTCCACGCGGATAGAGCCGCAGCGCTCTTATGGCCACGGCGCTGCTATTACCGCAGCGCCGCGGCGCGGATGCGCTTGCCGACGCGCAGCACCAGTGTCGCCGGCAGCGGGCCGACAAAGAGGTGAGGAGCGCTGACGGCTTCGCCGCCGATGCGGACCGCGCCCTGCTTCAGCTTGCGGGTCGCATCCGTGGCGGAATCGGCAAGGCCGAGCCTGACCAGCAGCTTATCGAGGCGGATCTGGCCGCTTGCCGGGCCGCCCGCGTCCGTCCAGCCAACCTCGCTGGCTGCGACCGCGATCTCTTCCACGTGCTCCGGCTGCTCGTCTCGCTGGAACTGCCGCGCCCAGCCCTCGTCGGCCTCGCGCACGGCGTCGGCGGAGTGGTAGCCGCCGACGATCGTGCGGGCAAGCTGTTTTTTTACTTCCATCGGGTGCAATGCGCCGCTGGCTACGTCCGCCTGCATGGCATCGATCTCGCTCTGGCGCAGGTCGGTCAGCAGCAGCCAGAAGTGCCACATCAGCGGGTCGGAGATGGACAGGATCTTGCCGTACATCTCGGCGGCCGGCTCGTGGATGCCGATGGCATTGCCGAGCGATTTCGACATCTTCTGCACGCCGTCCAGGCCCTCGATGATAGGCGTCATCAGCACGATCTGCGGCGGCTGGCCGAAGGTGCGCTGCAGCTCGCGGCCGGCCAGCAGGTTGAATTTCTGGTCGGTGCCCCCGAGCTCGACGTCGGCCTGGAGCGCGACCGAGTCGTAGGCCATCGCCAGCGGATACAGCAGCTCGTGGAGCGAGATGGGCTGCTCCTTTTGAAAGCGAGTGTGGAACTCGTCGCGCTCGAGCATCTGCGAGACGGTGAACTTCTGCGCCAGGCGGATCATGCCCTCGAAGCCGAGGGTGCCCAGCCACTCGGAGTTGAAGCGGACCTCGGTTTTTTCCCGATCGAGGATGCGGAAGACCTGGTCGGTGTAGGTCCTGGCGTTCTCGGCGATCTCCTCGCGGGTGAGCATCTTGCGCGTGGCGGAGCGGCCCGAGGGGTCGCCGATGAGCGAGGTAAAGTCGCCGACCAGGAAGATGACCTGGTGGCCGAGGTCCTGGAAGTGCTTGAGCTTGCGCATCAGCACGGTGTGGCCCAGGTGCAGGTCGGGGGCGGTGGGGTCAAAGCCGGCCTTGACGCGCAGGGGGGTGCCGGTCGCGCGGGAGTGCTCCAGGCGCTCGCGCAGGTCGGCCACGCGGATGATCTCCGCGGCGCCTTTCTGGAGCAGGTCGAGCTGTTCGTCTACGGGTGGGAAGGGGCCGGTTCTTAAATTAGGCATGCTTTGAATATGCTTCATTTAGGGACAGTTATCTGCCTCCATCAGCAGGTCTTCTGGAACAGAAGGATAGGCAGACCGCCGAAAGGTCATACGGAAAGGCCGAGCACTTCAACCCATTTCAAAGCTACGATCCCGCTCCGGCGCAGTAGATCGACCATCCGTCCGTCGTTGCTGACGATCAAAAACCTGTCTGCGAGCTCGGCCAAGACGCTATCGGTCAAGCCGAGATAGTGAAATTCCGGCCTGCGCGCGGCCTGATAGCTAGAGATTTCCTGTTCGCCTATCATGTCAAGGGTGTCGGCGAAAGCACGGAAGACCCGCAGCTTGCTTGCATCATGCATGTCATTTACCAGATTGCTGACTTCAGTCAGCACGTGGGCCGTCGTGACTACGCGTGAAAACGAGGCGATCAACCTGCGAAGAACGATCATCTGCTCTACCGTAAAGCTGGACAGCCTGTTGTACTGACCTCGTCCGATAAGAGTGGTGTCGACAGTGCCGCTCAAGTGCAGAAGAAGGAGATTGGAGTCAAGAAGCAGTCCTCTTGATCTATACCTCTCGACCATCATCGCCGTGTAGCTCATCTATTTCCAGAACCTAAGTGCCATCACTTCTTTCGCTTTGCTGTTGACGACAAGTTCCTTGTACACCCTGTTTGCCAGATGAAGTCCCGTAAACGTCTGGAGATCCACGCTTGACGAATCGGGAAACGAGAGTACGACCGACCATTCTTCAGCCTCGCGTTGCTCAATTTGTTCAAGGCGACTGGCTTTCGCTGCAGGTTCCTGTGCGGCAAGGAAGTCAGCAGCTACCTTAACAACTTGCCTTGCTTCTTCCATTTGCATTTCTCTTCTCCTCGAGTTCCATCTTTGATAGATATTGTAAGCGGCTCGCTGTTGAGCGTTGCCGGTATAGGCAAGCACAAAGCGCCATCCCAAAATCACTTAACCCACACCTGCGCCATTCCGCCCTGCACCTGCTGCGCATGGAAGATGCCTAGCGTGTTGTTGCTCCACACCGGCGCGCCCGCGTGGCCCAGTACGATTACGCCGCCTTCTCCGCCTTTCAGCGCGGGCAGCTCTTTGTGGATCATCTGGTCGGCGGCCTGCTGGGATGTGCTGCCCTGCTCGACCAGCGTGCACACCTGGCGGGCGAGGGTGAGGCGGATGAAGTACTCGCCAACGCCGGTGCCGGAGACGGCGCAGGAGCGGTCGCTCGCATAGGTGCCTGCGCCGAGGATGGGCGAGTCGCCGACGCGGCCGGGCAGCTTGCCCTGCATGCCGCCGGTGGAGGTCGCGGCGGCGAGGTGGCCCTGCGCATCGCGGGCGACCGCCCCGACGGTGCCGAAGCGGTGCGCGAAGATGGGCGGGCCGGCCAGCGCGGCGAGGCCGCCGCCTGGCGCCGGTGGCGCGCCCGCGGGTCGAGTCGGGACGGGCCGGCCGCTCGCGCGCATCACGCCGGCAAACTCCTGCCAGCGCACCTCCGTGAAGAAGAACGCGGGGGGCTGCTGCTCGAGCTTCTGCGCACGGGAGAAGGCGTCGGCGCCGGGGCCAACCATCATGACGTAGGGCGTGTGCTCCATAACAGCGCGTGCCAGGGCAATGGGGTGGCGGGTGAAGTGGACGCTGGCGACCGAACCGGCGGCCAGCGTCGCGCCATTCATCAGGGAGGCGTCCATCTCGTTGGTGCCGTCAGCGGCGAAGGCTGCGCCGCGGCCTGCGTTGAACAGCGGGTCGTCTTCGAGGACTTCGACAGAGGTTTCGACCGCATCGAGCGAGGAGCCGTGCCGGGCCAGCACAGCGGAGCCTGCGGCCAGGGCTTTGGCGAGCGAGGCGTGGTAAGCGGCGGCGGTGGCCGGGTCCATGTGCTCCCACTCCGCCTCGCCCGCGCCGCCGTGGATGGCGATGGCCCAGGACTGGGCCGGGGGCTCGGCGTGCACGGCATAGCTGGAGAGGAGAAGCGGCAGCAGGAAGTAGATGCGCATGCGGTATTGTCTTCCACGACTCGCTGTTCACCAAGCGAAACGGTTACTCGGGAAGCATGCCGATCGTGCTCAGCCAGGTCTCCACCAGCTGAGGCCATGCCGTCGCGGGAAACCTGGTGCGCCGCAGCCCGAACGCATGGCCGCCCTGTGCATACAGATGCATCTCCACGGGCACCCCGGCTTTCTTGAGCCCGCCATAGTAGTCCAGCGATTGCTCCACCCCGTCCACGTCGTCGTCCTCATTCTGCAGCAGGAACGTGGGCGGCGTCTGGCGGCTGATATGGGTGGCGATATCGGGATTCAGCACGAAATTTGGATCGGCGGCCGAAGAATGATCCGGGTAAGGAACCGCAGGCTTGGCGTCCTGCTTCGCATCCCACTGCATCGCCGACAACGACAGATGACCTGGATAGATAGCCACCGCAAAATCCGGGCGGCAGCTTTCCTTGTCGGCCGCATCCACAGCCGGGTACAAGCGCTTCGCAAAATGCACGCTCATCGCCGCCACCAGGTGGCCGCCCGCGGAAAAGCCGAGCACGCCAATTTTGTGCGGATCGATATGCCATTCGGCAGCATGAAAGCGCACCAGCCCCATCGTCCTCTGCGCATCTTCAAGCGCCATCGGCGAATCCGGATAGGGCCCTGATCTTGGAAATGGTTTCTCGCCCGGCACGCGGTACTTCAACAGCACGCACGTGATGCCTTTGGACGTCAGCCAGTCGCAGACCTCGGTGCCTTCCAGATCGATAGCCAGAACCCAGTAGCCCCCGCCGGGAAAAACGACCACTGCGGCGCCGGTATTTTTGCCTTTGGGCGCGTACACCGTCATGGTAGGCCGCGAGACGTTGCCGACAGAAATCCATGGTCTACCGGCGACCAGCGAGTCCTTCCCGGTCGTAATTGCCACCTCCGGCCCCGCGACCGGCTGCGCATCCGGCGCGGCCCCGGGCCATATCGCCACCTGCGTGTGTCCCGGGGTGGGCTGCCAGGCAGACGTCTGCGCGCGCAGACCGCCTAGCGCACACACAAGAAATAGGGCGAACAGCAAAGGCTTCATCACGACTTCCGCGGCCTGGGATTATTAAGTTCAGGATTGCTGGGCTCAGGATGTCTGAATTCCACTGCAACCGATCCTACGGGGCCACGGTCTGCACGCGATCGGCAGAATGGGTTGCAGGTGCCGAAAGAGTCACTTAGAAGGGTGAGGTTTGCAGGGGTCTTGCAGGTGGGGTGGGCTCGTGGAAAGCCGCTTGCCAGTTTCCGGTGATCGGCGGTGCAGGGAGCGAGCCTGAAGGCTCGCCCCCTGGTGGTACCGACGGTGCCTAGGAAGCGTGGGA
This sequence comes from Acidobacteriaceae bacterium, assembly GCA_965276605.1. Lineage (GTDB taxonomy): Bacteria > Acidobacteriota > Terriglobia > Terriglobales > Acidobacteriaceae > EB88. The sequence goes on from OZ255619.1 coordinate 1,135,498, forward strand.
CAGTGCGGCGCCGAGTTCCTTGATCTTGGCGGCGTTGGTGATGGCCTCATCGCCTCCGACCGCGGTTGTGTCTTTGCCGAGCTTGTGGAGCAGGGTCGTGATGGCTTTGTTGTCCGGTGTGCCGGCATGGAGCAGCGTCTTCAACTTGCCCAGGTCGGCAACAACCGACTTGACGCCTGCGTGCTCGTGCTTTGACAGGTACTGTTCCCAACTCTCGATGTCCTTAACGGCTTTGTCGGCCGAGAGCTTTTTCGGGTCTTCCTGGATGGCGTGGATGGTGGTATCAAATTTGGCGGTTGGCATCGTGTGTTTCTCCTTGGGGGAAGTTTGGTCTTGCTGTTTACTGCGATGTCCGGCGGACGGTGGATTTCGGCTCGCGCCGGGTATTCGGATTCGAGAGATGAAGTTTCCGGGAGGTTGCGGTGTAGCTTGCGGGTCGGCATCCAGCTTGCCGGTCTGCATCCAAATGCGCACTTATGAATCCTGGGCACTCCGGCTCTCATCCGTCTGTAAAGCCCGCGCCCAAGACCTGCGCGGTGTGCGGGCGGACGATCGAGTGGCGCAGGAAGTGGGAGCGCTCCTGGGACGAGGTGCGCTACTGCAGCGAGGGCTGCCGGCGGAGGGCGAAGTCTGGCGCGGGGGCAAGCAGCGATGCGGCGCTGGAAGAGGCGATCCTGGCGCTGCTGGCCGAGCGTGGCGCCGGAAAGACGATCTGCCCGTCCGAGGCTGCGCGGCGGGTCGGCGGCGAGCAGCGCGAGGCATGGGAACCATTGATGGAGCCGGCCCGGGCCGCGGCGCGGAGGCTGCACGCGGCGGGCAGGCTGCTGGTGATGCAGGGTGGCCATCCGGTCGATCCATCGCACGCTAAAGGACCGATCCGGCTGAAACGCGCGTGAGCGAGGGCGGTGCGTTTACTCTGGACTCATATGGGTGTGGAGCTTTCGTTCGAGGGGAAAGTGGCGCTGGTCACCGGCGGCTCGCGGGGGATCGGCGCGGAGACCGTGCGGCTGTTCGCGCAGGCGGGCGCGCGGGTCGTTTTCAATTACAGGGTGGCGCGGGAGGCTGCCGAGGCGCTGGTGGCTGAATGCGGCGGAGTGGAGCGCTGCCGGACCGTGGAGCAGGAGCTTGGCTCGGCGCTGGAGGGCCGCGCGCTGGTCGCGGAGGCCGTGAAGACCTGGGGGCGGCTGGATGCTCTGGTGGTGAACCACGGAGTCTGGCCGCCGCACGACGCGCCGATTGAGACGATGGCCGAGGCGCAGTGGCGCGGGACCATGGACATCAACCTGGATAGTGTGTTCGGCCTGGTGCAGGCGGCGGTGGCGCAGTTCAAGCAGCAGGGTGTCTCGCTCGAAAGGCGCGGGTATATCGTGCTGGTGGCCTCGACCGCGGCGCAGCGCGGCGAGGCGTTCCATGCGGATTATGCGGCGTCGAAAGGGGCTTTGCTCTCGCTGACGAAGAGCCTTTCCAGCGAGCTTGCAGGGGAGGGTATCGCGGTAAACTGTGTGGCGCCAGGCTGGGTCGCCACCGATATGTCGGCGCCCGCGCTCGCGTCCGAGGCAGGCAGGGCGAAGATTTTTGCGACTATCCCGATGGGGCGCGTGGGCACGCCGGCGGAGGTGGCCGGGCCGATCCTGTTCCTGTGCACGCCGTGGGCCGGCTTCATCTCGGGTGAGATCGTAAACGTAAACGGCGGCGCGGTGCTGGTGGGCTAGAGCATTTCTCCCACAGATGTAGCCGAAGCCACCCTACTCCACGTGGCTTTTCCGTCAAGAAAAGCCACACACCACCAGTCTTCGAAGTGCATACCTATGGGAGAAATGCTCTAGATGCGGACTGCTTGTAGAGATCTTTTCCTGGGAACCTTGGGGACGGCGCTGCTCGCGGCGGCGCATGTCGCTAACGCGCAGGCTGCGCCCCTGGCCGGGCAGCCTGCGGCACCCGTGCCTACGCAGCAGCCGGATGCGAACGGGAGCGATCCGCAGGCGGTGACGCTGATGCAGCAGATGGTTGCGGCGCTGGGCGGGGCGAAGTGGCTGGCGATCCAGAACCTGGTGGAAGAGGGCCGCACCTCCGGCTTTTACCAGGGCAAACCGACGGGTGAGATCGGCGACTATCGTCTGCTGCGCACCGTGCCCACCTCGCGCACCGACCCCGGCCTGCAACGGACCGAGTTCACCAAGAAGCGCGATGTGGTCAGCATTCTGACCGCCGATACCGACTGGGAGATCACCTACCGGGGGAAACGGCAGATTCCGCCGCAGGAGTACCTGACGACGTTCCGGCGGAGGGACCACTCGCTCGACGAGGTGGTGCGGGTGTGGTGGCATGAGCCGGGCACGGTGCTGTTCTTCGGCGGCCAGAAGATGGAGGAGCGGCACCTGGTGGACGAGATTACGCTGCTGGACCGCGACAACGACAACATCACGCTACAGCTCGACACGGACACGCACCTGCCCGTAAGGGTGTCGTTTACCTGGCGCGACCCACTGTACAAAGACAAGGACGAGGACGCCGAAGAGTTTGCCGACTACCACCCGGTCGCCGGGCTCCCCACGTCCCTGAACCAGACCTTCTACCACAATGGAGATATGACCTCACAGCGCTATCTCACGAGCGTCACCTACAACGTGCCGGTGGCGCCGGATGCGTTCGATGTGGATGCTACGGTGGCGAAGATCAAACGCTAAGACCCCCTGCGCGGGAGGCGGTCACTTCGTGACTTGTACTTGTTATCCGTGGCCCTCCCGTTGGGTCGGGGCCGACATTGCTGATCCCGACCAACGGGAGGGCCACAATCGTCCGCAGTGTCACCGCAACGAAGACACGCCACGAAGTGGCCGCCTCCCGCGCAGGGGGTCTTCAAAAGTCTCTCGCCGCCGCCTCGACCAGCGCATCGATGACCGCGCGCGAGCCGGGACCTGGGTGGTCATTGCACAGGATGGAAAAGATCACCAGGCGTCCGCTGTTCGCGGTGAGGAAGCCGCTGAGCGCGTCCACCTCGCCGAGCGTGCCGGTTTTGGCCTGGACGCGCCCGCGCAGGGCGGGGAAGCGGCTGGAGAGGGTGCCGTCGACTCCGCTTGAAGGCAGCGAGTTGCGCAGGACCGGCCCCCAGGGCTGGGTGGTGCTGTAGCGCAGCAGTGTGGTGAGTGCGCGCGGAGTGACCTGATCCTTGGTCGAAAGGCCGGAGCCGTCGTAGAGCAGGAAGTCGTCAGGCGCGATCCCGGCCTGGGTGGTGGCAAAGCTGCGGACGACGCGCGCTCCCTGGGCGGCGGAGCCGTCGGCGGCCTGGGCGCGGCCAAGCAGGCGAAGCAGCAGCTCGGCATGCAGGTTTTGCGAGACCTTGTTGGTGACGGTGACGATGTCGCTGAGCGGCGGCGACTGCCGAGTCGCCACGACGCGGCCCGCGGACGGCTCAGACAGGGAGCCGGCGCCGGCGGGCAGGGCGTGCAGCACCAGCGGCAGCTGCGTTTCCGTGGTGAAGGATTGCGTGTCCTGCGAGGCGCGGTGGATGGGGGCCGAGCCGTTGACCTGGACCCCTTGGGCCGCGAGGGCCGCGGCGAAGGCTCTGCCGGCAAAGCTGGCCGGGTCTTCAAGCGCGATGGCGAGATGGACCGGGGCGCCGTTCGCGGGGAGCGACCCGAAGATGCGCAGGGCCGCTGCGCCCGGCAGGCGCGAAACACCGAGTGCCGGCGCGGAGCCTGGTGCGGAGGTGGCCGCAGTGATGGCCAGGCCGCTGGCGAGGCCGGGGACGTCGGGCAGCCAGCTTGCTGCGAGCGGCGCGCCGGGGATGGCGCCGGGCGTCACGGTGAGATAACGCACATTGTCGTTGACGGGCAAAGCGGAGACGGGCGCGCCGTACTCCCACTGCAGGTCGTCCCAGCCCCAGCCACTGCCATAGGGCTCCTCGGGGAAGAGGGTATCGTCGGCGAGCACCGGCCCATCGACGGCGTGGATGCCGCTCGCGAGCACCTGGGCGGCAAGGGTATCGAGCGCGGCGAGGGGCGGGTTGGGCCGCTCGGTGTGGCCGGAGTAAGGATAGACGCGGCCGGAGAGGGTGGGGTCGGCGCCCCCGACCAGCCGCAGATCGCCGTGCAGCGTGCCGTTTGCGTCGAGGGGCCCCTCGGCAACGACGCGGGTACCGAGCGTATACGCCGGCCCGAGCAGGGCGAGCGCGGCGGAGGTGGTGAAGAGCTTGGCGTTGGAGGCGGGCTCAAAGAGCTGCGCGTCGTTGTTCGCGTAGAGGGTGGCGCCGGTTGCGGCGTCGACGATGGAAAGGCCCCAATGTGCACGCGCGGTGGCCGGCTGCGCGGTGAGCAGGGCGGTGGTGTCGGCGGCCATACGGGTGGCGCTTTGGGCGGTCTGCTGGCTGATCTGCGGGCTGGTTTGCGCGAAGGCACAGCGCATGCCGGCGGCCAGCGACAGGGCGGTAAACAGGGCTGTAGACAGGGCGGCGGGTGAGCGGAAGGGCATGCTGCCCCAAACTTTAGCAGGAGCGTAGCATCGAACCCGGCCATGTCTTCGTCTCCCTCGTTCCCTCCCTCATTTCCGGGCCGCCCGCAGCTTGCCTGGCAGCTGCGCACCCGCACGCTAGCGCTGGGCGCGCGGACGCTGGTGATGGGCATCGTGAATGTAACGCCAGACTCGTTTTCCGGCGATGGCGTGCAGGCCGGGGCGCGCGACGCGCGCGAGGCGCAGGAGCGTGCGGTAGCGCAGGGCTTGCGGATGCTGGAGGAAGGTGCGGCCCTGCTGGATGTGGGTGGCGAGTCGACCCGGCCGGGCGCCAGCGTGGATGCTGTATCCACAGAACAGGAGCAGGATCGGGTGCTGCCGGTGATCGAAGCCCTGCTCCGCGAGCGCCCGGATGCGGTGCTGTCGGCGGACACCTCGCGCGCTGCGACCGCGCGCGCAACCGTGGCTGCCGGGGCGGAGATCGTGAACGATGTAAGCGGATTCGCGTGGGACAGTGGTATGGCTGCGGCATGCGCGGCGCTGCAGTGCGGAGTAGTGCTGATGCACACCCGGGGGCGCCCGGAGGAGTGGCGGACGCTGCCCGCGCTGCTGCCGGGCGAGGTGGTGCCGCTGGTGGAGAGCGGTCTGCGCACGCGTCTGCAGGCGGCGCTCCATGCGGGCGTGCGCCTGGAGCGGGTGGTGCTGGACCCGGGCTACGGTTTCGGCAAGGCCTGGGAGGCGAATTACGCGCTGCTGCATGGACAGGCGCGGCTGCTGGGGCTGGGGCGCCCGTTGCTGGCCGGGGTGTCGCGCAAGGGGTTTCTGGGCCGGACGTTGGGGCAAGCGCAGGGCGGCGGCGATGTGCCGGTAGGTGGGCGGGAGGCTGCGACGCTGGCGGCTTCAGTGGTGGCGGTGCTTAACGGGGCGAGTGTGCTGCGGGTGCATGCGGTGCGGCCCGCGGTGGAGGCGGCGGCGATTGCGGATGCGGTGCTTTCCGCGGGCGAATTGCCCTTAACCACCTGAAACCTAACCACCTAAACCCTAACCACCTAAACCTTAACCACCTAAACCTTAACCACCAACCTCTCAATGGCTGCGGGCGCTCGAGTCGTGGACGCGATTGGCCTCGAAACTGACGATGTTCCATTGGCCGCCGGCGAAGCTCCAGACGCGGGTGTAGCGGTACTCGCCCAAGAGGGGCTGGCCGGAGTAGAGGCCCTGGATGCGGACCTTGGAGGTGACGACTGCGGTGGTGCCGTAGATGCGAACCTTCTGGTCCTCAACCTTGAGTTTCTCCAGGTGGTCGCGCCCGGAGATACGAGCCTGCACCTCTTCGGTCTTGCTGAAGATGGTGCCATCGGGGCCGATCCCGATGTAGCTGTCGGCGAGCAGAGTGGTCATGGTGGTCTCGTCCCCGGCGAGGACGGCGGAGCGCCACTGCTGTTCGAGGCGCTCAATCTGCTTCTGCTGGTCGCCCTTGTGGCCGCCGGTGAGGGGGATAAGGCTCATGCCCTGGGCGGCCATCGCGCTGCAGACCAGGAGCAGTACGCAGCAGAAAACCCGCCCGGGTGTGGTTTGCACCATGGAGTGAATGCCGCTGCTACGCCGCCCGGTTTCCATGTAACTACCCGGATGGCAGGGGTTTGCGCCGGGATGTATCGGCGGGGGCGGAATGCGCACCATGGTTTTCAGAACAGAGCCCTTGACAAGTGCTCAGGCGACAACGTGCAGGTCTTCGACGTCCCGCTCGCGCATGCGCTGGTAGAGGCCGCCGACCGCGTACTTTTGAAAATGCGCGGAAGCCCGGTGGGCGTCGTGCGCGGCGCGGTCCCGGTACTGCTCGTAGATGAGCACGGTGTCGGAGGTTGCCTCGCTCCAGTGGGGCAGGTAGGTGAGGCAGCCGGGTTCCTTGCGCGACTCCTGGGCAAGCTGGCGAAGGAACTCGGTGATGTCCTGGCGGTCCTCAGCGGCGAAGCGCATGCGGACCAGAAAGCTGACGGTCTCGGCCATGTGTCTACTCTAACCGTGATACTGCCGGAGAGCGGCGTGGAAGGCCGGCAGCTCGATTGTCTGGTCGCGATCGGGGCCGGTGGAGACCATGCCGATCTTCGCGCCGGACTCGCGCTCGAGGAAGGAGAGGTAGTCGCGGGCAAGCGGGGGCAGATCGTCGTAGGACTGGGCCTGCTCGGTCGACTGCTGCCAGCCTTGCAGTCGGGTGTAGACGGGGCGGATCGACTCGATGCCGCGCACGTCGGCAGGCATGGTGTCGATCTTTTTGCCGTCGATCTCGTAGCCGGTGCAGACGGGAATCTCCGCGAGCTCGTCGAGGACGTCGAGCTTGGTGACGACCAGCCACTCAGTGCCGTTGATGCGGTTGGAGTAGCGCAGCAGCGGCAGGTCGAGCCAGCCGCAGCGGCGGGGGCGGCCGGTCACCGCGCCGAACTCCTGCCCGCGGGTGCGCAGCAGCTCTCCCGACTCGTCGTGGATCTCGGTCGGGAAGGGCCCCTCGCCGACGCGGGTGACGTAGGCCTTGGTGACGCCGATGACGGTGCCGATGCGGGTGGGTCCGACGCCGGTGCCGGTGATGGCGCCCCCCGCGGTTGCTGAAGAGGACGTGACGAACGGATAGGTCCCGTGGTCGATGTCGAGCAGGGTGCCCTGCGCGCCCTCGAACATGACGCTCTTGCCGGCGTCGATGGCGTCATTGAGCAGCGCGGCAGTGTCAGTGACGAAGGGGCGCAGCTGCTCGGCCGCGGCGGAGTATTCGTCGTACATGCGTGCGGGGTCGAGCGGGTGGGTGCCGAACAGCGCCTGGGCGATGGTGTTTTTCTCGCGGCAGGCGTTCTCAATGTGGGTCTTGAGCAGGTCCTGGTTCAGGAGGTCGACGACGCGCAGGCCGTTGCGGGCCATCTTGTCTTCATACGCCGGGCCGATGCCGCGGGAGGTGGTGCCGATCTTCTGGCGGCCGGGCGCGGACTCGGCGGCGAGCTCGATCATGCGGTGGTACTCGAGGATGACCTGCGCGCGGTTGGAAACCTTGAGCTGCCGATCGACCTCGACGCCAAGCTCGCGGAGTTTGGCGACCTCCTTGAGGAAGGCCATGGGGTCGAGCACGACGCCGTTGCCGATGACGGCCTGGCAGTCCGGGCGCAAAACACCGCAGGGGACCAGCTGCAGGATGAACTTTTTGCCCGCGATGATGACGGTGTGCCCGGCATTGTGGCCACCGGCGTAGCGGGCGACGACGTCGAAGGAGTCCGAGAGCACATCGACGATCTTGCCCTTGCCTTCATCGCCCCACTGGGCGCCGAGAACGATTGCTGTCTTTGCTTGCATTTGGATGTGCGTTGGCTCGATTTTCTAAAGAGTAGCTGGCGCCGGGCATACGGATAGAATGCCGGCGGGGTGGGCGCAGCTGTCGCGATAGGCCCGGATTGATGATATAACGCGCAAATTCTTGAAGGCGCTCATTACGCAGAAGTGCTCAGTGCAGAGGAGCGAGCCGGGAAATGTGAACGCCTTCATCGCGGGCGAGTTCCTCGACGAGGTCCTGGATTTGCGCCAGTACGCGGTCGCTGAGCGAGAAGAACTGGCAGCCGATCTGCAGGCCTTCTGGGCGGATGACCCGGATGTCTGCACGAACGCGGAACTGAAGGTGGTGAACGGTAAAACTGAGTTCCACGCGGGCGCCAAGCGGAACCGGATGCGGGGCGAGAAGAGCGATTAGAACGCCTTCCGCGCTAATATTCAGAATCTTTGCGGGGAGTGGAGGCTCGTTGAAGGAAAGCTGAAGCTCTGCCGGGCCGTTGCAGGCAAAACGCGGGTTGCGGCGGCGGTTCTCTGCAGACTGCATGCTGGCCTCTTCCATGCTATCGGCAAGAATAGGGCTTTATTTCAGGCAAACAGAGAAACGTTTGCTGCACAGAGCGCTAACTGGAGCGGCAATCTGCTCCAGTTAGAACCGTATGGACGCCAGAAGATGCGTAGAAGGCTTGAGTTCAACTTACGGAAGTTGCCGCTTAGCTGACGCCCAGTTTTTCCAGAATGCCTGAGTGCTTCTTCGGCTCGACGCCCAGCTGCTTCAGGATACCGAGCTCATCGGAGGAGCCCCAGCGCTCGACCATCTTGCCGCTGTTATCGAAGCGGGCGATCTGGACGCCGCGGGCCTTGATCTTCTTGCCTGTCGGCTCGATGCCCTGGAAGGGACCGTTGTGGGTGCCCGTGAGGGTGTAGGCCATGGCTACGGTGTCTTCATCGGCGGTGATGTGCTCTGGGGCTGCTTTCAGGTCGGGGAAAGCGGTCCGCATCTCGCTGAATAGATCGATGTAGCCTTGAGCGCCGGGCCCCTGCGACGGGCCTGGGTCGTGCTCGACCACAGAGTGCGAAACCAGCTCGCGCAGTGCGTCGAGGTTGCCGTTATTGATCGCTTCGCCGAACTTCGTTTGCGCCTGGATGTTCAATTCTTTGCTCATGGTGATTGGATGCGGACGGCCATCTGGCGGGGCTGCCATTTACGCAGGATTCAAGAACGGCTCGCGCTGGTATCCTCAAGGACGTGCCCAGCCCCATTATCACCACGATCCAGAGCCATATTCTCGACCAGCAGCGGCAAACCGGCGAAGCCTCCGGCACCTTCTCCTGGATGCTGTCCGGCATCACACTCGCGACCAAGATGATTGCCGCGGAGATTCGCAAGGCCGGCCTGACCGACGTGTACGGCGCCGCTGGGGCGACCAATGTGCAGGGCGAGGCGCAGCAGAAGCTGGATGTGTTTGCCAATGAGGCGATGCTGCACTGCCTGGGCCTGCGCGACTCGGTTGCGGCGCTGATCTCGGAGGAGAACGACGAACCCGTCTTCTTTGACCGCTCGGGCAGCCGGGGCAAGTACATCATCGTCTTTGACCCGCTCGATGGCTCATCGAACATCGATGTGAACGTGAATGTCGGCACCATCTTCTCGATCTTTCGCCGGCCGGAGAACACCCGGCTTGAAGACGCGCTGCTGCAACCAGGCCTCCAGCAAGTTGCGGCCGGGTATGTGGTGTACGGGCCGTCGACGGTGTTCGTGTACACCACGGGCAATGGCGTGCACGGGTTTACGCTGGACCCGGCGATCGGCGCGTATGTGCTCTCGTTTGACAGCATGCAGATGCCGGCGCAGGGCTCGTACTACTCGGTCAACGAGGCGAATTACGAGTCGTTCCCGCTGATTTACCAGCAGTACCTGACGGAGTTGCGTACGGGCGGCCTGGGCCGCACCTACTCCTCGCGCTACATCGGGTCGCTGGTGGCGGATTTCCACCGGACCCTGCTGAAGGGCGGCGTGTTTCTGTATCCGCCGACCGGCAAGCAGCCCCAGGGCAAGCTGCGGCTGCTGTATGAGGCAAACCCGCTGGCTTGGATCGCCGAGCAGGCCGGAGGACGCGCGATCTCCGGGCAGGGGCGGGTGCTGGAGCATCAGCCGTCGAGCATCCACGAGCGGACGTCGCTGATCGTCGGCAGCCGGGTGGAGGTGGAACGACTGGAGCAGCTGCTGGCCCAGTAGACCTGACCTCCAGGGAAGGCGGCTTTCCGGCGAAACTGCTCTTTCCCAGTGCTTTACCTGGCACCTGGAGCCGCGCCAGCCGGACTGGATGCATCTACTTGAAGTGCAGCAAAGACTCATGGTTTGCAAGGGAGAACGTATGAAAGCACGACAGGTAGTACTCGCAGCTACGGCAGCAGTGGCGATGCTGGCGGCCGGCCCGACAACACTTATGGCATCGGCCCCGCCGGCGCCGGGCTACATCGCCGGAGGGCAGGAGCCGTGGGAGGCGCCTCCGCAGGAGTATCAGGACGATGTCGCTCGGCGCGGCTTCCACGACGGTATTGAAGGCGCCAGGAAGGATGCCGATAATCACCGTCCGCCGAACGTCAACAATCGCGATGAGTACCGCCACCCGGACGTACCGGGCGCGGCGCGACGGACCTATCGCCAGGCGTTCCGCCGCGGCTACCAGGTAGGCGTGCAGCACCTGATGGGCCAGCGGTAATCGTCTGAGGCGCAGGGCTGCGACTGGTCTCGCGGCCCTGCCTTTTTTTGCTTTCCGCCTGGTCCGCTAGTCCGGCTGAGGCCTGGCGCTGCGGGCCGATCGGGCGCGGGGAAGAGGCTTTAGTCGCGCCTCCGCATTTCTCAGCCAGCGGGTGAATCCAACAGCTATGCCGGAACTGCCAGAGGTCGAAACCGTTGCGAATGGCGTGCACGCACGGGTGGCCGGCGAGAGGATTGTTTCCGCCTGGTTCAGCGCGAAGCCGGAGCCGTTCAAAGTGGCGCCCGCGGTGCTTGAAGAGGCGCTTTGCGGAAGGACCATTCAGCGCGTCCGGCGGGTGGGCAAACACATCGTAGTGGACCTGTCGGGTGCGGACGGCGTGGTGGAAGCTGAGTGGATCGTGCATCTGGGCATGACAGGGCGGCTGCTGGTTTCAGGCGCCGGGGTGCCGGTGCCGCCTCATACCCATGCGCAGGTGGGCCTGGCCTCGGGGCGCGAGCTGCGCTTTGTGGATGCGCGGCGGTTTGGACGGCTGGACCTGCGGATGGTGGGGACTGGAACGCAGGCCGGGCGTTTTACGGGGCCGGGCGCGGAACCGCTGGAGATCGGCGAGGACGCATTCATCGCATTGTTTCGGGGGCGCAAGCTGGCCATCAAGGCTGCTTTGCTCAACCAGTCGCTGCTACATGGCGTGGGCAACATCTACGCTGATGAAAGCCTGCACCGCGCCGGGATTCGTCCGTCGCTGGCGGCTGGAAGGGTGTCGAAGCCGCGTCTGCGCCGGTTGCACGAAGCGCTGAAGACGGTTTTGCGGAGCGCGATCGCGCTGGGCGGGTCCTCGGTCTCCGACTATGTTGATGCGGATGGGGTCCGTGGATTCTTCCAGCTGGAGCACCGGGTCTACGCGCGCAAAGGGCTGCCCTGCCTGGTTTGTGGCACTCCGATCCGTCGAACCACGATCGGTGGCCGCAGCACGCATAGCTGTCCCCGGTGCCAGACTTAGCGCCGCGATCCAGATGAGTTAGCCGGGAGGCGTTGCAACTATGGAAATCTGCTGGAACGGGAACCTCGCTTCTCCAGAAATCGGAAGGCGCTGTACATGCGCAGACGCCAAGTGCCTGATTCCAATGAGCGCCATCTGCGGCATAAAAATTGCTTATAAGGAGTGTGCCAGCGATGCAGGAGGTACCCGGCACAGACCGGAGACCCCGCTCAAAGTACAGCTGCCCGGCAGGAGGCGCCCAGAAGAGGCAGCCCTGGCCGGGGGCAGACAGCCTGAAGAGCTCCGCCGCGAGCGTGGAGCTGACAGGCTCATTTCAGGAGGCCAGCGACTGGCCATTGCAGAGGGGGCTGCCGGTACGGGCAGCCCTTTTCTGCTGCTGGAAACGGCGCATCGCGACGGCTCTGACGGTTCTGACGGGTCGTCCTTGAGAGATTTCCAGGGAGCGTCCCGGGGTGCATGCCGTAACGACAGTAATTCTCCTTCTTGCGGAGCGAGAAGCACTCGGGGTACTATCGGTTTGATCCTGTTTCCGGGGCTGATGCGAAGGCGCTCGCTGCGGAAAACAGGCTTGTAGAGAAGCCAGCCAGTCGACTGGCCATATCGATGGCATCATACCCGCAAGGACAGAGTGGGGCGAGAGATGCGAGGTGGGCCTTGGCTCGCCGTCTGCGTCAGGCCAGTGTGGCTATTCACAGATTTCCATTTTTCGGGCGTTCGCGCGCAGACCAGGGCTCCGTCGAGGGAGCAGCCTGATCTTTCCCAGGAGTGCAGAAACACAAGGCCGAGGCTTGGCGGGCGTGGGTGGCTGCAGCTACAGGCAGCTAGGAGCGCCAAGACGGAAGCAGCGGCACAGAACAACGCAGCAGCACTGAATCACACAGATAACTGCCTGCTCCCTCACCGGAGCGCAGGGTAGCACGAGGGACGTGCACGAATGAGCACAGAACAAACTGAGCCCACAACCCACTACGGGGACGATGGGCATGGCGCTGGCAGCATGGCTCCAGCGCAGGATGGCAATGGCAGCCCGGCAGCGGCAAACACGGGCGGCGGCAGCGGTGGGCGAAAGCGGCGACGGCGGCGGAAGAACAAGGGCGGCGGCGCGGCGCCGACGCAGGCAGCCGGAAGCCAGCCAGCTGGGGGTGATGACGGTGCGCAGCCTGCGCAGTTTGCAGCGGTACCGGTCGCAGCGCAGGTTGCGACGCAGAGCCCGGCACAACTCCCGGCACAGCCGCAGAATGGCCACATGCAGGGCGGCAGCAAGCGCAAGAACCGCAAGCGTAGCGGCGGGGGCGGCGGAGCCAACCCGAACCCCCAGCCGGGCAACGGCAACGGGCAAAATCGCAGTCGGCAGAACCGCCCGGGCGCGGGGCAGAACGGGAGCTGGAGGCCGCGTAGCGAAGGCCCGGACGGCAACCGAGAGGGCGCACGCGGGGGCTTTGGCAGCGAGCCGTTCCAGGACAGCAATGGGGGCGCACGGCGCAAGGGCAAGTTCGGCCGCCGCGGACCGACCAGTTTTGTCGGGCCGATGGACCACTCCTACCGCATGGCGAACGGCAACATTGCGGACGGGCCGCCTTCGACAATGGACTACCGCAGCGCCAATGGCAATGCGAACGGCAACATCAGCAGCCGCAGCGACTATGCGGAGTTTGCGCCGGTTGCCGCGACGAGCGAGGACACGCGAACGCGCATCGTCTGCTTTATCGAGGACCTGTTCGTCGTCGCGAAGATGCAGGAAGCGGCGCGCAAGCTGGGCATCAAGATCCAGTTTGCAAAGGCCGAGAAGGAGACGCTGGCGGCGATTACGGATGCGCCCGAGGCGGAGCGGCCTTCGCTGATCGTGTTCGACCTCAACAATGCGAATGCGAAGCCGCTGACGTCGATTCCGAAGCTGAAGGCCAAGCTGAAGCGGGGGACGTCGATTATCGGGTTCCTGCAGCATATCCAGGGCGACCTGAAGATGAAGGCGATCGAGGCAGGGTGTGACTCGGTGATGCCGCGGTCGGCGTTCTCGCAGAATCTTCCGAATCTGCTGCGGCGGCATGGGTTTGATGAGACTGAGGAAATGATCGAAGCGTGACTTTGACTTCCACCGCGAAGCGGTAGTTACGTGTCGCGAAGCGACCGCCAGCCGCGCAGGCGGTCTTGTACTTGGAAGCCGTTCAACCGCAGGTCCTTCGACTGCGTTGGCGCGTTGCGCCAACTTCGCTCAGAATGACCCGATCTTGTTACAGTCTGGCAACTCTGCTCCTGCGCTAACCCGGAGGCCAGTGCATGGCGCGGCCGCCGAGCACGTGGATATGCAGATGATCGACAGTCTGGCCGCCCTGCTTGCCCGAGTTGATTACGGTGCGGAAGCCGGCTTGCAATCCTTCTTTTGCGGCAAGGTCCGCGGCGATCGACAGCATATGGCCGAGCAAAGGGGTATGTTCGTGCGCGGTGTGCGCCAGCGACTGCAGGTGGGTGCGCGGGATGACGAGAAAGTGCACCGGCGCCTGCGGGTTGTTGTCGCGGAAAGCGAAGATTTGGTCATCCTGGTAAAGCGCTGGCACGGAAATCTCGCCTGAGGCGATCTTGCAGAAGATGCAGTCCATGTGGTTCAGAATAGCGCTATGGTGAGGGTGAAGACGATGCACTGTGTACCCTTCGGTTCGCTGCTCTCCCGGGTTGTCGTCAGTGCCTTGCTATGGATCGGGGCTGTATCGAACTCCGCCGCGCAGCCCAAGCCGAACGCGTTTGCACCGCCAGACAGAGACGCTTCCTGGGCCAAGGCATATGCCACATCCTGTCCGCAATATAAGCATCCTTGCCCGCCTTCCACGGACGGATATGAGAATGCATTCAACGGGGACTCGCGTCTGCCGAGCTTGCTCAAGCAATCGTTGCCTCAGCGCGAGTCCTAGTGGGTGAATGGGCATGCGGGTTCTGCGCCGGTTAGCAGCATCGTGCAGGAGTTTATCGGCGTGCCCGGCGCGTTGATCGTGGATGACGATCGCTATGTCACCGCCAACGGTTGTGTGCCGCATGACTGCGAAACCATTGGCATGCTTTGGATCGATACCGGGATGTACCCGGCAACAGTGATCTTCGTTGCCGAAGTGATGATCGAGGATGTCAAGGGTCGCGATGCGAACCACCTGTGGGTTTACACCAGCGCGCTCGAAAACTTTGAAGCGCTACCACCCAATTTCCTCACCAGCTTCAAGCGCTGGCACGACAGCGCCCCGAATAAGTATTTTCCGGAGACGGTGACAGTCGCGACGCTGGTGCAGCCGAACGGCCGCATGGAGGACGTCACCTTCGACACACTTTTTTATAAACAGAATAGGCCGGCCTCCTCAAAGTCCGGCGCAAAGCAGTAGCCGGCCCATCCTTGAACGGAACCCTCCTGCGATTACACTGAAGAGCGATGGCAACGATAGCGCAGGCGCCCGCCGGGCTGATCCAGATCGATCTTTCTCCGCGCAAGCCCACGCCTAAGCCGGAGTGGCTCAAGGCGCGCGCCCCTTCAGGGGAGAACTATCACGACCTGAAGAAGCTGGCGCGCTCGCTCAACCTGCATACGGTGTGCGAGTCGGCGCACTGCCCCAATATCGGCGAGTGCTGGTCGCATCGCACCGCGACCTTCATGATGCTGGGTAACCTGTGCACGCGGCGCTGCGGGTTTTGCGCGGTACCGAAGGGTCGGCCGGAGGCGATCGACCTGGATGAGCCGCGAAGGGTGGCGGAGGCGGTCGCGCAGCTGGGGCTCAAGTTCGCCGTCATCACGAGCGTGAATCGCGACGACGATGTGCAGGGCGGCGCGCGGATGTTTGCCGAGGTGATCGAGCGGATTCGGGCCGAAGGGACAGGCTGCCAGGTCGAAGTGCTGATCCCGGACTTCCAGGGGAAGGAAGAGGCGATCCGGATCGTGGTCGAGGCGCGGCCGGAGATTCTGAACCACAACACCGAGTCCGTCCCGCGGCTGTACCGGGCGGTGCGCTCGGGTGCTCGGTACGAGCGGACGCTGCGGCTGCTCGAGTTTGCGAAGGAGCTGGCGCCCGGAATGGTGACCAAGTCGGGCGTGATGGTGGGGCTGGGCGAGGAGATGCACGAGCTGCTGGCAGTCTACCGCGACCTGGCGGCGGTTGGGGTGAATGTGCTGACCATCGGGCAGTATCTGCGGCCTTCGCGCGACCACCTGCCGATGGCGCGGTACTACACGCCGGAGGAGTTCGCATACATGAAGGAGGAGGCGCTGGGGATGGGCTTTCGCCACGTGGAGAGCGGGCCGCTGGTGCGCTCGAGCTACCACGCGCATGAGCAGGCGGGGGCGGCGCAGGGGGCGTAGCTTCACACCTATGCTGTTTATGGTCATCGAGCGGTTCAGGGATGGCAGTCCGGTTCGAGAGCGGTTTCAAGTGCGCGGACGCATGCTTCCGGAGGGCGTTGTTTATCACGCGAGCTGGGTCGACCCGCAGGGGCTTCGCTGCTTCCAGGTTATGGAAGCAGCGAGCGCGGCCATGCTCGACCCATGGATAAGCCGCTGGGACGACCTGATTGAGTTCGAAATCGTAGCGGTCTTACCTTCACGGGAGTACTGGTCTGGGCTCGCGTGAGCCGAGGGGCCGTTTGCTGTTTGGCGCAGACGAAAAAAGCAGATCCTTCGCTGCGCTCAGGATGACGTCTGGATGAGGGGCGCTGGCAGGTGTCGGGGGGGCCAGCGAGCGGCCTGACCGCCCCGGCCTCATCTGTGCCACGCCTTATCCCTTCGGAATGACGACAAAGGGGCTGGCATCGGGCTGTTTCTCGGGCTTCGTGACTGCTGGCCGGTCCATGGCGGAGGCGGCGAAGGTCAGATCCCAGGCCGGGGATCGGAGCTCCGGCATGGGTGCCGACTTGAAGATTCTGCTGGTCTGCTTCACCGTCCATCGCGCCCACTTCTTGGACTTTTTCCTTCTGGCGCTGTCGGTCGAGATGCCGGTGCCCGCATACATCTGCCGGTAGAGCTTGGAGAGCAGCATAAAGGCGACCCGAGCCCGCAGAGTGGGCGTGCAGGCGGATCGCTGCCAGATCGATCCCCAGTCGTAGAAGCGATCCCAGACTTTCTGGGTACGATCGCTGATCTCGCCGGAGCTCATGGAGGGGTGTGGGGTGAACATCTTGGGCCGAGTCGCGGTCGGGATGAGCCAGTAGCGGGTGATGGGCACACCGTCCACCATTTGCGGGTCGGCTGCCTGCTCTTTCTCCCAGCGCGCGAAGTCGACGGTGCCGGGAAACGGCGTCATCATGACGAACTGCGCGAAGGTGACGCCGGCTTTGAGCGCCATCTCGACCGTTGCGTCGAAGGTCGCGGGCTTGTCAGTCGGCAGGCCGAAGATGAATGAGCCGAGCACGTGGACGCCGTGCTGCTTGAAGGTCTGCAGCTGCTTTGCGAGCGCCTCGCCGGAGTAGTTGAAGTCTTTGTAGACGGCCTTGAGGCCTTCAGGCGTGACCGCCTCGACGCCGACCAGCGCGCCCTTGATATTGGCCTTGCGCATGGCGTCGAGGTACTCGGTGTCCTCGGCGGCCTCCATCGTGATCTGGGTGAAGAAGACCATGTCCTTGGGCAGCCTGGCCAACTCTTCCATCAGCTGAAAACGCTCGTCGCGGATGGCGGTCAACTCTGCGACCTTGGCCAGGTTGTTCTGCTCGCGCGCGAGGCGCAGGTCGGTCAGGGTGACGGGGTAGAAGTTGTCGTCGGCCAGCGCGATGAAGCGGAAGCCGATGCGGCGCAGGTCGACGATCTCGTCGATGACGCTCTGAAACTTGCGCTGCCGGGGCTTTTGCCCGTCGGTGCGCCACACGCTGCAGAAGGAGCAGTGCTTGGGGCAGCCGCGGATGGTCTGCACGGAGGCCCACATGTACTTGTCGGGGGGCATCAGGTCCCAGCGCGCGGCCAGGAACTGGCTGCCTTCGATGCGGCCGCCCTCGTAGATGCGGCCGGGCGCGCCGGCGAGGCAATCGCGTACGACATTGCCCCAGGCGACATCGCCGTCGCCCTTGACGACCACGTGCGCGGCGCCGCGCTCAAAGGCTTCTTCCGGAAAAAGGGTCGCGTGGATGCCGCCGTAGACGACCCAGGCGCCGCGCTCGCGGGCCATGCGGCCGACGGCGTAGCCGCGCAGGGCATTGCCGGTGTGGACGCTGATGCCGACAATGTCGCCGGGCTGGATGCTTTCGGGTACGACCTGCTCCAGGGACTCGTCGACCAGGATGGGATCGCCGGCTACCTTGGGTGTGGCGGCAGCGAGAACGAAGAGCCAACGCGGCGTAATGACCGCAGTACCAAACGAGTTGTCACTGGGATTAATAAGGTGAACGCTCACAGACCAACCTTTCCTCGTGCGAGTGCGGTGGTTTCAGAGAGCGTCTTTGGGGATCAAAGAACGAATCGGGGGTCGAACTGTGCTGTAGCGCACATGCTCGCCGACCGCGGGTCTCCCCACCAGACTGTGTTCCACCATACCTTGTGATTGTTAGTTGGGGCTGAACATCATTGTCGTTTGGAAACAATCGGTCCGAATCTGCGGATGCATGTTCATCTCACTGCAAAAGCCGCTCGCAGCAAAGGAATGACAGGACGCTGACAATTCGCGTGAAGAGACCTTCTACTTTGGGTTTCATCGCGGGCAGCGGCGGCTCAGCCACGCTGCACCGGAACCGCTGCCGCGGCGATAAGAGTCGAGAGACGTACCAGCCTTTAGCAAGGGGATCAAGGGGATTCACATGAAAGCAATCGGATTGTTCAGCCGCAGCACCCGGGTCGGAGCGTTTGCGCTCTGTGCCGGGTTGATTGTCAGCGCCGCGCCTGCTCAGCAGGCACCCACCAACACGCAGCACTACACGCAGACCAACCTGGTGTCGAACCAGTCGGGGGTCGCGGCTGTCACCGATCCGAACCTTATCAATCCGTGGGGGCTTTCGCGCTCTTCGGGCGGAACCTGGTGGGCGGCGGATAATGGCTCCGGCCTGTCGACGCTGTATGACGGGACGGGCAAGATTTCGCCGCTGGTGGTGAAGGTTCCGCCATCGGACCCGAAGGTCAGCCCCACCGGCTCGCCGACTGGAACCATCTTCAATGGGGGCACCGGGTTTCAGATCGCGCCGGGCAAGGCGTCTGCCTTTCTCTTCGTGACGGAAGATGGCACCATCTCCGGATGGAACCCGGCCGTCCAGCCGACATCGGCGGTCATCGCGGTGAATGAGAAGCAGAACTCGGTGTTCAAGGGAGCGACGCTGGCGACCGTCAATCTGCCGGTCTTCGGTGTTTCGACGTTTCTGTACGCGGCCGACTTCCGCCAGGGCCGCATCCAGATCTACAACTCCAACTTCCAGAAGATCCCTGCGATCCCGGGGCTGTTTTATGACAGCGAGCTGCCCGCGGGCTATGCGCCATTCAACGTGCAGAATCTTGGCGGCAATCTGTATGTAAGCTACGCCTTGCAGGATGGCGCCAAGTTCAACGAGCTGGACGGCGCGGGAAATGGCTATGTGGATGTGTTTACACCGTTGGGTCAGCTGCTGGGGCGGCTGGAGCATGGCTCCTGGTTCAATGCGCCGTGGGGGATGGCGATTGCATCGGGAGACTTCGGACAGTACAGCCACGACCTGCTGGTGGGGCAGTTTGGCAGCGGGCAGATCCTGGCGTTCGATCCGCTGACGGGCAAGTACCTGGGGCCGCTGGAAGACGCGAAAAACCAGCCGATCGCGATCGATGGATTGTGGGGGATCGCGTTCGGCAATGGAAGCGGGGCAGGCTCGGCGACGTCGCTGTACTTCAGCGCTGGACCGAATGGCGAGCAGAATGGGCTGTTCGGGAGCCTGACGCCGGTTGAAAATCCACAGGGGAACGACCAGTAACTGAGCTGTTGCTGCAAGCATAAAGGCCCGCGATCTTCGCGGGCCTCTATGCCTTGCGTCGCCGAAAGCCCTCTAAATCCAGGAAGAGCGGTCGAGTCAGCGAATTTTCTCATCGCTTTCGTCGGAGTGCCGCCCTCCTAGCTGGTGAGGCTTACCATCGGGCCAGTTGGTTTGCAGAAGATGAACGGGTTGCTGAACATAGTGAAAGCGTTGGCCATCGACGAAAATGTCACCTTCAATCGCACAGCCGACATCCTCGTAGCCATCGTGCATCTCCAATTCCTGAAGCTCGTGGTAAGTAGCGAACATGAGCCGAAGTTGCCGCTCGGTGATGTGCCGCTCCCCGCAGCCTATGCCGTCGGTTTGAGAATAACCTGGCAGCAGGTGCGCAGTTTGCATGGTGATGCGTGCGCGAGCGGGCAACGTCCAGTGTCCCGGCATGCCGCCTGAGAGAAAGGCCAGCAATATAAAACTCTTTACCACGTAAGACTCGCTGCTTCGCTGGGCCTCTTGTTGGAAAGCAGAGGGTGACGGTAAACATCTGTCGGTAGCAGTTTTAAGGCTTGCATCAGGTCCCTCACAAACCAGTGCAGGTAGGCGTTCTGCTGAGGTGTCGGGTTTTCGTAAAGGTTCGTTGATTCCAGGAATCGTCCGACAACCTCAATGCCGATAGCATCAGGGTTCCAGGGGTAACGATCCGGATATTGCTTCTTCGCTTCGTATGCCCCTACGGCGCGATTGTATGCACCATTCCACCGACTATGCGCTTGATGCGCGAACTTTTCATATTCGCCGAGATCAGCGGGCGAGCATCGTCTCTCCTCAAGGCAGCGTGATTACGATTGAACGCGGCGTGCGGGTAGAATAGGGTCTTCACGACTTTTTCACACAGGATGCATACGCATGCCCCCCTCTACCTTGGCTATCACGCCCGCTTTGAAAGACACACACCAGCAGATCAAGACGCGCCTTGAAAAGGCTGTCGCCGACTTCCAGCACAGTCTGCAATCGATCCGGACAGGCCGCGCGAGCGTGCAGATGCTGGACAATGTGCGCGTCGATTACTATGGAACGCCGTCGCCGTTGAACGCCGTCGCCCAGCTTCTGTCGCCGGATGCGAGCACGCTGGTGGTGCAGCCGTTCGACGCAAAGATGATCCCGGAGATCGAGAAGGCGCTACGCACTTCGGAGTATGGCTTCAACCCTCAGAATGACGGCAAGGTTGTGCGTATCCCGATTCCCCCGATGACCGAGGAGCGGCGGCGCGATGTGGTGAAGCAGCTGAGCAAGGTTCTGGAAGAGCACAAGACCGGCGCGCGCAATACACGGCGCGACGCGAACGAGCAGATCAAGACGGCTAGCAAGGAGAAGAAGATCTCGGCGGACGAGGAGAAGCGCTCGCTCGACGAGGTGGCCTGGTGGTCTGTAGCAGGGCTAGTCAGGGTGGAATGCGCAAGAGAAAAGCAGATCCTTTGGCGCAAGCGCTACCGATTTGCCCAGGATAATGGCGAGTTCGCGCCGTGCAGTCTCTGCTCCTGCTCTGGAACTCACGCTTATCGGGAGCCGGCAGATGAAAGCCGCCCTAACTGGGCGGCTTTTCTTGCGTGCACACTTTGCGGCTGCGCTATCTGTAACCGCAACAGTGTCAGTTGCCGGTGCTTGCAGTTGAGGTCTTGGCGCCGCCTGTGTAGCTTACCTGCCAGATGGAGCCTGAACCATCGTCGGTGACGAAGAGGGAACCATCCTTGGCGACGGTGACGCCGACGGGGCGGCCCCAGACCTTACCTTCCGGTGTGACGAAGCCGGTCAGGAAGTCCTCAAACACGCCGGTCGCCTTACCATCCTGCAGCGGCGCCATCACCACCTCGTAACCCGCACGGTGAGACTTGTTCCACGAGCCATGCTCGGCGGCGAAGATGCTGCCTTTGTACTCGGCGGGGAACGCGGAGCCCTCGTAGAAAGCCATCTCCAGCGAGGCGAAGTGGGGTTGCAGCAGGATGTCCGGAGTGATGACCTTGGACTGCAGCTCCGGGTGCTTGCCCATGAGGCGGGGGTCCTGCTTGCCGCCGGAGGGGCCGCCCATGTAGAACCAAGGCCAGCCGTAGAAGCCGCCTTCCTGGATGTGGGTGATGTAGTCGGGGACCAGGTTGTCGCCGAGCATGTCCCGCTCGTTAGTGGAGCACCACAGGTCGCCGGTGCCGGGCTGCACGGCCTCGCCCACGCAGTTGCGGATGCCCGAAGCGTAGACCTTGACGAACTTACCCTCGGGGGTGAACTCGAGCACATCGGCGCGGTGTTCCTCGGCCGGGTGGGTGTCCGGGTCATCGATGTTGGAGTGCGAGCCGACGGAGACGAACATGCGCTTGCCGTTCGCGGAGAAGGCAATATCGCGGGTCCAGTGGCCGCCGCCGCGCAGCTTGCCGCCGCCGGGCAGGTCAGCCAGGTGCTCAGACGGGCCAGACGCGGTCATGTCGCCTTCCTTATAGGGGAAGCGCACGACGGAATCAGTGTTGCCGATGTAGACGTACTTCGGATTTTTTGCCGGGTAGAAGGCGATGCCGAAGGGCTGGCTCAGGTTCTCGGCAAAGGTGGCGGACTGCTTCGGCTTGCCGTCCGGCCCGACGCCGCGGAAGACCATAATCTTATTGCTATTGGAGAAAGCGACGAACATATCGCCATTGGGCGCGGTGCGGATCAGCCGCGGGTGGTCCAGCCCCGTGGTGTACTGGGTGACCTTGAAACCCGCCGGCGCCTGCGGCCAGGCGTTGTCAGGCCGGGGAACCATGTCGGAGCCGGCATCGACGCCGGGCGTGGCGTAGGGGGCGGGCAGGTCGCCGACGCTGATGTGGTGCTGGAGGCCGGGCTGCTGCTTTGAGTAGTCAGTAAACGCGGCCTGGCCGGTGAGCACCGGCTGCGTGGCCTGCGCCTGCAGAGTAGAGGCGCCAAGAAAAAGGCCCGCGAGGGCGAATGATGAAGCGGCAATGCTGTGGCGCATGGCTTTCCTCCAGGTGCAATTGGTTCGAGTAGGTTCAAGGCTGACCGGGCAGGCAACGGTATTGTTTCTATCGTATGCAAGTCGCGCAGATCGTGCCACGGCCGAGCGGCAAAGACTTGCTTGAGGCGCATACGGGTTTTGTCGCCCCGGGCTATTGCGCGGGCAGGTGCAGCCCGAGCGCGGTCACAACCCCGGCATCGGGAGTGGTTGCCCCATTGGCCTTGGTGACGATGCCGAAATTGGTCTGGTAGTCCCACATGGCCCAGCCGATGCCGTCGTTTTCAAAAGCTGTGCGCATGTCGTGCAGCCAGGCGTCGCGCATCGCGGGGTCAACATGCTCGCGCAGGACGCCGAACTCGCCGCAGTACACCGGCGCGCCGTACTTCGTCGACCACTGCTGCGGGAAGGCGATGGTTTTCTGGATGCGCTCGGCATCCCAGCGGCCCAGGCCGTACTGCTCGACGAAGTACCGGCCGGCGAGATCGGGCTCCTGCTGCAGGTTCTTCGCGACGTTATCCGGTGTGGAAGGGTAGGGAACCATGCGCTCCGGCTCGACTTCGGGGCTGGTCCAGGTGGCGCTCTGGTGGGTAAAGGCGAATGGCTCGTAGTCGTGGAAGGTGTAGATAATATTGGCGACGGCCAGTGGTTTGAGCCGCATCAGGTCGTCGATGCCGGAGTAATGCGCGCCCGCGGCGATGATGGTGTGTTTCGGCGCGATGGCGCGGATCTGCTCGGCGATGGTGGCCTCAATGCCCTGCCAGCGAAAAGGATCGTCCTGCTCGGGCTCGTTCATGATCTCGAAGAAGACGCGGTCCGGGTCGGTGTCTTTATAGTGCGTCGCCAGAGTGCGCCACAGCATGGCGAAGTGGTCGACGGCGGTGTCGCCGTGAAGCAGAGGGGCCTTGTAGTCGCTCTCGGGGTGGATGTCGACAATGACGGCGAGGCCGTCGCTGGTCGCGGCCTGAACGATCTTGTCGAGCTCGCTCACAAAGGGGGTCGTGGCTGAGGGGTCGCTGTGCGTGGCGCGCAGCCAGGGCTGCAGAGGCGCGGCGTCGATCGAGAGCCGGATGTGGTCGAAGCCCATGGCGGCAATGAGCTTGAGGTCGTCGGGGGTGGTAAAGCTCTGGAGCCGGGCGACGGAGTAGTCGCGCGACTGCGAGAACCAGATGCTGGTGTTGATGCCGCGCTTGAGGTGCTGCGCATGCTGGAAAGCGAGCTCTTCGCCGGGTGCGGGGGTGACGGCGGCGCGGGCGGGGGCGGCAAAGGCAGCCAGCAGGAAAGCCGAGGCAAGCGAAAGCAGGCAGGGTGAGCGCATGGCAGCCTTTATAGCAGCAGACAGGAAAAAGCACGCTGTGACGGGAGCATTCCGGCTGTTTGCGCAAATGAGCGTCATAGCTACGATGGTAACCTTCCCAACCCTATAGGACTGATGATATTGTGCATTTGGCTCAAAGTTCGCCCAGCAAACAATGTGGACCGAACTGAGCTGCTTTTGAGTGGATAGTGCTCCCTAGGTTTGCAATTTTCGCCGGGAGCAAGCAGCTGGAAGTCACAGAAAAGAGAACGCGCGGGCTGAAGAGGGCTGGTTTCTTCAGAAGAAGCGCGGAGAAGTCACATAACCAGGGGCAGTGACATCCACTTGCAGGTTCCAGGTGGGATCGTAATCATTGCTTCCTTTTCAGGAGTCCTACATGACGCAACACCCGACCTTCAAGAGGCACGGCAAACGCAGAATCTGCCTCTTCGCCGCTTCTACAGCAGTTCTGGCTTCTTTCCCCTTCGCCCTGCATGCACAGGTCACCACGGCAACCCTCTCGGGAACGGTGGAAGACACGGCCAGCTCAGTCGTCCCGGGCGCGACCATCACACTCAAGAACACTTTGAACGGCGGTGTCCGTATCGCAACCAGCAATGGCGCCGGCCTTTTCTCGTTTCCAGCGGTGCCAACCGGCGATTACCAGGTTGTGATCAAGGCGAACGGCTTTGAGAACTACACTGCCACCGAGGTGCACCTTGACCCTGGCGACCAGCGCGCTCTACGCGATATTCATCTGTCGGTTGGCTCAGAGGCGCAGAACGTTACTGTAACGGCGGATACGCAGATCAACCTCGACTCGGGCGAGCAGAGCTCGCTCATCTCGGCGGAGCAGATCAAGCACCTTTCGGTCGAAGGTCGCGACGTGACGGAGCTGCTGAAAACGCTGCCCGGATTTTCGATCACGAACGGCAACGACTCGGTGGATAACCGAGCTTACGATCCCTCGCAGGTGTCGGTGGGCGGCGCGCTGGGCTCCTATGCTGGCAATGGCACTCCGATCAATGGTGTGGCGCTGCTCACCGATGGCGCCGACATCACCGACCCGGGAAACTTTGGCTCTGCCATCCAGAACGTGAACTACGAGGAGGTGGCGGAGGTCAAGGTGCAAACCTCAAGTTTCACCGCGGACACCGCGCATGGCCCGATTGTCATCAATGCGGTCGGCAAGTCGGGTGGCGACCACTTCCACGGCTCGCTCTACACCTATGCGCGCACCAACCAACTGGACTCGAATGACTGGATCGGCAACTACACCGGGCAGGCGAAGGCGCCGGACCGGCAGGTGTATCCGGGCCTGACGTTTGGCGGCCCGGTACTGATCCCGGGGACGAGCTTTAACCGGAACCGCCACCTTACCTTCTTTGTGGGTGGGGAAGATTACGCGCAGCGAAACGTATATGCGTACGGCAGCGCAGGCTCGGCGATTCTGCAGGCGCTGACGCCGACCCAGGCGATGCGCAATGGCGATTTCAGCCAGGCTTCGCTGGCGCAGTTCCTAGGGCCGAACTACAACCCGATCATCACGCCGCCCGCCGGCACCATGAACCCGCTACCCGCGTATGCCTCCTGCAACAGCGGCAACTACAACTCGAATTGCGGCGTGCCACAGACTGCCCCCAACGGCGCTCCGCTGGTGAATGGCAACATCGCGCCGTACATCGACAAGGGCGCGCAGGTCCTGATCAACAATCTACCGCTGCCAAACCAGCCAACAACGCTGGGTGGATTCAACTACATCACAACGAACCTGGTCGACAATGACCTGTACGAGGCGCACGCGCGTATCGACGACCAGATCAGCGATAAGAACAAGCTGTTCCTGGTCTATACGAAAGAAGCGGGTAAGAACGGTGTACCGCAGAACGAGTATTACTCTCCGCGCGGCGGCACTTACGGCGGTGTGAATATCCCAGGTGGCGGCCTGCTGAGCACAATTAACTCGGAAACGGGATCGTTCAACTACACTTCGGTGATTGGCCCCACCCTGACCAATGAGCTGTTCGGGCAAGGCGCCTACCTGCTGCAGGACTTTGTCGCAAAAGATCAAAATGCGTTAAGTTCAGCCGCTGTTGGCTATCCATATCAGGGCGTATATGCAAATGGTGATCCACAGTATCCACAGTTGCAGGACTACAGCAACATTCCGCTTGCGCTGACTTCTGACACTTCAGGCGGCGGTATCTATGCTCGTAAGTGGATCCGCGGTGGCGGCGACAATGTGACCAAGCTGTTCGGCCCGCACACAGTCAAGATCGGCTTTTTCACTGAGTTGACCAACAACAACGAAGTGAATGCCTATCAGACGACAAATGGCGCTGTGGATGCTTACTCCTACAATGCACAGCTTGCCAACCAGGGAAACCCTGTCTTCAATACCGGTTACAACACCGGCCTGGGAACGCCGACGGCGACCAACAACGGCGGTAACACGCTGGCCAACTTTCTGGAAGGTCATGTTTCCGACTTCAACCAGCAGAACATTAGTATTCATCCTGACCTGTACTTCTGGAACATCTCTGGCTACGCGCAGGATCACTACCGTGTGAGCCCGCGCGTCACGGTGGATGTTGGTGTTCGCTTCGAGCATCTGGGGCCCTGGAACGACACGCGCAAGGACGGTATTCCCGTGTGGGATCCGGCTAACTACGCAGACGATGCCTTTGGTTCGCCGCTTCCGGGTTTCCTGTGGCACGGAATTGATTCGAAGATCCCGAAGTCGGGCCTGTCAGCGCGCTGGGCTTATGTGGAGCCGCGCGTCGGCGTCGCATGGGATCCGCACGGGAATGGCCAGACGGTAGTGCGTGCCGGCTACGGTATTTATCGCGCCCACGATTCGTATAACGACGCTACAGCCGGGATCGGCACATCGGAAGGGCAGCTTTCAACGACTGTGAGCCAGGTGACGCTTGCGACGGCCAGCGCGCAGCAGATTCCAGTAACGGGCGGCAGCTTTGGCACCAGCAAGGTCTACGGATTTTTTGCCAACGATGATAACCAGCCCCAGGTGTACACCTATAACTTTGCCGTCGATCAGAAGCTGATTGCCAATTCGGTGCTCGAAGTTGCTTATGTTGGCAATCGGTCGGACCACCTGCTTGATAATGGCGCGAATCAGACGGTGAACCTGGACGACCAGAATGCGCTACCGATCGGGGCTGCATTTCCCGGCGGAGTCATCCCGGCAAGCATCGGTACGGTTACCTCGACGACGGGCAATTTGCAGCCGGCGGTATATAACTTGCTGCGCAAGTACCCCAAGTATCAAAACATTCTTATCGGCCAGCACCGTCTCTACGCGAACTTCAACGCGCTCGAGACTTCATGGTCAAAGCAGCAGGGAAAGCTGCTGTACGGGGTTAACTACACATTCTCGAAAGCGCTCGGGGTTTTGGGCGGCTATAACAACGGCCTGCCTTCGGACCCGTTCAACCTTCGCAATGACTATTTGCCGGAGACTTACGACCGGACGCACGAGTTCACTGCGAATTACACCTATCTGTTTGGCACACTGGTGCACAACCGCTATGCTGGCGCCGTTGCCAACGGTTGGGAGCTGTCAGGGATCACCCAGATACAGAGTGGGCAGAACCTGCAGTCGTACATCAATCCGAACTTTGGACTTACCGGCAGCCTTGGCTCGACGACAGTGACTGGAACCAACAATCTGTCACTCCTGGGAACCCCGGATGTCTTGCTGCAACCGGTAGTGACCTGCGACCCTTCAGTTCACGTGGCGCCACACCAGTTTGTGAATGCCAGCTGCTTTACCCTTCCAACGGCGCCTGGGATCAACGGCAACCACCGCTT
This sequence comes from Acidobacteriaceae bacterium, assembly GCA_965276605.1. Taxonomy (GTDB): domain Bacteria; phylum Acidobacteriota; class Terriglobia; order Terriglobales; family Acidobacteriaceae; genus EB88. The sequence continues at coordinate 1,162,983 of OZ255619.1, forward strand.
TCCCTACACGCATGCTCCGGCATTTACGGACACGGATCTGACCGCAACCAAGGACATCCACGTACGCGAGGGCTCTGACCTGCAGCTTCGGTTTGCCGCTTTCAACTTTATCAATCACGCCAACACGAGCTTCGTTTCGCAGTACGGGCAGGAGACGCAGCTGAACCTTGGCAACCCGGTCGATACGACGCAGGAGGCCTCTGCGGCGAGTCAGAACGCCAGCTTCGGACTCGCGCCGCTGCGGGAAGGGCGCCGTATCTCGGAGGTTTCCTTGAAGTACACCTTCTAACTTTAATCACCGCTAAAGTAAGTGACGGAGGCTCTTGCGAGCCTCCGTTTTTTCTTAAGCGTGCGACTACTCGACCGTGACGGATTTGGCGAGATTGCGGGGCTGGTCGACGTCGCAGCCGCGGCGTACAGCTATGTGGTAGGCGAGCAACTGCAGGGGAACGACCTCAAGTACGGGCAGCAGCAGCTCAGGCGCGGGGGGGATGGTGAGGACGTAGTCGACTAACTGGGCGAGTTCGGCGGCGGCTTCGTCCTGCTCCGGGCCCTCGGCCTCAACAGCGATCGCGATCACCTTGCCAGAGCGAGCGGTCACTTCCTGAATGTTCGAGAGTGACTTCTCGTAGCGGATCATGGAGCCGGCATCATTCGTGTCTCGGGTGGCGAGCGCGACGACGGGCAGGGTTTCGTCGATCAGCGCGTTGGGGCCGTGTTTCATCTCGCCGGCCGGGTAGCCCTCGGCGTGGATGTAGGAGATCTCCTTGAGCTTGAGCGCACCTTCAAGGGCAATGGGGTAGTGGATGCCGCGGCCGAGAAAGAGGAAGTCGCGCGCGGTTGAGTAAGTCCTGGCCAGCTGCTCGCACTGCTGGTCGACAGTGCGCAGGATGGCTTCGATCTTGCCCGGCAGCAGGGAGAGCTCGCTGACCAGGCGTTTGCTTTCGGCGTCGGCGATCGTTCCGCGTACCTGCGCCAAGTGCAGCGCGAAGACAAACAAAGCGGTGAGCTGCGCGGTGAAGGCCTTGGTGGAGGCGACGCCGATCTCAGGCCCGGCATGCGTGTAGATGACGCCCTGGGCCTCGCGCGCGACCGCCGCGCCGACGACGTTGCAGATCGCGATCGTCTTCGAGCCTTTGGCGATCATCTCGCGCTGCGCGGCGAGGGTGTCGGCGGTTTCGCCGGACTGGGTAATGAGCAGGCCGAGCGCGGAAGGGTTGGGGATGGGGTCGCGGTAACGGTATTCGCTGGCGTAATCGACCTCAACGGGCAGGCGCGCGAGCCGCTCGATCATGAACTTGCCAACGGTGGCCGCATGCCAGCTGGTGCCGCAGGCGGCGATGTTGAGCCGGGTGGCGGAGCGGAACTCGTCGGCGGTGATCTGCATTTCCTCGAGGAAGACGCGGCCGGTTTCAAGCGAGATGCGGCCCAGGGTCGTGTCGCGGACCGCGCGCGGCTGCTCGAAGATCTCCTTGAGCATGAAGTGCTTGTAGCCGCCTTTTTCCGCCTGGATGGGGTCCCACAGGACGCGGGTGATGGGGCGCTTGACTGGGTTGCCATCGAAGTCGGTCAGGGTGACGCCGGAGCGGGTGAGCACGGCCATGTCGCCGTCGGCGAGGAAGTAAAACTCGCGAGTGTGATGCAGGATGCCGGGCACGTCGGAGGCGACGAAGTACTCGCCGGATTCTCCATTCTTTTCGCCTACGCCGATGACAGCCGGGGGGCCCATGCGGGCGACGACGATCGTGTCCGGCTCGTCGGCCGAGATGACGGAGATGGCAAAGGCGCCGGTGAGCTGCTTCGCGGTGCGGCGGACTGCTTCAGCAAGGCCACTGGCGCCTAGAGCAAGGCCGCCGGTCTTCTGCTCCTCTTCAATCAGGTGTGCGATGACCTCGGTATCGGTTTCGGTCAGAAAGGTGTGGCCCTGCGCCTTGAGCTGGGCCTTGAGCTTGAGGTAGTTCTCGACGATGCCGTTATGCACGACCACGATGCGGCCGGTGCAGTCGCGGTGGGGGTGGGCGTTCTCCTCGGTGGGGCGGCCGTGGGTGGCCCAGCGGGTGTGGCCGATGCCGTAGGTGCCTTCAACCGGATCGGCGAGGATGGCGGCTTCCAGGTTGCGCAGCTTGCCCTGGGCGCGCCGCAGCGTCAACGCCTCTGCGTTTGCCGAGCCGACCGCGATGCCGGCGGAGTCGTACCCGCGATATTCCAGCCGGCGCAGGCCTTCGAGGATGATCGAAACAACGGGTTGCGGGCCTACATAACCGACGATGCCGCACATGAGGATGATTGTAGGGGAAGTGGGCGGAGGCGCATGTTCCCTTGACTGCGGCGGCAGTACATACCATGATAGGTATCACGAGGTGCCGCATGGAACAGGTTGAAAAAGCCCGCGTCTTTCGTAATGGCCGCAGTCAGGCTGTTCGGATACCGGCCGAGTACCGTTTCCGGACAGATGAGGTATACATCCGCCGCAATCCCAGCACTGGAGAGCTGACGCTTTCCGAGCAGCCACTCAAGCCTTCCCTCGATGAGGTCTACGCACGGCTGGATGCTGCTGGAGCCGCGGATTTTGTTCTGGAACGCGACGCTGAGCCGCCGGTCGAGCGGGATTGGATGTGACCGGGGGCCATCTTCTCGACACGAACATGGCCACTTGCATCGTGACGGGCCAGTCCCAGGTTGCTCGGCGAAGGCTCAAGGAAGAGAGGGAACATTCGACCGTCGCACTTTCCACAATCAGCCAGGCGGAAATCCTGTTCGGCCTTGAGAACAAGCCGGAAGCCACCCGGCTGCGCTCGGCAGTCGAGGCATTCTTCAGCACAGTACAGATTCTCTCCTGGGACCCGGCAGCAGCTCAAGCGTATGGGAAGCTGCGAGCGCGACTGCGGTCAGCCGGAAAGAGCCTCTCCACCATGGATATGCTGATTGCGGCGCACGCTTCAGCAACAGGCGCTGTTCTGGTCACACGAGACAAGGCCTTCCTCCACGCGACTGCTTTCCTTGATGTCACGGATTGGGCCACGGATCTCTGAGCGGTCCAAAGGTGGAAACGGGTGGAACAGTCCCAGCCCGGGGCGGAATAGACTATCTCGGGTCGGACATGCTGCAGGCTATCGTCTCCGCGAGCCCTGCCGCTCAGCGCGCAGCTTCCTCGATGCGGAAGGAGAACTCTTCCATGACCGGGTTGGTCAGGACTTCAGAAGCGATCCGCTCGACCTCGGCGTGCGCAGCGGCTGAGCCGAGCGCGTCGTCCAGAGTGAGGATGAAGTACTTGCCCTGGCGCACATCCTGGACACCCGTATGGCCCAGCTTTTTGAGGGCGTTCTGGATCGCCTGCCCCTGGGGATCGAGCACAGTGCGCTTGGATACAACGTAGACATGGGCCTTCATCGTGCTCGATTATAAACGCTGGGCAGGCGGTGAACTGCATCCCAGCCCGCATCCATATCGTTGCAGCATTGCTGCAACTGCTTCAGAATCACCACTTCAGAATCCGACAGAATAGGAACGCAATGGTCAATTACCTGGAACTGCCGGTCGGCGAAAAGAGTCCCGAGGTCGTCAACGCGATCATCGAGATACCCGCCGACGGTGTGAACAAGTACGAGTACGACAAGGAACTGCATGTCTTCAAGCTCGACCGCAATCTCTACTCGCCCGTGCACTACCCGGGCGACTACGGCTTCATCCCCTCGACGCTGAGCGAGGACGGCGATGCGCTCGACGTGCTGGTGCTGGTCGATGAGCCGACGTTCTGCGGCTGTCTGTCGCAGGTGCGCCCGATCGGGGTGCTGGAGATGCTGGACCAGGGGGTGCTTGACGAGAAGATATTGGCCGTGGGCAAGAACAACCCGCGCTTCGCGGAGGTTCACGACTACACCCAGATTTATCCGCACATGCTGCGGGAGATCACGCATTTTTTCTCGATCTACAAGGATCTCGAGGGCAAGCGCGTGGAGGTGCATGGGTGGCACGATGCCGAGTATGCCAAGGAGCGCGTGACCAAGGCTGCAGACAGCTTTGTGGCGAACCACAAAAAGTAGCTGCTGTTTCTGCTCAGATTCTGGGGGCCGCCCTCCAGCGGCGCCGTGAAAGGCCGTAGGCCGCGGCGCCTGCCAGCGCTACCAGGGCCCCGAACCCGAGCGCCGGCAGGTGCAGCAAACGCTCACCGCGCGACGCCCATAGCGCATACCCGACGAGCAAAACCGGCAGTGCGCAGAGCACCACGGCGACCGGCAGGGGGCCCATGCGGAAGGGGCGGGGCAGGTCGGGCTCGCGCACTCGCAACACCAGCAGGGCGACAAACTCAAGCACCAGGCTGGAGCCGTAGAGGATCAGATCGATGGAGATCAGCCGCTCGTAGTTGAAGCCGAGCGCGAGCGCCCACGCGGCTCCGCAGGCGACGGTCGCGGCTACGGGCACTCCCCGGCTGTTGCACCGGGCTAGCACGCCCGGCAACAAACCCTGCTGCGCAAGCACCATGGGCAGGCGCGTGTAGGAGAGTGTAAGCGCATTGAACATGCCCAGCGCCGAGAGCATGCCGCCAGCGACCACTGCCAGAGCAAGCGCCGGCCCGGCAAGCAGACGCGCCGCATCGACCCAGGCGCCGGTGGTGAACTGCTCAAGCGGCATGCCCGCGAAGGCTACCGCCGCCAGTGGCAGGACGTAAGTGGCGGCGACGAGTGCGGCGCCCAGCAGCATCGCGCGCGGGTAGGTCGCGGGCGCATTCTCGACCTCCTGCGCAACGGTCGACGCGTTGTCCCAACCCATGTAGTTCCACATGGCGACCAGGACGGCAAGGCCGAAGCTGCCTCCGCCGGTGGGTGCCGCTCGCCACAGGCCGGGTGGCGCGGGGTGCCGCAGCCCATGCGCCAGCGCGAAGCCGATGAGCACCACGAATGGCGAGAGCAGCAGCGCGAAAAGCCACATGGAGCCACGTCCAACCACGGGCGCGCCGGCCAGGTTCCAGGCGCAGCAGCCTGCAATCAGCAGCAGCTCCCAGGCGAGCGCGTGCCAGCCGGCGGTGAGGGCTGGCGCAATGCGTCCGAGATAAAGCGTAAACAGAGTAGGGTAAAGCGCCATATCGAAGACGCTGGCGGCAAGCGAAAGCCACGCTTCCTGGTAACCCCAGAAAGGCCCCAAAGCGCGGCGTACCCATACGTAGAAGCCGCCTTCCTCCGGCATCGCGCTGGCCAGTTCGCCAATCATGAGCGTGGTGGGCAGCGTCCAGACCAGCGGCAGGATGAGCAGAATGAGCAGGGCACCGCGATACCCGGCACCGCTCAGAATGTCCTCAACACCGTAAGGACCGCCGGAGACCATGAAATAGGTAGCAGCTACCAAGGGTGCAAGGCGCAGGCGACGACTGCGGGGCGGTAGCGAGCCATTGGGAGAAAGTTGAGTGACGAGCGACCTCCCCTGCGCAGCTGCCGGAGGAGCAAGCCGCGCAAAGGAAGGTATAGCAGATGGTCGGGAGGAAAGCGCCAGCTGCGGCTCAGGCGTTTTCCTCAGGAGCGGATCTAGTCGATAAAGCCGGAGTAATCGCGGCGGACTGTGCCGAACACCTCGACTTGCCCCTCGCCAGAGAGCGCCTGTGGGGTCGCGCCCTCGGAGAAGCGGACCTCGCCGCCATGCGCTTCCAGCAGCTGCTCTGCCTCAACGGCGCGAGCGGCCGCATGCACCGTAACGATGGCGCCACCCTGGCCGATGCGGCCGGAGAGAGAACGCGCATGCTCCGGCTGCACGCCGTAGCTGGAGAAGGAGTTCTCAAACGCAGACTGCGAGTAGCGCAGGCCGGGAGCAGTCCCGCCCAGGTTCAGTTGGCCTTTTCCGGTCCCGAAGTTCTGGGTGTCCTTGCTTACCGCGGCCTGGGGAGCTGTGTCGCGGGTGGTTTGATCGGCACTGTCGGAGTGCCCGAAGATATGCTTCAGCTTCTCGGTCCAGCTCTCCTTAACGGGTTCGCGGCCGGGCTCGTGGGCTAGTTCGCGTCCGGTGACTTGAGAGTCCGCCGCAGGCAGGGTGCTGGAGGCGGATGTTCCTGGCGTGGACGAGTGCATGGTCGGCTCGTGTGGCAGGGTGCTTTTGAGCTCGGAAGGCAGGCCGGAGTTGGTGATGCCACTGCCGGAGATGGGGCCCGGCTTGCCCGCGCCGCCGAAGGGTGTGCCGGTTCCGCCGCCGAGTGCGCCAGGCTGCACCGCGGTTGTGTCAGACGCGGCTGCGCCGAATGAGGTGCTGGCCCGGGTGCTGCCATGCGGCAAGGTCGTGCCCAATTCATCGCGCAGGGTGCCGCCGACGTTGGGCTGCCGATCCTCGTCTCCAGTTTCACTTCCAGCAGAACCGTGGCCCTCGCCTACATGAAACGCGGCGCCGATTTCGCTGGGCAGGAAGCCTGCATCGATAAGCGCGTTGACTGCGCGGTGCGCGGCGTCTCCGGTCGCAAAATACCCGGCGACCACTGCGCCATTCTGTTGCATGGATTGCGTAGACGTAGCCATCAAAATATCCCCTTTGGATTGGGCCAGCGCCAGAGAAGCGCCCGATTCTGCCCAATGCGGGTAGGATGCGGCAGCTTTGCCCGGAGTCGACTGCCGGCAGAAAGGCGGCGGCTCGGGCTATAATCCGTTACACGCGCAGTGCTGGAGAGTTGGCCGAGTGGCTGAAGGCGGCGGTTTGCTAAACCGTTATAGGGTCAAAAGCTCTATCGGGGGTTCGAATCCCCCACTCTCCGCCATAGAGCGGCATAAGTGATTGATTTTAAAGCTAAAGCTCATGGAATATGGAATTTCACGGTTTTCGGCCTTTCCCGCATGGCACGTGCATTCCGCCTGATTCGGAGCGCTGGGCGCGATTTTCATTACAAAGCACGGTGAGTATTACAACGGTACGTAGGTTTGAGACATAAACGCGCTGAGGCGACACGCATTGTTTATCTCGCCGACTTAACAGGTCCTGCTAGAGAGGTCGCATCCCTAAACGTCCTCTGCTTTACGAGAAACCGCCGTGACTGAATAGTTGTTCCGCTCTCAGAAGTCACGGCACGAGTTAATCGCTTCTTGTGCAATCTGAAGGAAGCCCTTCAAAGAAGGCCCTAACCTCATTCGGAGTGAAATCAGAGTCGATCAAAGCCGATTGAAGGCGTCGTATGTGGGGCGTAGCCAGGCGTTCTCGCGGTCGGGCAACGCCAGACGCGACAGCATTTTCAATGACAGCGCAAGACCATATCCGCGCATACCTGAATGCCGCTACTGAGTCGCGAGTGATAAAAGGATGATCGCCTGCCGAGAAGCAGACGAGCGTTTCAGAAAATCGCTGGCGGGTAGAGATGTTCACAGTTACAACTTCTCCGCCCTGTGTCGGAGAACAGAGTAGAACGTGGAGGTGTTCCTTCGTCCCATCAGCATCTTCCAGGATGTACGTGTCGCCGCACCGCATCATCATCCGAGGACAGACTGAAGTGCTTCATTTGAGGAGTGATCTGCCTCAAACTCAGCGATCAATATTGCGATGTCCTCATCTGAGTGACACTGGACCCGAAGAATCTCCTCGATTGATATCGGCAGGGATGAACCATTCGGGTCCTGCCATTCTGGAAGATTGTGCGTGAACTTCACGAGGTCCCATCGATTCATGTGCCCGTATTGATCAAAAATCTCGTACAGCAACGATTCCTCAGCTCTGGACAACCTACCTGTGGAGCACGGCTCATCTCGCAACTCGATTTCGAAGGAGCCAACTGGCGGAGAGATATGCGCCGACCAGTACGGGCTCTCAAGTTCCCCAATAATGAGATTGTAGATGTTCGAGACCACTGGTCCCTTAGGCATGGACACATGACGATCGGTTGTTAGCCTGATACCCCAACGATTGAGCGCCTCGCGATCCGCGAGATAAAGCAATTTGATCAGCTTCAGGTACGACATGCGTCCACCTCGTCGTCGGAGCAGGTAGGCAGTCGCCTCAGTAGCCTTTATCGAATCGAACATAAAAGCCATATCTCCTCCTTTGAGGGTGGCGTAAAACAGTGGTACAAAGTTGGATGCTTTTCGGCTCCAGAAGAAGCAGTACCACAGTTGATGCGAACCTGTACGAGAAAAATATTCCCTCTGGGCTAATCTCTCCGAAACGGGAAAACCGCTGCTCCTAGTTGCCTTTCGTACCTTCCATACATAGATAAGAGGACGCCCCGGTCCCTTGGCACTCTCGCGCCGTGCTCTGTCTCTCCGCAGAGCACATAATCGGAAACCGCCTGGGAGAACGAAGCGGATGGGATGAGAACTGGCACCACCAAGTATAGGCGAAATAAAGGCGAATCGTGAAGCGTCTGTTGTAATCCTGCCAGCCTGTCCTTAAATGCTCAATCACACTTTCAGCGTGTCCGGAAATAGGACATAAACATCTTTTTCCGATCAGGTGCTCCTCCGGTGCCTTGATCTACATAGTAGTTTTGCTTTCTCGTTTTGTGCCGGGAGATGCTCGCTGTCTCCGTTTACAGTGAATCGAGCGAGATCATCCCACTCGATACAGTCTCGCCTTGGAGAGTCTCAGACCTATGCCCTCACGAGTTAAACGCCCTGGTGTGAGCAGGGTTGCATCGCTGTATCAGCACACCCAAAAGACACAGGCGCGGCCCGAGGCGGGGACGCAGGCCCACTTCAAGCCGCGTAAGCCGCCGAACGCCTATTGCTCCGAAGGCTCGCTCGACTCGGTTCTGAGCCGGGACGGCGGGAATACGGCTCGGGAGACTGGCGAGTGGCTGCGGGCGCTGGTGGCCGAGGCGGCCAAGCTGGCTGCTCCGCACCGGTCCGAGCAGGCTCGGGACTTCACGGTGCGGACGGGGCAGTGCTGCTGGGGGTCGCGGGACTCGAGAATGCGGTGGGGCCACTGCAACACTGGGCAGGCCTCTTCTTGAGTGGCCAGGCAAGGCGGAGCAGTTGTCGATGGAGATGCCGATGGAGATGTCGATGGTGCCACTGTTTATTCATGAGCGGCTGCCGACACGGACGATGGACCGGTAGATGAGAATTATTAAGAACAGGGGAAATGAGCGCGTCATCGACGAATTGGAGAGGGGAGCGGCTGATCTATTGTCACTCGATCTGGCCTCTCCCTCGTTCTCCCTTTTCGCCTTTGCCGAGTTGCGTGGCATTCTTGAGACACTATCGTCCTGTCGCCTGGTTCTACCGGTGCCTGCCCAGACCGACCTGGGACTAGCGGGCTCGGACGCCGATCGCGGCTTCCGCAATCGCCTCCAGCTCTGCTGGCTTGCCCGAGAATGTGCGGCATGGGTTCAAGCCAGGACCGAACTGCGGGTTGCTCCCGTTTTCTTGCCTCAGTCAATTTTCATTGCCCGATCTGCAGACGCCGCGAAGGTTCGCGCCATTACCGGGAACTTTTCCTTCACGACAGAGGGACTTGGCATCACTCCTGGCAACCATCTCAGCCTCATCCAGTGTTCTGAGCGGTTCGACGAGTCGTCAATGCTTAGCTCCTGGTTCGCCGATCTCTGGGGTGCGCTATCGTCTGCCGCCGATCACAAAGCCTCGTTCCTGGCGCGCCTCCGGCAAATCTCTGATCCCAAGTCTCCCTCGCTCGTCTACTACCTCAGTTTGTTCCACGCCTTCAAAGACCTTGGCGATCAGCTGGACGAGGAACAGATCGTCAAGTCAGCGACAGGCATCCGCGACACTGCGATCTGGAGGAAGCTCTACAGATTTCAGCGCGATGGAGTCATCGGGGCGATCGACAAGCTGGAACGGCTCGGCGGCTGCATCCTTGCCGATAGCGTCGGCCTCGGTAAGACGTTTGAGGCGCTGGCCATCATCAAGTACTATGAGCTGCGCAACGACCGCGTGCTCGTGCTTACACCGAAGCGGCTCCGCGATAACTGGACACTGCCCAAAGCGAATGACCGCCGGAACGTTCTCGCTTCCGACCGCTTCCACTATGACGTTCTCAATCACACGGACCTCTCCCGCGAAGCGGGCACCTCCGGCGACATAGACCTTAGCCATGTCAACTGGGGCAATTACGACCTCGTCGTCATCGACGAGTCCCACAACTTCCGCAACAAGTCCACCCACAACTCGCGCGAGACGCGCTATGACCGGCTGATGCGCCGCATCATCAAGGAGGGCGTCAAAACGCGCGCGCTCATGCTGTCCGCCACGCCGGTCAACAATCGTTTGGCCGACCTGAAGAACCAGATCGCGTTTGTAACCGAAGCCGACGACTCGGCACTTTCCGGCCACGGCATCGTAAGTATTCAGGCGACGGTGCGAAAGGCCCAGCTCCAGTTCAACCGCTGGCTGGCCCTGGGAGAAGCGGAACGCAGACCGCCGCAACTGCTTGAGATGCTGGGGTTCGACTACTTCAAGCTGCTCGACCTGCTGACGATTGCCCGCTCGCGCAAACATATCGAGAAGTATTACGGCACGGCCGAGACAGGCCGCTTTCCAGAGCGGTTGAAGCCTCTGAATCTCAGGCCCGATGTGGACCTGTCAGGCCAGTTCCGCTCGATCCGCGAGATCAACAATGAGATTCGCCACCTGACGCTCGCCGCCTACGCGCCGCTGCGTTACGTGCTGCCGCACAAGCAGGCAGCCTATGACGCGAAATACAGTACGCAGATACGCGATGGACAAAGCTCTTTCCGCCAGGTGGACCGCGAGGAAAGCCTGGTTCACCTGCTTCGTATCAACGTACTCAAGCGTATGGAAAGCTCGGTCTCCTCCTTTGTTCTTACTGTCGGGCGACAGCTCGCCGACGTCGAAACTACTCTCGCCAGACTCGACTCGCAGGCGGACGCTGTCGACGAGCTCGACATTGACGATGTGGATGTCGAAGACCCTGCGTTCGAGAGCCTGCTCGCAGGCCGAAAGGTCAAGGTACTGCTGGCTGACGTGGACCGGGTGTGCTGGCGGCAGGACCTGGCAGAAGACCGCGACCGGCTTGCCAAGCTGCTTGCGGCTGCAAGGCAGGTGGGCGCCGCGCGCGACGCCAAGCTCACGGCGCTGAGGGAATTGATCAAGCAGAAGTGCGCCGCGCCCATCAATGACGGCAACCGCAAGCTGCTCGTTTTCACCGCCTTTGCCGATACCGCCCAGTACCTCTACCGCGAGCTTGCCACCTGGGCGCGCGAAGAACTCGGTCTGCACTCGGCGCTGGTCACCGGCACCGGCGGCAACCAGTCCACGCTGCCCACTCTCCGCAAGGACTTCGTCAGCATCATCACCGCCTTTTCTCCCCGTTCGAAGGAGCGCCCGCAGGAGTTCGCCGCCGACGGCGAAATCGACCTGCTCATCGCGACCGACTGCGTGAGCGAGGGGCAGAACCTCCAGGACTGCGACACCGTCGTCAACTACGACATCCACTGGAACCCGGTCCGCATCATTCAGCGCTTCGGCCGCATCGACCGTCTCGGGTCGCTCAACCAGCGCATCCAGCTCATCAACTTCTGGCCGAATATGGAGTTGGAGGAGTACATCAATCTCGAGCAGCGGGTCAGCGGACGCATGGTGCTGCTCGATGTCTCGGCCACCGGCGAAGAGAACCTCATCGAGCACCAGTCCGGTGACCAGATGAACGACCTGGAGTACCGCCGCAAGCAGCTGCTGATGCTTCAGGACTCGGTCATCGATCTTGAGGACCTGAGCAGCGGCGTCTCCATCGTCGACCTCACGCTCAACGACTTCCGCATCGACCTCGCGGGATTCCTGAAGGAGCATCCGGGCGAGCTCGAGAAGCTGCCGCTCGGCACCTCCGCCGTGACGACAACGGGCGAGGCAGCTATCGCACCGGGCGTCATCTTCTGCCTGCGGGCGGCCAGCGAAGCAGCACTTGCGGCGGTCGAGCTAGGTTACCCGCTTGCGCCGCACTACTTCGTCCATGTGGGCGAGGACGGCGCGGTGCTGCTCCCCTTCACCCAGGCCCGTCAGGCGCTCGACCGGCTCAAGCGGCTCTGCGCCGGGCAGGATGTACCGGACGCCGCGGCCTACGCCCGGTTCGACACGCGGACCAGAGGCGGCCAGGATATGAGCGCCGCGCGGGAGCTGCTGGCGCAGGCCGTCGCCTCCATCGCAGGCAAAGGTGCGGAGCGCGCGGTCGCGAGCCTCTTTACCCCGGGTGGCACCCACACCGGCAGGGGCGAGTTTGCCGGGATGGACGACTTTGAAGTCGTGGCGTTCCTGGTCGTGCTGCCGGAGCCGCCGGGCGCATGACCGCTGCCCGCATCCTCGACGCGCTGGAGCTGCCGCCCGCGGCCCGTATGGACCGGCGCGTGCCGAAGAAGCTGCTCATCGAGCAGGCTGCGCCCACGGCTGCTGACAGACGCCACATGCAGGACTGCATCGCGGAGGCAGTCTGGGTCGCTGCGCTCAAGCCTGCGAACATCGCCGTGGCCGCCTTTCGCAGTGCGGAGCGCGAGTACCTGGAGATCGCCGTGCTCACGCTGGCGCTCCGTGCCGAGGCGAAACCGGCGCGGCTCGCCAAGCTGGTGCACCGGGCGATTCCCTACCCGGTCCTGCTGCTCGCGGAGCAGGGCGGAGGGACCCACCTGTTGCTCGCGCACAAGCGCTGGTCGCAGGGCGAGGGCGGTGCGGTGGTTCTTGAGGGCATGCAGCGGATCGTCTTCGCGGCCGACGCGGAGCCCTCGGCGTGGCAGGCTGCCTTCCTCGCCAGCCTTGCCGTGTCGCGCCAGCCTGCCGCGGACCTGTTCGCCCTCTACGGCGGGTGGCTGGGGTGCGTGGCGGCCTTTGAGGCGGCGCGGGTCACGGGCGTCTACACGCCGCCCGTGACGGGTGAGCAGGCGGCGCGTCTGCGCGAGAGCCTCGACCGCCACACCCGGCTCGCGCATGAGGTGGCAACCCTGCGCGCGCGGGCGGCGAAGGAGAAGCAGCTCAACCGGCGCGTCGACCTGAACACCGCCATCCAGGCTCTTGAAGCCGAGCTGGCCTCGGCACGGCAAAGCCTGTAGCAAAATGGGAGCAGGATGAAGAAGCTCAACGCGGAAGACCCGGAGACGCAGTCGCCGGACGTGGTGCGGGACAACATCGAGCAGCTCAAGGGCCTGTTTCCGGAGGCGTTTACCGAGGGCAAGGTGAACTTCGAGGTGCTGAAGCAGCTGCTGGGCGGCGCGGTGGACGAGCGCGAGGAGAAGTACGGGCTGAACTGGCACGGCAAGCGCCGCGGCCACCAGCTCGCGCTCACGCCGTCGACCGGCACGCTGCGGCCCTGCCCGGAAGAGAGTGTGGACTGGGACACGACCCAGAACCTGATGATCGAAGGCGACAATCTGGAGGTGCTGAAGCTGCTCCAGAAGAGTTATGCGGGGAAGGTGAAGCTGATTTATATTGACCCGCCGTATAACACTGGGAATGATTTTGTTTATCCGGATGACTTTCGAGACAACATCAAGAACTATCTGGAACTGACGGAACAGATCGAGGGCGGCAGGAAGATCAGCTCGAACACCGAGGCTAGCGGGCGTTTCCACACAGATTGGCTGAACATGATGTATCCCCGCCTAAAGCTGGCGCGCAATCTCTTGACCGAAGAAGGCGTAATTTTTATCAGCATTGATGACTTTGAAGTCAACAACCTACGCAAGCTCTGTGATGATGTTTTCGGCGAGGAGAACTTTCTCGCTGTCTTTGTACGTCGGCGACGGATGTCGACAGGCATGCGCGACACGCCTGTGTCGCCTGATCACGAGTACGTCATTGGTTTTGCGAAGAGCATCCTCTCGGTCACTCTCTTCGGCTTCCGCCGACGGGAAGAAGATTTTCCTTTGAAGGACGCAGCGGGACGCTATAGAAGCACTGACCTGACTATAGGCATGACTAAAGAGATGCGACCAAACCAGTTTTATAAGATAGCAAATCCGCGTACCGGTTCTGAGTACTGGCCGCCGGAAGAACGGGTATGGCGTTTTGAACCTTCCACAATGGAGAAGCAAATTGACGCAGATGCGATCATATGGCCCGATGAGAACACTAGCGGGCGTATGTCCCGGCCGCGATTCAAGACACGCTTCGAAAGCTTTACAGGAACAGATAAGACGAATCCGGTATCTACATGGATTGATTTCAAGAGAAGCCCCGATGCTCTTGAAGACGAGGACATCATCACTCTCAGCGCTGGCTTAAATCAAGAAGCTACAAAGGAATTGCGGAACATCTTTGGTGAGCAGCTATTGGAATACCCGAAGCCTACTTCTTTAATCCGAGGGTTGTGCGCGGTAGGTTCGAACTCGCACGATCTTGTTCTCGACTTCTTCGCTGGCAGCGGGACGACTGGACATGCCATTTCCGAGCTGAATCGAAGGGATGGTGGAAAGCGCCGTTCAATCTTAGTTCAGCTTCCTGAGCCGTTCCAGCACCGGACATATTCAACTATTGCGGAGATCACAAAGGAACGACTCCGCCGCGCGGGCAAACAGATTGAAGCAGAGAGCCCTCTCTACACAGGCGATCTAGGCTTCCGCGTCTTCAAGCTTGCTTCCAGCAACATCCAGGCATGGGACCCGAATCGCGACGACCTCCCGCAGACCCTCCACGACTCGATTGACCACCTGAAAACAGACCGCACCGAGCAGGACATTCTCTTCGAGCTGCTGCTGAAGCTGGGTCTCGACCTCACCGTGCCGATCGAGCAGAAGACCATCGCCGACAAGACCGTACACTCGGTCGGCGCGGGCACGCTGATGGTGTGCCTTGCCGTAGAGATTGCCGCCGCGCAGGTGGAACCGCTAGCGTTCGGCATCGCGGACTGGCACACGGCGCTCGCGCCCGAGGGTGAGGCCACGATCGTCTTCCGCGACAGCGCCTTTGCCGATGATGTCGCGAAGACCAACCTCACCACCATCCTTGAGCAGCATGGCCTCGACAACGTGCGCAGCCTGTAGGGAGACCCCATGAAGTTGCACTTCGAGCCCAACCTGGACTACCAGCACGTCGCCATCGAGAGTGTCTGCGACCTGTTTCGCGGGCAGGAGACCTGCCGGACGGAGTTTACCGTGACCCGCGACGCGGCCGCCGCGCAGCAGGCCATGGCCTTCGCGCAGAGCGACCTCGGCATCGGCAACCGCCTCCAGCTGCTCGATGACGAAATCCTCGCGAACCTCGCCGCCATCCAGTTGCGCAACGGTTTGCGTCCATCGGAGTCGCTCGCCTCCGGCGACTTCACGGTCGAGATGGAGACCGGCACCGGCAAGACTTACGTTTACCTGCGCACCGTGTTCGAGCTGAACCGCCGTTACGGCTTTGCCAAGTTCGTCATCGTGGTGCCCTCGGTCGCGATCAAGGAGGGCGTGTACAAGACGCTCCAGATGACCGAGGACCACCTGCGCTCGCTCTACGGCAACACGCCGTTCGAGTACTTCCTGTATGACTCGTCGAAGCTGGGGCAGGTGCGCAACTTCGCCACCAGCCCGCATATCCAGATCATGGTGGTGACGGTGGGCGCGATCAACAAGAGGGACGTGGCTCTCATATACAAGGACACGGAAAAGACCGGCGGCGAGAAGCCGATCGACCTGATCCGCGCAACGCGCCCCATCCTGATCGTGGACGAGCCGCAGAGCGTAGACGGCGGCCTGGAAGGCCGAGGCAAGGAAGCGTTGAGCGCGATGCATCCGCTTTGCACCCTGCGCTACAGCGCCACCCATGCCGACAAGCACCACATGCTGTACCGCCTGGATGCGGTCGATGCTTACGAGCGGGGTTTGGTGAAACAGATCGAGGTCGCGTCGCTTGAAGTGAAAGGCGGCCACAACAAGCCCTATGTCAAGCTGCTGGCAACCAGTAACAAGCGAGGCAGCTTCAGCGCGAAGGTGGAGCTTGACGTGCAGCAGTTGATGGGCGTCGCGCGCAAGCCCGTGACCGTGTACCCGGGCGACGACCTGGAGCAGGTGACCGGGCGCGCCGTGTACGCCGACTGCCTGGTGCAGAACATTGGCTGCAAACTGGGCGAGGAGTACCTGGAGCTGAGCACGCTCGAAAAGCCGCTGCGTGTGGAAGAAGCTGCGGGCGATGTAGACCAGGACGCGATGAAGCGGCTGATGATTCGCCGCACCATTGAGGAGCACCTCGAAAAAGAGCTACGGCTGCGGCCTCAAGGCATCAAGGTGCTGAGCCTGTTCTTTATCGATAAGGTCGAGCACTACCGCAGCTACGTGGAGGGCGTTGCGACCAGGGGCAAGTACGCGCTCATGTTTGAAGACGAATACCGCAAGGCCGCCGCGAAGCCGAAGTACCGCACGCTGTTCGCCGAGGTGGACCTCGATGCCGATGCGACGGAGGTCCACGACGGGTACTTCTCGATCGACAAGAAGGGTGCGTGGACCGAGACTGCCGAGAACAACCAGGGCAACCGCGAGAACGCCGAGCGTGTGTACAACCTCATCATGAAGGACAAGGAGAGGCTGCTGAGCTTCGAGACGAAGCTGAAGTTTCTCTTCTCGCACTCCGCGCTGCGCGAAGGCTGGGACAATCCGAACGTCTTCCAGATATGCGCCATCCGCGAGATGGGGACCGAACGCGAGCGACGCCAGACCATCGGCCGCGGGCTGCGGCTTTGCGTTCATTCCGGCACGGGGGAGCGCGTCCGCGGCTTCGACGTGAACACGCTCACGGTGATCGCGACCGAGGGCTATGAAGAGTTCGCCGCGAACCTTCAACGGGAGATCGAGGCCGATGCCGGTATCCGCTTCGGTGTGGTGGAGAAGCACCAGTTTGCTTTTATTCGAGTGGCCGATAACGCTGGCCGGGTTACGGCTCTGGGCGTCGAAAAGTCAGAGCAGATATGGGCGCACATGAAGGACGCATGCTACCTGGATGCGAAGGGCAACGTGCAGGCGGCGCTCCGGAAGGCGCTCCGCGATGACACTCTCGCATTGCCGGAACTGTTCAAGCCGCAGCTGCCGCAGGTACAGGAAGTGCTGCGCAAGCTGGCCGGAAAGCTCGAGATCAAGAATGCCGACGAGCGTAAGACGATCCACACGCGCCAGGCCGTGCTGCACAGCGAGGAGTTCCGCGCGTTATGGGATCGCATTAAGCACAAGACGACGTACCGGGTGCAGTTCGACAATGACAAGCTGATTCAGGATTGCGCGGACGCGATCCGGCGCTGCCCGCCTGTGACGAGAACGCGGGTGCAAATTCGCAAGGCTGACCTCACCATCGGGCGTGGTGGTGTCTTGTCCGAGGAAACCTCCGTCGCTGCGCCGATTGTTCTCGAGGAAGCGGACATTGAGCTGCCGGACATCCTGACCGATCTTCAGGACAAGACCCAGCTCACCCGACGCAGCCTGGTAAAGATACTGACCGGCAGCGAACGCCTGGAGGATTTCATTCGCAACCCTCAGCAGTTCATCGAGATAGCGAGCGAATCGATCCAGCGAGCAAAGCGTTTGGCCCTCGTCGATGGTATCCGCTACCAGCGCCTCGGGAGCGAGGCATACTACGCGCAGGAGCTTTTTGAGCAGGAGGAACTCACCGGTTATCTGAAGAACATGCTCGGCGCAAACAAATCGATCTATGAGCATGTGGTGTACGACTCGGCTGGTGTCGAGCGTACTTTCGCCGAGCAACTGGAGAAGAACGAAGCCGTAAAGGTGTATGCCAAGCTGCCGGGCTGGTTCACAATCCCGACGCCGCTCGGCACCTATAACCCGGACTGGGCGGTGCTGGTCGACAAGGATGGCTTCGAGCGGTGCTACTTTGTCGTGGAGACCAAGAGCAGCCTCTTTGCAGAGGACCTGCGGAACAAGGAGAGCGGAAAGATCGAGTGCGGAAAAGCGCACTTCGAAACTTTGGCTGAGGGATCATCGAGTGCGGAGTACATTATCGCCAGAAACATCGACGACCTGATGGCGAAATGCTAGCCAGGTACCCTCTGCCGCCGCAAGTCCGCTGCTGCCTGGGTTCTGACTGCTACGGGCGCTCCCTGTCGAGAGGCGCGCGAACGTAGGGAAGAAGGCGCTTGCTTGACGCGCCACATGTGAGATAGTTCTGACGGCCTTGGGTCAGACTGATGCCGTGATTCGAGCCGCCCCGTTTCACGTCGGCATCGTGATCGTCCTGGCCGTCGTCCTCCCAGAAGCAGACGGGGCAGATATCGTAGCCGTCGCGCTCGGGCAAGGTGAGCAACTGGCAGCAAGGACAAGCGTAGCGCGCCCCCGGCTCTGGACGTGCATAGAGATGCCGACGCCCGCGTCCATCGGTGTATATGCCCGAGCAAGGGGCGGCCTGGGGAGCCGCAGCTATCCTTTCGCAACGGATACGCTTGCGCTCCTCAAATCTCGCCTGCAAGCGTGTCGCGACTTCGGGAGTGACAGGAAGGGTGTAGTGGACCTGTCTGGCCGTAAACTCCTCAGTCAGGTGCTTTAGGTTTTGAATGGCGATTTTCTCCGCTGCCGTCGTCTCCGGTTGTTCGCCGAGACGGCGTAGAACTTCCAGGCAGGCCTTATGCTCCCCGTAGCCAGCGATCTCCATGGGCATATCAGACTGCATCCAGGCGCGGATACGCGCTTCGACTTCGGGCGCAAGCTGCATTTGAGTCTCCAACGATGGTTGGCTCATGAGGGTCCTTCCCGATGATCTCCCTTGCGTTATTCGCTGTGAAGCTCTGATTCAGCATGCACTTCGACCAGCGGGCACGCCTGTGAAGATCAACTCTTTTGATGGGCAACGATGTAGTCAATCACTCTCTGCACCTGGTCGATGTCAACTTC
This sequence comes from Acidobacteriaceae bacterium, assembly GCA_965276605.1. GTDB lineage: Bacteria > Acidobacteriota > Terriglobia > Terriglobales > Acidobacteriaceae > EB88. The sequence goes on from OZ255619.1 coordinate 1,181,710, forward strand.
GTATTCCTCAACGATCGCCTCCGCTGTATACCCTTGCTGTTAGTACTCAAAAACCGTGTCCGCGAAAAATCGACTGTGCTTGAGTATCGGTGCGCCGCTGCACTTGCCCGGCACCTGCTCAACCTCGGAACAGCCGCTCCAGTCGAACTTCTCGACCCGCTCTCCGAGGAACAGCTCCGGCTTCCTAACCTGTGCATAGTCGAGCACAAGCCGCACTCGCTCCGGGGTCCAATCCTCAAAACGCCTCGCGATCGTCTGGAGTGAATCTCCCTCAAGATAGGTGTTGAGGATAATGTCCGGATGGTACGTGGTGCCACGAAGAATACATATCTCTCGCCCATCCATCGGCCAGAGCTCCACTTCAGTGCATTTGCTCCAATCGATTGTGCTTCCCCTGTGCGTGTTCATCTCGCCCGGTCCCCATTCCAGTGAAAAATGACTCTGCCGATCCGCTTTGGGGGAGTCGAAGCTTGTCAAACTTCCATCCATCCGAATCGTGCTTGGCCGACCTCTACGACGCATGCTTCATAGCTTTTGTCCGCGTTGATCCACACCGTCACTCTTGCGCTGCTTCCCAGCATTGAGGCTTTGGCGTATCGGTCCGCAAAGGCATCATCAGCCCACAGCGCAGACTCAATCCGCAAGGCTTGGTTCGGGGTTGGCGTAAATTCCTCTCCATTTGAGGAACGATAGCGATACTCCAGCCTGGCCGTGAGCATGGTTGGCGCGGCCAAGCCCACACTATGCGCCTTCCCGAGGATGACGCGGACGAGATTGCGGTTCGAGCCTTCGCCATTTGCTTCGTTGGCTCCCCGGTCCATCCTGAGGTGTGCCAGCTCAAGCGCGATCAATCCCAGCAGTTCTTCGATTCGGTTCATTGGCGCTCCTCTCCGAATTCTTGCCTTTGCGATGCAGGCGAAGGGAACTGCATGCGCGACTTTGCGGGACCGTCTGGCACTCATGCGTTGAGCGCGCGAGCATCGCGGATCGCTGCGGCGTCAAGTGCCTCTACTCCAAGGGTTCGATTGCCCATTTGACGGAGGGTTTGAGTCTGAGAAGAAAGTAGAATTTTCCGGAGAGCCTGAGAGCGCTCCAGGCCCCGTCGATGGCGCTCACAATGTCGTCGTCACTGTCGAGTCCCGATGCATCGATAACTGCGGCTTCCGATTCTGCCGCTATACGAAGGAAACGCTCGGGTGCTCGGGTCACAAGAACTTGCTGCCCGAGCAGCACCTGTAGTTGGCCTTCGGACAAACCCGAGGTAAGCGCAAGGGGCCAAAAGTCTTTGTCGCGCAGTGGCCGGTAGAGGTGCTCCAGGCCAGTGTCGAGGATAAGGATTGCCCGGTATGGAGTGGTCTTGGTGCTGTCATACTCGCCGAAGTTGCTTGTCATCATCATGGCTCTTGATCCATGCTCGTTCGGGTTCTGGCAAACAGGTTCCGTCGCAATCTGGAGCGACCCGATTTCCGGCATATGTGCGCTGAGCCGTGCAAACCTCGGGGTTTACACCCTGGTCGGGGCGCGGGCCAGCAGGCGGCAGATTGTAGCTGGGTGAACGTTAAATAATCTCGCAGCGTCGGCGGCGGTCTTCATGCCCATGCTGATGGAGTGGACGATCTCCTTTTCCTGCTGCGCAGTGAGCTTGGGGCGGCGTCCTCCGATCCGGCCTTCCTTGCGGGCGGACTCCAGGCCGCTGCGAGTCCGCTCCCGGACCATTTCCCGTTCGTACTCGCCGAATGTGGCCAATAGCTGCATGAGCATGCGCCCGGCAGGGGTCGTTGTATCAATCGACTCCGTCAACGAACGGAAACCTGCTCCTGCTTCGCGGAGACGCTCTATGATGTGGAGCACATCTTTGAGAGACCGTGATAAGCGATCAAGCTTCCACACGGTGAGTACGTCCCCTGGTCTCAGGTGGTCGAGCAGTCGATGAAGTTCGGGTCGGTCCCAGCGACCGCCTGAGGCATGCTCAATGTAGACGCGTTCGCAGTTTGCACTCTTGAGTGCAGCGGTTTGGGCGGTGGTGTCCTGGTCGCTGGTCGAGACTCGCGCGTAGCCGATGTTCATTGCTCAAACCTATCGCCATCATTCTCTATTTGGCAACAGGATTGTGCAATTCTGAAACTCACGCCGATGCGAACCAGCTATCGACTTGCGCAGACGATCGTTTGTGCAATCCACTCGGGTCGCGAAGCTCGACCGCTCGCTGTTCTGAGCGGCTAGCCGAAATAGGCTTCCGCCCAGCAAGCGGCTTCACACGTCTTTGCGTATTTAGCCTTCAGCTTCCAACCCGTCAATCGTGCTGGTGAGTACTGGAAGACATTCAGTCCATTTCGCGTCTGTCTTGACACGCGCCCACGCGAGCGCGGTCACTTTTCGACGGAGTCCATCTTCTCCGGGCTCCACCCTTACCCACCAAGTGCCTCCGTCATAGTCGAAGCGGCCTTCGGAGATCATGCGCTGTCGAGTGCGCGGGTGCTTAAACTGCACCCACAGGAGGGCTGTGCGAGTGTCACCGGCAGCTTCCGCTGGCGACAGTGAATCGACTTGGCCCGAAGTCATCGGGTCGTGAAGCGGGTACCAGCAGGTGGGTTGCTTCCTGAGCTTCGCGATCTCAGGCAGGCTCCCTTGCCGGTAAGCGTGAGTCGCTTTTCTCTCTTCCGTCGTCAGAATCCGAATCGCTTCGTGCTCGACTGAGGCTGGTGTGTTTGCCATGGAAATCTCCTTTGTCTGGGGCGCAGGTAGATACTGACGCCCTCGTCTTATGAATCGCGAATGGTCCCCCGAGCTCTGCTTGAAAGCAGCTCAGCGTTGTGGGCGCAGAGCCGAATGCCTAGCCTGCTCGCTTCTTTTTACTTGTGTTTGCCGCAACCGCTTGGAACAGGTCAAAGATCATGTACTTCTCGGGGTCGTCGTTGCAGCCGGTGATCCGCCGATAGATCGCGTCGCCTAGGTGTTCTCGAAGCTCTTCCAGATTCATGTTTGAGGTCACGATCAAGGTGCCACCGCGTTCGTAAACCGCATCAACGAGTCGGTACAAAGAATTTCTGCGAGTCGTCGTATGGGCATACTTGTCGATTTCTTCAATCCAGAGAATGGGTGGGAACCGTTCGTGGGTTTGCTGGATTAGCTTTGTGGTCACCGAAGGCGGATTAATAGGGGGCCATGCTTCAAAGTCTCTTGTGTCGTAGGCGTGCAGTTCATCAAGCCAGTCCGGCACCTTGACTCGGAAGAATCCCAAGTCTTTGGGCTCGCAACTCCATCCCCATTGTCCGGTTTTGAAGATGCCACCGACAGTTAGCATGCGAGAGGCTCGAAGAGTCAACGTGTCCAGAATTGAGACCGCAGCATAGGTGGTCTTGCAAGTCCCCGCAGGACCGACCATCAGAAGCCCTTGGAGTCTTCTGAGATCGCTGGGCAGATTCATGATCGCTGACCTCTGATGTGCGACGGGCACTGGAGATTGCGAATATGGCTCAAGCGTGTGCCTACGGTGACGACGGTACGCTTCCGGGACCGCTCGCAAAATGTTTTCAATCTGCTCCGGTTCCAGAGTCATACAGTGCTCGTGGCGTGGGCCCCAATCGTCATCGATGCCGACGAGCAATCGAGCATTTGGAAAGCCCTTGGCTGTGACCACGAACACACAGTAGCCGTCGATGCACCAGCAACCGTCTGCTAACTCGCCGCGAGCAACTGCGGGTGCGTTTACCTGATCACCATCCAACGTGCGACTGTGCACAGACATCTCTGGGAACTGCTGTCTCGCCCAGCTGAGAACATATCCTCCATTGAACTCGTTGCCCTGTTCAGGTTCATGACTAGCGCGAAAAGTCGCGGCCATTTTTGCCAGCGGCAGATGTTCTAGGGGGAACTGCTTCAGCTGTTCCGGTTGCTCGATTGCTTCACCAGCATCAAGATCGCGAAAGTACGTCTCGACCTCGGAGAGCTCTGAGTGGAGGAGGGTGTAAGTGGTCATTGTCCACCCCTGCTGATGAATGAAGGGTTCTCCGCTTTATCTTCTGCCTCAAGCTCTTCTGTATGCACCGCTTCAGCCCCGGTTGCCGGAAATGGGTTGACTTCGACTTGAGCTGCCCGGCGAGCGGCACGCTCGATCGCAGTCTTCTCTCGGGCTGCTGTTGCCAATTCTTCCAGCAACGGACATTCACGAAGAAGAGGTTGCTATGATGCCCGCGTGCCCGTCTTGAAATCAGTCCAAGTTGTTCCAGCTTCCGGGCGCTCCGCTTGCAGGTGACCGGGTGGAGCTTTGTGTCCGTGGCAAGCTGGGCATAGCTTGGAAAGCAGCTGTAGCCCTTTTCTGGCTTTGCTCGGAGAACAAGTGCATGAAGCAGAGCGCGCTCTGCTCCTTCTGTATTGGCGGCGTCACGGACCATCCAAAGAATGGAGATGAGTGACTTCGGCTTGGCGGACATGTTCTGTGTCCCCTTTCAGGCAGTTGCCTTACCTATAGGCAGGCATTTCAAACACCCGAATTCACTTCGTTTGGACTCTTTGTGGAAAAGTGGAAATCCGGGCGCGCTCTGATACGAAGCTCCCGGGTCGACCAGAGCATCGGCAGTGTCGCAAGATCAGTCATGGTGTCGGCAGCAATGCAGGTGGTAGCTTCAAATCTCTTCGAAGTCGTGGATGCACATGCCAGGAGGTGCCCCAGGCTGCCGATCGCGCACATCATGCTACCCAGATTGAGCAGGGTGCTATCCCTGTAGGTAACGAGGTTGCCTTCCTGAACTTGCAATAGAACCAGACAAATAAGGAGCCTGGGAAAGGGTGGGAGGGAAGGTTCCACTCCCACTCGCTTTGCGGTCTCAAGAGTAGCCAGGAAAGGCAGGCCTGCGGCCAGAAGCAAGAACGTTCCGCCGCCGCCCAGCCTTGGGCCGTGGCATGGGACCGCACTCAGCACGGTCATTGCCGGAGACCACTCGCGCTGAATCCGCGCCCGCGTCGGCTTTCAGGTTCTCGCCAAGTGCGCAGACAGAACCTGCTCAATGGACCAGTTCTGTAGCGATCTCCCTCATCCGGACCGAAGCCGCAAGATTGATGTAAAGCCTCGTAGGAGCAGGAATGACCCATTGTGTCTGCCGTGACGGAACCGGGGAGTGCCACGCCTGCAAAGGGACAGGGCGATCCGGGTACTTCCTTATCAAGCCGCCGACGTCCGCGAAGGCATGCTGGCGCTGTAAATCGTCGGGCTGCTGCTCTGAGTGTGGCGGGATTGGGAAGAAGGAGCAGCGCAAGCGCGTCTTTCAGCCATACATCTATGTGCAGCATTCACTGCAAGTGCCGACCTCGATCATGGCCGCTGCCTACACAGGTGGCACATGGCGTTTCCTGCCGATACCCGCAGCGGTCCTCCTCCGGACTCAGGAGGCGCAACAGGGATGGGTCTCCTGGCGTGTGCGACAACATTATCCTAAGAACGACGGCAAATGCCTACTATTCGGCCACATCGTGGCCTATCGCTGGTGCCGCTCTCCCGAATCCAGCGTCCGGCTGGACGTTCGCGGCAGGAGTTTGGAAGCCTTTCAGAACCTGTTCAATCCTCAGAGCGGGAGTCTGAGTGTTGGGAATAAGATTGTCACAGTCGGGCGAGATGGCGACGTACGTATTCGCTCAGGCGAGCGGGGCCGCGATGATGCACGACCACTCCCCAGGGGGTTGTTCTCCTCGTAGAGAGCGCTCTTGGTCTTGCGAAGCCGGACCAAACTGTGGGAGTATTTGCGGCGCTGGCTCGTCCAAGAGATCGTCCACGCAGCTTTAATTTCTTTAAGTTTGATATTTCGAGTGGAGCAGGGGAGAGCGGTATTGGCCTTCATGTCAACCGTAAAGGTCAACTCGCCCGCTGCTACCACCATCACTCAAACTTTGCGCGGCCGCCGCAAAGCAATCAGCGTTGAGGACCTAGCCGAGCTGCTGGATTGCTCAAAGCAGTGGCTGTACGACAACGTAAAGCGTGGCACCATCCCCGCCGCCAAGCTACCTGGCATGATCCGGTTCGACCCGGTGCTGGTCGCAGCATGGTGGGAGGAGCGGAGCGCTTAATCCGTCCACCGGATCGCGTTGACTTTGGCGCGCGCCTCAGCCCCAGAAGCGGGCCGAAGATAGCGCATCGTGCTCGCCAGGTCTGAGTGCCCGGCATAGGCCTGCACCGTCCGCAAGTCGACCTGTCCGCGCAACAGGTTTGTCATGTAGCTCCGGCGGAGCTTGTGCAACGTCCATCGCCTACACTCCTTCGCTTTGCCGAAACACCCCGAGCACGAGCCACAATTGAGCCCCGCCCGCCGCGCCGCCGTCTTGAGCTGGCGAAGCAGGTGGCCATCCGGCTTTCCCCTCTTGCCGGGGAAGAGCAGCACCCTATCGGGGTCCACCTCGTGCCAAGTCTTGAGTCGGTCGAAGAGGTCATCCGGGACCGGCACGTCCCGCTCCTCTGAATCCTTTACCTTGAAATCCCACTGTGGTTTGCTCTGCACGCGCAGGACGCGGTCCCGCTTGTGGATGTCCGACCACTGCAAGTGCATTAGCTCCTGCTCTCGCAGGCCACACATAAGCCCCACGGACAGTACCAGATGGAGGCGAGCATCCGCGTTGCGCAAAATCGCTCCCGTCTCCTCAGGCTCGTATACGGTAGGCAACTTCTTTTCAAACTTTGGACGAGGTGGCATGACAGCCATGTCAGCACCCGCGAAGCGGAGGATGGAAGACAGTCGACTATGCTCATTAGCAACTGTCCGGTCGCTTTTCTTCTGGCGTCGCAAGTCAGCATGGAAGGCATAAATGTCCTGCATCGTGACATCGTCCACGTAAGTCTTCGGCCACTTTTTCAGGAATTGCCGCGCCACCCGGTGGCTTACCTCCGCCGCCTCCTTCGCTCTACGCTTGAGGGCATCCTCGGCGTGTGCCTTAGCCATATCTGCGAGCTTGGCCCGTGGGCGCTCGTCCTCCACAACCTGCACCCCGGCAGCCTCGGCCATGTTCCGGGCCGATCGCTCCCGCTCGATCCTGTTTAGCTCCGCGAGCGCCTCGCTGGCTTGGTCTCCCACAGGCTTGTATTTCAAGCGACTGCCTTCGTATAGCCGCACCTCGTAAGTTCCGACGGGGTAGCAAACCTGCTGACCATTGACTTGGACGTATCCGGGACGTACGCGCCCGTTACCGCCTAAGGCTGCCGGGTACCTGCGCCAGCCCTCGGGGTCTTGCACCTCCGCACCAAAGTGACCGCTTTGTTGGCCATTTACCCTCTCCCGAGCCAAAGTATTACAACGGTCTTACATCGTCAAGAGAAGAGTACGCAAAGTCCCTTTGCCTATTGATATAAATCGCTGCACCTGTGAGAATCCCCCACTCTCCGCCATAGCTTTCAAGTGAAACTTTCAGGGGCCTTGTTTCCGCTGGAAACAGGCAGGACTGCGAAGCTGGCGGAGCTTCCTCTGTATTGCCTGCCTGGACATGCTTCGTAGAGGCGAACTGGTATCCGCCTCCGCATCCCATTCCGGTGTCCAGACAGTATCTGTTTTTTCGCCCCTCCGGTTCTTGCAGGCAACGGTTGTATGCGCCCAGTTCGCGACCGCAGGAAGGCAGTCCCCAGCATTGTCCTGTGTGTGCGCACGCACAGCTTGTCCCGCAACGCAGACCTCTCTTGCGCGGATGCCTCTGAGTCGCCAGCGACCTAGAAGGCGAGCTTGGCGGAGAGCTGCAAATCGCGGGGATTCGATCCGTAAGGGCCTTGCGGGCCCTTCTGGATGGTCCCGAAGTTGTCGTTGGTTGGATCTTCGCTGTAGTTGACGTTGTAATTCCAGTTCGGGTGGTTGAGCACGTTGAACGCATCCAGACGCAACTGCAGGTTGAGCCGATCCTTGTATGCGAATCGCTTGGACAAGCTGACGTCAAACTGGTGGCTGGCCGGGTTGCGCACGCCCGTGTCCACGATGTTGCGTCCTACCGCATATCCATTCGGGGCCTCGACCAGAGCTGGGGTTGTGCATCCCGCTTCTGTATAGGAAGGTCCATCAATAAGCTTCCCCGTGTCCGTATCTTTGTAGGCCACGCAGGGAGTCATGCCTTGCAGGCGTTTGTAGGAGTGCGTCGCATCGGGGGGAAGGTCGTGCGGCTTCACTGCGATCGGGCCAAGCTGCTCCCAGAGATAGGCTGAACCACCTGTAAAAACGAAGGGATACCACTGCGTGTAGACATACAGTGGGGCGACCTCCCAGCCGCCGATCGCGGCATCCACCAGCCGATTGGTGTGGGAAAAGAACGTCTTGCCGCGGCCGACCGGGAAGTAGTACACACCGGAGAACGTGATCGCGTTCGGAACATTGTTGGTGCCGATGTTACGCCCGTACACGCGATTGATCGAGTCGATGATGGTGCCGGCCGTCATGCTCTTGGACCAGGTGTAGGCGAAGTGCAGGCTCAGGTCGTGGGAAACGTTGTGGGAGGCAGTGACCTGGAGCGAGTTGTACCAGGAGCTAATCTGGGGCAGGTGGTCTTCGGTGACGTCGGTAAACTCGGGAAAGGGCCTTGTCAGTTGATATGCCTGGATCGTTGGATTGGTGTAGTAGCCGCTGCCCGCGAACCCGGGAACCTGGTAGAAGGGACTGGGAACTACGGCTGGAGCGCTGTTGCCGTCGCAAAGCTGACGGTTTCCACCGCGTTCGACGTCGCACTGCGCGTAGGAAGCCGCCGAGGGATGGTTGATATTGTCACTCCCTTCCAGGTTGTATCCCTTTAGTCCCGAGTAGCTGATATCGAGCACATCCCGGCTGGTAAGCTGCTGCTCCACGGACACACTGTATTGCCAGAGGGACGGGACCTGGAAGTGCGGGTCGGTGAAGTTGATCGAACTGCCGGGAGTGGTCGCGAGGCCGAGGGAGGCTCCGGTCTGCTTGAGAGTCGTGGCATAGGGATCGGCGAAGGTTCTGCCGGGGTTGGCGGGATTGTTGAGGGCCGGCGTCACCCCGTTATCCGTGGAATCGTTGAAGTTGGTCTGGGCGCCGAAGCCATTCCTGTGGTCGTTCGCCTCATCCTGAATGAACATCTCCCCGAAGCCGGCGCGCAGCGATGTTGTGGTGCTGAAGGCATAGGCAGCCCCGAAGCGAGGCTGGATGTTGAGTAAATTGGTTGCATACGCGCCGCGCGGAGCACCGTTGACGCCGGCGAACTCCGTGCCGCCCAAGAGTGGGCCATTGAGCCCGGCACGATTGGTGACCTGGGCGTCGAGCGGATTGACAGCCGTTGTGTTGAAGCCGTAATTGACCTGGTTGTGGCGCTCGGTCCGCGCTCCTTGCAGGTCGTAGCGGATGCCGAGATTGAGGGTCAGCCTGGGCGTGACCTTCAAGTCATCCTGAGCCCAGAAGGCATAATAGTGCTGAGAAAAGAAGGGGCTGTCCTGGAACGTGAGACTTCCGCCGTTGGGATAGCCGAGGAGCAGCTCCGCGATGGAGTTGCCGGAGGTTATGCCTGGTGCCTCGGGCGCGTTGTAGTAGTGCTGCGTGAAGGTGTTGCCGAAATTGAACTGGTTGTTTTCGACGTCGCCGATGTTGCCGCCGTATTGATACAGGCGCATGTCGAACCCGGCGCGGATGGTGTGGCGGCCGTGGACGAAGGTGACGCTGGGTTGATAGCCGAGGTTGTGCGAGTCCGCGGCGCCGCCGGTTCCGCCATTACTGAAGCTGGGATAGCCGGCGGGGTTTATGTTCGGAAAGCGGTCCTTGACGAAGACATTGGAGATGTAGTTCTGGGAGAAGCCTAACGAAGCCAGGTTGAACCCTCTGACCCCCTGGTTGGCTCCCTGCTCTTCGGTTCCCCCGGCCAGCTTGTTGTCGAGGACTAGGTTGGGCGAGAAGGTATGGATCTCCTCGATGGCGTATTGCTGCTCTTTCGGCTGTACCGTGACCGAATTGTTGTTGGCTGGACTGCTGCTCGGAAGCCCGTCTGGACTTTGGGTGGCATAGCGCTCGAACCCTGTCCAGCGAAGGGTTCCGCGGTCTCTCGGACCGAAGACCTGGTCGAGCTTGAACAGGCCGTTGCGGGTGATGTCATTTTCGACGGGCAGATAGAAATAGTTGTTCTGGAATGGGGCGTTGCCCGGTCCGGGATTGTAGTTCGGCGTGTACTGGTTATAGAACTGCCCGATCGCGACGCCCACCGGGTCCAGACGGCTTTGTGGAATCATATTGCCGGGAAAGGGGCTGTGGGCCTGCTTTGTCTTGCCGTCTACCGGATCGACGACGCTGACCAGAGGCGTCAGCGGGTCGTAGATGATGAGCGGCTGGAGCGTCTTCGTCACGTTGTTGTAGAACTGCGCGCCGGCGAAATTTCCCGTAAGCCATTGCGGGTTGGGGATCGAGTAAATGGAAGCCTGCGTGTTCGGTAGCGCCTCGTAGGCCTGCTCCCATTGCGCAGTGAAGAAGGTCCTATCTCTGCCGTTGTAAAGGTGGGGGATGCTGACCGGACCATCGACTTCCAGGCCGAACTGATCGCGCTTGTGGCGGCTGGGGATAGGCGCGGTGCTGCCCGGCTGGCTCGCCGCATAATCGTATTGGTAGCTTTGAGCATCGAGGAAGGGACGCCTGGCAAACTCGTACAGGGAGCCGTGGTAATCGTTGGTTCCGGACTTCAACGCGACGTCCACCGCGCCTCCGCCCGCGCGCCCGTAGGAGGCGTCGTAGGCATTCAGCACCACCTTGAACTCCTGGATGGTATCGAGCGGCACATTGGAAGCCGACTCTCCGTTCGCGGTGTCATTGGTGCCGCCATCGAGGTTCTGCTGCACGACCGCCTGGGGAATCCCCGTCAGGTGCAGGTTGCTGCTCACATTGTCCTGCTGCCGTGGATACTGCGGGTTGCTGGTGTCGTTGGTGCCCGGGCTGAGCGCGAATAATTTTTGATAGTTACGTCCGTCGCTCGGCATCTCCTCGATTCGCTCGTTGCCGATGATCTCGCCGCGGTCGGCCTTCGACAGCTCAATCTGCGTGCCCTCGCTGGAGACGGTCACGTTCTCGCTGACGTTTCCAACCGGCAAGGTGAAGTCAATCTTCGAGGTCTGGTCCACGCTCAGGCTGATGTGAGTCCTGCTGAACGCCTTGAAACCATCCTTGACCGCGGTGATCGTATATGTGCCGGCCTTGAGATATGGAACTGTGTAATCGCCGGCTCCGGTCGTTTTGGCAATGGTGTTTTCCCCGGTATCCTCATTGTGGATGGTTACCGTTGCTCCCGCGATCGAAGCGTGAGAGGTATCTTCAACATGGCCTACGAACTGCTGGCCTGTTTGGGCCGCGGCCGGCCGATTGCCCGCAGCCAGGCACAACACTATGGCGGCAAGAGCGCCGAACGACAATGCATTCGCAAATGGCCTTTTTATAAGGCTCGTAAGAACAGCTGGCACGCTTTGCATAGGTCTCCAATGTCCAAATAACTCGGTTCGCTTGACTGTGAACTGAGCGGCTCTGCTCTTTTCCGAACGGAATACATTTTTGGCTTCATCTACTTGGCGAGACGTTGACGACCAGGCGGCATCACACTGGACGGTCTTCTCCGCGCGTTGGTCTTGTCTCGACTTTTAAAGAAACCTGCGCATAGCGCGTTGGCAGGTGTGCTTTCAGGATGTCGTGTACGACCAACGATCCGCGTCTCAGCATCTACCCGGCTATGTTCAGACGCACTTTAGGGACTGGCCTGGTGAGCTGGCATCGTTAGAACGGGGGTTTTATTTGTAGTTCTTTTGGGCGATACTGCCGGTGCGGCAGCGGTGTAAGCCTTTGCAAGGAAATCACAACCCGCAGTCCGAGAGGACACTGTGGCACCCAATGCAAGAACCGATCAGCTGCTGCAGGCGCTTGAGGCTAACTGGCAGACGGAGATGACGGGCTTTTACACCTACACCACGCTGGCTGAGCGTGAGGTCGATCCGCAGCGGCGCAGTGCGCTGCGCGGGCTGGCCCGCGCGGAAAAGCACCACGCCGACTTATGGGCAGACCGCTTGACGGCCTTGGGAGGCGCACGCCCGAGATACAAGGGATCGCCGGCTGGCGAAGCCAATACGCTAACCAGCCGCGTAGGCGGCGACGCGCTGGCGCTGCGTCGGCTGGAACTGGATGAGAGCCGCGACGTTGCGAAGTACGGCCGGCAGTTGCGCGAGCTTGGCGACGAGCCCAGTGTCGCCATCCTCAAGGAAGTTATTGAGGATGAGCAGGAGCACTACAGCATCCTGGGTAACCTGATTCGCGACCGGCGGCCGCTGCCGCGGCTTACCTCGGAAGAAGCGCAGCATGCGCTTGCCGACTTAGTGGCCGCGCGCGACAAAGGGAGGCCGAAGACTGCGAGCTGGATCGGCGATGCAATCTACGGAGTGAACGACGGGCTGGGCTCTATCTTCGGCATCGTCTCCGGCGTCTCCGGGGCGACGCTTGGCAACAGCCACTTTGTTCTCATCGCGGGGCTGGCCGGCATGATCGCAAGTGCGCTCTCGATGGGTTCCGGAGCCTATCTCGCAGCGAAGAGCGAGCGGGAGATTTATGAGGCCGAATACGCCCGCGAAGAGGAAGCGGTTGCGCTGAATGAGGGCGAGGCGCGCGAATTGCTTTCGCTCACCTACCAGGTGCGCGGGCTTTCCGCCGAGGACGCCGATCGATTTGTCGAGCACCTGGCCAGGGACAAGAAGCGCCTGGTGCAGGCCCTTGCCCGGGAGCGGCTCGAGACAACAGAAGAAGGGCTGAGCCGCCCGTGGACCTCCGCGATTTCAGGTGCGGTCTCAACAGCGGTCGGCGCGTTTGTTCCTATCGTGCCGTTCTTCTTTGTCTCGGGTCTGCCGGCCGTTGTGGTTGCAGCAGTTGTGTCTCTCGTTGCGCATTTTGCAGTGGGCGCGGCAAAGTCGCTGATCACGATCCGGTCCTGGTGGGCCAGCGGTATGGAGATGACGCTGGTCGGCGCGCTGGAAGGCGCCGTCACCTATGCGATCGGCATCGCGCTGGGCCACATCGTCGGAAGTTGACGACGCGCACTGAACTGCGCTGTGACCTTCTGAAGAAGTTTGCGTGGGCGGACTGTCAGGTAGTACGTGCAGGAGCGCGGAGCCATGCAAAACCCGTAGCTCTGGTTACAAAAGATGAATCTGTTTGATGGCGTACCATGATGCCCGCCGCCATGCAGGGTAGAATATGAGATGAAATGCCGTACACCATAATTTTTGCACTTATCGATGCCGAGTTAGATCGTTTGCAAAGGGCCCGCGATCTGTTGACAACACCGCCCACGCCTTTCAAGAAGCCTCGCCAGAAACAGACAGTAGGCGCAGTTGCGCTGGCTGGCGCTATACCTGCTCCTCAAACGAGTGAGATAACGAGTCCTGACCTGATAGCTGCTGCTACAGAAGTGTTGCCTGGGCCGTGGCGCCTTCGGCAGCCCGTTGCCGAGCCGCGCGCGAAGCAAAAGACCCAGGCGCGCAGGCAGGGACCGGCGCCGCTTGCTTCCGCGCTCGGAAGAGCTGTGCCGGCAGGGCCGGTCTATGTCCCGGCTGAGCAGGTACGCAAGGCACAGGATTTGCGCTTTCAGGCAGAGCAGTCAGGCCGTCCGAAAGCAGGCGAAATCTTGACCGCAGAACTTCTGTCCTTGAAGTGGTTACAGAACTCTGCGGTGTAACTGCCCGCATAAGGGGGCAGGGGACGCAGTTCCATGCCGGCAGAGATCTTCGCCTCGGGAACTTGGTTTTGAGCTGGCCAATTTGTGGGTGGAGCGCTCTGCCGGGAAATGACAGACCGGTCGGACGTAGGAGTAATCCTTGCCAAACTTGTCCCAATCCAAGATTCGAGGATTTCATTCCCGCTCCGCAACTGCGTTTGCGCGATGGGGGAGGCAGGATTCCTGATTTATGGAAGATGGCCGTGGGGTAAGCCACGACGCACGCAAACCAGGGAACGCTCCGGAAAGCGCATCGCACGAAACAGGCAACATGCGATAGGCGGCAATACGGCGTACTCACTCAGGAATATGCAATCTCATAAGTGAACGAAACCGGAAAACCGTGAACGGCTAAGGAGCCCCTGAGTGTCGGAGGGACGCGCGAACACTGAGTGCAGAAAACTATAGGGCATAGCTTTCGCTGGCGCCCTGTTACGAAGAGCGCCGCAAGAGTGAAAGCTATTTGCCAGCCTTTTGAGCAGCCCAGCGTTTCTTCTGTGCGTCTGCAATGCGCTTGCGCGCCTCGGCGCTCAAAACGCGCTTGGTTCCTGCAGGCCGTCCGACCCGCTTCTTGACTACTGGCTTGGCTGCTTTGCGCCCGCGAGGGCTTGCTTCCTCTTCTCCACCGGCCAGTATGTGGCGGGCCTGTTGGAGCCGAGCGATTTCCTTGTCGATTGCCGCGAGAACGTCTTTATTTACCATGTGTAACAGCTTACCGCAAGATGTGCCAAATTGAACGCGCGTCAAGAGAAATAGTTAGTTTCTATTCCTCCGAGTGACTTAGTTCGTTACCCACATGTCGGTTGAATGCTTCAGCCATTCAGTGGATGTGTCGATTTCCCGGTAACCACTGGCGCAGTTGCAGGCGGCTGCTCCAGAAGGAAACTGCGAAATGCGCCGGCAGCGCCGGAAGGTTCAGGGCCTGCGACATAGGCGAGTGAAAACATACGTGACAACTGCAGCTCGCGCACATGCGCCATGCGCAGAGTACCCAGGGTCAACTGGTTGCGGACTGCCCAGCGCGAGACAAAAGCTACGCCAAGGCCCGCTTCGACCGCGCTCAACAAGCCCTCTGTTGAATCGAGCTCCATTGGTATGGAAAGGGACTTCAGGCTGATTCTGGCCTTGCTCAAGGCAAGCTCGACGACACGGCGGGAGCCGGAGCCGAACTCGCGCATCAGCAGCGGAGCATGCTCGAGCGCAGCCAGCGCAACATCAGCGCCTGCCCACTCATGCCCGGCGGGAACTACCAGTACCATCTGGTCTTCCATAAATGGTTCGACACGTACATCCCTGCGCACAGCCGGCCCTTCGATCAGGGCGAGCTCGATGTTACGAGTGACGAGAAGGTCCAGCACCGCATCGCTGTTGCCGCTCCTGGCCCGCACCTGCACCCGTGGATGCTGGCGCAGAAAGCCGGCGACAAGGTTGGGAAGCAGATACTGCCCGATGGTCTGCGATGCGCCCAGCGCCAGTGTTCCGGCGAGTGTGCCGCTCACAGCGGCAACCGCTGCGAACGCCTCATCCGCAAGAGTTTTCAGCCTTTCAGCATAGGGGAGCAAGGCTGCACCGCCCTCGGTTAGGCGAATGCGCCCACCGGAGCGGTCGAACAATGGCACGCCGTAAGCATCCTCAAGCGCCTTGATCTGCTGCGTGACGGCGGGCTGGGTCAGCAGCAGTTCCTCGGCAGCGCGACTGAAGCTGAGGTGACGGCTTACCGCGCGAAATACCTTGAGGCGAAAGTTTTCCATGCGCGATTCCTTCCCGGCGCTCCTATGCAGGCAATCAACCTGTGTCCGGAGTAAATTATGGATCCTGTTGCGAAGCCGATGGGTTTTGTAAGAGCGAAGCACCGCGAGAGACGGGCTGGCTGGGCTGCGTGCTGGCGATGCCATACAGGGAGCGCGAAGACAGGTGTGCGGCGATGCGCCACGACACGAGATTGCAGACTAACAGGAGCGGAAGCAGCGGCCACTTGCCTGTAAGCTCCACCGTCATAAAGGTCGTCATCAATGGCGCGTGAGTTACTGCCGCCAGCAGGCAGCCTAGGCCCGCAACGACAAACAGCAGCGGCACATGCGTATGCACGCCGCAGGCAAACAGCAGCCCCAGCGCGGCACCCGCAAACAGGGTTGGTGTAAGAACGCCACCTATGACGCCGACGCCAACGCAGAAGCAGGTTGCCAGCAACCGCAACAGCAGCACCATCGCTGTGTTGCCTGCGGAAAGGCTCCCGGCCAGGTGGACCATCGAGAGCAGTGCTTCGTCGCCATTGCCCCACACCAACGGTAGCCGGATAGAGAGCAGGCCCACCAGCAAACCGCTCCACAGCAGAGCGAGGGGCAGGCGCCGCGTGGCCTGCATGGAATGAATGAGCCATTGATACACCGGGCCCAGCGCACCGAACAAGGGCGCCATGAGCAGCAGCCACAACCACTCGGTTGTAGGCGCCGGAATGGCTGCGGGCACCGCAAACAGCGGCCCCGGGCCGAGCAGCGGGCGGCTCGCCAGCCAGCCGGCGCAGGAGGCAAGCAGCAGCGGAGCGTAGTTACCGGGCTTCGCGCGGGCAAGTACAATCTCAGACGCGAAGAAGACGCCCGCGATGGGCGCCTGGTAGGCAGACGCTACGGCACCGGCCGCGCCGCAGGCCACCATGCTGCTGAGCGGCATAGTGGCAAAGTGCTGCCGCGTCCGCAGACAGCGGCCGAGCCACGCAGTCAGCGCGGAGGCAAACTGGATCATCGAGCCTTCGCGGCCGACCGCCGCACCGGTGGCGATGGAGAAAGCGGAGGAAGCGGTGCGCCAGGCCGTCGAAGCAAACGGGATGGAACCATGCTCCTGGCGGACCGCCTCCACATAGCCGGTAAAGGGCTCTGCAGGGCCGACGCGCTGGTACAGCCGCAGAACCAGCCACGCGAGCAGGCCGCCGAGCGCGGGCAGCGTCGCGCGCCAGCCCCACGGTAGAGCCGCGGCTGCGTCAGGCAGTAGACCGCTGTGGCCGGTGAAGCACCACTGCAGCCCGCGAAACCCGAGCCGCACACCAGCACAGGCCAGCCCGCTGGCCACACCGAGCAGCGGAGCGAGCAGCAGGCTGGCGGGGTGGAACAGTTCGCCGGCTATCAATGGGAATGTCTTGCGCACAGTTGCGTGACACTCCTTCCGCCTGGCGTTTGTGGCTGCACTGCCGGCTAGGTGCAGGCAGGTTTTTTGGGGGCGACTCTGCGGCATTTCTCCATCAGACCTAGCCGAAGCCGCAGAATCGGGAGCGGCTCTTCCAGCAAGCGAAGCGCATGCCACGCATGCATGGGCTCTATCTAAGGAAGAGACGCTTTCAAGGGAACAGTGCGGCCGGTCTTTGCCGACGTGCGCGCCGCATCGAGAATGCGCATAACTGTCACGTTCGTATCGAGCGAGGTAAGGTCGCCCTGCGGCTTGATCTCGCCGCGCAGCACGGCAGATAAGTAGTGCAGCGGGGTGTCCTGCGGAGCTGCAAGCGGCGGCGCGGTCTCGGTATGTTCGGTCTTCTCCCCGGGCAGGCGGATGCGCAGTCCGGTGAGCGCAACGGTATCCACATACCCGGTCGCGCCGTACACCTCCATATCTTTGCGGTCGAAGGGCCAATTCCACGAGCCCTGGATGATCGCCTGCGCGTGGGGGTAAGTCAGAATGATCGTCGCTTCATCCTCGACCTTCGGATACACCTCCGGCTTGATCTGCTGGGTCACGGCGGTCACTGTTTCCGGCACCTCTCCATGCATCAGCACTGTCGCCAGGTCGACCCCGTAGCAGCCGAAATCAAACAGCGAACCGGCGCCGTTTTCAACCGGATCGGTAAGCCAGTTGAGGAACTCCGGTCCCACGCCGATCTCCTTCGGTCCGCGGTGCCCATCGTGCACCACCACCTTGCGCAGGTCACCAATCTGCCCGCTCCACAGCAGCTTCGCAGCAGCGGTGTTGGAGGCGTACCAGGTCGTCTCATAGTTGACCAGCACCGGCACGTTGAACTGCTTCGAGAGCTGCTGGATAGCGAGCGCGTCGGCCAGAGTGGTGCTGAGCGGCTTCTCGACCATCGATGCAATGTGCTGCCGCGCGGCTTCTTCAATGGCGGCGCGATGCCTGGCGATCGAGGTGTACACCAGCACCGCCTGCGGATGCGTGTGCGCCAGCAGCTCTGCTTCCGATGTATAGAAAAGCTGCTGCGGCAGGTGGTAGCGGGCCGAGTAGCGGGCGCGAAGCGCAGCGTCCGGCTCCGCGACGCCAACCAGTTGGACGTCCGGATGCGACGAGAGTTGATCAAACCAGCCCTGCACATGCCCATGCGTCAGGCCCACAATCGCAACGCGGAGCGCCGGCTGCTGCGAGCTCTGGGCTGCGCTGCTGTGAACGGCCAGCAACCACAGGCAGAAAATCGTCAGAAGAAGAAAATGAGGAGAGAAACAACGGCGCACGGACTTAGTCGGCATAGCAGCCATCGTAATGCATGGGTTGGGGGGCGCGATCGCCAGGACCACTCTCGCGCAAAACCTTACGGAGTCTTTAGTGCATGCACTCCTTCGAGCAGGGCCGCGGGATATGCTCCTCCGAAGTAAAGGTCGAAGCGGGCAGACCGGCGCTGTTGAACAGGTTCGCCTCAAGCGATGCGTTTGCCCATGCGTAGCGCACATATTGCGGGTGCCCCACGCCTTGCGCGCGGACCAGTACCGCGCCGCCATCAACTCGAGCGGTTGCCGGTTGAAAGCGCTTGTCGCTGCCTGCTACCTCAAAGCCCTGCAGCGCGCCACCTTTCGCCATCAGCCCCTCGGCATGGGTAAAGTAAACGCGCAGGCTGTCGTTTTCCGTCGTTGCCTGCCGGAAGAGCGGACCGCTGTACTCGATCTTTTCTCCATAGGCCACAGCACGGGCGGCAAGCGCCAGCCGCGCGCCCACCATCTGCTTGTCGGCCGGGTGCACGTTGTCGGCCTCGCCCACATCGATAGAAACCGCCATGCCCGTGCCGGCCAGCTGGAGCGTACGCCGCTGCGCCTCGCGGATCACGCCCCAGGTCTCGGCCGGTGTCGAAGTAAAGCTGGAAATCTGCACGAAGAGGAATGGGAAATCACCCTCATGCCAGCGGGCGCGCCAGTCGCTGATCATCGCTGGAAACGCGCGCTCATAGAGCGGTGCGCGATCGGCCGAGCTGTCGGTCTCGCCCTGATACCAGATCACGCCCTTGATGGTGAACTCGGTCGCCGGTGCGACCATGCCGTTGTACAGCGCGGCCGGCTCCCACGAAGCAGGGTTGGGGTGCCAGGAGTGCTTCGGCACAGGCTGGCCGGCCTTCTGCGCGGCCTCGTCATCGCGCTTTTCCTCGGCCGCCATCGCCGGCACATCCGCCTGCGCTTCCACCATCGGCACCCGCGCCACAAACTCCGGCATCAGTGAGGCATCCGCACTCAGGCCGTCCAGGCTGAGCCACGCCGACACGGGAGTGCCGCCCCAGCTCGAATCGATCAGCCCGACCGGCACCCGCTCCTTATGCTGCAGGTCGCGGCCGAAGAAGTAGGCGACAGCCGAGAAATCGGTCGCCGTGTCGGGCGTGCACAGCGTCCAGACCGCATCCTCGTCGTGCTGCTCGTACTCCGATGCGGCGTTCTTAAAATGCAGCAGGCGAATCTGCGGCTGGGTTGCGGCGGCGATCTCCTGTGCGCCATTCTTCAGCACCGCGGAGTTTGGGAATCCCTTGAGCGGCAGCTCCATATTCGATTGGCCCGAAGCAAACCACACATCGCCAATGAGGATGTCATTTAGAGTGATGGTGTTGCTGCCCTGCACGGTAAGCGGGTAGGGGCCACCGGCTGCCTCGGGCCGCAGGTACAGGCTCCAGTGGCCCAGCCCATCGGTGGTCGCGCTCTGCTTCTGCCCGTGAAAGGAAACGGTGATCGGCTCGCCTGGGTCTGCACTGCCCCAGATATGGACCGGCATGTCGCGCTGCAGCACCGCGTGGTCGCTCAGCATATGGGGCAGCTTGACCTCGGCATGCGCAGCGTGTCCAAGCAGACAAGTGGCGGCCAGCATTGCAAACAGGCACGACCGGAGAGAAACGATTGAGACCAAGGGGACTCCTTTACCAGGTAAGGCAGCAAACGATTGCAGGGCGAGCATCCGCAACAGAATACCTGTGTGAGGCAAAGATAAAACAGGGAAGAGGCGCTGACAGCGAAGAAGCGTTGCAAGGCGCGCTTGTGCAGCACGCCCCACCTGGCGCTACCATGCAGGAGTGTCTTCGAGCCCTCGCATTACGGTCTGCGTCAGCCTGCTTGCGGGTCTGGCAATGGCCCTGCCAGCCCGCGCCAGTCACCCTTCGCAAGCCCAGGTCGCGGCCGGCGCGCAACTCTTCGGCGCCTCCGGCTGCGCGCACTGCCACGGAGACAATGGACAGGGCGCACAGATAGGGCCGAGCCTGGCCGATGTGGGCAGGCGCTTGAAGCCGGAACAAATCTCCCGGCAGATCCACGAAGGTGGCAGCGTGATGCCCGCCTTCGACAGCGTGCTGAGCGGAGACCAGATCGAGAAGCTGGTCGCGTTTTTGCGGACAAAGCGGGCTAAGTCCCCACATACGCAAGCGGCTCACCCGGGGCAGTGAGTTATCCAACGGACCATCTATGCATCTGTGGCGGAGGGAGAGGGATTCGAACCCCCGTTACCTTTTCAGGTAAAGCGGTTTTCAAGACCGCCTGTTTCAACCACTCACACATCCCTCCGTAACTTCGCGGACGCGCTCCCACAGTCTACAACGCAGCTTGCTAAAAAGGAGGCCGCCCGTTTGGGCGGCCTCCTTTTTGGTCCGGTCTTGGAGCAAGTGTCAGAACTGCAGCCGTGCGCCGAATTGCAGCTGCCGCATGTACGGTGTTCCTGTTCCAGAGACCGCCGAGTCGACGCTGGTGATCAGCCCCGGGCTGCCTGTTGAGCAGTCGATACAGCGTGAGTTAGACGCGCTCGGCAAGCCTAGCGGTACATGGTTGAACACATTGAACGCCTGGAACTGGAACTGCGCCCGGACGCGCTCTGTCACGGCAAAGTTCTTGAACAGGGAGGCGTCCGCGAAGTAATCCGCGGGGCCGCGGAAAGAGTTACGACCGATGTTGCCGATGGCGCCGAACTGCGGCCGGGCGAAAGGACCGGTTACGCTGCCCTGCGCGCCGAAGGGAGCGACCGGGGTGAAGTAATGCCGTGAGTGGGTGGCTGCGTCGAATGAGCCGGCATTCAACGCAAAGGCTGAGGAGCCGGCAGTCTTGTCGGGGCGGCAGTCGCTTGAGGTACCCGGGCTGCCAGCGTTGGTGTCGATATACTGATCGCTGCCGCACTCGTTATAAGTAGGCGTAAAGGGCAGGCCGCTTTCCCATGTGGTGGTGCCGTTCAGCTCCCAGCCACCTACAAGGTAATCCACGATGCGATTGCTGTTGCCAAGGAACATCTTGTTCTTGCCGAACGGCAGTTGGTACAGGCCGCTCAGGACGAAGTTGTTGGTGCGGTTCGTGTCGTTGGGTCCGAACTCGACATGCGGGTCCTTGGCGAAGTATGTAGCGCCATAATTAGTGGCTTTGGACCAGGTGTAGTTCGCCAGGAACTGGAAGCCGCTTGAGAAGCGCTGCTCAAGCGTGGCCTGCAGGGCGTTGTAGTTTGCACGCGAAGCCGGGGCCAGCGAGTTGATCGGCTGTGAGCAGCACTCGATCAGCTGACCGTTGTAGATGCTGGAAAACTTGTTGTAATAGGGCCGGTTCTTATCTGCATTGGCTAGCTCCACCTTCTGTATTGCCCCGCTGGTGCTCGGCGTTGGCAACATTGGCACATTGACGTTGTAGCCCTCTGTTTCGCTGGGATAGATACGGTCGGCGACGTTGCCAACGTAGGCTATGGTAGCCGTCATATTACTGGTGAGCTGCTGCTGGAGGCTCAGGTTGTACTGCTCGACCCGGGGCAGAATAAGTGTGTTAGGCCGCACCGCCGCATTCGATCCGTTCGGGATGGGAATAAGTCCCGAGGCCGGGATGGGATAAGTCGCAGACTTGCTGGGCAGGTTGTTGAAGGAGTAAGCCAGGCCGCCCTGCACGCCATGCTCGTCCACATCCTCATTGTTCACCACCGGTATATTGTGCGACAGGGCGCTGCCGAAGATGGTTCCGAAGAAACCCACATCGTCGTACATCTGCCCCACCGCGCCGCGAATGACTGTTCCGTTGCGCACCTGGTACGCAAAGCCGAGTCGCCCACCCAGATCGGTCAGGTCGACATTGGAGCCGCCATTGGTTCCGTAGCCACCATAGCCGGCGACGCGAATGGTGCCGTTACTCAAGTCGGTAAAGCCGCCATTGCCGGGGCTGTTCACAGTTTCAGGAAAAACGATATCCCAGCGAACACCATAATTGAGAGTCAGCTTGGGCGTAATGCGCCAGTCATCCTGCGCGTAAAAGCCGCCACGCTTCTGTCGATTGGCCGCGGAGTTGCTGTACGAGTCATAGCGCTGGAACTGGCCGACCGCGCCAAACAGAAACGAGGCCAGGTCAGAGCCGGAGTTGGTGTCGCCTGCAACGGATGAGTTTGCCTTGCTGAAGGTCAGCAGACCGCTGCGATTGTTGTCGCTCGCATTGCGCAGGTTAAAGGCATAGCGAAGATCGGCGCCAAAGCGGATGGAATGGTTGCCGAAGGTCTTGGTCCAGTTATTGACCGCCTGTAGAACCTGCTCACTCTCCTGCAGCGGGCAGTTGCAGCCCTGGTCGCCGAAGCCCTGATTGAGCGAGCTGCTTCCAATCTCGTTATTCGTAAAATTGTAAGTCGGCGAACCGGAGGTGTCGCTGATGCTGGTATTCAGGTTATTCAAACCGACGGCCGTGGCCGGTGTAGCGCCCGCGTCGAACTTATTTTCAACCACGTGGTAGGCGAGGAAACCGAAGCGAAAGTCAGTGAGCAGGCTGGAGCTGATCGCGTCATCAAAGCCCACCGACGCGCTCTGGTTCTGCACCTGATCGTTGCCGGTTGTGTTGCCGATGCCAAAGCCGGAACCACCCGCCGCGCCGAAGACCGGAGTGCCCGTCAGCCGGAAGTTTGCATAGTCATAGCGGCCGAAGGCATGGAGCTTGCCGTTGACCTGCTCATCGAGACGGGCGTCGGCCTGGTCTCCGTTGTTGATTCCATTGCCGGATGCCACGTAGTTGATTGACCTGGCTGCGCTCTGCGCAGCGGGTAACTGGTTGAGCAGCGCCACTGCCTGCGGGGCAAGCGCAGAGACAGGAACTGCGCTCGCATTGTAAGTCACACCCGTAATCGGATTGCGTACCTGGCTCGCGTACTCGTTTAGGTTGCAGAGCGTGCCGCCGCTCAGGCAGGTGCTGCGCACCAGCGGAGTCGGCACATTCTCCTGCAGCGAATTACCGACGCGCTGACGCTGGCCTTGATAGTCGAGAAAGAAAAAGGCCTTATCTTTGATAACAGGGCCGCCAACCGAACCGCCAAACTGGTTATAGACCGAGCTGGGTATAAACTTGCCGGTCACCGGATCAGACTTGTACTGCAGGAAAGGGTCTCGCGCTTTTTGCGCGTCGCTGCGCCGGTACTCAAACGCGTCTCCGTGGAACTCGTTGCCGCCCGACTTGGTCTGCGCAGTAATGAAGCCACCCACGGCGCCGCCAAACTCAGCCGGATAATTTTCGGAAGTTACCTTCATCTCGCTGATCGAGTCGAGCGTCGGGTTAATGACGATAATGCCGTCGACCGGCTCGCGATTGTCCGTGCCGTCCAGTGCCCAGCCTAGAGTTCCGTAGTTGGTTCCGTTGGCTTCGACCGAGACAGTGCCCTGGGGGTTTTCTGTCGGCGCAATGCTGAAGCTGGAGCGCTGTACGCCTGGCGTCAGCAGGGTGAACTCTGAGAAGTTGCGATTGAGGTTAGGAACGCTCTGCACCTGCCGCGAGCTGAGTATCTGCGAGACATCCGCGCGGTCGGTCTTGAGTGGCGGCGCTTCGCTGCTGACGGTTACATTCTGGGCTGTGCCGTTCACGCTTAGAGTGACGTTGACCTGCGGCGCGGTATCGGCCGATACGGTTATGTTGTCGTTTTCAGCGGGAGCGAATGTCTGCGATGTCACCTTGACGCTGTATATATCCGGGATAAGTCGGCTTACGGTGTAGTCGCCGCTCGCATTCGTCTGCACGGTCTGCGAGATACCCTTGTTTGTATCGGTAACAACGACGGTTGCATTTGGCACGACAGCGCCAGTGCTGTCGGTTACGGTGCCGATGATAGAGCCGAACACGGCCTGCGCGTGGGCGCTTGGGTGCAGAGTAAAGGAGAGAGCAGCCAGCGTGAGGACCGTGCGCCAGCGGCTGACCTTGCTGCGGAACGGGCGGGCGCCTGGGATCAGTTGAGTCGTCATAGGAATTGCCTCCGGAAATCGGCGTCCGCACTTGGTGCGGGCCGCCGAGCCAATAAACGTAGTCCATGCCGAAGAGAAAACTGTCCCATCTTCGGTCAGTGGAAAGGATGCCAGCGCTGTTTGCAGAGTTGCATTTATTGCAGCTGGCCATGTTGATCACAAAGATACGGCGCGCCCCTCGGCTGCTTCGCCCCGGTGTTGTCACAGGCGCGCCGGCGGCGGCCACCGCAGACCGCGGCAAACGGTGCCCGCTCGCGTACCATAGGTGTTGTCCATGCCCTCGCTCCGCAGCCCGGCTCGCGCAGCTTCCCGCGCCTCGTTTGACGCAACGCTTGCCAGCGCCAAGCGCACCATGCTGCTGTCCGAAATCGTGATGCTGGCCATCGATAGTTTCCGCGCCAGCAAGATCCGTTTTGCGCTCACCGCGCTGGGCATGGTCATCGGCGCTGCGTCGCTTATTTTTGTGGTCACCATCGGGCTTACCGGCAAGCAGTATATTTTGGGGCTGCTCGAGAGCATCGGCACCAATATGGTTTCTGTCGATTACTCCGGTGGCGGCAATGGAGGGGTGAACAACTATCAGAGCGATTACCTGACCCGTGATGATGAACGCGCTATCCGGGAGCAGATTCCTTCGGTCCAGTACTCCTCCCCACTGCTTGAGATGCATGACCGCATCTCCATCCTCGGTACAGAAAAAGAACTTCTGGTTCTTGGCATTACCCCGGAATACCGCCAGGTACGCAACTTGAAAGTACTTGCCGGTCGCTTTATCGACGAAGAGGATGAAAGCTCCCACAGCAAAGGAGCTGTGGTGACCAAGATTCTTGCGCGGCAGCTTTTTGGCTCGGAAGATGCGGCGATCAACCAGACATTTTCGCTCTCCGGCATCCCATTCACCATCATTGGTGTATTCGAAGAGGCGGTCGACACTCTTGGCGAGTCTGAAATCGCGGACCAGACCATCCTGATTCCATACTCGGTGGGTCGTTACTTTACCGGGACCGACAATCTGAAGCAGATCTATGTGTCGATCCGGGACCGAGATGACGTGGACGAGTCCGCAAAGCAAATCGTGGCTGTGCTGCACAGCCGTCACCAGCCTAAGTCGGTCTACACCACCAGCACCCTCACGGAGCTGCTCACGACAGCCGCCTGGATTACCGACGCGCTCACGGTAATGCTGCTGCTACTATCGGCCGTCACGCTGGCGGTTGGCGGTGTCGGGATCATGAACATCATGCTGGCTACGGTGCGCTCGCGTATCCGCGAAATTGGGATCCGCAAGGCCCTGGGCGCCACGGCGCGCGAAATCAAGCTACAGTTCCTGATAGAGGCGGTCTTCATCTCGCTCTCTGGAGGCATCGCAGGCACCATACTCGGCCTCGTCGTCCCGCTGTCGATCCGTTTTTTCACTTCCTACGCAATCCCCATCTCGCCCTGGTCGGTAGTCATTGCGCTGGTCACTTCCTGTGGTGTGGGCGTCATATTCGGGACCCTGCCCGCCAACCGCGCCGCGCAGCTTGACCCGGTCGAGAGTCTCAAGTACGAATAGGCGCCCTGTTAGACTTGGAGAGATTGCTCGCGTGCGCTTGCCGCCGCACCATCTGTGCCTGCGCCTACAGTGCCGGCGCAGGAATCCAGATTCAATATCAACCAGCAGGACAGAACAGGAAGCTCTCCCGTGCCTCACTCTGATATACGCAACGTCGCCATCATCGCTCACGTCGACCACGGCAAAACCACCCTGGTTGACGCCATGCTGCGCCAGTCGGGAACCTTTCGCGAGAACGAAGCGCTTACCGATCGCGTCATGGACTCGAACGATCTGGAGCGCGAGCGCGGCATCACCATTCTCGCCAAAGCCACCTCCATCTTCTACAAGGACTCCAAGATCAACATCGTCGACACGCCGGGCCACGCCGACTTCGGCGGTGAGGTAGAGCGTGCGCTCAAGATGGTCGATGCTGTGATCCTGCTGGTCGACGCCTCTGAAGGCCCGTTGCCGCAGACCCGCTACGTGCTTTCAAAGGCGCTCGAAGCCAAGCTGCCGCCGATCCTGGTCATCAACAAGATTGACCGGCCGGATGCGCGCCCGCAGGAGGTATTGAACGAGGTGTACGACCTGTTCATCGACCTTGACGCGGCTGAGGATCAGCTCAACTTCCCCGTGCTCTACACCAACGGCAAATTGGGCCTGGCCTCGGACTCGGCGACCCGCCTGGGTGAAAATCTGCAGCCCTTGTTTGAGGCGATCCTCTCGACCGCGCCACCCGCGCCCGGCGACAAGGACGGAACGCTGCAGATCCTGGTCACCAACCTCGACTACTCTGACTACCTGGGCCGTCTGGCGATCGCGCGTGTCTTCAACGGCACGCTCAAGGCCGGGGATGAGGTCATGGTGTCAAAGCGCGACCTCTCGCTTGAAAAGGTCAAGATCACCAAGTTGTTCACGTTCTCGGGCCTCAAGCGCGTCGATACCGACCAGACGGAGTTGGGCGACATCATCGCGATCGCTGGCATTCCTGGCATCACCATCGGCGAGTCGTTTGTCAGCGTTGAAAATCCATCGCCCCTGCCGCTGATCATCATCGATGAGCCCACGATCGCCATGCAGATGTCGGTCAACAACTCGCCCATGGCCGGACGCGAAGGCCAGTACGTCACCTCGCGCAACATCCGCGATCGCCTGGATAAAGAGCTGCTCACCAACGTGTCGATCCGGGTCGAAGAAACAGGCGCTGCCGAAAGCTTCAAGATCCTGGGCCGCGGCGAGCTGCAGCTGTCGATCCTGATCGAGATGATGCGCCGCGAAGGATTCGAGCTGATGGTGGGGCGGCCGGAGATTGTGACCAAGCGGGTCGATGGGCACCTGATGGAGCCGGTCGAACACCTGACGATCGATATTCCGGACAACTTCGTCGGCACCGTCATTGAGCGGCTGGGGCCCCGCAAGGGCGAGATGGTCAAAATGGCAAGCCACGGCTACGGACGTACCCGGATGGAGTTCAAGGTACCTTCACGCGGGCTTATCGGCTTGCGCTCAGAGATGCTGACCGAGACCCGCGGCACCATCATCATGAACTCGATCTTCGACGGGTACATGGCGTACCAGGGCGAGATCCCCCAGCGTCCCTCGGGCGCGCTGATCTCGGACCGCACGGGCCCGACGACCACTTACGCGCTCAATGGCCTGCAGGATCGCGGCGTGCTCTTCGTGCCTTCGGGCGTCGAGGTGTATGAGGGGATGATCATCGGCGAGCACTCCCGTGACAACGATCTGGACGTGAACGTGGTGCGGGAGAAGAAGCTCACCAACATGCGCGCTTCCTCTGCCGATGACGCGCTGCGCCTGGTGCCCCACCGTGCCATGAACCTGGAGCAGGCGATTGAGTTCATCGCCGAAGACGAACTGGTTGAGGTCACCCCGAAATCTCTGCGTCTGCGCAAGAAAATCCTGCAGGCCAATCGCCGTCCCCGCCGCAACGCTACACCTTCGGCCTAACTCCTTAGTTTCGTTCCCTGTCAGCGCGGCACAGCCCCTTCTGCCGCGCAGCAACCTTTGAAAGCATGGCGCAGCAACCCAATCTCTTCCCCACGAACCCGCCCGGCGACCAGCAGGCGACAAGCGCGCCGCAACCCGGAACTGCGCCTCCGGCACGCCCCGCTTCCATCCCGCTGATGGCGCGGGTTGAAGCCATCATCCGCATCGTCGTACGCCTGTACCTGGGTCTTCTGATCCTGGTGCTGCCCTGGCTGGCGTTCTGGACGCAGAACAACCTGTTCACCTATGATCCTGTCCTGCTCAGCCTCGCAAGCAGTGGTTTTGTGCGCGGTGTCGTTTCCGGGCTGGGACTGCTCAACCTCGGGTTAGCGGTGCTCGACGCGAAGACCGCGCGCGAGCTCTCGTAGCTGTACAGATCCACGCTTGCGCCGCGCCGGCGACTTGAGCGCGTGCCGTCTCTTCCATCCGCCGCGTCCGACCTGCGCCTGGAAGGTGTCCGGTCACCGCCGCCGAGGGTGCCGCCACGGGCCGGCGCAGGGCCTAACCCGCGCGCCTCAGCAAGCGTGGAAACAGTCGAAGCCACGCCCTGCTCCCGGTTTACTTCCTGATTTCGATCGAGCCCTGGCCCAGGTCTTCCGCCAGTTCCTGCATCAGGTCTGCGAGCCGTCTCCGTGAGCGTTCGCTCATCAGGATGAAGTGGACCCCGAACTCGGTGGGCGAGCGAACCACTTTGACCTGCGCCCGCACCCGGAACGGCAGCTGGTTGATGTTGAACAGCAGTTCGACCACGGCACCACTCGGAAGGGTCTCAGCCGTCAGCAGCACCAGCAGGCATCCCTCAACGCTCAGGTTCACGATTTTTGCCGGGTAGGGCGCCGCGTCGGCTGACGGTAGCACCTCTGCCTCGCCCTCGCACTTCAACCGCGGGTGACGCCGGCTGTCCGTGCCGCCTCTCATGGCTCTACCTCCGGGAATGGCTTCACAAGTTCTCCTGCGTTGCGCGACAGCTCACGGGTTTAACCTTCCATTCTCACGGTGCTCTGGTTCCGCCCGGGTCGCTTCCATGCAGGGCTTACCTGTGCAATGAGAATGGTCGAAGCGCTGATGCCGAAAGCTTCGGGCACTTTCGCGGCGGCTCTGCAGCTCAGCGTTCCTCGATCGGGGCCCTTTCCCGCCAGGGCTTTTATCGGCATATCAGCCGCGAATGCTCCGCTACCCTGTTCAATAAACAAAGAAGGCTTCCCACTTTGGGACACCTCGCGAAACGGGAACCTTACCTCCGCAGCAGCTGTCACCCATCCTTGACGCGCCCCCGCCTCACCGGCGAAGCTGAGCACGCATGCGTGAACCCGACCCGCTCCCTCGCTCCACCCTCGCGTACGAAAATCCGGAGTTTCTCGACAGCGCTGATGGACGCATCGTCCGCATCCTGTCCGAGTACTCCGAGCCGCTGGCTCGGTTCCGGCGCGAGCGCATCCGCGATACGGTCGTATTCTTCGGCTCGGCGCGCTTCCATGCGCGCGAGCACGCCGGCCCCGCCTCGGCGGCCTCGGTCGAGCCGCTGGCGAACCAGGGTTCGGCTGCGCCGGCCCTCGGCCCCCCGCTCAATGCCCATGCGGCCTCCGAGATGGCTCGTTACTACGAAGACGCACGCCGCCTCGCGTTCCTGCATACCGGTTGGGCGCAGGCGTTCTCCGAGGCAGCCCCCGGGGGTTATCACCGCTTTGTCGTGTGTTCCGGCGGCGGCCCCGGCATTATGGAGGCAGCCAACCGTGGCGCGTACGAGGCTGGCGGCAAGAGCGTCGGGCTTAACATCCGGCTGCCGTTCGAGCAGCTGCCCAACCGTTACATCACCCCGGAGCTCTCCTTCGATTTTCATTACTTCTTCATGCGCAAGTACTGGTTCGCCTACCTGGCCAAGGCGCTCGTTGTCTTCCCCGGCGGCTTCGGCACCATGGACGAGCTGTTTGAAATCCTGACCCTGGCGCAGACCGGCAAGCTCGCGAAGAACATCACCGTCATCCTCTACGGTCGTGGCTACTGGGAGCGCATTCTCAACATCGATGCGCTGGTCGAGGCTGGCGCCGTCTCGCCACGCGACCGCAACCTGTTTACCTTTGCCGAAACGCCGGAGGAGGCGTTCGCGCAGTTGCAGGCCAGCCTGATCGAATATCACCTGCGGACGCCCGAACAGGAAAGCCCGGAAAACCTGCTGCCGGAGATCGCCCACACCCGGCGCTAGACGGATTCCCGCCAGGTATCACGGAAGTACTGTCAACGCGGCATTTTCGCCTGCCCGTCATGCCCCATTCACAGTGCAGTCCGAACATGGTAGCAGCGGAGGGCAAACCCATGAGCAAGCTCAGGCAGATCTCGTACCTATGGCAGGACGAAGAAGCGGCGGACAGCTACATCACAGGTGTTTCGCTCCACAGCCATACCAACCAGTCGCGGGAGACGCTCGATTTTCTGGCCGCGCTCGGCAAGCGCATCGGCTGGATCGACTCGGTCGTGGCCAGCGTCGAACGGCGCGCCCGCACCAACTGGAGCTTCTCAGTTAATTACGCGGCCAGCTACTGGACGCCGCCGCTGACGCCGAAGCTCGCGTTCGATCTCGAGAGCGAGCAGATCGAAAAGCTCGGCCTGCGTGCGCTCGTCTCGCTGTCTGACCACGACACCATCACCGCGCCCATGCTGCTGCGCACCGTCGCCTCGGCGCGGCACATCCCCGTCTCGGTTGAGTGGAGCGTGCCCTACGGCGGCGACCAGAGCTTCCATCTCGGCATCCACAACCTGCCCAGCGACGCGGGCCAGCTCTGGATGCAGCGCTTTGCCGAGTTCACCGCGAACCATCTGCCCAGCGAAGCCTCCAATGCGCGCCTGTCTCAGCTGCTGGCTGAGCTGCACGCGCTGCCGAACGTGCTGATCGTCTTCAACCACCCCATGTGGGACCTGTACCTGGTGGGCGCCGCGCGTCACGCCGAGCTGCTGAGGCAGTTCATGGCCGAGAACGGCGAGTATATGCACGCGCTCGAGCTGAACGGCCTGCGCACCTGGAAGGAGAACCGCGAGGTCCGCACCATGGCCCGCGAGTACGACAAGCTGCTCATCTCCGGCGGCGACCGCCACGGCCTGGAGCCGAACGCCAATATCAACCTGACCAATGCGACCACGTTTACCGATTTTGTGCACGAGATCCGCTACGAGGGCCGCAGCCACGTGCTCTTTATGCCGCAGTATGCTGAGCCCATCAAGCACCGCGTGCTGCGCTCCACGCTCGACGTCATCCGCGACTACCCGGATTTTCCGCAGGGCTCGCGCCGCTGGGATGAGCGGGTCTACCACCCGGACGCGCACGGCGTGCCCCAGCCGGTGGCGGAGTTGTGGCCTGTCGGCCGGGCGCCGCGCTACATCACCCTGTTTCTGCAGAGCGTCCGGCTGCTGGGTTCGCGCCCGGTCTCCGGCAGCCTGCGCCGCGCCTGGGCTGAGCAGCGCGAGTTGCGGCTTGCGCTGGGTGAAGACGTGCGCGCGCATGCGCCTCGCGCCTAGGCGCTGGCGTGAGCGGGCAGCAACCTGGAGTCGGTGCACCCCGCCGGGCATAGACTAGCCCCATGCAGCCGCCGCACGTGCCTCGGGTCGCGTTCTTTCCCGACTCCTTCCACGAGGTAAATGGCGTGGCGCACACCGCGCGGCAGTTTACCGCGTGGGCGGCCCGCACCGGCAAGCCGTTCCTGTGCGTGCGCGCGGGCAGCGATACCCCCCGCCACGCCACTCATGGCAGCGTCGAAACCCTCGACCTGCCCCGGGGCTTTGCCTCCTTCGCGCTCGACAAGGATCTCCGTTACGACCCGCTGTTCGTGCGCCATGGTGCGGCGATTGCGCGCACGCTGCGTGCTTTCCGTCCTGACCTCATCCACATCACGGGCCCGAGCGAGCTGGGCATGATCGGCGCCGCGCTGGCCCACCGCCTCGGGGTTCCGCTGGCGGCCTCCTGGCACACCAATGTCCATGAGTACCTGGCCCGCCGCTCGCACTGGGTTCTGGGGACGCTGCCCCCCGCCCATCGGCCCGGCGCCTCCAATGGCATTGAGCAGGCCGCCCTGCGCGCCGCCGCGCTTTTCTACAGCAGTGCCCGCCTTCTCTTCGCGCCCAACCCCGAGCTGTGCGCGCTGCTGAGCCACGCGACCGGCCGCCCGTGCCTGCTCATGACCCGCGGTATCGACGCCGAGCTTTTCTCACCCGCGCACCGCACCGCTCCCCCGCCGCAGCAGAGCGGTGTGTGGACGCTCGGCTATGTGGGCCGGCTCTCCATCGAGAAGAACGTAGCCCTGCTGCCGCGTGTGGCCGAGGAGCTGCGCACGCGCGGCTTCCAGAATGTGCGTTTCCTCATCGTCGGCCAGGGCGTCGAGGAGGCCACGCTCCGCTCCGCGCTGCCCAACGCGGCTTTCCTCGGAGTGTTGCGCGGGCAGGCCCTTGCCGAGGCTTACAGCAACATGGACTGCTTCCTGTTCCCATCGCACACCGACACCTTCGGCAACGTCGTGCTGGAGGCGCTCGCCTCGGGCGTGCCTGCCATCGTTACGCCCGACGGCGGCCCCGCGCACATCGTCCGTGCGTCGGCTGGTGGGGGAATCGTTGCCCCTGATGCCGAGTTCGCGTCTTCTATCGCGTCACTGATTGAGCGCCCGGAGCAGCACGCGTGCATGCGCGCAAAAGCCCGGGCCTACGCCGCGGCGGCAAACTGGGACACTGTGTTTGCAGGGGTGTATGCCGGATACGAGCAGGCATTTTCGCCGGCACTGTAGGGCGACGCACGATGCTGCTTGTGGAGAGCACCGCAAACAGCAGAGGCGGCCCATGGCCGCCTCTGCTCGATTCCCGTCAAACTGTCTTGTGGTGCCGAAGAGAGGACTCGAACCTCCACACCCTTGCGAGTACATGGACCTGAACCATGCGCGTCTGCCAATTCCGCCACTACGGCACATCTGCTCTGCTTCCCCGTGCACTTTACGAGGTCCCGCGGCAATCACAAGTTTCCCAGAGCCTCTCCGGTCTGTCAAATAGACGGCCTGCATCCTATTCAGAGGCAAAAGCACCCCGCCCGCTGG
Organism: Acidobacteriaceae bacterium; assembly: GCA_965276605.1. Taxonomy (GTDB): domain Bacteria; phylum Acidobacteriota; class Terriglobia; order Terriglobales; family Acidobacteriaceae; genus EB88. Next base: position 1,214,426 of record OZ255619.1, read on the forward strand.
AGGCAGTCAAAGCAGATGAAGGAAATGGAAGCCGGAACAATTCCCGGCGGCCACGCGGCAGAGATTCGCCGCCTGGTGCACAACCTGAGCAATGCGCTGGAAATCATCGTGCAGACGAGCTACCTGCTCAAGCTCGGCAAGCCTGACGAAACAGCCCTGCAGTGGCTCAAAATGATGGATGGCGGCGTAAAGCAGGCGAGTGAGATCAGCGCCAGCCTGCGTCGCTACCTGATTGAGCATGCCGCCGGCAAGTAAGTGGCAGGGAAAGCCCGGCCTACGCGGCGCTTTCCCCGCTTCTCGTTACGAGATCAGCTTTGCGTCGACTGTAATCTCCGTGTTGCCGGCGAACAGCTTCGAGATCGGGCAGCCTTTCTTCGCGTTGTCCGCCGCCTTCGCAAACGAAGTCTGGTCCGCGCCCGGCACTTTGGCTTCCGTCGTTAGGTGGATCGCGGTGATGCTGAAGCCGCCCTCCACCTGGCTCAGCGTCACCTTTGCTTCGGTCTTCAGCGACTCGGGCGTCAGCTTTGCCTCGCCCAGCTCCGCGCTCAGCGCCATGGTGAAGCAGCCGGCGTGCGCCGCCGCGATCAGCTCCTCCGGGTTGGTGCCGACGCCATTCTCAAAGCGTGTCGAGAAAGAGTACTGCGTCTGCTTCAGCACACCGCTCGCTGAGGTAATGGTGCCCTTACCGTCCTTCAAACCGCCCTGCCACTCCGCCGATGCTGTCCTGTCCATCCTTCGTCTCCTTAATTCTGTGGGGTTTTCTTGTTATGTATCTGATCGCGATCTGCTACGAGCTTGGAGGCGTCTATCGCCGCTGGGGAATAGCTCCGTTGGATCGCGCAGCGCGCCTCAAAGTCAGATGCAGCCTACGGGATGCCGGGCTCGCGCTTCAGGCTGACGGTGCGCGCCAGCCCGTCGGCATCGCCGCCATGCTCGGTCAGCGTTCCCGTCAGCCTGTAGTAGCCGGGCAGAGAAGGGCTTGCGGCCAGCCCGCGCTCCAGGTGTCCGCTGAAGCTGTACGAGGTTCCGTGCACCACGCGCGTTGCGAACTCAACCAGATGTCCATCCACATGCGTCGTCGCAAAGTCCAGGGTGACCGGTGCAACATGGGGGTCCGGATTCATGCGTTCCGTCATGTAGCCATGCAGTCTGCCGCTCTCAAAATACAGCTCGATTGCATGGCCCAGTTTGTCGTCCGAATCGCGCAAAGGATACGTGCCTTCCGCCTCCGAAGGTAGGTCGCTATGCCCTGTCGCGACCACCGGCTGCGGCGCCGCATCGGGCTGCGCCGCTGAGCGTTTATGCAGAGCGGGGCTGTCCTGCGGCGTCTGCGATAGAACGCTGTGCGCTGGCATGGCACAAGCCACTGCGAGCAGCAGCCGCGCCGCGCCGCTGCTGCTCCAGCCAGCGCGCCGAGCCAAGGCTCTTCTTCCGCGGCGCTTCAAACTCATCGCCGGCCTTCCACTCCGTCGCCGCTCCCATGCTCGCCTGCCAGCCCAGCATCAGCCCGAACTGGGCCATGCGTGCATCCCCGCGAAAATCCATGTCCGCGTGGTACTCGTCGCTCGGCTGATGGTAGTGGTGCGCAGTGTAGTCCTTCGTCTGGTCGGCGCCCCACTGCGCCTCGTGCCCCGCGAACAGCGTGCCTTCCCCGATGGAGAACGCCGGGATGCCGACCCGCGCCAGCGAGAAATGGTCAGACCGATAGTAGCTGCCGGCCATCGGGAACTGGTCTGGTTGGATCGTGAGGCCGAATGCCTGCGCCGTCTTTTCAACTGCCGGGTAAAACTGCGTCCGCTCGGCTCCGCTCACTTCTGTGCTGAGCGGAACCCCAATTGGTAGCAGTTCGTCATAGTTCAGGTCGAGCGCAACGTCAGCAGCCGGTACCGGCGGGTGCATGCCCAGGTATGCCGAGCCCAGCAGACCCTGCTCTTCCGCGGTTACAGAAGCGAAGTAGACAGTATGCGGCGGCGGCGTCCTGCTCTCTGCGTATGCGCGGCCCAGCTCCATCAGGATGCCGCAGCCCGTTCCATTGTCAGCCGCGCCGTTGTAGATGCCGTCCCCTTTGGCGTTCGGATCGATGCCGAGATGGTCGTAGTGCGCCGTGTACAGCACCGCGTCCTTCGCGCCTGCGTCCGCTCCCTCTACCTTGCCGACAACATTCGCCGAGGTATAGGGTCGCACCACGCTCGCCACATGCGCCTGCAGCCGCACCGGCAGCTCCACCGGCTTGAACCCGCGCTTGCCGGCTGCGTCAATCTCCTTGTCCAGGTCGAGCCCCACAGCCTGCATCAGCTTCTGCGCGGTCGTTGTCTGGAGCCAGCTCGCAGCTTCCAGCGTCGCCGTGGGATCGCCTTTCAGGTAGCTTTTCTCCACCGCCTGCGAGTTCTGCACCACCGCCCACGGATAGCTCGCCAAATCGGTCCGGTGGATGATCAGCACACCCACAGCCCCCAGCCGCGCCGCCTCCTCATACTTGTAGGTCCAGCGTCCGTAGTAGGTCATCGCTTTGCCTTTGAAGAACGCCTCATCCTGTGAGGGCGGTTCGTTCACAATCACCAGCAGCACTTTCCCTTTGACGTCGATACCCTTGTAGTCGTTCCAGCCATACTCCGGCGCGTCGATGCCGTAGCCCACAAACACCACGGGCGCGTCGATGTCAGCCGAGACCTGCCCGCGCTCATCCTTGGTCACGTAGTCAGTGTTGTAGACGAGCGGCATCGGCGCACCCGTTTTGGGCACCAGCGTGAACTTTGTCGCGGCCTCGTCGGTATGCACGGCATACAGGTCGACCTTCTGGAAGAAACTCCCGTCGTCGCCGGCCGGCTTCAGCCCGTTCAGCGCAAACTCGGTTGCGATGTACTCGCTCGCCAGCTCTGCGCCGCGCTTGCCCGGCCCGCGGCCTTCCAGCAGGTCGCTCGACAGGAACTTCACATGCGCGCGAATCTTCTCCGGATCGATCCGCGCGGCGGCCTGCTGCGCCGCCTGCGGCACGCCCGGCACCTCAGGAACAGTTGGCATGGCCGCCGGCTGTTGCGCCACAGCGGGCGCGGCCGCGACAACGAGAGAGAGCAGAACAGTCAGGCGGTTGCGGCGTCGTGCGGTGCGGGGCATCCAGGCTCCTTGGGTGATCGCGCGGAATTGCGCGGGATTGCTTACGTCTCTTGGATAGGAGAGTAACAAGCATTGCGCCCGGGCGCGCAATGCGCGAGACTAGAGCGTTTTCACAGTAGGTGTAAGCCCAGGCATGGAGCTCGGCGGCGGTTCCGTCAAGAAAAGCCGCATGCCACTCAACTTGGATCGACCGTTGTAACTGTGGAAATGCTTTAAAGCGCCTCTCCCGTTCCGTGCACCTCCACCTGCGGCCGGCTTTTCTTCACGGAAAGCACGTCAAAGCCTCAGTCTGGGTGCCCCCTTGCGGCAGAAAGGCTCAACCCGCTGCGCCCCGCCGCGCAGCAATTTCAAAACAGGATGCCGCCATGCACTTTTCTGATCTTTTGCTGCTTCGCACCGCGCCGCTTCTGCGCTTCTCTACCGGTCTGCTGCCCCTCTGGTTTCTTGTGCTGGCGCTGTTTCTACCGCGCGTTGCCTTGTTTCTCGGCTGGCTGCAGGAGTTCCGTTTTCCCATCCCGTTTCCCATCGATGCGGTGTTCTGGCTACTGCTGCCGCGGGTGCTCGTGCTCATCATGATCTACACGCGGCAGGGGCTGGACCTCTGGTTCTGGGTGCACCTGCTGGCCGCTTTGGTGGTCTATGGCGCCGGGTCGCACCGGGTTGTGAACCGCTGAACTCCACCTCACTCTGCGGGCCACACACCCAGCCGCCGCAGCGCCTTCCGGGCCAGCCCGGTCAGCGCAAGTTGGGGCAGCCCATCGACCGGCTGCCACTCCGTACCGGGCAGCCGCGCGGCCTCGGCCTGGCTGAGCGTGTAGATCCCGACGGTGTAATTGGTCACCGTGATCGCATGTTTGAGCGTCAAGGCGGGCTGGAGACCCCCCGGGCCACTGCCTTCGGGCCCCCTGCTTTCCAGCTCGGTGCCAAGCTCGGGCAGCTCCCACATGCCCGCCATCAAGGAGGCATCTACCGGTCGCTGCCGCAGCAGCACCTGCTCGCCCGCAACCCGGGTGGCAAACGCGTAGGCTGCCCGGCGCGCCTGCTGGGGCTTGCGCGCACGCACCGCATGCTCGCCGCGGGTGCGGCACCACGGCTGTACCGGGCAGTGCAGGCACATAGGCGCCTTGGGCAGGCACACCGTCGCGCCCAGCTCCATTATGGCCTGGTTGCTATCGCCGGGGCGTACAGGCGAGAGCAGCAATGCCGCGCTCTCTCGGATCGCCCGCGCCAGCCCTGCCGCGCTGGCATTGCCGGGCAGCGTCAACGCATGCAGCCGGCTCACAACCCGCTCCACATTCCCGTCGACCACCACGACCGCCTCGCCGAACGCAATGCTTGCAATGGCGGCGGAGGTGTACTCGCCGATGCCGGGCAGCGCCCGCAGTCCCGCGGCAGTGCGCGGCAGCATGCCGCCATGCTCCGCAACCACCACCTGCGCCGCACGATGCAGCATGCGCGCCCGCCGGTAATAGCCCAGTCCGCTCCATAGCGCCAGCACTTCCGTTTCTTCTGCGCAGGCGAGCGCAGCCACGGTAGGCAAGCGCTCCATCCAGCGCGCGTAATGCTCGAGCACCGCCGCCACGCGCGTCTGCTGCAGCATGATCTCCGACACCCAGATGGCATACGGGTCGCGCGCGCGCCGCCACGGCAGGTCGCGCTTGTGCTGGTCAAACCACGCGAGCAGCGAGCGTCCGGCGTCGTCGGGCATACAGGCTTATTGTAGTGAGCCGCGCCGGTCTCGCTTGACCAGTCGCCGCGCGGCAGACGACACTCCCGCAGGAGTCTTCGATGTCGACGCACGCACAGGCTGGCACTTCTTTGAACCGTCCCATTAACTCTCCCCGGTTTTCCCGTCCCACTTTCCTGATGTGCCCGCCGCGCTTCTTTGACGTGCAGTACGTCATCAATCCCTGGATGGAAGGCAATCTGCACGCGCCGTCCTATGCGCTCGCGCTGGCGCAGTGGAACCGCCTCCACGCCGCCGTCTCAGCGATCGCGGACGTCCTGCTCATCGAGCCGCAGCCTGGTTTGCCTGACATGGTCTTTACCGCCAACGCGGGTCTGGTGCGCAGCGGCACCGCCGCGCTCAGCCGCTTTCGCTGCGCCGAGCGGCGGGGCGAGGAGAAACACTTTCGCGCCTGGTTCGAGGTGGAGGGGTTTGCGATCGACGAAATGCCGGCCGACATGCCCTTTGAGGGCGAAGGCGATGCGCTCCTCACCCCCGGCGGTGCCCGCCTGTGGGCCGGCTACGGCTGGCGCACCGACCTGCGCAGCCATGACCTGCTGCGCGCGCTCTGGCCCGGCTGCGACGTGGTTTCTCTCCATCTCACCGACCCGCGCTTCTACCATCTCGACACCTGCTTCTGCACGCTTGCGAACGGTGATGTGCTGTACTACCCGCCCGCCTTCGACGCGCCGTCGCTTGCGCAGATCGAAGCCTTCTACCCGGCAGAAAAACGCATCATCGTGCGGGAAGAAGACGCGCTGCAGTTCGCCTGCAACGCCGTAAACGTCGGGCGCACCGTGATCCTGAACGAGATCAGCACAGGACTCTCCAGCGAGCTCGAATCGCGCGATTTCCACGTCACCCAAGTGCCGCTCAGCGAGTTCCTCAAAGCCGGCGGTGCGGCCAAGTGCCTGGTGCTGCGGCTGAGCGAGCTGGGCTCCTCTACTTAGAATATTATGAGTAAATTATATAAATATATAATTTATGCTAGCTTTGTGTAGAGGGTCACTCAATGCAAATAACAACGCTGCGCAAAGTAGGAGGCTCGGTGATGATGACGGTCCCGCCATCTCTCTTGGAGCAGTTGCACTTGGCTGCTGGCTCGTCAGTCGGTATAGAAGTGGATGGTGAGCGTTTGATCGTGAAATCGAGTCGACCGCGGTACACCGCAGAGGAGCTTCTCGCCGACTATGATGCGAGCACTCCACTGACAGAAGAAGAACGTGAATGGCTCGATGCACCATCAGTCGGTAGAGAGCTGATTTGAAGCAGGGAGATATCTACTTGGTGTCGCTTGATCCAACAGTGGGTCATGAGCAAAAAGGCGCGCGGCCAGTCTTAATTGTTTCTACGAACATCTTTAATCGCGTGACCAATACAGTTGTGATCGTTCCTGTGACAAGTGGAGGTGGCTTCGCTAGAAGAACGGGCTACGCCGTTTCACTGGCGGCTGCGGGAACGAAAACGGATGGTGTCATTCGCTGCGATCAGCTAAGAACGATAGACATGATCGCCCGCAAAGGTCGACGCCTTGAATCCGTCCCTAACGAAGTTGTGGAAGAAGTGTTGGCCAGAGTCGCGGCGCTGTTTGAGTAGTCGCCGATCTGCTTCAGTGCTCTGCTGCTTTCTTCAGGGCTGCGAGCCAGGCGTTATCTGCTTCGGCGAGCTTTTCTGAAGAGAAAAGAGCAGCCATCAGAGGGCCATCCATCGACTCATCGATGCTGACGCGGGTGGAACCGTTGGGCTCTGGCGTCAGCGTCCAGACATGAATGGCCTTCGCAGTGTATGCAGTCCCGGTCCAGCTGAGCCGCTGCTGCGGACGGAAGAGTTGCACTTGTGAGTGGACGGTACTGCTTCCCGCGCTCCAGATAAAGTGCTGCCCGGGCGCAAGCGGCTGCGATGTTGAGATGCTGGTGATGTCGTTGTCCCACTTCGGCCACGCGGGCGCGTTCACAAGGAGTGCCCATACTTCTGCCGGCGGCGCTGCGATGTCGATGTGCACCTCAGCATGGACTGGAGCCACCGGGTCGATGCGCCCAGAGCTCTCCAGTGTATCCAGCGTTTGCATCGATGGGCCGCAGCCCGCAAGTGGGACCCAGATGCCGCCCATCAACAGACAAGCACAGGTCATCAGAACTTTATGTGATTGGGAGTTATCATTTTCCATTCTGAGGCTCCAGCTATCCGCATACGGTACTCCAAAAGATCGCGCTCTTTGCGTAAAAAAGGCCACCCTTGCGGGTGGCCTTTCTCGCTGCGCCGAAGGCGCCGCTCGCTGGACGCGCAGTCCTAGTCCCCCATGACGGTTTCTTCGGTACGCTCGCTGACCGGCTCGGGAGGTGCAGCCGGTTTCGGTGCGGGTGCGATGGAGCCGATCGACACCAGGCCCGGCTCTGCAGGCTTCTCGCCGAGGATGTTCTCGCGGTAGAGCTTGGCCATGCGGGCGTTCTCGGCATCCTGTTTCATCTTGGCGTCGCGGGCGCGAATCTTTTCCTCGCGCGAGTTCTTCGCGATGCCCGACTTCTCGAACGTATCGTTGGCAGCCGAGTCGACGTGCGCCTGGTTGAGCGCGAGCGTGTGCTGCGCGTCGCCCATGCCCACCTTCTTGCCGCCCGCGAAGATCTCGTGGCGGCCATGCTCCTCGTACCACTTGGTCAGGGTCGAGGTCATGTGCATCTTCTCGATGATGTTGCGCCAGCCCACGCCCGTGTTGTACGCGCAGAAGCTGATCTCACCCTCCTGCGTCGCGTACGGGATGATGCACTGCTCGGTGCGGCGGAAGTCGTAGTTGAACAGGTCCTGGAACCACATGCCGGCGATAAACAGGAAGTTCCAGCGATCGTTGCGGCGCTTCTCGATGTCCTGCATGGTGCGGTCGGCTGTGACCTTGCCGTAGGAGCGGCCGGTTGCGCCGAAGCACTTGTCGAACTTCGCCAGCAGGTCAAGGATCTTGAAATGCGTGGGCGACTTGGTCGGGTCGTAGTTGCGCAACAGCGCGAGCGTCACGCCCACGATCGAAAGCCACTTGCCGCGCGCCGCGTCGTTGATCTTCGCAACATCCTTGGCCAGGCGGTCCGCATTGAGGAACGCGGTCACCGGAACGGCTTCCTTGGTTTCCTTGTCGATCATCAGCGCCATGCCGATGCCGCAGTTCGGGTGGCAGCCGCAGGAGAGCTGGCCCCAGTCGTGGTTCGGCCCGTGGACCAGATCGGCCCAGTCGGAGAAGGTCGACATAAACGAGATCGGGAACCAGTCGCGTGTCGGCTCGCCGAGGCCGGTCTGGTTCTTCACGTCGTGCGCCATGTGGCTCAGGGTGTAGCGTTGCGCTTCGCGGCGCTCGTCGGAGACGGCCTCATCGCGGCCCGTAAACGAGACTGGCTGGAACGAGATGAAGTTGATCCGCTTCGGGTTATCGAGCGCGAACTGGATGATGCGGCCGACCTGCTCGTTGTTGATGCCATTGATGATCGTCGTCACCGGAACGATATCGACGCCGGCCTCGTGCAGGTTGTGGATCGCCTGCAGCTTCACGTCGAACAGGTTGCCAACCTTACGATGTGAGTTGGCGGCGTTGCCGATGCCGTCAAACTGCAGATACGCGTAACGCAGACCAGCCTCACCGGCGGCGCGGCACAGCTCCTTCGACTTCGCGAACTCGATGCCGTTGGTCGCAGCCTGGACGGAGGTGTAACCGACCTTCCGCGCGTAAGCGACCGCGTCGAGGAAGTAGGGCGACAGCGTCGGCTCGCCGCCTGAGAACTGCACCGACATCTGGCGGCGCGGCTTGATCGTCACCGCGTTGTCGAGCATGGTCTTGATCTCGTCCCACGTCAGCTCGTGCACAAAGCCGACCTGGTTCGCGTCCATGAAGCAGGGATCGCACATCATGTTGCAGCGGTTGGTAAGGTCGATGGTCAGCACCGAGCCGCGTCCGTGGGTTACGGTGGAAGTCCCGTGGTTGTGCAGGCCTTCGTCGTTGTGCGCCTTGATGTCGCGGCCCGGGAACACCTCTTCCAGGTGGCGGAAGAACTCCGTGTCCATCGCCATCACATCTTCAAAGTGGCCGTGCTTGGGGCAATCCTTCACCATCAGGATCTTGCCGTCGCGCTCGACGATCTGCGCTTTTATCTCGCCGACTTTCTCATTCAGCAGGATCTCGTGTGGCAGCTTGCCATCGATGATCTGCTGGCGAATCTCGGGCACGCACTTGGGGCACAGCGAGTCGGTGGTGCGCGGCCAGCCGAGCGGCGGCTTCTCCTTCTGGTAGCTCTTGAGCAGCGGCTTGTCCGACCACTTCGGGGTAAACGAGGCATTCGGCTGGATGCTGTTGAGCTTGTCGAAGATGGTCCACGCGCCCTGGGCTGCCAGGGTCAACGTGCGCTCAGCGTATTTCACGGCTTTCGGCATAGTGGGAAACGCTCCTGAATTGGGTCGAACTGTTTGAAGCTTTTCTACCTATCGGATTGTATGCAGCGCTAAAAATGAATACGAAAAGAGCGGCCTGAAGGACGCGGCGGGAGCAGAAATCGCTCCGGCATCCCACTTCCAACGGCTCCTGTGAGGCGCGTCCGGCGCAGCATTATCCTCGACTTACGATACTGGCCCATTCCGGGAAAATGGAAAGTATCCACGGCGAATGGCGCCAGAGCGAACCTGAAAGGCTACGGGGCCGGGTTGAAAGGTTTTATGGCAGTCGAACCCGGGAAAGAATGCTCGAACGAGCGCCTGCGCGTGAAATTGTTCCACGTGGAACAATTTGAAAAGAGTCATTTCAGGCTGCCCGGAACCCTCGGCTGCTCTCCAAGCGCATGAGGGCAAAAGACTTAGCCGGGCAGAGGTCTCCGGGCTCCGGGGTGGCGCAGGATTTGCACGAAGTGTGCTGGCTGGGCCAATTCGAAGCGCGCCCTTCCCTGAGCTCTGCTGGAACGCTACTGGGATTTGTGGTGAAGCTTGCGCTTGATATCGGGCAGAAACTCGTTGAGGACGTCGACGCCGCCGGTCGAGAGCAGCGAGTAGCCCCAGGTGCGGAACACTATGCCGGGGGTGACGCTGACTTCCGGGTAGTAGGTCTGGGTCAGCGCGGCGCCCATGCCCCGCCCGAGCACGCCTGAGTAGTTAAAGGTCTCCCCGCCGGAGTCGGTACGCGTGAAGATGACGCGGGTAAAGGCGTACTCGGCGCGCGAGCCGTAGGTGCCGTACGCCTTGCGGTAGTAGCGGGGGTCTTCATGGAGGAGGATGGGCAGGAAGCTGTCGGAAAGCTCCCGGGAGATGCCCTGGCGCAGAGCGGCGGCACCGACGCGCTCGCCCCAGCCCTCGGCGTTGACGCCGAATTTCGGGTCGGAGTCGCGCAGGACGCCGTACCAGGCGGAGTAGAGAATGCCGACCGGCGTGGTCCAGCGAAACTCTTCATGCGCGGGGTAGATCAGCTTGTCGCGAACGGTCAAAGAGGGAACCGTCTCGCCGGGTTCGACAACCGGGGACCATTGGCGATGGCTGACCGCCGCGGGAGTGTCGGGCCGGGTGGCGGGAACAGGCACGTGGGTAGGCGGCGTGGCGGGCTGCTGCTGCGCATCGGTCGGGGCTTGCGCGCGACCCGCTGCGGAACAAAGGAGTACTGCGCCCGCGCCTATGGCGAGCAGAAAAAGCTGGGGATGCTTCAAGCAATACCTCGTGGGTCTCTTATACAGTCTCCTTGCAGACGCCCTGGGCTGGCAGCCGCTTCAGAAACTGTACAGCGTGGGATGCAGGGAGCCCCCGTTACCGATTCAACACGCAGGCGCATCTGGCGCGATTGGGGCATTGCCAGGCGAGGCTGCGACCCGAATACTGGGTAGGTACCAGGTACAAGGAGAGGTGATGGCGCAAGCGCGGGACTGGCAGGGCGGACTGCGGGGAGTGGCAGAGGCTGCGGAGCGGGAGCTGAAGGCCGCGATCGACTATGTGGACACACACGTTGTGCCCCGGGTGCGGGTAGAGGCTGCGGGTGCGCTGCACTCTGCAGCCGGAGAGCTGCGGCGGCTGGCCGGCATGCTCGAGCAGGGGCAGCCGGCGGCGACGCGCTGGGGTGGCCGCGAGTGAGCATGCCGGTGGGCCGGGCAGCGCTCGCACTGAGCGCTGCGGCGGTGCTGGCGGCGACTATCGGCTGCGGGCACAAGCAGCAGGCGGCGTATGTGCCGCCGCCTCCGCCAGCGTACGCGCCGAGCGCCCAGGCGCCTGCCTATGAGACTTTTCCTACTTCAGGCTCCGGAGCTGCACCGCCGACCGCCGGCACCGCTGTCGCCGCTGCAGGAGTAGTTGCGGCGGATACGCCCGAGGACCTGGCGTTTGTCGAGGCGCACCAGCCGGTCTGGACCCAGACCGGCGTATCGAGCTGGTATGGGCCACCGTACGACAAGCATCGCGGGGCGAACGGCGAAATCTACGACCAGACGATGCTGTCGGCGGCCCACCGCGAGCTGCCGATGGGCTCGCTGCTGCGGGTGACAAATGTGCGTACAGGGCAGAGCTCAGTGATGCGCGTGACCGACCGCGGGCCGTTTGTACCGGGGCGCGTGCTGGATCTCTCGCTTGCGTCGGCGAAGGCGATCGGGGTGTGGGCGCCGGGCACGGCCACGGTGAAGATCGAGGTGTTTGCCGCGCCCAAGCCGATCGGCGAGGGCGGCCGCTGGTGCGTGCAGATTGGCGCGTTCAAGAACGAAGGCAAGGCGCTCTCGCTGGAGCGTAGGCTGCAGCGGAAATATGCGGCGGCGAACGTGATCGAGTTCACCGGGCCGACCGGGCACTGGGTGCGTATCCGCCCGGCAGGGGATGACCGGGCGCGCGCGCAGGAGATTGAGAGCGCGGTGCAGCCGGAGGAAGGCGCGGCGTACCTGACCCGGCTGGACTGAACCCCGCTCGCAGCCAGGGCGACCGCCGGTGGCTTAGTCAAAGGGCGAGCTGTGTGAGGGCTGCCGCATGGGACGCAGGTTGGCAAGGGAGCAGGTCGAAAGACGGCGAGGTTTGTATCGAGCGGCTTAGATCGAGATGTAGCCGTGATAGATCGCGAACAGTGACAGGCTCGCAACGACGATCCACAAAGTGACGCCCTGGATGAGCGGTTTAACGCCGACCTGCCTGAGTGTCTGCTTCGACAGGCTGGTGCCGATGAGGAACAGCGTTGCGACGAGGCCGGCCTTGCCGAGGCTGTGCAGTTTGCCGTACTCCGCTGCGAACCGCGGGATGTAGGTGCTGGCGGCCGCGGCTAGACAGAAGTAAAGGATGAACCAGGGAAAGCGGACCGGGATTCGGGCGGGGCGTCGCTCCACCTCGCCACGCGCACCACGGTTGGCGAACCGAGCCATGAAGGCTGCGGTAAGCAGCGCGACGGGCACGATCCAAAGGGCGCGGGCCAGCTTGACGGTGGTGCCGATGGCGAGCGCCTGGTCGCCGTATTTTGCAGCCGCGCCAACCACCGAGCTGGTGTCGTGGATGGCGAGCGCCGCCCACAGGCCGAACTGGTTCTGGCTGAGGTGCAGGGCCGCGCCGATGGGCGGGAAGATAAGCAGTGCGACGGAGTTGAGCAGGAAGACCGTGCCCATGGAGACGCTGATCTCTTCTTCGTTGGCCTGGGTGATGGGAGCGATGGCGGCGATGGCGCTGCCGCCGCAGATGGCTGTGCCTGCGGTGATGAGGAATGAGGCCTTGCCGCCGATCTTGAGCAGGGAGCCAAGCAGCAGGCCGAGCGCCATGGCCGCGGCAATGCCGATGGCGGTGTAAAGAAAGCCGGAGCTGCCGGCATGGATCACCTGGCGCAGGTTCATGCCAAAGCCGAGCGCGACGACAGAGGCCTGGAGCAGAAGTTTGGCCAGCGTGCTGCTCTCTGCGCGGAAGGGGTGCTCAACGGTAAAGCCGAAGGCGATGCCGCCGACCAGCGCAACGGGCGGTGAAACAAGGCCGCTAGCGGCCAGCAGCAGGCCGAGGAAGAACACCGTCTTGCTGTCGAATGGTTTGCGCTTGAGAATGCCGGCCATGCTGTGAGCTTGCGCTGAGGCGATGGCGAAGTCGAAGCAGAAATTGTTATGGGGTATAAGCGCGCAGACCCGCTGCGCGCGAGGCGCCACTGCGTGGGGGGCGGCGCGCCCTCGCGATGCTCGGGATCGCACTTGTCTGGCCGGCGCTTATGCTGGATGCCATGCTTGCTGTCTTTCTCGACGCGCCCGCGTACACGCTGCCTCCGGAGCTGCTCGCAAAGGCGCGGGCGCTTGAGCATCTGCACGTCGCGCTCTACTTCGGCGGCACGGCGTGGGAGTTGCTGGTGCTGGGTCTGCTGCTGCGCTGGCGTGTAGGGGCGCGGCTTGCGGGCTGGGCTGGGCGCGTGACGATGCGGCGAGGGGGAGGACCATTCGCCGCGCCGCCCTGGCTTGCAGGGCTGGTGCTGGCGCCGGTCTGGCTGCTGATCCTTGCGGGCGCAGGCCTGCCGGGTCAATTGATAGCGCACGCGGCGCAGCTGCGCTACGGGCTTTCTGTAGAGCGCTGGGCCGCCTGGTGCGCGGACTGGGCGAAGGGCGAGCTGGTGACGCTTGTGGTTGGCACGCTGCTGGTCTCGGCGGTGTTTGCCCTGCTGCGATGGAGCCCGCGGCGCTGGTGGCTGTGGCTGTGGCTGCTGGTGCAGCCGTTCGTGGTGCTGGGCGTGTTCCTGGCGCCGGTCGTGCTCGATCCGCTGTTCAACCACTTCACGCCGCTGGCCCGCGAGAACCCCGCGCTGGTTCTCCGGCTGGAGCAGGTTGCGAAGCTGGGCGGCCTCGCGATTGCGCCGGACCGGATGTTTGTTGAGGACGCGAGCAAGCGCGTGACCGGCATGAACGCGTATGTGACGGGCATCGGCAGCTCCAAGCGGATTGTGGTGTGGGACACAACGCTCGCGAAGGTGCCGCCGGACGAGATTCTGGCCATCTACGCGCATGAGCAGGGGCACTATGTGCTGGGGCATATCTGGAAGGGGATTGCGTTCGCGGCGGTGTTTACGCTGGTGCTGTTTGCGCTGCTGGCCGTGCTGCTGCGCTGGGCTGTGCGAGCGCATGGCGACCGGTGGCATATCGCCGAGGAGGCAGACTGGGCGGCGCTCCCGCTGTTGCTGCTGCTGGCCAGCGGACTTAGCTTTTTGTCGGCCCCGGCGGCCAATGCGGTGAGCCGCGCGGAGGAGCATGCGGCCGATGTGTACGGGCAGCGGTTGCTGATGCGCCTGCTACCCAACGCCGCCGAGCTGGAGGTTGCGGACTTCAACAGGCTGGGCCGCGCATGGCTGGAGTACCCGGAGCCGAACCGTTTCGTCGTGTGGTGGACCTACACGCACCCGCCGGTGGCCGACCGCGCGGAGGAAGCTCGAAAAATGGGACGCACAAGAGGCGCTTTATAATCGGGCGAAACCTTATGGACACAGCTATTGGCACTCCGGGGAAACCCAAGACCCAGCATGACATTGCAGCTATCATGGCGCTGCTGCCGCACCGTTATCCATTTCTGCTGATCGACCGGGTGCTCGAGGTCGAGCCGAAGCAGCGCATCCTCGCGCGCAAGTGCGTCACCATCAACGAAGGTTTTTTCGAGGGCCATTTTCCCGGCTACCCCATCATGCCGGCGGTACTGCAGGTAGAGGCGATTGCGCAGGCCGGCGGTCTGCTGATCCTGCTGGACTATGAACGGCCGCGCGACACGCTGATGCTGTTCACCGGGGTGGAGCGCGCTAGGTTTCGCCGGCCGGTAACGCCGGGCGACGTGCTGGAGATCGAGGCGAAGATCTTGAACCTGCGCTCGCGCGCGGCGCGGCTGGAGGGCGCGATCCGCGTCGATGGCAAGCTGGTGTGCGAAGCGACAGTGACCTGCCAGCTGGTGAAGCGTGAGGGCGTCGGGGCTCCGTCGCTGTCGGCTCGTTCCACGGCAGAGCCTTTGACGGAGGCTGCGGTGCCTGCGGAGTCGCAAGCGGTGACGACCGAGTGAGCGGGATTCATCCTACGGCGATTGTTGCGCCTGGGGCGATCGTGCCGGAGTCGTGTACGGTGGGCCCGTTCTGCACCATCAGCGCTGAGGTGGTTCTGGGCGAGCAATGTGTGCTGGTGTCGCACGTGGTGCTGGATGGGCGTTTGCGTGCAGGTGATCGCAACCGGTTTGCGCCGTTCGCCGCGATCGGCGTACCGCCGCAGGACCTGAAGTACAAGGGCGAGCCAACCGCGCTCGTGCTGGGCGATGACAACGATATACGCGAGTACGTGACGATCTCGCGCGGCACCCCCGGCGGCGGGGGCACGACGCGCATCGGTTCGAGCTGCCTCATCATGGCGTACGTGCACATTGGGCATGACTCGGTGATTGGCGATGGATGCATTCTCGCGAATGCAGCGACGCTCGCCGGGCACGTCGTTGTGGAGGACTACGCACAGGTGGGCGCGCTGTGCCCGGTGCACCAGTTCTGTCGCATTGGCCGTTACAGTTACGTCGGCGGCGGCACCACGATCACGCAGGATGTGCTGCCGTACTCGCTAACCTCGGCGAAGCGCGAGACGCACGCGTATGGATTGAACAAGGTGGGCTTGTCGCGGCGTGGGTTTTCAGCCGAGCGGCTGCGGGCGCTGCAGCATGCGTTTCGGCTGCTGCTGGCCGCGAAGATGAACACTACACAGGCGATCGCGCGGCTGCGTGAGGAAGTCGCTGCGGGTGAGGATGTCGAGTACCTGCTCGGATTTATCGAGAGCTCGGAGCGCGGCATTCTGAAGTAGGCGCGGCTGCGCGAAAGCGCCGGCGGCGTGCTGCGGCGAGGAAGACGGATGGAGATCGCGTATGGAGATCCGGGGCAAGCTCGGGCTGATCGCCGGCAACGGACGCTTTCCGTTTCTGCTGCTGGAGGCGGCACGGGCGCATGGCCATGAAGTGGTGGTCGCGGCGCTCCGCGAAGAGACCGATGTGGAAATGAACGCGCGCGCGACCTCTGACGCGGGAGTGACGGTGCACTGGCTTTCGCTGGGCGAGCTGTCGCGGCTGATCGCAACGTTTCAGCAGGCCGGGGTGCGGCAGGCCGTGATGGCCGGCCAGGTGAAGCACAAGCAGATCTTTTCGAGCATCCGGCCGGACTGGCGGCTGGCCAAGCTGCTGCTCTCGCTGCGCACGAAGAATACCGACATGCTGCTGGGCGCGGTCGCGAAGGTGCTGGGCGACGAGGGCATCGAGCTGGTGCCATCGACCGCGTTCCTGGAGCCGATGCTTGCGCCGATGGGGGTGCTGACGCGGCGCGCGCCCTCGGCTGAGGAGCTGAGCGACATTCTTTATGGGCGGACAGTGGCAGCGGGCATTGCCGGCTTCGATATCGGGCAAACGGTGGTGGTGGCGAGCGGCGCGTGTGTAGCTGTCGAGGCGATGGAAGGGACGGATGCGACGATCGCGCGGGCCGGCGAGTTGATGGGCTCGCTTGCCGGGGAAGCCTCGACGCTTAAGCGCAGCCTGACGGTGGTGAAGGTCGCGAAACCGAAACAGGACCTGCGCTTTGATGTGCCGGTCGTCGGCGTGGCGACGATCGAGGCGATGGCGGCGGCAGGCGCTCGCTGCCTGGCGATTGAGGCCGGCCGCACGCTGCTGTTTGACCGTGCCACGATTGTGGAGCGCGCCGATGCGGAAAGCATTGCGATTGTCGCGGTGGAGCGCACATAATCGCCGTGGTACCCGCACCGGCGACGCTGTTGGTGCGCTTTGAAGTTTGAACCGGATCGTCTCACTGGAGGAATACCGTATGCCGAAACTGCCTTTCGCTCTTGCTTCTCTCGTCGTGGTGCTGGGTCTTGGATGGGCCGGCAGCCGCGCCATCGCGGCGCGCCCTGCCGCTGCCGCCGACACGTCATCCATGCCGGCTGTCGGGCAGACCGCGCCCGAGTTCACGCTGCCGTCGCAGACCGGCAAACCGACCAGCCTGGCCAGCTTCCACGGCAAATGGGTGGTGCTGTACTTCTACCCCAAGGATGGCACCAGCGGCTGCACGCTTGAGGCGCATAACTTTCAGCAGGACGCGGAGAAGTACGAGAAGATGCACGCGGTGATCGTGGGCGTAAGCGTGGACTCGGTCGACAGCCATAAGGCGTTCTGCGCGAAGGAGGGTTTGAACTTTCACCTGCTGAGCGACTCGGACAAGAAGGTTGTGGCGCAGTATGGTTCGCTGGCTAACTACCTCGGCGTCAAGATCGCAAAGCGGAACACGTTCCTGATCAATCCGGAAGGCAAGATCGTGAAAGTGTGGACGGGCGTGGATCCGTCGCACCACAGCACCGAGGTGCTGGCGGAGCTGCAGACGAACGAGCAGAAGGGGTAGCCAGGACGGCTGGAGAGAGCGCGCACTCGACCGACTGCGATCACAACACGCGGAAAGCAGACGCAAAAAAGCCCGGCGGTTGCCGGGCTTTTTTGCTTGCCTTGTGCTCCGGGCCAAAGCGCCCGGCAGCGTTGCCTTACTTGCTGGACTTCTTGGCTGCTGTCTTCTTGGTTGCCGTTTTTTTAGTTGCAGTGGTTTTCTTGGCTGCTGTCTTTTTAGCCGTAGTCTTCTTCGCGGCCGTTGTCTTTTTCGCAGTAGCCTTCTTGGCTGTGGTCTTGGCCGCGGTTTTTTTCGCCGATGCCTTAACGCCGGTTGTCTTCTTGGCCGCGGTCTTCTTTACAGATGTCTTTGCCGCGGTCTTCTTCGCTGCTGCTTTGGTGGTTGTCTTCTTTACTGCCAAGGGTTTACCTCGCTGGATGGATTTGGTGCGGGTTGCGCCCGTTTTACCGGCCTTCGCGATTGCTTTGGCCCTTCCGCCGCCACGGGCGCTCCCGGTCGCGGCGGTTTTCTTTGCGGCTGCTTTTGCCGGCGTCTTCTGAGCGGCCTTTTTCGCGCTCTTCGCCGGTGCAGCCAATTTTGCGGAAGCCTTCTTGCCGTTTCCGTTTTTCTTTGCCGGAGCCGCTGGCTTGCCGGCTGCTGCTTGCGGCCTGCTGCGCACGGCTGGCTCTGACGAAGCAGGGCTCAGCTCTACCTCATCTTCGTCGTCATCGGGCGAGCTCTCGACGTGGTCGTCTACGTCGTCCTCGTCGTCGTCTTCATCCTCATCTTCGTCGTCATCGTCGTCGGAGGAAGTGGACACCTCGCTTTCCTCTTCCTCGTCTTCGTCGAAGGTGTCTTCCTTTTCTTCCCGATCGTCGTTGCGCTCTTCCGGCTCTGTGTCGTTGTAAGCGCTTGCGTACAGCTTTGTATCGTCCTGCATGCGGTGGCTCCTTCGGCTCGACTGCGGTGACCTGATTGCAACGTTGATGCAGATTGCGTGCGTTGCGCTGTGCGTTATGTGCCGCGGCGCAATTCTAGCAACAGCATGCATCGTGCGGCTAGCAATGGCAAGTAACTATTGAGGCTCGAAGCACGAAAGTGCAGCGATGCGCGATGGCGGCTGCTTCGTTATGAGAGTCGGCGACGCGATTCGGGAGGTGCCGGCACACCCGCTGCTAGCGCTTATGCGTGGTGTGCCGGGATGCCGAAGAGAACGCGGAGACCCCGTGTGCCGAGCTCTTCGCCGGCGACCTGTGCGTTGAGGCTGACCCAACGCGTGCGTGCGAGTTGCCGGTAGAGGCTGCCTGTCTGCGGCGGCTGCCGCGCGTCGTCCGCGCTGCGCGCTCTCCGCGCGAGATGCGCGCCGGCTCTGAGATGTAGAGAGTGCGGCCCGCGTTGACCGAGCGGCTGCGGAGATGGTTCCAGCGCTCGAGCGAGTCGACCGGAACGTTGAACTGATCGGCGATGTTGACCAGCGTATCGCCGCGGCGCACGCTGTAGGTGGCCGTTCGCGCGCTTGAGGATGCCGCGACTACCGGCGCCTGCGGGATGACAAGCGCAGTGACGCCGGCGAGGCTGCTGCCCGCATCGAGCTGGTTGGTAAACGCGATCTCTGAGGCGGTGGTGTGAAACTCCCGCGCCACATCCTCAAGCGTGTCGCTGTCTGAGAGCACGTGGAAGCGCCAGCTGGTGCGCTTGTCCTCGGGGATCTCGGCGATGCGCTGGTTGTAGAGCGCCGTGGTGCCGGCGGGGATATGCACCTCGTAGGGCTCGTCGGGCGGCGTGCGCCCACGCAGCAGGCTCGGGTTGAGCTCCTCAATGGTGCTCAGCGAGGAGCCGGTGATGTCGGCGACCAGGGGCAGCGAAACCGAGTAGCTGGTGGTGATGGTATCGGGCAGCATGGCAGAGTCGGGTACAACCTGGTCAAGCCCGTACTGCTTCGGGTTCTTCGCCATGATGGCGACGGCGAGAATGATGGGGACGTAGTTCTTGGTTTCCTGCGGCAGGTTGTTGCGGCGGTACAGCTCCCAGAAGTCGGCGTAGCCGGTGCGCTGTACCGCGCGCTGCACATTGCCGGCGCCCCAGTCGTAGGCAGCCATGGCCAGGTACCAGTCGCCGAGCTGCGCGTAGGCCTTCTTGATTTCGCGTGCATAGGCGTGGGTGGCCTTTACCGGGTCGAAGCGCTCGTCGTACCAGCCGGTTTTCTCAAGGCCGTAGGTACCGAACGGCATGAACTGCCACATGCCCGCGGCGCCTGATTTCGGATTCACGACCTGGGTGCGAAAGCCCGACTCGGCCACCGCCTGGTAGACGAGATCCTGCGGCACGCCTTCTTCCTTGAGCACCTGCTGGATCATGGCCTTGTACTTGCCCGCGCGCTCCAGCGAGGCGACTATGGTGCCGCGCCCGCGTCCATTGGTCGAAAAGAAATTGATGTAGCTGGCGACGTAGTCGTTGATGACGAGCGGCAGATCGGACTGCGTGGTGCGCAGCTCGGCGATGGCCTGTGCTTTCACGTTCGGATCGACCGGGAAGGTGACGTCGTTGGCGACATCAACCGGGGTGTCGTCCTTGGGTGTGAGCGGCGTGCCCTGGCGCAGCGCGTCGAGCTGCAGCGTATTGATGGAGTCGACCACGCGATCAAGCTCGGCGGAAAGCGCGGGGCTGTTCTTGATATCGGCGCCGCTCTGCAGCAGCAGGTCGACGGCATGGTCGAAGTTCTTGCGGGCTTCGTCTCCGTTGCCCGACTGGTAGGCCGCGATGCCGGCGGCGTAGGCCTGCTCGGTCGAGGTGATGAGCAGCGCGTCGCGCGCGTTGCCGGCGGTCGGCACCGGCGTGCCCGCGGCTCGCGTGCTCTGGGGCGTCGATGCCTGCGCGAGAGGCGTCTCAGCAAGCAACGACAAAGGAAGCGAGACTGCGAGCAGCAGGGCAGTGGCGGAGGCGAGAAAAACTCTGGGAACGGGCATGCGCAGATTCAACAATCCAACAGTAGTGTAGAGGGTTTGGCCGATGCTGGCGGCCCGCAGGCGAATGGTAGACTCAAGTTGCGCAGCCGCTCCGGCTGCGCTTGCGCATTTATGGACACCAGCCTCATCCGCAACTTCGCGATCATCGCGCATATCGACCATGGCAAGAGCACGCTCTCAGACCGTTTGCTGGAGCTGACCGGGTCGCTGACTGCGCGCGAAATGCAGGCACAGGTGCTGGATGCGATGGACCTGGAGCGCGAGCGCGGCATCACCATCAAGGCGCACTCGGTGCGCATGATGTATCCCGCGAAAGACGGCAGGACCTACCAGCTGAATCTGATCGACACGCCGGGCACGTCGATTTTTCGTATGAGGTTTCGCGCTCGCTCGCTTCGTGTGAGGGTGCGTTGCTGGTCGTCGATGCCTCGCAGGGTGTGGAGGCGCAGACGCTTGCGAATGCGTATCTCGCCATCTCGAACGGGCTTGAAATCATTCCGGTGATCAACAAGATCGATCTGCCGTCTGCCGATATCCTTCGCACCCAGGAAATGATCGAGAAGTCCGTAGGTCTGGATGCGACCGATGCGATCGCAGTGAGCGCAAAGACGGGGCAGGGCGTGCCTGACATTCTGGAGGCCGTGGTCAACCGTCTGCCGCCGCCGCTCGGCGACCCGGAGGCGCCGCTGCAGGCGCTGATCTTCGACTCGTGGTTTGATCCCTATCGCGGCGTGATCGTGCTGGCGAGAGTGATCCACGGCCGCCTGCGCAAGGGCGCGCGCATCCGGCTCATGTCGAACGATCGCGAGTTCGATGTGGAGTCGCTGGGTGTGTTGACGCCGAAGCCGGTCGAGATTCTGGAGCTTTCCGCGGGTGAAGTCGGATTCTTTGTCGCGACGATCAAGAATGTCGCCGACACCAAGATCGGCGACACCATCACCGAGGTAAGCCGGCCCGCTGCCGAGGCGCTGCCCGGCTTTGAAGATATCAAGTCGATGGTTTTTGCCGGCATCTACACGGTCGATTCGCACGAGCACACGCTGCTGCGCGATGCACTTGAGAAACTGCGGCTCAACGATTCATCGTTCTCGATTGAACCTGAAAGCTCGGCCGCGCTGGGCTTCGGCTTTCGCTGCGGCTTTCTCGGGTTGCTGCACATGGAAATCATCCAGGAGCGCCTGGAGCGCGAGTTCTCGCTTGACCTCATCACCACCGCGCCGAGCGTGCGCTACAAGATCACGCTGACCGATGGCAAAACGATCGAGGTCGACAACCCCTCTCGCTGGCCTGACCCGAGCGAGATTGAGCAGATCGAAGAGCCGGTCATCATCGCGACCATCCTCACGAACGAAGAATATGTCGGCGGCATCCTCAGGCTTGTTGAAGAAAAACGCGGGCGCCAGCAGAACTTCGAGTACGTGAGCGCAACCCGCGTAAAGCTGACCTACGAGCTGCCGCTGAACGAGATCGTGCTCGACTTTTACGACCGGCTCAAGTCGGTTTCGCGCGGCTATGCTTCGCTCGACTACACACTAGCCGGCTCGTGGGTCTCGCCCATGTCGAAGCTCGACATCCTGGTTTCCGGCGAGCCGGTTGATGCGCTCTCGATTATCGTGCACAAGGACTTTGCCTACGACCGCGGGCGGATGCTGGTCTCGAAGATGCGCGAGCTGATTCCGAGGCAGATGTTCGAGGTGGCGATCCAGGCGGCGATCGGCGCGAAGATCGTCGCGCGCGAGACTGTGTCCGCGATCAAGAAAAACGTGATCGCGAAGTGCTACGGCGGCGACATTTCGCGCAAGCGCAAGCTGCTCGACAAGCAGAAGGAAGGCAAGAAGCGCATGAAGCGTATCGGCAAGGTGGATATCCCGCAGGAGGCGTTTCTCGCGGTGCTGAAGATCGGGGAAGACAGCTCGCGCTGACCCGGAGTGTGACGAGGGAACGGGTCGGACAGGTTACCTTCTGCTTCTCTTAAATTGTGGGAAACATTTTGCTGGATTTCGATTTCCGGGCAGAGCAGGCTGCGCGCCTGGGCAAGGGAACTGGTCCGAATCAGCTTTTCGATTGAAGAGTTTACGCCGCATCGACTGCGTTGATGCAACATTGTTACGGCATCTCTCCGCGTGTTACACGCCATTCACAATCGAGTTTCCCACAATTTTCTCCACAGGCAGGGTAACCACTTTTGCGCACCCCGATGGAGGAAGCCCCGAACCTCCGGTGCTTCCTCACTGAGCGCTGCCGTTTATTTAGTGGCTGGTCGTGGTGCTGCGCCGCGTTGCGGGGGTGCTGCTGCGCGGCGCTGTGGTGCCGGTGGGGGTAGGTGCGGACGGCGGTGGCGCTGCGATGCCTGACTTCTGATTGTAGACCGCGATGACAGCCTCGGTAATGTCATTGCCCTGCGTGGTGTAAAGCACCGGGCTCTGCTGTTGCGAGGCGTCGAGCACGAGGGTGTAGCCGTTCTGCTGCGCGTAGCTCTGCACGCTGCCGTACACCTTCTGCGCGAGCGCGGCGTAGGTCTGCTGGATCTCCTGCTGGAAGTCGTTCTGCGCGTCTTCGCCATCGCGCTGCAGCGTTTTCTGCTTGTCGTCGATCGTCTTCAATTTCTGGGCGCGATCAGTGTCGCTCAACGTGGCGCTCTGCGTCTGCAGCTGCTTCTTCAGCGTGTCGATCTCGTCGCTCTGCTGTTTGAGCTGGGTCTGTTTGGGCTGGTACTTCTTTTCAACCTCTTCAAAGTTGCGCTTGCCTTCGTTGGTCTGCGCGACGGCGGCCTGGAACATGATGATGGCGACCTTGGAAGGGCCGGCCGGCGCGGCGGCGGCCGAGCTGGAAGCAGGAGAGGACGCGGCGGGCGCCGTGCTCTGCGCCAGGGCGGCAGAGCTGATGAGCCCGGTTGCGAGCAGGCTTGCGAGGGGCAGCGAAAGCTTCATGAGAGAGGTGGAACTCCTTGATATTGGTGAGATGGACGGCGCGTTGAGCGCGCCAATCCCTCTTCGGGCGCTGCGCTCGGGTCTGTCCCCGGCGGAGAAGAGACGTAGCCCGGCGTGGTTCCGGCCTACTGCGCAGATTCTATGGCTGGAGGTTGCCGAGCGTCAAACCGGGCTGCGGCGAGGCCTGAGGGGTGTCTGATGGCGCCGGGCGCTTTGCACGCTCAACGAAAACCAGAGTGGAGTAGAAGGTAGGGCCGCCGCCGAGGTCGGTGAGCCGCTGCGAGGTGAGCTGATTGACGCCTGTCCCGGACCGGTTTTTTCCCATCGTCGCCGAGACGACGTTCGGCTGCACGCGCTGGCTGAGCCGGGCTGTCAGTGTCAGCGCGCCGCGCTCGTTGCGGATCGTGACCGCGTCGCCATCGCGGATATCGCGCGCTGCGGCGTCAATGGGATGGATCTCCAGCCGGTCCAGCAGCTCTCGCTCCAGGTGCCGGTGCGCGGCGTGGTTTGAGAAGGTCGAGTTCATGAAGTGGCCGGCCTTGCGCGGAAGGAACTCGAGCGGCTGCTCCGCGGCCCGCGTGGGCTCCGGTGGCGTGGCAAAGTGGCGGGACTCGACGGGTGGATGAAACGTTGGAATAGGGTCGAGCCCGCGCGCCTGCAGAGTGTCGGAGAAGAACTCGACCTTGCCGGAGGGTGTAGGGAAAATACCGTCGCTGAACGGCAGGAAGGGGGCGCCCGGCGTTGCCTGCTCCGAGGGAAAGTGCAGGCGCTCGCTGCCGCCATTGGTGCGCAGGCTGGCGCGGGTAATGCCGCGCATGAACGTGTCCTGCGTTTCGGGCGAGGCTTCGCGCAGTGCCTGCGCCATCAGCGATTCCTCATCATCGTCGAAGCATGGCTCGGTAAAGCCCATGCGTTTGGCGAGCGCGCTGAACAAACGCACATTCGAGCGCGCCTCGCCGACCGGCGCGATTGCCTGCTCAGAGAGCTGCACGTAGTGGTGCCCGTAGGCGCCCTGCACGTCGGGGTGCTCGAGGAAGGTGGTTGCCGGCAGCACGATGTCGGCGTAGTCGCAGGTGTCGGTGAAGCTCTGCTCATGGACGACAGTGAAGAGGTCTGCGCGGGAGAGACCGGCGAGCACCTTGCGCTGCTCCGGCGCGATGACGGCGGGGTTTGAGTTGTAGACGAACAGCGCATGCACGGCGGGGTCGCGCGCTTCAAGGAGCGCCTCGCCGAGCAGCGACATATTGACGACGCGTGCATGTCGCCCAAGCGGGCTTGCGAGCATTAGCTCGGGGCGCTCGAGCGCCACCTTGTCGAAGGAGAACGCGCCGGAGGTAGACAGCTGCAGACCACCGCCAAGGTGAGCCCAGGCGCCGGTAAGCGCGGGCAGCATGGCGATGGCGCGGGCCGCGGCGCCCCCATTTTCCGATCGCTGCACGCCGTAGTTCATGCGGATGACCGCTGGTCTTGTGGTCGCATAGGCGCGGGCCAGGTCTTCAATCGTTGTCGCGCCGATGCCGGTGGCCGCCGCGACCATCGTGGGTGTGTAGCTGGCGACGTGCTCGCGCAAAGCGGGCAGGCCGTGGGTATGCGCAGCGGTCCAGGCTGTGTCTTCCAGGCCGTCGCGCAGGATAACGTGCATGAGCCCGAGCGCGAGGGCGGTGTCGGTGCCGGGGTGTAGCGCGAGGTGCTGATCGGCAAGCCGCGCGGTGCGGGTCTGGTAAGGGTCGATGACGACCAGCCGCGCGCCCGAGCGCCGGGCCTGCTCAATCTGTGGCCATAGATGGATGTTGTTGCTGTGGACATTCGCGCCCCAGGCAAGGATGAGGCGAGCGTGGTGGAAGTGCTCCGTATCGGTCGCGAGCTTGCGGCCGTAGACCGAGAGCATGGCTTCGCCGCCCGCGGTGGCGCAGATGGTGCGGTCGAGCTGCGAGGCGCCGAGCCGGTGGAAGAAGCGGCGGTCCATGGAGCCATAGCCGAGCGCGGCGATGGTGCCGCCGTAGGAGTAGGGCAGGATGGACTCGGGGCCGTGCTCGCGGGCTGCGTCCTTAAGACGGCTAGCGATTTCGTCGAGCGCTTCGTCCCAGCCGATGCGCTCGAACGCCTCGTTCTCCGCGCCCGGCGCGAGCGGAGCCTTGGGCACGCCGGGCCGTCGGCGCATGGGCGAGAGCACGCGGTCGGGCGCGTAGACGCGGTCGAGATATTTGGTTACCTTGCCGCATAGAAATCCGCGCGTAACCGGGTGCTCCGGATCGCCTTCGACCTGGAGCGCACGGCCCGACGCGGCGTCGATGGTGACCAGAACGCCGCAGGAGTCCGGGCAGTCGAGTGAGCAGACGGCGCGCCTGGTGTGCGTAGCCATATCAACACCAGTGTAGCGGCCCGCGGGCACGCTACGACAGCTGCTGCGAAGGCCGCAGCATCCCAGTGGGCAACCAGGAGGCGACACGATGGTTCGACAGATGAGCCACTCCGACCCGAAGCGCTATACCAAGCCTGAATTGCGCGACCGCATCAAGGCCAAGGTGACCGAGGGAGACAAGGGCGGCAAGCCCGACCAGTGGAGCGCCCGCAAGGCGCAGCTGGTGTCAAACGAGTACGAAAAAGAGGGCGGCGGCTACAAGCAGGAGCGCGGCGAGCAGCAGGAAAGTCTGAAGCAATGGGGCGACGAAAAATGGAAAACCGAGGACGGCAAGAAGGCAGAGCGCAAGGGCGGCACCACACGCTACCTGCCCGAGAAAGCCTGGGATTCGCTAAGCAAGGAAGAGAAGGCCGCGACGAACCGGAAGAAACGCGAAGGATCCGCAGAAGGCAAGCAGTTTGTCGCAAATACCAAAGGCGCTGCGGCCGCGCGCAAGCGTGCGAGCGGCAAGAAAGCTGTTACGAAGAAGAGTGATGACGCTCCAAGCAGTAATGGCACGGCAAGCACCAAAAACGCCGCAAGCACCAGGGACGCGAAGAAGAAAGTCGCACCAGCCAAGAAAAGCGCGGCGAAGAAAGCGTCCGCGAAGAAGAGACGTACGGCTGGGACGTCTTAGTCTGCTGAGATTTCAGCGACCTGGATCAGGCATCAACCCTCCCGGTCGCCCGATAAGCTGCCGCGCCTGCGTTGAAGCTCATCCTAGCCAGTGAGAAAGACAAGAGGAAAATGACCATGAGTTTGAAAGAAGCATTGGGACTGGAAGATCGCCTGGGAAAAGACAAGGTGCGGTACGCGATCGTGGGGCTCGGCTCCATCTCGCAGGAAGCGATGATGCCGGGCGTCGAGCACACCGGCAACTCGACGATTGCGGCGCTGGTAACGAGCGACCCGACCAAGGCGAAGCAGCTTGCCGATATGTACAAGGTGGAGCGCACCTACAGCTATGACCAGTTCGGGCAGCTGTTGCAGTCTGGGGAGATCGATGCGATCTATCTCGGCACGCCAAACTGGCGCCATGCGGAGTTTGCAGTCCCCGCATTGAAGGCGGGCATCCATGTGCTGCTCGAAAAGCCGATGGAGGTTTCCTCCGCGCAGTGTGAGGCGATCCTCGCGGCGCAGAAGGAGAAGGGCGCCAAGCTGATGCTGGCCTACCGGCTGCACTTTGAGCCAGCCACCGTCGCTGCGGTTGAGCGTGTACGCTCGGGCGAGCTGGGCGAGGTGCACCTGTTCAGCTCGACGTTCGCGCAGCTGCTCGACCCGGCGAACCACCGCGCGCAGAGCGGACTGGAAGCAGGGCCGGTGCTCGACATGGGGCCGTACCCGATCAATGCCGCGCGAAACCTGTTCGAAGACGAGCCGACCGAGGCATTCGCAACCGGGGTGCGTCACGCGCAAGCAGGCTTCGGCGACTTTGATGACACGGTGAGCGTGATCCTCAAGTTTCCGAAGGCGCGGCTCGCACAGTTTACGGTGTCGTATTACGGCAACACGATAGATAGCTATGGGGTGGTGGGCAGCAAGGGCTCGCTTGAGCTGAACCCCGCCTACATGTATGGCAAGCCGCTGGAGCACTTTGAGACGATTGGCAAGGACGAGAAGCACAGGAGCTTCAAGAGCACCGATCATTTTGGCGGGCAGATGAAGTACTTTTCGAACTGCATTCTGGAAGGCACCCACCCGGAGCCGGATGGGCAGGAAGGCCTCGCGGATGTGCGCGTGATCGAAGCGATTCACCGCAGTCTCAAGAGTGGAGTGTGGGAGAAGGTGGACCGGGTCGAGATCACGCAGCGCATCTCGCCCGATCAGGTAGAAGAGCTGCGCGCGCAGAGCTCGCCTGCGATGGTCAATACCAGCTCACCCGCGCGCGGGCAGGAGAAGACACCTAAGAATTAGGGGTGTGCCAGGCACATCGCGGCCAGCAGAGCGGTGCGCGGCGCGAGATGCCTGCGCAGGATATGTTCGTCGCGAGCGTGGGCTCCTCCGCCGACGGCGCCCATGCCGTCAAGTGTGGGCACGCCCAGCGCGGCGGTGTAGTTGCCGTCGGAGCCGCCTCCGGTGGATGCTTCTTGGAGTGCAAAGCCAAGCGCAAGGGCATGCGACTGCGCCTGCTTGAAGAGTGCCGCTGTCGCTGGGGTTCGCTCCATAGGTGGGCGGTTCAGGCCGCCGGTCACTGCAAGCGCGCAATGCGGGTCGCGCGGCTTGAGCCTGAGAAGCTGGCGTTCAATCCGCGCCGCATCGGCAGCGCGCGCGATGCGCACATCGAGCTCCACCCAGGCCTCGGCGGCGACGACATTGGACAAGGTGCCGCCCCCGATGACCCCGGGGTTGATGGTGAGCCCGCGTTTAAAATCTGTAAGCGCGGCGGTTACAGATATCTGGTGCGCCAGCTCGAGCACGGCGCTGTGGCCGGCCAGGAAGTCGACGCCGCTGTGCGCAGCGACGCCCCGCACCTGCAGCCGGTAGCGCGCAACACCTTTACGAGCCGTCTTGTATGCGCCGCGCGGGCCTTGCGCCGGCTCCAGCACGTACACCGCGGCGCAGCCTCGTGCAAGGCGCTCGGTCACCACCTGCGAGGCAGGGCTCCCGATCTCTTCGTCGCCGTGGAGCAGCAGTGTCACAGGCCGAGTCACGCTGCCAACATCACGCAGCAGCCGCAGAGCGGCGAAGGCCATGGCCACGCCGGCCTTCATGTCGAGCACACCCGGGCCGCTGATTCGCTCCCGCGAGACGCGGAACGGCATGGTGCGCAGCGTGCCCTCGGGCCACACCGTGTCGAGGTGGCCCAGCAGCAGCAAAGGCTTCTGGTTTGTCGTGCGGCGGTTTGCGAAGAAACGCGCTTCGAGCGAGTCAGCGTGCTCGCGGTGGCGATGCAAGCGCACCGCGCCGCCCAGCCCCCTCGCCCACTCTGCTGCCAGTGCAAGCGCGCGGTCGCAGGCTGCCTTGTTGTGCGAGGGCGACTCGACGCACACGAGCTCCTCTACCTGTAACAAGAGCAGTGGCAAATCGGCGTGCGCCTGCCGCAGCAGAGTGGCCGCGCCGGACGTGCGGTCCGTCTCCGGTTGCGCAGTCGTCTTGCCGGGAGCAGTCATAAGAGCCTCGTTCCCGCTAGTGTAGCGGGCGCGGAAAAGGGGCAGCCAGCAAAGGCTGCCCCGGTCCCGATGGAAGCAGCCTCAAAACGAGTAGTGCAGCGAAAGCTGGATGGTGCGCGGGATGGAGCGAACATCAACGATCTGTCCGAACGAGCCGTCGGTGATGTTGTTGTCCGGGTTGAGGTAGCTGGCGATGTTTCCAAGGTTGAAGAAGTCCGCGCGGAACTCCACGTGCTGCGCTTCCGTTACGGCAAATGCCTTGCCGGCCGTCAGGTCGATCTGCTCATAGCCGGGCGAGCGCTCGGTATTGTTCTGCGCGCTGCCAAACTGCCCGGGAGCCGCGGCTCCGTAGGCGCACTGCCCGTTGTTTTCGCCCGGCGTGGTGCAGGGCACCGCCGACGGATCGGTCCCGAACCAGTTCGCGACAGACCGGTTGTGCACGATCAGGGGCCGGTACTGGTTGGCGCGCTCGGCCCGGTTGTTCAGGTTGGTGTTGTTTGGCCCGTTGATCGTAACGGGGAAGCCAGAGTAGACGATGGCGTCGCCGGAGAGCTCCCAGCCGCCGGCTGCTTCGTCGAGGATTCGATTCATGTTGCCACCGAACTTCTGTCCGCGGCCGAAAGGGAGCTGGTACACGGCAGTGGCTGACAGGTTGTTGCGCACGTCAAAGCCCGCATTGCCGTAGTCGGCATGCCCGTTGTACGCGTCCTGCCAGTAGGGGCTGGCGCCGTTTACGTCAGACACACCGAAGAACCCGGAAGTGTTGGTAAGCGAGTGCGCCCAGGTGTAGTTCACCTGGTACTCCAGCCCGTTGCTCTGCCGGTGCCGCACCTGGATCTGCGCGGCGTTGTATTTCATCACGCCTGCAGACTGGGTTTCGACGATAGCGCCGCTCTGCCCGACTAGCGCAGCATAAGGAGCAACCGTCTGCCCCTGCTGAATCTGGTTGGCGGCGCGGGCGTCGATCAGGTGCTGCCCCAGCTGGCCCAGGTAGGCCATGGAGACCGAGGTCTGGTTGTCGAGCTCGATCTCGTTCGAGAAGGTGAACTCCTGGATGAACGCCGGGCGCAGATGGCTGTCCCATGCGCTGTACTGGGTGATGGGCGCACCGCTGCCGGTGGGCAGGCCCGCCGCCAGCGTGATTGGGGTGCCTGCCGAGGTTTTGGTCGGCGTGAATGCCTTCTCATTAAAGGAGCCCTGGAACGGCGGGTTGAAGGTGAGCCGCAGGTTGGCTCCGGTGCCCTCAAGGTAGTTGGTGATGCCGTAGCCGCCACGAAACACAATGCGCTGCTGCGGTTGCCACGAGAAGCCGACGCGCGGCATGAAGTTGGTGTAGACCGGGTGGTACAGCGCGTGGCTGTCGCCGAAAATGCGGTCGGCCCCGGCCTGCCCTGCAACGTAGACCAGGCCGGTCGCGAGGTCTACATTCGCTTCCTTGTTGTTGACCTCGTAGATGGGCTGGTCGTACTCGTAGCGCAGCCCCAGGTTGGCCGTCAGGTTGCGGGTCAGCTTGTAGTCGTCCTGGAAGAAGGCCGCGTCGCGGTACTGGCGCTGGCCGGTGCGCCCTACCACCGCGCCCACTGCCGCTGCAGCAGCCTGGTCGCTCACAAAGTCGGCGACCGGGTAGCCCTGGCCGGCGGTGCCGCCGCTGAAGATGCCCGAGTAGCCGAACTCGCCCATCGCCCCCGCGTCGCCCGGGTAGAAGTTGTTCTGCTGGTAGCGCAGGATCTCCACGCCCATCTTGAACGTCTGCTTGCCTGCTTCGATCGTCAGGTTGTCGGCATAGGTAAAGGTGCCGTCGATCAGGTTGCTGGCTCCGCCGGGCGTCCCGATGGTGGTGGGAATGTTGGTGGCGGTGGGGACGAAATTGGGGTTGGCATTGAACGCGAGCGCCGCAAAACCGGGGTAGGGCTGCGTGGCGTTGATGCCGAGCAGGTTGTTGCCGTTGGTGCCGAACGCGCCGGTGTAATCGACAGGCTGACCCTGGATCCAGCGCACGCGGGAATAGCCGCCGCGCGCCTCGTTCACGATCGAGGGCGAGAAGGTGTGGACCCAGTTGATGGCGACGCCCTTGTACGGGTACTGGCTGGCGGTCGGGAAGATGATCAGCAGCGGCGCCTGGGTCTGCGCGTCGCCGGCATTGGACTGCGAGTAGCGGCCCATGATGCTGTCGTGCTGGCCGAGCGTGTAGTCGATCTTGACGTCGCCCTGGTCGTTGTAAATGCGGTTGCGGTAGGCGCCCTGGTAGTTGCTCAGCACGCCGAAGGTGTTATTCGCGGCGGCTTTGTTGGGCTGCGGGTACAGCTCAGGGTGTGCGAACAGGTATTGCGCCGCCGGGCTGGTGATCGGGATCTGGTTGTTCGGGTACGCGACCAGTCCCGAGCCCTGCACATAGTGGTATAGCGGGTAGTTGACGGCGGAAAAGTCGCCGTTGCGCATCGCCAGCGGGATGACGCTCGCGGTCTGCGTACCGCCCTGGTGGTAACGGGCGCCCTCGTAGTCCACAAAAAAGAACAGCTTGTCGCGCAGGATGGGGCCGCCCAGCGTGCCGCCGAAGATCGTCTGCGTGAACGGCTGCTTGGGATTGCCGCTAAAGTTGTTGAGCCAACTGTTGGCGTTCAGGTTCTGGTTCTGGAGAAAGGCGAAGGCGGTGCCGTGCAGCTGATTGGTCCCGCTCTTGATCACGCTGAGGACCTCGCCGCCGTTCACGTTGCCGTACTCCGCGTCGGCGTTCGAGGTAATGACGGTCAGGTTGCCGATTGCGTCCGGGCTTACGTTGTAGCCAATCAGGTTGTTGATTGTTTCGTTGATCTCCACCCCGTCCAGCAGGTAGTCGTTGGTCTGGGTGCGATTGCCATTGATCGAGACCAGGCCGGACTCGCCGGTCGAGTTAGTATTGCGTTCGAGCGCGTTGCCCCCCAACATACCCCGGGGACTGCTGGCCACCGAGCCGGGCAGGAACTGCGTAATAGACGAGAAGTTCCGCCCGTTCAACGGCAGGTTCTCAACCGTGCTCGCGGTAAAGGTCGTCGCGATCGTCGAGTTATCCGCGTCCAGGATGGGTTGCAGTTCGGAGCTGACCTTCACCGTCGTCGCCTCGGACCCGACCGCGAGCTTCGCGTCTACCTTCGCCGCCTGATCCACCTCGAGCGTGATGGGCCCGACCTGCTGCGCGGTGAAGCCCTGCTGCTGGATGGTGACGACATACTGGCCGATCTGCAGGAAGCGGAGGTTGTAGTCGCCGGCGCCATTGGTCACGGTCCGGGTTTCCACGCCGGTTGCGACGTTCTTCGCGGCCACCTGCGCATTCGCAACCACCGCGCCGCCCTGGTCGGTCACGTTGCCGTTGATGGAGCCGGTGATGGTTTGCGCCAGCGCCGGGACGCTCGCGGCCAGGGTCATGGCCCCGGCGGTAAGCCAACACTTCAGGTGCAGATCGCGCATGTATGAGCCTCCAGAATGCCTCGCGGGTGGTTTGCCGTGGGTATGTCGCGGTGCCTCGCCGGGATCGAACTCCGCCCCGACCTCGGAATCATCGTGATGATCGTTTAGGGCGGAGATGAACAGCGATTGTTAATGGAAGTGACAGTAAGAGCGGAAAGGAACGAATGCAACGTATTTTTTCCAAATCTTCAGAAGAAAAGTGCGGCAGTTCGTCTAGGCCTTCTGCTTTGGGTGTCCAGAGGCGCGCCGTGCGCTCCTCTGCCGGGCTGGTAGGGGCTCCCGAAAGCCCGCGCGTGCACGCCGCGGCTGGGCGCGGTAGCATGCTCGCAGTTGCGGGAGCGGAGCCACGCGCCCCGGCGGGAGATGCTGTTGGAGGCGGACGGGGCGGGAGGCAGGCAGGCGCAAACCGGCGGACGGCTGCTTTCGGTCGATCTGCTGCGCGGCCTGACTATCGGTTTCATGATCCTGGTCAACGATCCCGGCGATGGCCGCGTGGGCTTTCGCGCGCTCGACCATGCGGACTGGAATGGCTTTACCCCGACCGATCTTGTCTTCCCGACGTTCCTGTTTCTTGTCGGCGTCTCCATGGTGCTGTCGTATGCGCGGCGCGAGGCTGCGGGCGCGCCTCGCGGAGCCTTCCTGGGGCATGCGCTGCGGCGTACTCTGCTGCTGTTCGCGCTGGGGCTGCTGCTCAACGGCTTCCCGTTGTACCCGCTGGCAACGCTGCGTATTTACGGGGTGCTGCAGCGGATCGCGGTGTGCTTCGGGCTAGGCAGCGTGCTGCTGGCGGCTACCGGTAAGAGCAGGAGCCGGGTCGCTGTGCTGCTGGGTGTGCTGGCGGCAACGCTGGTAGGTTACTGGCTCCTGATGCGCTTTGTGCCGGTACCCGGGCACGGCATGCCGGGGCGCGATGTCCCACTTATGGACAAGGACAACAATCTGGTCGCATGGCTCGACCGCACCCTGCTGCCAGGGCGTTTGTATGAGGGCACGCGTGACCCCGAGGGACTCTTAAGTACTCTCCCCGCTGTTGGCACTCTGGTACTGGGCATGCTCGCCGGTCTGTGGCTGCGTACCCAGCACACTTTGCGGCGCAAGGTCTATGGATTGGTGGTGGCCGGCATGGCCGCCCTGCTTGCCGGCGGCCTCTGGAACCTGATCTTCCCGGTCAACAAGAAGCTCTGGACCAGCTCGTATGTGCTGTGGGCCGGAGGCTGGTCGCTGCTGCTGCTGGCGCTCTTCTTCTGGCTGTGTGAGGTGAAACAGTGGCGGGGCCGCGGCTGGACGCCGCTGCTGGTATTCGGCCGGAACGCCATTGCAAGCTACGTCTTCGCCGAGCTGTTCGCAGGCTGCTGTTTCCTGGTCAGCGTGCACGGCAGGAGCGTGTCGCACCTTGTCTATACGAGCCTGTTCGCAGGGGTAGGCTCGCCCGCCATCGGCTCCCTGCTGTACTCACTGTTTTTTGTTGCGGTGTGCTGGCTGCCGATGGCAGCGCTCTACCGGCGCAGGGTATTTTTCAAGCTGTAGGTATCGCTGCTGGATAGCTGGATAAATGGAGAAGCGCAGGCGGCAGGTCTTCTCCGGCTGCAGAGACTGGTCTGGAATGATCGCTTTGTATACACCCCACCCACGCCTGCCCGCAAACCGGTTTGCGGCGCCCGCTCGCCCAAAAGTGCGGAACATCGCCTCGCAGCTGGTTTACTGAACAGTAAACAAAGTTGCCGCCGCAAATTCCTGCTTTGAAACCGCATCAAGGCTTGCGCGCACTCTTAAGAAATCTTCTGTTGACAAACTCTGGAAGCGAACAGTACATACAGGATCGAACTTCACCGGATTAGTATGCTCATCGAACTTTGTGCCGACTAAGTCCGGAACGTTCACCCGTCCTACGTTGAAGGTTTTCTGGAGGCACTCCCATGGCTGTATCGCAACACACCCCCTGCCGGGCGAGGGGCCGTCGCGCCCGCGCCGCTACCCGCACCGCTGCACTCTCCGCCTCTCTGCTGCTTGCTCCCTGCGCCTTGTTCTCGCAAGGCACCACCGCGACGCTGAGCGGCACAGTCACCGATCCCTCCGGCGCCGTCATCCCGAACGCCGTCGTCACGCTCAAGAACCAGTCGACCGGTGACACTCGCCCGAGTAAGAGCAATGGCGCGGGTGACTTTACCTTCTCTGCGGTGCCGGTCGGCGACTACGAGGTAGACATCAAGACGCCCGGCTTCCAGGACTTCAAGGAAGGCGGCATCCACCTGGATCCAGGCGACCAGCGCAGCCTGCGCGAGCTGAAGATGGTGGCCGGCTCCGAGGCGCAGACGGTCAACGTGCGCGAAGCGTCGCAATCCATCACGCTCGACTCCGGTGAGCAGGGCTCGCTGATCTCGGCCGAGGACATCAAGCACCTGTCGGTTGAAGGCCGCGACGTGACGGAGCTGCTGAAGATTCTGCCCGGCTTCGCGATCACCTCGGGCGCCGGCGGCGGACTGAACGCTGCGTATGACCCGTCGCAGGTCAGCGTTGGCGGTGGCTATGGAGCCTATGCGGGCAACGGCCAGAACATCAGCGGCACGTCGCTTCTGTCAGACGGTGTCGATGTCACGGACCCAGGCAACTTCGGCAGTGCGATCCAGAACATCAATTACGAGCAGGTGGCGGAGGTAAAGGTACAGACCTCCAGCTTTACGGCTGACGAGGCGCGCGGACCGATTGTTATTAACGCGGTCGGTAAGTCAGGCGGCGACCATTTTCATGGCTCGCTATACACCTATGCGCGCACCAGTCAGCTGAACTCCGCCGACTGGCTGGCGAACTACACAGCGCAGTCGAAGCCGCCGGATCGCGAAGTGTATCCGGGCTTTACCCTGGGCGGCCCCATCTACGTACCGCATTTCAATTTCAACCGGGACAAGCGGCTTACTTTCTTCGTCGGCGCCGAGGATTATGCGCAGCGCAACGCCTATGCCTACGGTAGCGCAGGCAATGCCATCCTGAACGCCCTTGTACCGACCGCGGCCATGCGGAATGGCGACTTCAGCCAGACCCAGCTGCAGCAGTACCTTGGGTCCAGTCTGACCAGCTCCACATACGCCAACATCAACACCGTTCCCTTGACGGGCAAGAACGGCCAGCCGCTGATCAACGGCCAGCTCGGGGCGAATCTCGATCCCCAGACGCAGGTGTTGCTGAACACCTTACCGCTGCCCAACGAGGCCAGCAGCGGAGGCTTTAACTACATCACCACCAACCTTGCCGACAATGATCTATGGGAGGCGCGGGCACGGATCGATTACGCGATTAACGACAAGAATAAGTTGTTCGTGGTGTACAGCAAGGAAGCCGGTAAAGCGGGCTTCCCGCAGATCGAGTACTATTCGCCGCGCGGCAATACCCTGGGTGGCGTCAACACGCCGGGCGGCGGCATTCTGAGCACGGTCAACTCCGAGATTGGCTCGCTGAACTACACCTCAATCATCAGCCCGACTACCACCAATGAGTTTTTCCTCGCCGGCGCGTGGCTGCTGCAGAACTTCGTGCCGAAGAGCTTGGAAGCGACGACTGCCAACGGTGCCTACACGACGCCAGGGCTTTTCAACAACGGTTCGAAGGTCATCCCCCAGCTTCAGGATTACAACGCCGACGGCCTGCCGCTCGCACTCACGCCCGACGGCACCTTCGGCGGCATCTATGCCAAGAAATGGGTGCGGACCGGCGGCGACAATTTGACCAAGGTGATCGGCAAACACACGGCTCGTCTCGGTATCTTCGTGCAGCTGGACACCAACCACCAGGTAACGCCCTACGTCGATAGCAACGGCGCGGTCCAGCTGTACTTTTTCCCGGAGACGATCACGGACCCCTTGCAGGGCTTGATCCACTGGACGGGCGCGGTGGGCAGCGGAAATGGGGGCAACTATCTGGCAAATTTCCTGGAAGGCGGCGTCCAGACGTACACCCAGACCAATTTCGCGCCTTCCCCAAATGTCTACTTCTGGAACATTGATGGATATGTCCAGGATCACTGGCGTATTACTCCTCACCTGACGCTCGACTACGGCGTTCGCTTCGACCATCTTTCGCCCTGGTCGGACGCGCACAAGCAGGGCATCCCGGTCTGGGATCCAGCGGCGTACGCGAGCCGCA
Source organism: Acidobacteriaceae bacterium (assembly GCA_965276605.1). GTDB lineage: Bacteria > Acidobacteriota > Terriglobia > Terriglobales > Acidobacteriaceae > EB88. The sequence goes on from OZ255619.1 coordinate 1,250,561, forward strand.
GCAATCCGACGCTGCCGGGTATTGAATGGCATGCCATCGATCCGAGCGTCCCGCTCAGCGGCGTTCCGTCCAAGTGGGCCTACACGGAGCCGCGTGTCGGCTTTGCATGGGATGCGTATGGCACAGGCAAGACCGTGGTGCGTGGAGGCTTTGGTATCTATCGCTCTCACGACTCGTTCAACGATGTGACCCCAGGCATTTCCACCGTCGAGGGCCAGCGTACGGCAACGGTGAACAACATCCTGCTCTCCTCCGTCAATTCCCAGTCAGCAACGGCGACTGCGCCGGGAGGCTTTACACAAAGCACCAGCGCCAGCGCTCTTCTTGCCGGGGACGACCAGGTGCCTCAGACATGGACCTATAACCTGGCAGTGGACCAGAAGACCATCTTCAATTCGCTGTTTGAAATCGCCTACATCGGCAACCACACCGAGCACCTGTTGAACGACGGCTCCAGCAATCCAGTGGAGCTGAACAACATCAACGCGATCCAGCCCGGCGGCCTGTTTCGCCCCAATCCGCTCACCGGCGCCGTACTTCCACTGTTGCCGCCCACCGGCAGCATCAACAACCCCAACAGCGCCAACAGTGTTACCAATCTTTCGGCCAACCAGATCGACCAGTACCGGCCGTATCCGCTGTATCACACTCTGAGCGTCTCGCAACACAATGTGTATGCCAATTACAACTCATTACAGACACAGTGGAACAAGCAGCAGGGACACGCGCTGTACGGAGTGAACTACACCTTCTCGAGAGCGCTCGGTGTACTGGGCGGCGGTCCTCAGGGTGAGGGCAACGGCTTGCCGGCGGATCCGTTCAACTATCGCAATGACTACCTTCCTCTGTCGTTCGATCGCACCAGCGTCTTCAACGCAAGCTACTCCTATGATATTGGAAATGTGGTGAAGAACCGCTATGTTGGGCTTGCCACAAACGGGTGGGAACTTTCCGGAATTACCACCATCCAGAGTGGCGGCAACGCGGCCTCGCAGTTCACCCCGAACTTCAATCTCGGGGGCAGCCTCAACGTCCTGAACCAGACCGGCCAGCCGGTGCAACTGGGCATCAACAGCACCAATTTTCTGGGCACGCCGGATGTTCTTTTGCAGCCGGTCGTGACTTGCAATCCGGGAGTTCACGCGCAGTCGCACCAGTACATCAACGCCAGCTGCTTCTCGCTCCCGCAAGTCGGGCAGCAGGGTACTTTGCGGACTTCCTACGTCCACCTGCCTGCTTACACCGATACCGATCTGACGGCGGCGAAGGACTTCCACATGGGCGAGGGGCGGGACGTGCAGTTCCGGTTCGCGGCTTTCAACTTTATCAATCATGCGAATACAACCTTCACTACCGCAACTCCAGGGCAGGGAGGCGCGGAAACCCTGAACTTCAACAACACTGCGATCACCACCGGCACTTCCATTGCGCAGGCAGTTGCGACGGCGCCGAACACCAACGCTTCGACCTTCGGGCTGGCGCCATTGCGTACCGGACGCCGCATCGTGGAGGTGTCTCTGAAGCTCAACTTCTAACCAGCATCACTTATCCAGATGGCCGCGAGGATTCTCTTCCTCGCGGCCATCTACTTTTTACCGCTCGCGCAGGGCGAACAGCAGCGCCTCCAGCAGGCGCTCCGGATGCTCTGCGGCGTCCGGGGGCGCCCACTGCATCCTGCCGGTGAGTTGTTCTGCGATGCGTCCTGCCATGGCGTGCCGGACCTGGAGCGGCAGGTCGAGGTTGCGGGCGAAGAAGGTTTCGAGTACGCGCAGGTCGGCCGGCTGCAGACGGGCCAGGGCGTCCGCGGGGAGCGCTTCAAAACCGGACGGCGGCCTTGAAAGTTTCGCCAACGGCGTGAAGGGCGAGCCGAAAGCGCCGGCGTCGGTACCGGCGTCTGGAAGCAGCACACGGCTGGAGTTGGTACGCAGCGGCTCCGAGTAAGCGCTGCCCTCATGCACCACGAGCGTGCCCGCCAGCAGGTCGCCCAGGCGCTTGCCCTGCCGGTTGCACAGCATCGCAACCAGACCGACCAGGTAGATCGACGGCAGCATGTCGATGACGCGGAGCAGGTTGCGGGCCAGCGACTCGAACAGGGTAATGGGTCTTCCGCTGTCCTGGAGGACGCGAATCCTGAGCAGTCGCTTGCCCGGCGTCTGCCCGTTCCAGAACGCCTCAAACAGCGAAAAGTAGCCCCACAGCAGCAGGAACTGTACCAGGATCAGCCCGGCCAGCAGCCACTTCTGCGCCGAGCCGCTCCACCTGGCAACGTGCGAGACTGAGCGCCCGAGCGAAGGCGCGGCGGTCAGCAGCAGAAACAGGATGACAAACAGAACGATGGCGACGGCAGCCTGCAGCAGCGTGTCGGCCAGGATCGCCAGCAGGCGCGAACCGGCGCTCGCGAGCGGCAGCCGCAGGTCCACCTGCTCCGGCGTGTCGATGGTAAGCTGGTCGGCGAACGGGCTCCCGTACTGGTTCCCCACTGAACTCTCTGACTGGCTCACACTTCTCTCCCCTTTGCTGCCGCAGGAGGCTCCCCGCATGCTGCCTAACCGTTGGATCGCGCTTCGACAGGATAACTGGGCGCGCCTGGCCGCGCTGCTGGAGCGGGCACAGCACAGCGGCCTGCGGGCGCTGCCGGCGCCGGAGCTGCGCGAGCTTGGCGTTCTCTATCGGCAGGTCGCGGCCGATCTTTCCGCAGTGCGGGCCGAGGCGGGTGCGCACGCGACGCTTGAGGCCTACCTGAACCAGCTGCTGCACCGGGCGCACACGCTCGTGTATCGCGGCAGCGCAGGCCGGGTCAGCGCACGCGGCACCCTGCGCTTCCTGCTGGTTGACTACCCTCGGCTGTTCCGGCGCATGCTGCCCTATGTTGCCGCTGCGCTGGCCTTGTTTGCCGCGGCCGCCGTGCTGGGCGCACTGTGCACTGAGGCGCGCCCGGCATTCGCGCGCGCCTCTCTCGGCCCGCGCATGATGGACACCATTGAGCACCACAAAATGTGGACCGAGTCGATCCTGAGCGCGAAGCCGCAGGCATCGAGCGCCATCCTGACCAACAACATCAGCGTGTGCTTCTTCACCTTTGCCAGCGGCATCACGTTTGGGCTCGGCACGCTGTTCCTGCTCGGGAACAACGGCTGGCAGATGGGCGTCATCAGCGCGGCCTGCGCGCAGCATGGGCTGGGGCTCTCGCTGTGGAGCTTTGTGGCCTCGCATGGCGCGCTCGAGCTGCCCAGTATCTTCATCGCCGGCGGGGCGGGGCTGCGGCTCGCTTCGGGGCTCCTGTTTCCGGGGTACCTGGCGCGCAAGCAGGCGCTCACGCAGGCTGGTGCAGAGGCGGTGCGTTTGGTGGCGGGCACGGTGCCGCTGCTGGTGGTCGCGGGGCTGCTGGAAGGGTTTTTATCGCCGACCCATGCACCGGCCGCGCTCAAGTTCTCGGTCTGCGCGGCGCTGCTGGCGCTGCTGGTGTGCTGGCTCACGCTGGGCGGGCGGGAACGGCCAGCCGCTCCCAGTGGACTGGCTGCCGGTAATGTTGCCGGTATTGCGCTCACCGCGCCGCTCGGTTAGAGCAGGCCTTTCGCCTTGATCTCAAGATAGTTCCGGATCGCGTCCGCGGCCAGGCCCGCGCTGGTGGTGCGGACGACGAGCGCGCCACCGCGCTCGAGATCGGCGACCAGGATCCGGCGGCGCTCTTCCATCTCACGCGCCGCGGCGATGGCGAACATCTGATCGGCATCCGCGGGCGCCGCGCCGGCAAGGGCGGTGAGCTCCGGATGCTCCAGCAGAAGAATGAGCGGCAGATGGCGGCGCGCCAGCTCGGCGACCGCGAGCGCGATCTCCGGCCTCCCCGCGCTCTCGGCCACCTCGGTGATCCACACCACCAGGCTGCGCCTTCGCTGCAGCGACTGGAAACGAGCGACGGCGCGCAGGTGGTTGGCCTCGCCGCGCTCGCTCGCCACCTGAGCCAGCAGGTCGACCAGCAGGCGAAGATGACCGGCACCGTTGCCCGGAACAAGCTGCTGGCGGACCGTGCGTCCGTAGGCCAGCAGGCCGAACTTGTCGCCGGCCCCCTGCACGGCGCGGGCCAGCAGCAGGGCGGCGCTGGCGGCCTGGTCGAGCTGGCTGGTCGCGATCGTTTTCGTGGCCATGGCGCTTTGACTGGCCGCGGCGATATGCATGACGCCCCGGTCCGGGCTGAGTGAAATGCTCACCGCGCCTTCCGCAGTGGTCTGCGAGAGGCGCCCTGCGTCGAGCAGAACCCACACCTGCTGCGAGCGCTCCGTCGTGAACTGCCGAGTGATGAGCTTGCCGCGCCGGGCGCTCGCCGTCCAGCTCAGGTCGCGCAGCGCGTCGCCCGGCTGGTACTCGCGCAGGCTCTGGAAGTCGCGGCCCGTGCCTTTGTGGCGCAGGCGGCGCTTCTCGAGCTCAAGCTGCCGTGCGTTCAGCAGCGGCAGGTCCCCCTCGCTGCCGGCGCGCACCGCTGACGGGTACACGCGGACCGTCTGGACCGGATGCGCCGTGATCCAGCGCTCGGCCAGCCCCAGCGCCCCGCGGACGCGGCAGTAGACCGGTCCAAGCGCAAAGTCGCCGCGCGCGACGGGCGTGGCCAGCAGCATCGCGGGCGTGGCTTCGCGCGGAAACGCCCGTATCTGCGAGCTCAGGGGCATGGGCGCGAGCGATGTGTGGAGCGAGTCGGTCAGCTGGATCGTGACCGCGCGGGCCGCTGTGTGCAGCATCAGGAGTTCGATTGCGGTAGGCGCGTCGAGGGCTGGTGTGGCGAGAAAGCTGCGCGTCACTGTGAGCGAACGCGGCAGGCCGCGCAGCTCCGCGGCGGCGAGCAGCAGTACCACCGCGTTCCACAGGGCGAGCGCGAGCAGGAGCATCCCTGGGCGCAGGTGCAGAAAGAAGCCCGGCAGCAGGCAGAGCGACCCGGCCAGCAGCAGGACCAAGCCGCGCGGGCGCAGTGCCCAGCCGAAAGCGCGGTCGCGGCCTTCCGCCATCGCCGGCGGGGGATGCAGCAGGTTTTCGGTCGCGGCGGCCATGCGGGCCTTACTGCGGCACTCCGGTCGCGGCCAGAATCTCGGCAATCACGCGGTCCGTGTCCGCGCCTTCGAGCTCCGCCTCCGGCCGCAGCACCAGACGGTGCCGCAGCACCGGCGGCGCGGCCTCCTTGATATCGTCCGGCAGCAGAAAGGCGCGGCCATCCCGCGCGGCATAGCCCTTAGCCACTAGCAGAAGGCTGCCGGCTGCGCGGGGCGATGCGCCCAGCAGCAGCGAGGGCCACTCACGGGTACGGCGCGCTACCGCCAGCAGGTAGCCGAACAGCGCCGGTTCCACCGTGACCGCGCGCACCTCGCGCTGCGCACGAGCCAACAGCTCAGGCGCGACCGGTTCGATGGCAATCTCCGTGTGGAAGCTGCCGCCGGCGCTCAAGTGGTGCCGCTCCAGCACTGTGCGTTCGTCCTCAAGCGAGGGGTACCCGACTACGATCTTGAGCAGGAAACGGTCCAGCTGCGCCTCTGGCAGCGGGTAGGTGCCTTCGAACTCCAGCGGGTTTTCGGTCGCGAAAACAGTAAACAGCGGGTCGAGCGCGTGCGTGTCGCCATCGGAGGTCACCTGGCGCTCCTCCATGCTTTCGAGCAGCGCCGCCTGGGTGCGCGGCGGCATGCGGTTGATCTCGTCCGCGAGCAGGAATTGCGTGAACACCGGCCCGCGATGGAAGGCGAACTCGCCGGTCCGGGGCGAAAAGACGTTGGTGCCCAGAATGTCGGCGGGCATCATGTCGGGGGTGCCCTGCACGCGGCGGAACTCCAGGCCCAGGAACCGCGCCAGCGTCTTGACCGCCAGCGTTTTCGCCACGCCGGGCACGCCCTCAACCAGCGCGTGGCCGCCGCACAAAGCGGTCAGCAGCGCCTGGTCGATCAAAGCCGTTTGCCCGGCGATGACGCGCCCGATGGCGGCGCGGCCCTGCTCGAAGAGCTCGAGCGTGGCGCTGGTCTCGTGTTCTTGCCTTTGCTGCGACTCGTTCTCCGGCCACTCGTTCAAGCTGTCGTCCTTTCCTGGGTGACTGCGCTTTGCATCGAGCGCTGGCTGCTGATCTGCCGGGGCAGCGCCACTGCGTGGGCGTCGAGCGCACGCACCAGCGAGAGCGTGTCCGCCGGGGATGACTTTGCCTCGGCTGCATGCGCCGCGCGCGCCAGGTCCCGCTCCAGTATGCCCCAGGCCTCCTGCTCGCCGAAACGGTCGCGCAGTGCGGTCCCGATGGCTGCCGGTCCGGCGGTCAGAACGCTTTGCGGCAGGCCGCCAGCGATCGCCAGCACGCGGAGCAGCCGTCGTTCCGCTGCTTCCACGGGGGCGCTGTGTGCGCCGGCGCGGCTGTACAGCGCACCCATGGACCAGGCGAACTCGAGCGGCGAAGTGCGCGCCGCTGCCCCGGCCGGGCTGCGGATCGGGCCATGCCGCCGGCTGCGGGAGAACAGCAGCAGGGCCGCGACCAGCGCCGCCTGCCCCAGCAGCATCGGCAAAGGCAGCCCTTGCAAGGGGCTTGTTTCGCGGGCAGCGTCCACGCCATGGAGTGACTCGTCGAAGAGGATAGTGCGCCGCCGCGCCCTCGTGCTGTCAGAAAAGGGCGCAAGGCTCGCGAGTAGCAGGCGAAGGCTTGCATCGTTATGCAGCCCCTGGTTGCCGAGCGGCGTTGCGCTGCTCCACCAGGTCGCGGTGCCGGTGCCCACGCGCCAGCGCACCACCACCGCCTCGTCGCCGCATCGCTGCGCGACCAGGGCGCTGGTGGAAGGTTCGCCCGTCCAGGAAACGGGAACAGCAATGGGTACCGAGCCTGCGCGCGCCATAGGGCTGCGGCCTTCCGGCACGGTAAGACACAGGCTCTGGAACATGCGCGTGGAGGCGTGGACCTCCGAGCGGTCGAGCAGCGCAGCCCCGGCCAGTCCGGTCGCCAGCACGGAACCACCGTGTTTAAGGAAGGCACCCAGGGCGGCGCGGTCGGCCTTCAGATCGTCTGCCGGCAACTGGGGCTCAGCCAGGATCAGGGTGGTGTGCGCTGCATCCGGCAGGCTTGACAGCTCTGCGAGCGGCCGGTCGGAAGCGGCTGCGTGGTAGCCGAGCGAGCCCAGCAGCAGCAGGGCGGCTTTGGCGCCTGCCTTGCCAGTGTTCCATGTGGCAGGGGTGGGATCGTCCTCCGCGCCGGGGGAGAACACGGCTACGGCGACGACCAGCAGCAGGCAGACCAGCGAGACCAGCACGATGACGCGTGCGGCTCCAGATACAGGCGGGGACGGCCCTCCTCTTACCGAAAGGCCGGTCACCTGCCAGTCCCATGCAGGCGGCCTGCGGACACACCAAGGGCGGTGGCCAGCTCGCGGGCCCTCTGGTAGTCGGGTTCCGCGGCGTGGCGGTGCGCATACCAGACCCGTTCCAGCAGCGTGGTGAGGGCGGCAAGGGCGCCGCGCTGCGGGCTCGCGGGCTCCAGCAGTTTCAGGTACTCGCGTGGTGTACGCGTTCCCTTATTTCCAGCCGTGCTCCCAGCCGTTCGGCGCCAGCGGCCGCTCGCGGCCAGGCTGCCCACCGCCGCCCAGTACAGCGCATGGACCGCCGCTCGCCAGTCTCCGGCTGCGGCCGCCGCTTCAGCCAGCGCTGCCCAGTCGTTTTCCGCCTCATCCGCCGGCGCGAACCGGGGCTTCCAGCCGTCGGTTGCCGAGCTGCGGTCCTTGCGCAGCGCGCGAAACACGTAGGCGAGCAGCCCGGCGACCGCGGCCGTAAGCAGCGTCCACTCGACCGTGATCCCGATCCAGGGCCGGTGCGCACTGGCTGACGCCGCGTTAAACAGCAGCCGGTCGAGCCACGCCCAGAAGCGCGCCAGCAGCAGCTGCCACCAGCCGGGGCCCTCGTCGACAGAGCGGAACTCGTGCCGGCTGAGGATCGCATCCGCCTGCGTGCGCGCCTTTGCGGTTTCGGCGGCCGGCGCGTCCAGGTAGGCCAGTTCCTGGTCGAGGCGGTCCGAAGCCTCCTGCATGAGCCGCGCCCGGGCCTCGGGTTTGGCCCCGTGCGCCTGGGTCAGCGCCGCGCGCAGCCAGTCCAGCCGCAGCGTGTAGCCGCCCGGCTCGCCTGACTTTCTCGACTGGCCCGATTGGCCCGATTGGACCAGAAGATCGCCGCCGGTTTTGTTCGCATCGCAGGCCTGTGCAGCAGAGGAGCAGGCCCGTGCCAGCCCGGCGGCCTGCTGCAGCCTGGCGCGATAGTCGGCCGGCGAAGCCGCCGGCGCCCCCCAGGCGGGTTGGAGCGCGAACAACAGACCCGCTGCGGCGAGCGCGCGCACTTTCATCGGGCTAGGCGCTTCCCGCGGCATTCTCTCGTTCAGGGTGCCCAGGTAGCGGCTGGTCGCCGCCGGCCGCGGCCTCGGTAGTGAGAACAGCTGCGGAGCCACGCAGAAGAAAGTCGATATCGAAGGCCTCGCGGCGGACCCGCTCGTCGAAGTAAAAGAGGCACAGCGCGATGCTCGCGACCGGCGAAAGCAGCGCCGCGATCACAAATGCGAGCGCAAGCTGCATCCCCAGCGCCGCCGCATGCTGGACAGGCGCCTTGGTATGCGCGACCAGCAGCAGCAGCGGCGACTGCACCACGCCGGCGACTACATACAGCAGCATCAGCAGCAGGTACAGCAGAAAGATGCGACCCTTGCGCCCGTCGACCAGGGTCTTGGTGCGGCGCATGGCCGCGCGCACCTTCAGGTTCTCAATTACCGCGGCGGGGATGGCGAGGCTGTTGCGAAGATAGGCAATGACGCCGAAGACCAGCGCCGCCACGCCGAGAAAGATGACGATGCCGCCCAGGATGCGCTGCCGGAGCGTAATCGCAGTAAAGCCGGCGACGAAGAACAGCATGGGCAGCCAGATGGCGCTCCAGGCCTTCCACAGCTCGATACCGATATAGCGAAGTGTGTGCGGCCATGCGTCCCGCAGCGCCTTGCCTGGCTCGCCCGCGCCCCCGAGATAGATTTGCGTGACCAGCCGCGTAGTCGCGGCCTGGCTGATGGCATAGCCGGCCAGCACCAGCAGCGACGAGAAAAGAACCGCCAGGCTGGGTCCAATAGTGCCGCTGGCTTGGGCCAGCGCGCCCTGCGAGCTGCTCCGGTGCGCCGGGGCGGCGTGGGGCAGCAGCAGCTGCGCGCTATTGCTCAGCAGCCCCAGGCAGGCCGGCACCAGGGCGATGACGAGGAACAGCAGGATGCGTGAGCGATACAGGAAGAAGACGCGGTCCAGCAGCTCGCCCGTGGACAATGGGCGCAGGTCGAGGGCAGGCAGCGGTGGCTGCGCAGGGGTGCCGGGGTTCCACTCAGGCGGGTTCATGGGTCGGGCCCTTCCGTATTTGCTTTGTTCGCGGTGCGAGGAATCGTAGCACAGGGCCCGGTGCCAAAGAAGGCCAGACTGGCGCAACGCGAAGCCGGGACCGTTACGCCGGTGCGGCGGGGCCTGCGCCGTGCGGCTACGCCCGGCAAGCCCGAGCTTCCTCGTCATAAGGTGAAGGCTTTTTGTGAGACGGAACCGGTCCCCGCGCCCGCAGCAAAGCGCTCCCAGACCGGGTGCTACCCTCAAAACAGGCCCCTCCATGAACGATGTTTCCTCCGCAACCAGCTCGTTGAGCCCCGATCTGCAGGCGCGTTCCGGCATTGGCGAGGCAGGCGGCGAGCCCGCGCGCTCCTCACGCTTTGTACGCGCGTGCCTGCGCCGCCCGGTCGACCGTACGCCAGTCTGGTTCCTGCGGCAGGCCGGCCGGTACATGGCGGAGTACCAGGCGGTGCGTAGGCATCACAGCTTGATCGAGATCTGCAAACAGCCCGCTCTGGCGGCCGAGGTCACCATCACAGCGGCTGAAAAGCTGGGCGTCGACGCGGCCATCATCTTCGCCGACCTGCTGCTGCCGTTTGAGTGCATGGGGTTGCCGTTCGAGTTCGTAGCGGGCGAGGGTCCGGTGGTGCATGCGCCGGTGCGCACCCGCGAGGCAGTCGAGGCGCTGCGCACGGACCGCGCCGAGGAGCTGGGCTATGTGGCCGAGGCGATCCGCCGGGTGGCCGCGCACTTTGAGCACCGCACCCATGACGACACTGAGGACGCGCTCGGCATCATCGGCTTCTGCGGCGCGCCGTTTACCCTGGCCAGCTACATGATCGAGGGCCACGGCTCGCGGCAGTACATCCACACCAAGACGCTGATGTACCGCGAGCCCGTGGCCTGGCAGATGCTGCTGGAAAAACTGGCGTCCGTTCTACGCGAGTACGCGCAGCAGCAGGTAGACGCCGGCGCGGATGTGATCCAGATCTTCGATAGCTGGGCCGGGGCACTGGCGCCGGCGGACTACCGCGAGTTTGTGCTGCCGGTGACGCGAGATCTGGTGCGCGCGGTGCAGGCGATGGGCGCGCCGGTGATCTACTTCGGCGTGGATACAGCGACGCTGCTGCCCGCGTTGCGCGAGACCGGGGCCGACGTGCTGGGCCTGGACTGGCGGACGCCGCTCGGGAAGGCGTGGAGGGAGCTGGACTACAGCTGCGCCGTGCAGGGCAACCTCGACCCCATCACACTGTTTGCCGGGCCCGCGCTGCTGGACCGGCGCGTTGCGGAGATTCTCGCGGAAGCCGACGGGCGCCCGGGCCACATCTTCAATCTCGGCCACGGCATCGTGCCCGGCACGCCGGTCGAGCATGTGCAGCATGTCGTTAAGACGGTCCGGCGCCTGTCGCAGAAAATCGTTCCAGCAAAGGAATCCGCGCATGGCTGACAGGAAACAGGCAGTGTTGCTGCTGGCCCATGGCACCCCCGATGAGCTAGCCGACATCCCCAGGTATCTGAGCAATGTGGTCAGCGGGCGACCCATGCCGCAGACGGTCATCGATGAGATCACGCACCGTTACAGTTTGATCGGCAAGAGTCCGCTGACGGCGCTTACGCTTGAGCAGGGGCGCCTGCTGAGCGAAGCATTGGACATGCCGGTGTATGTCGGCATGCGCAACTGGAAGCCCTACATCGTCGACGTCGTGAAGCAGATGAAGGCTGACGGCATCACCGAAGCGGCCGCGATCTGTCTGGCCCCGCAGAACTCCCGCACCAGCGTAGGCCTGTACCGGCGTGCGGTGTTTGCGGAAGCAGGCGATGCAATGCGGATCGATTTCACCGAAGGCTGGGCCGATCACCCGCTGCTGGTAAGCGCCTTTGCCGAGCGGCTGCAGCCGGTGCTGGCGCGTGTCAGCGAGGAGTCTGGCGCGCCGGCGACGGTCCTGTTCACGGCGCATTCCGTCCCGTGCCGGACCATCCAGATTCCGGCGGAGGGTGCGCCCGCAGTGCGGCTCGGTTCCGCGCTGCCGGCAGACGCGCCCGAGCGCGATCCTGAGGCGTGGGTGCGCTCGTCGGCAGACGCCGCGCGGCAGAACGGACAACCTGTGCCTTCGCCGGACCCGTATCCGGTCGAGGCCAAGCGCACCGCGGCGCTGATCGCCGGCCAGATACCGGAGCTGACCGGAGATCGCTGGTGCTTCGCCTTCCAGAGCCAGGGCGTGGCCGGCGGCCCGTGGATCGGCCCGACGGTCGAAGCCACGCTGACGGCCCTGAAGCAGGCCGGGGCCCACACCGTCGTCCTGCACACCATCGGCTTCCTGTGCGACCACGTGGAGATCCTCTACGACATCGACATTGCGTTCAAAGAGTTTGCCGCGGGGTTGGGCATGCGCCTGGAGCGGCCCGCATCGCTCAACGACTCGCCGCTGCTGACCGGCGCCCTCGCGGACCTGGCGCAGAGCAGCTTTGCTCGCCTGCGCGCCGCGTCGCCATCCGGCGCTGAAGCCACTCTGGCGCTGCAGTGAGTCTGCAGCCCGGAGCCCGGCGCGTCGCCGTCGTCGGTGCGGGCATCGCGGGGATGGCCGCCGCATACGAGGCCGCCAAGCGCGGCGATGCCACACTCACCCTGTTTGAGGCCAGCGACCGGCTCGGCGGCACGGTCGAAACGGTGCATGAAAGCGGCTTCACCATCGAGTGCGGACCCGACTCCTGGGTGTCGGACAAGAGTGCGGCCCGCGACCTGGCTGTAGAGCTCGGGCTGGGCGATGAAATCATCCACTCAAACGACGCCGCGCGCCGCAACTATCTGGTGCAGGGCCGCACGCTGACACCGATGCCGGACGGCATGCGCATGATGGTGCCGACGCGATGGCTGCCCATTCTTGAGTCGCCGCTGTTCAGCTGGGCGGCGCGGCTGGACTACCTGCGCGAGCCCAAACGCGCGGAAGCGCTGAAGGCCGAGGCGGCGGCGCGGCCTGAGGATTTCGACGAGTCGGTGCGCTCGTTTATCACGCGGCATTTTGGCGCGGAGGCGACCGAGACCATCGCCGGCCCGCTGCTCGCCGGCGTCTTCGGTGGCGATATCGACCTGCTGAGCGCGGGCGCAGTGCTCGCGCTGTTTGTGCGGATGGAGCGCGAGCATGGCAGCCTGATCGGCCCGACCATGGCTCGCGTGGAAAAGGAGAAAGCAGAAGGGAAAACGCCGGAGCCCGTGTTCACGACTCTGCGCAGCGGTCTCTCGACCCTGATCGACCGGATGGCCGCCGCGCTCCCGCAAGAGAGCATCCGCAGAAACACCGCCGCGACTGCGCTCGCACGAAACATAGACGGCTGGACGGTGAGCAGCGAGGCCCATGGGGCGGAGTCCTTCGACGCCGTGGTCCTGGCAACGCCGGCGCATGTGACCCGGCGCCTGCTGGAGCCGGTCCATAGCGAAGCTGCCGCACTGCTGGCGATGGAGGCGACCTCGGCCATCGTGGTCGCGCTGTGCTTCGCGGGTGAGGCAGCCGCGAAGCACAGCGTGCCGCGCGGCTTCGGTTTTCTGGTACCGCCCCGACGCGCGCTGAGCGACGAGCCCGAGCTGCTGGCCGGCACTTTCATGCACCAGAAGTTCCCGCATCGCGCACCGGAGGGGGCCGTGTTTCTACGCGGCTTCTTCGGCGGCCACGCCGCGCCGCACATGATGGACTGGGATGACGACCGCATCGCGGAAGCGGCGCGCATACAGTTCTCGCAGCTGCTGGGGCCGCTGCCCGCGCCGCAATACGTGCTTGTTCGCCGCTGGCCCATGTCTCTGCCGCAGTACACCGTCGGCCACCCGGCGCGGATGCGCACACTGGCCCGCCACGTGGAACAGCTGCCCGGCCTTGCGTTAACGGGCAATGCGTATCAAGGTGTAGGTTTGCCCGCGCTCGTGCACCACGCGCAAAAGGCTGTTCACGATCTGCTAGCCTCTGCTGGCGCCGGACCATACGTAGCGCGCCGGGAAAAAGACCCGCGGTAAGATGCGCATTTGCCAAGACTTGCGTGTGCTATCCGACGCATCCCGACTTTTGAAACGTAGCGAAAGTACATACTCCCGCGCCGGCTTATCTTTGGTCGCAAAGCGCACTCTATCTGTTTAGATAATTGGATGCCCGGGTCTGTGCGCTGCGGCTGGGCGACAAGCTGAAGGATGGTCGAATGAGGAAGGTTGCGATTGTGGGGGCCGGGCCTGGCGGCCTGGCGGCAGCAATTCTGCTGGCGCGTTCCGGCGTAGAAGTCACCGTCGTTGAAAAACGCTCGCATGTCGGCGGCCGAACCTCCACCATCCAGCGCGACGGCTTCAAGTTCGATACCGGCCCCACCTTTTTCCTCTATCCGCGCGTGCTGCGCGAAATCTTCCTCGCCGCCGGCTTCGATCTCGAAGCGGAGATTCCGATGGAGCGGCTCGACCCGCAGTACCGCCTGGTGTATGGCTCCGGCGGTGAGCTGCTGGCCACGCCCGACGTCGAGCGCATGTCGCACGAAATTGCCAAGCTCTGCCCGCCGGATGCCGAGGGCTTTCACCGCTTCCTCGCCGAGAACCGCGTCAAGCTGGAAAAGTTTGTGCCGTTTCTTGAGACGCCGTTCGAGTCCTGGCGCGACCTGATCCACCCTGACATGCTGCGGCTGCTGCCGCTGCTGCGGCCGTGGCGCTCGCTCGATACCGACCTGCGCTCCTACTTCAAGGACGAGCGTGTCCGGCTCTCGTTTTCGTTTCAGTCCAAGTATCTCGGTATGAGCCCCTTCTCGTGCCCGTCGCTGTTCTCCATCCTCTCGTTTCTCGAGTACGAGCATGGCGTCTTTCATCCCATCGGCGGCTGCGGTTCCGTCACACAAGCCATGGCGCGCGTGGCCCGCTCGCTCGGTGTGCGCATCCTGCTCGATGAGCCGGTCGAGGAGCTGCTGTTTGAAGGGCGCAAGGCAGTGGGTCTCCGCACCTCGCAGAGAAAGATCGCCGCAGACTCGGTTGTGGTCAACGCCGACTTCGCCGATGCCATGCGCAGGATGGTGCCGGACAAGCTGCGCCGCAAGTGGACCGATAGAAAGATCCAGAAGAAGCGCTTCTCGTGTTCGACCTTCATGATGTACATGGGCATCGAAGGCCTCTACGATGATGTATCGCACCACACCATTTACCTGGCCAAGGATTACCGACAGAACCTGCGCGATATTGAAGAGGACCATCGCCTCTCGGACGATCCGTCCTTCTATGTGCAGAATGCCGGCGTCACCGATCCGACACTCGCGCCTAACGGGATGAGCACCTTGTATATGCTGCTGCCGGTCACGCATGACACAGGGTCGGTCGACTGGCCCAAGGAGCAGGCACGCTTCCGTTCGATCGCCATCGAACAGATGGAGAAGATCGGCATCACGGATGTGGAGCGACGTATCCGCACCGAAAAAATCCTCACCCCGCAGAACTGGAGCGACGAGTACGGCCTGTACCGTGGCGCGACTTTCGCCATGGCCCACTCGCTGCGGCAGATGCTGCACATGCGTCCGCACAACCGCTTTGAGGATCTCGATAGCGTCTACCTCGTCGGCGGCGGTACGCACCCGGGCAGCGGCCTGCCGGTCATCTTTGAGTCGGCGCGCATCACCTCGCGTCTGCTGCTTGAAGACCTGAAGCTGGAGCCGCAGTGGAACACCGAGCCGGTGATGCCTGGCACCCCGCCCGCCGACTCGATCTATGAGGCGGTAAGCTGACAGGTATGGCGACCCTGCCGCATGCGCCGTCCCGCGCCGTGGAGTCTCCTCGCGGAGCTCCGCTGGAGGCGATGCGCGCGGCCCAGCGCGGCTGGGCGCAGACGCCCATGCGTACTCGCCTGCGCATGCTGCGCTGCTTTCGCGCGGAGCTGGCCACGGGCGCACGCGAGCTTGCCGCCACCGTCGCGACCCGGCACACCGGCAGCCTGCACCGCGCGGAAGCCGATACGCTGGTGGCTGAAGTGCTGCCGCTGGCCGAGGCCTGCCGCTTTCTCGAGAGCGAAGCAGAGTTTGTGCTGCGCCCGCGCCGCGAAGGCACGCGCGCGCGGCCGTTCTGGCTGCGTTCCGTCGATGTCGAGGTGGAGCGCGTGCCGCTCGGCGTGGTCCTGCTGATCGGCCCGGGCAACTACCCGCTGTTCCTGCCCGGCGCACAGGCCCTGCAGGCGCTCGCTGCCGGCAATGCGGTGCTCTGGAAGCCGGCGGTGGCGGGCGTAGCCTGTGCCCACGCGCTGCGCGTGATGCTGATCGCGAGCGGCATGCCTCCCGATCTGCTGACGATCCTCGATCCGGCTCCGTCCGCGGCAATGGCAGCGATCGAGGGCGGCATCGACAAGGTTTTCCTCACCGGCTCCGCTGCGACCGGCGAAGCTGTTCTGCATGCGCTTGCAGCCACGGCCACCCCGTCGGTGATGGAGCTGTCGGGCTGCGACGCGGTATTCGTTCTTGAGGGCGCCGACCTGCCCCGGGTCGTGGCCGCGCTGCTGTTCGGCCTGCGCCTCAACGGGTCGGCGACCTGCATGGCGCCGCGCCGTGTATTTGTAGCAGAAACAGTGGCAAATCGATTGAGCGGTCTGCTGCGGGCTTGCCTCATTGAGGTCGGCCCGGTGCCGGTTCCACCGCATACTCGCGAGCGCCTGCGCGACCTGGTGGCTGAGGCATCGTTCCACGGCGCGAAGACTCTGCTGGATGGGCTGGAAGTGGCCGACGAGGATGAAGACAGCGTGTACGCAACGCTGCTCGCCGATGTTACGCCTGAGATGCGCATCGCCCAGGCTGACCTGTTTGCGCCCGTGCTTTCTCTGATGCCTTTTCGCACGCTCGCGCAGGCAGCGGACATGCATGAGCAGTGCCCGTTTGCGCTGACCGCGGCAATCTTCGGGTCGGAGGGTGAGGCGCGCGTGCTTGCCAGCGCGATCACCGCCGGAACTGTGCTGCTGAATGATCTGATTGTGTCGACAGCAGACCCCCGGGTGCCGTTCAGCGGGCGCAAACGCTCCGGCTTCGGCGCGACCCGCGGACGCGAGGGCCTGCTCGAGATGACAGCGCCGCGCGCAATCGTGAGGCAGCGCAGCAGAAGCCGTATTGCATATCAGCCGACGGTAGAAGCACACGGCGAGTTATTCGCGGGGTATCTGCACTTCGCGCACGCGCAGGGATGGCGCAACCGGCTTGCCGGCCTGCGCGCCATGGGACGTGCGCTGCGCGGATTGAAGCCGCAGAAGCATTGAAGGCAGCAGGCGGAATAACAGGTAGGGCAACGGGCACGGCAACAAACACGGCAACGGGCACGGCAACATGCAAAATGCCGGGTAGGAACACCAGGAGAGATACCAGATGCGCATAGCAGTAATCGGTTCCGGGCTTGGCGGGCTATCCGCGGCGTGTACTTTGGCGGCCCGCGGCTACCAGGTCTCCGTGTTTGAAAAGAACCCCTGGCTGGGCGGCAAGGCAGCCGTGCTTCAGGAGCAGGGTTTCCGCTTCGACATGGGCCCCACGATCCTGATCCAGCCGTCGGTGCTGCGCCGCGTCTTCTGCGAGGCAGGCCGCAACCTCGACGACTACGTGCAGATGGTGCGGCTTGACCCGCAGTGGCGCTGCTTCTTTGACAACGGCTCCGTGCTCGATCTGAAGAATGACGTAGCAGAGACCGCGACCGAGCTGAACGCGCGCCGGCCCGGCATGGGCGACAAGTATGTGCAGTTCATGCAGTACTCGCGCGAGCTGCACGGCATCTCCGACCGCTTCTTCTTCTGGAAGTCCGTCGGCTCCATCCGCGACACCTTCGACATGAACGGCGCGTTCGACAAGAGAGTGTTACGGGATCTGTTACAGATGCGCATCGGCTCGACTGTTGCCGGGACGATCCGCAAGTATATCGACGATCCCGACGTTGCGCAGATGCTCGACCACTATGTGCAGTACGTGGGCTCGTCGCCCGACGCGTCGCCCGCGATCCTGTGCTCGATCGGCAACATGCAGGCCGAGGAGGGAATCTGGTACCCCATCGGCGGCACACGCGCCGTGCCGGAAGCGATGGTGAAGCTGGGCCGCGAGCTGGGCGTCGAGTACCACACTTCGACCGAGATCGAACGTTTGCTGACGGAGAGCCCGGCAACAAATCAAGACAAGCGCGACAAGGTCACCGGCCTCATCACCACTGCGGGCCAGCGCTACGAGTTCGACGCCGTGGTCTCGAATGAAGACGCGGTTCGCACCTATCGTGAGCTGGTCGGCGGCGCGCCCGCTGACCGCTTCGACCGCGAACGCGAGTACGAGCCGGCCTGCTCGGGCGTGGTGCTCTATCTCGGCCTCAACAAACGCTACGACCACATCGCGCATCATGACTTCGTGTTCTCGCGCGACCCGCACGAAGAGTTCCACCACATCTACGATCTGGGCGAGCCCGCGCCGGACCCGACCTGCTACATCGCGTCAACCAGCGGCACCGAGCCCGCCACCGCGCCCGCTGGCGGCGACGCGTTCTACGTGCTGGTGCACACGCCGTTCCTGCGCCCCAATCACGACTGGTCGAAGATGTTTCCACGCTACCGGCAGGTCATCCTCGACAAGCTGAAGCGGACCGCGGGACTCACCGACATTGAAGACCGCATCGTCTTCGAGCGCGCGCTCACGCCGGTCGACATCCACAACCGCTACAAGGTGCTCAACGGCGCCATCTATGGGCTCTCAAGCCACGGCCGCTTCAACGGCGCGTTCAAGCCGTCGAATACATCGAGCGAGATCGGCGGGCTCTTCCTCGCCGGCGGCGCGGCCCACCCGGGCCCGGGCATGCCGATGGTGATGATGTCGGGCTGGATCGCGGGCGACGCGGTCGACCAGCATTTCCGCGGCAAGGAGCCGGCACTGGCCTCGCGCACGCAGGCTGAAGCATTGCTGGCGCAGGCACAATGAGCAAGAGCGGTCGGCGCGCCGGCGAGGCGAGCGTGGCAGCGCTCGCACTCTCTGCACGCCAACCAGGGCTCCAGGCAGCGCCGGTGCGGCCTTCCCGTGCCCTGCTGCGCTTCTTTGACAACTATCTCCACTACTTCGTCAAGCGTCACTTCCACGCGCTGCGTCTGGCCGGGGCTGAACACTGGTTGCTCGGCGAGCGACCGCTGATCGTCTGCCTCAACCACGCTTCCTGGTGGGACCCATTGACCTCGATCCTGCTGAGCCGGTTTCTCGAGAAGCAGGCGGACCATTACGCGCCCATGGATGAAGTGGCGTTCGCGCGCTACGGCATCCTGCGCAGGCTGGGCCTGTTTCCGGTGGAGCAGGGCACAGCCCGTGGCGGCGCGCAGTTTCTGCGTGCTGCCTCCATGCTGCTCAAAGACCCGAACGCAGTTCTCTGGATCACGCCGCAGGGCGGCTTCACCGATGTGCGGGCGCGCCCCGTCGTCTTCCGTGCCGGGCTCGACGCAGTGCTGCGCCGCGCCGGGCAGGTCACGGTGCTGCCGCTCGCGCTCGAGTACACCTTCTGGGACGAGCGCCTGCCCGAGGCACTCGCGCTGCTGGGCGAGCCCGTCCGGTTCACCCAGGGAGATCCAGGCGGCAACCCGGGCCGGCAGGTTGCCGCGGCGCTTGAGCAGACGCAGAACGCGCTAGCCGCGCTGGCTCTGCGGCGCGACCCGGCGCTGTTCACCTCCGTGCTCGCCGGCAGCTCCGGAACCAGCGGCATCTACGGCGCGTGGCAGCGCCTGCGGGCGCGGGCCCGGGGGCAGCGCTTCCAGCCTGAACACGGCAGTCTGCAAACACGCGCAGGCCGAAGCGATGCCTGAGACCTGCACCAGCGTTTTCACGCGGGAGGCGATTCCCTGCTGACGCCCCTCCCCAACTCTCCGTGGCTGTTGCTGGCTCTTGCCTGCTCGCTCGGCTCTTTCGTTACCTTCGCTACCAATCTGCTGTGGTATCGAGAACCGCGCCGCGCACCCTCTTCGCAGGCCGGCAACAGCGTCGTTCCACTCACCCGAAGCATCTCCGTGCTGATCCCGGCGCGCAACGAGGAAGCAAGCATCGTCGCGGCGGTCGAGAGCGTACTCGCCTCCACCGGAGTCGAGCTCGAGTTGCGGGTGCTCGATGACGCCTCCGTTGACCGCACAGCCGAGCTGGTCGAGCAGATCGCGCAGCGCGACTCGCGCCTGGTGCTGCTTGGCGCACCGTCTCTGCCGGCCGGCTGGAACGGAAAGCAGCATGCATGCGCGGTGCTGGCCAGGCTGGCAAGCTACCCGGTCCTTTGTTTTCTCGATGCCGATGTTCGTCTCACCCCGGACGCGCTTTCTGTGTTGCTGGAGGAGCTGGACCGAGGCAAAGCCGACCTGTTGAGCGGCTTTCCGCTTGAGGAGACGGGCACCTGGCTCGAAAGGCTGCTGATCCCGCTGATCCACTTTGTGCTGCTCTGCTACCTGCCTGTGCCGTTTCTCCGCTTGTTTCCGCGGGCGCCCGCGCTGGCTGCCGGCTGCGGGCAGGTAATGATGGTGCGCCGGGCGGCGTACGAGGCAAGCGGCGGCCACACTGCGATCCGCGAGACCATGCATGACGGCCTGCTGCTGCCTCGCCTGCTGCGCCGCCAGGGCTTTGCCACCGGCCTGTTTGACCTGACCGGCATCGCGCGCTGCCGCATGTACCGCAGCGCGGCCGAGGTGTGGCAGGGGCTGGGCAAGAACGCGACCGAAGGCATGGCCGCCCCCGGACGCATCCTGCAGTTTTCGTTCATGCTCTTCTTCGGGCAGGTGCTGCCGCTGCTGTGGCTGTTTGCCGCGCTGGTTGCGGGCGCGCCGCTGCTATGGCCGGGTGTCGCTGTAGGTGCCGGCTACCTGGTTCGTGGTTTTGCCATTTGGCGCTTCCGGCAGAGCGTGTTCGGGGCATTGCTGCATCCGTTCGGCGTCGCGACGCTGCTGGTGCTGCAGTGGTGGGCGCTTGGCCGCAAACTGCGCAAACGGCAGGCTACGTGGAAGCAGCGGGCCTATGACGTTGGGTAGGACGACACCGCCCGAGGGGGCAGAGAGTATCCGCAAGCGAGCGTCTGCGGTAAATCGAGCTGCGCCGCCAGTCGTAGCCGGTGCTAGAGCCGTTTGCCTGTAGGTGGCTAGCGCGAATGTTGTCGCATGCAGCTTTTCCCGACGGAAAAGCCGTGTGGAGAGTCATTGGTCGCTCTGTAGCAGCAGGCAAACGGCTCTACGGCTCCCGCTCTGCATCCCCGCGCCAGGAGTGCGTCTGCAGGTCAGAAGACTCGCCCGCGCGCAGGATGCCGGCGATCACGAACAGCGGCCGCTGCTTGACCTCGGTGTACACCCGGCCCAGGTACTCGCCCATGATGCCGAGCGAGATCATCTGCAGCCCGCTCAAAAACAGCATGCCGACAAACAGGGTGGCCCAGCCCGCGACCCAGTGGCGCGTGAGGATGCGCACGGCGAGTGCCCACACGATGCCGATGAACGAAAGCGCCGCCGCTCCGAAACCTGCGAAGGTGAGCAGGCGCAGCGGCAGCGTCGAGAACGAGAAGATGCCGTCCAGAGCCAGGTTCATCATCTTGGCCCAGGGGTACTTGGTTGTGCCGGCAAAGCGCGCGGAGCGCTGGTAAGGCACCCCCGTCTGGCGAAAGCCGGCCCAGGAGCACATGGCACGCAACAGCCTGTGACGCTCCGGCATGCTGAGCAGGGTTTCCACCACGCGGCGATCAATGAGCCGGAAGTCACCGCTGTCGAGCGGAATCTCGACATCCGAAAGCCTGTGAATGACCCGGTAAAACAGCTTCGCTGTCCAAAGTTTGAAGCGCGACTCGCCCGCACGGTACGAGCGCACTCCGTAAACGACGTGGTAGCCCTCCTGCCACTGCGCGACCATTACGGCAATTACCTCCGGGGGGTCCTGCAGGTCGGCGTCAATGATGACCACGGCACTGCCACGCGCCAGCGCAAGCCCCGCGGAGACAGCCTGCTGGTGGCCGAAGTTGCGCGCCAGGGTCACGATGACCGTGTGCGGATCGGCAGAGTGCAGCGTTTCCAGCACTGCGGCGGTCGCATCGTGCGAGCCATCGTCGATAAAGACCAGCTCGTACGGCAGACCGATCTGCGCGAGCACAGAGCAAAGCCGCGCGTGGCAGGCGGCAACACTCTCCTGCTCGTTGTAGCAGGGCACCAGGATCGACAGAACAGGCATAGGCATGGTGGGGGCTCGTACGTATCACGCACGGGTTAAGGAACCCCCTTGCGCACGCATACAGCATAGAAGTCCTGCACGGTGCATGGCCACTGCCAGGGCTGCGGCGGCAGGTACGTCTGGATCTCTGCGGCGATGATCTGGGAACGGGATGCGGGGTCGCTGTAGAGCAGAAAATCCGCCCCGTCGAGCGCCTGCGCGGCGGCGGGGGTGCGCGTCTGCAGCAGATGACCCAGCGCCGTAGGGTCTTCTGACAGGCTGCCGGGCAGCTGGTCGCGCAGCAGCCCCGCTCTGCCGTTCTCGCGCACCGGCACGATGGTCAGCTGCAGCCAGGGGCTATTCAGCAGCACGTCATGGTGCGCGGCAAACGCGCGCGCGCCGCCCCAGGCCAGCAGCTCCCCGGCCAGGTGGGGAGCCAGAGGCCGTCGCGCCGCCGGAGCCGTAATGAACAGCCCACGCGCATTGCCCGGCAACGGCGCCAGCACCAATGCCTGCTGCTGCCGGGCAATGGGACGCAGGTAAACCGCGGCGAGCAGGAGACTGGCTGCGGTCGCGAGGATGACAAGCGCCCGGCTCCCCTGGTGCAGCCTGGCCGGCAGGGGCACGCTGGCGGCACACACAAAAAGAAAGGGCCACAGCAGCGGCACCATGCGGTCGGCAAACAGCGCGGAGCCGTTCATGCTCTGCGGAAAAACGATGGTCGCAAGCAGCACCGTCAGGGCGGTCAGGCACAGCCGGTCCGCCGGCTTGGCATGGCCCGCGCGCAGCCGCGCCAAACCGCCCGCGCGTACGTTGAGCCATACCGCGACCGGCGCCAGGGCCACCAGCACCGCGGCGAACAGCACACCGGCAACGCTGCCTCCCACAAACAGGCTGAGCCGCTCGCCCGTAACGATGGCCTTCACCTGCGCCGCGTGGGGCCGCAGATCGCGCAGTAGCGAGTCGGCTACCGACGCTTTGTCGGCGATCAAAATGGGGAAGACAAAAGCAATGCAGGCGAGCAGGAAGCAGAGCAGCTGCGGCGAGAACGTGCGCAAGCCGTCGCCGCGGCGCAGAGCCCCCCACAGCAGCAGTGCCGTATCGCCCGCGATCAGCATCAGCAGCATCAGCAGCGGTACCGGATGCGAAAGCACCAACAGCAACAGCATCGCCGTGTACGCCACGACCCGGCGCATCCGCAGGCTGGCGCTCACCTGCAGATACAGCGCATAGGCAAAAAACAGCACCCCCGCGGCGAAGCAGAAGTTGAGAAAGCCCGCGCCGAGCGCCCAGCTCAGCAGCAGGGGCAGAATCCACAAGGAAACAGCAGCGCTCCGGTCGCCGAGCTGCCGCGCCAGGAAGCGAAATCCCAGCGCGTTGACCACCAGGATGACGGCGACAAAGCTCTTCTCGGCCATCGCCACGGTGGTGAACTGTTCGAAGCCGATCAGCCAGAGATAGTGCAGGCAGTAGGGCTGGATAAGGTGCCGGATGGCGTAGACGCTGCCGTAGGTGCCGGCCTGGTGCCGCGCAAGCAGATAAAGAATGCGCGAGAAGTAGATGTGCACCGGGCCGTCACCTGAAGGGAAGACTGGCAGCGCGAGCACAAACCCGACCAGCGCGAGCAGCCCGGCGGCGAACATCCCGTCGCCGATGCTCCAAGGCGTGCCCCGGCCCGGAGCGGCGGATGCGGCAGCTGCGGCCATGCGGGAGCTCACCCCTTCAGCGGCTTGCGGGCGAAATACCACAGTGAGAACGCGAGCAGCGCGAACATCAGCACCGAAACGCCGTCGTGGTAGAGGAAGGTGTGCGGCATGCTCGGCAGCGCCGTTCGGCCTGTCGCCGCTTCATACAGTTTGAGTACCACGCCCAGCAGCCCGATGATGCCGCCCGCGGCAATCAGTCCGCTCGCGTACAGCGAGCCCGGGCTGATCTCCCCGCCCAGTGCGTCTACCTGCTCGGAACGCGCGGCGGCCCGGTCCACCATCCAGCGCACCACTCCGCCGGTAAAGATGGCGAGCGTGGTCGCGATCGACAGATACGCGCCGACCGCGAAGGAGAGCGAGCGAATCCCCAGCAGCTCCACCGCAACCACCAGGAACACACCCAGCAGCACCAGCCCCCACGGCAGCTGCCGCGTCAGGATGCCGTTGATAACGGTCGCCATAAGCCGCGCCTGCGGAGCCGCCGCTTTCTCGCTGCCGATGCCCTGGATCCACTGCACCTCGATTCGCCCGGTCGCCGGGTTGTAGAGATATTTGCCGTCGGCCAGGTCGTGCGAGCCGAGCGCGTTCAGCAGGATGTACTGCGTCCCGGTGCGCTCGTCCGGGCCGCCTGCGCTCGTGCCTTCCCCGTGTAGCACCTTGATGCGCGCGCGGGTGAACCGGCCCTGATCCTGCACGCCCTGATGCGGCGCACTCAGGTTCCACACCTTGTCCGCAGTGCGAAACTCCTCCAGGCCGCGGTTCATCGCGTTGAGCGTCGCGCCGATGGCAACCGTCGACACGCATACCCCCACCATCAGCGCGAGCTGTTGCTTCCAGGGCGTCGCGCCGATCAGGAAGCCGGTCTTTAGGTCCTGCGAGGTATCGCCGGCATTGGCCGCGGCGATACACACCACCGCGCCGATGGTGAGCGCGAGCGCGGCAAAAGCGGGCGTCGTCCAGCCCTTCACCAGAAAGATGGCCGCCGTCGCCATCAGCGTCGCAATCGTCATGCCGGAGAGCGGGTTGGCCGATGAGCCGATCAAGCCCACGATCCGCGACGAGACGGTGACAAATAAAAACCCGAACACCACGATCAGCACCGAGGCCGCGAAGTTGGCGGCGAGGCTGGTTTGCGCGCCGGGCACCGGTTTGAACGTGAGAAACAGAAACACGCACACCGCCAGCAGCACCGATCCGCCGGCGACCACCCACGGCGGCAGGTCGCGGTCCGTGCGCCCGACCGCGGCAGCCTCGGCTGCGCGATTGCGGGTGCGGATATTCTGCACCCCGGAGCGCAGCGCGCCGTAGATGGTCGGCAGCGTGCGCAGCAGCGTCAGCAGCCCGGCCGCCGCGACCGCTCCCGCGCCCATCGGCCGCACATAGGTCGACCACAGCTCCGACGGGCTCATCTGCGCCACCGCTTTGGTCGCCGGATACAGCGCGCCGGGCATGTGCGAGCCGAAGAAGTACATCGCCGGCATCAGCACCAGCCAGCTGAAGACGCTCCCTGCGAAGATCGTCCCGGCTACCCGCGGCCCGATGATGTAGCCGACCCCGAGATACTCGGGGGTGGCATCGCAGCGGATCGCCGCGCCTTTCATTACGTGCTGTGCGCCCAGGTCGGGCTCGTAGTTGGGCGTGCCCGGCCACGCGCCCAGCAGGTTCTCATTCTGGAACAGCGTGTACACCGCGCCCAGGCCCAGGCCGAGAAACACGCGGCTCGCAAACGACCCGCCGCGCTCGCCAGCAAGCAGCACGTCGGCGCACGCGGTGCCCTCGGGATACTTGAGCGTCGCGTGCTCCTCCACGATGAGCTGCCGCCGCAGGGGGATCATGAACAGCACACCCAGCCAGCCGCCCAGCAGCGCGAGGAAGAAGATGCGCGCGTACTCCAGGTCGAAGCCGAGGAAGATGAGCGCGGGCAGCGTGAAGATGACGCCCGCAGCGATCGACTGGCCGGCATTGCCGGTGGTCTGGACGATGTTGTTCTCGAGGATGGAGGCGCGGCCCAGCGCCCGCAGCACCGAGATCGACAGCACCGAGATGGGAATGGACGCGGCGACGGTAAGCCCGGCGCGCAGCCCCACATACACCGTCACCGCGCCAAACAGCAGCCCGAAGAACGAGCCCAGCAGCAGCGCGCGCGCGGTCAGCTCAGGCCGCTGCTCCCCGGGCGCGACGAACGGGCGAAACGCGGCGGGGGGCGATTGAGTTTCGGGCATGCGCGGCTACGCCTCCAGAGTGCATCTGTATTGCACGCGCCGCGCTGCGAAGCACAGGCAGACCCGGCAGAGCTGAAAGCGTGAGTGTATCAAGCAGGAGGAAGCGGCGCGGGTGGGCTGCCTGGCTGCGGCCGATTCAGGGCAGGCTCTCCGTAGCTGCCGTATCGCCGGTATAGGGTGCGAGCGCCCGCTTGCGGCCTAGGAAGAGCTGCTCATAGTAGCGGCGCGAGAGGGTAGCGATCCCGATCGAAGCGGCGCTCACGATAAAAAACCGCAGCACCAGCATCGAAAAGCGGGTACGCGACGCCCCCAGGGGACTGCCGGCGGTCATCCGGTCGTACAGGTCGAAGATCAACGGATGCACCAGGTACAGACCGTAGCTGATGTAGCCCAGGGACTCGAGAAAGCGCGGCAGCAGCCGGAGACGGCCACGCCCCGGCTGCTGCGCATACTGGACAGAGAGAAGCACGCCGGCAAGAAAGAAGCAGAAAGGGTCGAAGCGGCCCAATGCGTCCCACACTGCGAAAAGCCTCAGAGTGGGAATCCTCGCGAAGCAATCGATATACACGTAGGGCACCAGGAAGAGCAGGCCGAATCCCAGCAGCACACGTACGATGCGGCCGATGTTTCCCTGGTGGATGACGCCGTTGGCGACCAGCACGGCCGCGAGCGCGCCCAGCAAGAGCGGATCCATATTGGTGGGCAGCAGCAGGTAAGTGCTGATGCCGCGCAGGCTCAGCGCCAGGCGGAACAGCGGAGCTAGTGCGCACCCGGCAAGCACGACGGCCAGCAGGGTCCTGGGGTTGCGCAGCCGGCGTACGAAGGTCGGCCACAGCAGGTAGAACTGCTCCTCGACCGCGAGCGTCCACAAGACCCCGTACTCCGTCGCGCTCGAGTGCAGCAGCTTCGCCATGTTCGCGATAAACAGCAGGCACGCCAGTACGAATCGCCAGTCGACGACTCCGCACACCTTGAGCACGACAAGCAGCAGCAGGTAGGCAGGCAGGATGCGCAGCGCGCGCCGGATATAGAAGTTCTTGTAATAGCTGGGCCGCTCCCGCTGCTTCAGCAGGATGGTCGTAATCAGGAACCCCGACAGGGTGAAGAACAGGTAGACGCCCAGCTTGCCCAGGACCATCAGGTGGACAAATCGCATGCTCGCCGACGTGGCGGCCGCGGTATAGCCGTTGTTCGCGAAGGCGTGAAACAGGATGACGGCGCCTACCGCGAGTCCTCTCAGGACATCGAGTCCCGGAATATAGCCATGCAGCTGCAGGGGCCTGGGCTGCGGAGGGGAACTGCTCTGCATTCCCCCTTGTATACACCAGCCAGTCGATCAGCCCCTTAAAGCCCCCTCTTAAGCTATGGACCCGGGAACCGGCAACGCCCCCGGCGACGGCGGCGCCTGCGGAGCGCCCCTTGCCTCGCGGCCGGGGTAACGCGTGCTGAACTGCCGCACCCTGCGCAGCCATGTCGTGACGATGATGGCAAAAATAGGCACGATGCCAAGCAGGATTCCAAGCCACACACCGACCAGCTGGAGGTGCCAGTGGAAGACCAGCAGCGCACTGAGCGGCACGCCCACCAGCCAGGTGCAGCCGGTCGAAGCCAAGAAGGGAATGCGCGTCTCGCCGAGGCCCCGCAGCGCGCCCTGCAGCACGTATTGCGCGCCATCGAGGACGCGAATGCCCGCGCAGATCAGGAAGACGGGCACGGTCGCCGCGACAACGGCTGGGTCGGTCGTATAAATACTGGCCCACAGCCGCGGCGCCAGGATGAACGATACCGAGGCAGCCACCATGCACACCGTCGTGATGCCGACGCTCGCATACCCGGCGCGGCGGACCTGCGCGCTGTCGCCGCGTCCGGCGCCCTGGCCGGTGCGCACCGCCGAGGCGTTCTGCACGCCCTCCGGAACCATCGCGCAAAAAGCGCTCAGGTCCAGCACCACCTGGTGCGCCGCCAGCAGCGTCGCCCCCAGGGTGCTGGTGAGCACGGTTGAAAAGCTGGCCAGCGACAGGTCGCCCAGCTTCTGCAGGCCCACCGGCCAGCCCAGGTGGTAGAGCTGCACCAGGCGAGGCCAGTGCGGCCGCCACGCCCCCGCGCGCAGCTTGATCGGCGCCTTTCGCAGAGAGAACGCCAGCGCCAGAAGCAGCAGCCCCAGCATGTAGAGCCGCACCACGCAGGTAGCCAGCCCGGAGCCGGCGATGCCGTGCGCCCGGAACGGCCCGTGGCCGTAGATCAGCAGCCAATCGAACAGCCAGTTCACCAGGTTCGCGGTCAGCAGCGAGACCATCACCCAGAAGGTGCGGTCGATGGCCTGCAGATAGTGCCGCACCGCCATGTAGAGCAGCAGCGGCGCGGCCGACCACCGCAGCGCGTTGACGTACAGGATAGTGTGGCTCACGATGGCCTCATCGACGTGGATGAGCCGCAGCGCGTGCGGCGCGGCGCTCGACAGCAGCATGACGACCGGCGTGCACACGGCGACGAGAAACAGCGACTGCACCAGCGAGAACAGGCCATCCTCGGCCTCGCCTCGGCCGAAAGCCTGTGAAACCAGGGCGTCGAGCCCGTACAGCAGCCCGATGCCGCAGAAGGCGATCGCGTAGAACAGGCTGTTCCCGAGCGAGGAGGCGGAGATCGCAATCGCTGAGTGCGGCATGCGGCCGACCATGATCGCGTCCACAATGTAGGTTGACATCCAGCCCAGCTCGCCCAGCGCCAGCGGCGTGCCCAGGCGCGTGGTCAGCCGCACCTCTGAGCCGAACGAGTGGGACGGCGTAGCGCGGGTGCGCCGGGCGGCGCGGCTGCTTGCTTCGTCCATGAAGCCTTTCCGGGTCGTGTTTCCGGGCATTTGCGAGGAGCGACTCCCACTTATAGCAGCCTGGGAGTGGATCTTGGCGGACCGGCGCGCCACTGGCATTGGCCTCATCGAACCCCATCCGGTAGCATGTCCCGGTACCCCCGCCCGGTACCCTGGCCCTCTGGCGTATTTACACACCTGCCCGTATAATCAGTGCCATCCGGGTGAAAAAATGCCTCCGTGACCTGGCCGTGGGATGAACCGTCCCCGGGCTCGGTTGCAGGGCCGCCGCAAGCCCGGGTGCGAGGTGCATTTTCACGAGCCGGCCGCTTCTGCTCGACGATCGCGAAACCCTCCGGGATCCCGGCGCGGACTCCCGCTGGCGCGCCGTCGCCCGCGTCCTTCGAAGTAGGGCCCGCGCGCCGGTCGACTCGCTCGCTTCCGCCATCTTTCCCGCCGCCTGCGCCCTCTGCCAGACTCCGCTTGCGCGACTCAGCCGGGCCCCCATCTGCTCCTCCTGCTGGGCCGATCTCCCGCCACAATCCGGAACCCTGTGCCTGCACTGCGGAGAAGCCCTGGGCGCGCACCTGTTCGCCGACCCGGACCGCGCGCCCGGCGACTGGCTCTGCCGCCCCTGCCGCGTGTCGCCCCCGGCGTTTGACCGCGCCGTGGCTTACGGGCTCTATCGCGGCACTATGCGCTCCCTGTTGCACCTGCTTAAGTACGACGGCATGGAGCCGGTCGCGCAGCCATTGGGGGCGTTGCTAGCTGCGCAGATCGCGGCGCTGCCTGCCATTCCAGTCGCGATGACGGTGGTGCCGGTGCCCCTGTTCGGCGGCAAGCGCCGCCAGCGCGGCTTCAACCAGGCGGAGTTGCTGGCGCGCGCCGTTGCCCGCTCCGGCCGGCAGCACGGGCTGGCGCTGCATGTGGAAACGAAGCTGCTCCAGCGCACACGCGCCACCGAGTCACAGGCCGGACTCTCGCCTCACGGCAGGCGCCGCAATGTGCAGGGCGCGTTTGCCGTCCCAGGCGCCGGGGACGAGAAGCCGCTGGCTGGCCGCGACCTGCTGCTCATCGACGACA
Source organism: Acidobacteriaceae bacterium (assembly GCA_965276605.1). Classification (GTDB taxonomy): domain Bacteria; phylum Acidobacteriota; class Terriglobia; order Terriglobales; family Acidobacteriaceae; genus EB88. The sequence goes on from OZ255619.1 coordinate 1,279,866, forward strand.
TCTACACCACTGGCGCGACGGCGCGCGCAGCCGCCGGCGCACTGCGCCGGGCCGGCGCCGCGCAGGTCTGGGTCGCCACGGTGGCCCGCGCCCAGCGGCCGGAGCTCGCCGAGCCGGTTCATGCCGTGGAAACACCGATGCAGGAGGATGTGGCTTTCTGGGGTTAGAGCATTTTGAGTAGCGATTAGGGAACGAGGCAAGACAGAGTGCACGGGCAAACGGCAGGCAGCACACGAGGGGATGCAAATGTCGCTCGGAAAGAGTTCAGTCCATACCCGCAAGGGGAAGCTCAAGACCCACACCGGTCGGGACCACGCCGCGGCTATGCACGGCGCGGCAGTTCACGGCGCCGCGATTTCGGTCGCCGTCGACGATCGCACCCTGCCCTTCCACCAGCCCATGCAGACCCCCGTGCTGGTGCTCAATGCCTCCTATGAGCCGATCAACATCTGCGGCGCGCGCCGGGCGCTGGTGCTGGTGTTGAAAGGCGTCGCCAAGACGGAGGAAGAGCAGGGAGCCGTGCTGCACGCCGCCCGCATCCGCATGCCGCTGCCGTCCGTCATCCGCCTGCTCGAGTACCGCAGGATCCCGCACCAGACCCGCGCGCTTTCCCGCAAAAACATCCTGCTGCGCGACCGCAACACCTGCCAGTACTGCGCCGTCGTGCTCACCGCGGCCGAGCTCACACTCGATCACGTGATCCCGCGCTCGCGCGGCGGCCAGAGCACGTGGGAAAACCTGGTCGCCTGCTGCCACGCGTGCAATCGCCGCAAAGGCAACCAGCTGCTGCATGAGCAGGACTCGATGCGCCTGCTCAGGGAGCCGCGCCCCTTCTCGCTCCACACCTCACGCCACATCATGCGCATGATTGGCAACTCCGACCAGAAGTGGCGGAAGTACTTGTACTACTAGGTACGGGTTCCCGAAGAGCCAGGACACCGGGAGATCTCTATGGCAACTATAAGGCCATCGATCAGTACGCAAGGCACGTACCACGGCCGCAGCGAGGGCCGGGCTCGCCTAATGTCTATCATGGCCTTCTTCTGTTTTGTGTCTGCTCTACTGCTGCCTTGGGTGGGTGTCCTGATCGTTTCCAGATATCGCCATTACGCATTGAACGTCGCTTTGAAAGTTGCCGGCGAGCCAAGACTCTTCTTGATCTTGACGTTTGACCTGCTTGGTCTTACGGGTGCCCTGACCGCGTATAGTCTTGCGAAATCGCTCAACCAGCGTATTGCGCTCGGCGGCTCTGATGCCGACTACCTGGATGGAATCCGCGGGCAGCTCGCAACCTTCTTCTTTATTGCAATGTTTCTTTTTCTCGAGATATTCCTGCCGCGATAGGTCTTCGCCCTACTGTGGTTTCTTCGCCGCAGGCGGTGTTTGAGGTGTCGCAGGCGTGCCAGCTTTCGCATCCGGCGCATCCTTCTCCACTTCCTGCCCGTCGTAGGTAATCTTCACCGACGACCCGAAGCGCTTGTACTTCGAGTACTTCACCGTCTCCTTCATGTGCACGTCCTGGCTGCCGTAGCCGTTGCCCGCGCTAAAGTGCAAAACCCCATCGCCCTTGGTGTAGACCGGGAACCAGTACTTGCCATCCACCTGCTGGCGGAAGGTGATAAACGGCGGCGACAGATCTTCATGGTTTTTGCGCACGTCATCCGGCACGTTCTTCCCATCCGTCACCACGATCTGGAAATCGTGCTGGTCGACCCAGATGCGGCCCTGAAAGTACCGCTTGTTCTTTTCAATCACCTTGGGCTTTACATCGAAGGCATAGGTCGGCACCTCGTCGATGGTCTGCTTGCCCACATAGGTCAGGTCATACTGGCCCACATCCTCCTTGGTCAGCACGAAGGGCAGGCGGTGCTCGATATCCTGGAAATCCGCCGGCGACATCATCACGCGCTCGAGCGAGCTTTGCGGCGCCTCGACCACATGCTCGTAGAGCTTGCCGTCCGGGTCCGCGCTGATGTCGGTGACCTGGTAGTACTCGCCATCCACCTTGCTCGTATCGTCATCGACCGTATCCACGCGCACGCTACGCTCAAAGGTGTAGTTCGCCATCGCCAGGCGAAACTCCGACTCTTTCTCGGTGAAGCGGTCGATGATCTGCTGGGGCGGGATCGAGGGCTGGCTCAGATCGAGCTTGCCAAAGCCTGAGTCGAGCGCCATGGGCGTGTAAGAAACCTGGGCCCCGGCAGAGCAGGCCAGCGAGGCACCTAGCAAGCCGGCAGCCAGAACAGACGAGAAGCGCGAAAAAGAGGACACGGGCATGGGCTCCCTCCTTATTAAACGCTTTCGCGCCCGGAAAGACTCGCCACCGGCCCGGATTCAGGTTTGTCAGGGCTTCTGCTTGAACCCAAAGATCATCGCGTCCGCGGCCTTGCCCGCAGCAGGGGAGATGTGTGTCCGCGCATAGGGTAGTGCCGAGCTAGGCCGGTTGGGGCCGAACAGAGGATCCTTAGCCGCGACCGCCGAGACATCGACCAGGGCGACCGTGGTCCCGAGCGCGGCATTCGCGCTCGCGATGAACTGGTTGGCGATCAGGGCGTACCCGGTGTTCGACGGGTGGATGCCGTCGAGGCCGAACAGCCCGCCGAGGTACAGCGTTGAGGCCGCATACGAGCCGCCGCTATGGTTCAATGCCGCACCATAGCTAATGGTCAGGCCGCTGGCAGCCAGCGTGTCGATATAGCTGTGCACATCGACGAGCGTGCCGCCCGCCGCCGCGACCTGGCTGGCGATGACCTGGTTGTAGCTGGCGATCGTGCTCTGGACCTGCGCCGCCTCGGATGGGGTCAGCACATCGGCAGCCGGCAGCGGCACCGGCGGCTGCAGCTTTTCCAGGAGCCGAATGTTGGCCTCGACCGCCAGAAGCCCGTTTGGATTGATGAGGTCGCCCGGCGTGATGCCCAGCAGAAGGCCCGCATCCGCGGGGGAAAGCCCGGTAAGTCCGGTAAGCGCCTGCGCCTCGCTGATGAGCTCGTTCGCCTGCGTCAGGTAGGGGATCTCCGTCACATCCGGGATATTGGCGACGAACAGGTGCGCCGTGGTATTGGCCTTGAGCGTCGTCATCAGCTGCGTGAACTCGGTCGTAAACGTGTCGATCGGGGTCATCGCGGAGGGGTCGCCCTTGCCGTCGGCCGGCAGCGCGTCGTCTCCCCCAATCCACAGGAAAATGGTCGAGGGCTTTTGTGCGATCGCCTGCTGGATCTGGGTGCCGGTGGTTCCGGCGGGGTAGCCCAGGACCAGGCTCGCGATGATCTCGTCGCCGGTGGCCGGCTGCGCGACAGGCGCGGTGTTCAGCAGGTCATAAAGTTTGTGCCCGGGAACAGCGAAGTCGGTGACCTGCGCCGACGGGTTGTCGCGGCCAATGGAAGTGCCGCTGGCCTGCTGCAGCACGGGCGGGATGCCGGCACTGATGAGCTGGATCACCGCGGGAACCCCCGGCGGCGCAATCAGCGGCAGCGTCAACTGGAAGCCCGCCTGCTGCGCGACCAGCGAGGCCCAGCCGTTGGGCTGCTGGGTGTCGAGCAGGGAGCCGTTCTGGAAGCCGGCCGAGAGCGAGTCGCCCAGCACCACAACCTTGCTGAAGGGGTTTGCGGGCGGAGTTGCCGGCTGCACTGGAGGCGGCGGCGCAGGCGTAACCGCAGCTGCGGGCGGGGGCGTGGAACCGCTGCCGCAACCGCTCACAAGTCCAATCGTGAAGGCGCCGGCAAGCAGGCAGGAGAGTGTCAAGAGGAGGCGCAAGCGTGCGGCTGGGGGAACCATAGCAAAAATCCTTGTTGCGAAGCGGGGGTCTGGCCAGAAACTACCATGGTTCCGCCGCGCGGCAGCATGAAGTTTGCCCCGCACATGCCCGAAGTACCCACGCGTTCCCGAAGAAATGGGTCCACGCGTTCGCCCCGGCGGACGGAACCGCTGCCGCAAATACGGGCAGCGCATGGCAGTGCGAGAAATGCTCTAGCATGCGGGAGAGGGCATGGGCGATGGCCTGGAAAACCGCAAAGCCGCGTGAGCCCCTGGACGAGCCCGCGCTGTACGAGTACGCCGTCGGCGCCCTGGGCCGGCGCATGCGCACGGTTGCCGAGTTGCGCCGGCTGATGCGCACGCGTGTCGAGAAGGGCGAGAGCGGCGAGGCCCGCATCGAGGCTGTTCTCGAGCGGCTGCTGGCCCAGCGCTACCTGGACGATGAGGCGTTCGCCGCCGACTACGCCCGTTTGCGGCAGGAGGGCGCGAAGTTCGGACGCCGCCGCGTGCAGCAGGACCTGCAGCGCAAAGGCGTCGATGGGGAGCTGGTCGCAAGCACCATCGAGACCGCGTACGAAAACGTGAACGAGGAAGAGCTGGCCCGGCAGTTTCTGGACCGCAAGCGGATGAAGAAGCCGGCGAATGAGAAGGAGTCGGCCCGGGTAATGCGGCGGCTGGTGGCGGCCGGGTTTTCGCTCCGCACCGTGTACAGCATCCTGCGCCAGTGGGATGTTGGCGAGGACGTGCTGGCGGCGGTTGAGACCGTCGACCTCGACGAGCCCCCGGGCGAGCCTTAGCTCGTGGAGCTTCCGGCAGAGGTCATCGCGGTCGATTGGTCGGGCGCGCTGTCGAAAGCAGCGCAGCGCCGTGGCATCCGGGCCGCGGTCTGCGAGGTGGTGAGTGGCGACCGGGCAAGCGGTAACGTCACGCTCGGGCCCGGGCTGCTGCGCGCGGAGGTGGAGGCCTGGCTCGCAGAGCTCGGGCGTGCGCGGGCGAAGGTGGTTGCGGGCCTCGATTTCTCCTTCTCCTACCCGGCCTGGTTCCTGCGCGAGCTGGGCTGCGCGAGCGCCCCGGCCTTGTGGGCGCGGGCTGCCGAGGAAGCAGAGCGATGGCTGCAGGAGCCGCACCCGCACTTCTGGGGTAGGCGCAAGGGCTCAGGCCCCGCGGCCGGGCATCGCCTGCCGCACTGGCTCGGCTATCGCGCGTGCGAGCGGGCCGCAGCGCAAGGCAGGCGGCTGCCGCTTTCGTCCTTCCAGATCGGTGGCGCGGGGGCGGTCGGCACCGGCACGCTGCGCGGTATGCCCATGCTGGCGCGCCTGCGTGCAAAGGGGTGGAGCGTGTGGCCGTTCGACCCGCCGCGCCTGCCCATGCTGGTCGAGATTTACCCCCGCGCGCTCACCGGTCCGGTCGTCAAGAGCGACCCTGCCGCACGCACGCTTTATCTTGGTCAGCCACGCTTCGCCGGGCTCACGCGCGTGGTGCGGGCAGAAGCTGCCGCGAGCGAGGATGCCTTTGACGCGCTTGTCTCAACGCTGATCATGCGCGAGCACGCGCACAGTTTTGGCCAGCTTGCGCAGGCGCGTGACGAGCAGACGCGGCTTGAAGGCGCCATCTGGCGACCCGTTGCCCCATAAGCGAACCAGTACACTGGGGAACGTATGCAACCCCGCACTGGCGCTGAAATCCGTGAGCTGTTCCTGAAGTTCTTCGAGGAGAAAGGGCACCGCCGCGTGCACTCCTCCTCGCTCGTCCCGGCGAATGACCCGACGCTGCTGTTTACCAATGCCGGCATGAACCAGTTCAAGGACGTGTTCCTCGGCGTGGAGCAGCGCTTGTACAACCGGGCCACCACCTCGCAGAAGTGCGTGCGTGCCGGCGGCAAGCACAACGACCTCGAGAACGTCGGGTTTACGCGGCGGCACCATACGTTCTTTGAGATGTTAGGTAACTTTTCCTTTGGCGATTACTTTAAGGCTAACGCAATCGCGTATGCGTGGGAGCTGGTGACTTCAGACGCATGGTTCGGCCTGCCGAAGGATCGGCTCTACGTCACCATCTTCAAGGGTGAGGACGGCGTGCCCAGGGACTCGGAGGCGTACGACCTGTGGCTCGAACAGGGCGTGCCGGCGGAGCGCGTCTTTGAGATGGGCGCCAAGGATAACTTCTGGCAGATGGGCGAAACCGGGCCGTGCGGGCCTTGTTCCGAGATTTTTTATGACCTGGGGATCGAGGCCAGCGAGACCGGGGAAGACAAGCCGTTTGGTGAGGACGACCAGCGGTATGTCGAGATATGGAACCTGGTGTTTATGCAGTTCGACCGGTCGCTGGATGCTGTCACCAGCGAGGCGAAGTTAGAACTCCTGCCGAAGCCTTCGATTGATACCGGGGCGGGGCTGGAGCGGCTCGCCGCGGTGCTGCAGGGCAAATTATCGAATTATGAGACAGACTTATTTACGCCGCTGATCGGAAGAGCCTCCGAACTCACCGGAGTGGCTTACGGCGACGGCTCCGCTCCGAGCGATGCCTCGCTACGCATCATTGCTGATCACGCACGCGCTGCAACGTTTCTCATCTCCGACGGCGTCAACCCGTCGAACGAGGGCCGCGGCTATGTTTTGCGGAAAATCTTGCGACGCGCCATTCGTCATATCCGGATGCTTTGTGGCGAGAGGCTTTGTCTTGGGGAGATGGCGTTCGCAGTCCGCGACGAAATGCAAAGAGCTTATCCCGAATTAGAACAGCAAACTTTGCGTTGCGCTGCGACCATCAGGGCTGAAGAAGAGCAGTTTAGGAGAACTATCGAGTTAGGCCTAATGCAACTTGAGGATGATCTAAGGCTGCTCAGCAAAGAGTTTCTGGGTGACATGCAATCACAATACCCCGACAAGCTGGAAGAGCTTACTCGGCTTGTGTACTTCGGTATGCCTCATGAAACGGATTCTAAATATCCCGTCCTTTTAATCAGGGGTGTGCAGGAGATTCTGGGTCACAAGGGCACAGCGCCACCCGTAATCTATTCTGGGGCGAAGGCTTTTAAAATCTACGAAACCTACGGTCTCCCGCTCGATTTCATAGTGGATGCAGCACACGACGTCGGCATTGACTTCGACCTCACCGGCTTCGAAAAAGCCCGCGCGGAAGAACAAGCCCGCGCCCGCGCCTCGTGGAAAGGCGGCGCGAAGCAGTCTGCTGTCCCCGCCTATCGCGAAGTTGCGAAGACAGTGTTTGAAGGCTACGAACAGCTCACCTCTACCAACTGCGAAGTGCTCGCGCTGGTCAAGGATGGCATCGGCGTTCCGCGCGCCGAGGCGGGCGACACGGTCGAGATCGTGCTCGACCACACCAGCTTCTACGCCGACGCGGGTGGGCAGCAGGGGGATCACGGCGTCCTGCTCTCGGACGACCACAACGCTGTTGTCGCGGATGTGCACGGCTGCGTGCAGCCGGTGCAGGGTGTGCGGGCGCATCGCGCCACGCTGCGGCTGCCGCTCGCGGTCGGCGACCGGGTCGATGCGGTCGTCGATGCGGCCAGGCGCAATGCCACGCGGCGCAATCACACCGGCACCCACCTGCTCCACGCTGCGCTGCGCGAGGTGCTGGGCCCCCACGTCAAGCAGGCAGGGTCGCTGGTCGATCCCACCCGCCTTCGCTTCGACTTCTCTCACTTCGCGCCGGTTGCGGATGAAGAACTGCAGGAGATCGAGAACCTCGTCAACCGCGAGACCCTTGGCAACACGCCGGTGCAAACGCTGGTCGACGTACCTATTGATGTAGCCGTGAACCAGTACAAGGCGATGGCGCTGTTCGGCGAGAAGTATGGTGACAAGGTGCGCGTGGTGCGGATCGGCGACTTTTCGACCGAGCTGTGCGGCGGCACGCACACGGGCGCCACCGGCGAGATTGGCGTGCTCAAACTGCTGGGCGAGTCGAGTGTGAGCTCGGGCGTGCGGCGCATCGAGGCCGTATCCGGCACCGGCGCGCTGGAGGAGTTCCGACGCGGCTACGGCGCCGCGCAGCTGGCGACGCAGCTGGGGGCGGGTCCGGAAGCCGACCCAGCCGACGCCCTGCGCGCCCGTTTTGCCGCGCAGGAGGACGAGCTGAAGCGCCTGCGACGCGAGCTGGACCAGGCCCGCATGAAGGCGGCCTCGAGCGCGGTCGCCGACGCAGCCGGCTCGGCCGTCGAGGTGGATGGGGTGAAGGTGCTGGCGCAGCGCGTGGATGGACTGGATCGCGGGCAGATGCGCACGCTGGTTGACAACCTGCGGACCAAGATCGGCTCGGGTGTGGTGGTGCTGGGCTCCGCCGATGGCGACGGCAAGGTTGCACTCGTTGTGGGCGTGACAAAGGAGCTCACCGGGAAAGTGCCCGCGGGCAAGGTAGTAGGCGCGGTAGCCAGGCTGGTAGACGGCTCGGGGGGCGGACGGCCCGACATGGCGGAGGCCGGCGGGAAAAATCCGTCGGCGCTGGCCTCGGCGCTGGCCGCAGCCCCCGGGATCGTGGGCGAGCTGCTGCGCTAGGGCATTTTCACAGCAGGTGTAAGCCCATGAGTGGATTTCGGCGCGGCTTTTCCGTCAGGAAAAGCCGCATGCCACTCAGCTCGGATCGATCGCGGTCACTGTGAAAATGCTCTAGCTTCTCCGGATGATGCAACGGGTATCTCCACTGGTAAGGAGGGAAATGGCGTTCGCCGCGCTACTTGCCCGCCGCAGATGGTTTGCTAGTAGAGGCAGGGGCGCATCTCCGGAGGATTCTGGCCCCTGAAGCATTGTCCTAGCCGGCATGGTGTGGAGCGACCGTGTTTCAGCACGGAGCCTCTACCCGATACCGGCCCGCGCAGTTCGAGAACTGCCAAGCTGTGACTGACCCCCTATGCCGACAGCCCCGCGCCGCATCGCTGTTCTGCTGCTCGCCGCAACGCTCTGCTTGTTGGGAGCGCGGCCGGCGCACGCGGTCGACTCCTACGCGCAGGGGCTGCGTTTGCGTGCGAGCCTCGATGCCACCCCGCGGGCCGACCGGACCACCCGGCAATATGAGCAGGTTCTCAACGCGTTTCGTGCTGTGTACCACGCCGACCGCGCGGGCCCCAACGCTGACGCGAGCGTGGAGGCTGTGGCGGAGCTGCTTGCCGAAGAGGGCCGCGACCAGCACAACGAGGGCCTGCTGCGCAGCGCTGTGGAGCAGCTCGAGTTCCTGCGACGCGACTTCGCCGCCAGTGGCTTCAGCCCGGCCGCCCTGCTCACCGAGGGGGAGATCGACGCACGCGACCTGCACGATGAGGCGGCCGCGAGCGGGCGGTTTACGCTATTTCTGGAGAGCTATCCGCGCAGCGCGCTTGCGCCGCAGGCCCGAGCGGAGCTGCGCCGGCTCGGCGTCACGCCTCCGGCGCCTGCCGTGAGTGCCGCGCCTCCCGCGGCTTCTGAGCGCGCCGCGCAGACTGGCGCCGGGTCCCCGGCAGCATCCACGGCGGCACAAGGGCGTGCGAGCAGGGCGCCCGCGGCGAGTCCGTCCTCGACCGGGCGTGCTTACGGGCCCTCAACCGATTCGGCAACCAGGTCCACAACAGGGTCTGCGACCGGATCCACATCTGCGCCCGCAGATGGAACGTGGGGCCCGCCGGCCACGGTCGCGCCGCTCGCGCAGCAGCAAGATCCCAGCGAAAACGACACCAGGCCAGCCCGACCCACGCCGCAGCAGAGCGCGCCCTCAAGCGAATCCGCCTCCGCCCCTGACACGCCAAACCCCTCAGCCAGGCCCACGCGCGTGGTTGCCGGCGTGCCGGTGTACCGCGGGGCAGGCAAGCTGTCGCTGGTCACCGGCGTACGCCACTGGTCCACAGCCAGCTACACGCGCATCGCTATCGACCTGCAGGATGAGGTGCCGTTCGAGGCCTCACGCGTCTCCAGCCCCGACCGCATCTTCTTCGACTTCCACGGGGCGAAGCTCGCGCCCGACCTGGCCGGACGGGCCGTCACCGTTACCGATGGCGGCTTTCTCGAACGCATCCGCGCCGCCCAGTTTTCGGGCGATGTGGTGCGCGTGGTGCTCGATGTCAGCGACGTCAGCGATTACTCCGCCTTCTGGCTGCCCAATCCGTCGCGGCTTATCATCGATATCCATGGCCGCCCGCAAGGCGCGCCGGCCCCGGTCTTCGCGGACGCCGCCCCGGCAAACCAGCCCGCGGTCCCCGCAAACAACGCCGGCACTACGGCAAAGCAGCCTGAGAGCACGCAGGCGCCCGCGCCGCATACACCCGCTTCGCGCGCCGCGGCCAATGGCGCTCCGGCGCCCAGCTCTGCCCGCTCGGCTGCGCCAGGCACCTTTGTTGCGGAGACCGCGCTGCCCGGCGCCCCGGCAACCACTGGAACGCCGCGCTCCGGCGACTCCGTTGCCGCCATTGCCGCGCTGAGCCAGCAGCCTTCGCGGGTGCGCGCCACCCGGCTGCCTACCACTGCGCCAGTCGCTTCCATGGCGCCGCCCGTCTCTGCCGGCAACAGCTCGGCAAGCGCGCCCCTTGCAACTGCCACGACCCGGCGCAGCCGCCACACCGTGGTTGCCGACGCCGGGGAACCGGCATCGCCCGGGGCTGAGCCTGACGCAACACCTGGAACCGCCCCCGCTCCCGGGAGCTCTTCCAGCGCAGCGCCCGGCAGTGCCGCCCACGCCGCCGAGCCGGATGCGATGGGCGGCCGCTCCATGGTGCGGGCGCTGGGCCTCAAGATCAACCGCATTGTGGTCGACGCCGGCCACGGCGGCCACGACTCCGGCACCCTCGGCCCGGGCGGCCTGGAAGAAAAGGATGTTGTGCTCGATGTAGCCCTGCGGCTGGGCAAGCTGCTCAAGCAGCGGCTTGGCGCCGACGTGATCTACACCCGCGACGACGATACCTTCATCCCGCTGGAAACACGCACGGCGATCGCCAACAAGGCGCAGGCCGACCTGTTCATCTCAGTGCATGCCAACTCCAGCCCTGACCCGAGCGCCCGCGGGGTGGAAACCTACTACCTCAACTTCACCACCTCGGCCGACGCGCTTGAAGTGGCGGCCCGCGAGAACGCCGTCTCCGACGAGTCGATCCACCAGCTCTCCGACCTGGTCAAAAAGATCACCCTGCAGGACAAGATCGCCGAGTCGCGGGAGTTTGCCGCCGATGTGGAAGGCACCCTCTATCAGGGGCTGGAGGCGGGCAATAGCGGCCTCAAGGATCGCGGGGTCAAGAAGGCGCCGTTCGTGGTGCTGATCGGGGCCAACATGCCGTCGATCCTCGCCGAAATCTCGTTCCTGACCAACCCGGACGACGCCTCCGAGCTGCGCGAGGGGGCTTACCGGCAGCGGATTGCCGAGTCGCTGTACCGGGGTGTGGCCCGCTACGAGCGAAGCCTGAGCGGCAGCCGCCTGGAGCAAAGCGCGGACGGGACGCGCTGAACCAGGCAGACCCGAGCGCCCTCGTTGGTACTCCCGCTGAGAGTCAAGGAGAGCTCCCCGTTATGGGCATGAACACATCATCAAAATGCGACAGCTGACGGCCGGTAAACCATGGAGAGCGCGGGCGTAGACTGAGAACACGGTGAGCGGCCCTCTTCTCCGGAAACTTTCGCACCCACTCTTTGCTGCGCTCCTGGCGCTCGCCGCGAATCTGTACGCGCAGGCGCCGCGGCAGCACCCCCAGCTTTTGCCCCCGGCGCACAAAGACGGTCCCACTCCCGCACCCGCCGCTCCCGCAAAGGCGAAACCGCTGCTGCCGATCGACTTTGCCGGGGAGCCGCGCGAAGGCGACATCGTCATCCAGCCCAGCGCCTCGGATGTCGACCCGGCCCATGCCGCGGTCCTCAAAGAAGATGGCTTTGTCGAAGGAAGCTCCGCCCGCTACACCGGTATAGGGCCGGCCGGCTGGGCGGTGCAGGTGTGGCGCTTCCAGGACGCGACCGGGGCCGACAGCGCATTTACCTTCTACCGCGATCCGGCGATGCGCACCCAGGCCGTGGGAGACGATGCGGCGGCCGGTCCGGGCGTGTACCTGGTGCGCAGCAATGCGACCCTGATTACCGTCCGCGCGGCTGGGCTGGGCAGCCCTTCGGCACAGGATGCAACCCGCCTGAACGCGGCAATCGTCGCGCTGGTGCAGAACCTGCCCCGGGTGCAGGGGCCGGAAGCGATGGCGCCCGAGCTGCCCGGCCTGATGCCTTCCTACGGCCTGCAGAAAGAAACGCTGCACTATGCGGTCGGCCCGGCGGGCTACAACGGACCGATCCCGGGCTCAGCCATCGACTTCAGCCGCGACGCTGAAGTGGCCACGGCCCGCTACCGCCTGCGCTCGGGCGCCCAGGGAACGCTGACCCTGTTGATGCTGCCCACCCCGCAGATTGCCGGGGCCTCGCTGCGCACGATTGAAGCGCTGCCGGATGCTTCGATCCACGTCGCGACCCGCCGCTCGGGGCCGCTGGTGGGTATTGTCAGCGGCGCGGGCATCTCGCAGCGCGACGCACAGCAGCTGCTGGGGCAGATCCGCTACGTGGCCGACCTGACGCTCGACCAGCCTCAGGGCTACACCAGCGAAGTAGCCAAGGCGGCTAAGCTGCTGCTGGGCATCGGCTATCTCACGCTCCTGCTGGGGATTGCGGCGGTCGTGATCGCGATCTTCCTGGGGTTTGGGCGAGTGCTGGTACGGCGGCTGCGCGGCAAGCCCGACTCGTCGCTCAACGACGATGAGTTCATCACGCTCAAGTTGTAGCGTCCCGCTTTTGGGGCGCATACGGTCAACTTTTCACATCCTGAGGTGGCCTCCGAGAGTTGCCTCAGAGCTGGTGCAGCTTTGTTCCTAAGCGGGTGAAACGAAGCAGGTTGCGGAAGCTGCTCCTGCTTTCGAGCGCTGGACGGCAAGCGCGGCGAAGGCTCGTAAAATTGGCGTAAGTCAAACAAAAAGAGCGAGTTGCAGGCGGCCCGGATTTGCCTTGACACCCCGGAACTGCCGCCATATTCTGCTGCCAGAAAGTTCGGGTGGCTTTGCCTCCATCTGGAACTATTCTCCCTGGGGAAAGGCCGCCCTGTTGCCGGGCGGCCTTTCCCACCTTCCGCGCTTAGCCGTGCGCTGCTTTCCCGCGGCACACCATGCTTTTCCGCCAGGAAAAGCCACATGCCGCGAATCCTCCCGCGATACCCAGAGAGAAAATGCTCTAGAATCGGACGTGCCCACGTCGCGTTTCCGCGGCATGCCAGCAGGTCAGGCCGACGTAGCTCAGTTGGTAGAGCAGCTGATTCGTAATCAGCAGGTCACCGGTTCAAGTCCGGTCGTCGGCTCCAAGCATAAACACAGAACGAATCACTTTTCTGATCAACAGAAAACTTACTGTGCCCATTTTTGTGCCCCCCGCGGATCACCGAGGGGAGCACAGGTGTGTCTGTGGACCGAACTCTATGAAATGAAGTTTGGCCTCCACCCTTGTGCGAGTAGAGCCCAAGCATGGTGACGGTGTTTGTGCCGTTGCGCTAAAGAGAGTCAACGCGAGTTAATAGCATCTTCCTTGTACAACTCGTAGCAGCTCTTCAGGTCGTTCAACCCTTTCTGTTCTTCTGAAGCATCGGCGGTGTACTGCCAGTTCCACGTCTTGTAGAGCGTGCCGGTGACCGAGCTGGCATGTGACTTGCCTTCCCAGGCTGCTCCTGCATTGATACTGGATTGATCTGTACCTGCGGAGCAGAAGCCAGCCGACTGAGATTCAGCGTAATTCGTTCACATAAAAAGATTGAAACGCCAGTTTTGCTTCATTTATCTTGCGTGCGCGCTCGCATCCAGCTATGGTGTACGAGACTTCGGCAGCCTGGGACGAGCGGCTCTGCCTTGTTGTTTCAGCTTGCCCGCGGCAACCTGTAAGGGCAGACAGTCAAAGGCGGGTAGATCATGAGTGTCTTGGCGCTGGACCTGGGCGGTTCTCACGTAGGCTGCGCCGTTGTCGAGCGCGGACAGGTCCTGGCCTGCTCGACTGTCGACACAGATGCCCGCTCGCTTTCAGCCTTGCTGCCGAGGCTGAAAGCGGAGCTCCTGGGTCATTGCCACGCACTTTCGATTGAGCCGCAAAGTTGCCGAGGACTCAGCATCGGCGTACCCGCGGTCGTCGACAGCCAGCGCAGCGAGATTCTGTCGACACTTGGCAAGTTTGAAGACGTGAGTGGTGCCGAGATTCTGGCGTGGAGCGAGCGGGAGCTCGGCGTCCCTGCAAAGCTGGAGAACGATGCCAAACTCGCGCTGCTTGGCGAGCATCGGGCCGGGGCCGGGCAGGGGTTTGAAGATATCGTCATGGTCACACTCGGAACCGGGATCGGTGTGGCGGCGATGCTGCAGACGCGCCTGCTGCACAGCCGGCTGGGGCAGGCAGGGTGCCTGGGCGGACATATCTGCATCCGCATGGAGGGCCGGCCGTGTGTGTGCGGCGGCATTGGCTGCGCCGAGGCGGAAGCCTCGACCGTGGTTCTGCCTGCGCTCTGCAGGGAGTGGCCGGGCTTCCCTGGGAGCCTGCTGGCACACGAGCCGGTGCTCGACTTTGCGGCGTTGTTTCAAGCGATAGACGCCGGCGACACAGTGGCCCGGCAGGTCCTGGACCGATGTATCCAGGTGTGGGCCTCGCTCACCGTCGCATTGATCCATGCCTATGGGCCGGAGCGCGTGCTTTTCGGTGGCGGCGTCATGCGCCGCAGCTCCGACATACTCCCGGGCATCCGCAGCTTTGTCGACGAGCACTCGTGGAAGACCCGCCGCGGGGCCGCAACCATTGAAGTCGCTTTGCTGGGTGAGATGGCTGCACTTGTCGGGGCGGAAGTACTCTTCAGCGAGGAGATACGGTGAGCAAGCAGAGTAACTACGATCTCTCTCCCGTTGTTCATCTTACGGAAGACGAGGCAGAGTGCCTGGATACCTGGCGGGCAATCTTCGCCTATGTCCGGGCACAGATATCGGAAGGTGCAACTTACTCCATTGCGCTGGAATGCTATCCGGGGATAGCGATCGAGCCTCTTTGCGAGCTGCTGAGGCAGGAGTTCGCGGCCGCGGCAATTATCAACGTAGAAGCGGCTTATAAATCCAGCGAAGAGCTGCACGCAATGCTGCGTGAATCCCTGACCGAGGACCCCGTGTTTGCCGTCATGCGGCCATGGACGATAGCCGAGTATTTTGATGCAGAGCGCCTGGATGAACTTCGCGTTCTCCTGCGAGCTAACACGTCACTTACAATCGCCGTAGGCACAGGGGCGGCTCACGCGCTGGTTCAGCCCGATCTCATCCTGCATGCCGGGGTTACCCGCTGGGAGTTGCAGAAGCGCCAACGCCAGGGACTTGTCGGCAATCTGGGCATTGCGAACCAGGGCGACGCTCCAGCACTGCTCTACAAGCAGGCTTTTTTCGTCGACTGGCGGCTCGCCGACGACCTGCGCCACGGTCTGTATGCAGAGATTGACGCTTTCCTCGATCTCGATGACCAGGACCAGCCGCGCATGGTCTCTGGCCCCGTGTTGCGCAGAGGCCTTGCTACATGCGCTCACCGGCCATTCCGCGTCGAGCCCTTCTTCGATCCCGGCCCCTGGGGTGGGCACTGGATGAAAGAACGGTTCAACCTGCCCGACGGGCCGCGGAACTATGCGTGGTGTTTCGACTGCGTACCGGAGGAAAACGCGCTGGTGCTTGGTTTCGGCGCCAAACGGTTCCGCCTGCCCAGCCTTTTGCTGGTTCATGAGCACCCGCGCGCATTGCTCGGCGACACCATCTACCGGCATTTCGGAGCGGAGTTTCCTATCCGTTTTGACTTACTTGATACAGTTGGCGGCGGTAACTTATCTTTGCAGGTGCACCCGCTTACCCGGTACATCCAGAAAAACTTCGGCATGACTTACACCCAGGATGAAAGCTATTACATCCTTGACGCCACTGCGGGCGCCGAACTCTTCCTGGGCCTGCGGACGGGAATCGACAAAGAGGCAATGCGCCGCGACCTGGAGGCTGCGCAGCGGAGGGAAAGTAATTTCCCTGCCGAAAGCTATATCAATATCCTGTCGACCCATCGACACGACCATTTCGCAATCCCGGCCGGTACCGTGCACTGCTCCGGTGCGGGCAACCTGGTTCTCGAGATCAGCGCGACGCCGTATATCTTCACCTTCAAACTCTGGGACTGGGGCAGACTCGGACTGGATAGCCAACCTCGGCCCATTCATCTTGATCGCGGCATCGCGAATATCCAGTGGGATCGAAACACCGGCTGGGTTGAGCAGCAGCTTCTCCATCAGGTGCAAGATATCGCGCAGGGCGACGGCTGGCGAGAGGAACACACAGGGTTGCACTCGTCGCAATTTATAGAAACGCGTCGCACCTGGTTTACAAAGCCCGTGCTCCACCACACCGAAGGAACCCTGCATGTGCTCAACCTGGTGGAAGGGGAAGCAGTCCTGGTCGAGAGCCCGGAAGGCGCCTTCGCGCCCTTTGAGGTGCACTATGCGGAGACTTTCATCGTGCCCGCAGCCGTAGGCGCTTACTTGGTGCGGCCATCCGCGCCCACCGATCGCCCCTTCGCTACCATCAAAGCCTTTGTGCGCCGCGATGCCGACTTGAGCTTTCTGCAGCAGAGCCGCAGTGACGGCGCAGACGACCAGCAAACCTAGCGCTCTGCAGCACTCCGGATTCACCGGGTTGGTTCAAGGCTGACCGAAGTTTCCGGTTCATCGCCGCCCCTATGTACTTTCCCGGTTCCGGACCGATTATCCACTGCCTTGTCGCGGCTTTTTCATCTCCGGGTACTTACGCGGGCACGCTGGCGTGCCATAATCGCCCAAGAACGAAGGACTCGCTTGCATGCTGGCCATGGTTGCAAGGAGGAGCCCGAAGCTATGAGCGATTACCGCCGACAGGATGTGCTCCGCATCTTCCGCATTCGCGAGCAGCAGCTCCGCATCTGGGAGCGGAACGGGCTGATCGCCTCCGCAGACAAGTACAGCTTTCAGGACCTGGGCCAGGTGCGCAAGCTCCGCGAGCTAGGCGCCCAGCGTATTTCCGCCGGCAGCATCCGCAACGCGATTGTCGCCATGCGCGCGGTCTCCGGCCTGCCCGACCCTTTGCTTGAGGCCGGCCTGGACCTTACCAGCCGCAGCGACCGGCGCGTAGGCTTCCGCCACTCCGGCGCGCTGATGGAACCTATCGCCGGGCAGTACCTGCTGGACTTTACCGGGACCGGCAAGCATGCGCTCGCCGCCATCGCGGCTCCGGCGCTCTCCGCGCGCGAGCGGGAGCAGGAGGCGGCGCACCTGTTTACCCGGGCCGTGTACGCTGAGGAAGCGGGCCAGATCGACGAAGCGCTGCTTGGCTATGAGACCGTGATCGAGCTGGCTCCCGGCCACGCCGCGTCGGCCATCAACCTGGGCACCATCTTCTATAACCGCCGCGACTACGTCCGAGCCGAGCAGTTCTACCGCATGGCGACGGAAAACGATGACTCCTACGCGCTCGCTTTCTTCGATCTGGGCAATGTGCTCGACGAGCTCAAGCGCATGCCCGACGCGATCGCAGCCTATCGCCGCGCGATCGAGCTGCAGCCCCGGTACGCCGATGCGCACTACAACCTCGCGCTCGCGCTGGAGCGCAACGGCCAGCGCCGCTCCGCGCTTCGCCACTGGACCACGTACCTGCGCCTGGACTCGACCGGACCCTGGGCGAGCCATGCCCGCGCGCAACTGCGCAAGACCCTGGCGGTCATCGGCATGGACCTGACGCAAGGAGAAGCGCCTCTGCGGCCCACGCGGCCAGTCGCCGACCCCACTCCGCAACCTGCAACGATGCTGCGCGTCGTTTAGGCTGCGCGCCCTGACGCTCTCCGTGGGTCGTTCAGCCCATCTTCCCTGGCGGGCGATACTAAATGAGCATGAGCCAGGGTTCGCTCCAGCCGGAAACAGCAGATCGCAAGACAGCCGGCCCGCTTGCGCCACGCGCGCACCCGCGGAGCACCCTCCTGCTGCTGAGCCTCGCCTGCGGGGTCGGCGTTTCCAACATCTACTACAACCAGCCACTGCTGCTGGAGATGGCCCGTTCGCTGCATGTGCCCCCGGCGCAGATCGGCCAGGTCGCCGTGGCCACGCAGCTTGGCTATGCAGCCGGCATTTTTCTCTTTGTCCCGCTGGGCGATGTGGTGGAGCGGCGCGCGTTGATGGTGCGCCTGTTTGCCGCGGTCGCCGCCTCCATGCTGGCCAGCGCGCTGGCGCCCACCTTCACGGTGCTGCTGGTGGCCAGCGTCGTTACCGGGCTCACCGCCGCCGTCACCCACGTCGCGGTGCCCATCGCGCCTGAGCTTGCCGGCGAGCAGGACCGCGGCCGCGCCATCGGCACCGCCATGACCGGGCTGCTGCTCGGCATCCTGCTGGCGCGGGCGTTCTCCGGGGCTCTGGGCTCCTGGTTCGGCTGGCGCAGCGTGTTCTATGCCGGCGCCGGCTTGAACCTGCTCTTCGTGCCGCTGCTGCTGCGCGCCTTCCCGCGCCTGCCCCCGCGGCGCCCCGTCGCCTACGGGCACGCTCTGCGTTCGCTGTGGACCCTGGCTTGCGGCGAGGCCCTGCTGCGCGAGTCGGCGCTCGAGGGCGGCCTGGTCTTCGCGGCGTTTTCGGTGTTCTGGACAACGCTCGTCTTTCTGCTCGGCTCGCCCCACTACAACCTGGGCCCCGGCATCGCGGGAGCGTTCGGCATCCTGGGCGCTGCCGGCGCGCTCGTAGCGCCCCTGGCCGGGCGCATGACTGACCGGCACGGCACGCGAGCCGTGATGAGCTGGGCGCTGCTGGTGCAGGGCGTGGCCTTTGCCGCGCTCTGGGTGCTCGGCTACCACATCTGGGGGCTGATGCTGGGCGTGGTCCTGCTCGACGGCGGCGCGCAGGCCAACCAGATTGCGAACCAGACCCGCATCTTCGGCATCGACGAGCATGCGCGCAGCCGCATCAACACCGTTTACATGATGGTCTACTTCGCCGGCGGCTCAGCCGGCTCGGCCGCCGGCGCCCTGGCCTGGCAGCACGCAGGCTGGCCCGGCGTTTGCGCTTTGGGGCTCGGCTTCCTGGCGCTTGCCACCCTTCGCCACAGCACCGGACGCCGCTTGTAGCAGCTCGCCCCGCGGATTTCTGCCGCATTGCTGAAACAAGTCATTCTCAATCATCAACACTGTTTTCCATCTTCTCCGAGATGCCGCCAGGGAAGCTGCGCTGCCCCTTTTGCATCCTGCTGCGGCCCCGCGCCACGGCAACCATCGTCGGCTGGCCGCGGTCACGGATTCGGCAGCCCGTCCTGCACCTTTGTATCCGTCGAGCTGTCCACGAACTCGTAATCGTTCCAACCACGCGTCGCCGGATCGGCCGAAGTATCGGTCAGCTCTAGGCGAAGCGCATCGTCGCTCACGCCGTCGGTCTGGCTGGGCGTGATGGTCAGCAGGTTGTCCTGGCCCGGCGGGTTCAGGATCGAGGCGTCCCACTGCAGCGCGAACCACTGCTGGTAGCCGGAAAGTCCCGAGCGCACCATGCAGTCGCTCGGGTTGGCGCGCGGCCAGCTCAGGGTCTGCCCGTTCAAGGTGACCGTGTCGCTCGCCTCCGTGCAGGCAAGTGATACCGAGAGCACCACATACTTTGCCGCGGTGCTTCCGCTCTGGGTTTGCGGGGTTGCGAAGTGGACCTGCCACGGCGGCACTTTCGTCGTTATGCCGTTCGTGCCGGAGGCTGCGGGCAGGGCAGCGACGTACGCCGGGATAGCGTCCTTGTAGCCGTCCGTCGTGTCATCGCCTGTGCTGTAAACGCCACCGTACAGCCCTGGATCGAAGGCGCCCCAGTGCACGTAATTCCACTTGGAAAGATCGTTGGTCGCGGGACCCGCGGGGCCGTTCGTGGCGTTGTAGATCACTGCTCCCCCGCCTGCTCCGAAGTCCTCCCAGTAGTTCCAGGCACCCCAGAACTCGCGGTCGTCAAAGCCGTTCGCGTCGTGCCCATGGAGGAACTCGTGGGCTGACCGGTCCGCGGTGCCGACAGTAAACACGGGCGCTTCGGTTCCAAAGTTCTCCGGGATGAACGGCTGGGCCGGTACCACGACGTTCTGGTTGGCCTGCACAACGATATTGTCTTTGCGCAGCTCGCCCCACTGCCCCAGCGCGAAGACAGAGAGCCGGTAGGTGCCCGGAGCCACGCCGGTAATGGTGGCCGAACCGCTCGCTGAAAGGTCGGCCCAGTACTGGGAACCGCTGCTGGAGTACTGGAAGTTCTTCGCCGGATCACTCAGCACGGCCCAGGCGGTGTGCGGAGCGCCGGCCACGCCCGCGACTTGGACCGAGACACTGCCGCGATCCGTGGAGGGAACATAGCCGCTGGCCAGCAACTGCTGCTCCGTGTCGTAAAAAGCCCGGAAGCCGGCGCCCGCCTGCAGTGCGTCGGCATACATGTCCGCGAGGCTGGCCAGCACATTGCCTGTGGAGGTGTACGCCTGGCCGAAGGTGTTGAAGTGGACGTAAAACGGTCCGAAGAGCCGCGAGCTGGCAGTCCCGGCGGGCGTGGTCAGTGATAGCCCGTTGTCCTCATGGTTGGAGTAGGCCTCGATCATGAGCAGGTTTCCCGTGAAGTAAAGGTCCTGTTTTGTCGGGCCTCCAACCATCGTTTCCTGACTTGGAAGCACGGTCCACACGCCGTAGGTTCCGCCGTAGAGACCGTGCGCTTTGTGCAGGTACTCATAACCGGCAAAGTCATACTTGGTATAGAACTGTCGGGTGTATCCAGCGGGAACCGGCAATCCATGCAGATCCACCGTGGCATCCTGCACGGCGCGTCCCGGGTCGGTTGAAAACATTTCAGAGCTGAGCGGTAGCGGTACAGCGGTAGGCCCCGGGCTGTTCACGCTGGGATCGACAGAGTAGGTATTGTCGAACTGCGTCAGGTTATCCCGAAACACCCATTGAATCTGCCCGATGCCGCCGGCGATGTCGGTCGCCGCATGGTTGGCCACGAAGTACACGTGGAAGCCGGGATCGTTCGGCGTCATGATGAAGTGTTCTGTGTAGGTATAAGCGTTGGCCGGACCGGACGGAGTCGTGATGGACCAATCCAGATACGTGCCCGCGTTGGTGTAAGTGGCGGTTGCGGCTCCGCCGCCCAGTCCGGAGTTGTCCATGTAGAAACCCTGGGGCTGGCCGCCCGAAGTATGCGTTGTGTCCACCAGGTTGTCGGGGTGTCCGGCCAGGAACATGCCAAAGATGTTGCCGTGGAGAGAGTTCCAGTCGACCGAGAGGGTTCCGTTGGAGATCTTCCAGTCAGATGGATTGCTCGTGTCGATGGAAAGCGCTGCCGGGGCCGCGGTGCCGGTGAGCCCAACGGTTTGCGAGGTAGTTGCGGCATTGTCGGTCAGCGTGATCGCCGCCGCGTAGGAGCCTGCAATCTTCGGCGCGAACGTAGCCGAGATCGTGCACGAAGCTCCGACCGCGACGGTGGCGCCGCAGGTGCTGGTTTGCGCAAACAGATTGGCGTCGGCGCCAACGACGGAAATGCTCGCAATCGCGAGAGCGGCGTTGCCGCTGTTGGATAGTGTGACAGTTTGCGGGGTACTTACCGCGCCGGCGGTCAGTCCCCCGAAGCTCAGCGACGGGCTGCTGAGCGAAACGACCGGAGCCGGAGCTACGGCGTTGCCCACCAATGCGGCTGATTGCGCTGCGCCGTCTGTCGCGTTGTCGGTGACGGTAAGCGAGGCAGTCGACAGGCCGGCCACTTGCGCTGTGAAGGTGATCGCGATGGCGCAGCTGGCGCCCGGAGCGAGTTGTTTCGGGCAGGCGGAGGTCTGGGCGAAGTTTGCAGCGTTGGGGCCGGTGATAGCGACCTGCTGCAGTTGCAGCGAGCTGCTGCCTGTGTTGGTAAGTGTGATGTTTTGCGCGGAGCTGGTCATCGAGGTAAGCGCGCTGAACGTCAGCCCCGGCCCGAGGGTAGCTTCAGGCGAGCCCCCGCCACAGCCGACCAGCACCCCCAATGCGGCAGCGGCCAGCAGCCAATAGGAGACAGCGGTTGCAGACTTGCCTGAACGCAGCGTGCACCAGAAAGAAGCCATACCCGAACCGCCTGTAGTCGCAGCCGTGGGTGCGCGAAGGCTTGCCGCAGCCGGAATACACCCGTAGTTGCAATCGAGAAATAGTTTCAGAAAACGAAAAGACGCTAGCATTGGCGGCCAGCGGATGTCAACGGCCTCTGTAAATCCGAACTGGCCGAAGGTTTGCGGTGCTTTCCGGGCGATATCGGATGTTGCTGGATCCGTGCATGGTAGGCGAGGCAGGGATCGAACCTGCAACCCCCGGCTTAGAAGGCCGGTGCTCTATCCACTTGAGCTACTCGCCCGCATTTGTGCTGCTGTTCGCAATGGCTTGCGCGACAGCACGCGTAAAGCTTTGCACCACGGCCGCCGCAGCCGCAACCCAGGCCGCCCGCGCTGCCAGCGCATCTGCGCCGAAGCCCACCGCGTATAGAGTCCACCCGAGCGTCTCTCGATCATACAAGCGCGCCTGCCGCAGCACGATCTCCACATACCGCACACAGCCCAGCGGCAGCCCGGGCTCGCGCAGCGCGGCAGCCGCAGCCCGCGCCACCCCCTCAAACGCCTTGAAGTCGCCCAGCGTATCGGCCCGTGCCAGCACCACATCCAGATAGCTGCCCAGGCCGAAGGCGGTCTGCTCCGCGCCGGCCTCGGCGATCTCTGGGTCTACCTCCTCGCGGCTCACCGGGAATACGTCCACCTTTGCCGTGCGCGTATGCTCCCCATTGGCGGCCTGCAGCAGTAGCGCGAGCTCCGGGTAGGCGCGCACCTCGCTCAATCCGCGGGCCGCGGCAATCTCGTCGCCGAGGTCCACCCAACCCTCCCACGGCAGCTCGATCCACGGGCACTCCGGCCCGATCTCGACCGTCCATTCGGCGATCACCCGCCGCCCTCTGTGAGCAGCCAGCGCGCGAGCGTCTCCTCGGCCCAGCGCCCCTGGTCCCCGTCCACGGGCTCGGAGAGAAAGGCGCAGTGGCCGCCATGGGCGGTCTCAATGTAGCGCACATGCGGGTTGGCGATCAGCTCTGCGCGTGTCTCCGGCAACGTCCGGATGAACGGATCATCGGCCGCGTGCAGTATCAGCGTCGGCAGCGCGAAAGCCCCGGCATAGTGCGACGACCGCACCTGCTCGTAGTAATCGTCCGCATCGCGAAAGCCGCCGAAGCGCGCCACAATCTCGCCGTCGAAGTCGCGCATGGTGCGGATGCGCTGGTACACGCCCTCGCTCGCAAGCGAGCTGTAGATCTGAGGAAACAGCAGCGCCTTGGCCCGCAGGCGGCGCTTCATGGCGCGTAAAAAGCGCGCTTCGTACAAGCGGTTGCCGCCCAGGTGCAGCGCCGCGGAGGAAGGCGCGAGGTCGAGCAGCGGCGACACGCCTGTCACCGCGCGCAGCTTCAGATTGCGTTGCGCCAACTGGCTTTGCTGGCCCGCGTAGCGCAGCACCAGGTTGCCGCCCATGGAGTAGCCGACCAACGCGATTCGCTCAAGGCCGAGCCCTCCGAGCGCGTCCACAAGCGCGCCCACATCGCTCGAACGGCCGGAGTGGTAGATCGTCGGCGCGAGCGCGTCGGAGCCCCCACAGGAGCGCATATTCATCCGCACCACGTTGCAGCCCGCCGCCCATAGCCGCCCGGCATTGCCCAGGATGTACCCGGAGCTCGCCGAGCCCTCAAGCCCATGCACCAGCACCACGGTAAGCCGCTGCCTGCGCACTGCGGGCGGCTGCCAGTGGCAGAGGCACAGTATCCTGGTTTCCGGAACCTCGTAGGTTTCCGGAACCGCGTACCCGCCGCCCTGACCAGCCGGGTGCCCAGCGCCCTGCCCAGCCGCGTGCGCGAACTCAACCGGCACCACAAGCTCCTCCGCCGGCGGCAACGCGGCGGCCGCCCGCCGCTGGTAGTTGCCTGCAATAGTCTGTAAGTGCCCATTGCGCAGCCATCGGCGGGGCACAAACGGCCGCAGCCACGCGGCACTCTCGCTGGCCGGCGCTTGCTCTTCCAGCATGGAGCGCCCGGTCAACCGCGCAGCTCCGGCGCGATGCCTGCCAGCACCTCAGCCGCGCGGAGCGGTCCGTCCGGCGCCTCCTCATGCATGAAGAATGCGTACACGTCGGCCCCGTCCTGCGCGAGCTCTGCAAAGTGCCGCGCAAACTCGGCTAATTCTTCTGTTGAATACTGCGACCGCCGCAGCCGAAAGACGCGCAGCGAAGGCTCGAGCGCGAGGTCGGGCGAGCGCAGAGTATCGCTCTCGGCGGCGCACAGCACAGCCTTGTGCTCGGCGAGGGCCGCGTAGGTCGCATCTGAAAACCAGGACGCATCGCGGAACTCCCAAGCGGTCCGCAGCCCCAGTGGCGCCGCCTGTGCAAGGAACTCGGCAAGCAGCACCGGGTCGGCCTTGAAGTTAGGCGGCAGTTGAAATAGCACCGGCCCCAGCCGCCCAGCCTCGGCTACCAGCTGCAGCGCAGCGGCAAAGGCCTCGAGCGCACCGCCCACATCGCGCAGGCGGCGCTGGTGCGTGATGCGCTGGGGCGCCTTGAACGCGAAGCGAAAGTCTGGAGGGGTCTGCGCGAGCCAGTTACTTACGATGGTTGCCGAGGGCAGCGCCCGGAAGGTGTAATTCACCTCCACCGCGTTCAATCGCGCAGCATATGCCTCAAGCAGCTTTTTGACGGGTGTTTTCGCAGGATAGAAGCCGGGTCGCCAGCTGGGGTAGGCCCACCCTGAGCAGCCAATCCGGACCTTACCGCGCATGCGCTGCGCGGATTGGGGCGGCTAGTGGGGATTGAACCCACGACATCCGGATCCACAGACCGGCGTTCTGCCACTGAACTATAGCCGCCATACAAACCCTGATTGTAGCATCCGGTATGTTGCCGTTCGGCGGCTCGTGCCTGCCCGCTCGCACCTGGTGCGACGCTCAGCATTGCCCGGCCCGCGTTGTAAAACCGCGCATCGTAACTCGATAAGAAAGCTCGATGAGAAAAGCGCCCATGCCGTCCAGTCGCGATGTACGCCAGCAAGGCGCCGCAAGCCGTCCTGAGATACTGCCGCCGCCGGAGCGCACCGGCTGGCGCAGCCGCGTCGGCGAAGGCATCTTCTCGAACAGCAATCTCGACCATCTTTCGCACTTGCTTGACGACTGCTTTGTGGTGCCGGGCACGCAGATCCGCTTCGGGCTCGACGGCATTATCGGGCTCGTTCCCTTCGCGGGCGACGTGCTCGGCGGCCTGCTGTCTTCGCTCATCGTCATCGCGGCCTGGTTTCGCGGCGCGCCGCCTTCGCTGCTGGCCCGCATGCTCGCCAACCTGGCCCTCGATGTCGTGATCGGCGTCGTTCCCCTCTTCGGCGATGCGTTCGATATCGCCTGGAAAGCGAACCGCCGCAACTACGCCCTTCTATCGCGCCACGTGTCGGAACCGGGTCGCCACCGCTGGCGTGACTGGGGCTTCCTTCTGCTGCTCGCCCTGGCCTTGTTCGCCATCTTCGCGCTGCCGCTGCTCGTGCTCGGCTACCTCATCGCGCTGCTTGTGCACCACGCGTAAGAGCCCGGCTGCCGAGGTCTTTCACGTCCTCGCGCGTGGCCCGGCTGCAAGCTGTCGCTCGGTTACAATCGGGAGCAGTCGGGGCGTAGCGCAGCCTGGTAGCGCATCTGCTTTGGGAGCAGAGGGTCGGGGGTTCGAATCCCTCCGCCCCGACCATAGAACCCCTTCCTTTGAACACTTATAAGCGAGTGAAGGGGGGATGCTACCAAGAGTGATACCACTTTGCCGGGAGTTTCCTATGCAGGTGAATATCCAAATCGACACCCTTGAAGGAAGCGCTGTTACCCCGTTATCGTTGGTCCCAATGGCCGCATCAAGCCTGGTTGGGTGATGGTGAGCGACCATCAAGAAAGCATACTGACGGCTCCTGTTACCTCGAATGGAACGAAGACCAGAAGCGCCGACGCCTTTCCGTGGGCACCGACGCCGCTGCTGCCTGCAACAGCGGCGTTCGAAAGCAGAGAGAACTAGATGCGATCGCGGCAGGTTTTTCTGTTTCGAACCCCATCGAAGACAAACCCCCGCCTCCAGATCCACTCCGCAGGGAACGATCTCCCCGTCCCTTGTGGCTCTGCTGGTGATTTGAGTGGCGTGTGCAGGCACGAGGCGCACCCGAACGTCGGGAACATCCAAAACTAGTGCGGAGATGCTAACAGCGCCTAAAGCAAATTCCCTGGTACTCCCGGGTTGTTACAGAAACCAAGTACAACTGCCACATTGAAGTGGCTTAAAACCGCAGTCTCGGCGTGAAAGGCATTTATGCCAGGTTTTGGCGCAACGGGTTCAAAAAATCCGAACAGTTCCGCTTCCGCGAAGCTGCAGAGACGGTTCTCAAAAACTACTTCTATAACCATGCTCGTGCTCGGCGGGGTGGCCTTGGCGCAGAATCCGATATCTGCTTCGCCGCCGCAGTCCTTACCTGGTGATACTGCCTCCGTTCCGCAGACGGCACGCAGGATCGACCCTCCCCCCGGAGGAATGCCCTTCGTTCACGATCCTTCCACGGTCATCGAGGACAGCGGGAAATATTACGTCTACACCACGGGGCGGGGCATTCCTATGCTTTCCTCCCCTGACCTGGTGCACTGGACGAGGCTGGGGAGCGTCTTCAAGGAAATCCCGGAACGGGTACACGCGGCGGTACCGAAGAACAACGGCATGGACGTTTGGGCACCGGACGTCATTCGTATAGGAAAGACGTTTTACCTCTACTACGCGGTTTCGAGTTGGGGGTCTTTTCGTTCCGTCGTTGCGCTTGTGACGAACACGACTCTCGATCCGAGCAATCCGTCTTACAAGTGGGTCGACAAAGGTGTTGTGGTCGGCTCAGACGGGACCGAAGATATGAATGACATTGATCCGGGTGTGGTCCGTGGGCCGGATGGGGCATTGTGGATCTGCTATGGGTCTTATCACGGCAGCATCAGAGTTTTGCAGCTTGATCCAACGACAGGCTTGCCATTGATTGATGAGAAGGTCAGGCAGGGAGTTGTGATAGCGCGGGAATCAGAAGCCTCCGACATCATCACTCACAATGGTTATTTTTACCTGTTTGTGAACCATGGAAGCTGCTGCAAAGGCAAGAACAGCGAATACAACATCCGCGTTGGACGGTCGCGTTCCGTGGCGGGGCCCTACATGGATAAGCATGGAATTGCGTTGACCGAAGGAGGAGGGTCGCTGTTTCTGGCAGCCCACGATCATCGCATCGGGCCTGGACATTTTGGCCGCGTCATCGGAGGGAGCGACGCGAGTCAGAATATGGCGGCGGCAGGCGTGGAGCGTTTTAGCCTGCACTATGAAGCTGACCTCACCAATCTCGGTCGCCCCACCTTGGGCATCCGGCCGTTGCTCTGGTCGCCAGATGACTGGCCGATTGCGGGTGACACGCTAAGCGCGGGAACCTACCAGATTCTCTCGCAGGCATCCGAAGATACACTTCAGTTGGACGCCCATACCTCTGCTGCAACAGTCCAGGCATCTGTTCTGCATCTGGGCCGCTATCTTGCGACCCCAAATCAGCAGTGGTCTATCGAATCGGCAGACCGAGGACTCTACAAGCTGATCAACGCTGGAACGAAATCGGTGCTTAGTTTTGGCGCTGTTGAAGATGGTATGCCAAGACCCACAAGCGGCCCAATGCAAGCAGAGGAAGAATTGTGGCGCCTGGATCAGCTCACAGACGGCAGCTATCGAATCAGCAACGAGGCTGGAGATAAGAGTCTGACACGGGACCGCCAAGGAGATCTTTCTCTGACTCCGTTTATCGACGATGACGAGCATCGATGGCTCGTCACATCGCCTTAGCGGTGTTTCTATTCTGAGCATTTCACTTTGATCAGTTGCGTCAGCGGTTTTTGAGAGGATCTGCAGGGCAGGGAAGATCCGCGTCCTTCAAAGATCAACTAAGAGTGATCTGCATAGATCGTAGATACATCGACTGCACCCAGCGGTCGCGTGAGTTTGCCTGATTGCGCTTCTCGTTGCAAACGACTAGCGCCGCTTTAGCATCTGTGTCAATCGCGCCGGCATGAACATGGCCGCTGAGAATGCACCTGGCAAAGTTGCCGGCATCGCCTCTCTTCGTGGCGCCTAGGTACACAGTGAACCTGACTGCTTGGCGCTCGACGCAACTTTCACGCTGCGAGAAAAGATGGCGACAGCTTGCATGAACGATGTTGCTTTCGCAGTCATCCAATCGCGTCCTGTGAGACGACCCCGACCCGAACCGTCCCTTGTAGCGGTTTCTCGACGGGGCCTGTAGGGGAATGTTGAAGGAGAGCTTGCGTGGAACCGCATGCACGTTTAAAGCGGCAGCTCCATGAATCCAAGGGTTGAAAAGAGTTTGGGCGGAGCGATCAATCGCGGATGCCACTACTCCCATCTGGATTTCAAATACGAAATTAAAATTGTATTGACATCGATTGGACTGGCCCTTTACAGTCCGTTTTCGTCGGCTTCTTTAACGTTTACCTTAACGCGTAAAGAGTGGGATCGAATCAACTCGGCATCCGGAATTTGTGGCCGAGCGATATGAAAATCGATATCTCCGAAAGCGCGGGTACACGCCATAACAGGATCACGGCAGGTGTACCTGGGGTCACATCTGCTTACGCTGCCGTTTTCTAAAGAACGGCGGCACCCTGCTCAGCTGTACCGGTGCTTGTAACCGGGATGCTGCGCTAAACGGTAGCGACACCGATGCGGTTCGGAGGCTTGCCCAAATGTCTGCTTTAGTTCTTGATGATTTAAGGCTGGTCTCAGCAATCGGGCGTTTCATGGTAGGGCCTTACCGGTTGGCGGCGCTATGCGTTCTGTTTCTTATCGCCTGCGTCTGCGCGCCTTCTCTGCAGGCGCAAATCAGCGGAACAGGAACGATTCAGGGATCGGTTACTGATTCGGCCGGGGCGGTCATTGCCGGAGCCGAGGTCAGGATTACCGAAGTAAAAACGAATGCCGTACATAATCAGACCACCACAGGCGGAGGCTTCTACTCAGCCGGCGGCCTCGAGCCTGGGCTTTATCAGGTCACGGTGACGGCGCCGGGGTTCAGGAGCTACACGCAGCAAAATGTCTCGCTTGACGCGATTCAGGTTTTTACAATCAACGTGCAGCTCTCTGTTGGCGCCAGTGATTTGTCGGTCACAGTTACGGACGCGCCGGTACCGCTCGATACCTCGAATGCCACACTCGGCAGCTCAATGGAACTGCAGACCTACAAGGCATTGCCTCTTATTCTGGGTGGCCAGCCGCGAGACCCTACTGCATTTATCTACCTGACTCCAGGTGTCGAAGGTGGAGGGGGCGTAAACCAGATCAATGGCGGCCAGAGCAACCTGAACGAGACCTACATCGATGGCGTTGCTATGGATGACGTGAACCAGCAGGGCGATTGGGCTACGGTTCACAGCACCTTGTCAGTGGACGCGGTTGACCAGTTCCAGGTGCTGACGAGCGGCGTATCGGCTGCCTACCAGGGCCAGGGCGCCCAGAACTATGTTCATAAGTCCGGAACGAACACCTACCATGGAGCGGCTTTTGAGTACTTCCGCAACACCGCCCTGGACAGCTGGGGATATTACGCTCCCTACGCTATCAATGCGGTCACTGGTACAGCGATCAAACCGGTGGAGCACCAGAATGAGTTCGGTGGGACCTTCGGGGGGTATGTTCCACATTTCAAGAGCAAACTTTTCTTTTTCGTCTCGTTTGATGATGACCATTTCATTCATGGGGTGAGCCCGGCCTATACGACTGTTCCAACCGCTCTGCAGCGTACGGGCGACTTCTCCGAGTTGCTCGGTCTTTCCGTTCCGCAGCCGGTCTATGACCCTACTACAACCAACTGCTCCACGAGCTCCTGTACCCGGACGCAGTTTTCCTACCTCGGCCATCCGAATGTTATCGATCCAGCTCGCTTGTCCCCGATCTCGCAATACATGCAAAAGTTTCTTCCAGCTCCGTCGAACAGCGCACTGACGCTGAACTATCTGGGCGGATTTAACACCGGATTTAATTACCCCAGGCAGAGCTACAAGGCTGACTTGAATCTTTTCAAAAACCATAGCATCAGCTTCCTCTTTCTCGAGGGTGGCCGCTATGCCAACCCGGCCTGCTGCGATAGCAGCGGCCTGCCATTACCCTATACGGACACGATTGGCAACTTTCAGAACGAGCTGACCGGCTTGGTCTCGGACACCTGGACGATCAATGATCGTGTTGTGAACAAGCTGAGCTATGCCTACAATGCGAATGGGTTTCACGACAAAGGGTCGATCAACCCTAGTGAAGGCAATCCAGCCTGGGCTGCAACCGCGGCGGGAATCACCAATATTCCCCCCGGGCAGGCCTCGATTTCGTTTCCCAGCACCACCTTTGCAGGTGCGAACGCTCCACTGGCCTGGACCAATGGGGACAGGGCTAATCATGGACCGATAGGGGTCTATCACCTGCAGGATGGTATCCAGATCCTCAAGGGAAGGCACTCCTTGAGTCTCGGTGGAGAATATCAATGGGAGCAGTCGAACACTGTCTCGCTCGATACCGGGACCTATCTTTCTTTAACGTATTCGAATAATGAAACTGCAGGGTTTACCGGCCGCACGATCAACACAAACCAGGGAGCGGGATACGCAAGCTTTCTCATTGGCGCGCTTGACAGCGCGGGCATCACCGATAACAGGCCGGCCGCGACACTTTATGCGCGATACCATAACTTCTCTCCCTATGTGCAGGACGATTACAAAGCCTCGGAGAAGTTGACGATCAATCTCGGACTTCGGTGGGATATGTTTTCGCCCTGGAGTGAAAAGGAGAATCGCTTCTCCTTCGTCAACATCGACATGACAAACCCCATCACAGGAACACCGGGAGTTTTACAGTATGGCGGCTCTGGCCCAAGCCCAACCTATTGCAACTGTTCCACCGTAACGAACATATGGCTGAAAAACTTTGGTCCGCGTATCGGATTTGCCTACGCGCTCAATCCGAAAACGGTCTTTCGGGGAGCCTACGGCATCTATTACAGCCATGCCGGCGGCGTGGGCGGCCGGGTAAATGCCGGCAGTGGGCCGGGGCAGCTTGGATTCACAGGAGGTGCATCTCCTGCCAGCCCTGATGGCGGCATCACGCCGGCATTTTTCCTCAACAGTACCAACTCGGCGTTGCCCAGTTACAGCTTGCCGCCGGACATCGACCCCGCAAATGGTACCGGCTTTACGACCAATCCTGATTACTCTTCTCTGTCGCCCAACGGGGTCAATTACGCCGACCCGCGCCTCAGCTCGCGCGCTCCCGAGTTGCAGAACTTTAATCTCGGCTTTCAGCGCGAGTTGACCAAGCAGACTGTGGTCAGCGTTGATTACAGCGGGTCAACGGCGCACTTTCTGGGAACAAGTATTGGACGCGGCAGCTTGACCAATCAACTGAACCCCTCGACCTATGTCCTGGGGAGCCTGCTGAACCAGAAAGCAACGCCTGCGAATGTGGCAGCAGCTCAGGCAATCCTTCCCTCGTTCAGGCTGCCGTTCGCCACGTTTTCTACCAATGCTACGATCGGCCAGGCTCTTCGTCCGTTTCCGCAGTTTAACGGGTTCAGCGACATATGGGGCGACGTGGGAAACGCCAATTACAATTCGCTGCAGATCCAGCTGAAACAGGACTTTAGGCACGGGTTTAACTATGACCTGAGCTATACCTGGAGTAAGAGCATGGATGACGCGGGCGCTTCGCGATCTTCATATGGCGTCAACGGTGTGCCGCCAAACGTTCTGGAGTACGGCCTCAGCTTGACCGACATACCCAATCACTTAACCTTCTATGGGGTTTGGAACCTGCCATTCGGCAGCGGGAGCGGACTCCGGCTGGTCAATCAGGCGATCAAGAACTGGGCGGTGTCCGGCATTTTCCGCTACACGGCGGGAACACCATTTGCTATAACAGGCACTGGATGCAACACGCCCTACTCGGGAACCTGTTATCCAAGTCTGAACCCAAGCTTTGTCGGCTCACCACGGATAAACGGAGGCTACGGAAGAAAGAACACCGCAAAGAACAACGTGACCTATATCAACCCAGCTGCATTCATCATTCCTGCGGCCTACACATTCGGCAACGCGCCTCGCGCTTACGATTTGAAGCTGCGCAATCCCGGTGGCTATGAAGAGGATCTGAGTCTGCGCCGTCAGTTCGGCATTTACGAGAGGCTAAACTTCACCTTTGAAGCCAGTGCCTTTAATCTGGACAACCACACTGACTTTTCCGGTCCGAATACTGCATTCGGGAGTAGTTCATTCGGGATGATCTCAGGGCAGGCCAATACCTCCCGCGACCTTCAACTCTCTGGGCGGTTCGAGTTTTAGAAAGCAAGTCGCCGGGTTCTTATGCCGTCCCAAGGGAAAACTACAAGCCACTCAATCGTAAAGTGTTCTGATGCAACTTAATTTCTTAATCATGTTGCAGGAGTTTCATCCTTATGTCCCTCTCGCGCCGCCGCTTCCTTTCCGGTTCAGGTCAACTGGCTGGCTCTGCTCTGTTTGCTTCCGCGTTGCCTTCATTTCCGGCCCAGATGGGTGCGCCAGCCGGCCGGGCTGATGCCTATGCAGCCCCGAAGCCGCTTGCCTCCGGGCCATTCCAACCGACATGGGAGTCGCTGCGAGACCAGTATCGGATGCCCAGCTGGTTCAATGAGGCGAAGTTCGGGATTTTTATCCACTGGGGACTGTACTCGATCCCGGCGCGGATCAATGAGTGGTATGAGCGCCATATGTATACCTCGGATGTGCAATGGCACACGGAACATTATGGGCCTCCTGACAAGTTCGGTTACAAGGATTTCATCCCCTTGTTTACAGTGCCTAAGTACGAGCCGGAGGCATGGGCTGAATTGTTCAACAAGGCGGGCGCAAAGTATGTTGTGCCAGTAGCGGAACATCACGATGGATTCGCCATGTGGGACTCCGATATTACCCCGTGGTGCGCGGGGAAAATGGGACCGAAGCGCGATCTTACAGGGGAACTCGCGAAAGCTGTCCGCAAGCAGAACCTGATCTTCGGGCT
This sequence comes from Acidobacteriaceae bacterium, assembly GCA_965276605.1. GTDB lineage: Bacteria > Acidobacteriota > Terriglobia > Terriglobales > Acidobacteriaceae > EB88. Next base: position 1,312,775 of record OZ255619.1, read on the forward strand.
TTCAAGCCATCGCATGGAGCACGACTCATTCGCTTATCCCGGGCCCGGCGTTCCAAACGACGAGTTCGACCCAAAGTATGCCGGTTTTTATGGGCCGCCAATTCCGGGGGAGTTTAACAATTCGAATGCTTCTGCGGCGTTTCAGGGGGATTGGCTGGCGCGCGTACAGGAGCTGGTGGATAAGTACGAGCCACAGATGATCTATTTTGACAATGGCGTGAATACGCGCGCGTATGACGACGTAAAGCTACGGGCCGCGGCCTACTACTACAACCAGGCTGTGAAGTGGGGCAAGCAATGCACGCTGGCTACAAAGGATGTGGCCTACCTGTTCGGCTCGGTGCAGGACTTCGAGAAGCAAGGGCGGGCGCCTAAGTGGATTTATAACGCTGCGGGCTGGCAAGTGGATGACTCGTTGGGAAGCACGTGGGGTTATACGGATGGCATGAGCATTCGCGCCCCGGAAAGCGTCATCCGAGAGCTGATGGAGTTGGCGAGTATGGGGGGCAATCTGCTACTTAACATTTCGCCGATGGGTGACGGGTCCATCCCAGAAGTACAGCAGCAGACGCTGCTTGCAATCGGAGACTGGCTGAAGGTGAACGGCGAAGCGATCTATGGCTCACGACCCTGGGTGGAGATGGGCGAGGGCCCTATGATGCCGCCGGAGCCGCCGGGCGACTGGAAGGGAGGCTCAACCGCAGTGCAGGGACCGCGGATCGGGCGACAAACGATCTCGCCGCCGAGCGAGGCCGACTTCCGGTTCACTGTAGCCAAAGGATCGCTGTATGCGCATGGCTACAAGCGGCCCGCAGCGGAGGCTCAGCTGCTCAGTTTAGCCGCAGGTAAAGCCAGAGTGGAGCGGGTCACGCTTCTCGGCTCAGCAGAACCCTTGCGCTTCGAGCAGACCGCGAATGCGCTGGTTGTTAAGCTCCCAGCGAACTCTGCTCCGTCGAGAATGCCGTTTGTCCTTCGTATCGACGGCAGCATGCAGCTGGGCAGCGCATGACTGCATGGAAGCTGGTACGGAGGAGCGAATAGCCGGGCTAGTTTGCGCGAGTCCAATGCCGCGCTGCTGCTGAAGTCCTGGGGAAACGAGATGACGCTTACAGTGCTGAGCGGGTATCTGCAGAGCGGCTTGATGTGGGACTATCTGTGACTGGGATTGAATGAGAAGGACAAAGCAGATCGAGGCACCAAAAGCGCGGCTAGCTGAGTAAGTCGCCTAACTGGCGACTGCGGCAGGTCTGACGATAGAAGACGGTCAAAAGCTGCGCTCGAAAGGAGGCGGCTGAACGGGCGCAACCTTCAAGGTTAAGGATGCGCTCGGCACGCCATTGGCGCCAGCAGTAACCTTGATGCGGCCTCTTGAAGCTGTCGCGCGAAGGATAGCCACGGCGCTGCCGTCGTATAGTGTGCGCTGCGTGGCCTGAAACGGTTCGTGGTCGAGCATGTTGCCATTGTCAACTGCGAGGATCGAACCGGGACCCGCGGTCGCAAAGTGGAGGACGGTTGTTGAGTCGGGAATGCGGGTTCCGGCAGCGTCGGAGAGTGTTGCAGTCACGTAGCGTATGTCGTTCCAGGCGGGCGTTAGCGGCACCTCTGGAGTATCCGCCGTAAACAGGATTCGCGCAGGTTTGCCTGCGGTCCTGAGAATGTCGGTTGCAACAATTGTGCCGTTTGTCCTGGCTATTGCTTTCAGCTCGCCCTGCGAGTACAGAACTTTGTAAGTAATAGGACTGGCATCAGGATGTAGCTTCTGTGTGCCCAGGGATTTTCCATTTAGGAAGAGCTCAACTTCTTGAGCATTGGTATAGATTTCGACGTTCTCAATATGCGGACTCTGGTCGCTGGGACTCCAGTCATTCAGCAGAGGCTGAGCGAAACGCAGGGTGGGATCGGGGGGCGTGGCTGCTGGACGAGACTTGTTGAGCTTATCTGGGGCGGCGGCCTGGTTGGTGGTGGTGGAATTGGCATAGCCCGGATCGATTGGAGCCTGGCGTGCGGCCTGCACGCGGCGAACGATCGCGACCATAGGGGCGGACGACCACCAGGATTGTCGCTCGAAGGCACGGCCGCGTGGCAACGAGGTCGAAAGCAGCAGACCAGAGCCTGAGCCGATCGTTGGCCAATGGCCGGCTTCCCCCAGGTAGTCGATGCCCGTCCAGAGAAACTCGCCTGAGAGCTCAGGGTGGTCGCGCATTGCGATCCACTGCCCGCGGTCAGGTCCATTCTCCGTTCCGATGATTGAGCGGGTGGGCTTTTGCGCATGCGCCGCGAGGATTTCGTTCTCCCGATAGTTCTGGCCGATGACATCGAGAAGATCAGCGAGCCCATCGTCGTAATCATGGCTAACATTGGGACGGAACAGTGCCTGGGTGACGGGGCGGGTGGGATCGTTTGTGTGGAAGGTCTCAATGAGCGACTTAAGGATCGGAATGGCAATTTCAGGGTGCGGTGTGTCATGAATTTCGTTGCCCGCCGACCAAAGAATGATGCTGGGATGATTGCGGTCTCGCTGCACGGCAGCAGCAGTATCCTTGAGTGCCCAATCGCGAAAGTACAGATGATAGTCATAGGGATTCTTGGCGACGGTCCAGGTGTCAAACATTTCTTCCATGACCATGAAACCCATGCGATCGCATAGATCGAGAAACTCGGGAGCCGGTGGGTTATGGGCGGTGCGGATCGCGTTTACACCGAGTGAGTGAAGCGCTGTGAGGCGGCGAGCCCACGCGGCAAGTGGTACAGCGGTGCCCAGGGCACCGGCCTCGGCATGGAGGGCCACACCGAAGATCTTGTGATGCACTCCGTTGAGAAAGAAGCCTTGATTGGGATCGAAATGGAACTCGCGGATCCCGAAAGGAACCTCCTCATTATCGACGGGTTGTCCGTTACGCATCAAGGTGGCGTAAACGGTGTACATAGCGGGATGATTGAGATCCCAACGGTCGGGGTTTGGGAGCATGGTCTCGACCTCCAGGTCCGCAGTACTTCCGGCTGCGACATCGGCTAACTGGGAGGCGACCTTCTGGCTTGCGATGATCATTCCCGCAGGCGACCTAAGTTGAACGAGGAGGGCGAGCTTTGCCGAAATGGCAGAGTCGTTCACCACAGTGCTGCGGATGTGGATAGTGGCGGATGCGCTGGAAACACTGGGCGTTGTAACAAAGGTGCCCCAGGGAGCGATGTGGGTATCTGCAACGGTGACAAGGCGAACCTGTCGATTGATGCCGGCACCGGGATACCAGCGGGATGCGGGCTGTTGCGAATCATCAACGCGGACAGCCATGGTGTTCTGGCCGGCGATAAGTGACGGTGTGAGGTCATAGAAAAAGCTGGTATAGCCGTAAGGGTGATGGCCGAGCAGGTGGCCATTCAAGTAAACGTCAGAATTGGCCATTACGCCGTCAAAAACTACATAAGTCCTATGGCTGGCAGCAGGCGTAAATGGGAAAGTCTTGCGATACCAGCCAACGCCCGTTGGAAAGAAGCCGCCGGCGGCTCGGCTGGGCGCGTCCTGCTCGACCGGGCCCGCGATGGCCCAGTCATGGGGAAGCGTCACGGCGGTCCAGGATGCATCGGAAAACCCCGGCGCTTCGGCACCCGGGGCATCCATTTGCAGGAAGCGCCAGCCACTGGTGAACTGTGTAACGACACGCGGAGACGCGGGGCTGACAGGAGCGGCATGCAGCAGGAAGCATGGAAGAGCAACGATAGCGGCCAGAACAAACGAAGTCAGGCGTACATGGAGCTTCTTCAATGGTTGATCCTGTTTGCAGTGCTCAGACAACGTACAGCGCTAACGATAAACCTGAAAAGCAAACTTGCTGTTTTGTATCTCGTGCTCGCTTTAGGCAGCCCGTTGCGCGCGCTCGTTTCCTTGGTATGGCGGGAGCACCCAGAACTGACACAAGTCTTAAAAGTGAACCAAATAAGTCTACTTCTTGAAACCTAGGATTATCACAAGGGTGCGAATTACGAAGCAGCATAGCCATGTTTTGTTTCGATGGAAGTAGCGGCGCTTGAGGCGCAACGCTGTTTCTTAGATTTTAGGACAAAGGTACATTTGCGATTCCCTTGAACTCGAGCAGGGAACGCTCGACCAGCCGTCCTACGCCCTCCACTCGGCCGCGAGGTCGCCCGGACCCCAGCCGCCGCCCCCCGGCGTTTCCACGCGCAGGGTGTCGCCGGCATTTGCACGCACGCTGCATTTGCCGGGCAGCTCCCGGGTCTCTCCCGCATGTGTCAGCAGGACACGGCCGGCGGTAGCGGCCTTCCCTCCGCCAAGCCCCCAGGGTGCATGCGTCCGGCGGTCAGCCAGAATCGTTACCTGCGCATCCGCCAGCAGCTCCAGTTCGCGTACCAGGCCGTCTCCTCCGCGGAACTGTCCCTCGCCGCCGGAGCCGGACCGGTAGGCGTAACGCAGCACGCGCAGCGGGTAGGCGTACTCCAGCGCTTCAACAGGAGTGTTGAGCGAGTTAGTCATATGGGTGTGCACGCCCGACAGCCCATTACTGCCGGGACGCGCTCCCATGCCGCCCGCCGTTGTCTCGTAGTAGGCGAAAGGCGTCTGATGGCGAGGGTCCACGCCTCCGATCGTCAGGTTGCTCATGGTACCGGCGCTCGCCGCAGGCACCCGCCCAGGCAGCGCCTGCGCCAGCGCGCGGAGCAGGGTATCGACGATGCGCTGCGAGGTCTCGACATTGCCTCCGGCGACCGGCGCCGGCAACGAAGCGTTGACGATGCTTTTCTCCGGGAGGGCCAAGGTAATCGGCCGCATGAGCCCGGCGCTTGCCGGCGCATCCCCGGGCAGCAGGCATCGCACGACGTAGAAGACCGCCGAGTATGTGATCGCTTCAACTGCGTTGATGCTGCTTTCTACCTGAGCATGCGAGCCGGCGAAATCCACGTGTGCGGTTGCAGCTTCAGGATCGATGGTGAGCCGCACCCGGATGTTCAGCGGTCCGTGGCCATGCCCGTCATCGTCCAGGCAATCCTCTGCTTCAAACGCGCCGCGCGGCATGCCGGCGAGCGCGGCACGTGTCAGGCGCTCGGAGTAATCGAGCAGTTCGGCGCAGAGCATGCGGCAGCGCGCGGGCGTTTGTTTGCGAGCCAGCGCGGCGAGCCGCTCCGCGCCCACCCGGCAGGCGCCAATCTGCGCGGAGAGATCGCCCTGCCGCTCGTTCGGCGTTCGCACGTTGTGCAGAATCAGCGCGAGTACATCGGCCTGCACTGCGCCCCCGCGCACAATACGGATCGGCGGAATGCGCAGCCCTTCCTGGTAAATCTCGCTGCAAAGCCCCATCGAGCCTGGATACATGCCGCCCACATCGGCATGGTGGGCGCGTGCGGCAACGTAGAACACCGGATCGCCTTCGCCATCGACAAAAACGGGCATAACCATGGTGATGTCTGGCAGGTGTGTGCCACCGCGATAAGGGTCGTTCAGGATCGCGATGTCGCCAGGCTCGAAGCGCATGGCCGCAACCGCCGCACGCACCGACATCGGCATGGAGCCAAGGTGTACCGGCATGTGATCGCCCATGGCGATCACCTCGCCATCGCCCGCGAAGACCGCGCAGGAGTAATCGCGGCGCTCCTTGATGTTGGGCGAGAAAGAAGTGCGCCGCAGAGCCGCTCCCATCTCCTCGGCGATGGAGTGCAAGGCGCTTTTGAAGACGGCCAGGTCGATGCGGCTGACGGCTGCCGGTGGGGCTGTGGGAGAAAGCGTGCTCACGGCTGCACCTCCGGCTCGATACATTGCTGGATGTCAATGACGAGATTGCCAAAGCGGTCGACGTGCATGCGGTCTCCCGGCAGAATGACCGTTGTGGAGCTGTACTCGGTTACCAGAGCGGGCCCAGCTACGCAGTCGCCATGCCGCAGCTGCTCGCGTGCAAACACGGGTGTCTCCACGAAGATGCCGTCGAAGTACACGCGCCGCATCTTCTCAAATGCCTGCGAGCCGTTGCCGGCAGCGTATGTCTGCGTGGCAAGCGAAACCTCGCCAGACGCTGCCACTGCGCGCACACGCACGTTGACGATCTCTACCTGCCGGTCAGGATCGGCATATCCATAACGCTTGCGATGCGTTTCATGGAAGCGCAGGAGCAGGTCTGCGCCGGCCGTTACATTCACCTCGAAACCCTGGCCCGCGTAGCGCATGTCAAGCGAGCGTATGAAGACTGGCGAGACAGAAGCGTGCGCGAAGTCCGCCTGCCCTTGTGCTTGCAGTGCGTTCAGGGCGTCCTTCAGCAAGTCCGGCGAGCTCTCCTGCGTGTACGTCTGCATTACAGTTTTGGAGTAATCGCGAACCGTATCGGCCAGCAGGATGCCAAGCGCAGACAGTGCACCGGGCATGAGCGGCACCAGCACCCGCCGCATGGCCAGCGAATGCGCCAGCGCGCAGGCGTGCAGCGGCCCCGCGCCGCCAAAGCACACCAGCGTGAACTCGCGCGGGTCGTAGCCGCGTTCGACCGAGATCACACGGATGGCGCGCTCCATCGAAGCCTCGGCAAGCAGCACTGTGGCCGCTGCAAATGCTTCAACGGATGCACGGCCCGGCTCCATCGCGTCGGCCGCTTGCTGCATGTGCCGGCGCGTTCGCTCCTCGTCGAGCTGCATCGCGCCACCCAAAAAGTTTTCAGGATCGAGCCGTCCAAGAAGAAGGTTTGCATCTGTCACGGTCGGCTGTTCGCCCCGCCCATAGCAGATCGGACCGGGCTCGGAGCCTGCGGACTCCGGCCCGACATGCAGAATGCCGCCCGCATCGAAGCGCGCGATAGAGCCGCCGCCGGCTCCCACCGTGTGAATGTCGAGCATCGGCACGGCCACCGGCATCTCGGCAACGACGGTCTCGTTCGTAATCCGCAGTCCTGCCTCGGGAGTACTCGACTCGCCGGAGTGCTCCGCGCCGCTGATCAGAGCCACATCGGTCGAGGTGCCGCCCATGTCAAAGGTGATGATCTTTTGAAAGCCGGCGAGCGCACCCACTCGATGCGCCCCGATAACCCCGCCGGCAGGCCCTGACAATAAGGTGCGCACTGGCTCCTGTGCCGCCAGCGCCGCAGGCAGAATGCCGCCGGAGGACTGCATGACTTCCAAAGCGGCTCCGTCAAAGCTCTGCGCCAGAGATCGGTCAAGCTGGTTGAGATAGGCGCCAACCTTCGGAGCGAGATAGGCATTGACCACAAGCGTCGAAGCACGCTCGAACTCGCGGAACTCGGGCAGCAGGCGCGAGGAAACTGAAAGCGGCAGTTGCAGACGAGCTAAGGCCTGCGCTACGGAGAGCTCATTGATGGGGTTGGCGAAAGAAAACAGAAGAGAAAGCGCGATGGCCTCGGCGCCGCTCGATTCAACTGCGTCGCAGAGAGCGTCGAGCTCAGATGGAGTGGGCGCGCGCAGGATCGTACCCTGCGCGCTTGTGCGCTCGGGTACGCCGAACCGCAGCTCCTTCGGCACCAGGCATGGCGGCGGGGTGTCAAACCAGTCATAGAGGGAGCGACGTGCCTGCCGGCCGATCGCGATCGTGTCTTCAAAACCTGCCGTTGTGACAAATGCCACGCGGGCGCCCTTGCGCTCGAGCATGGCATTGGTTCCCACCGTGGTGCCGTGCCGAAGAGAGCGGAGCTCGGTCCCTGCAGCCGCCAGCCCAGTCGCTTGCGTCGCCACCTGCAGCACCGCCGCGCCCGGATCTTCAGGAGTCGAGAGCACCTTACGGATTGCCAGCACTCCGTCATGCAGGTACACGCAGTCGGTGAAGGTACCGCCGCTATCAACGGCTACACGCATTGGCAAGCAACTCCTGTGTCATTAATCGAATGATGCCGTGCATGGTGCGCTGTCCGGGTAGTCTGGCATTTGCTTATGCGGAACATAGGCCAGGGGCATGAAAAGGCGGATACAGAGAAAATATACAAATAGATTGACAGCACACAAACCTCAACTTATACGGAGAACACACCGCTGACCGAAGTGCCGACCAACATGGGCAAGACTCCCGGTGTGCTCGACATGAACGGCGTGAACTGGAAGATCGAGCGGGGACGCCCCATGCTGCCTCCGGATATCAACCAGATCGACCACGCCAAATGAACTTGCCTCCAGCCCTCGCAGGCAAACCCGACAGAGGAGCACCCTCGATGAGTACATCGCGTGTGAGTCCACCCCGCCCGGCCGCGCGGAGAGGCCCGTTCCCCTGGCTGCGCAACGCGTCGCACGCGCAGCGCAGCACCCTGCTGGCCGCCTCGCTCGGCTGGATGCTGGACAGCTTCGACGTGATGCTCTATGCGCTGGTGGTGACGCGGATGCGCGCGGAGCTGCACATGAGCGCCGGCGTGGCGGGACTCATTATGTCGGCTACGCTCATTGCTGCTGCCCTCGGCGGTACGCTCTTCGGTCGCATCGCCGACCGCTTCGGGCGCACGCGCGCTCTTTCCGCCAGCATCCTGGTGTACTGCGTGTGCACCGGGCTATGCGGCCTGGTGCATACGCCGCTGCAGCTGGCGCTATGCCGCATCGCGCTCGGCTTCGGCATGGGCGGCGAGTGGGCCGCCGGGGCGGCGCTGGTGGCGGAGTCCTGGCCGGACGAGCACCGCGGCAAAGCGCTGGCGCTGGTGCAAAGCTCCTGGGCTGTCGGCTATGCGCTGGCCGCGGCGCTGGTAGCGCTGGTGCTGCCGCACTTCGGCTGGCGGCCGGTCTTCTTCCTCGGCGTGCTGCCGGCGTTCTTCACGTTCTGGATCCGCCGCCGCGTCAAAGAGCCGGAGCTATGGCGCGTCGAGGCGGCCGGCAAGCCCGCTTCGCTGCGTCTCCTGTTCCAGCGTCCGCTCGCGCTGCGAACCCTGTCGGCCACCAGCATGAACGCAGCCACGCTCTTCGCATGGTGGGGGCTTTTCTTCTGGGTGCCGACCTTCCTGTCCGGCTCGCCGGCGCACGGCGGCCGCGGGCTTGGGGTGGTGCAAACCTCTTCGTGGACGATCCTGATGCAGGCCGGCAGCCTGCTTGGCTACATCAGCTTCGGCTACTTCGCCGATCGCTTCGGGCGTAAGCCAACCTATATCGGCTACCTGCTCATGGCCGCGCTTGTGGTGCAGTTCTATGCACGTGCCGGCAGTGCTGAAGCGCTGCTGTGGCTTGGGCCTGTGGTGGGCTTCTGGGGATCGGGCTACTTCAGCGGCTTCGCCGTCATCGCGAGCGAGCTGTTTCCCACATCCATTCGCGGAACGGCCATGGGATTCACTTACAACACAGGCCGGCTCGTCAGCGCCGCCGCTCCGTACGTGGTGGGCCGCGCATCGGAGTCGAGCGGGATCGGCCCCGCATTGACGATCACCTCCGTCGCCTTTCTTCTCGCAGCGCTGATCGCGCTCACCCTGCCGGAGACGCTTCGCCGCATTGAGAGCTCGCCCGGCCTTGAAAGTACGCTGCCTCTCGGATAAAGCCAGGAGAACAAATGGGTTCTGTTCGTCGACTTTGCGCTCGCGCAGTATCTCTTATTTTTGTCCGGCTCTTCGCCATGCTTGTGGCCGTTCTTCTGCTTCCTCACTGCGTATGCGCCAGCGGCCCGAGCACCGGGCCACTCGACGGACCGGGCGTCTCGCGCGAACTGGCGCGCGCCCGCGCCGCCCGCGTCTCCGGCCTGCACTACGCGCTTGAGCTCACGCTTGCCCCGCACGCCGACACTCTCCCTGGCCGCGAAGTCATCCGATTTACTTTGGCTGCAGGCGGCACCAAGGCGGATCTTCCGCTCGACTTCCGCGCGGGCTCTATCCAGTTTGGCCGCCTTAACGGCAAACCGCTGGCAACCGCACTCACAAATGGCCATCTCACGCTCCCGGCTGCGCTGCTGCAGGCCGGCCAGAACACGGTTGAGGTCAGCTTTACCGCGCGCATCGCGCAAGCCGGAGCGGCCATCACGCGTTACGAAGACAAGGACGATGGCAGCGAATACTTCTACTCGCTGTTCGTTCCCATGGACGCCAGCATGGCGTTCCCCTGCTTTGATCAGCCCGATCTGAAGGCCGGCTTTACGCTTGCACTGACCGCGCCCGCCGCCTGGACGCTCATTGGCAACACCGCGCCCGGCAAGCCCGAAACAGTCTCAGCCGGCATCGCCCGCACCCGCTTTCCGGAAACCCGGCCCATCAGCACCTACCTCTTCGCGTTTGCCGCCGGGCCATGGGTTAAGGTGCACCCTACAGCCGGCGAGCCTGATGTTTATGTGCGCAAATCGCAGCTGGCCAGAGCCGAACCGGAGGTCCCGCAGCTGCAGCAGATCACCGCACGCGGCATGGCGTGGCTTTCCAGCTACTTCGCGCAGCCCTTTCCGTTTCCCAAGTACGACATGGTCCTTATCCCCGGCTTCCCCTTCGGTGGCATGGAGCATGCCGGCGCGACCTTTCTGCGCGAGGATGTCGTGCTCTTTCGCAGCGCGCCGACCGCCAGCGACCGCTTCGGCCGCAATATCACCACGCTGCACGAGCTGACGCACCAGTGGTTTGGCGACCTGGTGACCATGCGCTGGTTCGACGACCTCTGGCTTAAGGAGGGCTTTGCGCAGTACATGGCCTACCGGGCGCTGGATGCGCTCGAGCCCGATGCGGGCGCCTGGAAGCACTTCTACGAAGACATCAAGCCATCGGCCTACGGCATCGACGAGACCGAAGGCACAACGCCAATCTTTCAGAACATTCCAAACCTCAAGGACGCCAAGAGCGCCTACGGCGCGATCGTGTACCAGAAAGCACCGGCGATCCTGAAGCAGCTGGAGTTCCGCCTCGGCCCCGATAGCTTTCGCGATGGACTGCGCTTGTACCTGAAGCAGCATGCCTACAACAACGCCGAGTGGGCCGACCTGATCGCCGCTTTCCATACGACCAGCGGACAGAATGTGCGCGCGTGGGCGGACGCATGGGTTTTGCGCCGAGGCATGCCCGAGATCGCTGCCTCCTGGAGCTGCAGCGCGACGGGCAAGCTGCAGAGCCTGACACTTCGACAACAGGACGTGCTGCCCGGCGGTCTTGTGTGGCCCATCTCGAATGAGGTGCTGCTGCGCTATCCCGGCACTCTGGCGCGGCAGCCGGACCGACTGCGCGTGGACTGGAGCACTGCGACGGCGACCGTGCCGGGCGCTATAGGAAAGCCATGCCCAGCCGTCGTCTTTGCCAACGACGGCGACCAAGCCTATGGGCGCTTTCTGCTCGACCCGGCCAGTGAGAAGTCGGTGCGGCAGCAGTTTCTCGCGGCGTCCGGCAGCGACGCGCCGGGCAGCTCGCCGCTGCTTGTCTCCATGCTCTGGGGTGCGCTCTGGGACAACGTACACATCGCCCAGTCTTCGCCGGGCAGCTATCTCACGCTCGCACTCGCCGCACTGCCGCACGAGCAGGACGAGACACTTGCCCGCATCATCGCCGGTCACTCGACTGCGGCGCTGCACCGCTACATGACCGACCGCGGCCGGGCCGTGTATGTGCCGCGGGTAGAAGCGATCGCGATGGACCGCATGCTGCACGCGCCCACGGTGGGGCTGCATATCGTCAGCTTTCGCACCCTGGTCGGCGTTGCCGAGTCACCGGCCGCCCGCGCCACGCTCAAAGACCTGCTCTCCGGCAAGCTCACCATCCCCGGTGTGCAACTGCGTCCGCTTGACCGCTGGAATCTCGTAGGCCGGCTGATTGAACAGAACGACCCCGAGGCGGCCTCGCTCTTCGCTGCCGAAGTGAAGCACGACCCGTCCGGAGACGGCCAGAAGTATGCCTGGGCGGTCCAGGCCGGGGCGCCGGATGCGGCATCGAAAGCCCGCTACTTCGCCGAGTATCTTCGGCCGCCAGCGGATGCCTCCGCCAGGCCGGAAGACTGGCTCACGCAGAGCCTGCGCCCCTTCAACAGCTGGAACGAGGCCGCGCTTACCGAACCGTATCTTGGCCGCGCTCTCGACTTGCTGCCCGAGATCAAGCGCGACCGCAAGATCTTCTTCCTGGGCGCATGGCTCGGCGCCTTCCTTGACGGCCAGACCAGCCCGGCAGCAGAGGCCGTCGTCGACCGCTGGCTGACCCATCCTGGCATCGACCGGGACCTGCGCCTCAAGGTTCTTGAAAACGTGGACGAACTTCATCGCACGGTGCTCATCCGGCGCAGGTTCCCGGATGCGTAGTCCGCGGTCAGCATGCGCACGGTCCGCCGATCCTGGAGGGCATGAAACAGCCTTGCTGTTGCGCGTAGGATCGATGGGTCCGGATGGTCTCGCAGGGCCGGGCCGGCGTGTCTCACTGCGGGACAATAGGAGAAGAAATGGGAGTGCTTGACAGATTCCGGCTTGACGGCAAGCTGGCCCTGGTTACCGGCTGCAAGCGCGGCATCGGCAAGGCCATCGCGACGGCACTGGCCGAGGCGGGCGCGGATATTCTTGGCGTGAGCGCAACGCTTGAAGCACAGGGGAGCGAGGTCGAGCGGGAGGTCCGGCGACTGGGGCGATCGTTTGAAGGCGCAGCCTGCGACTTTGCCCAGCGCGCCTCGCTCTACGACTACATTGCGCGGACCAGGCAGAAGCACCCGGTCGTCGACATTCTGGTGAACAACGCGGGTGTGATCCGGCGCAAACCGGCGGCCGAGCACACTGATGCGCAGTGGGACGAGGTGCTGGAGACGAACCTGAGCGCCGGGTTCATCCTGGCTCGCGAGTTTGGCCGCGACATGGTCGCCCGAGGCTCCGGCAAGATCATTTTCACGGCGTCGCTGCTGACCTTTCAGGGCGGCATCACCGTGCCCGGCTATGCGGCGAGCAAGGGCGGCGTGGGGCAGCTAACGAAGGCGTTTGCCAATGAGTGGGCCGGGAGCGGAGTCAACGTCAACGCCATCGCGCCGGGTTACATCAGCACCGACAATACCGACGCGCTGCGCGCCGATCCATCACGAAGTGCGGCAATCCTCGCCCGCATCCCGGCCAACCGCTGGGGCGAGCCCGGCGACTTCGCAGGCCCCGCTGTCTTCCTGGCGTCAGAGGCCTCGGCCTACGTGCATGGCACCGTGCTGACCGTCGACGGCGGGTGGATGGGGCGCTGAGTCCTGTGCGGTTCGGGTCGAAGAACCGCGTCGAGGCAGCTCCTGCGCAGCGGGAGATAGGAACTTTTTGAGGGGGTCGTGTCGGAGGTCCTTCAGTCCTTCGACTACGGACTGGGCGTTCATCTGTGCTCCCGCAAGATTGGTGTGCGTATGCGGGTCGCCGAAGAAGCTCTCTGTTTTCGCCTGGCCCAGCGCCTCGTACTGCTCTGCGATGATGGCGTTCAGATCGACGAACGCTGCGTGCTGCCTTTGCGCGGCATCCTGGGCCCACTGTACATAGTCCTCGCGATGCACGCGATTGCCATCCCACGCTTTGCGGGGAATCAGCGAGCAGACGATAACCCTGGCGCCTTTAGCCTGCGCCTGCGCAATCATCTGCCGCAGATACCAGCCATAGGTGTGGACCACCTCATGCTGGCGGGTGATCGGGTTGTCGATCTCGCGCGTTTCCTCGCCATCACCGGGCAGCGTGCCGCGGGCACGCGCTTTGTCGTCGAGCGGGCTGGAGTCATTATGGCCGAACTGCATCAGCACAATGTCGCCCTTGTGAAGCATGGCGAGATCCGCGGGCCAGTCGAACTGCAAGAAGGTGCGGCTGCTGCGGCCGCCGATGGCGCGGTTCACGACATTGAGCCTGGCGCTGTTGAAGTAGGGCGCAATCTCGTCGCCCCAGCCCCACTGGCCGTTGGCGCCGTCGCCCTGCCCGTTGCGTACGGTGGAGTCGCCGACGATCCACAGCACGGGCAGCCCCGCTTTCGCTGGCAGCGGCAGACTGGCCTGCGATGCCGGCACGACTGCGGCGCCCTCGGCGGAGAAGTACTGCGTGAATGGCGCATCGGGCAGCGACTTGAGCCCGGCCACAACCTGGCGCGCGACAAACGCGGCGCCGCCGGGGCTGGTATGGGTGTGATCGATTGGGAAAAATGCCGCGACAGCCGGCTGCCCAAGTGCTTCATAAGCGCGCGCCACGATGCCGCTCACATCGACGCAATCCACATTCTCTTCCTGCGCCACCTGCTGGGCCCACTCGCGGTAGTGCCCGAGCCCGCGCTCGACCTTGCCATCGGTCCAGATATTGCGCGGGGTGACCGTGAGTACGATCGGCGTGGCGCCTTTTGCCCGGGTGTCGGCGATGTACCGCCGCAGGTACCAACCGAAACTGTGCACGGTCTCCTGTCTTCCATCGAGCAGCGTCACCTGCCGCGTGTCTTCGCCGGTGCCTGGCAGAGACCCTCGTGGTTTGGCGCCGTCGAGGTCTCCCCCATCGTTGTGCCCGAACTGGATGAGCACGAGGTCGCCGGGCTTCAGCTGGTCGAGGACCGCGGTCCACAGCCCCTCTGCCAGGAAGGTGCGGCTGCTGCGCCCGGCCTTGGCGGTGTTTACCACACGCATTTTCGCGGGATCGAAGTAGCCGGCGAACGGCGTACCCCAGCCAAGCTGCTGCGCGGCATTGACCGCGGCATCGCCGCCGATATTCGCCGTGGAGTCACCGGCGATGAACAGTGACGGCGGCGACCCGGAATTTTGAGCGAGGGCGGTGGCAGCCGTCGCAGGAATCAAGCAAAGGAGCAGCCACATCCAGACAAGCTCGCTGAGCGCGTTCCAGCGCGCCTGTCGATCCTCAAAGCCGCCTCGCATCTGCACCTCGCCTGAACGTGAAATTATCCGACCGGCTAAGAATGATCTCCCGAGGGAAACATTGTCTATAGGCAACTTCGTGGAAGAAAGCGCCGTCTCCTTCGCTGCGAAAGAGATGCGCGTCCGCCAGATATGGAGTGCCTGTGTGCGTAGATGCGGCGCCTGGATTTGCGGTGTATCCATCGTCTTGAGTCGCGATCGCGAGGGCGTCCGCAATTGTTTCATAACAGGATAATTCCCCCCTACCCACTTACGGCTGCTAAGATGGCCCCCTTATGACGAGCTTTCACAATGCACGGCGCGATTTTCTCCGTTTTGGCAGTGTGGGCGTAGCGGCCCTGGCGGCTCCGGCCCTTTCTTTTGGCGCTAGCGCGCCTTTGGCCCTTGACGGACGGGACGGAAAGGATGAAAACGGCGGCTTGTTTGACGTCCGCAGGTATGGCGCCACAGGCGACGGCAAGACGCTCGACAGCCCGGCCATCAATCGCGCCATTGAGGCTGCAGCCGCCGCTGGCGGTGGAGTCGTTGTGTTTCCTGCGGGCACGTATGCTTGTTTCTCGTTGCGGCTCAAGAGTCATGTGCACCTGCATCTGCTGCAGGGCAGTGTCATCCTGGCCGCGGACTCACCGCTGCCCGGCGAGCAGACCGGTTACCGGGGCGCTGCCTACGACGCTGCCGAGCCGAAGACGGCCTGGGACGCCTACCAGGATTACGGCCACAACCACTGGCACAACTCGCTGCTATGGGGTGAGGGACTTGAAGACTTCAGCATTACCGGCCCCGGGCTCATCTGGGGCAAGGGGCTTTCCAATGGCCGCGGCCGCAAAGGGGACGGAGCGCCCTTCATCGCGGAGCAGCCGGGAGTCGGCAACAAGTCTATCGCGCTCAAAAACTGCCGCAACGTGATCCTGCGCGACTTCTCCATCCTGAAGGGCGGCCACTTCGGGCTGCTGCTTACCGGCGTCGACAATGTCACGATCGACAACCTGAAGATCGACACCGACCGGGATGGCATGGACATCGACTGCTGCCAGAACGTTCGTGTGAGCAACTGCACAGTGAACTCACCCTGGGACGATGGCATCTGTCCGAAGTCGAGCTACGCGCTTGGCTACGCACGTGCGACGCGCAACGTCACCATTGCCAACTGCTGGGTGACAGGGTATTACGAGCTCGGCAGCATACTTGATGGCACCTTCAGAAAGTTTGCGCCGGAGAATCGTGTGCCGCGAACCGGACGCATCAAGTGCGGTACGGAGTCCAACGGCGGCTTCATCAATATCGCGATCTCGAACTGCGTCTTCGAGGGCTGCCAGGGCTTCGCGCTGGAAACAGTGGATGGCGCGCTGCTGGAAGACATCGCGATCACCAACACGACCATGCGCGATCTGGTTTCACCACCGATCTTCATGCGCCTGGGTGCGCGCCTGCGCGGGCCGGCCGACACCACCAAGGTTGGGACGCTGCGGCGGATCGTGATCAGCAATGTCGAATGCTACAACGCAGCGAGCCGGGTCAGCTCCATCCTCAGCGGTATTCCGGGCTCGGCGATCGAGGACGTGAAGCTGTCCAACATCTACATCGAAAGCGCGGGCGCCGGCACCTCGGAGATGGCCGCGCTGCAGCCGCCGGAGCTGGAGGCGAAATATCCTGAGCCGGGAATGTTCGGCGCGACGCCAGCCTACGGATTTTTCCTGCGCCATGTGCGCAATCTGGAGATGAGCCACGTGGAAATGGCTGCGGCCGCGATGGACAGCAGGCCAGCCTTCTACCTGCAAAATGTCGAGCGCGCCGACTTTTTCGCCATCACCACGCAGACCGGCGCCGAGAACCGGTCCTTTGCGCTGCACAGCGTGAAGGACATGCGCATCGGCTGGAGCCGCGCCGCCAAAGACGCAACCCTTGCAAATGCCGACAACAAAATCGTGTAGCCGTTGCGTGAAGAGCCGCTAACGGTGAACCACCACGATGCGCGCCTCATAAGGCTGCAACGGCAGCTGCACAGATAGGCCCTGAGCCGAACGCCCGCTCTGCAACGCGGTGATGTTTCCGGTCTGCGCATCCCATGCCTCTGCCGTTCTGCCTCGGCCGACCAACGTCACGCGATGGTCGCTCGCGACCGGGCCTTCGTTGAAGAACAGAAACACATCGGCGTTCTTCCAGCGACGCTGCATGACCCGGACCGCTGTGTCCGGCGTGTCCAGCTGCACAGAGGAGGACGGAACTGCAGCGCTGAATGCGGCCAGAGTTTCCGGCGGCACGATCTGCGGCAGCGGCGGCGCAGGCGGTGGGTACTGCGGCGGCACCGGCGTCTGCGGCAGCTGCGACTGGCTCACTGCCGTTGCCCACGCGAAGTCAGCCGGTGTGGCTGCCCGCGCATCGCGGATGCTGCCTGCAACGATAGAACGCGGTGTGCCTCCGAGAAAAGCAACCCGGCCGCCGCCGCCCGCGAACGTCTTCAGGCGATCGAGCGCTGCCTGCGAGAGCAACTCCGGCGCGGGAAGGATGACACTGCGGTAGCTGTTGCCGCTCAGGCTCTCAAGGCTGCCGTGCCCTGCCTTCAGGTCGCGGGCCAACGCATTCTCGCTCACGATGTCGAAGTCGATCTGGTGCTCGCTCAGCAGCCGCTCCACGGAGACGAACTGCGTATCTGCCTGGGCATCACCAAGCCACATCGAGCTCGACGGCAGCAGAAGAGCGACCGAAGCGGCTGGCCGGCCGACTGCCAGCAGATAGCTCATCCGCCGCACATAGGCCGTAAGCGCGGCAAAGCCGGGCTGGCCCATGTAGGACGGTGCAGGCCGCGGCCCGGCGGATGTGGCAGGGAAGTACATCATCTCCACCAGGTTGACGCCGCGGACAAACTGTTCGTTGAGGATGTAGCGTGCCATGGTCAGGTCCGGGGTGGGCCGGTAGGCTGCGAAGCTTTCAGTAAAGGCGCGCGGCTTGCCGTAGACATGCGAGGCAGAGCCGGCCAGCCGCGGATAGTCGGCGATGGTATCGGTCCAGATCTGGTGCCAGATCGCATCGATGCCCGGCACTTCCACCGGTCGCATGTCGCGGAAGAAGGAGCCCTCGCTGTGGGTCAGCTCCATCTCCAGCTCCTCATGGTTCAGGTGCACCTGGTACTCAAGATGGTTCGCCGCGCACCACTGGCCCTGCGGGCCGAAGAAGCCGGCCGCAAACAGCTGCGAGAAAACATCGTAGTAGTCGGCCTTGATGCGCTGCTGTTCCGGGGTGAGCCGCGGGAGAACGCCAGGATGCCGTGGCGATGGAGTGGCGGCGAAGAGCGCGGTATACGGCTCGACATCGTATCCCTTGATCGCGCGAAAGCGAGCGAAGAAAGCAGGCGTCCAGGGCAGACCGGCGATGGAATAATCGGGTTCGTCGCCGCGGAAGCCAAGAATGGTCTTGCCAAACTCGTCGCCAACCGCGTGCTTGTACTGCTCGTGCGTCCAGGCCAGGTACTGGGCCGTCGCGGCAGGGTTGAGGTAGTCCTCCAGCGACTGGCTGGTATCTTTCGCGCGTTGCGGGTTGGTGTCGGAGCGAGTGGGCGAGGTGCGGAACTCATGGTCGACCACGAGCACCGTCCACTTGCCGGGAGGCGCGGTCCAGTCGAGCGTGGCGCCATGTAGCGGCAGTGGCGTCGCGCTTCCGTCCTCGCTCACTGCCGCCGCGCTCACGGCGTTGGGCGGCAACGGCTGGTGCAGCACACTTCCGCCGGCCACAGCTATCTGCTGCGCGACTTCGAGCGCCTGCATCCTCAGTGCGGGCGCGCTTGCGCTGAATCTACCGCCTGCGAAGCCGCTGGGATAGCCGGCATCGTCCACGATCCACACCCGCAGGTTGCGCTTCTTCGCCTCGGCGACAAAGCTGCGCACAAAGTCGAAGTACTCCGGAGAAAGGTAGGCAAACGGCATGTTGAATCCGGCCTGGACCGTGACCGCCTGAAAGCCGAGCTGCTTCAAGGTGTCGAGATCGCGCTGCACCTGAGCCAGACTGACCGGCCCATTCAGGCCGTAGTAGGGCTCCGGCCCGTACTCAGGCGATGGCGACTGCCAGACGGCGCGCACCTGCGCTGCGCTGAGGTCCTGAATCGTCTGCCACGGCCGCGCGGGCGCGGCGACGGCCTGCGCGCACACAGTCACTGCGGCCAAGGCCAGACAGCAGCAGCGCTTCATTGTTGGTCCGTTTCCGAGGTAAGCGCGTAAGCTGCCAGCGATCTTCGGTTTGAGTTGGGCACGAGAACTCTCGACAACGGAGTGCAAGGGCTGCGCCACGCCAGCCGCTCGCTTCACCCGCCGGCAGCTGATCGTCATGGTTTGCCTCCCGCATCGATGCCGGCGGAGCTTTCGACCTGCAGCACCGCCGCATCCTTCAGCGCGACGCTGCTTCCATCCTCGGCATGGATCGCCACGTGCGAGAACTTCCAGCCGCGCACGTCCGCGATCATTCCCGCGGAGGCTGCCGTGATCTCGATATGGTCGAGCGTAAAGTCGCGCAGCGGCGCCGCCTCGCTCGCGCTTACGTCAAAGGCGCGCTTGGCTCCTATCGCGCGGATGTTTGAAAGGTGGACGTCGTGAAAGTGAGCCAGTCCGCGCGCGGGGTCAACCGGCGTTGCCAGGGTTTTGTAGTATGACGGCACATTTGCCAGCCCCGGAGGGATACGGGCATAGCTGTAGCTGGGATTCCAGTTCATGGTGATGTGAATCGGCGTCGCGACACCGTCCAGCTGCAGGTCGTGGATGCGGATGTTCTCGGCCCAGCCGCCGCGTGTGTGCGCCGACTTGAACAGCACACCGGAAGGCACGCGGTCCAGCGCATGGATGCCGTACACCTCGACATTGCGGAACCCTCCCGAGGTTTCGCTGCCGATGGTCAGCGCGGCCGCGCCCTCGCGCACCGTGGAGTCGCGGATGACAATGTCTTCGTCCGGACGCGCGACGCGCAGCCCATCCGCATCGCGGCCGGCTTTGAGGCACAGCGCATCATCGTTCACGGAGATATCCGCGTGCTCCACCAGAACGTTTCGCGAGGAATCGATGTCGATGCCATCGGTGCTCGGCCCTCTGCCACCGACGTTGTTACGAATCGTGATGCCATCCACATGCACCCGGTTCGAGTAGCAGATGTGCACCGTCCAGAAGGGCGAGCGCGTCAGCAGCAATCCCGTGAGCCGCACCTTTTTCGAGTTGTAGATCTGGATCAGACGCGGCCGCCGGTCGTCGTAGTCCGCCGCCCATCGCAGTCCCTTCGGCTCGTACTGCTTGCGCAGCGCCCAGTAGCCGTCCCACCACGGCTTGCCGTCGCCGTCGATCGTGCCCTCGCCGGTCACGGCTGCGTCATGCTGGCCGTAGATGTTCACTACCGCTGCAGGCCAGGTCATTTCAATGCCTGCGACACGCGTCGGAAGCATGGGGTAGGCGTCGAGCGACGGCACGGCTCGCAGGGTCACGCCGTGGTCCAGGTGCAGCTCCGTGCCAGATTTTACGAAGAGCGCGCCGGTCAGGTAGGTGCCGGGTGCGAGCGTAACGACGCCGTGCCGGGCCGTTGCCGCGGCGTCGAGGGCGGCCTGGATCGCGCGCGTATCAATCGTGACTCCATCGCCTTTTGCGCCGTAGTCGCCGGCATGAAACGAGCGCTCACCGAGGCAGCGAGCAGCGCCGCACAGAATGCAGCCGAGCAGCAGGCAGCTCAGCAGCGCTGACCGAAGGATGCGGCTCATTCGGCGCTCCGGCTGAGAAGCTCAACGCTGCCGAGCAGTCCGGAGGGCAGAGGCTTCAGGTTCTCCATCCCTTGCGGAACAAAGCGACGCCCGTAGCGCGCCGAGAGCAGCCGGTCGTCCGGCAGGGCCTCACCCGCGAGTTCGTTGATGGCTGTATTTGCGACCTGTACCTCAATGCTGTTGACGCCCGGCTGCAGGAAGGGCGTGACATCGAGCTCGTATGGAGGATGCCAGAGGGAGCCGGCCCGTTTGCCGTTGATGGAGACGACTGCCGCGTCGCGGATCGGCGGATCGAACCAGGCCTGCATTCCGGGAGCCTTGCTGTCGCCTGAGGGCGCGGGCAGCGGCTTGCCGGCTCCAAAGCTGAGAACCAGCCGGGCGCTGCGTGAGGCCGGCGTTGCCAGCGAAAATGTTCTGCGATAAATCGCGATGCCTGAGTAGTAAAGCGTTGACGGATTGTCGGTCCAAGAGGTCAGCGACGGCATCTCGCGCGGGGCCACCTGGGGACTGCCCGCGAATTGAACATGCCAATCGTTGCTGAGATCGGCAATGCGGGTCTGCTGAGTGGCCGGCGTGGCGCCCGGCGCGGCGGCGCCGTCGTGCAGCAGCAGGATGCGCGATTGATACGGAGCGAGATCAAGCGTGAGCGCGCCGTCTGCTTTTACAGCGTGCGATTCCCCTGTGTCCGGGTTCAGCCACTCTCCCGTGTGGAAGCTGCTGCCGAAATGGGCTTGGGTCTGCACGGGAGTGTTCCCGGTGTTGGCGACGAAGTAGATGTCGGCGCGCGCCAATTTGCGGTGGATGAAGCCGACCTGCGGCGCCGGGGTATCCAGCCGCATGTCCGGCGGCAGCTCGTCTTGTAAACTCCGAGCCAGATCGCCGGCTTTGGGGATTACCTGCACCCGGCCGCTGCAGCTTAGAAGTTTCCGGCTCATCGCGGCGACAGTGGCGCTCTGCGCCGCATGGTCCGGCAGGCCGGGCGCCTGGGAAGGCAGCGCGCTGAGCGCGATGACCTTGCCGCCCTGCTCGCAATACTGCTCAATGCGCGCGAGCGTCGCCGGGGAGATGCGGTCGACATGGGGCAGGATGAGCAGCGGGTAGTGGATGCCGCGGGCCTCGATCGCGGCGCTGTCGATGTAGTCGAAGTTGTGCCCGCTGTTCTCGATCGCCTGGGTCAGCGCCGGCGTAATCCAGAGCGGCATGCGATCGGTCAACGACACCTTGCCCGGGGTAAATGCCGCGTACGCATCCTCCTCCGGCAGATAGACGGCAACCTCGTTCGCTGGCTCACCCTGCCGCAGAATCCAGCTCACGCGCTGCATGTAGCGCATCACGTCCGGCATCACGATCCACCAGGGATTGTGCGTGTTGAAAGCGCCGGCTGCGTAGAAGCGCCAGCCCGGCTCGCCTGCCGAGGGCGGCGAGTACGGCCAGCCATGACCCACCAGCTGATTGATGCCCTGCAGGAAGAAGCGGTCTGCCTCCGCCTTCATGTCCAACGGCGTTGCGCGAAAAGCGGGCGAGTGCAGCCACGTCCACGTCTCGGACGAGACGACAGGGCGCCCGTACACGTGGGCGGCCGAGCTCGCCCAGCGCGTGTAGGAGAAGCGCTGCCACTGCGGCCCTTCACCCTCCGGCAGGGCGGCCAGTGCATTGCTCGCAAGCGAAACCGCAGGATCGCCATAGGTCTGCGAACGGAACAGGGTGTGGTGCGCCCGGGCCCAGGCGTCTATCGGCTTGAGATAGTTTTCGTCGATCAGCTCGGTCAGCGTCTGGCCCCAGTCATGGCGCACCTCCAGCGCTTCTTCGCTGGGCTGCAAAGTGAACAGCTCCGGCAGATGCGGCAGCAGATCGTAACCGCGACGGTTACGGAACTCTTCGAGAAAGCCCGGCGTCCAGTCAGCGCCATACACCTCGAGCGAATCGCTGAAGACCGAGTATGGCGGCCGATCTTCGAAGGCCGTCATCAGCCGATCGGCGACCTGGTGCAGATGGGCTTCGACCGCTTCTCGCGAGAAGTGGTCCAGCACAAACCCATCCGCATCCACGGCGGCTCGTTTTACCTGCTGCCCGGTCCGGCTGGAGACGAACCAGAGCACGGTGCGTTCGCTGCCGCCACTGGCTGTAGGCAGCGCCAGCCGCGTCTCGCCGGCAGCGGGTAACGCCAGCATCGCCGGCGCGCCCGCGCCGGCTGCGCTCCAGGCTCCCTGTGCCAGAAACACGCCGACCAGCTTCTCGCCATTCTCCAGCGCCGGCACGGGGACCGAGTCTGCGCCGCTGGGGATTGGCATGGTAAGCAGACGAAGCGCTCCGGCGGCCTCGCTTACTGGCGTATGTGGGCCGCCATAGGGCCAGCCGCTGGCGAGCGTCAGGCTTGCGCGAAGTCCCAGCCTGCTAGCCTCCTGGTTCACAAAGCGAACATCGTCGCGAAACTCATCCGAGAGATACGGCAGGTTGCGAAAGCCGGTTTTCGGATCGTCCAGCGCAAGCGGGTACACCGGCTGGATCTCGAAGCCGCCGATCCCGCCGGCCTTCATCTGCTGCAGCTCCCGCGCCAGCTCGGGTTTAGTCACGGCTGGCCCGAACCACCACCAGCGCATCATCACCCTCGCGTTTTCAGGCGGCGACACAAAGGTCTTCTCGATGGAGCTCGCGTCGGACTGCGCGTTAGCCGCAGCGGAGCACAGCAGAGCCGCGAGCGGCCAAACGGCAATAGCAAGCATTCGACCCAAAGCCGGCTCTCCTGCGAGAAAGGAATGAGCCCGATGGGCTCCAAACAATGGCGCAGCCATCATACTCGACTGGGTTAGCCGCAAGAAATACGTTTTCTATTGAATATGTATGGGCTGAGCCGCAGAGGACGAATGATCCAGGCTGATCCGGTCCAATCTTTTCCCTCTCTTCCGGTGTTCATACAAGTCAGCTTCGAAGACGGCGAACAGTCCGATTCTTCGCAGCAATAGTAAAAATAATACTTCTATTGACATCTGTGCAGCTTTTCCCCTATGGTCGGCGGCATCGTGAAGCCGCTCTGTCTGCACACGCATACGACGAATCAACCCGATTGCCGCAGGATGCGCGGTCAGCGCCGATGCCAGCGAATGCTGTCAGCAGCGTGCCTGCTGTGCTGCCTGCCGGCCTGTTCGCTTGTCGCGCGTGCGCAGGCAGCGCTCACCGCGGAAGAGCAGGCGGGAATCCAGAAAGACACAGCTCGCCATTTCGGCGATGCGCCGGAAAACCCCGGCCCCAAAGCTGCAGACCTTTCCCCAGCCCTGCAGCCGCAGGCGATCGGCAAAGCCATGCGCAAGGTCGCCGACTGGCAGCTTGCCCGCGCAGAACCTTACTTCGACCGCATCTGGACCTGGAGCGTACTGTATAGCGGCTTCATGGCTGCCTCGTCCGCGACTGGCGATCCCAGGTACGCGCAGAGCATGGAGACGATGGGGGAGAAGTTCGACTGGCAGCTGCGGTCGCCAATGCCCAACGCCGACGATCAGAGCGTCGGGCAGACCTATCTGGAGCTTTATCTGCAACAGCGCAAGTTACAGATGCAGGCGCCGACGCGCGCGGCCCTCGATGCCCTGCTGAGCTCGCCGCCGCTGCACGTACCCACGGGCCAGGCGCCGATCCCCTGGTGGTGGTGCGATGCGCTGTTCATGGCGCCACCCGTATGGTCGCGCATGTACGCGGTGACGCATGATCGCAAATACCTCGACTATCTGGACCGGCACTGGTGGGAGACCTCACAGCTTCTCTACTCTCCACAGAGCCACCTTTACTTCCGCGACGCCACGTATCTGCACCAGGCCGGCAGCAACGGCCAGCCGATCTTCTGGTCGCGCGGCAATGGCTGGGTGCTGGCCGGCATCGCACGCACCCTCGACTACCTGCCCGCAGACGACCCGGAACGCGGCCGGTATGAGCAGCAATTGCGCGAGATGGCTGCTGCACTCGCCGCACGACAGGATCTGGAAAGCGGGCTTTGGCACGCCAACCTGCTGGACAAGCAGAGCTTCCCGCTGCCGGAGACCTCGGGTTCGGCGCTGATTACCTACGCGCTCGCCTGGGGCGTCGTGCATGGGCAGCTCTCCCGCACAACCTACCTGCCAGTCATCGCCAAGGCCTGGAGCGGTCTGCTGCAGCAGGTGTATGCCGACGGCAGACTTGGCTGCGTGCAGCAGACCGGCGCTGCGCCGGCCCACTATCTGCCATCGTCCAGCTACAACTACGGGGTCGGCGCCTTTTTGCTGGCCGGCGCCGAGCTGGTGCAGCTGTCCCGGCATCCCGCGGCAAAGCGCGCCCACCGCGCCGGAGTCTCTCAATGAGCAGGATCAAGAGAATGAAGACGCGCTCAGGAACGCGCCTGCTCATAGGCGGGTTCGCGATGTTCTGCTCTGCGATGGCCGCAGCGCAGGCCCTGCCTGCCGCTCCCGCCAGAACCGTGCGCATTGACTGCAGCGCCACGCCGCGCCGCGGCTACGAGGCCCTCCCGGCAGCGAAGCGGTACAGCGCAGCGGACGGCGCGAACGCGCTCGGCTTCGACCTGGCTCCATCGCCCCAGGTGTCAGCAAAGGGCTGTACCAGTGAAGCCGCATTCTTCGTCTCGGTTGCCGAGCCTGAGGGCAACTACCGGGTGACGGTCGACCTTGGCGGCGGGGAGCAGGCAGCAGTCACCACGGTCAAGGCAGAATCCCGCAGGCTCATGGTGAATCAGGAGTCGACCGGACCCGCGAAGACGAGCAAGCGCAGCTTCCTCGTCAACGTGCGCACCGATGCCATTTCGCCGGCGGAGAAGGTGCGGTTGAAATCGCGCGAGGTGGGCGCGCTGGACTGGGACGAGAAGCTCTCACTCGAGTTCACGGGGACGCACCCGAGCGTGCGCTCGATCAAGATCGAGCCTGTGCAGGCGCCGACGGTCTATCTCGCGGGCGACTCCACGGTGGTGGACCAGGACAAGGCGCCGTGGGCCGCATGGGGGCAGGTGCTGCCCAGCTTTTTTAACGATAAAGTCGCGATTGCCAACCACGCCGAGTCGGGCGAGACCATCCGCAGCTTCGTGAGCGAGCGCCGCTTCGACAAGATCATGAGCACGCTGCGCAGCGGCGACTACCTCTTCATGCAGTTCGCGCACAACGATCAGAAGGCGGGGAGCGGCTTTGTGCCTATCCCGATGTACAAAGATCTGCTGCGGCGCTACATCAACCTGGCCCGGAGCAAGGGCGCGCACCCGGTGCTGGTCACCTCCATGAACCGCCGCAGCTTCGCAGCCGACGGCACCATACAGCAGACACTCGGCGACTACCCGGATGCCACGCGCGAAGTGGCGCGCGAAGAGAAGGTGCCGCTGGTCGACCTGAACGCGATGAGCAAGACGCTGTTTGAAGCGATGGGACCCGAGGGCACGTTGAAGGCATTCGTCCACTATCCCGCGAACAGCTTTCCCGGGCAGACCGAAGCGCTTGCGGATAATACCCACTTCAACTCCTACGGGGCACTGGAGCTTGCCAAGTGCGTGCTCCAGGGCATTCGCGATGCCCATCTTCCGCTGGCCCACGACATTCGCCGCGGAGTACCGGACTTTAACCCTCACCACCCCGACCAGCCAAGCGTGTGGCAGGTGCCGGACGATCCTTTTCTTTCCGCGCAGACCCCCTATGAGCGGTGACGTGAGCGGCGAGACCCATGCTCAACGGCGTTGCCGACAGCCTTCATCCGTGAATTGATCTGTAGAACAGGAGCTTCCCGATGCGCCTCATCCCACGCCGACTCGCAGCCTGGTTCCTGTGGCCGCTGCTGCTCGTGTGCGTCTCTCCATGCGCTCAGAGCCAGACAGCTTCCAGCCAGCCCTCGAGCCCGCCACGCAGCTGGGTCGATCCGGCGACCGGGCACAAGGTCGTGCGGATCACCGATGAACCGGGCTCGGCCAGCTTCTACTTCAACGTCAACAGCTACACGCCCAACGGTAAGGAGATGATCTACACCACCCCGGACGGCATCTCGGTGATCGACCTGGCTACCTGGAAAACACGCGCGGTGGTCCACGGCAATGTCCACACCATCGTCGTTGGGCACAAGACGCCGAGCGTCTTCTACATCAAGCCGGAAGAGCACGCGCTCTATGTCACCAATGTGGATACAGGACAGACGCGCAAGCTGGCCGAGATGCCCGCGCGCGGCTCCATCGCGAGCGTAAATGCGGATGAAACCCTCGCGGCCGGCACGGCGATCGAGGGTGCAGCTGGCGCGGACTACAACCAGGCCGGGAGTAAGCAGGGCGATCGCGGGCTGGTGCAGCCGCAAAACAAAGGCGAAATGATGCAGCAGCGGCTGGCCGCGCACCTGCCTCTGATCCTGTTCACCATCGACCTGCGCACCGGGACGATGAAGACCCTGCTGCACAGCACCGACTGGATCAACCACCTGCTCTTCTCGCCGACCGATCCCACCCTGCTGATGTACTGCCATGAGGGGCCCTGGCAGAAGGTCGACCGCATCTGGACGATTCACACCGACGGAACGCACAACCTGCTCATCCACAAACGCACCATGTTCATGGAGATTGCCGGGCATGAGTTCTGGGGGCAGGACGGCAGGACCATCTGGTACGACTGGCAGACCCCGAAGGGCCAGGACTTCTGGCTGGCCGGCTACAACCTGGAAACAGGCAAACGAGTCGCCTACCACATGCAGCGGAACGAATGGTCGATCCACTTCAACGTCACGGCCGACGCCTCCCTGTTCTGCGGCGATGGCGGCGATCCCGGCCAGGTTGCGCATGCCCCGGATGGCGAGTGGATCTACCTGTTCCATCCGGAGATGCTGCAAGGCGATGGCATCAACGCAGCCGAGCTTATCCAGCCCGGCGTCTTCCATGCGGAGCGGCTGGTGAATATGTCCAAACATAACTACCACCTGGAGCCGAACGTCAGCTTTACCCCCGACAAGAAATGGGTCATCTTTCGCTCCAATATGTTCGGACCTACGTATGTATTCGCAGTGGAAGTGGCAGCAGGCAAGAGCCCGGCAGGGGGCAAGTAGCGCATGCGCCGCGTTGTTCTCACGCTTCGCAGCGCGGTTCTTACGCTAACGGTCGCTATCGTCTGGGCGGCATGCCTCGGCCATGCCCGCGCGCAATCGCCTGCCCTTGCCGGTATCGCGCATGCGGCCCTGCGCGTCGGCGATCTCGACCGTTCGCGTGCCTTCTACGAGCGGCTCGGCTTTGAAGTGGCCTTCTCGATGAGCAAGGACGGCAAGCCGACCGAGGTCTTTTTTAAGATTAACGATCGGCAGTTCCTGGAACTGTATCCTGTTGGCCAGCCGTCACAGACGATCGGCTTTATGCATGTCTGCTTTGAGTCAGACGACCTGCAGTCGGTTTACAACGACTATGTCGGCAGGGGTCTTACGCCGACACCGCTCAAGCGCGCCGGCGCCGGCAACCTGCTGTTTACCCTGCAAGGGCCGGAGCGGCAGAACATCGAATACACGCAATACATGCCGGGATCGATGCACTGGAACGACCGGGGTCAGCATCTCGGACCGGACCGCATCGCCGCGAGCATTGCCGGCCTGAGTGTGGCGATGCAGGATCCGAAAACCGCACGGCAGTTCTATCTCGACAAGCTGGGCTTTCGCGACGCCTCGCGGCAGCTTCCGGCAAGCGGCAACACTCTCGATCTGCCCGGGGTTTCGGGAGAGCGGATTGCGCTCACGCCGGGCGGTCCCTTCCGGCTTTTCCTGTCCGTCGCTCATACTGCCCAGGCAGCCCGGCAGCTGAAGTCGCTGCACATTCCATTTCACAAACAGCGCTCGACGCTCACGATCATGGATCCGGATGGAAACGAACTCGTGTTCATGGAAGCGCACGCCTGAAGGCGCAGGATAACGATGAGACTGTATCAAACCGCCGACCCGGTTCGCTTCGCTCGTATGTCCGCAGCCGAGCTGCGGGAGTGCTTTCTTGTGCAGGACCTCTTTGAGCCGGGGCAGCTGCAGACCGCATACTGCGATCTCGACCGCGCCGTGGTGGGCTCCGCTGTGCCGTTGGCAACGCCCCTTACTCTGCAGGCGGCAGAGGAGCTGAGGGCCGACTACTTCTGCGAGCGGCGCGAGCTGGGAGTCCTGAATATCGGCGGCGATGGCAGCATCGAGGTCGACGGCACGTTCTATCCGCTGGGCACCCTCGACTCGCTGTACATCGGCCGAGGCAGCCGGAGCGTGCGCTTTGCGAGTCAGTCAGCCGCAAAGCCTGCGGAGTTCTACCTGCTCAGTTACCCCTCGCACGCCGCTTATCCGACAGCGCTGATTCGCGCGGCGGAGCAATCCGCGACACCGCTGGGCGACCGCGAGACCTGCAATGAGCGAGCGCTCACCCGGCTCATCCATCTGGACGGCGTCCGCAGCTCGCAGCTGGTGATGGGTTATACGCGCCTCGCGACCGGCAGTGCCTGGAATACGATGCCGCCGCATACCCACATGCGCCGCTCCGAGATCTACCTGTACTTCGACTTGGCGGCCGAGGATCGCGTCATTCACCTCATGGGTCCTCCGCAGGAGACGCGGCACCTGGTCGTCGCCAACAAGCAGATCATCCTCTCGCCGGGATGGTCCATTCACGCCGGGGTAGGCACGCGCAACTACAGCTTCTGCTGGGGGATGGGTGGTGAGAACCAGCTTTACGCCGACATGGACCCGGTGACGGTCGGCGACCTGCTCTGAGGAACGCCTGCTCACGCAAGAAGGGAGAAGCAATGTCGAATCTGAAACAGTTCCACGCGATTTTTCTATTAGCTATGTGCGGGGTGCCGGGCGTCTATGCGCAGTCTGCTTCCACGGCAGCCGGCACACTGCCGCTTGACCGATACACAGCAGCGCAGCTCGCCCAGCGGGCTCTTCAGCTCAAGCAGCAGGCTGACCAGTCGGGAACCGGTTCGGCGAGCGAGGTGCTCGCGAAGTATCCAGGCCACTTTACTGTGCTCGGCTTTCGCGATAAAAGCGGGGAGGCGGAACTGCACACCGGCGCCGAGGACATCGATTTCGTGCTCGACGGGACGGCGACGCTTATCACGGGCGGCTCCATGGCGGGGGCAAAGACGACCGGCCCCGGAGAGCAACGGGGGCCGTCGATCCAGGGCGGCCAGAGCGTAATTCTGACGAAAGGGGACATCCTCCGGATCCCGGCGAACACGCCGCACCAAATGTTGATCCCGCAGGGCGCCAGCCTTACCTACTTCGTGATCAAAGTAGCGACCCCGGCGGCGACCCATCCCTGACGTCTCTCTCTTGCGGTGCGGCCTGCCGTGCCGGGAAGCTGGCGCAGCCGTCTGCCTCGCGAAGCGGCGGCCGCCGCAGCCGTGAGTTGTCCGCGTCAGGCTCGCTCCTCCATTGCAGCTTGAGCTGTGCTCACTTCAAGGGAGAGATTCTTTGCCTATTGACATGCCTCGTAACCGTCTCGTAGATTTCAAACCGTTGTAGTTTGCAACCAGCAATCCGATGGAAGCGTGCAGGGAGCGGAGGCGATATGTCAGGAAGCGTGGTCGGGATGCGGGCGGCCGAGGGTGTACAGCGTCGAGCCTTTTCCAGGGCTGCCTGCCTCGGTGTCTGGCTGATGTTGCCTCTCGGCCTTTACTTCTCAACGACTGTGGCGCTCTATGCGCAGACGGGTGGCGAGGCCGGGATTCAGGGCTCTGTGATCGACAGCACTGGCGCCACCGTTCCCAACGCCACGGTCACGGCCACGAACAACGCCACCGGCGTCGCGGTCACCCGCCAAAGCTCGGGCGCGGGCCTGTATACCATTGCGCCGATCGTTCCCGGCACGTACACAGTCACGGCAGCGGCTCCGGGCTTTGAAGCCTTCAGGCAGCAGAACTTCAGCATCGATGCGCTTCATCTCACCGGCTTGAACATCACGATGACGATCGGCGCGACGACACAGGAGGTCACGGTATCCGGTGTGCCGCCGGCTCTTGAAACCACCAACGCGGTCCTTGGCGGCGTGATTGAAAACAAGACCTACGAGGCGCTGCCGCTGCAGATGAACGGCCAGCAGCGAGACCCGACCTCGTTCGCTGCCCTCCTGCCCGGGGTGCAGAGCGGCGCGCGCGCGCCGATCATCGGCGGCACCGGAAACTATCTTGCCGGAGTTTACGTCGATGGCCTCCCCGTGACGACCATCAACCAGCAGGGCGATAACCGCATCGTTTCGAATGCCGTTCCCGTCGAGGCGATCGACCAGTTCCAGGTAGTGACCAGCACCCCGGGTGCGGAGTACCAGGGCGCCGGCCTTATCAACTTCACGCTGAAGTCCGGTACAGATGCGTACCACGGCACCGCCGCGATCTTCGTGCGCAACACTATCTTCGACACCTGGGGCTTCACGTCGCCCGCCGCGACCTCAAAGGATGCTGCCGGCAATACGGTTCCTGCAGTCAAGCCGGTCGAGCACCAGAACGAGATCGTCGGCGCGGTCGGCGGCCCCATCCCCCTCACACGCAGCAAAGGCTTCTTCTACGCGACCTATGACCGGTATCACGGACGCAATGGCATCAACCCCAATCAGCTGACCGTGCCTACGGCGCTGATGCGGCAGGGCAACTTCAGCGAGCTGCTTAGCCTGCCCAAGCCCATCCAGATCTACGACCCGACCTCGACCGCCGCGTGTACCGGGGCCAACAATGGAGTGCTCTGCCGCAATCCGTATCCGGGAAACATCATCCCCGCAAACCAGCTTTCGCCGATCGCACTCAAGATGCAGAGCTTTCTGCCGGCCCCGACCAGTTCCGGCCTCACAGGCAACTATCTGGGTGGGGTTCCTTCGGGCTACGACAACTACGAGTTCTCCACACGTGTGGACTTTGATCTTACGAAGAAGCAGCGCCTCTCCTACGTCCTCACCATCGGCAGCCGCACCAACGTTCCCTTCACTGTAGGCGGAACCCCGGCCGGCAACGTTCTGCCGCTGCCCTACACGGCCGGCGGCTATGCCACCATCAAGCCGACCATCATGGATGTGGAACACAACTTCCAGATCAGCCCAAACATCGGCAATCAGTTCAAGTTCGGGTTCAGCCGCTTTTCGCAGCCTACCCAGTCGCTTACGGACGGCATTCATCCCTACCAGGCCGCATCCGACCTCGGCATCACCGGGCTACCCGCGGGGCAGGCTTCCTCAGAGTTCCCCGGCGCAAGCTTTGGAACTTCGACGCTGTTCTCGACAGCAGAGACTCCCTGGACCTCAAACGGTGCTTCCGGCGCTTCGCAGTCTACGGAGCCAAACGCATATACGCTGCTCGATAACCTGCTGATCGTGAAGGGGCGCCATGCGCTCACCATCGGTACTCAGATCCAGTGGCTGCAGGACAACGTCGACGGCCAGCTCGGCCCTGCCGGCATTCTGACCATTCCCTATTCCGCCAATTCGACTGCGCCTTATAACGGCAGCACCCTCAACGCCTCCACCGGCGGCGGCTTCTCCTACGCCAGCTTTCTGCTGGGCGCGGCGAGCCAGACCGGGATTGCCCTTCAGCAGGTCTCTGAGACCGGCGGCCGCTACCGCGATATCTCCCCGTACATCCAGGACGACTGGAAAGTTACCCCCAAGCTCACCCTGAACCTTGGCCTGCGCTGGGACTACTTTCCGCCGTTCCACGAGGTTGAGGACCGCTGGAGCTTCCTGAATCCCAACCTGACCAACGGCCTTACCGGCAACGCCGGCGAGCTGCAGTTCGCGGGCCACCGCGGCGCGGGTGTCAGTTGCCAGTGCACCACCCCTGTGACGAGCTGGAAGAAGAACTTCGGTCCGCGCATCGGGCTTGCCTATGCCATCACGCCCAGAACGGTGCTTCGTGCCGGCTATGCCCTGGCGTACTCCATCGGCGGAGGCGTGGGAGGCCGCGCCGGTGCCGGTGTTGGTACCGGGACTCTGGGTTTCAACACGACGGCAACCAGCCCGACCGAGCAGACCACGGGAGCAGGCGCCGGCCCCTCGTACTATCTGAACAACAGCCCCGGCTTTACGGGCGCGGGGCTTGGCAATACGAACTACGGCGGACCGGGCTACACGCTTCCAGCGTTCCCGACCATCAGCGCCGCCAGCCAGACCCTGAATACCGGGAACTACGAGACCGCCTCGGGAAGCTACGCTGCGCCCGCCGCCGTCTCCTATGCGGACCCCTACCTGTCGAGCCGGGCACCGGAGATCGACTTCTTTAACGCCGGCATTCAGCAGGCACTTACCAACGATCTCACCCTGACGCTGAACTACGCAGGGACACAAAGCCACTTCCTCAATCCCAGCGGCCAGAATGCGCGCGGCTACTGGTCGAACGAGTTAAACCCAGCCCTGCTTGCTTCTCTCGGGCCGTTGCTTGGGTCCGACGGCAAAACTCCGCTGCTTACTTCAAAAACGACACCGGCGAATCTTGCGATTCTGCAGAAGGCGCTGCCGGGTTACTCACCGGCTTACACCGGGCTCTACGCGCCGAACTCTACCGCCAGTGTGGCCCAGGCTTTGGTCGCGTTTCCTCAGTACTCGGGGGTGAGCGACCTGTGGGGAGCCAATGTCGCGAACATCAGCTATCACTCGCTGCAGGCGTCCTTAAGCCAGCGCGTCTCGCGCGGCGTCTCTTTCACAATCAACTACACCTGGTCGAAAAACATCGGCGATGACGGCACCTTCCGCAGCGGCTTCGCCCTGCCGGCAGGCGCTACCTCCAACGGAAAGGCCTACTCGGCCAATAGCATCGAACGCGGCGAGACCGTCACGAACATCCCGCAAAACATCAGCATCTACGGCGTCTACGAGTCGCCCTTCGGGAAGAATGGCATCGGCAGGGATAACTACCTGGTCCGCACCCTGGCCGGCGGCTGGCAGCTTTCCAATATCTACGGCTACACCTCCGGCGCGCCGCTCCTCTTTACCTATGCCGGCTGCACCGCACCTAACGAGGGCCAGTGCATGCCGGACCTAAACCCCAATTACGCCGGCGACCCACATCGGAACGGCAAGTTCGGCAAAGGGCTTACCGCGGCGAATCTCAGCGGGATCTCCTATATCGATCCGGCGGCTTTCCAGGCGCCCAACAACTTCACCCCAGCTGGAGCGACTGCGGCCGTGGCTTCGCCGATCAGCAAGATCGGGACCGCGCCGCGTACGGCGCCGTACGGCCTTCACAACCAGGCCAGCTACCATCTGGACCTCAGCCTCCGGCGTACCTTCGATCTCTCGCCCGAGCGGTTTCGCCTGGTCGTTGAAGCGGACGGGCTGAACATCACGAACCATCCGGTGTTTGGCAACATCAACACTGCCGTTGGCTCCACCACCTTCGGAACAGTCACCTCGGTCACGGGCAATCGCGACTTCCAGTTCGCTGGCCGCATCAACTTCTAAGACCGGCGGCGCGGTGAGTCGCGGCTTGCCGGCGAGGCGGCGCGCTAGCCTCAGCCCACGAGCAGAACGGTAAGACGCCGCGGCCCATGCACGCCGCGGATGCGCGTCATCTCAATATCTGCGGTTGCGGACGGGCCGGAGATGGTGGTGAACGCTGCTGCATTCGCACTGTTTACAAGCGCCAGTCCCTCGCTGACCGTCTGAACGATCTGATCCCTGCGCAGCACACACAGATGGTGGTCGGGAAGCAGGCTGAGACTGCGGCGGCCCTGCTCCGGCCCATGCTGCAGCACGATCGTGCCGGTTTCCGCGATGGCGACCGCGCAGGGTGTAAGCACGGCGTGAGCGCGGATCAGGCTCTGCAGCGGCAAACCGAGCTCCACGTCTCGCAATACCTCGATGCCTTCCGGCAACCATCCCTGGGGGAGTGTAGCCGGAACCAGCAGGACACTCTCCCCATGCCGCGCGAGCACCTCGGCGATTGCGCTCGCGATGGCCGTTTCTGCGACCGGCAGCACCTCAGCGTCATAGTCCAGCAGGCGCTCTACCAGCAGTGCGGTCCGCTCCTTGGGCGCAAGCGAACCGGACTGGCGATAGCCCCGTGGGATGGCGCCATTCGCGCGCGCCCGGTCCGGGGAGTCAGCCTGCCGGGAGTGGCTGAGCTGCCTGCGAATGGCAGACAGAATCGCGGTGCGCGCGTCAGGCATTTTTGCTCGCAGTTGCATCCGTCTGCACCGGGTCCGTATGCACGGAAGCGCGTTTCCTGAACCACTCGCGAAACGACTGCGACGGGATCGGGCGAAGGTCGCGAAACTTCGTCCACTCGCCTGCAAGCCCGGGCAGGCCGGTGAGCTGGTGCCTGCGCTGGAAGGGCAGCTGCGCGATGCGCGCCAGCCTCTGTGCTGCCGTGTAGCGGCGCTCACTGAGAAAGATTTTCGCGGCCAGCTGCATGCCCAGGTTTTCCTGCGAGAGCGCTCGGCCCAGGCTCGCCTGGTCTTCGCGCACAATGCGCCCGCGCAGATGGATCAGCGTCTCCGGGATGTTGATCTTGACCGGACATGCCTCATAGCAGGCGCCGCACAGAGAGCTGGCATAGGGGAGCGAACGTGAATGCTCCAGCTGCTGCAGCTGCGGCGAGAGGATGGCGCCGATGGGGCCGGAGTAGATGGAGCCGTAGGCATGGCCGCCGGTCTCACGGTAAACCGGGCAGGCGTTGAGGCAGGCTCCGCAACGGATGCAGTCCAGCGTTTCCCGTTCGCGCTCGTCGGCCAGCAGCCCGGTGCGTCCGTTGTCGAGCAGGATGATGTGAAACGCGCGCGGGCCGTCGCCGGCGTGGAGTCCGGTCCATAGCGAGTTGTACGGGTTCATGCGCTCGCCGGTCGCCGAGCGGGGCAGCAGCTGCAGAAACACTTCCAGATCGCGAAAGGTGGGGATCACCTTTTCAATACCGGCTATCGTGATCAGCACCTCGGGCATGGTGAGGCACATGCGGCCATTGCCCTCCGACTCCACAACGCAGACCGCACCCGTCTCCGCGACAAGAAAGTTGGCTCCGCCCACGCCGATCTTTACCGAGAGAAACCTCTCCCGCAGATACTGCCGGGCGGCCTCGGTCAGGTCCTCCGGGCGGTCGCCCAGCTCACCGAGCCCCATCTCTCTGAGAAAGATCGCACGCACCTGATGCCGGTTTTTGTGCAGCGCCGGCACCACGATGTGCGAAGGCTCATCGCGACCCATCTGCACGATCATGTCGGCCAGGTCGGTCTCGAAAGGCACAATACCAGCCTCTTCAAAGGCCCGGTTCAGGCCGATCTCGTCCGAGGTCATCGTCTTGATCTTGATGACCTCCGGCTTCGGGCCGGGATCGTACCGCCGCACCAGCTCGACCGCGATGCGGTTTGCTTCCTCTGCATCGCGAGCCCAGTGCACCACGCCGCCGGCCGCGGTGCAGCGAGCCTCAAACATCTCCAGGTACTCGTCCAGGTGCAGCAGCGTATGCGTCTTGATGGCATGGCCGGCATCGCGCAGCTGCTGCCAGTCCGGCAACTCCTCCACGACGCGCGCGCGCTTGGCGCGGATGACATCGGTGGCGCGCCGCACGTTGGCCCGCAGCTGCTCGTCCCGGAGCGCGGTCTTCGCCGCAGCCGGGAACGCCGGCGCCTGTGCCGTCTTGCCGATGCGCACACTCATGCTGGACCGCCGGTGGCCTCGCGCGAGGCCAGTATCTCCGCCAGGTGCATCGTGCGCACGGGAGCACCCGCGCGATGCAGTCCGCCATAGATCTGCATCAGGCAGGAGTTGTCCAGCGCCGCACACACCTCGGCTTCTGTGCGCCGCACGCAGGCTGTCTTGCCGGCCAGCATCGCCGCGGAGACGTCGGCATTCTTGACCGCGAACGTGCCCCCGAAGCCGCAGCACTGCTCTGCCTCCGCAAGCGGCACGTAGGCAAGCCCGCGCACCGCACGCAGCAGCCGCAGCGGCTTGTCGCCCACGTGCAGCATGCGCAGCGAGTGGCACGATGGGTGATAGGTCACGCGATGCGGGAACACCGCACCCACATCCTCCACGCCGAGCCGGTCCACGAGCAGCTCTGAAAACTCAAAGATGCGCGGCAGCAGACTCTGCACATCAGCAAGAAAGCCCTGGTCGCGCGCGCCACGCGCGATCAGTTCGTAATGCTCGCGCATCATCGCAACGCAGGACGCCGAAGGCACACAGACCACTTCGGCATCGCCGAAGATCTCGACAAACCTGCGAACAATGGGCACAGCCTCCCGGTGATAGCCGGTGTTGTAGTGCATCTGTCCGCAGCAGGTTTGTGCCTGCGGGAACACGACCGTGTGACCGAGCCGCTCCAGAACTTCGGTGACCGCGATACCGGTCTCGGGGAACAGCGTGTCGTTGTAGCAGGCCACAAACAAAGCGATGCGCAAGGGAGATTTCCTGTGTGAAAGAGTTCAGCCCGGCTGGGCCGAAAGGTAGTTGCCATAGCCGATGACGAGCGTGGAGGCGATCAGCAGGCTCAACCCGATCACCATTAAAGTGTAGGTCCGGCGGCTGGTGCCGCGCCACTCCTTCAGCACCAGACTCCACAGTGTGGCGAAAATGATGATGCTGGCCATGTGCAGCGCCCACGAAGAGAAACTGTATCGGCCCATGCGCGTATCGCCCATGGAGTAGAAGAAAAACTGGAAGTACCAGATGACCCCGGCAAGCGAAGCCAGCGAGTAGTTGCGCAGCAGCGCGCCCGCAGTCAGCCGCTCCAGGTAGGTGCGCGGATCCACCTCCATCGTCATCCCTGTCGTTGGCGAAGTGCCGAGAGGATTGCTGCCCGGCGCGCCGAAAAACTGCGCTCCGGAGCGGTTCTTCGCGATCAGGTACACCGACCAGAGCAGGTTGGTCGCGAAGCCGCCCCAGAGCACGACGACCAGCACCGGCAGGTTCTGCCACAGGTCGGCACGGCCGCTGACCAGCAGCTGCCGTTTAGCGATGGCCGCGATCGGCTTGCCCGCATCGAGCCCGTAGGCGAAGCAGGCGCTCATGATGCCGGCGAAGATGGCTACCGAGATGCCTTTGACAAAAGAAAAGTCGCGTTCGCCGGCGGCGGCCTTGTCCTGCTCCGAGGTATCGCGCTCTTTGTAGTAGCCGGCCGCGCCGTTCACCGTAATTGCCACCATGCACAGGGCCACGCCCAGCAGGATGGTCCGGCCGCCCGCAGTCGCCGAGATGGCGCCCATCTGCCCGCGGAACAGCGGCGGCATGAGGGTACCGAAGGCCGTGCACAGCCCGAGTGAAATGGCGTAGCCGAGAGCGATACCCAGGTAGCGGACCGAGAGACCGAAGGTGAGGCCGCCGATGCCCCACAGAACGCCCCAGAGCAGCGAAGCCTGGAGACTCGCAAATGGCGCCCGGTGCAGTACCTGAAACAGGTGCGGAACCAGCAGCAGAGCCAGGCAGATCGGCGCGACCATCCAGGCGGCAAACCCCTGCACGATCCAGTAGATCTCCCACGACCACCGCTTGATGGGCCGAAAGGGGATGAAGTTGCTGGCCGAGGCGAGACCGCCTATCCAGTGGTAGATCACGCCAATGACGGGGGACGGGTTCATGAGTTCTCGCGCTTGCGGCCGGCCTGCACTATCAAGTAGCGACATCCTAGCCGACCGGGGATGCAATGGGGAAATAATCTGGTATTGAAACTTGATGCTCGGCTACGATACAAACCATCAAGGCGGAGGAACAGAATGGCCGAGAGTGGGCAGGCATTGGATCACAGTCATGCGTTCCACCGGCACCAGCGCGAGGCCGGAGCGAAGGACCATGCGCAGACGCGCATCTGGAAGGCGCTCGATGCCTTCTCGATCGAGTTGCCTTCCTGGGGCTTCGCCAATACGGGAACGCGCTTCGGCAAGTTCCTGCAGCCGGAAGCCGCGAGCACACTTGCGGAGAAGTTTGCCGATGCGGGGGAAGTAAAGCGCCTGACCGGCGCGGTCGCCGGCGTGGCGCTGCACGTGCTGTGGGACATGCCGGGCGGCATCGCCGACGTGGGCCAGGTCCGGAGGCTTGAGGCGGAACACGGCATCCGCGCCGGCGCCATCAATCCCAACCTCTTCCAGCACCAGGTCTACAAGTTCGGCTCCCTCTGCAATCCCGACCCCGGTGTGCGCCGCCAGGCGATCGACCACATGGTCGAGAGCGTACAGATTGCGCGTGAGCTCGCTTCCCGCGATATCTCTCTGTGGCTGGCCGACGGGTCCAGTTACCCGGGCACGCAAAGCGTCAGCCGGCGTATCGGCTGGCTGGAAGCGGCACTGGGCGAAACCCACGCGCAGCTTGCCCCGGACCAGAGATTGCTGGTCGAATACAAGCCGTTCGAGCCGTACTTCTACCACACCGATATTGCCGACTGGGGCATGGCGCTGGAGCTGGCCCGCAAAGCCGGCCCGCAGGCGCGGGTCCTCGTCGACCTCGGACACCACTATCAAAGCCAGAACATCGAGCAGATCGTCGCCTGGCTGCTGCGCGGCAGCATGCTCGGCGGTTTCCACTTCAACGACCGCCGCTACGCCGACGACGATCTGACGCTTGGCTCGATCGATCCCTACCAGACCTTCCGGATCTTCCACGAGATCTTTGCGCACGCAGCCGTGGCGAACGCCGAGCCGGATATCGCCTTCATGATCGACCAGAGCCACAACCTGAAAGGCAAGATGGAGGCGGCCGTGCAGACGGTGGCGACAGCGCAGGAGCTGTATGCACGGGCGGCGCTGGTCGACCAGGAGCAGCTTGCCGAGCTGCAGGACCGCTGCCGGCTGGTCGAAGCAGAAGAGCTGTTCCGCAGCGCCTTCTGGACGGATGTGCGGCCGTTGGTGCAGGCCTGGCGCGTAGCTCACGGGCTGCCGGCCGACCCGCTGCTCGCCCTGCGGGAAGGCGGCTATGTCGAAAAAATTGCCGGCGAGCGAGCGCAAAAGAACAGCGCGGCTGTCACTACCTATGCCTGAGACGAGAAGCGGTCCCTCGGAGCCGGCTCTTGCGTGATACTGGATCAAGTCTGGAGCTATCGTGCGCAAGAAAAAAACCGGCAATCTGTATCTCATTCCCATTCTTTCCAAGGCTCTGGACATCCTGGAGCTGTTGCAGGGTGAAAGCCAGTCGCTGACCCTGGAGGCGATTTACACCAGGACACGGTTTTCTAAAACGACGATCTATCGCGTCCTCAAAACCATGGTCCATCGCGGCTACCTGACCCAGCTGGGCGACGGCAGCTACCGCTACGTCTCCAAGCAGAAAAAGGTGTGCTTCGGCTTCGGCAGCCAGAGTGGAAAGATGCCCTTCTCGGTCGCCGTGGAGAACAGCCTGCGGGCAGCGGCGATCGAGGCCGGCGTGGACCTTGTTGTGCTTGACAACGAGTACGACGGCAAGAAGGCCATCGCCAATGCGGAGGAGTTTGTCCGGCGCAGGGTCGATGTGGTGCTGGAGTTCCAGACGGACCAGGCCGCGGCTCCCATCATCGCCGACAAGATCGCAGCCGGCGGCATCCCCCTGATCGCCATTGATATCCCGCACCCGCACGCGACCTTTTTCGGGGTGGATAACTTCCGCTGTGGCATGGCCGCCGGCGAAGCACTGGCTGAACAGGTCACAGCGCAGTGGGATGGCGAGGTGGACTGGGTGCTGGGCCTCGATCTGGCCAAGGCCGGCGCCCTGGTACAGGCGCGGGTCACCGGCGCCTTTGAGGCTCTGCGCGACAACCTGCCCAGGCTTAAAGCCGACAGGCTGTTGCGCCTGGATGTCGAGGGCCTGCGTGAGGTGAGCTACACCGCCGTGCTGGCGTTCCTGACGGAGCACCCGAAGAGCAAGCGCATCCTGGTCGCCGCGGCCAACGATATGAGCGCCCTGGGCGCGATCGACGCCGCGCGGCACCTCAAGCGGCAGCAGCACCTGATGGTCGTCGGGCAGGATGCGATTGAAGAGATGCTGGGCGAGTTGAAGCGCGCTCGCTCCTCGGCCAGGGCCACCGTCTCGCACAAGGCAGACCAGTACGGCAGCAGGCTGATTCATCTGGGGCTGGCGCTGCTGCGCGGCGAAAACGTGGCGCCGTACAACTATGCGGAGCACGCCATCCTGCTGCGGGAAGCCGAAACAGCTGTCGCCCTTCGCAAATAAGTTCGAAAGAGAAACTTGTGCTCTATCGAATGTTGTAGAATCCTCGCGAGCGGTGTGGTCGTATTTTGCTGCTCAAGAAGGGCGAGGAGTCAGGCATGGGTACCGAGGCAAACAAGAGGGGCAAGCTGAAGTTTCTGGAAGACCGATGGGACGAGAAGACCGCCGCTGCGCTGGATGGCCCGGAGCTGCTGCGCTACCGGTCGAACCTGCTGGGATCCGACCTGCGGCTGACTAACTTCGGCGGCGGCAACACCAGCTCGAAACTGCAGATGCGCGATCCATTGGGCAGTGGCGACGCGACCGTGCTGTGGGTCAAGGGCTCCGGAGGCGATCTCGGCAGCATCCAGCGCCCAGGCTTCGCCACGCTCTACCTGGATAAGCTGCTGGCGCTTGAGAAGATCTACGGCGGCGTGGAGCGCGAGGATGAGATGGTCGCGCTTTACCCCCTGTGCACGTTCGGCAACAACCCGACCGCCGCCTCCATCGACACGCCCCTGCACGGCTACCTGCCCTTTCCCCACGTGGACCACCTGCACCCGGACTGGGGTATCGCCCTGGCCGCCTCGGCCAACGGCAAAGAGAAGATGGCCGAGTTCAACCGGGAGTTCGGCCACACGCTGGCGTGGCTGCCGTGGCAGCGTCCCGGCTTTGAGTTGGGGCTGATGCTGCGCGCCGTCGTGCAGCAGACGCCCCACTGCGATGGCGTGGTGCTGGGCGGCCATGGGCTTTTCACCTGGGGCGAAACGCAGCGCGAAAGCTACCTGAACACCCTCACGATCATCGACCAGATCGGCCAGTTCATCGATGCGCATGGCGAGCGCAGGAACAGAGTTTCTTTCAGCGGCGCCCGCTATGCCCACCATGCAGAGCGCGAGCGGATCGCGGCCATGCTGATGCCGGCCATCCGCGGCCGTGTCTCTGCCCGGCAGCGTGTCATCGGCACCTTTTCCGACAAGCCGGACGTGCTCGACTTCGTCAACTCGCACTCTGCCCAGAAGCTGGCGCATCTCGGCACCAGCTGCCCCGACCACTTCATCCGTACCAAGATCCGGCCATTGTTTGTCGATTGGGACCCGGCGAGCGAGGAGAGCGGACTGATCGAAAAGCTCGACCGCGCGCTGGAGACCTATCGCGCGGAGTACGTCGAGTACTACAAGGCGCACGGCCAACCTGCATCGCCCGCGATGCGCGACGCCAGCCCGACCGTGGTGCTGGTGCCTGGCATCGGTATGTTCAGCTTCGGCAAGAACAAGGCCGAGTCGCGCGTCACAGGCGAGTTCTACACGAACGCCATCCACGTGATGCAGGGCGCCGGCTACCTGGATGAGAACAACTGTCCGCCGGTGCTGCCGCAGGCCGGCCCGGCCGCCGCGACTTCAGCCTTTACCACGCACGAGAACTACGTGGCGCTGCCGCCCAGCGAAGCGTTCCGCATCGAGTATTGGGCGCTGGAAGAAGCCAAAATTCGCCGTCAGCCGCCGGAGAAAGAGCTGAGCCGCCAGGTAATGCTGATTGTGGGCGGCGGCAACGGCATCGGCCGTGAGGTAGCGCTGCTGGCTGCCGAACGCGGCGCGCACATCATGGTCGCCGACCGCGATCTGTCTGCGGCCGAAGCCGTCGCGGTGGAGGCTCGCCGGCTCGCCGGCAAGGAAGCCGCCGCAGCCACGGCGATCGACATACGCGACCGCGCTGCCATCGGCGCGGCACTGGACGCGACCGTGAAAGCCTTCGGCGGCCTCGACATTCTCATCAACACAGCCGCCATGTTCCCCGCATCCCCGGACGGCGTGATCGCCGACGCCCAGTGGGCGTTGACGCTTGAGGTAAACGTAACGGCGAATTACCTGTTGGCCGATGAAGCGCGCAAGATCTTCGCGGCCCAGGGCATCAGCACCAGCATTGTGCTGACCAGCTCGGCCAATGCGGTGGTCGCTAAGCGCGGCAGCGAGGCTTACGACGTAAGCAAAGCCGCGTTGAGCCACCTGGTGCGAGAGCTCGCCGTTGCCTACGCGCCCGACGTACGCGTGAACGGCATTAGCCCCGCGACGGTCGTCAAGGGCTCAACGATGTTCCCGCGCGACCGCGTCAAGGCCTCGCTCGCCAAATACAAGCTGCCCTTCGCCGAGAGCGACACCGACGACCAGCTGCGCGATGCACTGGCCGGCTTCTATGCCAAGCGCACGCTTACGCATGTGCCCATCGACCCGAAGGACTGCGCGGAGGCGATTCTGTTTCTCGCCGGCCCCAAGACACCGGTGACGACAGGCCATATTCTTCCGGTGGATGGTGGCCTTACCGAGGCTTACCTGCGGTGAACTCGGGGCAGCTGCTGCCTCAGGATCGTCGCACGCGAGATCGTCGCGCGCTGGTGGCGGTGGACCTCGGTGCGGAGAGCTGCCGCGTGTCGCTGCTGCGCTGCATCGCGGATGGTTACGAGGCGTTGCCGGTGCACCGCTTCCCGAACGCGCCAGTCTCCTCAGGCACTGGCCTGCATTGGCCTTTGGAAGCCATCGAGCATGGTGTCCTGGAGGGGCTGGAGCGCTGCGCCGCACTGGCTCCTGAAGGCATCCGCTCCATCGCTGTGGATGGCTGGGCGGTCGACTATGTGCGGCTGCCTGAGAATGGCGCGTCGGCCGCGCAGCCTTTCTGCTACCGCGATGAACGCACGCTGGCCGCGGAGCAGGCGGTGCACGCCCGTGTCCCGGCAGAAGTGCTTCGCAAACTGACCGGCATTCAGATCCAGCGAATCAACACGGCCTACCAGCTCGTGGCCGATCGCCTGGCAGGCATCACTCCTGGACGCTGGCTCAACTTTCCCGAGTACCTGCTCCACCGCCTCGGCGGCCGTGCTGTTGCCGAGATGACGAACGCCAGCCATACGCAGCTCACCCAGCTCGCCGGGGCGGGGGGCAGCAGCAAGTGGTCCAGCGAAGCTTTCAGCCTGCTTGAGCTCGACCTCGCGCTGGCCGCTCCCCTCGTTTCACCCGGAACCATCGTCGGGCATCTGCGCGGGGAGCTGGCGGGGCTGCCCGCATTTGCTGATACCGCGCTGATTGCGCCTGCCTGCCATGACACGGCCTCCGCGATCGCCGGCATTCCGGTTGCGGAGGACGAGAACGACTGGGCCTACATCAGCTCCGGTACCTGGTCGCTGGTGGGCACGGTGCTCGATACACCTGAAAACGGGCCCGCAGCCTGCGCGGGCAACTACACCAACCTGGCCGCCGCCGGTGGCCGCACACTGTTCCACAAGGGGCTGAACGGCATGTGGCTGTTGCGCCAGTGCCTGCTGCAGTGGACGACAGAGGCGGAGCACCCGCCACAGCTGGCAGCCCTGATCGGGCAGGCTGCACAGATGTCCGCGCCCGAGCTCCTGCTGCAGGTGGATGACCCCGAGCTGCTGCTGCACGGGAACATGCCGGAGC
This sequence comes from Acidobacteriaceae bacterium, assembly GCA_965276605.1. Taxonomy (GTDB): domain Bacteria; phylum Acidobacteriota; class Terriglobia; order Terriglobales; family Acidobacteriaceae; genus EB88. The sequence continues at coordinate 1,356,681 of OZ255619.1, forward strand.
GCATCTCGAACCATATTGTTCGGCAAGGCGGCCTCCCCTTGCCGCAGACTTACCTCGCTGCGGCGACTTATGCCAACCTCATCTTCCATAGCCTGGCTGCGCGGTACGCGGCCGTGCTGTCCGACGTTGCGGCTATTACGGGCAAGCGGTTCCAGCGCATCTACATCGTTGGCGGGGGCAGCCGGAACCATCTGCTCAACCATCTGGTGCATCGGGCGACGGGCCTGCCGGTGCTGCGCGGGCCTGCAGAGTCTTCGACGCATGGCAACTTTGCGGTGCAGCTGGCTTTGCTTGAAGACGGGCAGGCAACCGCGCAGGCAATCTCGCGGTGGGCGCGTACCCTGGCGGCGTGCTGCGGTGCGGATGGGTTTACCCCGGCCGCCGCGTAACTACGGCGGCTCCGCACACCGCAATGCCTCTGGAGTTATCAGCTATCGATCGGACTCGGCAGGTGCGGCGGCATCTGGCTAGCGATGCCATCCACCAGCCTGACCGGTTTCGCCACAATCTGTAACTGCGCCGAGCGCAAACCGGCACGGCTGGCAGTGACCGTGATGGTGCCCTGCGAAAGAGTCGAGCGCACCGAGACGCGATTGATACCGAGCTCGGTGTTGAGGTAGAGGTTGTTTGTGGAATCGAGCTTGCCGCTGTTGTAACCGCCGCGCCAGATGCCCGGGCCGTTGCAGGTGAACTCTATCTTTGCATCGTCGGTCGGGCAGCGCTCCCCCCTGGCATCGACGACTTCGACATCGATAAGCGCAACATCCTGTCCGTCGGCCTGCAAACCCAGAGGGCCAGAGATAGAGGTCAGTTTGATCTGCGCAGGTGGGCCGGCGGTGGTGAGCTCTTGGCTTGCGACAATTTTGCCGCCATTCCGGCCCACGGCCTTCAACGTACCCGGGGAAAACTCCACGTCCGGGAAGGCGAAGATATACCCGCTTTCAGGGCTTGTATTTACGCCATGCGACTTGCCGTTAACGAACAGTTCGACCGAGTTTGCATTCGAGATCACATAAATCGGCTTTACCGTCTTCTTTGCATCGGGACCGACAGGATAGCTCCAGTGCCCAAGGATATGCAGATCGGGCTGTTCATTTTGCATCACCCGCTCGGCGAAATAGATTTCTTTCGGCAGGCGAACCGCATCCACCTTGCCGCTGACACGGGCGACTTCGCTTGAGTCCTGGCGTCCGTCTGCATTCGAATCCGAAAAGTAGATGGATGCATAGCCCGACCACTTCGCGTGCGCGGGATCGGTGTTCGAGATGCGGTTCTCCCAGTACTCCCAGTAGCGCTTGATACCGGCCAGTGCAAAGCTCTCAGAAGTGTACTGATAGGTGTCGTTCGGGCCTTTTTTGAAACCGAAGTAGGGCGGGGAGTCGTCGTCCCAGAAGCGGCGCGCGCCTTCGTCGCGGAAGTCTTCGGTTTCAATAATGGGAGCGCGGTCCCGGCGCTGCGCACTGTAGCCGCGAAAGAGTGTAGTAGGGTCAGTCAACTGGTCCGTTTGCGGAGCCTGCCCAATCATAACTTCGTAGTACTCCGACAGCGGGGTGAGAGCGGTGTTAGCCACAACGTTATCGTTGTCGCGATAGCCCAGCAGTCGCCCTCCATTCGGGTCCCATTGCTTGCGCAGCGCGATCATCTGTCCCATCTGCTCCGCGGTAACGACAGTGTTCCCGGCCTCCCAAAACAGGATGCTCGGGTTATTGCGGAAGTAGATCATGGAACTGCGCATGACTTCTATGCGCTGGTCCCACTGGCGGCCCGTAACATCGCGTTCTTTATCGCCGGCAGGGCAAACCTGAACGATCCCGTAGCGCGCCATCGCATCCGCATCTACACGCTGCGGAGAGATATGCATCCAGCGAATGTAATTAGCGTGGCTATCGCGCATCAGCTTCGCGTTCAGGTCGTGCATCCAGTCGGGATATGCCTGCCCCAGGCCGGCCCACTCATTGCTCGAGCGCTGCGCGTAGCCCTTCAGGTAGACGAACTTCTCATTGAGATATACGCCGCCACTGCCGGCGCCCCCTTTGAACTCGGTCTTGCGGAATCCGGTTACGGTGCGGCTGACATCCACCGTTTTTCCATCGACCGTAAGAATGCTGTAGACCGCGTAAAGGTAAGGATCGTCCGTGCTCCAGAAGCGGGCGTTCCTGATGGATCCCGATGCGATCTGCACGCTCTTTTCGCCATCCACCATATCGACGGGATCGCCCTCGAACTGTGCGCGCACCTGCCCGGTATGGTCGACGACGACGACGGACAGACTAATGGTGGCTCGATCTCCGGAACCATTGTGCACCTCGGATTCGACCGTGAGGTCAGCTGTCTTCTTCGTAATTTGAAAGTTCCCGGCATAGACGTAGACACCCTGACTCTGCAGGCCGTAGTAAAGGGGCAGCGTCTGGTGAATCTTGCCCATGACGTGCAGCCAGACGTGGCGATTAATGCCACCGAAATCAGGGTTGAAATCGTTGGCATTCCATTCGAATGTGGTGCCTGTAGCGCGCTCCTGGTAATTGGTCCGATTGTCCACCTTGACCGCGAGTACGTTCTCCTGACCGCCGAGTTGAACGGTATCGGTAATCTCAATCCCGTAGGCTGTGATCCCATTCTCGCAAAGGCCGACCGGCTTCTCGTTCAGGAAGATGTCGCCCGCCTGGCGCATACCTTCAAACTCAAGGAAAAGTCTGCGGCCGGTAAGCTCGGCCGGAAGCTTGAAATGCTTGCGATACCACGACAGCCCTTTGTAAGTGCCGCGATCGCCGCCCCCATGCGAGATAAGCCCCCGAAAGGAGTCGACATCGTTGAAGGTGTGAGGAAGGCTGATTGTGGACCACTTGGAATCGTCAAACCCGCGAGCTTCTGCGCCGGGTGCGTCATCACGGAGGAACTTCCAGTCAAGATTGAAGTTCAGCGCTGCGCGCGGCGACCCGGGCGGAGAGTAGCCCTTGGCTTGCGGTGGCTCAAAGAGAGCGTAGGCCGGCCTGAGTACCAAGGGTAAACCTGCGGCCGCGAAGGCCGCGCTGCCGAGGAATTCACGGCGAGATGTATCACGTAGTGGCATAAGCTCCTCATAGAAATCCGGGTTACGGGAGTAAGTTTCAACATTACCGTCTTTGTGCTGTCAACTGAGATCCACCGGGGGATTTGTCACTCTCATTCAACTCGAGCCGCAGGTAATCCCACACAACGCCGCTCTGTAGATCCCCGCCTGGCACGGTGAAAGTCATCTCATTGACTCCGGGCTTCAGCAGCCCCGCGTTGAATCTCAAAGTGCGCTCCCCGGAGAGTCCTTTGTCCGCGTTGTAGCGAATGCTGTTGGTGTTGATCAGCGCGGCATTGTCCGGATCGCTGCCATTACCGATGGCCCCGGCATCCTGCCCGTTGACCGCCACTGCGAGTTCCTTGAGTGCGTTGACGCCGGCCAGCGCCACGCGTAAGAACGCCTCGCCTTGCACTGGCTTGGTCATGCTGAACCTGATGGTCCAGACGGTCGTCCGTCCGCTACCGTAAATCGCCCATGGCCCCCGCGTGTTGGTCTGCGGATACTGCTCCAGTGACTCTCCTCGGACCCAGCCGAAGCGCTGGTTGGCAGGGTCTTTCGCCGCAGGATTGACAAAGGAGAGATTGGTCGCATGAGGCACCTCTTCGAAAAACCAATCCCTGTGATAATCGCTTTTGCCAATGGTGTAAGTAATATCGTTTGGAAACAGCAACGCGTACCGCAGATTCCAACCCCACAGCCAGTTGTTGGCCCCATCGCCCTTAAAGAACTTGTCACCGGTGCGGTCGGGATAGCCGATCTCCCACAGTTGTTTCCCGTAGCGCACGGGCTTCCACACCAGCTTGCCCAGGTCCAGTGTCCTGCCGGGTTCAACGGTGATGTCAGCCTGTGCAAAATCTCCCAGCACACCATCGGCAAAGGCATGCAAGGTGTACTCGCCGGGACGGACTTTGGGGATGGTGAATCTGCCGTCATGTTTGCCATCGCTCCAGAACTGGTAATACCTGGAGTCATGAATCCAGCTGACCCCGCCGCTGTCCGGATGTTCGAGACCGACCGTGAGATGACGCCATCCAAGCGGAGCGGCCTGCGATTTGGGTGCCAATGGATCGTTCAGGACAATCTGACCGGTCACTGTCCCGCGCTGTTCCAGGTGCGGATAGTCCACACCGTTCACCCAGGCGTAAGGCCATTGCGCCGTTTCTTTCTTTGCCTGCGCGAGGGCATCCTGCCACAGTGCATTCGCGTTTTCGCGCCAGCTGGCCGGCGCCATCGGCTCTCCGGATCCCGAAGTGGCAGCCAGCGTATCAAGCTCAGCCTGGCTGGTGGCTTTAGGTTTGTCCAGCGCGTTGACATAAACAAAGATCGGGCCAATCACCTTGGTCCACGTCTCTCCGGCAGCGAGGTTCGTGCGCGCACCTGTGTCGTAGTGACCGCCCTCCCAGTAGTCGAGGATGATAGGGTCCGGATCGGCATTGTCACCAAAGTGAGCATCCAGCTCGTACTTGGTGGGGCCGCCGCTCAGATACTCAATCGTCGGGTTGATGAACCAGATGCCGATGTGATCCTTGGTGCTCGACCATCCATAGGCTGGCGTCCTGTATTGCACGCCTGAGTAGCTGTACTTATGCTCGACCGAATTCTTATAGACCCCTTTTGTGAGGATGCGCTGTTCCTTCGCGTGAACAACGACGCCGGTGCCCCAATCCGTCGGCGCGCACTCAAGCATGTTTCGGTCTTTATCGACGGTGATCCAATCGAAGGTCTGGTTCAGCCTTGTAATGTAACGGCTTTCCCCGCCCACACCGCCCGCGCGATACGAAGCCGGATGGGTGAAAACTGCGTAGACGTAAATGCCGCTCTCGCCGCGCCCCAGTGCGTAGCGAATCTCCATGTCGCAATAGGTGCCCCCGCCAGGCGCCCCGGGCGTCAGCATCTGCGTGCCGCCCGTGACTCCCTTGACGGCTATCTCCCCGCGAGCACCACCGTTTGCTGCCGGGTCAATCGTGACACGATTTGTCAGTTCGGGCGCATCCTGCGGAGTTTGTTCCCAATATCCGCCGCCGCTGCGCATCGTCTCGATGCCGTGATAGACAAGTGAGGTCATCCTGCCATCGCCTTTGTGGATCGTCGCTCTTACAATTCCGTTGTCCAGCGTCCAGGCGCTGCCGTTATCAGCAACGGTCACAGCAGCTCCTGGTCCCGATTTCTCAAGACTCTGCTTCGTTTCGGCAGCGTGCGAGCTTAAAGCCGACAGGGCTACCAGCATGCACGCAACTGCAGTGAGACAAACCCTGCGCGCGACCTCAAAGCGTCTTATGGCAAACTCCAGATAGCTCACGTACGCTCCAATGTGCTGCATGGTATGCAGCTAAGTGCGGGCTTCAAAGCAGCTATAGTTTGTGCGGGAGGAGTGGTTGCTTCGCGGCCACCTTCACCCTTCCATCCGGGGCGAAGTCAACCTTGACAATGGCGGGCTTCTCACGAAACGGGGACTGCGTATCGTTGCCAAAGTAACTGCTCCACCAGCCGCTATGGTGATCCTGGAAGAAGCCTGTGCCGCCGCCGCAGGGTACTGACTCATGGCGTGTGTGATACGGGCCGTAAACGTTGTCGGACATTGCAAGGCATGTCGAGTAGCGCCCCTCATAGTCATCCGCTGCTCCCAGGTAATAAATCCCGTTAGCTTTGAAGAAAACCGCCCCTTCGGTTCCGAGATCGTTTGATCCCCGCCCCGCGCACCTCTGGGCATGGTGCGTTGGGGTGTGGTCAGGGGCAGAGAGGACGATAGGGTGAAAGTCCTCGGCGAAGCCGGAGAAATCGTCCTTAAGGCGGACGATCCGTGTTGCGGAGCCATTGGTGAAATAAACCTTATGGTCGTCATCTTCAAAGAGCGTCGGGTCGATACCGCCGACGATAGGCTTGTCCGGCGAGAAAGCATGCGTGTAAGGTCCAGTAGGCTTTCCTGTAGTGCTTTTCAAAATAGAGATGCCGCCGGGGGCCATGCTGAGGCAGATGTAGTAGTTATCGCGGAGATAGTGGAGCTCGGGCGCCCAGATAGCGCGCGAGGGCTTGCCGTGCAGCGAACGCCACTGGTTTTCCCAGGCACCGTCCTTCTCCAAAGACCAGACCAGGCCGACATACTCCCACTTCTTCAGATCCTTGGACTTCCAGAGTTCCACTCCGTCATTGAAAGCCCAGATGTTCTGTCCGGTCGAGCCAGTCATATAGAAATGGCCATCCCCGCCGCGGCAGACGATCGTGTCTCGAACCTGAACCTCAAGCAGCGGTATCAGCGGCGGAATGAGGCCCTGGGTCACAGCGGAGCCGGTGGCGCAGTCACCCCACGGAAGCGTGGCGAAAGAGGGCTGGTGTTCGCCTTTGTACGCGAGGCCAGTGCTGCCGGAGCGCCAGCCTCCATGCCCACTCTCAGCATCGAGCGGAAACCCAGGCCCGCTCACACCTGAGTATGGATAGAAGCTTTTGGCGGGAGCCGGCATAAAACCGTTCGAGTCATGTTGAGCGCCGGAACTGCCTGCCTGCGCGGCGAGGAGCGGGGAAGCGAGAGAGGTTGCAGCCAGGCCAATTGCCTGATGCAGTATCTGACGGCGGGTAAACGTCATGGCACGAGTCTCCGGTGTTCTCAAAAGAAGTAAGTTCGCAGCATATCAAGCGAAGAAAACGTGCTGAACCTGAGTGACCGTTGAAGACAACCAACGCAACTTAGAAGGTGATGCGGCCCGAGAACTGCCAGTCTCGATTGCCGTCCGCCGAGGTGACCTGACCGAAGGTGGTTGACGATGCCGACGACCAGGTCGCGCCTATTCCGCCGAAGGTCACCTTATTCGTCACATCGAAGCAATCTGCACGGAAGATAAACTTAACCCGGTCCGGTGTCAGTTGAAAGCTGCGCTGAACCGCCATATTCAGGTTGTAACTGCTCGGATTCCACGCATTGAGTGCCGCACTGCGCGGTGCGTCGCCAATCTTCGTGGTGGCCACTGCGTTTGCAGCATGGTTTGCCGGAAGCGGAAAGACATTCGGGAGTTGAAAAGCAGCCGGATTAAGATAGGAAATCGAATTCAGGTTGGCCGCGGTGATGCCCTTACCCCAGCTTCCGTTCTGTCGAAGCGATCCATGAAAGTTTGGATTGATATCGGGCATACAAGTACCCGCAGATGGCGTGGTACATCCTGAGCCTATTATTTGCAGCGGGGTACCCGAGTGATACGTAAAGATCCCCGATAATGCCCAGCCCCCAATGATGTTGCGGACAAAGAAGTTATCACCGCCTAAATGCCCCTTGCCGAAAGGGAGATCATCCACTCCATAGAGATTGAGATTTTGCGGCGTATCAGTTCCGGTCAGTGCGCGGTCGGCGCGGTTGTTTCCTGGCAGGGAGACGCCATTCGAGGAGACTGCTGCCGGAACCGGGAAAGCACTTCTGACAGTGCCGTCATCGCCCACGTTCTTTGAATAGGTGTAGTTGAGGGTGTAGCTCAACCCTCTCCATGTCCGCTGTACAAGCGAGACTTGAATCGAGTTATAGCTGATACTTGCGACGTTGTCCCAAGCCGGTTTCGGAGGGCTGCTGTACTGCGGATAGGGCTGCAGCATCCGACCGATAGTCGGCGTGGTGCTGATGGCGCCCGCTGCTGCATATCCCGCGTAAGGAACCGTAATGGACGGATCCGCTTTCTGAGCGATTGCGATGTTTGCCGGAGTTGCCTGCGCATTGAGGATGTTGGTTGCATTGTCGGATGCGAGAACCGAACCGGTCCTAGCCACGTGAACAGGGTCGATCTGGCCAGACCAGAAGCCGGGTACGCCAGCCCCGGCGACAAAGTGAGACTGACTTCCCGCATAGTTCACCGTGATCGTGAGATCGTTCGTGAGCGAACGCTGAAAACCGATGTTGAAGAAGGAGAACTCAGGCGCCCTGCCGGAGAGATAGGGATCGGCATACTGGGGTGCGCCACCCGGCGTTACATATTTGCCATTGCTGACGTAGTTTCCAATGCCGCTGGTAAGAGCTGCAGCGCTGGGTGCAACCGCCGGGGGCAGTGCAAATCCAGGGCCGCCGAAGTTGCTGTTGGCCAGACCTGCGGCGGTGAAAGCCGGGCTGTTGTTCAGGTAGTACGAAGGACCGGCGCCGACCCCGCTGCTCACAGCAGGCGGCAGAATCAGGGTTGGATAGAACCCCGTCTGCCCGGTTCCGTTGGAATCTATGGCGCCACGTCCACCCACACCACCAGCACGGGAATAGGCAAGAGCATAGCCACCGCGGATCACCGTCTTGTCGTTCACCGAATACGCAAAACCAAGACGAGGGCCAAAGTTCTTGAAGTACGTGTTGACAGGAGTACGGCACTCGCAGCTGATGTCGGCGCCGCGATTGCCCGCGTACTGAAGTTGCCCGGGTGTGCCTGTCAGAGGATTGATGGCATTCGGGTTGAAGAAGCTCCATCGGTCCAGAACCTCATGGTAAGGAGGAAGGTAATCCCACCTTAGCCCAAGGTTCACGGTCAGCTTAGGCGTGACCCTCCAATTATCCTGAAAGTATGGCGACCAGGGATGATACCTCCCGCCGGTCTCATCGAATGGCTGAATCGACGTGCCACCACTGTTGACTGCGCCGAGCAGAAAGCTGGCATAGGAGTAGCCGTTGTAGGTGCTGCTGAGAGTGCTGCCGGCAAAGTTAGCCGTCGAGTTGGGGCTCCATGTCTGCGTGTAGATGCCGGAAGGGCCGGTGTCTCCCGAGTCGTTGTCTTCCAGCCATTGCGTCTGCAATCCAAACGTTATGGCATGTTGGCCTTTGGTCCATTGTAGATTGTCGACAAGAGTAAAGGCGTCAGGGACTGTCGTGTAAGAGTTGGATCCGCTGCCCGCCCAGGGTGACAAGCTCGACGGAAATGACGTGCTCGCCGAGAAGGTCGAGCTGGGAAAATTGTCGGATGCCTGCCCCGGAGGCAGATTGCCGATACCGACGTCTGGTCCTCCTCGGTAAGAGGATATGCCTTCCGTCGGCGACTGGACTGGTTGCGGAAAGGTCGTGAATCCATAAACAATCTGATTGGTCAGGCGACTTGTAAGCGCAATGGTGTGCTCCGCAATGATCACGGTCGGAGAGATCGTCGAGCTGTGATCGGGCGTGTAGGGCAAAGGCAGAGCCGAACCGTACCCGACCGACTGGCGAACGCCGTGCGAAATAAAAAAGGATACCCGCTGCGAAGCTGTGAGATCGTAGTCAACTTTAGCCGTTAGCTCCCAATTGTCATAGCCGGTAGGAAGGCCGCCGGCGAGATAGTTGTTTGAAATGCCGGCGCTCGTTGGAGGCGGCAGAAATTTCTGTTGATACTGGGAGATCGCCGATAGCTCGTTCGCTGGAATGACGTTGATCGGCGCGCCCGTTGGCATGGGATTTCCATTCGCGCCCACCCCGCCGCCAGGGCCGTAGCCATATTGATAACGGCACGGAGCACCACCTATGTTATTCGCGGTGCATGCGGCCGTGGTCAGCGGATCGTAAATCTGCCCGATCGACTGGCCGGCGGCATTCGTGCCCAACAGTTCTGAAAAGTTACCCTGCCTCATCAGAGTTGTCGGAACCGTAAGTTGAGAAGGATTTACCCCATTTCTTCCGTGATACTTATCGTAGTTGACGAAAAAGAAGCCCTTGTGTCTTGTAAGCGGGATTGGGCCGCCACCCGATAAAGACAGCTCGTTTTGATGTTCCACGGGCTTGCCGGCAGGTACAAGAGTACCGTTTGCAGTGGGCACTGTGGCCGCGGGCGCGGTAAAACCCCAGGTATCGAAGATGGTATTGCGGACCAGCTCGACCGCTTGCCCATGATACTGGTCGCCGCCCGACTTGGTCGTGAAGGCCGTGGCGCCTGCGCCCTGATACTCCGCTGAGGGCCCGCTCGATATGACGCGCAGTTGATCGACCGACTCCACCGGGATGGAGTTGCCGACGACGCGGTTGTCGCCCTGCTGATTGGACACGGTTGTCGGAATCCCGTCGAGGTAAATCTCGCCGAGATAGTTCCCGGTTCCCGCAAAGATCGGCACACGGGCACCCGACTGAGCCCCGGGAGCAAGGGTGGAAAAGGCTGTGGGATCGCGCTGCTGGCCGCTGAGTGCCAGCGGCAGGCTTTCATAGTCCCGGGTATTGATCACGTTTCCCAGTGTGGCGTTAGTCGTCTCAAGTGCAGGCGGAGCCTCCGTGACCGTAATCGTCTCATTCGCTTTCCCCACTGTGAGCGATACGTTATACCCCGTCACGTTCAGGCCTGTGATAACCAGATTCTCCTGCTTGGATGTCTGAAACCCATTCGCTGTTACGGTTACCGTGTAGCTGTCGGGAATCAACGGACTGATCGTGTAGAAGCCCGCTGAGGATGTGGTCCTCGTCGTGGCAACACGGCTCGACTGAGCAATTGCCGTTACCGTTGCATTGGGGACAACTGCGCCTGCTGAATCCGTCACCGTGCCCTGGATTCCACCTTCGCCGCCGGTCTGCGCTGCGACAGGAGCCACCAGAGCAACGACTGCCAGCAGACCCGCTGCAAGCACCCACGCACTCATCCATACCCCAGGCGTGAAGCTCTTTGCGCTGTTGCTTTCATGGCTTTCGGTCGAGGGCAAGGCATGCCTCCTGAAAAAAGTTCTCTTTTAAATCTTTTGGAGTAAACGCAAACTTTAACGCTGGCCACAGTAGCTCTCGGAAACCGTGATGGTCAAGTGGAATATTTATTCAATAGAGAAATAAGGACGTCATTCGTAGCGAAATCGGTGGGTTGATCAGAGCTTCGGCCATAAAACCGCCAGCGGCTACAGCCTTGGTCTCGAAAAAAGCCCGGGGCACTTTCTAGGTGCGGGCCGAGGCTTTCGGGGGCATTCACCTAGATCGGGAACCACATTGAGCGTTCGGTGCTCTGCGAATACAAGCGATTTGAAAGTCCCTCATCGGGCTCCGTGTAGCCTGCTTTACCCAACGCGCTTTATGCTGGCTGCAAGTGGGGTACGTTCGCGGCAGCCACTCTCCTATGCGGCTGGCGGGGGCGCCAGGCAGATTCAAGCTACTCCCAAGGAGACGTGCCGAGTCCGGCACACTAGAGCGGTTTGCCTGTAGGTGGCGAGGCGCGAGTGTTGCCGAATGTGGCTTTTCCAGACGGAAAAGCCACGTGGAGAGTCACTGGTCGCTCTATAGCAGCAGGCAAACCGCACTAAGGCGCCGCCGCTGAGTGTGGGATCGCACCGGTCGCCGTCGGGGGAGATGGCCAGGTGTGAGGAAAGTCTGTCCCGACCGCGTCTCTCACCGCTCGTATCAGCTCTTCATCCACAGTAGCGGCGGCCGCCGCCACGTTCTCTCGAACCTCGCGTTCGTTCGACATCCCGACAAGGGTAGCGGACGCAAAGTTCTGTTGCAGTGCGAACTGCAGCGCGAGCCTGGCGATGTCCGCCCCAAGCTCAGCCGCTTTGCGTGTCGCGCGCCTTCCGGCCTCTTTCATCTGCTCCGGCGCCACGTGCCAGGCGGGGGGGCCACCCTGCGTCAGGATGCCCATCATGAGAGGGGAGGCATTGATAAGCGCTGTTCCCGAGGCATTTGTCAGCGGCGCCAGCACGGTTTCCATGTCTGTGTTCAACAACGAGTAGTGGCAGTACGAGAGGATCGTGTCCACCGGCGCCTTCTCGGCGATCCGGCGCAGCAGACGCACCGGGTAGCCGGTGATTCCGATCAGGCGGGCCTTGCCTTCCTGCTGCAGTTCGCGCAGCGCTGGGATGGTCTCCTCCACGATCTGTTCTTCCCGGGCAAACTCAATATCATGCGCCTGCAGCAGGTCCACGGTCTCTGTACGCAGGCGTCGGAGCGACGCCTCCAGCCCGCTCCGGATGCTGGCTCGCGAGAAATCAAACTCGGTGTCCCCGATCCGGCCGCACTTCGTGGCGAGCACCACGCGGCCTCGCGCTCCCTGCAGTGCGCGCCCGAGCCGCTCCTCGGAGAGTGTCAGACCATAGTAGGGCGACGTATCAAAGAAATTAATTCCAAGGTCGAGAGCCGCGTCCACCGCGCGCTGCACCTCGTCCGCGCTTGCTGTCCCATAGACATTACCGAGTGGGGACGCCCCGAACCCGAGAGTCGAGACGCGGGGACCATTTACAGTCAGCTGACGATAGTGCATAGCTCCGTCTCCTCGTATGGGCCTGGTCTGAGAGGGCCTCATGCGCGGTGCTCAATCATCTTGCAGCAAATTACTTTATCGTACAAGTTAACGTGTAAGCTATCGATGCGCGTGGGTGATCACAAGCCGCTGCAATGTGAGCGCGTCGCCTGCTTCGGGCGAGAGTGACACAGGTGAGTGAACCCTTGTGGGAAGGATGGCGAGACCCTGCCCGGGGATGCGTCGAAGCCGGCGCGAGAGAGGATAAGGAACCTGATGCATGCATTTCGTTTGAACGCGCCCGGTGTGGCCGTCGTAGCGGAGATTCCAGAGCCGGAGCCTCATCCAGAGGAAGTTCTCCTCCGCGTGCGCATGGTCGGCTTCTGCGGAACGGACCTGAACACCTTCCGGGGCCGCAATCCAATGGTGCAATTCCCTCGCATCCTCGGGCACGAAGTCGCGGCTGAGATAGTCTCCGGCGGAGGCGATCTGGCCAGCGGCACCGCCGTCACACTTTCGCCGTATACAAGCTGCAACCAGTGTGCCGCATGCCTGCGCGGACGCCCGAATGCCTGCCGGCAGAACCAGACTCTCGGTGTGCAGCGCGACGGCGCGATGCAGACCTTCCTGACCATTCCTCGGGAAAAACTCTTCACGGGCAAGCTGTCCATCCCGGAGCTTTGCCTGGTGGAACCGCTTACCGTAGGCTTCCATGCCGCGGCACGTGGGCGCGTCTGCCAAAGCGACGTGGTGGCCGTTTTTGGCTGCGGTGGTGTGGGCCTCGGCGCCATTGCCGGCTCCGCATTCCGCGGGGGCCACACGATCGCGATCGACATGGACGACCAGAAGCTTGAGATCGCCCGGCGCGCCGGAGCCGAGTACCTGATCCATTCCGGCCGCGAGAATCTCTCGGAGCGCCTGAAGGCGATTACCGGAGGGCGAGGCCCTGACGTCATCATCGAAGCAATCGGACTCCCCGACACCTTTCGGGCCGCAGTGGAAGAGGTCGCCTACACGGGGCGCGTGGTGTACATCGGCTATGCGAAAGAGCCGGTGACCTACGAGACGCGCCTCTTTGTCCAGAAGGAGCTCGATATCCTGGGCAGCCGCAACGCGCTGCCCTCCGACTTTGCAGACGTCATCCGATTGCTCGAGACTGGCCGGTTTCCGGTCGACGCCGCAGTCAGCGCGACAGTCCCGCTGCAGGATGCCGCCCGTCTCCTGAAAGAGTGGAGTGACGCCCCCGGCAGGTTCACGAAAATCATGGTTGCCATGGATGCCGTCTGAATTGCCTGCAATGCATTGCCTGGAGAGACGACCTCCAGCCACAAAGGCGAGCCGCTCGCATATACCCCTTCGCCGCCTTTACGGCAGGCCAGCCATGCTGAACAAAGCCCGCATCGCGGATACTCGGCCCGGAATCTGCTACGGCGCACCCTGCGGGCGTGGCTTCCTCACGCTCGACTTTCGTGGGCCGGCCTTGGGATCCCGGTTCTGTGGCCGGGCCTCGACTCCTGAAGACTTCCTGCTGCTCGACTCCCGCACGACCAGCCGAGGTTCAAGCAGTTCTCTGCGCGGCGCCCCGCTGTCAAGGCCCTCCACCAGATCAAGAATGCGCTCGCCGGCACGCTCTCCCATCAGCGTGCTTTGCTGGTCAATGGAGGAAAGCGGTACGCGCAAAGCATCGTCATAGTGGAGATTCCCGCAGCCGATCAGCGCTATCTCCTCCGGCACGCGCACTCCCGCGTCCGCCAGCGCCTCGAGCGCCCCGATGGCGATAGGGTCGTTGTAGCAAAACACTCCGTCCGGGCGAGGATTGAGAGCGAGAAGGCGGCGCATGGCCTCTTTGCCCTCGCGCTTGCTCTCTGAGTCGACGCGTTCCCGGCTTACCGTGTAGCTCTCCGGCGCAACCATACCGGCTTTCCGCAGTGCCTGCCGGTAGCCCACCGCACGCCGCGCCCCGGTGCTGTTCTGCCGGCCGCAGATGTGCGCGATCCTGGTGCAGCCACACTCGATCAGATGGCGCGTTGCGAGCATCCCCGCGGCCACATCGTCCACTCCGACGAAATTGTTTTCGAGCCCTTCAAATTCACGGTCCAGCAGCAGAAACGGCTGCTGCTGTTCAGTAAAGCGTTGCAGGATCCAGTGAGAAGTCGCGGTGGCGACCACCACCATGCCATCGATCTGGCGCGACAGCATATGTTCAATCTCGCCCTCTTCCACGTCGGAATCTTCCTCGGACGAAGCAATGATGAGGGAATAACCGCGCTGCCGCAGGGTTCTTGCCAGCGCCTTGGCCACCTCCGCGAAGAACGGGTGCAAAAGGTCAGGCACAACCAGGCCGATGAGGTAGCTGTAACCGGTGACCAGGCTCCGCGCGCTGAGATTCGGCCTGTAGCGCAGCTCTCGGACCCGTCGCAGAACGCGCTCGCGTGTTTCCTCCCCGATATCCGGATGGTTCCGCAGAACCTTGGAGATAGTCACAATCGACAGGCCAAGGTCTTCCGCAATATCTTTCATCCGTACCGGCATAGCAAGACTATACAGCTAGCTGTAGCCGCCCGGTAACTGCTCTGCGGCGCTACTCGTCCCCCGCTTGCGGGATGGAATCCGCGCGCCAGCATCGCGCAAAACTCAGCCGCGGTGTGCGTGTGAACCATGAGGATGCAGTTATCTGTTCGGCGACGGCTGCCGATCGGCGGCGGGGCCAGTTGACAGTGCCGAATCCTGCTCCCAAACCTTCCTGAATAAGCGATACAGTTAATGTTTACTATAGAGTGGTTTTGCTGACCGCAGAGCCGCGATCGCTGAGTAACTCTCCGGCGGGTTCAACCCGGCCGGAATCCATGTCTGGAGCCATCATGCCCTTTGAAACGACTCGCCGCCGTTTTGTTGTCCTGCTCGGCGCTGCTACAGCCTCTCTGCGACTCCGCCAGCTTGGTTTTGGGCAGGCGCCTACGCGAGTTGCGGCAGGGTTAAAGCCTCCAGCCCGGGACGTCCTGATCTGGTTCCAGCAGCCCGCTGCACAATGGGCCGATGCTCTGCCGGTCGGCAATGGCCGGCTGGGCGGCATGGTCTTCGGTGGGGTGCTGCAGGAACGCGTCGCGCTCAACGAGGACACCCTGTGGTCCGGCGCACCGCGCGACTGGAACAATCCGGGCGCGCAGAAGCACCTGCCGGTCGTGCGTCAAATGGTTCTGCAGCAGAAAGACTACAAGGCGGCAGACCTGGAATGCCGGTACATGCAGGGCCCTTACAACCAGGCCTACCAGCCGCTGGGCGATCTGCTGATCGACTTCAGGCACACAGGCGCGCCTTCCAACTACCGGCGCGAGCTCAATCTCGACACGGCTGTTGCGAAGGTGAGCTACGAGGTCGATGGCGCGACGTTTACGCGGGAGGTGTTTATCTCGGCTCCCGCACAAGTGGTCGTCGTGCGCCTCTCCTGCAGCCGGCCGGGTGGTCTGAGCTGCACGGTGAGGCTGCGCAGCCAGCTGCACTCGCAGGTCAAAAACATCGGGCCAGATGGTCTCCAACTCACGGGAAAAGCCCCGTCGGAGTCCGCGCCGAACTATCTGTTCCCACCGGGCTCGAGTCAGCATCCCTGGACGGTGAGTAGCATCCACGTTCCGCACGAGGGATCGCCGCACAACGAGGGCGCGCCACCCTCTCGCCCCCAGCGCACGCCCGAAGAAGAGCAGGCACAGGCGGCTGTCGACCAGCTTGCCGAGCACCCGGTCCAGTACAGCGACGCGGAGGGCAAGGGCATGCACTTCGCTGCCGTTCTCCACGCGAGCAGCAGCCAGGGCACAGTCACGCAGACGCAGGATGGTGCGCTCACCGTCGCGGGAGTTACCGAGCTGGTGCTGCACATTGGGATGGCGACCGGCTACAAGGGCTTTGCCGTGACCCCCGACCTGCCTCTGGCAGAGGTGGTGGCCGCCGCGGCACGACCGGTACAAGCCGCGAGAGGGCGGGCGTACGACAGCCTGCAGACTGAGAACATGCAGGATCATCAGGGGCTGTTTCGGCGCGTACGCCTCGACCTTGGCGAGACCCGCAATAGCGAGGAACTGCCCACGGATCAGCGGATTGCCAATATGCCGGTCAACCCCGATCCTGCGCTGCTTGCGCTCTACTTCAACCTGGGCCGGTATTTTCTGATCACAAGCTCCCGCCCGGGGACACAGCCTGCGAATCTACAGGGCATTTGGAGCGCGGAGCTGCGGCCCCCGTGGAGCTCGAATTGGACCTCCAACATCAACGTGCAGATGAACTACTGGCACGCGGAAACAACCAACCTCTCGGAATGTCACCTCCCGCTAATCGAGATGGTGACAGACCTGAGCAGGAACGGGGCCGTGACAGCGCGGGTGAATTACGGCGCGCAGGGGTGGGTTTCGCACCACAACATCGACCTGTGGCGGCAGGCCGCGCCCGTGGGCATGGGCTCTCAGTTTGCCGATCCTACCTGGGCAAATTTCTGCATGAGCGGGCCGTGGCTCTGCCAGCACCTGTGGGAGCATTACAGCTTCTCCGGAGACAACGCATACCTGCGGGATCGGGCCTACCCGGTCATGAAAGGTGCCGGTGAATTCTGCCTTGGCTGGCTCATAGAGAATGACAAGGGTGTGCTGACGACCTGTCCGTCGTTTTCGACCGAGAACAGCTTCTTCTCGCCGAATGGAGGCGTCGCGAACGCCAGTGCGGGTTGCACGCTCGATATCGCGCTGATCCACGAGCTGTTCACCAACCTCATCACCGCCTCTGACATTCTTGGCGTGGACAAGGAGTTTGCAGCGCAGTTGAAAGCGGCGTTGCTGCGGCTGCAGCCTTACCAGGTTGGCGGGTACGGTCAACTGCAGGAGTGGTCAGTCGACTTTCAAGAAAACCAGCCTGGCCAGCGGCATATGTCCAACCTGTATCCGATCTACCCCGGTGGCGAGATCACCTCGCAGCATCGTCCTGAGCTTTGGGAGGCTGCCAGAAAATCGCTGCAGAGACGGCTGGACAACGGCGGCGCCTACACTGGATGGAGCCGCGCCTGGGCCATCGGATTGTTTGCTCGCCTGCTCGATGGTGACGGGGCGTGGGATTCTATGACGCTGCTGATCGAGCACAGCACCGGGCCAAACCTGTTTGACTCCCATCCTTCTCCCGGCGGCAGCATCTTCCAGATCGACGGCAACTTCGGCGCCACCGCGGCTGTTGCGGAGCTGCTCCTGCAAAGCCATGAACCAGCGATCGCGCTTTTGCCGGCGCTTCCAACCGCGTGGAAGACCGGGTCGGTGCAGGGCCTGCGCTCGCGTGGAGGGCTGGAGGTTGACCTGGCGTGGTCCGGCGGCAGACTGGTCAACGCAGAGGTACTCGCCTTGCGGGCAGGGAAGCACACGTTCCGCATGCCCGCAGGCGTCAGGCTTAGCAGCCCAGGCCTTTCCCGCACACCGGCTTCCGGGGACCGGACGTTCTCTCTATCGATGCAGGAAGGTCAGCGGGTGCGGCTCGCCTTTGAGGAGGCCTGAGGAGAACGCCGCCATGCCTAGCCGGTACATAGCGGCTAGGCGCAAAGGCCAATGCCTAAAAGCTGACCTTGTACAGGACGCTTGCATGGGGAGCCAGCGTGAGGTGGACGCCGGGCTTGCTTCCAAGCTCGCTTCTGCGCCACAAGTCGCGAACCCTGGCGCCACCTGCCGGAAGGCCAAGGCTCGCCCATGACAGGTCGACAGGCGCCGGAGCGTCGCCGGTGTTGAACACGGCGACATAGCGGGCCGACCCGCCTTCAGCCCCGGCCTTCGATGTCCAGGCTATGGTGTCTCCCTGGTGCAACACCTGCTGCTCCTCCCGGCTGTCCTGGTTGACAGCAACGATCTCCGGGTTGCTGAGCAGACCGATGGTGAAGGCGTCGCTGGTAGGCAGATCGCCTCCCATCATCAGTGGCGAGCGAAAGATCGACCAGAGCGTCATTAGCGTGACTTGCTCGTCGTGGGTGAGCAGGCTCTGGCGATCCCCGCCGCGTTCCCCGCGGATGGCGATGTGTCCGAGCGGGAGCATGTCCGCATCGGGCCAGCCTCCGGGATGCGAATCATGTTCCCATGACTGGGCGCGTGCAAACTGCTGCTTCACGTCGATCCAGCGATCCCAGAAGTCGTTTGAGATGCGCCACATGTTGGCGTCGGACTTGAGGTGTGCGTACTCCTCAAGCGGAGCCGGCCCCGGTGAGAGGCTAAGCACGATAGGGCGACCGGTCTTCTGGATAGCCAGGCTGAGCGCGTGGATCTCAGGGCCACGGAACGGCCGGCTCATATCATCCGCCTTGATGAAGTCCACGCCCCACGAAGCGTAGAGCCTCGCGATCGAGTCGTAGTAAGCCTGCGCGCCAGGCTTGGACATGTCGACTCCGTAGGTGTCCTCCATCTTCGGCCACTTGCAGACATTGACCTTGTCGGCGATATCTGCCGCGTGATACGGAGTGCCTTGAATGGGGAGATTCTTGTCTACGGCCTCGCGGGGAATACCGCGCATGATGTGAATGCCGAAGAGCAGACCCTTGCTGTGCACATAGCTGGCCAGCGGCTTAAACCCAAGGTCTCCTGTTGCTGAGGGAAACCGGTTTTCCGCCGGGATAAAGCGACCGAACGGATCCATGGTGACGCGTCCGCGAGGGATATAGCCATGGGCATGCGCGTCCGGCTGGTACCACTCGATATCGACCACGACATACTTCCAGCCATAGCGGGCCAGGTGGCCGGATAGAAAGTCGGTGTTGGCCTTCACCTCATTTTCGCGCACCGACGGGCCGTAGGAATCCCAGCTGTTCCAGCCCATGGGCGGGGTGGCTGCGAGCACCTTTGCAGGGGCTGCTCCAGCGCCGTGTGAGACGGGCAGAAGAGCAGCAAAGAGGACAGTCGCCAACGCGGAACACCTTGTTATCAAAGGGTGCATTCTCCTGGAAAGGTTTGGCCTTTTTCTCACTTCGATTACTTTTAGACACCGTTTTAGTCATCCTTTACTGTATCGAAGGTGAAGTATGCCCAGCACCATCCAGTGTTGTCAAACCTGTCCGGGCCTGAGATACAGGCTGCGGCGCGCGACTGCTTACGGCTGTGCAGCGCAGGAAGGTTGTGCGGTCGCAGACGCGTCCGGCTGTCGGAAGACAGAAAGGAACTGATCGAGTTGTATGCCGGACACCTCGCCCGCGGCCCGGCTGCGGCTCTTTTGCGCAAGGAACAGCCGCATCTGCTCATCGGCCTGCTGGGGCTTGCCCGCGCGCCGGTATGCGGCAGAGAGTTTGTAGCGCACCTCCCATAGTTCCCCGTCGAGACGAAGGGCTTCGACAAACTCCGCGGCCGCGCGGTTGAAGTCCCCCGCGCTGAAAGCGGCGGCGCCCAGCGCTGCGTGAGCCTGCGCGAAGTCAGGTTTGAGGCGCACTGCCTGCTCGAGAAGGGACTGTACCTGGTTCTTGCTTGCGCTCGTCGCAGCGTGATGCAGAAGGCTTTCGGCGTAGAAGTAGGCAGCCTCGGCGCTGGATGGTGAGGCCTCATAGAAGCGGTGAAAGCAGGCAACCACCGCATCGGGCTCTATGTCGGAGATACCGGAGCTGGCTGACAGGAAAGGGTAAGGCCGAGGGTCGGAGGCATGAAGGGTGGCCACTTTGAGGAAGATGCGGGTCGCGTCCGAGGCGCGGCCCTCGAGAAAAGCCGATGTGCCGACGCCCATCCACAGCATGGTCGAGTCGGGATAGCGGGCGGTTCCGTCGAGGAAGGCTTTGGAAGCCGCGGCAGGCTGGCCTGCGAGAAGCAGCTCATAGCCTGCGCCGTAGAAGTCTGCCTCGGTCGGCTCAAGGCCAGCCGCTGCCTGGTAGTCGCGCGCAGCCTGCGCAAACTCCCCGAGACCCTCCTCAGAGCGGGCCAGCAGACGGAACTGCGTCGCGGATGCTGGCTGCGCCACACTCGAGGCGAGCAGGTCGTGCGCGGCCTGAAATTGCTTGTTCTCAAGCAGCGCTTCGGCAAGCAGAGCGGCCGCCGCGGGGTCGCTTTGATGAAGCAGCCGCGCACGCTCGAGGGGAGCGAGTGCCAGCTGCGGTTGGTGCCGCGCCAGGTAGAACTGCCCGAGCGCGAGGCTGGCATGGGGATCCTGTGGATGGTCGCGAGTGGCCTGGAGCAGATGGGCTGCGGATGCGCAGGCAGAGCTCCCGGCAGGGGATGCTGCATCGGGCGTGGGCCGGTTCAGATCGGCTGCGCCGCGGATCAGGTCCGAGGCCGCGGCCGCGCTGGCGGGCGCAGAGTATCCGCCGGGGTCGATGTACCCGCGAATCCCTGCGGCCTGCAGCTGGAGCACAGGTTTGTTGTCTGCACCCGCAGACGGGCGGGTCAGCGTGAGGTCGAGGCGGCGCTCGGGATCTTTCTCGGTGACAGCGATGTCAGCTTGCGGCGAGAGCGTATCGGCCGGCCTGTCGCTTGCGAGATGAAAGTGTCCGAAGGCGACGCCCTCGAAGCGATAGGCGCCGAGCGCGTCCGTTGTGGCATGCAGGGGTACGGGCGCAGACTGGTTTTGCGCTGGTGTGCCACCAGATATGCCATTAGGGGCGCCGGGCTCGCGGGAGAGCGTGAGCACAACGCCCGGCATTGCCGCGCCGTCAGGCGCGTGCACCGAACCCGAGATGCGGCCAACCGTTTGTGCCGGGGCAGTACAGCAGCAGGGTAGAAGGACGGCGAACAGCAGCAGGCGAGGCACCACCGAATGCTTCCTCCTGCTCATCTTGCCCCCAGTTGCTGCAGAACGCTGCGCACGTCGGTGCTGTCCGGATGCCGGGCGAGAAAGGCTTCCAGGATCTGCGAGGCCTTGCCCGGCTCTCCCGAGTTTTTGTAGATCAGAGCGATGTTGATGTAGGGCCGATCGAAGTCCGGCGCCAGTTTGCGGCACTGTTCAAACTGGTTCAGCGCATCGTGGTCCCGTCCCATCCGCATGTAGACCGCGCCGAGGTTGTTGAGCGCCTCCGTGTTGTCGGGCTTCAGGCGGATGGCCGTCTGCAACTGCTCGACGGCCCGGGATACATCGCCCTGCGCGACCATCGTCATGGCCAGTCCCATACGGAGGTTGGAGTTCTGCGGAGCGAGGGCGACCAGCTCCTCCATGGATCGCTGAGCGTCTGCGGGCCGCTTCTGGAACTGGTAAATCCGCGTCATGTTCTGGACGGCCAGCTCGTAGTTGGGGTTGGCTCGGGCAGAGTGGAGAAACTCATCGAGCGCCTCGTCATACTTTCCTTCTTCTCCGGAGATCAGCCCGAGGTTGTTCCAGGCGTCGGCATCGGTTGGGCTGATGCGGAGTGTCTGCTGCAGGCACCGCCTGGCTTCGGCATACTGCTTTTTGTTGAGGTAGATGGTGCCCAGGTTGAACCAGGCATTGGCATAGCCGGGATTGGCGTCGACGACGCGCTGGAAGGCGGCCTGGGCTTCATCTGCATAGCCGTACTCGATGAAGGCGACGCCATAGGTAAAGTAGTCGCGCTTGATGGGGTTGCCGTAATACAGACCAGGGAAGGGCATGGCACGCGCGAAGCGCTGCTGCGGCGTTTCCGGAGCTGTTTTCCAGTCCGCGAGAATCGCAGTGGGGTCTGTGTAGCCGTGATAGACGCAGATGATAGCGCCACTTGCATCCAGAAGGAAGGTAGTGGGCGCAGCGATGTTCCGGCGGCGATCAAACAGGTAGCGGTACTGTATGTTCCACGCGATTGCCGCGCGGTCGTCGGCCAAAAGGATGGGAAACGATAGGCGCGACGAGGTTGCAAAGGCCTGCACCGCAGCTTGGCCCGCGCCCGGACCGAGCGCCACCGCCCGGATAGCAATACCGGCCGCGGCAAACTTCGCGGCTTGCTGCTGCAGCTGCTCGATCTGGCTCCTGCTTCCGCCGCAGTCAAGGCGAAAGAAGCTGAGCAGCACCGGCGAACCCTTCAGCGCGCTGAGCCGGTGGCTCTTGTTGTCGAGATCGGGCAGATCGAGATCCGGCCCAAAAAGCGGATCGATGAGCCAGGTCTTATTCCTGACAGGCCCGGGATCCCGGTGCGCAGTCTGGGCCTGGCGCTGTGCGGCCTGAGCGGGGGAGGCAGGGGCTCCGTCAACAAAAGGCGCAGCGTGGAAGCCCGGCTGCTCTTCCTCGATGGCGATCCGGTGATTGACCGGTACAGTATCGAACCGTTGGACCTTGCCGGTGGGCCAGCGGACGGAGATGGAGACGGTGCCGGTGGCCGGTCCGAGCCCGAAAAAAAGCTCCTTGGTATGCTGCGACGCAAATCCGGACCCGGCGGCGAGGAACTTTGTCTGCCGCGCCGCCCCTGACTCGATCGTGATTGCGGTGCCGATGGCGTCGCGATTGCTGCGATGCCCGGTAAGTCGAAAGGCGATCGAAGCGCCGATCCCTTCCATGTTGTTGCGCAGCACGCGAAGCTGCGGACCCGTGCGGTTCTTGAGCACAAATTCCAGCCGTCCATCGTGGTCGAAGTCGCTCAGCGCGTACGCGCGGCTGTCGTCGCGCAGGTCCAGGCCGAGCACGCCGGCGGCGTTCGCGAACGTGCCGTCATGGTTGTTGACGAAGAGTACATTCCGCTGATATCCGGCCCAGCTGTAGTCAGAGCGAACCAGCTCATTCACGGCGTTCCATGAGAGCTCGTAGTCTGGCGAGCCCTGGGCGACGCCGGCGGAGCACTGCACCACCTGGCGCCAGAAGAAGCCCTGCAGATCGTAGTGGTCCGCGCCGGAGACAAAGCCGTTTGCGACGTAGATGTCGGGGAAGCCGTCGTGATCGAAGTCCCAGGAATCACTGGACCAGGACCAGCCACCCATGGTTGTGCCGCCCTGGTTTGTCTCATCCGCAAAATGGCCGTTGCCGGTGTTTCGATACAGCGAATTGCCGGCATTGTGCTTGCGATAGATGGCGCGTACGGCCGGATCCACACCGGGGAGAAAATGCTCGTCAGCCGTGATGCGCTTGCCCTCGGCCAGCCACATATTCGCGACATAAACGTCCTGCAGGCCATCGTTGTCGTAATCCAGCCAGCACGCGCTCATGCCCGGTCCGTAGTCCTGTACGCCGGCCTCCTGCGCGATGTCGGTGAAGGTGCCGTCGCCGTTGTTGCGGTACAGGTTCTTGCGGCCAAAGTCATTGGCAACGTACAGATCGGGGTAGCCGTTGCCATCGTAGTCACACCAGGCGGCCGCAAAGCTGAAGCGATTGTTGTTGCGATCCATGCCGCTGGTGGCAGTTACATCCTCAAAGGTGCCGTCGCCGCGGTTGCGGAACAAAAAGTTGGGCGGCCCGTTCTGCGCGTCGTAGAAGGGCGAAGGGTAGGAGTACTGGCTAAGCCCCTGGTAGTAGCTGTAGACGCAGAAATAGATATCGAGCAGGCCATCGCGGTTGTAGTCGGCCACAGAGGCGCTGGTGAAGGTTCCCTGCGCCGGGCGCGCGAAATGGAAGGCTTCCGGGCGGGGCTCGAAGCGGCCGTCGCCCTGGTTGATGAAGAGCAGCGGCCCACCGCTGCGCACCACCAGCAGGTCCTGCTGCCCGCGATTGAGGAAGTCGACAAACAGCGCAGAGGCGGTGCCGTCGAGGATGCCTGTGCCGGAGTGCTCCGTCACGTCATCGAAGGTGCCGTCGCCACGATTGCGATACAGCCGGTTCGGCAGCCCGGAAGGCTGGCAGACGTAGAAGCTGTCAAAGCCGCTGCCGTCGATGTCGCCGACCGCTACTCCATGGTTCCCGTAGACATCGATGCCGCTTGCGCCGTCGATGATGCCGCGCCAGTCATCGATGCCTGGGGAGAGCTGGGCCATGCCGGGGGTGCCCTGCGCAAGGCACTGGGCGGTGATGTCGCTGAAGCCGGAACCGGTAAGACGGCTGCGCATCTCCGGGCCCGCGGTCCAGCTGTGTACCGTCCAGCCAGCCACGAGCGAGGCGGAGCCGGCCGCTGGCTGTGTCTGCTGAGCTTGTGGCGCTTCGGATCGAACCCAGGAGAGTTGCCAGATACCGGTCCGCTGCTCGCGGACGCGGGCTTCGCTGGTGCCGACCAGGTTGTAGCGCATATCGGTCTCGACCCGCAGCGGAGACTCACCGGCAACGCGCACATTGAAGATCTCAAATTCAGCCGCCTCGATCGAGGAGAACGCAGCGAGCCATGCGGTCAGGCCAGCCAGGAATGCGTTCGTACCAACCGTAGTCTCGGCGTACGAACAGCGCTCGATGCGGAGAGGGCCGCTGCTCCGTAGCGCGGTGCTGGCGAGAGGCGTGAGCGAGGTGCCGGTGAGGTTGGCGGAGAGACTCTGCAAGAGCGCCTCAGGCGAAGAAGCTTGGGCGCGGAGAGACTGACTCCAGCGGTCGAGAACCCGGCTGATCTCGGCGACATAGACCTCCGATGGAAAGATGTCGTTGGCGGGGTCCAGCTTGTCGATGAAGCGCTCCAGCAAAGGTGGATAGGAGACTCTCGATCCGGCTACGCATGGCTGCGGGCCGGGCGCGGCGCTAGATTGTTGAGCCGCCTGCGCGGTGCCGGCTTCGCCAGCCTGGAGCGCCCAGCCATGCGAGCCGTGCCCGCCGAGGAGCTGCAGGGCGCCCCAGGAGAGCCCGCCACGCATGAGCCCACGGCGGGAGAGCCGGTACGGGGCGACCGACGGTGAGGAAGGCCACGCGGACAGGCTCGATGGAAGGGGCAAGGCATTTTTCCGGCTGGGCGGTTGCATGAAAGGCTTTACTCAGAGGAAATCAGTTGTCACAGCGCGGCCCGCAAAACTATGTCTCTACCCAGGTAACCTCTACCCACTTGACGTTTGCCACCCTACACTTGTCTGGGGATGATAGTAAACGTTAAAGACAACGACCATGCCTGGTGGGCGCGCTGTGCCGGCGCGGAAGAACCGCCTTGGCGCAGAGGGAAGGCGGGACGCATGCAGACGCGCAAGCCTCTCACAGCAGCGATGCTCCTGCTTGGTCTGCTGGCGCTCCCTGCAGCGCCGCTGCAAGCCGCGACCGACGCGGTCAGCAGTCACCTTGCCGCAGGCAGTGCGGATGCCCGCGCCGGGCGCTACTCCTCGGCCGAGGCTGAGATCAAGGCCGCGCTGGAGCTCGACGCGAACAATGCCGAAGCCTGGTACCAGATGGGCCTGCTAAACGGGCAGATGGGGGAGTATGGCGGTGCAGAGCAATCGTTTCGCCGGGCCATCGAGCTGGATCCTCAATCGGCCAAGGCCCACTGCAGGCTGGGTCAGACGCTGGTCGCAGACCCGCAGGGCAAGCAGGACTGGCCCGGCGCGGTTGCGGAGTTTCAAGCCGCAGTGCGGCTTGATGCGAGGTACCCGGAGGCAGAGAGCCTGCTGGGACTCGGCTTGATGCACCTGGACCAGACCGAGGCGGCTATCACCACTTTGCAGCGTGCCATCCAGCTTGATCCGGCACAGGCTGCCCCCCACCTGAACATGGCGCTTGTACTGGAGCAGCAAAGCGGGCGGCTGAACGAAGCGGCGGAGCAGTACCGGGCAGCCCTGGCCGCGAAGCCAGACATGCCGAAAACGCAGGTCGCGCTGGCCGAGCTACTGGCGCGGCTTGGTCAGCCAGAGAAAAGCGAGCAGGCATTCCGCTCCGCACTGCGACTGGATCCGGACCAGGCCGATGCTTACTTTGGACTGGCGCGAACGCTCAGGTCAGAGAAGAGGTCCGGCGAGGCCGCGCTCTACCTGCAAGAGGCAGCGCGCATGGAGCAGCGAAAGCCTGAGGCGGCGCAGGCCGTCGAGCTGAGTAACGAAGGGCTGCAAATGGCATCGCGGGGCGATCCTGCCGGAGCGATCCGCGTGCTGCGGCAGGCAATTGCTCTTCGACCGGATTACGGGGTAGCCCGGTACAACCTGGGACTGATTCTGGCCGATGCAGGCGATCTGGCCGCGGCCCGCGGAGCGCTGATCAAGGCGGTCTCCTTGCTGCCGGCGCGAGCGCGGCTCTGGTTTGACCTCGGGCGTGTTCTCGCGCTCATGGGTGACCAGGAAGGCGCGGTTCAGGCGGTCTCCTGGGCGGTGCGGCTTTCGCCCGCGGACCAGAGATTTGCCGCGGAGCTCTCGACCCTCCGGTCGCATGCGCCCCCGGCTGCTGCCCACGCGGACCCCGTCGCGGATGGCAGAGAAGGTGGGGAGCCGCGCTTCGGGGCTTTGTCGGATACGGTGGATGCGCACCGGGCGTTCGCAGGCGAGCTTCGGCGGCAGGGAGACCTCGAGGGAGCCGTCGGGGAGCTGCTGCGAGCCCTTGCGCTCGATCCGGGCTCGTCGAAAGCAAGGCTCGATCTTGCCGCGGACTACGGCTCTCTGTCGCGGTGGGATCGCGCCGCCGAAGAGTACCGCAAGGTGCTGCTGGTTGTGGGGCAGGAGGATGCCGGTGTCCACCTTGCTCTGGGCAACGCGCTGCTGGCCGGAGGGCACGCTCCCGAGGCAGTCGACGAGTTCCGCTTCGCGCTCAAGCTGAAGCCGCATGCAGAGGCTGCACAGGCGGGTCTGGCGAAGGCCCTGAAGGCCTCGCACCGACAGTGACTCGGCGTTCCGGCGCGAATTCCTGCTGTCCCACAGACTCGGCGGGGACGCCCTCGAAGCAGGCGGGAGTGATCCGACGAGAAGGGATTCTCCGCGGCTTCTGGCCTGTCGCATCGGCGGTTTGGTCAGCCTTTTGCTGCCCCTCAAAATTATCTATTGACAGCCGTCTCGCGCTTCTACTAGAAGAGCACTGTTTTAACGATACAGTTATCGCTTAATGTGAATGGTCGAGGCTGTTATCGAGAAAACCTTTCCTCCTTGACGCGGTCGCTTCAACCCTCCCGCATGGAGTGCTTCTGGTACGCAGCCCTGCGGTTGTGTACATGCTTCAAGTTGTTGGTGAGATTGGTTTGACAAGGAACACGCGAGAGCAAAGGGGAGCCCCGGCTATGCATCAGCGAATGAAACGTAATTCGATCTTCCAGTCCATACGTTCGCTGACCCATGGCGAGGGCAAACCTGCCCAGGGGCTGAGCATCGTAAGGAAACTTCGAGTGCTGATGGGGATCATGTTGCTGTCTGCGGCCGCGCTGCACGCGCAGATCAATACTGCGACACTGCAGGGCCTCATCACCGATCCTTCCGGAGCCGTGATCGCTGGCGCGAGTGTAACGGTCAGCAACACGGAAACGGGCGTCGCCAGAGACTCCAAGTCAGACTCTGCGGGACGCTATACCGTCACCTCTCTGCAGCCGGGAAGTTACACCGTCGAGGCGATGAGTGCAGGCTTCAGCCCGGTGAAGCAGGAGAATCTGGTCCTGCAGGTGGGCCAGGTAGAGAGTCTCGACCTGGCTCTGAAGATCGGCGGTGGGTCGGAGGCGGTGACGGTGACCACATCGACGACCTCGCTGGAAAGCACAGATACGTCGCTCGGGAATGTAATCCCTCAGCAGCAGGTCCGGGACCTGCCGCTGAACGGACGGCAATTTTCCCAACTGTTGGAACTGTCTCCCGGAGTTGTACCGATCGACACTTCGCAAAACACCGGGAAGGCGCCGAACTTTGGTGCAGGAGCCGTAAGTCCCAGCGTGGGCGGCCAGTCCAATCGAAGCAATACCTTCTTCGTCGATGGCATTCTCGATTCCAATCCGTTTTTCGGGGGATTTTCCTTTAGTCCCTCGATTGACGACATACAGGAGTTTAAAGAGCAGTCGCACTCCGATCAGGCGGAGTACGGAATGTCGAACGGTGCAGTGGTCAGTATCGTGACAAACCCCGGCACGAATACTCTGCACGGCACCGCCTTCGAGTTTCTGCGAAACACAGTACTGAACGCGCAGAACAGGTTCGCCACCACCAAGCTGCCGTACCACCAGAACCAGTTCGGCGGTTCTCTGGGAGGTCCGATCCTTAAGAACAAGCTCTTCTTCTACGGCAACTATGAAGGCGGCCGCCAGGTGCAGCCACAGCCGAACTACTACACAGTGCCGACCGTAGCCGAGCTCAACGGAGATTTCAGCGGACCGCTGCCGGGCGGAGCTTCAACCACCATCTACGATCCAGCTACCTTCAATCCGGCCACCTTCACGGAAACTCCGTTCCTGAATAACACCATTCCTTCCAGCAGAATCGACCCGAATATGCTGGCTTATCTGAAAGCGGTTTACCCGGCGCCGAACTTCACACCAACCGCGTCGAACCAGAACAATTACTTCACATCGAACGGGAACACGACAGTCGGCGACCAGGGCAATATCCGCATCGACTACAACCTGGGACACAAAGACCTTCTCAATGGGCGATATAGCCAGAATGAGGCGACTATCTCCTCGCCGTCCAATCTGAATGCATTGTTTCAGACCGGCTTCAATGGTAAGAATGCCGGAGGGAACTGGGTACACACTTACAACTCCTCCACTATCAGCCAGCTTACTGTGGCTTATAACAGCATAGATATCCCCCAGGCCCAGGTAACGCCCTATGATCAGGCTTCAGTCTTTTCCGCGGCAGGCCTTGGCGCCGGCTGGAACGAAACTCCGGGCGACATCACGGCAAAGATCATACCGGCGGTTACTTTAAGCGGAGCGAGTTACACCGGAACCAGCTCCGGATTCGGACCCATCGGGCCATCCGATATTATCCAGATTACCGCGTCGCTTTCCAAGCAACTCAGCAGCCATGCATTGAAGTTCGGCGGCTCCTTCTACCGGACCGCGCTGTACACGAACTACTCCGGGGATGGGGTGACCTTTTCGAATAAAGGCACGTGGAATGCGGGCTGCCAGTTTGCCGGGTCGAGCCCGGCAGCAGCCGCGCAGTGCCCGACATACAACCCCAGTGCCGGGGACCTTGGCGGTGGCGGGGACCCTGTTGCAAGCATGTTGCTCAGCCTGCCCATCAGCGCTACAAACGATCTTGGAAACGACGGGGTCAACCTGCGTCAGCATCTGTTCGGCTTCTTTGCCCAGGACAGCTGGGCACTCAATCGGAAGCTGACTGTCAATTATGGACTACGCTGGGACTTCAATCAGCCGGTCACAGACACCGACAATCGGCTGGCAGCTTATAACATCTACACGCACCAATACTTCATTGCCAAAGGCAATGCCGACATACCCTCGACGCCTCTCCCCTCGTACGTGGTTGTGGGTCCGCGCAACACGATTACCAAGCCGTACTATAACTATTTTCAGCCGCGGCTGGGAATTGCTTACCAGGTGCTTCCGCAAACGACGATCCGGCTGGGCGCAGGGCGCACGTTTGATATCTGGGGTCTGCCGATTCAGGTGGCTCAGGAGAATCGAGGCGGGTGGCCGTCCGGGTTCACACAGATAGCCGGCACCCAGTCGCTGAACTATGCTGGTATCTCTTATCTGCCCAGCGGCGCGCCTGTCTCAGGCGAAGAACCGTTTTCCGGACAGGGTACTCTGCCTGTGGCGCCTCTTCCTACAAGCGCACTGGGCTTCCAGGATGCCAAATGGCAACCTGCTTCTTCGGTCCAGTGGAACGCTACGCTGGAACAGGGATTCGGCAAAGGCGGAACTCTAACACTCGGCTATGTCGGTTCGCATACCGAGCACGTGACCATAGCCTATCCTTACAATCTGGGACAGCCGTCTACGAACCCGGTAATCGCGTATCCGGATCAGACGCTTGGCGCGCCGGGAACGGATGAAGCCAGTTGGGGCAGCCTGAACTACGAAGCATTCCAGGCGTCTTTCCGCCGCAGCCTGGCCCAGGGACTTGTGCTGAACGCTTCGTTCACGCTGTCCCGCACCTTCGGCCTTGCGCAGTGTACAACCGGCGGTACCGGAGACTTCTATGTAGCCTGCATACAGAATCCGTATAACCTGGGAGCAGAATACGGCCCAACTGAGCTTGATATTCCGCTGATCTTTACGCTCAACACAACGTACAAGCTGCCATTCGGAAAAGACGGGCAATTTTTAAGGAAGGGTCCGGCGGCCGCCATCTTCGGAGGCTTTCAGCTGAACACAATTCTAGCTATCCGCAGCGGCGAGACGATCAACCCGACTAACGGCATTAACGCAGATACTGCGAACACAGGAACGACCGACGAGCAGAGAATCAACCTGATTGGAAATCCATCGCTGGGTGCGCCGCATAAGTTGACGGAGTGGTTCAATGCATCCGCGTTTGCATTCCCGGCGAACGGCACCTACGGGACGGCAGGAATTAACTCTTTGCGCGGCCCTAAATACGTCAATGATGACCTCTCGTTGTTTCGCGATATACCGTTGCACGAACGATTCCAGCTGGAACTGCGGTTTGAGGCATTCGATGTACTTAATCATCCAAACCTCGGCAATCCAAACGCCGCTTTCGGACAGGGTACCTTCAATACGATTACCTCTACCGTTCCGGTATCCGGGCCGGGCGCAAATCGAGAGGCACAGGTCGGCGCCAAAGTCATCTTCTAGGCGGGACAGGCTTGGGGAGCATTTCAACTGCTCCCGCAAGCCAGCCTCATCGGGTATTCCCTTTGACAGCTGCTCAGGCGGGTACTAGCCGACAGCGTATGGTCCGCCGCAGCATATCCAGCCATGGAAAAACCGTACGCCCGATCGTTGGGGCTGTTCGGGCGTGGCGCCGGCAACATCCTGAGTGGAAATCGAAAGAGAACAGATCCTCTTATTAGAGGAACCGGCCGAGCGCAACGAAAAAACCTTTGACTGGCTACAAACGCATGTAGTAGTGTTCCGCACATACGTAGGAGATGACGCTGCCCACTCCCAAACTATCGAAGCTTGAGTTTCAGATCATGGAGGTGCTCTGGGCTCGCGGCGACTCCTCGATCCGGGAGATTCAGGAGGCATTTCCGCCCAGGCGCAAAGCCGCTTACACCACTATCCAGACCACGGTGTACCGGATGGAGACGAAGGGGGCTGTGCAGCGGGCCCGCAAGGTAGGCAACTTCCACATCTTCGCGGCGGTACTTTCCCGCGAGGCCGCGCAGCGAACCCTTATCAACGACCTGCTCTCTCTCTTCGGAGGCAGGTCGCAGCCAGTGATGGCGCACCTGATCGAGTCGGGCAAGCTGTCTCTGGACGATGTAAAAGATGCGGAAAAGGCACTCAAGAAGCTCTCTCGCAGCAATCGCAGGGACGCCCAGGGCCGAGAAGCCGAGGAAGACCAAAACGGCCGCGACAAGAAGGAGAAGTGACTATGACGTTCGCGCGACTTATGTGCGACTCCCTCAGCGGTATCGGGACCGCCCCTGTGGCCGCCGCACTGGTCAACCATTTATGGCAGTCCACGGGAGTCACCCTGATCGCCTGGCTTCTTGCACTGGTTCTGCGGCGCAATCAGGCCAGGATGCGTTACTGGGTGTGGATGATTGCGTCGGTCAAGTTTCTGATTCCGTTCTCGCTGTTGGTTGCAGCCGGGAAAATACTGAGAGCAGCAGCCGGCATCCCCGCGCAGCGCCCGGCCCTTCCGGCTATGATGGGGCGCATCACCCAACCGTACCCCGCGCAGTCTTCTTTGCTCGCCCTGGGCGCCTTTGGTGCAGCGCCGGGCGTGGTTCACCCTGGTAGCATCGCGCTCGCGCTGCTGGTCGCCATCTGGCTTGCCGGGGCATGCGCGATTGCACTCTCCTGGGCTCGTAGCTGGCGGCAGATCCGCAGGGCGGTCCGCACGGCTTCACCGGTGGTATTGGTTTCTGGCCTGCGGGTGGATGTGCCTGTTCTCTCGACCTCCCGCCTGCTGGAGCCTGGAGTGTTCGGCATCGTGCGCCCTGTGCTTCTACTGCCACAGCAAGTCACCGCACAGCTGTCTGAAAAGCAGCTTGGCGCCATCCTTGCGCATGAGATGTGCCACATACGGCGGCGCGACAATCTTACCGCTGCCATTCACATGGTCGTCGCCGCTGCCTTCTGGTTTCACCCTGCTGTGTGGTGGATCAAGGCGCGCCTGCTTGAAGAGCGGGAGCGTGCCTGCGATGAAGCCGTCTTAGAGTCAGGCAATGATGCCGAGTTGTATGCGGAAAGTATTCTGAATGTTTGCAGGTTCTATGCCGCATCGCCGCTACCCTGCGTTTCGGGTGTCACTGGGTCCAATCTCAAGCAGCGCATCGTGCGGATCATGACGGAGGGTCTGGCAGACGAAATAAGTCTCGGTAGAAAGCTGGTGTTAGTCGCAACCGCCATGGTCGTAATTGCCGTACCGGTTGCGCTGGGACTGCTGAGCGCACGGCGCGTTAGTGCGCAGGCAGCCAGCGCGCCGCTCCCATCCTTTGAGGTCGCCTCCATAAGGCCAGCTCACTCTGGACAGAACGGTATGAGCATAGGCTGGCAGCCATCGAGATTCAATGCGCAGCATACGCCGCTTAAGAATCTCGTCGAGGATGCGTTCGGCGTGCACGACTACCAGGTTCTGGGAGCGCCAGGTTGGCTCGATCGTGACAGGTACGATGTCGACGCGAAGATCGACGAACCACAGCATTTCCCCGCAGACCCGGAAAGGGAAGGCAGGAAGGTCTCGCTGATGGTTCAGTCCATGCTGATCGATCGGTGCAAGCTCAAATTCCATCGCACCACGAAGGAGCTTCCTATCTATCAACTTGTCCTGGCGAAAGGTGGACCCAGGCTGCAGGAGGCAAAATCAAACAAGGAGTTCTCCACGTCGAACAGCGACACGCAGCTTAAAGTAACAGGCGCGACGATGCCGCAGCTGGCCGAGCAGCTTTCTGCCCAGCTCAACCGAACCGTGCTAGACAAGACCGGCTTAGCGGGCAAGTATGACTTTACCCTGAACTACGCGCCAGACCACGACCAGCCTGCACCCGGCTACGGCCAGGGCGCCGCGCAACCGGACGCCGGCCCATCCATCTTCTCGGCCATCCAAGATCAGATCGGACTGAAGTTAGTCGCGGGAAAGGGCCCCGTCGAGATGATCGTCATCGACCACATCGAGCCGCCGTCACCCAATTAAAAGGTGAAAACCGGCGCGGCTTGCCTGTATGGTGGTAGCGGAATCGGGTCAGGGAGGGTCGCGCGCTATGACGACACAGTTTGCCTGCAAGCTTGCTTACCGCAAAAAACTTCTGCTCCATGCCGTCGGTGCCGCCGCAATCCTGCTTTCAACTTTGCTTGCGCAACCTGTGATGGCTGCGCAGGCTCCCGCCCAGACGCCCGCGGTAGCTCCGGTGCAAACCCTCGCCGACACCTGGCAAGGCACACTCCACGCCGGCCGGGACCTGCGCACAGTGGTCAAGATTTCAAAGGCCGATGGCGGCGGCTACAAGGCCCTCTTCTACAGAATCGACCAGGGCGGCGATCCCATCCCGGTGACCAAAATCACGCTCGATGGCGCCACGGTCAAGATGTCAGTCACCACAATCGGCGGCACCTATGAGGGCAAGCTCAGTCCGGACGGCAAGACCATCACCGGCAACTGGACCCCGGGCCCGAACCCGCTTCCGCTGATCCTGACGCGCGCCACGCCCGAGACAGAGTGGACCATTCCGCCGCCCACGCCAAGGCTGCCGCCGATGGCCGCGAACGCGAACCCTACCTTTGAAGTAGCCACCATCAAGCCAAGCCGGCCCGACGAGCCGGGAAAGGCATTTATGGTGCGCGGCCGCCGCTTTACCACCATCAACACCACACTTAGCGAGCTCATCTCGTTCTCCTACGGCGTGCAGGCCAAGCAGGTTGTTGGTGCTCCGCCCTGGGTCGGGACAGATAAGTTCGACCTTACCGCCACGCCGGACGGAGAAGGCGCACCCAGCGACAAGCAGTGGAAAGGCATGCTGCAGAAACTGATCGTCGAGCGTTACAAATTCACCTTTCACCACGATAAGAGAGAGCTGTCGGTCTATGTGTTATCTGCCGCGAAGACCGGTCCGAAGCTCACCAAGAGTGACGGCGATCCAAACGGGCTGCCCGGCCTCTTCTTCCGCCAGTTAGGTGACCTGAACGTGCACAACGCCACAATGGGGGACTTTACCCAGATGCTGCAGAACTCCGTGCTCGACCGCCCCATCATCGACCAGACCTCACTCGCCGGCCGCTACGATTTCACCCTCAAGTGGACGCCGGACGACTCACAGTTCGCGGGCTTCGGAGCCAGGATTCCGCCCACGACCGACCCTAACCCGCCGCCTCCTCTCTACACCGCTATCCAGGAGCAGATCGGTCTCAAGCTCGATGCCGCCAGGGCCCCGGCTGACGTGCTGGTTGTCGACCATGTCGAGAAGCCCTCAGAGAACTAGCACCTGCAACGTAAGAAAAAATTTGTTGCGCGCACGGTAACGGAGAAACACTCTGAACGTCCAAACGGCTGAACCAACCAACCGGACGCCGCACAGGCTGCTTGACCAATCGGGGTTTCGATTTCGATGAAGCAAACGCTGCTGCTCACCATGCTTCTGCTCGGCCCCGTTACGCCGCTCCCGGCGCACGCCCATCCCTTGCAGGCGCCACAGACTCCCGAAGCCCAGGCGCCTGCCTACGATGTCGGCTCCATCAAGCCCAATAATTCAGGCAGCGGCTCGTCCGGCATTCACAGTACCAACGATCACTACACGGCCACAAACATCTCGCTGCGGCGATTGCTCGAAGACGCTTATGGAGTTAAGCAAGACCTGATCTCGGGAGTGCCGAAAGCGTTGGATGATTCCCGTTTCGATGTGACGGCGAAGATCGTCGATCCTGATCCCAAGGTGCTTAGCCATCTCACCCGAGAGCAGGATCAAGCACTGCTCCGGCCATTTCTTTTTGATCGTTTTCATCTAAAGCTGCATACGGAAACGAGACAACTGCCCGTGTATGAGCTGGTTGTCGAGAAAGGCGGCCCAAAGTTCAAGGAAGCTGCAAAGGCCGGCAATGACAGTCCCGGAACCCACGTGCAGAATAACCGCGAGCTTACTGCATACGATATTCCCATGACGTCATTGGCGAATACCTTATATAACCAGGTGCACCGCACCGTCATCGACAAGACCGGTCTGACAGGGAAGTACGATCTGACGCTGAAGTGGTCGCCGGAAGACAGTCCCGATCCAGCCAATGAAACATCCCCGCCAGTCTTCACCGCATTGAAGGATCAGCTTGGGCTCAAGCTCCAGCCGGCGAAGGGGCCGGTCGAAACACTGGTTGTCGACCATGCGGAGATGCCTTCCGCGGATGAGTACAGCAGATAGCTCACGCACACAACACGATCCACGGGAGAGCAGCAGAGAGTGAGACGAGAGCGAGCCCAGCGAAGCGTCATTCTAGCCTGTTCTCTCGCGGCCTTCTCGCTGCCTTCTGCCGCGCTCGCTTCCGATCTGCATGGCCAGGTCAGCTTTGGCGGCTTTGCCGTGCCCGGGGCTACCGTGGCCGTTACGCAAGGGTCGCAGACAAAAACCACTGTGACCGACCAGAGCGGCCTGTACAGCCTGCCCGACCTGCCCGATGGCCCCGCCAAGGTCGAGGTCACGATGCAGGGCTTTGCGACCATCCATGCGGATGTGACTATCTCGCCCAGCACGCCCGCTGCTAAGTGGGAGCTCGTGTTGCTTCCGCTGGACCAGATACTCGCCCTCGCCAAGGCTGCGCCTGCACCGCAACCCGCACTCAGCGCCGCCGCACCGCCGGGTAAGCCCGCACCCGCGGCTCCCAGCCAGGGCCCGGCCGATATCCCCAAGCCGCCCGAGAGCGCCGCGCAGGACTCCTCCGACGGCTTCCTCGTCAACGGCAGCATCAACAACGCCGCAACATCCAGGTTCTCGCTCGATCAGGCGTTCGGTAACAAGCGGTTCAACAGTAAGAGCCTCTACAACGGCAGCATTGCCGCTATCATCGATAACTCGGCGCTCGATGCGCGCCCCTACTCGCTTAGCGGGATTGAAGCGCCCAAGCCCTCTTATAACCGCTTCACAACGACAGTGACCTTTGGCGGACCGATCAGGATTCCGCATCTGCTGCCGCACGGGCCCACCTTCTTTGTCGCCTACCAGTGGAGCCGTAACCGCATCGCCGAGACCGAGTCGGGCCTGGTGCCGACAGCAGCAGAGCGAACCGGCGACTTATCGGGCGTGCTCGATGCGCTCGGGTCGCCCGTCACCGTCTACAACCCTGCGACCGGCGCGCCATTCCCCGGCAACATCGTCCCGGTCAGCCCGCAGGCGCAGGCCCTTTTGCAGCTCTACCCTCTGCCGAACCTTACCGGCAGCCTCGCGGGCAGTCCGCTCTATAACTACCAGGTACCGGTACTCAACAGCAGTCACCAGGATCAGCTGCAATCGCGGATGGATAAGTCGATCGGGCACAAGGATCAGGTGTACGGCAGCTTCGGATTCGCCAGCATCCGCGCCTCCAACAGCGGGCTGCTCGGCTTTACCGATCGTCTCGACACACTGGGCATCAATACTGACATCCACTACTCTCACCGGTTCAGCCAGCACTTATTCGTGTATGCCGGTTACGGGTTCAGCCGGCTCA
The DNA here is from genome assembly GCA_965276605.1 of Acidobacteriaceae bacterium. Classification (GTDB taxonomy): domain Bacteria; phylum Acidobacteriota; class Terriglobia; order Terriglobales; family Acidobacteriaceae; genus EB88. Next base: position 1,393,300 of record OZ255619.1, read on the forward strand.
GAAGCAGCAGCGTGCCTTACTTTCAGAATCGCTCGAATATCTCGGGCGACGCAGGCATTAGCGGTAACGATCAGGGCTCGACTTACTGGGGTCCACCTACACTCAATTTTGCCAGCGGCATCACCCCACTTACCGATGCGCAAAGCTCCTTCAACCGCAACCGCACCGACTCGTTTTCAGGCTCCATCGCTTTGTACCGCGGCCACCACAACATCACCATCGGCGGCGACCTCCGCAAGCAGCAGTTCAACGACTTCTTCCAGCAGGACCCGCGCGGCACCTTCACCTTTACCGGAGCCGCGACCCAGAAGCCGGCCTCGAGCGTTGCCGCCGGCGGCTCTGACGTGGCCAACTTCCTGCTGGGCGTGCCCGACACCAGCTCCATCGCCTTCGGCAATGCGGATAAGTACCTGCGCGAACCCGTGTACGACTTATATGCTGCAGACGACTGGCGCGTCCTCTCCGATCTCACCATCAACTACGGCCTGCGCTGGCAGTACGGCGCACCAATCACCGAGCTCTACAACCGCCTCGTCAACCTCGACGTACTTTCTGGCTCGCTCCCCGGCGCTTCCGGCTTTGCAGCCGTGGCGCCCGTGCTGGCCAGCGATCCCACAGGCCCGCTCACCGGCAGCCGCTATCCCAGCTCACTGATCCGGCCCGACAAGCGCGGCTTCGAGCCGCGCATCGGTATCTCCTGGCGACCTATCCCCGCCTCCACCATCGTCGTCCGCGCCGGCTACGGCATCTATCACGACACCTCTGTCTACCAGGCCGCGGCGCTTGAGCTCGCCCAGCAGGCTCCACTCTCCACCAGCCTCAGCATCCAGAACAGCGCCGCCTGCCCGCTCACTCTCGCAAATGGTTTTCAGCCCTGCAACTCCACCACCGCCAACACCTTCGCCGTCGACCCCAACTTCCGCGTCGGCTACGCGCAAACCTGGCAGCTCTCTGTGCAGCGCGACCTGCCGGCTGCGCTGCAGCTTACCGCGACCTATCTCGGCGTCAAAGGCACAGCAGGCGTGCAGCAGTTCCTGCCCAACACGTACCCCATCGGCGCGGTCAACCCCTGTCCGGCCTGTCCCTCCGGCTTCGTCTACCAGGCTTCCGGCGGTAACTCCACGCGGCAGGCGACGCAGGTGCAGCTGCGCCGCAGGCTCCGCAGCGGCTTTACGGCGACGCTGCTCTATACCTTCTCTAAGTCCATCGATGACGATGCCAGCCTTGGCGGCCTGGGCCACGTCACCACCACGACGCAGAACCAGGGCTCGACGCAGGGTTCAACCCAGGGCGCAGCGGCCGGTAGTTCCACAGCCGGCTCCGGCTCCACGGCTTCCGCCGGCTCGCAGTCCAGCTCGGCCACCGCCCAGATCGCGCAAAACTGGCTCAACCTGCGCGGCGAGCGGTCGCTCTCCAGCTTTGACCAGCGCCACCTGCTTAGCGCGCAGCTCCAGTACACCAGCGGAGAAGGCCTGGGCGGCGGAACCCTGCTGGGCGGCTGGCGCGGCAGGCTCCTGAAGGAGTGGACCGTGCTGACCCAGATCACCACCGGCACCGGCCTGCCGCAGACGCCCATCTATCTCGCCGCGCTGCCCGGCACCGGCTACACCGGCATCCTGCGCCCCGACAGCACCGGCGCCCCCATCCACGCGCGCTCGCCCGGGCTCGACTCCACCGGGCGCTACCTCAACGCCGCAGCCTACTCCGCGCCACTCGCCGGGCAGTTCGGCACCGCCGGCAGAAACTCCATCACCGGCCCCAGCCAGTTCAGCCTCGACTCCTCCCTCGCTCGCACCTTCCGTCCCGGCGGCCGCTTCTCGCTCGACGCCCGTGTGAGCGCGACCAACCTTCTCAACCATGTCGTTTTCTCCGGCTTTAACACCACCGTCAACAGCACGCAGTACGGCGTTCCCCTGGCCGCCGACCCGCTGCGCAGCCTTGAATCCTCACTGCGGCTGAGGTTCTAATCATGCGAGCCATCCTTACCATGCGAGCTGCACTCTGCCTGCTTCTCCTCGCTGCTCTCGCCCCTGCCCGCGCGCAGCAGGTCGGCCAGAACAAGGCGCCCGACGCCACGACGGGGTTCACCCTCTCGGTCAAGGCGCAGCTTGTGGTTGAAACCGTCGTCGCCAAAGACAAGCAGGGCCACTTCATCCCCGGCCTCACCGCCGGCGACTTCGCGCTGACTGAAGATGGCGCGCCCGAGACAATCCGCTTCTGCGAGCACGAGAACCTCGCCAACGACGCGCATCCTCTGCCGGTCTCCGCGCCCGGCACTGAAGAGCTAAAGCTCTACAAGCGCCTCGCGCGAACGCAGCTCACGCCGGAGGACGAAGGCAGCAACCGCTACAAGAACCGCCGCCTGCTCGCGCTCTACTTCGATATGTCGGCGATGCGCCCGGCCGATCAGCTCCGCGCTCTCTCTGCCGCGGAGCAGTTCCTGCGCACGCAGATGACCTCTGTCGATCTGGTCTCCGTCCTGCGCTACCAGGGCGGCGCGGTCGATGTTCTGCAGGACTTCACCGCGGACCGCAACAAGCTGCTCAGCATCCTGCAGACGCTCATCGTCGGTGAGGGTCAGGGCTCGGCCGAAACCATCGACGACGCCAGCAGCGCCGACACGGGCGCCGCGTTCGGCCAGGACGACAGCGAGTTCAACGTCTTCAACACCGACCGCCAGCTGGCTGCTTTGCAGACGGCGGCGCAGGAGCTCGGCCAGTTCAACGAGAAGAAGTCGCTTATCTACTTCGCCAGCGGCCTGCGCCTCAACGGCATCGACAACCAGGCCCAGCTGCACGCGACGGTTGACGCCGCCATCAAGGCTGGCGTCTCCTTCTGGCCGGTCGATGCACGCGGCCTGGTCGCGGGGGCGCCGCTGGGGGACGCGACTCAGGGTTCGCCCGGCAACGCCGGCATGTACTCCGGCACCGCCGCGATTGCAACGACCAACAACTTTCAGCAGTCGCAGGACACCCTGTTCGCGCTGGCCGGCGACACCGGCGGCAAGGCGCTGTTTGACACCAACGACCTGACGCGCGGCATCGTGCAGGCCCAGCAGTCCGTCTCCGACTACTACATCCTCGGCTACTACACCGCCAACAAGGCCCAGAACGGCAGGTTCCGCCGCGTCAAGATCTCACTTACCAAAAACCCCGACGCGAGTCTCAAATATCGCGAGGGTTACTACGCCGGCAAGGAGTTCAGCCGGTTTACAGCTGTCGATAAAGAACGCCAGCTGGAAGATGCTTTGCTTCTCGAAAACCCCATCACTGAACTCTCCATCGCGATGGAGATCGACCACTTTCAGCTCAACCGCGCCGAGTATTTCGTCCCCATCATCCTGAAAATACCCGGCAGCGAGCTTGCACTTGCCAAACGCGGCGGCGCCGAACACACACTGATCGACTTTGTCGGCGAGATCAAGGATATGGTCGGTGACACTACCATCACCAACGTGCGCGACAACGTCAATATCAAACTCTCTGACGCGTCCGCGGCCGAGCTTGCCCATCGCCCTGTCGAGTACGACACCGGCTTTACCCTTCTGCCCGGCAGATACAAGATCAAGCTGCTGGCGCGCGATGATGAAACAGGGCGCATCGGAACGTACGAAACAGAGTTCGTGATCCCAAACCTCAACAAGGTCGATAAGCAGGTCGCGATTAGCTCCGTCGTGCTCAGCAGTCAGCGTGCCGACACCCGGGAGGCGCTCTTCGACGCGGCCAAAGCCAAGGACCGCGAGAAAGATGATGCCGTCAACCCGCTAGTGCAGAACGGCATGAAGCTCATCCCCAGCGTCACCCGGGTCTTCAGCACAACCCGTCCCATGTATGTCTATCTCCAGGCGTACAAGCCGCCGCCCGCGGACGCCGCGCCTGCAAGCCAGCCATTAGTCGCCTTTGTCAGCTTCTATCTTGCAGACAAGAAGGTTTTTGAAACTACGCCGACCGCGATCACTCCCAACGCCGCCAGCCGGCTTGGCACCATGCCGCTCAACTTCGATATCGGCCTGAGTCACCTCTCGCCCGGAGAGTACGACTGCCAGGTCACAGTGCTCGACCCCACCACCCGCAAAGCCACCTTCTGGCAGGCGCCCATCCGGCTTATCCCTTAGGCGTCCGGCTCCCGCATAACTGACACCAGGCCGCTCCCAGTCCCCGCTCCACTGCGCCGCAAAGCCGGGGCTTTGGAAACGTAGATCAATTTTTCGCAACAAAGATAGCGCCTCCCCCGCGATTCTGGTTTAGGCTGGCTGCCTGCGGAATTTGCCGCACTCGCGCCCCGCATAGAACCACCCACAGGCAAGAGCAAGGAGATGTTCGTGAAAAGGTCGCTATCCCCCCGCCGCTCACTTTTCTCTCTCGTTGTCATCGCACTCGGCGCCTCGCTCTCCGCGACGGCGCAGCAGCGCCGCGCGCTGCCCACCAATCTCGCTGCGCCCGCCGGCGAGCAGGCCATCGCGCAGGCGCCGGCCGCGCAGCCGCTCCGCTTCGGCCTCACGCTTCCCCTGCGCAACCAATCGCAACTGCAACTGTTACTGAAGCAGATCGCCGATCCATCGAGCCCCCGGTACCGCCACTTCCTCAGCGCGCAGCAGTTTGCCCAGCAGTTCAGCCCCACCGAGGAGGACTACGCGCAGGTCATCGCCTACGCCAGGGCCCAGGGCTTTACCGTCACGCGCACCTTCGCCAATCGCCTTCTCGTCAACGTCAGTGCGACGCCGGCTAGCATCAACCAGGCCTTTCACGTCACGATGCAGACCTACAAGCATCCGTCTGAAGCGCGCAACTACTACGCCCCCAGCATCGAGCCAACTGTAACCGCCACGGTGCCAATTCTCAGCGTCGTTGGCCTCAGCACCCGCGACCTGCCCCACCCCATGCTCAAGCATGCCGCCACGACAACCGGTGCGCACGCGGATACCACTGGCTCCGGCCAGGGCGGCGCTTTCCTCGGCAGCGACATGCGCGCCGCCTACGTGCCCGGCGTCTCGCTCGATGGCGCCGGGCAGACCGTCGGCCTGGTCGAGCTGGGTCCCTACAACGTAAGCGACGTGCAGGCGTACTTCACCGCCGTCAACCAGCCGCTCAACGTGCCCATCTACAACGTTTTGCTCAACGTGGACGGCATCTGCTCCGGCACGCCGACCACCGGCGGCTGCGACGACGGCGAGGAAGTCATCGACATCCAGCAGGCCATCTCGATGGCGCCCGCGCTCTCCGGCCTCATCGTCTACGAGGCCTACGGCTCCGGCAGCGACGCCCTCACCGCGTTTGCGCAGGCCGCCAGCGACGACACCGCAAAGCAGTTGAGCCTCTCCTTCGGCTTCGGCGGCACGCCCTCAACCCAGCCCGGCTACGAGCAGGTCTTTATGGAGCTCGCCGCCCAGGGCCAGAGCCTCTTCATCGCCTCCGGCGACTCGGGCGCCAACGTCGGCAACGTCGGCTACCCCGGCAACAGCCCCAACGTCATCGATGTCGGCGGCACCGACCTAGTCACCGCCGGCCCCGGCGGCCCCTGGCAGTCTGAGTCCGCCTGGATCGGCTCAGGCGGCGGCTGGAGCACGCAATCGCCGATCCCTGCCTACCAGGTGCCGGTCATCAACGGTACCAACCAGGGCTCGCCCAGCTACCGCAACATCCCCGACCTCTCCCTTGAGGCCAACACCGATAACTACTTCTGCGCGAACGGCAGCTGCCAGGGCGGCATCGGCGGCACCAGCCTTGCAGCCCCGCGCTGGGCCGGCTTCCTCGCGCTTGTAAATGAGCAAGCCAACGGCACCCCTGTCGCCTTCCTCAACCAGACCTTCTACACGCTCGGCCAGGGCTCCACCTACGGCAACGTCTTCCACGACATCACCACCGGCAACAACTTCAACGCCGGCAGCCCGGATCTCTTCCAGGCCGTGCCCGGCTTCGACCTCACCAGCGGCTGGGGCACCCCGAACGGCCAGTCCATGATCGATGCGCTGGTGCCCGCCGGCGCCGCCGCACAGCCCAACTTCGCCCTGACCGCATCGCCCACCGCCATCCACCTCACCCAGGGCGCAACCGGCACGGCCACCATCACGCTCGCGCCCGGCAGCGGCTTCTCCGGGCCGGTCGCCTTGTCCGTCACGCCGGTCGGCTCGCCCGCCGGCGTCTCTGCCAGCATCAACCCGGGCACGCTCACCGGGGCAGGGCAGGCCACACTTTCCGTCACCACCACCAGCGATACCCCGGCCGGCAACCTGGTGCTCGCCGTCACCGGCAGCAGCGGCGGCATCGTGCAAACCGCCTACGTGCAGCTCGCCATCCCCGACTTCACCCTGCAGGCCACGCCCTCCACGCTCTACGTCAACCAGGGCGCAACCGCCGTCAGCACCGTCGCGGTCCAGGCGGTCAACGGCTTTGCGCAGAGCGTGATGCTCACCGCCGCCGGCCTGCCCCCTGGCGTCCATGCCGCCTTCTCCCCGGCTATCACGGCCAGCTCGAGCAGCCTGCGGTTCAGCGCAACCCAGACCGCTGAGACCAGCAGCGGCAACGGCATCACCATCTCAGGCCAGGCCGCCAACACCACCCGCATCGTGCCCTCGCTCGCGCTCGCCGTCAGCGCCGCTTATGGCTTCTGCGGCGCCGGCATGCCCGTCGATCTCTCCTCCGCCTACAACGTTGCCGCCGTCACCACAGACGGCAAAGCGTTTACCGGCGGCGGTCTCGATGGCGGCGGTTACGCCTTCTCGGCCAACCTGCTCGCCCCCAGCCGCGTGCTCAGCGGCACACAGTTCCGCTTCGGGACCGCCGACGTGCCCAACGCGGTCTTCGCCGCCGGGCAAACCATCGCGCTTTCGCCGGGCCGGTTCACCAGTCTGCAGTTGCTGGCCACCGGCGTCAGCGGCAACCAGGTCGGCCAGCCGCTGCTCGTTACCTACGCTGATGGCACCACGGCCACGCTCAAGCAGAGTTTCAGCGACTGGTTCTCGCCCGCGGGCAACATCAACGAAGGCGAGGCAGTCGCCATGCCCTACCGCAACACCGCCAAAGGCGTGCAAGATGCGCGGCAGTTCAACCTGTACGGCTACACGCTCGTGCTTGACAGCGCAAAGACCGTCAAGAGCCTGACCCTGCCCACCGACCGCAGCCTCATCGTGCTGGCCGCCACCCTTACCACGCAGCCGCTGGGCACGCCGGTTGACCTGAGCCCGGCCTTCAACGTCGCCGGCATCTACACCGATGGCTCAACCTTCCCCGCCGATGGCGGCCTCGACGGCGGCGGCGCGGCCTACTCCGCCACCCTGCTCGGCGATGCCGCAAGCCCTCTCAGCCTGGTCACCGGCGGCTCCCGCTTCAATCTCGCGGTCGCCAATGCGCCTGACGCCGTCTACACCGCCGGTCAGACGGTCAAGCTGCCGGCCGGCCGCTTCGCCCAGCTGCAACTGCTCGGCACCGCGGTCCAGGGCCAGCAGACGGCGCAGCCCGTTACCGTGACATACACTGATGGCTCCGTCGACCGGTTCGCGCAGAGCTTCAGCGACTGGTCGTCGCTCACCGGCTATCCCAATGAGTCGCTCGCCATCAAGACCGCGTATCGCGACCTCAACGACGGCACCCAGGACAACAGCCCCTTCAACATCTATCGCTACGCGCTCAACCTCAACCCGGAAAAGACCGTCGCCAGCGTCACCCTGCCTGAAAACCGCGACGTGTTGGTGCTCGCCATGACGCTCAGCCAGAACCCCCTGGCCCAGCCATCGCCGCTCGCTTGCCGCACCCCCATCGGCGCGCCTCGGGCAGTTTCACAGTAGCTGTAAGCCCATGTGCGTAGGCGTCCGTAACTCCCCCTTGAGAGGGCTGGACTTTACCGAAGAAGCAAGCGTTGTTTTCAGCAGATGTTCGGTAGGCAAAGGAAACATTAGGGAGCATACTTCTTAGATAGATGGCTAAACTCTATGTTCTTGGCGCAATTCTCCTGCTGATTGGATGGGCTCATCCAATGGAGAAACCAATACATGATCGGGAAGGCATCACATTTTTCATTTACATGCCTGCCGATTTCTTTGCGGCGGCAAGCGAAAGTGATCAGGCCCTTGAAGCTAAGTTTAACGAGGTTTTCGCCCGCGTTGGGCGAGTCGGACCAGGAGGCCAGGTGGGTGCCGGTCTTGTATTCCCGTATCTGACTTGGACAGAGAAAAACGGTTCCGGGGCCTATAACATTCCAATAAAGTATCAAAAAGAATTCGATACTTTTATGCGTGTGGCGCAGCATCTAAAGGTTCCGGTATTGGTTCAGTTCAATGGGGCTGTCTGGCATAGCCCGAGTGAGAATAGCGCATTTCTGAACTACTGGAAGACGGTCGACGGAGGAAAATATCTCAGTCGCTATAAAGATGGGCGAGTCAATGCAGCCATTTCTGAAACGGGCAGCATTTCTGAATCGGACCTGAGAAAGTATCTTGCTGTAGACCCTTATGGCCCCGCAAAGCAGGATAGCTTATTCTTTACTTTGTCTCCCTATGCAAAAGATTTTCGTACCGCTCGAATAGGCGTTCTTAATGAAGCTGTTAGCTTTTGGAAAGCTCTCGATAGTAAGTACCCAGGCGTCATCAAGGCATTTACTACCGACAGCGAAGTCAGCACCTCTTCATTCAGGGAATACCCCGACAGCAACCGTGAAATACCGATCGGGTTTGAGATATGGAATGCAAGACCTTTTTGCCAGATAAACCAGATTCGGAACTGCAAAGAGTTTTTTGCCCGAAGTGCAATGGACTATCGAAATCCATTGGACTTGAAGTGGTTTGAGTTTAGATCGAAAAACCATCTTCAATTTGTACAGGATACGGTCGACTCGATCAGACAGCAGTTCCCAAGGCGACCTATTTTCACCCACCAGATATCCATCCTGGATGGAGAAATCATCAACAAGTCTTATAAGGATCAGGATCTCGGCTCACCGCAATGGACTGGTTTTGCTAAAAACGCAAATCCGGGATTCACGGTGTACACATATGCTGGTGATCGGTATGGCACGGCAAGGAAATTTTTGGACGAAGTAAGCGCCAAGGCGGATCGAAGAGCTTGGGGGTTGTTGGAGTTTAATACTGCCCGGGCTTTTCCCGGTTCCAGGAAAGAGCTAGCTGGATTTACTAAGAGCTTCATTGAGTATGCTTACGACCGAGGAGTTCGTGTTATAGCTCCGCTTTCTTGGGAATCAAATTCTCTGGACATAGGGATAAAGGACTCAGGCGTTGATGAAGGAATAAAGGAATTCATTCTTGAGCAGCCGGATTAGTTCGCTTTACAGAGTCGATGCCAAAGTGTTTACAGCTTCGTCGATTTCTCTTTCTTCAGCATTTTCGCCCGCGATAGCAAATCAAGACCGGTAGCGCCCGAGACAAAGCCACAAACCAGGGCCATCGCCGCTCGCCTGCCGCACCCCATCGGCGCGCTTATGCAGCCGGTCACGCTCCGGCCTCAGTGGCGCTCCGTTCAGCGCAGCAGGCTCAGGTCGATCGAGTCCGCCATCGCCTTATAGCCTGCATCGTCCGGGTGCAGGTGGTCACCGGAGTCGAACGCCGGCAGCAGCCGCGCCGGTCTCGCCGGGTCGCGTGCGACCTTGTCGAAGTCGATCACGCCGTCCACCACGCCCCCAGTCCGGACCCAGGCATTGAACGCCGTCCGTATCTGCTCGCCCTGCGCGGAGAAGTAGCTCGCGCCCTCAAAGGGCGTCAGCGTCGAGCCGAGCACCCGGATGCCGTGCTGGTGGGCCCGCTCCACCAGTTGCGTTTCTGCCCAGATCATCTCCTCGGCTGTGACCGGTTCGTTCCCGCCGTGCGCCGCGGGCCAGCCCAGGTCGTTCGTCCCCTCGAACAGGATCAGATCCCTCACGCCGCTCTGCGCCAGCACATCCCGATCGAACCGGGCGATCGCGCCGGGGCCGGTTCCGTCATGCAGCAGCCGGTTGCCGCCCATCCCCTCGTTCAACACCCCGGCCTGCACCGCCGGCCGGCTGGCTTGCAGCCTAGCCGCCAGATCGTCCGGCCAGCGGCGGTTCTCATTCGGCGTCGAGTGGTACCCGTCTGCGATGGAGGCGCCCAGCACCACGGTCGAGAAGGCGCCCTCCCGCGCGCGCACCTCGATGCCTTTCACAAAGCACCACGAGGGGATCGTCCGCGCATTGTCAAGACTCGGCGCAGCCGTCTGGTCACCCCTGGCAATGTAGTTGGTCGAGGTCGCCATCACGTGGCAGGTGCGCGTAGAGACATACCGGTCCGCCACGTAGACGCTGACGGCAAGGTTCGCAAATGCCGCCGCTTCCATCGGAACCTCATCGCTCAGAATGAACCCGCCCGCCGGAACCATCACGTCTGCGCGTCCGCCAAAGGTCAGAGCGTGATCGCTGCCCGGCTCGATAGCCCCGTTTCCGGCGCTGACGGCAATATGCGCCGCGCTCACGACTAAAGGAGTGCTGCCGAACTCATTCGTTAGCTGCACCCGCACCCCGCTGCCCCCGGCGCTGATGTGCACGATGTCGCGGTACGTCGAGTTCCCGGCCGCCGGCTCCTCGATACCCGGCGGCATCGATACCGGAGCCGCCGCCCAGGTGCCCACCCACCCCGCACTCCCCGCCTGGCCCGGCTTCGCCGCGCCCCACGCACCCGAAATCAGACCACACCCCAGGGCCGGAACCAGCACCAGCCACATCGCTCTCTTTCCCGTCATGGTTCCCCTCTCGACCTTCTATATAAGGATGACCGGCAATCCTGGTCCAGTAAAAAGCGGTCAGCGCCCCAGCGCCAGCGTGTACAGGTTTCCGGTCGCCGTCCGCACCCGGACCAGCGGCGCATCCCCCCGGGTAATGCCTACGAAAACATAATCGGCTTTGTCGCTCGCCAGCGGGCTGGTCAAGGTCGCGACCGGGATTGCCATCGGGGTCGCCACCGCAGGGGCTGCCTGGCCGGCCACGCCGCCTGTCGGAATCGTGACCCGCTCAATCGTCTGCGGACGGGCAAACGCCGCGTGGATGTACAGCGCGGAGCTGTCCGCGGTCCAGACCGGATCGGCCGCCCGCAACCCACCCACCTGCTGCCATTTCCGGCTCGCCGTGTCGAACAGCATCAGCCGCTGCTCGCCCAGCGTCAGTGCCGCGATCTACCGTCCATCCGGCGACCACCTCGGGCTAAACAGCCCCTCCGAGCCCGGCAGCGCCTCCACCCGGCGGCTTGCCAGGTCCAGGATCTCGATCTGCTTCGGCCCATTCTCCCGGCCCATCAGGTCCGGCGTCCTGCCAAACGCCACCTGCCGCCCATCCTGCGACCAGGTCGGGTCGGCCTCGTTGCGGTTCTCCTCGAGCAGCCGCTCCGGCGCGCCGCCCTCCGCGCTCACCAGGAACAGCTGCCATGACCGGCCCGGCTCCCGCGCCATCGCCACCAGGCGCCGCCCATCCGGCGACCACTGCGCCAGAAACACCTGCAGGCTCTCCGGCGTCAGCTGCACCTTCTCCGCGCCATCCGCCGCCCCCGCCCGCCACAGCCTTCCCGCCCCATCCGTCCACGCCACCCACTTGCCGTCGCGGGAGTAGCTGGCCCGCGTCGCTCCCGACAAAAATCCCCGCTCCGCCACAAACCGCCGCAGCCCCGGGTCAAACCGCTCCAGCTCCGACCGCACATCCAGCCCCACGCAGTACACCCTCCGGTCGCTGCGCTCCGTCATCGGCGCCGTAAAGCGCAGCGGCCCATTGGTCAGCCGCTCCGGCGCACCCGTCGCCTTGCCCCGCATCCGCCACAGGTCGCTGCCGCTGCCCGCTACTCCGGGCTCGCGCCCAGCCTGGTGCGACGACTCAAAAATGTACGACTCGCCATCCGGCGTCCACACCCCGCAGCACTCCGCCGGCGGCCGAGTCCACCCCTGCAGCAGCGCTTGCGGCCGCCCACCGCTCGCGATCTGCCACAGCGCCGAGGTATGCGACAACGGGTCGAGCAGGGTAAAGCGCAGCAGCTTTCCATCCGGCGACCACCGCATCCAGAATGCCCGGCCCGGCAGCGTCGCCAGCCGGCTCATGCTGCCGTCCGCCAGCCGCATCACGTCCAGGTCGTTGCCGCTCGCATACAGCACGCTCTCCCCGTCCGGCATCCACACCGCGTCGTGCGCGCGAATATTGCCCACCCGCAGCGCGCTGCCCCCGCTCCGGGGCGCCACCCACACCGGCTGCTCTGAGTCGGACGAGACATGGCTGCGCACCAGCAACCGGCCGCCGTCGGGCGAAATGTCCCCCAGCGTCGGGTTCACAATTTCGCTTGGCAGCTCCAGCGGCTGCATCTCGCCCGTCCCCGCGTCGATCGAGGCGATCTCTGTCTGCCCGTTGTCCAGTACCGATGAGTAAAGCCGGCTGCCATCGGTGGCCAGCACGGCAAAGCTCTCCATCGCCGGCACCCCGGGAAAGATGCTGTCATTGCGCGTCACCTGCTCAATGCGCCTGGGGCCGGAGCGATCCCCGCCGCTCCACCGCGCCGCCGCAAACCCCGCAAGCAAGCCGGTCAGCAGCAAAGCCAGCATCGGGACCAGAACAGGCAGCAGCCTGGGCCGCACAGTCCCCGAGCGCCACTGCCTGCGGGCAGCCGCGCTGGTCGCCGCGGGCCGATCGGGAGCATAAGCATCATCGACCGCATCGCCTTCAGGGGCCTGCACCGGGAAAACAGCCGCCCCCGCTTCCATCCCAGGCGCGGTACCGGGCATTAGCACCCCAGCCGCTGCGCCCTCCCCAGCCTCCGCCTGCTGAGCCTCAGCCACCGTCTCCGACCCCGGCAGCACTGTAACCTGCGCAATAAAACGGTACCCGCGCCGCGACAGCGTCTCGACAAACCGCGGCGCGTCGGCCGAGTCGCCCAGCGCCTCGCGCAACTTGTTTACCGCGATACCCAGCGAGTGGTCCGCATCCGCCAGGCTGTCTGCTCCCCAGATCGCCTGCTGCAGCTGCTCCCGGCTCACCACCTCGCCCGGCTGCTCCAGCAGCATGCGCAGCACGCGAAACGGCTGCCGTTGGCACCGTACTTTGCGCAGGCCCCTCCACAGCTCTTCCGTCCTGAGATCTACCTCAAAGACATCGAAGGTCACGCGTTCGACTTGGGTTTCGGGGTCCATACCATGCGCCGTGTCCGGCAGCCGGCTCCCTTCAGCGGAGAGAACAGCCAGCCTGGTAACACGCCTCGCCAAACTGCCCTATGCTATCAACCGTTTACAAGTTAACAAAGTGTTGATGTCTAGTTGACGGGGAAGAGGTGGCGAAGGGACCCAGGTTGTTGTTCAGGTAAAGAACGCAACGGGCCGCACGGATACCAAGAGCCACTCAGGTGTGCGCCCCGGCAAGCAGCATTTCCGGAGGACCACCCTGTATGAAGAACCACTCGATACACAAACTGCCACGCAAGCTGCACACCATCTGGACGCGCCATCTTTTCGTATTCGCGCTCGCCGCCGCCCCGGCCACCCTGGCCACTTTGGCCTTTGCACAGACTGACACCGGCACCGTGACCGGCACCATCGAGGACAGCTCCGGCGCGGTACTGCCCGGCGCCAGTGTCAAGCTCACCAACACTGATACCGGCCAGATCCAGACCGGCACCGCCAGCGGCGCTGGCAACTTCAACTTCGCGGCGCTGTCTCGCGGCAACTACCGGGTCCAGGCCAGCCATGACGGCTTCCAGACCACCGCCCAGAGCTTTACGCTGCAGGTCTCCCAGATCCAGACGGTCGACCTGCACCTGGCCACTGGCGGCACCACCACCGAGGTCGAGGTCACCGACGCAGTGCCGCTGGTCGATATCGCCACCTCCGGCGTCGGCGAGGTCATCGCAGGACGCCAGGTCACGGAGCTGCCGCTCAATGGCCGCAACTTCACCCAGCTCGCCCTGCTCACCCCCGGCGTCACCCGTGGTAACTACGGCAACTCCGCTTCCGGCGTCAACGGCGATGCGGAGACCTTCCGCAACGCCAGCTCCGGCGGCGGCTCGCTCTCCACCAACGGCCTGCGCCCCCAGGCGAACAACTTCATCCTCGACGGCATCGACAACAACGAGTCGCTGGTCAACACGCTCGAGTTCTTCCCCAACATCGAGGGCACACAGGAGTTCCGCGTCAACACCAGCACCGCCCCGGCCGAGTTCGGTCGCGCCGGCGGCTCCATCGTGCAGTCCTCCATCAAGTCCGGCACCAACCAGATCCACGGCTCGGCGTTCGAGTTCGGCCGCTCCAGCCTGTTTGACGCCAACCCGAACTACAGCTTTCCCGGGGCTCTCCTGTTCGCGCCGCTGCCCTTCAAGCGCAACACCTTCGGCGGCTCCGCCGGCGGCCCTATCTGGAAAGATCACGTCTTCCTCTTCGGCGACTACCAGGGCCTGCGTGAGAACACACCGCTCAACGCGCAGCAGCTCACCGTCCCCACCGCCGCCATGCGCCAGGGCGACTTCTCGCAGCTGCTGGGCACCGGGCTTACCAGCGCTCCCACCATTGTGCCGGCCGGCGTCACCACAACTGTCGTCGACGGCGGCATCTACGATCCCATCACCGGCCAGCAGTTCCCCGGCAACATCATCCCGCAGAACCGGCTCAACCCTGCGGCGGTCAACTATCTCAACGCCTACCCGCTCCCCAACGCCCCCGGCATCTCCGGCGGCCTCCAGAACAACTACAGCACCATTCGGGCGGATACCCGCCACTTCAACACCTTCGATATCCGCGCCGATGCCAATCTGGGCGCGAGCGACCGCGCCTTCTTCCGCTTCGTCTACGACAACAGCGACTTCACCCGCACCTCGGAGTTCTCCGCGCTGCCCGCAGGCTTCGCCTCTGGCGAGAATCTGGTGCACGGTCGCGGCTACGCCCTCGGCGAGACCCACACCTTCTCCCCCAGCGTCATCAATGAGTTCCGCGCCGGTTACAACCGGTACACCTTCGCCAACAATCCCGTCTTCTCCGGCACGCCCATCTCGGCCCCGCTGGGCATTGTGAACGCCAACCGCAACAGCAACCTGGGCGGCGGCGCGCTCATCGGCGGCAACCTCAACCAGCTGGAGTACACGGGCGACTACGGCACCTACGCCGTGCCTGAGAACACCTACCAGTTCAACGATGCCGTCACCTTTGTGCGCGCGCGCCACACCTTCAAGTTTGGTGGCAGCGGTATTCGCCGCGATGTCGCCTTCTTCCGGCCCATCTCCGGCAAGGGCTACTTCAACATCGGCAACGCCGACTTCACCGGCTACGAGCCGTCGGAGCTGCTGGCCGGCTTCGTCGACAGCTACGGCATCGGCGCGCAGAACGGCTTCTTCGGCACCCGCAACTACGAGGTCGGCGCTTTTGCGCAGGATGACTGGAAGCTGACCCAGCGGCTGACCCTGAATCTTGGCTTCCGCTACGACATCATCACCTTTCCGACGGAAGAACATAACCGGCAGGCCGCGCTCAACCCCAACACCGGCACCATTGAGGAGGCGGGCGTTGGCGGCGTCTCACGCTCCATCATCGACAACAACTTCGGCAACTACGCGCCGCGCGTCGGTTTCGCTTATGACGCGTTCGGCACCGGCAAGACGGTCGTGCGCGGCGGCTACGGCATCTTCTACTTCCTCGACCGTGGCGGCATCGACAACCAGCTTGGCCAGCAGGTCCCCTTCGGCGGCAGCACTAACTACAACGCTTCGCAGGGCTACCGCATCACCTTCACCGGGCAGGCGCCGCTTAATACCTTCAACAACACGGTAGCGACGCAGCCATTGCCGCCCCCCGGCGCTGTCAACTTCGACCCGAACAATCCGCCTGCGGGCATTAACGTCTTCGCGGTCGAGCGCACTGAGAAGCTGCCCTCTGTCCAGCAGTACGATGTGCAGGTCCAGCAGCAGTTCGGGGCCAAAACCGTCGCTACCGTCGGCTACGTGGGTAACAAGAGCACCCATCTCGCCACCGGCTACAACGCCAGCTCCAACCCGCTCGGCACGCCAAGCACCACGCCGGGCCCCTACCCAAACCTGGGTCAGGTCGTGCTCAACATCAACAATGGTGTGGCGCACTACAACAGCCTGCAGGCCCAGCTCAACTACCACGCCACGACCGGCCTCGTCTTCACCAGCTCCTACACCTGGGCGCATAACATCGACGACACCGACGGCTACATCGGCTTCAACACCGTCAGCCAGCTCTACCGCTATGACACCCGCCTGAACAAGGGCAACTCGAGCCTGGATCAGCGCAGCGTCTTCGTCGCCAGTGCTCTCTACGACCTGCCGTTCGGTCACGGACGCACCTTCGGCAACGACTGGGGCCGCGGGCTCGAGCTCGCCGCGGGCGGCTGGCAGCTCAACAGCATCGTCCAGGCTGCGACCGGCTCGCCCTACTCGGTTCTCTTCAACCAGTACGGCGGCACCTACAGCCTTCGCGCCAACGCGGTCGGTCCGGTCCGCACCACCCACAGCATCGCGAACCCCTACCTGACCGGCACCTTCGCCATGCCGGCAGCCGGGCAGGAGGGCAACACGGGCCGCAATGCCTTCTACGGACCGGGACTCGCCTCCGGCGACGTCTCGCTCTTCAAGACGCTCCACTTTACCGAGCGGTTCGGCACGGAGCTGCGTGCTGAAATCTTCAACGTAACCAACACGCCGCAGTTCACCAACCCGGACTCGAACCCGGCCGATGGGAAGAAGAATGCCGATGGCAGCTACACCATCAGTGCAACCAGCGGCAGCTTCGGGCGCGTGACAGGATCGCGTCAGGCCTCGGAGCGGCAGATGCAGATGGCTGTGCGGTTTCTCTTCTAGGCCGCGCAGACCGCGTCTGTCCGCTAGACCAACAAACCAACGAACCAACGGATCAACGGATCAACGGACCAGCGGCGCCGCACCTTACACCCTGCGGCGCCACTGGGAACGAGCCCTTGCTCCTGAACCAATCCTGCTGCTCGCAAACCACGAGGAACGCTCCGCATGCTGCAAGCCATCTGGACCAGTTCACGAGCCCGCGTCCTTCTCGTACTTCTGCTGCTCGCGTCCTTCTCGGCCCTTGCGCAGGCGAGCGATCCCCAGGGCGCGCCCATCATCGACTCCATCGAGCCGCCGGGCTGGTGGGCCAACATGCCCGCAGCCCTGCTGCTGATCCGCGGCGAGCATCTTGAGAGCAGCACCTTCTCGATCGTCGGTGCGTCGCTGCGGATTCGCTCGACGAAACTCTCGCCCAACGGCCACTGGGCCCAGCTCCAGCTCTCTGCCTCACCCGCCCAGCCTCTATCTGTGCGCATCACGGTTACAAATAAAGACGGCAAAGCCACCGCCCCCTACACCTTCAGCCAGCGTCGCGCTGCCACCGACGGCCTCGCCGGCTTCTCCTCGAAGGACGTCATGTACCTCATCATGACCGACCGCTTCGCCGATGGAGACCCGTCCAACGACGGTCCCGACCACGCCGCGCAGCAGGCCGCCCCGCGCGGCTGGCATGGCGGCGACCTGCGCGGCGTGACGGAGCACCTCGACTACCTGCAAACCCTCGGCATCACCACCGTCTGGATCACACCCGTCTACCAGAACCATGGCGCCCAGAGCTACCACGGCTACGGCGCGACCAACCTGTACGCGCTCGACGAGCACTACGGCACCCTCGCCGATCTGCAGCAGCTCGCCCGCGAGCTGCACCACCGCCACATGAAGCTGGTCCTCGACACCGTGCCCAACCACATCGGCCCCGCGCACCCCTGGGTCGCCGACGAGCCCGAGCCCGACTGGTTCCACGGCACCAAAGCCGACCATCACAAGGCAGTCGGCGAGTTTGCCCCGCTCATCGACCCGCACGCCGCCTGGCGCGATCAGCGCGACATCCTCGAAGGCTGGTTCGCCGACACCCTGCCCGATATGAACCAGGAGAACCCCGACGCCGCCCGCTACCTGACCCAGAACGCCATCTGGTGGATCGAGCAGACCGGCGCCGACGGCCTCCGCATCGACACCTTCCCCTACGTCGCGCGGCCTTTCTGGCACAGCTTCCACTTGAGCCTCCACGCGCTCTACCCGCAGCTCACCACCGTCGGCGAGGTCTTCAACAGCAACCCCGTCATCACCTCCGCCTTCGCCGCCGGCGTCACCCGCAGCGACCTGAGCGGCGCCATCGACACCGGCCTCACCACGCCCTTCGACTTCCCCACCTACTTCGCCATCCGCGCCGTTCTACTGCACGGCGCGCCCATGTCGCACATGGCCGACATCCTCCGCCAGGACTCGCTCTACCCGCACCCCGAGCGGCTCGTCCCATTCCTCGGCAACCACGACACCGAACGCTTCCTCAGCGAAGACGGCGCCACGCCAGACAAGCTCAAGCTCGCCTTCGCCATGCTGCTCACCATGCGCGGCATGCCGCAGATCTACTCCGGCGACGAGATCGCGATGCCCGGCGGCGAAGATCCCGACAACCGCCGCGATTTCCCCGGCGGCTTCCCCGGCGCAACGCAGAGCGCCTTCGTACCCGCGCAGCGCACCCCCGCGCAGCAGGACATGCACGACTGGGTCCAGCATCTGCTCCAGCTGCGCGCACACTATGCGGAGCTGAACGCAGGCGACGAGCAGATACTGCACGCCGATGAAGATACACTGCTCTCCGTCCGCGGCAGCGACCTGGATACCGGCTGCGCAAGCGCACACGCCCGCATGCTGGTCGCCGTCAACAAGTCTGCAGACGAAAAAATCATCCCGCTCGCGACAGACAACACCGCGCTCGCAAACTGCAAACCGGCAGACGCCGTGCTCGGCCACATCTCTCTCGCACCTGCGTCATCCGGCGCGCAGCAGCTCACCCTCCCGCCGGGCGCAAGCCTGCTCTACTTCAGGTAGCTACCAGCACGTGCGGCCGCCATCCACCACCAGGTTCGCGCCCGTCATGTACGACGACGCATCGGAGCACAGGAACAGCACCGCCCCCTGGTACTCGTCGACCCGCGCCATGCGCCCCATCGGTATCAGCGCGTGCAGCTTCTCAAGAAACTCGCCGGGCTGCCCATTCTCCACCCCGCCCGGGCAGATCGAGTTCACCCGAACCCTGCTCCCGGCCCAGTAAGTCGCCAGATAGCGGGTAAGTCCGATAAGTGCCGACTTAACGATCGAGTAAGTCACAGGCTTAACCGGCTGCAGGTGCTCGGGCGTGTTGTCCTGCCGGTACAGCCGCTGGTCCGGACCGATCAGCGCTAAGTCAGACGCGACATTCAGAATGACGCCCCCGCCCGCGTCAGCCATTGCACTCCCAAACACCTGCGCGCACAAAAACGCACCTGTAAGTCCAACATTGATATCTTCCTGCCACTGCTTGAGAGGAAAGTTCTCAAACCGGGAGAAGTTCACCTCCGCGCTGTCTTCCATCTTGGGGTTATTCGCCGCGTTGTTAATCAGGATATCGACACGCCCCAGCCGCGCCAGTATCTCGGCGTGCGCCGCCTTCATCGCCGCGGCATCGGTGATGTCGCTGCCCAGTCCCATCGCCGCCACGCCGAACTCCCGAGCAAGCTCCTCAGCCTGCGCGCGTGCGCGTTCGTCAGACAGGTCGATCAGCACCGGCGAAGCCCCGGCACGCGCAAGCGCGCGGGCATGCTGCACACCCAGCAAACCGGCGCCCCCCGTAATCACCGCCACCCGGCCCGTCAGGTCAAACGGGTCGCCTCGCTCCACTGCAAACTCAGCCATACAACGCTCCTATCTCGTCCATGCGCACCCGCTCGCCGGTTGCGATCGACCGTTTGGCCGCCAGCACAATCCGCAGACTCTCCAGCCCATCCTGCAAATCCACCACCGGCCGCTGCCGCGTGCGAACGCAGTCAAGAAAATGCCGGGTCTGGTCGACAAAAAGCTGGTTGCGCTCGAAGCCGGGAAACGCAAACACCACAGGCGTAACGTCGCCGCGCCGCGTAACCGTCACCGTCGTCGCCACCAGGTCCATCACCGCCTTGCCGCGGTCGCCTATCACCTCGCACTGCTTCATCGGCGGCGATTGCAGGCAGTCCTGGTGTAGGTGCACGGGCAGCGTGCGGCCGCTGCTCGTCACCGCCTCCATCAGGATCGACGCGGTATCGTCAGCCGCCATCTCCAGCTCGCTCCACTGGCCGCCCAGCGCATACACGCTCCTCGGTGTGCCAAACAGCGAGTACAGATAATCGGCCTCGTGGATCTGCGACAGCATCACGCCGCCGCCCATCTCCGGCTTCGCGACATAGGCCTCGCGATAATCTTCATACGGGTGCCAGTCGGGCATGTACTCGCCCGTCACACAGCGCACGGCGAGCAGCGTGCCCAGGCTGCCTGCGGCAATCGTCTCTGACAGCTTCTCGAGGCAGGGATGAAATCGCAGCTGGTAGCCGACCATGATGATGCGGTCGCGAAACTCTCCCGCAGCCAGCGAGACAAGCTCATCCACACCGTCCAGCGAGGCCGCCACCGGCTTCTCAAGGAACACATCGCACCCCGCCTGCAAACAGCGGATCGCGGTCGCCAGGTGCAGGCTGTTGGGGTTGCAGATGAACGCCGCATCCGGCCGCTGCGCCAGCGCTTCGTCCAGTTCCGTGAAGACGCGAATGCCGTACTCCGCCTCCACATCGCGCGAGGCATCTGCGCCCAGCCCCGGCGTGATTACGTGGCTCAGCCGCCGCACGCGGTATGCGATCAGCTCCAGCTCTTCGCCCAGCAGCAGCCGCAGATTGCGCACGTGCCGCTGCCCGATACTCCCGAGTCCCACGATCAGGATTTTCAACGCATCGACCCGGCCAGTGTTGCAGCGGCCTGCAGAAAAATTGGCGAACGCACCAGAGTCATTCCGCATGATAGAACACGAGGCAATTGCCTGGAGTGAAAAGCAGGCTGCTTGCAGCTGCTCTGCTCCTGCGAAAATGGCAGCAGGCCACAGCGCCACGGCTACCGGAAAGAGGAACATGATCAGCTTCAACAACAAGGTTGCAATCGTTACTGGAGGCAGCGCCGGCCTGGGAGCGGCGTTCGTGCGCCAGCTGGTGCAGCAGGGTGCGCGCGTCGTGCTCGTCGATGTCGATGCGCCCGGTGGCGCGGCGATCGCGGCGCAAACAGGCGCCGAGTTCCGCCACCTGAGCGTCGCGGAGTTAGCGCCGTTTCAAAAGCTGGTTGAAGAGGTGCACCAGGCCTATGGATCGCTCGACCTCATCATCAACAACGCCGGTATCAGCGTGGATGGTGAGTCGCTCGAGATTCCTCTCGCCGAGTGGCAGCGCGTTCTGCAGGTCAATCTCTTCGGCGTCATCGCCGGCTCTCTCGCCGCCTTCACCGTTATGGCGAAGCAGCGCTCCGGCATCATCCTCAACATCGCCTCGCTCACCGGCCTTGTACTCACGCCGATGCTGCTGCCTTACGCGACCGGCAAAGCCGGCGTCGTGACCTTCTCCCGCGGGCTTGCGGAAGAAGCGCATGGCTTCGGCGTGCGCGTCTCCGTCGCCTGCCCGGGCGTCATCCAGACCGGGATCCTGCCCAGCCATGTGTCCAGACTCACGCCCGCCATCACGCCTGAGGACGCGGTGCAGCGCATCCTCAGGCAGATCCTCAAGGGCAAACGCATCATCGTGTTTCCCACCTACGTTCGCCTCTGGTGGCTGCTGGAGCGGGTAAGCCCGCACCTCCTAGGCCCCTTGCGCCAGGTCATCGTCAAGCGCTCACGCGAGCGGGCGCGCCTGCGTGCGTCTGCGCAAGCAGCCCAGGCCACGACAGAAGCTCGCATTCCCTGAGCGCCGCCAGCCGGCAGTGTGACGGTTCTATGACAGTCCCCGGCTTTGCCCCTGCCATCGCCGGGCGTATGCTGGAGTTAGTAGCAATCCTCTACTCCTCGCCTTTTGCTTGCCGCTGCTTCGCTCCAGACGAGCATCTACTTAGCAAACTACAGCTCGGCCGCTACAAGGCCTGGCAAGTTACCGACTCATACCGCTTAGTTCGGCCAGTCATCCAATCCTCGGCTCTAGTTAAGTTCGCAGCTTCCGCAAAGCGGTTTTGATGTAAACGGAATGGTTTCTCCCGGAAACATAAGACGATCGAGCGAACTGACGTGGGAACGCGCATCTATCCACTTACCAGTCCAAAAATGGCGATAGGCGAGGGGTAACAATAGCGCCTTAGCTGGCAGGCTTGCAACACCTGCGAATGCCACCGCAACCTGTGGGCGGCAGGGCCTTTTGCGATCGGCAATGCAGCGCCGCACCAGGAAAGCAGGCACCATGGCCTCTATCGAACTCTCTCATTCTGAGCAGCAGGTAGGCTCCCCGGTCCTGCAAACCTCCGCCGACCCGCAGGCTACGCTCCCCCTGCCCACGCGCATCGCGTTCATCGGCAACTACCTCCCCCGGCAGTGCGGCATCGCGACATTCACAACCGACCTGTGCACCGCCATCGCCACCGAGTACGGCACCGGCCGGCTCTTCGCTATCCCCGTCAACGAGCCTGACGCCAGTTACGATTACCCCGAGCAGGTCCGCCTCGAAATCTCTCAGGAGGAGAAAGACTCCTACGAGCGCGCTGCCGACTTCCTCAACTTCAACGGCAACGACCTCGTCTCCCTGCAGCATGAGTACGGCATCTTCGGCGGCGCCGCCGGCAGCCACATCCTCATCCTTCTGCGCCGGCTCAAAATGCCGCTTGTCACCACGCTGCATACCGTTCTGCGCGAGCCGGACAAGAACCAGCGCGCCGTGCTTGTCGAGATCGCCGCGATCTCCGACCGCTTGATCGTCATGAGCGAACACGCCGCACACCTGCTTGAGGAGATTTACAAAGTGCCGCGCGAAAAGATCGACGTCGTGCCGCACGGCGTGCCCGATCTTCCCTTCATGGATCCGAACTACTTCAAGGATCGCTTTGAAACCGAGGGCAAGTCGGTCCTGCTCACGTTCGGCCTGCTCTCGCCCAACAAGGGCATTGAGACAGTGATCCGCGCGCTGCCGGCCATCCTGGCCGAGCACCCCAAGCTCGTCTACATCGTCTCCGGCGCCACCCACCCGCACATCCGCAAACGCGAGGGTGAGCGCTACCGTGAGCAGCTGCAGGCGCTGGCCGAAGAGTGCGGCGTCGCCTCGCACGTTATTTTCAACAACCGCTTTGTCAGCCCGGACGAGCTGGTCGAGCACGTCGGCGCCGCGGACATCTACATCACACCCTACCGGCAGGAGGCGCAGGTCGTCTCCGGTACGCTGGCCATCGCGCTCGGCGCCGGCAAGGCCATCATCTCGACGCCCTACTGGCACGCGAAAGAGCTGCTCGCCGACGGACGAGGTCTGCTCGTTCCCTTCGACGATCCCTCCGCCATCGCGCAATCCGCGCTCGCCCTGCTCAACAACGATGCCGAGCGCCACGCCATGCGCAAGCGCGCGTACCTTTACTCGCGCGGCACCACCTGGCCCAAGACGGCGCGGGCTTACATGGCCAGCTTTCAGCGCGCCCGCGTTCAGCGCATGTCGCGCCCGCGGGCTGCGCAGCAGGATGCACTCGCCGCCAGCTCTGCCGACAGCCTGCCCGCGCTCAACACCGCGCACCTGTGGAACATGACCGACGACACCGGCATCCTGCAGCACGCCATCTACGCTTTACCCAACTGCAACGAGGGCTACACGACCGACGACAATGCGCGCGCGCTCATCGTGGCGACGCTGCTCAACAAGTCCGTCCACCAGGACCCCTACGAGAGCCGCTACGAGCACGCCAGCCTCTCGCGCCGCTATCTCGCCTTTCTCTGGCTCGCCTTCGGCGGCGACACCGGCAGGTTCAAGAACTTCCTCAGCTACGACCGGCGCTGGCTCGAAGAAGTCGGCTCCGAGGACAGCCACGGCCGTGCGCTGTGGGCGCTCGGCACCGTTCTGGGCCACTCCAACGACGCCAGCCTGCGCGGCGCCGCAGGGCGGCTCTTTGAGGCCGCCGTCCCGGTCTGCCTCGCCTTCAGCAGCCCGCGCGCCTGGGCCTTCTCCGTGCTCGGCATGCAGGCTTATCTCGACTGGTTTCCGGGTGACCGCGTCATCCAGGGCGCCCGCAACCTGCTCGCCAACCGCCTGCTCGATATCTATGAGCGCAGCCACACCGAGACCTGGCGCTGGTTTGAGAAGAGCCTCTCCTACTCCAACGCGCGCCTGCCCCAGGCGCTGCTCATCGCCGGCTGGCGCAGCCAGAACAGCCGCATGATTGAGGTGGGCCGGCAGTCCCTTGCCTGGCTGGTCCAGGAGCAGCACCGCCCCGGCGACGGCATCTTCGTGCCCATCGGGTCGCGCGGCTTCTTTACCGAAGGCGAGGAGAAGGCGCGCTTCGACCAGCAGCCGGTCGAGGCCTGCGCCACGGTTTCCGCCTGTTTGCAGGCCTTCCGGCTTACCCATGAGCCGGTCTGGCTGGCCGAGGCGAAAAGCGCCTTCCACTGGTTCCTCGGCAGCAACGATCTGCAGGTTGCGCTCTACGATGCGGCCACCGGCGGCTGCCGCGACGGCCTGCACCCGGACCGCGTCAACGAAAACCAGGGCGCCGAATCCACTTTGTCGTTTCTTATGGCTTTACTTGAAATGCAAAGTCTGGAAACTGAAACGGCAAATCAAATGATGAAACAAGCCATAAAAAAAGAAATGAGCGTATTACTTTGAGTCCATCCGTCCAAACGCCGGCATCCGGGCAGCGCGATCACCAGCAGCCATCCCCTGCGCACATTGAAACGCCCCTGTTTACCCGGCACCCCGGCAACCCGATCCTGAGCCGCGAGCACTGGCCCTACCCCATCAACAGCGTCATGAACGCCGGCGCGACGCGGCTTCCCGATGGCGACACCCTGCTGTTGTGCCGCGTGGAGGAACGCACCGGCATGTCGCACTTGTGCGCCGCTCGCTCTGCCAATGGCATCGACAACTGGCGCATCGATGCGCAGCCCACCTTTCTGCCCAGTCCCGGCAAGCACCCTGAAGAGCTGTGGGGCGTTGAAGATCCACGCATTACGTACATTCCAGAGCTGGAGCAATATGTCATCGCCTACACGTCGTTCGCGCGCGGCGGCCCGGGTGTTTCGCTGGCGATGACGAAGGATTTCAAGACCTTCGAGCGCTGCGGCCTGGTCATGTCGCCTGAGGACAAGGATGCCGCGCTGCTGCCGCGCCGCATCGGCGGCTACTGGGCGCTGATCCATCGGCCCGTGACGACCGTGGGCGCGCACATGTGGATCTCCTACTCGCCCGACCTGCGCCACTGGGGCAGCCACCGGGTGATGCTGGAGGCGAGGCGCGGCGGCTGGTGGGATGCGAACAAAATCGGGCTCTGCTCGCCGCCGATCGAGACGGAAAAGGGCTGGCTGGTGCTCTACCACGGCGTCCGCCAGACAGCCTCGGGCAGCATCTACAGGCTGGGTCTGGCGCTGTTCGACCTGGACCAGCCGGACAAGTGCCTGCAGCGTGGACGGTCCTGGATCTTTGGTCCGGAGGCGCCTTACGAGCGGCACGGCGATGTGAGCGATGTGGTGTTTCCATGCGGCCACACCATCGGCGCGGATGGCGACACCATCTCGCTCTACTACGGGGCGGCCGATTCTTGCATCGCGCTCGCGACGGGCAGCATCCGCAGTCTGCTTGCGTGGCTGGATGCGAACACGAGCGCGACGGACGCCAACGATTTTTAACCGTTCCCGCTCTTGATCTAAAAAGGCTCCGCGATGGCATCTACGCTGCCCAAACTGTTGTGGAGAACGCGAGCGTGTCCGCTGTGCAGTTCGGTTGAGTTCGAGGAGGCCGAGGCTGGCTCGTTCGACCGCATGATGCGCCTCTTCTCACTGCGCCCGGTACGCTGCCGCAACTGCTTTCGCCGGTACTACTGGTTTGCGAAGCGCACCAGGCGGGCCACGTAAGGCGAGTGTTCCACGTCAAATTGTTCCACGTGGAACAATTTGGCGGGGGGTCTGCGGTGCGCTCCAGAGACCCTTAAGCCGCTTGCCTGCCACTACTTACGGGGTTCTCGCGCCACGTGCACAGAGTTAGCGATGGGTGTGGTAGCCAGCGCTTTTGCTGGTCCCCCAGTCCGGCCGGCCTACAGCCGGGCCGGGTTGGGGGCTTCTGTGTCCAGTCCAAGTTCGGCGAAGGCGGCCTGCGCCCGAGCCTTGTCGAACGCGCCGTCGCGGGCCAGCTTGGAGAGCGTTGCGGCGACGATCGACTCGGCGTTGACCTCAAAATGGTGGCGCAGGTGCTCGCGGTTATCGCTGCGACCGAAGCCGTCGGTGCCAAGCGTGACGAGGCGCGAGCCCAGCCACGGGGCCAGCTGGTCGGGCAGCGTCTTCATGTAGTCGGTTGCTGCCACGATCGGGCCTTTTGCGTCGCCCAGTGCGGTCAGCAGGTACGGCTGCTTTTCAGGCTCAGACGGGTGCAGGCGATTCCAACGCTCGGCTTCGAGCGCGTCGCGCCGCAGCTCGTTCCAGCTGGTTACGCTCCACACATCGGCGGCGACCCCGTACTTTTCCGACAGGATCTGCTGTGCGCGCAGGGCCTCGTTCAGGATGGGACCCGAGCCGAAAAGCTGTGCGGCAACTTGCGCGACAGGGGCGGCCTGCTTGCCCTTCTTCGCGGGAGCCTTTTCAGCCGCGGCAGGCGCGGGTTGCAGCTTGTAGAGGCCGCGCACGATGCCCTCCTGCGAGCCTTCCGGCATCGCGGGCATGGCATAGTCCTCGTTGTACATGGTGATGTAGTAGAAGCAGTCCTCGCCCTCGGCGTACATACGGCGCACGCCATCCTCAAGGATGACGGCAAGCTCGTACACGTAGGCCGGGTCGTAGCTGATGCAGGTAGGGACAGTTGACGCCAGCAGGTGCGAGTGGCCATCCTGGTGCTGCAGTCCTTCGCCCAGCATGGTGGTGCGGCCGGCCGTGCCGCCCATCAGGAAGCCCTTGCCGCGCGAGTCGGCAAAGGCCCAGATCATGTCGCCAACCCGCTGGAATCCAAACATGGAGTAGTACATGTAGAAGGGAATGGTGGGCAGGTTGTAGTTGGAGTAAGCGGTGCCTGCCGCGGTAAAGCTGGCCATGGAACCGGCCTCGGTGATGCCTTCCTCCAGGATCTGGCCGTCCTGCTCCTCGCGGTAGTAGAGCATCACGTCGGCATCGTGCGGCTTGTACTTCTGGCCCTCGCTCGCGTAGATGCCAACCTGGCGCACTGCCGATTCGAGGCCAAAGGTGCGGCCCTCATCGGGGACGATGGGCACGATGAGCCTGCCGATTTTCGGATCCTTCATCAGCGAGCGCAGGATCGAGACGAAGCCCATGGTGGTCGAAACCTCGCGGCCCTTGGAGCCGGCGGTCCACTCCGAGTAGAACTCGAGCGTGGGCGCCTGGTATTTTCCGTCCCACTCGCGCGCGGGCACGGTACGCGCGGGCAGATAGCCGCCCAACGCGGTGCGACGCGACTGCATGTACTGGAGCTCGGGCGCGTCGGCGCCGGGCTTCCAGGGCATTGCGTCACGGGCCTGCTCTTCGGAGAGCGGCAGGTTGAACTGCTTGACGAAGGCGGTGAGCGCCTCGTCGGTCAGCTTCTTCTCCTGGTGCGAGGCGTTGCGGGCCTGGGTGCTGGCGAGACCGTAGCCCTTGACCGTCTTCGCGAGGATCACGGTGGGTCCGCCAGAGTGCTCGGTGGCGCGCTTGTAGGCGTTGTAGATCTTGGCCGGGTCATGGCCGCCGCGGTGCAGCGCGCCGAGCTGCTCGTCGGTCATGTCGGCGACCAGCTCCAGCAGCTCGGGATATTTGCCGAAGAACTCCTTGCGCAGGTACGCGCCGCCCTTGGCCTTGAAGGCCTGGAAGTCGCCATCGACGCACTCTTCCATGCGCTGCAGCAGCAGGCCGGTGTGGTCGCGCTCAAAGAGCTTGTCCCAGTCCGAGCCCCAGACCACCTTGATGACGTTCCAGTTGGCGCCGCGGAAGACGCCTTCGAGCTCATCGATGACGCGCATGTTGCCGCGCACCGGCCCGTCGAGCCGCTGCAGGTTGCAGTTGACGACAAAGACAAGATTGTCGAGCTTTTCGCGCGAGGCCATGGTGAGCGCGCCCAGGGTATCGACCTCGTCCGTTTCGCCGTCGCCGACAAACGCCCATACCTTGCGCGGCGTCTTCTCGATCAGCGAGCGGTTCTCAAGGTAGCGCATGAAGCGTGCCTGGTAGATGGCGTTGAGCGGCCCGATGCCCATGGAGACGGTAGGGAAGCGCCAGAAGTCGGGCATGAGCCAGGGATGCGGGTAGCTGGAGAGGC
Organism: Acidobacteriaceae bacterium; assembly: GCA_965276605.1. Classification (GTDB taxonomy): domain Bacteria; phylum Acidobacteriota; class Terriglobia; order Terriglobales; family Acidobacteriaceae; genus EB88. The sequence goes on from OZ255619.1 coordinate 1,421,548, forward strand.
CGGGCTTGCCGCGCAGCTCGTGGCGGAAGTGCAGCAGGCGCTCTTCGTCGAAGCGGCCCTCGAGATATGCGCGCGCGTAGACACCAGGCGAGGCATGGCCCTGGAAGTAGATGAAGTCGCCGGGCTGGCTACCATGCTGGGAATGATGTTTCGCGTGGAAGAAGTGGTTGAAGCCGACCTCGAGCAGGGTCGCAAGCGAGGAGTAGGTGGCGATATGGCCGCCGATGCCGGCGTCCTTCTTGTTCTGGCGGTGCACCATCGCCATCGCGTTCCAGCGGATGAGGCTCTCGACCCGGGTCTCGAGGTCGCGGTCGCCGGGGTAGGGGACTTCCTCGTGGCGGGGGATGGTGTTGCGGTACTCGGTGACGAGCTCGCCGGGGGTGGCGATGCCGGCCTCGGAGGCGCGTTTGCGCAAAGCGTCCATGAGCGTGGCGCCCTGCTCGGCGCCCTCGGCAACGATTACTTCATCGAAGGCTTCGAGCCACTCGGCGATCTCGCTCTGGAACTCGGCTTCGATGGGGACGGCGGTCTTGGTGGCCATGGTTCAAGCTCCCTCGCGCGCCTGGAAAGTTGAGTCTGGGCAGACCCGGCGCGCGGCAAACGTGCACAGCAACAGTGTACGGGGTGGCGGGCAGGGCTGCCCAGAGAGCGGCTTGCTCCGCAGCCAAGCGAGCTTAGGCGATCGCCGAGATGCTGTGCCGGCTGGCAAGTGCGAGCAGCCTGGCGGGAGGGCGGCTGGGGTGCTTTTCGCCGCTCCCGCTTGCTCACGAGGCCGGTCGTGACATACAAGCGAGCCGCGAAGACGGCGTGGCGGACGGCGGACCGGGACCGGAGGTGCTGGATGGAGGATGCCGGGAGCTGCTGAACGGGAGTGAGGCATGCGCATCTGGCCTATCTTGTAACCGTTGTACAAACGTTGGTTTGCGCAAACGGGTTTGGATCCTGACGAGAATGGGACTTCTCATTACTGATCTGTGCCAGGCGTAGCGGAAAGAAAACGAAAAGCTGGCTGTACGGATTCCCGCCTTGACTCTTGCCCCGCCATTTCCTAGTCTGGGGCCATGGAAGTTCAGTTCACGCCGGATCTCCAAGCCAAACTCGACCAGCTTTCCGGCGAAACGGGGCGCGAACGGGAGGAGTTGGTCCGTGACGCGCTTGCTGGGTATTTCGACGAGCTTGCTCAACTTAGAGGGCTGCTTAGCAGCCGGTACAGCGATCTGAAGAGCGGACGTGTGGCCCTCGTCTCCAGCGAACAGGTCATGGACCACTTCACCCAAAAGAGCGCCGACAGCCGTTCGTGACCGAGTATGCATTTCATCCGGAGGCGCTCTTAGACCTTGATGAGATCTGGGATTTCATCGCTAAAGACAGTCTCGATGCAGCTGACCGGATGGTTGCTGAAATCCTCTCGACTTGCGAGGGCCTGAGTCGCTTTCCGCATCAGGGCCACAACCGGCCTGAACTGACTTCGCAGCCGTTACGATTCGCAGTTGTACGTGACTTCGTGCTGGCTTATGCGCCCGATGAGCGGCCTCTATGGATTGTGGCAATCCTGCATGGCAAGCGCAATCCCCGTCTTCTGGCGACAATTTTGCGGGATAGGGGATAGTTCCTAAAAAGAGGAGACGTCGTGAATGTGCAAGCGGCGAACCCTTCCGAGAAGGCGACTTGTCGTTACTAATGCCGGCTATGATACCGAGCGGTCCATCGGAGCTCGTAGCTAGCTACTCTGGAGAAAACGGCTCACCCTCTTCTGCTTCTCAAAGCGAGGGCAACGCAACGCTAAGGTGTTCTGTGACGCGGTAGAGCGACGTCCCATGAGCTTGCGCTGTATCCGGAGGAGCTGACGAATAGAGCACTTGATAGCGGTTGTCATGACTGACTTCTCGTACGCGCTTGGTCAGCAGGCTTGCCAACTCTTCGGAGGTCTGGATTTTCTGGAAATCACCTAAGCGGTCTTCCTGGGCCAATGCAGCTGCGATCTGCTTTGATAATGCATGGTTGCTAGAGTGTTGCAGAATGATCGCTGACACCAGGGTGACAATTTGGTGAGAATCCAAGAGCCTAGAGCCATCGTAGGAGACCGTTCTCTCGGCGGCAACGGATGAATCTTTGGATCTCAACAGCAGACTTTCTGTCCCAAGAAGAGTGAGACCTAGGAGAGCGGCTGCCACCCAGACCTTTGGTTTCACATGCTCCGTGGTGAGTGGAGCGAACTGTGGGACGGCTGAGGGAGACTCATGCCACGTCATGTCTCCTTAGACGCCCTTCACGGCCTTTTGTTCCGCTTTCGCGGGATGGAAGCCCGCCAAACCGGGCCTCGAGTGCCGATCCCAAATACCCAGGTCCTCACAAACGCGCTTGGAAGAAGTTATCGCGCTATGTTGTCACAGACGTTCGTTTGCGCTCCTCAGCCTGAGGAGGTTTTAGCTGCGTGCCCTGGCGATCCTGCGCTCGTTGATATGAGCCACTGGGGAGAAGCGGATTGAACCCTGTTCGTGAGGGAGTCCCCTTCAACAGATGAGAACGCCGCTCGGGGTCGGCAGTCCCGTGATTCTGCGTGACCAAGCTAGTCCGAAATCGTCCGAGCCGTACAAGCTGCCAGCTCTGTCAGCCACCGCAATGGATGAGCCGTTGGCGGCGATGCAGCCGGTATCCACTATACCGTCGGTCCATGTCGGCAGGCCGCCTTCGACGGCCACTATGTCTCCGTTGTCTCCGTCGTCTCCGTCCGGCAGGATCGGCCGGCGATAGATTTTTCCCTGCGCCGCGAAGTGATCTGCCGACGCGGAGACAAGGATGGCATCGCCCGAGAACGCTACCGCCGAGCAGTACTGTGCGTGCAGGCCGTCGCGTTCTATGGTCCACGTTGCTCCTGCGTCGCGACTTATGCAAAGACCAACAGCGGACGCCGCGACAACAATGTCGGGATCCGCTGGGTGCGCACACACCTCGTGAACATCGCTGTTGATATCGAGGGTGGGCTGCCAGCTTTCTCCACCATCCTTGGAACGCGGAATGCCTCCTACGTGAACGTTGGCGAACAGTATGCTCCCGTTCGAGTTGGCCGCGAGCGTGCGGATACCGAGCGGCGGCCCAAGACGCTGCCCATTCACAATGGCCGAACCGGCAAACCAGGTGTCCCGCCCTGCGACGTTGTCGAAACCTTCCAGAGGTTTTGTAGGTTCGAGCGCAGCGCCGGTGTCGCTCAGCCGCAGTATGCGTGCATCGTCCGTGCCAACGTAGATGGTGTCTCGAACGGCCATACAGCAGGAGAGCTCGAACTCGCTCGCAGCGATTGTGGCCCATGCGCTGCCTGGCGCACGCCTGCGTAGCGAATGGCCGCCAACAATGGCGAGCGTACCGCCGCGTCCATCCGGTGCGAGCCCTCTGACGGACTGGTTCGCAATCTCCTGCGTGCGCTCGTCGCCGGTGACTGCGAACAGGCCGTCAGTCCAGGTTGCTACAAGGATCGTTGGTTTTGTCACGGATTACCCCCTTTTCCCGGTGGGTGCCGTTGTCAGAGTTGCTGCGCAGGGTCGTGCTTTGACTTTTAGGAACGAGTGATTCTGGTCGGCAAACTTGCGTGCTTATAGTGGTTTTTCTGCAAATCGGCTTGCGTAGAGGAATTCGCTCTTTCGATTGAGGGTTCGCGTGGCTTAGCGGGTGCCGTGGCTCTTGTGCGGGGAGCTTGTCGAGGCAGCCTTTGGCGCGGCGGTGGCTGAGATCGCCTGGTCCAGGTAGGAGAACAGCAGCTGCGGGTCGGTCACCTGCACGAAGGAGTGGCCGGGGTCGTGGCTGTGCGCGGTGACGACCCAGATGGTCGGGGTGCGGTTGACGCCGAGCTCGCGGCCCAGGTCGCGGTCGGCATTGATGGCGGCGGCGAGCTTGCCCTGGGGGTCGATGACGAACGGCAGCTGCACGCTGTGCTGCTGCGCGAACTTCTGGGTCAGCTGGTCCAGGTCGTCTTTGGTACTGATGGACTGCTGCTGGGCGAAGACGGCATCGCGGTAGTCGTCGCCCAGCTTGGGCGACTTGGTGTCGAGCCAGCGCGCATTGACCGCTGCCTGGAAGCTCCAGACGTGCTGCGGCAGGGGGAAGTCGTGGCGCATCCAGGGCACGTGGTACTTGCTCTTCGCAGAGATGAGCGTGGGGTTGGCGGCGGCGCAGGCCGGGCACTCCAGATCGGAGAACTCGACGATGGCGACGTTGGCGCCGGCGGGCGGCTTGAGCGCGGGCGACTCCATCATGGATTGCGGCACCTGCGGCGTCTGCGAGAACTGCGCATGCGCGGCGGCGGATAACGCCAGACCTAATGCCAGCGGTAAAGCCACGACCAATGCCAGTCGTCCGGGACTCCAGCGATTGCTGTGCGGATTGCTGTGCGACATGCGATTGCACCCTGCCATGGTTCTGCTCCTCAGTGACTGCAATGACTGTAAGAACCGTCAGTCTTCGAGATTTTCGAGACCTTCGAGACTTGGCCCGGTCCCCTGTAAACTTGGTTTTGCGGCGGCGAGCAGCTGCCCGGGAGTGTTCCCCTCTTATGCGCATTCTGCTGGCCCTGCTTGCAGCCCTTGGACTTATCGTATCCGTGCTCGCGTTGCGAGTCCATTACTCGACCGACGTGCAGCCGTGTGACATCAATGCCCACTGGGACTGCGGCATTGTGAACCATAGCCGCTTCGCGATGGTGCACGGGGTGCCGGTGGCGGCGGTGGGCATTGCCGGATACGCGCTGCTGCTGGGGCTCGCCGTATTTGGACTGCGGAAGCTGCTGCTGGTGAGCGCGGCGGTGGGCTTGTGTTATGCGCTGTACCTGACGAATATCGAGCGGAGCCTGCTGCAGGTGTGGTGTTTGTACTGCGTGTGTTCGCAGGGGATCATTGCGGTGCTGACGCTGCTGGCGGCGGGGTGGGTGGCGATGGGGCGGCGGCGGGCGAATGCGCTTCCTTGAGTTGGCAGATCGTCTGCGCCGGGGTAGTGAAGTCGACGGGCTTCTATCAAGCTAAAGACCATCTCCAGCACGCGCGCCATGCCGGATGTGAACGATGGAAATCCGGCTTGCTCTTTTTATCCGGTAGATGATGCGGTAGACATGCGGCGAGGAACCGTAGAAAAGCTGCCTGTAATCCGGGTGTGCGCGAAGCAGGATTCCACGCTCGGGTAGATCAGCGAGGCTGGCGGCTGTCTCCTCCAGACCTGAGAGCCAACGCTTTGTCTGCATGCTAGACGGGGCGCCGATGTACAAGGAGATTTCGATCAGGTCCTGTTTGGCCCGCCTGGATAATTCAACGTGGAATGCCAAGGGTTCGCCTTATCTCCTCAAAAGCTTCGCGGAGAGGCTGGGTTCGACCCATGCGTATGTCTTCCTCGCCTTGCCGGATTCCTTCCGCCTCATCCGCCCGGGCGGCCAGGTTCAGCAGCCTCTGGTACTCGTCGATATCCAGAACGACGGCCTCGGCGCGACCGTCGACGGCAAGCGTGATGGGCTGGTGCGTTCCCTTGATCTGCTGCAATAGGTTGGGCGCATCGTCATGAAATGCCGCGAGCGATTGACCTTGTTCCTGGACGTTGAGCATCGGGCCACCTCCCCTGTACTTTATCGTGTTTGCGCCCGCACAGAGAGTCTCCCCGGCAGGCACGGAAACCACTGAGTGCGGCCACGCAGCTACAGCTTGAAGAGCTCGCGCAGGCGGCGGGTCTGGGTGCGGCTTACCGGGATCTCGGACGCTTTCTTGTCGTCCATGCGGAGCTGGTAGCTGCTCTTGAACCAGGGCACGACCTCGCGGATGTGGTTGAGGTTGACGATGTAGGAGCGGTGGGCGCGCCAGAACGTGGCTGGGTCGAGCAGGTCGAGCAGCTCTTCGAGGGTGCGGCATTTCGACTGGCCTTCGAGCGTGGCGGTGGTGACGGTGATGGCGCCGTCACCTACCGCGGCAAAGCAGATGTCTTTCTGGTCGACGAGCAGCAGGCGGGAGCCGGCCTGGAGCACGATCTTGCTGGCGGGCTGAGGCTTGGCGGCGCTGGTCTGCTCGATCAGTCGCAGCAGTGCCGAGAGCTGGGCTTCGGCGCCCGGGGGCATGGCCTGCGGCGTTCCGGCCTGGTTCCCATTGCCGGTTGTGCTGCGCTCCTGCACGCGCGCGCGCGCCCGGTCGAGCGCCTGCTGCACACGCGAGCGGTCGAAGGGCTTGAGCAGGTAGTCGATTGCGTTGACGTCGAAGGCGCGCACCGCGTACTGGTCATAGGCGGTGGCGAAGATGATCTGCGGGAGCGATTCGGCGCCGCCCAGCTCAAGCAGCTTGCGCAGCACGGCAAAGCCGTCGAGACCGGGCATCTGCACGTCGAGGAAGACGACGTCGGGGCGGTGGGTGCGGATCAGGTCGACTGCTTCAATCCCGTTGCTGCCCTGCGCCAGCAGTTCTACATCGTGGTCGGCTTCGAGCAGGAACTCAAGCTCCTCGCGGGCGAGCTGCTCGTCGTCGATGATGAGCGTGGTGAGGGGCATCCGCGTGCCTGAGTATACGACGCGGGGCTCAGACCTGGTCGCGGAAGGCATAGAGCCGCTGGGGCGTCTCCTCGAGCGATCGATCGTACCCGCACTCGACGCAGAAGCGGTCGGTGAGGCCCATGGTGCTGTAGCAGCGGCGGCAGCTGGCGGAGAGCTGGTACATGCACTGCGGGCAGAAGTGGTACTCGGCCTGCACCCGCGTGCCGCAGGCCGGGCACAGGGCGATGAGGGGCTGGCGCAGCAGAAAATAGAGCACCGAGCCGATGCCGCCGGGCAGCACCAGGCAGACGATGATCCAGAAGCGCGCGCGCATGCCGCGCCGCTGGGTGTCGCGGCACACGTAGCCCACCATGAGCATGTAGAGCGCGGAGAGCGCGCTCCACGAGAGCGCGAAGTACAGGCGCAGGCCGAAGGGGAACTGGTGGTGGGGGTGGGACCGGGGCACGACGACCCAGAAAACATACAGGATGGCCACGAAGGCAAACACGGCCGCGGCGACGGACCAGCGGGGGATGAGCTGCAGCTCGGAGGAGAGCGTGGGCGACTGGTCATCCGGGGCGGCTTGTTTGCGGCTTGCGGCGCGACGTTTCGGATGGATGGGATTGATCATGGGATGACTGGCTCAGCGAGACATTAGCAGGATGCAGGTACGCAGGGACAGTTACCGGCGATTACCGGCGCTGGCTGCGCGCCGCCTGGGGAGCGCGCCGGTCGCCGCCAAGCAGGAACAGTACGGCCGCGACCGCAGCCAGAAGGGTCATGCCCAGGGCGATGAGCATGCCCGGCAGGTCGAGCAGGTTTTCGCCGCCGAGCATGTCGTCAATGCCGGCCCACAGAGCCGGCGCGAGCGCGAGCGTCAGCGCGCCGGTAATCAGCAGCGCGATGAACAGGTTGCGGCGCTCCTGCTCGCGGTTGGTGCGCCGGTCCATCACGGCGTTGTACACGGCGCGGCGGGTGCGCAGGGCCAGCGCGCGGTCGGCCACGGCGTCGGTCCCGGAGAGCGCGGCGACGACGCGCGGGTCGGGCCGCACGGCTGTTTCAGGCGAGTAGTCCCGTCGCGCGATCGCTTCTTCCCGGGTGTTCATCGGCGCGCCTCCTGCTGTGCTACTGCGGGGGCTTCCGCGGAGCGCCGTGTGGCCTGCTCGATGTGGGGCCGCAGGGCAGCCAGACCCCGATATAGCCGCGATTTTACCGTTGAAAGCGGGGCGCCGGTGACGCTGGCGATCTGGTCGAGCGCGAGCTCCTCGTGGAAGCGCAGCACCAGCACTTCGCGGTGCAGGGGCTCGAGCGTAAGCAGGGCCTCGGCGACCAGCGTGCTGTTCTGCCGGGACATGTAGTTGTCAAAGGGCGTGGGGTCGGTGCTGGCGATCTCGAAGGGCCGGTCGTCTTCGGCCTTCTCCGACATTTCTTCAAGGCTGGCCATGGTGCGGCGGCGGCGGAAGTCGATGACCAGGTTGCGCGCGATGGTGAACAGCCAGGTGTCGAAGCGGGCATTGCCGTTGAACTGCGAGCCGCGCAGCAGCACCCGCATCCAGGTCTCCTGGAAGAGGTCTTCGGCCAGCTCGCGGTTGCCGGTGAGATAGAGCAGGTAGCGTAGCAGGCGGTGCTGGTACTCGACGATAAGCTGGTCGAGCAGCAGGGGATCCTGCCGTTTGAGGCGCTCGGCGATCTCTGCGCTGGCGGTGCTGGCGGAGAAGGTCGTTCCGCGGTGCGTGTGGACTGCGCTGCTCATCTGTCCAATCAGACGCCGAAGCCGGAGGAAAGGACGCGCACGGACAGGGAAAATTGCGTTTGCCGGGCAACTTCGCAGGGCCAGGAGCAGACGGGCCGGCCCGATACACTTGGAAGAGATGGATATTCTGTATGGCCTGCACCCGGTGGAAGAGGCAGTGCGCGCCGGCTCCCGCAGCTTCGACCATGTGTGCCTGGCGCGGGACCGGGCCGATGCCAAGCTGGAGCGGATTGCGGCGCTGTGCCGGGAGCGCGGCATCCCCATGCGCCTGGAACCGCGCGACCACCTGACTGTGCTGGCCAAGACGGCTGCCCACCAGGGCGTGGTGGCGCTGGTGCGGTCAAAGGCGCTGGTGGACCTGGAGGAGTTGCTGGCGCCCGCGCCAGGCGCCGCGAAATTGCTGCTGCTGGCGCTGGACGGGGTGGAAGACCCGCAGAACCTGGGCGCCCTGCTGCGCACCGCCGATGGCGCGGGGGTGGATGGGGTGGTGACGACGGAGCGGCGGGCGGCGCCGCTGAGCGGGGTGGCGGCCAAGGCCTCGGCGGGCGCGGCGGAGCATGTGCGCATGGCGCGGGTGGTGAATATGACGCGGGCGCTCGAGCAGATCAAGGCGGCGGGGGTGTGGGTGGTGGGTCTGGACGAGCGTGGGTCGATGGATTACGACCAGTTCGACTACACGGCGCCGTGTGCGCTGGTGCTGGGGCGCGAGGGCGCGGGGCTGCATGAGCTGGTCAAGCGGACCTGCGACCACCTGCTGCGGATCCCGATGGCGGGGGCGATTGCGTCTCTCAATGTGTCGGTCGCCGGGGCGGTGGTGCTGTTTGAGGCGGCGCGGCAGAGGCGTGGCGCGGTTCCTGTAGAGGCACCGGTCTTGGTTGAACCGAAGAGGCAGAAGGGGTTGGGGTCATTCTGAGGTTTCTGGTAAAGCTGAAAGGCAAGACCGCCTGCGCGGCTGGCGGCCACTTCGTGGCGAGTGTTCTTTTTCTCTGTCTGCCGGCGGCGGCTTTGGGGCAGGTGCCAGCTTCTGCCCCGCCTACCGGCCATGGAAAGGTCATATTTTCGCGCTCGGAGGGCGCGCCTTCCGGGGCCCCTGTGCCGGCGGCGGAGGAAACCGCGCCGCCTGCGCTTGCCGCGTCGGTGACGGATGCGATGCGTGCCGCGCTGACCTTTACCGGCTATGACTTCACCATCCACCTGCAGCCCGCGACCGCTGCCCTGCAGGTGGAGCTGCGCGCGACCCTGCGCAATGACGGCGCTGTCCCGCTGGCTACGCTGCCCTTGCAGCTCGGCTCGTCGCTGCACTTTGAGCATGTTCGTAGCTCGGGCAAGCCGCTGCGCTTTGCTGTGCACCGGCTGGAGAGCGACGCGGACCATACCGGCGCGCTCGAAGAAGCCGCGGTGGAGCTGCCTGGGCCGCTCGCGCCTGGCGCGCAGACCAGTTTGACCATCGACTATGCAGGCACGATCGCGCCGACCAGCGCGCGGCTCGACCGGCTGGGCGCACCGGCAGCGGTTGCGGCCCGGTCGGACTGGGACCGCATCGGCGAGGGCTTTACCGGGCTGCGCGGCTTTGGCGATACGGTGTGGTACCCGGTGGCGTCGGTGCCGGCGCTGCTGGGCGATGGGGCCACGCTGTTCCATGAGATTGGCCGCCAGAAACAGCGCAACAGCGCCGCGGTGGTCAGCATGGCGGTCACGGTTGAGTTTGGCGGCGACGCGCCCAATGTGGCGGTGCTCGACGGGCACCATATTTCGTTGGGAGCGCCCGCCTCGCTGCCTTCGGCCAGCTTTCCAGGGGTGGAGCGGGTGAACCTGCCGGCTACGCCGCTCGGCTTCAACGCGCTGTCGCTGGTGCTGGCGACGCGCGCGGAGGCTGCGGCAAATTCGCTGGTGTCTGTCGCGACGCTGCCGGCGCACGACCAGGCGGCGCCCGCGTACACGGCGGCGGCGAACCTGCTGGATCCGCTGTTCCGCGACTGGCTGGGGCCGAAGCCCGCGCGGCCGCTGCTGCTGATGGACCTGCCGCTGGAAGATGCAGCCCCGGCGGAGGATGGGGACGCGCTGCTGCTGAGCCTGGCGGGCGGCGAGCCCTCGCAGCTGGCCGGCCGGCTGAGCGGACCGTTGACCGGGGTGTACTTCCGCTCGCCGCGCGCGTGGCTGCGTGAGGGCGTGGCGGGACTGATGAGCGTGCTGTGGACCGAGCGCACCGAGGGCCGGGAGAAGGCGCTGGAGCAGCTGGGCGGGGATCGCGCGGCGCTGGCGCTGGCCGAGCCGGCGAGCCCGGGTGTTTCCGGTGGGCAGCCGCTGGCGGGGGCTCAAGACGCGGTCTTCTATCGCACCAAGGCGACCTATGTGCTGTGGATGCTGCGCACGCTGGCCGGGGACGCGGCGCTGGGGGCGGCTTTGCGTGCGTACGACCCGGCCCGGGATATGACGCCCGAGTATTTCGAGCAGCTGCTGCAGCAGAAGGTGGCTGCGCAGGCGCCGCCCGCGGCCGAGGCGCCGGCCAGGGATGGCGGGGGCAACAGTGGGGATAGCAGCCCGGCCTCGCAGGACCTGCACTGGTTCTTCAGGAACTGGGTATACGACGACCCGGGGCTGCCGGAGCTTGCCATTGCGAACGTCTTTTCCAACCGCATCGCGCCGGCCAGCGAGCAGTGGCTGGTAGCGGTCGAGGTCAGCAACGCGGGCTACGCGGAGGCGGAGGTGCCGGTGACGGTGCGCTCGGCTTCGACGAGTACGACGGTGCAGGTACGGGTGCCGGCGCGCGGCAGTCTGTCCCGGCGCATCCTGCTGCTGGGCGAGCCGAGCGAGGTGCAGGTGAACGATGGCAGCGTGCCGGAGGTTGGGTTGAGTGTGCACCGGCGGGTGATTCAGTAGGGGGCAGGTGTCAGGTGTCAGGTATCAGGTGTCAGGCAGGCAACAGGCAGGCAACGGACAATGGGCAACAAGCAAAGGGCAAAGGGCAACAGGCAACGGGCGAAGGGCAAACGGCAAACGGCAACGGCAACATGCGATGGGTTGGCCGGTTCTTATGGGGTTGTGGCTGTCGAGGCGGGGTTTGCCAGCGGCGCGGCCAGAGTGCCGGTGATGGTGGTGGGCGGCTGGTCGGGGGCGGCGGTGAGCACGAGCGAGAGGGAGCGGTCCCAGCCGATGCTGCCGGTGAGCGTGGCCGGGGTGCCGGAGAGGGTGCTGCGGTCTAGGGTCAGGCCTGAGGGGGAAAGCGTTCCGGAGCCGTCCCAGCTGGCGAAGCGGGGCAGCGCGGGGGGCAGGTCGCTACGCTGCTCGCCATCCAGTTCACCGTGCAGCCCACCGTGCAGCTCACCGTGCTGCCACGATGCGCGGAAGCTGCCCTGGATGCTGCCGAGAAGCTGCTGCGCGGTGGCGCCGGCGAGGGTCAGCTCGGCGGTACCGCCCAGGGTGCCGGGCCCCCAGCTTTCCTGCCACAGCGCCGCGGCCTGGGCGGCGCTGGCGCCTGCGACCGAGGCCTGCAGGGTATAGCGCGGGCCGCTGCCGGCGAGTGTGATGGCGCCCTGCAGGTGGAGGCTGCCGCCCAGCGCCGCGCCGTCGAGGCTCTCCAGAGCGATCGCCGGGCCGGAGCGCGGGGAGTTTTCGGTCGCCAGCACCATCGACACATCGCGCACCGGGAGCTTGCCCAGGTTGAGCAGGCCGACGTGCAGCGAACCGGCGAGCGCGGGCAGATGGATCCGGGTCGAGTCAAAGCGATTGAGCAGCGCCGAGAGCAGGGGCTGGCGGCCGCCGGTCAGCGCCGTTTGCACGGCGGCCGCGTCCAGAGTGGGAGTGCTGAGTGAAAAGCGGATCGCACAGGCGGTTTGCGGGCCGGACATGGCGGTGGTGGCGGCGGTGGTTGCGGCCATCGCCGAGCGGCCCGGCTTTGAGGCGGTTTTCTGGGAGCCGGTCTTCTGGGAGCTGGTAAAGCTTGACGCGACGGCCTGCGAATCGGCGGTTTCCGGTCCGGTGCAGCGCAAAGGCGCCTGCGCATTGCCGGCGAAGCGCAGGCGGCCCTCCCCGGCGCCGATGGTGGCCAAGGGGGTCGACCAGCGGATGAGTCCGGGGGAGAGCGCGGCATCGGCCGAGAGCAGGTCCACGGGGGAGAGGAGCCAGGACGGCTCCCAGCGGGCGTTTTCAAGGTGCACGGTGCCGGTGGCGAGTGCCCGGTCCGCAGCGTCGCCGGCGGTCTGCTCCGGGCCGGTCCCTGAATCGGATTCGAGGGCTGGACCCGGTGTGGGCGATGGGGAAAACCAGGGGCCGGCGCGGGTGAGCGCCAGCTCGGCGGTGGCCGGGGCATCGGGCAGGGAGGAGATCTGCGCCAGCCCGGGCAGGCCCAGGGCGGAGGCGGCGGCATCGAGCGCCGAGAGCCTGCCGCCGCCTACAGCGTGCAGCGAGTAACCCTTCAGGGAAAGCTCGGCGGAGAGCGCCAGTGGCCTGGCGGGGAGGCCGAGCGCCAGCGGCTGGCTGGTGAGCAGAAGGGTGGGCTGGGCGCCCGCGCCTGCAGCCAGCTGCACGCCGTTCAGCACCAGGGGGCCGCCGTCTGCCGCGGCGTCGGCGATGGTGAGCTCGGGGACGGCCAGCGCTCCGGTAAGCCGGCCGGCTGCCAGGTTGTAGGCAAGACTGCCGTTGATTTCGCCGGTAAAGCGCTGCGGCGCCGGCGCGCCCGGGCGCAGAAGACCCAGAGCGGCGGCGAGAAAGCTGGCTGGAACCTTGTCGGCGGAGAGGGTGAGGGTGCCGTTTCGCGGCGGCGTGCCGGGGTTCGGCGGGCTCGACGCAGATGAGTTGGGAGGCGAGCTGAGCTGGGACAAACCAGGGCGGGACGAGCCGGCGTGGGACGAGCTGAACTGGGACAAACCAGGGCGGGACGAGCCAGACTGGGACGAGCCGTGGAGCTGACCCCGAAGCTGGCTGGGGGGCTGGCTGGGGGGCTCAATCGGTTGCGTCTGGTCAGGCTGGGCGGGCGCGTGGGTCAGCAGCAGGGCTCCGTCGCCCACGGGCCAGCGGCAGGCCAGGCCGTCGAGCGAGGGTTGCGAGCGGCTGTAGTGCTCGCGGCAGGTCGCGTCGAGCGAGAACGGCTGCTGCGGGGTGAACTCCTCGCGGTGCAGGTTGGCGATCTTGAGGCGGGTGCGGAGGTCCAGACGGTCCATCTCGCCCTTGAAGTCGGCGGTGAGGTCGATATCGCCGCGCCAGCTGGAGTCGTGGCCGAGCAGCAGGCGGCTCAGCTGGCCGAGCGGGGCGTGGCTCCACTCGCCGGTGAGCGCAAGGGGCATGCTGCCCAGGGCGGAGGCGCGGTGCAGCTCACCTTCGAGGTGGAGCAGGCCGGTATCGCTGAGAGCCAGCTCCAGGTCGGTGCGGACGGGCTGGCCTTCGAGCTTGAGCTGCCAGATCTCGGGCCGGGCCAGCCACATGGAAAAGTCTGCGTTGAGCAGGGACCAGGGCAGCTTCTCATCGCCGCGCTTGACGTTGATGCGGGTGCCGGTGGCCTCGATGTAGGGAAAGCGCGGGGCGGGGCCGGGGAGCGTCTGCGCGGTGGGCGCGTTGGCGATGTGCGAGGCCTGCAGCAGAACGGAGGAGATGTTCCAGCGGCCATCGGCGTCGCGGACCAGGTTGACGCTGGCGTCGGTGAGCTCGACCCGGCTGAGCTCGAAGCGTCCGCGCCAGAGGGAAGAGAGGCGGGGCTCGGCGACGACTTCAGGCGCGCGCAGGGCGGGCTCGGCGCCGAAGCCGGGAGCCTCGCCGACGGAGAGGTTCCGGATCTGGAAGGCGGGCCAGGGCAGCAGGCGGAGCGAGATGGAGTCCATGCCGACCGGGCGGCCGATGGAGCGGCTGATAGCCACAGCGACACGGCGCTGGAAGCGGCCCAGGTTGATGAGCGGGGGCACGGTGGCCAGCAGCAGGAGCAGAACGCACAGGACGAGCAGGACGGGCTCGCGCCGGAGGCGGCGCCGGCAATGGACTGGGGACGCAGGGGGCCGCGGCCCAGGCTCCAGATCAGCCGGGGAAGGCGGCACGTCAGCGGGTCCGGTGGAAGGTCCGGCTCCAGCGGGTCTGGTCGAAGAAGTGAAGCACGATGTGGCCCACCCAGGCGATCTGGTCGCGGCTGCTGGTCTTGTATTGCTGGTCCTCGCCGGTGATGAACGACCAGTAGACGAACAGGGGACGCCCGATGATGTTAGCGCGGGGCACGAATCCCCAGTAGCGGCCGTCGAGCGAAAGGGGGCGGTTGTCGCCCATGCAGAAGTAATCGCCGGCGGGGACGACCAGGTCTTCCCCCTGGATGTGGGTGGGCAGCTCCGCGGCCCAGATCGCGGTCACGCCGTTGCCTTCCGAAGGGGGAACCGCCGGGAAGTCGTCGATATAGGGAACGTAGTTCTGGTCGGTGGTCTTCTCGACCTGCGGCTCGCTTTGCGGCTTGCCGTTGAGGTAGACGACGCCGTTGCGCAGATGGATGTGGTCGCCCGGGATGCCGATGACGCGCTTGACCAGGAAGAGGTCAGGCTCATTGGGCTTGTAGAAGACGACGATGTCGCCGCGGTGCACGTCGCGGTAGTGGACAAAGGGCGCCCAGGAGGCCTTTGGGGCGAGCGTGATGCGGTCGACCATAACGTGGTCGCCGATGAGCAGCGTCTTGAGCATGGAGCCGGACGGGATGACCATGTTCTGGAAGACGAAGGTGAGGATGAACAGGCCGAAGACGAGCACGCCGCAGATGGAGGCGATGAACTCGAGCGGCGTCTCGTCGGTGCCAGGCTTGGTGCCTACCGTTGCTTGCGGGGCGATTTGCGGATCCGGATCGACGGTGGTGGCCATAGGCGGGGGCTGTGTCCTTTACTGAGGCGCTGGTAATTCAGGCGCCGGCTAGTGTGGCGAGTCAAGAGTGATTCGCATATTCGTGCCGCCGAAAACGCAGGTCCTTCGCTGCGCTCAAGATGACACCAGCTATATTGCGAATTCCAGACACATCACACTACCGCACGATGCGGAACATCCGCTCCCAGCGCGCGAAGTCGACGACGCTGTTGACGGGGTCGTTTTCGTGTCCGAGTTTATCATCCGGCAGCGTGGGCATATCGGTGGCGGAGGGCTCGCGGAGCGAGAAGTAGATGACGAAGGGGCGGCCCAGGATGGCGCCGCGCGGCACAAAGCCCCAGTAGCGGCTGTCGCGGCTGTGGTTGCGGTTGTCCCCCATCACGAAGTACGCGCCGTCCGGCACCCGCACGTCGCCGTCCCGCACGGCGGCGCGCATGGCGCTCCACCAGTGGTTGTCGACGCCTGGATCGGTGTAGGTTCCGGCGGGGAAGTTGTCGCGGAAGGAGTCGCGGTAGGCCGGCTCAAAGACGGCGTAGGGCTCGCGCAGCGGGGCGCCGTTGAGGAAGACGGCGCCGCCAGAGAGGTGAATACGGTCGCCGGGCAGGCCGATGACGCGCTTGACGACGTAGTCCTCGGGGTCGAGCGGGAAGCGGAAGACGACGACATCGCCGCGGCGGGGCTCGCGGTAGGGCAGGAGCCGCCGCAGCAGGCCGGCGGGGGCGTAGATCTGCTTATTGACCAGCAGGAAGTCGCCGACCAGCAGCGTGCGCTCCATGGATTCGGACGGGATGCGGAAGGGCTGGATGACGAAGGTGAGCAGGAAGAGCGCGACGACGACCATGGCAGCGAGGGAGCGGACGGTCTCAGCCACGGTGGGCAGCAGGGAGTGCACGGGGCGTTGCGGAGCGGGCGGCGCGGAGGGTAGGGGCCGGGCGGAGACGTTGCTGCTCACGGCAGCTCCGGAAAGATGGTTGCAGATGCGCCCGGAAGCGGATCTGTAAGCGAGTCTGCCACGACATTCGGGTCCTGCTCACGTAGAGCGCCGGGCAACGCTTCGGAGGCGGCGTCCGCCAGGCCATCCTGGCCGCCGAGCCGGCGAAAGGCGCGGCGGGCGGCTTCCTGCTCGCCTTTCTTCTTGGTGCTGCCGCTGCCCTGGGCCAGGGCGCGGGCGGCCTCATCGCCGGTCGCGGTGGTGCGGACCTCTACCAGGAAGCGCTTGCGGTGGTCGGGCCCGGTTTCCTCCAGAACGGTGTACTCGGGCTGGCCGCTGTTGCGGGCCTGCAGGAACTCCTGCAGCGCGGACTTGTAGTCGCCGATGGCGTGGTTGGCCTCGAGCTCGCGGTGCAGCCTGGGCGCCTGGGGCTCGACGATGACGCGCTCGACAAAGGCGGCGGTGGCCTGGATGCTGCCGCTGTCGAGATAAAGCGCGGCGGTGAGGGCCTCGACGCAGTTGGCCAGCAGCACGGTCTTTTTGCGGCCGCCGTTGCGCTCCTCACTGCGGCCCATGCGCAGCCACTGGCCCAGCTGCAGCGCCTCGCCGACTTCGCCGAGGTGCTTGCGGCTGACCAGCGCCGCCCGCAGGCGGGTCAGCTCGCCCTCGCGCAGACGGGGGTAGCGGCGGAAGAGCGACTCGGCGACCAGCAGCCCGACGATCGCGTCGCCCAGGAACTCGAGCCGCTCGTTGTCGCCGGGGTCGGGCCGGGCGCCGTCCGGCTGGTCTTTCGCCTGGGGTGCGGGCTGGGCTGTGTACAGTTCATGGCGCAGGGAGCTGTGGGTCAAGGCTTGTTCCAGCAGCGCGGGCCGGGCAAAGCGGTGGCCCAGTTCCGCCTCCAGCGCCTGAAGCGCGGCGTCGTTGCCGTTCTTGCTCCCCGTACGTTTTTCCGGCAAGGCTCGAGCCCCTGTTTCCAGCCTGCGGCGACAGCCAGGGCTGGCCGGCAGAGGGATGCACTGCGCCGCACCCACTGCCACTTGCGCCGCACCCACTGCCATTACTGTAGAGGATGGATGCCGCTACCGGGATGTCGCTGCTTGGCGGACTCGCGCTGGCCGGTTACTGCGGTTTGACCGGCTGGTCTGTCTGGTCTGTCTGGTTGACCTGGTTCTCCGAGCCCGGAGCGCCGCCTGAGTGGGGCAGTGCGAACGGCTGCTTGAGGCCTTTCTGGGCTGCGTCGAGGGTGTCCTGCTGGCCGTCGCGAACGGTCATCGCGGTCTTGTACTCGGCCAAAGCGTCCGGGCGCTGGTCGCGCACGTCCGCAATGCGGCCCAGGTAGATATGCGACCAGGCCAGCAGGCGCGGGTCCTGGCTGAGGCGCAGCGTCTCCCTGAAGTCGTTCGAGGCTGAGTCCATATCGCCCTTCATGAGCCAGGTAAGGGCGAGCAGAAAGTCGGCGCGCGAGGGGTCCGCGGTGTGGTCCTTGATGGCCTGCTGAGCGAGCTTGCCGGCGCCCTCGGCATCGCCGGCGCGCAGGCGGCCCTCGGCCTGGTCCAGACCCCGGCCGGTGCCCGGGTTGCGCACCACGTCGCCCGGCGCCTGCTCCACAAAGGCGATCTGCTTGGCGCGGTGCACTTCCGCCTCTACATCCATGCCGTAGACCATGGGGCCGATGGCTTCCTTCAGGCTCTCCGGGTTGCGCTCCAGGTTGCCGAGCTGCGCGTAGAAGTACTGCGTCAGCACAAAGCCCTCGGTCATGTCTTTGCTGACCAGCTTCTGCCGTACCGCCTCGGACTGCTGCAGGGTCAGGTCGCGCTGGTGCTGCAGGCGGGGGATGTCAAAGCGCGCGGCATCGCGCGGGATCTCGAAGATGGCGACACCGGTGTCCAGGGTGCGGGCTTCGACGGCGCGGATCATGCACTCGATGACCAGCGAGACGATGTCGGCGCGGTACTGGTAGTCGAGCGGCGCATCCTTGACCGTTTTGAGCAGCGGCAGCAGCCGGTCGAGCGAGCTCGCGTGCGCGTAGAGCAGCGGCTCGATCACGTAGTGCAGGTAGACGTGGCGCACGTCATGCAGGTTGATGGCGCCGTTGACCGGTGAGGCCACCACAACGTAGTCCGAGCCGTAGACGCGGGCGTTGGTCTGGCCGGGGTCGAGCATCGGCTCCGGCACTACCAGAAAGCGCGCGCCGGTGTAGGTGCTGGTGGGCAGCTTGAGGTAGATGTTGGCGTCGAGGATCATCTGGGTGAGCGGGTCGTGCAGCTTGACCGCTTCCGCCTCGTACTCGGGATGGAAGCGCAGCCAGATCAGGTGCAGCTGCACCGCGTCAGCAAAGGTGTGCAGGATAGGCAGCATGCCCATGACCTGGGTCGCGTCCGGGGGCAGGTCTTCCTGGTCGACGGAGAGGTTGAGGTCGGGCGGCGGGGTGAGGTAGAGCGCGAGCGAGACGTACTGGGCCAGGTCGCGGGAGCCCTCATAGAGCCGGTGCTGGTTGATGAAGGTGCATAGCTGGTCGCGGGCGTCGCGCGCCGCGGGCGAGGTTTGCGCGGCCTGGTTGACCTGCTCGCGCACCTGCTGGCGGATGGGATCGGACTGGGCGAGTCCGGCGTCGTAGCCGCAGGCATTGAGGGCGACGGCGATATCGAAGAGGGCTTCGCTCGACTCGAGCGAAACAGCGGGGCCGGCGGCGTCCATCAGCGCGGGCGGCTTGGGGGTTCGCGGGGCGGGCACGGCCTTGCCCTTGCTGCTGGCCTGGGCGGTGGGGACCTGCGCGTGCACGGCAGACGCGAGCAGGAGGACAGCTATCGACAGGGTGGAGAGAAAGGTGCGGAGAGGTTGCTTCATGGGCGGCCGAGGCTGCACTTGAGTGTATGCAGCGCGGATGCGGGGGGTCAAACCGGGCGGAGCACTGGTTAAGATGGACGGCAGGAGAACGACCTTGTTGAAAATGGTGAGAATGGTGAAAACAAAGAAAACTTTCGCAATGGTGCTGCTGGGCGGCTGCAGCCTGACTGGCGTGGCTGTAGCCGCGGCGCAGACCACGGTCCACCACACGCGGCCCCATTCTGCGGCTGCCAGACCGGCTGCGTGTCCGCCGGCTATGGCTGATCCTGTTGTGCCGTCGGGCGTTCCTGCGGCTGCGGGCAAGGTGCAGGCGGCGTTCGCGCTGCGCTACATCGATGTGCAGCCTGGGACCGGCGAGCTGCTGACGCCGGGCGAGTTCCTCTCCGTGCAGTACACGGGCTGGCTGGCAGCGGACGGGACCAAGTTCGACTCGTCACTCGACCGGGGGCAGCCTTTCCCGTTCCAGCAGGGCGTGCAGAAGGTGATCACCGGCTGGGACCAGGGAGTTGCAGGGATGCGGGTGGGCGGCAAGCGGCGGCTGTTTATCCCGTACCAGCTTGCGTATGGCGACGAGGGGTTTCCGCCGAAGATCCCGCCGAAGAGCGATCTGATCTTTGATATCGAGGTGGTGGCGGCGTCGGCTACGGGAGATTTCCCGGCTGCGCCTGCTCAGCCTCAGGCCGCGCCCCAGCGCTAGAGCCGCGCCGCCGCTAGCCCGGAACCGAGACCCCGGCGAGCGAGAGGATGACCGAGCCGCGGACCGGCTCGCCGAAGACGTGGGCCGGCTCGAAGACGCTCCACATCATCTCGTTGGCGAGCGCGGACCGGCTGCGGGCATCGGCGACGCCGGAGATGACGCGGTAGTCGTAGACGCGGCCGGTGGCGTCGACGAAGACGCGGACCACGACCGAGCCATTGAGGGTTGCGACCGGGTTGGAGCCGTCAGGCAACGCGGCGTAGAGCAGCCGCGGCGGGGCGGCCATGCCGATGGGCTGGTCGCGGGCATCGGCGGGCTCCGGCGTGGCCAGGGTGCCGACCAGCAGCAGCACCGTGCCCAGCAGCAGCACGGCGCTGGCGAAACCGGCCGAGGCCTGCACGGCGAGCGGCGCGACGGTGTTCTGCCAGCGGACCTTGAGGCGTTTGAGCAGGGTGCCGGTGGTGCGGGCTTTCTCCTGCGAGATGGCGACGCGCAGCCGCAGTGAGAGCGACGGCGGGGGCTTGACGGGCCCGAGCTGCGTGAGCGCCGCGAGCGTGCCGCGCCACTGGGCGAAGCTCCGGGAGCACTGCGCGCAGTGGGCCAGGTGCTGGTGTACATCGGCCATGGCGAGGCCCGAGAGAGTTCCATCGAGGTAGCTCGAGAACTGGTCCTCGGTCTCCGTGCAGAGCAGGATGGTCACAGGCGGCATCCTATGCGCTCGGTGCGTTTCGCGGAAGGCAAGCGGGTGGCCGCAAGCGGGGCGAGGCGCGCCTTGAGGTGGGCGCGTCCGCGCATGAGCCGCGACTTGACCGTGCCCAGCTGGACATCGAGGATTTCAGCGATCTCTTCGTAGGCGAAGCCTTCAATATCGCGCAGCACGACGGTGGTGCGGAACGGCTCCGGAACCTGGCGTAGCTCGGCCTCGACCTGGGCCCGCAGCTCGGACTGCGCGGCGGCGTCAAAGGGCGACTCGCCGGCGGCGGCCAGGGTTTCGAGCAGCGAAAGGCCTTCGCCGTCGCCCGGGTGCGCCTCGGCATCGAGCGCGACCTCGCGCTCCGAGTGGCGGCGCCACCAGCGGCGCTGATTGGATGCTTCGTGGATCGCGATGCGGTAGATCCAAGTGCGCAGGCTGGAGTCGCCTTTGAAGCCGCGGATGCCGCGGAAGACCTTGAGGAAGATCTCCTGGGTCAGGTCGGGCGCGTCGGAGGGATTGCGGATGGTGCGGGCGACGAGGCTGTGGATGGGCTGGTGGTACTGCGCGATGAGCGAGGCAAAGGCCTCCTCAGAGCCGGCTTTCAGCTCGAGAAGGATCGTGGCCTCTTCCGGCCGGACGCCCCCGATTGCACTTGCCAGATTGCCCAAAGCGAAACCTGCCTGACCCACCGTATACCCCCCACATTAGCAGGCAGCCGGGCCGGTCTGCCAACCGGCAAGTTCCGTCTGTCTCTGCTATGGACACCGTGCGGCTGCGAGGGGTTCCCAGATTGTTCGCAGACTGTTGCCGGGCTATTGCGGGGGCTGCGGCGGCGGCTGGGCCGGTTTGGTCGACTTGCGCCGGTGGACGGTCGCCGGTTTGCTGCCGTCGTTGACCACGGTGCCGGGCACGGGCGCAGCGGCGGGGGTCTGGGTGCGGAGCTTCTCCTGAAGCACGCCCACCTGCTGCTCCTGGCTCAGGGAAGCCGCCTGCATCTGGTCGCCCAGGGTGCGGCGGGCGTCGTCGAGCGCGGCCAGCGCGTTTTGCAGGGTGTCGGTATCGGTCTCCGGCGCGGACAGGTCGGCGGTTTCGACGACGCGCAGCAGCACATCGTAGAGCGCGTCGATGTTGCGGAAGACGGGAAGGTTTTTCGAGACCTGGCCGGGCGCGGTGTCGGCGGCGGCCAGCAGAGTGGGCAGGGTGCCGTCGAGGTCGCGCTGGATGGAGCCCATGTTGCTGCTGGCATCCTGGCGCGCGGGGCCCGGGGCCTTCCACTTCTCGAGCCGCACGGCAGAAAGGGCTTGCCGCAGTTGGTCGAGCGCGGGGGAGAGGATGCCGGAGGCGGTGGCGGGCGCGGCCTGCGCGTGGGTAAGCGCGGGCAGGAGCAGGACGGGGGCGAGGAGAAGCGAGGCAGGGATGCGCATGGTTGTGTACCTCCTGAGCTTACAGCCGGAGCCCGCCGCCCCGCTCAGCGCCGGGGCGAGCTGCCCGGCACCTCAAGCACATTGATGGACAGCGGCTGGAGCATGAGCTGAAAGCTGCTGCCGAGCTGGTTCAGGTCGCGCTCCGCCGGGACGATGCGGGTGGGGTCAGTGATGGAGTTGGTCGCCTCGGTGGACGGAGCGGAGAGGGTGTACAGGTGGCCGGCGGCGCCGGGCTTGCGCGAGTTGGCAAGCCGGACGGTGACGGGCACGGCCTGGGTGGTGGCATTGACCAGCTTGAGGAAAAGCGTGCCGGTGGCGGCATCGCGGGTCACGGACTGGTAGAGCCGGACGGGGTTCTGCGGGCCGGTGCTCGAGCCGGCGCCGGCGCCGGCATCGGTTCCCGTCCCGTCACCGGTACTGGCACCGGTACTAGCAAAGCTGCTGTTCAGGATTTCGTCGCCGTGGTGCTGGCTGAACAGCACCTGCGCCCAGTAGCTGGGCGAGCCGTAGCTGTGCATCGCGTCGTAGCCGATCAGGTCGGTATCCCACTGCAGGCCGCCAGGGTTGACGTTGGTGAACAGCGGCGCGTAGCTCGACAGCACGACGATGTCGCTGTTGCGCTCCATGCCGGTCATCCAGGCGGCGTCAGCCAGGGCCGCGCCGAAGTTGGGCGTGGGCACGCCCTCGCGCGTCGCCCACTCGCCGACAAAGATCTTCGGGCCCTTGCGGTCGGTGTTGTCGTAGTGGTGCGCGTCGCTAAAGAACTGCTGCGTGGGCACGTAGTAGTGCTCGTCGAGCACGTCCATGGTGTGGCCCTTGACCGGGTCGGTCGCGATCAACTGCAGATCGGGGTAGCGCTTCTTGATGGCGTCGTAGAACTGCGGATAGCGGCCCTGGTAGCTGCCGGACTTGTCGAACTCGTCCTCGTTGCCGATCTCGACATAGTGGAGCTTGAAGGGCGCGGGATGGCCGTCCTTGGCGCGTTCCGCGCCCCAGTGGGTCGTGGCGTCGCCGGTAACGTACTCAATCTCGTCGAGCGCATCCTGCACGTAGGGCTCGAGTGCGGGTCCGGGTTCGACATGGTCGCCCTTGAGCGAGTAGCCGGCGTAGACCGCAAGCACCGGCTGCATGTTGAGATCTTCGCACCACTCCAGAAACTCGAGCAGGCCCATGCCGTCGGAGCTGCGGTACTGCCAGGGGCTGGGGTGCGTGGGGCGGTCGACCAGCGGACCGATGGTCTGCTTCCACGGGTAGCGGTCGGCGATGCGGTCGCCCTCGAGGTAGTTGCCGCCGGGCAGGCGCAGGAAGGCCGGGTGCATGGCGGCGAGCTTCTCCATCAGGTCGATGCGGTTGCCGTTGGCGCGGCCATGGTAGGTCGGCGGGAAGAGCGATGCGAGGGTGACCCAGAGTGTGCCGGGCTCGGTTACAGATAAAACGAAGTGGTTGCGCGAGGAAGCCGCCATCTCCGGCGTCTGGAGCGCGACCTCGTAGCGCTTCCAGTCTGTGCCGACGCCGGTTACAGATTGCTCGACCAGCGGCTTGCCGGTGTCGTCGTTGAGTAATGTAACCGTGACGGTTGCATTTGGCCGGCTTGCTTTCGCGTAGAACGAGGCCTGGTAGGTGGTGCGGGGCTGAAGCGGAATGCCCCAGAAGCCCTCGTTCTCCATGCCGGCCTGGCTGCCGGCCGCCGCTGCCGTGGCGACGAGCTTGAGGCTGGAGGTGATGGCGGCGCTGGGGCCGGTGGTGGTATCGAGCGACAGGTTAGCCTGGGCGGCGCCACGCTGCACCAGCGCCCAGTGGTCCAGGCCGCCCCAGCCCTTCTTGACGACGCGGTTGCGCACCAGCTCGCCGTACAGGCCGCCGTCGTAGGAGTAGTTGATCTCCTCTGTCATGAGGCCGTAGAGGGTGGGGCTGCTCGCAGCCTTTGCGGCGCCTGCGTCTATGTTCAGTGTCACGGGGCTAAGCGTCACGGGCTGGGTTTGCGCGAGGGCGAAGGGCAGGGCCGCGGTCAGCAGCGCGGAAGCAACGGCGAGAGAACGCAGGGGCATGAAAGCTCGTTTCCGACAGGCGGGAATGGGGACGATGGGTCCCGGCGCCATTCAGCATAGCAATCGTTTACTGGGAGGGCCAGTTGAAAGCTGGAAGGTGGGTTTTTGGGGGGTTCTGGCGGCTGATGGTGCGCCTGGAGTGGTCGCGCCGGGGAGGACTGCAGTGAACTTCAGCTTTACTCCGCTAGCTGGCTTCTTCAACGGCGGTGAGCCGGGCGCGCTGCGTGCCGGCTGCCTCTTCGCGCAGGACGGCGGGGCGCTCGCGCTGCTCGGGCAGGGCGCAGCCCAGTCTGGCCAGCTCTTCAAGCAGCAGCGCGGGGCTTGCGAGGCGGTCTTCGCGGCGGTCGGCGAGCAGCGACCGCAGGAGGGCGGCGACCGGGGCGTCCTGCTCGATCCCGGCCGGCATCTCCCACGGCGCCTTGCGCTTCTGCTCCAGCTCGGTGAGGGTCTGGGCGGCGTAGAGGGGGCGGCCGGCGAGCGCTTCAAAGAGGATGGCGCCGAGCGCGTAGAGGTCGCTACGGATGTCGGGGCGAATGTCTGGGTGCGCGCCCGGCATCCGGTCGGGTTGCCACTGTTCGGGGCTCGCGTAGCTGGGGGTCGCGCCGGTCCAGCGCGGGCGGTCTGAGCGATCCTGTCGATCCAATCGATCCACGTGGTCCGGGGCGCCGAGCCGCCGCGAGAGGCCGAAGTCGAGCAGGCGGTACATGCCGACACAGTCGAGCCGGATGTTGCCCGGGGAGAGGTCGCCGTGGAGCACGCCGCGCGCCGCGGCAAAGCGGAGCGCGCTCGCGACCTGGGCGGCCATCATGAGCGACTCCGCCCGGCCGAGCGCGCCCAGGCGTCCCAGCAAACGGTCGAGATCCTCGCCTTCGATATAGGGCATGAGCATGTAGAGCAGCCCGTCGAACTCATCCAGGTCGAGCACCGGCACCGTGTTGGGATGGCCGGAGAGCAGGGCCAGGTGGGCAGCCTCGCTGCGGAAGCGCTGGCGCAGCTCAGGCTGCTCGGCCAGCCAGGGATGCAGCACCTTGGCTACGAAGCAGCCGCCGTGCAGACGGTGGCGCAGCTTGAAGAGAGTGGAGGTGCCGCCGATGGCGAGCGGCTGCTGCAGCACCCAGCGGGCGCCGAGGCCGATGGACAGCCGCGCGCTGATCTGCGGGATATCGGGCTGAGGCGGGGCGGATGGGTCGACGTCCAGCATGGCAGAAGCGGGCGGTTGCCCGGGCGCCACGAAGGGAAGAATGGGATCGCGGTTGAGGCGCAGCTCGATCATGAGAGCCGCCTGCGCAGCGCGGCTGGGGGCGCGTGGAAGCTGTGCGGGTGCGCGACGCCGGCCAGCTCGCCTGCCTGTAGCCGCCGCCGCACGCGCGCGACCTCCGCGGGATCCTGCATGCGCAGCCACGCCTCCGGCTGCATGACGTGCTCGTGGGCCCCGTTGGCGAGCCGCCAGCCCAGCATCGCTACCAGCTTGTGCAGCGCGTGCTCGATGGTATGGGTCGCCCGATGCGCGGCCCACAGGCACACAAAGCCGGTTTCGGGATGGATGTTGGGGTGAACGACGGCGCGCTCGAGATAAAGCTCCATGGGCAGGGAAGGGAAGAAGAGCGGGTAGTGGATGCGCAGGCGGTGTTCCCGGGCGATCTTCTCATCGAGCTGCCCGGGGTGCGATGAAACCGGCAGCGCGGGCGTTTCTGTAAGGGTGAGCGAGACGGCGGCGTCTTGCCAGTGCGGGTCGTGCAGACGCGCGGGGTTGGCAGCGATGAGCGCGGCGAGAAGAGCGCGTTCGGTGGGGAGCCTGCGCTCCCGCGGATCCCCGACCCGGTGCGGCACCGGCGTCTGGTCGGACGTGTCTGTCACGTCGGCCACGTCGGCCATGTCGGCTAAGTCGACCATGTCAGCAAGGTCAACCGTGTTAACCATGTTAACCACGTTAACCATTAGTCGCGAGCGTTGAAATCCGGAGCACATCATTGACCCGCACACCCTGCTGGCCGAGCGGCTGGGCAAAGTCCAGGCTCTTGCCGCTCCACAGCACTTCCGGCTCGCCGTCCCCCTTGAGGACATCGCCCCGCTCGCGCAGGTCAAAGAGGATTTCTTCGAGGACCATGTTCAGGTTCTCTTCCTCGTCGATGTCCACGTTGTAGCGGGTTTCGCCGCGCACGGTGTCGAAGTACATCTGGTATTTGGGCATAGGGGTCGCTTCCACTCTGAAGCTACCAGAACAGTATCGGCAGAGGCAGTCCGGAAGAACAGAGAGAAACCCACTTTTCCCGCTTTGGTAATCCCGTTTTCCGCGCAATGGTAAGCAGGAGGCAGGAAGCAGGAAGCAGAAAGCAGGTTGCCGGAAAGAACCGGCTCAGCCGCCGGTTTCGGCCACCACGGCGCGCAGGGATTCGGGCAGCTCCGGCAGCTGTTGGCCGCAGCGGGTGCACTCGCCGTTGCTGAAGTCCCAGCAGTCGCGGCACTGCAGGCGGCGGCAGCGGGTGCACTGGCGGAGGTCGGCCTGCTCGCCAGCCGCTAGGCACACCTGGCAGCGGCCCTGCAGCGAGCGGGGACCGGTGACGCGGTTCCACCAGGAGTCGCCCGAGGGCAGCACCGGCACGCGATTTTCGAGGCACATGGAGCAGCGGCGGTGCTCGAAGTTCCAGCAGCTTTCGTCGCACACCAGCATGCTGCAGCGGGGGCAGCGGAAGGTGACGGCCTGCAGCTTGAGCCGGCGGTTGCAGAGGTTGCAGCGGGCCTTGTCGCGGACCCGCAGCGCCAGGGTGCCGGCGGCCGCGCCGGCGGCGAGCAGCGGGGCGAACCAGGCGGCGAAGCTGGGGTGGAAGGCGAGCTCGACCACCGCGGTGCTGGCCAGCACGGTAGCCCCCAGGACCAGCGCGACCAGCCAGAGACGCCCGTGCGGCAGCCCGAACTGCACCCAGCCCAGTGTGGCCGCGGCGCCCAGCAGCAGCGCGGCGACCAGTGCCGGCGCGCCGCCGGCCAGGGCAAAGCCGAACTGCAGGGAGGCGGTCAGCAGCAGCAGGCCGGCCAGCATCGCGGCGCGCTCCAAAGCCGGGCCCTGTTCACGCTTCCTGTTCATGGTTTCTCTTCTCGGTCCTTATGGTCACGGCGTTCAACCCGGCGTTCAACCCGGTCTGGTTCGTTCGTCCGGTTCCGTTCGGCTCGGTCCGGTCCGGCTCGGTTCGGTCCGGCTCGGTTCGGTTAGGACGAGTACTGGGCCCGGCACCAGAATAAATGCCGGTCGGGCAGGCCGAGCTGCGCGGGCGAACGGGCAGCCAGTGCATCGTGCTCTGCGATCGATCCGACCGAGACCAGCGGCTCCATTGTGCCGCTGGCGCCGCAGGCGGGGCAGCGGCTGCGCCTGCGCACCCGGGCAACCCGCTGCATGGGCCGGGTCGCGGCGCCGCAGGCTGCGCAGCGTGCTTCCAGGCAGAGAGGCCACAGCAGCTCAAGCACGGTGGGCTGGCGGTCGCCGCGCGCGGCCGAGATGGCCTGCAGCGTGGTGGCGAGGCTCGCGTGGAAGTCGATCGCGTGCAGGGCGCCGGTGATGGCGGCATCGCCCGGACTGTGTGCCGCGCGTTCGACTGTGCCGTAGGGGGCCTGGTGCCAGGGGCAGTCTGCCGAGCGGGAGAGCTCGATCTCGACCGGCAGCTGCGAGCCCGGGGGCACGCGGCAGATCCAGCTGCGGGAGCCAGCGGGCTCTGCTGCCTGCGCGCCTGCAGGCTTTCTGTGGATCGACGCGACCGCGACCGCCACCTCGACCATGGTGCCGGCGACGACGCTGGCCAGCGCCGGGGTCCCCTGCATGGCCGCGGCTCCCGGTTCTGCCGCGCAGCTGAGCGTGGCGGCGAGGGCCCAGCGCAGCAGCTCTGCGCGGCGCTGCTCAGAGAGCTGGCAGAGATAGCAGGCGGACCCGGCAGCGGGATCGAAATGGGAGACGCGGCCCTCCGGCGTGTTGGCCGTGTCCATTCCATTGATCGCGTCCGGTGTGTCGGTTGCATGCGCGGGAGCGCGGGTGCTCTTGAGCCCGCCATCGATCATGGGCTTGCCCAGCAGTCGCGCCAGCAGGGAGGTCTCTGCGCGGGCCAGGGCATTGTCGGTGCAGGAGAAGATCAGCTCACAGGCGGCCAGGCGCTGTAGCGGCACGTCCGCGATCTCCTCGCCGAAAGGCTCCCAGCAGGTGCCGGGGAAAACCAGCGCGCCGATGCGGGCGAGCGTCGCGGCCTTGGGCCAGCCGGTCTGGCCTGGGTTGGTCTGGTCTGGTTTGGCCTGGCTGGCGAACGCCATGCGGAACAGCACGCTGAACGGCAGGTTGACGGGCTCGATGGTGTCCGGGTCGATCAGCAGCACGCGCCCCGCGCCCATGCTGCCCAGCAGCCGCACCACCTCGGAGCCGAGCGCGCCCAGGCCTACCACCGCCACGGTCGCCGCGCGCCAGCTCCCCCGGAAGTTTACCCGCGAGTAATCTACGTGGGAATCGGCGCTGTCAAAAAGGTCCTCTGCCATACAACTCAGCTGCCTCGCGTTCCGTCTCAACCCAACTTTGCAGGCCCAAAATGGGAATAGCAATGCGTGTAGCACGCAGGTACTGTTCCGGATCGATTCGCATTATCGCAAGCAGGACATGAGTGACGTATAGTCTACGCACCGGACGCATGAAGCAGCTCCCGCGAAGCATGCAATCCGTATTGAGTCATTCGTGAGTCACTGATACCCGGCTGCACCTATAGAACCCCAGGACCGTGGAATGAACGTATATCGCGGGCTCTACTATTCGACGCTGGCTGGCGCGCTCGGCGGACTGCTCGCCTGGGCGGCTCACCTGCTCGTCTCCATTCCGCTGGCCAATGCGGGGGAGCCGTGGCTGCCGGACGGGCTGGTGCTGGTGCTGTTTGGTGCGGTGGTCGGTGTGGCGCTCTATGTGCATTTCGACCGCGTGCTGAGCGGCAAGACGCGGGCGTCCTCGGTGGGCTGGGGTCTGCTGTTCGGGGTTGTGTCGGGAGTGGTTGCGGTGCTGCTGGTGCTGGCGCTGCGTAGCGCCGTCGCGCTCGCCTCGCCGGTGCTGTATCGGCTGGCTTCCTGGGGACTGGGTATCTCCGTGGTCGCGCTGGGCCTGGGGCTGCGCTGGGTGCGCTCAAACCGCGCCCGGGTGGTGCACACCTACGCGGGCGGGCTGACCGGCGGCCTGCTCGGCGGGCTGGTCTACATTCTTTTCAGCCCGCACCTGCCCACGGGCACCGCGCTGGCCGGGCTGCTGCTGGCCGGCGCCGGCACGGGCTTTGGCGCGGGCATCGCGCCGATCCTGGTCCGCGACGGCATGATCCGGTTTATCAGCTCAGGCGACGCGCGGGCGCAGAGCAAGCTGGGCAAGGTGCGCAAGGCCTGGGAGCTGGAGCCGGGCGAGTCATACATCGTGGGCAGCATGATGACGGCGCAGGGCGGCACGCGGTTCCAGCAAGGGGCGGACCTGTACATTCCCGATGCCTCGATCGCGCCGCGGCATGCTGTTGTTTTTTCGAAGGAAGGCCGCTTCTATATCGCGCGCCACCCGGATGCTTCCGGTCCCGAGGGGATTGCGCGGTTCGTGCTGCGGATTCGCGGCAAGACGGTCGTGACCTCGCAGGAGCTGCATCCGTCGGACGATGTGCTGATCGGGCGCACGGCGCTGCGCTTCGACAGCCACAAGGCGGGGGAGTGAGCATGACGCCTCGTACCATGACGCTTTGTTCGTTGATGCTTCGTTCATCGCCGAGTCGCTTTGCTGCCGGCCGCAAGATGCGGATGTTGCTCGCGTCGCTCGCCCTGCTGTGCGCCGCGATGGCCGGCAGCGTACCGCTTGCGGCGCAAACATCACAGGCGCCGGGGGCATCGGGACAGCTTCCAGGTCAGACGCCGGGTCAGACGCTAGGCCAGGCAAATGCGCAGGCCTCGGCGCAGACTCACGTTGCCGGGCTCAGGATCACGACGCCGACCCAGCTGGTCGACTGCGCGCCGGTGACGCAGAGCCCCTGCCTTTCGGCCGGTGTCACCCCGGTCGATGCCAGCGGCAAGCCTGCCCCGGTCAACCTTCCGGGTGCGTCGCTGCTGGCCGGCTCCATCACGCTCCACTCCGGCCCGCTTGAGCTAAAGCCGTTCTACGCGACGGCCGGCTCGGGCCCCGATGCGGCCGAGCACACCAGCATCGTGCTGCTGATGGTCGATATCAGCGGCAGCATGAAGTCGCCGGTGGCGGGCGGCGGGACACGCTTCTCCGCGGTGCAGGAAGCAGTGACGAAGTATCTCGCGGCGATGCAGGAAGGCTCGGACCGGATCGCGATCGTTCCCTTTGAAAGCCACAGTGTGATCCCGACGATCCGCGCGGCGGTGTTCGCGTCCTCCCGCGCCGACGCGATGGCGCAGCTGCGGGCGCTGCCTGAGCCGGGCCCGCACAACAACACGGCGCTGTACCAGGCGGTGTTTTCGGGCGTGCAGACAGTCGAGGACGAGGAGGCGGCGCTGGAGCGGCAGGGTCACGCGCGCAGCGAGCTGCAGCCGCACCTGATCGTGATGACGGACGGCAAGAACGAGGTCACCCGCGGCGACGATCCGCAGCTGCTGGATGGGCCGCTGGGCCTGCAGCAGGCGGCGGCACAGGTCGAGAGCTCGCACCTGGACGTGATCGGCGTAGGCTTCGGCGACCGCGCGGCGATCGATGCGGCGGCGCTGCAGCGGCTTTCGACGCGGTTCTTTTACGCAGCCGATGCAAACGAGCTGCTGAACGCGCTGCATGTGAGCCGCACCGCGCAGAGCCATGAGATCGAGTTCACCTGGCTGCTGCCCGAGAACAACCGGCTGGCGCTGGCCGGGCGCGACCAGAGCTGGGTCCCGTCGCTGCTGCTTGAAGGGGGCGCCGCCGTGGCTGGCCCGGCGATCCGCTATATCGAGCCCGCGATGGCCGCGCCGCATTTTGACCGGAAGGCTCTGCCGGCCGAGGCTCAGGCGCTGATTGACACCCACCCGCCGGCCGACGCGGGCTGGTCCGCGGTGCTGGTAGGCCTGCTGCTGTTCCTGGGCGGCCTGGCGCTGCTGCTCATTCTCTGGTTCTGGGTGCCGCGGCTGATCTGGGGCGATTCCTACGCGGGCGGGGCTGCGCCGGTGCGGCGCTGGAGCGGGGAGCGGCCCTCCACCATGACGGCCTCCGGCGTGCAGGTGCGGTCGACGGCGAACACCCCGCCGGGATTCGATCCGCAGGCCGCCGCGACCGGTCCCCTGCAGCGCTCGCCGGCGCAGACTACCCAGGTGCAGCCGCGCGGCGAGCTGTCCCGCACCCGTTTGACTTACGAGAACCGTTGAGAGGTTCCATGAAGAGGACCAGCAAGCCAGTAGTATTGATCGCACGTTGAAGACCATTACCCTCGATCCCCGATAGGAGTTGCATATGCCTCTGATAAAGGTCGTTCGAAAGGGCGTTACCCCCGCGGTGCGCAAGGTGCCGACCTCGACCGCCGCTGCGATGATGCCGATGACGCTGAACCGCGTGGGCGGCGAAGCCGGAAGCGAAACCGAAGAGTTGACCAAGGTCGAAGACCTGGGCGACGCGTTCCGCAAGTTTGAGCCGAAGCTGAACTTCGAGGGCCATGCGGGCCCCGAGGAGACTGAGTTCCGCGCTGATATCCGCTTCCGCTCGATCAAGGACTTCGAGCCGGACAACCTGCAGAAGCGGCAGGAGGTTCGCGGCGATGACGGGGAAGTGCGCTACCTGCGCAACGACCTCGCCGACCTGAAAAACAACATCGACCTGCTGTACCGGCTCAAGGACCGGTGGAAGCTGCCGACGGTGCGCCGCGCCTGGGGCAACGCCACCCAGCGGCAGGAGATTGTCGCGGCGCTGGGCAAGCTGCGCAGCGAGCTTGAGCGCGTCGCCGAAGGAGAGAAGTAGACATGGCCGATACCCTGACGAAAACCACGGAACAGATCCTCGCCAACTCCCCCGCACGCGAACTGCTGCAGGATATCTTCGCCGACCTGCACCCGGCGCTGACCAATGAAAAGCGCGACCTGTCGAGCATCTTCTCGGCCCAGTCGGCGAAGGAGTTTCTGGGCCAGCTGACCAACTTTGAAAAGCTAATCTCGGCTGACGACACCTATGAAGAAACGGTGAAGAAGCTGCAGGCGCAGATGGACGGCGCCGAGGCGGTACGCGATGAGCTGCTGGGGCAGATCTTCGACCAGATCCGGCCGCTTGAAAAGAGTTACCGGCAGCTGCAGCTGTTCTTCGAGAATGCGAAGGTGGGCGACGGCAAGATACGCAAGCCGGTGGAGCTGTTCCTGCTGAACGCCGACCCGCAGGCGATGAGCGATATTTTCTCGATCAACGTTGCGGCGCTCGAACATTTCGTGGTGCAGCGCAATGACAACTTCAACTTCCGCGACGATATCTGCAACGTCATCGTGCCCGGCTACTACCCGCAGCCGATCCGCGAAAAGCTGGAGCAGATGGCCAATGCCTGGGGCATGCTGCTGATCAGCGACCTGGACGACGAGAAATCCTTCAAGAATGTCGAGCGGAACTTTCTGCCCGGCGGCAAGTACGAGTTCCTGAAGCGGCCCGAGGACCAGGCCGCGGCGGATGTCTGCCTGATGGGCTACCTGCAGCTGCGGCCGGCGCACTGGTTCGAGCGCGGCCCCGAGCTGCAGGAGGGGCTCTACGGGCCGCCGTCGATGGTCTTCGCCGGGGCGGTGGCGCGGGCGGACGACTCGCAGGGCCTGGCGCAGGGACCGGTTGGCTCGCGCTTCGGACGGGTGAACGGCGCGGCCAAGGCGCGCATCGAGCCCCTGATCGGCGAGATGGAGCACCTCTCCATGGAGCGGCAGCTGATCCCGATCATCCGCGACGCAGACAACCACCTGTGCTTCTACGGCTGCCGGACGCAGGCCGACGACCCCTACGGCGTGCTCAAGTTCTTCACCTCGTACCGGATCCTGCGCTATCTCGAGCGCTGCTGCCGGCACTACCTGCTGCAGGTCGCGGGCCAGGTGCTGACGCGCGACTTCATGGATCAGCAGATCGAGACGCCGCTCAAACGGCTGCTCGACGAGCAGGTGGAGCAGGGAACAATCCTGGGCTTCGACCTGTTCGTCGACAAGGACTCAAACAAGCGCATGCAGGGGGTGTGCGATATCACCCTGAGCGTGATGCCGACGGGGCCGGCGGAGACGTTTGTGCTCAAGATCGATGTGCCGGAGTTCTCGCGGCCGGAGCCGGCGAAAGCCTGAGCCGGACGTGAGACAGGCCGTGAAAACAAGACCGGGAGGAGGATACGTTGAGCCGGATTGAGTTCAAGATCGGGGTGCCGCGCGCGGGTTCGTCCGCGCGCCTCGCGGAGCAGTCCGCGCGGGAGCAGGACGGCCCCGCCCGGATACCGCGCATATACGGCGGCGATGCGGCGCGGCTGGCCGAGGAGGCTGGCCGGGCTGCCGCGCGCGGCGACGGTCTGAGTCCGGGTTCCGATGCGAGTTCGGCTCGCCGCACTTCTTCTACCACTTTGAGCCTGCGCGGGGAGGGTGGTCGCGTGACCCGCCGGTCCGCGCCGCTGGAGCCAATGGCCGGGCTCCCGCGCCCTGCGGCTCCCGATGATTTCGACAGTGCCGACGCGACACAGATCGTGCAGCCTTCTCCGCTTCAGAGATTTTCTCTGGGAGCCGCCGTTCACTCGATGGTCCGCAAGCTGCGACTGCGGCCCACCCAACGCCCGGAATAATACCCCGCAAGGAGCGACCCTATGGCAAATCCATACCGTACAACTGTGACGATCGACGGTCTGAAGTTCCAGGCCGTGACCACCAGCGTGAAGTTCAACACGGAGAAAGACCGCGCAGGCACTGCCCAGATGGGCTCGCTCGCGACCAAGATCCGTGTCTGGGCCGATCTGCATGATGACGTCAACCTGCCGTTCTCTACCGTCAGCCACTTCTTTAACCTGGCCAATGTTGTGACCCGCGACAAGATCAAGCCGGTCAAGATCGAGTTCTGGAAGGACGACTCGCAGCAGGATGCGCTGATCTCCTACTCGTTCAATGGCTGGATCCGCCGCTACGAGACCTCGAACCCGCTCGACTTTCTGCCCAAGGCGCAGGCCGTGTCGCCGGAAGACATCCTGGCCCAGGGCGCGCCGCCCAGCCTGAACCACATGCTGGTGCTCGATATTGAGCCGGCGATGAACCAGCAGAACTTCCAGGACATCCGGCTCAGCAACTAGGGGCATGCGCCACACTGATTCCATGCGCGGGCCTTCTGCGGCCGCACAGCCAACCGCCCCTCCCCCGGGCTCGATTCACGATAAGAGAGGATTCGATTTATGGCAGCTCCCTATCGCAGCACCTGCACGATCGATGGCAACAAGTTCGATTGCCTGTCGGTCTCCGTCGCCTTTACCACGGACAAGGACCGCGCCGGCATGCCCCAGATGGGCTCGCTGGCAACCAGCATCCGCGCCTATGTGGACTTCCACGACGACACCAACATCCCTTACTCGACGATGAGCAACCTGTTCAACCTGGCCAATGTCGTGACCCGCGACAAGGTCAAGCCCATCAAGCTCGAGTTCTGGAAGGACGATACCCACGCCGACGCGCTGGCCTCCTACAGCTTTAACGGCTGGATCAGCGGCTTTCACACCCTCAATCCTTACCAGAGCGACGAGCAGCTGTCGGGCGAGGACCATGCCGGGGTGAATCACATCCTGGTGCTGGATCTCGAGGCCTCAATGAACCAGCAGAACTTCCGCGACATCACGCTGAGCAACTAGCTAGCTTTGCGCGCAAAGTGATGCCGCAGCCGGGAGGCGGCCAGAGTCGTTCGTCTGGCCGCTCCCGTTCCATTTCCGGCTTGCTTTGTGGATTCCATGAGCTCAATAGGCTTCATGGTTTCCAGAAAGAAAGCCAATAGGTTCCACAGAGATTCAGCGTTCGTTAACGGAGAGGCAGAGCGTGCGCTCAATCGCGTTTCCCATGCGGCTCGGAGAAAACGGCCTGCTGCGCCGGGAGGAGTCCGTGGGCTCACTGCTGGCGCTGCTGCAGGTGATGGCGCGGACCCCGGCAGGCTCCTGGGCGGGGTGCCCGGAGTTCGGGCTGCGCGACCTGTTTGAGGATGGCCGGCAGAGGGCCGACCTGGCGCGGGTGGCGATGGAGCGGACCAACCGGGTGCTGGCCGAGCTCGGCATCGACGAGTACCGGGTCGCGGAGGTGGTGCGCGAGGTGAGCGCGAACCGCGATATCGACACTTACTCGATCACTATCGTGCGCCCCGGGCGCGAGGAAAGCTTCACGACCACGCTTGCGCACCAGTAGGATGGCCAGCAACCGTCGCCGAATCTACCGAGGAGAGAGCCGCAACCCATGAGCCAGCAGACACCCTCGGTGCTCGAGATCGATCGCAAACTGCGGGATGATTTTCGCCGAAGGGTGAAGGATTTCGGCATCTCTGCCGAGACCACCGATCCGCTGCTGGCGGTACTGTTCCGCACGTTTGCGCAGCAGATCGACCACGTCTACTCGGACACCGGGCTGCTGCGGCAGTCGCTGCTGCGGGAGCTGATGAGCGGGCTGCAGATTCCGCAGTTCCTGGCCCGGCCGGCGCAGACTGTGGTGCGGCTGGTGACCGCCTCCGCAGAACCTCGAGTGCTGCGCGCCGGCACCGAGCTCGACGCGCTGGCTTCGTCGGGCGAGCGGATCTCCTTCTCGCTCGACGCGACGCTCGAGATTTCACGCGCGCGCATCGCGTTCGCCTTCAGCTACCAGGACCAGGTGCTGCGCCTGCTGACCGGCGTCGAGATGAGCGATGCCATCCACAGCTACCGGCCCTCATCGGAGGCGGTGCCGATCGCGCTCGGGCAGCAGCCGGCCATCTTTCTCGCGGTGGAGGACCTGCCTCCCGGGCTCTTGAACCGGCACAGCATTTTCTTCGAGCTGGGGCCCGGCACCTACGCCATCCAGGCGGCGCTGGCCAGCGAGCCCTGGTGGATCTTCGGGCCCAACGGCGAGCTGGCGGGGACGGGGCTAATGCGCCCGCGCCGGATCAACAGCGGGGTGTTCCAGCTGGACTGGCAGCGGGCCGGCGAAGGCGTGGCCGAGGCGGAGACACCGCTGCCGGAGATTCCGGACGGGTTCTACAGCGGCCGGCAGTTCCTGTTCCCGGCGATGGGCCCGGAGACAGATCAGGCCGCGGGCCAGGCTGGGGGACACGGCGGAGACCCGGGGAGTGGCCTGCTGTGCCGCGCGCCGCGGCTGCTGGAGCCCGCGCTGGCGCGTATCTGCGGGCGCAGCGTCGAGGCGCTGCTCGAGCAGCCGCGGTTGTGGATCAAGATCCCCATGCCGCCCGGCATCCCGGCGCTGCACCACGCGCTCAACAATATCCTGCTGCATACCATGACCGCCTCGAACGTTTTCGCGCGCAACCAGACGGTCGAGTTCGAGCGCGACGGCATCTCGTTGCCGGTGGCCCGGACCGGCGGCACGCCGGAGTTTCTGGTGGCGCCGATTGCGGTGACCAGCAGCGCCAACGACCCGTACGAGCCGGGCAGCCGTCCGCAGGGCGGGGTGGGCAAGGGCTGGTTCGAGATCCATAACAACCGCATGACGCTGCACCCGGGGCTCAATGCGGAGGGCGCGCCGGACCACGCGGCGAATGTGCGGCTGTGGCTTACCAATGGCAGCCTCGGCAACCGGGTCGGCCCGGGCGATATTACCGGGTTTACCAACTCGGCGACACTGCAGCATACCCGGGTGGTCCCGTTCACGGCAGCTGCCGGGGGCACCGACGGCGAGGATTTTGCGAGCGAGGAGCGCCGCTTCGCCGAGGCGCTGCTGACCCGCGGACGGATCGTGACCCGCAAGGACCTGGAGGCGGCCGCGCTCGCCATCGACCGCCGCATTCTGCTGGCCGAGACCCGCTCCGGCATCGAGCGAGGCCGGGACGGGCTGCGCCGGGTGGAGCGGCTGGAGCTGACGCTCGATGCCGAGGGGTTCTCCAAGCCGGAGCTGGAGCTGCCGGCGCTGCAGCAGCAGGTGGAGCGCTCGCTGCGCAGCCGCCTGGTGCACGGGCTGGAGCTGGAGGTGGAGTTCGTATGGAGCTGAACCCTGCTGTGCAGCCCGAGCCTGTGGAACAAACCGCCGGCCAGGCCGCGGGCCAAGTGGATCCCGCCGGTAGCCCCGGCAACGTGCAGGACCGCCCCGGCCTGGCGCCAGCTCTGGGCGCCTCGCGGCTGTCTGCGAAGCTGGAAGGCCCGGCGAAGGCCGCCGCGCCGGCTCCAGCGCCGGTGCGGGGCCTGCACATGCCGGACTTCGCGACGGGGACCTTCGCGCACCGGCACACCGTGCACTCCGCGCTGACTTCGCTCGCGGCCATGGGCCTGGCTGCCCACCGCATCCAGCTGCGCCGTTCCGGCCGTGAGGCGCTGCCGGCCGGCACTGTGGTGCGGCAACGCCCGGCGCCCGGCACCCTGATCGACGCGGCCACAGTCATCGAGCTGCACGTGGCCGGGCTCGGCTTCATGCACTCGCTGCCGGTAGGGATGTGGGATTCGGGCGGGGAGAGCGCGATGGGTACGCGCGAGCTGCTGGAGCTGTTCGACGACCCGATGGAGAAGCTGCGCCACTGGTTCCACGAGGGTGCGCCGCTGTTCCGCATCGCGCCCGGAGACCCGG
The DNA here is from genome assembly GCA_965276605.1 of Acidobacteriaceae bacterium. GTDB lineage: Bacteria > Acidobacteriota > Terriglobia > Terriglobales > Acidobacteriaceae > EB88. The sequence continues at coordinate 1,458,940 of OZ255619.1, forward strand.
CGGCCTGCGCGCGCTGGCTGGCGCTGTTCGGGGTACGCGCCGAAGACTGGCCGCGTCCGCTGTGGTACCGGCTGGCCTCGCTGATTGCGAGCATGCCGCAGCTCAGCTGCTCGGAGGCCGGCTGCGCCTTTGTGCTGGACGTGCTGCTGGGCCTGCCGGTGCTCTCGTTCACGCGGCATCGCTCGTTTACCGTCGTCGGCCGGCCGCTCACCTCGACGCTCACACAGCGGTCGTCGCGGCTGGGCGTGGACCTGGTGATGGGCGACCAGGTGGAGGACCTTGCCATGCTCGCGATCGAGATCGGGCCGGTCCCGCTCTCGACCTATGAGCAGTACACCGCGAACGAAGAGGGCGCGGCGCTGCTGGTGCAGACGCTGGCGATGGTGATGCCGGCCTCGACCAGCTTCGACCTGAAGTGGTCGGTGCTGGACCAGAGCCGGTCGCCGCGGCTGGGCCTGGCCGACCACAATGCCCGTCTGGGGATCAATACACATATGGGCTCGGCGCAAGCGGGCCCAGAGAGCGGCAAGCCGGCTGCCAGAAGGACCTCGCCATGAAAAACGCACTGCTCCGCTCCGTCAACTGGGAACACGGGATGCTGCTGACGCCCGACCACTTCCTGCGCCAGGAGCGCTACCTGGAGTCGCTGTTCGGCTGGAGCTTCCACTACCTGACCCCGGGCGCTGGGCTGGTGGGCGGCGGGCTGCGGCTGCCGGAGAGCGACCTCGGCACCATCCGCAACGACCCCGAAGTCTCCCTGCACGAGACTGCCGAGACGCTCGATATCTCGGTCACGCGGGCTCGCGGCATCACGCCTTCGGGGTTGATCGTCGACGTGGAAGAGGCTGGGTCGCTGGCCACGCGTCTCGCGAAGGAGCAGCTGGCCGGCGTGGCCGAGGCGGTGGTCTTCGTCGTTTGCGAGCCGGGCGAGCGCTCGGTGATCGACGGCGCCGCCGACCCTTACAACCCGCAGATGCGCACCGAGCGGGTGATGAGCTACCGCATCGCGCTGGATGTAACGGCGGCGGAGCGGATGCACGCGATCGCGGTGGGGCGGCTGCGGCGCCCGGCAACCGGCATGTACTTCGAAGCGGACCCGCACTACATCCCGCCATGCGCGCTGCTTTCGGCGCACTCTGAGCTGATGGTGGGCACGCGCCGCATCCTCGACGGGGTGAACCGCCTGGCCAACAGCTACGCCGAGCTGCACCGCGCCATGCGGGAGTTCCTGGTGCTGTTTACCGAGCGCGGCATCGACACGGAAGTGGATCGGGACGCGGTGAACTTTGCCGAGCGCATGGTTCTGGAGCTGCAGAACACGGCCTACGACCTGCTCGACCGGAACCAGCCGCCGGAGCGGTTTTTTGGCCGGGTGCGCCGCATGCTGCACTCGTCTGCGATCTACTTCGACCTGGCCACCGGTATGCAGGAGTACTACGCCACGCTGCGCGAGACCGGCGAAACAGAGCTGCTGGCGCTGGTCGAAAGCCAGCGGCACGCGCTGCAGATTGGCCGCACGCTGCGCATGGAGGACGACCTGGGCCTCGAGGTGCGGCGGACACTGCAGTCGTTGGGGGGCCTCGAAAAGCTGGAGCGCGCGCTCGAAGGCAAGTACATCGACTTCCGCAAGAGCTCGTCGCTTGAGAGCACGAACTTCATCTTCGACCGCGGCGGCAAGGCGCTGTACAAACTGGCAGCCAAACCCGCGCGGGTGCAGGGGCTGGCTGACGAGATGACGATCTTCTTCTCGAACCTGCGGCTCGAAGGCCGGGACCGGTACCGCTTGATCCTGCTCGGGGACCGCGAGTCGCCGTTCCTGCGCGGGACCTCGATCGGCGCGGAGATCCGGCTGAACGAGGGCTCGGGCTTCCGGCGCGAGGCGATCATTCTGACCTCGAATGTGCGGCTGGACGAGCAGTACAACCTGGAGCTCGACTTTGAGGCGCCGGACGTGCCGACGATTACGGACCTGCGGGTGACGGTGCCGAACTACCACACGGTGCGCACCGCGCTCTTGTTCATGCGGCACCGGTTCTATGCCGGGCGGATGGAGAGCCCGGAGCCTCGATCCCTGGACCCTCGATCCTCAGACCCGCGGGCGGTGGAACCGCGACCTGCAGACCCGCAGCGGGCCTCCCTGCGCACGCCGGACGAGGCCGCCCGCAATGGCGCGCCCGGGCGGCTGCAGACCCTCGTTGAGGAGCCGCCGGCTACGCTTGCGCAGGAGCTGCCACAGCAGCCGAGCTGGGTTCCCCGCGATGCGGGCACATCGCCGGCAGCGCCCTCGGCGGAGGAGCCAGGCGCACGGCCACGGCGTCGTCGGCTGGAGTAAGCACAGAGAACGAGAAAGCGGGTAAGGGAAACGATGGCTCTGGACCTCAGCAAACTATCCGACGAGATGGAGTCCGCACTCGTCGGCGCGCGCCTGCTGGCCGAGCAGCGGCGCCAGGCGCTCATTCAGCCTGAGCACCTGCTGCTGCTGCTGCTCGACGGCGAAAGCGGCAGCCTGCGCGGGATGCTCGAAGCCCGGGGCGTGAGCCTGCCGCCGCTGCTCGACGGCCTGTCGCGCCGCGCCGATACGCTCTCCGCCACTCGTTTAGACGAGGGGCGGCGGCCGCTGGCCTCGCAGGCGCTGCGAACGCTGCTCGAAGAGGCGTTCGCGCTGGCGGACCGCGCCGGACGATCGGAGCAGGCCGAAGCGCTCGACGTGCTGGAGGCGGCGCTGCGCACGGGCGAAAACGACCTGCGGGCGCAGTTCCGTAAGGCAGGATTCACCGTGGACGACCTGGAGCCTGTGTCGCGGGAGCCGGAAGGCATTCACCCGGTGCAGCCGCTGCGCAAGGCCGCGCCGAAGCAGGCGCAGGCCGACGTTGCCGAGGGTGCGCGGATGCTGGACAAGTTCGGACACGACCTGACCGCCGCCGCGCTCGCCGGGGAGCTGATGCCGGTGGTAGGCCGCGACGAAGAGGTGCGCCAGCTGATCCAGACGCTACTGCGCAAGACCAAGTCGAATCCGGTGCTGGTGGGCGACCCGGGCACGGGCAAGACCGCGATCGTTGAAGGCCTGGCGCAGCGTATCGCCGCGGGCGACGTGCCGGACAGTATGAAGCGCTGCCGCGTGGTGGCGCTCGACCTGATGTCGCTGGTGGCCGGGGCCAAATACCGCGGGGAGTTCGAGGAGCGCATCAAGGCGGTGGTGGATGAGGTCACGCTGCGCAAGGGCGAGATCATCCTGTTTCTCGATGAGATTCACCAACTGGTGGGCGCGGGCGGCAGCGAGGGCGGCATGGACGCGGCCAACATTCTGAAGCCGGCGCTGGCGCGTGGGGAGCTGCGCTGTGTCGGGGCCACCACCTTCGATGAGTACCGCGAGCGGATCGAGAAAGACGGAGCGCTGGCTCGACGGTTTGAGCAGGTGCAGGTCGGCGAGCCGACCGATGACGCGATGCTCGCGATCCTGCGCGGGATTGCCGGCCGCTATGCCGCGTTCCACGGCGTCGAGCTGACGGACGAGGCGCTGGTGGCCGCGGTGAAGCTGTCACGCCGCTACATGCGCGACCGCTTTTTGCCGGATAAGGCGATCGACGTAATCGATGCGGCGACGGCGCGTTTGCGGATGCAGCTCGAGTCGCGGCCCACCGCGCTCGACCAGCAGGAGCGCCTGCTGACCCAGCGGCGGGCGGAGCTGGCCACGCTGAGCACGCTGGCCAGGCCCACACCCGCGCAAGCTAAGTCGGTGCAGGCGCTGGAAGGCGAGATCGCGGCCATGGAGCCGCGCATTGCCGCCGATGCCGCAGCCTGGGACGAGCAGCGCAGCGCCCGGCAGGACCTGGGCAAGACGAATGCCGCGATCGAGGAGAACCGGCGCGCGCTCGAAACAGCGGAAAGCGCCGGGGACGTGACCCGCGCGGCCGAGATCCGATACGGCGCGCTGCAGCACCTGGACGCCGCGCGGAACGACCTGGAGCGCCGCCTCGCCGAGGCCGCGGCGAAGGGCGTCATGGTCTCGGATAAAGTGCACCCGGAGCATATCGCGGAGGTCATCGCCGAGCGCTCGGGCGTGCCGGTTTCGCGGATGCTCGAGAGCGAACGCGAGCGGCTGCTCTCGCTCGAAGACAGGCTGGGCGAGCGGGTCTTCGGGCAGGCGGAGGCAGTGCACGCGGTCGCCGAGGCAGCGCGGCGGATGCGCACCGATCTGCAGCTGAAGCGCTCGCCGGCGTCGTTTCTCTTCGTCGGTCCGACCGGCGTGGGCAAAACCGAGCTCGCGAAAGCGCTGGCCGAGGCGCTGTTTGATGACGAGACGGCGCTGATCCGCATCGATATGGGCGAGTACAAGGACAAGAGCTCGGCGGCGGGGCTAATCGGCTCGCGCCCGGGGCTGGTGGGCTCGGATGAGGGCGGGTTCCTGACCGAGCAGGTGCGGCGCTCGCCCTACTCGATCGTGCTGTTCGATGAAGTGGAGAAGGCGCACCCGGAGATTCTGGACCTGCTGCTGGCGGTGCTCGATGAAGGCCGTTTGACGGATGCGAAGGGACGCTTCTGCGACTTTACGAATACGGTGGTGCTGTTTACCTCGAACCTGGGCGTGCGCGAGAGCATGGCTGCCGGTGACGACCCCGCGCTGCGCGAGCAGATCATTCTCGACGTGGTGCGGCACACGCTCCGGCCGGAGCTCTACAACCGCATCGGCCAGGTGGTGCCGTTTCATGTGCTGGGCATGCCGGAGCTGGAACGCATTGTCGGGACGCAGCTGCGGGTGCTGGCCCGCAAGCTGGAGGACGATCGCGAGATTCTGCTCGAGCCGACGGCCGCAGCCATTGACCTGCTAGCGAAGCTCTCCTACGACCCTGAGTACGGCGCGCGACCGGCCGGGCGGGTGATGCAGCGTGAGGTGCTGTCGCCGATCGCCCAGATTCTGCTGGGGAGCGAGATCGCACCAGGCTCGCGCCTGCAGATCGACGCGCTGCCCGGCGAGGCTGCTGAGGCAGAGCCGGAGTTCGAGCTAGTGTTCAGTGTCCATGAGCCGGGCCATGAGCCGGGCCGGGAGCCTGAACTAGCGCAAGGCCAGCAGACGGATTCGGCCTTCGGTGAGGATGCCGGGACCGGTTTTGACCCGGATTTACCCGCTGTTCCGCCTGCCGTTCAACCTATAGGGGGAGGCTCCTAGCCCAATGTTCGACTTGTACGCATTGCACCGCTTGCATCGCTGCCTGAGCCGCACCGCGGCTCTCCTGTTTTTCGCTGCCACCTTTGCCGGCCCCGCCTTTGCGGAGGGCGCTTCAGGGACCGCTCTGAACCTGTTCAACGGCAGCTCGCTGCTGGGCTGGACGCCGAATGGGAACTGGGCTCCCGCCTCGGGCGCGCTGTCGACCTCGGGATCGGGCACGCGCTCGGTGCTGACCGCAGTGCCGTTCGGCGAGTTCACCCTGCAGTTCGAGTACAACGTCGGCGGCTCGCCCAATGCGGGGCTCCGGCTGTGGGCGACCCGCGAAGGCTCCGGAGGCTACCGCATCGATCTCGATAACAGCGGCTCGCCGTTCGGGGTGGGCGGCATCGACGGCAGCACGCACTCGAAGATTGCCTCGACCTCGGAAGGTTGGCACCACGCCGCGGTCGAGATCGCGGGTGGGCAGATCAATGTGCAGATCGACGGGCAGACGGTGGCGCATGCCGGCGACATCGGCGCGGCGGCCGGCTATCTGGGTTTTGAGGCGACAGGCGATGGATCGTTCGCGGTGCGCGGCGTGCGGCTGACGCCGAAGAACCTGCACGTGAGTTTCAACGGGGCCGACCTGAGCGGCTGGAAGAGCGTCGAGAGCAAGCCGGCGCCGCCCTCGGGCGTGGGCCACACCGTTGAAAAGACGCTGACGCTTGGCCTGGGGGGCGCGAGCAAGCCGCACGGGGCGATGTGGAATGTCCGCAATGGCGCGATCCATGGTGAGCACGGCCCGGGCGGCCTGGAAAGCTCTGCCAGTTACGGCGACCTGCTGCTGCACCTGAATGCCAGCGTGAAGAGCGACGCGGTGAAGAAGGAAAACTTTACCGGCTTCCTGTTCCGCAACCCGGCCGGCGAGCTGAGCGGCGGCTACCCCATCGGCATCGGCGCGTTTGCCGGGCAGGTGGCCGCGCTGTCGAACCATCCGCCCTTTGGCGCGAGCAGCCTCGTCGATGAAACGGTCGTGCTCGCCGGGCGCACGGTGGCCATCTGGATCGGGCCGAACCTGGTCAACGTGTACACCGACTCGCGCCCCGAGGCGGGCAATGTGGCGCAGGGCGCACGCGCCGCTAACGGAGCGCTGACGCTGGTGCTGCCCAATGACAAGGTAGCGGTCGACGTGCAGCGGTTAACCATCGGCCAGATGCCGGCGAGCTACGGTGCGGTGGCAAAGAAGGCGCCGCCACCGCCGCCACCGGCGCCTGTTCAGGCTGCCCCGGCGCCTCCGCCTGCGCCCTCGCCAACCGAGACAGCCCTGCTGGCGCAGCAGCAGGCCTCGGCCAAGAAGGACGATGATGCCGAGCGGAGCAAGCAGCGCTCCGCCTCGTTGATGAGCCAGGCGTTGGGCACGAACGACCCGCAGCAGCAGATGGGGCTGTACAGCCAGGTGGTGGCGATCGATCCGTCGAATGCGGCCGCGGTGCAGGGCTTTAAAGATGCGCAGGCCAAGGTGCAGGCGCAGCAGCAGACCGAGCAGAAGCAGGTCACGGAGCAGACCAACCAGCAGCAGAGCGAGGTTACGCGCAGCCAGCAGAGCGCCAACTCGCTGCGGAGCTCGGAGTCGTCGTTCCTAAGCGGTCACCTTTCGGACGCGAGCCGGGCACTGGCGGTCGCCGAGCGCCTGACGCCCGAGAATCCGCTGGTGCGCGATCTGCGGACGCGCATCAACTCCGCCAGCATGCTGCGCTCGCGGCTGTACATGCTGGGCGGCGGCGCGGGCCTGCTGGGTATGGCGGGGCTGCTGGCGTACTGGCTGCGGCGGCGCCGCCAGAGCCGCCATCCGGTGCTTGAGGTGACGCGCGGGCTCGACACCGGGCACCGCTATCCGCTCGACCGGGACCGGATCTCGATCGGCGCGGTGGCGCAGGATGCCGGCAAGAAGAACGACATCGTGGTGCGCGATGTGGAGCACGCCATCTCACGGTTCCACTGCGAGATTGAGCGGCGCGACGGGCAGATGTACCTCACCGATCTGCGCAGCTCGAACGGCACCTCGATCGACGGCAAGATGATGGAACCGAATGCGCCGGCGCTGCTGCGCAAGGGAGCGAAGATCGATCTGGGCGGATCGGTGGAGCTCGAGTTCAGCTATGACCGCAGAGACAAACCGAAGAACCGGGGCGCGTAGACCGGGGTTGCGGGACCTTGGCGCGCGGCGCCGGTCGCACGTCCACTGAATACACGGTAAGCGAGAGGGGACTGAAAACGGCAATGGAAATTCGCATCAGGGCGGCGGGGGAGAGCGACACGGGGCGGGTGCGGCGCGCCAATGAGGACGCGTTCGGCTTCGACCTGGACCGCGGTCTGTTTATCGTGTGCGACGGGGTGGGTGGGTCGAGCGCGGGCGAAGTCGCCAGCCGCTCCGCAGTGGACTGCGTGCTGGGCCGGTTCGCGGGCGCCTCCGCCAATGGCGGCTCCGAGCTGCATCGCGCCATCCAGTCGGCCAACCGGTCTATCTATGAGGCTGCCAGTCGCGAGCCAGCGTACGCGGGCATGTGCACCACGATCGTCTCGGCACATTTTGACGGCGCGCGCATGTGGGTCGCGCACGTGGGCGACAGCCGGGCCTACCTGCTGCGCAGCGAGAACCTGCACCGGCTTACCGACGACCACTCGGCGCTGTCGGAGTTTCTGCGCGGCGGCCATCGCAAGGCCGGCCACCAGGATATGCAGCAGCTTGATAGTGTGCTGACCCAGGCGCTGGGCGCGTCGGACTTTGTGATCCCTGAAGTTGTGATGGTGCAGGTCGAGTTAGGCGACTGCTTTCTGCTCGCAACCGACGGGGTAACCAAGGCGCTCTCGCACCCGGAGATGCTTTCGATGTTGCTCGCGTCTTCATCGCCCGAGCAGGCATGCCACAAGCTGGTACAGGCCGCGAACCGCGCGGGCGGAGAGGATAACGCGACATGTGTGATTGTGGAGATTGATTAGATGAGTTCACTATCCTGCTATTTTTGAGAGCAGCTACACTCGGATAACTCCCGCTATGCTGCTTTGGTTTCTAAAACCCTGACGAAAAGTATCACAGGAGTAATATCGCCATGGCAAATCCTTGTAACACGACCGTTACCATCGATGGCACGAAGCTGAATGCCTTTTCAACCCAGGTAGGCCTTTCCTCGTGCGCTGATCCCAGCGGGATGCCCTCGATGGGGTCTTTAACCTGCGCAATGCAGTTCTCGGCCGACATGCACGATGACACGAACGCACCCTTTGCGTCCGTGAAGAAGTTCTTCGATCTGGCAAACCTGCCAACCAGAGACAAGATCAAGGACGTCAAGTTCGAGTTCTGGAAGGATGACAGCCGACAGGATGCGCTCTGCACGCTTGCCTTCAAAGGCTGGATCAGTTCCTGGAGCGTTTCGAGCGGCAACGGTTCCAACCACATTCTGTCTGTGTCGATCCAGCCGGCGCTGGACCAGAAGAATTACCACGACCTCCAACTCGGAAACTGACCTTTCCTTCGGGTGGCGAAACCATGGCGCATGTTATACCGAGACGTTCAAGTGTGTTTCCGGCTACGGCTGTGGGAGGCGCTCGTGAGCCGGAACTTCAAGTCAGCCTGGACCCGTCCGGCAAGGTGCTGTACATCTCGGCAGACGCAGCAATGCCAGTTGTGCGGGCAACGTGCGTTCTGCGAGGGGCAAAAGACAGCGACCCAAAACCTTCCTCGTGGGAGTGGAATGTGTCTCTCGTCATGCAGCCGGGAGGAGCTCCGTATTCGGTCGGACGCTCGACAGCGCACACACCGATTCGCGAAACGACGTTCTCTCCCGAGTTCCTAATTCCGTTTCGAGCCGTACGGGGCGGTTTGCTGACTGTCAAGTGCTCGACGACGTACGGAAACAGACGGCTTTCTGCGTTCAAAGCCGCAGAGATTCGCGGCACCAATCCGTCCGAAGTGACCTTGCGCGCCGCAGGAGCCAGCGAGGTGCTGATTTTGATCATGAAGCAGGAGACGCAGCTAAGACAGTTTCGAACCGGAGCGGTCAGGCAGGGCTATCCGCTTTTTAGTGCCGATGGATTGGGCGGAGTCGGCATCGGTCAAGTAACGCACCCTCGTCCGACAGATGAAGAGATATGGAGCTGGAAGGCAAACCTTGCTCGTGCTCAGACTCTCTATCAGGAAAAGCGAAGGATGGCTATCAAATATCTAGACGCATACCCTCAAAGCGCTCAATTTAAGAGACTCGTCGCACAATACAAAGCTGATCGCTTACTGGCTGCTAAGACGGCGCAGACTGCTGGCTCAAACCCCGTTGGAGCGACTAAGCAAGGACAGCAAGCGACCCCGTTATCGCAGGCCGCTGTGCAAGCTCTGGATATAAGTCTGCCTTCCTATACAGAAGAGATGCTCGAGAACGAAACCATCCGACTCTACAATGGGCAGCCGTCTGACGGTCCTTTGGAATACGGTGCCAAACTGGACAAGGAGCTTCTGGTCGTTCAAGTCAGTTCAGACGGGAAGCATGGAAAGGCAGAATGGCAGGAAGTGTCTGCGCAGATGCGTACGAGTATCTACACGGCTCTAGGAAAACCTGAGAGGAAATGGGGAGATCCGGATTATGTTTCTCATGTCCGCAGTCAAGGAGCCCCTTAGGTGAGGCGATCTATCAAGCAATTTATGAATCGAAGTGTCTCTCTTCTTGCCCTGTGCGCCTGTTCCATTCTGCTCGCTCAGAGTGAGCGGCCTGACATGGGTGCTGGTGTTGCTGCCCTCACGAGCTTGCAATCTTCGCAGTCCCGTTTTCTTTATGTGTTGGGGTGCGCTGCGGACCTCAATGAGTTTGACACGCAAAGCGGAAAGCTTCTTCGCACACTTGATCTTGCGAATCGAACAAAGCTAATCCCCACAAGAGGCACTTTCTCTGACAGTATTGTTGATGGCTGCGCGACATACGGCGCGGTGTATGCATCGGATCGCGGGTTGATGTACACCCTTTCGCCGACCGCTGGAACCCAGGATGAAAATCTCAAGCAGCACCTCCGGCTACTAAGTTTTAAACTGCCGGGTCTAGAACTGTCAGGGTTCACCCTAATTCCTACTGCATTGCCATTGAATCCTGTTCTACGCTTGTCCGCATCCGGTGAGCCCGAGATTCTCAGCGACGGGCATAAATACTTATTCACAGGCACTCGAATTGTTGCAGCAGGCGTCGCCCCTCCAGGGTCAATCTCGATCCCGGGAAGCAGGGCGTCAAAAACCGGCACCGAGTTTCCAGAGCTCAATCTACGCCTTTACATCATGCGCAATAACCCTGGTAAGCTGGGCGACACTCTGACTTATGAACCTCTAGAAAAGGCGAGCGACTCTTTTCTGGCGCGAGTTTATACAACAGTCGGAGAGACGCGTTTTGCAGTCATAAATCCAGTATTGATGAGTGTCACGTTTCTTGCTTCTACAGTTTCCAGCACAGAAAAGTGTGCACACTTAATGCCCGGGGGTCGGTCAGTTCTGGTGCAAGAAGCGTATTTCGGGGAGAAGAACTCTCCGGTGCCCGATACGACCGGAAAAATGCAACTTATAGACGCGGCAAGCGGTAAAGTGCAACAAACATGGACTGACCCACTTGCCGCCCACTACTATTTCCTCACAATGACGCCGGGAGGCAAAATGCTTCTATACTCTGGCGGGAAATACCAACTGCTCCCGGCTTTCGGGTCGTACCCGATCGAAGCCGTGGAGAACCTAGTAGAGCCGACTATCCAGAGTAGCTTCTTTTATGCCGGCAAGTAAGTCCGATTTGAAGTGTAGTGGCTAACAGCGATTCACTTTAGTTTGCATACTAGTCTGTCGAAAGGATCCTCCTACCATGCCGCTTCCGTATCTCCAGATAGGCGATGACCTGATCGACGACGCGCTGCTGGCGTCGGTCGACGTAGTGCAGCAGCTGAACGAGCACTGGTGGTGCACAGTGGTGTGCCGGCAGACGAAAGACAAGCGTTTTGCCGCCGAGTCGCTGCTGGGCAAGCCGGTCACGGTCAAGACACTCGACCAGGACGGTGTCGAGCACACCAACTTCTCTGGTTTTGTGCTCGATGTCGAGCTCACTTATGAGGTGTGGGACTCCTACACGGCGCGGCTGACCGCGGTCTCCAGCTCCTACAAGCTCGACCTGACCGCGCGCAAGGAGTACTACGCCACGCAGACGCTCTCGGCCGTTGCGAACAAGGCTGCCGGGCATGCCGGGCTTTCGGCTACCGTGAACGCGTCTGCGAGCAAGCCGCTCAACTATGTGCAATATGGCGAGACGGATTTCTCCTTCCTCAATCGGATCGCGGACGACTACGGCTGCTGGCTGCGTCCCTCCGACAGCGGCGTCGCAATCTACGATGCGTTCCAGTCCGGCGGCGCGTTGGACTGGCGCGTGGAGGATGGCCTGATCGATTTCAAGATCAAGGGCACGCTCTCTCCGGCCAGCCAGAACGGCTCGCACTACGACCACCACGCGATGGCCTCGGGCACCTATGAGCAGGTGAGCCAGCCGGCGGAGTTTTATTCTTCGGCTGCGCCGCTGGTCTCCGCCGTGCAGTCGCAGTCCCAGGCCCTGCTGCCGCCAGCTTTTGCCGCGCAGCGCGCCCGCGTTATGACTCTGGCCGACTACCAGCAGAATCTGCAGAAGGAAAGCCAGCGTTCGATCGGCGGCAGCATCAGTGCGGCGGGCTGCTCGCGCAACCAGCAGTTGATGGCCGGCGACACGGTTGAGGTGCAGGGCTCGCTGGATGCGAAGGGCACATACGGGCTGACCAAGGTGGAGCACCACTGGGAGCCTGCCGGGTATGCGAACTCGTTTACGTGCACGCCGTGGAAGAACTACCGCAACCCTCGGCAGCCTGTGCTGCGGGCGTGGTACGGGGTGGTGTCTGCGCGGGTGGTGGAGCACAACGACCCGAAGAAGATGGGCCGGGTGAAGGTGCAGTTCTTCTGGCAGACGGACGGCTCGACCCATTGGGCGCGCATGGTGAGCCCGCACGCGGGGCCGGACCGCGGGTTCATGTTTATGCCGGAGGTGGGCGACGAGGTGGCGGTGATCTTCGAGGATGGGGACCCAGAGCGGCCGGTGATTCTAGGCTCGGTGTGGAACGGGGTGCAGCAGGCGCCGCGGCAGGGCTATTACGGCGAAGATATCCCGAACAATGATGTGAAACGGATCGTGACCAAGAGCGGCAACCGGATCCAGATCGCGGACATGGCGGGCAATGAGGCGATCACGATTGCGACGCCGAACCATAACTCGCTGACCTTCTCAGAGAGCCATACGGCGACGGGGCGGCCGCTGATCGCGCTGAGCTCGTCGGGGGATATAGTGCTGAGTGCGCCGGAGGGGCGGGTGCATATTCAGTCGAAGTTCTTCTCGCGAGAGATCGGGGATGCCGGCACACCTTCGTCCAACGGAGGCTCGTCGGGCGCCTCCGGCGCTGGTCCTCCGGCGGCTGTTCCGGCGGCGCATGAAGGGTTCTTCCACGGCCTGGCCGGCGGCCTGTACGGCAGCACGCTGAAGCCGCTGGGGCATATGGTCATGCACCCGGTTGAGACGGTGGAAGGGATTGGGCATGCGGTAGCGCACCCGGTCGAGACAGCGCAGGCGGTCGGCCACGCTGTGGCGGCGACCAGTCGCGGTGTGATGAGCGGCGACGGGCGTGCGATCGGCACGGCGATCGGCACAGTGGGCATGTTTGCCATACCCGGGGCGGATGTGGCCGAGGGGGCGGAGGATGCGGCTCGGGTCGGGCAGGTTGGGGAGCTGGGTGAGGGCGCGGAAGGTGTGAGTTCACTTGAAAAAGTCGCAGACCCTGCAAGCAATGCCACGAATGTAACCGGGGAGCTAACTACGAATGCCACCGCTCTGGCGGACAATTCAGCGTCATCTGCCATAGCCACGCCTTCCGGTGCACCTTTGAATCAGTCCGTGTACCGTGTCGATGGTCGACCGCCCTCAGTCATCTTCGAGCAAGGATTTCAGCCTCGTGGCACTGCTACTGATTTGCAAAATTACGTGGACACAAATACACCAAGTGGTTTTGTAAGCACTTCCAAGACTCCAGACATAGCACTTAACCCTGCCTTTGCGCAGCCGGGAACTCACCTCTACGAGGTAGATGGCCAGCAAATCAGCGGCATTGATGTGAACGAAGCTTATCCTTCGAACCCGTTTTCAAATGAGCAGGAAATTGCGGTTGTAGGTGGCGTTCCGAAAGACGCTATCATAAGCGCGAAGCCCCTTCTTCCCGGTGGAGGGCTAGGCAACGCCATTATGAATCCTTTTTACCGAGGTGGCCATTGATTAACGACTCGATTCAGTATGAAACCCGTACTCCTCCGAATGACAGCCAGCTGCTAGAGGCAGCGAAGACGCAGCCGCGCGGATGGGTATACGACGTGGACTACAAATACCCAGATGACCAACCCACTCCGCCAGAGTCTATTCGGGGTGCCTGGGAAATTGACGATCAGGGTGCTTTCACTGGCCGATATAGACCTAATCATCGCTACCGTGCGATCAATCGCTCACAAAGAGCGCTAAAACCATACATGCACGCTGGCGCGCGAACAAACAAAAATCAATGGATTGTAGAAATCGATCCTCGGGGCGAAGCATCTTTTCCAGATGTTCCCCAGAACATGGTCCGAGGCTGGTGGTTTGTAGACAAGGATGGGAACATCACGGATCAATTTCGACCCAATTCGCTATGGATCGACGACTCAGTCGAAGTATCGTAATGAGGTGGTGCCAATTGAAACAGTAAAAGCCAGATATCATAAAGTTCACGTTGCTTGCGGAATAAAGAGTAGCGCCAATGAATGGCGAGTGGGGAGGCATGGGTTGTGCTATTTGCCGCTCCTTAGCTACAAGAAAATTATGAATCAATCATTACTCGCTCGTCGTGCTCAAAAGTTGAACCTTTTACTTACTAAATATGCTCTCATCAATCCTGATGCTGTAAAGCTACGACGCGCCTTGGATCCCCTGATCCAGGAGGCTATCAAGGGCGAACTGATGAACCCTCTAAATTGGCAGGATATCCCTGGAGATCTGTTGTTTAGTGAAGAAAGCCTGGGAGAGTACACAGATTTTTCGGATGCATTTTCAAAATTCAAGATTGAGGCCAGCGGCGGCCCTCTGCCTGGACTGCAAAACGTACGGAGGCGGGCTGGCCTTGACCCAATCACGGGCGATCCCGTAAGCCCGACAGGTGGCCTGATCCACTGATGGGCCATTCCTCGTGCACGCCGTGGAAGAACTACCAGAAACACCGGCTTTACAACGAGTGGTGATGCGCTTCAAACTCTTGTTCCGAATCGGACGGGTTGGTCGACTCCTGCTAAAATCGGAAGCGTACCCTCAATAGGAGCTTCACCTTTTAACTTTGTAACTCCCTAGCGAGAATCACTTATGAATATAGAATGCCTCAAAGAAACAGCTACCGTACTAAAGATGGTTTTGCTGAACTACTCGGATAAAGACAATATAGTCGCAGACCTCAAGCAACAATTGGATCCACTGATCAACGAAGCCTTGGTTGGTCAGACGGAAGGCAATTTCCCTAGGTCTACGATCCCTGGAGGCCGCAAGATGTTGGAGTCCCATCTTCGGGAATATCGCGATTTGCAGGAAGCCTATGCAAATTTCAGCATTGTCGCAAAGCTTGGGGACCTTCCTGACCCCAATATCCTCAGGCGGCGCATCGAGCATTCCTAAGACAATTAGGAGTAAATCCCTTTTATAAGAGCGGCTCTTAATGTCAGAACAGACTCAATATCTGAGGCTAACGCCGCCTACCGATCCAGCGCTCTTACGGGCAACCCAATCAAAGCCGAATTGCTGGCTATAAGAGATTGATCAGCCATGCTGGAGGGGAGCGGAAACGGATCCAGATCGCGAACATGGCGGGCAATAAAGCGATCACGATTGCGACGCCGAACCGTAACTCGATGACGTTCTCAGAGAGCCACACAGCGGCGGCACGAACACTTACAGCGACGGAATGGCTACTTATCGTGAAGGCTGATCTGAATGAAATCGGCGGGCCCTGAGTAGACATCATTTCTCAAGCAGCAATCGCTGCTGCAGCAAATCCAAAAGCGCTTTTTCTTCCCGGCGTAACGCATGTGTGTGCTCGGCTATCTCCGCTTCCAGTTTCTGCTTCGCGGCCTTGGGTGACATACCTCCGAGGTAAGCCTCCAGCACCGCGGGATGGACATAGCACTTACGGCAAACCGATGGTGTGTTGCCGAGGCGGGAGGCGACTGCGGCGATTGCCTGGACAATATTTTTCTTTGCCTCGGTTGCGGAGTTGAAAGGCTCAAAGTCGCGCAGCACGTCGCAGGCCAGCACCGAGCCGGCCCAGGTGCGGAAGTCTTTCGCGGTAAAGTGTTCGCCGCTGATCTCGTGCAGGTACTCATTGACATCGGCGGAGTCGATGGAGTGATGGGCGCCGTCGGCATCGAGATACTGGAATAGCTCGTACCCCGGTATATCCGAGCAGCGCTTGATGATGCCGGCGAGCCGCCGGTCCTGCAGGTTGATGGTGTGGTGGACACGGCTTTTGCCTTGGAAGGTGAAGGTAATGGTGGTGCCGTGGACCTCGACATGGCGGTTGCGCATGGTGGTCAGGCCGTAGGACTGGTTGTCGCGGGCGTACTCGGCATTGCCGACGCGGATCAGCGTGGCTTCCATGAGGCTGACGATAGTGGCCAGCACCTTGGGCCGCGGCATGCCCGGCAGGCCCAGGTCGTGCTGTACGCGCTCGCGGATAGCGGGCAGCGCCTGCGCGAAGTAGGTCATGCGTTCGTACTTGGTCTCATCGCGCACCTCGCGCCAGCGCGGGTGATAGCGGCTCTGCTTGCGGCCTTTTACGTCGCGGCCGGTGGCCTGGAGGTGGCCATTGGCGTGGGCTGAAATCCAGACACCCGTCCAGGCGGGAGGGATGACAAGGGACTTGATGCGCGCGAGTGTTTTCTCATCGCGTACGGGCGTGCCGTTGGGACTGGTGTAGCGAAAGCCTTTACGCCAGGGCTTGCGCGCGATGCCGGCTTTAGCATCGGACACGTAACGCAAACCGGCTGCCTGGGCAGCTTCAAGGGAGTCGGCGGGTGGCTCTGGAAGTGGAATTGCCTGTCGAGGTTTTCGGTTGGCAGGGAGCGCACGCATGCAGGCTGGGATGCGCGCGCAGAGCCGTGCCGCCGGTCCGCCGGCAACCCAGGCTGCACCTGGCTGTCCACCGGGTGAATCTCGCTGCAACCGCGCTACCCGGCGCACGCGCGGCCGGCTCCCCCTCAGCGCGTGCTCTTCGTGCCGCTCCTCAGAGCCGTTGCAACCAGCTGGCCGGCTGCGTTTTCTCTATAGCTTCCAATGAGCCTATCCGCGATCCGGCGCTTGAATGGGTACACTGTTGCTCACTACATTCCATACGGTTCGGAGTTCGATTGCTCACCTTCGCCCGCTGCCCGCTCCTGCTGTGCCCCGTTCTGCTTCTGGCCGCTGCCGTCCAGTCTTCCGCCCAGACACCCCAGACCCCCCCCAAAGCCTGGACCGTCCACGACATCTACTATCCGCAGGCAAGCGGCCCGGCCTCGCCGGCTGAGACCGGGTGGTCCCCGGATGGTGCGCGCCTGGGCTATCGCGCGCCCGACGGATCGCTGGGCGCCATCGACGCCCGCACCGGCGCGCGAACGGTGCTTACCCCGGGCGCGAAGCTGAGCCGTGTCGCTGCCCGCCCGGTCAACGAGAAGGATCGCGACCACCGCGCCCGCTACCAGCAGAAAGGCTACTTCTGGTCGCCCGACGGCGCACAGGTATTGTTCGATGAAGATGGAACGCTCTGGCTCGACACGCTCAAGAGCGGAGAGGTCCGGCAGATCGGCGATACCGCCCAGGGATCGGGCGACGACGTGCAGTTCTCGCCTGACGGCAAAACCATCTCCTACCTGCACGACCACAACCTGTACGCCATGCGACCCGGGAGCGCGCCGGTGCCGCTTACCACCACGACTGACCCCAACCTGCTGAACGGCGAAGTGGACTGGGTGTACCTGGAGGAGCTGAAGGTGCGCACCAATTACTCCTGGTCGCCCGACTCCGCGCACCTGGCCTACGTGCAGATGGACGAGACGAAAGTGCCGGCTTACCCGATCCCCGACTGGATTCCGACGCATGCCACGGTCGATGAGCAGAAGTATCCGCAGGCCGGCGACCCGAACCCTGCGGTGCGCGTCGGCATCGTCGCGGCAACCGGCGGCGCCACCCGCTGGATCGACCTGCCGGAGGTTCGCGCGAATGAGGACTACATTCCGCGCTCGGGCTGGCTTGATGCCAGCACCGTGTGGATCGAGACGCTGCGCCGCGACCACAAGCATCTTGACCTGTGGTTCGCAAACGCTGCAACGGGCAAGGCTACGCGCGCGCTCGCGTCGACCGATGCGAAGTTCTTCGACGAGAGCTACGATGTCGACTTCTACGCACCGGGCCAGATGCTGCTGCGCTCCTGGCGCTCGGGCCATACCCACATCGACCGTTACACGTACTCAACCGCCGCGCCGGCGAAGGGCCTGAAGCTCGCACGCCAGTTAGAGGATGGCCCCTACGAAGTTGCCGACATAGCCTCCGTGGTTCCTGAGGGAACCGGGGGCGTCGTTTACTACACGAGCAACGAGGGCGATCCGCGCGAGACGCAGCTGTGGGCGGTAAACCTGGACGGATCGGGGAAGCGCCAGGTGACGAAGGGGGCGGGCGTGCATAAAGTCGCGTTCGCCGAGGGGCACGCGACTTACACGGATTCGTACTCCAGTCTGCGCACGCCGCCCGCGCTTGATATTTGCGCCGCGGGCCCCGGCACAGCCGCCGCACAGTGTACGAGCCTCTGGAAGAGCCCGGGTCCGGGTGGCCACGCGGTGCGCGCGCCTGAAATGCTGAGTCTGCAGGCGGCCGATGGAAAAACAATAATCTACGCCTCGCTGCTGTTGCCGGAAGGCAAGACGGAGGCGGCAAGCGTTCCGCTGATTACCAATCCATACGGCGGACCTGGCACCGCCACGGTTACAAATAGCTGGGGCGGGCAGAGCTACTACTTTGACCAGCTGCTCGCCGAGCATGGCTTCGCCATTCTGCACGTGGACAACCGCGGTATGGGCAGCCATGGGCGCGCGTTCGAGCAGGCTGCGTACCATGACTTCGGCAAGGTGCAGCTCGCCGACCAGCTTGCCGCCATCGACCAGGTGCTGGCAAAGTATCCGCAGCTCGACGCGAAACGCCTGGGCTGGTGGGGCTGGAGCTGGGGCGGCACCTTTACGCTCAATGCGCTGACCCACTCCGACCGTTTCCGCGCCGGCATCTCGGTCGCGCCGGTAACCGACTTCCGCAATTACGACTCCATCTACACGGAGCGCTACCTGGGCCTGCCGCAGGACGAGCTGGCGGTGTACGCCGCAGCCGCTGTGCAGAACACGGCCGCCCAACTGCACGGGCGTCTGCTTATCGCGCACGGCACCGGCGACGACAATGTTCACATTGAAAACACGGTCCAGTTCGTGCAGAAGCTCATCGATGCCGACGAGCCCTACGACCTGCAGATCTACCCGCGCAAGACGCACTCCATCGCCGGCAAGGAGGCCCGCACCCAGCTGTTTGAGCGCATGCTCGCGCACTGGGAGCAGTACCTGATGCCCCGGAACGATGCGGCGGCCCAGGCGGGCCAATAGTCTAGCCCTGGGCAGCAACCCGCGCAGTCAGTTGCGCGTCGAACTACTAACCTCTTCGGTAAACAATAGCGCTCTCGACACGGGAGAGATTCAACGGCACCGCTGCTGACTCTCTCCTTCCAGGCAGTTTCCTGTCCGCACGCACCGGGGACCAAACCCCGGGCGCCACCCGCGCGACAGCCTCGCCACGAACCTGACTTTACCGGCAAAGCCCAGGCGCAGCAGGGACGTATTCAAAATCCCGCATCGCGAGTCTGGCGCATACGGAGCTCATTCTTATGCACTTCTTTCCCAGATCTCTGCTCGCGGCGGCGTGCGTTTTTGCCGCTGCGACGACCCTTTCCGCCCAGACCGCCTCGGTTCTCACCGCCGAGTACGACAACGGGCGCACCTCGGCCAACAACAACGAACTGCTGCTGAGCCCGTTGACCGTCAACCCTGCCACCTTCGGCAAAATCGGCGCGTGGCCGCTTGACGGGCAGGTGGTCGGCCAGCCCCTGTACGTGCCGTTTACCCTCGCCGGCGGCCGCCTGGTCGATGCGCTCTACGTGGCGACCATGAACAACAGCGTGTACGCGCTTGATGCGGACCACCCCGGCTCTGCTCCGCTGTGGAAGGTCAACCTGGGCCCGGCGGTCCCGGTCAACTACGCCGGCAGCTGCCCCGCCAGCTTCGCCACCGGCAGCCAGCTGGGCATCCTCAGCACCCCTGTCATTGACGCGGGCAGCAAGACGATTTACGTCGTCGCCGCCAACCCGGTGCCCAACCAGCCCGCCTACACGCACACGCTGTACGCGCTCGATCTCGGCAGCGGCGCGCAGAAGCAGGGCGGCTCGGTTGCCATTAACGCGACCGCGCCCGGCACCGGCACCGGGTCTTCCGGCGGAACCGTCGCGTTCAGCCGCAACAACCTCATCCAGCGGACCGCCCTGCTGCTCAGCAAGCAGACCGTCTATGTCGGCTTTACCGGCTGCGGTCCCGATCCCTCGCCGTATCACGGCTGGGTTCTAGGCTACCAGGCAGGCAATGTCAGGAACCAGACCTCCGTGTACAACGTGACGCCGGACGGCGATGAAGGCGGCATCTGGCAAGGCGGTCGCGGCCTGGTCGCCGACAACGCAGGCTCGATCTACTTCGAGTCAGGCAATGGCACAACCGACGACAAGACCGATTTCGGGGAGAGCTTCATCAAGACCTCCTCCAATGGCAGGGTGCAGGACTGGTTTACGCCTGCCGATTTCGCCAACCTGAGCGACCTCGATCTCGATCTCTCCACGACTTCGCCGCTGCTCACCCCGGACACCAACCTGCTCATCGGCAGCGGCAAGCAGGGGCTCATCTACGTGCTGCACGCCGCGTCGCTGGGCAAATCCGGCAATCCGGCGCAGACCTTTTCGAGCAGCACACCCTGCGATACCAGCAACGACTCCAGCTGCCAGAGGATTCACTCGCTGGCGTACTGGCGGAGTGTGGGGGCGTCGCGGCTGTATGCCTGGGGCGTCAACGACACGCTCCATGCCTACCGCTATGCCAACGGCCAGTTCGACGCGACGGCTGAGTCGCAAAGCAACTCGACCGCCGCGTATCCGGGAGGCATCCTTAGCGTCAGCTCGGCGCTTGGCGTGCCCACGACTGGCATCGTCTGGGCGCTCACCCCGGGCGAGCTGCACGCTTTTTCCGCGGCCAATGTCAGTCAGGAGCTGTGGAACTCGAACCAGAACGCGAGCCGTGACGCGCTGCCCGGCAATTACCACTTCGAGCAGTTCACAGTCGCCAATGGAAGGGTGTTTGTCCCGGACAACAAGAACAACGTTGTGGTGTACGGATTGTTTCCGAAGTAGAGCAGAGCTCGCCTACCCTCGCGCAACATGCCGATACGCGGGCTCAAATCCGAGCCCGCGCGCCACATTCAGGATGCGATCGAACTGCAGGTCGATGGTTGCGCCGGCCTTCTGCGTCACTTCGTCCTCGATGGGCAGGTCGAAGTCGTCGGCGCCGTAGCGCAGCCCTTCGAGCGCGCGCTCGTTCTGCGTCAGCACCGAGGTGCGAATGCGCGGCACGTTGTCTAGGAAGATGCGGCACAGGGCGAGATGCCGCAGGTACTCGGCGGTCGTGATCTCGATGCCGCCGATCTGTGTGAAGTAGGGCTTGTACGTCCAGCACAGAAAGCTGGCCAGGCCGCCCCCCACGTCAGCGGTCTCGTTTATGGTCTCGTCCTGAAAAGTGCGCGTGCGCTCCAGGTGTTCGAGCCGCTCGTCGAGCGTTTCATCGAAGCCGATCACCATCGTCGCGGTCGTGCGCACGCCTGCGGCCACAATCGCGTGCTGCGCCTCAAAGTACTGCGCGACTGTGTACTTGAACTTGCTATGCCGCTGGCGGAACGCCTCGGTCAAAATCTCCGAGCCGCCGCCCGTGATCCAGCGTACGCCCGCGTCCCGCATGCGACGGGCCGCCGTGGCATAGTCAAGCTTCGCGTGGTCGGCAAGGTACATGAACTCGGCAATGGTCAGCGCGTAGAACTCGAGCTGCTCGCCGTAGCGCGCGCGGATCGCGGCGAAGAGATTGCAGTAGTAGTCGAGCGGGAGGTACGGGTTGAAGCCGCCGTTGAACGCCGCCAGGTCGCCGCCGAGGGCGAGCAGTTCGTCGAGCTTGGCGAAGACCTCGTCATGGCTCATGACGTAGCCGCCCGCATCGCCTGGCAAACGGTAGAACGCGCAGTAGTCGCACTGCGCCACGCACACATTGGTGTAGTTGATGATGCGCATGACCATGTACGTGCACGCGTCCGGCGCATGGAAGCGCGCACGCACGGCGGAGGCCAGCTCCTGCAGCTCTGCATCGCTCGCATGCTGCCACAGCCATCGTGCTTCCTCGACCGAGACGCGCTCCCGGTCGCGCACCTTCAGTCGCATGCCGTCCAGGCTGGTCGCGCGCGCGCTGGCGATCGATGGGCTCACCCTACCATTCTAATGCGCGTTGCGTGGGGAGCCTGCGTTTCGCCGGCAAGATGGATGCGGCGCGGTCCATGCGGCGGAAGCTTGCGCTCTGCTCAGACCACCGGCGTCGCATGTACGGACTGGTCTTCGCTGATGGCGACGAACCGGCCCGCGCGCGCGTCGTAGGTGCTCACACTGCCCAGCCCGATCTCGTACACCCAGCCATGCAGCCGCAGGCGTTTCGCTTCCAGCGCCTCGGCCACTGCGGGATGCGTGATGATGTGGGCCAGCTGCGCTAGCACGTTCTCCCGCACCAGCGCGCTGAGCCGCTCTTCCTCTGAGACGCCCGCATAATTCGCCAGCACTGCATCGCGGGCGGCATCGGCGTAGTGGAGCCAGCGCGCCACCGCGGGCAGCTTTTCGAGCTTCTGCCCCGCATGCAGAATCGCCGTCATCGCCCCGCAGCCCGAGTGCCCGCAGATCACAATGTCCGGCACCTGCAGCACCGCCACCGCGTACTCAATGCTCGCCGCCACGCCGCCCGGCATGGACGAGTGCGGCGGCACAATGTTGCCCGCGTTGCGCACCACGAACAGCGAGCCCGGCCCCTGCTGCGTCAGCACCTCGGGCACGATGCGGGAGTCGGCGCAGCCGATGAACAAAGCCAGCGGCGACTGGCCGCGCGACAACTCCTGAAAGTGTGCTTCGCGCTCCGGGTGCACCTCGCGCTGGAAGCGCAGCACTCCGCCGATGATTGCGTCCATTCGTTCAACTTACCCCAAGTGCGCCCTGCTCCGCACCGTCTCTCAAGTCGTTTCACAGGAGCGGCACCTTCGTTCGCCGAACCTCATACAATCCTTGAGAGCAACCCCGCCGCTTGTGGAGAGAACCGTGCCCCCACCCGTGAACGCCCCTTTGCCCGCGCCTGCGGCAAGCCCCGCTGCAGCGCCTGAGACCGGCCTCATCCGCGCCCGCTACCAACTGGGGCCCGAGACCGAGCTGATCGTGCTCTCCGACGGCACGGCAAAGTTCGATGGGGGCGCCATGTTCGGCGTCGTGCCCAAGACTCTCTGGAGCCGCGCCACCCCCTTCGACGACCAGAACCGCGTCACCATCGGCCTCAACACGGTCATCGTCCGCACTCCGTCCCGCACGGTCGTGATCGAAACCGGTTTCGGCGAGAAGCTCTCACTCAAAGTGGCCGGCATCTGCGGCGCCCAGGCCCGTCTGCTCGATGCTTTTGCCGAAGCCTGCATCCCGCTCGCCTCCATCGATACGGTCATCAACACGCACCTGCACTGGGACCACTGCGGCTGGAACACCCGCTACACCCCCGACCGGCAGGGCGTCACCCCCACCTTCCCCAATGCGCAGTACTTCGTGCATGCGGGCGAGATCGCCCATGGCCGCGCCAGGCACGAGCGCGATGCCGTTTCCTACGTCGCCGACAATTACGAGCCGCTGCTCGCGACCGGGCAGATGCAGCCTCTCTCGGTCAAAGAGGGCGAAGAGCACGAGATCGCCCCCGGCATCGCGGTCGAGCTCTTCCCCGGCCACACTCGCCAGCTGATGGCGGTCCATATCCGCGATGGCGTCACCGGCAAGCGCGCCTGCTATATCTCCGACCTCGTCCCCACCGCCGCTCACCTGCCGCTCACCTGGGGTATGGGCTTCGATCTCGACCCGCTGCGCACCATCGAAGAGAAGAAGCGCTTCTACGCGCGGGCTATTCCCGAGCAGTGGCTGGTGCTGTTTACCCATGAGCCGGGTGCGCCGGGCGGGTACCTGGAAGAGGCAAAGTCCGGCGCGGCGTTGAGCGCATTTTCACAGTCGGTGTAAGCCCATGAGTGGAACTCGGCGCGGCTTTTCCGTCAAGAAAAGCCGCATGCCACTCAGCTCGGATCGATCACAGTAACTGTGAAAATGCTTTAGAAAAGGCGAGCAGCCATAATGGAACGGATGGGACGGATGGAGCGGATGGAACGACAGCCGATCGACCCGGCGCTGCGCCGCTTTCTCGACGACCAGGCCGCCGCCTCCGCCGGCCCCATTCGCTCGCCTGAAGATGCGCGCCAGCGCATGCAGCGGCAGCTGGAAGGTCGCGCGGTTCCGGGGCTGCCCAATGGTGTGCAGACCGCGGACCACTCGATTCCTGGCGAGAGCGGCGAGGCTTTGGCCGTCCGCGTCTACACCCTGCCGGCGCCTCGCGCGCCGTTGCCCGTGCTCGTGTACCTGCATGGAGGCGGCTGGGCTGCCGGTTCGATCGAGACCCACGACCCGTTCTGCCGTTTGCTTGCCCCGCTCGCCGGCATCAGCATCGTTTCGGTCGAGTACCGGCTGGCCCCCGAGCACCCTCACCCCGCGGCGCTTGAAGACGTCCGGCAGGCAGTGCTATGGACGGCGCAGAATGCGGCCACCTGGGGAGCGGACCCTGGGCTGCTGGCTTTGGGCGGCGACAGTGCGGGCGCCCACCTGGCCGCCGTGTCCGCAAATCGGCTCGCGCTTGAGAAAGGCGCACCGCGGCTCCGCGCGCTGGCGCTGCTCTACCCGGTCACAGACCACCCCAGCGGCCACCACGCCTCCTATGCCGAGAACGTGACCGGCTACGGCCTGGAAGCGGCCACCATGCGCTGGTACTGGGAGCTGTACGCGCCCGGAGCCTCGCCGGACGACCCAACGATCTCGCCCCTGCGCGCCCTGTTGCTGCCACCGCTGCCGCCCACTCTGGTCGCGACTGCCCAGTACGATGTGCTGCGCGATGAAGGCATCGCGTACGCGCGCAAGCTGGACGAGTCCGGGGTTGCCGTCACGCACATCCACGCGCCCGACATGCACCATGACTTCCCCGTCGGGCCGGCGACGGTGGCGCGCTTTCCGCAGAGCGACCGGGCGCTGGGGCAGATCGCCGCATGGCTGCGCGCCACCCTGTCATCCTGGTAATTCTAGGCCAACCCCGCACACAACCGCTCCCCGCAGCGCCTACTTCAACGCCTGCGCCACCGCTGCCCCGTTTGGCGAGCCCAGCCCTGTGCACGCGTCCCATCCGGTCGCGGCGTTGTAGCTGCCGTTCGATCCACTGGTGATGTCGCGCAGCGCCGAGGGCGTCGCGTACAGCTGCGGATTGGCGAAGCCCACCGGCGTGCCCCCACCCTGCACCCGCTGCTGGTTGACCAGCGCGAGGAGCCCCGCCCACAGCGGCGCGACGGCGCTCGTTCCCCCCACCACCTGCTGCTGTCCATCGATCAGCACCCCGTAGCCCGACTCCGGCGATGCATCCCCGGCCACATCGGGAACGCCGCGCCCACCGCTGCCGCCCGTCGGCGCCGGCACCCCGGCGTTCGCCTGCCAGCTGGGCAATGCGAAGACCGTGCTCACGCCGCCGCCGGTCGCGCCGCCATTCGGCTGGTCGTTCCACACCACCTCGGAAGAGATCGTCGATCCTGACCCCGCCAGACGCGTGCCGCCACAGGCCAGCACATGCGGGCTCGAGGCAGGGAAGTCGACATTGTTGCCCGTGCCGCCGTCCGTCGATCCGTTGTCGCCTGAGGCCACCGTAATCGTCACCCCCAGCGCTGCCGCCGACTGGGCTGCGTTGTCGAGCGCCGTTCGCGAGGCCGCGCTCCAGCCCGACTCCGGACCGCCCCAGGAGATCGAAAGCACCCCCGGCTTGTTCGCCGTATCGTGCACCGCGGTCGTGATCGCGTCGATGAAGCCCTGGTCTGTATTCGGTGTGAAATAAACCGCGATCTTCGCGCCCGGCGCCACCGCGCCGGCCACCTGGATGTCGAGCGCGACCTCTCCATCGGCGCCGCTCGGGTCGCCGCCCGGCACGTTGGTGCCGCCATCGACCGAGACCGCGACGACCGAGGGCGGCGTGAGCCCGAGACCCTGGAAGTAGGTCGTGATGTCGCTGGTCTCGTAGCCGCCGCCGAGCTCGAGAATGCCGATCGTCTGCCCGGCGCCGTTCAGGTTCGCCGGGAAGCCGTACAGCGCGGCCACCTGCACAGGCGTGTAGCTGGCCGCGCTGGCATTGGCCCGGACGATCCGCTTGCCTCCGGTCGTCTCGTGTTTGTCCTGCGCGCCGAGCCTCCGCAGGTGCGATTTGGCGATGGGTCGGGTGTCGAGGCCGAGCACTGCCTCGATGCGCGGCGTGTGCTCCGACGGCAGCGTGATCGCGCCGGCGTAGCTATGGAAGGCCGTGCCGCTGCCGGTGCGATGGGTGTTGAGCGTCACGCCGAAGGCCTGCTCCATGCGGGAGGCCGGCCCTTTCATAACCAGGGTGCGCCGCGCCAGGCTGGAGGCGCCTTCATCGACCGAGAGGCCGTGCTGATGCGCGAAGCCGCGCAGCGCCTCGAAGTCCGCGGGCTCTGCGGCGTAGTCGCGGTCGAACTCCTCGCGCGACATAATGCGCCCCTGCATGGCAGCCAGGTCGAGCGGCTTGCGGCGGCGCGTGATGACGGAAACGGTAAGGATCTGTTCGGGAGCGATCGAGCCGGTCTGCGAAGCGTCTGCGGGTAGGGGGTTTTCGCTTGCGGCGAGCGATGTGCGCGCCTGCTTCTTTGGGTCGTTAGCACTCATGGGACAGCACCTCTGCCTTCCACGCTAAAACAAAAGCGGGGAGAGTGCAGGGCGCGGGCGGCAAGAAATACTCCTGTAACAATGGGGGGAGCAGGCGAGGCTGGACCTGATAGTTTGGGGTACGTCTCAGGCTTGTTGCGGGCACAACAACCGTTTGGAAGCTGGAAGACCGTCAGGCGACATGCCAAGCAAACGTATTAGGAGACGCGCCGGTGGAACAAGTCGTCCTTCTCCTTGCATGGGCTGCATGCGCAGGAGGCTGCACAGCCAACCAGCAGGGCTGCGCCGCAGGTGACGATGGCCTCAGCCCAGTGGGCATTGAGATGGGCGAAGCGCCACAAAACATCTTGCAGATGAAGAAACCACATGGCCCTATCCTCGTCTTCGTGGACAAGTGTGTGACGGCTACCCGGCCTGCCGGGATCGCCACACAGAAGCATGCTGTCACCTTTTTGGATGACACTGCAAATTAAATCTGTTGCTTTGTTCTGAAAGATGCCTGCTGATGTCCCGTTTCAGTGCCGCTGGCTTACTTAAGGGGCATTTAAGGTCTGGCGCAGGGTACTTTGGTCAGGGTTAGATGGGCCGTGCTTGTGATAAGGCAAAGAAAAGGCGAAAATAAAATTACGGTAAAGCGGCTGCCGGGAGCGCCGGAGCGGGGCGGGACGATATGGGTGAGCTGGAGGGAAACAGCAACGAGCAGAGCACAGGCGATGGTCCGGCCTTGCGCAATGCGCCTGCGCCCACTTCCACAGCCAGCGCGGCCGGTCCTGCCGTGCGCTGGCTCTTCCTCGACCTCAACTCCTATTTCGCCTCGGTCGAGCAGGAGCTGC
Organism: Acidobacteriaceae bacterium; assembly: GCA_965276605.1. Classification (GTDB taxonomy): domain Bacteria; phylum Acidobacteriota; class Terriglobia; order Terriglobales; family Acidobacteriaceae; genus EB88. The sequence continues at coordinate 1,486,201 of OZ255619.1, forward strand.
GTCCTGAGCTGCGCGGGCGCCCCATCGCCGTTGTCCCGGTTCTCGCCGACACCACCAGCTGCATCGCCGCCAGCTACGAGGCCAAGGCCTTCGGCGTCAGGACCGGCGTCAAGGTAGGCGACGCCAAGCGCATGTGCCCCGGCCTGGTCCTGGTCGAGGCGCGGCACCGCGAGTACGTCGAGTATCACCACCGCGTCATTGAGGCGGTCGAGCGCTGCATCCCGGTCTCGGCCGTCATGTCCATCGACGAGATGGCCTGCTCGCTCATGGGCCGCGAGCAGCGGCTGTTGCACGCGCTCGAGCTTGCCCAGGCGGTCAAGCAGTCCATCCGCACCCACGCCGGCGCCACGCTGCGCTGCTCGGTCGGCCTCGCGCCCAACCGCTACCTGGCCAAGATCGCTTCGGACATGGAGAAGCCGGACGGCCTGGTCGCGCTCACCGCCGACATCCTGCAGGCGGCCCTCGCGGGGCTCGCGCTGCGCGATCTGCCCGGCATCGGCGCGCAGATGGAGCGCCGCCTCCAGACCGCGGGCATCCGCACCATGCCGCAGCTGCTGGCGCTGGGCCGCGAGGGCATGCGCACCGTGTGGAACGGCGCAGCCGGGGACAAGCTCTGGTTCTGGCTGCAGGGCGAGGACTTCCACGATCCCCAGCTTGAACACCAGAAGTCCATCAGCCAGAGCCACGTGCTGCCGCCTGAGCTGCGCACCATCGACGGCGCCTATGCGGTGCTGCACAAGCTGCTGCACAAAGCCGCCATGCGCCTGCGCACGGCCAAGCTATGGACCACCCACCTGACGCTTTCGATCAAGTTCGGACCAGGCCGGTCGGGTGGCGTTCGTTCGGCTGCACGCGCCGCATCCGTTCACAGCTCCGGCATTCCCCAGACCACCTGGTCGCAGGGCACCGCGACCATCGAGTGCCAGGACACCCAGACGCTGATCGAAGCGCTCCAGAAACTGTGGGCGCGCCGCCCCCAGGGCGAGCAGCACCAGACGCCGTTCTACGTGGGCGTGTGGCTCGGCCCGCTGGTGCCCGACCACCTGCACACCCTCTCGCTCTTCTCCGGGCTTGAAACCGAAGCCCGCCGCACCCGCATCGCGTCCACCATGGACGCGCTCAACCACAAGTACGGCACCAACACCCTAGCCACCGCGAGCATGCTGCTGGCCGGGGCGTCGGCGCCCACCCGCATCGCCTTCACCAATATTCCCGACCTGTTCTGACGTTCGCGCTCGGCTGCCACGAGCTTTCGCCTGTTCCTCCTGTGCATGCCCTGTCGATGCCGGCGTTCCGAAGCATGCCTGCTCGCTACACTGGGCCTGTGGAAGCAATGAGCGCCTACCGGGGCCGGCTCGCGCCCTCACCCACTGGCCTGCTGCACCTGGGCCACGTTCGCACCTTCGCGGTGGCGCGGGACCGGGCGCGGGCGGCTGCCGGCTCTCTGCTGCTGCGCATCGACGACCTGGACCCGCAGCGCAGCCGGCCCGCATTCCTCGAGAGCGCGGAGCAGGACCTGCGCTGGCTGGGGCTTAGGTGGGACGACGAGCCGTGGCGCCAGAGTCTTCGCGGGGCCGCGTACCGTACGGCGTGGGAGCGCCTGGTCGCCGGCGGCTTTGTGTACCCCTGCCGCTGCTCCCGGCGCGACCTGGCGCAGAGTGCCTCCGCGCCACACGAACCGCCACACGAACCGCCACACGAACCGCCGCACGAACCGCCGCACGAACAAGGTGCCGGGCTGGAAGACGAGCCCATCTACCCGGGTACCTGCCGCCCCGAGTGGATGCCTGCTCCCGCAGCCCTGCCCCGCCCTGGAAGCCTGCCGGGCCCCGCAAGCCTGCCGGTCAATGGCGCGGGCTCCCCAGCAGGCTCCCAGGACCGCGCGCAATGGCTCGCCGCCGGCCCCGATGGCAGCAACTGGCGCTTCCGCGTGCCGCTCGACGAGCCGGTGCACTGGCCTGACGGCGGCCTCGGCCCGCAAAGCTTCACCGCCGGTCGCCACTTCGGCGACTTCGCTGTATGGCGCAGGGGCGGCGTCCCGGCCTACCAGCTCGCCACCACAATCGACGATGCCGCCATGCAGATCACCGAGGTCGTGCGCGGCGCCGATCTGCTGCTCTCGACCGCCCGCCAGCTGCTGCTCTACCGCGCGCTCGGCCTCAGCGCGCCCCAGTGGTTCCACTGCCCGCTGGTCGTCAATGAAACAGGAAACCGCCTGGCCAAGCGGGCCGATGCCCTGAGCGTGCGCTCCCTGCGTGAGCAGGGGCTGAGCCCGGCCGCGGTGCTGGCGATGGCTGAAGCAGCGCGGCTACAGTAGACATGGATTGCTTGCCCGCGCCACTGCAAACGGGCGAGAACAGGAGCGCCATGGCACGAGAACATACCTACTCCGTCGAGCTCGACTGGACCGGGAACGCTGGCTCGGGCACGTCTTCCTACAGCGCCTACTCCCGCGATCATGAGCTGCGCGCCGCGGGCAAACCCCCGATCCCCGGCTCCGCCGACCCCGGCTTCCGCGGCGACCCGGCCCGCTGGAACCCGGAAGAGCTACTCGTAGCCTCGCTGGCCGCCTGCCACCAGCTCTGGTACCTGCACCTCTGCGCCATTGCCGGCATCGTTGTCGAGAGCTACAGCGACCGTGCTTCCGGTGTCATGGTGGAAGAGGACGCGGGCGCGGGCCAGTTTGCCGGCGTCACCCTGCGCCCGCACGCCCGGCTCGCTCCAGCGCCGACGAGCAGGAGGCGCGTCGCCTGCACCAGGAAGCGGCGCGGAGGTGCTTTATCGCGCGATCCGTGTCGTTTCCGGTTCGCCATGAACCGAGCTTTGCAGACCCGGGCGCTTCCACTAATCTTTCGCTATGAGAATCCGCTCACACGCAGCTGATCGAAGTTGCACCCTTCCCGCATGACCGGCAGGAATCACCGCTGCTCCGGTTCAGTCGGCTGGACGGGTTGCAACTCCGCCGCCATCTTTCCCGGCAAGCCGTATCTCCTGCTCGCGGTCTGGCTGTTCGTGCTTATCCCCATCGCGATCCTGGCCGTTACCCGCCCGCTGGGGCGCGATGCGAAGGCCTACGGACGCGCCGTCACCGAGGTCCGCGCCGGCCTCTCCCCTTACGCGCTCGGCATGGTCCGCCTGCGCACCGACCACGCCCACCCCACCAGCGAGCGGACGATGAACTACATCTACCCGCCCGTCACCCTGCCCCTGCTGCGCGCCATGGGCTGGCTCCCCGCCTGGCTGCGCGTCTCCGGCTTCTGGCTGCTGTACGCCGCCGGCACCTGGACCGTGTTGCACATGGAGCAGCGGTTCTTCCTCGACAGCGAGCGCAGGACCTTCGCGCTGCTAACCCCGTTCTCGGTCTTCTTTCCCGGCCTGCTCTACGACGACTCCATCCTCGCCGGCAACATCGCTCCTGTCCTGTACGGCCTGGTCGCCGCCGCCGGCATGTGGGACTGGAAACACAAGCAGTGGAGGTGGTTCTATCTCGCCGTCCTGTTCGCCTCCGCCCTCAAGCCGCCCATGCTCACCCTGTTGGCCATCCCCGTGCTCACCACTGCCGGGTACTGGCTCCGGACGGCGGGCGTGGGCGCTCTCGGCTGCGCGGTCTTCTTCCTGCAGCGGTTCGTCTGGCCCGACGCCTTCCACAGCTACACCCGCATGATGGATATGGAGTTTCTCTACAACCACGAGTTCGGTTTCAGCCCCGCCGGCCAGCTTGGCGAGGCGCTGCTCGATCATCATCTGCCTTACCAGCAGACCTGCATGCTCTTCTACATCGGCTACGCGGGGGTCCTGTTTCTCGTCCTGCTCTCCTGCTCGCGGGCCTATCTATCGGGGCGCATCTCCGCGCCGCAGTGGCTCCCGGTGCTGCTCATCGGCGTCATCCTGCTCAATCCCCGCATCAAGCAGTACGAAGCCGCCATCATCACCCTGCCGATGGCGCTGGTGGCCTGGCGCGGCCTCTCCGGCTGCACGCGCACCACGCGCCAGGCGGTGCTCGCCGGTGCGGTCCTGTTCCTCGCCGTCGATCTCATCTCAGGCATCGCTGACGCCTGGGACCGGGTCGAGACTGCAGTGACGGTGTCACTGTTCCTGGTATCGGCCTGGCGCCTGCGGCGGGAGGCAGCCGCGCTGCCGGAGGCAACCATCACGGCCACGCGCAAACTGGAAGCAGTACTTTAGGTATCTGGCTTGCGCTGCGGGCACATACTTTCTGGCCTTCAGCTCTGATCGTTGTTTTGGTGCCGTGCGTGCAAACGTGGACCGCTGCAACGCTGCTATGCTCCGCTCAGGCGCTGACAGCCCGGCTTTTCCTGCAATCCGGAATGATCGGACAATTTTTGATTTTCTCGCGGCGATTTGTAATTTTGCTCGCTCTGGGTGCGCTGCCTTTCGCTGTCGAGGGTCAGGGGGATCTTGTTGCCTTTCACGATGCAATTCCCCTGCGTACCACCTTGGTCCAGGTGGAAAAGGACGTGCAGCTTGAAGTGCTTGACTGGGGTGGCACCGGGCGACCAGTCGTGCTGCTGGCCGGGCTGGGAGACACGGCGCACGTCTTCGACGTGTTTGCGCCGCTCCTGGCGAAGCACGACCATGTGTACGGCATCACTCGCCGAGGCTTTGGCGACTCCAGCCATCCGGTGACGGGCTACGGCGCGGACCGGCTCGGCCAGGATGTCGTGGCCGTGCTCGATGCGCTCAAGCTTGAGAAGCCCGTGTTGATTGGCCATTCGCTCGCGGGTGAGGAGATGAGCTGGATCGCGAACAACGCTCCAGCCAGGGTGGCGGGGCTGGTGTACCTGGACGCTGGCTACCCCTACGCCTTCTTCGACCCGTCCGCTGAGGATTTCTCAAAGGAGGTGTCGAAGCTCGAAGCAAAGCTGGGGCAGGTGTCGGCTTCGCCAGACGAGCGGAAGAAGCAGCTCATCGAAGAGCTGCTCCAGGTCGACCTGCCGAAGATCGAACACGAGCTGCGCAACCAGAAAGAGGAGATAGAAGTGGCGCCGAAGAGTGCAGCCGCTCCTACACCCGAGGATAAGGCAAGTGTCGCGGCATTCCAGGCATGGACGGCTACGCTGGCGGGTGCGCCGCTTCCCGAAGCTGAAGTCCATGCAATGGTGCAGGTCAAGGCGGATGGAAGCATCGGAGAGAAGCGCGCGGATCCCGCGATTTATCCCCTCATCTCTCAGGGAGGCAAGCAGTTCACGAGGATTCCAGGTCCGGTGCTCGCTATTTTCGCCTGCCCGCACCGGTTGACATGGCCACCGAACCAGGATCCGAAGACGCTCGCGGTGCGCGTACAGCTCGATCGAGAGGGTTGCGAGGCGCAGGCAGGTGCATTTGGGCGTGCAATGCCCCAGGCACGAGTCCTTCTGTGGCCAAATAACTTTCACACCTTTTTTCTGGTGAGGCCCGATGATGTGTTGCGGGAGGTAGACGCCTTTATTGCGGCGCTGCCGCGGTAAAGGCCGGTAGACCGCCTGCGCGGCTGGCGGCCACTTCGTGGCGTGTTTTCTTTAAGGCTGCTCTCCCCGGGATGGAACCTCTCGCTGGTCGCTACACTAGGCGTGGCATGCCCGATGATTTCGCCCAGCTCGTCAAGGCCCAGGCCGACATCGTCAAGATCGTCGAGGAGCACGTGCGGCTGCGGAAGGCCGGCGCGCAGAACTGGACCGGGTTGTGCCCGTTCCACTCGGAGAAATCGCCCTCCTTTTCCGTCCACGCCGCCCGGCAGTTTTTCCACTGTTTCGGCTGCGGCGTCTCGGGTGACGTGTTTACGTTTGTGCAGAAGATCGAAAACGTCTCCTTTCCCGAGTCGGTGAAGATGGTTGCGGTCAAGATCGGCATGCCGCTGCCCAAGCGCGAGTTCGCCTCGCCTGAGGATGCAGCTGAGCATCGCGAGCGCGGTCGGCTGATCGAGCTCCACGAGCAGGCCAGCGCCTGGTTTGAGGAGCAGCTCCGCAGCCCGGAAGGCGCGCGGGCGCGGGAGTACCTGTCCGGGCGCGGGCTCTCCGCCGAGGGCATCGCGCGGTTCCGGATCGGCTACGCGCCGGACTCGTCGTCTGCGTTAAGGCAGCAACTGGAGCGCACCGCCCCGCCCGAGCAGGTCCGCTCCGGCGAGTTTGCCCGCCTGCTGCGCCTTGCCGGCCTGTTTACCGCGAAAGAGCAAGAGGATGGGGCAGGCAACCGGAAGGACGGCCCGGTCTACCCGCGCTTCCGCAAACGCATCACCTTCCCCATCGCCAACGAGGGCGGCCGGGTGATCGCCTTTACCGCCCGCGCGCTCGAAAGCGGTGACAAGGCCGGTCCCAAGTACCTCAACTCGCCGGAGACGCCGCTGTATTCCAAAGGGCATGTTCTGTTCAACATGGACAAAGCCCGGGTCGCTATCCGGCAACTCGCTTCCCAGCGCCCCAATCCCCAGGATTTCGCATTACTTGTGGAGGGCCAGATGGACTGCATCTCGGTCTATCTCGCGGGTATACACAATGTGCTTGCCACCAGCGGAACTGCCTTTACTGAGATCCAGGCACGCCTGCTGGCTCGCCATACCCGGCGCGTCATTGTCAACTTCGATCCCGACCTCGCCGGTGCCAATGCTGCCGAGAAGTCGATTGCGCTGCTGGTGGAAGAGGGTTTCGACGTTCGCATCGTGACGCTGGATGGTGGCCTGGATCCGGACCGCTACCTCCGCGAGCGCGGCTTTGCCGCCTACTCGGACGCTGTGCGCGGCGCGCGCCGTCATACGGAGTACCTGCTGGACCGCGCCCGGCAGCTGCACCCCGCGACCGCCCAAGGCAAGATCGACGCGCTCAACTTCCTGCTGCCGCACATTCGGCGTATGCCTAACGGGATCAGCCGGGAGGAGTTCGCCAACGAGTCGGCGCACCGGCTGGGCATTGACTCGGCACTGGTGCGGGAGGAGCTGAAGCAGGCCGCCGCCGGCCGGAAACAGGCGCTGCAGGCAGTCGCGCCGGCACTGAGTGGCGCTGAAAAGGATTTGCTGCGAGCGATGGCCGCGCCGGCCGGCAGCCCCTCTTTCGCCGCAGTGTCGGCGGCTTTCGACGCGCAGCAGGACCTGTTTGCGGGTCTGGCGGCCGAGAAAACGTTGCGTCTGCTGCGCGAGCGGGCCCAGGGAGAGCGCACGGAGCACGAAAGCGACCCCGTGCGCTCCCTGCCCGAGGGCGCGGAGCGGACGCTGCTGGCCCAAGTGTTGCTCGGGGAAGGGGAGCGCCGCATCGACCTGACCGAAACCGAGGCGGCTCTTCACTCGCTCCGCTGCTCGGCGCTCGAGCGCGAACAGCGCGCGGTTCGCGTGGCCCTGGCCGAGGCGGAGCGCCGCGGCGACGAGGCCCAGGTAATCCTGCTGCTGGCCCGCAAACAGCAGATCGAGCGCGACCTGCGGGCGTTTTGAGTATCACACCGAAGTAAGATCACCCGCATTCAGCCCAGGAACGAAACGAAAACGAGTTTTCTACATCTATATATCAACGGACTGAGTAAAAAGCAGGCACTAGCCGCGCGAAACAAGCTCCTTCGCTCGCGAGTGGGGCATTCGATCGAGGCTGTGACCGCATCAAAACCTGCTATTCTGGTCTTCTTTGGCAAACTGCGCCGGCCTGCGCCCCTGCTTGGATGGCGCCTTTTGGCCCCTTTCCTTGTGTGAAGCTGCGACAGCCATCTGCCGGAACATCCGGAACCATCCGAAATATACGCGGGAGAGACGACTCGCTTGGCCATGGAAGATAAGTACGAAGACGATATCCAGAACCTGATCGAAGCAGGCAAGGAGAAAGGGTATTTGACCTACAACGAGGTCAACGACCTGATCCCCGGTGACGTGCATTCGCCAGACGATCTGGACGACCTGATGACCACCATCGGGACGCAGGGCATCGACATTCTGGAGGGCGGCCCCAAGTTCGGCGGGGACAAGTTCGAGGAAAGCGAAGACGGCGAAGACGTCGAGCTCGACCTGACTCCGGGCACCCTTGAAAAAACCAACGACCCCGTCCGCATGTACCTGCGCGAGATGGGCACCGTACCCCTGTTGACTCGCGAGGGCGAGGTCGAGATCGCGAAACGCATCGAACGCGGGCAGGTCCGCGTGATGAAGGCGATCGCGCGCTCGCCGATCGTCGTGCGCGAGATCATCGCGCTGGGCGAAGACCTGAAGCGCGGCGTGCGCAACATCAAGGAAGTGGTGATCTTCGACGAGGAAGAGGTCACCGAAGAGGTAGTGGTGGCCCGCGTCAAGCAGACCTCGACGCGGATCGAGTCGATGTTGAAGCACATCAAGAAGGCGGCGCTGCTCGAAGAGAAAATCCCCGCGCTGGAAGCCGTGAAGGCCAAGGCAAAGGAAGCGCGCAAGACCCGCTGGATGATCGCGCGGGAGCGTGTGTACGTCTCGCGCATCGTGCGCGAGCTCAAGTACACCAACGGCGAGCGCAAGCGGCTGCTCGACAAGCTGAACAAGTCGGTCGACTCTATGCGCACGCTCGAGCGGCAGATTCGCTCGCTCGACACCAAGTTCGACGCCTCCAAGAGCGAGGAGCTCAAGAAGGAGTACCGCCGCCAGCAGAAGAACTGCCGCGCCGACCTGGAAAAGATGGAAGAGGAGACCGGCGTGCCGCTCTCCGAGATCAAGCGCACGCAGCGCGAGATGATCCAGGGCGACATGGACGCGGAGCAGGCCAAGCGCGAGCTGATCGAGGCCAACCTGCGCCTGGTGGTCTCGATCGCAAAGAAGTACACCAATCGCGGCCTGCAGTTTCTCGACCTCATTCAGGAAGGCAACATTGGTCTGATGAAGGCGGTGGACAAGTTCGAGTACCGCCGCGGCTACAAGTTCTCGACCTACGCCACCTGGTGGATTCGTCAGGCCATCACCCGTGCCATTGCCGACCAGGCTCGCACCATCCGCATCCCTGTGCACATGATCGAAACGATCAACAAGCTCATCCGGACCTCCCGGCAGCTAGTGCAGGAGCTGGGCCGCGAGCCCACGTCCGAAGAGATTGCGCGGCGCATGGATATCCCGGTCGCCAAGGTCCGCAAAGTGCTGAAGATCGCGCAGGAGCCTATCTCGCTCGAAACCCCGATCGGTGAGGAAGAGGATTCGCACCTGGGCGACTTCATCGAGGACCGCCAGGCGGTTTCGCCGTCCGACGCGGTCATCAGCGTCAACTTGAAGGAGTACACCTCGCAGGTGCTGCGCACGCTCACCCCGCGCGAGGAGCGGGTTATCAAGATGCGCTTCGGCCTCGAAGACGGCTCCGAGCATACCCTCGAAGAGGTGGGCCAGAGCTTCCAGGTGACGCGCGAGCGGATCCGGCAGATCGAAGCCAAGGCGCTGCGCAAGCTGCGGCACCCGTCGCGCTCGCGCAAGCTCAAGGCATTCGTCGACACCACCCGCGAGTAAGTGCAGCAATACAAGACAAAAGGCCACCCGCCGGAATTCCAAGCCGGCGGGTGGCCTTTTTCAGGGGTGCGCGACTACGAGACGCGCCGCTGCTGGGTGCTGGGGACGAGCGTGATCGGCGAGGACCGCGCGCGCGATGGCGCCTTGATCGGTGCTCCGCTCAGCAGGGCGGCCGCGGAGGCATGCACCGGGCCGCTCCATGCGGGCACGTTGAACGCCTCGCCCGGGTGCGCTGTGTGCAGCGGGTTGAGGACGTGATGCTCAAGAAGGGCGAGACGCACTGCTTCCAGCGCCTCTTCGCACTCTGCCCTGCTTTGCCGCGCGTAATAGACGACGTACCGCTGGCTGCAGCAGGGGCACTGCACGTCGCAGGAAGTGTCAGACGTGACCATGCAAAGAACTTGCATTATGGAGCTCCTTAATCGGGGGGTGGAATGGATGCACAGTCTTGTTTTCAGCTCTGCGGAGATGGCAGGGTGTGCTCCTGCCGGACGAATGCGACTATATTCCCCCTGCCTGGTCGGACTTAGCAATGTTTTTCTGCTTCGTTCGCAGAAATTTCGCGCAGCCAGGAAAGGCTTTCTCATCTGCCGGAACCCTCGCCAGTCGCTATCTGACGCAAGGCAAAGCCCTTGCGGACGGCAGCGGCAGAACGGTTCGAGTAGCGAACGAAACAGCACACAACACCTTTGCCGCCTGCTGCCGTCGTGAGTGTGCAGGCGCTCTCGTTTCCGCATCCGCTCGTGCGAAATAAATCTTCGCGGGGTTCCCATTTTGGATAGACGAGACGGCGCCTGTTTCGCTTTGAAACAGCGATGAAAAACGCGCGTCGATTGCGCTCATGGTCTCTCCCGCGCGGCGGCATGATGCGGAGCAGAGGACAACATCATGCCGCGCAACCAATCACTCAACACACGCAACAGACTCGGAACCATTGCCACACTCAGCCTGCTCATGCTGCTTGCCCTGGTGTTCTACTTCCCGCTGGGCTGCTCGGTCGGCGCCACCGGCGCGGCTGCCTCCCCTATCGCGAAGGCGCAGGCCGCGGAGTCAACCGGCGTCATCCCGCCGCAGTTTTTCGGCATGGTGGTCAAGAACCCTGCCGGGCAGGCGGCGGTCGCGGTGGGCTCGCGCCGGCTGTGGGACTCGGGCGTAACCTGGGCCGCGCTTGAGCCGGCGCAAGGTAGCTTCGCCTGGCAGACGCTGGACGCCGAGGTTGCCGCCGCTGATGAGGCGGGCGCGCAGGTGACGCTGACCCTGGGCATGACGCCCACCTGGGCATCGTCTGCGCCGGGCGCGGCCTCAGGCTACGGCGCGGGCGCTACCGCAATGCCGGCCAGCCTCGCCGACTGGGACGCGTACGTGTCGGCGGTCGCGACCCGCTACAAGGGGCGGATCAGCGCGTATGAGGTATGGAACGCGCCCGAGGATGCCGCCTACTGGACCGGCGCGCCCGCCCGGATGGGCGCGGACATGGCCTCGCTGACAGCGCATGCAGTGGCTGCCGTGCACGCTGCCGATGCCTCGGCCCTGGTGGTGTCGCCGGCGCTCTCGCCCGCAGGGCTTGCGGCGTTTCTCGCGGCCGGCGGCTCTTCCGCCGACGCCATTGGCAGCTCGCTCGACCTGGCCGGCCAGGCGCCCGAGACGATGACGGCGACGGTGCAGGCTTTGCGGGCGGCCATGGCCAACACCGCGGCTGTGGGCAAGCCGTTGTGGAACGAGCAGGGTTCGTGGATCCTGCCGCAGGGCGGCCTCTCCGCCGCCGCCCAGGCCGCCTATGTCGCGCGCGCGCTGCTGCTGAATGCGGGCTTCGGTGTACAGCGCATCCACTGGTACGCGTGGGACGAGAACAGCACAGGCGCGCTGGCGCTGACCGACGCGCAGGCCCTGCCGACCGAGGCCGCGACCGCCTACGGGGTCGTGGAGGGATGGATCGGGGGCGCGCAGATGAATGGCTGCGCGGCCACCGCGGGCGGCGTCTGGACCTGCCAGATCGTGCGCGACGGCAAGCCCGGCTGGATCCTGTGGTCGACGACCGGAACTGTCAGCAGCAGCAGCCTGGGCGCGACGACCATGACGGGTCTGGACGGAAATGTAACCGCGGTGGCTACAGATAGCTCGGTCAGCGTGGGTGCGCGCCCGGTGTTTCTCGAGTAGGCGCCGCGGAAGGCTGGAGCCAGTACCGTCTCGAACCGAACTGTTCTCACTCACGGAAAACAAGCCGCCAGCATCCCGCTTCGGGATGCGGGCCCAGTTCTTAACCGCAGGAGAGCGGCGTCAGTGCGCCGGTGCGCCGCCCGACAACGGCGCGTACCAAACCTTGCTGATCCGCCCCTCGCGCACCTCGGAGATGAGCATGGCCTGCATCGGCGGCTGGTCGTCGCCGGAGATCTCCTGCAGGTCGACGACGAACGGCCCAAGCACGGTCCGCTGTTTGATCTCGCAGCGCACGGTTGGGCGAGCCTCAAAGAACTGCTTGTAAAACCCGCTCATGGCATCGCGGCTATCCAGCAGAACCCGTCCGCCCAGCTGACCGAAAGTAGCCGCGGGCGTGTAGGCCGCGATGTAGGCATCGAGATCGTGAGCATTGTAGGCATCCACGCTGGCTTGCACGACTGTTTCCGGAGAATCCATAAGTATGAGCTGCCTTTCCTATCGGAGTTTGCTATCGAAGATGGATGTTGCGCCGGCGCCCGGCGCTGCACGAGCGCTTCAAACGCCGCGTCCCGCTCCGGCGCTGCGGGCGTACATGTTCGCTGGAGCCACGGCACTGTCGCGCTCGCGAATGGTGCGCAGAGCCGCAGCAAGGCTCGTCGCTATGTGGTCCTGCTCATCAACGACACCAAAGCGCCGGCGAAGCAGATCGCGGTCGATCGGGCTCTGCCACAGCCCGATGATGACCGGGTTGTGGGGCAGTGCCGCGCGCAGCCGCTGGTACAGCAAACGGGCGCCCGTGAAGGCGAACGGCGGCAGCGCGGAGATGCACAGGCTGGTCTGCGGCTCCTCGGCAAAGCGCGCCAGCAGCTCTGGCGTCAGGGCGGAAGGCGGCAGCAGCAGCGTTTTGTGTCCGGCGGCCTCCAATAGCTGAGCCAGCATGGTCGCAGCAATCTCGTCAGCCTGGTCGCTGGCCGGCACGCACACCACCGGGCAGCACACCCGCGCGGCCAGCGTCAGCGCCAGGGCCTGCTCCGCGGAATCGAAGACCGGTGCAGAGCCCGAAGTGGGATAGGTGGTGAGCTCCGCGACCAGCTCCGCCACGCTCTGCAGGTAGAACGAGGCGCGGTCCTCAGACAGCGCGCCCTTGTGCCGGTCGCTTTCCGCAAGCGCCAGCGCCGGGAGCAGAACCGTATCGTACAGCTCGCCTGTCGAGCGAATGGCGGTGGGCGGGGCGGAACGGACTCCGCGATGGGCCACACGGCCGGCGGCACGCTGTACTTTCCCCATGGCGTCGAGCTCCGCGCCGCTCCATCCCGGACCCAGCCCCAGAAACCGCTCCGCAATGCCGCGCGCCTCGGCATGGTCCAGCGCGAGCATCCGCTCATAAAACCGCGCCTCCGGCGCCAGCTCCGCGTCATCACCCAGCAGGATATGCAGAAACGACATCTGCGGCATAGTCCGGCCAATCACGATCAGGCACACGGTCAGTGGCGTCGACAAGGCGAGCCCGGGCCAGCCCCATAGCAGCGTCCACACGACTGCCATGGCCAGCAGCGCCAGCTCGGAGATGCCGGTGTGCGCACCGTAGAGCCAGGGCTCGAGGAAGTTCGAAACCAGGATCTCCAGCAGCCCGATGAGCGCGACCGTGCAGCCGCCCTGCCACCAGGTCGGGAAGTAGATGAGCGCGAATAGTGCCGGGAGGCCGCCGCCCACCAGCGGCCCGATGTAGGGCACGGTGCGTAGAAGCGCCAGTAGCGCGCCCCACAGGCTCGCGTACGGCACGCCGATGGCGTAGAGCCCGGCGGCGAACACGACGCCGAAGCCCGTGTTTACCGCGACGTTGGCGATCAGGTAGCGGGAGATGCGTGCAGCCGCGTCGTCAAGCGCCTGCGAGACCAGGTTGAGCCGCCCGATACCGGCCAGTAGCAGCAAACGGTTGCGCAGGTCTTCGCGCTTGAGCAGCATGTAGACCGTAAAGATGAGCACCATGCCCGCGGTGCCCAGCGGCCCCAGCACCGGGCGGACCAGCTGGCGCAGGTAAGCGAACTCGGTTGCGGGCGCCTGCACGACGAGGACCGGCGTGGGCTGCGGCAGCTCGGCCGCTTGGCCCGCCGCAGCCTTGCGCGCTGCTTCCCGCGCCGCCTCACGCCCGGCGGCGCTGCGGGCACGCGCGGTCGCCGTCCCCGCCAGCGTGCGGTGCTGCGCTTCCTGCTGCGCCGGATCGCTTGAAAACTCGCGCGAAAGCCCTTCCATGCTCACCAGCGCCTGGCCCAGCGCGCTGTCCGCGGGCACGTGCGTCTTGTTGAGCTTGGCCCGGATGTTGGGCGCGCGGCTGGGCAGGTCGTTGACTACCGTAAGCAGCTGCCCGGCGACCAGCCACACGATGCCGCCCAGCAACGCGGTTGCCCCCGCGAGCACCAGCAAGGCAGCCGGGGTGCGGGGCAGACGCCGGCTCTCCAGCCGCGAAACCAGCGGGGTGAGCAGGAAGTTGAGCGTGAGCGCCAGCGCGAGAGGGATAAGCAGCGGGCGCCCGAAGTAGAATGCTGCCAGCAGCAGGCCCAAAAGCAGCAGCGGCTCGCGGGTCAGGATGCTGCCCTCGCGCGCGCCTTGCTGGCGCTTCCGATCTGTTGGTTTCCACTGCATCCGCAAAGTCAATGCTAGGCGAACATGCTGGGCAGCGGGGTTGAAAAGGAGGCCTGCAAACTTTGGGGTAGAGCCTCAGGCGAACGGTGAGAGCTCGGAGGTGCGGGTGCGCAGCACCCCATCCAAATCATGGCAGGTCGAACGGCCTTGAAAAATCCTGCACTGGCTTGACCCACATCGTTTTCTGCGAGTAGTCGTAGGTCACCACAAATCGGTCGAGCACCGGAGCCCCCAGTACACCACCCAGCTTCGCGATCGCCAGAACGCCTTCGGGATCGTGTGGCTCGCCCGCCGCCACCCCGCGCAGCTCGAACTGGTTCAGCCGGATCGCGTCGACGTGCATCAAGGTGCTGTATCCCATCGCCCGAGTGTCGCTGGTGGCGAGCTCCGGGTGCTGATCCCAGAAACCTTTACCAAGCAGCAGCGGCGACTGCGAGCCGGTATCGACCACAAACGGCGCCGTGATGCGCCGATCAGTTTTCGACTTCAAAGCCAGGATCGCGACCGGGACGTGGTCTACCAGCAGCAGTGGGATTTTTTCAGAATCGCCAAGGGGACTTGCACCGGGCTCTGCAAGCCGCACCTGCTTCGCCTCCGAGTCAATCGTGATCTGGAAGTGCTCGAACAGCGACGATCCCAGCAGCACGTCCACCCTTTGCCCGGTGCCTTTAGAGATCCCGTCAAGCGGCGCCACGCCAACCCGTTCCGCGCTACATTCCTTTGCGCCCAAGCCGATTCTCAGATCCTCCAGCTCGAGTGAGCGTGGGTCCAAGGGTGCTGCTCCGGGTTCGGCGTGAGGCTTGAGCTTTAGCCGCTTTGCGGCCTCCGGCGAAATCCCTGTCATGGAAGAGCCAGTGTCGAGAACGCAGGTAAACGGCCCCTTTCCTTGTACGCGGCAGCTCACCAGCACCAGGTCCCTGGAGACCGTTGCTGGCAGCGTCTCCTGCTGGCTCAGGGCGCCAGCTGTCGGGATCGCCACTGCTAAAAAGACGAACAGTCTTCGTAGACTCACGCTGGTTTTCAGTGTTCCCTCACTTGGATGGAGCCATCGAGGAAGTATTCATTGGCGGTAGCGCGCCGCTACATATTCGTATGGCCGCCGCGCATCGCTTCGTTAAACGTTGGCTTGATGCTGTCGAGCGCTTCAACCAGCGCGGCGCGGTACACGGGCTCGCGCGCCAGCAGCGCAGGCGCAGGTGCGGCGTAGCCCGGCTCGCCTGAAAGCAGCACCAAGCCAGCCTGAGCCAGCGCCTGCACATCCTGCTTCAGCTGTTCCTCGGTCGTGTTCAGGTACTGCGCATCGCGCGGGTCGGCGAGCCACACAGGCGCGCTGCCGCCCAGCAAACCGGAGAGCCAGAAGGCTTTCCGCGCGAGGAAGGCGGCGCGCTCCTCTTCGGTCGTATCGGTAAAAAGAAACTTCTTCTGCCAGCGGCTGTAGTAGCGCGTGGTCACCGGCACCGGCTGACGGTTGCCGCTCTTCAGCAGCTCCAGCTGGCCGTAGTCGAAGGTTTTGCGGATTGCGTTGTAGATAAAACCTTCCGCGTACGGCTGCTCGGGCGCTTCGACGATCTCGGCAAAGGTGACGGTCATGCTCGCCGAGATTTTCGCGTGCAGCGGACTGTTCGTCCCATCGGCCAGCCAGATCGTGCCATGCACCAGGAATGTATCGGCCCCGGAGGTGGATCGATGGAAAGGCCACGCGAAGCCGGTAAAGCGCAGTGGCAGGCCACTCATGGTGACGTACAGCTCCGGCTGCGGATTGCGCAGGCGCCCGGCGAGCTCAGTGAAGTGCCGGGCGAGCCCATCGCGCAGCGCCCCCGCGGCGGGGTCAAAGCCCTCGCTCACTTCGAGTGAGAGTGGTTCACTCCCGCTCGATGGCTGGGCAGTCTCGAACGTCAGACGTGCCGTGGGCTTGCCGTGGAAATCCGCGCCGGCAGCGGCGCTCGATGGCGTCAGCCCGGCATCGCGCGCGGCTGCTATCAGCGCATTGGCGGTGGGTGTGGCGAGATCGATGGTGCGTTCGGAACTTGTGTCAGTGCTCATGCAGGCGGGCTGTCCTGAAGAAAGTTATGTGCAGCGCTGCGCCCCTCGGCTTCCATGGTGGAGCGGGCGCTTGCGCGAACTGTCCCAGTGTATCGCGCGCCTTGATCGAAAACTCAGGAGCCCATGATGCCCTGCGCGGCTGCGGCCGCCGAAGCCCACGCCCACTGGAAGTTGTAGCCGCCCAGGTGCCCGGTGACATCGACCACCTCGCCGATAAAGTAGAGGCCCGCGACCTGCCGCGCTTCCATCGTCTGCGCCTGCAGATCGTCGGTCGCCACACCGCCCGCCGTCACCTCTGCTTTGGCGTAGCCTTCCGTCCCGCCCGGCGTGAGCGTCCACCGGTGCAGACGCTGTTCGGCTGCGAGCAGCGCGTCGTTGCTCCAGCCCTGCGGGGGCGCCAGCGCAAGCAGCCGCTCGGCCAGCCGCCGCGGCATCGCGGCAGACCACGCCGCAGTCAGGGCAGCCTCGTCGCGCCGCGCCTGCAGCAGCGGCGCGCTTGCCTGCCGGTCGGGCGCCATGTCGAGCGAAAGCGCATCCCCCGGACGCCAGTACGAAGAGATTTGCAGCACTGCCGGCCCGCTCAACCCGCGGTGCGTGATCAGCAGCTTGTCGCGGAAGCGCGGCGGCGTACCGCGCTTGCTGCCGCGATCGGCAGAGAGCGTGATCTCGGCCTCTGTCGCGACCCCGCTCAGGCCTTCAAACCGTGCCGCGTCTGCTGCATTAAAAGTCAACGGCACCAGAGCAGCGCGCGTGGGTACAAGGCTCAAGCCGAACTGCTGTGCCAGCTCGTAGCCAAAGCCGGTCGCGCCGAGCTTCGGAATCGAAAGGCCGCCGGTGGCGACGACTACAGCGCGGCTCCTGACCGTCTCCTCCTGGTTCGAGCCGCCAGCGCTATCCGAGCCGCCAGCGCTGCCGCGCAGCCGCAGCGCGAACCCATTCTTCTCGCGCGCGACCGCGACAATCTCCGTATTGAGGCGAAGCTCTGCGCCCGCGGCTTCGGCCAGCAACAGCTCCACCAGCTGTCGTGCGGAGCCGTCGCAGAACAGCTGCCCCGGCGCCTTGGCGTGGTAGCCGATGCCGTAGCGCTCCACCAGCGCGACAAACTGCTGCGGCATGTAGCGGGCCAGCGCCGACTTGGCGAAGTGCGGGTTCTGCGAGAGGAAGTGCTCGGGCTGCGCGTTGAGGTTGGTGAAGTTGGCGCGGCCCCCGCCCGAGATCAGGATCTTGCGGCCGGCTTCCGGCGCGTGATCGACCAGCAGCACTCGAAGCCCGCTCTGCGCCAGCAGCCCCGCGCAGAACAGCCCCGCCGCCCCCGCGCCCAGAACCGCGGCATCGTAACCTGCTACGGCTTCACCTCGACCACCGCGAGCCCGCTCGATGGAATTACGAGCGTCAGCTTGCCGCCTGTGACAGCGACCGGCTCCGGTGCGCCGAGCGTGCCGACTTTCCTGAGCGAGGCGATCTGTAACTGCGACGGATACATAGGCGAGCCCATCTGCTTCCACGCACTGAGCGTGTCGCCGTGCGCGCCATCGACGCGCCGAACGGAAGCTGTTGCATTTGCAGCCTCACCTGCGAGCGTGATTGTGATGGTCTTCTCAGGAACCGAGGAGCCCGGCGGCTCCGCCATGTTCCATGCCGCGAAGACGAGCGTGCCGTCCGCACGCCGGGTCACCAGCATGTCCTTGGCCTGCGTGGGCAGCCGTGTATCGCCGAGGGTGTGCAGCAGCGAGAACACGAGCAACGCCGGCTTGGGAATATCGCGCTCCGCGATCAAGCCATAACCGCCGTAGAACGGAGTCTTGACGACACCCTGCTCCTCGAACACGTCAGAGAAGCTCCAGTAGCTCATCGATTGCACCAGCCCGTCGCACTGGCGGATGGTGTCGGCCATCCACGGGCCCATGTAGGTCGAGTCGGTGATGGCCTGCTCGTTCGCGTAGGTCGCGTTGAACTCGCTCCAGATCAGCGGCAGCCTGGGCATCGCCGAGTGCTCGATCTGCTCGTGCACCTTGGCGACTGCGGCTGCAACCATCTGGTGTGGCGGGACCGGGCGCTGGTCATGAAACACATCCATCGACACATCGTTGCCGTATACGTGGGTCGAGACGAAATCGAGCGGAACATGACCCTGCGCGGCATGCGCGATCATTGCATCCACCCACGCGGACTGCGCGGTCGCCGGGCCGCCGATGCGCAGCCGCGAGTTGGCCGCCTTGATGGCCTGTGCCGTGTTGTCGTACAGCTCGAAGTAGGTCTGCTGCGCGGGCCGCCCGGTCCAGAAGTCGATATTGGGCTCGTTCCACACCTCGAAGTACCACTGCGACACTTCGTCAATGCCGTAGCGCTCGACCAGGTGATTGCCGAAAGCAGTAATCAGCGCGTCCCACTTCTTGTAATCCGCCGGCGGCGACACGATCTGCTTGTACCAGAACGCGTGATAGTCGAGCCGCGCGGCCAGCTTCTTCGGCATGAAGCTGATTTCGACAAACGGACGTACGCCCTCAGCCAGCAGCCCGTCGTAGACCTGGTCGACATAGCTCCAGTTGTAGACCGGCTTGCCGTCCTTGTCCTCGTCGTACACACCGATGTCGTCATCGAGAATCGCGTGGAAGCGGACGTACTTGAAGTCCGTCGCCTGCTTTACCGTGCGGATATCTTTGCGGTAGTCATCGCGCAGCGCCAGTACGGCGCGGCCGGAGCCGAACATCTGCTCCCAGAAGTGGGGAAACGGCGTGCCCGCGGCGCGTGTATCGAGCGTGACCTGCTCGGCGGTTTGCGCGAAAAGCGCCGACGGAAGCGTGCAAAGCAGAGAGGCGGCCAGGGCCAGGGCAGGGAAGCGCAGCATGGAAAAACTCCTTCGAGATCGCGCCCCATTCTAAAGGGTCTGCTGCGATGCGCGCTGCGGATTGCGACTGCCGGCCTTCGCGACGGACTCGCTTTGGGTTAGCTGTGCAGAATGCGCGTCTGGCCCGCGTTCGCGCCCACGCCTGGTCCCTGCACTTTGATCTTTTTCGCAAGCCCCAGCAGCCCCAGCAGACGGATGCCCCAGTAGTTCACATCGAGCTCATACCAGGCCATGCCGTGGCGCGCCGAAACCGGGTGCGCGTGATGGTTGTTATGCCAGCCTTCGCCGCCTGAGAGCAGCGCCACCCACCAGTTGTTGCGCGAATCGTCGCGCGTCGCAAACCGGCGCGATCCCCACATGTGCGTCGCCGAGTTCACCAGCCACGTGACATGCAGCCCCAGGCACACGCGCAGGAAGATCCCCCACAGCACCCACGACACCCCGCGATACAGGCTGCCGCCATGTGCAAACGTGCCCGCGAACAAGAAGACGAAGGCCGCCAGAGTCGCCGGCAGCCAGTGCCAGCGGCTGAGCCACAGGTAGAACGACTGGCGCTTCAGGTCGGGCACATAGCGGTCGAGCAGCGGGTCGTGATTGTGCAGGCTGCCCCACAGCATCCAGCCCATGTGCGACCACCATGCGCCATCGCGCGGCGAGTGCGGATCGCCCGGCTTATCGGTCACCTGGTGATGCAACCGGTGCACCCCCACCCAGAAGATCGGACCCCCCTCAAGTGCAAACGTGGCGCAGATAGCCATCGTGTACTCGACCCATTTGGGCGTGGTAAAGCCGCGATGCGTAAGCTGGCGGTGATAGCTCATGCCGATGCCGATGTTCTGCGCCAGCACCCACATCCCGGCGGCCACAGCGAGCCCCGACCAGGAGAAAAAGAAAAGTGCCGCGAGCCCCAGCAGATGAAAAATGCCGAGCGCAATGGCAAGCGGCCAGTGCAGCCTGCCGGCATGCTGCTGGCCGAGCGCCTGTGCATCGCTTTCTGCGCGCGCGCTGTGCTGCGTCTCAAGCGGTGCTTCGAGCAGAGGAGTGGAAGTTGCTGTGCTCACGAAGTTAGGCTAGCAGCCCAGCGGCTCGCCTTTGTATTTGTTCGGTAACAAGTGGAGGCGAGGAGTTCGGCAAGGCGCAGGAGAGAGCGCCTACTTGCTTTCCAGTTTCGTGATGCGTTCGGCGTGCTGGAATAGAAGCTCTGTAAGAAGCCGGTTGCTGGCCTGAAACTCGGCCCGCAGCTCGCTCATATCCTTGTGTATTTCCCCTCGCAACTCGCGCATCTCACCGCGCAATTCCCGTACCTGCTGGCCGTTGTAGATCAGCCCGACCAGGACGACGAGAAGGGGCGCTCCGAGAGTGTAGACGTCATGCATGCGACTGACTGCTCCTCAGCGATACTATAAATCAACTTCAGGGCAGATGCAGCACGACCTTGCCGACCGCTCAGTACTTCGGTACGCTCGGGTCGATCTCACTTGACCAGCCCAGAATCCCGCCGGCCAGGTTCTCCACTTTGAAGCCCTGCGCCTTCAGCAGCTCGGCTGCATTCTGGCTGCGGCCGCCGCTCTTGCACTGCACCACGATGGTCTGGTCCCTCGGCAGCTCGCCCGTGCGGCGCGCGAGCTCGCCTTGCGGGATCAGGTGGCCGCCCAGGTTGGCGATCTGGTACTCCCACGGCTCGCGTACATCCAGCACAAACGGGGCCTCGCCTGCATCGCGGCGGCGCTTCAGCTCTGTAACCGGGATCTGCTCAATTCCATTCTGCTGTGACACTGCGGCTCCTTTTGTAACGGCTTCGGTTACAGATTCAGCAGCGCCTGAGACGCCGCAGAACTGGTTGTAGTCAATCAGCGCGGTCACCGTTGGATTCACCCCGCAGACCGGGCACTCGGGATTTTTACGCAGCTTCAACTCGCGGAACTTCGTCGAGAGCGCATCGATCAGCAGCAATCGTCCCACCAGCGGCTCGCCGATGCCGAGGATCAGCTTGATGACTTCCGTCGCCTGCAGCACGCCGACCAGGCCCGGCAGAATGCCCAGCACTCCGCCCTCGGCGCACGACGGCACCAGACCCGGCGGTGGCGGCTCCGGATACAGGCAGCGGTAGCACGGGCCATTCTTCGCCGCAAACACGCTGCACTGGCCCTCAAACCGAAAGATCGACCCGTAAGCATTCGGCTTGCCCAGCAGCACGCATGCATCGTTCACCAGGTAGCGGGTCTGGAAGTTATCGGTGCCGTCCGCGATGATGTCGTAGTCCTTGAAGATATCGAGTGCGTTGTCGCTGGTCAGCATCACATTGTGCTTGACGATTTTCAGCGCTGGATTCAACGCATGCAGTTTCTCCGCCGCCGAGTCGACCTTTAGCCGCCCGACGTCAGGCGTCGAGTGGATGATCTGCCGCTGCAGGTTGCTCGCGTCTACGGTGTCGAAGTCGACCAGGCCGAGCGTACCGATGCCAGCCGCCGTGAGATACAGCGCAAGCGGCGCACCCAGGCCGCCGGTGCCCACGCACAGCACACGCGCAGCCTTGAGCCTGCGCTGGCCTTCCACGCCCACCTCGGGCAGGATAAGGTGGCGCGCGTAGCGTTTGAGTTCATCGGTGGTGAGCTCGGGAAGCGTCGCTACTTCTGTTGCGATTGCTGTTGCCATGTGTATGTCCTTCTTACCAGGAGAGCGATGGGAAAATCCAGGCGCTTCTAAGGCACTTGCGCCAAAGGCGCCGCTGCCTCGACGGCAGGCCTTACCGCTGCCCCTGCGGCCAGCAGCCGCCGGCGATGGAGGGGATGATGGACAGCGCGTCGCTCGCCTTCGTCGCCGTCGCCTCTTTTTCCGGCAGGTAGCGCACATCTTCATCGTTGAGGTACAGATTTACAAACGCGCGCAGCTTACCTTCTTCGCTGAAGAGGTGACGCCTGAGCTCGGGATGATCCGTGGTGAGCTGATCGAGCGCGGCGGTCACCGTCGCTGCTTCCACCAGAACGGTGGCCTGCTGGCCGGTGTAAGCGCGCAACGGAGTCGGGATATGAATCTGCATGCGTTTCCTCAAGATACCTAGATGTGCACGAGCAATGCCGCGGTGCAAACGCTCTACCGGCCAGCGTGTGCGCCGGTCGCGCAAGCCTGTCACGGCACGGCTTCGGGCGTCACCACCGTCACCGCTGCGATCGCCTCATCCACAAAGCGTTTGTCGTCCTCGGTCGTGCCTTCCAGTCGAAACGAGTGGGTCAGCGCGGCGCGCCCCTGCTCCACCGCCGTAATCACATACGAACAGCCCAGCCAGTGCGCCTCGGCGAAATCCGTCGGCGACCACTGCGCCGGGTGGTCCGGGTGCGAGTGGTAAAAGCCCACAATATCGAGTCCCCGCTCGCGCGCCTCACGCTGGATCCGGATCAGCTCGCCGGGGGCAATGTTGTAGCGGTTGTGTGCCGAGTCGGTGCGGGTATTGCCTGCGCGCACCGCGGCTTCCACGCTGTTGCCGTGGTCGCCGGCGTGGCCCAGCAGCACCCCGCAGCACTCGTGCGGGTAGGTCTCTTCGCCGTGCACGCGCAGCGTGTTGTAGACCACATCCGGCAGCTTCAGCATCGCTTACTCTTCCTCCCAGAAGCGCTCGCTCAGGTACTTGTCCGCCGAGTCGCAGAGCACCGTCACGATCACCGCCTCGCGCCCCGCGGCGGCTTCCTCTTCAGCGACCTGCAAAGCCGCCGCGAGGTTGGCCGCCGCCGAGACCCCGACCAGCAGCCCCTCGGTCCGGGCCAGCCGGCGCGCCATGGTATGCGCCCGCTCGGTTTCCATCTCGAGATTGCGGTCAGCAAGCGCGGGGTCGTAGATGCGCGGCACAATCGCGGTCGCCATGTGCTTCATGCCTTCCAGCCCGTGGAACGGGCTGTCCGGCTGCATGGAGTAGCAGCGGACCGCCGGGTTCAACTCCCGCAGACGCCGCGTCGTGCCCATAAAGGTTCCGCTGGTGCCCAGCCCTGCGACAAAGTGGGTGATGCGGCCCTCGGTCTGCTGCCAGATTTCGTTTGCGGTGGTGTGGTAATGCGCCAGCCAGTTGTTTTCGTTGCCGTACTGGTCGGCGTAGAAGTACCGCCCAGGCTCGCTCGCAGCCATCTCGCGCGCTTTCCGAATCGCCCCATCCGAGCCATCCGCCGGGTCGGTCCATACCACTTCGGCTCCGTAGGCCGCCAGGATCCGCTTCCGCTCCGGCGACACATTGGTCGGCATGCACAGCGTTACCGGGAAGCCCATCGCCGCGCCCAGCATGGCATAAGCGATGCCGGTGTTGCCGCTGGTCGCGTCCAGCAGGTGCTCGCCAGATTTCCGATCTGCCCCCGGCAGAATCCGCCCGGCGGCCTGCGCAGCCTTCACGATAGCTGTCGCCGCGCGGTCCTTGACACTGCCGCCCGGGTTGGCCCACTCGGCCTTCCCTAAAATCTGCACGCCCGCCAGGTGCTCCGTCAGCCGGCCCATCCGCAGCAGCGGCGTGTTGCCGACGCGGGTGTGCGGCAAGCTGCCCAGCAGTTCCGCACGCTTCCCGCTAACGCTGATCGTGCCTGCCGCCATTCTTGGGCTCCTTGAAGTAGATCGCGGAGGTAGATCGCATTGCTGCGCCGTGCTACTCGTGCGACCATTTTCTCACTGCAGCTTCATTGAAAGAGATACCGCCATGGCCAAAAAGACCAAGCAGCCTACCTTTGAGGAGTCCCTCGCCGCCCTGCGGACATACAAGTTTGATGTGGCCAGCCCCAATGCCGTCGCAAAGCCCGGTCTCGTCTCGGGCGCCGTGCAGGTTGCGAAGTACGGCTGCGCCGCGGTGCTCGTGCCCGGCACAACAACCTCTGTTGCCATCGCGGTCAAGCCTGGCGTGGTCGTCGATGGCGAGATCGGCCACGTCCTCGACAAGGGCTACCAGAAGTTCATCAAGACCCCGAGCGGGGAGCGGCCCGCCACCGCCGACCACCTCAAAGCCTTGCACAGGTTCAGTGAAGAGCTGCGCCAGGCTACCGGCGGCATCTCCCTTTACAACGAGTCCATGGGCACCGTCAGCGATGCCTACGTCTATGACCGCGTCAAGGGCCGTACTCTGCCTGAAAGCCAGCGCCCCACCCCGGCCTGGGAGCAGCCCGTAGGCGCCGGCACCCCGGGCGAGGTGAAGTAGCCGCCCCACCAACACCGAAGAAAGCACTGCTGCTAGACTCACCCGCAAACGGAGGAGCGTATGGCCGCTTCCACACACATACCGATCGAGCTCTACCTGCACACCGACTATGAGCCGGACGCCGAATACGTGGACGGAGAAATCGAGGAGCGCCCCATGGGCGAGGACAGTCATTCTTCCTGGCAGGGCGCAATTGCCTACTGGTTCCGCATGAACGCAGAACGCTGGAACATCCGCATCCGCCCCGAGCTTCGCGTGCAAACCAGCGACACCCGGTTTCGGGTTCCCGACGTGGCGATTCTCGACGCCTCACTGGCTAGAGAGCCGATCGCAACCCATGCACCCATCGCGGTGTTTGAAGTCCTGAGTCCCGAGGACACCTACAAGCGGCTCATGCGCAAGCTCGGCGATTACGAGCAGATGGGCATCCCGGCGATCTGGGTCGTCGATCCGGAGTCTGGCGTGTTCGAGCGGTTTGAAGGCGGTCAGTTACGTCGCGCTGAGCGATTCAGCCTGCCGGCGAGAGGCATCGAGTTCCCGTTTTCTGAGGTTGCTGCGCTCGTTCTGTAGTTCAGCCACGGCGCGCTACCGCTTTGCAACTCGCGACGCGGCTCGCTCCCGCTGCAACTCCCGATACGCCTCGCTCTTGCCCATCCCCCGCTCGCGCGCCGTGCGCTTCAACGCATCCTTCTCGTCGAGCCCTTCGCTCGCGCACAACTCCGCAACCCGAGCCCCCAGCGTCTGCGCGACTTCCATGTCCGGCTCCCCGGCTGCGATCTCCAGCAGCAGCACCATCTCGCCCCGCACCCGCTCGCGCGCAGCCAGCGCAGCCCGCACCTCGGCGGCCGAGCCGCGCAGAAACTCCTCATGCAGCTTGGTCAACTCGCGCGCCACCACCACCCGCGCCCGCGCGCCAAACACCGCGTCCACCTCGGCCAGCGTTTCCAGGATGCGGTGCGGCGCCTCATAAAAAACCTGCGTGCCGGGCGGCGGACCGGCTGCGAGCAGCTCCAGCGCCGTCCGCCGGGCGCCGGGCTTCTCCGGAAGAAACCCGTGAAAGCAGAACTGCTCCGTCGCCAGCCCTGAGGCCACCAGCGCGCACAGCGCCGCATTCGCACCCGGCACTGGGAACACCGCCACGCCCGCCGCGATGGCTGCGCGCACCAGCAGCATGCCGGGGTCGGCGACGCCGGGGGTGCCGGCATCCGAAACCACCGCCACCCGCCCGCCAGCCGCGAGCAGCGGCAGCAGGTCCTCCGCGGCCCGGGCCTGCTCGTTATGCTCATGCAGACTCAGCGTTGGCTTGCTAATACCGAAGTGCGCCAGCAGCTTCGCCGTCTGCCGGGTGTCTTCGCAGGCGATCCGGTCCGCGGAGCGCAGCACCCGCAGACCGCGCAGGGTTATGTCCTCAAGATTGCCGATCGGCGTGGCCACCAGGTACAGCCCGGGCGCGAGCGGCGGGTCTTCGCCGTGCGCAAATATGGGCGCAGACCCGGCTGTTGAACTTACGATAGACGCGTCCATGCTCATCGCGGAAGGCTCATCGCTGAAGGGAAGCCTTACAGCCCCCGCCCGCCGGTCTCCGCGGCGCGCAGCTTTCTCTGCTCCAGCAAAGGAACCATGCTCTGCCGCAGGTTCTGCAGCGTCACCATGCCCAGCACCCGGCCTTCTTCATTGGCGACCGGAATCATGCCCACCCGGCCCTCGCGCATCCGGCGGATCGTCGTGCCCAGTGAGTCATCGGGTGCCGCCACCAGGAAGCTCCGCGCCATCACTGACTGCACATAGCCATTGCCCTCCGAGCGCAGCGACACCAGGATCGCCCCGCGCGAAACCACGCCGATAATCTCGTCGTTGCGCACCACCGGAAACTCGTCCTGCAGCGAGTGCACTGCCTTTTCCAGCGCATCCTGCAGCGTGTCCGAGGGCGATACTGTGCTGAACGCCGTCAGCATCACGTCGCGCATCGCGACCGTGTCGATCACCGATTGGAAAACAGTTCCCTGATCGTCAAGCTGCGCCCCCACCGCCACGAAAAAGCCGCCCAGCAGCAGCCACGGACTGGCCGCCACCGCCAGCGGCACATTGGGGAACAGCAGCAGCCCGATGCCCAGCGCCGCCGAGGCCGAGCCCAGCATGCGCCCCAGGCTTACCGCCGCCTTGCTCGCCTCCTGCACGCCATGTTTGCGGATCGAAAGATCGCGCAGCAGCCGCCCCGCATCGAGCGGGAACGCGGGAATCACATGCAGCAGGGCCAGCGCCACGTTGAACCATAGCGCGGTCCGCAGCAGGTGCGTCTCGCCCACCCAGGGATGCGCCAGCACGTGCACCTCCGGGCTGCCGCCCACCAGCAGACCCGCGATCAGCGCGGCCACCAGCAGGTTGGCAAACGGACCCACCAGCGCCAGCGTGTACTGCGCGCGCGGCTTGCGAGCCTCTGCCTCGGCCTCCGGGTCAAGCGGCGCCTGCAGCCCCCCGATGGGCAGCAGCAGGACCGAGCGCAGGCCGATGTGGAACGTCGCCGCGGCAAGCGCGCGAGCCGTTTCGCGCACGCACACGGCCATCAGCAGCAGCAGCCAAAGCGCCACACCCCGCCAGCCGCCCAGACCGCTGGTGCTCGAGAAGATCGAAGCCAGAAACAGCAGCACCACGAACAGCCCGTGGATGCGCAGCTCCACGCCGAAGGGTCTGCCGAACGGAAAACTCCAGGCTCGCATTGTCGGTCGTTCCTCCTGGAGCAGTGAGCAGTGAGCAGGAAGCAGGAAGCAGTGGATCCGGCGTTGCTTGTGTTGCCTGCTGCCTGCTGCCTGCTTGCTCTGTCGCAGCCTTGATTGTAGTGCCCGCGCTTAGGATGGTTCTCGATGCGCATCATCGGAGGCGAGTTCCGGTCGCGGCGTCTGGAGGCGCCGCCAGGGTCTGAGACGCGGCCCACCTCGGACCGCCTGCGCGAGACCCTGTTCAACGTACTGCAGCCGCGACTCCGCCGTGAGCCGCGGGGCGCGCGCTTCCTTGACCTCTACGCGGGTTCGGGCGCCAACGGCCTGGAGGCGCTGAGCCGCGGCGCCGCGCGCGCTGTGTTTGTAGAGCAGGCGCGGCCGGCCCTCGACGCCCTCAAAAAAAACATCGCTGCGCTGGGGCTCGCGGGCAGCGCGCAGGTGGAAGCTATGGCCGTACAGCGCTGGCTCACTCGCGCCGCGCAGGCAGTGCTTGGCGAAGCTGCGCCCGCCTTTGACATTGTTTTTCTCGATCCCCCCTACGCCGGGGCCGCCGAGTACTCGGCAGTGCTGCAGCGGCTGGGCGGCGATGCCGCAGGGCTGATCGCGTCAGACGGGATCGTGATCGCCGAGCATCGCCGAGCCCGCAGCCCCGCACCACGCAGCCCGGATGCCAGCACGGTGTTCGCCGAGCGCTACGGAACCCTGAGCAGGACGCGCACCCTCGAACAGGGCGATGCCGCCCTCAGCTTCTTCCTACGCTCCGGGTGAGCGAGACCGGAGCGCTCGTGCCTTAACCCGCCGCAGCCTCCGCGACAAACGTCACCGTATCCAGATCGAAGCTGCCATCCGCGGCGATAGCGAAGTACAGCCGCACCGCCTCCGGCGCGCCCTGCTGGAGCGAGCGAATCGCCTCCGCGTGGCCGGCAGGCGTGCGTGTCCGCGCGATCCACACCGGAAACTCCATCCGCAGCTTGCGTGCCGTCATCCCCCGCACCGCAAAGCCGGCACGCGCCAGCGCTCCAACCCACTCGGCAACGGTGTAGTTGCGCACATGCGACACATCGCGCAGCAGCTCAAACGCCTGCAGGTGCGTATCGAGCAAACGGTCCGCAGGCGCTGTCACATCGATGAACACCGCGCGCCCCGCGGGCTTCAACACCCGCCGGGCCTCACGCAGCCCCCGCTCAATATCCTGCCAGTGGTGTACTGAGAACCGGCACAGCACCGCATCAAAGCTCGCATCCTCAAACGGGAGCTGCTCCGCCGCGGCTTCCTGTACCGCAATGTTCTGGAGGCCCCGCCTGCGCGCCTCGTCCGCAACCGCGTCGAGCATGCTCCGCGTCACATCGCACGCCACCACCTGCGCCACGTGCGGCGACGCGCGATAGCTCACATGGCCGCCCCCGCAGCCCAGGTCGAGCACCTGCGCTGCATCGAGCCCCCGCAGCTCCGCCTCCAGCTGGTCCAGATCGTCGCCTGTAGAGTGGTTCAGGCTCTCCACATAGTCGCGTGCTCGCTCCGCGTAGTGTGCCGCGACAAAGGCCTGCTGCGATGAGCTCATCGGTACCTCTTTTCCTCAAAAAACGTCAGGCGCGGTGCACACTCCAGCACACCCCAGCCACCTCTACCAGCCGGCCGTGAACAGCTCCAGCCGCTCCCGCACGCCCGGCACATGCTTCGGCAGCGGCAGCTCCGCGCCCCACTCCATCACCGGCAGCAGCTTGTCGAACTCCGGGCCGGAGTGCGCGCCGGTCAGCGCGATCCGCACCGGGTGGAACAGCTCCTTGCCCTTCACCCCGGTCTCCGTCTTGATCTCGTTCATCCACTGCTTGAAAACCTCCGAAGTCACCTGGCCCTGGTGAGCAAGAACCCGCGCCGCAAAGGCCCGCAGCACCTTCTGCGAGCTCTCCGCCGCCAGCACCGCCGCATTCTCCGGCTCTGCCCGCACCGCGCCGGCATCCACCCCGAACAGGAACCCGGCCTTGCCCGGCAGTTCGTCCAGCTGGTCGATGGAGTGCAGAAACAACCCCAGCACCTGCCCGGCCCAGCCCACCACCTCCGGCGCCGCCACCCCGCGCGCAGGCAGCATTCCGGCTGCTGTAAAAAACGGCCACGCCAGCCCCAGCAGCCGTGCCGGGTCGCCGGTTTTGAGGTAGTGGCGGTTCAGATAGCGCAGCTTGTCCCAGTCGAACACCGCGGGCGAGGCCGTCACGCGCTCCAGTTGAAACTCCCGCACCACCTCCTCCGCGGAGAAGATCTCACGGTCGCCGCCCGCGGGTCCCCAGCCCAGCAGCGCCAGGTAATTGACCAGCGCTTCCGGCAGCACGCCCATCTCGCGAAAGCTCGCGACCGACGTAGCCCCGTGCCGCTTCGACAAACGCTCGCGGTCCGCGCCCAGGATGCTCGACAGGTGTGCAAACTCGGGCAGCGGCCAGCCGAATGCCTCGTAGATCGCTACCTGCCGCGGCGTGTTCGAAATATGGTCGTCGCCGCGGATGACGTGCGTGATACCCATCAGCGCGTCGTCGATGGAGACGACATAGTTGTAGACCGGCATGCCGGCGGCGCCGTTTGTTCCGGAGCGCACCAGCACCGGGTCGGAGATGGTTTCGTGAGCAAACTCGACCGGGCCGCGCACCAGGTCGTGGAAGCGCAGGGGGTGTTCCGGGATGCGCAGCCGTACGGCAAACGGCTCGCCGGCCTGCGCGCGCGTGGCAGAGTCCTCGGGTGCAATGGCGCGGCAGCGGCCCGTGTAGTTCTGCGGCTCGTGTGTCGCGAGCGCGGCCTGGCGGTCGGCCTCCAGCTGCTCCACCGTGCAAAAGCAGCGGTAAGCCTTGCCCTCGGCCAGCAACTGCTCGGTGTGTCGCGCGTAAATGGCCAGCCGCTCGCTCTGGCGATACGGTGCGTGCGGACCGCCAGTGACCGGGCCCTCGTCCCAGCGCAGTCCCAGCCATAGCAGGTCTTCCATCAGCTGCAGCTCGTGCTTCTCCTCGCTGCGCTCTACGTCCGTATCCTCCACCCGCAGCACGAACGCGCCACCCTGCCCCCGCACGAACAGCCAGTTGAACAAAGCGGTGCGGGCATTGCCGACGTGCAGCATGCCGGTAGGCGACGGGGCGAAGCGGACGCGGGTCATGGCTTGATGCTAACGGTAAGACCCCCTACGCGGGAGGCGGTCACTTCGTGACGTGTCTACTTGGGGTGGCAGCTGTGGGCCTCCGTGGCCCTCCCGTTGGTCGGGGTTGAGGAGGTCGATCCCGAGCATCGCGAGGGTCACAAAATCAACGAGAACACGCCACGAAGTGGCCGCCAGCCGCGCAGGCGGTCTACCGCTTTTCGCCGCGAAAGTGCTCCCACCCTAGATTTTCAAGCCGCGACTGGCTCCCATCAGCCGCGATCAGCGTGACCCGCGCCGCTCCCTTGCGCTGCCGCAGCATCCGCCCGATGCGGGTGACCGGCACTCCGGCAATCGAGCGCGGAACCCGTGTCGCAGGCGCCGCCGTAAACAGCAGCTCGTAGTCCTCTCCGCCATGCAGCGCCAGCTCCAGCGGATCCGCCCTAAACCGGGCGAGCGTATGCACCGGCACCAGCCCCGCCTCCACCTCGGCGCACAGGCCAGAGCTCTCGCCCAGGTGCGCCAGGTCGGTCGAAAGCCCGTCGCTGAGGTCGATCGCTGCCGTCGCCAACCCGCGCAGGCGCTGCCCCTGCGCCAGTCGCGGCTCGGGGAACAGGTGAGGGTGCCCGTCCTGGGCGGCTCGCAGGCGCCGGAAAGCCGCCGGCCGTGCCGCCACGCGGTCCAGCTCCGCCGCCGCGCCGCCCAGCGCGCCCGTCACATACAGCAGGTCGCCCGCGCGCGCTCCGGAGCGCAGCAGCGCCGTGCCCGCGGGCGCCGTTCCCAGCAGCACGATATCCGCGCTGAACAGGCTTGCCCCGCCCACCCGTGGCGCCTGCGCCGTATCGCCGCCCGCCAGGGGCACCTTGCACCGCCGGGCCAGCGCGAGCAGCCCATCGAGAAAGCGCGTGGTCCAGCCCCCGGCAAGCTCGGCCGGGATCGCAAAGGACAGAAACGCCGCCAGGGGCCGGGCGCCCATCGCCGCCAGGTCGCTCAGCCCGCGCGCCAGGCACCGGTGCCCCACAGCCTCCGGGCTATGCCAGTCCCGGCGAAAATGCGTCGTTTCCAGCAGCAGGTCGGTTGTCACGGCCAGCTCGTGCCCCGTCGGCACCTTCAGCACGGCACAGTCGTCGCCCATGCCCACGCGCAGCGCCCTCGCGCGCTTCGGCCTCAAGGCACGACCGGCCTGCGCCTGCAGAGCGGCGATCAAGGCGCGTTCGCCCAAGAGAGCAGCCATGCCACCCAGCTTACCTGCGGCCGCTTTTGCAGCAGGCCCGGCGCTTAGGGCTTCGGGCGCCAGATTCACCTTCACCGCATCGAAAAGTCACAGATTCCAGCTACAAAGTGGATGCTTCGCCTCACCCACAAGTAACGCCTTTTCCCCGCCAACTTCGTTGACCCGCCCCGGAGCGACTGTTAGCGTTACAGAAGGTAGATGGATTTGCCCCGGGCCGTCTTCTTTGCCGGCGGCGAGGCACCGCCCAGGCACCAGCTCTTCCCGTTTTTTCAGGAGTCAGGTCAGTCTGTTGAACAAGCGCTTCTACGTCATCTTTGTCGCACGTGAGTCGGACGGCCGCCTGCGCAAGGTGCCCATTCCGCTGCATTACGCCTACATTTTCGTGGCGGCGGCGCTGGTTGGCGCGTTCACTATCGCGGGCATGGCGGGTTCGTACAGCCGGATGCTGCTCAAGACGGCCAGCTACAACCAGGTCCGCTCGCAGCGCGAAATGCTCCGCAAGGATTACGCGAAGCTCGAAAAGCAGGCGCAGCAAAAAGATGTGCAGGCAGCCTCGCTCGGCTCGCTGGCCAGCCAGGTCACAGCGTTGTACGGCTTCCACACGCGCAGCACCAAGGCGGTCGCGACCGGCGCTACCCCGGTGCTGGCCGACAGCTCGCCCGACAGTTTTGCCGGTTTCAGCCAGCAGGCTTACGCCAAGTCGCTTGACGAGTTCGCGGATCTGCGTTCCGCCGCGCTTACCACTCACCTGGAGCCGCAGTTCAACTACCACCCCCACCCTTTCGCCACCAACGCCGACACGGTGCTGGGCGGCGCTGCCTCCCCCTCGCTCTGGCCGCTGCTGGGCCGGATTACCAGCTCGTTCGGCGAGCGGCTTGACCCTTTCAACGGCGAAGGCGCCTTCCACGCCGGGCTCGACATTGCCGCAAGCTACGGAACCCCCGTCCGCGCCCCTGCCGACGGCGTGATCGCCAAAGCCGGGCCGGCCAGCGGCTACGGTCGCGAGATGATCATCGACCACGGCGGCGGCGTCACGACCATCTACGGGCATCTCTCCTCGTTCGCCATGGTGGCCGGCCAGCTGGTCAAGCAGGGCGAGGTGGTCGGCTATGTGGGCTCCGCCGGCCGCAGCACCGGCCCCCACCTGCACTACGAAGTCCGTGTCAACAACATGCCGGTAAACCCGCACAAGTACCTGCGCGAAACCATGGAACAGCAGGAAGAAAAAATGGCGGTCACAGGTGCGACCGGTCTTGCCCACGGTGCAGAGTAAGCAGCAAGCAGGAAGCAAACCAGAGTGTTTGGGCCGGGCAAGTTGTCCCATGTCTCTGCAGTGCGTTTCTAACTCATTACAGAGTGAAGAGCATCGCAGTCAGGACACCCTCGCTCTGATTGCGAACCGCTCCCTTGCTTTCTAATATCTTCTGCTCCCTGCTCCCTGCTCCCTGCTCCCTGCTCCCTGCTCCCTGCTCCCTGCTCCCTGCTCCCTAGCGCCGCCCTCCAGGCGCCAGCGCATGCGGGCTCCGCACCAGCGAGCGCAGCAAATCCTCCGGCAGCGTAGCCTTCAGCACCGCCCGATCGTTGTACTGCGTCACAGACGCGCTGTTCAGCAGCGCCTGCGTCTGTGCGCTGGATACCTGGCCGGGCAGGCCGTTCTCCGCCATCTGCCCCAGCTTCAGCAGTGCCGAGAGCGCCCCGGCTGAGGCCTTTGCCGCGCTCTCGTTCGGGGCAATCTCCTCGATCCGCAGCCGCAAAGCCCCGGTCCAGCGCAGCGAGGCCACAAACGTCGCGTCCAGCCGGAACGGCAGCGTAAACCCCATCACGCGAAACTCCCCGTGATCGCCGAACGGCAGCCCAATCTGCCCCATTCCCCAGGCCAGCGACAGTCCCGGCAGGTCGCCATAGTGCTCGCTCAGCAGCGTCGGCTCGCTTGCGCCGAACGGCAGCCACGCCGTCCGCGCCCGGTCCAGTATGGAGTGCATCTGCTCCGGCGTCGGCGTATTGCTTACCGCGACCATGCCGCCCGGCAGCACGGCGACCCGCACCGTCCGCCCGTCATTCGCAATGTTGAAGATTGTGCGGCCCGCATACGCCTCGGTCCCGCTCGCAATGCCGCCCAGGTATTTCGACAGCCGCCCCGCGTCGAACCGTCCCGCAAACACCTCGGAAAACGCCAGCCCGCCGTTCGGCCCCGCACTGTCCGGCAGGTGGTCGAGCGCGAACGCCGCCTGGTTCAGGTCGCGCTCGAAGTCAATCCCGGTCGCGTCGATAAAGCGCTGATAGTCCGGGTCATGCCCCACCGGCTTTCGGTCAAAGTGGGTCGCCGCCCGCAAAGGGCCCAGGTTGAAGTACACGATCCCCTGCGACTCCGGCAGCAGCCGCGCCACCAGCGGCGGCGTCGCGCTGCGCCAGAAAAACAGTCCCGCACCGACCGCGATGGCGAGGATCAAGACAAAAACAAGAGGGCGTTTCCAGCGCAACGGCAAAACCTCCGGAAAAGACCATACTAAGACCCCCTGCGCGGGAGGCGGTCACTTCGTGACGTGTTCTCGTGATGCTGACTACCGGAGCCTTTGTGGGCCTCGCGATGCTCGGCACGGGATTGTCGATCCCGAGCATCGCGAGGGCCACGGCCGCTCGCAGTTGCCACCCCACGAAAACACGCCACGAAGTGGCCGGTTCTTCGAACACCGCACGAAGTGCCCGCGCAGGCGGTTTTAAGTGGTTTCCGGGCCGCGGTAAGGAGCCAGCTTGTTCTTCTGCGCCAGGAACAGGTCCTCGAAATATCGGCGCGACAGCCAGGCGATCCCCGTGGCGACGGCGCTGGTGAGGAAAAACCGCACCAGCAGCAGGCCGAAGTTTGAGTTGAAGCCGCCCAGCACGCTATGCGCGACCCACTTGTCGTACAGCCGGAAGATCAGCTGGTGCACCAGGTAGAGCCCGTAGCTGATATCGCCGAAGAAGACAAAGAAGCGCAGCGTGCGGCTGGGCGCTGCCCCATGCCGGCGGTGCCGCGCGACTGCCCACAGCGCGTATGCCGCGAACAGCCCCAGAATCGGCGGCTGCCGGAAGGCGGACATCAGCACCGTCGCCGTCCTGCCGCTGAACCCGTGCAGCGCGGTCGCCAGCACCGGCAGCAGCGCGACCGAGCTCACCAGCGCCAGCCTCCGGTAGACCGTCCGGATATTCCCGCGGTGGATCGTCCCGTCGCGCAGCAGGATGGCCAGCAGTGCGCCCGAGACGATCGAGTCCACGTTCGAGGGCGTGTTGAGGAAGGTCTCGATCCCCACCGAGGCCAGCGCCAGCCGGAAAAACGGTGTCAGCACCACCCCGGCAATGGTCAGCCACAGCAGGTGCCGCCGGCTGACGAATCGCACCACCACCGGCCAGATGAGGTAGAACTGCTCCTCGACGGCGAGGGTCCACATTACGCCGTACTCTTGTGAGCGCGCCCCCACCAGCCGCGCCATGTTGCCGATATACAGCAGGCAGGCCAGCACGAAGCGCCATGAGACGAAGTGGCCCAGCTTGAGCACCGCCAGCATCAGCAGGTAGGCCGGCAGGATGCGCAGCGCGCGCCGCACGTAGAAGTTCTTCCAGTAGTGCGGCTTGTCGACCGAATCCAGCAGGATGCCGGTAATCAGGAACCCGGACAGCGAGAAGAACATCGTCATCCCCGCCGCCCCCAGCGAGGTCAGGCGGAAAAAGAATCCCTGCCAGGAGCCCGGCGCGACCGGGTAGTTCGAATCGTAAAACGCATGGAACAGCAGCACCGACAGCATGCCCGCGCCGCGCAGCCCATCGAGCGGCAGGATGTGTCCGCGATATTCGATGCGCTCTCCGTCTGGAGCAGGGGGGTGCTCGGCGGCCAATCAGCTTCTCCTGTCGAAAAACAGTACCACGCAGCGTGGCTCTCACAATGCGGCCATGCCCTTGTCGCAACACGGAAGGGTCAGGCCGGAGGGAGCAGCGGATGTGGCTCCTTCGCCCCGGGCGCCTCCCGCAACAGGCGCGCGAACGGCCGTCGCTTTTTACCTTGCGCCTTCCCTCGGAGCCTGAGAGCATCGCGGGCATGCGCTACCGAATCGCCCAGGTGGTCCTCATTGTCCTTGGCATCCTCTTCGCCGTCGTCACCCTCTCTCCGGTGGTCGGCGGAGTTGCCGGCGGAGCGGGGCGATCTCTTGGCGTCCTGATCGGCAAAGCGATCGACCTTCTCCTGACCATCCTCTGCTTCTGGGCGGCCGTCCGATGCGGCAGGAAGGCCCGTCAATCGCGCCTTCCAGGCTGATCGACCCGCCTGGGTCGTCGAGCATTGCAGCGTCATCTCCGGTGTGCTAGCCTCAAGACTTCGTACGCCGTTTGCTAGGCAGCGTCGTCGGCCACGGCCGGGGTACAGGCTGGCGTAGCTCAGTTGGTAGAGCATCTGATTTGTAATCAGACGGTCGGGGGTTCAAGTCCCTTCGCCAGCTCCACAATCCACAGCACAGCCGGAGAAATCGGGCCGTGAGCGGGAACAGAAGATGCAGGCGGTTGCTGCGCTTGCATCGCAACAAGCCGTGCCCGCTCGCAGCAGAGCGGGTGCGGAGTTTTTAAAACGGGCACAGGTGGCCGAGTGGTTAATGGCAGCAGACTGTAAATCTGCCGCTCCTAGGAGCTACGGAGGTTCAAATCCTCCCCTGTGCACCACTTTATGGATGCCCCGCACCCACGCGCCGTGCCATGCGGGTTGAAGGCGCCCGGCGTACGGGGGTCGCGCTCGGCGTTTTAGTCGCCCTCGGCGTGCTTGCGTGGGCTACGATGGATGCGGGCAAGGTTCGCGATGTGGTCCTCGTGCTCCTCGCCGGTTTTGCCCTGCGGATCGTGCTGACAGGGCGCAAGGTGCAGGGACGGCAGCACGAGCCGTCCGAGAAGGGCTGATGTAGCTCAGTCGGTAGAGCACTCCCTTGGTAAGGGAGAGGTCACCGGTTCAATCCCGGTCATCAGCTCCAGATTTTTTTAAGGCATCCGGCAGGAGCAGGATGCAGAGTGCGGGAGTAACTCAGTGGTAGAGTCACAGCCTTCCAAGCTGTTGGTCGCGGGTCCGATTCCCGTCTCCCGCTCCACTGTCCATTGTCCGGCGTTCCGGGTCAGAGTGGGTTGAGATTGGAGTCGCATGTTTGAGCAAGCTGTACTTCCGATCCAGGACGAAGCGACGTTCGCCAAGGTGTACGGCGCTCTGGTCGTGACCTTCGCTCCGGCGCGCACCGGCGAGTTTCTGCGCCGGCTCGCGCGGGCCAGGCTGCGCGCCCGCCAGTTTGAGGCGATCCTGGCCAGCGGACTGCTGGGCTCGGAAACCGCTGACCACTACGCGGCGCTTGGCGACTCCGACCGCGGCCATGTGCGCGAGCAGTACCTCAGCATGGTCGAGAAAGTGGCGCCGGAGCTGCGCGCCCGGTTTCTCAAGGTGTACGCCTACTACTGAGGCGCTTTTCAGCCGCAACCTTTCGCGGCCAGGTTTTGACTGAGCAGGGCATTTCGAGGGAGAGAAGCAGACACATGGGCAAGGAAAAGTTTGACCGCAGCAAGCCGCACGTAAATGTGGGCACGATCGGGCACATCGACCACGGGAAGACGACGTTGACGGCGGCGATCACGAAGGTATTGTCGAAGCACAACCCGAACAACAAGTTCCGGTCCTTTGACACGATCGACAATGCGCCGGAGGAGCGGGAGCGCGGGATCACGATCGCGACCGCGCATGTGGAGTACGAGACCAAGAACCGGCACTACGCGCATGTGGACTGCCCGGGGCACGCGGACTACATCAAGAACATGATCACCGGCGCGGCGCAGATGGACGGCGGCATCCTGGTGGTCGCGGCGACCGACGGCCCGATGCCGCAGACGAAAGAACATGTCCTGCTGGCGCGCCAGGTCGGGGTGCCGTATATCGTCGTGTTTCTAAACAAGTGTGACGCGGTGGACGACCCGGAGCTGATCGATCTGGTGGAGATGGAGGTCCGCGAGCTGCTCTCGAAGTACAACTTCCCGGGCGACGATGTGCCGGTGGTGCGCGGGTCGGCTTTGGGCGGCCTGAACGGCGAAGCGCAGTGGGAAGCGAAGATCGACGAGCTGATGGAGGCGGTGGACCAGAATGTGCCGCTGCCGGCGCGGGCGATCGAGCTGCCGTTCCTGATGCCGATCGAGGATATCTTCTCGATCTCGGGCCGGGGCACGGTGGTGACGGGCCGCATCGAGCGGGGCAAGGTGAAGGTAGGCGAGGAGGCGGAGATTGTGGGCTTCCGCGACACGCGCAAGACGGTGGTGACGGGCGTCGAGATGTTCAAGAAGCAGCTGGACGAGGGGCTCGCGGGCGACAATGCCGGCCTGCTGCTGCGCGGCGTGGCTAAGGAAGACGTGGAGCGCGGCATGGTGCTGGCCAAGCCGGGCTCGATCAAGCCGCACACCAAGTTCAAGGGCGAGATCTATGTGCTGAGCAAGGAAGAGGGCGGGCGGCATACACCATTCTTCAATGGCTACCGGCCGCAGTTCTACTTCCGCACCACCGATGTCACCGGAACCGCCAAGCTGCCGGAAGGCACGGAGATGGTGATGCCGGGCGACAATATCGCGCTGGAGATCGAGCTGCACACGCCGGTGGCGATGGAGAAGGGCCTGCGGTTCGCGATCCGCGAAGGCGGCCGGACCGTCGGCGCCGGGACCATCTCCGAGATCCTGGCGTAAGGGGCTGCCTGGGCTCGTGTAAACGCCTCTTGAGTTGAAGCAGAATCATGGACATAGCGGTGCCCGGAACATCCGCGAAATACAGGAAAGGAGGGCGGAATGCAGATGTTTGTCGAGGGCCCAAGATTTACGAGCCAAACACTGATGCAGGCGCAAGCTGCAGCTCCTGAACTGTTACCTGTGCTGACCGACCAGCAAAAGCGCATTGCGCAGGATCTCAGGTTGTCGGAAGATGCCTACGCGCGTGACGTGTATGCCGGTCTTCTTGCTGAGCCTGAGTGGACGAGTGTGATCGAACGCCTCGGCTTTTTGCTTCGCTCGCTCCTGGACAAGTATTTGCCTGCTGCCTCGATCCGGAGCATCACCTGGCAGACAAGTAGAGAGATGTTCCGAGTGGCGGCAGACCATGGTGGACGTCTTGTGGAGTTTTCGATACGGGAGGGGGTCGTAAACGACCTTTTCAGTGGCGGCGACAAGGAAGCACTGGATCGCCTGGGAAGAATCGTTGAGATGGCTTCGTTGCCCTACGTGGCGCAGCAGCGGGTTTCGTGAAGGTCGCTGGAGAGAGAGTTAAGTTATTCCTCGCCCAAGAAGCTCGCGAAGTGCTGCGGATGGCTTCACTCGAAGTGCCAGATGACCTTGTATTCCCGGCACGGATCGTGGAGTCGGAGGATCTAGGTTTGTGGATTCTTCTCTATCGGGACGAAGTTGCGCACAGTTTTCTCCTGCGATGGGAGTATGTTCTAGCGGTCGAGATGCTAGTGGGACCAGCAAGACCATTTGGCCTGAGCGGCGGAAAGGATTTAGGATAAAACGATGCGCGAAATTGTGACGTTGGCATGTGGAGAGTGCAAGGAGCGGAATTACTCGACGACGAAGAACAAAAAGACGACCACCGGCCGGCTTGAGTTCTCGAAGTTCTGCAATCGCTGCCGTAAGCACACCCCCCACAAAGAAACAAAGTAACGCTGGCCGCGTCAGGCAGCGACGCCTTCCGGGCGTATAAGCCACTCGGCTGGTATAGCTCTCCGGGTCGGTTAAACAGCCCGGAAGGCCAAACAGGGGCGTAAGCTCAATGGTTAAACTGTCGGTCTCCAAAACCGAACTTCTCGGTTCGAATCCGAGCGCCCCTGCCAGGATTTCTACAGATCGGCCCCGCAGCAGATGACAGTGGGAGTGGGCGCATGCCCGTGAAAGAGCGAGACAAGGGAATGGCGAAAGCAGCGGCATTATCGGTGGCGCCGGAGAGCGGCCCGCAAAAAGAAAACGCGATCGTTCGCGGACGGGCGTTCCTCACCGAGGTCCGCGGCGAGATGCGCAAGGTCTCTTCGCCCTCGCGTGCCGAGGTGCAGGCAACCACGACCGTCGTGATCCTGGCGGTATTCGCGTTTGCGGCCTTTTTCTATGTGGTAGATACGGTTTTAGGCTATGTGCTGCAGGTGCTGCTCCACTCGCTGGGCAGCAGCTCCTAGGCGCGTAGCAAGGGCACCGGGCCGTGCGGTTATCTTTTGACCGCAGAGAGTCTGGTTTTTTGACATTTTGGATGCGAGGGTAGATGGCGGACGAGCAAGAGAACCAGACGATTGGGTCCGAAAACGCAGCCTTGTCGCCGGCCGAGCAGGCTGCTGCGGCTGAGGCCGTCGACGGCACGGCTGCGTTCGAGCCGCCGGCCAACGAGCGCTTTAAGTGGTACGTGATCCATGCCTATTCGGGCTTTGAGCGCAAGGTGCGCGAAGCCATCGAGACCCGCAAAATTTCCTACGGACTGCAGGAGAAGATCGGCCGCATCGAGATTCCGCTCGAGTCGCACACCGAGCTGGTCAACGGCAAGAAGAAGATCACCGAAAAGGTGTTCTTGCCCGGTTATGTGCTCATCGAAATGGACCTCGACAACGATCTCTGGCACATCATCAAGAACACCCCGCGGGTCACGGGCTTCCTCGGCACCGGCGACAAGCCGGTCGCGATGAGCGAGGAAGATGTGCGCTCGCTGCTGTTCCGGTCTGAGGCCAGCAAGGAAAAGCCCCAGCTCAAGATCAAGTTCGAGAAGAATGAGTCGGTCCGCATCACCGAAGGCCCATTCGCCAACTTCAACGGCCTGGTTGACGAGGTCAACGAAGACCGCCAGACGGTCAAGGTGATGGTAACCATTTTTGGCCGGTCGACGCCGGTCGAGCTCGAGTTTGGCAAGGTAGAAAAGGTCGAGGCCTAGGCCTGGAACCTGGTCTTAGCCTGTAGCAGATAGCAAGTTCGCCGCGCCTCCACTGAGGGGCCGCCGGCAGAGAAGAAAAGGAAGACGCGATGCCGCCAGTCAAGAAAGTACAAAGCTACGTCAAGCTCCAGATCGTTGCCGGCAAGGCCACGCCGGCCCCGCCGGTCGGCCCCGCGCTCGGCCAGGCCCAGGTCAATATCATGGAGTTCTGCAAGCAGTTCAATGCGCGCACCCAGAACAAGGAGATGGAAGGGCTCATCATTCCGGTCGTCATCACGGTCTACGTCGACCGCAGCTTCACCTTCGTCACCAAGACCCCGCCGGCAGCAGTGCTGTTGAAGAAGGCAGCCGGGCTCGCCAAGGGCTCCGGCGTACCCAACAAGACCAAGGTTGGCTCGGTCACCGAGGACCAGGTGCGCGAAATCGCGACCCAGAAAATGCCGGACCTGAACGCGGCGTCGGTCGAAACCGCGATCAAGAGCATCAAAGGCACGGCGCGGTCGATGGGTATCGAGGTCACGGCGTAGCAGCTTTTGCTTGCGCGATAGCCCCAGTTCGGTAATACTTGAAAGGTTGTCGCGCAAAGCTACACGCGCGTTGCTTTGGCAGTACGTCAACAGAACCACGGCCGGCCGCCCTATGCACACAGGCGAGCCCCAGCGGTGGGAGACAGGAATCATGGCACAGAAAATCACCAAAAATATTGCGGCCGCTCGCGCGCAGATTGAAGCACGCCCGTATCTGCTGACCGACGCGGTGCCGCTTCTCCAGAAAGTCAAGTTCGCCAAGTTCGACGAGACCGTCGACCTGACCCTGCGCTTGGGCGTCGACCCGCGCCACGCCGACCAGATGGTTCGCGGCACTGTCGTACTGCCCCACGGCCTGGGCAAGACCAAGCGAGTTGCGGTCATCACGACCGGCGATCGCCTGCGTGAGGCTGAAGCGGCCGGCGCCGAGTTTGTCGGCGGCGAAGAGATGGTCGAGCGTATTCAGAAGGAAGACTGGACCGATTTTGACGCGCTGATCGCGACCCCGGACATGATGAAGTCGGTCGGCCGGCTGGGCAAGGTGCTCGGCCCCCGCGGGCTGATGCCGAATCCGAAGACCGGCACCGTGACCAGCGACGTCGCGGGCGCCATCCGCGAGATCAAGGCCGGCAAAATTGAGTTCCGCACTGACAAGACCGCGCTCGTGCATGTGCCGGTCGGCAAGATTTCGTTTCCGGCGGAAAAGCTGATCGAAAACGCGATGACGGTGATCACAAGCGTCATGCGCGCCAAGCCGTCGGCGGCGAAGGGCAAGTACGTCAAGGGCATCACGCTGTCATCGACGATGGGTCCGGGCATTCCGCTAGATGGCTCGGTCGCTGAGATTGCAGCGAAAGCCTGAGGCTACGGTATTCTGCTTTACGCGCTTGTTCCCTGGGGTACAAGCTGCCGCGACTTTCCGCCGCTTCGATCCTGACTGACGAACGGCTCCGGACGAGAACGATTGAGGATTTTTTGAAATGGCACTGACAAGGGCAAAGAAGGCACAGAAGGTCGAACTGCTCGCGCATGAGCTGCAGGGCTCGACCAGTGCGATCGTCGGCACATTCTCCAAGCTGACCGTGGCTCAGGATTTCGAGCTGCGGCAGAAGGTCCGTGAGGCCGGCGGCCGCTACCGCGTGGTCAAAAACAAGCTGGCGAGCCGCGCCTCGGAGGGCACGGGCATCGCTGCGGCACTACAGGGGCTGAAGGGTGTTTCCTCAGTGGCCTACACCAGCGGCGACCCGGTCGCGCTGGCCAAGGCGCTCTCGGCCTGGGTCAAGGAGAATGCGCAGTTCACCTTTAAGCTGGGCATCGTCGACGGCAAGGTCATCACGGTCGAAGAGGTCCAGTCCTTGGCGACGATGCCGGGCAAGGACGAGATCTTCGCGAAGCTGCTCTTCCTCATCAACGCCCCGGCCCAGCGTCTCGCCACTGTGATAGCGGCGACCGGGCGCGATCTGGCCATCGTCGTCAACCAGGCGGTCGAGAAGAACAAGTTCAGCACGGGCGAGCCGGTGGCGGCAGAACCGGGAGAACCAGCACCGGCTGCAGAAGCAGCACCGGCCGTAGAGGCAGCGCCCGCGGCAGAGGCTACGCCGGCTGAGCAGGCCGCCCAGGCGCAGGCGCCGGGGATGGACGAAGCCGCAAGTGAGGTTCCGGCGGAGCCGGCAGCGCCAGCCGAGCTGGAGTCGCAGGCT
The DNA here is from genome assembly GCA_965276605.1 of Acidobacteriaceae bacterium. Taxonomy (GTDB): domain Bacteria; phylum Acidobacteriota; class Terriglobia; order Terriglobales; family Acidobacteriaceae; genus EB88. Next base: position 1,528,708 of record OZ255619.1, read on the forward strand.
GAGGCCAACGCAACCGAACCACCCGCCGAAGGCGCATAGCCTGGCGGCGGACAAGAGTTTTCCCGGGCCGCGCAGGCCGGGAATCAAGTTTGGCGAAGCAGCGCCGGGGTGCTGGTCTGGGCACATCGGAAACCGACGCTGCCGCGCAAAGTCAGCCGGGCAACCGGCGAACGAAGCAGGGCACCGGGGCAGGCGTCCGGGTGCATCAAGATCAGGCAACTTAAGGGAGAAGGAACATGGCGGATCTAGCGCAGTTGGAAGAACAGATTGTCGGGTTGACCCTGCTGGACGCGGCGGCCCTGGTAAAGAAGCTCGAAGAGCGTCTCGGTGTTTCGGCGGCGGCAGCGGCGCCGGTCATGGTAGCCGGCGGCGGGGGTGGCGCGGCGACTGAAGCGGCGCCGGAGCAGACCGAGTTCACCGTCATCCTCAAGGATGCGGGCGCCAACAAGATCAACACCATCAAGGCGGTCCGCGAGGTCACCTCGCTCGGTCTCAAGGAAGCCAAGGACCTCGTCGATGGCGCGCCCAAGGCCATCAAGGAGAACGTCAGCAAGGAAGAGGCGGAGACCGTCCGGAAGAAGTTCGAGGGCGTCGCCACGGTCGAAGTCAAGTAGTCAGTCTAGTCAGGCGAGAGGTTCCGGTGCAACCGCCGGAGCCTCCCGGTTGCAATGGCCTTCGAAGTGCAGTAGGATACTCGTTGTGCTACTTTACTCCGAGCCACCGCTTGGTTTTCCGTTTCAAAAGCAAATTCCTGTATCCCTTCGGCCCGCTTTTCGCGCGCCAGAGGCCCTTGCCGTCTCCCTCTGCCCCCGGGAGCCACACGTTTCTCGCCCGCTGCGGCAGGAAGTAGTGCGTATCGCTTCAGCTTTGTAGATCGTTTCTGTCGGCTTGTGCGCTTCTGGCGCCCAGGCTATTTTGCGTTGTGGCCGCACTTTCCCCGGGCCAGCCGGCGCGAGCCGTTTCGCAGAAGACGCGAACAGCATCATCCATCTCCCGGGCTGCACCCCTGCAGCTCTTTTGTAAGCTTGCCGCCCTCCCGCTGGCAAGCAGGTTTTTGTGAGGCGGTTTTCGGCTGAACGAGGCAGCCGGCAACAGTTTGCGCTTCACTTCAGGTTGTTCGCATAGGCTGCGCGGTTCCGGGCAGCCTGTCTTCCTCTCGTGTTCCCGGAGCCATAAGAGGAGCCATCGATGCCGAACGAGACCCGCGCCCTTCGCAGCCGACTCGACTTTTCCAAGATCCCTACCCCGATCCAGATCCCCAACCTCATCGAGGTGCAGCGCCGTTCGTACGAGCGCTTCCTGCAGATGGATAAGCTGCCCTCCGAGCGCGACGACAACGGTCTGCACTCGGTCTTTACCTCCGTGTTCCCGATCACCGACTTCCGCAACATCTCGCAGCTCGACTTCGTCGATTTCTCGATCGGCAACTGGGAGTGCAAGTGCGGCCACCTCAAGGGGCTGCACCACCTGCGCACCGCCTGCAACAACTGCGGCAACATGGTCATCACTGACCCGTTCCACCCGGGCGATGTGCTCTGCCACAAGTGCGGCACCTACAACAAGAACACCCCGGACTTCTGCAACAAGTGCGGCGACCCGGTCGGGTTGCAGCTCAAGTATGACCAGGCAGAGTGCGAAGAGCGCGGCATGACCTACGCGGCCCCGCTCAAAGTCACCGTGCGCCTCACCATCTACGACAAGGACCCGGACACCGGCGCAAAGAGTGTCCGCGACATCAAGGAGCAGGAAGTCTTCTTCGGCGACATCCCGCTGATGACGCAGAACGGCACCTTCATCGTCAACGGGACTGAGCGCGTCATCGTCTCGCAGCTGCACCGCTCGCCCGGCGTCTTTTTTGAGACCGCGAACAACCGCACCTACTTCCTGGGCAAGATCATCCCCTACCGCGGCTCCTGGGTGGAGTTCGAGTACGACCAGAAGAACACCCTCTACGTCCGCATCGACCGCAAGCGCAAGTTCCTCGGCACCATCTTCCTGCGCGCGCTCGGCCTGCGTACCGACGAGCAGATCCTGCGCGCCTTCTACACCGTCGACACGCTCACCCTGCGCGACGGCAAGATGTTCTGGACGCTGCCCGCCGAGGGCCCGACCAACCTGCTCGGCATCAAGCCGTCGGCTGCAGTCTCGGCCAACGGTACCGAGATCGTCCCGGCCGGCCGCAAGATTTCGCCGTCGATCCTCAAGAACCTGCGCGCCGCCGGCGTGACCGAGATTGCCGTCGAAGCCGCCGACCTCGACGGCGCCATGACCGCCGCCGACGTGCTCGACACCGAGACCGGCGAGGTTTTCCTCGAGGCCAACCTGGAGCTCACCCCGGACAAGCTGCACAAGATCACCGAGGCTGGCATCGGCCAGGTCCAGGTCTTCTTCCCGGAGAAGGACGACGTCGGCAACATCATCACCAACACGCTGCGTCGCGACTCCGTCCGCAAGCCTGAAGAGGCCCTGATCGAGATCTACCGCAAGCTGCGTCCGGGCGATCCGCCGACGCTCGACACCGCAACCGCCCTGTTCGAGGGCATGTTCTTCGATCCGCGCAAGTACGACTTCTCGCGCGTAGGCCGGCTTAAGTTCAACATCAAGCTCTACGAGAACCAGGATGCGACGCCGCTCGACCATCGCACCCTCACCCCGGACGATTTCTACGCGACCATCCAGTACCTGCTCAAGCTGCGCAAGAATATCGGTGCGGTCGATGACATCGATCACCTCGGCAACCGCCGCGTCCGCGCAGTGGGCGAGCTGATGGAGAATCAGTTCCGCATCGGCCTTGTGCGCATGGAGCGCGCCATCAAGGAAAAGATGAGCGTGTACCAGGAGATGTCGACGGCGATGCCGCACGACCTCATCAACGCGAAGCCGGTTATGGCCGCTATCCGCGAGTTCTTCGGCAGCTCGCAGCTGTCGCAGTTCATGGACCAAACCAACCCGCTGTCGGAGATCACGCACAAGCGGCGGCTCTCCGCGCTTGGGCCGGGCGGCTTGTCGCGTGAGCGTGCGGGCTTTGAGGTCCGTGACGTCCACCCCACCCACTATGGTCGCATCTGCCCCATTGAGACGCCGGAAGGCCCGAACATCGGCCTCATTTCGTCGCTCTCCTGCTTCGCGCGTATCAACGAGTACGGCTTTATTGAGTCGCCGTACCGCCGCGTGCGTGGCGCGCAGATGGTCGACTACGTCCAGGTCTCGAACGCCGGCGAAAGCGGTATGCGCGTCGGCGACCACCTCGAGAAGAACGAGGCCGCCCTGAAGAACGAGGAGCTCAAGGCAGCAGGGAAGCGCGAAATCGAGTACGAGCCCTTCTCCTTCTATCTCTCTGCGTGGGAAGAGGACCGGCACACCATCGCGCAGGCCAACGTTGAGCTCGACCCGGAGGGCCGCATCACCAACGAGCTTGTCAATGCGCGCCGCCAGGGCAACTTTGTTCTGGTCTCTCGCGACGAGATCGACTACGTCGATGTCAGCCCCAAGCAGCTCGTTTCCGTCGCCGCCTCTTTGGTCCCGTTCCTCGAGCACGATGACGCGAACCGCGCGCTGATGGGCGCCAACATGCAGCGGCAATCTGTGCCTCTTCTGGTGGCAGAAGCCCCGTTCGTCGGCACCGGCATGGAAGGCGTCACCGCCCGCGACTCGGGCGCGGTGATTTCAGCCCGCCGCAATGGCGTCGTCGATTCGGTTGACTCCGAGCGCATCATCATCCGCGTCGAAGGCGAGCACCACCCCACGCAGCTTTCGCGTGAGGTCGGCTCCGACATCTACCAGCTCATCAAGTTCAAGCGCTCCAACCAGAACACCTGCATCAACCAGAAGCCGATCGTGCGCAAGGGCGACCGGGTTCTGAAAGGGCAGGTCATCGCGGACGGCCCGTGCACGGAGCAGGGCGAGCTCGGCCTCGGCCGGAACGTGCTGGTCGCGTTCATGCCGTGGCGCGGCTACAACTTTGAGGACGCGATCCTGATCTCGGAGAAATTAGTCCGCGAGGACTACTACACCTCGGTCCACATCGAGGAGTTCGAGATCGAGGCGCGCGACACCAAGCTGGGCCCCGAAGAGATCACGCGCGACATCCCCAACGTCAGCGAGCATGCGCTGCGCGACCTGGATGAGTCGGGCGTCATCCGCATCGGCGCCAAGATTCGCCACAACGACATTCTCGTCGGCAAGGTCACGCCCAAGGGCGAGACCCAGCTCACGCCCGAAGAGAAGCTGCTGCGCGCCATCTTCGGCGAAAAGGCCGGCGATGTGCGCGATGCCTCGCTCACCTGCCCTCCGGGCATCGAGGGCACCGTTGTCGACGTGCGCATCTTCTCCCGCAAGGGTCAGGACAAAGACGAGCGCGCGCTGCAGATCGAGTCCGAGCAGATTGCGAAGCTCGAGAAGAACCTCGCCGATGAGATTCGTATTCTCACCGACGAGCGGCTCAAGCGCCTAGAGACAATTCTTGGCGCCAAAGAGGTCCAGGCCGACCTGCACGACGAGCGCACCAACAAGCGTCTGCTCGTCAAGGGAAACATCCTCGACCGCGAAGCCATCGAGCTCATCTCGACCAAGAACCTCAAGCGCATCCGCTACAACGACAAGGATCCGCGTGTGAACGAGCAGATCGACGAGATCGAGGAGATGACCTCGCGTCAGATCGATGTGCTGCGCAAGATCACCAACGACAAGATCGGCAAGCTGCAGAAGGGCGATGAGCTTTCCCCAGGCGTCATCAAGCTGGTGAAGGTCTACATCGCGATGAAGCGCAAGCTGAGCGTCGGCGACAAGATGGCGGGCCGCCACGGCAACAAGGGCGTCATCGCGCGCATCCTGCCCGAGGAGGATATGCCGTACCTGCCCGACGGCACGCCGGTCGAGATCGTGCTCAACCCGCTCGGTGTGCCTTCGCGTATGAATGTGGGGCAGATCCTCGAAACGCACCTGGGCTGGGCCGCGCACGAGCTTGGCAAGCAGATCGGCGAGCTGGTGAAAAAGCATCAGGACGCCGGCAAGGTTCGCGAAATCTTTGCGGAGAAGTTCGCGGGCACCGCCGCTTTGCGCCAACTGCTCGAGCTCGACGACGAGCAGGTGATGCGGGTCGGCAAGGGCATGGGGCGCGGTATCTGGTTTGGCACCGCTGTTTTCGACGGCGCGCGCGAGACCGAGATCAAGGCGCTGCTCGCCTCCGCGGGTCTGCCGAGCTCGGGCAAAACGCCCCTGTTCGACGGCATGACGGGCGACGAGTTTGAGCAACCGGTCACCGTCGGTTACATATACATGCTCAAGCTCTCGCATCTTGTCGACGACAAGATCCACGCGCGTTCGATCGGACCGTACTCGCTCATCACCCAGCAGCCGCTGGGCGGCAAGGCGCAGTTCGGCGGGCAGCGCTTCGGCGAGATGGAAGTGTGGGCGCTCGAGGCCTACGGCGCCGCGTACATCCTGCAGGAGCTGCTCACTGCCAAGTCCGACGATGTCTTTGGCCGCACCAAGATTTACGAGGCCATCGTCAAAGGCGAGGCTGCGATCGAGCCGGGCGTTCCCGAGAGCTTCAACGTGCTTATCCGCGAGCTCCAGGCCCTATGCCTGGACGTCGAGCTGATGAAGCAGGAAGACCTCGACGGCAGCAAGAACAAGCTGCCCGAGCCGCAGCTGGCGGCAGCCGACTAGGCCTGGGATCCGCGCAGCCTCTTTGGAGGCCGCGCGGAAAAGCATTTGTAACAGCAGTGGTTGCAGTTCCGTGAGCACGTGCTCCCGGGGGCGAACAGCAATCCGCAAAACCAGAGCCCCGGGACCTACAGCGCCGCGAGCGCCCAGGAGGAACCGCCTTGTACCGTTCCAGCCCATTCGAACTGACCGGCCCCATCACCGACTTCGACGCCATCCGCATCCAGCTCGCTAGCCCGGAAAAAATCCGCTCCTGGTCGCACGGCGAAGTCACCAAGCCCGAAACCATCAACTACCGCACCTTCAAGCCGGAGCGCGACGGGCTGTTCTGCGCCCGCATCTTCGGCCCCGTCACCGACTGGGAGTGCCTCTGCGGCAAGTACAAGCGCATGAAGCACCGCGGCGTCATCTGCGACAAGTGCGGCGTGGAAGTGACGCTCTCGAAGGTTCGCCGCGAGCGCCTCGGCCACATCGAGCTTGCCTCCCCGTGCTCGCACGTCTGGTTCTTCAAGGGCCTGCCCTCGCGCATCGGCCACCTGCTCGACATCTCTCTGCGCGACCTCGAATCCGTTCTCTACTTCGAGAGCTACGTCGTCGTCGATCCAGGCGACGCGCCGGTCAAAGAGCGCGAGATCATCAAGGACGAGACCAAGTTCCGCGAGCTCGACACCCAGTACCGCCCCTCGGGTTTCAAGGGCATGATGGGCGCCGAGGCCATCAAGGAGCTGCTCAAGCGCGTCGAGATTCAGGAGCTCTCGATCGAGCTGCGCGAGCGCATGAAGACCGAAACCTCGCTGCAGAAGCGCCTCAAGTACTCCAAGCGCCTCAAGGTGGTCGAGGCCTTCCGCAAGTCCGGCAACAAGCCGCAGTGGATGATCCTCGACGTCATCCCGGTCATCCCGCCTGAGCTGCGTCCGCTCGTCCCGCTCGACGGCGGCCGCTTCGCCACCTCTGACCTCAACGATCTCTACCGCCGCGTCATCAACCGCAACAACCGCCTCAAGAAGCTCATGGATCTCCACGCGCCCGAGGTCATCGTGCGCAACGAGAAGCGCATGCTGCAGGAGGCGGTCGACGCTTTGTTCGACAACGGCCGCCGCGGCCGCGTGCTGCGCGGCGCGAACAACCGCCCGCTCAAGTCGCTCTCTGACACCCTCAAGGGCAAGCAGGGCCGCTTCCGCCAGAACCTGCTCGGCAAGCGCGTTGACTACTCCGGTCGCTCCGTCATCGTGGTCGGCCCGGAGCTCAAGCTGCACCAGTGCGGCCTGCCGAAAAAGATGGCGCTCGAGCTGTTCAAGCCCTTCATCTATCACCGCCTCGAGCAGACCGGCCACTGCACCACCATCAAGCAGGCCAAGGAGATGGTCGAGCTGCAGGAGCCAGTTGTGTGGGACATTCTTGAGGAAGTCATCAAGGATCACCCTGTCCTGCTCAACCGCGCGCCAACGCTCCACCGCCTCGGTATCCAGGCGTTTGAGCCGGTGCTCGTCGAAGGCAAAGCCATCAAGATTCACCCGCTGGTCTGCACCGCCTTCAACGCGGACTTCGACGGCGACCAGATGGCGGTGCACATCCCGCTCTCGCCTGAGGCCCAGGTCGAAGCGAGCGTGCTCATGCTCGCCTCGCACAACATCCTCTCGCCCGCGTCCGGTCAACCGATCACGGTCCCGACGCAGGACATGGTGCTCGGCCTCTACTACCTGACCAAAGCCAAGAAGGGTGGCAAGGGCGAGGGCCGCGCCTTCGCCAACACCGACGAAGTGTTGATGGCGCTCGAAGCGAAACAGGTCGAGACCCTTACGCCCATCCGTCTGCGCTACACGGGCGCGGTGCTCGACATGACCAACGCCTATGACGACCAGGACCTCACCCACACGGAGCCCGTGCAGTACGACCGCCAGTACATTTCCACCACCGTGGGCCGCGCCATCCTCAACGATGCGCTGGCTAACGGTATGCCGTTCATCAATGGCCTGCTCAAGAAGAAGGGCATCGGTCAGCTGGTCAACTACTGCTACCTCAACCTCGGGCTTGAGACCACGGTCAAGATGCTCGACCGCATCAAGGATCTCGGCTTCCAGTTCGCCACCCGTTCCGGCCTCTCGGTCGGGCTTGACGACATGGTCATCCCCGACTCCAAGTACCCGGTTGTGCGCGAAGCCGAAGCGCAGGTTGTCGCCGTCACCCAGCAGTATCTCGACGGCGCCATCACCAATGGCGAGCGCAACAACAAGGTCATCCAGATGTGGTCATCTGTAACTGAGAAGGTTGCAGATGAGATGTTCAACAACATGAAGAACGCGGACAAGGAAGGAGCCATGAACCCGATCTACATCATGGCCGACTCCGGCGCCCGCGGCTCCAAGCAGCAGATTCGCCAGCTCTCCGGCATGCGCGGCCTCATGGCCAAGCCGTCGGGCGAAATCATCGAGACCCCCATCACGGCCAACTTCCGTGAGGGCCTCACCGTGCTGCAGTACTTCATCTCGACGCACGGCGCCCGCAAGGGCCTCGCCGACACGGCGCTCAAGACCGCGGACTCAGGCTACCTGACCCGCCGCCTAGTCGACGTGGCGCAGGACGTCATCGTCTCCGAGCTCGACTGCGGCACCTCCGACGGCATCTATGTCGGCCCCATCGTTGAGTCCGGTGAGATCATTGAGCCGCTGCGCGACCGCATCATCGGCCGCGTCTCGCTCGAGCGCATCAAGGACTTCGAAGGCAACGCCATCGTCGAGGTCAACGAGGAAATCTCGGAAGACTTCGCCTCGGCCATCCAGGCCTCCGGCATCGAGCGCGTCAAGATTCGCTCCGTGCTCACCTGCGAGTCGAAGCGCGGCGTCTGCATCCGCTGCTACGGGCGCAATCTCGCCTCCGGCCGTCTCGTCGAGCTCGGCGAGGCCGTCGGCGTCATCGCCGCGCAGTCCATCGGCGAGCCCGGCACGCAGCTCACCATGCGTACCTTCCACATCGGCGGCACCGCGTCGCGCGTCAATGAGCAGTCCAAGCTCGACGCGAAAAACGTCGGCACCGTCCGCTTCATCAACGTCGTCTCCGTCACCTCCAAGCTGGGCGACACGGTCGCGATGAACCGCTCCGGCTCGGTCGCCATCATCGACGAGCGTGGCCGCGAGAAGGAGCGCTACCAGATCGTCTACGGCGCCAAGCTCAAGGTCGCCGAGGGCCAGCAGGTCGCGCTCGGGCAGGAGCTCGCCGAGTGGGATCCCTACACCTTCGCCATCCTCACCGAGGTCGGCGGAACCGTGCACTTCAAGGACCTGCAGGAAGGCATCACGCTCAACGACGAGATCGATGAGGTCACCGGCCTCTCCCGCCTCGTCGTCGCCGATGCCCAGGATGAGAAGCGCCAGCCCACCATCCTCATCAAGTCCGAAGGCCGCAAAGACAAGCGCTACCTCATGCCCAGCCGCGCGCACCTCATGGTGCAGGACGGCGAGGAGGTTTTCCCCGGCGACATCCTGGCGAAGATTCCGCGCGAGACCACCCGCACCAAGGACATCACCGGCGGTCTGCCGCGGGTGGTTGAGCTCTTCGAGGCCCGCAAGCCCCGCGAGACGGCCATCATCTCGGAGATCGAAGGCGTCGTCCGGTTTGGCGAAGTCGCCAAGGGCCAGAGGAAGATCTACGTCACCGCGGACGACGGCGAGGAGAAGGAGTACTCGGTGCCTCGCGGCGTCCACGTCAACGTGCAGGAAGGTGAAAAACTGCGCGCCGGCGATCCACTGATGGACGGCCCGCTCAACCCGCACGACATACTTGCCGTGCTCGGTCAGAACGCGCTGCAGGCCTTCCTGGTCAACGAAATCCAGGAAGTCTACCGGCTGCAGGGCGTCGCCATCTCGGACAAGCACATCGAGACGATCGTCCGGCAGATGCTGCGCTGGGTCAAGATCGATGAGGTGGGCGACACCAACTTCCTGCTCGAGCAGCAGATCGATCGGTTCCGCTTCCGCGCGGAAAACGAGCGGGTTCTGGCCGATGGGGGCCGCCCCGCCACCGGCAAGCCGCTGCTGCTCGGCATCACCAAGGCGTCGCTCTCGACCGATAGCTTCATCTCGGCCGCCAGCTTCCAGGAGACCACGCGCGTGCTCACTGAGGCGTCCATCAACGGCGCCGTCGACAACCTGCGCGGCCTCAAGGAAAACGTCATCGTCGGCCGCCTCATCCCCGCCGGCACGGGCATGGAATACTACCGCAACATCCAGCTCTCCCCGGAGCTCGAAGAAGCGGCAGAGCGCGTGCAGCAGGAAGTGGCAGCCCAGCATGAAGCCGAAGAGCGTGAGCTCGAAATCATGCGCCAGGAAGGCGAGGCTGAAGAGCTGGCTGCGTCCGAGTAAGGACTCGCCGCTCAGGCAAGAGCGCTTCGCGCAAACTCGAAAGGCCCGGCTAGCAACAAGCCGGGCCTTTTGCTTTCCAGGATGATGATTCCCGGGAACGACACGCACACGCTCATCTCATGGCGAGCAGCGTGCGGAGAGCATCCCTCCATGGAACTTCTCCCATAGCTGTGCACTTCAGATGTGCGGGACCCCCCGCCCATTTCAGCAGCCCCGTACCCGACTCCCGGCCTCCGCTGTCATACCCCTGTAGTACTCTGTAGGCGTTGCCGCCCCGTGCGGCCCTCAAATCCCCCGCCGCAGGAGAAGCATGCACCAGTTCGCTTCCGGCTCTTCCGGTACCCGACGATCCGGCCTGTGGTTCGCCTTGTTCGTCGGTGCGGTGTGCCTCTGGGTGCTCAGCCTGCCGCTTTTCCCCACTCAGGACGGCCCCATGCATCGCTACTATGCGCATGCTCTGGGCGCCGTGCTGGCCCACCAGCCGGCCTTTGGCGTCTACCAGGTGCGCCATCCCTTTCCTCCGTACGCCACGCAGTACATCTCGCTGCTGGCGCTGTTCCACATCTTCTCCTTTGACCTGGCGGAGCGCGTCTTCACCTGCCTCGACATCCTCTGTTTCGCCTGCGGATTCCGCCTCTGCGCGACTGCTGTCGGAGCTGCTGGTGCCTGGGTTTCTCTGCTCATCGTGCCCCTGTTGCTGCCCTGGTATCTGCTCATGGGTTTTTTCAACTACAGCATCGGCATCGGTGTCGCGCTCTTTGCCGTGGGCTTTTGGCTCCGGCTCGACCGCGGACTCCTGCCCCTCGCCGGCTTCGCGGTAAGCACGTTCGTGCTCATCTTTTCGCACCCTGTGCCCTTGCTGCTTTTGCTAGTGTTCATGGCTGCCGATCTGCTCCGCCGCCGGTTGTTCCTGCCCGCGCCCTCCGGCCCGTGGCTCCGCGCCAATGCGCGGCACCTTGCGGCTTTCGCCTACGCGCTGTGCCTCTCGCTCTATCCCTCGCTCGCGATTGACAAGTCGCAGGCTTCCTCCACGCTCAGCGACCTGCGCTTCCATCTCCCCTTCATGCGCACCGTCCTGCTGCTTACCGGCGTCTCGCCCTACAACACCCGCTCGCATGGGCTGCTGGTCAACGGCTACCGGCTCGCCGTGTACGCGCTGCTGGTCATCGCCCTGCTGTGGGGCTGGCAGGCCTTTCGCACCAGCCTCACCCTGCGCCAGCTTTCCCCGGGCGCCGCTTTCTTCGGGTATGCGGTCCTGTTCGCCATCCTGCTCCCGGTCATGCCTGACCACCTGAACGGGGGTGTCTTCTTCGCTACGCGCATGGTCGTCATGGTGTGGATCTTCGCACTGCTGGCCGCCGCCGGGCGCCCTGCTGCCGGCACACCCGTGCCGCAGACCTGCATTGCCCTCGGTGCTCTGTTCACCCTGCTGACGCTCCTGCCGGCCGAGCACATCCTGCGGCCTATTGCGCAAAGTCTGCATCGCGTGGAGCAGGCCGCCGTGCCCGCGCATACCCAGGCGCTGCTGCTCAACGGTCCCATGCTGGTACCCATGTCACGCAGCGACTACGATCTGGCATTCGATCCCTTTCTCTGGTCGAACGCTCTGCCCCTGGTGCGGCAGGACGATCTGATCGTCAACGCGCCCTGGCTCCCGCTGTCGATCTCTCCCCTGCGCGGCACTCCCGGGGCGCCCATCCAGGCGGACGCGACGGCCTTTACCGCCGTGCCGCCCAAGGATCCGCCCCAACGCCTCGACAGCCTGTTCTCGAGCGCCGAAGCAGAGCGCATGGTCGGCTTCAGCAGTGTCATCCTGTACGCTGGAACCGGCAGCGAGCTGCAGGCCGGCCTTGCCCCGTTTCTCGGCGCGCACGATGCCGCCCACTTCACCTGCAACCGAATCGAAAGCTGGTCGCTTGCCTGCGTGCGCTCTGCGCGTTAGGCGGAGCCCTGGAGAATGCTATTGATCGCTGACACAGAGCAACAGCCCGGCAGCACTCCGCCCGGCGGTCTGCTGCGCACTCCGCATTTTCTCTTTGCCTGTATCCTCTGCGTTTTCGCTGCGTGGGTGCTCGCCCAGCCCATCTTTCCCACCCAGGACGGCCCCATGCACCGCTACTACGTGCATGTCCTGGACTCTCTGCTGCAGCACCGTGCAACCTACAACGTCTACCAGATTCGCCACCCGTTTCCGCCCTACCTCACCCACTACGGCACACTGCTGCTGCTGTTTCATCTCTTTCCCTACGACTGGGCAGAGAAGCTGTTTACCTGCATCGTGCTGTTCTGCTTCGCTTACGGCCTGCGCATGAGCGCCAGGGAAGTGGCTCCGGCCGGTTTGTGGACCTCGCTCTTCTGCGCGCCCCTTCTGTTCGCGTGGCCCCTCATGATGGGCTTCTTCAACTTCACACTGGGCATCGGACTGCTCCTTGTCTGCACGGCCTTCTGGCAGCGCATGCCAGCGCAGGGGGGCCGCCCGCTCGCCGCCTTCACCCTCGTTCTCATCGTGCTCACCTTCACTCACCCCATGCCGCTGCTGCTGCTCATCCTGCTCTGCGGCTTAGACCTCGCGGTATCTGTACTGCTGCGCGCCCGCGACGTGCCCGTGGCAGCCTGGCTTCGGCAGCATCGATACCAGTTCGCCGCCCTGCTGCTCAGCATTTGCGCCGCCGCTTTCCCGGCGCTTGCCATTGACTCTTCCAAGACTTCGTCCACCCTGCACCTGTTCGGCTTCCACCCGGAGTTCCTGCGTACCTCGCTTCTGCTCAGCGGCATGTCTCCCTACAACAGCCGCTCGCTCAACGTCTGGATCGATGCCTACCGGCTCTGCCTCTACGCGATCTACGGGGGCGCCATGTGGATCGGGGCACGCGCGTTCCTGCGCGCGGTCCGCGAGCGCCGTCCCAGCTTCGGTACCACCCTGTTCCTCGCCGCGGCTCTGCTTACCATCGCGCTGCCCATCCTGCCCAACATGGTCAACGGGTCAGACTACTTCACCTCGCGGCTCGTCTTCGTGCTGTGGCCGGCTGCTCTGCTGGCTGCCTCCTCCGCGCCCGCGCCTCGGCCCCGCCAGCAGCCCTGGGTCCTCGCCGCGGCGGCGCTGTGCTCGATCCTCACGCTCATCCCGGCGCAGCTCTTCATCCGGCCCGCCGGCCAGCAACTGCACATCGCGGAACAGCAGCCCCTGCCTCACGGCCAGTACGGAGCCCTGCTGCTGGGCGCCAAGCAGACCGAGTACGCGCGTTTTGCCGATCAGCTCGGCTTCAACCCCTTCCAGTGGTCCGGTATCCTGCCTTTCGTTCACGAGGATGACGTGGCTATTGACAGCCCCTGGATCGACCAGAAAATTACCCCGATCCAGGCGGTCCCCAGCGGTCCTGAGCTGGTCGACGACATCTCCTACTCGCGTACCATGAAGCCCAACGTCCCCAACGCTCCACTGGTGCCAGGCCGTTCGCTGCCTGGCCACGCCGAAGCGCGCATCGTGAACGATGCGAGCTTCATGGTGTTCGACGGTTCGCCGGCGGAGCTTGCTCAAGGCCTCGCGGGCCAGCTCTCCCCGTCTGAGGCCGCCAAGTACCGGTGCAGACCCGTACGCGGGCCGAACCTCATCTGCGTCTCTGGCCAGGATTAGAGCGTTTTCACTCCAGACGTAGAGGGGCACGCAGATGTGGGGTGGCTTTCCGTCGAGAAAAGCCACTGCAGCGAGAACTTGGCCTCTACATCAGGAGTGAAAATGCTCTCGCATTCGCCGCGTGCAGGCGGCCATCGCAAGGTCTCATTCGCTCCGTGCCTTGGCCGTTCGCGCCCCGTGCTACCGTAGCTCCATGCGGCGCATTGGCATCTTTTTGCTGGCGACTCTTCTGCTCTGCCTTGCCATGAACGCCCGGCAATGGCACCATCCCAACCTCGCCGACTTCCAGGTCTACGACGCCGCTGCCGAGCTGGTGCACGAGCACAACAGCGTGCATATCTACGATGGCGCCGACTCCGGCGCCGTCTTCGATCTCAAGTTCGTCGACACCCAGGCGCCGCTCGGCCAGGCCGCCCAGCGGCTCGGCATCCCCAGGGTGCGGCTCTATATCTACCCGCCCATCCTCGCTGACCTCGTGCTGCCGCTTTCCTTTGTCAGCGCGGCCACCGCCGGCAAGCTCTGGCTCGCGATCAACATCGTCTCGCTGTTCGCCATCGCCGCGCTCATGGTGCGGCTGCTTGGCTTGCCCTGGCTCAGCCTGGGCGCGCTCGCGGTGCTCGTCGGCCTGTTCTCCATGTATGCCACCGGCATGTGCCTCATCTGGGGCCAGATCACCGTCGTCCTGCTCCTGCTCTGGCTCGCCGGCATCGCCTTCTACATGCGCGGCTGGCACGCGGCCTCCGCCCTGGTCTTCGCGCTCGCCACCGTCATCAAGCTCACGCCCCTCATCATCGTCGTGCCGCTGCTGCTGTGGCGCGAGTGGGCGTGGCTCCGCGCCTACGCCGCCTTCCTCGTGGGCTTCGCCGTCCTCATGCTTCTGGTCAACAGCCCCGCCTCACTCACTGACTACGTTTTCCACGTCATGCCCTCCATGTCCGGCGGCGGCATCCCCAACTTCGAGAACAAATCGCTGCTCTCCTGCCTGCAGCTGCTCTACGTCACCTTCCATCATGGCAACCCGCTCTCCGTCGCCACGCCCATTCCCCACTGGGTCGTCACGGCCGGCAAGGCCCTCTCGCTCGCCGTCATGGTCCTGGCCATTGCCTGGGTCGCACGGCTTGGCCGCTCCATGGCTGCGCACGATCGCCGCTTGACCCTCGCCCTCTTTGCCCTGCTCTCCGTCTGCGTCGCGCCCATCTCGTGGAAGCACGCCTACATCGCCGCGTTTCTCCCCCTCTGCCTGCTCTGGGCCGAGGCCTTCCGCCACCATGCTTCCAGCCTGTGGCTCGCGGTGCTGACTTTCTGTTCCATTGAGCTGGGCAGCTTCTTCTTCGACCAGGTGCTCGCGAAGGCAGTGCACGGGCCGCTGTTCGGCCTGCTCTGCGCGGTCGCTCCGGCAACAGGCATCCTGCTGGTGCTCTACCGTCTGCGGCAGATGCAGCCGATTTCCAAGCCGCTTCAGGCCGCCTGAGCAGGGCTGCTCAGGCGCTATGCCAGATACCGCTGGTAAATCCTGAACAGCTCCCCGAACGCCTTGAAAAAATCCAGCGGGTGCACCTTCGACCCCGCCACGTCGGTCCACTCCGGCAGCGGATACTCGAAGATTCGGCTCCGCATCAGTTCCGGATCCCCCTTATGCCGCGCCATGAACCGCGCCAGCAGCTCCACATCGAAGATCCACCGCGACTGGAACGGGCCGGCCAGCACCTCACCCAGCTCCGGCGTCGCCCGGAACAGCTTCGCCCCGCACTGCGTGTCGTAGATGGGCAGCCGCAGCAGCACCGACGCGGTCGTCGCGAAAATGCGTCCCAGGTAGTGCCGCAACGGCTGCCGCTGGATCGCCCGGCCCAGCAGACGCACCCGTGCGCCAAACACCATGGTCAGATTCGAATGCGCCAGCAGCACCGCCGCCAGGTCCGGAATCTGCTCCAGCGGCGTCGCCAGATCCGCATCCCAGAAGCCCGTAATCTCGCAGCCGCCCATCGCCATCGCGTGCAGCATCCCGTGCCGCACCGCCTCCGCCTTGCCGCCGTTCGGCTGCTTGTCCAGCACGCGGATGCGATCCGGGTACCGCGACCGCAAAGCCTGCAGCACTGACAGCGTTGCGTCCCGGCTGCCGTCGTTCACAAACAGCAGCTGCGTGCCCCGGCTCTGCCCGCTTTCGAGGAAGCTCGCATATGCGTCCGTGCGCAGCCGCGCCGCTTCGTTGTAGCAAGGCACCACCACCGTGCACCGCGCGGCCGCTGCCGCCCCGGTGCCGGAAACAAATTCAGTTGGAACCCTGGTCTCGGCCATGGCGTCGCAGCGCGCGCAAACTCCTCTGTCGTTCCAGCCGGCGGTGCGGCCGCTTTCGGTCAGGCCGCCTCAGTATAGCCCAGCGATTCCCGCGCCCCGCTCCCGCCGCGTTGCCCTCCGCCCGCATCCCATACGCGTGAGAAAGGTCTTTCATGCGCACTGCTATCTGTCACCGCTCCCGTACCGGATACGCCTTACCGATCCTGCTCTGCGGCTCGCTGCTGCTGGCCGTCGGCTGCAACAAGAAGGTCGCCTCCAAGGAAAACTTCAAGACCGCCATCGGCAACTACTACAACGCGCATGCTGAGTGCGTCTGGTCCAGCCCGGTCAAGTTCCCCGTTGAGGCCGACCCGAAGAGCGGCGACCAGACTGCCGGCTACGACGCGCTCACCGACTCCGGCCTGCTCACTCGCGCCTCCGCCCAGAAGAAGGTCTTCATCTTCGGCTCCAAGCAGGTCAATGACTACGACCTCTCCTCGAAGGGCCGCTCCGTCTGGACCCCCGACCAGCAGCAGCCCGGCTACGGCAACTTCTGCTTCGGCCACCGCGAGGTCACCGTCATCGACGACTTCAATACTTCGAGCGACAACAGCGGCGCCAAGATCGCCAACGTCGACTACCACTACACCATCGGCGGCATCGCCGACTGGGCCCAGTCCACCGAGGTCAAAACCGCCTTCCCCACCATCCAGGCCGACCTCTCCGGCGCCAAAGTCGACAAAGCAACGCTGATCAACACCAGCGACGGCTGGCAGGTCTCGCACGACTGAGGCGGTTTCCGGCGGAGTGAGTTCGAGGCGAAGAATTCCCTCGAACTCGCCGTACTCTAAGCGGCTCTGCCGATGTGCAGTGCCACAGGAACACCGGCCGTCGCCAGCATGTTCACCAGGGTGTCGAGCGAGAAAAGATCGATCCGCCCCCGCATCAGGTCTGAAATCCGAGGCTGCGTCACCCCAAATTTTCCCGCCGCCTCCTTCTGGCTCCAGCCTTCCTCGCTAATGTGCTGCTTGAGTGCCACCATGAGCGAAGACCGCAGTTTCATATTGGCGGCGAGCGCAGGTGTGTCTTCAATCGCATCCCACACGCTCTCAAATCGTGTGCTCACAGCGTCCTCTCCTTCCTGAGCTCCTTGTACCTTCGCGCGGTGTTAGGTGTTCCGCGTGACATCTACACCACATCGTCTTCCCGAGGAGCGTTCCCGCGCCCCGCCTTGCTCAAAATCTCCAACGCACGCGGCACATCCGCGCGCAGCGCCCGCTCCCTGAAAAAGCTCTCCGTCCGCAGCGCCGACAGTTTCTCCGCCAGAGCGACATTGATGAGCTGGTTCAAAGCCACCCCTTCATCCTCCGCTAGCTTCCGCGCCTCACCCAGCAAAGACGTTTGCAACCGTAAAGCAAAATTGCTTGTTCTCATTTCTTTCCCACCCTTTCCCAAGCCTGCCTTGGCGTTAAAACCTCGATTCCAAATCGACTTGTCATTTCCGGAAAATCTCGTTGGTTGAAAGTCACCAGAGCGTTTGCCTCTCCATTGACCACCGTTTCCAGCACCATATCGTCGTCCGGGTCTCTCGACATGGGACGCCAGTAAAACGCCAGGCGCACTGGTTGAACCACTTTGACCAGCGAATCCAGCAACACCTGCACTTCTTCTCGCGTCAGCCCCGACCGTGCCAGGTGCTCCTCTCTCGTCAAAACGGCCTCATACTCCAGCACCAGCGGCACAGACGAGAGAAAGATGAAATCTCCACGCAGGGCAGCTCGCAGCAGGAGATTGGACGCTCCGGTTGCACTTCGAATGGCAGCCACAAGCACAGAGGTGTCGAGAACTAATCTCACTTATTTATAATATCGCAGGCAATATTAAAGCTGCAATCGCAGGGCTTTGAGCGAACTCACCCAGAGCCCCACCCCAACATGCTACCGTTGAAAGTTGAGGGGTTTCCCAAACCCCCGCGAGGACCGCGTGGCCGCCACCGAAACCGCACTCCGCAAAACCTCCCTCAACGCCCTCCACCGCTCCCTCGGCGCCCGCATGGTCGACTTCGGCGGCTGGGACATGCCCGTCGAGTACTCCGGCATCACCGCCGAGCACCTGGCCGTCCGCACCGCCGTCGGCCTCTTCGACGTCAGCCACATGGGTGACATCCAGCTCCGCGGCCCGCAGTCGCTGGAAGCTGTCCAGCAGTTCTCCATGAATGATGCCTCCAAGCTCCAGGTCGGCCAGGCCCACTACTCCGCCATGCTCTACCCCCAGGGCACCTTCGTCGACGACATCGTGGTCCACAAACTCTCTGACAACGACTACCTCATCGTCATCAACGCCGGCACCCGCGAGAAAGACCACCAGTGGATCCGTCAGCAGGCGCAGCCCTTCAAGTGCCACGTCAGCGACTACTCCGACATGTACACCCAACTCGCCATCCAGGGTCCCCGCGCCGCCGAGCTCATGCAGAAACTAACCGACGCCCCGCTCTCTGAGATCAAAAACTACTGGTTCCGCTGGGCGAAAGTCTGTGGCCTCTACAACACCCTGATCGCCCGCACCGGCTACACCGGCGAAGATGGCTTCGAGATCTACATCCCCTCCGACGAGCCCACCAGCACCCGCGTCTGGAACGAGATCCTGGCTGCCGGTGCGGAGTTCGGCATCCTGCCCTGCGGCCTCGGCGCCCGCAACACCCTGCGCCTTGAGGCCGCCATGGCCCTCTACGGTCACGAGATTTCCGACACCATCAACGTCTACGAAGCCGGCCTGGGCCGCTACGCCAAGCTCGAGAAGGGAAGCGACTTCACCGGGCGCGAGGCCCTGCGCGACATCGAGCGCACCGGCCCCATTCGCCGCCTCGTCGGCCTCGAAATGGTCGACCGCGGCATCGCCCGCGACGGCTACCGCCTCTTTGACGCCGACGGCAAGCCCATCGGCGAAGTCACCAGCGGCTCCCCCGCGCCGTTCCTCAAAAAGAACATCGCCCTCGCCTACCTGCCGCCCGACTACGCCGACACCCCCGAGCCCCGCGAAGTCTTCGTCGAAATCCGCGGCGCCATGGTCAAGGCCCGCACCACCCCGCTCCCGTTCTACAAACGCCCGAAAAAGGTACCCGCGCCCGCCGGTGTTACAGGAATGGCAAAATAGCGTGGACACTCCAAAGCAGGAGGAAGTATGGCAACTTTAGAGAGTGCGGAATCGACCGCGAAAGGCTTGCGACAGATCATCCAGGATCTGGTCGCACCCGAGCTGCGCGAACTGAAAGCGGAGGCGCGCGCGACCAACAAGAGGCTGGACGGCATGGATAGCCGCTTGGACCGTTTGGAACAGGCGATGACGAACGGCTTCGAAAACATACGCCGTCAGCTCGACGTTTACAAAGACGTTCAGGTGCTCAAAGAACGCATGGTGCGCGTCGAAGTGGAGCACGAATCCAAACCCACCGAGCCGAAATAAGGAGACCCATGCCCTATCCCGAACAGTTCCGCTACACCCGCGAGCACGAGTGGATCCACGTCCAGGACGGCATCGGCACCATCGGCATCACCGACCATGCCCAGTCCACCCTCGGCGATATCGTCTTCGTCGAGATCCCCAAGCTCGGCACCCAGGTTGAAAAGGGCAAGGTCTTCGGCTCGGTCGAGTCGGTCAAAGCCGTTTCCGATCTCTACTCCCCCGCCTCCGGCGCCATCAGCTCGGTCAACGAGGAACTCGGCGCCTCGCCCGAAAAGATCAACACCGACGCCCACGGCGCCTGGATGATGCGCATCCAGCTCAGCAACCCGGCAGAAATCGACACCCTGCTCACCGCCGCCGACTACGAAAAGTTCATCTCCGAAGAGACCGGCCACTGAAGTTCGCGCTCTTTCCAGTGAGGAATCCTCATCATGATCAAGTTCACCATCATCCTTCGCCGCCGAAAAGATCTGACCCACGAGCAGTTCGTTGAACATCACCGCAACGTGCATGCGCCGCTGTTCCGATCAATCCCCGAGGTTCAGCAGCACGTCCGCCGTTACGTCCAGTGTCATGCCACGGGCGACCAGCTCCCCGGGCTTCCGCCCTCCGGCATCGATGGTTCGACAGAGCTCTGGTTCGACGATCTGGCAGGACTGGCCGGAGTCTTCGAGTCGAAACGGTACATGGAGGTCATCCGGCCCGACGAGGAGAGCTTTCTTGACCTGCACGCCTCCGAATTTCTGCTGGCCACCGAGAATGTTGTCATCGGCTGATCGCTCGCGCACCCGAGCTTCACACTGAAGCCCCGGTGCCGAACGCCGGGCCTGCATAGCCGGCCGCGTCGTTCCCGATCCGTATCCAAGCCTCTGCTCGAAGGAAGAACCTATGCGCTACCTCCCCAAATCCGACGCCGAACGCCAGTCCATGCTCCAGCAGATCGGCGCCGCGAACGGCGCCGGCGGCCCAATCACCATCGACGACCTCTTCTCCACCATCCCCGCCGGCTTTCGCCTCACCCGCGACCTCGACATCCCCCGCCAGCTCGGCGAGTCCGAGATCGTCGATTACTTCAAGGCCGCCGCCGCCCGCAACGCCCTCGGCTACGCGAGCTTCCTCGGCGCCGGCGCCTACCGCCACTACCGCCCCGTCGTCATCGACTCCCTCGTCCAGCGCGGCGAGTTCCTCACCAGCTACACCCCCTACCAGGCCGAGATCACCCAGGGCACGCTCCAGGCCATCTTCGAGTTCCAGACCATGATCTGCGAGCTCACCGGCATGGATATCGCCAATGCCTCCATGTACGACGGCTCCACGGGAGCCGCGGAAGCCGCCATGATGGCCATCCGCATCACCGGCCGCGACCATGTCGCCGTCGCCCGCTCCGTCCACCCCGAGTACCGCGAGGTCATGGCCACTTACGCCCAGCATCAGGGCACCCGCCAGTCCGAAATCCACTACATCCCCGAAGGTCGTGAGAACGCCGGCCGTCTGGACCTCGCTGCCCTGGCCGCCGAAGTCACCACCCAGACCGCCTGCGTCCTCGTCCAGTCTCCCAACTTCTTCGGCATCGTTGAAGACATCCCCGCCATCGCCGAAATCGTTCACGCCAAAGGCGCGCTGCTCATCGTCTCCATCGCCGAAGCCGTCTCACTCGGCATCGTCCGCCCCCCGGTCGAAGCCGACATCGTCTCGCTTGAAGCCCAGTCCTTCGGCGTCGCCCTCTCCTACGGCGGCCCCTACTGCGGCGTACTCGCGGCCAAGGAGAAGTACCTCCGCCAGATGCCCGGCCGCCTCGTCGGCGAGACCAAAGACAAGCACGGCAACCGCGGCTTCGTCCTCACCCTCTCCACCCGCGAGCAGCACATCCGCCGCGAGAAAGCCACCTCCAACATCTGCACCAATCAGGCCCTGGTCGCCCTCATGGCGACCATCTTCCTCACCGTCTACGGCCGCCAAGGCATCCGCGAGCTCGCCGAGCACAACCTGGCCAAAGCCGCCTACGCCGCAAACACTCTCGCGCCCCACGGCCAGCTGCTCTTCCCCAGCACCCCCCGCTTCCACGAGTTCCTCCTCCGCACCGAGGAAACCCCCGAAGAGCTCAACACCCGCCTGCTCGAAGACAAAATCATCGGCGGCCTCGACATCCGCAAGTGGTACCCCGAGCTGGGCCACGCCACCCTCTGGTGCGCCACCGAGCTCACCACCCGCACCCAGATCGACCAGGCCGCCACCGCCCTCGCGGCCACGCCGGTCGCCTTGGGAACGCGCTGACAACAGACAGGCTTCGACGGGTCATCCTGAGCGAGACTGCTGGAGGGGTACAGCCGGCGGCACCGGCGCCAAGAGCGCCTGTGATTGACCCATCCCACTCCCGCCTCCGCGATCCCCAGTCTTCACTGGAGCCTGATTGGACGCTCGCTCGCCCCCAGATGCACCAGCTCCTCCGAATCGCTCCACAGCTTGGCAGCTTTCCCCTCGTCATACGACATCGCCGAGGACCGCGCCTCGCTCAGCACCCCATCCTTCGCATGAAAATACTTGCCCGAAACATCGGCGAATGCCGCATCGGCGGCCAGCATCCCTAGCGCTTCCCCCGAAAACGGCATCTGCCCCATCGTCACCCCGATCTTCCTCAAAAGAAACTTGGCCGCGGAGGTCCGGAAGACCGATGGCGCCATGCGGCCCATCCCTGTCTCCGGGATAAATCCAGGATCGTAGGCGATCGAAATCACTGGCGTCCCGGCGCGTCGCAGTCGCCGGTCCAGCTCATACGCATAGAGGATCGTGCACAGCTTGGAGGTCGCATACCGCTTCCCGCCGGAGATCGCTTTTCCGTTCCTGCCCTCCTGCACCAACGCGTTTGCGTCCGGTTCAACCGCCGCCCCAACCGTCTTGCCATCCATTGAAGCCGGATCGTGGGTACCGCTCGCCGTCCATACAATGCGCCCACCCGTCGCAACCGAGTCCAGCAGTAGATTGGCCAGCAGAAAATGCCCCAGGCAGTTACCCGCGAACGTTTCCTCATATCCATCCGCGCTGTACGAGACCGGACCTCGAAACTGTGCCCCGGCATTGCACACGATGCTCTCGATCTTCCCGTCTTCTGCACTCCCGTTCCGCAGCAACGCTTTGCACTGCGCCGCTGCTGCCCGCACTGACGCAATCGAGTTCAGGTCCATCGTCAACACCTCAACCTTGACCCCGCTCTCTGTCCGCAGCTGCTGTGCCGCTGTTTCTACCCGCTCCGGGTTTCGCCCCGTCAGGATCAGATTGCGTCCAAACCGCCTCGCCAGCGTCTGCGCCGCAACAAGCCCAAGCCCCGCATGGCCTCCCGTCATCAGTACTGTCGGCACATACCCTCCCGCTATACTTCGGTGCGTTGCAGAATCGGCGCACTCGCGATGGAGTGAGATGCGGAGTTGCGCTCCGAACACGGTTTCCATCCACAGGCAAGCAAGCGAAGGGACAGAGCGGAGAAGTACCGGCCCGAATGCAACGCCGGCCCAGCGCGCTAGAGCATTTCTCCCACAGACGTAGCCGAAGCCACCCCATTCCACATGGCTTTTCCGTCAAGAAAAGCCACAGGCCACGAGCCTTCGAAGTGCATACCTATGGGAGAAATGCTCTAGAATTGAAGTTCCGCCGCCGCCCATCGAAGGCGAGTCGATCGGCCCCGAAGGACCCCATGAGCACAGTCGCCCCCGAGCTCGAAACACCCCGCGCCAGAGAAGAAAAGTTCACCGGAAACCCCCGCAAAGTCCGTCCCCACCAGACCCAGAACGAGGCCCTCTCCTTCGAGAAGTCCTCCCCCGGCAAGCGCGCCTACCGGCTCCCCCCGCTCGACGTCCCCTCTGTCTCCCCCGCCTCTGCCCTCGGCCCGGCCGCCCGCACCACCCCGGCCGCCCTGCCCGAGCTCAGCGAGATCGAGATCATCCGCCACTTCACCCGCATGTCCACCTGGAACTACGCCATCGATCTCGGCATGTACCCGCTCGGCTCCTGCACCATGAAGTACAACCCCCGCGTCAACGAGGCGGTCGCCCGCATCGAGGGCCTGGCCGAGTCGCACCCCTACCAGCCCGAGTCGCTCTCCCAGGGTTCTCTGTCCATTCTCAAGACTCTCGAACACCACCTGCTCGAGATCACCGGCATGGACTCGATCACCCTCCAGCCCGCGGCCGGCGCCCACGGCGAGTTCACCGGCATTCTGCTCGTGCGCGCGTACCATCAGTCCCGCGGCAACGCCCGCCGCACCGTCATCATCCCCGACTCCGCCCACGGCACTAACCCCGCGACGGCGGCCGTCTGCGGCTACCAGGTCGTCAACCTCAAGTCCAACGCTGACGGCGGCGTCGACCTCGAAGCCCTGCGCGCGCTGGTCGACGAAAACACCGCCGCCATGATGCTCACCAACCCGTCGACGATCGGTGTCTTCGAGAACGAGATCGCCCAGGTCGCTGAAATCCTCCACGCCCAGGGCGCCCTGCTCTACATGGACGGCGCCAATATGAACGCGCTCGTCGGCAAGACCCGCCCCGGCGACTTCGGCGTCGACGTCATGCACCTCAACCTGCACAAGACGTTTTCGACCCCCCACGGCGGCGGCGGCCCCGGCTCCGGCCCCGTCGCCTGCAAGCAGATCCTCGAACCCTTCCTACCCACGCCCGTCGTCCGCACCGACGCCCACGGCATCCACTCGTTCGACTACGACCGCCCCCAGTCCGTAGGTCGCGTCCGCATGTTCTACGGCAACTTCGGCATGTTCGTCCGGGCGCTGGCCTACATCCAGGCCAACGGCCCCGACGGTCTCCGCCAAACCACCGAAGACGCCGTGCTCAACGCCAACTACATCCGCTCTGGCCTTGAAGACCTCTACGACCTCCCCTACAAAACCCCCTCCATGCACGAGGTCGTCTTCTCCGACCGCCGCCAGGCCAGGAACGGCATCAAGGCCGGCGACCTCGCCAAGCGCCTCATCGACTACGGCTTCCACCCCTACACCACCAGCTTCCCGCTCATCGTCCCCGGCGCCCTCATGATCGAGCCCACCGAGAGCGAGTCGCGCGAAGAGCTCGACCTGTTCATCGACGCCATGCGCCAGATCGCCCGCGAAGCCGACGAGAACCCGCAGCTCATCCTCGACGCCCCGCACTCGACCCGCATCTCGCGCCTCGACGAAACCGGCGCCGCCCGCAAGCCCATCCTCCGCTGGAAAGCCCCGCCGGTGACCTCCGCGGATGGCGGCTCGTCGCTCACCCCGGCCGGTGTCCCGGCGCTTGTGCCGGCTGACTCCCCGGCGAAGGAGTGGTAGTGGCGACCAGCATCTTCGACCAGCGCCGCGACGAGCTCGAAAAATATCAGTTCATGCTCGGCCGGGAGCGCGGCCAGCTCGCCGTCTCGCTCGACGTCCTCACCGACGCCCTTATCCTCATCGGCCAGCACGGCGTCTACTGCGTCTCAAACCGCAATCCTTCCAAACCCGCCCTCGACCTCCAGGCCGTCCTCTCCGGCATCGAGGGCGCGAAAGAACTTATCCAGTCCACCATGGCCTTGCTCGAAGCGAAAAAGCAGCAGGACCCACCCATAGAAGATCCCAGAGAAGCTCCCGGCTAGCTTTCAGACCGCCAGCTCCTCTGCGTAAGTCCACGCGCCCCACATCAGACGGCTCCGTAGAGCTACGCTCCTGTAGTAATCTTAAGCAGCGTAGTCCACGCGACGCGCCCGTAGCTCAGCTGGATAGAGCATTCGCCTCCGAAGCGAAGGGTCGCAAGTTCGAATCTTGCCGGGCGCACCAGGCATTTCCAGCGGTTCGTTCCACGAGAGGGCACCGGCTGTTCCCAAAGCCGCAAACGCCCCACCAGCACCCCGCCGGCAGCTCCACCCCTTCCCCAGCCCATTTGCGCCGGACGGCTCCTGCGCCGTACCGCTCCTGCGCCGTACCGAACGCGGTTCCATTGTCCCGATCCGGTCCAGTCCTACGCATATCCAGGCCAAGCGCCAAACCGCGATTGACAATATCCGGAATATGGTTTGAAGTGACATAGCGTGGCACGGGTTGGCGGCAAAATCTGGCAGAGGCATGGCCTTGAAACGAAAGCTGGGCGCGGCGAGACAACGGATCACCTGGGAGCTCTTCATTTTCACCGCCTGGGTCATTTCCATCCTGTTGCCGGCCAGCCGCTGGTACCGCACTGCCCTTGGCCTGTCCCGCTTTCTGGCGCGCGCCGCGGGCTGGCTTGCCCCGCGAGCGGTCAACGCTACCTCCGCCTCGCTGGTCCCCCGGCTCCTGCACCGCTTCCTCGACCTGCTCGCCTTTCACGACCCCTTTTTCCCCATGCCGGTTGACATTGAGGGCGAGGAGCACCTGCGCAATTATGTCGCCCAGCCCGGCGGCTTCGTCTGCTGCTCCGCCCACATCCCCTTCGTAAAGCTCTTTCTGCCGCTGGTGCGCAAGGTTGTCGGCGACCAGCGCGAGCTGCGCGTCATCGCCCGCGATCCGGTGGGCGATAACCAGGTCTCCGCCTGGAACGACGAGCACTGGAAAGCCATCTGCACTGACCACGCCGTGCTGCTGCACACCCGCTCCCTGCTCCGCCAGAACGGCTGCCTCCTGCTCGCCGTCGACAAGGAGCAGGGCGAGTTCATCTCCTCCAACATCTTCCGCTTCGTCGGCAAAATGCAGTCGCGCATCCTTATGTGGTTCACCCAGCTGCAGCCTGACGGACGCATCCTCCTGCGCATCATGCTCCCCCCCGGCCCCCACTGCCGCAGCGAAGCCGAGATTCGCGCCAACCTCGATTTCGTCGCAGGCAATGTCCAGCGCATCCTCCAGGGCGACAAGATCGCCTCAGCCTCCCGGGTGCGCAACCCTCAGCAGGAGACCGGCGAAGCCGACCGCAGCCGCGAGATTCACCGCATCCAGCTCTACTCCAACCTGCAGCTCGAAGCCCGCCTCAAGCGCCTGCAGGCCCTGCTCACCGACCAGACCCATCCCTCCATCCAGCGCGATCTGCTCCAGCAGCGCCTCGCCCGCGTCCGCACCGAACTCGATATGCGGACCGGGGTCTAGGGCCAAAGCAAGACCGCCTACGCGGCAGGCGGCCACTTCGTGGCGTGTGCTCGTGTGGTGACAGGATGGGGCTGGTGGCCCTCGTGTTGCTCGGGGTCGATATATTGACGGTGGCCTGCGGCGATGAAGCGCGCACTGGCCGGCGCTCATCCAATCAGTAACGACTGGAGACCATATGGAAACCGCAACATTCGGCGCAGGCTGCTTCTGGGGTGTGGAGGCGCAGTTCGGACAGATACCGGGGGTGGTGGAGACCGCTGTCGGGTATGAGGGCGGAGCGCTAAGAAACCCCACCTACAAAGATGTGTGCACCGACCGCACAGGGCATGCCGAAGTCGTAGAGCTGCGTTTCGACCCCGAGCAGGTCAGTTACGGAACGCTGGTCGAGCAGTTTTTCGCACTCCACGACCCCACCCAGCTGGACCGGCAGGGGCCGGACTGGGGACGCCAGTACCGCAGCGCGATCTTCTTCCACTCGCCCGAGCAGGAAGCCACTGCGCGGGCGGTCATCGTCCGGCTGGGGCAGGAAGCCCGCTTCCGCAAGCCGATCGTCACCGAGGTAGTGCCGGCAGAGACATTCTGGCGGGCCGAGGAGTACCACCAGAAGTACCTGGAGAAGCGCGGCGCCGTCAGCTGCCACATCTGAAGCAACTCGCCAGAAAAGAAACTCAACCCCGAGCACCGCGAGGGCCACAGCGCTCGATATCGCCACCCCAACGAGCACCCGCCACGAAGTGGCCGCCAGCCGCGCAGGCGGTCTTAAACCAACTCGTACCCGGCAAAGAAGTACCCAATCTCAAACGCCGCCGTATCCGCGGCGTCCGAGCCATGGATCGCATTCTCCTCGATCGACGCGGCAAACTGCTTGCGGATGGTGCCCGGCTCGGCATTCGCCGGGTTGGTCGCGCCCATCAGGGTGCGCAGGTCCGCAATCGCGTTCTCCTTCTCCAGCACCATCGGGTAGATCGGCCCCGACGCCATGAACTCGGTCAGCGAAGCGAAGAACGGCCGCTCGGCGTGCACACGGTAGAACCCCTCCGCCTGCTGCCTGGAGATGGAGAGCTTTTTGATCGCGACCAGTTTGAACCCGGCCTTTTCAATCGCTGCGAGAATGGCGGCCGCGTCGCCTTTACGTACGGCGTCCGGCTTGAGAATACTGAAAGTCCGTTGAGACACGGGAAGAGTTCTCCTGCTTCTAATTTGAAATGTGACGAGTATGCAGTGCCGGGTCGCGCCTGCCGCGCGCGACGCCCTTGCTCAGTGTAGAGGATCGATGTAGAGGATCAACAAGGAGCAAGCCTCCGGAGAGCGCGTCAGAAGAAGGGCGCTCACGCACAAAAGCGCCGCTGCGGATCGCAGGCGGCGCTTTGATGCGCGTGAGGAGTTAAATGGCCTGAGCGAGCTGCGGAAGCAGTCCGGCGTGGCTCGTCTCATACAGAGCGAGCAGCCGCTGACGCATCAGGTAGTAGGCCGAGGCAGCTTCCTGCAACTGGAACGGCACCGAAATCCAGTGATGGCCGGTCACGAACTGCGACAGCATCCCGAACTGGATCGAGCGGACCGCCCGGCGCAGCCGCAGCGCATCGCGCCGCATCCGCTCCGCCACGATCACACCTTCTTCCCCATTCCACTGGGTGGCATGGGCCGCGATCGAGAGCAGCAGGTCAGAGTTGGTGCGCATCCGGCGCAGCCCGAGATCGCCGCCCACCAGGTGCCACAGAATATCGGGCTCCATCGCGGTCTGCCCGCGCTGCGGCTCCAGATAATCTCGCGCCACACACTGAACGCCACTCAGGTCAACCGGCTGGATGGCGGCCAGCAGAGTCTCCCAGCCGCCTCCATTGAGGCGGATTGAGCCGCGGCGGGCATACAGCGCAACACCGGCAAGCCCACAGATTGCGAGCAGAAACAGGGAAAAGGGAACCATTGCATGCATAGAGATTCTTGCGACCTCAGTGTCCGGCTTTTCCAAGATCGTATTGCACCCGCTCGTGCAGCGCAACAATATATTTACGCAAAGCAGGAGAAATCGGCTTCCGGGCCGGTTCTTCGTACCAAAGTGACACAGTCCAGTAACCGACGACTACCAGGTAGTTGATGCTTCGCACATAATAGAGGGCACTGTAGTAGGGGTTGTGCGGTCCCAGATAGACCGCAATTCCATCCACTGCTGCGATTACGAGGGACCAAATCATGAGCCCCTGTCCGACCGCCATTACATGACTACGCCATGGCAAACCGACGTGTGACGCCGCAAGCATCATGGCAATGACAGCCTCACACGTGAGCAGGCCGGTAAAGACATCGGCGCGTAGCTGAAGGAGTTGTGAGGTGTGTACGCTCGGTGCTTGCAAAAGGAAAGTTGCTAGGAGAGCAACTATCGCTCCAATGCTGGCGATAAGAAGCAGCGGCTTGACAGCTTCTTTCTCCCAAACGCCTGCGGGCTTCAGGACGCTTTTCCCGATCTCGTAGAGGATAAACAGTTGAAGCGCGAAACTCGCGATGTCAAAGATAAAGTATGCGTCAATATATGCGCTAGAGAGACCGGATGGGTCAATCAAGTAGAGAGCAAAACTGGAGGCGAGATCCAGCAAGACGAAGAAGAAGAGCGCTGGAAAATACCGCCATCGGCCCTTGAAAATCATAAGAGCACAGAGGGCACCATCCAGAATGGGCCCACCAAGCTGCAACGTCTTGCTAATCGCCTCTGCAATCAAGGGAGACCCTCGGATAGGAGACTATCAACAAGTCCCATGCACTCACCAGAAGAAACTTGAGGCTACGCACCCCAAGGAGCGCGAGAAGTACCGGAAGGCGCCGCTGCCAGAGCGCCCCAGGGGGCCTTTGAAGTGCCGGAAGGAGCTGCTGCCAGAGCGCCCCAGGGGGCCTTTGAAGTGCCGGAAGGAGCTGCTGCCAGAGCGCCCCAGGGGGCCTTTGAAGTGCCGGAAGGAGCTGCTGCCAGAGCGCCCCAGGGGGCCTTTGAAGTGCCGGAAGGAGCTGCTACCAGAGCGCCCCAGGGGGCCTTCGAAGTACCGGAAGGAGCTGCTGCCAGAGCGCCCCAGGGGGCCTTCGAAGTACCGGAAGGAGCTGCTGCCAGAGCGCCCCAAGGAGCCTTTGAGGTGCCGGAAGGAGCCGCTGCAGCATTCATCGTCAAGCCAGCATTGTTACCAGAGCCCGTTTCCGCTGCGAACACAGGGGCCGAAAGTGCTACTACCGAAAGGGCGACAACAACATGCTTGACGATCTTCATGGGGGCTTATTCTCCTCGCGCGGGATGCGCGTTGAGAACAGCCTAGCCAAGCAACCACTCACCCGGAAAGCACCAATCTGCGCTCCCCGTGCATAAAACTCTATTTTTTTGGTGACATTACCTCTTTTGATTACCCATTGCCGAGCGGGTTACCTTTTTCCACTCCAGGCTCCCCAGCGAACACACTAGCCCGGAACCCTTTCCGTAACTTGTGTCACTCAAAAGACTTGCAATGGAAGGTAGATCCACAGGAGCCGGCACCGGCTGGTTACTTCTTCCATGTTCCAGCCGCGGAAGAGCCCACCACACCTCGGGCTCTCACCGTTTCCAGGAGGCCCTCGCTAAAAGAACGAAAGAGGCTGCCACTCTGGATGCATCCAAGCGCAAATCCCGTTGCACCCTTCGCGGGAAGCCCACCTGCGGACCAGAATTCAGCCACCGCCCCAGTCCGCCGCCCCCGTTTGCCACCGTCGCCGTTCGCAACCGCCTATCCTTACCCGCCGCTGCCAGGCCAGCTCTATCCTCCCGGCAACCCGCCCGCGAACAGCCCGCGCGGAGAGAGAAACCCGAAGCGCAGCACCCACCCTCAAGCCCCGCCCAGCACCTCAGCCCCGCCTCAGCACCTCAGCAACAGTCGCGCCAATCGCCGCCGGCGACTCCACCACCCGGATCCCCGCCGCCGTCAGCGCCGCCATCTTCTCCGCCGCCGTCCCCTGGCCGCCCGAGATAATCGCCCCCGCATGCCCCATGCGCCGCCCCGGCGGCGCCGTCTGCCCCGCGATAAATCCCACCACCGGCTTGCGCACATGCTCCTGCACATACGCCGCAGCCGTCTCCTCCGCCGTCCCGCCGATCTCCCCGATCAGGATGATCGCCTCGGTCTCCGGGTCCTCGTTCAGCATCTTCAGCGCGTCGGTATGGGTCGTCCCGATCACCGGGTCCCCGCCAATCCCGATCGCCGTCGACTGCCCGATCCCCCTCTGCGTCAGCTGGTACACCGCCTCATACGTCAACGTGCCCGACCGGGAAACGATCCCCACCGAGCCCTCCTTATGGATCCGCCCCGGCATGATCCCGATCTTCGCCTTCCCCGGCGAGATCACCCCCGGACAGTTCGGCCCGATCAGCACGGATTGTGAGTGCCGCAGCACGCTCCACACCTGCACCATGTCGTTGGTCGGAATCCCCTCCGTAATGCAGATAATCAGCGGCAGCCCCGCCGCGTTCGCCTCCAGAATGGCATCGGCGGCAAACGGCGGCGGCACAAAGATCACCGTCGCATTCGCCCCGGTCTCCCGCACCGCCTCCTCCACCGTGTCAAACACCGGCCAGCCCTCATGCGTGGTCCCACCCTTGCCCGGCGTCACCCCGCCCACCACCTTCGTCCCATACTCCGCGCACCCCTTTGCATGGAACGTGCCTTCCTTGCCGGTAATGCCCTGCACAATCAGCCGCGTGTTTTTGTCTACCAGTACTGCCATGATTTTTGTTCTCCGAAAATAATGTGTTTGTGAGGAAGCAGGAAGCAGAAAGCAGAAAACGAATCGACGGCTGCGAGCTACTTTGGAATATCGCTAGAAGATGTCGTGGCTGCATGCAATCGGCGGATCATTACTGCCAGCATGCGGCCTACTTTCCCGAAAGCGATTCTGTAGAAGTAAATTGCCCGGCAACACCAAATTGCAGCTCTTTAGCAATCAGCAGTTGCGTTTGTAGCTCCATGTTCGACCCGCGCGCTATCGACAAAAAGTGTCGAAATTCACGCGGAGTATTTCGGCCCGAACCCTCTGCTATGTTGCTCGGAATAGAAACCGCAGCTCTGCGGATTTGACTTGTTAAGCCATATCTCTCTTCCCGTGGAAATGCCTCGCTGCAGCGGTACACGCTCGTCGCGAGTTGTACTGCCCGCTGCCACACGATCAGATCCTGATAGCTGCCGTAGCGCAACTCGGAACCAGACAAGGTTTTTACTCCTGCTTCCTGCTTCCTGCTTCCTGCCTTTGAGCCGCCGCCACCACCTTCTCCGCCGCATCCTGCATCGTCTCGCCGACCTCAAACGCAATCCCCGACTCGGCCAGGATCTTGCGCCCTTCCTCCACGTTCGTCCCTTCCAGCCGCAGTACGATAGGCACCTTCACATCCAGCTTGCGCGCCGCCGCCACCACGCCGGTCGCCAGCGTGTCCACCCTTAAAATCCCGCCAAAAATATTGATGAACACCGCTTTCACGTTCTTATCCGAGAGCAAAATGGAAAACGCGTTCTCAATCTGCTGCTGGTTCGCCCCGCCCCCCACATCCAGAAAGTTCGCCGGCGCTCCGCCCGCGTACTGGATAATGTCCATCGTCGCCATGGCCAGACCCGCCCCGTTCACCATGCAGGCAATGTTCCCGTCCAGCTTGATGTAGTTCAGCGCATACTTCGACGCCTCCACCTCCAGCGGGTCTTCCTCCGCCAGGTCGCGATACTCCTTCAGCTCCTTGTGCCGGAACATCGCGTTGTCATCGAACGTCAGCTTGCAGTCCAGCGCGAGTAATTTCCCGTCGAGCGCCTGCGGCGAGCTGGGCTTCGTCGTGATGAACGGATTAATCTCCAGCAGCGAAGCATCGGTCGCGAGAAACACGTCATACAGCCCGCGCATAAACTTCACCGCCGGGGCCAACTGCGCCGCCGACAGCCCCAGCGCAAACGCCAGCTCCCGCGCCTGGTACGGCTGGAACCCCACCGCCGGGTCCACCACGACCTTGGTAATGGCGTCAGGGTCTTTCGCCGCGACCTCCTCGATCTCCATCCCGCCGGCCTGCGACGCCATAAACACCAGCCGCGCCTGCGCCCGGTCCAGCACGATCCCGAGATACAGCTCCCGATCGATCGCCGCCGTCTCTTCCACCAGCAGCCGCTGCACCTTCTGCCCCTGCGGCCCGGTCTGGTGCGTCACCAGCTGCATGCCCAGGATCTGCGAGGCATAGGTCTCCGCCTCCTCCAGCGTGCGCGCCACCTTCACCCCGCCGCCCTTGCCGCGGCCCCCGGCGTGGATCTGCGCCTTAACCACCACCCCCGTCGCCCCGCCCAGCATCAGCCGCTTGGCCACCTCCACTGCTTCTTCCAGCGTGTTGGCAACCTCGCCCAGCGGCACGGGAACCCCGTGCTCGCGCAGAATATCCTTGGCCTGGTACTCATGTATTTTCATAGGTTTTTGGGTGTTCCGGCGCCGCCGCAACCCGCCCCGGCGAACCCCTCCATACTACAGACGCCCCGCCAGCCCTGTCCCGCAGCCAGCCCCAGCGAACACCCGCCACGAAGTGGCCGGTCCTCCGGACACCGCACGAAGTGCCCGCGCAGGCGGTTTTATTCTTGTTCCATTGACACCGCACTTCCACATTCCCATACTTGAGAACATGGAAGTCCACCTCACCGCCGAGCAGGAGACCTTCATCCAGCAGGGTGTTCACAGCGGCCGCTTCACCACCGCGGATGAGGCCGTGCAGGAAGCCATTTCCCTCCTAAAACAGCAGGAACTGGAGCAGCAGGAAAGCCGTGGCCACTCCAACCCTTCCCCTGAGAGGAAAAGCCTGGCACGCCTCTTTGCCGAGTCACCCTTCCGGGGACTCGATCTCGAGTTCCCGCGCGATCCCGGCGTCCCTGCGGTCTTCGCACGAGATTTCCCCGGAAAGCAGGGCTGGGCTGTCTCCTACAGGAGAAGCAAGTCCCTGATCTCTCGATCTGGCACAGGTAAGGTACCTTCGTAATCCTTACCTTTTTGGTTTGCCGACGATTCATGTTTTAGAATCAGGCATACCCGCTGGCAGCGTGCTGTCGGCCCAAAGGTCGCCAGGAAACTGGCGGCCTTTGCTTATTGTGCGAACCTTTATCTACGTAGACGGCTTCAATCTCTATAACCGCGCTTTGAAAGGCACGGCTCACAAGTGGCTTGACTTGCGAGCGCTGAGCCGAAACCTTCTTGGTCCTGAAAACGATATACAGGCGATCCGGTACTACACAGCCCGCGTGTCCGGCAGCCGCGATCCTGAACAACCGAGACGACAGCAAATGTACCTTCGAGCACTGGGAACAATGCCCGGAGTCTCCATCCACCTCGGAAAGTTCCTTCCGAAGACCATCACTCGCCCTCTCGTCAACCCCATTCCTGGAAGATCAAGGTTTGTAGAAGTCCACACCATTGAGGAGAAAGGCTCAGACGTAAATCTGGCCACCCACTTGGTCCGAGACGCGTTCCGAGACTCTTTCGACGTTGCAGTCGTTCTATCGAAGGACACCGACCTGGTTGAGCCCATTCGCGTTGTCAGGTATGAAGTCGGCAAGACTGTGGGGCTTTTCTGCCCTGATCATTCTGTCCCTGAGCCCCTAAGAGGTGTCGCCAGTTTCGTACGCCACATTACGCCAAGCCGGTTAAGTGCCTGCCAATTTTCCAACCCGATCATTTCAAAAGATGGGGTCAAACTTTTCAAGCCAACAACCTGGTAAAGCAGTAAGGAGCATGCAGAAGGTGGTGCTTGGCCTTGCAGCTTCTCAAATGTTCACTTTTCCAAAGCCCGCTAGACAGGTAGAGGAAATCATGCGCCGAGCGCTTCTGTGCACTCTCTTCAGCCTTGGGACTTGCATCCACGCACAGTCCTTTCAGACCGTTGTCCAGCCGCTTCCGGCAGAGGACCTCGCCCACAACTGTCACTACGAGCTGACACTTCCGAAGGAAGCGAAAAGGATTCATGGACTATGGATCCTCTACGACAGAGGTCCACAGATTACCTCGTTCTACTCCGATCCAGACGTGATCGCACTCGCGAAGCGCCGTGGCCTGGGCCTGTTGTTGGCTCACCAGTGCAATAGCAGAAATGCTCCTGGAGGCCCCGAAGAAATGGACATGGACCCCAGCCACGGCGTGGGACGAGCGCTATTTACCGCGATCGACCAGTTCGCTCAGCAAAGCGGACATCCGGAGCTATCGTCCGCAAAGCTGGTTCTGCTGGGCTTTTCTGGAACGGGAGCACTCTTCGCTCATTTTGTGGAGTACGCGCCGTCACGCATCATCGCCGCGGTGCTGATTCATCCGGCCCACTACGAACCAGTGGCTCTGGATCGGGTCCAGCTCTCAGAAGAAGGCCGTGAGGTTCCCGAACTGATCTTCGCCGGAGGTGCAGATAAAGTCGCAACCACGCAAGGTCCCTACGACTACTTCCAGCGCTATCGAGACCAGGGCGCTCCCTGGACATTCCTAGTGCAGAACCAGACTGGACATTTTGGAGTAAGCACAACGAAGCCGCTTGTTTTGGCCTGGCTGGACGACGTAGTGAAGCGAAGAGCTCCGGATGGGAACAGGCCGCTCCGCAAAATCAACGAAAGCGGTTCGTGGCAGGCTTACATGGCTCGATGCCTACCCGAGCAACGCCTTCTCCCGACCTGGAACGTCTGCATGGCCGCTACTACGAAATCAAAATCGCCGCCGGACAACATGGTCGCTGCAGGATGGCTGCCTTCGAAGCACGTAGCTGATCTTTGGCTGCAATCTGCCAGAAGCCCGGGGCCCTGAACCGGGGGACCTTTGGGCAACAGATCAGCTGGAACAAGGAACGAATTCTCAACCAAGTTGCCGGATCACGTCCCATTCTGCACTTTTCCAAAGCCCGCTAAACCCCCGCCGCCCCCCGAGCCTGCTCAAGCGTCAACGTCTTCCGCATCCTCTCCGCCAGCATCGCCAGCCCCACATCCCGCCCACACCCCAGCACCGCCCGCACCGCATTCCCCTTCACGTAATACGCCAGAAACTTCGGCTCTCCCGCGCCCTGCCCACCCGCGCCCCGCTCCGCCGCCCCATCTTCCCCCGACCCCTGCCCGCCAAGCACCCCATCCACCTCTACCCGATCCCACGCCTCCGCATGCCCCACATACCCGAACCGTTTCCCAAAATGCGCCGTCCAGAAAAACGGCACCTCCTCGGAGCTCTCCCGCGCCAGCGTCGCATGCGCCCCCGGCCTGCGCAGCATCCCGTGCGCCGCCGCCCGCCCATGCTGCTCGGCCAGTCGCCAGTGCTCGATCCGCACCCCGTTCACCGACGCCGCATCGCCCCCCACCCACAGCTTCGCCCCCGCCTTCAGCGTCCCGCTCACCGGCACCCCGCCATCCTCCTCCAGCTGCAGCCCATGCGCGAAATCCGTCGCCACCCGCACCCCCACCGCCACAATCACCAGCTCCGCCGCCAGCGTCTCGCCGCTCTTCAGCACCACGCCACCAGCCGTAATCTCCCGCGTCTCCTCTCCCAGCAACAGCCGCACCCCGGCAGCCCGGTGCAGCGCCAGAATCGCCTCCGCCGCCTTCCCGAACTTCTTCGCGAACGGCTCCGCCGACCGGCACACCACCGTCGCCTGCAGCCCCCGCCCGGTCAGCGCCGAGGCCGCCTCAAACGCAATAAAACTGTCTCCGATCAGCACCACCCGCTTGCCCTTCGCCGCTGTCTCTGACCCCAGCCCCGCCGCAATCGCCTCCACATCCGCCACGTGGCGAATCGCATGCACCAGCGGCAGCTCCTCCCCCGGAACCCCCAGCCTCTTCGGCGCCCCGCCCGGCGCCAGCAGCGCCGCGTCAAACAGCAGCTCCCCGCCGCCGCTCAGGTGCAAAACCCCCGCCTCCCCATCCAGCTGCTCCACCCGCTCCGCCACCCGCTCCACCTTCAGCTTTGCCTGCTCCTCCGGCGTCCACAGCGGCGTCGGCGGCTTCTTGCCCTCGAGCGCCATCTTGCTCAAAATCGTCCGGTCCGTCGGCTCGTCTGCCACCGGGTCGATCATCGTGATCCGCCCGCCAAAGCCCTCCTGCCGCAGCGTGCACACTAGCGCCGCCGCCGCCGCCCCGCCGCCGATCGTCACAATGTGCCGGTCCTCGCCCGTCCGCTCGGCTGGCGCGTTGTCGTCGTAGTTCGCCACCGAGGGCGCATTCACGGGCGCCGCGTCCACCAGGATCGCGTCCCCCTCCACCTTCACCGCATAGTGCTTCAGCGACCGCAGCGGCGGCGGCTCTACCAAGGCTCCAGGCCGCTCCCCGCCCAGCTCAAACGTCCCCATATGCCACGGGCACACCAGCCGCCCATCGCACACCGCCCCATCCACCAGCGGAGCCCCCGCATGCGGGCACTTCGCCTCCACCGCGTGTACCCCGCCCTCCGCCGTGTGCACCAGCAGAATCTCCGTCTCGCCAACCTTCACAGCCTTCTTGCCGCTCACCGGCAGCTCCCTCAGCGTCAAAACTTTTTCCAGCGCCATCCCACTCCCCCGATCCACGATCTCTATCCCCATCAGCTGCCATCCCCAGCGAAGCGAGGGATCTGCTGTTAGCGATCCCACCAGCGCGTTCGTTCCACTCCCGGCACGCCAGCGCCCATACTCGCCGTGGGATGCGCCCTCACCCTCGGCTACCATAGGCAGGTGCAGCTAGAAGAGTTTCGCGCGCTCGTAAAAGCCGCCGTCGAGCAGGGCTACCCGCTCTCCCGCGCCCAGGCCCGCGACCTGCTCGCCATGCTCCTCGGCACGCCTGCCGGCTCATCGGCCACGCCGTTTTCTAGCCCCTCTGCGATCCCGCCCACCCCCTCCACCCCTCTCCCCGACGCCACCGCCATCCCCTTCGCCGCCCTGCTCGCCGCCCTCGCCCAGCGCGGCGAAACCCCCGAAGAGCTCTGCGGCTTCGCCGAAGCCATGCGCTCCGCCGCCACCCCCATCCCGCTCACCCACGACGAGCGCGCCCGCCTCGTCGACACCTGCGGCACCGGCGGCGACTCGCTCGACACCTTCAACATCTCCACCGCCGCCGCCCTGGTCGCCGCCGGCGCCGGCGCCTGGGTCGCCAAGCACGGCAACCGCGCCGTCACCTCCCTCTGCGGCTCGGCCGACGTCCTTGAAGCCCTAGGCGTCCCCATCCACCTCCCACCCGTCCACGCCGCCGCCTGCCTCCGCGCCACCGGCTTCATGTTCCTGCTCGCCCCCACCCTCCACCCCGCCCTCCAGCGCGTCGGCCCCATCCGCCGAGCCCTCCCCTTCCGCACCCTCTTCAACCTCGCCGCCCCCCTGGCCAACCCCGCCGGCGCCGCCGCCCAGGTCATCGGCGTCTACGCCGAGGCCCGCATCCCCGTCGTCGCTGAAGCCCTCCGCCTCCTCGGCGCCCGCCATGCCTGGGTCGTCCATGGCAGAATCGGGGGCCGCGTCACGCCCTCAGCCGATGCCGCTTCCAATCCTGAGCAGGACGCGTCCGCTTCGCCCCTCACCCGCGCCGCGCCTTCGCTCGAGCCCCCTGCCGCAAGCCCCGGCCTCGACGAGCTCACCGTCACCGGCGAAAGCCTCTGGCTCTCCGTCCACAACGGTCAAATCCACCCCGGCATCCTCTGGCCCGAGTCCCTCGGCCTCCGCCTCGCCCCCCTCGCCGACCTGCGCGGTGCCCCCACCGCCCAGCAAAACGCCGTCATCCTCGAAGCCATCCTCCGCTGCCACGACCGCACCCCCCGCCGCGACATCGTCCTGCTCAACGCCGCCGCCGCCCTGGTCGTCGCCGGCCTCGCCCCCACCCTCGGCGAAGCCCTCGAACGCGCCACCGCCGCCATCGACTCCGGCGCCGCCATGCGAGTCCTCAACCAGCTGCGCGCGTTCCCCGCCGCAACGCGATCCGAGGCGCAATAGTGATCCGGGCCCGAAGCGCCGCTGTCTGGCCCAAAACTGCGAGGAATCCATAACGATTTGAGTTGCGCCCTCTGAGAATGGAATATGCTTTTGATAAAGTAACGCTGTCCGTTAAATCAGAGGCATGATCAACAGCTGGAAAGACGCCGATGCGAAGCTGTTATTTGAGACCGGCAGGAGCAGGCGCATCCCGGCCAGCCTGCGCACCAGCGCTCAAAAGAAGCTCCTCATCCTGAACGCCGCCGGCGTCCTTTCCGACCTTCTCACGCCTCCCGGCAATCGCCTCGAAGCGCTCAAGCGCGACCGCCGCAACCAGCACTCGATCCGTCTCAACGACCAGTACCGTATCTGCTTTCTCTGGCAGGACGGCGCGCATCAGGTCGAAATCGTTGACTACCACTAGGACAAGCGACCATGCCCAGACTCAGCACCATCCATCCCGGCGACATCCTGAAGACCGAATTCCTCGACCCCCTGGGCCTCACCGCCTATCGGCTCGCGCGGGAGTTGCACGTCACAGCCCCACGCGTGAATGACATCGTGCTCCAGCGGCGCGGGATTTCCGCCGACATGGCTCTGAGGCTGTCGCGGTTCTTCGGCAACACCGCCCAGTTCTGGCTCAACCTTCAGGTCGAGTACGACCGCCGCATCGCCCTCAACGCACTCCCCGCACGGGAGATCGCCTCCATCACCCCCTTTGTCGGCATCCAGTCCATGCGGCTCAAGACCGATCAGGCTCCCGCGAAAAGAACGGGGCGTAAGCAGGCCGCGTCTGCCTGAGCCGCCGAGAAGGCTCAACCTGCAGCCGCTTTCGTATGCGGCATCCAGCTTCTTAAAACCGGGAGAATCGCGATGAAAACGGTGTCTTGCGCAAGTTGGCTGCTTCTGGCGTTTACCGGCGTGCTCGCCTGCTCCACCGCACCGGCCCAGCAGGTCCAGGTCAGCCCCGCCAACCGCACCCTCGCCGTCACCACCACCGAGGACGCCGAGCGCCGCGCCGACACAGCCACCATCCACATCGGCTACCAGCTCTACGCCGTCACCTCCCAGCAGGTCAGCGAGCAGGCCTCCCGCACCTCCAAAGCCATCACCGACGCCCTCGCCGCCACCGGCCTGCCCAAGGACGCCCTGGAGAGCGAAAACCAGAGCACCGGCCCCGTGCAGGACTACTCCGGCAATGGCCTCACCCCGGAGGAGCACGCCCAGCGCAAATTCCAGACCCAGCAGAGCTGGATCGCGCGCGTCCCCGCCGACGCCGCCTCAAAAACCCTCGCCGCCGCCGTCAGCGCCGGCGCCAACCAGAGCGGCGCCATCGAGTGGTCGGTAGCCGACGATGCCTCCCTCTCCGCTGAAGCCGCCGGCAAAGCCCTCAAGCACGCGCAAGCCATCGCGCAGCAGATGGCTGCGGGTCTCGGCGCGAAACTCGGCCCCCTCGTCTACGCCAGCAACGAAGCCCAGGCGCTCCGCGTTCTGCCGCTGATGGCCCGCGCAGGTGCACTTGCCGGCGTGGGCCAGGGGGGCGGCACTGCCCGGCAAGCCCTCTCCCTCAGCGCCCCCCTCGTCCGCCGCTCCGCCACCGTCTCCGCCGTCTTCTCCCTCCAGTAACCGCCCACTGCAACGCCCGGACAACCCGCGCATCTACCACAAGACACAGGAGACCCCATGCCCCGCTACGGCTACCGAGAGCTCGAACCCACCCGCGAAGCCAAGGAGGTCTTTGAGCGCTGGCTCGAGTTTCTCGACCGCGAGCTCAGCAAACACAGCAGGCCCTCCCTGCGTGAGGAGCTCGTCCTCGACAACCTCCACCAGATCCAGCTCGGCTCCCCCAAGGGCGGCCGACTCAACTTCAACCTCAACTCCGAGCTGCCCTTCAATGTCCTCCAGCTCTCGCTCGACCCCAAGAACATCACCCTCGAAGCCGAGTACTACGGCGAGGT
The DNA here is from genome assembly GCA_965276605.1 of Acidobacteriaceae bacterium. GTDB lineage: Bacteria > Acidobacteriota > Terriglobia > Terriglobales > Acidobacteriaceae > EB88. The sequence continues at coordinate 1,569,035 of OZ255619.1, forward strand.
CGACCTCGAAAAGTACGCGCCCATCAAGCCCCTCATCTACTTCTGGCAGATGTTCGACCGCTCCCCCATCGCCCTCAACCACTGGCTCGGCTTCCGCTTCCGTGCCATGCTCGGCCGCCACATCTTCAAGCACATCGGCCAGAACGTAAAGATCTTCCACGGCGTCGAGTTCTCCTTCGGCTACAACCTCACCATCGAGGACGACTGCGTCATCCACCGCAATGTCATCCTCGATGACCGCGGCGAGATCATCATCAGGAAGGGCACCTCCATCTCCGACTTCGCGGCCATCTACTCGCACGCCCACGACCCCGTCGACGGCGCCATCGTTGAGAACCGCCGCACCGAGATCGGCCCCCACGCCCGCCTCACCTATCACACCGCCGTCATGGCCGGCGTCAAGATCGGCGAAGACGCCACGCTCGGCGCCATGGCCGTCGCCACCCGCCCCGTTGAAGACCACTCCATCGCCGGCGGCATCCCCGCCAAAGAGATCAAAAAGAAGGACCAGGCCAAACGCTTCGAGTCCGCCAAAGACGACGCGCCGGACACGGCCCAGAGTTCCCCGGCCGCCGAGAGTCCGCAGAGAACCGCCGAACACTCGCAGTCATGATTAATTCGGGGTGGGCATCTCCAGATGATCGATGGCGTACATGGTGACAGGCCCTTTCTGCGACCGCAGCTTGAGGCCAAGGGTATCTGTAAGCTCGGTATAAAGGGACGGTGCTGTCGCGCTTGCGTCGGAGAGCGTATCCGCCGCCCAGATGATTTTGTAATCATAGGAGCCGCTGATTCCGGTCTCATCCAGAACGGGCCGGGCGACCACCCGGGAAAGCTCAAAAGCCAGGGCCGGCATGTCCTGGTTCGCCGCCTCGATTTCGACTCCACCGGCAACTCCATGCATCCGCATGTAACCCCCTGGACCTTTCGAACTATGTAACATCACGTGTCGGTCAGACTTACCAAGGGAAAAAACCTGCCCCTGCTTTACAAAGGTGTGAATCTTGAGCTGAAACCGCTCCGCCAGCAGCGATTGCAGTCGTTCCTGCAAAAGACTCTGCGCACGCGCCTTGTTCGCGGGAGTCGACCACGATAAGTCGCCTTCATTGGCCGCGCCGAGCATCTTCGCCGAGATATCCCATCTCGTGGATTGCAGGTTCCCGGGCATGCCGGCTATCTGAAAGTCGTAAATGCCGTAGGCGCTTTCTACCAGAAACTGCAGCGTCGCCCCTTTCGTTGTTATCCCGTTTGGGTTGATGTTCAGGTCTTCCGTGGTGACGGCCGGGTCAGTAGGGTGGATCGAGATGACGTCAAACGCTTTGCTCGAGGAAGCGCTGGTCTGCGCAAAGACGCTTGTCCCCACCAGGAGCATCGCTGCTGACAAGAGAGTGTCCACATACCTGCCAGGCATCAGTCCTCCTGTGTTCTGCTCTTACAGCAAAATGGATAACATCATCGGGGAGCAGCCTTTGCATAGCCGCAAGGCGGCTGTCGGGCGTCTTGCTTGCTGTCCCTGGCCGCTCCCGCGCTAGTAGCAATCATTGTTAGCCCTTTCCTCACTACCGGGTCATGCGGAGTTATAGCAAGTCCCCGGGCCGATCTTGTGCGAGGCTACCCTCCGCTCTCCATCGCCAAATCTTTTCATGCTGAAAGAGGGAAACGCCTCCGCACTCCATGCGGCATCGCCCAAAAAATCCACGCCACCACAAACCGCGGCACCTCAACCTGCGGCTAAAATCTTCCCGCATGCTACGATCAGCCTGCCTTTTCGTCCAACAAGCAAGCCATGACCCAGCAAGACATCGTCCTCAAAATCTTCGAGTTCGTCCTCCTCCTCTTCTCGCTCTCCCTCCATGAGGCCGCCCACGCCTGGACCGCCTCCCGCCTCGGCGACCAGACGGCCCGCATGCTCGGCCGCGTCACCCTCAACCCCGCCAAACACATCGACCCCATCGGCACCGTCCTGCTTCCCCTCGCCATGCTCTTCCTCGGCCCCTACGGCGGCCGCTTTCTCATCGGCTGGGCGCGGCCCACCCCCGTCAACACCCGCAACTTCAAGCACTTCACCCGCGACGATATCCTCACCACCCTTGCCGGTCCCCTGAGCAACCTGGCCATCTCGCTCGTCTGCACCATCGCCCTCATCGCCCTTGCCAAAAGCTCCCCCATCGCTCAGGGCCTGGTGCGCGGCCTTGCCTTCGGCGGCTTCGACCCCTCCCTCATGCAGGCCGCCCCGGCGCTGTTCCCGGCCGTCATCCTGCTCTACATGGGTCTCACCCTCAATCTCTTTCTCGCCTTCTTCAACCTCCTCCCGCTCCCCCCGCTCGACGGCTCCCACCTCATCCGCCACCTGCTCCCCTCGAGCGCCCTCCGCATCTACGACCAGCTCGGCATCCTCTCCCTTATCCTCATGTTCGTCTTCGGCGGCCGCCTCGTGAACCTCTTCGTCGCCCCCACCCTCGCCTTCATCAACGCCATCCTTCTGTCCATGTAACGGCGGCCGCCGGCGCTTGTAAGCGAAGCCGCCAGCGCTACACTGGACTTGCATCGCTGGAAAGGTGCGCCCATGCCGACCGAAAACGCCGTTCGCTGGAACATCAAAGTCTCGAAGGAAACCGACCTCTCCCTGCGCTCCTTCCTGGACGCTCAAGGTATGAGAAAAGGCGATCTGTCGCGGTTCATCGAGCAGGCCGTTCTCGCCCAGGTCTTCCACCGCACAGTTGAGGACATCCAAACCCGCAACCGCCATGCCGACCCGGACCTCGTCCAGGCTGAGATCGATGCGGCCGTCCGAGAGTCTCGCCAGCAGGGAAGTGCCGCTGCGACGGCGAACCGCCGCCACCGGGCGCCCCACACATCCTGATCCATGCGCGTTGTTCTCGACACCAACGTGCTTGTCTCCGCGCTCCTCATCCCGTCCGGCTCTCCAGGCACAATCTACCGCGCCTGGACTGACGGGGCATTTACGCTCCTCATCTCGGCCGCGCAGGTGCGTGAACTACGCCGCACCCTGGCTAAGCCCACCCTGACCGCGCGCATCCGACCCCATCACGCCGGAAGGCTCGTCAACAACCTTCGCAGGCTGGCCGAAACCATAGACCCTCTGCCTCGGGTCGAGCGCTCACCTGATCCGGATGACAATTTCCTACTGGCCATGGCCGAAGCCGGCCGCGCCGACTACCTGGTTACCGGCGATAAAAGCGGCCTGTTGTTTCTAATCCGCCACGCAGGCGCCCGCATTGTTTCGGTGCGCACATTCGCCAACCTGCTGCCCTGATCGCGAGGTGCCAACCCATCCCTCAACGCCATCCTTCTCTCCATGGAATAAGCGACCGGAAGCCCGGTCCTTGTAAGCGAAGGATCTCGGGAAAGCCCAGCCGCTTGACTGCATGTGCTGTCGTTCCTAGACTGATTCTTGAAGGGAAGACCGCATGACAAACGCCCAGTTGTTCTTTTCAGCAGGCTTCCCAACCCTCGTCATCGTCATCGGGTTCGTCTGGCAAGGTTCCCGCTTTTCCGACCGCTTTGACGCGCTCCAGAAACAGATGGACGTACGCTTTGAAGGGGTCAGCGAGCAGCTCGCACAAATGAACGCAAAAATCGGCGTCATTGAAGGGGACCTGCGCCAGTTCTACCGCGATCTGGGCAAGCACGAGAAAGCCATCGAGCGCCTGGAAGCAGGTACCAAGTGACCGTATCTGCAAGCGGCTCTGACAAGGCCGCCGCATGGAACCTCGTTGATCAGGACGCCCAGTTCCGCGCCGGCATTCAACGCGGCGCAGGCCAGGCCGACCGCGGCGAACTGATCGACCGCGACCAAGTCGCCGCACGCATCGAGCAGCTCTTCCAAGCGAAGTGAACGTCCGCCGGACCCCTGAAGCAGCCGCCAACCTCAAGAAGATCTGCGGACGCATCGCCGAGAACAACCGGGAAGCCGCCGCTCACCACCGACCGAACGATGGTCGCCCGCATCGACCAGCTCGCCGTCTTCCCGCATCGCATCCGCCTCACGTTCGACAACAACGGTGAGCGGCATTTCTCAAATGGCATGGATCAACAGATCAACAAGAAGCCGACGACAAGCATCACCGCGCAGGTCACGCCATGGATGGAGAATGCTCGCGACCTCGACCCGCCCGACGCCAGAACGATGGCCATATCGCCCAGAGGGATGACGGCAAAAGCGATGAGGGCTATGCCTAACGACCGCCTGTCCACGGTCAGCATCATGGTCAGCACGACCAGTCCCGATGCCACATCCCGAATCCCTTTAAGCCGTAGCCAGGCACGCGTGTCAGCATCGGGTGCAGGCGGCTTGAGACCAAAGGATCCTGAGACTCGTTCAGGAGCTACAAGGTAGAAACTACCGATAACAAAGACCGACACAGCGATAAGAGCAGCCACGGAAAGCGGAATAGCATTATGCATAAAATATCTCCTACTTAGAAAATCTAGCAACGCTATAGTTGATGTGAAGCAGTCTGAAAAAGATTCGCTCTGGGCGCATGGTCAATCTAGCAGCGCTATACTTCCTATCGAGGACGACGACACTGGCAGCCAGCCGAATTGCGGAACGAAAACTGCGTGACAGGCACGCCCGCCGGGCACAGATACTCAGTGCCGCACGACGCATCGCGGAGCTTGAAGGGTGGCCCAGCGTCACCGTTCGGCGGCTATCCGACGAAATCTCCTACAGCCAACCCGTTCTATACGCTCACTTTGGAAGCCGCGAAGGCATTCTCGCCGCGGTGGCGATCCAGGGTTTCGAGGAGCTGGGCCTGGCTTTGGAGAAGGCCCGGAAACGGGTGAAGCGTGGAAATACAGTCGAACCGGTCGCGGCCGCCTATCTGGAGTTCGCCGCGGCTTCCCCCGCACTGTATGAAGCGATGTTTTCGCTCAGCCTGGGTGTACCCTTCGATGCCGCGGATACTCCTCCGGAGCTGCATTTCGCGTTTTCCCAGCTCCTCGAGCTGTTTCCGGGGCAGAGCTCGAAGTCAGAGGTTCTAGCTGAGCTGTTTTGGGCGAGCCTCCACGGTATCGCCGAGCTGACCAGAACCAGGCGATTTCCACGCAGCCGTCAGAAATCGCGCGTGAGGGCGCTCGTCGAGCTCTTTACTTCCCCAGGATGAAACGGTACTGGTAGTGAAAGCGCGATGATGGCCGACGGTGGCGAGCTCATCGACCACCACCAGACCACCACCGGATCGTAGCCGGGACCGAGCCGTGTCCCCCGGGCCGGTAAAGGACTGTTCAAAGGCGAAGCAAGGCTTTGCTGCACGCCTCGCAGCAGCAGCCAGGCTCGAAACTACCCACACCCCCCCGCGCGCCACCTCTTCCGTACAATAAAACCTCAATCCCCACCCCACGAGGCCCCGTGTCCGACCCCACCCCCACCCAGCGCCGCGTCCTCTCCGGCATGCGCCCCACCGGCAAACTCCACCTGGGCAACTACATGGGCGCCCTCCACAACTGGGTCCAGCTCCAGAACCACTACGAGTGCTTCTTCTTCATCGCCGACTGGCATGCCCTCACCACCGACTACGCCGACCCGAGCGCGATCCAGGACAACATCCAGAACATGGCCATCGACTGGCTTGCCGCCGGCCTCGATCCTGAAAAATGCACCCTCTTCGTCCAGAGCCCGGTCCAGCAGCACGGCGAGTTACACCTTGCCCTCTCCATGATCACGCCGCTTAGCTGGCTCGAACGCGTTCCGTCTTACAAAGACCAGCAGGAGAACTTACTCGGCAAGGACCTCACCACTTACGGTTTTCTCGGCTATCCATTACTGCAGTCCGCCGATATCCTGCTCTACGGCGTCCCCGGCGGCTCGCTCCACGTGCCCGTAGGCCAGGACCAGGTCGCCCACGTCGAACTAACCCGCGAAATCGCGCGAAGGTTCAACTCGATCTATAGGGCTCCATATCAACCAATCCCGGGCTCGGATATTGAAATACAGATAGGAGCGAAGGAAGTTGCGAAGACCTACTCTTCTGGTATGGATCCTCTGCGTGTCCAGAACGAAGGTGAGTCAATAGAAAGAAGCGAGATCTTAACCGAACCCCAGGTCCTGCTCACCCCCACCCCCAAACTCCCCGGCACCGACGGCCGCAAGATGTCCAAGAGCTACAACAACTTCCTCCTCCTCTCCGACCCCGAGCCTGAAATCCGCCGCAAACTCAAGCCCATGGTCACCGACCCGGCCCGTATCCGCCGCTCCGACTCCGGCGATCCCGACAGGTGCCCCGTCGGCGACCTCCACAAAGTCTTCTCCTCGCCTCAAACACTCACAAGCGTCTACGCCGGCTGCCGCTCCGCCGCCATCGGCTGCATCGAGTGCAAAACCTGGCTCGCCGACTCCATCGTCGCCGCCCTCGCCCCCATGCAGGAAAAACGAGCCTTCTACGAGCAGCGCCCCGGCCTCGTCACCGAAATCCTCGCTGCCGGCAACGCCTGCGCCACCGCCGCCGCCGAGCAAACCATGATCGAAGTCCGCAGCGCCATGGGCCTCACCCGGAGCCAGGCAAAAGGGCTTACCCAGTGACTGAACAACGCGAACAGCGAAACGAACAACCCGCCGAGCCTTCCCCACCAACCGGCCTTTCCCGGCAATCCGCCCCTGCCCCGGTTCACCCCGAGCAACGCCGCGCAGACCCCGGCCCAGCCGGCAGCGACCGCGAAGAACCCGCGCACCCCCCAGGCCCCACCACCAGACCCGTCGGCACTCGCGCCGCCCGTGCGGCCAGCACCGCCGCAGGCGCCGCTGCCCGCGCGGCCAGCGACTTCTCCGTCTCCGTAGGCCGCCTCTACGACGGCCCCCTCGACCTCCTCCTCGACCTCATCCGCAAGCAGGACATCGACATCTGGGACATCCCCATCGCCACCATCACCGCCCAGTTCCTCGCCTACGTCGAGCGCCTCAAGCAGACCGATGTCGACTCCGCCGGCGAGTTCATCTACACCGCCTCCCTGCTCATCCACATCAAGAGCCGCATGCTCCTGCCCCGCGAACCCCGCGAAGCCGCCGACGACACCGCCGAAGACCCCCGCCTCGAGCTCGTCCAGCGCCTTCTCGAGCACGAGCGCTTCAAAAACGCCGCCCAGATGCTCCTCCAGAAGCAGCAGATTGAAGCCGCCACCTGGACCCGCCCCCAGCTCGACGCCGTCCCCCCCGAGCCCGATGCCGCCGGCGAAATCGCCGCCGACGTCCCCGACCTCGTCCGCGTCTTCCGCGACATCCTCGACCGCCTCCGCACCCGCCCCGTCCTCGACCTCGAAGAAGACTCCGTCACCGTCGGCCAGATGATCGACTACGTCCGCCGCCGCCTCCTCATGGAAGACCGCCCCGTCGCCCTCAGCCGCCTGCTCGCCCACACCCGCTCCGAGCGTGCCCTCATCGCCATCTTCCTCGCCCTGCTCGAGATGGTCCGCCTCCAGGCCATCCTCCTCCGCCAGGACTCGAACTTCGCCGAAATCCTCATCAAGAAGCACGAAGCCTTCGAGACCCTCCTGAGCGAGGGCAGCGCACACACTCGCAATGACTGGGAGTGAAGCCGCTTCCAGCCGCAACCCGGTCGTGACTTCCGTACCGAACGCCCCAAAAGAAACTCAAGAAAACTGGCGCGAAATCCCCCTCCCGACTCGAAACCCTCCAAAATACAGCACCATAAAAGGTGCAATCTAGCCCGGAAACAGGCGCACTTACGTCCACTTTGTGCACGTTTTAGCCACTTTTTGTACCACTTAAAGTTACTTAACAGTAATTTCTTAACGCCACTCAAATAACTTTCTATTAACCTATCCCAGCGCCGAGGGGAGTAACAGATCGGTTAACCTCCACCTCACTTCCAACCCCACCAGCCCTCCCACCTTCGCGTCATAGAGCATTTCCACTCCACACGTAGAAAGAGCCGGCAAATGTGCGCCTGGTTTTTCCGTCGAGAAAACCCACTGGAGCGAGAACCTAGGCCTCGATTTCAGAAGTGAAAATGCTCGAATTCACCCAATATTCATCTCAAGCTCAGGCCCGATTCATGCAACGCCTCCCTCTCCGCTGCTACCGTCGCTGAAACACCCGCGAGGATTTCCATGAGCCAGGCCTCTGTTACCCCCAGCGCCCCCAAAACCGGCGGTTTCGACCCCGCCGACACCCGCTCCCTGCTCAACAGCAAGATGGACCAGGGCCCCGGCAAAGTGGGCATGATTCTCTTCGGCATCGCGCTGGTCGGCGGCCTCGGCTACGCCGCCGGGCAAATCATCCACGACCTCGCCCGCTCCCCGCAGCCCACCGTCTGGCCCTATGTGCTACTCGGCGTCGCCCTGCTCATCGCCCTCGGCTTTGAGTTCGTCAACGGCTTCCACGACACCGCCAACGCCGTCGCCACCGTCATCTACACCCATTCGCTCGAGCCCCACATCGCCGTCGTCTACTCCGGCATGTGGAACCTCATCGGCGTGCTCACCTCCTCCGGCGGCGTCGCCTACACCATCGTTTCGCTCCTCCCCGTCGAGCTCATCCTCCAGGTCGGCTCCGGCGCCGGCTTCGCCATGATCTTCTCCCTGCTCATCGCCGCCATCCTCTGGAACCTGCTCACCTGGTCCATGGGGCTGCCCGTTTCCAGCTCCCACACCCTCATCGGCTCCATCCTCGGCGTCGGCCTCGCCAACCAGCTCATGAGCGGCAAAACCGGCACCAGCGGCGTTGACTGGTCGGTCGCCCTCGGCGTCTTCAAGGCCCTCGTCGTCTCGCCTTTCGTGGGCTTCGGCTTCGCCGCGCTCATGCTCCTGCTGCTCAAGGCCGTCATCAAAAAGCCCGAGCTCTACAAGGCCCCCGATAGCCCCGCGCCGCCGCCCTTCTGGATCCGCTGCCTGCTCATCCTCACCTGCACCGGCGTCTCCTTCGGCCACGGTTCCAACGACGGCCAGAAGGGTATGGGCCTCATCATGCTCATCCTCATCGGCACCGTGCCCACCGCCTACGCGCTCAACCATGCCATGGGCTACAGCCAGGTGCAGACCTTCTCCGCCATCAGCGAGCAGGCCCAGCGTGTCTTCTCCGCCCACACTGGCCAGGCCGATACCGCGTCCGCCACTCCGGCCAGCGCCGCTACCGTACCCACCCAGGGCGGCGACGAGCGCAAGGTCCTTATCGACTATCTCCGCGAGAAGAACTTCCAGCCCCAGACCATGCTCGCCCTGCAGCAGATGTCGGTTGATATCGAACAGGAGCTGCGCGCCTACAAGTCCCTCGCCGCGGTTCCCAACTCCCAGCAGCGCAACGTCCGCAACGACATGTACGTCCAGAGCGAGGCGCTGGCGCTGGTCGCCAAATCTAAAAACTCGCCCGTGTCCGCTGAGGAAAAGCCCGCCCTCGCCAACTACAAGGCGCAGCTCGACAAGAGCACCAAGTTCATCCCCGGCTGGGTCAAGATCGCCGTCGCGCTCGCGCTCGGCCTCGGCACCATGGTCGGCTGGAAGCGCATCGTGATCACGGTCGGCGAAAAGATCGGCAAGACCCACCTCACCTACGCGCAGGGCGCCTCGGCCGAGCTCGTCGCCGCCGCCACCATCATCGCCGCCGACCAGTTCAAGCTCCCTGTCTCCACCACCCACGTCCTGTCTTCCGCGGTCGCCGGCACCATGCTGGCCAACGGCAGCGGCCTGCAAATGTCCACCATCCGCAACATAGCCCTGGCCTGGATCGTCACCCTGCCCGCCGCCGCCCTGCTCGCCGGCGTCCTCTTCTGGGGCATGCGCCTGTTCATCCACTAAGGCGCATCACCTGGCAGTCCCGTAGCGCTCGCGCACGCGGTGCACACGTGTCTGCGGCCGCCGTCAGGCACGCGTTTGTCGCTTTCAGGGGGATAAAGTAGGGCTGATCGGCACAAAGCGCAAAGCGAGGAGCTTCGCTGAAAAGATCACGGGTAATGAAAAATACTCAGGCGAGAAGGCGAGAAGAATCGAGGGTTTCCAGACTTCTGCCGGGTGGCAGGGCTTCCGCTTCTTAACCTCTGAGCAGCGGCTTGGCCCTCGCCTCTCAAACAAGTGGCTGCGCTTCTTCTCGCTCTACCTGTTGTTTCTTGTCGCGCTTACTCGCAACAATCGCCATAGCATTACCGGCCAAAGCCAACGAAAACAATAGGTTTTTATGTTCGCCGTGATAGTGGGGCAGATGCATGCGAAACACGTAGATCCCATCCAGCAGGACTCCAACAAGTGCAAGCCATCTGTAGTTGAGATACCGGTTCATGCGGCCTCCACAACTGTGTTAGCAGCCCATGTACCGAGTCAACGGTGCCACCGAAGGCCGACGCACAAACGATAGCAGGCTGTAGCAGAGGTGTCATTCTGAGCGTAGCGACAGCGCTTGCGCCCTGGGATCTGCTTCCCCTGCTCGGCAATCCTCCCGCACACTACCCAACCCTCCGATACCATAAGCCGAAGCGCCGCTTATCCCGCGGGCGCTCGGAAGGGCAGGGAATGGGTGTTCGCGGCAAGATCGAAGCAGTCATTTACGCGGCCGAGGAGCCGGTAACACTGCAGCAACTGGCCGGCCTCTTCGGCGAAGAAGCCCTCGCCGAGCGCGCCGCCGCTGGCCACGGCCAGGGTCAGCAACTGCAGCTGCAGGTCGACGCCGCCGAGCCGGATCCTGACGCCCCCAGGCTGCAGGCAGAAGACTGGATACCGCAGGCGGAAGGCTCTGTACCGCAGGTGGAAGCCTCCGCGCCGGGCGCCGAAGACTCTGTCCCCGCCACCGAGCCTGCCCCCCGGCAGCCCGCCGCAGACCCCGCAGCCCCCCAAGTCCTCGCCACTCCCCCACCCGATCCGCAACCCCCCGTCCCTACCGCCCAACCCTACGAGGCTACCGGCGAGCCCGTCCTGTTCGGCGACCCCGACGCCGACAAGCGCGCCGCCCGCCTCCGCGACCGCGAGGCCCGCGACGAGATTCGCCGCATCCTCTCCACCCTCATGGCCGAGTACGACGCGCCCGAACCCGGCCGGGAGCGCGGCATGGAGATCCGCGAGATCGCCGGCGGCTTCCGCATCGCCACCAAGCCCGAGTACCATGACGCCGTCCGCGCCTTTGTCAAGAGCCTCAAGCCCCCCATGAAGCTCACCCTGCAGGCGCTCGAAACCCTCGCCGTTATCGCCTACAAACAGCCCGTCACCTCGCCTGAAGTCTCCGAGATTCGCGGCGTCGACTCCGGCGGCGTCCTCGGCTCGCTCATCAGCCGCAAGCTCGTCACCACCGCCGGCCGCAAGCAGGTCGTCGGCCGCCCCATCCTCTACAAAACCACCCGCGAGTTCCTGCTCCGCTTCGGCCTCAAAGACCTCGCCGAGCTGCCCAGCATGGAGGAGTTCGAAAAAATGGCCGGCGAGCTGCAAAGCCTCTCCGACGAAGCCGATACGCCGCCCGCGCACACCGCGCCGCTGTTGCCGGGGCTCGCGGCGGAGGAGCCGGAAAGCGCGCAAGCGCAGCATGAGTCCGCCGGCATTGCAGGAGAGCCGGCAGCCGAACAGCCCAACCTCGCCCCCGCCGAAATCACCGTCTCCGCAGCCGAGCCCGAGCTGCCCGGCCTCTCCGTCGACGAGGGCGGCCTCCCAGTCGCCGCCGCCGCTCCCTCAGACGAACCCCCCACCCACCCGGAAAAAGCAGGCGCCTAGATGCCCGAATCCTTGATCTCATGCATAAAGGTGTCATCCTGAGCGCAGCGGTAGCGCTTGCGCCAAAGGATCTGCTTTTCAATACGTTCCGGGCCACCCCAAGCCTTGAATACTGGAACGAATGAACGACTCAGGAGACTAGATGCCCGAAGAACGCCTCCAGAAACTCATCGCCTCCGCCGGCATCACCTCCCGCCGCAAGGCGGAAGAGCTCATTACAAAAGGGTTGGTCCAGCTCAACGGCCAGGTCATCACCGAGCTTGGCACCAAGGCCGACCTCGAGCGCGACCACATCCGGGTCAACGGCAAGCTGCTGCAGGGCGCCGAGCGCCACCGCTACTACATGCTCAACAAGCCTCGCGGCTACGTCACCACCGTCAGCGACCCCGAAGGCCGTCCCACCGTCATGCAGTTTTTCGAGCGCGTCCGCAACGCCGGACGCGTCTACCCCGTGGGCCGGCTCGACTATCTCAGCGAGGGTCTGCTGCTGATGACCAACGACGGCGAGCTCGCCAACCTGTTGACCAAGGCATCCACAAAAGTCGAAAAGACCTACCTGGTCAAAGTCAGCGGCAAGCCGGCCGAAGCCGCTCTGGAGCAGCTGCGCTCGGGCGTCATGATCGAGAAAGGCCGATACGGCTCCCGCGAAGGCCGCGTCCTCACCGCCCCGGTCAAGCTCAAGCTCGTCCGCGAGGGCGAGAACCCCTGGTACGAACTGGTTTTGATCGAGGGCCGCAACCGCGAGCTGCGCAAGATGTTCGAAGAGGTCGGCCACCACGTCGAAAAGATCCGCCGCGTCGGCTTTGGCCCCCTCATCCTCGACCTGCCGCCCGGCGAGCTGCGCGAGCTCGACGAGCAGGAGATCGCCCTGCTGCAGCGCGCCACCCGCCGGCCCGCTGCGAAGAAGCCGCCCAGCCCGGCCAATCCCCCTACGCCCGAGGCATCTGCCGGTCCAGGCAAGCGCGAAAAGCGCGCACCCAGACAGCCCGCGCCGCGCCGCGCAGGTCCGTCTGTCTCCTGACCCCGCCACCCTCCAGTGTGGTGAGTCCTTGATTCACTCCAGAAAGGTGTCATCCTGAGCGCAGCGAAGGACCTGCTTCTCAAGCATTTACGGGACGGCAAGGTCTCGAATCCCTCAACCAACTTCACCACACCAGAGTCGTCCAGGGATTGTCGCTTGCGCTTTCCGGCGGCTGTGCGATCCAGGCCTGCAATCAGCCTGCGTTTCCGCGGCCCGTGCGCGTTGATGCTATGCAGGCGTCCTTGCATCCGCCGCACAACGGGGCCGTCTTGCGCGCACTCCCATCCGCTATCGCACTGGTTGGAGTGCATCGCGCCGGCCCTTCGCGGCGCGGGGAGGAGTTTCCTTTGGCAGAGAAGAGCGACAAGAAATCATCGCGTTGCTGGCCCGGCTTTGAGCCGGTGCCCGGCAAGGCCGAGCACGAGCAGGGCAGCTGCAAGCCCAAGGCGAAGTCCAAAAACAACGGCAAAGCGCCGGACCGGGAGCGCTCGCGCAAGGAACAGGTAGCCCAGGGCGGCGCCCGCGCAAAACAGGCCAAAGCCAAGAGCCCGAACGCCGGCGAACGTCGCAGCGTGAGCAAAACCGCTGCGAAAAAAGCGCCGGCAAAGAAAACCGCTGCGAAGAGGACCTCTACAAAAAAAGCCGCGGCCTGAAGGCTCCCGGCTACCCGGCGACGAAAGGGAGAGCACAGCTATTGCCCTCCCGGAAACCAGCCCCCGTCAGCCGGAGGGGTTTAGCGCCTGTGGTCGTCGTGGAACGAGTGTCCCCGTCCGTCACGGTACTCGTTGCCCTGAAAGTGGCTGTAGGAGCGATCTTCATTGTGCGCAAAGGCGCGCTCCCCGCGGTTCGGGTATCCGCCACGGTACCCATAATGCGGGTCATAGCGGTTATTCACATAGCCATGGAAGCCGCGATCCCCGTGGAACCACGGCCCCGCCCCGATAAACGCCCCGCCGCGAAACCACTGCGGCCCATAGTACCCATAAGGGGAACACCCATACGGGGCATAGTCGTAGTAACCATAAGGACAACCCGGCTCCGGCCCAATCTGCACCGAAACCTGCCCCCGCGCCAAAGACCCCGCCGCCACCGCCAAAACCAACCCCGCCGTAGCAACCGCCAAACCAAGCAACTGACTCAAACGCATATTCTAGCCTCGGCGTGGTTAGAGGACGGCAAAGGATGAGACGTTGTGCGCCCGCGAAGAATGAGTGATGACTGCGGAGTGAGCCATCCTGGCCGCTATCCCTAGATTTAGGTGAGTTGCCGGCCTCGGCCCTGGCTTCAGGAGCTTGCGCAGAAGCAAAGCGACGGTCCTGGTTGCAAAGGCATCTCTGAGCGAGCCAGAACACCCCGGCACTCCTTACAATCCATCCGGGAGGAAATCTCATGCGCAGGTCTGGTCTTCTTTTCTGCTGCTATGCTCTGCTGCTCGCTCCGCTGTCGCCGGCATTCGCCGATCCTGGACCCGCCTTGGCCGACGGCCCTCTGCCACGCATCGTTCTCTCCGGGCTCGAGTCATACAAGAAAGACGGCCCTGAAGAAGCCATGAAGGCCTGGCTCAAGGACAGCGTTCTCGAGAACGACCCCAACGCGCTCAGCCAAGCAGGCGCTTTACGCCAGGCGCAGGCCCGCTACGGCGCCTATCGAGGCTTCCACGAGATCAGCATGCGCAGTGTTTCAGCCTCGACAGCCATCGTCTGCCTTACACTCGACTACGACAAGGGCCCGCTGTACGCGAAGTTCGTCGTATACCGCACGCAACCGGGAGCCGTGTTGACGAACCTCGTGTTCGACGTAGACGAGAACGCGGTGGTGCCTGCTTGTCTGTGAGAAATGTGAGGGAATGGTCGTGGGGCGTTAGTTGAACAGGCAAATGTAAACCCATTTCTCAGTGCCACAAATACGGCACAAGCGACAAGCAAAGTGCCGGAGTGCCCCGTCCACCTAGATTGCTAATTCACTTCTGTCCATCTGCCCGTTCCTGAAGCAACTTTGGACTATTAAGGAGATCCAACAGCAAATCAGCTGGCACCACTAGCGATAAATTGCTATTCAACCTTAGTGGAACACTCTGCTCTTCTCCGCTTGGAGCTGGATTCAGCATTAGTTTGGTGTCTTCGAACTCGTAGCCGCTTACTACTCCTAAAAGCTTTTCCCGGGCGGCGGGGTGTATCGACTCCGGCTCGTTCTCATCTGTATCAACAAAAACCGGAGAACCACTATTTCCTTGAAAAGCATGCACCTCTGCAAGATAAAGGTCTCCACTCTGATTGAGTGTGGTAGGCAATTTCTCGTCTGGAATCATTGCTAAGGTTCCTTCGCGAATAATTGGCTCCAATTTTTTCAGGCCAACAAATTGAGCGAAGATGCCAGCAAATAGTAGGCGTTGCCCTTCAACAACTGTGGACTGACTTATCATTGATCTTGTCAAGAAATCTGCAATTGATATGTATTTGTAGTCCACTGCAGAATCCGGATTTAACGGGACTACCGCTAAATCTGTTGAAGGATCTACAGGGAAAGTCCAGTTTAATGCCGCGAATGTAGCTGTCGAAATAAACGAGCCGTTAGTATCCGCAGACCTGAGATTTACTTTCAAACGATATTGCCCAACTTTGCAGGCGCTTCCTTTTTCAATGCCCGGCTGGGCTACGTGGCGATTTGTGACCAAGTAAACGAAAACCTTTTTCTCATCGAGCTGGCTTGGCATTCCTACAAAAAACCCCGTTCCAAAGTGAAAAGTGCCAGGGTTATCACCGATGCAATCTGCCTCAATCTTCACTATCGATTTCTTGAGTTGAGGTGTGAAGAGTCTTGAACTCCTGCTAGATGAAGGTGTTGTAGTTGCTGTTATTCCTGAGCTCTGAGGGAGCAACGCCGGTGTTTTAATAAATGTGAGAAGAAGTAACATGACAAGCAAACGTGACGTTTTCAAGTTAATACTTGTACTAGCTTTTGTACGGAGCGATTCAAACATCTTAAAGAGTGCTTTACTTAAGTTCATTTCCAACCACCTCCACCAAGCCCTTCCTATATCCTTCAAAAGATTTCGCCCCTTCCTGCGAAAACTTCCCCGCCTTGTCATCCCACTTCAACTCCGTGATCTCATGCTTGCCCTGCTCGTACGCATACGTAAACCCGTCGTCGTTGTAGAGGGTGAACGTTGCATCCGCCCCCGGATACACCTTGATCTTCTCGAGCGGCTGCTTGTCATGCGTGCTTTCAACCGGCGCCCCAAGCGGCAGGATCGAACCGGCTTTCACAAACAGTGGAATCTGATCGATCGGCGCCTGCACGGTCACGCTCTGGCCGCCGTGTAGCTTCGCGTCGGTCCAATAGTTGTACCAATCGGAGCCGGCCGGCAGGTACACCTCGCGGGTGGTGGCGCCCTGCTCGGTCACAGGAGCCACCAGCAGCGCCGGTCCGAACATGTACTCGGTCGTGGCGATGCGGTCGTCCAGAACCTTCGGGTCCGTGGGAAAGTCCATGAAGAGCGCGCGCATGAACGGCGCACCGGTCTCATGCGTCTGCCAGCCCAGCGAGTAGAGATACGGCATCAGCGTGTAGCGCAGCTTGAGGAACTTCTCCAGGATCGGCTCCGCCTGCGGCCCGTAGCTCCACACCTCGTTGTAGTTGCGCGTCCCGTGTGTGCGCATCGTCGGCAGAAACGTCCCGAACTCGAACCAGCGCACATACAGCTCCGGGTAATCGTCGTTGTGGCCGACGTTGGCGCGCGCGCCTTCGGGCGAGACCAGCGGCGGATGCGCCGGGGTGTGTTGCCGGGGCAGGTACTGCCAGCCGCCAATGTCGTTGCCGGTATAAGCAATGCCGGAAGCAGCAACATTCAGCGCAGTCGGCACCTGCCGCCGCAACGTGTCCCAGGTCGGCGATACGTCCGACGACCAGAAGATAGTCCCGTTGCGCTGCGCGCCCGTAAAGGCGTCGCGCGAGAGGGTCAAGCCGCGATGGTTCTCCTCGCCCGGGCGCACCCCCTCACTGCGAACCCCCTTGTAGATTGCCCCGGTGTGGAACAGGGGATACGCGTTGAAGTACTCGGTGCCTGGCCCGATGGAGAGGTATGCGCCATCCGGTGGCAGGTCGGGCTCGGTCTCATCCGCCCAGAAGTAGTCAAAGCCCTTGCTCGCGATGTTGTCGTGGATCAACTGCCACCACCACTTCGCCGCCTCCGGGTTGGTTGTGTCGATATCGGAGCCCGCCTTGTCGTAGGGCTGTCCGTCGGCCGGCGCGCCCGGGGAAGGTTCGTCCGGGGTGACCGGGATGCCGCTCGCATAGTGCTCGAACCAGCCCTTGTTCAGCAGGAAATCGTAGTAGCGCGAGCCGGGCGCGAAGCGGGGCCACACCGAGATCATGGTCTCGATGTTCTCGCCGTGCAGCTCCTTGTTCATCGCCGCCGGATCAGGCCAGTCCGCGGGTTTGAAGTCGTATTGGCCCATCTGCGTGTAGTAGAACCAGTCGACGACCAGGATATCGAGTGGGAGATGGCGCTCGCGATACCCCTTGGCCACGGCCAGCAGCTCTGCCTGTGTCGAGTAGCGCTGCTTGCACTGGATAAAGCCGTAGGCGGCCTTGGGCAGCATCGGGGTAGCGCCGGTCAACAGACGGTAGCCTTCGTAAATTTCGTCCGTCGTCTTGCCCGCGATCACAAAAAAACTCACGCGGCGACCCAGGGTGCTGGTCCACTTCGTCTCGCCGTCGAATGCCGGGTAGATGGTGGTCGACGAGGGATTGTCCCACAGAATCCCGTAGCCCTTGTTGGTCACGACGAACGGCACGCAGTAGCTGGGCGACGCCGGCGCAAGATAGTTGGCCGCGCAGGTAACAGGCCGCTGCCGGTGGTCGAGATAGCCTTCCTGGTTCTCGCCCAAGCCGTAGTAGTGTTCGTCGTCGGGCGCATGAAAGCTGGCGCCGACGGTGTAGAGCGGCAGGTCGGCCGGCAGGATGCCGCGCGCGTTCTTCAGCGTGTCGTCCTTCTGGTTCAGCGCCGCCATCTGCCAGCCGTCCATGGTGGCCAGCGGCGAGCCGTCCGGCAGAGTCACGACAATGCGCACCCCGGCTGTCGAGCCGGAGAAGAACTGCGTCGTGTCAGGCTGCTTGGCGCCGGGCTGGCGCTTGTACCCGGGCGCCACTGTCACAGTCATGCGCGGGCTGCTGAAGGTGTCGGCCCCAGCCCCGGTCGTGGCGTGGCGCCAGCCCTGCAATGCCGGTGCGGCGACGAAGCCAGGCCCGGGAGCGCCGGTCGCTTCCTTCTCAATGGTGGAGAGAGTGATCCGAACGATGTTTGGAGCGTATGGCTCGACAGAGATGGTCTGCCCGTTGCGATCAAGCGGCGCAGTCTGAGCAAGAGCGGGTACGGCAGCAAGCAGGAGCAGGGCGGGGGAGTAGCGGATCATTTGAGCCTCGAACAAAAGCAATGTCAAAAGTCACTCACCAACATACAGCAGCCGTAGAATCAGGGGCGAGGATCAAGCGCCGTGCCGAACTCCCGTCTCACCTTTCGCAGCACCTGCCGTCTGCTTATCTGCGCCCTCGCATCGGCTTTGCCGGCTGCCGCGCAGGCCGCCCCTGCAACGGTCCCCTACCGTTACCAGAACGTAACTATCGTCGCCGGCGGCTTCATCACCGGCTTCGTCGCGCACCCATCTCAGCGCGGGCTCTACTATGTGCGCACCGACATCGGGGGCGCCTACCGATGGGACGCGCCCGGCAAACACTGGGTGCCGCTGCTGGACTGGCTCCCCTTCGCGGAACGCAACCTGCTGGGCGTGGAAAGCCTGGCTGTCGACCCTACCGATGCGAACAAGCTCTACATCGCGGCCGGCACCTATGTGAACGAACACACACCGAACGGGGCCATCCTGCGCTCAAGCGATCAGGGGCGGCATTTCGAGACGGTGCACGTGCCCTTCCAGATGGGCGGCAATGAGGACGGCCGCTTCGCCGGGGAGCGTCTGCAGGTCGACCCGAACCACCCCCAGACGCTGCTGCTGGGCACGCGCCTCGCCGGGCTGTGGCGGTCGGCGGATGCGGGCATCAGCTGGAACCGGGTGAGGACCTTCCCGGCCCTGCCTTTCAACAAAGACGGCGTAACCTTCGTAGCCTTTGACAAGAGCAGCGGTCGCGCCGGGCTGGCGACGCCCGTAATCTTTGCCGGCGTCGCCGATCCCATGCTCAACCTGTTCCGCTCGCAGGATGGCGGCAAGACGTGGCAGCCGGTGCCGGGCGGCCCGCGCGGCATGTTCCCGAACCACGGTGTCTTCAGCTCCGACGGAACGCTCTACCTGAGCTACACCGATGCGCCCGGGCCAAACGGCATTGGCAATGGAGCGGTATGGGCGTTCTCGCCACGTACCAATACCTGGCGAGACATCACGCCGGAAAACCCGTCTGCGAACGCGGGAGCTGCGAAGATCGCGCAGGGCTTCGGCTATGGTGTGGTCGCGGTCGACCCCGACCACCCGCGCACCCTGCTGGCCTCGACCATCGATCGCTGGCACCCGGGCGACACGCTCTTCCGCTCGACCGATGGGGGCACCCACTGGGTCTCGCTCAAGGAAGCCGCGACCCGCGACGCCAGTCTCGCACCCTACCTGAAGCACGTAGCGCCGGAGCCGCCATTCGGCCACTGGATCGGCGCGGCGATGATCGACCCCTTCGACGCGGCGCATGTACTGTACGGGACTGGCGAGACCATCTGGGAATCGCACGATGCAGGCGCCGGTGCGGCAACCCACTGGACGGTGGGCGCGCCCGGCCTCGAGGAGACGGCGGACATTACCCTGCTGAGCCCGAACCTGCCGGGAGATGCGGGGCCGCACCTGTACACCGGGCTCGGCGATATCGGGTGCTTCCGCCACGACGATTTTGCACATTCACCCGTGGGCGGCGCCATGAAGAATCCTGAGCTCTCCAACTGCGATGCGCTGTCGCTCGCGGCACAAAAGCCGCTGGAGATGGTGCGGGTGGGCCGAAGCTGGACGCCCGGGCCGCACGGGGCTGTGTCGCACGATGGCGGCCTGCACTGGACGCCGTTTGCCAGTGAGCCTGCGGGCGGCGAGCGCGGCGGAGACGCGGCGATCTCAGCCGATGGCAGGCTGCTGCTGTGGGCGGTGCGCGGCGGCCCTCTGGCCATGAGTACGGACAGCGGCGCCCACTGGCGCAGCCTCGCGCCCGCATCGGGCGGCCGCCGGCCGCTGCAGGTGCTGGCCCGCGCCGGCGGTGGCTTCTGGGTCTATGACCCCGCCGCCGGCGAGCTGCACGTGATCGCCGCGGATGGTGCGGCGCACACCGTCGGCAAGGCCGTCCCGAAAGGCGGCAAGCTGCGCATCCCGGCGACCGCGCCGGAGACGCTATGGATTGGGAGCGACACCGGGCTGTGGCGGGCCGAGTTCCAGCCCGGGGATTCCGGCGCGCAGTTCACGCCGGTGCCCACGGTGGCGGCGGCCTACGCGGTTGGCTTCGGCAAGCCCGGCCCCGGCACCGGGTTCGGCCCGGCAGCCAAAGCCCCCAAGCCCGCGATCTACCTCGCAGGCGCGCTCGCCGGAACGCCCGAAGCAGCGTCTCCCAAAGGCGACCAGACCCGCGGCGGCGGCCTGTACCGCTCGCTCGATGATGGAGCCACGTGGCAGCGGATCGACGACGCGGAGCACCGCTTCGCCTGGGTGGAGCAGATCACGGGCGACCCCCGGGTCTTCGGGCGGGTGTACCTGGGCACCAACGGGCGCGGAGTGTTGTGGGGCGATCCCGTGAAATAGCCGCCATAGTGCGGCAGGCGAGGAAGCCGGCTGGCTTAAGCCGTGCCAGCGGATGGTCGTGCTTACCTGGATAACTAGAGATAACTGGAAAGGTCAATCGGCTCGCAAGTCCCTGCTTCACGCCTGTCGCCGGCAGGGTATACTCAGGCCGCAGTTTCATCGCCACCGAATCGGCCCTGCTGATTTCCGGTGAGGCTATGGGAGGCTCGGTGTCCCTTAAATATTTCCTCAGTGCACACCTTTCGGCTCGATATCGGCATGTTAGCCACTTACTTCTCCTCACCGCCTTGGCTGCAGCCGCTACCGGCTGCGGATCCAACAACAGTCCATCTCCCCCTGCGACCAGCTCTGGAACCGGAACGACTGCCGTGACGCTCCTGGCGTCGAGTACAGCGAACGACCAGCTTTCCCAGTTCAATCTCTCCCTCACCAGCATCACGCTGACCAGCCAGTCTGGGAAGACGGTCACCTTGTCAGTCGGTACACAGAACTCCGAGTTCATGCACCTGAACGGGCATGCCGAACCCCTGGTGACCATCAACGTTCCGCAGGACACCTACACTTCGGCGACCGCAACCGTGGGGAGTGCCCAGTTTGCCTGTGCCGCCCTGGATGCAAAAGGAAGCCTGAATACGAGCTTTTTCTCCTATGGGGCAACCCCATCTTCCCAGGTGACGGTGCATGTGCCTACGCCCATTGCGATTGCCGGTCCGGCGATGGGCCTGTCGTTGAACCTGCAGGTTTCCCCATCGGCTACATATACCGCGTGCGTTCCATCCGGCATCGAGCCATACTCCATCAACCCGACCTTCAATCTCGCTCCTGTGACGTTCTCCTCATCGGCAGGTAATGCGGCCGGCACACTTCCCGGGTTGCAGGGGCTCATTGCTTCAGTCAGCGCGAGCGACAGCAGTCTCAGTGTCACCGGCGCCGATGGCGCCGTGTGGCAGGTGCATACGGACGGCAGCACCGTGTTTCAGGGGGTATCCGGCTTTTCCGCTCTTGCGGGCGGCATGCCGGTTGATATGGATGTCGCCATCCAACAGGACGGTTCGATGCTGGCTACCCGCGCCGCGGTGGAAGATACCAATGCAACTAACCTGAGCGTATCGAGAGGGCCGCTGCTGTTTGTGCCTTCTTCTGTGCCGGTACTCGATACCCTCGGGCGCGAGCAGCAGGGATACCTGTTTAAGCCGGAACTGGACGGATCGCTTGTCTTCAACTTCGGCAATGCGTTGTTTCAGATATCGGGCCAGCTCAACAACCTGCAGACCCTTCCCTTCAAAGCGGGCTTCAGTGCTGCGGATATGGCGCCCGGCCAGAATGTGCTGGTCAGCTCCCACGCACTCACTATGGGTGAGGGTCCCAGTTACGTGCCGGCTACTACCGTCACGCTCGTGCCGCAGACCATCAATGGCGTCATTACCGGAATATCGAGCGCAGGCGGCTTTACCGCATACACGGTAATGCTCGCTGCTTACGACCTCTTTCCGAACCTTGCCGTACAGGCGGGGCAGGTCACGCAGCTCCCGCATCCGGCGTCGGTCGTGGTGTATGTAGACAGCAATACGCAGATGCTGAATACCGGGTCGCCTGTGATAGGGCTCGCACAGCGCTTCTACGGGCTAGTGTTCAACGATGGCGGCACGCTCAGGATGGACTGCGCGCAGGTCAGCGATGGGGTGGCGGAGTAGTTTCGGCTGGTCTGCTGTATCGAGACGCCCGCGCAATGCTTCGCCCGCATGCCCCTCACTGTGTAGCGTTTTCGGACCACTGTGGCATTGCGCGGAAGGTCCATCCGCCGAAGCCGTGTGTCTCTTTGTGCATCAGCAGCCGCCTCTACGCCGTCCATCGATGGACACCGGAGACCATTTCTGGACACTGGGGACGCACTTGCAGCGATATGCAACCGCTCGTAAGCCGTTTCGAATGAAGCATGTTGAACCGCAGGAACTTCGGAGGCTGAATTGCCGTAAGACTTTCTAGTTCTGAGTGTGAGGAGCTTCCATGCCGCCCCTGCTTCGTGACCTGAAGATTGCCGTTCGCCACCTGCTCAAGTCCCCCGGCTTTGCCGCCACGGCCGTGCTGATGCTGGCGCTGGGCATCGGCGCCACCACCGCCATTTTTTCGGTCGTTGAAGCAGTGCTGCTCCGGCCGCTCCCGTTTGCTCACCCGGAACGCCTGGTGGTGCTGGCCGATATCCTGCAGGGCGCCGACATGGGCGGCAACGGCGACGCAGGTGTTACGGCGCCCGATATCCGCAACTACATGCGCGACACCCACAGCTTCACAGGCCTGGGCGGCTACCGGTGGACCGGATTTGAGCTTTCCGGCGCAGGCGAGCCGGCGGCCGTAAACGCGACGCGCATGACCGGCAGCGTGTTCCCGGTGCTCGGCGTCGCGCCGCTGCTGGGGCGCGTGTTCACGCAGCAGGAGGACGACCAACACCAGCAGCTGGCCGTGCTGAGCTACGCGACCTGGCAGAGCCGCTTCCACGGTGATGCACACATCCTGGGCGCCAAGGTCCTGCTCGACCGCAAACCCTACCTCGTCATCGGCGTCATGCCGCGCAGCTTTGAGTTCCCGCTCAATCCCGGCCACCTGAACCGCACCGAGCTGTGGGTGCCGATGAGCTTTGCACCGGACGAGCTGACCGGTGGACAGGCCTCGAACTGGAGCTTCAGCATGGTGGGACGGCTGAAGCCGGGCGTGACCGCCGCGCAGGCGCAGAGCGATGCCGAGCGGGTAGCGCAGGAGACGATGCGCAACTACGAGGCCTTTATGCGCAGCCTGCATATCAGCGCCGTGGTCAAGCCGCTGCAGGAGGAGACGATCGCGCAGGCGCGGCCCCTGGTGCGGACACTCTTCTTCGCGGTAACCGTGGTGCTGCTGATCGCCTGCGCCAACCTGGCCGGACTGCTGCTGGTGCGCGCCATCCGCCGCCGCCGGGAGGTCGCGGTGCGCGTGGCCCTGGGGGCGAGCGCGGCGACGCTGCTGCGGCAGGCGCTGCTGGAGAGCCTGGTGCTGAGCGTGACCGGCGGACTGGTCGGCCTGGCGCTGGCCTCGGTTGCGCTGCGGCTCGGCGTTGCCCTGCTGCCGGAAACCCTGCCCCGGATCAACGAGATCGGCCTCGACTGGCCGGTTGTGGGTTTCGCGCTGCTGCTCGCGCTGCTCACCGGGGTTCTCTGCGGACTGGCTCCGGCGTTTGCCGCCATCCGTGTCAGCGTGAACGAGACGCTGAAGGAGGGCGGCCGCACCGGCAGCTCGGGCGGCGCGCACGCGCGTCTGCGCTCCGCGCTGGTGGTCGGCGAGATCGCCATTGCGCTGGTGCTGCTGACCGCCTCGGGCCTGCTGCTGCGCAGCTTTGAGAAGATGCGCGCGGTCGATCTTGGCTTCCGCCCTGACCACACCCTGACCGCCTTTTACTCGCTGCCGCAGAAGCAGTATGTGACGCAGGCCTCGGTCAATACCTTCAACGACGAACTGCTGCGCCGCCTGCGGCAGCTGCCCGGCGTCACCAGCGTGGGCCTCTCCAACATGCTCCCGGCCTCGGGCGAGAACAGCAATAGCTCCTTTGTCGTGGACGGCTACGTCCCGCCCCGGGGCGCGGGATTGAACCTCTCCTGGAACTCTGACGTGATCGGCGATTACTTCCCGACGATGGGGATTTCTCTACTGCATGGGCGCTGGTTTACGCCCGCAGACAAGAGCGGCAAGCAGCTGGTGGTGATCGTGAACCGCAAGCTCGCCCAGCACTACTGGCCCGGCCAGGACCCAGTGGGCAAACGCGTGCGCATGGGCATGCAGGAGACCCCCACTCCGTGGCTGACGGTGGTCGGCGAAGTCGGCGATGTAAAACAGGGCACCCCGGACGGTAACACGATGGAGCAGATGTACCAGCCGGTGGCGCAGGCAAACGACGACTTCGGTTCGCTGGCGCAGCCTACAGACCTGAGAGGCAACTCCGGGGCGATCGCGCTGCGCACCGCCGTGCCTCCTGAGCAGATGGAAAACCTGCTGCGCGCCACCGTCCGCTCCATCGATCCGCAACTGCCCCTGACCCAGATACAGACGATGGAGCACGCGATCCAGGAGACCGAGGCTCCGCGTACCTTCAACACAGCGCTCATCTCGGCCTTCGCCGGGGCCGCCGTGCTGCTGGCAGTGCTGGGCATCTACAGCGTGATCGCCTTCTCGGTAGCGCTGCGGGCGCAGGAGATGGCCATCCGCATGGCTCTGGGCTCGCAGCGCCTGGGCATCGTGCGGCTGGTCGTAACCTCCGGCGCCAAGCTGGCGCTGCTCGGCTGCGCGATCGGCCTTGCGGCGGCGGTCGCAGCGTCGCACCTGCTGGGCTCGCTGCTCTTCGGCGTCAGCGCGCTCGACCCGCTGGTGCTTACCCTGGCCGCGGTGCTGGTGCTGCTGCTGGCGCTCGCCGCGTTTCTGCTGCCCGCCCGCCGCGCCGCCTCCGTCGATCCTATGCAGGCGCTGCGGGCTGAGTAGGCTAGGTTTTCCGGCGGCGCGCACGCTTGCCGGCCTTGGCAAACGAGCTCGCGGCAAAGTAAACAAACAGCGTCATCAGCACGGCGTATGCCACAAAATGGCCATGCTCCGGGCCGGATCGCCAGCTCGCGCGGATCGCCCACAGGTGTTGCACAAAGAGTAACGCGAACAGCGCGAAGAACATCCCCGTGATCTCCAGCCACAGGATGCCGCCGGCATGCGCGAAGGGGTTCCACACAGCGCGGCTGAAGTTGCGCCCTCCCCGGCCCACATTGCGGGTGTGCCGGCCCAGCTGCTCGCCCGTGCGCACTCTCTGCTGCGCCGCCGCCTGCCGCTGCGCCGCGGTGGGTGGGGGCGGCGGCGGGGGTAAGACGCGCTGGCCCACCAGACGGAGACCGATGCCGAGTGCACGGCCTGCGAGGGTGGGGCGGCTGCTGGGGCGCATGCCGACAAGTGTAGCGGATGCGGTGCGCACGAGGCTGCGGCAGCGCACGGCAAACGGAGCGCGAGAAAAGACCCGCGCGGCGCGACCGCTTTGCCGCTCCCGGTCATCAGACGTAAGGTAGTGGAACGGCGACGCGGCGGCGCGGAGCGTCCCGCACAGGACGGGATACCCGGCAAAGCGAGCCGCCCGGGAAGCATGAGGTGAGGGATTTGAATCAGAACTTGCGGAAACTGGTCCAGCAGCTCGGCGAAGCCATTCACGAAAGCGTGTCGGAGTCGGAGGAGATCGCCGGCGTGGTGCAGGATATCCGGAAGCAGGGCTTCGATGTCCTGCTGATGCTCGAGGCGACCATCGGCCTCAATGAGGTGGCGGAGCAGCCTGCGGTCGAGGGCCAGCCAGCCGAGAGCGGCGCCGGCTTTACCGCGCAGGACGTGAGCTTTCTCCGTTCCCTGCGCATCGCCATCGAGGGCGATGAGGGGGAGGCGTCGGACACGGGCAGCGACGAGATGTAGAGCAGCACCTCCGTCCACCGCAGGAGTGTGCACGCGAAACAGGATTGCGATATACAGGTGAGCGGGCACTCTCCCCCCACGAACCCGGCGCCTGTATCTGAGCGTCGGCCTAAACCCGGCGCGTGAGCGCAGGTTCCAGATAGGGACGGCATGAAGGACACACTTGGCGTACTGCTCGCCGGCGGTGCCGGTGAGCGGCTTTTTCCCCTGACGCGCGATCGCGCCAAACCGGCCGTGCCCTTCGGCGGCCACTACCGCATCATCGACATCACGCTCTCCAACTGCATCAACTCCGACCTGCGCCGGGTCTACATTCTGACCCAGTACAAGGCGCTCTCGCTCAACCGCCACATCCGCGAGGGCTGGTCGGGCGCGGTGGCGCAGGATTTGGGCGAGTTCATCGAGATTCTGCCCCCCATGCAGCGGGTGGGCAAAAACTGGTACCAGGGCACCGCCGATGCGGTCTACCAGAACATCTACTCGATCGGCGCGGAACGTCCCAAGCACATCATCATCCTCTCGGGCGACCACATCTACAAGATGGACTACGGCAAGATGCTGCAGCAGCACAAGGACTCGGGCACCGACGTGACCCTGGCCACGTTGCCGATCCGTCCCGACGAGGTATCGCGGTTCGGGGTGGTGGAGGTGGACCGGCAGGGCGAGGTGACCGGCTTCCTCGAGAAGCCGAAGTCGACCCACCTGCGTTCGCCCTGGAACCCCAACATGGTCGATGCCTCCATGGGCATCTACATTTTCAACACAGACGTTCTGTTGCCCGCGCTCATGCGCGACGCGGAGAACGAGAGCTCCAAGCACGACTTCGGGCACAACATCCTGCCCGACATCCTGGGCAAGTACAAGATGTCGGCGTACAACTTCGTCGACGAGAACCGCAAGGAGCTGTACTGGCGCGATGTGGGCACGCTCGACGCCTACTACGACGCGAACATGGACGTGGCCTCCGCCAACCCGGTGTTCAACCTGTACGATCATGCCTGGCCCATGCGGACCCGCGTGCGGCAGTACCCTCCGGCCAAGTTCGTCTTCGGGCGCGCCGGCCATGACGGCGCGGCGGTCAACTCGGTCATCTCGGCGGGCTGCATCGTCTCGGGCGCCTGCGTGTCCAACTCACTCTTCTCGCAGGATGTGCGCGTCAACTCGTTCTCGACGATCGACTCGAGCATCGTGTTTTCGCATGTCAACATCGGTCGCAACTGCAAGATCCGGCGCGCCATCATCGATCGCGACGTCAATCTGCCGGAGGGCACCGAGATCGGCTACAACTCGGAAAGCGATCGCAAGAACTACTTTGTGACTGAATCCGGGTTGACCGTAGTGGCGCGGGACCACTCGCTCTACGAGCAGTCGATCCACCCGGTGACGCTGGGCGAGCAGGGATAGAAAACCGCCTGCGTGGCCGGCGGGCACTTCGTGCCTTTTTGCGCTGCTTTCTGGCGAGGGCGGCGGCCTCGCTCACGTTTTGGTAGCTCCGGCGTCTTTCCGCTGGGCACAGGAGTGGAACCACACGCATGACGAACTGGATCAGGCGCGGGTTGCGGGGAAGAACGGCGTGGCGCTGGACGGCGCTGGTCGGCTGCCTGCTCGTGTTGAGCGGGTGCGGTAGCGGCTTCTTCAATCCCAGCAGCACCGGGACCGGATCAGGCGGCGGCGGCACCGGCGGCACTCCCCCTCCCACTGGCTCGAGTCTCGATAGCATATACGTCGTGAACAGCAACCCGAATCTCCTCACCACCGCGGGGTTTTCGCTCTCCAGCACCGGTACGCTCACGGGCCTGAACGTCTCACCTGCCTCGACTGGAACGCTGTCGAATACCATCGCGATCAACCCGTTAGGCAACCTGGTATGGGTCGGCAGCCTGCTGGGGACGATCTCTGTCTATGTGGTAAACAGTAACGGTACGCTCTCGATCGGTAACGGTGGCCAGGCTGTTGCCCAGAGCACCCCGGTCTCCTCGATGGCGGTGGACCCTACGGGCAATTTCCTGCTCGTACTGTCGAGTACCGGCACCAACACCCCGCAGTCCGTGTACGTGTACCAAATCAATCCCAGTAATGGCACGCTGACGCCGCTGTCCGAAAACGGCGTCCAGTATGTCACCACCGACACCGGCAATGCGGGCCAGATCGCCTTCGCGCCGAACGGGACACAGGTATACGTGACGCTGGGCAGCGGCGGCGTCGATGCACTGGCCTTCAGCCCCAGCAATGGCGGCTTGTCCAAGCTGAATGTGCATCTGAACCCGATGCCCGGCGCTGGCGCCGACCAGGGCTTGGCGTTCGACCCGCAGGGCATGTTCCTGTTCGTGACCGAGACGGGCATCAACGCTGTGCGGGTGTTCGCCATCAATTCCGACAGCACGCTCAACGAGGTGGCCGGTTCTCCCTACACAACCGGGCTGGGAGCGAAGGCAGTCGTGGTCGACAAGACAGGCGCATACGTGTACGTTGCCAACTCGACTGTCAACAACATCAGCGCCTTTACCCTGTCGAGTACCGGCACGCTCTCGCCGCTGGCGAACTCGCCATACGCGACTGGCGACGGTCCCCTGGCACTGGCGGTGGACAACACTGACGGGTACCTGGTCGCGATCTGCGGTGCGGGCAACCCTGACCTGCAGGTGTTCAGTATCGCGGGCGCAACCGGAACGACGCCGGGAGCGCTGACTTCGACCGCGACGGCGAGCACCGGCAGCCAGAACCCGGCGGTCGCGTCCGCACTCGCAGTCACGCCTTAAAGGCTGCTGTCCTCGCGTCGGCGTTCCACGCACGCCGCTGCAATCCGGGGCGAGCCGTCCATGATCGTGGCGCGTAAGCATCCGGTCCGCCAGCCACCCCGCCTGCCATCTTGAGCGCGTCCCGATGCTATGCTGGGGTTTCCTCGTCGGACGAAAGCCACCGTGCCCCCCATCCATCGCCGCCTCTTCCCCTCACTCTTCCTGCTTGCGGGCGCCCTGTTGCCGGGTGGCTGCGGACGCCTGCACCCCGGCGGACTGGGCTACGTCTACGTCGTCTCCAAGGGAACCTACATCCGCGACCGCCTGGCCGCGGTCTCGAACCATGTGGAGGACATTCATAACGGCGAGCGGCTCGCCGTACTGGAGCACGACCGGCGCTTCTACCAGGTCAAAACGCCCGACGGCAAGGTGGGCTGGCTTGAGGAACACTCTGTCATCGACCAGGCGGAGTACGACAAGTTCCAGGCGCTCAACAAGGACCACGCGCGAGACCCGGCGGTCGCCACCGCGGTGCTGCGCGACGACATCTTCCTGCACCTGACGCCGGGCCGCAAGACCGAGCACCTGGACCTGCTGCCGGCCAGCGACAAGCTCCAGCTGATCGAGCGCGCGTCGATTGCCAAAGCCCTGCCGCCCCAGGCGCTGCTGGCGCCCAAATCCCCCCGGCCGCCTCGCCCCAAACGCCCGTTGCGCCCGCCGCCCGGTAAGCCCGTCAAGCGCGAGCAGAGCGGGTCGACCGTGTTTGCCGCGGCCCCGCCCCACCCCGACCGCTATATCGCGCCCGACCTGGACCCCGATGCGGCCTGGATGACGCAGCCCATGGAAGACTGGTGGCTGGTGCGCGACAGTGCCGGCAAGGTGGGCTGGGTGCTGGCCAGGGGCCTGGATGTGGATGTTCCGGATGAGGTGGCGCAGTACTCGGAGAGCCACCGGATCGTTGGCGCCTACCTGCTCAGCACTGTGATGGACAATGGCGAGCCGCCGGTAAAGCATATCGGCCCGGAGGAGCAGCAGCGCATCGAGAAGCGCGCCGCGGCCAAGGCGGCTTTTGCGCGCAAGCACCCCAAGGAAGCGGCAGAGGAGGCCGCGCAGACCTCGCCGCCTCCCGTGCCCGTACCCCACCCCGTGGGCCAGTACGTTACCGTGACGACCGAGTTCAAGGACGGCCTGCCCTATGACTGGGACCAGGTGCGCGTCTTTATCTGGAACCAGAAGAAGCACCGCTACGAGACCGCCTACCGTTTGCGCGAGCAGCAGGGCTACCTGCCGGTGACAGTAGGCAAGGAGATGGTGGACAAGATGGGCGAGGAGCCCACGTTCACAATCCGCACCACGCCCGATGGCGCGGTCACGCAGGATGCTGCGGGCAGCTTCCACCCCCAGACCGTAACTGTCACCCAGTACCGCCTGGAGGGCGGCATCGTGCGGCGGGATACGCCGCAGCCGGTCAAGCCCGGCGTCGAGGAGGCCGGCGGCCCGCCCGCGGCGCCGAAAGCGGCGCATCGACCGGTCGAAAGGCGTCACGCGCGGGTGCACGCCGCGCGCCGGCATGCCGGATAGTTTGGTATGCCTGGATTTGCAACAACTTTTTTTACATTAGGGTACGAAAGTTTGGCATGCTAAGTGAGTGGGTCCCGGCTTCCGCGTGCGCGGAGTCGAGGCTGCCTCCAGAATTGTTTTTGGTATCTGCGGCGGAACAGCGCTGCGGGCGGTTTTTGCCAGCGGCTCGGCAGCAAGGTAAGCCGGTCGCAGCAGCACCGTGTCTTTCGGTTCCCTGGGCTGCTCGCAGCATTGGGACACTTGACGTATTCACCACTTTTGAAGAGCGCGCCCGGGAAGCCTCCGCGCGCCAGGAGATCGGCACATGGATAACAAGCCGGCACAGAATATCCAGGACACGTTTCTCAACACGGTCCGCAAGGATAAGACGCCCATCACCATTTACCTGGTTAGCGGTGTGAAGCTGACAGGCAAGATCCGCTCCTTCGACAAGTACTCGGTCCTGCTTGAGAACAACAGCCAGGAGCAGCTGATCTTCAAGCATGCCATCTCGACCGTGGTCAGCACGCGGTCGGTGCTGCATACCGAGCATCGTCCGTCCACGGGGCCCATCGGCGCCGCGGCGGTCGGCTCGGTCGTCCCGGCAGAGCACGCCCAGGGCGCATAGGGAGCGCATCACGGCATCTCCCACAGAACGGCGGCGCGTGGGTTCTTCGGCGGACGCAACGGGCCGATCGGCTGAGTTTCAGGCGATCGACCCTGAAGCCCCGCCACATGCCTCCACTGCTACCGGGAGCAGTGGCGAACGTGCGTTCCTGGTCTTCCCACGGTTTTCCGCGCTTAAACCGGCACTCGGGCGCACCGCCTCCCTGGCGCGTACGGCCTCGCTGCTACGCGAAGCGCCGGAAGCGTCCAATGTTGAGCTTTCAGATCAAGCCTCGGATCATTTCGCCGAGACTTACCCCCTCGCTGCGGGGTTCAACGCTGACCCTGCCCAAAGTGTTTCCACCGCCAGACCCGCTGCCACCAGCTCCGATACCGACGAGATGCGCGAGCTGGCCGTCAGCGCCGGCGCGACTATCGTCGGCGTCATGGAGCAGCGGCGCGGGCGTCCCGACCCGGCCACTCTGCTCGGCTCGGGCAAGGTGGAAGAGCTGGCCGGTGCCGCAGCGGCTGCCGGTGCCTCCATCATCCTCATTGACCACGACCTGAGCCCGACCCAGCTGCGCAACCTGGAAGATGCGCTGCCGTGCCCCATCGTCGACCGAACGCAGCTCATCCTGGACATCTTTGCCCGCCACGCCCGCACCCGCGAGGGCCAGCTGCAGGTGGAGCTGGCGCAACTGGAATACATGCTGCCGCGGCTCACCGGGCGGGGCCGCGCCATGAGCCAGCTGGGCGGCGGCATCGGCACCCGGGGCCCCGGCGAAACGCAGCTCGAAACCGACCGGCGCCGCATCGGCAAGCGTCTGGTGGTGCTGCGGCGCGAGCTGGAGCGGGTGCGCCGGGTGCGCCACCAGCAGCGGTCGCGGCGCGAGTCGGCCCCCGTGCCGACCGTCGCGCTGGTCGGCTACACCAATGCAGGCAAGAGCACTCTGTTCAACCTGCTGACCGGCGCCGGCGTGCTCGCCTCGCCGCGGATGTTCGCGACGCTCGACCCCAAGCTGCGGGCGCTCCAGCTGCCGTCGCGGCGCAAGGCGCTGCTGTCGGACACGGTCGGCTTTATCCGCAACCTGCCGCATACCCTGGTGACCTCGTTCCGCGCGACGCTCGAAGAGGTGGAGAAGGCCGAGGTGCTGCTCCATGTGCGCGACGCGGCCGACCCGCTTTCGGAGGATCACAAGCACGAGGTGGAGAAAGTGCTGGGCGAGCTCGATGCGCTCGCCAAGCCGCGGATCGAGGTCTTCAACAAGCTGGACCTGCTGCCGGCCGCCCAGCAGGCGGGGCTTCTGGATGCGGGCGCGGTAGGCGTTTCGGCCCTCAAGGGCACCGGGGTCGAGCGGCTGCTGGCCGCAATCGATGCGGCGCTGACCGCCGATCCGGTAGAGGAAGTGGAGCTCTGGATTCCGCAGAGCGAGGGCGACGCGCTGGCCGCGCTCGAGCGCGGGGGCGCGGTGCTCGCGCGCAGCTTCGACACGCGCGCCGGGCAGCAGGGCGTCCTGCTGCGAGTCTCCGCGCCGCGCTCGCTGCTGGGCCGCTGGCGGCGCTACCGCGTGAGCCTGCACCCAGACCAGGACGGAGCTGCCGGGTAGGCTTGCCGGCTGCGCGTGGCTGGCGAGCGTGAACGCGGGTAGCCGTCAGAAGCCGGAGCGAGGAAACACAGATGCGAACGCGGGTAAAGATCTGCTGTATCGGCTCCATAGCCGAGGCACACGCCGCGGTACATGCTGGCGCAGATGCGCTGGGGCTGGTGGGCGCGATGCCCTCCGGTCCCGGCCCGATCGCCGATGCGCTCATCGCAGAGATCGCGGCCGCGGTTCCACCTCCGGTCGGGACCTTTCTCCTGACATCCGGGAAGACGGCCGAGGCGATCACTGCGCACGTGCTTGCGACCCGTCCGACAGCGGTGCAGATCGTCTCGCATATTGAGCCCGCCGAGTCAGCAGCCCTGGCGACGCTTGACGCAATGATCCGGCGGGTGCAAGTAATCCATGTGGAAGGGCCGGAAGCGCTCGAACGCATCGCGGTCTACGCCGCGCACGTGCATGCCTTTCTGCTGGACTCTGGCCGCCCCGGCGCCGGCACGCCCGAGCTGGGAGGAACCGGACGGGTGCATGACTGGGAGCTGAGCCGCCAGTTCGTCCAGCGCAGCCCGCTGCCGGTGTGGCTCGCCGGTGGACTGACAGCAGGCAACGTCGGTGAGGCGACCCGCCGAGTGCGCCCGTTTGGTGTGGATGTCTGCTCGGGGGTGCGAACCGCGGGCAGCCTCGATGAGGCAAAGCTGTGCGCATTTGTGGAGGCGGTGCGAGAGACAGACGCGGGAACGTGAGACTTGCCGCTTTGAACTATACGAGCGATTGCAGGTCGCGACGACCGTCCAGGACGCGCGCTCTGGTCTGCTCCAGACCCTGTTCCAGATCGAAGGGCTGCGCTGGACTACTCGCTATGCCTTCATCCCCAAGCTGTCTCAGGCGTTCAACCTGGCGGCTATTGAGATTGTTGTTCAGCGCCACTCCTAAAGGGCGTCGTGAACAAGCTCATCGATGCTTTCATAGCCGCCTGCTTTCACGTCCTCAGCGAGCGCAGCGAACTGCTCCCCGATGAGCGAGACGGTGAGTGAAACCGGGATACTTCTTGTGTCGGACATGCCGTTGCTCCTGTCGCAATTATGGCGGTGCGGTCATGCTGGTGCAACATGCTGCGCTGCAAGCTGCTGACGAGGTGCCTGCAACTGCGCGCTTCAAGGCTCGCGCCGCCGCTTCGCGCTGTGATATCTCTATAGGGAGCGCGCACGTCGGGGCCGGTGTGCTCAGCCTGGTTCCGGCCATCCTGTCTGCGCAGCGCTCCCTTTCACCTGACTTGCTTGATCCGACAACTGCATGAACCTCATCTTCCACCAACTCGGTGACTTTTTCCTTGGCTCCATACCGACGATGGTGCTGTTTCTGATCCTGGTGTTCTGCTACACCATGCTAGTGCACCGGCCCATGCGGCGCACCCTGGCCGAGCGTTGTGAGCGCACAGCGGGCGCAGTTGAAAAGGCGCATGCCGCCACCGCCATGGCCGAGGCCAAAGCGCAGGAGTACGAGGCGCGGCTGCGGGGGGCCCGGCTCGAAATCCAGCAGGCACGCGAGAAGCAGATCGCCAGCTGGAATGCGGCGCGTGACAAGGCCCTTGCCGAAGCCCGCGAGGCAGCGGCAACACGGGTGCGCGCAGCCCGGGCGGCGCTCGATGCCGAGGCGGCGCAAGCTCGCGCCTCACTCGATGCCGCGGTGGATGCGCTGGCCGCGCAGATCGTCTCGACGGTGCTGCGGACCGGCCCCGCGGCCGCCCCGGCCGTCTCGCAGGAGGCTCGCCGCTGATGCCGATGCCCACTCGCTTGACACTCAGTGTTGTCGCATCCGTCTTCGCGCTGCTGCTTGCGGTCGCTCCCGTGACAGTCCAGGCCCAGACCGGCTCCCGGACTGGCGCTCAGGAAAAGGCACAGGCTGCCCCCAGCCACGGCCGGCAGCCGCTCCCCATCACCACCGGCACCAGCAAGACCAGCATGGATGCGCCCGAGCCGAACAGTCAGCTGGAAAGCTACGCGCACTCTCCCGTGGTCCAGTCGCTGGCCCGGCACCTGGGCATCTCGACCAACCGGGCCGCGCGCTACTTTGAGGATTTCAACTCGGGCGTGCTCATCGCCGTCATCCTCTACTTCCTGCTGCGCTACCTGCCGGGCAGGTATCGGGCCAAGCGCCAGGAAGTGGAGCAGGACCTGGTCCGCGCACGGCAGGCGACGGCCGACTCCGAGGCCCGGCTGAAGCGGGTGGAAGGCCGTCTGGCCTCGCTCGCCGGGGAGGTCGACGCCCTGCGGCAGCAGGCGGCGGAGACCAGCAAACAAGAAGAAGTACGCATGCAGGCAGCGATGGAAGCCGAGCGGGAGCGCATCGTGCTCTCGGCAGAGGCCGAGATCGCAGCAGCGCAGGCGGCGGCCCTGCGCGGGTTGAAGCGTTTTGCCTCAGACCTGGCCATAGATCGCGCGGCCCAGCGGGTCCGTCTGAGCCCGGAAGGGGACCGCGCGCTGATCGACGGGTTTCTCGAGGAGCTCGGCAGTGAGCTGAGCCGGCGGGGGCGGAACTGATGGCCGATTCTCCCTACGCGTCCCGGTACGCGCGGGCGCTGCTCGATGTGCTCGAGAGCAACAAGGCGGATGTCGAGGCTGCGAGCCGGGAGCTGGGTGACTTCGCCGATGCCTGGGCGGTGAGCCCGGCGTTGCGCAGCGTGTTTCTCGACCCCTCGTACACCGCGGGCAAAAAGGTAGAGCTGCTGGATAAGCTGAACCAGCGTCTGGCCATGTCGGCTCCGGTGCGGAACTTCGTCGCGGTGATCGTGAACCACGAGCGCATGGAAGGCTTCGAGCACATCGTCAGCGACTTCCATCGCATGGTGCGCGGCGACCTCGGGATCGACAAGGTAGAGTGGACCAGCGCGCGGGCGCTCGACGGGCAGCAGCGGCAGGCGGTCGAGGCGAAGATCGCCGAGCTGACGGGTCGCCGGGTGGAAGCAAGTTTTTTTGAAGATGCGGGCCTGCTCGGCGGAGCACAACTGCGTATCGGCTCGACAGTTTACGATGGCAGCGTGCGTGGGCGGCTGGACCAGCTGCGGCACGTGCTCGCAGCGGAGTAGGGCGCGCGCACCAGCACGGCAAACAAGTGAACGAAGGAACAGCAAGGGAACCGATGGCGAAGATCAATGCAGATGAGATTACAAGCCTCCTGAGGGAGGAGATCCAGAACTACGACAGCCGCATGCAGGTCGACGAGGTCGGGACTGTGATCTCGGTCGGCGACGGCATCGCGCGGGTGCACGGCCTGGACAAGGTGATGGCGGGCGAGCTGGTCTCGTTCCCGCACGACATCATGGGCCTGGCGCTCTCGCTTGAAGAGGAACAGGTCGGCGTGGTGCTGATGGGCGAGGGCTCGGAGATTCGCGAGGGCGACCAGGTCAAGCGCACCGGCAAAATCATGAGCGTGCCGGTGGGCGAGGCGATGGTGGGCCGCGTGGTCAATGCGCTGGGCGTGCCGATCGATGATAAGGGACCGATTGCGACCACCGACACTCTGCCCATCGAGCGGCTGGCGCCGGGCGTCATCGACCGCCAGCCGGTCAAGGAGCCGATGTCAACCGGCATCAAGGCCATCGACGCCATGATCCCGATCGGCCGCGGGCAGCGCGAGCTGATCATCGGCGACCGCCAGACGGGCAAGACCGCCGTCGTGATCGACACCATCCTCAACAACGCAAAAAACAACCTGATCTGCATCTACTGCGCAATCGGGCAGAAGCGTTCGTCGATCGCCCAGGTAGTGCAGACGCTGACCGAAAACAACGCGATGGATTACACCATCGTGGTGGCGGCCTCAGCCTCTGAACCGGCGCCGCTACTCTATCTCGCGCCCTTCGCCGCGACCGCCATGGGCGAGTACTTCCGCGACTCAGGCAAGCATGCCCTGGTCATCTACGACGATCTCTCAAAGCACGCCGTCGCCTACCGCGAGCTCTCGCTGCTGCTGCGCCGTCCGCCGGGCCGCGAGGCGTATCCGGGCGATGTGTTTTACCTGCACTCGCGCCTGCTGGAGCGCTCGGCGAAGATGAACAAGGAGAAGGGCTCGGGCTCGCTGACCGCTCTGCCCATCATCGAGACCCAGGCCGGCGACGTCTCGGCCTACATCCCGACCAACGTGATTTCCATCACAGACGGGCAGATTTTTCTCGAAACGGACCTCTTCAACTCCGGCATTCGCCCGGCGGTCAATGTGGGCCTGTCCGTCTCGCGCGTCGGATTCTCGGCGGCCATCAAGGCGATCAAACAGGTGGGCTCGACGCTCAAGCTCGACCTCGCGCAGTACCGCGAGCTGGCCGCGTTCTCGCAGTTCGGCTCAGACCTGGACAAGGTGACGCAGAACCAGCTCAACCGCGGCAAGCGGCTTACCGAGCTGCTGAAGCAGGACCAGTTCAAGCCGCTCACCCCGGAGCACATGGTCGCCATCCTGTTCGCAGGCACCCAGGGGCTGCTCGACGACGTAAAGGTCGAGGATGTGCGCTCGTTTGAAGAGGGCTTCCACAAGTATCTCGACGCCTCGCAGCAGGCACTGCTCAAGGACATCGCCGAGAAGAAGGCGCTCGACGATGATCTGCGCGGGCGGCTCAAATCGGCGATTGAGCAGTACAAGAAAGACTTCCTCTCGGAGCATGAGCAGGCCAAAGGCAAAGATGCCGTGGCGGAGCTGAGCGAGGACGAGAAGCAGAAAGCCGAGCAGAAGACCCCCTCTGGCTCACAGCCCGGCGCGGCCACCACCGCCGGCGGCGGTGCCGGGCAGACGCAGGCCAAGGGCGCCGAGCAGACGCAGGGGGCAGGCGGCTCGAAACAGGGGGCTGGCGACAGCAAGGCCGCGGAGCAGAAGGAAGAGGTCGCGAAGTAGGTGGCGAACGTACTCGATCTGCGGCGGCGCATCCGCAGTGTGAAGAACACGCGCCAGATCACCAAGGCCATGAAGATGGTCGCGGCCGCCAAGCTACGCCGGGCGCAGGAGCGCATGACCAACGCGCGGCCCTACGCGGTGATGCTGGCCAGCGTGCTCGCGTCGCTGCGGCGGCGGCTCGAGGCCGTCGATCCGACGACCAATGAGCAGCGTAGTCCGCTGCTGGTGGTCCGCCCGGAGAAGAACGTGCTCCTGGTCGTGATCTCGGGCGACAAGGGGTTTGCCGGCGCGTTCTCGACCAATATCGTGCGCGCGGCGACCCAGTTCATCGCTGAAACCCAGTCGAGCGACCGCAAGAAGCGTATCGATCTCGAAGCAGTCGGGCGCAAGGGACGCGATTTCTTCCGGCGAAACTATACCGCCGCGCAGCTGCCCGGCAAGACCAGCCAGAGCCAAGCGCAGGCTCCGTCGGGGCAAGCTCCAGGCACCGGCCAGCCGCGGCCGGAGCGTAGCCGCAAGGCCGATGTTGAGTTCATGGCGGACGAGCAGACCGCGCGGATTGTGCTCGACAAGCTGCGGTTTGAGGATGTGCGCGCGCTGGGCGAGCAGATCGTCGCGCGCTATGCCTCGGCCGAGATCGATGCGGTGTACCTGGCCTACAACGAGTTTCGCTCCGTGATCTCGCAGAGGGTGGTGGTCGAGAAGATTCTGCCGTTCATCGCGGGCCCGGAAGGGCAGTTGAAGGAGCCGGAAGTGGCGGCCAGCGCGGAGCCGTCTGAGGAAGAAAAGCAGAAGGCCGCCGAAGCCGCTCTGTCCGCCGGGCTGACGCTGCGCGACGAGGAGCAGGAAGCGATTCGCGCGCAGTATGAGGATGAAAGTAAGCGGTTCGGCACCGCCGAGGTCGATTACCTCTACGACCAGCCGGCCGGCGAGGTGTATGCGGCGCTGCTGCCGCGCTATGTTTCGGCGCTGCTGTACTACGCGATGCTCGAGTCGGTGGCAAGCGAACACGCGGCGCGCATGACGGCGATGGATGCGGCGACCAGCAACGCCTCCGACATGATCGACTCACTGACGCTGACCATGAACCGGGTGCGGCAGGCGGCGATTACGAAGGAGATTATCGAGATCGTGAGCGGCGCGGCGGCGGTGTAGGGAGCTGGGAATAACGGGCAGGTTCAACAAGCAACAGGCAAGTTCAACAAGCAATGAGCAAAAT
The DNA here is from genome assembly GCA_965276605.1 of Acidobacteriaceae bacterium. Taxonomy (GTDB): domain Bacteria; phylum Acidobacteriota; class Terriglobia; order Terriglobales; family Acidobacteriaceae; genus EB88. The sequence continues at coordinate 1,607,557 of OZ255619.1, forward strand.
CAAGAAGCAACGGGCGAGTTCAAGAAGCGACTAGCGGTTCCATAAAACGCTTGACGGTTTCGGGAAACAGAACAGCTGGTCAGGAAACAGGGTTCCGTTTCAAGTTTGATTGCAAGGATAGAAATCCATGGCAGACACAGCAGTGCAGGAACAAAACGAAACGCAGGTTCAGGATGCAGGCGAGCAGAACACCGGTCGCGTGATCCAGATCTCGGGCCCCGCGGTCGATGTGCAGTTTGAAGAAGCGAAGATGCCGTCCATCTTCCAGGCGCTGCGGGTCACGAGCGAGGGCTTCGACGTGCCGAATCCAGTCAACGTGATCCTCGAGGTGCAGCAGCACATCGGCGACGGGCGGGTGCGCTGCGTCGCAATGGAGGCGACCGAGGGCATGGTGCGCGGCATGAAGGTGATCGACACCGGCGCGCCGATCATGGTGCCGGTAGGCCGCGAGACGCTGGGGCGCATTCTCAATGTGATCGGCGAGCCGGTCGACGAGCTGGGCCCGGTGAACGCGAAGAAGCGCATGCCGATCCACCGTGCGGCGCCGCTGTTTGAGGAGCAGTCGACCTCCGAGGAGATGTTTGAGACCGGTGTGAAGGTCATCGACCTGATCCAGCCGTTTTTGAAGGGCGGCAAGATCGGCCTGTTCGGCGGCGCGGGCGTGGGCAAGACGGTCATCATCCAGGAGCTGATCAACAACGTCGCCACCAAGCACGGCGGCTTCTCGGTCTTTGCCGGGGTAGGCGAGCGCACGCGCGAGGGCAACGACCTGTGGCTCGAGTTCCAGGAAGCCGGCGTCATCGACCTCAAGGACCTGCCCAAGTCGAAAGCCGCGCTGATCTACGGGCAGATGACCGAGCCGCCGGGTGCGCGTCTGCGCGTGGCGCTCTCCGCGCTGACCATCGCCGAGCAGTTCCGCGATGAAGAGGGCGCGGATACGCTGTTGTTTATCGACAACATCTTCCGGTTTACGCAGGCGGGCTCCGAGGTTTCAACGCTGCTGGGGCGCATGCCGTCGGCAGTCGGCTACCAGCCGAACCTGGCCACTGAGATGGGCGAGCTGCAGGAGCGGATCACCTCGACTAAAAAGGGTTCCGTCACCTCGGTGCAGGCCGTTTACGTGCCGGCAGACGACTTTACCGATCCGGCGCCGGCGACGACGTTTGCTCACCTGGACGCGACCACTTCGCTTTCGCGGCCGCTCTCCGAGCTGGGGATTTACCCGGCGGTCGATCCGCTGGCTTCGAGCTCGCGCATCCTGTCGCCGCGCGCGGTCGGGCAGGAGCACTACGATGTCGCGCAAGGGGTCAAGCGCATCCTGCAGCGATACAAGGACCTGCAGGACATTATCGCGATCCTGGGCATCGACGAGCTCTCGGAAGAGGACCGGATGACGGTCTCGCGCGCACGGAAGGTTCAGAAGTTCCTCTCGCAGCCGTTCCACGTGGCCGAGCAGTTTACCGGCATTCCTGGCCAGTATTGCAAGGTGGCAGACACGGTGCGCAGCTTCAAGGAAGTGATCGAGGGCAAGCACGACGATGTGCCCGAGCAGGCGTTCTACCTGAAGGGCACGATCGACGATGTGCTGGAAGCGGCGGAAAAACTGAAGGGGCAGAAGTAGCGCCGTGGCCGACGAAACCAGCACGACCGACACGACCGAAGCGAGTTTTGCGCAGGGCAAGCTCAAGGTGCGGGTGGTCACGCCGGAGCGCATCCTGGTCGATACCGATGCCGCCTCGGTGACGCTGCCGGGCGGCGGCGGCGTGCTCGAAGCGCTGCCCGGCGCCGCGCCGCTGCTGACCGCGATCAGCGGCGGCATGCTGGTGATCGGCGGGAGCGAGGGAGGCGACCAGACGTTCGTCGTCGCCCGAGGCTTTGCCGAGGTGCTCCCAGACCGCGTGACGGTGCTGGTGGAGTACGCGGAGAAGCCCGAAGAGGTCGACAAGGGCGCTGCGGAGCAACTGCTGAAAGACGGGCAGAAGGCCGAGCAGGAAGCCGGCCAGGATCCCGGGAAATACGATGCCGCACGGCTGGTGGTGCTGGAGGCCGAGGCCAAGCTGGGGCGGCCAGGGCAGTAGAAGCGAAGACCCCCTGCGCGGGAGGCGGTCACTTCGTGACGGGTTACTTGATGTGCCTGTGCGGGCTTCTGTGGACCTCGCGATGCTCGGGTCCGACATCCCCTGATCCCGACCAGCGGGAGGGCTGCATTCTCACAAAGACACGCCACGAAGTGGCCGCCAGCCGCGCAGGCGGTCTTGTCTGTTTGCGCTATACTCGGCGCGCGGGCTGGAGGTGCGTATGCGCGTATGGCTGCTTGGCGTATGGGTTCTGGCGGGGGCGGCGGCGGCACTGCCGGCTCAACGGGCATTGACCCCTACCAGTAAGATCCCGCCTACCGGCTCCGTTAGCGGGCACGTGTACTACGCCGACACCAATGGGCCCGCCCGCATGGCGACGGTGCTGCTTGAGGGCGCGGCGGCAATCGATGGCTACCAGCCGGGCGCGGGCGACGGGGCGACCGCACATATTTCGTCTGTCAAGACGCTGCCGGATGGCAGTTTTTCCGTGCCGCACGTCAAGCCGGGCGCGTACTACGTGTTTGCCTCGGCGCCGGGCTATGTGTCGCCGCTGGATGTGCTGGGCCTGACGCGGGAGGAGATACAGAAGCCGGACAAGGAAACCAAGGAGCGCATCGCGGCCGCGGTGCCGCGGGTTCTGGTGCAGGCCAACCTGCCGGCGGCGACCGATGTCACGCTGGAGCGGGGCGCGGCGGTGATGGGAACCGTGCTGTACGACGACGGCAGCCCGGCTGCCGGGCTGGATGTGAAGCTGCTGGTGCGCAAGCGGGTCGGCAAAGAGGACAAGTGGGTAACCCCGGAGTCAGACCCGGCGCAGATGAGCCCGTCGTTCCGGACCGACGACCAGGGCCACTACCGCATCAGCGGGCTGCCGGCGCGGGAGTACCTAGTGGAGGTCGATCTGGCGCTCAACCGGACCTCGATCGAGGTGGGCGGAGGCGGCATGTCGATGAATGAGGATGCGGGGTACTCGGTGCCGGTGTATTCCGGGAACAAGCTGCGGCAGAAGGAGGCGGAGCCATTCCGGCTGAAGCTGGGCGAGGAGCGCCCCGGGGAGGATGTCGAGGTGCCGCTGAATAAGCTGCACGGGATTGCAGGCGTGATCACGGCAGCCAGCGATGGACATACTATCAACAGCGGCCAGGTGTCGCTGCTGTATGCGGACGACAAGACAGAGGCCCTGAGCACCAAGATGGCAAAGAACGATACCGGCTTTGCACTGAGCTTTGTGCCGGATGGCAACTACATCCTGCGCGTGTCGAATGCCGCGGATATGGAGTACACGGAGATTGCGAACGATCCGGGAACCTGGCCTGGCATGAGGACCGAGTCGCACGCGGTGCACAGCTACGGGACCGGCGAGCAGCCGGTGCATGTTTCCGGCGATGTGACGGGGCTGGCGGTGGCAGTGCCGGAGGTAGGGGCGAAGGGCTCGCAGGCAAGTGGGCAGGCGGGGCATTAGGTTGCGGGGTTGGCTGATGGCCTGGGTCGCACTGGCGACTTGGCTGCCCGGACTTGTGGCGGCGCAAGTGTCTGCGCCGGTATCCCCGGACGACCCGAACTGGCAGGCGGTGTGCACCGCAGCGGTCGCGCAGCCGTTACCCGAGGCTGCAGCCCGGATGGCTGCCGAGGCAACGCCACCACCGGCGCATTGGAGTGGCTTCCCAGTGGACGGCTGCGACGCGGAGGCTGCGTACTACGGGTTTGGCAAGCCGCCGGATTATGCGGCGGCGCTTCGCTGTGCGTACCGGCAGCGGATGTACCCTGATCCCTCGGTCGGGGACTCCTTCAAAGGCCCGGGAACGCTGGCCATGCTGTATGCGAATGGCTACGGGGTTGCGCGTGACTACAGCTTGGCGCTGCGCTTTGCGTGTGAGGTGGGCCAGATGGCCGCGGGAGCGGAGATGGAAGGCCGGATCGGCCAACTGGAGGCCTTGCGTGCCGGAAAGCTGGCGCCAGCCAAGCCTTTCGACCTGTGTGACGATGCAACCAGCGGCGAGATGGCCGGCGCGTGCGAAGAGCATGACCAGAATTTTGCCGATGCTGGGCGGACGCGGAGGCTGGCGGCGGTCCGGGCGCGCCTTCCGGTGGCGGCAGGGGAGCGGCTGCCGGCGCTCGAAGCTGCGGAGACGGCCTTTGAGACGGCTCGCGGGAAGCACGAGATGGATAGAAGCGGCACGGCTGCCAGAGCGTTCGCGCAGGAGGACCGGGGCAGGCTGCGCGATCAGTTCCTGATCAACCTGCAGCGGTTCGCCTCGGGCAACTTACCTGCGGCGAGTGGGACTGACCGCGCCCGGGCGCGCGCGGAGCTTGAAAACGCGCTGGCCGCGGTCCGGAGCATGCCGCCGCCGGCCACGTCGGCGGAGGTGCAGCCGCAGGGGGTGGCGGTTACGGAAGAGGTCTGGGAGCAGCTGTTTGCGGCATGGCTAAGATTTCTCCCCATCGCTTATCCGGGTCTGTCGCAGAATGCGGCGGCGACCGAGCTGCTTCGTTTGCGGACGCACCAGCTGCGCTCGCTTTTTCCCACGGGTTGAGGCGGCTCTTCTGGAGAAGATCGGAACCCGAGAGATGATAGAAGGCGCCGTGCCCAGGGCTGAACCGCCGGCCGGTCGTGCTGTTTGGGGCCTGTCGCTCTTCTACGCGGCACTCAGCGTTGTGCTCGTTTTGTGCGCGGCGGCCTTCGTTGTCAGCTCCTGGCACTGGCCGCTCGTCGGGGATGCGCCGCTGATGCACTACGTGGTCTTCCTGATGGAGCATGGGCTCGCTCCGTACCGGCAGATCATCGACCTGAACCAGCCGGGAACGTTTGCGGTGGAAGCGGCGGTGATGGCGCTGTTCGGGAAAGGTGCGCTGGCGTGGCGGGTGTTCGACCTGCTGCTGCTGGGCGCAACCGGGGTGGCGATGGCAGCGATCTGCGCGGCTGACCGCCCATGGGCCTGGTTTCCCGCGTTGTTTGCCGCGGTGACGTTCGCGCTGATCCATGGGCGCGACGGCCTGATCCAGCTGGGGCAGCGCGACCTGCTGATGGCGACGCTGCTGGCGGCTGCGTATGCGCTGCTGTTCCAGGTGGTGCGGCCGGCAAACAGGGAGCGTTATGGTCTAAGCCTGGCAGCGGGCCTGTGCCTGGGGGCGGCGGCTTCGGTCAAGCCGGATGCGGTTGTGCTGGCGCCGGTGCTGCTCGGGCTCATCGCCTTCGAGCTCCGGCACCGCCGCTGGAAGCTCCATCTGGGTGCGGCCTGTGCCGGGGTCCTGATGCCGCTGCTCGCGTCCTTTGTCTTTCTGCTGCGCGAGCACGCGCTCGCAGCCTATGTGGAGTTGATGGTGCATCTCGCCCCGTATCACGCCTCGACATGGCGGCTTTCGCCTCGTGAGCTGCTGGTGGGCGCGGTTTCCTCGGTCATGCTGCCGCTGTTCTGCCTGTGGGTGCCGGTGTTTGTGATGGAGCGGCGCTGGCGGTGGTTCGAGGATCGGCTGCTGCTGGCCGGGTTCCTGTTTGGAGTCTTCTCGTTCTATCTTCAGGGCCGCGGCTACCCGTACCATCGCTACCCGTCAGAGGTGTTTCTGCTGCTGCTGGCGGGGATCGCTTTCACCGACGTGCTGCAGTCACGCACTGTGCGGGTGGCCCGAACGGTCCGGTCAAGGGTCGCGGGCGCAATGCTGAAGGGTTGCGCCGTGGCGGGGCTGGTTTTTGGCGCGCTGGTGGTGGTGCCGCGTTCTCTGGTCCAGGTGATTCACTTTGACTGGCATCACGATGCGTTTCAACAGGCGCTCCGTGCGGACCTGACCAGCCGGGGGGGCTCGGGGCTCAATGGTCAGGTGCAGTGCCTGGAGATGGCGGGCGGCTGCATCACGACGCTTTACGGGATGCAGTTGGTGGAGAGCAGCGGCTTTCTCTACGACTGCTACCTGTATCCCACGGAGGATCAGGCGGTGGCCCACACGGCCGAACGGGACCGGTACCGGCGCGCGTTTATGAGCGCGTTTCTTGCGCACCCTCCCCGGGCTCTTGTCGTCAGCAGCGATGAGTGCGGGCCGCCGGATTTCCAGTATCGCAAGCTGGCCCGGTGGCCCTGGCTCGATGCCTACCTGGGCGACCACTACAGGCTTGTACGGGAGCACCGGCCGACCGAGCTCGAGAGCTGGGGTGGCAGGCCCGCTCTTCCAAATGGCTACCGGATTTACTGGCTGGAGGCACAGCGGTGACCCGGGGTAATGACTTTCCGCCCATGATTCGTGGCGTTCAGCCAGGCGGATTTTTCGGGACGTTGTTCCCGACTTGGAACGGCAATGGTTACGAACTGGGGCGGCGATTGTCGCGGGTCGATTGCAGGGCGTGTAGAGTGGTGCCGTGCCGGTCGCTCTCCATTCCGTAGTTGCCGCGGCAAGTCATACCGGCAGCGTGCGCCTGACCAACCAGGATGCGTGGAGCTACTCGCTCGAAGCGGGGCTGTTTGTGGTGTGCGACGGGATGGGCGGCGCGGCGGGTGGAGAAGTTGCGAGCCGGGCAGCGGTGGAGGCGTTTCTGGAGCACTTGGGCGCCGTCGAGGAGGCGGAGCGCAGCGTGAAAGCGATCGCGCAGGCGGTGTGTGCGGCGAACCGGAGGGTCCACGCGCGGGCCGCGCACGAGGCCGGCCTGCACGGGATGGGCACAACGCTGGTGGCGCTGGTGGCCTGCGGAGAGAGCACGGTGGCGGTCGCGCACGTGGGAGACAGCCGCTGCTACCGGTGGCGGCAGGGCGCGCTGACACGGCTGACGGAGGATCATGCTTTGATCGCCGAGCAGGTGCGTATGGGGATTATGACGGAGGAGCAGGCGGCCAGCTCACCGATGCGCAACGTGATTACGCGGGCAGTGGGCACGCGGCGGTCTGTACTGCCCGAGGTGCGGATTCTGGCGGCGGAGCCCGGGGACGTGTTTCTGCTGTGCACCGACGGGCTGACGCGGGAGGTTCCGGATGCGGCGCTGGGAGTGTTGCTAGGGCGCGACGGGTCGCTGGAGGAGCGGAATGCGGGGCTGGTGGAGGCGGCGCTGCGGGCCGGGGGGCGGGATAACATTACGGCTTTGCTGGTGGAGGTGAGCTGAAGGCAGCGGACCGCCTGCGCGGCCACTTCGTGCACCGTCCGTCCGAGGGATCGGCCACCTCGTGGGCGTTCTCTTTGTGATCGCTCCTCGCATGCTCGCACGCGTCAGGGCCACGGCCCTGGAACCGGGATGGGTACTCTTTTTCCGTGGAGACGAGGAGTATTGTAGGGAAATGGTCCGGATGACAGTGCTGGCAAGCGGCTCCCGGGGCAACGCGACGGTGGTGACTGGTGGACGCACGTCGGTGCTGGTGGATGCGGGGGTAAGCTGCCGGGAGATTGTGAAGCGGATGCTCGCCGCCGGCGAGGATCCGGGCCGGCTGGACGCGATCCTGATTACGCATGAGCATCAGGACCATGTGCAGGGACTGTCGGTGCTGGCCCGAAAGCTGGGGATCCCGGTGTACTTTACCGAGGCGACGCACCGTGCATGGATGCGCTGGATGGTCCCGCAGAAGAGAATGACCTACGCTGACTGGCTGGCCGGGCGCAAGGCGGAAGCGGCGCTGAAGGTGGCGAAGGCCGAACGGGCCGGCTCGCCGCCAGAGGCCGAGGCCTCAAACCCGTTTTATCGCGAAGCGGAGCTGGCCGAGTGCGCGGCGGAGGCGGAAGCCTTTGCCCGCGAAGAAGCGGGAAGCAGGGAGCAGGGAGCAGGAAGCAGGACTCAGGAAGCAGGACTCAGGAAGCAGGAAGCAGAAGTCTGCCATCCGGGGCAGCCTGCCCCGACCAACGGGAGTGCTACGTTTGCAGGCGAGCCTGGACAAAGTACACCCGCCACGAAATGGCCGGTTTTGCCGGCGGAGGACCCATGTGCGCTGCCCGGGGTGGAGTACTTCCGCGCCGGGCGGGTGTTCTCGATCGGCGACTTGACCATTTCGGCGTTCACCATCCCGCACGATGCGGCCGACCCGGTGGGGTTTGTGCTGGAGAGTGAAGGGGTGCGGATCGGCCTCGCGACCGACCTGGGCTACATGCCGGCCAATGTATCGGAGCAGCTGCGGCGGTGCGACGTGGTCATGCTTGAGTCGAACCACGACCTGGGCATGCTGCGGGATGGGCCGTATCCCTGGTCGGTCAAACAGCGGGTACTGTCGCGGGTGGGCCACCTGTCGAATGCGGCCGCGGCGGAGTTTCTGGAGAAAGGCTATGACGGGCAGGCGGCCTATGTGGTGCTGGCGCACCTGTCCGAGAGCAACAACCTGCCGGAGCTGGCGCGGGTGGCGGCAGAGTGGGCGCTGCGGGACCGGATGAGCCTGCTGGCCAACAAGCTGCTGGTGGCTCAACAACACATGCCGACCGAGTCAATCTGCCTCTGAGGTGGGCCGGGGAGACTCAAAACAGCTCGCAAGCTGGAGGGTAGACGGTTACAATCGGGTTACCCGGGTTGGAGTGACAGGTCGCGATGGCCGGGCAGGGTTCACTGCGCGAAGAGCATTATGGCCGGCTGAAATGACCAGAACGCTTCTTCAGGTTGCATAAAATGAAGAAGATGGGAACAGCAAAAGCATCGAAAGGAGTGAGGAGCGTTATGAACAAGTGCAGCGATCCGGTTGTAGGTGACATTCTTTCCTCCTGGCGATATGACATTTCCGGCTCCTCGCCTGCAGTGCGCGGCGATCTGGAGGAGCACCTGGTCGAGTGCCGGCAGTGCCGCACGCGGCAGAGGGTGCACCGTACTATCGACGTGACACTGATTGGGATGGCAACGCTGTCGATTCTGGCGTTTCTGCTGGCGATCGCAGTGATCCACCACCTGGAGCCGCTGCGCACCTGGGCGATCGCGCTGCATATGCACCAGATCAACTTCGCGCTGACGCTGCAGGACCTGGCGGTCGCGGGATTGCTGGTCTCAGTGCTCGCGTGGCTGCTGGTGGCCGTTATGACGCCGGCGCCGACGTACCTGAGCGAAGTAGCAATGGCGCAGGCCCGGGAGATTCGGAACCGTCCGCCGCGCAAAGTTGCATAGTCCGAAACGGATCGGAAAAAAGAAAGGCCTCCCAGTTGCGGAGGTCTTTTTCGTGCCCGGGAGCCGGGCGGTGCGGCGCGGGTGCAGGACGGGTTTCTGCGTGGCTCAGGAGGATTTTGGCCCAGACTGCGCCTGCAGCGAGGCGATTGCCGGGTCGGTCGCCGAGGCTGCCGGGCTGGCAGCGGGAAGGGCGGGCGCGCCCTGGGGCAGGCTGCTGACCATCCCCGGGGTCGCTGCGCTGCCGGGCTGCGGCTGGAACGATCCGGTGAGGCTGCGGACCTCGGCGACATTGTTCCGGGCGCACCAGTGCTCGAGGCCCTCGGCGACGCGCTCGACCGCACGCGGGTCAGCGTAGCTGGCAGTGCCGACCTGGACCGCCGAGGCGCCGGCCATGAGGAACTCGACCGCGTCTTCGCCGGACCGGATGCCGCCCACGCCGAGGATGGGAATCTTGACCGCCTGGGCAGCCTCCCACACCATGCGGACGGCGATGGGCCGGATGGCCGGCCCGGAGAGGCCGCCGGTGACATTGGCGATCTTCGGCTGGCGGGTCTTGATGTCGATGGCCAGCGAGAGGAAAGTGTTGATGAGGGTGAGGCCATCGGCGCCGTTGTCTTCCGCTACTTTCGCCATGGCGGCGATGGAGGTGACGTTGGGCGAGAGCTTGACGAAGAGGGGGCGGTCGCTGGCTTTCTTGGTCTGCGTAACCAGCTCGGCGAGCAGCTTTGCGTCGGCTCCGAAGACCATGCCGCCATGCGCGGTGTTGGGGCAGGAGGCGTTGATCTCGTAGGCGGCGATGCCGTCTGCGGAGTTGAGCGCATGAAGGACGGCGAGGTAGTCGTCGATGGTGTAGCCAAAGACGTTGGCGAAGAGGGCGCAGGGCGGGGGATTGCGGCTGAAGGCCTGCAGCTTCTGGGTGATGTAGGCGTCGACGCCCATGTTCTGCAGGCCGATGGCATTGATCATGCCGGAGGCGGTCTCGATCATGCGCGGGGCCGCGTTGCCGGGCATGGGCAGCGTGGAGAGTCCCTTGGTGACGAAGCCGCCGATGCGGTCAAGGTGGACGATGTCTTCGAACTCGACCCCGTAGCCAAAGGTGCCGCTGGCGGCGAGCACGGGGGTCTGTAGCGGGACGCCGGCGACGGTGACGTGCATGTCGGGCTTCATGGCTGAGGCCCTGATGCCGGCGGCTTCGACGCGGGTGGCGCGGCGGCCGGGGTTGCAGTGGTTGTGCTCGGCGTTGCAGCGCTGGGCGTTGCGGCAGCATCGGGCGCGGCAACCGGCTTGTCAGCAGAATGCCGGGTACTGCGGCGGGTGCGGCGGGCGGGAGCGGCCTCCTTCGGGTACGGGAACTCGGCTACGGGCTTGAGGGCCTGGGTAAGCACGTGGCCGACGGCGGCCGAGGGCTGGTTGACGCCGAGCACCGAGGCCAGGGTGACGGCGAGGTCGACCGGCTCGACATGGCCGCGGTACGTGCCGGGGGTGAAAGGCGCGCCGTAGAAGCCGAGGGGCACGTGGCGGTCATAGGCGTAGGGCGAGTAATGGGTAGTGCCGCCCGCGGTGGAGGAGCCTTCCATCTGGAAGGCGACCGGGATGGCGGCAACATACCAGCCGCCGTTGGGGCTGTAGCTGTGGGCCAGGAGCTGTCCGAACTCAGTGGGCGGAACGAGCCCGGCGGCGAGCTGCTGGCGGGTATAGGTACGGAAGAGCTCGGGGCTGGGCGCGAGCCTCGCGGGCGGCGCGGCCGGCGCGGAGGTGCTGGTTGCAGCCGAGCCTGCCGGGGCGGTGCCGGGGGTCTGGCCGGCCTCTGCGGAGGGTGCCTGTCCGGGCGCGGTGGTGCTTGCAGCACTGGCATCGGGCGCCGGGCTGGCCGGATTTGGGGCAGGGGCCGTCCCGGGCTTCTCCGCTGTGCCGGCGCTGAGCGAGAGGAAAGCCGGCCCCATGGCGGCCTGCACGGCGTCCTCCGCCTCCTGCTCATTGATGCCGGCGCGCTCAAAGTTGGGGCGGTTGAGCGAGAGGTACGGCAGCTCCTGGTGCGAGAGCAGGTAGTCGACGTTCTCGCCGGGGGAGAACTTGGCGTTCATGGCTCGATTGAGGTCGGCGACGAGCCTGGCTGTGTTGATGTAGGCGCCGGGCAGGCCGAGCGCGGAGGAGACAGCCGGGGTTGGGGCGATGCCATGGTCGGCGGAGAGGGCGAGAACGACGTTGGCGAGGCCGCCGGGCACGTGGGTGTCGAGCCAGGAGAAGAAGCTGTCGAGGTCAGTGTCGAGGCCATTCACCATGGCGTGCTCCTGGGGCGAGTCGGGGCCGTAGTGGTGGCCTTCAAGGTCGTTGGGGGAGAGCGAGAGGGTGAGCATGTCGGTGGTCTCGTGGGCGCCGAGCTGCTCGCCCGTGATGAGGGCCTCGGCAAAAGCGATCTCGTAGGTGTTGGCGGCGTCGGTGGGGCCTACCTGTTTGTAGAAGTCGGTCAGCGGAGAGACGCCAACGGTGGTGGCGGCGGCCTGGATGGCGGGGCCGTTGTCGAAGTCGATGGCCCACTGGGGCAGCGCGGTCATGTAGTAGGAGGAGGTCTGGAAGCGGCCGGTGGTGGAGTCGATCCAGAAAGCGCCATTGGCGCCTGCGCCGGCGGGCAGGATAGAGGCGCGGTCTTTGAGCGAGACGCCGTAGACGCGGGACTGGCCTGCGGTCGCGAGGCGGAGCTCATCGCCGACGGTGGAGGCGAGCAGGTTGCGCGGGGAGGCGCCGGGGGTGCTATGCGCCGCTTTGCTGCCTTCGGCGGGCGGTTGCGTCTGGTCTGTCGGGGCGGACTGGCCGGCGGCGGGGGTCGCGGGCGCCTGGCTCGCATCGGGGGCGGCTGCGGTGCCGGGGATTGCCGCGGGCGCGGCGGGCGCGCTGACGAGGGAGTAGCGGTCATCCTCAACCGAGCTGACGGGGCGCTGCTTGTTGCGCGCGAGGTCCCACCACTCGTTGGAAGCGATACCGTGGCCGTCGGTATAGGCGCCGGTGCCAAGCGTGGCGTGGCCGGGAGCGGTTTTGGTGTTGGCGTAGCCGTAGTAGCAGTCGGGGAAGTAGGCGCCCTTGTCGAGGAAGAGCCGGAAGCCGCGGCCCTTGAACTCGGAGCGGTAGCGCTGCAGGTAGTCGGCGCGGAACTGGTCGATGACAACGATGACGACGAGCTTGGGGTGACCATCGTAGGCAGAGGCCTGGGCGACGGGGGTGCTGAGCAAGGGCAGAGAGGCGGAGAGGAACAGGGCGAGCAGGCGCTTGGGCATGGCTGGGACCTTTGCGAAGGGGCTGGAAGGCATTGGTCTCTATGGTACTGCGATCACTCGGGGTGGTTCGCGTCAACTCGGAATCAGCCGTTTTGTCACTTCCGGACACTCTACTGCGCATGTAGCCAGCCCTTTACGGCATGGTCCGAAAAGGAGGAAGGGTCCAACGAGTGCGCCGTCATGGAGGATGTTATTCGTGTGGTCGGACGAAGCTGGCTCCAGCATTGAAGAGCGAGTGGTGCGCACTATGATTGGCAAGATGTGGGATGCTCTGCTATCAGTTACTTTCCTACGACTTAAGGAAGATGAAATCTCATTCTGTCATTGCAGGCGGCAGATAACGAGCCTATAGTCAGGGCGCGCTTGCAACAGCAGAGGGCGCGGAGAAATTTCTTATGCGGCGCTTTTCCCGACTTGCACTCATGCCTGGTGTTCTCCTGCTTGCGCCTTTCTATGCCCATGCACAGTCGACCTGCGGCCCCAGCAATATTGGTTATTCCCCCTATGTCACGCCCAGCGCTATTGCGACGGCGCAGCCTTTCACGGTCGGCGTCGAGCTTTGTCCCGTTCCGCAGCCGGCCAAGAATGTGCAGTTGGTTCTGACAAACCAGAGCGGCGCGGTGGTGCAAAGCGGGGCGGCAATTACAGATGCGAACGGCCTGGCGACAATCCCGGTGACCGGTTTGCCATCCGGCAGCTACACTGTGACCGAGACATTCAACAATGCACCGGGCAGTGGCACGATATATCCGCCGCAGTTCTATCCGCCCACTTACAGTCTGCAGGTTGGCGGGGGCAGGGATGCGTCTGCCTTGAATGGCCAGTTTGCGATTTTGATGCAGGGCATCACATCGCTCCCGACAGACGGCACGGCGAACCAGGTAGCAGCCATCGGCAGCATCACCGCGGACGGCAACGGGAATATTGTTTCCGGCGAAATCGACCTCAACTCGGCGAGCGCCTCCTACCAGCAGATTCCTGTGCAGGGGTATTACACCCTGAATGGGACCCAGGGTGCGCTGATCCTGTATTCGTTTCTCGGCAAGCAGACGATCAACTTTTCCGTTTCGGATGCTCTGGGCAGTCCGACAAGCCCTGTCCAGATTGGCAGGCTGACGGTACAGCAGCCAAGCGCGATCGCCGGCACGGGAATCCTGCGGCGGCAGGACTCGACCAGCTTTCCGATCGAGCAGGTTTTCTACTCGTTGCGCATGACGGGAGAAACCGCCTGCAATGCAAGCTGCGCAGCATCTGGCGGCCGGGCGCTCCCGGTTGGCGGCACGGGTAGCTACACGGAGTTTGGTGGCACCATCAAGGCGCCGGGTGACACGATCGTCGATTTCGGGCTCGATCTGATTGTGGGGCTTACGGAACAGCCAGGCGGCGGGGAGCAAGGGTCGTTCAGTGTTCCTAGCGACAACAACGGGCGGAGTGTGCTGACGCTTACACCCGGAGGGCAAACGAACCCGGTGCTGCCGTCGAAGTTCGCCAAGTATCAGGTAGATGCCACGCACATGTTTCTCATGTCACTGGATGCGCACAGTACAGCGGAGCTGCTGAGCGGCGAAGCGTCGCAGTAGCTGCTAACATCCGGCGCTTGCCTCCCGGTGTGGAGGCAAGTCAAGGCTGTGTACATCGATCAATCCTTGCCGTGAGATTCTTCAATCCCCTCGTTTTTTTGGACTACTGTAGTTCGAAGCCAGAGCGCGGGATCGCTGCCGATCGATGCGGCAGGCGTTGAAGACATCATTCATCTCCTATTTTCATAGTTGACAATCCATCTCCTATGCCTGTAGTCCTATACGCATAGGAGAAACGGTGTGCCGGAGAAGAAGCAGGGCTTGACGAGGCTGGAGCTGGAGGTCATGCAGGTGATCTGGAAGCGGGGCGCGAGCAGCGTGGCGGAGGCGCAGCAGGGGATGGAGCGGACGCTGGCATACACGACGGTGCAGACGGTGCTGAACACGCTGCACCGCAAGGGCAAGCTGAAGCGCCGGCTGGATGGGCGCGCCTATGTGTACGCGGCCACCGTGACGGAGGCCAGGGCGCTGCGCCACGCGGTGCGCGATCTGGTAGACCGGATGTTCGGCGGCTCGAGCGAGGAGCTGGTGATGAGCCTGCTCAAGAGCCGCGAGATCGACCTGGAACGGATTGCGAAATTGAGCCAGCGGGTGAACGCGGAAGGAGACGACTGATGCGGGCCGTGATGGATTCAATGGACGGGATGATGAGCAGCCGGCTGGGCGTCTGGGTGGTCGACTATGTGCTGAACTCGGCATGGCAGCTGCCGGTGCTGCTGGCGGTGGCGCTGGTTTGCGCCTGGATGATGAGGCGCATGGGGGCGCAGGCCGGGCACCGGGTCTGGGTGGGTGCTGCGGTGCTTGCGGTGGTACTGCCGGGCTGCCGCCTGGGCATGCTGCCGACGGCTTGGTGGGGGCACGGGGCAGCCGCCGCGGGCGGTCATGTGCAGGTCACCATCCTGCCCGGCGTGGTGGGCGGCGGCGGACTGCGGCTTGGGGCTGGGGTGATGGCGGGGCTGCTGGCCGCGTACGCGGGCACGGTGGTGTACTTCGCCGCGCGGCTTGCCTGGGGCCTGTGGCAGACGAGGCGAATACGCCGCGAGGCGCCGCTCGTGGAACTGTGCGAGCAGGAGTGTGCCCGCTGGGAAAGCCTGCGCGCGCGCATGGGTGGCGCGGAGGCGGAGCTGCGCTGGTCGGCGTCGATCGAAGGGCCGATGGTGTTGGGTGTGTGGCGGCGCGCGCTGCTGGTGCCGCGCGGGTTTTTTACCCGGGTGGAGGATCGCGACGTGGATGCTGCGTTGGCGCATGAGCTGGCCCATCTGCGCCGGGGCGACTTCGCCAGGAACCTGGCGTACACGGCGCTCACCGTGCTGGTCGCGTATCACCCCTGCACCTGGGTGCTGCGCAGGCGCCTGGCAGAGAGCCGTGAGATGGTGTGCGATGCAATGGCCGCGCAGATGCTTGAAGGAAGCAGGAAGTACGCGCAGTCGCTGCTGCGGCTGGCGCTGGCGATGCCGGCCGGGCTGCATGCGGGCGCGCTGCCGGCGGTGGGGATTTTTGATGGCAACACACTTGAAAGGAGAGTGGTACAGATGATGGACAAACGGAGGCAAGTCAAAGGTGCGGCGCGGCTCGCGGCAGTTGCGGGAGCGGTGCTGCTGGGGGGCGCGGTGTGCGCTTCGGCGGTAGGGATGCGTGTGGATGTGGCGGCTGGAGGCCCAGCCAGAGAGACCGCGGCAACGCCTTCGGTGATTCATGTCAAAGGGACCGTGATGGCGGGGAACATTGAATCGCATCAAGAGCCGAAGTATCCGGAGAAGGCGAAAGCCGATCATGTCCAGGGTACGTGTACGCTGGGTGTCACCATCGACGAAGAGGGAGTGCCGACGGACCTCAAAGTGGTGAAGAGTGTGCGTGAAGACGTCGACGAGAGCGCGTTGAACGCCGTACAGCAGTGGCGCTGGAAACCGTTTTTGCTGAACGGAAACCCGGTCGCCGTGGAGACCACGGTGAACATTACCTACACGCTGGGGAACTGAGCGGAGCCAGAAGAGAGCAGGAGTGAAGGGCCGGCATCCTGTGCCGGCTCTTTGCTTTGGAGCGACGATTCGCGGGTTCGTTCTCTGGCGTTTCTGGCGCCTGTCGAGTGGCCACGGCCCCTGACCACAAGAGCACGGGGATTGCTTCCTTGACAGCCGACGCGCGGCTCCCGCTCGCGGCTCAGCTGTCTTTGCGGTAGAGCAGGTCCCGGATCGACTGCCTGCGGGCCTCGTTCACTTCCGCCGTGGCCTTGCGTTCGTCGGCATCCATGCGGGGCCGGGTTGCGGGGTTCTCGAGCTCAGACAGGCTGCACTCAGGACAGCGGTTGGCGAAGCCGGGCTTGTCGGGCTTGAGCTCAAACTCCTCGGAGCAGATGGTGCAGGTTTTGATGGGAAAAGCCATACAGGCTCCATAATACGGAACCGGGATACGGAATTGAGATACGGAAGTTAGAGCGCGCCGTGGCTGGCGGGCGTGGCTTGTAGGATAAGCCTGTATGCACGACTTGAGCTTGTTGCGGGGCGACCTGCCCCGGGTGGAAGAGCGTTTGCGCGCGCGGGGGCTGGATCCGGCGGTGGTGCTGGGTGATTTCCGGCGGCTGGATGAGAGCCGGCGGGCGCGGATCACGGATGCCGAGCGGTTGAAGGCGGAGCGCAACCTGCTGAGTGAGGAAGTGGCGCGGGCGCGGCGGGCCGGGGTGGATGCTGCCTCGATTGTGGAGGAAGTGAGGCGACTGAAGGCCGACGGCGAGGCGCTGGAGACCGCTGCAGCCGAGGCGGAGGAGCAGCTGCGGGCGGTGCTGGCCGCGCTGCCGAACCTGCCGGCCGCTGACGTGCCGGCGGGCGCGGATGAGAGCGCGAATGTCGAGGTAAAGCGCTGGAGCCCGAGCGGGACGGAGCCTTCGGAGCTTGGGTTTGTAGCGAAGCCGCATCATGAGCTGGGCGAGGCGCTGGGGGTTCTGGACCTGGCGCGGGCGGCGAAGCTCTCGGGCGCGCGGTTTGCGGTGTTCTGGGGCGAAGGTGCGCGGCTGGAGCGGGCGCTGGGCCAGTGGATGCTCGATGTGCAGACTGGCGAGCATGGCTACACCGAGGTGGCGCCCCCGCTGCTGGTGAACAGCCGGTCGCTGTGGGGGACCGGGCAGCTGCCGAAGTTTGCCGGGGATCTGTTCCGGTGCGCGGAGGATGAGGAGCCGGGAAGCCCCGTGCATTCGGGGGAGGCGCCGGAGGCGAGCGGGTTGCGCGCGAGCGATCTGCGGGAGAACGACCACTGGCTGATCCCTACGGCGGAGGTGCCGCTGACCAACCTGCTCCGTGATGAGATTGTGGAGGCGGCGCGGCTGCCCTTGTCGCTGACGGCGCTGACGGCGTGTTTCCGGTCGGAGGCAGGCTCGTATGGGCGGGATGTGCGCGGGGTGATCCGGCAGCACCAGTTCAGCAAGGTGGAGTTGGTGAAGTTTGCCACGCCGGACCAGAGCGAGGCCGCGCACGAGCAGATGACGCGCGATGCGGAGACGATCCTGGAGCGGCTGGAGCTGCCGTACCGGCGGGTGCTGCTGTGCGCGGGGGATATGGGATTCTCCGCGGCAAAGACCTACGACCTGGAAGTGTGGCTGCCCGGCCAGAGCGCGTACCGGGAGATTTCGTCGGTGTCGAACTGCGAGGGATTCCAGGCGCGGCGGGCGAATCTCCGGTTTCGCAACGCGAAGGGCAAGGCAGAGCATCTGCATACCTTGAACGGCTCAGGGCTGGCGGTGGGCCGGGCCTGGGTGGCGGTGATGGAGAATTACCAGCAGGCGGATGGAACGGTGCGGGTGCCGGCTGTGCTGCAACCGTACATGAGCGGGGTTGAGGTGATCGGGCGGCGGGACGGGCTGTAAGCGTACCCGATAGCGAACGCCAGCCCCACCGCAGGTGGTTCAAGGAAGTGAGTAGATGGGTCTGTTCAAGAGTTACATCTTCTGGAAGTACGACCGGGGCAGCTTTCACTATGACGTGATGGTGACGCTGATCCTGCTGTTTGTCTTTGTGACGCCGCATCTTTTCGACTATCACGACCATCCGGTTGCGGATCATTTGTCGCCATCGACGGTGCTGGTGCGTCCAACGGAGTCGGGGGCGATCTACGAGGTGCCGGCCGACCAGGTGCACCCGGAGACAGGCATGCTGGCGCGGCAGATGGAGGCGCCGCTGGCCGAGGCGATTGCGCCGGTCTCGGGACCGGTGAAGGTGGACCGGTGGGAGCCGCTGAAGGATGAGAGCGGCAAGGTGACGGCGTACAAGGTGTGGGCGCACCGGTGAAGTCGCCGAAGAGATTGCCAGAGAGATTGCAGGAGAACGGGATGCGTGGGATGCGAACGATGATGGTAGCCGCGGTGCTGGCGCTGGCCGGTGTGGCGGGGCAGGCGCAGTCCGCGCTCGGGGCACAAGGGGACGCGCAGCTGACGAAGGTGCTGGCGCAGATGGATACGGCGGCGGCGAAGTTCCAGAGCGCGCAGGCGGCGTTCAGCTGGGACCAGTTGACGGCGGTGGTCGATGAGCACGACGTGCAGAAGGGCACGATCGCGTTTCGCCGCAGCGCCGGCGAGACGGAGATGGTGGTGCACGTGGCGACCGAGGATGGGCAGCCGGCGCAGAAGGATGTGCTGTACAAGAACCGGGTGCTGAACCTGTACCAGCCGTCGATCAAGCAGGAGACGGTGCTGCAGGCGGGGAACAATCGTGGCTCGTTCGAGAGCTATGCCACATTGGGCTTTGGCGGCAGCGGCAAGGACCTGCAGGCGAACTGGAATGTGACCTACGAGGGCGCGGATACGATCGATGGAGTGGCGGTGGCGAAGCTGGGGCTGGCGCCGAAACACGCGGACCCGAACCCGATGTTTACGAATATCGATATCTGGATCGACCCGGTGACGGCGACCTCGCGCAAGCAGGTGTTTCACACGCCAAGCGGGGATATTCGGACGGCGCTTTATACGGATATCAAGCTGAACTCGACGGCGGAGAGTGCGTTTGTGTTGAAGGTGCCAAGTGGGACGCAGGTGGTGCGGAAGTAGCTACCTGCCGTGCGGGCACCGCAATGCTCGGTGCTGGTTGGATGGGCTTAGCAATGGTGGGCAAGAGCTGTCGCGAAAGTCAAATAGTACGTGCAGCACTCCTCATCATTTTGGCCCAAAAGTCATTATGACGAAGACAATCCAGGGTATTGCCGTAGCATCATTGAAAAAATGTGCAACAACACACGGTAAGAGACTCCTTCTCCCCAATAGATAAGCCACGCCCCACATCATTCCCAGTAATGCTGTTGGAATCATTATTCCTAGAGCTACGAGGATCCCTTGCGAGGAATAACCAACGTGGGCTACGCCGAACGCAAGCCCAGGCACGATAACTTGGAAGACTTTGCTATAGCCCGCGCGGGCAAACTCGGACATGAGAAAGGCTCGAAACAGTAGTTCTTCGCAAAAGCCTGCTGTGATTCCCATCGCCAATGCTGCATAGAGATGGAAACCGGTCGGGTGAAAGATTACGAAGGGGGGAACATGCATCCGCTGGAGGGTTCGGGTGTTGGCGAGGATGGAAAGCGCAGCACAAGCCAGCGCCAGCGACCATGAGAGCAGCGTCCCCTTATTCCAAACTCCCAGCGAAGAAAACGATTCGCCTTGTCGGGAAAGCCAGAGCCACACAGCCAGTGTGAAAAGCCACTCCACAGCAAGCCCTGGGACAATGGCCAAAAGATAGCGCTGCTCGATCAATCCGTGCGCTGCGAAGGGCATGTACGTAGCCGTGATCTTCACCGCGGCCCAGATCACCACAGGCAACAAGAAAGAAAGCACTACAGTCCAAGTCCAACACCGGTTACGGTTCGACATGATCTGCACGGTCATAGTTGTTTTGTGATTCATCAGTCTTCAGATCTATCTGCTCAAAGCTGGCACAACTCTTGAGACACCTACGAATTCATCAGCCACAGGGTTCCGCTTGGAACAAAGTATTCCGACTATTTTTTCGTCTGATAGGGCGTAATAAGTGCAACCAGCTAGGTCTGTCGTGCCATGCATTGGAAATAGGTTGACGGTGGGGTTCTGGGCCGTTAGGCCAGCCTCCGTCATTTCGTGATGTAAGTCAAATGATTGGCTCATGCCTGATCGCGCGACCATAGGCAATGGCGAGGCCACCTAAAACGAAGACGATGGGAAAGCACTCGAGAGTGTAGCGGGGCTCAGGGGCTTCGAGGGTCCAGAGCAGGGCGCAGCGCAGCAGGATAAAGACCGCAAAAGCACCGAGCAGGGGCGGCCGTTTGGGGGCACCGGCGCAGGCGAGTGCTAAATAGGCAACGTTGAGCGCGGCGAAGGCCCAGGCGAGGAGGGTGTCGGGGCCCTCGGAGGCGTAGCGCCACCAGCGCAAGTCAACCGAGAAGAGCTCGACGCGGGGGCGGAACCACATGTCGGCTAAACGTAACAGTGGCAGTTGCAGATAGTAGCGCAGCGGGTGGGCGGCGATGCGCTGGCCGGCGAGCGCGCTGAAGCGGGCATCGAGCTCGGGGGTGATGGTGGTCTGGCGGTTGTAGGCGGCGAGCAGGTCCTGGGTGGCGCGCAGCTGAGGCGCCGAGTCGAAGGCGCGGCTGGGCAGCTCGTCGAGGCCGATGGTGGTGTCGTCGGCGGCCCAGTAGACCCCGGCGGTGCAGGCAAGGTCCACGCAAACGGTCTTGGTCCAGCGCTGGAAGCCCGGGTGGATAGGCTCGCCCGGATCGGTGGCGTAGCGCGGGGCAAGCGGCTGAAAGACGTGGAAGGTGTGCCAGTTGCGGATGGTCCATGGAACGAAGGCGAGCAGCGAGGCCAGGGCGGTAAGAGCGGCGAGCTGGAAGGCGCGCCTGCGAAGGGGGCGCGGGGCGTAGAGGACGAGGGCGGGGATGAGGACCAGGCCGAGCAGAGCTCCGTCCGGGCGGAGCAGCGCCGCGGCGGTCCAGGCGAAGGTTGATAGCGCCAGCCACTGCCAGCGCAGAACGCGGACCGGCTCGCCGATGCCGAGTGCGCGCGCGAAGCAGAGCAGCGCGGCGCTGATGGAGAACAGCTCGAGCGTCTCAGTCAGCGGGGCCGCGGTGTAGCAGGCGGTAAAGGGGCACAGGGCGGCGAGCCAGAGGGTTGCGCGAGCGGCGCGTTCCTTTTGCGGCACCGGTGCCAGGCAGGAGGCGAGGCGCGCCAGCAGCCAGCAGCCAAGCAGGTCGATGAGGACCTGCAGGTAGAGCACCGGGTAGTAGTGCTCGACGCCGAAGATGCGGAAGCAGGCGGCGAGGAAGAGCGGGTAGCCGGGCAGGCGAATGAGGGTGGGATCGCCGGCGGAGAAGCCGTACATGCCGTGCTGGAGCAGGTTGCGGGCGATGGCGCCGTAGAGCAGCGGGTCGCCTGAGAGGTCAGGGTCGCGGTGCACGAACCACAGGCGCAGCAACAGGCCGAGCACGAGGGGCGCGGCAAGCGCAATCAGAGAAAGGGTACTGCGACGCGAACGAAGGCGGATCGCGCGCTCGGCTGCTTGCGGGTTAGCTCTCGTTGGACCCGTCCGGCGCGGCGAGTGCCCTGGTCACAGCTTTCCCCAGCAACTGCATATCGTTCTGGAGTGTCTCCCAGATGATTGCATCGTCGACCTTGTGATAAGCGTGTCTCAGGATGTTGCCCATCCCCACCCAGCCTTTCCAGTCTGGGCCCGGGCAAAGCGCTTCGGCATCGCTGCCGAGCCTGTGCGCGGCTTCTGTGATGATCTGTAACTGTCGTTCCACTGCGGATTTTGTCTTTGGGTCCGCGTGGTACCTCTGATAGTCCAGCTCTCCGACAAAGAGGTTGATCAGGATGATGCTGTCGAGAATGTCCTGCAAATGCGTTCGAGCGTCTCTAAAAGGCAAGCACGGCCTCCTGAAGAGCTCGTTCGAGAACAGGCTGCCTCATCCAGGTCGTCGCGGAAAGTTCAACATTTGCGCCGAGAAGAGCACTGAGGCGGTTTTGAAGACTGCCAAGAGTCACCAGCGAGATGCGCAGGGACGGATCGAAATCGGCGAGCAGATCGACATCTGAGAGGGCATGCGCCTGATCGCGAGCGACAGAACCAAACAAGCGCAAATGTACCAACCCGGAGGCTTTGAGCTCCGGCGCATGTTCCCGCAAGATCAGGATGGCGCGCTCTCGTTTCATGCCTCACCTGGACATCTCACATTCTCACGCTATTCCGGCCTTCCAACAAGGTGACGGCCGCCGAGGAGCTCCGGATGGCGGCCAACGCATCAAGCCACTCATGGAAAGTGGCTGCTGGCGGGTTGCGGGGGTAAGCTAGAGCCACGCGCATGAAGCCTGTTTTCTACGATCCGGAGCGGAAACGCTGGAAGCGCCTCCGGCGGGTCCTGGATGCGGTTGCGATCCTGTCGACGGTGGTGCTGGTGCTGTTCTCGGTGGGCGTGCTGCGCAAGGAGCCGCTGCCGGGGCTGCCGTTCCCGAGCGACCGGCACAACCTGCACGCGTATGTGCCGGCGACCACGGCCCGCTTGCGGGGGGCGCGGCCGGTGCGACGGTGGAGCCATCGCCGCGCGTCGGAGATGGTGCTGAATCAGGACGAAGGGCTGCGCGCGGCTTTCTATCAGAACGATGCCGAGGGAATCGCCTCGCTCAAGGCGCATGTCCACCAGATCGACATCTTGTTCCCGGACTGGATCCATGTGACCGGCAATGACGGCCGCCTGCAGGCGGTGACGAAGCTGTTCCCGGCGCATTTTTACGACGTGGTGGACAAGGCGGGCGTGCACGGGATCGACCAGGGGAATGAGGTCGACCGGGTGATCTCGATGGCCAAGGAAGATACGGAAATCTTCCCGATGCTGAATGACTACGACACGCTGACCAATAGCTGGAACGGGGCTGCTGTCGCAGCTATGCTGAAGGATCCCGTGGCGCGGGAGCGGCTGCATGTCCAGCTCGACAAGCTGCTGTCGGCCAACCCAAAGTACCGCGGCATCTGCATGGATCTGGAGGAGCTGCCGGATGGGGCGATGAAGCTGTACGCGCAATGGCTGAATGAGCTGCACCAGGACTTCGCGGCCAAAGGATTGCGGCTGTATGTCAACGTCGCCGCCGAGGCGGATGCGAGCGTGATGCGGTGGATGGGCGAGGCCACCGATGGCGTGATCCTGATGAACTACGACCAGCACGAGGATAGCTCGGAGCCGGGGCCGGTGGCGTCGCAGGACTGGTTCGAGGCGAACCTGACGAGGGCGCTCAAGTACATTCCGAAGCCGAAGCTGCTGTGCGCGATCGGCAACTACGGCTATGACTGGCAGCAGCCGATCGACAGCAAAGGCAAGCTGAAATCGACGAAGGTGGAGGGGGTGGATGATGTGTCGGTGCAGGATGCCTGGGACCTGGCCCGGGACGCCGGCGCGACGATCACGCTGAACGGCGACGAGCTGAACCCGTACTTCGCGTATGACGATGAGGACGAGCATG
This sequence comes from Acidobacteriaceae bacterium, assembly GCA_965276605.1. Lineage (GTDB taxonomy): Bacteria > Acidobacteriota > Terriglobia > Terriglobales > Acidobacteriaceae > EB88. The sequence goes on from OZ255619.1 coordinate 1,630,998, forward strand.
TGCGGCACCAGGTGTGGTTCCTGGACGGGGTGTCGGCGCTGAACGAGATGCGGGCGGCGCGGCAGATGGGGCTGCGCACGTTCGCGTTGTGGAAGCTGGGCTCAGAGGATGGGTCGCTGTGGCCGGTGTGGGACCACCCTTCAGATAAGACCGCGCCACAGCGCCTGGACGCCGTGCCGCCGGGCGACAGTGTTTCGCATGATGGCGAGGGCGACATTCTGAGGATTGCCTCGACACCGAAGTGGGGGCGGCGCGAGGTGGACCTGGATGCCTCGCGATTTACGGTGACCGACGAGCGGATGGTGACGCTGCCGGAGCCGTTCGGCATTCGCAACTATGGTTATGACCCGAAGAAGGTGGCGCTGAGCTTCGACGATGGGCCGGACCCGGTGTGGACGCCGCGCATCCTCGACGTGCTGAAGAAGTACAACGTGCATGCCGCGTTCATGGTGATCGGCGAGGAGGCGCAGGACAACGTCGGGCTGCTGAAGCGGTATCTGCGCGAGGGCCACGAGATCGGCAATCACACCTTTACGCACCCGGATATCTCGGAGGTGACAGAGCGGCAGATACGGCTGGAGCTGAACCTGACGGAGCGACTGTTCGGTGCGGAGCTGGGAGTGCAGCCGCTGTACTTCAGGCCGCCTTACTCGATTGACCAGGAGCCGGATACGAACGACCAGGCGGCCCCCGCGTACCAGATCCAGCAGATGGGCTACACCATCATCGGCAACAAGATTGACACAGACGACTGGAACGAGCATCCGCGCAAGTCACCGCAGGAGATCGTCGGCAATGTGCTGGCCCAGATCAAGTCGATGCAGGATCCGGCGCGCTCGTGGCAGCGCGGCTCGGTGATCCTGATGCACGATGGCGGCGGCAACCGCAGCGCGACGGTAGCGGCGCTGCCGCTACTGATTACAACGCTGCGGGCGCGCGGATTTGAATTTGTGCCTGTGTCTGAACTGATGGGCAAGACGCGTGCCGAGGTGATGCCGCCGCTGTCGCCAAAGATGTGGTGGCAGGCGCGCGTGGACCAGGCGGCGTTCTTCCTGTTTTCGTCCATCAGCCATTTCGTGGTGGGCGTGTTCGTAGTGGGCGACGTGCTGATGAGTACGCGCCTGCTGATTATCGGCGTGTGTGCGCTGATCGACCGGTTCCGCAAACGGAAGACGCCGCCGGGCGTGTTTGAGCCGCGGATCGCGGTGCTGGTGCCCGCCTACAACGAGGAGACAGTGATCGTGCGGACAGTGCGGTCGGTGCTGCGGTCGGACTATGCGCACCTGCGGGTGATCGTGATCGACGATGGCTCGACTGATACGACGTACGAGGTGATGCGCGAGGCGTACCGTGACGAGATCGCGGAAGGCCGGGTGACGGTGCTGACCAAGCCGAACGCGGGCAAGGCCGAGGCGCTGAACTACGCGCTCGACCATCTGGATGAAGAGGTGTACGTCGGCATCGATGCGGATACTGTGATTGCGCCGGATGCGATTTCGCGGCTGGTGTGCCATTTTGCAGACGAGCGAGTAGGCGCGGTGGCGGGCAATGCGAAGGTGGGCAACCGGGTGAACCTGTGGACCCGCTGGCAGGCGCTCGAGTACATCACGAGCCAGAACTTCGAGCGGCGTGCGCTCGATCTGTTCAATGTGGTGACGGTGGTGCCGGGGGCGATTGGCGCATGGCGGACTGCCGCGGTGCGGCGCGGGGGGTGCTACCCGATCAATACGGTGGCCGAAGATGCCGACCTGACGATGAACCTGTTGGAGCAAAATTATAAGGTGATCTACGAAGACCGGGCGCTCGCGTTTACCGAGGCGCCGGTGACCGCGCGCGGGCTGATGCGGCAGCGGTTCCGCTGGTCGTTTGGGATACTGCAGGCGGTGTTCAAGCACAAGCAGGCGGTGCGGACAAACCGCGCGATGGGGCTGTTTGCGCTGCCGAATATTTTAATTTTTCAGATATTGCTGCCGCTGGTTTCTCCGTTTATCGACCTGATGTTTCTGGCCGGGCTGGGCAGTTATCTGTGGCAGCGGTACTTTCATCCGGAGGCGGCGAGCGCGGCGAATTTCGAGAAGCTGCTGGTGTACTTTGTCACGTTCCTGGTGATTGATTTCGTGACATCGGCGCTGGCGTTCTCGCTCGAGCGGAAGCACCCGGGCAGCAAGGGCGACGGGCTGCTGCTGTTCCACATCTGGCTGCAGCGATTCTCGTACCGTCAGCTGTTTTCGCTGGTGCTGTTCAAAACGCTCAAGCGCGCGATCGATGGGCGGCCGTTCAACTGGGACAAACTGGAGCGCACGGCGACGATGTCGAAGCAGGCCGAGCGGATTACTGCGGGGGATTAAGACCCCCTGCGCGGGAGGCGGCCACTTCGTGGCGTGTTCTCGTTGGTGGTTGCGGTGTGTGAGCTAAGTGGCCTCGCGGTGGTTTGTGGTGCAGCATCACGCAAAATGCCACGGAGTGGCCGCCAGCCGCGCAGGCGGTTTTGCGTTAGGCTTGCGCCATGTCTTTTCGCGTGCACGCCTCCTTCGTCTTTCTGTCTGCCTGTCTTTTGATTTCGAGTCTGTCTGCGCAAACGACAAAGCGGCTGCCGAGCGGGCAGACTGCGCCAGTGGTGAGCCCGGCGGACGCGGAAGCGAGCCGATCGCGTGGCGCGTACGGGCTCTATCGCGAGAACAACGACCTGCTGTCGTACAAGCTGCATGTGCGGGTGAACCCTGCGGCGGAGATGATACGGGGCGATAACCAGATACGGTTTCGCATGCTGACGGAGGGCTCGCGGGTGCAGATCGACCTGTATCCCGATCTGTCTGTCGACAAGATCCAGATGGGTGAAACGGAGCTGAAGTACACGCGCGAGGGTGGGGCGGTGTATGTCGATTTTCCCGAGGCGCTGCATACGGGCAGCGAGTACACGATCGATTTCTTCTATTCCGGGCACCCGAAAGCAGTGGGGCGCTTTGGCGGCATGACGTTCGGCAAGGATCCTTCAGGCAGTACCTGGATTGTGACCTCGTGCGAGGATGACGGATCGAGCATATGGTGGCCGAGCAAAGACCAGTGGCGCGACGAGCCGCAGGACGGGATGGAGATATCGGCCGAAGTGCCGGACGGGCTGACCGATGTATCGAATGGCAAGTTTGAAGGTAAGACTGACTTAGGCGACGGTTATACGCGATGGGACTGGGCTGTGCATTACCCGATCAATAGTTATGATGTTTCGTTGAACATTGGCAAGTACGAGCATTGGTCCGACACATACAGCCATGTGCCGGTGGACTTCTACGTGCTGCCGGCGGATCTCGAAAAGGCGAAGACGCAGTTCGCGCAGGCAAAGGGTATGCTCGATGCGTTTCAGCATTATTTCGGCGAGTATCCATTTATCAAAGACGGTTACAAGCTGATCCAGGTGCCGTACACGGGTATGGAGCACCAGAGCGCGGTGACGTATGGCAATCACTTTACGAATGGTTACTACGGGAAGGATTTTACGGGTGTCGGTATCAGCCCGCGATTCGATTTCATCATTATCCACGAGAGTGGGCACGAGTGGTTCGGCAATGCAGTGACGGCGCGCGATGTCTCTGATATGTGGATCCACGAAGGATGGGATACTTACATCGAAAGCCTGTACGTGGAGTATCTATACGGCAAGGCCGATGCGTTGAAGTATGTGAACGGCGAACAGAGAAAAGTCCTGAACAAGCGGCCTATCATTACCGAACATGGTGTAAACCAGCAGCCGGATGAGGATCAGTACTTCAAGGGGGCTCTGTTCTTAAATACACTGCGCAGCGTGGTGGATGACGATAAGGAATGGTTCAAGCTGATCCACGACTACTATCAGCAGTTCAAGTACAAGACCATCCTGACGGAAGACGTGGTGGCGTTTTTCAACCAGCACACGGGGATGGATCTGACGCCGGAGTTCAACCAGTATCTGCGGCACGCGACACCGCCGGTGCTGGATCTGAAGTTTGACCCGGTGACGCAAATGGTGTCGTACCGGTGGAAGGTGGATGAGGTGGAGTTCCGGATGCCGGTCAAGGTGGGCGACCCAGCGCACTGGCAGACGGTTACGCCGACCGTCGACTGGCAGACGATGCCGTCTGCACTAACGGAAGACCAGTTCCGGAACCAGTTCCAGGTAGCGACGGATCTGTATTACATCCGCGTGGAGAAGCAGTAAGGCCAGGGCGTTACACTCAGGCTATGGCGACCCACACTTTAACGACGCAGATCCAGCCCCGCACGCCGAAAGGCAAGTTCCAGAACGAAGCGTTCACCGACTTTTCGCACGGCAGGCATGCGCATGAGCTGCGCGGCTCCATGGCGTGGGTGAGCGACCAGCTGGGCCGCGAGTACCCGCTGGTGATCGGCGGGGAGCGGGTAATGACCGCGAAGAAGTTTGAGTCGCATAACCCGGCGAAGCCCGCGGAGGTGATCGGGATTCACCAGGCAGGTGGTGCAGAGGAGGCGGGGGACGCGGTGGAGGCGGCGCTGAAAGCGTTCGAGCTTTGGCGGTTTACGCCGGTCGAGGAACGCGTGTCGTTGCTGCTGCGGGCGGCGGAGATCGTGCAGGCGCGCAAGTTCGAGTTCTGCTCGTGGTTGACATACGAGGTGGGCAAGAACTGGGCCGAGGCGGATGCAGATGTCGCCGAGTGTATCGACTTTCTGGATTTCTACGCGCGGGAGGCGCTGCGGCTAAGCGGCGCAGAGACGCCGATCCAGTATCCGGGCGAGCGCGATGAGCTGACCTATATTCCGCTCGGCGTGGGGGCGGTGATTCCGCCGTGGAACTTTCCCCTGGCGATCATGGCAGGCATGACGGCGGCGGCGATTGTGACCGGCAACACGGTCGTAGTGAAGCCGTCGCCGGATGCGCCGACGATTGCGGCGCGTTTCCTTGACGTGCTGGAAGAGGCGGGGATGCCGCCGGGGGTCGTGAACCTGCTGCAGGGTGATGGGCCGGTGTGCGGCAATGCGCTGGTCGAGCACCCGAAAGTGCGGTTCATCGCGTTTACCGGGTCGCGGCCGGTGGGCCTTGAGATCCATGAGAAAGCAGCAAAGCCGCGGCCGGGGCAGATCTGGATCAAGCGGACGATTCTGGAGCTGGGCGGCAAGGATGCAACCGTAGTGGCGGCGGACGCGGATGTGAACGAGGCGGTGGAAGGCGTGCTGGCAGCGGCTTTCGGGTACAGCGGGCAGAAGTGCTCGGCCGGCTCGCGGGCGATCGTCGAGGAGCCGGTCTACGATGTGTTCGTCGAGAAGATTCGAGCCGGGATAGAGGCGATTTCGGTCGGCGACCCGAAGGAGAACCCACGTATGGGGCCGGTGATCAACGCGGCGGCGCGGAGCAGGATTCTGAGCTACATTGAAGCGGGCAATGCCGAGGGCCGGCTGATCGCGGGGGGCAAGGCGATCGAGACCGGGGACGGCGGCTACTATGTGGAGCCAACCGTGTTTGCGGATGTGGCGCCGGGGTCGCGGATGGCGCAGGAGGAGATCTTCGGGCCGGTGCTGGCAATTCTGCGGGCGAAGGACTTTACCGAGGCGCTGGCGATTGCGAATGGAACCCAGTTCGGGCTGACGGGCGCGGTGTACTCAACCGACGCGGGAAACCTGGAGCGGGCAAAGCGGGAGTTCCACGTAGGCAATTTGTATTTGAACCGCAAGTGCACGGGAGCGATGGTCGGGGCGCATCCGTTTGGAGGGTTCAATATGTCGGGGACGGATTCGAAGGCAGGCGGCTCGGACTACCTGCTGCACTTTACCCAGGGCAAGTCGGTGGCAGAGCGGCTCACGCGTTAAACTCCTCACGGGCGCCCGATGGGGCCGTTTGATCATCCCGTGCGGTGCCCTGGTACGCGGTAAGAGCCAGCCTTAGGGCGCGGAGGAGAGAGCAGAGCGTTTCAGCTGATGGCGATCGAGCAGCCATCCGGCTCCGTGGCGGCAACGTTACCCATGGGCAGCCGCACAATAAACTCCGTCCCTTTCGCATCGGTCGTAAAGCGGATGTCTCCCCCGAAGTTGCCGGAGACGATGCGATGCGCGATGTCCAGGCCTAGGCCAGTGCCCATGCCAGCCTCTTTAGTTGTGTAGAACGGCTCGAACAGGTGGTCCCAGTGCTCGGGTGGTATGCCCGGTCCGTTATCCCGGATGCCGACGCAGACCGAGTCGCCTTCGGCCCACAGGCGGACGCCAATCGCGCCATTTTCGGGTGCGGCATCGATCGCGTTGTCCAGCAGATTGGTCCACACCTGGGCCAGCCCCGCGCCCACGCAGGAGATCTTCGTCTCCGCCGAGGGCAGGTTGCGCTCTACCTGGATGCCCTTCTGCCGGAACTTGTGGCCAAGGATGGTAAGCGTACTCAGAACGCTATCTCGCACGTCGACACGTTGCTGGCGGTTCTTGTCATCGTAGGCATATTTCTTGACCGCGACGACCAGATCGGTGACGCGGGCGATACTCTCCTCGACCGTATTGACGTGATGCATGCTGCTGATTAGGGCATCGAGGTAGTTCAGTGCGTCGGAGAGGATGCCGGGAGGGAAGGAGTGGCTGGCGCAGGCGATATCTTCACGGGTCCAGCCGGCGCTCACCATGGTGGGCGCCAGTCGCCAGGGGTTCTCGACCTGCATGCTCTCGAGCCACTCGGAGAGCTCATCTTCGCGGTCCGACTGCTCCAGACTTGAGAGCGAGGCCGGCCGCTGCAATGAGAACACCTGCTCCTGCAGGTTGGCCAGGCAGTCCAGCTGCTCCCCGCTCAGGTGACTGCGGGTCATGCGCAGCGAAATCTGCTGAAGCCGCGTCATGTTGTCGCGTAACTGTGCTGAGGCGCGGCGGGCTGCTGCCCCGGGGTTGTTCAGCTCATGCATCAGGCCTGCAGCCAGGGTGCCAAGCGAGATCAGCTTTTCCCGATGCAGCGCCATGGCCTGGTAGGTCTCGTACCGGCGGGTGTAATCGGCCAGAATCGCTTCCCGCACTCCGGGCGAAGCCGCCATCAGCTTCCAGAAACCTTCTTCCGGAATCCGCAGTATGCGGCTTCGCGCGGTCGCGACGCCTTTACTGTTCATGTTCCGCATGCCCATCAGCAGCGGAACTTCGCCAAATGTGTCGCCAGCCTTATGCGTCGCGAAATGTACTTCACGGTCGCCGTGGAACTTGGTGATGACCAGCTCGCCTTCCAGCAGCACACAGAAGAAGGGGCTTACGGCCTCAGCCGAGAGCCATACCTGGCCACTCTCGCAATCCACGCGCTCGGTTCCGGCCAGTAATTGCAAGTGTTCGGGCTGCAGCTGGCGAAGCGTAATGCCCTGCCGCAGTTCCTCCAACAACTGGTCGTCTAGCTGCGCCAGCTCTACCGATCCGTACTCTTCCAACTGTTTCGCCATCGCCCTGTCTTGAGCGGTCAGCCTCTGCCGACCGCGCCTTTCCATGCTGCCCGACTCCTTTAAAACTGGGCCAGGTACTGGTGCATGAACTGTACTGCTATGGAACCCTCACCAACCGAGGATGCCACTCGTTTCACGGATCCGAACCGCACATCGCCAGCTACAAACACCCCGGGAACACTGGTTTCAAGCAGGTATGGCTCCCGTTCCTCAGGCCAGGACGCCGGGAGCGTGCCGCCCCGGCGCAGATCGGGCCCTGCCAGTACAAAGCCGTGCTCATCCCGCAATACGGTCTCCGGAAGCCACCCAGTCTTGGGCGCTGCACCGATAAAAATGAACAGCGACGATGCCTCACGCTGACTCGGCTGACCGTCCCGGCTTACGGTTACGCACTGCAAATGTCTATCTCCTGACACCTCGTCGACCTGCGCGCCGGTTTCGACCTCGATATTGGATGTGCCAGCGATCTGATCGATTAAGTATTTCGACATGCTCTGGTTGAGCGAGGGGCCGCGCACCAGCATGGTTACCTTGCGGGCGTATTTTGCGAAGTGCACCGCGGCCTGCCCGGCCGAGTTGGCGCCCCCCACGATGAAGATCTCTTCGTTGGTGCAGGTGGACGCCTCGCTTAGCGCGGCGCCGTAGTAGACGCCGGCGCCCAGCAGCCGGTCGGTGCCCGGCACATCGAGCCGCCGCCAATGCACGCCCGTGCACAGCAGGCACACGCGGCAGGTGACTTCCCGGTCATCGCCCAGGGCGATGTGGTGGTACTGGTCTTTGGTCGTAATCCCGGTCGCGCGCTGGGTGATGAACTCGGTGCCGAACCGCGTTGCCTGGGTAATGGCGCGTCGGGCCAGGTCTTCGCCGCTGACGCCGGCGGGGAAGCCGAGGTAGTTCTCAATGCGCGAGCTGGAACCGGCCTGGCCGCCGGGAGCGTCCGGCTCCACCAGCAGGACTTTAAGGCCTTCGGAGCTGCCGTAGACGGCTGCCGCCAGCCCCGCCGGGCCGCCGCCGATGATAACCAGGTCGTAGAAATCGCTTTGCGCGGAGGTCTTGAGGCCGACCCGCGCGGCCAGATCGGGCAGGCTGGGCTGCGAGATCGCGGTTCCATCCGGGAACAGGACCGCCGGCAGCCTGGCATCGGCCACGCCGTACTGCTGCAGCATCTCCGCCGCCTGGGTGGCCTGGTCGGTCCGCTCCGGGTCCAGCCATTTGAAAGGTACCTGGTTGCGGCTGAGGAACTCGCGTACCTGGTGATCGGCTGCGGACCAGCGCAGGCCCACGACCTGCAGCCCCTCATAGCGCGGTTTGTGGCCGCTGCCCCAGGCCTCCAGCAGGTCTGTCAACACTGGGTAAAGTCGCTCTTCGGGCGGGTCCCAGGGCTTGGTGAGGTAGTAGTGAATGCGGGCCGAGTTAATGGCCTGGATGGCGACCTCGGTGTCGGCATAAGCGGTGAGCAGGGTTCGCTTGGCATCGGGGTAGATACGCTGCACCCGCTCCAGCAGCGCCACGCCGCTCATGCCGGGCATGCGCTGGTCCGAGACGATCAGGGCCACGGCATCGCCGCGCTTGCTCAGCTGCTCGCAGGTATCGAGCGCTGCCTGGCCGGAGCCTGCCCGCAGGATGCGGTAGCGCTCGCCATACTGCCGCCGCAGGTCCTGCACGACAGCTTCCAGGACGCTTATATCGTCGTCAACGGCGAGAATCACAGGCTTGGGCATAGCCTTGTGATTGTAAAGCCATGTCCAGGCCGTTTCTCACGTACAAATTACCCTTAAATAATGTAAATATTACATTTTCAGCCTGGCACATGTTACAAACAAGCGCCGTACACAAAGGTTGTAGCATAAAAAAACATGAAAAATATTCTTGCAAAGAATCCAAACCGCGATAGTCTGTCGTCACCAACAAGCATATAGTTCTGCAGAAGACCAGAGGAGGAGCCGGATTTGCCGGTACTTTCTGGTCCACAAAGTCCCAGACTGAAACACTTCACCCCAAGATTCTGTGTGCCGATGTTTTCTGCGAGGCAACTTCTGCTCGCAATCGATGCAATGGACCGCGCCAGATGTTCGTAGCATGGCGCGGACAGGCAAGCCGCTGAGGCCACAAGGATCAACACCATGAACAAGGTCATTCTCGCCGACAACCAGGCGATCTTCAGGACCGGCACAGCCAAGGTCCTCTCCATGGAAGACGACTTCCGCATCATCGCGCAATGCCCGGACGCTGAGCGTCTGCAAAGCGCGCTGGTTACCTTCCGCGGAGTCACCGTGCTGTTCGGCTCCACGCTGAAACAGGACCCCAACCAGCTGATGCAGCAGATCTGCTCGCTCGGCAGCCGCGGCATCGCCATTCTTGAGAATAACGAGTCCTCGCAGCCCTACCTGGCCGCGCATGTGCACGGACTCTTCTTCCGCTCGATTACAGGGCCGACGCTGGTGGACTGCGTACGCCGGGTAGGCCGCGGCGAGCGCGCGATCCACTCTGTTTCAAGCGCCACCGCGGTGCCCGACGAAGATCTGGTCGGCGCGCGGGTACGCGACCGGCTCACACCCAAGGAGATGAAGATCGTCGCCTTGATCGTGCAGGGCTGCAAGAACAAGGAGATCGCGCTGCGGCTTGGCACCACTGAGCAGGTCATCAAGAACTACCTGCGCGGGGTGTATGACAAGACCGGCGTCTCGGATCGGCTGGAGTTGGCGTTGTTCACGATCCACCACCGCATCCTGGCCGAAGCGGCCGCGGCCGCGGGCAGCCTCATCATGCAGATGAACTAGCCGACCGGTGCGAGCTTGGCTACCCTTCCAGGGTAGGCAGGGGCGGTCAAGCTCGCATCAGTCTAAAACTGCATGGTCTGCAAACTGCGAGGCCCTGAAACTGCATGACCGGCAGGGCTGCACGCAGATCAGCTTGCGAAGCCGGGTTCGTAGGGGCAGCCGCAGGAATGGCGTACGACCAGATGGAGGGGCAGCACGACCTGCGACACCTGGTCCAGAGGCACCTGCTTCTTCATCTTGGCAAAGAGCATGCGACCCGCGGTCTGGCCCAGATCCTCCATCGGCTGGCGCACGACAGTCAGCGCGGGATGGAGCAGGTCGCCCAGCTCGAGGTCATCGAAGCCGACCAGGGCGATGTCCTGCGGGATGCGCAGGCGCAGGCGCAGCAGGGCCGAAAGAACATGGCGGGTGGTGAGATTGTTGGCCGAGAAGATGGCTTGCGGGCGTGCCTGGTGGCTCAGAGCGTCCTTGAGGATCTCGACGGCGGTCTCCTCCGACGTGCACTGGAAACTGGCCTGCGGCGTGAGCCCGGCTGCGCGCATGGCTGAAGCGTAGCCTTCGCAGCGGCGCTCCATTGTGAACAGGCCCGGCTTGTGGCCGATAAAAAAGATGCGCTTGAGTCCATGCACCTCAATGAGGTGCCGTGTGGCCATGTGCGCGCCACTTTCGTTCTCGGTAATGACGGAGTCGACTTCGCCCTCACCGGTCTGGAGCAGCGGCCGGTCGAGCGAGACGACGGGAATCTCGCGGAACTCGTGGTCGCCAAGCCGGCAGACCTGCGAGCTGGCCGGGATGACGACGAGGCCCTCCACGTGGCGCTGCATCATGCGCTGGGCCTCGTTGTACTCGTGGTCGGAGTTGTCGTTGGTGATGGTGAGCAGGACGGTGTAGTCGTGCTCCTTGGCGACCATGTTGAGGGCGTGCGCGCAGGTGGCGTAAAAGCTGTCGTGCAGGTTAGGCAGCAGGACGCCGATGGTGCGGGACTTGAAGTTGCGCAGAGCCCGAGCCATCTCGTTGGGATGGTAGCCGAGCTGGGCGACGGCGGTGCGGACGCGTTCGGCAGTCTCGTGCGAGACATGCTGCGAGTCATTGAGAACGCGCGAAACGGTCATGGTACCGACCCCGGCCGCGCGCGCAACGTCGTTCATCGTGGGTTTTCTGTGCATGGCTGCCTTCTGCGAGCCTAAGCATATAGCAGGAGATAGGGAGCAGGGAGCAGGAAGCAGGAGTTGAGGCTAGTACTTAGGAATTATTGCGCGCCTGCCAGCCACCCGGTGACCGACTGAAGCTGTGCTCTCTTTCCTGCTTCCTGCTTTTTAACGGGCGTAGCGAGGTACCATCGCGGCGCCCAGCAGGCCGGAATCGGTGCCGAGGACGGCGGGGACAACATTGCTCTTGCCGGGGGTGAACTGCAGTCTGGCTTCGAGCGGACCCTGCGGCATGGTGAGGCGGTAGACGTAGCTGGCGCGTTCGAGCTCGCGGAAGAGGGCGGGGGCGAACAGGGGCCATGCCGCGGAGGCGCCTCCGCCAATGACGTAAAGCGGTACGTTGAGCGTGTTGACCAGGCCGGCGAGCGACAGGCCCAGCGCGCGGCCTACCGTGTCGTAGACCACCAGCGCGCCTTCATCGCCCTCCTGGGCAAAGCGGGCGACATCGCGCGCAGTGACCGCCACGCCGCGGTCGATAAGCTCGCGGGTGCGCGGAGAGCGGCCTTCGGCGGCCGTCTCATGCGCCATGCGAACGATGCCGGTGGCGGAGGCGAACAGTTCCAGGCAGCCGCGGTTGCCGCAGGGGCACACGATGCCGTCGGGCCAGACCGAAACGTGGCCCGCCTCGCCGGCCATGCCGCGAAAGCCGTGCCAGATGCGTCCATCGAAGATGAGGCCGTTGCCGACGCCGGTGCCGAGGGTGAGCATACAGAGCGAGTCGATGCCATATGTGGCGCCGGCGCCGGCATGGGCCTCGGCAAGCGCGGCGGCGTTGGCGTCGCTTTCGATGATGACGGGCAGGTGGAGCAGGGCTTCGAGCTCCGTCTTGAGCTCGAGCGCGTGAAAGCCGGGCAGGTTGGGCGGCTGCAGCAGGCGGCCCTCCGGCAGCTCGATGGGTCCGGGACTGCCGACGCCGATGCCCTCGAGCTCGCGGACGCCGCCGCACTGGTCGATGACCTGACGGATGGCCGAGGCCATGTCGCTGAGCACAACGCGGGGGCCCTCACTGACGCGGGTGGGGATGCTGACCGACGCGAGCCGGCGCCACTGCTCAGACTGGGAAGGCAGGTAGCCTGCGATGCGCAGGTTGGTGCCGCCCATATCGACGCCGACGGTGAACTTCGCCATGGAGAAAAGAGGGTCCTTAGGGGGAGTGACTATGCTCTTGGCAAGGGTACTATGCGCGCTCGCGCCAGAGAAAAGTGAGGTCCCTGCTCAGCGCGATTGCGCGCTGGTGGAGGGATGGACATGGTGATGGGGAGGGCGAGCGACGTCCCAGGCGTGCAGGGCTGTGAGCAGCAGCCAGGGCAGCGTGGCGACGTAGAGGGCCGGCTCGCGCGAGGGCGGCCGGCCCGGGTTTTGCCGGGAAAGCGTGCTCCACTGCGCCCGGGCCATGAACGCCGCGTACGCAGCACCGCACAGAATGACAACTGCGAGATTGTGGCTGGACAGCATGCCGTACGTGCACAAGCCGATCGGGGGCAGGAGAATGGCCAGCTTGATCCATATCCCGGCGAGGGGCGGCGGAGGGAGCTGTGGCACACGCAGCAGCCGCAGCTCGTTCCAGAAGGCTTCGTGTTCTCCGAGGCTGGCGGGCAGCAGGAATGCGGTATAGCCCGCAGCGGTGCGCACAGCGGTGCGGTCCTTTCGAACCGAGAAGCCGACCAGGGCGTCGATGGGCACAAAGCGGTCCGGTTTGTTGGGGTAGCTGTAGGTCAGGCCCTCCGGGGTAAGCTCCCAGGACTGGCGGCCGTATTCGCGCAGGAGCTTAGGACGAGCCAGCAGCACGAGCACAGATCCTACGGCTGCCATGCCAGCGATCGTAAAAGGGACGATGAGGGCGACGCGAATCGCCGGGCGTAGCCAGCCGTGCCAGATTGCAAACGACTCAGCATGCAGCATGAGGAAAAAGGAAGCGACCGCGACAGATACAGCAATGGTCAGAAGGATGGCCGCGGCGCGACCCTGCCGTTGCAGGGATGGCGGCGCATCGGGATAGGAAGTGAGCCGGTAGATGGCCATGCGAGACCTTTGTATCGCGCCCGGGCTTTGCGTAGCTACCGTCCGGGTTTGCTCAGTATGTGCCGCGGATGATGTTTTCCGGCTCCTCGCCTGCAAGCAGGTGCCCGAGCTGCCGGCCGACGAAGCGGTAGACGCGATCGAGGAAGGCCGGGGTGGAGCCGGCGATGTGCGGGGTGAGCAGCAGGCCGGGTGCCTTCCACAGCGGGTGGCCTGCCGGCAGCGGCTCCGGGTCGGTGACATCGAGTGCGGCGCGAATGTGGTGGGTGGAAAGCGCCGCGACCAGTGCATCGGTGTCGACGACACCGCCGCGCGCAGCGTTGACCAGCACCGCGCCGCGGCGCATGCGCGCGAGCTGCCGGGCGCCGATGAGGTGGTGGGTCTCCGGGGTGAGCGGCGTGATGAGCACGACGATATCGGCTTCCGGCAGCAGGCGGTCGAGCTCTGCGATGCCGTGGATGCCTTCGCGCGCGGTGCGGGCCAGGCGAACGATGCGGCCGGGCTCGAAGGGCAGCAGGCGCGCCTCGATGGATTTGCCGATAGAGCCATACCCGACGATGAGAATGGTCTTGCCGGCGAGCTCTTCGACCAGGACTGCGGCACTGACCGCGGCGCTGGCGTCCTGGGGCGGGGCGCCGTAGGTGTCAAGCCAGTGGCGCTCGCTCTCTTCGCGGCCACCCCAGCGGCCTGCCCGCTGCAGGTCGCTATAGAAGGGGAGCCACTTGAGCGAGGCCAGGATGGCGGTGACGGCCCACTCGGCGGTCGCGCCGTTGTGCACGCCCTGCGCATTGCACAGGATGACGCCCGGAGGCAGCAAGGGCTGGATCGTCTCAACCCCGGCGGAGATGGTCTGGACGTAGCGGGTGCGGATGCGGGGCAGCACGTCGGCGGCCTGTTTGCCGAAACCCGGCGGCACCAGCATATCGACTTCGTGCGTCTCGCTGCCGCTGATGTCGTAGCGGACGACCTCGACCTCCGCTGGCAGGTGGCGGAGGAGAGCGTCGTCAATCGAGGCGGCGATCGCGACCCGAAGTGGATCGAAACGCGGTTTCTTGCTTTCTGTCATGCGGAGTTCCTGGAGCCTTTGTCGTGTGCTGCGTGACGCGGGTTTGCTGTGCAGGCCGCGACATCACGGCGCGTCTGCTGCCGGTACCGGCTCTGTGAGGCGCGCGGTCAGTCTTTCTGGTGAAAGAGAGAGCTGTTGATGTCGGGCCAGAACTCCTGGAACATGTAGGTGCCGCCGTCGATGATGACGTTCTGGAGCCAGCGCTGGCCGGTCTTGGTCCAGTCTTTCTCCTGCCGCGGATAGTAGGCGGTGGAGATGCCCGAGGCCGCGCCGGCGCCGATAATCTCAGAGAAGTTGAAGGTCTCCCCGCCGCGGTCGCTGCGCGTGATCAGGGTGCGGTCAAAGGCATACAGTGCGCGCTTGGGAATGCCGCCGTGGCCCAGGGTGTAGTAGCGCGAATCTTCGTGGGTGACGGCGGGCACGATGGCCTGCACCCAGAAATTCTCATCGGTCTGGTCGGCGTAGCTGTGCCAGAAGTAGCGGCCATACCCGGCGGCTCCCTGGTGGAACTCGGGCGACGAGTTGTTGGCCTGATTGACGCCGGCGAGAATGGCTGAAAAGAAGATGGAGGAGTAGTCGAAGCTCTGCTGGGCGGTGCTTTTGAACTTCTCCTTGGCGGTTTGCGGCGGCAGTTGGGTGTCGGCGGAGACAGCGCGGAAGTTGGGCACGATGCCGAGGATGCGCTTGGTCTGCTTGGGGTTGGCATCGCTGGAATTCGGTGCGGGCAGCGTTCCAGACGGCTGGGCGCCTGTGGACTGCGCCGCGGCGAGCATGGCGGAGGGCGCGTCCGGCATGCTCGCCGCGGCTGCGCTTTGACCATGCGCCTGGAGAGTGCCGGCGAGCAGGGCAGAGGCGGTGAGCGCTGTGGAGAGGCGCGCTCGCGTTATGCGAAAGGCCGGGAAGCGGGAAAGCATGGTTCTTGGATTCACGAGGCATCCTCAGGGGTGCGCTGCGCACCAGGTTTCTGTGCGGCGTTCACAGTGCGTCGATGCTTGGACGTGGCGGCGAAGAGAGAAGACGCTTTTTCTGGAGCAAAAGCGCCCGCGGTGTGGTGGGCGCCGATGGCGGCCTCCTGTGTCGGGCATGCGGCACCGGGCCACTGTGAAACCGGCGGATGGCTGAGTGCTAGGCTGACAGGGTATGCGGCTGTGGATGATCTGGGCGGTGCTGGCGGTGCTGTGGGCCTTGCAGGCCGGGGCCGCGCTAGTGGTGCATAAAACGCGCTGGGCGGTGGTCATGTTCGGCATGGCGCTGTTGTTTGCCGCGGTTGGTTCCGTGGTGCGGCAGCGTATGCGCCAGGGCTGACGGGGTCAGGTGGCGATGAGGCCCGTGTAGACGGCCATGCCTGCGACGGCGTCGATGCTGAGTGCGTCGAGCGCGTCGATCTCCGACTGCTCGCGGATGCCGCCGGCGACGATGAGCTGCCGGCTGGTGAGGGCGCGCAGGCGCCTCGCTACGGCGATGGGGAAGCCCTGCAGGGTGCCTTCTGTATCGACATGGGTGTAGAGGAAGCCGCCGCAGAAGGGCTCGAGCGCGTGGATGGCATCGTCCGGCGTGAGCGCGATCTGGTCTCGCCAGCCGCGGGTGGCGATGAAGCCGTTTTTCGTGTCGATGCTTGCGAAAAAGCAATCTGTGCCGATGACGGTGGCAATTTCACCGGCGAGCTCCGTATCGATGCCGGTAGAGGAAAACAGGGCGGAGCCGAAGATGACGCGGCGCACGCCAAGCGCCAGCAGATCGAGAGCCTGCTGCGCGGTGCGCACGCCGCCGCCCACCTGCACCGGCAGCTCGCGGGCGATGCGCTCAATGAGCGCGCGATTGTCGCCCTGGCGCTTGGCGGCGTCGAGATCGATGAGCTGCACCAGCGGGTAGGCGCGAAAGCGGTCGATCCAGTAGTCGAAGTCGTCGGAGGCGATGCGGAGCTCTTCGCCCTGCACCAGCTGCACGATGCGGCCGCCCATGAGGTCGATGGCTGGGATCAGCATGGGAGCCTTACCGGAATGCCGCTGGCGGCGAGCTGCTGCTTAAGCGCGCGTGCATCAGAGACGCCAAAGTGAAAAATGCTGGCGGCGAGCGCGGCGTCGGCTTGGCCTTGTAGAAACACATCGGTGAAATGCGCCGCGCTGCCTGCCCCACCCGACGCGATGACGGGGATCTGCACGGCGCGGGAGACGGCGGCGGTGAGCGCGCAGTCGAAGCCGGAGCGGGTGCCGTCCGCGTCCATGCTGGTGAGCAGGATTTCGCCGGCGCCGCGCTGCTCGGCCTCGCGGGCCCACTCGATAGCGTTGCGGCCGGTGGGTTTGCGGCCGCCGTTGACGTAGACCTCGGCCTGCTCGGGTGCGTTCCCACTGCGCCTTGCGTCTGAGGCCTGCGCGCCTGTTCGGCGCGCATCGATGGCCACGATGACGGCCTGCGCGCCGAAGCGTCTGCCGATGGCATCGATGAGCGCGGGCTCCGAGAGTGCGGCAGAGTTGATGGAAACTTTGTCGGCGCCGGCGTCGAAGACCTGCGTGGCGTCGTCGCTGGAGCGGATGCCGCCGCCTACAGTGAACGGCACGAAGAGTTTGCGGGCTGTGTTTCTGACCGTTTCCAGTAAGGTTCCGCGGCCTTCGTGGGTGGCGGTGATGTCGAGCAGAACGATCTCGTCGGCGCCCGCTTCAGCGTGACGCGCGGCCAGCGCCGCGGGGTCGCCGGCGTCGATCAAATCCTCGAACTGTACGCCTTTGACGACGCGGCCCGCGTTGACATCGAGGCAGGCGATGATGCGCTTGGTCAGCATGCGCTAGAGCCTCATAAAGTTGGAGAGCAGCTGCAGACCGGCCGCGCCGGACTTTTCCGGGTGGAACTGCGCGCCCATGATGTTGTCGCGCTCGACGATGGCCGAAAAGCCACCGCCATAGTTACAGATAGCGGTAGTTTCGGGCACGAGCGGCGCGCGGTAGGAGTGGGTGAAGTAGACGTGCTCACCCTGGCGCAGGCCATGTGTAAGCGGCGTGGTTACAGATAAAGAGAGTGAGTTCCAGCCGACGTGGGGGCACTTGAGGGTGGGATCGCTGAAGCGCGTGCATTTGCCTGCGAAAGCGCCGAGGCCGGGGACATCGGGGGCCTCGGTGCTGCCATCGAAGAGCCACTGCAGGCCGACACAGATGCCGAGAAAGGGGACGCCCGCGCCGGTTGCTGTGCGCTCGCGAATGGCCTGCGCGAGACCGCGTTCGCACAGGTGCCGGGTGGCGGCAAAGTGGCCGACACCGGGCAAGACGATCTTGTCGGCTAGGTTGACTACTTCGGGATTTTCGGTGACCTGCATCTGTTCAGCCCCCGCGGCCGCAAGCGCCTTGAGCACGCTGGTGAGATTGCCGGCCTTGTAGTCGACAACTGCAATCACAAAAGCCCTTTGGTTGAGGGCAGCATTGCGCCCAGCTGCCGGTCGCGCGAGCAAGCCACCCGCAGGGCGCGGGCGAATGCCTTGAAGATCGCTTCGAGCTTGTGGTGGTTGGAGCGGCCGTACATGGTTTTGAGGTGGACATTGGCACGCGCGCCGCGGGCGAAGCCATCGAAGAAATCCTCGACGAGCTCGGCTTGCAGGTCGCCGACCTTCTCGACACGCACGCGCGTCTTGACCTTGCAGGCGACGCGGCCGCTGAGGTCGATTGCGGCGATGGCCAGGGTTTCGTCCATTGGCATGAGGAAGTAGCCGGCGCGCATGATGCCTCGCTTGTCGCCGAGCGCCTGGTCGAAGGCCCCGCCGAGCGCGATGCCAACATCTTCGACAGTGTGGTGCTGGTCGACGTCGAGATCGCCCCTGCAAGTGAGCTCGAGATTGAACGCGCCGTGACGGGTGAACAGCTCGAGCATGTGATCGAAAAACCGGATGCCGGTCGAGATTTTATAAGTGCCGCTGCCTTCGATGGTGAGGTGCAGCGCGATCTTCGTTTCCGTCGTGTCGCGCTCGATCGTAGCGATGCGGGGCTCAGCAGTGCGCGGCGCGACGGCCTTCGCGCGAGCGGGCGCCTTGGCCGGTGAGGCTGTTCTGGTCCGCTTTGTTTTCGCTGGTGCTGCGGCTTTCGCCGGCTCGCTTGCTGGTTCGCTCAAGGTCTTCACTCTCTCTATCGTAGCGTGGGTAGCACGGTGCGCAGGGCAGCGTGGCTTGCGTGCATCTGCTCGCGGGTGCCAATGGTGATGCGGATGCAGCCGTCGCAGCCGGGGTCGGCGGAGCGGTCGCGGACGAGAATGCCGAGCGCGTGCATGGCGCGGGTGAACTCGCGGTGCCCGGCGCCGATCTCAAGCAGGATGAAGTTGGCTTGCGAAGGCCAGGTGCGGAGGCCGAGCTGGCTGCAGACGGTGTAGAGTTCGGCGCGCGCGGCTTGCACTTCGCTGACATACCAGTTGAGATAGGCAGTGTCTGCAAGCGCGGGCGGCAGGCACGCGAGCGCGAGCGCGTTGACGCTATAGGGGGAGATGACGCGGCGCAGCCAGTACATGTTGTCCGCGTTGGTTGCGAGCAGGCCGAGACGCAGCCCGGCCAGGCCGTAGGCTTTCGAGAAGGTGCGCGCGACGACCAGGTTGGGGTACTCGCCGAGGCAGTCGATGACGGTTTCGCCGAAGAAGTGGAAGTAGGCTTCGTCGGCGAGCACGATGGCGTGCGGGGCTGCCGACGCGATGGCAAGGATCTGCTCGCGGGTGAGTGCGGCGCCGGTAGGGCTGTTGGGGTTGGCGAGCGCGATGAGCCGGGTGCGCGGGGTGATGGCGGCGAGTACCTGTTCAAAGGGGAAGGCGAAGTGGTCGCGGGCGGCCTGCACGGGAACGATGGTCGCGCCGGTGGCCGACGCGTAGACCTCATACATGGAGTAGGTCGGCACGGGTAGCAGGATCTCGCTCTGCTCGTCGAGGTAGGTCTGGCAGAGCACGTGGATGGCTTCGTCAACTCCATTGGTCAATAGCAACTGTGCCGGTTGCAGTTGCAGATGCGCGGCGACGAGCGCCTCGACCGGGCCGCGCTCGGGGTAGCGGGTGAGGTCGCCGGCGGTGATGGCGGTTAGGGCTTCCTTTACGCGCGGCGAGCAGGCGAGGGTGTTTTCGTTGAAGTCGAGGCGCAGGCCGTCGCGCCCGCCCAGCGGCGGGTGGTACTCCTTCATGGCGCGGACCAACTCGCGTGGAGCGGGTGCCACGCGTGGCTCCAGAGCGCTGCTCACGCAGACACTCCGCGGATGCGGATCGCCTCGGCATGACCGGTAAGGCCTTCGGCTTCGGCGATGCGGATGGCAGAGGGGCCGAAGGTGGCGAGCCCCTGCGGAGTGTACTGCTGCACGGTGATGAGCTTGAGATAGTCGTGCACGCTGAGGCCGCCGCGCAGGCGCGCCTCGCCGCCGGTGGGCAGCGTGTGATTGGGGCCGGAGACGTAGTCGCCCATCGGCTGCGCAGACCAGCGCCCGATGAAGACTGAACCCGCGTGACGCACCCAGGCGAGGTCGTCGGGCGAGTCGACAGTGAGGTGCTCGCCGGCGAGCTCGTTGGTGATCTGGTGCGACTCCTCAAGCGAGCCGGCGATGATGGCGACGCCGTTGCGGTCGAGCGAGAGCGCCGCGATGGGATTGGAGCGGGCCTGCTGCTTGGCTTCGGCGGCAACGCGGCGCGCGAGCTCGGCCCGCGTGGTGATGAAGACGGCGATCGCGTCCGGGTCGTGCTCGGACTGCGCGACCAGGTCGGCGGCGATCTCGGCAGGCGAGCCGGTTTCGCTGGTCACGAGAATCTCGGTGGGGCCGGCGAGCATGTCAATACCAACCCCCGCGTCGAAGGCGACGAGTTTTTTTGCGGCGGCGACGTAGGCGTTGCCGGGGCCGACGATCTTGTCGACACGTTCGATGGCGGGGTTCCCGGAGGGCGTCCCGTAGGCGAGCGCAGCGATGGCCTGCGCGCCGCCGATGCGGTAGAACTCGGTGACGCCGACCAGCGCGGCGGCGGCCAGAACCTCAGACGCGGGGCGCGGCGAGACAGCAACGATGCGTGCGACGCCCGCAACCTGCGCGGGAATCGCGGTCATGAGCAGCGTGGAGGGCAGAGGGTGGCGGCCGCTGGGTACGTAGCAGCCGACGGAATCGAGCGGGCGCACGCGCTGGCCGGTGGAGAGGCCGGGCGCGGCCTCGAAGTCCCAGTCCTGCGGCATCTGCTTTTCAGCAAACGCTCGGATGTTTGTAGCCGCGGTTTCGAGCGCAAGGCGCATGGCGGTCGGGAGCGCGGCAAGCGCGGCCTGCATTTGCGCGGGGTCAATCGCGAGCGGGGCCTTTGGGTCGAGACCGTCGAGCCTGGCGGACCAGGCGCGCAGAGCCTTGTCGCCGTCCTTGCGCACCGCGTTCACGATGCGCTCGGCAGTGGGCAGCACGCGGCGGTCGAGCGCTGCGCCACGGCCGGCGAGCGCGAGAATGCGGGCGCGGCCACGCCTGCCGCCCAGCCCGGTTGTGCGAATGATCTCCATTAGTTCTCCTAAGAACAAAAGCAAGACCGCCTGCGCGGCTGGCGGTCACTTCGTGACGTGTGTACCTAAAGGCTAAAGGACTACTTTGTTTAACGGGTATTCGACGATGCCCGTTGCCCCAGCGGCTTTGAGCTTGGGAATGACGTCGCGTACGACGCCTTCTTCAAGAATGGTGTTGACAGCGGACCAGTCGCCATCGCTGAGCGCGGAAACGGTGGGCGAGTTAAGCGCGGGCAGCACGGCGAGCACAGCGGCGAGCTCGGCTTTGCGCACGTTCAGCATCAGGCCGACCTGGCCTTGCGCGTCGATCGCGCCACGCAGCATCAGAGCCAGCGTATCGACCTTCGCGCGCTTCCATGGGTCGGTGTAGCTGGTCTGGTTCACGATCAGGTGGGTCTCGCTTTCCATCACCGTGTCGAGAATGCGCAGACGGTTGGCGCGCAGGCTCGAGCCGGTCTCCGTAACTTCGACGATGGCGTCGGCCAGCATGGGCGGCTTGACTTCCGTTGCACCCCAGGAGAACTCGACCGTGACGGGAACATTCTTCGCGGCAAAGTAAGCCTTGGTGACTTCGACCAGCTCGGTGGCGATTGTTTTGCCGGAGAGGTCTTCGGCACGCTGCCAGGGCGATTCCTCCGGCACTGCCAAAACCCACTTCACACGCTGGCGACTCTGCTTCGCGTAGACGAGCGAGCAGGCGCTCTCCACCTTCAGACCGCTCTCGACCACCCAGTCAATGCCCGTGAGCCCTGCATCAAGCACGCCCGAGTGGACGTAGCGAGCCATCTCCTGCGCGCGGATCAGCATGCACTCGATCTCTTGGTCGTCGATCTGCGGGAAGTAGGAGCGGCCGTTCGCGTAGATCTTCCAGCCGGCCTTGGCGAACAGGTCGATGGTCGCGTCCTGGAGCGAGCCCTTGGGGATGCCGAGGCGGAGCTTGTTGTGAGCCACAGCTAGCGAACCTCCGCGGCAATGGCCGCTTCCATCGCGATGGGCCGGGTAAAGCAGCTTACCGTTCCCTCGTGACAGACCAGTCCGTCGCCTTCGACCGCGACGCGGAACAGCAAAGTATCCTGGTCGCAGTCGGTCGCCGCGGAGATAACACGGAGCCGGTTTCCGCTGGTCTCGCCCTTAGTCCAGAGCTTCGCGCGGGTGCGGCTCCAGAAAGTGACATAGCCGGTGGCCAGCGTGCGGCGGTAGCTCTCCTGGTTGAGAAAGCCGACCATCAGGACCTCGCTTGAGGCCGCGTCCTGCACGATGCCGGGCACCAGGCCTTCCATCTTTTCGAAATCGATTGCTGCGTCTACCATCGGTTCCTCTCGGGGGTATGGATGCAATGGAAAGGCCCGCCTGCGCTTGGATTTGCGGCGGGCGGGCCTTTAAGTCTGCTTCAAAATCTTTCAGGAGTTGAGCCGGACCGTGCCGGCTTTCATTCGCTCCCGCAGATTGCCGCCGCTGCTGCCACGGAGATGCCGTGGTGGTGGGGATGAGCGGAATGGCGATGGCTGCGCATGGTCTGTCCTGTCACCTCAACGCTAATGAGGTGTCCGCGCAGTGTCAAGCTGCATGCCGGGAGACGAGGAGGCCGGCAGGGTTTCTCACCAGCGCCACGGTGGGATAGGATCACGCTTGGCCTGCGGGTGACCGTGGCCGCACTCCACCTCTTGAAATCTGCATGAAATCCGCACGCCCATGAGCCAGCTGCACGCAGCGCCGAACCAGCTTACATTCCTGCGCCTGTGCCTGGTGCCGTTTCTGCTGCTGGCGGTGCTGGAGGGGCATTTCCGGCTGGCGTTCGGGCTGTTTGTCATCGCCGGCATCTCGGACGCGCTGGACGGTGTGCTGGCGCGCTGGCTGAAGCAGCGGACGCGGCTGGGGCAGTACCTTGACCCGGTCGCGGACAAGCTGCTGCTGTCGTCGCTGTTTCTGACGCTGCACCATGTGGGCCTGGTGTCGCGCCGGGTAACGCTGCTGGTGTTCGCGCGCGACCTTGGCATTCTGATTGTGGGCGCGCTGCTGTTCGCGGCGCTGGGCCTGCGCAACTTCCGGCCGAGTATCTTTGGCAAGGCCAATACCGCGGCGCAGATCGTGGCGGTTGTGGCGGTGATGCTGGCCCAGTTTGAGCCCTGGACGCTAGTCGAGTGGGTGCGGCACTGGTCGCTGATCGCGACCGGGACGCTGGCCTGCGTGTCGGGCTTTGACTACGCGATGAAGATGGCCTGGCGGCTGAGCGTAGCCGCGCCGGAGACGCCGGAGATGTTCGACTGACGCGCGGCTAATCGAGTTCCAGGTCTTGGCCTTCGGACTCCAGTTCTCTGGGCTCCATGCCTTCGGTATCCAGGCCGGTTTTTTCTTCGATTTCCATATCCCGGAACTCGTCGGAGTCAAAAACCTCTCCGCAGTCCAGGCACTCTACGAACTCGACGTCATCCTGGCGTGAAACAACGCGCACTTTGGGGTGTTTGCAGGGAGTTGGCATGGCGAAGTATGCAGGCCGGGAGGGCCTGACAGCGACGATTGTAGCGCCGAGCCGGGCCCGGGTCCAAGTGCCAGGGCCAGAGAACGGGCGTGACTGGCAGCGTGTGAATCACACCGAAGGGCGGCGAGAAGCCGCGATTGATGCTGCCTGTGGGCTGGCAAGCTTCAATAATGCTTATCGGCAAATAACAGAATAAAACCTGCGCAACATTGCCGGGCCTCCGATGCGGTCCTATACTGGGAGTGGATGCTCAGGCTGACTAAAAAAGCGGATTACGGGCTGATGGCGCTCAAATACCTGGCCGAGCACCCGCACACGCCTGCGCTTAGCGCCAAGGATATCGCTGAGGCGTACCACATTCCTCCGCAGTTGCTGGCCAAGATTCTGCAGCGGCTGGCGAAGGTGGGACTGGTACGCTCGACGGCCGGCATGAATGGCGGCTACGCGCTGGACCGCGACGCCTCCGAGATCACGGTTTTTGAGGTCATCTGGGCAGTCGATGGACCGCTCTTTTTGACCGCGTGCAGCAGCGGCCCCAAGCCTTGCGACCTGACCGATAGCTGCACCATCAAAGAACCGATGGCCCGTGTGAATGAGTCCATCACTGACCTGCTGAAGGGGATCCGCATCGGGGATCTGGTGGACAGTGATCCGCACCGGGTCGCGAAGTCGGCCCAGCCGCTGGTTTCGATCCGCATGTAGCGGGCGGCTTTTGACCAGCCTGAACGTACGACCCTTTTGAGTTTTGCCCGACGTACCTGGAGACAATGCGATGAGCACAGCAACACAGATGCAGGAAAATCCGCCGTTAAGCGCACCGGAAGGCGACCAGATTGTCCCCGCGAAGACGGGTGAGGCGGGGACCGCGCCCCGCGGCGTCAAGCTGCCGATCTACATGGACAACCATGCCACGACGCCGATGGACCCGCGGGTGCTGGAAGCGATGGTGCCATACTTTACGGGTAAGTTTGGCAACGCGGCCAGCCGCAATCACGGCTTCGGCTGGGAGGCCGAGCAGGGCGTGGAGCATGCGCGCGAGCAGATCGCCAAGCTGATCGGAGCGACGGCGAAGGAGATTATTTTCACCTCTGGCGCGACTGAGTCGAACAACCTGGCTATCAAGGGCATCGCTGAGATGTACCGCGAGCGCGGCAACCACATCATCACGCAGGTGACCGAGCACAAGGCGGTGCTTGATACCTGCAAGCGGATGGAGAAGTCGGGATTTAAGGTTACCTATCTGCCCGTACAAGCCGACGGGCTGGTTTCGCTCAACGACCTGAAGGCGGCGATGACCGAAAAGACAGTTCTGGTCTCGATCATGTTCGCCAACAACGAGATCGGCACGGTACAACCGGTAGCTGAGATCGGCAAGCTTTGCCACGAGCGGAATGTGATCTTTCACACGGACGGCGTACAAGCCATTGGCAAAATTCCCGTCGACGTGCAGGCGATGAACATCGACGTGATGAGCCTGACGGCGCACAAACTCTACGGCCCGAAGGGCGTAGGTGCGCTATTTGTGCGGCGCCGGAACCCGCGGGTACAGATTTCAGAGCAGATCAATGGTGGCGGCCACGAGCGCGGCATGCGGTCAGGTACGTTGAACGTGCCGGGAATTGTGGGCTTCGGCAAGGCAGCTGAGATTGCCATGGCCGAGATGCAGGCCGAAGGCGAGCGGCAGTTGGCGCTGCGACTACGGCTGCAGAAGAAGTTTGAAGACGCGCTCGATTATGTGCACGTCAACGGCTCTACGGAGCATCGCCTGCCCGGCAACCTGAACATGAGCTTTGTATATGTCGAGGGCGAGAGCCTGCTGATGGGCATCAACGATATTGCGGTTTCAAGCGGCTCGGCCTGTACCTCGGCAACGCTGGAGCCATCGTATGTATTGAAAGCCCTGGGGCTGGGTGACGATGTGGCGCATTCGTCGATCCGGTTCGGGCTAGGGCGGTTCAATACCGAAGCGGAAGTGGATTATGTGGCGGACAAGCTGATCGACGTGGTGCAGAAGCTGCGGGAGTTGTCGCCGCTATATGAGATGGTCAAGGAAGGCATTGACCTGACTAAGATTGAGTGGGCAGCGCACTAAGGCGCACCTTTACAGGTTGGTATTTAAGCTCTAGGAGGAACGACATGGCATATAGCGATAAGGTAGTGGATCACTACAGCAATCCCCGCAACGTGGGCACGCTGGATAAGAGTTCGGCAGAAGTTGGAACCGGATTGGTGGGTGCGCCGGAGTGCGGTGACGTAATGCGTTTGCAGATCAAGGTAAACCCGGTAACGCAGGTGATCGAGGAGGCCAAGTTCAAGACGTTTGGCTGCGGCTCGGCGATTGCCTCGAGCTCACTGGCTACTGAGTGGGTTAAAGGCAAGACGGTTGCCGAGGCGATGACTATCTCGAACACTGACATCGTGAAGGAACTCGCTCTGCCTCCGGTGAAGATTCACTGCTCGGTGCTGGCGGAGGATGCGATCCGCGCGGCTATCGGGGATTGGAAGACCAAGAACGGGGTTGGGGAAGCGGACGCTGTGGCGCAGCCTGTGGCCACAGCTTAGATTTTATTACGAAGGTTCAAACTATGAGTTGGGTTGAAGATGCTCGCAAACTCTTGCAGGATTTCGTTGTACCGGAGTTACGCGCAATCGCAGCAAGACTTGATACCGCCGAGAGGCAGAATGCCGATCGAGACAAGCTCGCCTCCGAACGTCATTTAGCTCTGCTCGATAAACTGGATATGACTCGCCGCGAGATTCTGCTTCAGCTTGAACTCTCGCTGGCAAATCGCAAAATTGAAGAGCTTCAAAACAAACAGCAAGGAACTACAGCGCAGTAGAGATACGGGTTAGCATGGCAGCGATTCCAAACATACCCAATACGAACGACATAGTGCCAACTCAAAAGGGCATTCAAGTCACAGATCGCGCGCTTGGGCGGATCCGCATTGCAATGGCGAAAGAAGGCGTGTCGCCGGAGCAGGGTGGTCTGCGGCTTGGCATCCAGGGTGGCGGCTGCTCGGGGCTCTCGTACAACATTCGCTTTGACACGCAGCCGCGGGAGCGCGACAGGGTATACCAGTTCGACGATGTGCGGATCTTTATAGACCCGAAATCGTTCCTGTACCTGCACGGCATGGTTCTCGATTATGAGGAGACGCTAATGCGGCAGGGGTTCAACTTCATCAATCCGCACTCCACCAAGTCGTGCGGATGCGGCTCGTCCTTCTCGGCTTAGATGACTCAGGAAAACACAAGTATGCCGCCACAATCCGCGCCTTCAGGCGCGGATTATTTTTCTGTCTTCGACTTGCCGCGCAAGCTGGCGCTCGATGAGAAAGCGCTCGAGCGCGCGTTCTACCGCAAGAGCCGAGAGGTGCACCCAGACCGGTTTGCACGAGCGAGCGCCGAGAAGCAGCAGTGGAGCCTGGAGCAGACTTCGCTCTTGAACGATGCCTACAGGGCGTTGAAGGAGCCAATCGCGCGGACGGAGTACCTGCTGCGACTGGAAGGTGTCACGCTTTCTGAAGATATGCGCGATGCGGACAGACAGGACAAGAAGAATGTTCCGCCGGAGTTGCTGGCCGAGGTGTTCGAACTGAATATGCAGCTCGAAGAGATGCGTATGAACGCAGGGGCTGGCGAGGACGATCCGCAGTTGCGGGCCGACCTTGAGCAGGCGCGGGTGCAGTTCGAGGCGCAGTTTGCTGCCATTGAAGGGCAGATCCAGGGCGAGTGGATTCGCTGGGATGTGGCGCTTGATGGGAGCGATACGCCGGCGCAGAAGACAAGCATCGACGCGATGGCTGCACTGCTCGATAAGCGGCGCTATATTCGCAATCTTGTACGGGACGTGCGCGAAGCGCTGGGAAGCTGAACGGGCGCACCCGAGGGGTGCAGCCAGACTGGGAAGGCAATGGAAGACAAGAGTCTTATCGCGATCGGCAGCCTGGAAAAGAATGCCGGGTCGGACCAGACCAATGAGCGCGCCAGTGAGCGGATTGTCGGTATCGATCTGGGCACGACGAATTCGCTGGTCGCGTTCATGCAGGGCGACCAGCCGGTCGTGATCCCGGGCGAAGACGGGACCAACCTGGTGCCGTCGGTGGTAGCGTTTCCAGCTTCCGGCGAGAAACGGGTCGTGGTCGGCTATCCGGCGCGCAGGTATCTGAGCGAGTCGGCGGACCGGGTGGTGTACTCGGCCAAGCGGCTGATGGGGCGTGGGCTCGAGGATGTGCAGCACGAGCTCAAACTGTTTCCATTCCGGCTGGCCGCGGACATGGGCGCCGGGGAGGCGCTGCGGCTGGAGATCGGCGGCCAGCAGTACACGCCGCCGGAGATCGGCGCGCAGGTGCTGCGGCAGCTCAAACGCAACGCGGAGCGCTACTTCGGCGAGCCGGTGACGAAGGCGGTGGTGACGGTGCCGGCCTACTTCAACGACGCGCAGCGGCAGGCGACCAAGGATGCCGGGCGCATGGCGGGGCTCGACGTGCTGCGGCTGGTGAACGAGCCGACCGCGGCGGCGCTGGCGTATGGGCTCGACCGGAAGAAGGAAGGCTTGGTCGCGGTGTACGACTTCGGTGGCGGCACATTCGATATCTCGATCCTGCGGTTACAGGACGGGATCTTCGAGGTGGTCGCGACCAATGGCGACACGCACCTGGGCGGCGATGATATCGACAACCTGCTGGTGACAATCGCGCTGGACGATATCGCCGGAAGCACGGGAGTGGACGTTCGGGCGAACGCGGAGGCGGTGCAATCTGTGCGCGCCGCGGTTACAGATGCGAAGATCGTGCTGTCGAGCGAGCCGATGGCGCGGATCGTGGTCGAGATTCCGGGGCAGGAGCCTTACGCGCGCGAGCTGACGCGCGGGCAGTTCGAGGAGCTGATCCGCCCGACCATCGAGCGGACGCTCGCACCGGTGCGGCAGGCCTTGGCCGATGCGAAGCTGACGCCAGACGAGATCGATGAAGTCGTGATGGTGGGCGGATCGACCCGCATCCCACTGGTGCAGCAGTTGGTGGGCGAGCTGTTCGAATTGGCTGAGCGAAGACGCACGCTGCATACCGAGTTAAACCCGGACGAAGTAGTGGCGCTGGGCGCGGCGGTGCAGGCGAGTATTCTGGGCCGCGGCTCGGCAGTGACAGCGGATATGCTGCTGCTCGATGTGACGCCGCTTTCGCTTGGCATCGAAGCGCTGGGCGGGGTCGTCGCGAAGATTATCCAACGCAACTCGACGATCCCGGCCAGCGAGACAGAGCACTTTACGACTGGTGTGGACGGGCAGGCGAATGTAGCGATCCACGTGGTGCAAGGGGAGCGGGAGCTGGCCAAGGATTGCCGCTCGCTGGCGCGGTTTGACCTGAAAGGGGTTCCGCCGATGTCGGCGGGGCTACCGCGGATCGAGGTCAAGTTCCTGATCGATGCGAACGGGATTCTGCATGTATCGGCACGGGAGCAGCGCTCGGGCAAAGAGGCCGAGATCGAGGTAAAGCCGACCTACGGCCTGACCGATGAGCAGGTCGAGACGATGATCCTGGACTCGTTCGACAACGCGGAGGCGGACTTCGCCGAGCGGCAGTTGATCGAGGCGCGCGCGGACGCGGAGACGATCCTGACCGCGGTCGCGAAGGCGCCGGCGAGCCCTGCCTGGCAGCGGCTGAGCCAGGAGGAGCATACCGAGATTGGCATGATCGCGGAAGAGTTGCAGGTGTTGAAAGATGGCAGCGATCTGCCCGCGCTGCGAGCCGGGACCGAGGCGCTCGACAAGGCGACGCGGCGCTTTGCCGAGTTGATGATGGACCAGGCGGTGTCATCCGCGCTGGGCGGCGAAACGATGGCTTCAGCGGGAGACAAGCTGGGCGAGGGTCCGAGCGCGCCTCATCCGTTCGCCAAGGCGGAGATCGAGTAGGATACGGGCATGAGCGCGAGCGAAAAGTTGTCAATCCTTGGCGATTTCCGAAAGGTGCTGCAGGATTTCCTTGCTCCAGAACTGCGCGAGATCGCCGCGAATATGAAGGCGCTTTCCGAGAACCAGAAGGATTTCTCAGAGAACCTTCGCGAGGGTCTGAAGGCGCAGGGCGACAGTCAGCGCGAAATGGAAACACGCCTTCTACGAGAGATCAAGAACTCGGAAGAGAAGATAGTGCTGCTGTTGAAGCTTTCAGAAACAACCGGCAAGCTCGAGCAGGTCACGCGGGAAAACCAGGAACTCAAACGCGAGAAGACGCAGTGAGTTTGAGCGAGAGTCACGGAATGAATGAGCAGGAACAGCAGCAGGTCGACCTGAGCAAGCCTCCGGCGGAGAACATGGTGCGGGTCACCTTTCAGCCGGAAGGCCGCACAGTCGAGTTTCCCTTCGGCACCATGCCGTACGACCATCACGGCCTGCCTATGTCGTTTCTGGACGTGGCGGAGAACTACAACATCTTTCTGGACCACGCCTGCGGCGGGGTGTGCGCCTGTACTACGTGCCACGTGCACATCAAGCAGGGCGAGACCGGGTTGAACGAGCCGACTGAGGACGAGATGGACCGGATGGAGAAGGCGCCGGGGCTGCAGTTGAACTCGCGCCTGGGCTGCCAGGCAGTGATCGAGAAGCCGGGAAGCTATGTGGTCGAGATTCCGGACTGGAACAAGAACTATGTGTCCGAAGGTAAGCCTCTCGCCATGGGCTCCAGCGAGAGCAAGTAGAAGAGGGAGACGTGCGATGCCGCAGGAGATGACATGGGCGGATGCCGAGGAGATCGGCATTCAGTTGCAGGAGAAGCACCCCGAACTGGACCCGCTAAAAGTGCGCTTTACCGAGCTGCACCAGCACGTCGTGGGGCTCGAGGGTTTTACGGATGACCCGGCGAAGTCGAATGAATCGAAGCTGGAAGCGATCCAGATGGCCTGGTACGAAGAGTGGCAGGAAGCACAAAAATAGAGCGTCAGGCGTGCTCCTGCCAGCCGAAGGCATTGCGGAACAGCTCGAAATCAGATTTGCGAGCAGGCTGGCCGGGTTTGAGGTAGACGGAGAGTACGTCGAAGCGCGACTGGGTGCCATCCGGCATCTGGCGCAGGTAGTGGATGGCAAGACGGCGTAGGCTGCGCCGCTTCCCCTGGTCAACCGCCGCTTCGGCTGTCGCGAAGTCGCGGCTGGAACGGGTTTTTACCTCCACAAAGCAGAGAACATCCCCATCCCAGGCGACCAGATCGAGATCTCCCGGAGCGCGGCCGGATTGCCAGTCGTGCGCGACTACCGTGAAACCGGTGCTGCGCAGGTAGAAAAAGGCAGCCTCTTCACCGATCCTGCCAGTTTCGAGGTGGCGGGCAGACGCAGGGCGCCTCGCAGGCAGGCGATCGAGCAGAGCCAGGCCGGATTGCCAGGCGACGGCGCGCAATCGGTTGGAAAGCAGTGGCATGTTGGAGTGAGTTTAGTGACGGTGCTTGGGCGGAGCAACGGTACCAGAGTTTCACGGTGTGCCCGAAGCGTTGCCCGGCTGAGAAAAAACAGCGCCTACGACTTCCAACTTCGCTCTGCATGACCCCAGTTCTCCTCGGATTGGCGGGCGCAGACGCATACCTCAGCAGCCATTACAGAAGTTGAGGGTCTCTTCGCGCAAACCATGCTCGGCAACGACTCCGGAATTAGGTAAGTCTGTAACGCGCAGCCGTGCCGGGCTCAGGAGCCGCTTTCCGCCTTCTGCTCGACATAATGCTGGATGTGCTCGTAGACATGATCGGGAAAGTTGAGGTCCTTGTACACATTGCAGCTGTCCGGGTCTTCGGGGTTGGGGCAGATGGGGAAGGCCTGCTCTTTTTGCCAGGCCAGAATGCGGTCGCGCTTGGGCGGGTTGTAGTCCTTGCCCTCGACCTGACGGATCAGCAGCTTAGCCTGCGCCTCAGAAAAGTCCTGGTCTTTGGTCAGCATGGCCAGCAGTTCCTCTTCGCCCAGGAAATGGCGCGCGACCATGGCAAAGACCAGCCGGCCATAATGGCCGATGTCTTTGCCTTCTTCGAGCGCTGCGATCAGGTGGGCCATCATGCCGCTTTTCTTCAGTTCTTCCATGTTTCTCCTCTTTTTGTCTTCGCCTTGTGTTCTCCTCTGGGATGCGGCCTGGTCCGGCAATCGTTGGCCGAGGAGTAGCAGCAGATGTGAAAAAAGAGAAAGCCCGCACCAGGCGGGCTTTCTCGTGAAGGCCGACTGTCGACTACACGGTCGGTCTCGGCTTGGCCACCAGGAACTGCGCCGGGACGGTCTGGCCGGTCGAGTTGGTCAGCTGAGGATTAAGCGGCTGGCCATCTTTTAAGGTGGTCGCGTTGACGTTGTGGATCAGATTGTCGCCCGTCGTGCTGACAAAGAAGCTGGAACTGTCAGGACTGAACACACCGGCGATAGGGGCCAGGGCGCCGGCGGCCAGCTGCACGTTCTGGAGGGTGCCGATAGTGCCTGCGGTTGCCGAGGGCGTGTAGAGCGGCAGAAGCCCGGAGGCGCTAGCCGCGGTGTAGGTGATGAAGGCCTTGGAAGAGTCGGGCGAAGCCAGCACCTGGTCAATCTGCGTGGGCGTGATCCCGGTGAGGGCAAGCTGCCGCAGGGTAGTGCTGATGCTGAGCGCCCCGGCGTTAGCCGGACCGCCATTCGTAAGAGGATTGCCCGGGCAGGAGCCGATCGGCGCAATGAGCCCAGCAGCGCCCCCAGTGGCATTGTGCTCGACGTCGAAGACCTGGGTTGCATTGGCGCCGAGGATGTGGGTACCGTCAGTGGTCGCCGCCAGATGGTCGGCGGCGTCACCGGTCACGGTCGCCGCCAGCGGGTTGTAGGTGACCGGGTTGGTGGTGGTGTCAGGGCAAAAAGATCGCGCCGTGACCGGGTTGCCGCTCATAAAGACTGCGACCGAGGGCACCGTAATAGCCACGTCCGGCGAGCAGAAGGGGTTGCTGTTGGTGTTGTCGAGCGCGCAGCTGCTGGTGGCGTTCGCGTTGGTCAGCGGGTACTGGCTCCAGCCGCTGACGATGTTGTGCACGTAGAGCGTGTTTGGCCCGATGACATAGATATTCTTGCCGTCCTGCGAGTAAGCGGCATGGGTCGCGAGGCCGCCGGTGCTGATGACGGAGGAGGCAGTGGTTGAGGTCTGGCCGCCCGTGGCCGTGGTGCTGGTAGCCGGCGTGTACAGGTAGATGACCTGGCGCACCTGGTCGGCGATGACGACCTGATTATTGGACGGGGAGACGGCGAGCACGACGCCCGGCACCGTAGTGTCCTGCGCGGCAAGCGAGTTGGTCGTCGCGCTGTAGATCATAACCTCGCGATAGGAGCCGAAGTAGAGGCTGGCGCCCGTGGGGTCCAGCACCATCGAGTTGGGCGGGTACGGCAGCAGCACCGGGGTGCCGCTGGTGCCCAGGCTCAGGTCAAACGGCGTGAACTGCTGCGACTCAGGCGAGGCAGCCCACAGCAGGGTGCTGTTGATGCCCGGCGACGTTACGTCAATGGGGTTAGCCACGATCGGCAGACCGGTGCCGAAGACGCCGATCTTGTTGAGCGGGGTGGGGTTGCAGCTGAGCCCGGTGGAGGTGCTGCTGCTGCTCGCCGAGGTGGCGGTGGTGGAAGTTACCGTGCCGGGCTGGCAGATGCCGGTGATCGTAGCCCGGCCAGGCAGGCTGCTGCTGACCAGACCGGTCGCGTCGACGGAGACCTGCTGGGGCTGGGTCGAGGTGAAGTCGGGCCCGGAGCCGGCGATCGGTGTGATCGCGGCGTCTTTCTTGTCCGTGATCGTCGAGGTAAGGGTCTGCGGGTTGCCGCCGGTGATGGTGGCCGCGGTGCTGCTGGGGGTACCGGGATTGGCGCTGCTGGCCAGTGTGAGGCCGATATTGACCGGCGGGCAGGTGTAGAAGTAGCCGGCGGCGGAGCTGGTCCCGACCGACTGCGAGCCGGTGCCCGCGATGGTTGCGGTGATGACGGTGCCCCCGGGCTGGTTCGCCACAGCGGTGCCGTTGATGCCGAGCGACACGTTGTTGGCCGCGTTGACGCTGGTGTTGTTGATGGTGACGATGGACGGCGTGTTGGGCGTGTAGGTGATGGTGCCGACTTGATTCGCAACGCCGGCAGCGGTGCCAGCCGGGATGGGAGCGCCGTCGGGGCCGAAGACCGAGGTCTGGCTGACAAAAGTATTCGTCGCAT
Source organism: Acidobacteriaceae bacterium (assembly GCA_965276605.1). Classification (GTDB taxonomy): domain Bacteria; phylum Acidobacteriota; class Terriglobia; order Terriglobales; family Acidobacteriaceae; genus EB88. Next base: position 1,664,584 of record OZ255619.1, read on the forward strand.
TGACCTGGGAGGAAACGCAGTCAGTTGGAGCGGCGATGGTGATAGCCGAGACCTGCGGATGGACGTAAACCGTCACCGGATTGCTGGCCACACCGCCGATGCTGGCCGTCACGCTGACGGTGCCGGGCGCGGCGGGCGGCGTGCAGATGGTGAAGTCGGGGATGCCGCCAGGGCTGAGCCGGTTCCAGGTACCGGCGCAGATGGAGCCGGTCGGGCTGATGTCGACCAGCTGCAGGTTGCTGCTGCCGTAGGTCGCGGCGCCCGTGCTCAGCGTGTTGCCTTTGCAACTGGTGGCTGTCGCGGTGCCGACCTGGCCGATCTGCCCGTAGGCGAGCGAGATGCCGGTGGCGGACTGCGCAGCGGGAAGCCGGACGGCGAAGATGTCAGTCGTCTTGGGGCCGTAGCCCGCGTTGTTGCAGAAGGCGGCGACGTTGGTGGTGCAGCCGGTGACGGAGAGGCCTACCGGAAGTGCAAACAAGAGCAAAGCTACAAGGGTGAAAAACCGCTGCATGAAACCTCCCCGCCTGCCGGAAATGGTGCACAGACGGTTGTTGCCAATCGCTCAGTTGAGGGTCGTTCCGGAGAAGAGTGACTGCCCCCAAAGTCTACACGACCGGGCGCATGGAAACCGCCTGCGCGGCTGGCGGCGCCTGCGGTGCGGCTGGCTTGGTGTGGGCGCCCGCGGGTGCTGTGGTCCTCGCGATGCCCGGGACGCTATTGCTGGCGCCTGCTTCCTGACCCTGCTTTCTACTGCAGGTACTGGTTGAACCAGCGGATCGACCGTTCGAGCACGTCGCGGTTATGGTCCGGGTTGACGAAGCCGTGGCCTTCATCCGGGTAGACAACGAAGCTGGTGGGGACGTGGAAGGCCTCGAGCGCGTGCCAGAACTCGAAGCTCTGCGGGGCCGGGCACTCGCCGTCGCGGTCGCCCACCACGATCAGCGTGGGTGTGTTGACCTTGTCGATGTAGTTGATCGCCGAGCTCTTGGCGTAGACCGCCGGATCCCTGTAAACGGTGGCGCCGAAGAACGGGGTCATCCACTGGTCGATCGAGTTCTCGCCGTAGTAGGAGAGCCAGTCGGAGATGCCGGCGCCGGCGACCGCGGCCTTGAAGCGATGGGTCTGGGTGACGCCGAACATGGTCATGAACCCGCCATAGCTCCAGCCGGTCAGACCCAGTCGCGCGTCGTCGATGGCCGGGATGCGTTTTTCGACGGCATCGACGCCGGCGAGGATATCGCGCAGATCGCCGTAACCGAAGTCCTTGCGGTTGGCCTGGGTGAAGGTCTCTCCCTGCCCATACGACCCGCGGGGGTTGGGCTCGAGCACGAAGTAGCCGGAAGCGGCGAGCGGCGCGGCGCCGAAGCCGGCGCGCGGCCAGCGCGGGGTCACGGCCGAGGAAGGGCCGCCGTGAACCATGACGACGAGCCCGTATTTTTTGGCAGGATCGTAGTGGGCCGGGTACAGCAGCCAGCCCTGCACATGGAAGCTCTCATTGGTCCAGTCGATAGACTCGGTCTTGCCCCAGAGGGTGTTGGCCGAGGCGCCGTGCCCGCTATTGAGGTGGCTGATCGCGGGCAGGGGCGTCGCGCCGAGAGCGCCGGCGTAGACCTCGGGCGGCTGGGAGTAGCTCGATGCAGACCACGCCGCGAGGCTGCCATCGCGGGAGAGCGCGATGGAGCCGGCGAGACGGCCATCGCCGACCGAGTAGGGCAGCTTCTGGAGAACGCGGTCGGTGAGACGGTTGGTGACGCCGACCCGGGTGCCGCCCGGCGCTTTAAAGCCCGGCGGAAAGGTGAAGCTCAGCTCGTCGAGGCGCTCCGAGCCGCCATCGATCTCGGTCGCGATGAGCTTCCCGTCGGGCAGCCAGTCGATCCACTGCACGGTCGTCGTGGCGCTCGGGGTGAAGTTGACCGGGTCGCCCGAGCCATCGGCTGGAACGAGGTAGAGGTCGCCGCCGGTGGCGCCCTGGTCGCTCATGAGGCCGCCGATCAGCGCGATCTTCGAGCCGTCCGGCGACCAGCGGGGGACGGCGATCTGCAGGCCGTGCAGCGAGCCTGTATTGGTGTTGGGGTCAAAAATGGTCTTCGGTTGGCCGCCGGCGCTCGGCTGCGCGCCTGCGGTGAGCGGCTGGGTGTAGAGCTTGGCGATCCACCAGTTATTCTCACCCGGGGGCGCGGCGGCCACATAGGCAAGCTGCTGCGAGTCCGGCGAGAACGAGAACTCGTAGACATGGAGGTTGGCCGGGGTCGTCTGCCGCAGCGTGCCGGTCTGGGCGTCGAGGGTGGCGACGCGCTGGATTTCCAGGCCCTCGACGCCAATCTCACCGGAGGGCGGCTTCATGGCGGCCAGCGCACCCGAGGGGCGGGTCGCGCCTTCCACGTAGAGCAGGCCGAGGGTCTTGCCGTCGGGCGCGTAGGTGAGCGATTTGGCAAAACCGTGCAGGATGGCGAGCGGTTTTGGCGTGGTGGCTGGCGTCGTTCCCGGCGCTGCGCCTGCTTTGCCGGTGATGACAAAGACCTGCGAGCCGCCGCCGCAGCTGGCGAGCACGGCGAGGTGGAGGCTGTCAGGCGACCAGGTGAGAGCGGAGATGCCGGCTTTCTTTCGATCGCCCTCGCCAGCGCCGCTGTTCGCCGGGCAGAGCGTGACGGTGTGGCTGCTGGCAGGGTTGGCCGCGGTCGCGATAGTCCCGACCGGCGCGATGGTCAACTCCCCGGCCAGATCCATGGCGAGGGTTCTGCCGTCGGGCGAGATCGCGATGTCGCCGACGCGCCTGGTCTGGCTGAGCTGGGCCAGCAATGCCGCCGTCGTGGAGGGCGCGGGGGTCTGCGCAAACGAAAGCGCGGGAGAGAGGGCGACCGTGAAGCACAGGGTAAGGCGGAACGTGTGGCGGGTTGCAGAGGCGGAACGCATGGCGTGAATAGTAGCAGTGCGGGCCATGAGGACCTGGGACTAATTGCACTGGGCAGCCGGCCCGTGCGTGCGGCCGGCCCGCGCCACACGTGCCATGCACTGCATTAGGCGCGGATTTAGACGGAAAGCCCTTGCCGCTTGCGCTTTGCATTGACGAGTCACAGGTCTCTTGTTACTCTGGGAAGGTTCGGCTTCGCTCCGGAACGCTGCACTGCGAGTTGCGCAGCTCTTGTTGCTGAAGCGGATTTGAAGAGTTTTGCATTCGTCTGGGGCGCTCAGCACCACTGCATGGCAGTTTGAGAGCTCCAGAGCCGTATCCGGACGGAAGATATTCGGAGCGGCAGTCATGAATGCCTGCGATACCCGCTACCTTGGCGGGCTATGTGGGCAAGACCCGCGAAACGGATCCGGGCTTCGTCCTCCTCCTTCTGGGAGCAGGATAAAACGCGCGGTCACCGTCGAGGGTCGTCTGCTGATGGTGTGTCCTGGTTCTGCATTCCCCGGAAGCTCCGGGGCATTTGCAGTGGCGTTCGCTGCCGGGTTGTCTGCGGCTGCGCCGTCATCCGGAGCGAGTGCTGCATGCGCTGGTTTCGCGGTAAGAGCTTTAGTCGTCGATGTATCGAAATATATCGATGTCTGGTTTTCAGTGAGTCGAGTTAAGGAGCGGTTGGTTTGCCTACATTCAGTCAGTTGGTTCGCAAGGGGCGCACGGCTCCGCGGTACAAGACGGCATCGCCTGCGTTGCAGGGTTCGCCGCAGCGACGCGGTGTATGCACCCGCGTGTACACCCAGACGCCGAAGAAGCCGAACTCTGCGCTGCGCAAAGTGGCGCGTGTGCGCCTGACGAACGGTATCGAGGTCACGACATATATTCCGGGCATCGGTCACAACCTTCAGGAGCACTCGATTGTGCTGATCCGCGGCGGCCGCGTGAAGGACCTCCCGGGAGTGCGCTACCACGTGGTGCGCGGCACGCTCGATTCGGTCGGCGTCGCCGGCCGCAAGCAGAGCCGCTCGAAATATGGAGCAAAGCGGGCAAAGGGCGGGGCGGCGGCAGCCACCGGCAAAAAGAAGTGACGCTTGCCGCATCAGGCGACGGCGCTTGGCGCGCACAAGCCAGGAGGCGGCAGTTTGCAGGTGAAGCGGTGCTTCGCTTGAGATGTGCAAAGAACATGGAAAGCTGAGAGACGATGCCTAGAAAAGGTCACATTGCGAAGCGGGAAGTGGTAGCCGATCCGATCTACCAGTCCACGCTGGTTACCAAGTTCGTGAACTCCATGATGTGGGGCGGCAAGAAGTCGACCGCACAGGGAATCTTCTACACCGCGATGACGAACCTCGAGGCCAAGGGCGGCGGAGACGACGCGCTGAAGCTGTTCAAGAAGGCGGTAGAGAACTGCAAGCCGTTGCTCGAGGTCAAGAGCCGGCGCGTGGGTGGCGCGAACTATCAGGTGCCGATCGAAGTGAATCCGGAGCGCCGCACCTCGCTTGCCATTCGCTGGCTGGTGAACTACGGCAGGGCGCGCGGCGAGAAGGGCATGATCGACAAGCTGACCAACGAACTGCTGGACGCGGCCAATGGGCGCGGCGCGGCGATGAAGAAGAAGGAAGATATTCACCGGATGGCGGAAGCGAACAAGGCGTTCGCCCACTATCGCTGGTAGGTGGTAGCAGTGAGCCCGCGCGGTAAGTCTGCCGCGCTGGATGTGTAGTAGATCAGGAACGATAACCGCGGCCGCAGGGCGCGCGAGAAGTGAAGGGAAACAATGGCACGCCAGGTACCGCTCAATCGTTGCCGGAACATCGGAATCATGGCGCACATCGACGCCGGGAAGACCACGACGACCGAGCGCATTCTTTTCTATACCGGCATCACCCACCGGATCGGCGAAGTGCACGAAGGCACGGCGACGATGGATTACATGGAGCAGGAGCAGGAGCGGGGTATCACGATTACCTCGGCTGCGACGACCTGTACGTGGAATAACATCCGGATCAATATCATCGACACGCCTGGCCACGTGGATTTCACGGCCGAGGTGGAGCGTTCGCTGCGCGTGCTCGATGGCGCGGTGGCGCTCTTTGATTCCGTGTCCGGCGTGCAGCCACAGTCGGAGACGGTATGGCGGCAGGGCGACAAATATAAGGTCCCGCGGATCTGCTTCGTCAACAAGATGGACAAGGCGGGCGCGGACTTCGAGTACGTCATCGAGACGATCCGCAAGCGGCTTGGCGCGAAGCCTGTCGCGATCCAGATTCCGATCGGGGCCGAGGCGAAGTTCCAGGGCGTCGTCGATCTGGTCGAGATGCGCGCCATCGTCTGGCACGACGAGACGATGGGCGCGAAGTACTCGATCGAGGAGATTCCGGCGGACCTGGTCAAGAAGGCGGAAGCCTTCCGTATGCAGCTGATCGAGTCGGTCTCCGAGCATGACGACACGATGATGCACCAGTTTCTCGAAGGCGAGATTCCCACCCCGGCGCAGCTCAAGGCCGGACTGAGGAATGCAACGATCGGCATGCACGTGTTTCCGGTGATGTGCGGCTCATCCTTCAAGAACAAGGGTGTGCAGACGCTGCTCGACGCTGTGGTCGACTACCTGCCCAGTCCGCTCGACCTGCCCGATGTCACGGGGATCGATCCGGCGGACATCACGCAGACGCTGACCCGACCCACGACCGATGACGCGCCGCTGGCGGCGCTGGCGTTCAAGATGATCAACGACCCATTCGGCAAGCTGGCCTTTATCCGCGTCTACTCGGGCAGCCTCAAGACGGGCGACACCATCGAGAATCCGCGTACCGGCAAGACCGAGCGCGTGGGGCGTCTGGTCAAGATGCATGCGAACAAGCGCGAGGACATTACCGAGATCCTCGCCGGCGATATCTGCGCCTGCGTGGGCTTGAAGGACATCAAGACAGGCGACACGCTGTGCCCGCCGAGCGCGCCAATTGCCCTTGGGGCGATCGACTTTCCGGAGACTGTGATCTCGGTTGCGATCGAGCCGAAGACCAAGAGCGACCAGGAGAAGATGGGTGTCGCCTTGTCGCGGCTGGCCGACGAGGATCCGACCTTCAAGGTCCGGACGGATCTCGAGTCCGGCCAGACCATCATCTCCGGCATGGGCGAGTTGCACCTGGAGATCCTGGTCGACCGCATGAAGCGCGAGCACAAGGTTGAAGCCAATGTGGGCGAGCCGCGGGTGGCGTTCCGCGAAACGATCCGCAAGATCGCCGAGGCGGAGGGCAAGTACATCCGGCAGACGGGCGGCTCGGGCAACTACGGCCACGTCAAGATTCGCCTGGAGCCGAATGAGCCGGGCGCGGGCTTCGAGTTTGTCGATGCCATCCGAGGCGGCGTGGTGCCGAAGGAGTACATCAAGCCGACCGAGCAGGGCATCCGCGAGGCGCTGCATGGCGGGGTGCTGGCCGGCTACGAGATGGTCGACTTCAAGGCGGTGCTCTACGATGGCAGCTACCACGATGTCGATTCGAACGAGATGGCGTTCAAGATCGCCGGGTCGATGGCCTTCAAGGAAGCTGCGCGCAAGGCAAGCCCGGTGCTGCTGGAGCCGATGATGGCGGTCGAGGTCACGGTGCCGGAAGAGCATATGGGCACGATCATCGGCGACATCAACTCGCGGCGCGGGCGGATCGAAGGCATGGAGCATGCGGGTGGGTCGCAGGTGATCAAGGCGATGGTGCCGCTTAAGGAGATGTTCGGGTATGTGAATGATATCCGCTCGTCGACACAAGGCCGGGCCAGCTACTCGATGCAGTTCGCCCGCTATGAGGAGGCGCCGCGGATGATCTCGGAAGAGATCATCGGCCGCAACCAGGGGCAGGCCGGGGCTCGATAGCTAGATGGAACAACGCGCCGGGCGGATGGGAAACCGCCTGGGTTACAGATTTTGAATGACAGCGACAGGAGACACATGGGCAAGGAAAAGTTTGACCGCAGCAAGCCGCATGTAAATGTGGGCACGATCGGGCACATCGACCACGGGAAGACGACGTTGACGGCGGCGATCACGAAGGTATTGTCGAAGCACAACCCGAACAACAAGTTCCGGTCCTTTGACACGATCGACAATGCGCCGGAGGAGCGGGAGCGCGGGATCACGATCGCGACCGCGCATGTGGAGTACGAGACCAAGAACCGGCACTACGCGCATGTGGACTGCCCGGGGCACGCGGACTACATCAAGAACATGATCACCGGCGCGGCGCAGATGGACGGCGGCATCCTGGTGGTCGCGGCGACCGACGGCCCGATGCCGCAGACGAAAGAACATGTCCTGCTGGCGCGCCAGGTCGGGGTGCCGTATATCGTCGTGTTTCTAAACAAGTGTGACGCGGTGGACGACCCGGAGCTGATCGATCTGGTGGAGATGGAGGTCCGCGAGCTGCTCTCGAAGTACAACTTCCCGGGCGACGATGTGCCGGTGGTGCGCGGGTCGGCTTTGGGCGGCCTGAACGGCGAAGCGCAGTGGGAAGCGAAGATCGACGAGCTGATGGAGGCGGTGGACCAGAATGTGCCGCTGCCGGCGCGGGCGATCGAGCTGCCGTTCCTGATGCCGATCGAGGATATCTTCTCGATCTCGGGCCGGGGCACGGTGGTGACGGGCCGCATCGAGCGGGGCAAGGTGAAGGTAGGCGAGGAGGCGGAGATTGTGGGCTTCCGCGACACGCGCAAGACGGTGGTGACGGGCGTCGAGATGTTCAAGAAGCAGCTGGACGAGGGGCTCGCGGGCGACAATGCCGGCCTGCTGCTGCGCGGCGTGGCTAAGGAAGACGTGGAGCGCGGCATGGTGCTGGCCAAGCCGGGCTCGATCAAGCCGCACACCAAGTTCAAGGGCGAGATCTATGTGCTGAGCAAGGAAGAGGGCGGGCGGCATACACCATTCTTCAATGGCTACCGGCCGCAGTTCTACTTCCGCACCACCGATGTCACCGGAACCGCCAAGCTGCCGGAAGGCACGGAGATGGTGATGCCGGGCGACAATATCGCGCTGGAGATCGAGCTGCACACGCCGGTGGCGATGGAGAAGGGCCTGCGGTTCGCGATCCGCGAAGGCGGCCGGACCGTCGGCGCCGGGACCATCTCCGAGATCCTGGCGTAGGACTGGCCGTCCAGGCGGCGAGCCCTGCGGGCGGAAAGCCTAAGAACCACGACGAAGCGTGATGTTGGCAGAGTTCTTTGCGGAACGGTGAGCGAACGGCGGGGCCCAGCCCCGCCGGAACGCAGAAAGATTTGGGATCGAGATGGTAGGACAGAGAATTCGTATCCGGTTGAAGGCCTATGACTACAGGGTGCTCGACACCTCGACCGGCGAGATTGTAGAGACGGCCAAGCGAACCGGCGCGCAGGTCGCCGGCCCAATTCCGCTGCCGACGGTCAAGAACAAGTACTGTGTGCTGCGTTCGCCGCATGTCGACAAGAAGTCGCGTGAGGCATTTGAAATCCGGACGCACAAGCGGCTGATCGACATTCTCGAGCCGACCCAGCAGACGGTGGATGCGCTGATGAAGCTCGACCTGCCGGCTGGTGTGGACGTCGAGATCAAGGCTTTCGAGAAGTAGGGACTTGCCCGTCCAGGCATCGATGCCTTCGGGCGTAAAGAGAAACAGCGACACCGGCAGTGCGTACCGCCGATTGCGGCGCATGATGAGGAAGGAAACAGATGGCAGTGACAGGGATTCTCGGCAAGAAGATTGGCATGACGCAGGTGTTCGATGATCAGGGCAATGTGCACCCGATCACCGTTCTGCAGGCGGGCCCATGCGTGATTACGCAGCTGAAGACGATGGCCCGGGACGGCTATGATGCGGCGCAGATTGGACTGGTCGAGTTCGTCAAGGCGTCCAAGCTGACCAAGCCGCAGACCGGCCACTTCGCGAAAAATAACGTGGCTCCGGTGCGCCTAATCAAGGAAGTGGGCGTCGAAGCGATCAAGCCGGTGGCTGAAGGTGAAGAGGCCGAGGTCGGCGTCAAGGCGGGCGATCGGGTGCTGGTCGATATCTTCTCCGAAGAGAAGTATGTGGACGTGGTCGGCACCAGCAAGGGCCGCGGGTTTTCCGGTGTCGTCCGGCGGCATAATTTTGGTGGCGGACCGAAGTCGCATGGCCACATGTTTCAGGTGCAGGGTTCGATCGGCGCTTCGAGTTTTCCTTCGCGGGTGTTTCCAGGGCAGAGAATGCCGGGCCACTATGGCGTGGATCGGACGACGGTACGCAACCTGCGCATTCGCGGCATTGACCTTGAAGAGAACCTGATTATGGTCGAGGGCGCGGTGCCGGGGGCGCGGGACGGGATCGTGCTGATCTCGAAGCCGAAGTCGCCGCCGCGCGAGCGCCGCGGTTTCGCGGGGTCCGGCACAGTCGATCCGCTGAAGGCGTCCAAGAAGGCCTCCGCCAAAAAGAAGTAACGCTGGCTGCGTCGGGCAACGGCGCTCTTCGGGCGCAAGATCAAGAGCGATGCAGTCAGCGCAATGCGCACGGGCTCAAAGAGAAGAGAAGACGATGGCAACGATCGATGTACACAATCTACGCGGAGAAACGGTGGGCTCCTTCGAGCTGGCCGATGAGATCTTCGCACCCGACTCGGTAAACGAGGGCCTGGTGTGGGAGGCGGTCAAGCACTTCCGCGCGGCCATGCGCCAGGGAACGGCGGCGACCAAGAACCGCAAGCTGGTCTCGGGCTCGGGCAAGAAGCTGTGGAAGCAGAAGGGCACGGGCCGCGCCCGCGTGGGTTCGGTGCGCTCGCCGCTATGGCGCCATGGCGGCACAGTGCATGGACCGCAGCCGCGTTCGTACGACTACGCGTTCCCGCGCAAGAAGGTGCTCGGCGCACTCCGTTCGGCGCTTGCGGCCAAGCATGCTGAGGGCAAGCTGATCGTGGTCGACACGCTTGCACTGCCCGAAGGCAAGACCAGGCTGTACCGCGCGGCGCTTGATACCCTCGACGCGAGACGGACCGTATTGCTGGTCGAGTCCAGTGCAGAGCTGGCGGCGAACACGATTCTCGGTGCGCGCAACCTCGACCAGGTGGAGCTGCTGCTGTCCACCGAGGTGCATCCCTACGACGTGTTGCGGCACGACCGGGCAATCTTCTCCAGGTCCGCAATTGAAACCCTGCAGGAGTCGCTCAAGAAGACTGTTTCCAAGCGCCGGCTCGCGCAGGTGAGAAAGGCTCAGGTGGCCTAACATGCCAACTCTCCACACAACATTGCGCCGCCCCGTCATTACGGAAAAAGGGTTGCAGGTCAAGGAAGCCGAGTCCACGCTGGTCTTCGAAGTGGCGACCAAGGCGACGAAAACAGAAGTCAAGCAGGCTGTCGAGGCCTTGTTCAAGGTCAAGGTGGCTGCGGTGCGCACCATGAATTACCTGGGCAAGGAGCGGCGCCGGGGCAAGTTTTCCGGCTACAAGCCCGACTGGAAAAAGGCGTATGTGCGCCTGGTCCAGGGCGAGAAGATGCCTGAGTACGTAGACAGCCTGTAGCCCGGGCGAGAGCAGTCGAAGGCAGCACCAGGCAGGAGCAGGTTTAAGTAAGCCGGGCAGCACCCAGGTGCGACCCGGCTGGATAAGAGCGAAACGATGCCGATCAAGACCTATCGACCCATTACACCGACGCTGCGGTTTAAGACCACGCTGGTGAATGACGACATTACGACCGACAAGCCGTACAAACCGCTGGTGGTGGTCAAGCAGCGCACCGGCGGACGCCGCAACGTGGGCGACCTGACCATCCGCCATCAGGGCGGCGGCCACAAGAAGATGCTGCGCCTGATCGACTTCAAGCGCGAGAAGTATGGCGTGCCGGGCAAGGTTGCAACGATAGAGTATGACCCCAACCGCTCGAGCCGGATCGCCCTGATCGCGTATGCCGATGGGGAAAAGCGTTACATTCTGCAGCCGGTCGGGCTCAAGGTCGGCCAGTCCATCATGAGCGGGCCAGAGGCCGATATCCTGGTCGGCAACGCGCTGCCGCTCAAGAACATCCCGGCTGGCACGACGGTACATAATGTCGAGCTGCGGCCCGGCAAGGGTGCCCAGATGGTGCGCTCGGCCGGTGCCTCGGCGCAGCTGGTGGCCAAGGAAGGCGACTATGCGCTCCTGAAGCTGCCCTCGGGCGAGATCCGGCGGGTACTGGTCGAGTGCATGGCGACCATCGGGCAGGTGGGCAACACCGACCATGAGAATGTGACCATCGGTAAGGCGGGACGCAACCGGTGGAAGGGAATCCGCCCGGCCAACCGCGGCGTGTCGATGAATCCCGTCGACCATCCGCACGGCGGCGGCGAGGGCAAGACCTCGGGCGGACGGCACCCGGTGACGCCGTGGGGCCAGCCGACCCGCGGCTACAAAACGCGCAACAACAAGCGAACAGATGTGTTCATCGTGAACCGCCGCAAGAAGTAATCCTGCGCGGATGGCGAGAGCGCTTCGCGTGACCGCGCCGATGGCGCGCTGAAAGATGGATGGCAGAGAGAAGGCGCGCAGGCGCCGGTGAGGATACGAGATGGCACGCAGCACAAAGAAGGGTCCATTCATCGACGGGCACCTGATGGTGAAGGTGGAAGCGATGAACACGGCCAATGAGAAGAAGGTCATCAAGACCTGGTCACGCCGGTCGACGATCTTTCCCGAGTTCGTAGGGCATACGATCGCGGTGCATAACGGCAAGAAGTTTATCCCGGTCTATGTGACGGAAAACATGGTAGGCCACAAGCTGGGCGAGTTTTCCGCGACCCGGACGTTCAAGGGCCACACTGCGAAGTCGAACGAGTCTTCAGCCAAGCCTCGTTAAGCTGGCTGGTCCCGCCGAGCAGGCGGAAATGGGAGTGAGGGTTTTCTGATGCAGCTGGATACACGGGAGTTCCGGGCCGAGGCGCGCTTCCAGCGGGTCAGTCCGCAGAAGGCGCGGCTGGTGCTGGACCTGATCAAGGGGCAGCGCGTGGAGCAGGCGTTGAACACGATCATGTTCACTAAGAAGGGTGTCGCGCCGCTGGTCGAAAAGGTGCTGCGCTCGGCGCTCCAGAATGCGAACTACCTGAGCGGCGAGCAGGGTCTCGACATCGATGTCGACAATCTCTACGTGAAGTCGGCGATCGCCAATGATGGCCCGCGCATGAAGCGTATCCGTCCCGCGCCGATGGGCCGCGCGTTCCGCTACCAGCGCCGGATGTCGCACATCCTGATCTCGGTGGCGGAGTTGAACGAGGATGCGGGCGTCGGCGGGTCGGAGCCTGGCGAGGAAAAGCGGGTACGTGGCGGCAAGGCCACGGCGAAGCGCTCGGCGCGGACCGTGGGGGTGACCGATAAGGCAGTGCCGGCCGCAGGCAGGAAGCGTAAGGCCGCAGGCAAGACAGCGGTCAAGGTTTAGGTTCGGGGTACAAGGCACACGCGGAAGACTCCGCACAGTCTGGCAGGGGAAGAACAGAGGAGCACGATGGGTCAGAAAGTTCATCCGTATGGATTCCGCCTGGGCGTCAACAAGCCCTGGCGCTCGCGCTGGTTCGTCGAGCGCGACTACGACAAGCTGCTGGTCGAGGACGTGAAGCTGAAGCGTGAGCTGAAGGAAAAGCTCAAGGCAGCGGGCGTCTCCTCGGTCGAGATCGAGCGGCCGGGTAACAAGCTGCGCCTCATCATCCGTACCGCGCGTCCGGGCATCATCATCGGGCGCAAGGGGACCGAGATCGACAAGCTGAAGCTCGAGATCCAGAAGCGCACCAACCGGGATGTCTTCATCGACATTCTGGAGGTGAACAAGCCGGAGCTCGATGCGCAGCTGGTCGCTGAAAACATCGCGCTGCAGCTGGAAAAGCGGGTCGGCTTCCGCCGGGCAATGCGCAAAGCGGTCGATTCAGCGCTGCGCTTCGGCTGCAAGGGCATCAAGGTGCGGGTTTCGGGCCGTTTGAACGGCAACGAGATTGCGCGGTCGGAGTGGTATCTGCAGGGCCGTCTGCCGCTGCATACGCTGAGGGCCGACATCGACTACGGCTTTGCCGAGGCGCACACCACGTACGGGATCATCGGGGTCAAGACCTGGGTCTATCGCGGCGATATTTACCAGCAGCGCCGGACAGCGCCGCAGGTAGCCGGAGCGGGCGCGCCTGTATTCTAGGAACTAGATACGCGGCCACGAGGGAGGTGGACAATGGCTGAGGAATACGCGACCAAGGCTGATCTTGACCATCTGCGATCTGGGATCCGGGAGGATTTCGACTCCTTCGCGACCAGGATTCTGGATCGTCTCGACGTGGTCAAGCTGGAATTGATCGAGCGCGATGAGAGAGTCGAAACGAAATTGCTGCTCGAGTTTCGCAAGTGGGCGATTAGTTTCGAGTCGAAGTTCAAGGCGAATGAGGCATTGGTGGTCGGCTTCAGCGAGCGTATGACAAGTCTTGAGGAGCGCGTGAGCGACATCGAGCGCAAAGATTGACAGACCGTACGTAGTGCAAGTGAGCTGGGAAGAGGATCAAAGCAATGTTGATGCCAAAGAGGGTCAAGTACCGCAAGCAGCAGCGCGGACGCATGAAGGGCAAGGCCTGGCGCGGCGCGGAGCTCGCGTTCGGCGAGTACGGCCTGAAGGTGATGGAGTGCGGCTACATCACGGATCGCCAGATCGAGGCGAGCCGCATTGCGATGACACGCTTCATCAAGCGTGGCGGCAAGATATGGCTGCGCCTGTTCCCGGATAAGCCGATCACCAAGAAGCCCGCTGAAACCCGTATGGGTAAGGGCAAGGGTGCGCCAGACCACTGGGCGGCAGTGGTGCGGCCGGGCAAGATGCTCTTCGAGATGGAGGGTGTGAGTCCGGAGATCGCCCAGGAGGCGATGCGGCTCGCTGCGCACAAACTGCCGCTCAAGGTGCGCTTCGTGCAACGGCACGATGTGAAGGCAACGGTGGCGGCTAAGTAGGCTGATTCTGTCCCGCACGGGAGAGTCCGGCGCGAGATGGAATAAATCTTGCATACCGGTAGCTCGACTATAGATTCATAGCGGGCGAGTTGCCGGATAGGGCTGGCTTTCTGATGCTGAACTAGGTACACTCGATAAGCTGGGCTTTGCGTGAAGCTGGTTGCGCACGCGCCCTGATCTGCCGACGCTAAGCAGGTACGATAACGGGAGACCCGGTCTGAATCCGCAGCATGGATCAGGGGGCCGGCGTCCCGGGAAGAGATGATCCACATGGAAACTATGAAGGTACGCGAACTCGGCGATGCCGAGTTGCGGGATGAGGCGCGCAAGACCGCGGAGCAGCTCTTCCGTATCCGCTTCCAGATCAAGCTGGGCCAGAACGAAGGCGTGAAGAAACTGCGCGTACTGAAAAAAGATGTCGCGCGTTTCAAGACGGTCGAGCGCGAGCGGGCCCTGGGCATTCGCGGCGCGACCGCGGTAGCCGCGATCGCCGAGCCGGGCAAAAAAGAGAAGAAGGCGCGCAAGGCCAAGGCCGGCGCGGGGGAAGCGAGCTAGCCGATGGCAGAGACACAGCAGACAGAGGCGCGGGAAACGCGGCGTAACGAGAAGGTCGGCTCCGTGGTTTCGACCAAGATGGAAAAAACCATTGTGGTGCAGGTCGAGATGGCCAAGGCGCACCCGAAGTACAAGCGGGTCATGCGCACCAGCAAGAAGTTCTACGCGCATGACGAGCAGAACTCGGCACGCGTCGGCGACGTGGTGCGCATTCGCGAAACCCGGCCGCTCTCAAAGCTGAAGCGCTGGCAGCTGGAGGAGATCGTGCGGCGGTCGGCACTGGCGCAGGCTGAAGAGGCTGCGCGGCTCGCGGCCCAGTAAGAGTCAAAACCAGACTAAAAGCTAGGGTGGCGGTGCTTGCTGGCCGGTACCCGCATCGCGGCGCGGAAGGCTTGAAAGCGGTTCCGGGCCTAGAGGTTGGATTTTCAGTAGTTGAGTTTAGTAAGTCGGATAACAGATACGGCAATGCAGTGGGCCGCAGCCGGAGGGTACGCAGATGGCAGTACAGATGAGAACCATGCTCGAGGTGGCGGATAACTCCGGGGCGCGCAAGCTCCAGGTCATCCTGCCGCTCGGCGGCGGTACCGGCAAGATCGCCTCGCTTGGCGACGTGGTCACGGCAGCGGTCAAGGAAAGCTCGCCCGACGGGCAGGTCAAGAAGGGCAAGGTTGTCAAGGCGGTCATCGTGCGCACCCGCAAGGAAGTCCGCCGCAGGGATGGGACTTATATCCGCTTTGACTCGAATGCCGGCGTGCTGATTAATGACGCAGGCGAGCCGGTCGGTACGCGCGTATTTGGCCCGGTGGCCCGCGAACTGCGGGACAAGAAGTTTTTGAAGATTGTTTCACTTGCCCCGGAAGTTATCTAGTACGCAACAAGCAGTGCGCGCGGGCGAGGGAAGAACGTCGAGGAGTAAGAGCTATGGCGGCATTGAAGATTCAGCGCAACGACACCGTGCAGGTCATCACGGGCTCAGAGAAGGACCGGGGCCGTCAGGGCCGCGTACTACGGGTGTTTCCCGACGAGAACAAGGTTCTGGTGCAGGGCATTCGCGTGATCAAGAAGAACGTGAAGCCCAACCCGCAGCGCAATATCAAGGGCGGTGTCGCGGAGCAGGAAGCGCCGCTGCAGATCTCAAACGTGATGCTGGTCTGCCCGGACTGCGGCCCGACCCGGGTTGGCTTCCGCTTCGAGGGCGAGACCAAGGTGCGGGTCTGCCGCAAGTGCGACAAAGTACTGCCGCCGAAGAAGAAGTAGGGACTCGCCGTCCAGGCGTGCGTGCTGAACGCGGAAGTAAGGCAATGGGATGTTCCGTAACGGTAGACGGCTTAGCAGCCACTCCGAGACCGGGAGAAAAGGAAGCGACATGGCAGCACGTTTGAAAGAAAGATATCTAAGCGAGATCAAGCCGGCGCTGCAAAAAGAGCTTGGCCTCAAGAACCCGATGGCAGTGCCGCGGCTTGAGAAGATCGTGCTGAACATGGGCCTGGGCGAGGCGACGCAGAACTCGAAGCTGCTCGACCCGCTGGTCGCGGACCTGGCCTTGATCGCCGGACAGAAGCCGGTGACGACGCGGGCGAAGAAGTCGATCGCCGCCTTCAAGGTGCGCGAGGGGATGCCGATCGGCGCGATGGTGACCCTGCGCGGCAATGTCATGTACGAATTTCTGGACCGGCTGATCCAGATTGGGCTCCCGCGGGTGCGCGACTTTCGCGGCGTGTCCACTAAGAGCTTCGACGGACGCGGCAACTACACGCTCGGCATGCGCGACCAGCTCATCTTCCCCGAGATCGACTACTCGAAGGTGGAGAAGCTGAAAGGCATGAATATTACGATTGTGACCACGGCGCCCGACGACAACCAGGCGCGGGCGCTGCTCAAGGCTTTTGGAATCCCGTTCCGGGCCGCTGCTTAGGGCGCGCTTTCAGGGGAGTGGATTGAGCCGGCCGCGATGCAGGAACGCTCCGGCACTGCAGGCAGCAGGGATGGATCAGAGATGGCAGGGACAGGAAAGAGAGCAGGATGAGCACAACAGCAAAGCGCGTGAAAGACGAGAGAAAGCCGAAGTTCAAGAGCCGGCAGCATAACCGCTGCAAGCTGTGCGGGCGCCCCCGGGCGTTTCTGCGCAAGTTCGGCATCTGCCGCCTCTGCTTCCGGATGCTGGCGCATCAGGGAGATATTCCCGGCGTCGTCAAGTCGAGCTGGTAGTCATTTCCATGCGGGCGCCCGGCGCCGGCAGCACCAGGATCGCAAGGTCCCTAAAACCATCTTCGCTGGTTCTCTGCGCGGCAGCCTGTAGAGCGGCAGAGCGAACGGGAGATGAGGAGAACCGATGAATCTGACCGACCCAGTAGCTGACTTTCTTACGCGCATTCGCAACTCCATCCGCGCGCGCCACCAGAAGCTCGACGTGCCGGCTTCCAAGCTGAAGTCCGAGATCGCCCGCATCCTCAAGGAAGAGGGCTACATCGCGAACTACAAGGCGGCCGAGGAAGACGGGCACCCGGTGTTGCGTGTGTATCTCAAGTACGGCAACAACAACGAGGCGGTTATCCGCGACCTGCACCGGGTTTCGCGTCCGGGCTGCCGCGTATATATCGGTCGCGACGAGATCAAGCGCGTCCAGGGCGGCCTGGGTATCTCCATCCTGACCACCCCGAAGGGTGTCATGACGGGCCGGCAGGCACGGCGCGAAGGTGTCGGCGGCGAGCTCCTCTGCGAAGTCTGGTGAACCTGGCCGGTTCGGGCGGCGACGCGCTGCGCGCGTAGGTGTGCTGACGACCGGGAGTGGTGTGAGGGCGACGATGTCGCCTGTTTGGTTTAAGTAGTAGGGCAGGCAGGAGTCTGCAGGGCTGCAGTGGAACGCCTTCGGAAAGTGCCGGAGCGGGACTCGCAAGCCAGATAAAGGATTGGAACCATGTCGCGTATCGGTAGGCAGCCCATCCCGCTTCCCGCGGGAGTGAAATACACGGTCCAAGGCAACACCTTGCTGGTCGAGGGTCCTAAGGGCAAAGTCCAGCAGTCGATCCCGATCGGCATCGCCTTGGAAACGCGTGAAAACTTCATCCACGCAGTGCGTGAGAACGATTCGCAGGCAGCGATCCACGGGCTGACCCGTGCGCTGGTCTTCAATGCGGTCGAAGGTGTGACCAAGGGCTGGACCAAGGATCTCGATATCGTCGGGATCGGCTACCGGGTGGAGCTCAAGGGGCCGAAGATGGTTGTGTTCACCCTCGGCTACTCGCACCCGATCGAGTTTCCGCTGCCGACCGGCATCACGGCGGCGGTCGATGCGAAGCAGACCCGGCTCACCATCTCCGGGATTGATCGCCAGAAGGTCGGCCAGGTAGCCGCCGATATGCGTTCGCTGCGCAAGCCCGACCCGTATAAGAACAAGGGTGTGCGCTATGCGGGCGAAAAGTTGAAGAAGAAGGCCGGCAAAACTGGCTCGAAGTAACCCTGGCGTAAGCCGGAACCTTTAGTAGAAACCCGAACGGAGCCGCAGGGCGGCTCCGCCTTTAGGAAGGAAAGACCATGATTCCGAAGCTCAAGCGCAATGAAGTTCGCCGGCGGGTCCACTCCCGCATCCGGCAAAAGGTGCACGGCTCGGCCGCGCGGCCTCGTCTGAATGTCTACCGCTCTCTCAACCACATCTACGCCCAGATCATCGACGATAACCAGGGCGTCACGCTGGCTTCGGCTTCCACTGTCACCGCGAAGATCAAGATAGGTGGCAACCTGGAAGCGGCGAAAGAGGTTGGCAGGCTGGTGGCGGAGCGGGCGCAGGAGCAGGGCATCAAGAAAGTTGTGTTCGACCGCGGCGGTTATCTATACCACGGCCGCATCAAGGCGCTCGCGGACGCCGCGCGCGAGGCAGGACTGGACTTTTAAGCAGCGCCCCGCCAAGGGGTCTGGCTGCATGCGCAGGGATGGGGGGCTTCGGAGCAGGAGCCCGAAAAGGACTGAGGTAGGCAATGCTGAAGAAAAAGCTCGATGCGGGACAGTACAACTTGAAGGACCAGGTCGTTACGATCAATCGCGTGACTAAGGTCGTCAAGGGCGGAAAGAATATGTCGTTCGCGGCGCTGGTTGTCGTGGGCGACCCGGCTTCGGGTGTGGTCGGCTACGGCTCGGGTAAGGCAAAGGAAGTGCCGCAGGCGATCCGCAAGGGTATCGAGTCGGCCAAGAAGAACCTGGTCCGGATCAACCTGACCGAAACAACCATCCCGCACCAGGTACTGGGCCGTTTCGGCTCAGGCCAGGTGCTGCTCAAGCCGGCGCCGGAAGGTACAGGCGTGATCGCCGGCGGCGCAGTCCGTGCTGTGATGACCTCGGCCGGGGTGCAGAATGTGCTGAGCAAGAGCCTCGGCTCGGCCAACCCGCACAACGTGATCAAGGCGACCTTTGACGCGCTGGTGCAGCTGCGCGACCGCGCGGAAGTGGCGGCGCTGCGCGGCAAGACACTGCAGGAGATGTAACCATGGCAGAGACAAAGACAAGCATGCGCATCCAGTATTACCGGTCGATGATCCAGGCGCCGGTCAAACACAAGAAGGTGGTCAAAGGGCTGGGCTTCACCCGGCTGCAGCAGGTAGTCGAGCGCGAGGACACGCCATCGATCCGGGGCATGGTCAAGAAGATTCCGCATCTGGTGCGGATTCTGGAGAGCTAGGCAACAAGCAACAAGCAACAAGCAACAAGCAACAGGCAACAGGCAACAGGCAACAGGCAACAGGCAACAGGCAACAGGCAACAGGCAACAGGCAACAGGCAACAGGCAACAGGCAACAGGCAACAGGCAACAGGCAACAGGCAACAGGCAACAGGCAACAGGCAACAGGCAACAGGCAACAGGCAACAGGCAACAGGCAACAAGCAGACGATGCTGATCCCGACCAGCGGGAGGGCCACAAGAGCCGCATTTGCCGCAAGAAAGAACACCCGCCACGAAGTGGCCGCCAGCCGCGCAGGCGGTTTTAGCACTGGATCGAAAGCGAGTCGGCCGAGAAAGCCGGCGTTAGCGAGGGAATCATGAATCTATCCAATCTCCGCGCCCCAGCCAAGGCGAACCGGAACAAGAAGCGTGTAGGCCGCGGCATGGGCTCGGGCCACGGCAAGACCTCCACCCGCGGCCACAAGGGTCAGGGCTCGCGCTCAGGCTCAAGCCTGATGCGCGGCTTCGAGGGCGGCCAGATGCCGCTGCACCGCCGTCTGCCCAAGCGCGGCTTCACCAACATCTTCCGTACCGAGTACACGGTGCTGAACCTCATTCGCATCGCTGAGATGGGCGAGACCGAGCTGACGCATGAGCGGCTGCTGGCGCTGGGCTTCCTTAAACGTCGCAATGAGCTGCTCAAGGTTCTCGGTACCGGCGAGCTGGCATCCGCAATCACCATCCATGCGCACAAGTTCTCCAAGTCCGCGCAGGAGAAGATTGAAGCCGCCGGCGGCAAGGCTGTCCTGATCGCGTAACCGGGACGGCCGGTTGCAAAGACCTGCACCGACATCCGGAAGGCAGTGCGCCCGGTGGGGCCGCTGCCGTCGTATTCTAAAGTGGACCGCCTGGCCATCCTGATTCGCCGAGAAGAGCTGCCGCATGCTGGAGAAGTTCCTTAACATCTTTCGCATTCCCGAACTGCGCAACCGCGTCCTGTTCACCTTCGCCATGCTGGCCGTCTATCGCCTCGGCGCGCATATCCCCACTCCCGGTATCAACACCGCGGCGCTGGCCAACTTCTTCAACTCGCAAAGCGGCTCGCCGCTGGGCCTGGTTGACCTGTTCAACGGCGGCAACCTGCGCCGGATGACCGTCTTCGCCCTCGGCATCATGCCGTATATCACGGCCTCGATCATCTTCCAGCTGCTCACGGTCGTTTATGAGCCGCTGGCCAAGCTGCAGAAGGAAGGCGAGGCCGGCCGCCGCAAGATCACGCAGTGGACCCGTTACGTCACCATCCTGCTGGCTCTGGTGCAGTCCGGCTTCATCGCGGGTGCGCTCTCGAACGGTACCGGCGGTGCGCAGCTGGTGCTCCATCCAGGGGTCAGCTTTGTTCTAATGACCATGTTGACGCTGACCACCGGTTCGGCGTTCATCATGTGGCTGGGCGAGCAGATCACTGACCGCGGCATCGGCAACGGCATGAGCCTGCTGATCTTCGCGGGCATCGTCGTCGGTCTGCCGCGGGCCATCGCCGAGCTCATCCAGACCGCCCGCACTGAGAAGTTCGGCGCCCTCACCATCCCGGCCCTGGTGCTGCTGGTCATCGCCATGGCGCTGCTGGTGGCGTTCATCGTGTTTGTCGAGCGCTCTGAGCGCCGCGTGCCCGTGCAGTATGCCAAGCGCATCGTCGGGCGGCGCATGATGGGCGGGCAGTCGACCCATCTGCCGCTCAAGGTCAACTCCGGCGGCGTGATGCCGGTCATCTTCGCGGCCTCGGTGCTGTCGGCGCCGCTGCTGTTCGGCCAGGCGCAGTTCGTCAAGAACTCGGCTGTGCTGACCCGCATCTTCGACTCGCTGCGACCGGGCGAGCCCTGGTACGTGTTGCTGCAGGCCGTTGCCATCATCTTCTTCGCCTACTTCTATATCTCGATCGTTTTCCGGCCGGACGATATCGCCGACAACATGCGCAAGTATGGCGGCTTTATCCCGGGCATCCGCCCCGGCAAGCGCACCTCCGACTACATCAACGACATCCTGACCCGTTTGACGCTGGTGGGCGCGATCTACCTCATTCTCATCTCGCTTGTGCCGACGATCCTGATCTCGGGCATCCACCTGAACCACCTGCCTTTCATCGGCGGCGTCTTCGAGCATCTGCCGCTCTGGATGACCAACGGCCTGGGCTTCAACTTCTACTTCGGCGGCACCTCGCTGCTGATCGTGGTCGGCGTGGCGATGGATACGGTCAACCAGGTGGAGTCGCAGCTCATCATGCGGCATTACGAGGGCTTTTCCTCCAAGAGCCGCGTGCGTGGAAGGCGGTCCTGGTAGTTGGCGCCTTCTTCGATGGAATCGATCGACCCGAATAACCCGAAAGATAAGGAACAAGGCTTCCGGCCGGGTCCCATCCTGCTGATGGGAGCGCCGGGGGTTGGCAAGGGCACCCAGGCGAAGGAACTGGTGCAGCGCTGGCAGATCCCGCAGATTTCAACCGGCGACCTATTGCGTGCGAACGTGGCGTCCGGCTCGGAGGCCGGCGTCGAAGCCCGGAAGTTGATGGATGCCGGGCATCTGGTGCCCGACGACCTGGTTAACCGCATGGTCGAGCAGCGTCTGCAGGAGCCGGATACCGCCCGGGGCTACATCCTCGACGGCTACCCGCGGACGCTGGCTCAGGCGGAGTGGCTGGACGGGCAACTGGATCCGGGGCAGGGCGGCCCGGGACAAAAGCCAGGCAGCCTGAGGCTGGTTGCTGTCTCCATCCGCGTCGCGTATACTCAGCTACTGCGCCGAATCACAGGCCGACGCATCTGTCCGGTATGCGGCAGTATCTACAACATCTATCTCCAGCCGCCTGCGCGGGACAATACCTGCGACCTGGACGGGGCTGCTCTGCAGCGGCGGGATGACGATTCGGAAGAGGTTTTCAAAGGGCGCATGCGTGCCTATGAGGCGCAGACTGCGCCGGTTGTCGAGCATTACCACGGGCTTGGGCGGCTGGTCGAGATCGATGGCGAGGCGGCGCTGGATGAAGTGACGGAACGTGTGGAGCAGGCAGTACGACAGTTGAGGAAGCAAGAGTAGTGGCGGTGATGCTGAAGACCGGGGAAGAGGTTGCGCAGATGCGGCGCGCCGGCAGGCTGGTTCGGGAGCTGCTCGATGCGGTCCGGCCCCATGTGAAACCGGGCGCGACGACGATGGACCTCGAAGAGGTTGCGGACGCCAAGGTCAGGGAACTGAAAGTGACACCGGCGTTCAAGGGCTATCGCGGGTTTCCGTCCGTGCTCTGCACGAGCGTCAACCAGGAGGTCGTGCACGGCATCCCTTCACGGAAGAAGGTGCTGCGCGACGGCGACATTGTCTCCATCGACACCGGGGTTGTGGTGGATGGGTTCTACGGCGACTCGGCAACGACCATTGCCGTGGGTGACGCGCTGGAAGAGAGTACGATGCGGCTGCTGGCGGTAACAGAAGCCTCGCTTGCCGCCGGGATCGACGCGGTTACCCGGGGCGCGACGCTTGGGGATATTGGCGCAGCAGTGCAGCAGATGGTCGAGCGCGAAGGTTTCAGCGTGGTGCGGGAGTTTGTAGGGCACGGCATTGGGACGCACCTGCATGAGGATCCGCAGGTACCCAATTACGGAAGGCGCGGGCGGGGCATGAAGCTCCGCGAGGGCATGGTGTTCTGCATTGAGCCGATGGTGAATGCCGGCAAGGCGGCGGTGCAGGTTCTGAGTGATGGATGGACGACCGTCACGGTAGACGGGACGCTGAGTGCGCATTTCGAGCACACGGTCGCCGTTACGGCCAATGGGGTCGAGGTTTTGACTCGCTAGCGCGAGTTTATTTGACTCGCTAGCGCGATTTATCTGACTCGATAGTCGGGGCTCTCACGTGCTGGAGCATGACGGCAGGCAACAGGCAAGGCAGTTCCGCTGGCGGTACAGCGGGGCGGAATCGGGACACGGGTGTCGAAGGAAGACGCGATTGAAGTCATGGCGACGGTCGTCGAGACGTTGCCGAATGCGATGTTTAAGGTGGAACTGGAGAACAAGCACCAGGTGCTTGCCCACGTATCGGGACGCATGCGGAAGAACTTCATCCGTATTCTCCCGGGCGACCGGGTGGCGGTCGAGTTGAGTCCGTACGATCTGACCCGCGGGCGGATCGTCTACCGGTATAAGTAAGTGTTAAGGGTGTAACAGGCGTGGAACAAGGGAGAAGGTTCAGGGTGTAACGGGCACGGCTCGGGTGTGTTAAACCCTCCACCCCTGACTCTGTATCCCCAGGAGTTCAGGGTGTAACAGGCACGTTCTTGCCTGGTAAACCCTGCACCCTAATCCCTGTACCCTGAAGGAAAGGAAGACAAGTGAAGGTTCGTGCATCGGTAAAGAAGATTTGTGACAAGTGCAAGGTGATCCACCGCCGCGGTGTGGTGCGGGTGATCTGCGAAGTAGCCAAGCACAAACAGCGCCAGGGTTAGCGCCCGGGCGCTCCAGCCCCTCGATGCACCGCCGGCATCTCGAAGGCCGGCGCCATAGACCAGCGAGTCCCCAGGCGAGTTCGCTCCAGGCGTAACGAGCGTGCGATGAACCTGCCGGACCGCTCCACCCGGATTGCGAACTGGCCTGCAAAGCAGCAGCGCGGTCCCCGAACAGCCCTGACGGACACGCTCCGCATCCGGGCCGCCCTTCACCGGGCAACGAGGCAAAGCATGGCACGTATTGCTGGGGTCGATCTGCCCAACAACAAGCAGACGCGGATCGCACTCACCTATATCTACGGCATCGGGAACCCGCGCGCGCTGCGCATCCTGACCAAAGCCGACATCGATCCCTTCCGCAAGCTCTCGACGCTGAGCGAGGAAGAGATCAACCAGATTCGCCAGGTCATCGAGCAGGAAGGCGGGATCGAAGGCGACCTGCGCAAGGATGTCTCGATGAACATCAAGCGACTCATCGATATCCAGTCCTACCGCGGGCTGCGCCACCGCCGCAATCTGCCTGTGCGCGGCCAGCGCTCGCACACCAATGCGCGCACCCGTAAGGGCCCACGCAAGGGCACGGTAGCCGGCAAGAAGAAGGTGACCAAGTAATGGCGAAGGCGCAGAAATCGACAGCAGGCAAGGGCTCGGCTGCCAAGGCGGGCAAGAACAAGAAGTTCAAGAAGCGCGAGCGCAAGAACGTGCCGTATGGCCTGGTGCACATTCAGGCGACGTTCAACAACACCATCGTCACCATCACCGATGGGCAGGGCAATACGCTGTCGTGGAAGAGCTCCGGCTCGCTCGGTTTCCGCGGCTCGCGCAAGGGCACGCCCTTCGCGGCGCAGCAGGCGGCGCAGAATGCGGCCAACCAGGCCCGCGATCATGGGCTGCGTTCGGTGGATGTGCGCGTCTCCGGGCCTGGCTCTGGACGTGAGTCGGCGGTACGTGCGCTGGCTGCGGCGGGTATCGATGTGCGCTCAATCCGGGACGTCACGCCCATCCCGCACAATGGGTGCCGTCCGCCCAAGCGGCGGAGGGTGTAACGGCAAGACCGCCTGTGCGGCTGGCGGCCACTCGGTGGCTGTTGACCGCGCTTCGCGCAACAGTAAACTTGATCTGGAGTGAAAGGCAGCACTGGGAGGTCGGATGACGAATCAGCAGCTCTATTTCGCCGTCGGTGTTCCAGTCCTCGTCATGGTCGCTGGGTTTATATGGACGAACGTTTCACTCAGAGCCGAGATGGTCTCGCGCTTTGAAGGGCTCCAGAAACAAATCGACCAGATGAATATGCGTCTGCTAGCGATCGAGACTGAGATGCGGAGCTTGCGCGAGTTGTTTGGGCGGCACGACAAAGCCATCGAGACCCTGGAGCGTCAGGGACGCTAAAGCTGAGTTGCCGACGCGTTCAATCAAACAGGACCGGGATGAAACGCTGCAAGCGCGTAAACCGGTCGACAACCGAAGTCAGGAGAACCACCCGTGGCACGTTATACCGGACCTGTATGCCGCCTTTGCCGTCGTGAAGGCATGAAGCTGTTCCTCAAGGGCACGCGCTGCTTTTCTGACAAGTGCGCTATCGAGAAGCGTAACTTCGCTCCCGGCCAGCACGGCCGCGACCGCAAGGCCAAGATCGTCGGCTACGGCCTGCAGTTGCGCGAGAAGCAGAAGGCCAAGCGCATCTACTTCGCGCTCGAAGGCCAGTTCCGCGCCTACTACGAGAAGGCCTCGAACTCCCAGGGCAATACCGGCGCGCTGCTGCTGCAGCAGCTCGAGCGCCGTCTCGACAACGTCGCGTTCCGGCTCGGCTACGCCAGTTCGCGACGCCAGGCCCGCCAGATCGTCCGTCATGGCCACGTGGAAGTGAATGGCCGTAAGGTCAACATTCCCTCGTTCCAGGTTTCAGTCGGGGACGAGATCAAGATTCGCCCGAACGCGAGCAAGTTTCAGGTCATCGAGACAGCCCGCGAGTTCGCATCGCACCAGCCGACGCCGGTCTGGCTGCAGGTCAACGCCGTCGAGCTATCGGGCAAGATCGTCGCGCTGCCGAAACGCGAAGACATCCAGCTGCCGGTCAACGAACAGCTGATCGTCGAGCTGTACTCGAAGTAAAGCAAAACCGCCTGCGCGGCTGGCGGTCTCTTCGGGACGGGTACTCGTTTGAGAAGCAATGCAGGGTGCAACCCTGCATTGCTTCTCAAAGTAAACACCCCACGAAGTGGGTGCCTCCCGCGCAGGGGGTCTTAGGTTTTTGCACGACCGCGCGAACCGGAGCAGAATGCTTCGCACCGGCGCGCCCAAGGAGAAACACTATGTTGTGGAGAGGTTTTCAGCGCCCCAAGCGGCTTCAAGTCGACACCGAGACCCTTACCGATCGTTACGGCAAGTTCAGCGCCCAGCCGTTTGAGCGCGGCTTCGGCACCACCATCGGCAACTCGTTGCGCCGCACCCTGCTCAGCTCGATCGAGGGTGCAGCCGTTACCGCGATCAAGATCGAAGGCGTGCTGCATGAGTTCCAGTCCATCACCGGCGTCGTCGAAGACGCGACCGACATCATCCTGAACCTGAAGCAGATCCCCTTCAAGCTGAACGGGGATGGCCCCAAAGCGCTGTACCTGCGCGTCGAGGAGCCGGGCATCGTGACCTCGGGCATGATCGAGGCTGACGGCGACGTAGAAATCCTCGACAAGGATGTTTACATCGGCACGGTGAGTGAGGGTGGCAAGCTCGACATGGAGATGCGCCTCAAGCGGGGCCGCGGCTATGTTTCTGCCGACAAGAACTTTGACCAGGACCTCGGCATCGGCTTCATGCCGATTGACTCGGTCCACTCGCCCGTGCGCAAGGTCAACTACACGGTCGAGGCAGCGCGTCTCGGACAGATCACCGACTACGACAAGCTGACGCTCGAAGTATGGACCAACGGCTCGGTTGTCCCAGCCGACGCCCTGGGTCTGGCGGCGAAGCTGCTCAAGGACCACATGAGCATCTTCATCAACTTCGAGGAAGAGATCGAGCTTGAAGGCCACATGGACGATGGTCGCGGCCTGCTGCGCAACGATAACCTTAACCGTTCGGTGGAGGAGCTCGAGCTCAGTGTCCGCAGCTACAACTGCCTCAAGAACGCGAACATTCAGTCCATCGGCGAGCTGGTCCAGAAGACCGAAGCTGAGATGCTGAAGACCAAGAACTTCGGCCGCAAGTCGCTCAACGAGATCAAGGAAATCCTCGCGCAGATGGGCCTGTCGCTCGGCATGAAGATCGACGAGCAGGGCAATGCCGTACCGGGTCCGACCAGCGTGCTGCCCTCGGCACAGCTGGCCGCCGGCCAGTACAGCCGCTTCGACGACGAGGAAGACGAGATCCTGGATGACGAGGCGGATGTGCCGCTGCAGAACGAGCCGGAGAACTTTTAGGAGCTAGGTGTCAGGCAAGGGCAGGTGTCAGGCAAAAGCAGGCAAAGCTGACACCTGACACCTGATACCTGACGCTCTTCAAGTCGCACCACACGAACGACCAAAAGAGAGAACGCCATGCGCCATCGCAAAGCAGGATTCAAACTCGGACGCAAGACCCCGCACCGCCGCGCGCTGCTGCGCAACCTGGTCACGTCCATTCTGATGGAAGACCGCGTCGAGACGACGCTCACCAAGGCCAAGGCGGTCCGCCCCCAGGTCGAAAAAATGATCACCCTCGGCAAGCGGGGCGACCTGCACGCGCGTCGCCAGGCCCTGGCTTACCTGATGACCCGCGAGTCGGTGAGCCGTCTGTTCGACACGGTCGCGCCGCGCTACGGCGAGCGCGCCGGCGGCTACCTGCGCATCGTGCGCACCGGCTTCCGCAAGGGCGACGGCGGCGAGACCGCGCTGATTGAGCTGCTGGGCGCCGAACAGGTGTTGGACGAGAAGCGGCAGAAGCGCGCCGAGGCTCGCACCAAGCGCCGCGAAGAGATGCAGGCCGCGCTCGCCGCCAACGGCCCCACCCCCGGCACAGAAGGCGAGGAGCCGCAGCCGTAGGCTCGCCTCGATTCCGCAGGGACTAAAGGCGCAGGCTGCCATCGAAAAGCAGCCTGCGCCTTTTCACGTCTGCCCGCGGAGGTCTTCCTGCTCGCGAGCTTGCCATTCCGAGGCAGACGGGTGCCTATCTTCCCTGAGACATGCCGACCAGTTCCCGTGAAGTTACCGCGGCAGCTCCAGCAGAGGCTTATCCAGCGTGACCGCGCCCCCGGCAGCAACCGTCACGGCCTCGCTGCCGGCAGCGAGATATGGCGCCAGCACCTCGGGCCTCCGCCAGGCAAGGTCCCATCCATCGCGAATGGCGACCGCCCGGTACACCCCCGGAACCACGTCGCCGATCGTCCACGTTCCGTCTGAGTCGCTCTCATTCTGCCGGTAGAGCATGGTGCTCGCTGCCGGGGCAGCACTGGCAGCACCACCTGGCACCAGCAGCACCATCGCCCCGCTCTCTGTCGCGCCCCCGGCGCCCAGCACCCGGCCTGCGACGCTCCCGCTGGCCAGCGCAACCGTCGCCGCCAGCATTACGGGGTCAGCGCCCACATGCAGCACCTGCTCGCCTGAAAGCTGGCCCCCGGTCGCCGCTGCATCGGTTACGACGACCGCGCCGCTGCCCGCATTGCTGACATTGAGCCGGTAGTCGCCCGGCGGCACCGCGTCGGCGGCAAAACTGCCATCCGCGGCCACCGCTGTCTCGATCGATCGCCGGCTGAAGCCACTGAAACCGCCCATAAACCTGCCTTCCGCCGCGTCGCCTGCGTCGCTTGCACGAAAGACGGTGTACATCGCGCCGCCCCCGCGCGCCTCCGGCACCAGCCGCAGCGCCATGCCTGCGGGCAGCGCCGTGCCGTCGGCCATCGCGAGCTTGCCGGTAAGACGCACCGGTGCGGAGGCCGCCGCGTCCGCGCTGAACGTCGTGTCTGCCGTGGCGTTCAGCGTCTTGGTTTCCGCGCCCTGCTCGATCGAGTACGTGCCGGGCGGCACAGACATGGTCAGGCTCAGGGTTGTAGTGCCGTTCTGCCTGGCTACCCGGTCGGTGGTGATGCCGGCCCCGAGGGGCAAAGAACTACCGAACGCAGGCACGTTGAGCTGGGGCATCGAGAAGCCGCTGTTCCCCTGCTGCTGCACCGATACCCGGATGTGGACCGCCGGCACGGCATGCAGTGAGACGTTTGCTCTGGCCGTTTCTCCCGCCTTCAGCAGGATGGGCTGCGCCCCTGCAGCGCTGCTGGCGCCATCGAAAAATGTGGCGGAATAGGCGACATCGAGCGGATTTGGCATATCACTGTCCGGGGCGCCGGTCTGCGCAAACCAGGGCCGCCCGGCGACCGCCAGAAAGTAGGTGCCAGGCGCAAGCGCGTCGAACTGGAAGGTAGAGCTGCCCGGCCGCAGGGACGTGCTCTCCCGGTTCTGCACCTTGCCCGTGCCGTCAGCCGACTGCATGAACAGGCTGATGGTTGCGGTCTGCACCGGGTCGCCTGAGCTGTCGAGTACGCTACCCTCGATCGTCGCCAGCGGCTGCAGCGCAAAGCGGATGCGGGTTGCGGAGGGCTCGTCCCGTCCCACGACGAGCGCGGCGAAGAACTGGCCGTGCTGGTCCAGGCTGGCCGGCAGGTAGCCGCGGCGGCTTGCGCGCAGGGCATACCGGCCGGCTGCCACGCCGCTGAAGCGGAAGCTTCCGTCGGCCGCCGTGGTCGCCGCGGCGAGGGCAGTGGGTGGTGCCCCGCGCTGCCGGCCGAAGCGCGGAGCCCCAGAATCTCCCCCCGCCGCTCCCGGGCTGTCCTCCAGGGGCTCGATATCGACCGCGGCATGGGCGAGCGGGGTGCCGGCCACAGCGTCCATCACCCGTCCGGCGACCTCAAACTGCTGCGCCCGCAGGGCAGCAGGCAACGCTGCAAGAGCCAGCACGAACGTCAGGCGGCGCATGTCAGAAGGATCCCGTAGTGTCTGGCGGAGGAACCGTCAGGGTTGACAGAGTGACCTGCGCCGAGCCGCCCGGCGTCACCGTCCCGCGCTCCCCCTTGATCTCCTGCAGCACGCCCGGTTCGCGGAAGGCGATGGAGCCCGGGGAGGCGGTCGCGACCACCAGGTAGTCGCCCGGCGGCAGGTTCTTGAAGACGACGGGGGCGCCCTGCGTGTCGATGGCATACGACATCATCGACAAGCCGCCGGGGCTGAGCGGCAGGAGCTGGATCGTGCAGGACGTGGCCGCCACCTCTCCTTCGCGCATCACGGTGATGGCTCCGGAGTCCTGACGAATGGTCACGGAGATGCTGGGGACGGTACCCGGAAGAATAGAGAGCGGCTGCGAAAAAAGGTCGACGCCGCCACTCGAAAGCGAAGCGATGTAGCCGCCGTTGCCCATACCGCTCACCCAGTACTGCCCTGGCGCTACGCTCGAGGTAAGATTCCCGGTGTCGCCGTTCTGGTCGTAGCTGATCCTTTGCAGAGAGGGCTGCTGGTTGACGTCGGAAACGGGCACAAAGTTCAGGAAGGAGACACGCGGGGCGCTCTGCGCCGGGCTGCCGCCGCCGGCATTCCCGCTGGAGTCGCCTGCTACTTCGGTCTCGACCTGGATGCGGCCCGTCTCACTTGCAGCCAGCGTCGGCCCGGAGACTGGAGCGCCATCGACGTGGAACGGCAGCTCGCCGAAGGTTCCGCCACGCCCACCGCTGCTGGCGCGCAGCAGGTACGAGCCGCTCGGCAGCTCTGTCGTGACCGTCCCGTCCTCGCGCGAGTAGCGCGGCGACCAGTTGGTAAAGCCATTGCCGGTGATCTGGAACGAGAGCGCGTCGCCCGCGACCCGGATGCTGACCGGGTAGAACGGCACCCGCGAGAGCCGCAGCCGCACGTCCTCTGACTCCCCTGGCCGCAGGGCGTAGACCGTCGCCTCGCTGATGTCGCCCGTCTCCGGGGCGAAGACCGGGGCATAGCCTGAGCGGGTACCAGGCGGCGTGCCGAACGGCGTCGGGTCGATGGAGCCCTGGGCATGCACCAGGAAGCTGCCTGCCTGCAGGCCGTCGAACGCGAAGCTGCCGCCATTGTCCACGGTCACTGTGCCGGATACCTTCCATCCGCGCCGCCCGTCCCTCACCCGCGCCTGGTACAGGTCCACCCGGAGCCCGGCAGCCGAGTCGCCATCGGGCAGCAGAAGCTGGCCATGCAGCGAGGCGGCCGGGGAGAGCAGCAGGGTCTGCCCGGCGGCAGCTGTATCCGGGGCGAAGGCGACCGTGCGGGCAGCTGTCGGCTGGCCCATGGAGGGATCGAAGTAGCCGGGTCTGCGATAGCGCAGCTGCACGGTCCCGAAGGGCACGCCAGAAAAAGAGAATTGCCCGGCATTGTCGGTCAGAACCCCCGGGCCACTGGCGGGCGACTCCACCAGCACCCGCGCAATGGGCCGGTGCGTCCCTGCATCGAGCACGACGCCGTGCAGCGAACCGGTCTGCTGCGCAAGCGCCGGGCCCGCCGGGAACAAACAGGCCAGCGAAACCAGCCCCATTCGGAAAGCGAGGAGGGCGGGAAGCAGGCGAGCGTGGTGGGGCGCGAGCAGGGGCACGACGAGCACCTTCCGTCACGTGGACGAGCCAGATGTATCACTTTATGCCCGGCTCGCGCTGGTTTGGACGAAAGGATGGTGGAAAAAGACGCTGCCAATGGACTTGTAAACACCGTCCAAAGGCTCTACTCGACGTGATAGTTGGGCGCCTCGCGGGTGATGATCACATCGTGCACATGGCTCTCGCGCAGACCCGCATTCGAAATCCGCACAAAGCGCGCATGGTGCTGCAGCTCGGCAATCGTGCTGCAGCCCAGGTAGCCCATACCCGAGCGCAAACCCCCGACCAGCTGGTGCACCATCGCCTCCAGCGGCCCGCGATGCGGCACCCGGCCCTCGATGCCCTCCGGAACGAACTTCGCCAGCCGGTTGGTGCCGCTGCGGTCTCGGTCGGCATCGACCACGCCCTCCGCGCGCACCGGCACTGTCTCCAGGTCGCGCGAGCTCTGGAAGTAGCGCTCGCCCGAGCCCTGCGCCATTGCCGAAAGCGAACCCATACCGCGGTACGCCTTGAACGACCGCCCCTGGTACAGGATCGTCTCGCCCGGGCTCTCGTCCACCCCGGCAAACAGTGACCCGATCATGATCGAGTCCGCCCCCGCCGCGATCGCCTTCGTTACATCGCCCGAGTACTTGATGCCGCCATCGGCGATGATCGGGATGTTGCGCTCGCGGCCCGCGCGATAGGCCTCCGAGATGGCCGTAATCTGCGGCATGCCCGCCCCGGTCACCATGCGTGTGGTGCAGATCGACCCCGGCCCAATGCCCACCTTCACCGCATCCGCGCCAGCATCCATCAGCGCCAGCGCGCCCTCATAGGTGGCGACATTGCCAGCCAGCAGGTCCACGTTGGGAAAGCGCTTCTTGACCTGCCGCACAGCTTCCAGCACCCGCGAGGAATGCCCGTGCGCCGAGTCGATCGAGAGCGCGTCGCACAGCTCCTTCACCAGCTCGCCGGCGCGTTCCAGGTAGTCGCCCGTTGCGCCGATGGCCGCGCCCACCCGCAGGCGCCCCTGCTCGTCCTTGCTCGCGTTCGGATACTTCAGCTTCTTCTGGATGTCTTTGACGGTGATAAGGCCCTTCAGCTCATAGTCGCCGTTGACCACCAGCAGCTTCTCGACGCGATGGTCGTGCAGAATCGCTTCCGCGTCTTCAAGCGTGGTCCCCACCGGAACTGTAATCAGGTCCTTCTTGGTCATCACGTCCGAAACAGGAATATCGGTGCGGGTCTCGAAGCGCAGGTCGCGGTTGGTCAGGATCCCGACCAGCCGCTTGCCCTGCGTCACCGGCACGCCGGAGATCTTGTAGCGCCGCATCACGTCGAGCGCGTCCGAGATAAGCTGCTCGGGCGCGATGGTGACCGGGTCGACGATCATGCCGCTCTCCGAGCGCTTCACCTTGTCGACCTCGGTGGCCTGCTGCTCGATCGAGAGATTGCGGTGGATGATACCCAGGCCGCCCTGCTGTGCCATGGCGATCGCCAGCCGCGACTCGGTCACGGTGTCCATCGCGGCGGACAGCAGCGGCGTGTTCAGGGTGATATTGCGGGTGAGCCGGGTCTCGGTTGTGACCTGGTTGG
This sequence comes from Acidobacteriaceae bacterium, assembly GCA_965276605.1. Taxonomy (GTDB): domain Bacteria; phylum Acidobacteriota; class Terriglobia; order Terriglobales; family Acidobacteriaceae; genus EB88. The sequence continues at coordinate 1,697,267 of OZ255619.1, forward strand.
GAACTACTTCGCTGAAGGCAGGGACGAGAAGGACATCATCAAAAGTAAGCGCTTCGGGGATCGGATGTTCAATCATTTGTGAAGTTACCGCGCGCCTGAGCAACGAGACCGCGCAGCCTTCGCCTTAGTGTAGCAAGCGCGCTTTGACTGCTACCCGAAGCGAATTGTAAGTCCGTTGACAAGCGTGTATGCATTGTATATACGTAGGTAAGGATGGATTCAGTCTTCCTTTATCGAAATCAGCGCTTTACCTGGGACAGGGAGAAAGCCTCCAGAAATCTTGTCAAGCACGGAATCCACTTCGAACAGGTTTGCCAGGTTTTCTTCGATCCTCTCGCCCAGGTTCTTGACGCAAGCACGACAAGCGAGCCGCGAGAATCATTGATTGGAACGACTGCGAATCTGGACACGCTGTATGTAGTCCACGTCTGGCGGGATGAAGAAGGGATACGGATCATCTCGGCACGCGAAGCAACGACCACGGAGCGGAGAAACTATGAAGACCATGACTGAAAAGTTGAAGCGTCGGCTCGTCAAAGACCGTCCCATGACAACCATCAGTATTCGCATTCCCGCGGACCTGATTGAGGACCTGAAGGATATTGCGCCATCGCTGGGGTTTTCAGGCTATCAGCCGCTCATCCGGTCCTACATTGGTCAGGGTCTTCGCAAGGATGAGGAGCGGCTGGATAGCTCGCGTTTTCAGGCCATTACAGAGAGCTTGCGAAAGCAGGGAGTTGCGGACCAGGTCATCTCCGCCGCCGTTGCCGAGGCGCAGCACAGGACGGCATAGTTTCTGTTCCTGAAAACCCTGGGCCAAATCAAGGCTGGTCCAGTCCCTGGCGCAGCACACTCAGGTACCTGTCGAGAGACTGCCCCAGCAGCTCGTAAAGAAATTCGTAATAGCGCTCCCGGTGGCCCTCCAGCTGCAACGCCGCCAGGCTCTCGTGATATGCGAGCCTGTCTTCCGGCCGAATAACGACCGGCGGATACCCGGCCCGCAGCAGAAGCAGGTTCATCAGCAGCCGCGCTGTCCGCCCATTACCGTCGCTGAACGGGTGAATCATTACCAGAGCTTCATGGGCGTCGAAAGCCGCCTCAGGTTCGAGCCGTGCCTCGCGGAGCATGGCGGCTAGATCGCCCATGCGCGCCGGGATTTCGGCAGGCGAGGGCAGCAGGAGCGCCGAACCCGCGATCAGCCGCTGCCGGGTGCTGTACCGACCCGCCTCGTCCGGCTCGACCCGCTGCATGATCAGCCGGTGCAGGTTGCGCACCTCGGCTTCGCGCACGGGCTCTTCGCTCCTGGCCAGCTCGCGCATGTAGCCCAGCGCATCCCGGTGCCCGGTCGCTTCCAGGTGGTCCTTCAGCGGCTTGCCGCTGACCGTAAAGCCTTTTTCCAGCACAATCGCCGTCTCGCTGCGCGTGAGCGTGTTGCCCTCCAGCGCATTCGAGGTGTAGGTCAGCTCCACGTCGTACCATGCGTCGAGCGCTGCAAGGCTCGCTGCGGAAAGCGGACGCAGCGCGTCGAGCTCCGCTTTGCTCGAGCGCACTGTCTCGGCGAGTGTCACTCGGGTTTGCTCCTCGCTTCCACGCCCTGAGCCTACACCAGCCAGACCGCCGATCCATCCTGCCGCGAACCGGAGAGAGGCGCCCCCAACGCTGCGCCCCTGCTCCGCACATCCGCCCTTACTGCGTCCGCACGTTATCCAGGTAGTACGTCCCTCCCGCGCTGAAGTACACAAAGAACCCCTGGACCACGCTCGTATCCACGGGCGCCGTGCCGCCGCAGTTTGCCGGTACGGCCAGCTCCTTCAGGTTCACAGCGACGGTTGTGGAACTCCCCGCGCCGATGGAAGTAAACGGGGTCGAGCAGTAGTGGTAATCGCTGCCGAACTGCACCGCGACCGACTGCGACGTCCCTGCCGCAACCGTCGTGATGTCGAACAGCAGCTGCGAAACACCGGCTGTCATGAGCGGCAGCGGCGTCGTGTTGTAGGCAGGGCCGAAGAAGCCGCCGCCGGTGGCGTTGATCTGCAGGCTATGTGTGCAGCTCGTCGCGCCCGTCGTGCTCTGCGCCGTCGAGCCGGCCCCTGCGTTGTAGCTGGCGCCGACCCACGTATCCGTCCCGTCCTCAAAATTGAACAGCTCCCCCGGAATCCCGCCCACCGTCACCACAATATTGGCGGGGTCGGACAAGCGGTCGAGTGAGTCCTTGATGGTGTAGGGCGTGCTCACATTGCCCGACACACAGGTCGACGCGGGGCTGAAGTTAACATTGCCGCCGGACTGCAGCGAGTACGTGCCAAGCGAGCTGGTGTAGCTCGTCTGCCGCCCCGGGGTCGCGGGGTCCAGGTCGATAGAACCCAGCTTGAGCGAGACATCCTTGCCGTAGGTAATGTCGTCGCTGGCAACATTGACCGTAACCGGCGTGCTGTTGGCCGTGGTTGCCATGTCGTTGTCAGCCACCGGCGCGTGATTGAACGGCAGGTGCTGGATCTTGCGGGCGAAGTTGGTAAATGCGCTGCACACCGGGCTCGGGCAGTACACGGTGTAGCCGTCGTAGTCCGGGTACAGCGTTCCGTCGTCCTGCAGGCCCGAGAGGATCCAGTAGAGCGCGCCCGAGCCGTCGTCCTTCAGCACGGCGTCTTCCCACTCGTGGTACACCGGGTTGCGGACGTTCTTGCTCAGGATGCCCCACTCGCCCGCGACCGCGCGGTCGCCCAGCCGGTGCGAATCCTCAATATGCCGCTGGATCCACTCGGTCCCCCACTCCGGCGTCTTGCCCCACGAGTCGGGGTACAGGTGGTACGAGATCACGTCCATATCGGGCAGCTTCGCCAGCGCAATCGAGTCCACACCCTGGCTGCAGTTGACCGTAAAGTCCGACGAGTGCGGGTCGTCGCAGTAAAAGCCCTCATCCCCGGGCGAGAGCAGGTGCTTCGGGTCGATGTTCTTGACGAAGGCGCTCACATCTGCGGCCCAGCTGGTGATGGTGTCCGTCGTGCAGTTGCTGGGCGACTGAGGGTACGGGCCCGTCCCGCTGCAGCGCTCCTCGTTGGCCAGCTCCCACATCATGATGGTCGCGTCATCTTTATACTTCACGCCTGTGTAAGCGTTGGTGTGGTTCAGCAGGTGCTTGATCCACTCCTTGTACCACCGACGGATCGTCGGGTCGGTGTAGAACTGGTCGTGGTACTGGCCGCCCTTCCAGCGCACATACTGGTCCATACCGCCATACGCGTTCCAGTTGTTCACGAACGGAATAATCAGCTTCAGATTCAGCTGCCCGGCCTTGTAGATCACGTAGTCCAGGTGCTCCAGGCCGGTGGCCCCATCGTTGAAGGCAGGCTGGCTGCCATCCCAGTAGTGGAAGTACACGCCGTTCGACGGCCCGTTGATCGAGTTCGAACCGTCCTGGTTCCCGATGTCGAGAAAGCCCCACAGCCGGAAGGTGTTGAAGTTCTGCGAGGCGGCGGTGGTCAGCAGGTTGTCCACCATGTAGTGCGACTCGTACATGGGGTAGTAGTTGTTGGAGCCGGCCATGCGGAACGGCTGGCCGCGATGGTAGATCGTGTGTCCGCTTCGGGCGGCAAAGTGGTGGCCGTGGGCGTCGGCGACATCGGGCGCCGTTTGCGCGGCTGCGGGCCGGGCAGACCCTGTAACTGCCAGGGTCAGCAGAACACCCAGAAGAGCTTTCCATACCTTGTACATAGGGGTGAGACCTTTCCGCCTAGTGTGGAGCCCTGAAAATCTCGGCAGCCGCGCATGGTTCCCTCAACAGGCGCGAGAACGATACCATCGCCCCCGACACATTGAAAAGCCCATTCTTCGCCGGCTTTTTCACCAACCCTACTTCGGCCGCTCCAGCGCAAACCGGTCGCTCGTCCGCACATACCCTGACCCCGCCATGCGCCCCACAGCCCGCAGCTTCTCCGGCGCAATATGCAGCCCGGGCTCCAGCACCGCCTCGCTTACATGGAACCGCACCACCTCACCCAGCACGATCGACCCGCCCATCTCAAGCGCGCTCACCTCGACGATCTGCAGCAAGCGGCACTCCATCTGCACCCTGGCCTCGCCCACCCGCGGCGCCCGCACCAGCTCGCCAGGCACAGCCGTCAGCCCGGCCACCGCGAACTCGTCGGCCTCAGGCGGCAGCTGCGCCGCGGTCTGGTTCATCGCCTCCACCACCTCTTCTGACACAACATTCACGACGAACTCACCCGTTGCGCGAATGTTCTCAAGCGTGTCTTTAGTCGCGCGCAGGCCGTTTTTCGTCTCGCGGATCGACGGGCAGAAGCACAGCACCGGCGGGTTCGCGCTAGCGGCGGTAAAGAACGAAAACGGCGCCAGGTTGGGCACGCCCGCTGCATCCACGGTCGAAACCCACGCGATGGGCCGGGGCACCACCGAGCCCGACAGCAGCTTGTAGTTCTCCATCGGCGTGAGCGAACGGGCGTCGAAACTCTGCATCGTGTGCCATCCTTGAGTGAGTGGGTCTTGTCTGAAGTGTGGATGCGCCCGGGAATGCCCCCGGCAACTGCGTCTGGCGCAGTGGACTGCATCTACCTTGTATTGCAGTGTCCATCCAACGATAGGTTTGGATGGCCTGATCGTTACCGGCACGGCGCAGAAACGCCGGGGCCACCAGCTGAGGAGAAAGCCGCTCCGCATGTTTGAATTTCATATTTCCCGCGCTGCCCGCGACCGCTACGGCGTCGCGGAGGTCCTGTTCTCGTTCAACGGCAATGCCATCTTTGCCAACCCGGCCGCCAGCCGCGCGCTGGCCCACCGCATCAACCAGGTGCGCGGGGCGCAAGACGATCCCAGACGCCAGGTGCAGCCCGCCGCCCTGTTTGCCATGGGCCTCATCGACGAGGCCGCCCACGCCCTGCTCGCCTACTACCGTAAGACGGTCGCCCCGCAGGTCATGAGCGAGGCGCTGCTGCACTTTGGTGCTCAGGTCGGCGAAGGCGCCCTCGACGCGCTGCTGCTCGCCTTTGTCGAGCGTTTCCCCGGCCAAGCCGTGTACACCGGCAAACAGACCGCAGCGGAGTGGCTCGCAGGCTCGACTGAAGCGATACCCCACCGCGAGGCGGCGCTCGAAGAGCTGATGCTGCTCTGGTTCGAGAATCGCAATCCCGCCTTCGCGCCCTTTCGCGAGCTGTTCGACGACACGCCTCTGGCCGAAACCACCGCCTACCGCGACGTGACCGCGGGCCTGCCGGCCTTCTTTGCCACCCAGCCCGAGCTCGGCGGCGACCGCGGCGGCATCTTCGAGCTGCTGCTGAATGTACTGACCACCGCCGGCACCCTCACCGACCAGCTTGCCCTGTTGCGCGGCCGCTGGGGTTTTGCAGTCGAATCATTAGCCGAGCTGCTGCGGCGGCTCTTGCTTGCCGGCGACATTCTCAAGGAAGAAGAGGTCGCGCTGTGGCTGCAGTTCAACCCGCCCAGCGCCGAAACCCTCGCCCGGCGTCACCGGTTCCACGGCGGGGGCGACGCGCAGGCGCAAGTGCCCAGCTTCGCCACCGCGCAGCATGAGTACGAGCACTTTTCTCCCGACCAGGAGTGGATGCCGCGCACCGTCATGATCGCGAAGAGCACCTATGTCTGGCTCAACCAGCTTTCGCGTTTCTACGGCCACACCATCGAGCGCCTGAACCAGATTCCGGATGCCGAGCTCGAAACCCTCGCCCGCCGCGGCATGAACGCTCTCTGGCTCATCGGCGTGTGGGAGCGCTCGCGCGCGTCCAAAACCATCAAAAATCTCTGCGGCAATCCTGACGCGGTCGCCAGCGCCTACTCGCTGTTTGACTACCGCATCGCCGAAAACCTGGGCGGCGACGACGCCTACCGCGACCTGCGCGACCGATGCGGACGCTACGGTATCCGCCTCGCCAGCGACATGGTGCCCAACCACATGGGCATCGATTCCACCTGGGTCGTCGAGCATCCGGAGTGGTTTCTCTCGCGCCGCGACACGCCCTACCCCGCCTACACATTCAACGGGCCTGACCTCTCCGGCGACGACCGCGTCGAGATCAAGATTGAGGACCACTACTACCAGCAGACCGATGCCGCGGTCGTCTTCATGCGGCGCGATAAGTGGACCGGCGACACGCAGTTCATCTATCACGGCAACGACGGCACCAGCTTTCCGTGGAACGATACCGCGCAGCTCAACTACCTGAGCGGGGCGGTTCGCGAGCAGGTCATCCAGACCATCCTCAACGTCGCGCGGCAGTTCCCCATCATCCGCTTTGACGCCGCGATGACGCTGGCGAAACGACACGTGCAGCGGCTGTGGTTCCCCGCGCCCGGCGCCGGCGGGTCTATCCCGTCGCGCGCTGAGTCCGCCATGACAACAGCCGATTTCGACGCGGCGATGCCCGAGGAGTTCTGGCGCGAGGTGGTCGACCGCGTCGCACGCGAAGTGCCCGGCACGCTGCTGCTCGCCGAGGCCTTCTGGCTGATGGAAGGCTACTTCGTCCGCACCCTCGGCATGCACCGCGTCTACAACTCGGCCTTCATGGTGATGCTGCGCGACGAGGACAACGCCAACTACCGCAAGGTCCTAAAGAACACGCTCGAGTTCGACCCCGGCATCATGAAGCGCTACGTCAACTTCATGTCGAACCCGGACGAGCGCACTGCCATCGATCAGTTCGGCAGCGGTGACAAATTCTTCGGTGTCGCGACCATGATGGCCACGTTGCCCGGTCTGCCCATGTTCGGCCACGGACAGGTTGAAGGCTTTACGGAAAAGTACGGCATGGAGTACTACCGGCCTCGCTACGACGAGTGGTCGAACGACGCTTTGGTCGCGAGGCACGATCGCGAGATCGCGCCGCTGCTGCACCGTCGCTCGCTGTTTGCTGAGAGCGAAAACTTTCTACTGTTCGATCTGTGGGGCGACCACGGCGGCGTCGAAGAAAATGTCTTCGCGTACTCCAATCAGCGTGACGGGCAGAGGGCACTGATTGTCTACAACAACAGCTACAGCGGCGCGCGCGGCACGCTGCACCACTCCGCCGCGTACATGGACAAGGGCGCGGGCCACCTGCGCCAGCGCTCGCTCTCAGACGCGCTCGGCTTGCCGACCGACGGCGGCGCGGTGCTCGCCTACCGCGACTCGGCCACCGGCCTGCACCACCTGCGGCGGGCGACGGAGTTCGACGAGCGCGGCCTGCACGTGGACCTGCGCGGCTACCAGTACCTGACGCTGCTCGACTGGCGCGAGCTGCGTTCGGATGCCACCCACGCCTGGCACCGCCTGTGCGACCTGCTCGACGGCCGCGGTGTCGAGGACATCGACAAGGCGCTGCTCGCGCTCGAGCTTGAGCATGTGCACCACGGGCTGCGCGCAGCGCTCGATCCCAAGCTGGTGCGCGAGTTTGCCTCGCTCGCCGATCGCACCGTCGCCACCGTGCACGATGACCCATCACTGCTGCCCCACAGTGAGGTGCTGGAGCAGTGGATCGCGCGCGCCGCCACCTTCGTGGAGCTAACCCGCGAAGAGTATTTCAAGCGCGTGCAGCCGCCGCCCGCCGAGCAGCCGCGCGTCGCCGGCGAAGACGCGGCAGAGCTGGTCGCAGCTGAGACGGCTAACGAGGAATCGCTGACCGGCACGCGCCTGCGCGAAAGAGTACAGGCACTGTTACGGTTGCCGCTCGCGGAAGCGCGGTTTGCCAAAGCCTGGTCCCGCGAGGCGCGCACGGTTCTGCCCAGCCCCAGCCCGCTCTCCAATGCCGGTTGGGTGTGGGCGCCGGTGCTCGCGTACACGCTGCTTTCGGCGCTCGGTGAGTCGCTCGACATGGCTGCGCCGTCCGGCCCCGCGCTTACCACCTTCGACCAGTTCGGCCTGCGCAATGTGCTTGCAGAATCGTTCGCTGCGGTTGAGTTCGCCGGCCAGGACACCTGGCGTGCGGCGGCACGCGTCCGCATCGCGCTCGCCGCCGGCGTGTTGCCGTCCGAGCCGGAACCCACGGGCAAGCACGCCGAAGATCTGCTCGCCGCCGCAGCCGGTAGCGCCCGGCAACACGGCCTGCCCGCCTCTGCATGGGAAGACGGCGATGTGCGCTGGCTTGCCGGCGTCAACCAGCATGAGGGCACCACCTACTTCAACAAGGAATCGCACGAGCAGATGGTCTGGTGGTATTCGCTACCGGCACTGTTACAAATAGCCGCGCAGCCCTCCCTCGACGCGCAGGAGCTGGAAACGCTCTCGATACAAATCGCCGCCGCACTCGACAGCGCGAAGACAATGGGCTATCAACTCAACAAGCCGGAATCGATCCCCCAGCCGCCAGACAAAGCTTCAGCAACGCCGGCTCGCCTGCCTGGTTCTCCGCCCACCGCCGGCGCCGTTTCTGCTGTTCAACCGCCGCCCGCCCGAAAGAAACCGGCGCTTGCCGAAGCACCGCGCAGCAAGCCGCTCGAACCCGCCGTCCCAAAGCAGGAGCAGCCTGCGTCGCCCAGGCCGGGGAAGACGGCAGCGAAGTCACCCACCAAAAAGCCTAAGAAGTAAACTCGCAAACAAGAACGGAGCCATCAGGCTCCGTTCTTGTTTGCGCAGAATGTCGCGTCAGCGACCGCCAGCCGCGCAGGCGGTCTTGAATTAAAACTCCTCGTGGAACGCGACCTCGCCCTCCACCGCAACCTGGTACGCCGACACCCGCCGCTCGAAGAAGTTGGTCAGCTCCTGCACATCCTGCAGATCCATAAACGGGAACGGATTGCGCGAGCCGAACACCTTTGCCATGCCGAGCCGCTCCAGCCGCTGGTCCGCGACATACTGCAGGTACTCGCGCATGTCGCGTGTCGAGAGGCCCGCAACGCCGCCTTCGAGCAGGTCCTCGGAGAACTGCAGCTCCGCATCCACCGCTTCCTTCATCATCGCGGTCACCTGCGCTTCCATGCGGGCGTCGAACATCCCCGGGTTCTGCTCGCGCACCGTTTTGACCACCTCGAACGCAAACTCCAGGTGCGCGCTCTCGTCGCGGAACACCCAGTTGGTGCCCGCCGCGAGCCCGTGCAGCATGCCGCGCGAGCGGAAGAAATACACATACGCAAACGCCGCGAAAAAAAACAGCCCTTCAATGCAGCCCGCAAAGCAGATCAGGTTCAGCAGGAACTGCCGCCGGTGCTCATCGGTCTCGAGCGTGTCGAGGTTCTGGATCGAGTCCATCCACTTCATGCAGAACTCGGCCTTCTTCGCAATCGACGGAATGTTGTCGACCGCGGCAAACGCAGCCGCCCGCTCGCTCGGTTCCGGGATGTAGTTATCGAGCAGCGTCAGGTAAAACTGCACATGTACGGCTTCTTCGTACAGCTGGCGTGACAGATACAGCCGCGCCTCGGGCGAGTTGATGTGCTTGTACAGGTTCAGCACCAGGTTGTTCGAGACGATCGAGTCGCCGGTCGCGAAGAAGGCCACCAGGCGCTGGATCACGTGGACCTCGGCGGGCGTCAGGCGCGCGCGCAGGTCCACCAGGTCGGTCGAGAAGTCTACTTCTTCCACCGTCCAGGTGTTCTTGATGCCGTCTTTGAACATTTCATAAAAGGTGGGGTACTTCATCGGACGCAGGGTGAGACACATGCCTGGGTCGAGGATGGAATCGGGAACTTCAACAGAAGACGACATATGCAACTCCTATAGTTACAGATAGAAAGTGTGTGCAGGCGACCCGCGCCGCCCGCCTGAAAAAAGCTACTGGCATGCCTCGCACGCGTCGGGGTTATCGAGCGAGCAGGCCACCGCATCGCCGCTCGCAATGCTTGTGCCGGCCGGCAGCTGCTCGGGTGTCGGCCCTGCCGTCGGCACGGAGCCGCCCTGCGCCGCGTGGCCGACCGTGGTCTTTGAAATCCGCGTCGCCGGCCGCGAACGCAGGTAGTAAGTCGTCTTCACGCCGGCCTTCCACGCATGCATGTACATCGACGACAGCCGGCCGATGTTGGGCGACTCGGCAAACAGATTGAGCGACTGCGACTGGTCGATCCAGGCCCCGCGCGCCGCGCCCATATCGATGATGGCGCGCATCGGCAGCTCCCACACGGTGCGGTACTTCAGCCGCACATCCTCGGGCAGCTCGGTCAGCCCCTGCACACTGCCCTCGGCCATCTTGATGCGCGTCCTCACCCCGTCGTTCCAGATGCCGCGCTCCTTCAGCTCCTCCACCAGGTAGCGGTTGATCTGCAGGAATTCGCCCGACAGCGTCTCGCGCTTGAAGAGGTTTGAGATCTGCGGCTCGATGCACTCGTAGCAGCCCACGATCGACGCGATCGTCGCAGTCGGCGCAATGGCGATCAGCAGCGAATTGCGCAGCCCATGCTTGCGGATGCGATCCTTCAACACCGCCCAGCGCGCCAGGTCCTTCGGGACGATGCCCCACAGATCGAACTGCAACTGTCCCTGCGCTGCGCGTGTCTCTGCAAACGCAGGGTGCGGCCCGTTCTTCTCCGCCAGGTCGCAGGAGGCCACCAGCGCGTGGTAGTAGATCTCCTCCTGGATGCGCGTCGAAAGCTCGCGTGCCTCGACCGAATCGAAGGCCAGCCCCAGCTGGAAGAACACATCCTGCAGCCCCATCACACCCAGGCCCACCGGCCGCCACCGCGCGTTCGACCCCGCGGCCTGAGTCACCGGGTAGTAGTTGATGTCGATCACGCGATCGAGCATCGGCACCGCCAGCCGCACCGTGTGCGCCAGCTTCTCAAAATCGAACTGCCCCCCCAGCACATGCCGCGCCAGGTTGACGGAGCCCAGATTGCAGACCGCGGTCTGCTCCTGCGATGTCACCTCGGTGATCTCGGTGCACAGGTTCGAAAGATGCACCACGTTGCCCGGCTTGCCGGTCTGGTTGCAGCGCAGGTTGACCGTATCCTTGAACGTCATCCAGCCGTTGCCGGTCTCGGCCAGCGTCCGCATCATGCGTGCGTACAGGTCGCGCGCCTTTACCTGGCGCACGCCCAGCCCCTCCCGTTCAGCCGCCTCGTAGGCCGCGTCAAACTCCGGTCCGAACAGGTCCGTCAGGTGCGGCACGATCTTCGGATCGAACAGCGTCCAGTTCTCACCTGCATCCACCCGCCGCATAAAGAGGTCCGGGATCCAGTTCGCGGTGTTCAGGTTGTAGGTCCGGCGCGCATTGTCGCCCGTGTTGTCGCGCAGCTCCAGGAACGACTCGACATCGGCGTGCCAGGGCTCCAGGTACACGCAGGCCGCGCCCTTGCGCTTGCCGCCCTGGTTCACCGCCGCTACCGACGCGTCCAGCGTCCGCAGCCACGGGACGATTCCATTGGAAAGCCCGTTCGTCGCGCGGATCAGCGACCCTTCCGAGCGCACCCGGTGAAAGGCGAGCCCGATGCCGCCTGAAAACTTCGAGAGCAGCGCCACCTGCTTATACGTGTCGTAGATCCCTTCGAGCGAGTCCCCCGGCGAGTCGATCAGGAAGCAGCTCGACAGCTGCGGGTGCTTCGTGCCGGAGTTGAACAGAGTCGGTGTCGAGGCCATGTAATCATGCGCCGCCATCAGCCGATAGAAGGGAATCGCCTCGCCCACCGTGCCGGCCAGCCCGCACGCCACGCGCAGGAAGAAGTACTGCGGCGTCTCGATCACCTTGCGCGTGATCGGGTGCCGCAGCAGGTAGCGGTCATACACCGTGCGCAGGCCAAAGTATTCGAACCGGTCCGAGAACTCGTCGTCGATTGCATTGTTGAGCTTGCGGGCATTGTTGCGGATGAACTCGATGGCCGCCTCGCCGATCAGCCCCTGCTCGTATCCAAGCTCGATGGACTGCGAGAACGAGTAGATGTTCTGCCCTGCAACCTCCTTCAGAATGGTCGCGTGCAGCAGCCGCGCCGCCAGCTTCGAGTACTCCGGCTCCTCCGCGATCAGCGCTGCCGAGGTCTGGATCGAGATCGAGTCCAGCTCCCGCGTGGTCGCGCCATTGAACAGACCGCCAATCGTCTTTGAGGCCACCCGCATCGGGTCGATATGCGCCAGGCCATGCGAGGAGCGCTGCACCGCCTTCACAATCTTGTTCACGTCCACCGGTTCCATGCCGCCATTGCGCTTGCGCACCTGCATCTGCGGGTGCGCTTCCGGCAGCGGAAAGTCGGGGATAACGTCGGCGAGCGTGCTCTGAAGCGAAGTCTGCAGGTCTGCCAAAATGGTCTCTTTTCTGCCGGCGGCGGGGGCGGACCCTTGCCGGCGTTTCGTCGGAACAGCTCGGTTTCGTGGTGCGAACGCTCCCCGTTTGCAGGCCGTTTCGCGGATTCAGGTCTGGCGCCGGTCATGCCCGTGGCCTTCTCCGCCATGGGTCGCGCTCAGGACTTCTCTACTATATCTTGTGTTCTTTGAAGCCGTGAACCCCCACATGCTGTGGAAAATCCACTTTCTGCAGGAAAAGCAGGATCACTGGTACTTTCGTCACTTTCGTATTCTATTCGCTTTTGCGCCGGCGCGGCAACTGTGCCGTTTTTTACTCAGGTGTCATCCTCCCGTAGCGTTCGTCCCCGAAGATCAGGCCGTTCCCCATCCTTCGGAGGCCCCTCGCCATGTCACCTGTCCGCACCCTGATTCTCTCCGCTTGTTTCCTCTCCGCTGCCGCGCTTTCCGCTCAATCCGCTACAGTCACGGTCGGTGCCTGGAAACCTGCTTTCCTCGGCATCGACCAGACCACGGCCACCATCGACGGCACCGATGCCAGCGTCGCCTACGTCATGCGCGTCGACATGAAAGCCCCCGGCATTCGCTTCTACTCGACGCCGCACCAGGGCTCGCAGCAGACGGTCGCCTCGACCGACAGCCAGTTCCTCCTCAAGTACGGCCTGCAGGTCGCCATCAATGCCAGCTTCTTCGCGCCCTGCTGCAGCGCGGCTCCTGAGGAGAAAACCATCCAGGGCCTCGCCGTCTCTGACGCCAACGTGGTGGGCGCGCCGGTGGGGACTGCGGGCGAGAACGACGCTCTGCTGATCAGCCGGAACAACTATGCCGCCATCCTCGCGGTCGATGCGCAGACCGATCTTTCGAACGTCTTCACGGCGGTCACCGGCTCCGCGATCGTGGTGCAGAACGGGCAGAACACCAACTCGACCACTACCGCCGGCGACGGCCCGCACCCCAACCCGCGCACCCTGGTCGGCCTGTCGCAGGACGGCCGCTACCTGTACGTCGTCGCCATCGACGGACGGCAGCCGCACTACAGCGCCGGCACCACCAATACCGAGAGCGGCGAGATCATGCTGAAGCTGGGTGCGTGGAACGCCCTGAATCTCGACGGCGGGGGCTCCACTTCGCTGGTTGAGGACAACGGCCAGGGCGGCGCCACCATCGTCAACCGCCCCAGCGGCGGCGCCGAGCGGTTCGATGCCAACCAGCTGGGCATCCGCGCGCTGCCCATCCCGTCCTCGCTGTCCACCTCCGCGCTCCTCGACGATCTGTACACCGCGCTCCAGAACTGACAAACGTCTGCGATGCCCGCGTAGCGTCTTCAGGCTCCGCAGGCAAAGCGGTTCTGCCCCAGTAAAAATCATCCCCGCCCTCGTTCGTCTGCCAGGCAACACAAGGGCAGCCGCCGGGAGGAAAGTAACGATCACTTTCCTCCCGGCATCTGACTGCTGCAGAGCGCCGCCGCGGCGGCTCAGGCTGCACAGCGGGGGTGAGCGGGTTGAACGAAGCAAGAAGCGACCTACCCGACACATCTGCGGAGCTCGACAGTGCAGCGGCAGGCTGCCGCCTCGCATCGAGCCTGCCTCCCGCCGCAATCCTCGCCGCGCTCACCTCTGCACCCATTGACATCTCCTCCTGCGACCGCGAGTCCATCCACATGCCGCGCCACATGCCGCGCCAGACCGGCTCCGCGCGTGTCCGTCTGCAGGCAATACAGCACAAAAGAGAAATCGTCTTCTCCATCGCCGGTAACGGCGTCGGCTTCGACCAGCAATATGCACGCAAGCTCTTCCGGGCCTTCCAGCGGCTGCATCGTCCAGCGGCTGCATCGTACTGGTGGAGTTTGAAGGCACGGGCATCGGCTTTCAACGTGCGCCGTATCCTCGGGCGGCATGGCGGCCGCACCTGGGCAGAGGGCAAAGCCGGTCAGGAGGCAACCTTCTTTCTCAGCCTGCCGGTCCCCTCCGCGAAGGAAAAATCATGAGCGTGCTCAAGCCGATCCTGGTGGTGGAAGACAACTCGAACGATCTCGAGCTGACCCTCACGGCGCTCGAAAAGTCCAGGCTGGCCAACGAGGTTGTCGTGGCGCGCGACGGCGTGGAAGCAGCCGACTACCTCTTCCGGCGCAACCAGTACGCGGATCGTCCCGCGGGCAGCCCCGCCGTCATCCTGCTCGACCTCAAGCTGCCCCGCATCGACGGGCTGGAGCTGCTGAAGATGGTGCGCGAAGACGACGAGATCGGCCGCACGCCCATCGTGCTGCTCACCTCCTCGCGCGAAGAACGCGACATCCTCACCGGGTACAGCCTCGGCGTCAACTCCTACGTGGTCAAGCCGGTCGCGTTCACTGACTTCGTGCAGGTCATCCAGGAGCTCTGTGTCTTCTGGGCGGTGCTCAATGAGCCGCCGCCGGGCAGCGCGCGGGTGGTGCGCCATGTCTGAGGAAGCCCTGCGCAAGCCGGTCCGCATCCTCATGCTTGAAGACAACCCGCTTGACGCGGAGCTGGCCATCGCGCGCCTTGAAAAAGCAGACCTCGCGCCGGAGGTGACGCTTACGCACGACCGGCGCAGCTTCGAGGACGCGCTGCTCGCCAACCCTCCGCCATCTGGCTACGACCTCATTCTGGCCGAGTATGCCCTGCCCGACTTCGACGGGATCGCGGCGCTCGCGCTCACCCGCGAAAAGCTGCCCTACCTGCCCTTCATCTTCATCTCCGGGCGCGTCGGCGAAGAGGTGGCCATCGACACCCTGCAGCGCGGCGCGACCGACTACGTCCTCAAGCACCGTCTGGAGCGGCTGGTGCCGGCTGTCATCCGCGCGCTCCATGAATCCGAGGAGCGCGCCACCCGCCTCTCCGCCGAGGCCATGTTTCGCCAGAGCGAGCTGCGCTTCCGCCAGCTCATCGATTCTGTGCCGCAGATGGTCTGGGTCGCCGACTCCCACGGCAGCCTGCTCTACAGCAACCAGACCTGGAAAGACAATGTGGCCGAAGGCGTCCCGCGCTGGTGCGAGCCCCGGCTGTTCCACCCGCACGACTACGAGATTGCCACCGCCGCCTGGCACCGCGCGCTCGAACGCATCGAGCCCTTCACGGTCGAGGTGCGTTTGCTGCGCCGCGCCGACCAGCTCTACCGCTGGCACCTTCTGCGCGTTACCCCGCTGGCCGCGCAGCCAGACACGGAGCGCCAGCGCGACCCGGGCGGCGACCCGGAGCAATCCCCAGGCCAATCGCCGGACCGCGAGTTCCACTGGCTCGGCACCGCAACCGATATCGAGGACCAGAAGCTGAACGAGGAAGCGCTGCGCACCGCCGAGAAGCTGGCCGTCACCGGCCGCATGGCCGCCGCCATCGCCCACGAGATCAACAACCCTCTGGAGTCGCTGACCAACCTGCTCTTCCTCGTGCGCCTTGAGTCCTCCGGCAACCAGCGCGCCCTCACTTTTCTCGACATGACCGAGAACGAGCTCGAGCGCATCTCCTCCATCACCAAGCAGACGCTGCAGTTCTATCGCGATCCCTCCGTTCCGGTTGAAATCGATGCGCGAGCGATTCTGGAGGAGGTTCTGCGGCTGTTTGCCACGCGGCTCAAAGCCAAGGGCATCACGCTCACGCTTGAGGCGCCCGCGGGCATTCTCTTCCAGGCCATCAAGGGCGAGATTCGCCAGGTGCTCATCAACCTGGTCAACAACGCCATCGATGCGGTGCAGCAGAAAGGCAGCATCGCCATTGAGGCGGCCCGGGTAGAGCGCGACGGGCCGCCCGCCGTGCAGATCCTGGTGCACGACAACGGGTCCGGCATCCAGCCCGAGCAGCAGGGGCGTTTGTTTCAGCCCTTCTTCAGCACCAAGGGCGTGCACGGCACAGGGCTGGGCTTGTGGGTCTCCAAAGGCATCGTGGAGAAGCACGGCGGCACGCTCCGTCTGGGCAGCAGCCGAAGCGATACCTTAGATAGTCCTGACGGCTCAGCTGGCTCAGACGGTCTAACTCTGGCAGACGACGCGGGCAAGACGGACGGCGTCCCCACAAATGAAACCCTCTGGACCGGCAGGACCACAGCCTCCGTCATCCTGCCGTTGCGCGCCACCCCGGCGCTGCATCCTGACGCCACGCCAGACGAGAGCTAACAGACAAGAGCTAAAAGACAAGACCGAACAGACAAGACCAACCCAGGACCGAACCAGACAAGACCGAACCAGACAAGACCGAACCAGCCTCCCGAGTCATCGATATCTCGCATAGAAGGTGTCATCCTGAGCGCAGCGGTAGCGCTTGCGCCAAAGGATCTGCTTTTCGGACATCCCGATGATGCAAAGCAATTCTGACTCGGGAGACTAGACCAGACCTCACCGGACAAGAGCTAATAGATAAAATCTCACCAGGCCTCACCAGACCAGGCTCCTCAGTCTGAGCGGAGGCTCTCTACCGCTTGCCGCAGTTGTTCGGTCAGGCGTTCGGGGTCCCGCGCTCCAGCAGACAACTCAACCGTGACCGGCGACCCCACGCTGATCCGCGGACGGCTCCGGAACCAGCGTTCCCCTTTGCTCACAGCGATCGACAACGCCATAGGCAGCACCGGAACCAGCGCTTCCTCCGCCAGGATGCCCAGCCCGGGTTTGAACCGTCCCGTGCTCTGCTCGGCGGAGCGGCGGCCTTCGGGAAAAATCAGCACGTTGTACCCGCGGTCGAGCGCCCGGCCCGCATGCGCAAAGCTCCGCCGAAAACCGCTCGTGCGCGGCAGAGGAAACACGTTGAGCAGCGCCTTGAGCAGCAACGCCGCCGGAGGCCCCCACCACCGACGGTGCTCGGCAAGCGCCGCCGGCAGCCGCCGCGGGCTCCAGCTCTGCTGCCACCCAGCCAGCATCTCGCCCGACATCGCCACAGCCAGCCGTCGCCGCCGTGCAAAGGGAAGCGCGTACAGCAGCAACGGCACATCCATCGCCGTGCGGTGATTGCTGATCAGCAGCACCGGGCCGTCCAGCGGCACCTGTCCCCGTAGGAAGCCTGACATGGCCTCCGACCTGGCGTCCGGCCCGAATTCCGGCCAGGCGCCCGGCACGAACCGTACCTGCGGCGCGGCCAGCAGCCTGACCAGCGGACGCGCGAGCCCCTCGGTAAACAACAGCCGCAGCCCCGCCACCGGCCACGACCAAGGCCACGCCGGATACGTGTACCGCGCCAGCGACTCCCTCCCCAGCCCGTCCGCGCCCCAGCCGGCCTGCTCCGGCTCGCGCGCCTCGGGACCATTCTCCGCCGGCTGCCCCCGCGCGCGCAGTTCTCGTGCCGGCAGTTCCCGTCCGATCTGCTCCCGCTCAGACGGCGCTTCCTCCGGAGCCCCACGCGCACTCTCTTCCACGCCCGCCGTCCGCGTCCCCTGCACCAGCGCGCGCAGGTCGCCCAGCGTCCGCAGCTCCGCAGCCTGCCGGTCACTCAGCGCCAGGCCCAGCTGCTCCTCAAGCGCCGCCGTCAGCGCCACGCGCCCCATACTGTCCAGCCCCCAGTCCTCATCCAGCCGCGCCGCATCGGTCGCCGCACCCCCGCCGCTCCGCGACCCGACAGACTTGAGCAGCGCGACCAGAGGGTCGCCGGCATCGCCCGGACGGGAACCGCCTGCCTCGCTCCCTCGTCCACCCGGCGCCAACCCCGCTGCCTGCGCCTGAGCCCAGCTCTCCACCATCCTCCTCTGCACTTTCCCGGTCGCCGTCCGCGGCAGCTCCAGCCCCGGCCACAGCCACCACCGCCGAACCTGCTGGTGCGCCGCCAGCACCCCGTTCGCCCTCGCCACCGCTGCCTCCGCCGCCCCACGCCCCGCATGCGCCAGCACCACCGCCGCCGGCTCCTCGCCCCCGGCTCCATCGGGCAGCGCCAGCGCCACTGCGCCCTGCAGCCCGGGCTCCCGCTCCAGCGCCTGCTCCACATCCTGCAGGTACACATTCAGCCCCGCCGCCGTCACCAGCCGCTGGCCCGTCCGCCCCAGGAACCGCACCCGTCCATCCGCGTCGAACGCCGCCAGATCCCCGGTTGGCAGCCACTCGTTGACCGCGCCCCGGGTCACCAGCCGCCCCTCGCGCCAGCTCGCCGTTGACACCATCTCACCCCGCACCTCCAGCTCGCCGTTCACCCCCAGGCGCAGCTCCCGCCCCGGCAGCGGCCTGCCCAGGCTGCCCCGCGCCGTCTTGAACGGATGATTCAGCGTCACCAGCGTCGAGGTCTCCGTCAGTCCATAGCCCTGCACCAGCGCGAAGCCCAGCGTCGTCCAGAACCGCTCCAGCTCCTCGCTCAGCGTGGCGCCCCCGCACACCGCCGCCCAGAACCGCAGCCCCAGTGCCCGGTGCACCCGCCGGAACCGCCACCACCGCCGCCCAATCGGCTCCCCCTGCGCCGCCTCGATCTCCCCCGCCAGCGCCGGATCCTGCGCCAGCAGGTGCGCCCGCAGCAGCGCCAGCGTCCGCGGCACCGCCGCCAGCACGTGCACGCCCTCCGCCGGAATCAGCTCCGCCAGCCGCGACGCCGTGCCCCGGCTCTCGTAGTGCACCGTGGCCCCCAGCAGCGGAGGCACCCACAGCCCCATAAACTGCCCAAACACATGCGACAGCGGCAGCGTATGCAGAAACCGCAGCGGGTGCACCCAGCGCTCGTACCGGCGATATTTCGCGATCTCCCGCTCGATCGGCCCCAGGCTGGCCAGCAGGTTGCCATGCGTCTGCACCACGCCCTTCGGCTCGCCCGTGGTGCCCGAGCTAAACAGGATCTGCAGCGGCGACCCCCGCCCCAGCTCCACCGTCTGCCCCGGCTCCCGCGGCAGCGCCTCCTCGAGTGTTTCCAGCGGCAAACTGGCAGCGCCCAATAGCCCAACCGGTAGCCGGCTCAGCAGCGCCCGGTCGCCCACCACCAGCCGCGGCGAAACCTCGCCCACAATCCGCTCCGCAAACTCCACGCTGCCCGATGCATCCAGCGGCACCGGAAGCACCCCGCGCAGCACGCAGCCGAAAAACGCCGCCACCCAGCCTGCGCTGTTGCGGCCCCACACCACCACCCGCTCGCCCGGCGCAACCGCCCGCCGCTCCAGCTCCGCGGCAAACCGGCGGCTCAGCCGCGCCAGCTCGCCATAGCTCGTGGCGAAGCGCCGCACCCCCCGGTGCTCCACCACCGCCACGCCGCCGCCCCACACCTCCATGTCGCGGACCAGGGTCCCCAGGTGCAGTCGCCCGGTTTCGGCCGCAAATGGCGCCGCGGTCGACCCTGAGAGTGGCCCTGTGACTGGAATAGACACTGCCCGTTTGGATGACGGAAAGCTAACTCGCAGGCGCCCCAATCCAGCCACGCCCGCTCCCTGCATCTGACTGGAAGGACACGCCCGCCGTACAGGGGCGAAGGAGAACGCCATGAGCGCCAACCAAGAAATCTCCACCCGCGAAGAAGCCATCCACAAGATCGCCGCCCTGGTCAAAGACATCCACGTCGCCATGCTCACCACCGTCGGCACCGACGGCTCGCTGCACAGCCGCCCCATGGCCACGCAGAACACCCCCTTCAACGGCGAGGTCGTCTTTCTCACCCACGAAAACTCCGGCAAGGTCGACGAGATCAAGGACGACGCCGAGGTCAACCTCTGCTACTCCGACGCCAAGCATGCCTTCGTGACTCTCAGCGGCCGCGCCACCATCTCGAACGATCGCGCCCTCATCGCCGCTCTCTGGAGCCCCATGTACAAAGCCTGGTTCCCGGCCGGCGAGAGCGACCCCGCCATCCGCGTCCTGCGCATCCGCGTCGACCAGGCCGAGTTCTGGGACGCCCCCGCAAGCGCCCTGGTGCGCCAGGTGCAGGTGCTGACCCGCGCCGCCACCGGCGGCAAAACCACCGTAGGCGAGCACGCCCGCGTTAACCTCTAACCGATGCAGAGGTGTCAGGTGTCAGGTGTCAGGGGTTAGGAATGACTCGTCGAGTATCAGGTATCAGGTATCAGGGATTGGGAATGATTCATTCGACACGCGGAAGAGAACCTATGAAGCCTTACTCTGGCTAAACCCCTGCCTTTGCCCGTTACACCCTTGTCTTTGCCGGTTATCCCCTGCTTTCGCCTGTTACCCCCTGCCTTTGCCCGTTACCCCCTGCCTTTGCTTGTTACACCCTAGTACCGTGCCCCAAAGGAACCCATCCGCATGGCCCTCCCCATCATCAAGCGCGAAGAAATGGACACCGAGCAGTCCACGCAGCGGGACCTCGACCGCCCCACCGCCAACCAGATCTACGAGCAGGTCGCGCTCAACGGCAAGCGCGAGCTGCGCCGCTCCCCCATCTCGCTCGCCATCTCCGGCGTCGCCGGCGGCCTGCTCATGGGCCTCACCGGCCTCTCGGTCGCCATCCTCATGTCCATGGTCGGCGCCACGCCCGCCGGACGGCTCACCGCGCTCTTTTTCTACCCGCTCGGCTTCATGGTAGTCATCCTCGGCCGCTCCCAGCTGTTTACTGAGAACACGCTCTACCCCGTCGCCATTATGCTGTCGGAGAAGAAGCACTTCTGGACCACCCTGCGCCTCTGGTCCATCGTCTTCCCCTGCAACATCGTGGGCGCCTTTCTCTTCGCGCTGCTCGCCGTCAAAACCGGCGCCCTGCGTCCCGAGTTCGTCGACCAGCTCTCCCGCCTCGGCGTCGAAGCCGCCACCATCACCGCCTCCCACGCCTTCTGGTCCGGCGTCGTCGGCGGCTGGATTATCGCTACCGTCGCCTGGCTCGTCTCCGCCTCCCACTCCATCACCGGCTCCGTCATGCTCATCTGGACCATGACCTTCGTCGTCGGCATCGGCCACTTCGCCCACTGCATCGCCTCCAGCGGCGAAATCCTGTCCAGCGTCCTCGCCGGCCACGTCACCGTATTCGGCTTCTTCGCCTGGCTCGCCCCCGCCACCGCCGGCAACATCTGCGGCGGCGTGCTCTTAGTCACCCTCCTCGAATACGGCCAGTCCCGCCTGGATTAGGAATAGCTTTCAACAAAGAGGGCCCGCTTTCGGGCCCTCTTTGCGCTTGCGGAAAACCGCATCATCAATGGCAATCCGTGCGGCTCGCGGCCTCTTCGTGGCCTGAGACTGCATGCGGCCGAGCAAAGCCCCGCGAGCTCTCCGCTCTTCCATGCACAGCCTCTATGACACCCGCTTGCAGTTCCGGCAGCCTGCGCCGCCGGTCACTGGCCAACACCGAACGCAGCGAAAATCTTCGCCATGTCCAGCGTCCCCCATCCCGTCGCGAAATCATACCCGGGGGTCACTGCCAGCGAGCTGTCCGTGCCAAAGGAGATCACATAATCGTCTCCTGAGCGCTCCTGCCACAGAGCGCTGACAAACGGCTGCGACGTTCCCGGAAACGCCAGCTGCGTTCCGGAGTACCCGGTCACCCCTGCGGACGTGAGGACTGCCCCGGCTACTTCGCCTGACGGCTGCGGCGTAATGTCCTCCACCGCCCCGCTACCGGCAGACTGCGCGATCAGCGGAGCGGCCTGGCCCAGGGTTGGCCCGAACGCCGGAGCAGGAGATTTGCCGTAGCTGGCGCCGAGCAGCTGGTTCAGCAGCGCCCACTTGCCGGAGAACACGGGCGCCGCAAGGCTGGTACCGCCCTCGATTTCACTGCACGGGTTGGAAGAACAATTAGCCGGATCGGTAATGATGATTTTCAGCCCGGTGAACCCGTCGGCGATGTCCGCGATATCCGGCACGTGCCGGCCATTGCCGGTCAGCGCTGACTGATAGGCAGGTTTGGGAAACAGCGCACTGACCCCGCCGCCGCCGCCGAACTTATCCGAAGTATGAGCGATCGGTGCAGGCACGGCCAGCGGCACACCGCCAGTCCCGATCCTGGTGCGGTTGGTTCCCCAGCTGGTCATTTCCAGCACGGTAGTCCCAGGCAGATAGGCCTGGCTCAAACCGCCGACGCCTGTCGCATAGGGCGAGTCAGACGGCACGTTCACCGTGGCCTTACCCTCGTTGGCGACCTGGTCTCCGTAATCGCCGCCCGAAAAATCAGCACTGATGCCCCGGCTTGCCGCTACCTCCAGGATGGCGTTGTAAGCATCCACTTCGCCACTTGCAGCGGAGATCTCATTCTTTCCATAGCTCACTGAAATGATGCCGGCAAGTCCGTTCGTGACCGCGTATTCAACCCCGTCCAGGATGCGGTTCCCATCCTCGTCGAGAACGATGATCTTCGCATCCGGGGCCACGGCATGCGCCCACTCCACATCCAGCGTTGTCTCGCTTATGGCGTCCGGAGACTGGTCGTTCGCCGTAGTCTGGTCGATGATCTGCAGGTTTGCCGCAGGCAGTCCGTAGGTCTGGTCAAACGCCTGCACATCCGCTGCCAGCGTGGGCGAGCCTCCCGACTCGATGATCGCGATCGTCTGCCCCGTACCCGTGTAGCCTGCCGCGTGAATCTTATCCAGGCCCGTCTGGTAGAAGTAGGCGGCCGGCGTGTAGCCGCATTGATCAACAGACTGCAGCTTCCCATTGTCGAGGGCACGGCTGTACAGCGGCCCGGAATAGACCGCATACGGGGTCAGCGAGCCGGGCGTTGTCAGAACCGCGTTGCCTGGAGCAAAAAAGCAGTAGTAAGGGGCGCCTTGCGTGGTCTCTGCCTGGGCCTGCGCGAGCGTCTGCACTCCCAGCCGTTTGCCGCTTACCGGGTCCATCGGTGGAGCAAGGTCAGGCTGGTCGGCTGTGGCGCCTACTCCGGTGACGGCCAGCACCAGGCCCGCCGCACCGTTGCCGAGTGCGGGCGTGGCTGTAAAGGCTCGTACCGTCTCGCCGCTGTGCAGCGTATGCTGCTCGGCCGTGGTGTGGAACGCCGCTTCAAACGCAGCCATCGTGCCGCTGAAGCGCACACTCATGGAATCGCTGCTGACGACAGAAAGATGGTTGGCTGCGAGCTCCGCCTTTACGGCTCCAAGCTGCGCGGCAGTCGGCAGGTAGGGAGCCAGGTCGCTCGAGGAAAGAAACTGGTGGAAGGTCGGGGAGCCGGGCGTGTACAAGGCCGCCTCCACCTGGTCCAGGGCCGCGCGGTTGCGCAACTGCAGCCATACCGTGCCCTCTGCCGGGGCGGAGCCGGCCATCGGCGCTACGGAAACCGTCGCCTGCTGCAGAGAGGGAGTGATCTGGGTGAACGCGGTAACAGGGGACAGCAAAAGAACCAGGGAAGCCGGAAGGTACAGGCGAAATGGCATGGTATGTCTTTCTGACTAGGGAATAGCTTGCCAGTGACGAAGGAGCAAGCTCGCAAGCAGGAGTAACGATACAGCAGCTCTTCCTGCTCATGAAATCGTTGCGTAGATTTTCACATTCAGGTGAGCCGGCAACTGCCGAGGTAACGCAAGGGGGCAGTGAGTACCCCCCCCGCCGCCGGAGCTGCTCTCCGAGCCGCCCTTAAAACACCCCAATCCCGACCACCGGGAGGGCCACCGCGGCTCGCACCCTCAGCACCAACGAGCACCCGCCACGAAGTGGCCGCCAGCCGCGCAGGCGGTCTTAGCCTTTGACCTTGTCATGCCACGAACTAGCCGCCTCCAGCGCCTTGTTCACGTTCCGGATATTCTCAACACCCTGCGTATGCAGCCAGTCTGCGAACGCCTTCTCGCCTTGCTTGCCGAAGATCGCAACCCCATCGGCCCAGGTCGCCCGCCCACAGAGCACACCATTGAACGTGGTGCCGCTCTCGCCCGCAAGTTCCAGCGTCTCGATAAAGATGGCATTGGTCACACCAGCTGACAGGTAGATAAACGGCTTGTGTGTCGACGAAGCAGCGACGCGGAAATGCTCCAGTGCCTCGGCGCGCGTGTACGCCTGCTCGCCGCCAAACGACTTGGTCCCGGCGACAAACTTCATCTGCACCGGCACCTCCACCTTCAGCACGTCGACGTTGTACTTCGCCTTGCCGAACTCCTCCATCGAGCCGGTCACGATCGCTGGCTTGCGCTTCGCATACCCCAGACCTTTCTCGTCCTCACCATGCACGTCGTAGCCCACAAACTCGCAGAAGAACGGGATATCCTGCGCGCGGCACTCGTCGCCGATGCGCTCGATGAAGGCGTGCTTCACGTCGTTGATATCGCTCTTCTCAAACGGCGTGTAGTACAGCAGAATCTTGATGCAGTCCGCGCCCGCTGCCTTTAGTCGCTGCACCGACCAGTGGTCCAGCAGGTCCGGCAGACGGCCCGCATCGTTCGCGTCATAACCGGTCTTTTCATACGCCAGCAGCAGCCCCTTGCCGTGCCGCTTGTGGGTCGCCGGCAGCCCGAACTCCGGGTCCAGCAGGATCGCCGAAGCATGCTGCGTCAGCACATCGGTGACCATCGACTTGAAGTCCTCCAGCATCGAGTCCGGCACCTCGGCCACACCCTTCGCCTTCGCCAGCGACTTCTGCAGCGACCCGCGCTGATCCATCGCCGCCGCGGCAATCACGCCGCGCTCGTTTGATACTGCCTTCAACCCGGCCAGCTTGCCCGGGGTAAGTTCAATTGCCATCGTCGTGCTCTCCGTTTCCTGTGTAGGTTCTTAGGTAAGTCGCATTTCTGATCAGCGTCGCCATTGGCTATAGATGCGCCCTGATGGACATACAAACTCCACGCGAAAAAGCTGTCGTCCTGAGCGCAGCAACAGCGCTTGCGCCAAAGGATCTGCTTTGAGCGACCCGCACTCCATCGATTGCATAGATCGCTCTACCCATCTTCAGGCATCCTGTTCAGGCATTGTGGGTAAGGGAAGCGACTCGCTGCCCGGAGCGCTGACTCCGCACGCTTCGAGCATCGCGCGCTGCGCAGCAAACAGCCGCTCCAGCCCCGCCTCGGCCAGGTCCAGCATCTCCGTCAGCCGCGCGCGCTCGAACGCCTTGCGCTCCGCCGTCGCCTGCACCTCGATCAGCCCGCCTTCAGCGCTCATCACCACGTTCGCATCCACCTCCGCCTGCGCGTCTTCCTCGTACGCCAGGTCGAGCAGCGTCGCGCCTTCCACGATGCCTACGCTCACCGCGGCGATCAGCTGCCGCATCGGGTTCTGCTTCAGCGCGCCGGCGCCTGTCATGCGACCCAGCGCCAGGGCGAGTGCCGCGCAAGCGCCCGTGATCGCCGCCGTCCGCGTGCCCCCGTCAGCCTGCAGCACATCGCAGTCCAGGATCACCGTCCGCTCGCCCAGCGCCTCCATATCCACGCCCGCCCGCAGCGACCGGCCAATCAGCCGCTGGATCTCATGCGTCCGCCCGCCCACTTTGCCGCGCTCCGCCTCCCGCGCGCTCCGCGTCAAAGTCGCCCGCGGTAGCATCCCGTACTCTGCGGTCACCCAGCCCTTGCCGCGCCCCCGCATCCAGTTGGGAACCCCCAGCTCTACCGAGGCATTGCACAGCACGCGCGTTTCCCCCATCGCGATTAGCACCGAACCCTCCGCGGTACTTACGTAATCGGGAGTGAGCGAAAAAGGGCGAAGCTCTGCCGCGGAACGGTCGTTAGGACGAAAAAAAGGCGCGGGGATATCGGTCATCCTCTCCATTGTAGAGGGCAGGCGAGACCCGTAATGGGACTGCCGCAGAGCGTCCCGATTCAGGACACCTGGAGTAAGTCGTTGATCGGCAGCGAGTTACAACCCGCGGTGCTGGTTATTGTCCTCTTTCGGGACGGCCGGTGAGCCTCGCGAATTCGTTCAGCCGGACGCGCTTTCTTTCTAAGTCTATTGATATGAGCAGCTTGCGACGATCAAGGAGTTTGGACCTCAGCCTGCACTTAAGCCTCTCGCAAGCCGACGCGAGACGCAGCCATCCTCGCAGCCGCACAAAGGGGAGAACGATGCAGAACCACAATCATCCTGCCGCCGGACCTACGAAGCTCCTGCCGTTTCTTCGCACGCCGGCCCCGTCGTCGCTGGCCTCACCCGACGCACCGCTGATGTCGCCCATGGCAACGCGGCTGGTGCGGCCTGTGCTGGTTCAAAAACCGGTCAGCCTGCCCACCCTGTCCCCGTCGGCCGCGCTGGCGCACGATGCGCGCAACGCGCTCACGTCGCTTGCGCTGCTGTCCGGGCTGCTCGGCGAGCCGGGGGTTCTCGCCGCCGGGCACATGCACTACGCTGCCGATCTCCACTCCGTAACCTGCCTGCTCACAGGCCTGCTCAACCGCTTCGCGAGCATGGCGCCAGATACGGATACTGCCACAGATGCGGGTGCGCCCGCTGGTCTCCCGTCCGATCTCTCGCAGCCGGGCAACACTGCCGGCGAAAGCGCCGGGGAACAGCAGCCGAAAAGCGCCGGTGAGGCGATTAAGCACTGCGCGCGTCTGCTCCGCATCGTCGCCGGCTCCGCGGTTGAGGTGCACATTTCATCGGAAAACGGTCTGCCGCCGCTCGCGATCGGCGAGGAGGCGCTCGCACGCGTGCTGACCAACCTGGTCAAGAATGCGAGCGAGGCGATGCCCGGCGGAGGCCAGGTCCAAATCACCGCGCGGCGCGCCCTCAGCCGCACCACGTCCGCCGTCCTGGTGCACGTCTCCGACAACGGGCCCGGCATCCCCGCACATGCAATCGGCTATATCTTCGAGCCGGGCTTCAGCTCCAAACGGGCCGTTGCCTCTGTGGGTGAGCCCTGCGGCCTGGGCCTCGCCATCGTGCGGGACCTGGTCGAGTCCAGCGGCGGCGCGGTCCGCGTGGCCAGCACCCGCCGGCGCGGAACCACCTTCGAGCTCAGGCTGCCGTGTCTCAAATAGGAGCAGGGAAGCACCCTCACACTTCCGTAACTGGAGCAAACGCGCAATTCGCCCTAGAATCAGCGGCAATACTCTACAGGAAAGCTATGGCGAGTCCAGTGCCAGCGAAGATGCACGTTCTCATCCTCGATGAAGACGCGGCCGTCCGCTCCGCCGTTTGCGAGATCGCAAGCGCCCGGGGCTTCCAGCCGCACACCGTCGACTCGGTCGACGCAGCCCGCGCCTACCTCCGCGGCAACAGCACCGATGTGCTCCTGCTCGACCTCAAGTCGCCTTCCGGTCAGGCCATCGACCTGCTCGACGAGGTCAAGACCGTGCGCCCGGAAACCTCTGTTATCGTGATGACCGCCTACGCGACCGTGACCTCGGCGGTTGAGGCGATGCGCACCGGCGCGACCGATTACCTGACCAAACCCTTCGCCATGGATGAGCTCGCGGCAGTGCTCGAGCGCACGGCGGAAAAACGCAAGCTCGACTCCGAAAGCAGGCTCCTGCGCGAGCGCCTGCGCACCCCCGGCACGCTCGGCACCATCGTCGGTCAAAGCCCCGAGATGGACAAGATCTACCGCATCCTGTCCAAGGTCTCGCAGAGCAATCACCCGGTCATGATCCTGGGCGAGAGCGGTACCGGCAAGGAGCTGGTCGCGCGCTCCATCCACTCAAACGGCCCGAACGCCCACAAGCCGTTCCTGCCCGTCGATTGCGGCTCGCTGGTGCCGACGCTGGTCGAAAGCGAGCTCTTCGGCTACGTCAAGGGCGCCTTTACGGGGGCAAATCGCAACAAGGACGGGCTGCTGGTCGCCGCCGGCGAAGGCACGGTCTTCCTCGATGAGATCGGCGAGCTGCCGCTCGACCTGCAGGCCAAGCTGCTGCGCGCCCTGCAGGAGCGCGAGGTGCGCCCCGTCGGCGCCAGTCACCGCGTCCCCATCCGCGCCCGCATCCTCGCAGCCACCAATCGCGACCTGAAGCACATGGTCGAGCTGGGACGCTTCCGCAAGGATCTCTATTACCGGCTCAACGTCGTCAGCCTGCGCCTGCCGCCCCTGCGCGAGCGCCGCCAGGATGTCGCGCTGCTGACCGCCCACTTTCTCGACCGCATCGGCAGGGATTACGCCAAGAAGTTCGAGCTCAGCGACGAGGCGCTGCGCGTGCTCGATGAGTACGACTGGCCCGGCAATGTGCGCGAGCTCGAAAACGCGCTCGAGCGCGCCTGCTCCTTTGCCTCGGGAACCGTCGTGCAGCTGGGCGATATGCCCACCGGCCTGCAGGACTTCCGCATGCAGCAGCGCCGGCTCACCATGCCTCTGCGCGAGGTGCTGGAGGCCGCCGCCGCTGCGTCGCCCGGCGTCACCTCGCTCGCCGAAATGGAAAAGCAGGCCATCCTCGACACCATCCGCCGGCTCAATGGCGACAAGCTCGGCGCCGCCAAGGCTCTCGGCATCGGCAAGACGACGCTCTATCGCAAGCTGAAAGAGTACGGCATCGGCGAGCCGATGGGGGTCATGCAGTAGTCGCCGCGCGTGCGCGCGCACGAAACGCAACAAGCGGACCTAATAAAGGAGGTATGCGATGCAAAGCGCACTCATCATCACCAGCATTTCCGGCGCGGAACACTGCGCCGCCAGCCTGTCCAAACAGCTCGGCCTGCCCGTCGAGGTCGCCCCCAGCCGCCGCGAGGGCATGGCCGCCCTGCGCCGCCGCGAGTACTCGATCGTCGTCATCGACGAGCCGGTCGCCGAGGCCAGCCCCGAGGGCGCCGAGCTGCTCTGGAAGCAGGCCGGCCTCGCCATCCCGCTGCAGATCAACTTCGCCATCTCCGGCGCCAACCGCCTCATCCGCGAGGTCCGCGCCGCCCTGCAGCGCCGCGAGCACGAGCAGCAGCTCGCCATGCGCGCCGCCACCACCGCCATTGAAAACGATCTCCGCGACACCGTCACCGGCCTCCTGCTCCACTCGCAGCTCGCCCTCGCCGAGCCGCTCGTCTCCGCCCACCTCACCGCGAAACTCCAGACCGTCGCCGCACTGGCCGGCACTCTCCGCACACGGCTGGAGCGGAGCGCACAGTCTAACCAAGTGATCTAAGGGCTTATTCATTCCTCCTCCGGTTTCATTCTCCTCGAGGAGTCTCCCCTATAAGCAAGGATGTCCAGAAGAGCCGCGCGTTGGTTCCAGTAAGCGCCAGTATCTCCTTCCGGCTTGGGTACTGACCACCAAGCCCGTTGCGTAACCCACCTGATCAATTCAACGTAACCGGTTGATGTCTTTAAGTCTGTTTGTGAGATCCCTGATAGCTGTGACAGCCCGGCTATGGATGCTCCGTTCACGGAAACGAACCGGTCAGGACGCATAAGGGAAAGAAGCCGAGTGACTGTGGCAACATCGATCCCCGGTAAACTCGTCACGGTCTCATAAGCTCGTTGAAGCATTTTCTCGAATGCTGGAGCGAGATGGTCGAGAGGAACTGCATCCAGCGCGGATCGAATCTTTGCCCGGGTCTGAAGATTTGTCCAGCTATCTTCAAAGAAAATGTTCTTGACGACTCCCGCTCCGATTAGCGTTCCAAGGCCGCCATACCCAGCGGCGATCCCGAGCAGCTTTTCCGCGTTCGCTTTGTTCAAGGTTTGCCAGTCGCTAAGGGCAATCTCAGTGACCTCTGGCAAGTGACCAGATAGCCACTTTAGCCTTTGCTCATCCCTTGAACGCAAGGACAGAGCATACGCGGCCCACTCCTCTGAAATGAACGGATCGACAGGTGCATCAAGGTGTCGAATGCTGGTTGGAGGATCGAGAGGCATCTGTTTGCAGCGTTCAGCATATTTGTTCGGCCAATCAGTATCTGGCGTTCTGAATTCTTGCCAATAATTCTTGAAGAGTTCGCCAGCGCTGCCATCATCTGCAAACTCACAGACGATCTCTCTATTCGTAGAAAAAGCTGCGTCCGTTAGGTTCGCACTTCCCACCCAAACTATGGATGATTGTTGCGTCTTAAAGATCAGCAGCTTCGCATGAAGTTTTTGGCCAGACGTACCATATGCGATCTTTAATTGCGTCGAGTCGTTCAGCTGCATAAGCGCTTCAGGTGCCGTAAGGTAAGCGTTGACACCGCACACGACCCGAACCCTACCAGGGTTGGCGCTGGCAAATGCCAGGACGGCATCTAGGGCGTTCCCTCGCCGAATCCAAGCCATTGCGATATCCACGTGTGTAGACGCGACAAGAAGAGCCTGCAGGCGGTACAAGAGAACCTTTTCGTCGAGCAGTTTTGTCATCAAGAGGTCACCTGTTTTTTCCGGCATTCTGAATGTTTCGTGTTTTCTCTAACTTTATGCACGTTCTCATTCCATCGCGACATTCACTATTGCAATGTCTTCATCATCCGCCGCATGGAATTTATCAGCAAGTACTCGCTCAGCGTTTCCGACGTGGTGAAATGCGCCGTCCCCGGGCACTTGGTACCCAAACGCCGCAACTACCAGAGCTTACGATTAAATCAAATTGGGAACCTGCCGCTAAAGTATCGTAGTACGATATAAAAGTGAACCCTCGAACCAGCCCTCCCATTCCAAATGATCTGCTGGCAACCCTCGCCGACTTCCGCTTCGACCTGCGATGCTTCCTGCAGTTCAGCGAGAACGCGGCAGCGGCCGTAGGACTGCAGCCCCAGCAGCATCAGCTCCTGTTGCAGATAGCGGGCGCGCCCGCAGGCACGGCCACGACGATCGCGTATGCGGCAGGCCGTCTGGGCCTGCGCCACAACAGCGTCGTTGAGCTGGTGAACCGGTCGGAGCGCGAGGGATTACTGCGGCGCTTTGAAGATGCGGCAGACCGCCGCCGTGTGCTTCTGCGGCTCACGCGCAGGGGCGAGCGGCTGCTGGGCGCGCTGGCAGACGATCACGCGCGGGAACTGCACGAGCTCGCTCCCCGTCTGGCAGAGGCTCTCGAACGTGTCCGTGCCCATAGCCGCGCCAGGCCCTCTGGAAAAGCCTCGCAAACGCCGAAAGCAAAGGAGAAGCAGCGATGAGGTCGCGCCCGTCTGCCTTACGCGACTTCACCGTGGATCGCCGGGTGTGGCTGCTCACAACTGTCGCGCTCGTGATCGGCGCCGGCGCGGCAGCCCTGGCCGTTTTGCTCCTGCGAGCCATCGCGCTGATGACCAATCTCTTCTACTACCACCGCCTCAGCGCCGCCATAACCGGCCCGGCCGGCTCGCCGCTCTCGCCCTGGATTCTGCCGCTGGTCCCGATCCTGGGCGGCCTCATCGTCGGGCTGATGGCGCGCTACGGATCGGACAAGATTCGCGGCCACGGCATCCCCGAAGCGATCGAGGCGATCCTGCTGCGAGGCGCGCGCGTCGACCCCAAAGTAGCCCTGCTGAAGCCCATTTCCGCTGCCATTTCCATCGGCTCGGGCGGTCCGTTTGGTGCGGAGGGGCCGATCATCATGACCGGCGGCGCGTTCGGCTCACTCATCGCGCAGTG
This sequence comes from Acidobacteriaceae bacterium, assembly GCA_965276605.1. Classification (GTDB taxonomy): domain Bacteria; phylum Acidobacteriota; class Terriglobia; order Terriglobales; family Acidobacteriaceae; genus EB88. The sequence goes on from OZ255619.1 coordinate 1,728,641, forward strand.
GCTTCGGCTTTCTGATGCGGAGCGTACGACCCTGCTGGTGGCCGGCGCGTCTGCGGGCATGGCGGCCACCTTTGCCGCGCCGCTCGCGGCCATTCTGCTCGCCGTCGAGCTGCTGCTTTTTGAGTGGCGCCCCCGTTCGCTGATCCCGGTTTCTGCCGCAAGCCTGATGGCGGGCGTGCTGCGCATACGCTGGCTGGGCGCGGGACCGCTCTTTCCCGTCGATCTGCATGCCGCGATCCGGCTCGGCCCGGCCATGCTCGCAGCCGGGCTTCTCGGGCTGTTGACCGGCCTCGTCTCGGCTGGGCTCAGCCGCCTGATGTACGGCTTTGAGGATGGGTTTGAGCACGTCTGCGGCCGCTTGCACGTGCACTGGATGTGGTGGCCGGCTATCGGCGGTATCGGCATCGGTATCGGCGGAGTCTTCTTTCCGCGCGGGTTGGGCGTGGGCTACGACAACATCGCCGAGCTGCTCCGCGGCAGCGCGCCTTGGGCCTTGCTCCTGGGCCTGCTCGCGGCCAAGTCGCTGATGTGGGCCTTCTCCCTTGGTTCGGGAACGTCGGGAGGCGTGCTGGCGCCGCTCTTGATGATCGGCGCGGCATTCGGCGAAGCGCTGGCCAGGCTGGCGCACCTGCCGGGCGAGACGCAAGCCTTGTGGGCTTTGCTGGGCATGGGCGCCATGCTTTCGGGCTCGCTCGGCGTACCGCTGACGGCAACCCTGTTCTCGCTGGAGCTCACGCATGCGTGGCCCGCGCTCATGCCGCTGGCGATGGCCTGCACCGCGTCCTATGCGGTAACGTGCCTCGTTCTGCCGCGATCGATCCTGACCGAGAAGCTCAGCCGCCGCGGCTATCATCTCTCCCGCGAGTACGGCGTCGACCCGCTGGAAACCGTCATTGTGGCGGACGCCATGAAGCCCTCGCCCGAGTTCCACACACACATCGCTGCTCATGCACCTGCGGCGCTTCCCGCAAACTTCGCCTATGCAGACGAGCCCTGCCGCGCCGCTGCAGAGCAGATGGCAGCGCTCGCCGTAACCAGCCTGCCGGTCGTCGACCGCAGCACCGGCCGGGTCGCCGGCAAAGTCACCGCACACGACTTACTCGCAGTGCGACGGCGATCCTTTCTGCGCGAGTCGCAAAGAGCCGCAACCTTCCAGAAGCTGCCCTGGCAAATCGGACCAAAAGGGAAAATCTCCGAGTGAGCAGCAAACGCGCACGCAAAGCGTTGGCAGCCTCCATGAAAACTTAGAAGATTTCCTTGACGCGCATTTCTGACTGTGGTCATATCTGACCGTGGTCATCAAAGAGCCAGCCCGAAGAGAGCGCAAGAAGCAGGAGACGCGCGCCCATCTGCTCAGCACCGCGATTCGCCTGATGGAAGAACAAGGCTTTGACCAGGTGACAGTCGAATCGATCGCGGCTGCGGCGGACATAGGCAAAGGCACTGTATATAACTATTTCCGCACGAAGGAAGATATCGTCGTTGCATTCTTCGTTGACCTGGAGCGGCGAGTCCAGACCAGGATGGCGCGCTGGACATCCCGCCAACTCGCGCTTGAGGATGTGCTGATCTCGTTCCTGCGTTTCCAGTTCCGCCTCAAGCAGCCGCACTACAGGTTTGTCCGCATCTTCTTTACGCAGATGTTCGCCCGGCCAGAGCAGATGTGGCCCTGCATCGTTGAACTGCAGACCATCATCGATCCACCGATCGTGCGCCTGTTTCAGTCCCTGCAAAGCAGGGAGGTCCTGCGTGCAGATATCCCCATGCAGTCCCTCGTGCTGCACTTCAAGACCGTGCATTTTGGCCTGTCGGCGACATGGGCTTTGGAGGGACCGCCTTGGCGCGGAACCTCCAGAGCTCTTGCTCAACAGGTGCAACTGCTGTGTCGCGGCCTGGCGCCCCGGGGAGCTATGAGCCATAAGAACGCAAACCATCGTTCATGAAGAAGGAGGCGCAGCGTGCGCTTAACACTGAGATTCGGAGCCTTAACTGTTCTTCTCGTTCTCGCAAACTCCATGCTCACGCGCTGGTCTGTCGGAACCGTGCTTTCGGGCGCGATCACGTCTGTCGCGCTGGTGCTGGTTCGTGACGGATTGTGGCCCCGCTCGCCGATGCGAGGCATCGCGACGATGACCTTGCTCTACTGGGGCCTCAGCTATGTCAGCAACATCATTGAGGCTCTCGCCTTCAAGGTGATTCCATTCGCAGGCGCTCTCAAATCAGCACTCGCTGGTCTCGTCCTCGCGCTTGTCGCGGCGTGGCTGCTGGAACGCCTGACGCCTCCGCAGCCAAACCAAAGCCAGCCACAGTGCACGTTCGCCGCGGGCGCCCCGTGGCGGATCGCGCTGCTCGCTTTCACTTTTTTGGTCCTCTACCTCGCAGCCGGCATCGCGATCCAACCCTGGATCATGGGCTTCTACGCAGGCCGCCCACTGCCATCTATGCAGGAGCTCGCGATTCTAGTCCCCAGCCGCGGGCTCTTCGACATAGCCTGCATCGTTCCATGGTTTGTGCAGTGGCATAAGTCCCGGCGACAAGCCATGTGGCTGTCGGCCTATGTGTTTGCAACTCTGTGCGGCTGGGCGCCGCTCTTACTCCCCAACGTGTACCTGCCCGGGCCGATCCGCGCAGCTCATGCAGCCGAGATGGGGGTTTCCGGACTTCTCTTCGGCGCACTTGCCGCGTTCGTCCTGCTCAGGCCAGGAGTTTCCACCCAGAAAGCAATCTCCATCGAAGCAGCACCCTCGCCCGCCATGCGCCTCAGGTAGGCCGGCACGAAAGCCACATACCAAGGCCCGCATCTGTAGAGCCGTGCTACCGCCGCCCCACATTTTCCGGAGCCACGCGACGCACTCAGTGCACCGTCTTCATCTTGCGCTGCATGTAATCCATCAGCAGGTACTCGCCCAGCGTATCCGGCGTCGTGAAGTACGCCTTCCCCCGGCACATCGCCGTCACCTTCTGCACAAACTGCATCAGCCCGTAGTCCGACGCCAGCATAAACGTGTTAATCATCACATTCGACCGCTTGCACCGGTTGACTTCCTCCAGCGTCTCGCTCACCACCAGCGGGTCCAGCCCAAAAGCGTTCTTGTAGATGCGCCCGTCAGGCAGCGTGAGCGCCGAAGGCTTGCCGTCGGTAATCATCACAATCTGCTTCATGTCCTTGCGCTGCCGCTCGAGAATCCGCCGCGCCACCCGCAGCCCCTCGCGCGTGTTGGTGTAGTGCGGGCCCACCTTGACTCGGGGCAGCTGCGAGATCGGCAGCTCCTCGGCCGAGTCGTGAAACAGCACCAGCGATAGCGAATCCGCAGGATACTGGGTGCGGATCAGGTGTGACAGCGCCATCGCGACCCGTTTGGCCGGCGTAAACCGGTCTTCGCCGTACAGGATCATCGAGTGCGAGCAGTCCAGCATCACCACCGTCGCGCACGAGCTCTGATACTCCGACTGGTGCACCTGCAGGTCTGCGTACTCAAGCTCGAGCGGCATATGCGTCCCCTGCCGCGCGATCGCCGATGACAGCGTGGCCGTCGTGTCCAGGTTCAGCGTGTCGCCAAACTCGTACGGCTTTGAGCCGCCACTGGCCTCGACGCCCGTCGCGTAATGCAGCGTGTCATGCCGCCCCGCGCTCGCCTTGCCCAACGACCCGAGCAGATCGCGCAGCGTCTTGAAGCCCAAAAAATCCAGGCTCTTGTCCGTGACCTCGAAGCGCGCCTCGCTCTCGCCTCCCTCGGCTTGCCCCTGGCCCGGCTCGCGCGATGGATCCCCCTTGCTCTGGATATAATTTTCCTGCTCCATCCGATCCATTAATTGATCCAGAAACTGGTCAAACTTACCCTCAGCCTGTAACTTCTCTATCTTCTCCTGTGTATCTTCGTCGAACAGCTCGCCCGACTCCATGGCACGGCGCAGCGCCTCCTTCAGATCTTCCATCGTCTGGTCCAGATCCTGGAACTGCATCATCGGATTCTGGAAACCCGAGTCCAGCAGGTAATCCGAAAGCGCTTCCAGCAGATCTTCCATGTTGAGTTCTGCCGCGAGGTCTCCGTTGTACTTCGTATACCGCACGCGTTTCATATCACTATTCTCAGGCCTATGCGCAGTCCCGCGCAAGCCGCCCATGCGCGTTGCCTGCCGGCAGCACTGCATTCGCTTTGCGCGCAGCAAACTCGCCAGCCTGCCGACGCCATCTCCCTCAAAGGCGCCATTCGGGTACCGTTACGAAAGCCGCAGCCGGCTCAATCGCTATGGCTCTCCCGTACCGTTACTGAGAACCAAAGCAGCAAAGAAAAGCATGTCATAACTTCAAGAAACATAGGTAACTTCTGCAATCCCGCGTAAAGATGTCTGGGTTACAAAAATGATCTGTAAATTACCCTTGCCTCCTCGTAATCATCAGTTACTGTACTCAAAGCGAAGGAGCTGAGCAGATGAAACACAGTGGCAAATACTTGAAGCATACGGTTCGCACGCTGACGCAGCTTGTCTGCGCAGGAGCCCTGGCGATGCCTCCCCTTGCGGGTCTGGCACAATCAAGCCAAGTCGTCGACACCGGTCAGGATTCAAGCACGTCCACATCCCTGCAGGCAGCCGGTCGCCTTCTCAATCAGGCCACCTTTGGACCTACATCCAATGATGTCGTCACAGTTGAGAAACTCGGACTCTCCAGTTACATCAATCAACAGCTGGCGCAGCCGGCCTACAAAATCCCACTTGAAAACCCGCTTCCTGGCGTCATCGGCGATTGCGGTAATTCCGAGTGCCCCACAGAGTATTTCTGGTGGAACGATGCGCTCTTCGGCCAGGATCAGCTGCGGCAGCGTGTCGCGTATGAGTTAGGCAAGCTATTCGTGGTGTCGGTGGATACGGTCGACTCACGCTATATGCCGAACTACCTCAACATTCTCTCGAATGACGCATTCGGCAACTGGCTCACGCTGATGCATGACGTAGCATTGTCGCCTGCCATGGGCACGTATCTCAACATGGCCAACAGCTTTGCCCCCGCAACCGGGCAGCGGGCCAATGAGAACTTCGGCCGCGAGTTGATGCAGTTATTTTCGATCGGCACCAGCGCGCTCAACCAGGACGGTACGCCCAAGCTCGATGGCAGTGGAAACCCGGTCCCTAACTACACTCCAGACCAGGTGCAGAACTTCTCGCTGGCTTACACCGGATGGACCTTCGCGAACAACGATTGCAGCGCGCCATCAATTGCTATCACTTACTGGATCGCGCAGCCATTTGGGCAGAACTGCCCGATGGTTCCTCTCGCCGGTAAGCACAGCACCGCCGCGAAAACGCTTCTGCGCGGCACGGTCCTTCCCAGTGGGCAGAGCGCGCAGGACGATCTCGATGCAGCGCTCAAGAACCTGTTCGACGATCCTTCGCTGCCGCCATTTGTATGCCGCCGGCTTATCCAGAGCCTGGTCCGCAGCAATCCTTCGCCGGCTTACATAAGTCGAGTGGCGGGTGTGTTCATTGACAATGGTTCGGGAGTCCGCGGCGACATGAAGTCGGTCTTGCGCGCCATCCTGCTGGACCCGGAAGCGCGCGCCAGCGATGTCGTCGGCGCTTCCGACCCGAATGGCGGCAAACTACGCGACCCTGTTCTCTGGTGGTCGTCCATCCTGCGCGGCTTGCAGGCTACCTCCAGCGCCAGCCTGCCGAACGTCGGTATCTATGACGGCATCTTCAATCTCTGGCTCGGTAACCTCGATGAACGGCCGCGCGACGCATCGAGCGTCTTCGGCTTCTACTCGCCCGACTTCCGTCTTTCCAGCACCGGCTTATACGCGCCTGAGTTCCAGAACGAGAACGTAAACACCCTGGTCTGGATGACGATGCATCTGCAGGATGCGCTCAACAATAACTTCAACGTGGTTGGGCCTGAAGCCAGCGAGGTTACTCTGAACCTAGGGCCGTCCAGCGCCTGGTACAAGTGTGCGGTGCAGTGGGGCCCCACCAACCTTGTCAATGTGCTCGATGCCACGCTGATGCACGGAACCATGACGCAAGATATGCAGCAGGCCATCATCAACGCCGTCAAGTACGACGACCCTGCAACGATGGTTCGTTCTGCCGTCTATCTCATAGTGACTTCGCCGCAGTACCGGGTAATGATCTAAGCAGGCCGTCGACTCACACCATCTGGAGAACACAATGCAACGCAGAAGCTTTTTGAAGACCGCGTCGTGGGGAGCGCTTGCCCAGCTAGCGGGTATCTCGCCTCTCCGCTCCATGGCGGCTCTCGCCCAGAACTCCGCCGCAGGCGACTACAAGGCAATCGTCTGCCTGTTCCTGCGCGGCGGCAACGACAGCAATAACATGCTCGTGCCACTTACCGGCTCGCAGTACGGCGCCTACAGCCAGGCGCGCGGCTCGAATGCTGTCGCGCAGAAACAGCTGTTGTCTCTGGCTAACTCGGCTTACGGGCTTAACCCCGCTTTCACAAACCTCAGCAAAGCGTATGCGGCAGGCAACGCCGCGATGATCGCCAATGTGGGGCCATTGGTCCAGCCCACCACCGCGGCGCAGTATCGCGCCACAAGTGTGCAGATCCCCAGCCAGCTGATGGCGCACGACGATCAACAGGAGGTCTGGGAAAGCGGCGCTTATGCGCCCGGAATCGGCCCCAGCTGGTCGGGCCTCACCGCCGATCTGCTCTCACCCACTTACAACGCGCCCAACCTTCCCATGGTCACCCTGGTCGGCAATGCGATCAACTTCGGCAGGGGGACAAGCTCGTCGCCGTTTACCGCCGGCGCAGCCGCGCAGCAAGCTGCCTTCTGGTGCTCGGAGGGGCTGGCATGTTACCCGCGTGCCGCGGCCGCCCAGCAGATCCTGAGCTTCAACAATGGAGTCAACCTGCTGCAGGCCGATCAGCAGATCTATCAGGACGCTTATAAGTACAACGCCTTTTATAATGGTGTGCTCAGCGGCGCGCATGGGTTCAGGACAAGCTTCCCTGGCAACAATCCACTCTCTGGCGCGCTCTACACAGTAGCCACTATGATGCAGCTTCGCAGCGAGATCGGGGCGCGGCGGCAAATCTTCTTTATCGATGCAGGCGGCTTCGATACACACGCCGGGCAGGCCCAGGCGCAGGGTCAGCTTTTCCCAACCATCGATCAAGCAGTCGGGACCTTTACGCAAGTTATGCAGGAGCTTGGACTGTATGAGAACGTGACACTCTTTACCGCGTCCGACTTTTCCCGCACCCTGCAGATCAACAGCTCCGGAGGATCCGATCATGCCTGGGGCGGCCATCATTTTGTTGTCGGCGGCGCGGTCAAGGGCGGCAAGATTTACGGCTCTTTCCCCAACCTGCAGATCGGCGGCCCGGATGATATCGACGGCTCCGGCCGCTATGTTCCAACGACCGCGCTTTCGCAGTACACCGCGACACTCGCGTCCTGGTTCGGTGTGCCCGGCTCCGCGCTGGGCGCTATGCTTCCAGGGTTAACTAACTTCCAGACCACTAACCTGGGTTTTGTGTAAACCGCCGCAGCAGAAAGGAGCCCCGGTTGCGAGGGGCTCCTTTTTCTTGAGCAACTCCAGAAGCAGCCGACTACTTAGAGCAATTCAGTGATAGCCGAAGTTATAAGCAGAACTTCCGGCGAAGCACTTAGGTTGCAGGCACTACGCTAACTCCTGCTACACCTTAGTTCAGGCCGCCCCGCTTGGAGCGGCGCGTCTGCCATGCCTCATACTGCTGCTCGTCGTTCCCCGCCGGGCGCTCGCGATCGGCGCGTCTGGTCTTTTCACCAGCCGCAAAAGCACGCTCCTCGTTCCGGCTCAGCCGGCGATGCGCCACCATGCCCTCCAGCAGAAACTCCGCCGCCGCCACCAGACGCTCCGGCGCATCCTCACCCGTAACGCCCAGCGGCGCCAGCTTTTCAAACAGACCCTGAATCTGCTTCAGCTCTGTAACGATCGCCGTCGAAGGCTGCGAATCCTCCACCTTCAACGAGCCCCCCAGGTTGAACCACTGCTCGATCTGCTGCGTGTTGGTTTCGGCAAAGTAGCGGTCGTACACCGTGCCCAGCGCGCCGCGAATCAGTTCGCGTACCACCACGTCCGCACCACGCATCTCGCCCTCGTACTCCAGCTCGATCTTGCCCGTAATGCCGGGCATCGCCGTGTACAGGTCGCCGATCCGCGGCAGCACCAGCGACTCGCCATGCAGCAGCGCCCGGCGCTCTGCGTTTGAGATCACCAGCTCCATCGTCGAGATGGGCAGCCGCTGCGACACGCCCGAGCGTTTGTCCACCCGCTTGTCGCCGCGGGCGGTAAACGCAACCTGCTCCACCAGCTCGCGCATGTACTGCGGAATCTCGATCTTGCTCGCCCAGCCTGTCGACGCCCGCGCGGCCCACGCCTCCTGCCCGGTAATCGCCATGCCGTCTTCCAGCGTTTCCGGATAGTGCGTCCGGATTTCAGAGCCGATGCGGTCTTTGAGCGGCGTCACAATCTTTCCGCGCGCCGTGTAATCCTCGGGGTTCGCGCTGAACACGATCGCCACATCCAGTTTCAGCCGCACCGGGTAGCCTTTGATCTGCACATCGCCTTCCTGCATGATGTTGAACAGCGCCACCTGGATTTTGCCAGCCAGGTCGGGCACCTCATTGATCGCGAAGATGCCGCGGTTGGCCCGAGGCAGCAGCCCGTAGTGCATCGTCAGCTCATTCGATAAATCCTGCCCACCGCGCGCTGCCTTGATCGGATCCAGGTCGCCGACCAGGTCAGCCACCGTTACATCCGGCGTCGCCAGCTTCTCGACATAGCGGTCATCGCGGCTCATCCAGGCAATCGGCGTATGGTCGCCGTGCGCGGCCAGCAGTTCACGCGAGTGTTTCGCCAGCGGCTTCCAGGGGTTATCGCGAATCTCGGAGCCGGCAATGTAGGGCGCCCACTCATCCAGCAGGTGGGTCAGGGCGCGCAGGATGCGGCTCTTCGCCTGCCCGCGCAGGCCCAGCAGGATAAAGTTGTGCTTCGACAGAACGGCATTCACAATCTGCGGCACGACCGAGTCATCGTAACCAACGATCCCTGGAAAGATGGGCTCGCGCGAGGCTGCATGCGCGCCATCCCGCAGGCGGCTGATGAGGTTCTCGCGCAACTCATCCTTGACGGTACGATCGCGCAGGCGCGCCTCACCGTAGAGAGGATGATTGCGAAGCTCGCCCAGGGTCTTCGGCAGGGCGGTGTGGCTGCTGCTTGCTTTTAGGTTTTGGGTGGGTGCTGGCATTGAAATAGCGACTCCTGAAAACAAGGAAAGCGCGAAGGGCGCTTGAAGGAGAGACTCTGCACGCGCGTCGCAAACACGCGTTGCCGGAAAGCAGGCAGAAGGACCGTGTCGATCTCGGGCAGACTCCCGGGCCAATCTCCCGGGTCCTCTACGAGGATAAATGACCGGGCTGCCCGGGGGTCGCCGGCTGCCCTCGACCGCATCGAAAGCAGCCGGCAAAAACATGCCTCCTACATCACCGTATCCTTGCCGCCATGGCCATTGCGGGAGCTGCTCGCACGGCCCTGCGCACCCATCCTCAGCTTCGGCAGAATCTCTTTGTAGAACTGCCGCAGCAGACCGGTGCGCTCACGGTCTGACCGGCTGATCAGCAGCCGCTGCTTGAAGCCAAGGTCCGCGGGCAGCTCCCACGCCAGCAGAAAGGAGAGGCCGCGATCCAGATCCAGCGCATAGCTTTCATGGCCGATGCCGGCCAGCGCCAGCACCTCCAGGTGCAGCGCGACACACTCGGCGCGGTCTTCCCGTGAGGAGTCAAGCTGGTCGTCGTCGAAAAAATCCACCTCTGCCTGCAGAAAGGAGCGCGAGTTATCCAGCTGTTCGATCTCGAACCGGCGCCCACCCTGGCAGAGAATATCAATGCGTCCGTCTGGATGCCGGCGCAGCACCTTGGTGATGCCGGCCGTGCAACCCGCCACAGCAAGCCCTTCCACCTGCGCCCGCACCACGCCGAATTCCTGATTCTCCGTGAGACACTCAGCAACCATTTCGCGATATCGCTCTTCAAAGATGTGCAGTGGTAGAGGCACGCCCGGAAAAAGCACGACATCCAGAGGGAACAGGGCGATCTTCATTAAATCACTGCCTTTCGGGCCAGGTCGCCATCGTGCCAGCCGCGCCGCCAGGCAGGCCGCGACCGAAAAAACAATTCATTGCATCAGGGGCCGACAGCCCTTGCGTCAGCAGCTTCGCTCCTCTGCTCACAACATAACGCTGCCTCAATAGATAGGGTCGCACAACAGAGTTGCGCGTCTAGGTCTCGAGTTCCAGTTCATCAAGCATTGCCTGCATCTCGCCCTGCGCATGGCTGTTTGCTGTGCGCTCCGCACTCGCGATCCCGAGCTTCAGATTCTGCTTGGCGTCGGCCACCCGGCCCGCGCGCGCCAATGTCTGCGCCGCCATAAAGTAGCCGGGTACGTAGTCAGGGTGGTCGCGCAACAACGTTTCAAACTCGCGCAAAGACGCGTCAAAGTCGTCCTTTCCGGCGTACTCCATCGCCAGCCCGTACCGCGCGAAGGCATCCCTGGGGTTCGCTTCCAGGATCTGCTGCAACAGTGCCTTTTTCTCCATCCTGTCGTGTTCCCCTCTGTCATTGCGTTGCAGTGCAGTAGATTCGATCGCCCCCGGCCAGGTGGCACAGGTTTGCAGAAAGGCTTGCGAGCGCTGAAACTGACTGTGCCGATTGTACTTGCGGCCCTTGTTGCCCCCATGAAAGGAAGTCGATGGCCGAAGCCCCAGCCAGCAGTCCGGACCCGTCTCGCAGCGCCCATCTCTCGCAGTCGGAGATGACCGAGCTCATCCTGCCGAACGACGCCAACACCCTCGGCAACCTGCTCGGCGGCCGCCTCATGCACTTCATTGACCTGGTGGCCGCCATGGCCGCCTACCGCCACGCGCGCACCCATGTCGTTACCGCCTCCATGGACCACATCGACTTCATCGCCCCGGTCCACGTCGGCGACCTGCTCATCCTCAAGTCCCGGGTCAACCGCGGCTACCGCACCTCCATGGAGGTCGGCGTCAAAGTCTGGGCCGAGAACGCCATCGAAGGCATGCACCGTCACGTCGCTTCCGCCTACCTCACCTTCGTGGCCATCTCCGCTGCCGGGGTGCCTGTTCCCATTCCTCCGCTGGCGACTGAAGATGCCGAGGGCGAGCGTCGCTTCGCCGATGCCGGGCGCCGGCGCGAGCAGCGTCAGCTCGAACTCGCCCGCCGCCGCACCACCGGCAAGGTCTCGCCTGTGCCGTAGGCTAATAGCTATGGCACACGGAAACGCACCGCCGCCTCAAGGGCCGGCCTCTCTGCCCGGCATCCGCCACATCGTCGCCATCGGCTCCGGCAAAGGCGGCGTCGGCAAAACCACCCTCGCCGTCAACCTGGCCATCGCCCTCGCCGCTCTCGGGCAACGCGTCGGGCTCATCGACGCCGACATCTACGGCCCCAATGTTCCGCTCATGTTCGGCGCTGGCGGCCAGCCAAAAGTCCTGCCCAACAACCAGATCGAGCCCATCCTCGCCCACGGCGTCAAGCTCATCTCCGTCGGGCTCATCTCGCCCGGCGACAAGCCCATGGTCATGCGCGGCCCCATGCTGCACCAGATCATTCGCCAGTTTCTGCAGCAGGTCGACTGGGGCGAGCTCGACTACCTGCTCATCGACCTGCCCCCCGGCACCGGTGATGTCGTCATCTCGCTGGTGCAGACCGTGCCGCTCACCGGCGCCGTCGTCGTCTCCACGCCCTCGGACGTCGCGCTCCAGGACGCGCGTAAAGCGATTGAAATGTTTGGCCAGGTCAATGTGGAGGTGCTCGGCATCGTCGAAAACATGAGCCACTTCACCTGCCCGCACTGCCATCACGAGATCGACATCTTCTCCCGCGGCGGCGCCGTGCGCACCGCCGAGCAGTTCCACGTCCCGTTTCTCGGCTCCATTGAGCTGGCCGCTGCCATTCGCGAAGGCGGCGACCGAGGAGCACCCATCGCTACCGCAGGCCCGGACGCCGCCTTCGCCGGCGAGTTCTTCACCATCGCCCGCAAGGTTGCCGAACGCGCCGCGCAGCTTGAAGGCCGCGGTGAAGATGTGTTTGAGATTCAGTAAAGGCAAGACCGCCTACGCGGCTGGCGGTCACTTCGTGACGTGTGGCGTTGATGTGCAGGGTGCCAACTAGTGTGGCCCTTCCGTTGGTCGGGATCGACGATGCTTGATCCGAGCATCGCGAGGGCTGACCTGCAACAAGGGTAAACACGCCACGAAGTGGCCGCCAGCCGCGCAGGCGGTCTTGCCCTTGCTTCCTAAAACAGAAAAAGCCGGGGCTTTTGGCCCCGGCTTTTTCTGTTTCTAAAGTATTCAGGCAGCCGCAGGCACAGCCAGCGCTTTGACACGCGCGTTCAGGCGGCTCTTGTAGCGGGAAGCGGTATTCTTGTGCAGGATGCCTTTCTGCACGCTCTTGTCGAGAGCAGAGACAGTCAAACGGTACTGCTCGGCAGCCACCTTCGCATCGCCCTTCAGCAGTGCCTCGCGCAACAGGCGCAGGCTGCCGCGGATACGGCTCTTGTTGCCGCGATTCACCGCGGTCTTACGCTTGGTTTGCCGAACGCGCTTCAGCGCGGATACGTGATTTGCCATGTCTCTGGGTATGTACTTTCAAAAAGCGGAATCGTGTGAGCCGGGTTCAGCCCAATCTCAAATCTAAGCCATGCAGCCCAGTCAGTCAAGCGCCCCGCTCGGCTCCAGTGCACCATGCTTTGCGTTCGTGCCTCAGGCAAGCTCAAGGCTTGTCCTCGAGAGCTGAGATTTCTCCCGAGCAGCTTCATCGCGCCTGAGCGTTTTTAGCCTTCCGCGATCTCCACGCAAACCTTCCCGCTAGGCCGCCGCCGCAGCGGTAGGGTTCGCACGCTCTGCAATCTTGCCAAGCAGCGTATTGGCGTGCTTCTCCTCATCGATCGTCTTCTGCAGCAGCTCGGCGTGCTGCGGCAGCTCCAGCAGCTTTGCCCAGTCGCGCGCCGCACCATACGACGCGATCTCGTAATGCTCCACCTTCTGCGCGCTCGCCAGCAGACCCGCATCGCGCACCGGCCCCGCCTCTGACTCTTTCACAATATTTTCCGCCGAGCCCACCAGCGCCGTCAGCACCAGGTCCTTCCTCTCGTCGTCCTTGCCGTCCAGCTCGCCGAGCAACTGCTGCAGCCGCTCGGCATGCAAAGCGCTCTCCTGCCCATGCGACTGGAACGCCTGCTGCAACTGCTCGTCCCTAGCATGTTTCTTCATGCTTTCCAGCCCCTCCACAATCTGGTTTTCGGCGGACAGCAGGTAGCGTAGCTGCAGCGTGTACAGCGAGCGAAAGTTCTTGATGTCGTTCGGTGTCAGCAAACCCATGGCAATAACCTCGAAGGGGCATAGCAACCGCCTCGCCTGTATAGAGGGGCAACTGGCTCCTTCGCGTTGGCCGGCCCCGGCGCGGCCGTCTTCACCGGAGCGATGTGCGCAACTGCTCGCCATCGCCCGCGCCGCAAGCAGAGCCCGCGCACTCTGGTCACAAGAGATTCATCCGGTAACCATTGACGGCTCTGCCCACCGGCGCTACTCTTGCCGCATCGACCCTCGTTGCAGCTCCGGCGAAGCACTTGAGCGTACCGTCCCCGCGCTGGCTCCCGCGCTGCTCCCTCCCCATCAGCTGAAGCATCCAACCCCTGAGGCCGCTTTCCGGCGGACCTCAGATGGAGGCCCATTCGCCCATTGATGACCACCCAAATGCTTGAAATCACGCCCAACCTTGAGCCCCTGTTCGGGACCCGCGATGAAAACCTCAAGCTGATGGAACGCGAGCTCCAGGTACGGATCGATCTTCGCTCCGATGCGGTGCACATAAGCGGCCCGGACAACGGCGTCCGGCGGGTAGAGGGCGTCTTTGCCGACTTTGAACATCTCCGCCAGCGCGGCGTGCACCCCCACAATGGCGAACTGAACGCCCTGCTCAAGCTCCTCGTCTGCGACCCCACCGTCACCCTTCGCTCGCTTATCGAAACCGGCAAGCAGCGCTCCACCGGCGGGGTCAAACGCATCGTGCAGCCCCGCTCCATCAATCAGCGTTGCTATGTCGAAGCCATCGAGCAGAACGATATGACCTTCGGCATCGGCCCCGCCGGCACCGGTAAGACCTATCTCGCGGTCGCCATGGGTGCCGCGGCTCTGCTCGCTAAGAAAGTTAGCCGCATCATCCTTGTCCGTCCCGCGGTCGAGGCCGGCGAGCGGCTCGGCTTCCTGCCCGGCTCGCTGCAGGAGAAGATCGATCCGTATCTGCGCCCGCTCTACGACGCGCTCTACGACCTGCTCGAACCCGAGCGCGTCGACAAGATGATCGAGAAGAACATCATCGAGATGGCGCCGCTCGCCTTCATGCGCGGCCGCACCCTCAATGACGCCTTCATCATCATGGACGAGGCGCAGAACACCACCTCCGAGCAGATGAAGATGTTCCTCACCCGCCTCGGCAACAACTCGAAAGCCGTCATCACCGGCGACGTGACCCAGATTGATCTACCCAATCCGCGCCGCTCCGGCCTGGTCGAGGCCATCAACATCCTCTCCGGCACCGACGGCATCCAGTTCATTCATTTTGAAGAGGGCGATGTGGTGCGGCACCATCTGGTGCAGCGCATCATCCGCGCCTACGACCACTTCGGCCGCGCCGAGCAGATCCCGCTCGGTATCGCCGCGAGCAGCCAGGAGAGCGCGGCTGGCAAGCCTCAATAGCTTCTCGGTCACCGCTTTGTACTTCGACAGGCGGCTCCAGTGCGGTACCATGAAGAGAGACAGCGTGCAGCAACAGGAGAGCCCGGCTCTCCTGTTGCTGTTTGCAAAGCTGGGAGAAGAAGATTGGTCGCAAGCCGGCCATCATCATGATCGCCATAGCACCGGAAGTGCGTGTGCCACGCGGAGCGCTTCCCAAACGGGAGCTCAAGGCTTTCGTGCGCGAGGTCTGCGCTGCCATTCCTCTTCAAGGCGAAGTTTCGGTGCTGCTGACCACCGACGTCGCCGTGCAGGATCTCAACCGCAGCTTCCGTCGCAAAAACAAACCCACTGACGTGCTCTCGTTCCCCGCCGCTGCCGGTTTCCCAGGAGCAGGCGAGTTGGCCGGCGATCTCGCCGTCTCCATCGATACCGCCACGCGGCAGGCGGCGCAGTTCGGCCACACCCTGCTGATTGAGGTCAAGATACTGCTGCTGCACGGCCTGCTGCACCTCGCCGGCTACGACCACGAGCAGGATGCAGGTCGGATGGCGCGCCGCGAGCGAGCCCTGCGAGCCAGCTTCGGGCTGCCTCCCGGGCTCATCGATCGCGCATTAACTGTATCTGTAACTGTTACAGATACAAATGTACCCGTTCTACGGCGCCCCTCACGTGAGTCAGCGCTGAAGGCGGCCGCGCGATGAGCTTTCTGCCCCCGCTTCTGGTCCTCCTGCTGCTCGCCGTGCTCACCCTCGCCTCGTACATTGACCGCCTCTACTCCGAGATGGGCAAATTCCTCTCCCGCGACTTTCAGGAAAACATCGACGTGTGGGAAGAGCGCATTGAGCCCCGGCTCGGCTCCAGCCGCGAGCAGCTCGCGCTTTCCGCCGCCGTGCTTTCGCAGCTCTCGCTCGCCGCGCTCACCCTCACGCTCGCCATCCTGCTTTTCGGCAGGCAGGGCGATGCCGCCGCGCCCACCCCCGCGCAGATAGCGCAGGCTGTTTTTGCAATTGTGCTCGTCATCGTTTTGTTCAACCGGCTGCTGCCGTATGTCTTTTTCACCCGCACCCGCGGCACGTGGCTGCTGCGGTTCCTCTGGCCGCTGCGGGTGCTCTTCACTCTCTTCCTGCCGCTCACTCTCATCATCAGCTTTCTTCTTTCCATCGTGACGCTCGCAAGCGAGCCCGCTGCGCAAGCCGAGGAGGACGCCTCCGGCGCCGCCGTCAACGCGCTGATCGAAGCCGGGCAGGAAGAAGGCATTCTCGAGGAGGAGGACCACGCGCTCATCCGCTCCGCCGTCGAGTTTGGCGACAAGGTGGTTCGCGAGGTGATGACGCCGCGCCCTCGCATCTTCGCCGTGCCCCAGCAGATCACGGTTGAGCAGCTGCTCACGCTGCTTCGCGCCAATCCCTTCTCTCGCGTGCCAGTCTTTGCCGGCACACTCGACTCGGTTACCGGCATCGTATTTGCTCACGACACGTTACAGATCACCGATGTCGATGCGCAGACCCAGACCGTCGGCGCCATCGCGCGTCCTGCCACATTTATCCCCGAGACCAAGCGCGCCAACGAGGCTTTGCGCGACATGCAGCGCGAGAAGCAGCACATGCGCATCGTCATCGACGAGTACGGCGGCGTCGCGGGAATTGTAACCATCGAAGATCTGTTAGAGGAGATCGTCGGCACCATCGCCGACGAGCACGAGGGCGAGGATGCCGAAGCCGTGCGCGTCGAGGCGGCCGGCGTCTGGAGCGTGCCCGGCGACCTCGAAGTCGCGCAGCTGGAAGACCTGCTGGGCGGCGAGTGGGAAGCCCCGGAGGATTACGAAGCGACCACGGTAGCCGGCTTCGTGAGCGAGACCGCCGGCCGCATCCCCATGCCCGGCGAAGTGGTGGAGGAGAACGGGCTGCGCTTCGAGATCCTGGCGTCGACCGACCGCCGCATTGAACGCATGCGCGTCTCGCGTGCCGGTACAGCTGCGTAGCGGCGAAAGGAAAAGTATTTGCGAAGTGGATTTGTATCGATTTTAGGCAGGCCAAACGCGGGCAAATCGACGCTGGTCAACGCGCTGACAGGCGAGAAAGTCGCCATCGTCACCAGCAAGCCGCAGACGACGCGCACCCGCATCCACGGCATCCTCGATGTGCCTGCGAAGAAGGGCAGGCACCATGCCGCGCAGATCGTCTTCGTCGATACACCGGGCGTGCACAAACCCAGCACCCTGCTCGACAAGCAGATGATGCAGGTGGTGTACGACGCGCTCGAAAGCCGCGATGTGGTCATGGTGATAGTGGACGCCTCGCGCCGGCTGGAGCTGCATTCTGTAACTGCAATAGTTACAGATGCGCCGCCTCACCCGGAAAGCGAAAAGCCCTTCGCGCAAAACCAGAGAGCGGCGGCCAACGCGAGCGAAGATGCTTTCGTCTTCGAGCTCATCCGCAAACTCGACTGCCCGGTCTTCCTGCTCATCAACAAGATCGACCTGGTGCCGCGCGAGCAGCTGCTGCCGCTCATCACCGAGCTGAGCGCGCTGCACGCGTTCAAGGAGGTGCTGCTGCTGTCCGCGCGTAAGCGCGATGGGCTGGAGCTGCTGGTTGAAAAGCTGATCGAGTATTTGCCGGAGGGCCAGCGCAAATTTCCTAAAGACCAGTTCACCGACCAGCCCGAACGCTTCCTCGCCGCGGAGCTGATTCGCGAGCGCATCCTGATGGAGACCGGCGAAGAGGTGCCGTATGCAAGCGCGGTCGTGATCGAGCAGTGGGAAGAGCCGCCCGCGGCAACACGCAAGCCGAAGCCGACAGACAAACTCCCACTGACGCGCATTGCGGCCGCAATCTACTGCGAGCGCGAGGGGCAGAAGGCGATCCTGATCGGCAAGGGCGGCGCGAAGCTGAAGGCCATTGGCGCCTCGGCGCGCAAGGAGATCGAGCAGCTGCTGGGCACGCGCGTGTTTCTGCAACTGCACATCATCGTCGAGCCGGGCTGGCGAGAGAAACGCGGCTTCCTCGACACGCTCGACTGGCGGCGGCAGCTGGATGAGCTGGCGCGGCAGCGCTCAATGAGGGAAGAGTAGTCGGGCGCAGAGCGAAATTGTTCCACGTGGAACATCGCGCTGAATTGTTCCACGTGGAACATTCCGGCAAATTGTTCCACGTGGAACGTAACTATGGTGATGGCAGGCGGGAAAAACAGCGGCGCGGAGTGGCACTTCGTTTTGCTTGTTTATGCAAGACCCCCTGCGCGGGAGGCGGCCACTTCGTGGCGTGTGTCCGTTGGTTTTGTGGTCCTCCCGGTGGTCGGACTTGAGAGAGTCGATCCCGACCAACGGGAGGGCCACAATCCTCCGCACCGCCACCACAACGCCACACGTCACGAAGTGACCGCCAGCCGCGCAGGCGGTCTTGCCTGTCAGAACTCAACGCGCGCAGCGAACTGCAGCTGGCGTGACGAGCCGGCATCGCCGGTCGCGGTGCGCGTTGCGGTGATCTGGCCGAAGGTGCCGGTGGTCGAGGTGGTAGCGGTCAGGTTGGGGTTGCTGAAGTTGGTGTGGTTGAAGGAATCGAAGGCATCGACGCGCAGCACAAGCGCGGCCTGCTCGACGATCCTCGTTGTTTTCTCCAGGGAGATATCAGCGTCGTTGAAGCCGGGGCCGGTGAAGGCATTCCGGCGCAGCGTGCCGTAGCCAACCGAAGGCGCATAGAAGATGCAGCCTGCGGTCGGCGTGGTGCAGACGCCCGGCGCACCCGCCGGACCGGCGATGTAGCGCACATTGCCGTTGGCCAGAGTGGGCCCGCGGCCGACCTGCGGCGTGGCGAGCAGCGAAGGCCGGATGGTGCCGGTCGAGCTGTTGCCGTCGAACGCCGAGGTGGTGACGATGTTGAGCGGGTTGCCGGTCTGCAGCTGGGTGATGTTGGCCAGCAGCCAGCCCTCGGCGAAGCGGCTGCTGATGAAGCGGCTCGCATGCAGGGGCAGGTTCCAGGTGCCGGAGAAGACGAAGTGGTTGCGTGTGTCGAAGTCGGAGAGAGCGTAGTCGCCGCGCGGATTGGTGTTGTCCTGCAGGGAGGCGCCGCCCTGCGAGCCGAGCGAGTTCTCATCCTGCGACTTGGACCAGGTGTAGGTCGCGTTGATCTGCAGGCCATGCTGCAGGGCCTTGCGCATGGTGAACCAGAGCGCGTTGTAGTTGGAGAGCGAGTCAGAGTCGATGGAGTTAATGGCGCCGATCTTTGAGCCGGGCAGCACAGGGCTGGTACCGGCGAGCTGCGTGAAAGGCCGTTGGCCGGCGGCGGCGATGCCGTTGGGGTAGAAGAACTGGTTGACATTGCGGGTCAGCCGCAGGTGCTTGCCCTCAGACCCGATGAAGCCGATATCGGCGACTACGCCCCCACCAAGCTGCTGCTGCAGGTTGAGGTTGTAGCTCTCGGTGTAGGCGTTGGTGAGTTTGGGGTTGACGGCGCTGGGCGACAGGCCGGAAGCCCCGGCGCTGGCAGACAGGTTCGTCACCGGTACATATTGCTTCGCGCCTGCAACCGTCGCCGCGGCAAAGCTGACCGGGTTGGCATTGGGCGGGTTGCCGGCCAGGTTGCTCGCGACGCCGGTCACAGGCTGGTCGGCCATGATGCCGTAGCCGCCGCGCAGAACGGTCTGCTGGTTGCCGCGCACGTCCCAGATGAAGCCGACGCGCGGCTCGTAGTTGTAGTTCTGCGTGTAAGGCTGGCTGACTGGGGTGAGCGTCTGGTTTGCAGCTAAAAAGTTGACCAGGCGATTGCCGCCATCGGTCGGGGTGCCGTTCCACTCGTAGCGGAAGCCGATCTCGGCGTTGAAGCGGGGCGTGACCTTGTAGTTATCGGAGACGAAGCCGCCGACGGCATTGGCGAAGATGCGGCTCGAGACCTGCTGCGGGGTGACGTTGAAGCTGTTCGCCAGGCCCAGCGTGAAGTTATCGGCGGTGTCGAAGTTGAGGTTGCCGGAGGTCTGCGAGAAGCTGTCGACGATGGCGCGGCGGTACTCGCCACCAGCCTTGATGGTGTGGCGGCCGCGGTTGATGGAGAGTGTGTCAGAGAAGACGCCGGTGGTGACGAAGCGGCCCTGCGGAAAGCCGGCCGGGCCGCCGAAGTTGAGCCCGATGTCGGTGACGGTGATCTGCGGCAGGGCGGCGTTGAAGGTCACGCCGTTCTGGATGCCGAAGCTGGCGGGGTTCTCGGGCGTGTTCGGCGTAAAGGCGATGGCGATGCGATTAAAGCCGAGGCGCGCTTCGTTGACGACATTGGGTGAGAAGATATGCACCTCGTTGAGAGTGCCGATCTGCCGGTGCGCGGTGCGGTGGTCGCCGAAGCCGGCGATGGTGTTGGCCTGCAGGTTGGGCTCAGTGCGCGCGTCCTGCTGCCAGGCGTAGTAGGCGTGGATGTTGTCTTTCGCGCTGATGGTGTGGAACAGGTCGCCTGAGAACTGGTCGGTTTTGACCGGGCCCGGCGCCTGGCCGGTAACGGTGGCCTGCCCATTGGCAGCCGTGCCGGCCGGCGGCAGCGGCAGAAACTGCAGCAGGCCTGCGTAGCCGGGGATGGCGCTGGCCGCGAGGGTGTTGCGCTGGTCTGTATTGAGCACGCCGCTGGTGAGCGGCAGGGCCTGCGTCTGGCGAAGGCCCTCATAGCTGAGAAAGAAGAAGGTGCGGTCCTTAAAGATGGGGCCGGAGACGGCGCCGCCGAAGTTGTTGCGGATGAACTGGTTCTGCTGCTGGGGCTTGCGGTTGAAGAAGTTGCGGGCGTCGAAGTAGTTGTTGCGCAGGTAGTCGAATGCCTCGCCGTGGAACTGGTTGGTGCCGGAGCGGGTGGCCACGTTGATGATGGCGCCGGAGGAACGGCCGTACTCGGCGGAGTAGGTGGAGTTGAGGATCTTGAACTCGGAGGTGGTGTTGATGGACGGCTGAAAGGTGATCTGGTTCTGGGTCAGATCGTTGAGATTGATGCCGTTGATCATGAAGTTGACGGAGTCTTCGCGCTGGCCGGCGGTGTTGAAGGAGTTGGCGCCAAGGCCGCGGCTGGCGCCGGTGAGCGAGCCGGTCACCGGTGGCACGACGGTGCCGGGCGTGAGATTGGTGAGGTCGAGGAAGTGGCGGCCGTTAAGCGGGATCGCCTGCACGGTCTTCTGGTCAATGACCTGGCCGACGGTGATGGTTTGCGCGTCAAGGATGGGCGCGGCGCCCTGCACCTGCACTACCTGGCCGGCGGAGGCGAGGCCGAGCTTGACGTTGGCGGTGACGCTCTGGTCGACCTGCAGGGTGATGCCGGCGAGCTTGTAGTCGGCAAAGCCGGCGGACTGCACGGAGACGCTGTAGTTGCCCGGCTGCAGGGAGGGCACCGTGTAGTTGCCGGCGGAGTCGGAGACGGCTTTGCGGTCGACACCGGTGGCGAGGCCGTGGATGGTGACCTGGGCCTGCGGCACGACTGCTCCGGATGGATCCGTGACGGTGCCGGAGAGGGTGGCGGTGGACTGCGCGAAGGCGGCAGCGGCGCTGCCGGAGAGAAACAGGGCAGAAAGGGCGAGCGATCGTGAGTTCAAATGAACCTCCGGAAAGATGGGACTGAGAGTCAAAACGGTCGAGTCAGAACGGGCGGCGCGGGAAAAAGAAGGGCCGCCGGAGGAGTGATGGAAGGGCTGGAGCGGCTCTGCGGGGGCCGCCTGATGGATTTACCGTAGTATCCAATCCAATTGGTGTCAATGCATGCGTACCTGGGTGCAGAGACGCCCGGGACCGGTAGGCTGCGTGCCTGTGTCGGCGAAAAAGCTCTGGCTAGAATGGACGGTATGCCCTTGTTTTCCGCCAGACGCTCCTCCCTGCAGGCCGTGGACGACCTGCTCGCCTCGGTTGGTCTGGAGCACGGGCGGCGGCGGCTGATGGGCGCCGGGTATGTGCCGCAGCGCCGGCACCCACGGCAGGAAGCGCCCGCGCCGCAGCAGAAGGAACGCGGCATTCTCGGAGACCTGGAGGCTGCGGGCCTGAGAACGCTGCGGGCGGACGGACTGACCGCCGCGGGGGTGCGGCACGGGTTTGCGACCCGGCCTGGTGGTGTGAGTACGGCGTACCAGCCGGAGAACGAATCGGCAGGGGAGCTGGGCGGGGAGCTGAATCTGGGGTTTACCGCTTCAGACGCTCGGGAGAATGTGCTGCGGAACCGTGGGCGGCTGATGCAGGACGTGTTTGGGGATGGCTTCGGGGGCGAGGCTTTAGGCGAGGCGCGTCCGCTGGTGACTCTGCACCAGATTCACTCGTCTGTGGTGCACCGGGTGACGCGGGCTGATGCCGGGGAGCAGGCCACGCTGCGCGGCGACGGCCTGATGACCGATGAGCCGGGGCTGGTGCTTGGGATACAGACGGCGGACTGCGTGCCAGTGCTGGTGGCTGACCGCAAACGGGGTGCGGTGGCGGCGTTCCATGCGGGCTGGCGCGGGACACTGCGGCGCATCGTCGAGAGCGGGATCGGCCGTATGCGGGTCGAGTTCGGATCAGAGCCGGAGGACTTGGTTGCGGCGATTGGGCCGGCGATCGGACAGTGCTGCTACAGCGTCGGCGAGGAAGTGGAGCAGGAGTTCCGCTCGCAGTTTACTTATGCCGACGAATTGTTTTGCGAGGTGTACGATTCAGACCCGGTGCGCCGGAAGTATCCGCTGCTTTTTATGTCGCAGCGGGCGCCCGGGCACAGTGAACTGGGGCCGGGGCTGCATCTGGACCTGCAGGAGGCAAACCGGCGGCAATTGCTGGCGGCGGGAGTTGGGACGGTTGAGGTGCTGGGCAAGTGCACCAGCTGCCGGACCGACCTTTTCTTCTCGTATCGTGCGGAGCAGGGGCTTACCGGGAGGATGCTGGCCGTGATCGGCTCCGGGTAGACCGGACAGGGAAGGCCGACCCGCTTGAGACGGGTTCAGGCTGCGGGTTTATTGGCTTCGGCGGGATTAACCAGGTCGCGCAGTTCTTTGCTGGGCTTGAAGTAGGGAACCCGTTTGGCCGGGACCTCAACTTTGGCGCCGGTTTTGGGATTGCGGCCGACACGGGGCTTGCGCTGCCGGATGCGAAACGAGCCGAAGCCTCGGACTTCGATTTTTTCGCCTTTTTTGAGCGCGCCGATGACTGCTTCGAAGACGGTTTCGACGATGACCTCACTATCGCGGCGGGTGAGATCCCTGAGGTTGAGGACTTCCTCCACAAGATTCGCTTTCGTGACGGTCGGTCTGCTTTCCGGCATGTATTTCCCTCTGGCGACACTGGGTTCATGATCGCGAACCGCTGGGAGTTGCTTCGTTTTCGCTCGGTTCGGAGCCTGCTCAGGAGGCTAGAGCCGTGCTCAAAGTTGGCGGCTGCGTCTTCTTTGCCCGGACGGATACGCCCGAGTCGGCGGCGCATTCCACGATCATGGAAGGGGAACAATCCCCGCAGAGCCAGTAGTGCTCAATGTGACGCAGACGCTTGCCGTCAGCACCGATCCGCGCGCTGGCGACCTCGAAGACGAAGACGCGACCATCGCGCAGGTAGTGCAGAGGTTTGTTGCACTTTGGATTAGCACAGTTGTTGACCATCGTGACGACTCCCCGGCCCTTTGCCGTTCGGTGAATAAAACCTGAAGCATGAATGCCGCAGAGACGGATCAGCGGCTTACTAACAAATCAGTTATGATGCTGGAGCTCTTCTCCGCGTGGCCAGCGATCTTCGCTTTCTGCGCATGCAGAGCGTCGAGCCGCGCTTGCGGTGAAGCATTGCAGACGCGGTGTTGCGGCGAAACTGGATTGAACAGGCTCTTTGGGGAGCTCGTCAAGAACCAAGCGGGCGCGTGGAATCGAAAGTTATGCTCAGTTTCCCGAAAGCGGATATTCCCAGATGCGCACAGAAGCGGTGCGGGGGCGCGCCTGTTTGCCGCGGGACGGATGGGCCGAGTGGTTTCACGTCCTGCTGCAGGGTGGTTTTGACACAGGGTTTGGACCTTGCTACCGTGATGATTGGCGCAGACGCTCTCGCGGTCCCCGTCGTCCAGTGGCCTAGGACACCGCCCTTTCACGGCGGTAACACGGGTTCGAATCCCGTCGGGGACGCCAACAAAACAAAACACTTAGTGCAACTCTGTGTAATTGCCGCCGGTCCAAAAAGGTCCGATAAGCAGTTTCATTCCGAGAGCGGCACTTTTCCCGAGGAAAATACGAGCCTTGCAATTTTGCTCTGCGCGCTACGCTTTGTTTCGGTAACCGCCTGCGCATAGAGGTTAAGTGTGACGCTGCTGTTGGCGTGTCGCAGCAATTCCTGCACTGTCTTCACGTCCTCCCCGTGCGACTTCAAGATCGTCGCATAGGAATGTCGAAACGTGTGCCATCCTACCTTGCCTGTCACCTTCGCAGCCTTGAGAGCGGGCCGGAGATACACGCGAAAGAGCGAGGAGGACCAGTAAGGACGCTTGCCTTGGCTCGCAGGGCTGGCAAAGAGCCAGTCATCATCCATCGGGTATGCCGATTGCCTGCGCCACATCAGCAACACTTCAGCCAGCTCTGGATCGAGCGGAACCGGCTTTTGCGATGCCTCAGTTTTGCACGGACCGACATGCTGCAGGGAGCTGGAACGGGTGACGTGAAGGGAGAGATTCTCAAAGTCCACGTCCGACCATTTCAACGCTAGCGTTCGCTCACACGGAGTCCCGTCAGAATGTCAACAAGTACGGCGGTTTTGGCTGGCTCTCTGAGATGTTCAAGCATTGATTTGATCTGCTCGACGTTCAACACGATCGGAACTTTTTGCCGCTTGGCGCTTTGACGCACCTGCGTAATCGGGTTCTTGTTGTGCCATTCCCAGCGCAGCCCGTGATTGAAAATCGAATGCATGAGGTTGCGTATCTTTGCCCTACTGCCATTCGCCAAGGACAATGACCGGAGCCATTCCTCCACAATCACAGCCTTAATGTCCTTCAAGCGGTACGAAGACCAGCGGGGCAAAATCCACCGCTCCAGATAACCTTCATTCGTCTTGATGGTGGCAACTGTTTTGCCTGCTCCTTCGCATAGTTCTTTTTCGCGATAGTGACTTGCAAGTGTGCTGAAGCTAATCGCGTCTATCTGTGTACGAGGATTTTCAGCGTTGACGTTTGCTCGAAGCGCAGCGACTGCCCTTTGCGCAGCTGACTCGGATGGGAACTCCTGGATCGTTCCTACCATTGCGCTGCGCCGACGGCGAGTACCGTTGATCTGTGTTTCGTACCATCGGTACTCCCACACGCGATTGCCATTCGCACGTTCTTCCAGCCTGAGTGTGCCTTGCTGATACCGCATTCGCTTCATAGATTTCTCCATTCGGCGGAACGGGTGACCCGACTCAAGGATAGAGCATGGAAACCCACGCCGCTACTTAAATCAAGCCGTCAGCTCGCTATCTTGGAGTCGAGCCAAGCGTCGATGGCAGACTTGCGGAATCGCCATAGTTTCCCAAACTTGACGGCAGGAATCTTGCCGGTGCGCGCCCAGCGGTGAAGGCTTTTCTCGGAGACTTTGCATTGCACGGCCACCTCATGTGTGTCATAAAGAGGCTCAATGTCTATCAGCCTTGTTTGAACCCTCGCGACGGATTGAGCGGGTTTCTTTTCCACTTCAGCACCCTTCCTGTTGATCCGCGACTGTGATTCCTGATTGCCATTAGTCTTGGTTCGGATGAGTGAAGAATGCAGCCGCTGTTAAATCGTGTCCAATACTTCCTGCCTATGAAACCGTTCACGGGACCTATGGGATGGCGTGTGCCTCCCACATCTGCACTGTGACTGTCCTGTTTTGAGGCATGCCACATTCTTTGTGCACCGTTTTGCAATGCATTACGTCTTAGTGGAGTTCTTCGCCAATGGTTCGCCGAAGATCACGGCTGTGATGTAACCAGGGCAAGTGCGGTATGTATGACGGGCCAGAGTTCCGCCATCTTAGATATTTCGTTGCTGTTGCTGAAGAGTGCAATTTCGGTCGCGCTGCGCAAAGGCTTCACGTATCACAGCCATCGCTCAGCGCCCAGATCAAGCAGCTGGAAGAAGGAATGCGTGCAACGCTATTCTTGCGAAGCCGCGCGGGGGCAGAGCTGACGGCTGCCGGGCGCGCGTTCCTGCCAGAAGCAAAGCGGCTGCTGCAGATGAGAGAGCGTGCAGTGCAGACCACATCTTCGGTGCACGCCGGCATTGATCTTCCTTTGCGCTTCGGGTACTCGCCTTTCATTAATCATCATTTGATAGAGGAGGCTGTGCTTGGATATCGTGCGCTTGTCCCGAGCGGTCGCGTGGAGCCCAGGAGCGAGTGCTCGGGGCCGCTTATTGCGATGATCGCGGACGGTCACTTGGACGCTGCTCTCGTAAGCATGCCACTCGGCGAGCAGAACCTCTTCGTACAGCGCGTGTGCGTGGAAAGACTTATGGTGTGTCTTCGTCTTGACGATCTGCTTGCTCGCGAAGAAAGCATACCAAGGTCTCTCATAGGCGACCGGCTCCGTGTTCTGTTCGCCCGCGCATATCATCCTCTCTTCTACGATGAGTTGACGCGCAAATTTGCGAAGGCAAAGATCCGCTTGAGCCCAACAGAGTTCGTGTCTTCTCCAGCCGATGTGCAGTTTCTGGTCAAGATAGGAGCTGGATTGGGTTTGGTACGGGAAAGTGTACCGCTCGATCCGGAACTTACGCGGCGCAGTATCGCAGGGCTTCCGCTGCATGTAAAAACGGCTCTCATCTGCCATCCTGCACAACAGCGGCCCGTACTGCCGCTGCTGGCCTACCGGTTGGCGAGACTATGTGCGGACGAAGCTGAAGTGAAGAGCAGCAAGCGCCCAAACAGCGGTGTCGCCGTTGTGTTACCAACCCAACTTCCTATCTTTGGCTGACGGACTGCTTTTTCCTGAGCCGTTGCATAGCCGATGACTATGCACACATAGCTAAGAAGTATTGGACTGCAACGCATGACGATCCTAGTCTCAGGCACATCGCGGCTGAAACGGTCGCTGGAGGTGCCAATGTCTCGCAGTCGAACCACTCTCTCCCATCTTGATTTCGCGAAGGTTAACACCTTCGCGAGTCAGCTCAACTCAGAACTCGCTCACAGCAGGGCGCAAAAACTTATAAAGCAGCGACTCGCTTCCTGCTGTCGCGGCCTCGCACCAGCGTTTTTTGCGTTGGCATTTTCGGCGAGTGCGCACGCGCAGGGGACGATGGATTTCTCCGGCGCGAGCACGCTGATGACGACCTTCAAGAACTTCGCCATGATTGCCGGGGCCGTCATCTGTCTGTGCGGCTTGATCTTCGCCGGCATCCGCATGATGGGTGGCCGTTGGGCCGAGTCCATCGGTGGCCTGGCCGGAGCGCTGTTCGGTGCTGGCGTGCTCGGCTGGGGCGCGGGCTGGATTGGTTCACTCACCGGTCAGACGATCCAGTAACCGTGCACACACCGCAGCGGGGAGAACCGTTGCCGATCAACCAGGCGCTGAACCGTCCCAGGACCAAGCTCGGCCTCGACCTTGGCACCTGGCTGGTTATTGTCTTCATCTCGATTACGGTTTTCCTCGCCGGCTTCCGGATGCTCGCCATGCTCACCTTCCCGATGCTTCTGAGCGGTGCATGGCTCACCATCCGCAAACACCCCAAAGTGGTCCAGCTCTGGGGACTCAGCCTGAGCCAGAAGTCATACTATGACCCGCGCAAACAGTGAACAGCAGAAGCACACGCCGTGGTTCGCGAAAGCCGGAGCCGCATGCAGCATCGTCCCCATCGGTCGCTTCGTTGGCCAGGAGATATTCGCGCTGAAAGGTGGCGGTTACGGCTGCCTCTTCGCCCTCACAGGACTGGATGAGGAAGGCTTGACTGACGCCGAGTTGGAAGTGCGGGTGCGCTCGCTTGAAGGCGCCCTACACGGCCAGCCGAACCAGAAGCACGTTTGGTTCGTGATCGACGAGTTGGCGAGTCTTCAGCGCTTGCCGCAGCTCCACACCGCCATCACCGAGAACCGGAAAAGCGCCAACCCGATCGTGCTCGGCTTCCAGGGGAAATCCCAGCTAGAGGTCATCTACGGACGCCTGGCCGAGGTCATGCTTTCGCAGCCCGCAACCAAAATCTTTATGAAGACGGCAGAGCCGAACGCGGCGAAATGGATCTCGGATGCCATCGGCGAGGTCGAGATCGAGCGCGTGAAGGAGACGAAGTTCGACGGCTCGCGCTCCGGCAAGAACTTCACATTGGACCGGCAAACGGAGCAGCTTGTGCTCAAATCCGAAATCAGCGGGTTGGATGACCGACATGCCTACCTCAAGCTCGGCAACAACATCGCTCGCTTTGCATTCGATTACATGGACCTGCCGAAGACCACACGGGCCTTCATCCCGCGCGAGTCCGCAGAGGACGAGCTGCGCTTCGACCCGCGAACCATGAAGCCGGTAGAACCGAGAATCCCGTCGCCTGCAGCCCCGGTAGGCGCAGCGCCACCGCCGTTGCCGAAGGAGGTAGCGACTGCCGGCGCAAGAGCCCGCCCCGTGCTTGTCCAGGTAGCGGAACCCGAGCAAGAGGAGACTCCCCGCGAACCAGCAGCAGCCGAGCGGATCGAATCGGAGGAAACCGCTGTCCAGCTCGAAGCCGATCCGGAGGAAGACCACCACGCACAGATAGACAACACGGTTATCGCCGAGGGGTATGTGTCCAATGGTCACCATTTCTAAGGCGCTCAACTCCAGCCAGGCGCAGAGCTATCACAAGCTGGAGTTCACTTCCCGCGAGCAGAACTACTACAAACAAGGCGACACCGTACAAGGCGAATGGCAGGGGCGCATGGCCGAAGGCATTGGCCTCGCGGGGCCGGTGAGCGCCGCCGAGTTCTCCGCGCTCACCGAAGGATTTCACCCGCACACCGGCGACGCGATGGTGAAGCATCGAACGGCGCAGGAGTACACCAACGCTGACGGCACGACGACCAAGGCGGTCGAGCATCGGGCCGGGTGGGACGCGACTTTCTCCGCGCCAAAGTCTGTCTCGCTCACCGCTTTGGTCGGCGGAGACGAGCGGGTGCGCGAGGCGCACCGCGCCGCCGTCAGCACCGCGCTCTCCGAGCTGGAGCGATACACGCAGGCGCGCATCGGGGGGAATCATCCCGCCGAGACGACCGGCAAGTTCATCGCGGCGAAGTTCGAGCACGACACCGCGCGGCCCGTCGAAGGCCACGCCGCGCCGCAGCTCCATACCCACGCGGTCATCTTCAACGTGACAGAGAGGGCGGACGGGTCCACCCGCGCCCTGCAACCGCAGGGATTGTTCGCGAGCCAGAACTTTGCGACAGCGGTGTACCAATCGGAGCTCACCTACCGGCTGCGCAATCTCGGCTATGAGATCGAGGCCGGAAAGAGCGGCGCACCGGAGATCAAAGGCTACTCGCAGGCCTACCTTGAGGCATCGAGTCCACGGTCGCAGCAGATACGGGAGCACTTTGAAAAGCTGGGACGCAGCAGCCCCGAGGCGGCCGAGATCGCCGCTCGCGCGACGCGCGGCGGCAAGCAGGCGCTTGCACCCGAGCAGGTCCTCGCCGCGCACAAGCAGATGGCCGCGGAG
Organism: Acidobacteriaceae bacterium; assembly: GCA_965276605.1. GTDB lineage: Bacteria > Acidobacteriota > Terriglobia > Terriglobales > Acidobacteriaceae > EB88. Next base: position 1,757,978 of record OZ255619.1, read on the forward strand.
TTCGGGAATCAGCCAGACCGTGTGATCGCCAAAGCGCGGCAGCACATCCAAAGTCAGAAGCGAGTGCTCTGTCGCTAGGGTCGGGCGCTTACTTTACCTACGTCAACAATGGTTTCCAGATGGATCCTAACTACCCGTTGTTACCAGCGGCAAACGTCGGGAACATCACAAACGGATTTAATGCGTCCTCGAGCGGTACAGGATGCAATGGCTAGGAAGCGATTCGTCAAGAGAGGAGGTACACGAGTGATCGGCAGACACCATTATTTTTTGACCAGTAGGCTACTTGTTGCTTTAACAGCTGCTATTTGTATCCTGACGTCGGGCTGCGGGGGGCATTCAATTTGGTCCGCAGAATCCAAATCCCCAGACGGGCAGGTGCTCGCAAAAGCGCACGCGGTTGCCACAAGTGGGCGCTTGTCAATACTAAGCAGCACTGAAACCAAAGTTTACTTAAAGTGGGCCACCGGATCGCGGACGGAAACCTCGGTGCTTGAGTTGGCTGACGCTTCAGATGCAACTGTTGACACACAAGTGGGGATGGTGTGGTTAACTCCAACTCATCTGGAGTTAACCTTCACGGGAAACCAAACCATTGTGTTTCAAGCGATACGATGGTTTGGTATCGACATCTCGGTCCAAGATCGCTCAAGCTCCAGGTAACCGGGGCTGCTCTGCATTTCCCCGAGCTCCTCCCAGCGCCAGTTTAATAAACATCAACACAGCCCAAGACGTCGTCGCAGCGATTTCGCACTGTTCGGCCCCGCAGCAATGGCTGTCTCGAACGGCAATGCCAATTCCGATCGTTTCTTCCCAGCCTATCCAGTCTGCACGGGACAGTCTTTCATCTCCGGTGGTGGCCGCTTGCGGCCATGGAATTTCCTCGGCAACGACGCAGAAGTTCATACCGCCAACGAGCGCAGCTTCACAACTTTCTCGCTGGCAACCAAGTCCTCCTACAAGGACAAAAGGAGCGGCGAGTACGTCTCGCACACCGAATGGCATCGTTGCGTCGTTTTCAGTAAGCTCTCGTAGCTCTGGTCGCTCCATAAGCCCTGCAAGCACCCGTAGAAGGATTATTGTTCCTACACTGTTCCAGATTCATCTTTCCGTTCCCACGCCTCAAATCCGAATCTTTTGGAGTCGGATAATTGGTTTCGATCTCCCGAAGCAGCCTAGCGGTGCCTCGGTTTGGCTAGGGCGAGCGATCGGATCACTTCCAGCAACAGGCGTTTGTCGTCACTTATTCTCAGATCACTTCCGAATAACCCGTGACTTGGCAGCAACGCAGCCGTGTCGAGCATGTACGAAGCTCAATGAGTGACTCGGCGATTTGGCGTTAATCCACGTGCATCCCATCCGAGAAGCGGGTCTTCCGCTATACTTTCCCAGCCACAAGGCCACGCGTCCCAGCATCGCAGTAGCCTCACCATAGCGGTCACGAACCTTAAGCGCGCCGGTCCTCACAACTCCATACAAAGTTTCTTTCCTTGACTCCAAACTTGCCCCATACCGAATCGTCCAACATCCAACGACATTCCCACGCGAGGTCCCGTTTGGAGCCTTCAGGCATCACCACCCCCGCCGAGTTTCCCGTCTCCGCCAACACTCCGCACGCTCCCTGGAGTCCCGCCACCCGTCTCGGCTTCCGCATCGCCTTCCTCTACTTCTTCTGCTTCATCTTTCTTGACAGCAACGGGACCCTCTTTCAAGCCTTCCCGGTCGTCGGCGGCTGGATCCAGGACAAGCTCGACTGGCCGTTCAACCATCTCTCCGAGTTCACCGGGCAGCATCTCTTCCACCTCACCGGCATCGCCGCCCACTGGCATCCCAGCGACTCCGGCGACACCACGATGAACTGGATCCAGAACGGCCTCTTGTTTACCTTCGCCCTGGCCGGCGGCATCCTTTGGACCGTCATCGCCCACCTCCGCGACAACCGTCGCACCGAGTACCGCACCCTTCACGCCTGGCTTCGCTTCCTCCTCCGCTTTACCTGCGGCATGTTCATGGTCATCTATGGCTTGGCCAAGATTTTCCCGTTCCAGATGCCCCCGCCCTCCATCGCCATCCTCAACGAGCCCGCCGGCAACATGGCTCCGATGACCTTCCTCTGGAACCTCATCGGCCTCAACCCCGTCTACGAGATCATCTGCGGCTCGGCCGAGTTCCTTGGCGGCCTCCTCCTCCTCTACCGCCGCACCGCGCTTGCCGGCGCCCTCTTCTCTACCTTCGTCATCACCAACGTGGTCCTCTACAACTTCTGCTATGACGTCCCGGTCAAGCTCTTCGCCGCCAACCTGCTCCTCGGCTGCATCTTTCTCGCCCTGCCGGACGCCCTCTCCCTCTGCCGCTTCTTCTGGAGCCACAAACCCGCCGCGCCTACCACCATTTGGGTTCCCCCCACCAGCCGCCGCGCCGGGCGCATCGCCATCCTCGTTACCGAGATTGTCTTCGCCGTCGCCTTCCTCGTCGTCCGACCTATCTTCATGACCATCGGCTGGCACCACGTTCAAGTCGCGCTCCGCACGCCATCCCCTCTGGTCGGCGCCTGGCATCTCGACGCCACCCACCCAGCCTCCGGCGCCTTCATCGACCCGGAAGGCCTTCCCATCACGGACCTCTACGTCGCCCCCTCCAGCCGCGCCTACACGCGCTCCACTGACGGTGAGCTCTGGCTTTCCGGCGTTAATCTCGACCCCAAGAAACACACTGTCCGCATGAACTGCTACTTCATCAACCCCCCAACCAACTACGCCTGGCAGCTCTCCGACCCCAACCACCTCATTCTCACCTCGGTCCCACCCGACGCACCCAAATCCGACCCTAAACACAAGCCCGCCAAACCCGCCGCGCCCTTTAGCCCCGCCGTCCTCACCCTCACGCGAACCCCTACGCCCGACCATTACCCGCTCCTCGAGCGCGGCTTCCACTTCATCAGCGAATGGCGATACGAGCGGTAGCCAGCGGGGAAGACCCTGCCACCGGACCGGCTCGTAACAAGCGCCGTCGACCAGCCGGGTGCGCCATTTATGCGCAGCTTCATTCGGCGCGTGAAGTACGGCTTCGGCTGCGTGCGATTTGTGGGGGGCGTGTGGCGTGTGGCGGGGCTTTCCACTACAACACAGCAATCGCAAATGTAAACGCCACGCTCATTCACAACACATACGTCAATCGCACCAATGGTACTGAAGCGACAGTACGTTCAAGAGCTGGTCGAATCTGCCAAGTTTGGACGCCGAGATAGCCAGAACCTCACCTAGGGACGATAAGTGCAAGGTGTTTCTTTCACTCAGTGCGTGGGAGTCATTAAAGCGTGTCAGTACGCTGGCGCTCGATCGCTGTCGTAAGGCTGGCCGAATTTGTTTTCATGTGGACCATTTGCAATTGGCTGCGCCGGCAGCACAATGGGGCCCAGGTCCATCTGTCCCGGCGCTATCTCTACTGCGCGGCTCAGCCGGCTCAGCGCCGCTTCGTTTTCGCCCTCTAACCATACATGCAGCACATAGCGCCCCGGCGGGACATCCTCTATGCGGAAGCGGCTGCTTTGATCTGCAACCGCATAGTAGCTGGTTGCGAGTGAGATAATCACCGCACTCATCTGCGGATGAATATTGCAGAAGATATACGACACGCCTTCCCGGGGAAAGGTGACATCCCGCGTCGTACCCGCCTCGTAAAGACCCAAGTCGAAGCGACGCCCATCGAACAGCGAAAAGACGTTATGGAAGAACGGGTCTTCATTCGGAAAGTGAACCGTGCTGCCTACCGGAACAACCAGCAGGTGCGGAGAAAACTGCTTGTTCTTCTGTACGAGGGTGTAAGTGCCGCCGGGCGGCGAAGTCGAGCTTGTACCGCCATGCGAAGGCGTCAGCCAGATGGCAGCGTAGGGAGCTGTTCCCATGTGCGGTTTCGCGCTTGCTGCCGGGATCACCAGTCGAGCCACCACATTGCCGGCATTTCCGGCTGCCGGCGCAGCGCAGCTGTGAACGAAGAATGCCAGTAAGACGAGAGGCAGCCCCAGCCTCCGAAACGTGAAACGTATAGTCAAAACTTGTACCCTGCTGCAAGCCCATACACATTGCTCGCCGCCCGCGGGCCTGTCACCGGCGTGGTGCTCAGTCTCCGATACTCAAAAGAAAACAAGGTATACGCGGTCGGACTGTAAATCACATTAGTGAAAAAGGTCGCATTCCGCACCAGATTCGCGTACGTTCCGCTGCTGGCGAGGGCATAGGGTCGAAGCTCCCGCGCAAAGGCGTTGTCCAGTCCAAAATCCGCGTTGAACTCCAGCCGCTCACCCGCTCGCGCCTTCAGCTGCGACCAGCCGCCTACCGCATCCAGCGGCCGCTCAAAGCTGTACTGCCCGGTCGGCGAAAGTGCGAGGACGTTGTCCTTGTAAGCGCCGCCGCCCATGCCGCCTAGCGCTAGTCCGCGATAGAACGCTCCGTTTGCTTCCAGCCAACGGCCCAGCGGCAACTGGTAGTCAAGCGTTGCGGCCCAGGCGTCGTAGTGGAAATGTTTACCTGTCCCATGAGGGCTGAAATACCCGCCTGCACCCAGGCGCACGCCTGTCGCTGCGGCGCCATGCAAATACGCTACGTGCATCTCTGAGCCGGGCCACTGGCTCCGCTCGGCGCGGCTCGAGACATTGACACTGGCCTCCGAACTCGTCGCGTCCGCAGTCGCGTACGCTGGCGAATCGGGCACATCCATCAGGGCGGCCTTGAAATTCACCGCCGAACCTGGACTCAATGCCTGCCGGTACTCGCCTCCGAACTGCGGCACCCAGTTCCACAGATTGCCCGACCAGGCCAGCGCCGGTTGCGCCACCGCGGTCAGCGACGTCGGCGTATCCGGGGAAACAAGCGGTCGGTCCAACTCCGCAAAAGCCTGCGCATGCGCCCAGTCGACGGTAGCATGCGCGGTACGCAGCCGTAGCAGGCCGCCGGCTGCGCTGTAGCCGCTCGCGCTCGACGTCGCGCTTCCACCGAAGAAGTCCAACCGAATGTCCGCGTGTGTCAGCGCACCCGCCAAGTGCGGGCCGCGCAGATCCAGACCCAGCAACGTTTGGCGCAGCGTTACCCCCGTTGAACCCGCGCCCGACACGGCCTGAGTCGGTGACTGGATCACATCCACACCGTTTGAGTTGTTGAACGCGTTGGCCAGGATCAGCCCGGTCAGTCTCACCGGGTACTTCGACTCGCTCTCCACTTTCGTCTGTTCGTGCGTGGCCAGCTCGGAGGCTTGCACCTCCTGCTGCTCGCGAAGCAAGGCGACCTGTTCGCTCAGCTTCGCTGCCGCCGCCTCGGTACTCGAATCCCTCTGCTCCGCAGGGCTGCCGGTGGCTATCTGCCCCCGAAGCGCCGCAACCTGCTGCCGCAGCGCGATAATCTCCTGCTGGGATTGTCGGAGCTGCTCCTGTTGCTGCGCGACAGTAGAGGCAAGCCACTGTATCCGCTCGGACACGGCGTCCAACGAACGCGCTGTATCCGCCGCCTGGGCCTGCACGGCGTTCGCCTGCTGCGCCAACGCCTGAGTCGCCGCGGCGCCGGCCCAGACAATCCAGAGCCCCAGACCCACAGTCGCCGGGCCCAGTGCGATGGCATTCCCGATGCCGCTGCATCGTTGCCGCGCCGTCTTGGCCGAAGGTGCGTCCAGTCGCGGATTCATCGGCTCGCTCATACCTGTGTGCCTTCCAGTCTGTCGGTATGCGCACCACTGCCGTGCCCATTTGCCTTGGGGGTGGACGCCAGGTTCCGCTCTATCGTCAGCTCAAATACGGTCTCGCCTTGCCGCGTTCTCTTGAGCCGTACCGCACCGCCGTGCTCCTCTGCAATCGCGTGCGCCAGCGTCAGTCCCAGCCCCGTACCACTTTGCTTGCCCTCGCTCACAAACGGCTCGAAGAGCGTTTCGCGGATCGCCTCCGGCACCCCCGCACCAGAATCCGTCACCGTTACGGTCACCATTGTCTCCGTCGAGGAGAGCTCCACCAGCACCTCCCGCCTGCTGTCACCCATCCGTGCCGCCTGGCAAGCGTTCAGCAACAGGTTATACATCGCTCGCTCTACCTTTTTCCCGTCCACCAGTGCCTCGGCATCGAGCGGCCCTGGGCCCAAGATCTCGATCGCCACCCCCTGGGCCTCCGGATGCGCGTGCAGCATCGCGATTACCCGCTCCACAATCGGCAGGATGAGCTCCTGCGTGCGCCGGCGCGGGCCGCCCCGGCTAAAGGTCAGGAGCGAGTCGATCAGCTCTGTAGTCCCCAGCACCGCAACCCGGATCTCGGCAAATAGCTCCATGCGTTCGGCCTCGGTCAGGCGCGACGAAGACAGAAACTCAGCATTCGCATACACGGCTGCCAGATAGTGTCGTAGATCGTGCGAGACTGAACTTGCCATGCGCCCGATCGTGGCCAGTTTTTCCGACTCCAGCAGCGCCCGGTTGGTCTCCGCGATCTCGCAGCGCATACGCTCAAACGCAATGCTCAGCTCCCGCACCTCCTTGGTGCCATTCGCGGGCAGCCAATGGGCCGAGTCTCCGAAACCGAATGCCCGAACCCCCGCAGCCAGCTGCTCCAGCGGCTGCGTCACCACTCGCGCCAATGCCAGCATCAGTGCCGTGCCGAGCAGCAGCGCCGCCAGCCCCACCAGGAACACCAACCGGTTGATCTGCCTGGCGGCCCGCTCGCTTGCCGCCAGCGAGCGCAGCATAATCAGCTGCAGCGGGTTTGCTGCCTCACCCGATAGGTTGGCCGCTGTCGCCAGATAGCGTTCGCCGCCCAGTACGATCACGAGAGGCGTAAGCGCCAGCCGCTCAGACGCAGAACTACGGGCCAACTCACGCTGCCGGGCGGCATCCAGGGTGCTGCTCACCATGAGACTCCCAGCCAGAAAAGCCGCCTGCGCCGTGGTCGCCTGGCTGATTACATTCAAAAACGCGCGATTCACCGCGTAGCCGCTGATAACAAACCCAAGCAGCGTCCCGTTCCGTTCGCTGCCGAAATATATCGGCCGTACCGCGAAGTCGAATAGCTGCCCGTCTGTTACCAGATAATGCTTGCGCGGATCACCCGCCAACCCCTGCAGTGCGCTTTCGAGCGCCTGAGTCGTCCCGCCACCCCCACCGCGCACATTCACGGCCAACACCCGCCCGCCCCTGTCGGCCAACGCAAACAGATCGTTCGCGCTCACGCGCCAGAACTCGATGGCGCCATCGGCAATCGTGCGCTGGTCGTCGGTGGTCATCAGTGCCTTCAGGCTGGGCAGGTCCGCGAGCAGCGAATTCTCCTGCAGCAGCTCATTGCGCCGCTGCCGCTGGATGCTCTGAAAGGTTGCCAGCGAGTGCGTCAGGTCGGCCGAGAGCGTCTCGGCCGCCTGTTCCCGCACCTTGTTGCGAACGATCATCAGGCTGCCACCCATGACCAGTGCAATCACCAGCACCAGCGCCGAAACCATCAGTACTCGCGTTCGAACTCCGGCGTATCTGCGCAAAGCGGGTCCTTTTCCAGATGGCGGCTTAGGGAGCGAACTTATAGCCCGCGCCGTAGACTGTCAGCAAGTGCCGCGGCTCGGCCGGGTCGTACTCGAGCTTCTGCCGAAGCTTCAGGATCTGGTTATCCACCGTACGTGTCGTCGGATACGACGCGTAACCCCACACTTCGTTCAGCAGCTCCTCACGCCGTAGCACCCGCTCCGCATTATCCATCAGAAAGCGCAGCAGCTTGAACTCGTGCGCGGTCAGCACCACCGGCTTGCCTGCCTTCCACGCGCTCATTGTGGCAAAGTTGATCTCGCAGTCACCGAACCGTTCCGCTGCTGGCGGCAGCGGTTTTCGCCGTCGCCGGATTGCCGCCTGGACCCGCGCCAGCAGCTCCCGCGGGCTGAACGGCTTCGTGATGTAATCTTCGGCGCCGAACTCTAACAACAGCACCTTGTCGACCACCTCGCTGATCGCGCTCAGCACCAGGACCGGCGTCTCCGGCCGCGCCGTCTTAATCCGCTTGCACACTTCGCGCCCTGAGATCTGCGGCAGCACCAAGTCCAGCACCACCGCCAGCGGCTCACTCGCGTGGAATGCGTCCAGCCCCGCCAGTCCGTCTCCAGCCAACACGACCCGGTAACCTTCCTCGTCAAAGATTCGGTGCAGCACCTTTTGCATACGGGGGTCGTCTTCGATCACAAGAATCGTTCCCGGCTCTTCACTCACCTTATCCATCGCGAACCACCCCGCTCCGTGAACCCTAGCTTACCCGCTTCAATGAGGAAAGAGTCCACCTTCCGTCCAGGCAGACAACCTGCAAGCGCACGCTAAGCGGAACACCCCGCGCAGCAGGTTTCGAATTGAGATCATGAACGACAGGTCTGAGCATATCCTTTGGCCTCAAGCTCGAGTCAGGCGAACAGGCAATGCGACGGGCGACCGAAAACCGGATCCTCCCTTCCATCGAACTGGGCCCGAAAGAGCCAATTCAGAAAACTGCTCCACAAGCGTTCGAGTCAGGAGGACGACGATCATGCGGATCAGGCTCGCTCCGACGCACGCGTGCAAACCGGCGCCGAGAGCAAGCTGACCTCCATCGTAACTCTTGACGTTCACCTGGTGGGGGCATTGAAAACGAGCGGGATCGCGATTGGCGGCGATGATGCGAAGGACGACGCGGTCTCCCTTGCGCACCGAAGTGCCGTTCAAGTCAACATCCTCGACCGCCCTGCGAAAGAGCACACGCGTCAGGCCGGCGAATCGTAAGAGCTCTTCTACCGCTTGCTCAACCAGGTCGGGTTGCGCGTGCAGCAGGCGCCACTCGGGGGAAGACTGCAGGAGGGCATACCAGGCGTTCGCGAGAAGGTGCGGCATGGTGTGAGCCACGGCGACAAAACCAGAGTCGCGCAAGGTTTCACATGGGGAGTGAAACGACTTCCGCAATCGAGCGTTCGCAAGTTTTGCCCGTCTGCGAAGGATAGAGTCGAAAGGCTCGGCGGCAGAGGCAGAGACGACACGTGAGGTCTTCCGCAGGGCTGCCGCGTGCTCTGGGTCGATGCCGGTTACCAGGGCCGCCGCTTCAAGACACGCGGGCTGCACATACGCGCGAAGAATATCGACCGAGGAGCCTTCGGGAAGGGCGGCTGCAAGTGTTTGCACGAAAGGCGAAAGAGTATTGCGCCAGAGCCTTAGCCGGGCCGGGGAAAGGGCCTCGCGCGTCTCCGCCCGCATTCTGAGCATCGCGGCGTCCTGTGCCCCTGGAACGGCGGTGCTTCGTGCACCCGTCACAACGAGAGCCGAACGGCGGAAAGCGGCGAGCACATCTTTGTGCCGGCTCAGTACCCACGCGTTTAATGCCTGGTCAAAATAAGGAGCTTCCGCTGTGGGCGGTATGGGCGAATCCATCTCGTCGCTCTTCCATGCCGGTCGTGATGGGTTTGCTCGCAAGATATCCATGTGCTCCATCGATGCTAGGGATTTTCACCGAAAGCTTGTCACAGCTTTGTCATTTCTCTTTAGCAGGCGATCCCCTTCTGCTATCCGTAGGCCGGCGGTAATTGAGTGAGCAAACGCAGCGTCGGCAGACAGGGTCAGCGGCGACATCAAGAGTCTGACGGAAGTGACGGGCAGCCGAAGTGTTGATAGCTTCTTGCAGAGTCATATCCCCGAGCCTGGCGACGACGGGGTGAAAAAAGCAGGGGCGCAAGGAGCCGTCCAGCTCAAGAACGGCTGAGACCCATGGCGCATTGCACAGCGGAGACTGCGGGGCGAGCCCGTCGAGATGCTCCCGGAAGCGGGTGCCGATGCGACGCAGCTTCGGTGCTGACTCGCGGATGTAGCCGGTAGAAATGTCCTCGAAGCAATCCACGATGAGCTGTTCGATCTCACTTTCGAGCGCGATGAGCTCGGTGCGGGTGAAGGCAACTTCAGCCTGGCGCTCGCCGGGCCAGACCAGTTCCCGGTTGAAGGCCTGCGAAGTGAGGTCGGCAGGAAGAAAGGAGATCGAATCAAAACCGAGCCCGTGAGCAGCGGCGACGGTTTCACGCAAAAACCTGCCGTTGAGACGCTGGACCGTGGAGCGCGCGTGGACAGGGATCTTAGGGCACAGGGAGCGCACGGCCTGGATGCCGTCGCGAATGAGCGCGAAGCTCTGCCGAACACCCCGGATGCGGTCGTGAACTGCTTCCGGACCGTCGAGCGAAACGATGATTTCATCGGCCAGAACGGCGACAGCTGCACGCTTTGCAAGCAGGAGACCGCTGGTGAGCAGGGTGATGCGGACGCCGCATTCACGGAGGAACCGGCACAGCGCTTCGAGGCGCGTATGCAGCAACGGCTCGCCGCCGGTGAGCACGACTTCGCGCACGCCCAAGGTTTGAAAAGAAGCGCGATGACGTTCGAGCTCGGCCGGGTCGAGCTCAGCGCTGCTGCTGCCATCGCGCGGACGCTTCCAGATGTCACACATCAGGCAGCGACAGTTGCAATGACGGTGAACGTTGAGCAGGAGGACGGGGAGCGAGTTGAGAGCGCCGTCGTGCGTCGCCGCCTCGGGACTCGGCAGGCGCGAATCCAGTTCAGCAGGCACTTGCGGGTAGCTCCTTCGTCGGCAGTTCCCGGCCGGTGATGAGAGACCGCCGATGGATGAGGCGCTCGGACAAACGCGACAGCTCGAGCTCCCACGGAAATCCGTAATGGTTTTCGCGGATGCGCCAGGCGACGGGTCCGGCCAGCACGGTGTTGAGAAACCTCCTGCGAACCGGAGCCGGGCCGGAACGCTTGCGGCTAAGCTGGCCGTGCAGGAGGAAGTAGTTGAGCATGCGCTCGAAGCGGGACAGCGCCTCGCCCTGAAGCCAGGGGAGCATGTTAACGCCGAGTGCAAGCTCTCCCCACGCGCCCAGCGAGGCGGGCTCGGATACGCCCAGCTCACGCAACTGCGGCCAGATCGGGATGCCGGGATAAGGGGTGAAGACATTGGGTGAAAAACGGACATTGGAGTAGGTGCGGGCGATGTCACCCATGGTGCGGAAGGTGATCTGACGATCAGCCTCGGTTTCGCCGGGATAGCCGAAGATGAGGTTAAAGGTAACGCGAATGCCGCCGATGGCGCCGTGCCGTCTCGTACATTTCATCGACGCGCTGGTGGCGTTTGTTCATCAGCTTGAGGACGTTGGGCGAGGTGGACTCGGTACCGAAGCCCATGTACGTGACGCCACTCGCGCCCAGCAGGCGCAGATCGTCCTCGCTCATGCGGCAGATGAAGTCTGTGGAAGCCTGAAAGGTCCAGCGGAACTTGACGCCGGAGTCGAGAATGCCGCGGGCGATGGCGAGCGCGCGCTTGAGGTCGACCGGGAAATTCGAATCGAGCAGCGCGACTTCCTCGATGCGGTAGCGGGTGACAAGATCGGTCAACTCGCGGACGACGCGCTCGGCGGAAAGTGCATTGAAGCGGCGCTTGTAGAAGACCATGTCGGTGCAGTAATTGCAGGCGTAAGGGCAGCCGATGCTGGTGGCGTAGGCGAGCTTGCGGGAACCGCCGGCTCGTTCATATGCGTCGAAATCCATCATGTCGAAAGCCGCGAGCGGCAGGTTCTCAAGCGACTCGACGGAACGGTCGGGGTTGTGGGTGTGGATGGGGCCGATCTTCCAGGAAATGCCGGCGATGGACTTGAGCGGACCGCCGGTCGCGTAGGCCTCGGCGAGCTCGCAAAGCGTCAGCTCGCCCTGGCCTCGCACCACGACGTCGACATAGGGCTCGGCGAGGGTTTGATCTGGCAAGAGCGTAGGGTGCCAGCCACCGAAGATGACGGGCAGCTTGGGGTGGAACTGCTTGGCTGCCTTGGCCATCGTGACCGCGCCGCGGATCATGGGGCCAGTGAGGACGGAAATGCCGAAGCACAGTGCGCCGCCCAGCGCGTCCAGGACGGACTGTTTGTAGTTCGGATCGACAGCGGCGTCGACGATGACGGGCTCGAAGCCGGATTCGCGGAGCTTGGCGGCGAGAGCAAGCAGGCACAAGGGTGCACCGAGCGGGTCGCCCTCATAGGGCGGATAGAACAGGACCACCTTACCGCGCATCGTGAGCCTCCACGCGCGTGAGTCTGCGGCCATTTAGATAAACATTCCCCTCGCCTAGAACTGCTTCCGCTGCTTCGAGTAAAGCTGTGACTGGCGCGCGCAGCCAGCGGAGTGTGTCTTCAACGAGCAGCGGGTTGAGCACGCGCTGTATCTCGGGCGGCAGGCGGGCGTACAGGGTTTCTGAGGCGAGCACGACTTTGCCACCCAGAACGACGAGTTCGATGTCGCGCCAGGAGAGCTGGGCCAGTATGTCGGCGGGGCTGCCGAGGCGGGCGCGGACGGCAATGCAATCGGCCCGCGCGCCGGGGCGTAGAGTGCCCTCACCCTCGGTGAACCGGAGCATGGGCGCGGGTCGGTCGGTGACCATCCCGTAAAGCTGCTCGGGCTGCAAACCGAGGGTCGAGGCGAAGCGAAGCTCGTCGAGGAGGTCGCCGGCGGCAGTCAATGGAGAATCACTGCCGAGCAGCAGACGCTCGACCGAACGTAGAACGAGCTCGGGATGGGTCTGTCCAAACAGGAAAGCGTTCGACGAAGGGCAGATGACGAGCGAAGCGCCGCGGCGGTTGAGCAGGACTGCCCCGTCGTGGTCGAGGGCAAGGCCGTGGATGAGCACCGTACGTGCGTCGAGCGCACTGAGCGCATCGAGTTGAGCAAGTTCGCGGGAAGCGCTGGGGCTGAGGCCCTCGCAGGCGTGGAGAAAGAACGGCTCATCTGGCCCGGTTTCATGCAAAGCATCCGGAATGCCTGGCGCGAAAGTGAGAGAGTGCGCCCAGCCGTAGCGCGCGAGCACGCGGATGGGGAAGGCAGGATCGCGGAGCGTGGGGTAGAGCGGGTTATGGTGGCAAACCGTAGTGGCTCCGCAAAGCAGATTGCGCAGGCCACCCCACCACAGGCGGGTCTGCAGGGGTACCTGCTTGTGGCGGGCGATGGTGTCGCGGTCGCGCACCTGGATGTCGCGGGCCCAGGCGGTCGAGTCGGGATAGGCCCCGCTGCCGAGGCGGGGAAAGAGCGCGAATTCCAGGTGGTCGTGCGCGTTGATGAGCCCGGGGAGAAGGAGGTAGCCGGTGAGGTCCAGATCGTCGGTGGAGGCCGAGGCGTCGCCCAGGATGGAGGCTACCCGGCCGTCTGCAATCGCTAGCGACGCAGAGACGGTCTTGTGCGGGCCGAGGGCGCAGGCATGCCCGTCAAGAGAAAAGCTCCGCGTGGGCGGCGCCTGTTTGCGCAAGTGGAGCAGGTAGATGGCGGGATGACCGATGGCTGCTTCCCAGGCAGCCTGCTTGCCGGACGAGGTGAAGAGCGGTTGCTCCGGCTCGCCGAAGGGAAGCAGGAGGCGGGCGGCGAGGGTGAAGCCGCTCTCAAGAAACAGCCGCTCGATCCCAGCGAGTGGCCAGGGCGTTGCACTTGCCGGGGCGGAGGCTGTTCCGCGTGTCCACCCGAGAAGAGCGGCGGTACCGGGGTGCATGTCGGAGAGAAACAGATCGCCGCCGGCGCGGAGAATGCGGGCGAGCTCCGCGACAGCGGCGGGGAGGTCGCTGACATAGCCGAGGACGAAGGAGACGAGTACGCAATCGGCGCCGGCGGAGGCAACCGGAAGCGCGGGCAGACCGGCCGGGGTGAGCTGTACGCCGGGTAGCTGCCTGGCGTGCGCGGCCTGCAACATGGCCGGGGAGGGATCAAAACCGCGCAGCGAAGCCGGGTTCATTAACGCGAGACATGAGAGCCGGCGGCCGGTGCCGCAGCCGACATCGAGCACGTCGCGACCGGCAATATTCGGCAGCAGCCGGCTCAGGTAGCGGTCTTCCAACGCCAGCAGCGGATTCGGCTCCGTATCGTAGACCGGCGCCCATGCGGCGAACACATCGGCTACGGGCAGTGCATCCCTCAACGAGTTCACGGGGAGCGCGCTCACAGGCTTTCCCGCTTCGGCTTGCGCAGGTTGATGAAGCTATGGGCCCACTCAAGCTCGCGCGGATACGCGTACACGCGAAACATATAGCGCCATGCGCTCAGAGCTTTGAGCAGGGCTCGGCTCCACCTGGGTGCGCGAATGTCCTGCACCGTAGGCCAGCGGGACGCGACGACAAGCTCGAAGTTGTCGATCAGCCGCTTGGTTTTTCCCTTGAGCCAGGGGGCGCTGGTGTCGATGCGCAGCGTGAAGTCCATCCATTGTTTGGTGGCCCACTCGGCGGGAGTGTCTGGAAAGGTGATCTGCGCGTCGACCTCGCCGTACATGCCTTTTGTCTGCCCCTTGGTCTGCGGGGTAGGCGTGTAGTGCTGGACGATGATCTCCGAGTCGGGGTTGATGCGCTTGATCTTGCGGATAAACCGGAGAGTTTCGCGGGTATCCCGTTCCGGATCCTGAGGATTGCCGACCACGAAGGAAAACTCGGGGATGATGCCGAACTCGCGGGTCCTCCGAGCCATGATGAGTGTCTGCTCGGTGGTGATGCCTTTTTGCATGGCCTCCAGCGCCCAGTCGGAGCCGGACTCCGCTCCGAAAAAGATCATGGCGCAGCCGGCGCGAGCGATAGAGGCCATCGTCTCGTCCGAGTAGCGGGACATGATGTCCACTCGGCCTTCGCACCACCAGCGCAGGCTGAGCGGGGCCATGCGGTCGCACAGGTCACGGGCATGGTCTTCGCGGAGAAAGAAGTTCATGTCGTAGAACTGCACCGAGTCCGCGCCGTAGCAGGTAACCAGATGCTGGAGGATCTGCACGGTGCGCTCGGGCGACTCCATGCGCTCCTCGCGTCCGTAGGCAGCGTGCACGCCGCAAAACGAGCAGTTAAACGGGCAACCGATGCTGGCATGGTGCACAGCGGTGCGTTTGCCAAAAAATGACGGGCGGAGGTACTTTTCGACCGGCAGGCGATGAAACGGCGACCAGGGAAAGCTGTCTGGGCCCTTGACGGGACGCTCGGGATTGGAGCGGTGCAGGCCGAAGGCATCCTTGTAGGAAAGACCGCAAATCGTTTCGAGCCCGCGCTGGCTCCGCAGCGCGTCGATGAGCTCGAGCAGGGTGTCCTCGCCCTGGCCGCGCACTGCGAAATCAACGTAGCGGGCGTTGAGGGTAGTGTCGGGGTAGAGAGAGGGGAAATAACCGCCCCAGGCGATCCTGACGTGGGGGCGCAGCCGGCGAATCTCGCGTGAGGTTTCCATGGCGGCGACCATCTGCGGGCCGGGCATAACGGAGACGCCGAGCAGCTCGACCGGGTGTGCGTCGATGAGCTTGACCAGGGCCTCCACGGGATCGTTCTCGAGGTTGCCGTCGACGATCTCGTACTCTTCCCGGCCTTCCAGCACGGCGGCAAGGGCGAGCACGGCGAGAGGCAGCCGGCAGTTGCGCGGCTTGGTGGCGCGGGGATGGAAGAGAAGGATCATGCGGGCTTCCGGGTGCTGAAGATGCGGAAACGCGACGGCGGACGGCGGCGCTGGAGGCGGGCGGCTGCCGGACGAAGCGCCCAGCGGATGCCGTACCAGGGCGTGTGCGCGGACCACCGTATGCCGAAGACATGTTCCAGCGCGGCGAGGCGCTGGGGGGTGAGGAACTCCAGGCTGGGGATGGAGTCGGACAGGGTGCCGAAGCGGCTCTGGAACGAGGCCTGCCGCTCGGCGATCATCCGCGCGCCGCTCGACTCGCGGGCGTACCAGGAGGTGTCGGCGATCAGAAGCAGGCCGCCCGGCTTGAGGCAGCGGAGGGCTTCGCCGAGGGTCTCCGCGTAGTTCTCCGCGTAGTGAAAGGAGGCGTTGAAGATGGCGGCGTCAAACTGGCTGGGAGCGAAGGGCAGGTGCGTCAGCTCGGCCTGAAAGCGCGAAAACATCGTCGGAAGCTGGTTGCGGTAGAAGCGCGCCGCGCCCAGGCCGTCACTGTCGTTAACGAGGAGATCGACGGCGGTGGGGCGGAAGCCGAGCTGCGCGAGCCGGTAGCTCATCCAACCGTTGCCTGCGCCGAGATCGAGGACGCGCGCCCCGGGAGCAAGGGCGGGGAAAAAGCGCCGGCACAGGGTGCGAAACGTTCGGGCACGAACGCGCCACTGGGCTGCAAGGCTGTTGGAGCGGTCTGTGTAAGGGAGATTGAGATAGTAGGCGGGATCGAGACTGCCGCGGCCTTCAGCGGCGCGGATGTGCTCGTATTCGGCGGTGAAGCAGGCGAAGCGCTCGGCGCGCTCGGGCGGGAGAGCGCCAAAGATGTCATTGTTCACGTCGAGCGAGAAGCCGCAAGGAGAGCAGGACTCCGAGGCGGTAAGCGGCGCTCGGCAACGGGGGCACTGAAGCGCCAGGCCGTCGAGTGCTGTTGCGGGAGCCGCGAGCACTGTAGGCGCAGTCATACCGCCTCCAGGTGGAGGAGCATGTGGTCGCCGAGGACGCGAAGACCCGGAACGTTGCGAAGGATGCGGTCGAAGCGTTCCAGCGCGGCAAACAAGCGCGGGTGGTGGGCACCCCAGGCTTCGAGATACGAGGGAAGGACAGCGAGACCGACGGCGCTGACAGAAGTGAGTCGGAAGCCGGGGGAGAACGCGCGGCGCACCTGCAGTAGGGTGGGGTAATAGACCGCAAAGCGGCGACCGTGGAGGCTGGCCTCCGACACGCCGCTGCAACGACGGAACGCCTTTCGCGGCCTGCCTTGCAGGAGGTAGAAAGCCATCTCCCACAGGCAGAAGCGGGTAGAAAGGCAGAGCAACAAGGGTGCACCGGGTGTGAGGCGCGCATGGATCGCGCGGGCAACAGCCCCGAGATCATTCACGCAGTTGAGGCCGGAAAAGTTGGAGAACACGCCGTCAAAATGTCGGGGGGACGGAAGCTGCGACACGTCCGCCAGGTTCTCAGACGCGAGAGGGAGGAACCGGATTGCGGCGTCCGGGTTTTCGGCGGCTTTGCGTGCTTCTGCTTCACGGATCATGGCGAGGGAGGCGTCGCAGGCGGTGACACTCATCCCGACGCGGGCAAGAAACAGGGCGTCCTCGCCGGTACCGCAGTTGAGTTCGAGGATATGTTTGCCAGGTTCAAAGACTTTTTGGGCAGCGTGCCAGACGACGCGGCGCTGCGACCGCCCGATCACTGAACGGGTCCACAGCGCGTCGTAGCCGGGGGCGAGCGTATCGAATGCCGCGCCGGCCATCGAAGTATTGGGGGAGCCTTCCGGAATCGATCGGGAAGCAGTATGTGCGCTCATTGCTCCACCTCCGCATAGGTGGCGTGCAGGCCTGCGCGAGCCGCATCGACAACTCCCCGAAGCTGTGTTTTTTCCTGCTCGGCAGCGTCGGACGCGGCAAGCATGCGCGCCAGCGCGACCTCGCTGCGCAGAAGACTGTCGGCGTGGGCGTAGAAGGTGCGGGAGTGCCGGCCTGCAACCCGCAATTCACGGTCCGAGGTCTGGTTCCAGGGCGCGATCTGCACAATCTTCTGCGCGACCCGGTTGTAGTACGGCGTGCCCTTGATGGGGTAGGAAACGGTGGTAAAGAAGATATCTGGGTTGGAGGTGCGGACGTGGCGCACAGTGGCTTCAATGTCGTCGAGGTCTTCACCCTCGTAGCCCCACATCAGGAACATGCCGCTCTGAATGCCGCGCTCGCGGCACATGTCCACAGCCGTATGCACCTGCTCGACCTTGACGCCGCGGTCCATGGCGTCGAGGATGCGCTGCGAGCCCGACTCTGAGCCGATCCACATGCGGAAGCAGCCGAGCTCGGCGAGGATATCCATCATCTCGGGGTTGAGCCGGTCCGCGCGGGAGATGCACTCAAACGGAATGTGGAGGTTGCGGCGGCGCATTTCCGCGGCGTAGGAGCGGAGCCAGGCGTGGTTGATGGTGAATACGTCATCGGAGATCCAGGCCATCTCCGGGGTGTATTTGTCGAGAAGCCATTCGACCTCGTCGACCACTTTGATGGGGTCGCGGCGGCGGTGGGACTGGCCGTACACCTGGTGCGAGCACCAGTTGCAGCGGAACGGGCAGCCGCGCGCCGTGATGAAGTTGACCGAGCCCTGACCGTGATGGGTGCGCCAGGTTTCAACATAGCGGTGAAGGTCGATTGCGTCGCGCGCGGGCCAGGGCTGCTGGTCGATGTTCTGGATGTGCGCACGGGGGGAGTTCTGCCGGAGATTGCCGTCGGCGTCGAGAAAAGCGAGGCCGTCGATCCTTGCGAAATCCTGTGCATGGCCGCCGGCGCGCAGTGCAAGCAGGAGCTCTTCGAGTGTGAGCTCGCCCTCGCCGGAGACGATGAAATCGGCCCCGGCCTGGAGATACTCAAGCGAGTATGCGCCTGGCTCCGGGCCGCCAACGACCGTGGTCCAGCCGGCCGCGCGTGCTGCGGCGAGGATTTCAGTCACGTTCTGCCGGGTCATCAGATTGGCATAGATACCCAGGACGGATGGCGTCTCGGTCCGAAGTATGCGCAGGAGCTCGTCGCGGTTTGCAAATGTGGTATCAAACACGTCGACGCCGAAACCCTTGGCGCGGAGGTGCGAGCACAGATACAGCAGACCCAGCGGAGCATAGGGCTTCATGATCTGCTGCTCTTTTGGGTCCTCGAAGAGGAAGTAGCCGTGGGTGAGGAGCAAGTCGCGCATGGCTCAGCGTCCTCCCGCGGCGACGAGCTTTTCGAGCGGATACAGCCTGGGTTGCGGCTTGATGGCGAGGCTGAACGGTTCAGCGGCTGCGACTTCCTCCCAGCGACGAGAAACTGCCGCAGCCTGCTCGGGGTTGCAGTCAGGATTGTTCCAAGAGTCGTTCTCGGCATGCAGCGCGTCGCGGACAGAGCGGTAGAAAGCGCCGGTATATGTCCCTTGAAACAGCATGGCAAGCTCTCCACTGTCGGCCCAGTTGCGCTTGGCTCCGAGTTCGGCTTCGACGCGCGCGTAAAAGGGCGTTCCTGGCAGAGGGTAGGCGACCGAAACACCGATAGCATCGGGCCGGGTGTCGCGCACGAACGCGATCGTCTGCTGGATCTCGGTCCAGCCTTCGCCTGGGTAGCCGAGCTGGAGGAAGAAGCCGACGCGGACACCGGCATCTGCCAGTAGTTGGCGTGCTTCCTGGACCTGCTCAAGCCGGAGGCCCTTGTCCATGGCGTCGAGAATTATTTGCGAGCCCGACTCAACACCAAGCCATACCTCAGCGCAGCCGGCCTGCTGAAGGGCGTCAACCGTGCCCGGTGTCATCAGGTCGGCGCGCGATTGGATCTTGAACGGCAGCGCGGCGTCACGTTCGATAACGGCGGCGGCGAACTCCTGGGTCCAGCGATGGTTCAGCGCGAAGACATCGTCGCCGAACCAGATGTGCTCGGCCCCGGCCTCAGTCTTGAGGCGGTGCATCTCGGTGGCGACCGCAACTGGGGGGCGGAGATGGAAGCGGTTTCCGGAGATCGGCTTGGCGCACCAGTTGCAGCGATATGGGCAGCCTCTGCTGGCGGCCATGTTCACTGAAAAGCGGCTATGGCTTTGCTGCCAGGCGCTGCGGTACAGGGCGAAGTCGGTGAGCTCCGCCGGTGGTTCGGCAAGCGTGACCCAGCCGGGATTCTTTGCCAGCCGCTCGACGCTTTGAACCAGCGCACCGCCGCAGTCGAGATGGGCGAGACCGGGAATGGTATGGAGTGGACCGCCGACGCCCAGCAGCACTGCGCAAAGCTCCACGAGGCTCGCCTCGGCCTCTCCGGAAAGAACGTAAGTGATTCCGGCGCGCAGAAAGAGCTCGGGGTTGTCGGTGGCATCGGAGCCGTGGGCAACGACAGAAATGCGCCGACTGCGAGCATAGTCTGCGAGCTGGAAAGCGACCGCGCGCATGCGAGTCAGACACATCTTGGTCAGAAAGTTGAAGTCATCTTCGTAAATAACAACCATGCGAGGTTGATGTCGGTCGAGCGCAGCCGTGAAGTCGCCAGGATCCAGCAGCATGGTGTCAAAAAGCGCAACCGAAAACCCGGCCTCGCGCAGAGCCGAAGCGGCATACAGGGTGCCGAGAGGACGGTACGGTTCCATCCTGCGCTGTTGTTTCTCGTCGAAGGCGAGATGGTAGGAGTGGGTCAGCAAAACATCCACCGGCGCATGAGAGCTGGTCAGCATGCGGCCTCCGCCGGGGTAGTCGCGAGGCGCTTGGCGTCAACCGCTGGCTTCATCGCCGTGTGCTGCTTGAGCTTGTTGTTGAGCCACAGCTCGACGGGGGCGCGGTAGATATCATGGTCCAGCCGCCAGCGGGCGGGCAGCGAGATGCTTTTCTGGAGCAGCCGTGTGAGGCGGCCGCGCTTGTCCGCGCCAATGGGAACACGATCGAAGGCGACGCGAAGGTAGTCGCGCGTTGTTTGGAGCCGGTCGTGCTCCTTGCCATCGAGCCAGGGCAGGCGGGTATAGCGAGGAAAATAGTCCGCCCAGGCCTCGAAAGTTGCGGGCAGCTCGATACCCAGCTCGGCTGCTTTGGAAAAGATAGGGGAGCCGGGATAAGGAGTGAAGATGTTCGTCCAGAACTCCGCACCGGGAAAGCGGCGGCAGACACTCATCATGAAATCGATGGTTTCGCGACGTTCCGGGCGCCCCTCTCCGGGGAACGCGAAGATGATGTTGAACGACGGGCGAACGCCGGCTTCGAGGCAGCGGGCAGCACTCTCGTAGATGGACTCAAAGTCCTGCCAGTCCTTGTTCATAGCTTTGAGGATGGCAGGGGAGCCGGAGTCGACGCCCTGGCAGATCTGTCGCAGCCCGGCGCGGCGCAGCATGCGGAGGTCCTCCGGGGTGAGCCGGGCGACGACGTTGCTGGTGGCCTGAATACTCCATTCAAAGGTTGCATCGCGGGCGACCAAGCCATCAGCGATGCGGCGGGCGCGGTCCATGTCGACCAGAAAATTGTCATCGACGACCCAGATCATCTCCAGCGCATAGCGGAGGCTGAGGTCAACGGTTTCATCGACGAACTGTTCCGGCGGAAGAGCGTTCCACTTGCGGCCATACACGCCCGCGTTGGTGCAATAGGCGCAGTTGAACGGGCAGGCAAGGCTGGAGGTATACATGGCCCAGCGCCGCCCGCACTTGCGCTCATAGGCGTCGAAGTCGGCAATGTGGTAAGCCTTGGGCGGCATGTCGGCAAGCGGACGCAGGGGCCGCTCCGCGGTCATGATGAGTTTGCCGTCACGCTTGAACCCGATGCCGGCGATGAGGTCGGGAGCGGCCCCGACTTCGAGATGCTGAACGAGCTCCAGGAAGCTGTCTTCGCCTTGCCCGCGCACGATGTAGTCGAGGTAGGGCGCTTCCAGCGTCTGCTTGGGCAGTAGCGAAGGATGCCAGCCACCGAGCACGATGGGGAAGTCAGGATTCCAGGCCTTGACGGCGCGCGCAATCTCAACCGTTTCACGGATCATTGGACCGGTGACAAGTGAAATGCCGAGGCAGAGCGCGTCCTTGACCTCGTCAAGCACGCGCTGCTTGTAGTCCGGGGTGATCGTCGAGTCAATCAGCGTGATGGAGTAGCCGGCGCGCAACAAGGGGGTGGCGACGGCGAGAATCCCAAGGGGCGCGGTAGCTTCCGAACTTGCAAAGGAAGGAAAGAAAAAGACGATTTTTCGTGAACCGCGGACCATGGCCTGCCGATCGAGGTTGTGGAGTACTTCGACGATAGCTTTGAGGCTGCTGCGGACTTGTCACCGCTTTGTCAGCAGAGTGTCACTTGTCGGCTGCTCGATTGGGGCGAGCGGCGGCTATTCGTCCAGAAGCCGACCGAGCCGATCGATAGCCCAACCGAGGTCCTGATAGTGGAGCTCGTAAACCTCGGCGTCGAGAAGACGGTCGATGGAACGGAGCTGTCGGTTGCGTGCTTCGGAGCTGAAAAGTGCCTGTTCCATAAAGCCGCGGGCTATTTCCTTAGGATAAGGAAGCAGTTGGTGGCGAGGCGCCTGGCGGCGGTTGAGAAAAACAATGTGATCAATCTGCGCTGTTGCGGCACAGGAGAGCGCTGGCTGGCGAGTGGTAAGCAGTTCCAGGGAGGGCTTGCTGGTATCGGTGCGTTGCACCACGGAGAGGCCGCGCAGCTCAGGAAAAAGCCGCTCGCCTTCGGGACGGAAGCGGGCCTGGCGGCAGTTACCGACGACTTTACGGTCTTCTCGATCGTGAAGGATAAAACTGGCGTCATCATTGATATACGTCCAGCCGGCCCGTGCGGCGGCATAAGCCAAGGTGGACTTACCGGCGCCGGAGTCGCCGCAGAGCAGAATGCCCCGGCCATGGCGGGCAATGCACGCGCCGTGCACCGGAGTGGCGTGGAGCGCGGCAAGCTGCGTCATGGCGGCGGCTTCGAGAAAAAAATAGCGGATATAGCTGGGATGGACGAGCGCGGCAGGGCTCAGCCAAAGGGAACAGAACCCGGAGGAGACATCGCACACTCCGAAGTTCTCGTCATCGGCGACCAGGGAAAGCAGATGCTCCTGAACGCGGTAGGAAGGTGCGGGCGGGCAGGCCGATTCTCCCTGACGGTCAACACCCTGCAATCTGTCCGTGGTCTCCCGGGCTGTGTCGACGACGCCGACCTGCAGCTTGATGGGGGCTGTGTCGAAGAGCTGGGTAAAGCCGGACCAGCTTTCAGCGGCCATGGGGAGGATTCGGGCGCAGTTGCTTGTGAGATCGAGCGGGAAGCCAAGGGGGAAAAATTGCTGGCGATGCCCGAAGCGAACGCGCGCGAACACGGGGTCGGCCAAGGGTGGCGGCTGATTGCGGTAGAAGGCCTCCTCGATCGCTTCGATCGTGACGGCGGATTCGGACTGGCTTTGCAAAGTCATTGTCGGCATCAAACGTTTTTCCCTGACTGGATTTCAGATGAGGTGTGTGCAGTTTTCTTGCAGTCGGACCCACTGGCCTGGCGATCCTGAAGGGTGAATGCTTCAGGGTCTACTTGAAGCGGGAGGGATAGATTCAAACATGTCCACCGAGGTCTTCGTTCCGCGGATGAAGCGCTTCCAGCGCCGGGCTTCGATTCCGTAGCCGATGCCGTGCCGGAGATGAAAGGAAAGCCGGAAGAAAAGAAAGCGAGTTTGAAATGTTTGACGGCGAATGCGGTCGAGGAGAGTTTCCTGGGGTGCGGGGGAAAGAATGCGCGGCGCGGCATGGAGGGGCAGGAGTCTGCGGAGACGCGCGACAAAGACCTCCCGGTTCGTAGTTCGATCAAGGCTCCGGTGCAGCTCTCCCTCAAGCAGAAGGTAAAGCTTGGTACCGGGAAAGTCGGCGAGCAGGATGCGGCGGCCATACTGGGCAGCCCACAGGCGGAGCCGCAGCGGAAGGCAGGCCACAGTCCAGCTTTCGAGTTCCGGGGGCGCGAACGGGCCGAATAACTCGGTGGCTAGAAGTGTGGAAAGAGCAAGGGCTGTAGCGGCGTGGGGTGTTTCCCGGGCAAGGATGCGCAACTCGGGCCAAAAGCCGCTGTCGCTGCAACGAGCGAGAACATGCCGACGGTACTCGAGCAGCCAGGAGGGTTTGGTGCTTTCACCGCGGAGATGGTCGAAGATGTGAAGGGCCTGGCCGAGGAGCTGATCGGCAGGGGCGAGGGCGGGAAAAGCCTTGCCCGGACCGGTCCGGGGGGCGAACCAGGAGACGAGACGGTTCAATCGCGGGTCAACCTCCGTATGGGCGAGCGCGGTTTCGGATGCCCAGTGCAGCTCGACCGAGCGAATCCGTGCAGATTTGTAGAGATCCTCAAAGCGTTGCGGTTTATCCCCACCCGACTTAAACTCCCAGGTGCGCGCAGTAGCGCCAGTAAGAAGGTAACCGCGCCCTTCCAGCAGCTTTCTGCAGGTGAGCAGGTGAGCAGGGTCGACCAGAAAATCCAGGTCGATTTGATGACGAAGGACCGGGTTGGGACAGGAGTACGGGAAAAGCGTAAAGCCTTTAAGGTTTGCGAATCGTACCCCGGCGGCGGAAAAGGCCTCATTGAGCGCAGTAAATTCGGCCAGCATGTCGGTGCGACGCACAGTGTTGTCTGCCATCTTACGGCGCAGGCGTTCAACGACAGGCGCTGGAACAGCGTCGTGAAGTCCAAGTTGTGCCGTGCAGTCGAAGAAATACAGGGCGAGCCCGCTTACATCAAGCCAAAACTCTGTATCCTCCCAATGGCGCAATGCAAAGGTCGACAGGCGCTCGCGGGTGCGCTCGGGTGAGTCCCGGAATGTATCGACAATCAGATCGATAAGGTTCCGATTGCCAGCTTTGCTCCAAAACATGGCGCCATGCCTTTCTCGAAGGTGCTTTGCCGCAGGCCAGGAAGCCAACAATCCGCCGCGATCTAAAGTTAGCCGAGAGTGACGCGCAGATTGTCAGCCGAGCGTCCGGGAATTGTCATTTGTTTGTCAGGCCGGCTGCGGAGGGCGGGTGAAAACAAGTTGAGACAAAGAAGTGACAAAGCGCAGACGCGCGCGTGACAAACAAGCCGCGGCAGATGCGTAACCTACGTTCATGTCCGATCGATCCGCATCTTTCAAGGTTTCATTTTCAGCTTCGGTTTGCGCAGCCGCCCTTGGAGTTTCAGCTGCGGCGCTGCTGTCAGTGCCGGTTCGGGCGCAGCAGGCGCCGCTGATCTCAGTAAGCTCGGCGTTTTTCACAAACACCACCGGCGGCAACACGAGTTTCACGCCGACGCTGCAACCGGTCCTTGCGGTACCGGTCGGCAACCGGCTTCTGTTTGAGTCGCGGGCGTACCTGTTGGAGAGCTTCTTCCCGCAGGGCGGCGGCAAGGGGTATGACACATCGCATTTTGTTGCGGTCACTTATGCGCAAGCGGATTTTCTGGCAACGGATCACATCACAGTGGTTGGCGGCTACTTCCTGACCCCGTTCGGCACATACAATGAGCGGCTGACACCGATCTGGATATTCAATTTTCAGGACGCGCCGCTGATTACACCTCTCGGGACCATGACCAACGGGGCCGGACTGGGCGGCCAACTGCGGGGCAGCGCGTATTCCTCACCCAAATTGAACATCGATTATGCTGCGTACTTTTCAGCACACAGTAGCAATGAACAGTTCGCCTCGGCGCGCTCCTCGGGAGGGAGGCTGGACTTCTTTCTGCCCCAGGCGCACGTGGAGATCGGGACGTCGTACGGACGGCTGCTGGAAGGCCAGCAGCAGAATACAATCGGGGCGCACCTGTGGTGGACTCCGAGCAATATTCCCTTGCGGGTGAGGTCGGAATACGCCCACGGTGCGCACGCGCAAGGCTACTGGGTGGAAACCGACTACCGCTTGTCTCATTTCGGCGGCCCTGAGTCAAAACTAGGCCGCCTGGAGCCAATTTTTCGCATGCAGCAGACGTTCCGCAACAGCCCCGGGCAAGGCGATGCGCTACCGGCCCAGGATACGCAGCGCGCCGACTTCGGACTGGACTATTTTCTGCCGCACGAGGTGCGGATCGACACGAGCTACTCGCGGCAGTTTTCCGCGGGGCAAAACGTAAACATCTGGGAGACCGGGATCGTCTACAGGCTGACGTTGCCGGCATGGCGGGGGAAATAATGGGTATACGCAAGTTTGGAGCATTGGTGTTGTTGGCGGCGGGTCTTTTCACAATGGGAAAAGCGTTGCGGGCAGCGGCGCAAACTACACAGACGCCACCGGCGGCTACGAGCGAGAAAGCGACGCAAGCCGCAAGTGCTTCCGCCGGCGCGCAGCCAGACAATGCGCAAGAAGGGCAGCGGATTTTCGACCAGAACTGCTCCCGCTGTCACAACACGCCGATGGGTTTTTCGCCGCGCATCGCGAGTACTGTCGCAAGGCACATGCGCGTGCGCGCCGGGCTGAGCGCGCGGGATCAGGCCGCGCTTCTCAAGTTCTTGAACCCTTAGAAGCGAATCCCAAAGGCATTCTTACAGCGCTGGGTCTCCTGCTTTGGACAATTCCCACACCTGCTCCCGATATTCGGACTGACCGGTAGGGGCAAACACATGCGCTAACCGGTAGCGGCCCCGGATAAATTGCAGGAAAGGCGTATCCGGCATTCGGGCGTCGAGCGGCAGCACGGCGACCCAGCGCGGCGAGTCGTGCTCCAGTGCTCGCACAAGTGCCTCCATCTGCGCCGGCCGGGTCCAGGGATCCGCAACAAAGTCCAGAGCCGTGGGATTGCGCAGCGAAAGGTATAACCCAAGGGCGGCGTCGTTAAAGAACAAATCGCCAGGATGGGTCCTCACGTCGAGCCACAAAAAACGTTCTGCGGTGCCGGCGTCCTCGAACGCAGTCCTGCCGATCGGCAGAGAAAGCACAGTGTGCGGTTGTCTTTGACGCCGAACCGGCAAGAATATGAGATACGCGATACCTATCGCAAAGAAGAGAGTACGCGTTCGTCGCGCTGCCTGCCTGTCAGAATCAAGTATCCATGTGAAGACAAGAATCGCTGGCGGGGCCACGGTGCACAGGCGGAAGAAGCGTGGACCGCTGGCAATGGATAAGAAGAGTGCGATTCCGGTGAGGTGCAGCAGGACGAGCTGCGCACGTGTCGACGAAGACAGTCGCTTCCACCGGCTTCGAAGCACGCCGAGACCGACCAGGTAAACAAATGGAACCAGCGCATACACAAATAGAAACGGAACGAGACGGATCAGATCAGACGCCCCATGCACGCCAGGAAGCTGATGAAGGTAGGTGCGCGGTGAATTGACCTCGCCCGAAGAAAGATACCGCATCGGAAAGACAATCAGGTCGAAATACAGGACGCGCCATCCGGCCTTCAGAGCACAGCAGCCGAAGAATCCGCTCACCAGCGTGACGTAAGGCAGGAGCGCAGCCGCAATTCGCCCTGGGGTCAGTTTTAGACTATCTGGCTGTCGTTGGAGCCATCCCAGATAAACCAGCATTCCAGCGAAACTTAACAGGCCCGTAGTCTGCGTGAACAGGGTGGCGATCGCGCAGAACAGGCTCGCGGCGGCGATGCGGCCCTTCGTGTGTCCGCCTGTCAGCATGTGCACCATCGCAAGCACGGCGGCCATGCTGTACCAGTGATGCGTCATATCGAGCGCGCTGTTGAAGTCCAGCACGAGAAACAACAGTGCCGGCAGAAGAACAAGAGGTCCGCGGAAGACCTTGTTCGCAATCCTCGTTATGAGCCATGCCGTCAATACGCCGACCGCGATACTCCAGGCTTGCAAAACGGCAGCATGCACGCCCCAAAGCCGGAACCCGGCTGCGTACAAGAAATCTGTGCCTGGTGGAACAACCTCAAAAAAGTCGCGGAAAGGAACCTGCCCGCCAAGTATGCGCTCGGCGCGCGCGAAGAACAGAATCTGATCTCCGGTCGCGTAAAACGGCGTTGCCGGCAGCATAAATGTCCGCAAATACAAAAAGGCGAAAGCCGCGGCAGCCACAAGCAGGAACTTTGTCCGAGCCGACTCCATGCGACGCGGAGATTGACAATCTGATGACATCCGCATGACAAGCATCCTGGAGCAAAACTCTACTCTCGATCTCAGTCTTGCATGGCTCATTCCTGCAGTAGGCAAGAAGCCGGCGCATAGAGACGGAAACGGAGATCAATCATGAAAGTCCATCCAGCTTTGCTCGCGGGGGCGCTATGCGCGCTTGTCGCGGGAGGCATAACCGCCCACAATCTCAGCGCACAGGATGCCGCGCCTAAACACATTCAAGTCACAGCCCACCGTTTCGGTTATAGCCCCGCAGAGATCACCCTGAAAGAGGGTCAGCCCGTTGTACTGGATCTCACGAGCACCGACGTTGATCACGGGCTTGCCTTCAAGGATTTGGGTCTCAACGCAAAAATCACGAAAGGTAAAACCAGTGAGCTCGCACTTACTCCAACGAAGACAGGCTCTTTCGTTGGGCACTGCTCTGTGTTTTGCGGCTCCGGACACGGCTCCATGATCCTCACGCTTCACGTCGTTCAGTAGTATGCGCATCTTTCCTCTTCTCGCGCTGCTGCCAGCCACGCTGCTTTGCGGGTGCAAGGCCAATCCGCCGAGCTCTGCTGAAACCCGCGTTATGACCGCTCTTGAGCATCATGTCTTTGTTGGTAACAAGGCACAGAAAAATCCCCTGCCGAACACTCCAGAGACAATTGCAGCGGGCAAGGAAGCATATGGGCATTACTGTGCAGCCTGCCACGGAAATGACGGGCAGCTCACGGGCGTGCCATTCGCGGATCGCATGTCTCCGCCGGTACCTTCGCTTGCCTCGGCCTCAACGCAAAGCTACACCGACGGCCAGCTAAAGTGGATCCTCGACTACGGCATTCGACCGTCAGGCATGCCCGGCTCCAAGGGCACACTGAGTGATGACGAGCTCTGGTCCATCGTTACCTTTATTCGCCACCTGCCACCAGCCGGCTCGCTCGGCGAACCGGATATGTACAGCCACTAAGAACCTTCGTAACAGGATAGGCGTTGATGTCCAGCACATACCGGCTTGCGACAAATCGGAAGATATGTATTCGGGCCGGCCTGTTGCTCGCACTCTGCTTGACCGGGTTGGTTGCCCGTGCACAAGTCGCGGAGGGGGACGGCGATACGAATGCGTCTGCGAGTACAGCCAGCCAGACGAGTACAGCCGGCCAGACCGCTTCCCCTGCTCTCTCGCCTGGCCAAGGGAGTGCTGCAAACGGCACCAGGTCCAGCGAAGCTTTACCTACCGGGCAGATACTGGCCCTGCTGCAGATGAGGCCTGAGGTTCTGATTGAAACAAAAAACTTCTTAGCCGATCAGCTGACACAACAAGGTGTGCCGACGCAGGCTGACTCCATCTCTGACGAGGAGCTTTTCAGTCAGATCGCTTCAAGCGCCGACTTGCGCGCCGGTCTGACGACTTTTTTGCGTGCACGCGGCTATGTGAGCCAGGCCGATGTGCAAACTGCGACGCGTGGCGGCGTTGCGACAAACGCAGCCGAAGAGCAGGAGGGTGCGCCGGCACAGAGTGTGGAAGAGTTGACGCAGTTGCCCGGCGCCGACTTCGCCACGACGCTGCCTGCAGGCACCATGCTGGGGGGCGGCGGTGCAGACGGAGCGGCTGCTTTGTCCTCTCTGCGTGCATCGGGAGCCGCAGGCCAGCTTCTTCCCGGGCAAACGCCGACTGCTCAGCTAACCCCCAATCAGTTCACACAATCTCTGCCTCGCCAGAACAAGCTCGCTGCATCTGCACAGCTTCCCACCCCGGAACCCCCAGTACTGCACCTTCCCGCGCCCTACAATCTTCTCGCGCAGCGGGATTTGTACGAGCAGCTACCGCAAGGCGGGGAGCCGCTCAAGCGCTTCGGCTCCGATGTGTTTCTCAATCGCAGCTCGATTCCTCTCGGCTCTCTCTCGTCCGCCGGACAACAGGGGAAGCCGCTCGACTTTCCGATCGGTCCCGAATACATCGTAGGCCCGGGCGATGCGCTCTCGATCACGCTGTGGGGCGGCGTTTCTCAGACCTTCACGCGCGCTATCGACCGCGAAGGAACGCTTGCACTGCCCGAAGCCGGCCCGGTGCAGATTGCGGGTCTGACACTTGAACACGCTCAGCAGGTTATCCAGGCTGCCCTGAAACAGCAGTTTCGCGACGCGCAGGTCGCCGTCACTCTAGCCCGCCTGCGTACGGTTCGGGTGTACGTTGTCGGGGATGTGCAGCGGCCGGGCGGCTACGATCTAAGCTCGCTTGCCACACCCTTGAGCGCTCTGTACGCGGCGGGTGGCCCCACCCGGGTCGGCTCGCTGCGCTCCATGGTGCACCTGCGCGGTCAGCAGCGCCTCGGCACCATCGATCTATATGATTTTCTGCTGCACGGCATGCAGGGCAACGACCAGACAACCGCACGCTTTGAGGGCGGCGATACGCTGCTCGTTCCGCCAGCGGGGCCGCAGGTTGCCGTTTCCGGTGAGGTCAAGCGTCCCGCAGTTTACGAGCTTGCGGGTCCCGCTACCCTCGAAGATCTGCTTAGGGACGCCGGCGGAGCGACCATTTCTGCATCTCTCGACCACATTGTCATCGAGCGCACCGGTGCGGAAGGGCGGCGCAAAACTGTCGCCGTGCCTCTGCCCGGCGAAGCGGCGCCCCGCCAAGCGGCTCTCGCCTCATTCGCCGTGCGCGACGGTGACCGCATCCGGGTCGGCGCCATTGCGCCGTATAGCGAGAGCGCTATTTATTTGGAGGGCCATGTTCTCCGCCCCGGACGCCACGCCTTTCGCGAGGGTATGACGCTCGGCGATCTGCTGCACGGCTACGCTGACCTGCTGCCGGAGCCCGCCGCGCAAGGCGAAATCCTCCGCCTTGTCGCGCCCGATCTCCATCTTGAAGCTATTCCGTTCGATCTCGCAGATGTGCTGATCGGCAATAGTAATCTCTCTTTGCAGCCGTTTGACACGATCCGGATCCGGGGCCGCTACGATCTTGACGCGCCGCGAGTTACCATCCGCGGCGAGGTGCTGCGACCCGGCATTTTTCCGCTCTCGAATGGTCTTACCGCAGCAGAGTTAGTCCGGCTCGCCGGCGGATTCAAACGCGATGCTTTTGAGGACGACGCCGACCTGGCCACATATCAGGTCGAAGGTGGCAGTAAAGCCGTTGTAGAACGGCGAAGCCTACACATTGGCGCAGCTGTGCTCGAAAACAATCACGCCGACGATGTGGTTCTCAAGCCCGGCGATGTCCTCACGATCCACGAAGTTACCGGTTGGAGCGACATCGGTTCCTCGGTCGAAGTGAATGGCGAGGTGGGCCACCCGGGAAGCTACGGGTTCAAGCAGGGCGAGCATCTAAGCTCCATCCTGCGCCGCGCCGGCGATATCCTGCCTACCGCCTACCCCGAGGGCGCGGTGCTGGTGCGTCCTGAAGTGCGCACGCTTGAGGAGAAAAGCCGTGCCGAGCTGATCCGTCAGATCGAAACCAGCTCCTCGGCCGCCCGGCTCTCGCCCAATCTCTCCGGAGACTCCGGCGGGTCCCTCCAGCTCATCCAGGCTCAGCAGGAGCAGATACTCAACCAACTTCGCAGCCAGCCGGCTTCCGGGCGGCTTGTGATTCATATCAGCGCTGACATCGCAAGCTGGGCCGGCACCCCAGCTGACATTGAGGTCCGTCGCGGTGATGTCCTCACCATTCCGAAACGTCCGGGCTTTGTGTTGGTCAGCGGCCAGGTCTACAACGCCTCCGCGATCACTGTTGTTCCCGGCAAGACCGCCGGCTGGTATTTGAGGCGCGCCGGGGGGACCAGCCAGGCAGCCAACCGCAAGGAGATTTTTGTCATTCGTGCAAACGGCTCGGTTGTAGGCCGCCACTCGGGCCAGTGGTATGACAGCAATGTTCTGGACACGCGCCTCGATGCGGGCGACGTGGTGGTGGTCCCGCAGAAGATCCTCGGCAGCTCACTCTTCCTGCGTAATCTTCTAGCCATCGCTCAGGTTTCGTCCTCGATCGCGGTCACTGCCCTGGTTGCGGGTTTGTAAATGAACTTCGTTTCATCATGGGCTTGGCCCCCTGCGTTTCTGCTTATGGTCCTTACGCTTCAACCCGCTCGCTTCCTCTACGCCGCGCTTCCAAACGAAGTCGCGCAAACGGGGAGTCTTGCGTCTACCTACGTTCCGATCGAAAGCTGGATCTACCCGGCGTTCGACCGGCTCGCCGCCGCCGGCCTGGTGCAGACCGCTTTCGTCGGACTCCGCCCGTGGACGCGCGGTGACTGCGCCCGCCTGGTCGAGGAAGCTGAGGAAACCCGCTTTGACCAGACGCCGCTTGAGCAGGAACAGCAAGAGGACGGAGCAGGTGCGTTCTTGCGCGCCCTCCAGGAGGAGTTCGCCCCCGAGCTGCGCCGACGTGACGGAGCGCAAAACCGTGAAGCGGTTCTCGAAGCCCTAGACACCCGCAGCACGGCGATCGCAGGACGTCCGCTGAATGACGGATATCATTTTGCGCAAACGCTTGCCGACGATTATGGGCGGCCATTCGGCCGGGGCGAGAACGTCTACTCCGGCATCGCGGGCCGTGCGCTCTGGGGCCCCTTCGCCGTATACGCGCGCGGCGAGTTGCAGCGCGCAGCCGCGCTGCCCGGTCCCAACCCGACGGCCCAGACCGCAATTGCCGCCGCCGACTTCGCTCCCGCCGCCGCGCTCGGGCCACCCTCCGGCTTTCTGCGCGGAAGATTGATCGAGGCCAACGCTGCCTTTGCCTTCGGCAATAACCAGCTTGTTTTCGGGCGGCAAAGTCTGTGGTGGGGGCCGGGCCGTTCGGGGCCGCTGCTCTTCAGCAACAACGCCGAGCCGCTCACCATGTTGCGCTACGACCGCCTCCAGCCGTTTCTGCTGCCCGGTCCGCTCCGCCTGCTTGGGCCCATCCGCGTCCAGCTCTTCGCCGGACGCCTGCGCGGCCAGCAGTTTACCCATGTAGGCAACCGCACCTTCGGCACGCCCGGAGTTGCGCTCAGTGACCAGCCTTTTCTCCATGGGCAAAAGGTCTCTTTCAAGCCCACGCCCAACTTCGAGTTCAGCGTGTCCCGCACGACCATCTTTGGCGGCGCAGGCGCGCCCGTTACCATCCATACCGTGCTGCGCAGCCTCTTTTCCACGGGTACCGGCCGCGAACAACTCGATCCCGGCGACCGCCGCGTCGGCTTTGATGCCCAATATCGCGTACCCGGCCTGCGCACCTGCCTCACCACTTACGTTGATGCCTTCACCGACGACGAACCGTTTCCTGTAGCGTATCCAACTGAAAGCGCCTGGTCGCCCGGCCTGTATCTTACCTGCGTCCCCCATTTGCCACGCGTTACCGTGCGAGCCGAGGGCCTGCTTACCCCGAAGCGCGACTTGTTCCCCGGCTTTTATTACTTCAACGTTCACTATCTCAGCGGCTACACCAACGAGCGCGACCTGCTCGGCAACTCTATCGGCCGCGAAGGCGACGGCGGCGAAGCCTGGACTACCTGGTCATTGTCTCCGCGTTCCTCGCTGGAAGCGAACCTCCGCAGCACCACCGTCAGCCACGACTTCCTGCAAGGCGGCCACCAGCTTGATCTCAGCCTTACAGCCGACCTCGCACTCCGTCCGCAGTGGCGCGTCCGGGTGTCGGAACAGTATGAGCGCTGGCGCTTCCCGCTTCTGGCTTCCTCCGGCGTCCGCGACTCCACCACAACAGTGCAGCTCACCTACTTTCCGGCTGCGGGGAGAAACCGCTGATGAATCCGGTTGAAAATCACTACGCCCCCCTGTACCCGGCTGAGCGTCCGGTCCACGAAGACATGCCAAGCCCGGCTCCGAGCGGCAGCGGCGCCGCATCTGTGCCTTATTGGGTTACAAATGCAGCCGTGCTCTGGGAGCATCGCCGCGCCCTTCTCCGCTTCTTCGTCATCGCTCTCGTCACGAGCCTTATCATCGCCTGCACGCTCCCCAAGCTTTACGATTCGGTCGCTCGCATCATGCCGCCGGACCAGGGCGGCGGCGGGGCCGCGATTGCCGCCCTGCTCGGCCGGTCAGGAAGCGGCAGCGCGGGAGGCCTCGGCAGTCTCGGCGGCCTGGCCGGCGATCTTCTCGGTGTCCACAACACCAGCGCGCTCTTTATCGACCTGCTCCGTAGCGGCACCGTCAGTGCTCACCTTATCGATCGCTTTCATTTGCAGGATGAGTACCACAAGCGCTACCGCATCGACACGGCAAAGCTGCTCGCCCGCCGCACCTTAATTATCGATGACAAGAAGAGCGGCGTCATCACCCTCAAGGTGCGGGACACGGACCCGCGCCGCGCCCGCGACTTGGCGCAAGGCTATCTGCTCGAACTCAACAGCCTGCTTACTCATAACAACACCTCCTCCGCCCATCAGGAGCGGGTTTTCCTGGAACACCGTCTCGGTGGCGTGCAATCCGAGCTTGAGCAGGCCCAGCTGGCGCTGAGTAATTTCTCGAGCACCCACAACACAATCGATGTCAAGGAGCAGACCCGCGCCACGGTAGACGCCGCTGCGCGGCTCGAAGGGGAGCTCGTTGTCGGTCAATCAGAGATCGACTCCCTCCGGCAGATTTACGGCGATGGCAATGTCCGCGTTCGCGCCGCTCAGGCCCGCGTCGCCGACCTCCAGCACGAAATCGTCAAGATCAGCGGCACCTCGGCCCCGCTTCCCAGCGGGGAGCCCGGCAGCGCCGCTTTCCCCAGCGACAATCAGCTTTACCCACCCTTGCGGCAGTTGCCGCGTCTCGCCGTTCCCTATGCCGACCTGTACCGCCGGGTGCGCGTGCAGGAGACCGTTTTCGAACTGCTTACGCAGGAGTATGAGCTTTCACGCATTCAGGAAGCGAAAGATGTGCCCATTGTCGGTGTTATTGACCAACCCGGCATCGCGGAGAAAAAGTCCTATCCGCCGCGCCTGCTTGTCACCTTGCTGCTCACGAGTCTCGCGTTCGCCGCGTACTGTGCATTTCTGCTCATGCGTTTACGGTGGGAAGCGGTCGACGACACCGACCCGCGCAAACGCCTGAGCCGCGAGATCGTGGAGACTTTGCGCTCCAGCCTGCCCCATCGCAGAACCAAAGGTGCGCTATGAGGACGCACGTCTCGAACGCCGCCTTCGGCGTCCTCGACTATGCCGTGTACCCGGTTGGCATGCTCGCAGCCGCCCCGACGCTGCTCCACCATCTCGGCGCGGCCCAATACGGTCTTTGGGTTGTCGCCACAGCCGCCGTGAACGCCGGCGCAATCCTTGCCTCGGGCTTCGGAGACAGTGTTACCCAGCGCGTCGCAGCACTGCGGCAGCCTGCACAGGAGCATACCCAAGCCCGCATCGACCTGCTCACGCTCGTGCGTGGGGCCATGACCATCCATCTTGCCCTCTCGCTTGCTCTTGCCATCGGGTTATGGCTAGCCATTCCCCACCTGCTGGACGCTATTGTCCACGGCTCGCCAAACCTGAATCGGAGCTGTCTGCTTTCACTCCGTATCGCCTCCATGGTGATTCCCATTCGCGCTGTCGAAAGCGTGTGCGTGGCCGTCCAGCGAGCCTACGCGCGGTACGGAGCCGCTGTCGGGCTCAGCGTCTGCGGACGCCTCCTCGCGTTGCTGTCCGCTGTTCTTCTGGCCCGGCGCGGCTTTGGCGTCGTGGCGATCATGGTCGCCGCCGCGCTTTTGACCCTCTGCTCTACGGGCCTTCAACTCCGCGCTCTCCAGCGCTACCTGCGCGCGAGGTCGCTTCTGCCTGTATGGAACCGGGCCGCTCTTGCGTCCCTTGCCGGCTTCGGTATCTATACCTGGCTGCAGGCCGCGGCGGGCGTTGCCTCCAGCCAGGCCGACCGCCTCGCTTTAGGCGTTTCCCTGGGCGCAGGCGCGGTCGCATCCTATGCGCTCTGCGTCCAGATGGCACAGCCGATTTATGGTCTTGCCGCTTCCGGCCTTCACTTTCTTTTCCCGCACATCGCCGAGCAGAGCACGGCAAACAGCGGCCCGGCTCTTGCTAAAACGGTTGCCATCGCCTTTGCCGCCAATCTTCTGTTTGTCGCCGCTGGCTCCGCCGTGGTGCTCTTTTTCGGACCGCATGCGCTGCTGGTATGGACAGGCGCGCCGATCGCCCAGGCTGCGGCGCCTATCCTTCCATGGGTGGTCTGCGGTTCGGCCTGCCTGGGGCTGAGCGTCACGGGCGCCTACACCCTTCTGGCGCTCGGCCGCGGGCGTCTGGTCAGCTTTCTCAGCGTGGCGGGCGGCGCAGGCATGCTGCTGCTCATGACGCTGCTGCTCCCGCGCTTCGGGGTGCTGGGCCTCGCCGGCAGCAGGCTTTTTCCCGGGCTCGTCAGCCTGTTCGTTTACCTGCCTCTTGCCAGCCGGCTTCGAGCCTTGCTTCCGAGCCAGTTCAAACTCCTCGGCGCGGAGGATGCATGAGCACCTTCGTCTCTGCCCTCGCGTCGCGAACCCGCATGGAGCCACTGTTGCTGTTGCCCGGCAGCATCGGCTTTTACTTTGCCGGACGGCTTGCGATTTCCTACCTCTTCTTTCAGGCTTCTCCGCAAACCGGCGCGTCATTCAGCCTTGCTATCAACTACCTCCTCCTCGCGGCCACAGCGTTCTATTGCTTCGGTCCCGCGCGGAACTCGGTCCGCTCCATGCGCCATGTTCCTCCTTTCCGCTGGGTCCTCATCTTTCTCGGGTTTTCCTTGCTCAGCCTCATCTGGAGCGAGACAGTTTCCATTCCCGTGGCCCTGGCTTACTGGGGCGGGATGGCCGCCGATGTCGCCATGATCGTGCTTCTGCTGCGCCCTTTCGATCTCGGAACAACAGCGCGCGCGATCTTCAAGGGTTATGTCTGGGGAGCCTGCTTCATCGCCGTGGTTATGTGGCTTTCTCCCACGATGGAGGATCTTCGCCCGGGGGATAACGACTTTTTCAGCCCCAATGAGATCGGTTTTACCTGCGCGTTCGCGGTGTTTTTTGCCCACTATCTCACGCGGTCCAATCCGCGCTGGCGCCTGGCGGCAGCCTTTCTCGCCGTTACCCTGCTGCGTAGCCTCAGCAAAGGCACCATCATCGCCTTTGCCGCCGGCGAGCTGTTTCTGATCCTGCGCGACCCAACCAACCGGCACCGCACCAAGGCTCTGATCCTGGGCTCGTCGCTTGTCGTGGTCGGCGCATTCAGTGGGCTGATCGCCGCTTATCTCGCTTCCTATAACAATGCCGGCAACGAGGCGGAAACGCTTACAGGACGAATTGGCATATGGGCTTTCGTACTGGAGCGCGCCTGGGAGCAGCCCTGGTTCGGGCATGGCTTCCATTCCTTTCGCAATGTTATTCCGCCCTTTGGCGCGTTTGAAGCCTGGCATGCTCATAACGAGCTGATCCAGCAGTTCTACGCCTATGGTGCGGCCGGGATCGTCCTGCTGGTCGGCGTGTATGGCAGCTTCTACGGGCAGATACGGCGTCTCCGCGACCCCGCCGAGAAGAGCCTGTTTCTGGCATTGCTCTTGTTTATTCTCGTCGGCGGCCTCGTCGAAGCCGATCGCTTCGACCTCACTTTTCCGCTCTGGTCGATCACTCTGATTTCTCTTCTTCTGGCCTATGGCAGCAAGCAGCTTGAGTCCGCCTCACTGTCATCCCCGCCACGGAGCACCTCATGAGGATCGTACTTCCCGCCGTCGCCCACCCGGCGCACCTGTGCGGCGTGGCGCGCCACTCGGTAAACGTCGTGCGCAGCCTGCTTACCCTGCCTGAGATCACGGAACTGCACCTGGTCCTCGGCGTGTGGCAGCAGAAGTCGTTCAGCGCGATGCTGCCCACGGGCGACGAGCGCCTGCGCCTCCACATCGCACCTGTGCACCGGAGCACCTTCGGCCGCAATCTTTGGTACTACCGCAAACTCCCCGCGCTTGTGAAGGCTTTGCGCCCCGATCTCGTTCACCTTACCTATCCGGTGCCCGTGCGGGCTCGCGATTTTGCCTGCCCGGCGGTAGTCAGCCTCCATGACATGTACCCCTACGAACTGCCTTCCAACTTTGGTTTTCCCAAGGGCATCTTCAACCGGGCCTCGCTCCAGATCTGCCTTCGTGCCGTCGACGCGATCGCCTGCGTTTCCCAGACCACACATCGCCAGCTTGCCCGCTATGCCTCGGCCGCTTGCCTTCGTAAAAGCTCAGTCATCCCCAACTGCCTCGAGCCCGTTGCCCCTTCGTCAGCACCGCCCAATCTACCGGGCTGGAAGGGAGAGCCGTTTCTGCTACTTGTCGCGCAGCATCGCCGCAACAAGAACATTCTGCTTGCCCTGCGCGTGTTCGCCCGCGTGCTGGCCGAGGGCAGCATAGACCCGCGCTCCCGGCTGGTCATCATCGGGATTGAAGGGCCGGAAACCGCGGCTATCCGCAGGTACATCTTCCTCGCGGGCATCTCCGAACGCGTGCTTCTTCTTGAAGGAGTCTCCGACCCGGACCTCCAGTGGTGCTACCGGCATTGCACGCTCCTTCTCGCGCCTTCACTGCTGGAAGGCTTCGGCCTGCCGGTGGCGGAAGCCCTGCTGAATGGCTGCCCGGTGGTCTGCTCCGATATTCCTCCATTTCGTGAGCTCGGCAGTCAACTCGGCAAGGACCGCTGTCGTTATGTGTCGCTTGAGGGCGAGGCTGAGCTGGGCTTCGCCGCGGCGATTGCCGAAGCTCAGCTCGCACCCAGCTCCGCCAATGCGCAACCCAGCGCATCCGAGACCGGCTTGGCCCGGCTCTCCGCCCCAGTTGTCGGGCAAGCCTATCTCCAGATGTACCGGGGTCTTCTCAACCGGCACGTCCGATCGGCGGTTGCTTCCGCTGGCCGATACGGCTCTTCCTTTCCCGCGAAGACGCTCCAGAAAGAAGGCAGACCATGACCCGTTTTCCAATCCATGCCGGAAGGACAGTCCCAGGAAACGCAGCCGCTCAGACGGTCAATGTGCTCGGCATTGACATCGCAGCCGTCAACATGGAGGAAGCTCTCGCCCGCATTGCGGATGCGCTACGCCATCGGCGCAAAGGTTATGTCTGCCTTGCCGGCGTTCATGGCGTTATGGAGGCGCACCGCGACCCTGATCTTTCCGCGGTTTATGCCGGTTCCGAACTCACCGCCCCGGACGGCATGCCCATGGTTTGGGTGGGCCGCTTTTATGGGCAGCGGAAGATGGAGCGGGTCACTGGTCCGGACCTGATGCTTGAGATCCTCAAGCGCCCCGAATTTGCGGACTATACCCACTGCTTTTGCGGCGGAAAACCTGGTATCGCGGATGAGCTGCATGACTCGCTTCTGGCCCGCTTTCCCAGCGTCCGCATCGCCGGCACCTATACGCCGCCTTTTCATCCCTTCACGGCGAAAGAAGAGCAGGACTTTCTGCTCGCCATGGCCGCCATGAAACCCGACATCATCTGGGTGGGCATCAGCACACCGAAACAGGAGCACTTTATGGCTCGCTACCTCGACCGGGTTGATGCCACGCTCATGTTCGGCGTCGGCGCTGCCTTTGACTTTCATACGGGACGCATCCAGGACTGCGCCGAATGGATCAAGCGCGCCGGGCTCCAGTGGCTGCACCGCCTGATGCAGGATCCAGGCAGGCTTTGGAAGCGCTACCTGCGCAACAATCCCGCCTTTCTCTGGCACATCCTGCTCCAGCTCACCGGCATGCGCAGCTATGAGGCCGGGATACGTCACCATCAACCGGTCAGCACGGCGCGTGAGAAGGCACGGCTGCCCGTGCTTGGCGACTCTTCTCTCGGGCCCCGTAAGCCATGAAGGTATGGGTTTTCCGAAGAAAGTGGGTCGTACTGGAGTGGCTCCTCCTGGCCGTATTCACAAGCGTTCTCGCGCTCCACACCGTGCCGCGCGCCTGGAAAACCCTGAATACCGACTTCCCCAACTACTATCTCGCCGCAAGCCTCGCGCGGAACGGCGTAGACGCCGCGCGTGCCTATGAGTGGATCTGGCTGCAGCGGCAAAAGGACCACCGCGCGATCGACCAGCCCATCGTCGGGCTTGCTCCGATTACCCCGTTTTCCACTCTTGCCGTTCTCCCGCTTACCGGCCTTCCTCCACTCGCGGCCAAGCACGCATGGCTGCTTCTCCAAGGCTTCTTGCTGCTCGCTCTTCTCCCGCTCCTCCGTGCCGTTACCGGCCAACCGCTCCGTCGCATCGCTCTGCTTGCGGTTTTGTCGTTTCCCTTGCACCGCAATCTGCTCTATGGCCAGTTCTATATTCTGCTCCTGCTGTTGCTCACCGCAGCCTGCTGGGCAGCGCAGCGGGGCCGCGGGCGACTTGCAGGCTCGCTCGTCGGCCTTGCGGCTGCGGCCAAGATCTTTCCTGCTGTTTTTCTGTTCTACTTTCTGCGCAAGCGCGACTGGAGCGCCCTTGCCGCCGCAGTGGCAACCATAGCCGCTGCCGCCGCGGTCTCGGTTGCCGTCTTCGGCTGGCCCATGCATCGCACATACCTGCTGCAGGTGCTGCCCTGGACCCTGCGCGGTGAGGCTTTGCCGCCTTACACCCTCGCCTCGGCCTCGCTTTCCTCCCTGCTCCACCGGCTCTTCATCGCCGAGCCCGCGTGGAACCCCCATCCCTGGCTCGACCGTCCGGCCTTATTCGCAATTCTCCATCCACTGCTGCAGACTCTGCTGCTGGCTCCGGCACTGCTGCTCATTCGCCCCGGCGCAGCCGGCCATCGCCGGGTCGCGCTTGAGTGGTCAGCGCTCCTCACCGCCGCGCTCGTCATCTCCACCTCGCCCGCGTCGTACCTGTTCACGCTGCTGATTCTGCCTACGGCGGTTCTCCTCCAGCATCTCCGACAACACAGCCTGCGGATGGGCGCCGTTCTACTTTTCCTCGGCATCGGCTACCCCGGCTGGCACACGGGGCCGGTCGACGGCCTGCGCTCTCTGCTCCACGTTCCTCGCTTGTGGTTGCTCATCCTGTTTGCCGTCCTGCTCTACGCAGCTCTGGGCACACGCGTTCTCCATGTAGCCCGGCTGCGTCGAGAGTCGCTTGCCTGGGCTGCGGGCCTCGTCGCTGCGACCGCGTTCAGCATCGCTGTCGGACTGCATCACGTCCGCGGCACCCGTGCCGACGATGCGTTTCGCGTCCGGGAGGGCGGCGCCAGCTTGCTCCTTACTGACCCGCATGACAGTCCGAGAGGTATCACCGCGATCGCCATGGCGCCTGACGGCTACCGGCTGCTCTCCACCTCAGGAGCCCGGACGGATACTCCTGCCCCGGATGCCCTTGCGCTCGCGACGGCCGGCAGTGTCGGCTGGGTCGAACGCGCCGGGCAAACCTCCAGGTTAATCCCCATCGCCATGCCGGGCCGAACGCTGCCCGCGCCCGTCGAGGATGCCCAATCCCCAGCGCTCTCGGCTGACGGCAAATGGCTGGCCTTTGTGCGTGAGGACCATGGACGCGGGCGGCTTTTTCTCCGTTCCGCCGGCCAGACGCCGAGTACGGACACTCGGGAACACCCCATCACCCCAGCCTCGTCGAATGTGGACAGTGCAGCTTTTCTTCCTGACGGCTCGCTCCTTTACTCCGCGTATGTGGGCCGTGCGCCCGCCCGGATTTTTCAAACCGGTACGCCCGATCCTCTGCCAATCGGCGAGGCCCGTTTTCCTGCAGTTTCCCCTGACGGCCATTGGCTTGCTTACAGCCATTTTGCCTCTGGTGTCTGGAACCTCTGGCTGCTCGACCTTCGTACCCGGCAAGGGCATCCTGTCGCCAAGGCGAGCTGCGATCAGATCGAACCTTCCTGGCAAGCGGACTCTCGCACTCTCCTCTATGCAGCCGACTGTGGACGCGCCCTGGGGTTCACTGCCCTCTATCGTCGCCGCGTCATTCCCTGATGCGCAACCCACTCTCCAGTGAGTAGATGTAACGTAACGCCGCCAAGACAGACAGTGCGCTGAGGAGTTTCTCTAGAAACGTCTGGAAAGCTCTTAAGAGAGCGCAGAGAAGATTGGGCAGGCCCTCAATGGTGGTTTTCGATAGTCAGCTCTTTGTTGCCGAATAGCGTAAAACCGAGAAGGTACCCCGGTCCCGTTTCCCGCTTGCCTTTTCGTGTCACTGAATCCAACCTAAGTGAGCATGATTCGCTTTTACGTCAAAACCGCTTTACTTCGCTCTTCACATTTGCGCGATGTCTACGGCTTTCTAACCTGTGCGACAACAAAAAGACATCACAATGACAACTCACTCCGGAGTCTGAACTTATATTTCTTCACGGGGGCGTTTAACAATGCGACCTGGAATCAGGGTTTCAAGGAGAATTGTCATGGCAGACTCGGCAATGGGAGTGAGGCGTTTGGTAAACCGTAGGTCATTGTTGAAGAGTGGATTGCTGGCAGGAGGTGCACTTACAGTCGGGTCTGGATTGCTCGGTTCGTCAACTACTGCATACGGTCAATCCGACGATGACTCGCTTGATAAGGGTGAC
Organism: Acidobacteriaceae bacterium; assembly: GCA_965276605.1. Taxonomy (GTDB): domain Bacteria; phylum Acidobacteriota; class Terriglobia; order Terriglobales; family Acidobacteriaceae; genus EB88. The sequence continues at coordinate 1,799,859 of OZ255619.1, forward strand.
ATCGCAATCTTACGCTTTCTGGCAGCCGCTGAGCTGATTGAAACGGACCTTTGGCAGCAGTATGCGGAATTAGGCGGTATCGGTGACCAGCTTCCCATCGAAGTCAAGCCCAACCAGAAAATGAATGCTTATCAGTCGGCGCTTTCCAACCTTGATTCGGATGGGCCGCAATACATTACCAGCAATACCATCGATGAGCTGAGTCATGCTACTTTTCTCAACGCTTACCTGGAGTCAAAGGGTGCCGATCCGGTCGACCTTGATGATTTTCGCATCCTTCAGGGGAGCACGGCGACTGGCGCTCAGGACATCGGTCGTCTCACAAATCTTATGCACCTCAACGTTGACACCAGTTGGTTCACGCGGTACCGGAGCGCCAGCAACCCCGACTTCGGCGCCACATTTCCTCAAGTCGTCACGATCAAGAACCGTACCGCTATTCCAATTACAGATGCGGATTTTGAAGGTGCTCATCATATCCAGGCCATAGCGAACACAGCGGCCTTCCATTTCGGCGCCATAGAACAAGGTGGATCCAGCCTCTACGCAGCTCTGGCACAAAAAGCAAATCATCCAGAAGTTCTCCGTATCATCCTGGGAATTGGCGGAGACGAAATTGCCCACTTCCTTGAGTGGGTTGATTTTGCAGGGAATGGAGTTCAGGCTCCGGTTGCCCCAGTCACGGACAATGGCCTGACCTTTCCAAATTTGTTTACGAATCCTCCAAATCCACTGGTTCAGCCCAGCCTCATCTTTCCGGTTCCGGCTGAGTTCATCAGCGCCAAGCTTCCTAGGTGTTCAGTGATCCGTCCATTAACCGATAAATTTGCAGGAGCCCGCGCTGCGGTTGCCTTCTTGACTAATATGAATCTCTTTGCCGGCCAGCGAAAGGGTTTCTTCACGCTACTGCAATCCATGGCAGAGGACGCGGACGCGCACAATCAGTACGCTTAGGGCAGTGAAAGATGAGCAAAGCGCGCGCAGGTGGCAGGGCAGCGGGCTTGAAGTCGGTTAAATTGCAGCAGCGCTTGATCTTTGGAATGGGTGTACGGTTCAGCACCGGACACTTGCGAGCGCTGCTGCGCAACCTCAGACTGCGTCTTAAACAAAGTCGGTCTACACCGCAGAGCGTAGCACTGTAGAGGAGCGCGATCAGCAGCCCGCCTGTTTTAGAGCGGCCGGCCCAGTCGCTCTCGCTGGCGCCTGATCGATATAGATCAAAGTGTTATCGCAACCTCGATGCCAGGCTCTATGCACGGGGTCCGGTGCCCGCGCATTCGCGAGGCCGCGCCCACAGGTCACTGGAAAAATGTCGCACTAAGCCACTCGACACAGGCGCCTCACCCCGACGTAACGTCTGGACAAACCATTCATCCATCTTATTCCTGCGCAGAGCAGCGAGTGGGTGTGTGTCGCTCCCTGCCGCCGAAGTTCCTGTCGCGAAGCGCGTGAATTATCAGGATCGCGACAAAAGAATGACAAGGCAATAACAAGTTGCCGTGAAGGCTTAGCCATATTTGGGACTAGTAAGAATTATCGCTGGAGTAGGTAATGCAACGATGAAGATGCAATGGGAACGTTTAAGCTTCTTACAAAAGATCATTTCCTGCTCAGTGCTCGCGTGCGCCGCTTCTCTAACCCATGCCCAAACACCGGGCACGGGCGCGATCGATGGCTTGATCGTGGACTCAGCCCATCACCCAGCCGCTAACGTTGAGGTATCTGCAATTGATGAAGCCACGCAGGCTGTACGTACCACGAGAAGTGACACGGCTGGCCTCTTCCGGATGCCGCTGCTTTTACCGGGCAGCTACACTGTGGTTGTAAATGCAGACGGGTTTGGGGCAAACCGAACGCGCGGAATTCGGGTCACCACCGGTGAGGTTTCTTCCCTCAATATTGCGCTAGAGGTAGCCAAGGCCATACAGAATGTGCAGGTTTCCGGCACGGTGGAGGCGGCGCAGACCGAAAGCTCCACACTCGGCGGTCTGGTAAATGCCGAGGCTATTGCAATGTTGCCGTTATCCAACCGTAACTTTACGCAAATTCTTGCGCTATCGCCCGGGATTGTGGTGGATCTGCCTAACGCAGGCACTCTCGGCACAGGGACGGAGAATGTCTCTTCCGACGGCGCCACACCTACCGCGAATAACATCCAATTCAATGGCATAGACGCTAACAATCTGGTCCAGAACTCGGCTGCAAACTCAGGCAATTCACAGGTAGGCACTGCTATTCCGGCGCCCGATACTATCCAGGAGTTTCAAGTACAAACGGCTAACTACGATGCGGCCTATGGTCGCGGCTCCGGCGCAAACGTTGACCTGATCAGCAGATCGGGGTCCAACACTTTCCATGGCGGGATTTGGGAGTTTGCGCGTAATAACATCTTTAATGCAAATGAGTTCTTTACCAAACAGGAAGGCCAGCCTCGGCCGGAGCTAAAGCAGAATCAGTTCGGGGGCGCCGTTGGCGGCCCCGTGCTGCGCAATAAGCTGTACTTCTTTGGAGCCTACCAGGGCACGCGATCGGCGAACGGCCTGGGAGGGATTCAGCATCCGATCCTGCCATTGCTTAGTGCAAACCGCTCCGCGGCGAGTCTGGGTGCTCAGTTCTGCTCGGCGGCCCACTTAAATGCGCAGGGCGAGCCCGCGATCGGCTATCTGACGCAGGCGGGTGGCGTGCAGGTGGCCTGCGATGGCTCCAATATCAATCCGGTTGCCCTGGCGATCTTGAATGCGAAGCTCCCAAACGGACAGTTCCTGGTGCCGAGCCCCCAAACAGTGTTACCAGTCTCCGGCAGCGACGCCTCCAATCAGCTCCCTTTAGGAGAGTCGAGTTTCGCTCCGCCCGCGTACTACGACGAAGATCAATTTACTGTCGATCTCGACAAGGTGCTGAGCAGCAAGAATACGCTGGATGAGCGGTTCTTCTGGGCGCGTTCCACCATCCAGGAGCCTTTCTCACCTGGTGCAGCCAATGTGCCGGGCTGGGGCACAGATGCGCTGAACCGCAACACCGACTTTGTCGTGGCGGACACGAATGTCCTTACACCAAATGCGGTGAATGTCGCGCGCTTTGGATACATCCGCTTCGACGGCATTTCCACTGTGCAGAACTCGCTGGGAGCAGCGGCAATCGGCCAAAGTATACCGACAGGCGCCCCAGATGCGTCGTCGCGTGCACCAGGCTTAACGGTTGGCGGTTTTACAGTGGGCGACGCGGGCACTCCGTCTTCCTTCGAGGTAACGAATTCCCTTATCTGGCAGGATATGTTTGCCTTCACTAAAGGCCGTAACACTACTCGGTTCGGGCTGGAGATTAAGCGTTTTGAGGTCGATGAAGACCAGCCGGAGGAGACGGATGGATTGTTGCAGATTGACACCTTCGACGATTTTTTGCTGGGTGAGAGCGCGGCGCAGAACGGCAGCCCGCAGGGTTTAAGCAACGTGTCGCTGGCTTTTGCAGGCGGCGGTATCTTTCGGCGCGACACGCGTTACACTGACTTCGCCGGCTTCGCGCAGGATGACGTGAAGGTGACATCGCGGCTGACTGTAAACGCCGGCCTGCGCTATGAAATCTTCAGCGCGCCTACTGAGACGAACGGGCGCCTGGCGAACTTCAATCCATTGGTCGCCACCACCGGCTCTATTCCGGCGGCTGGTACCTTCAATGGCTTCACCCTGCCCGCCAATTTTGTAGGAACGTTGCCTGCGGGCTACGTGAGAACGCCCTACGCAAGCCAATACCGTACGCCGCACGGTGATGTCTCGCCCCGCCTGGGTTTTGCCTGGCAGCTTACCGGGCAGCCAGCCGTCGTCCTGCGCGGCGGCTACGGACTGTATTACGACCGGCACTCTAACACCATCGCGGAGCAGACGCTCGATCAGCCGCCCTTCGCTACACTTCAGATCGGTTTTGGCGCCCCGAACGGACCGGCCACTCTAGGGGAGCCCTTTGTACCTTTTGTGCAGCCGCCATCGAGCTTTCCCGCTTTTGTGCCGCGCTCAGCCGCCACATCGCCCTTCATCGAGGGGCTGAACCCTGGGCTGCAGGATGGGCGCACCCAGGAGTACAACCTGAACGTGCAGTATGTGCCTGGGCATAACTATGTGTTACAAGTCGGCTATGTCGGAACGGCATCAACGCACCGTTCCGGACAGGTAGAGTTTGACCAAGCGCTACTGGCAAGTCCCGGCAATCCAGTCAATGGCGAGACAACAAACTCAATTGGCAATGTCGCCGCGAGACTTCCAGTGCAGGGCATCAGTCAGGGCTCGCTGCTCACGGATTCAGTGTTCATCGGCAGCTACAACGCCCTTCAAGCGACTTTGATCAAACAGCTTGGCCGCGGCCTGCAGTTGCAGGCGAGTTATACCTGGTCCAAAAACCTGGACGAGGTGAACGGCGAGTCTGGCACCGATACCTTTGAGCTGCAGCTGCCAACTAACAACCAGCTTAACCTACGCCACTCTTCATACGGACTGGCGGGCGACGACCGCGACCAGCGATTCGTGTTTAGCTTCGAGTATACGTCCCCGCAGTTCGGGAGTGTTGGCCCGCGCGCTCGCTATCTGCTGTCTAACTGGCAATTCTCGGGCATCGCCGTTCTGCAGGCGGGGATTCCTCTCAGCATCTTTGACGGTAACGCCGGATCGGTCTACGGGCTGCTGGGGGGCGAGGTCCGAGCCGAGCGCACGGGCAATAATCCATCCACCCATGGCTCGTTGTTTGCTCGCGTAACGGGAAGCTACCTGGATGCACACGCATTTACGCGCGCGCCGGAAGCTCCGTTCGGCACCAGTCTAGCCGACCAGGACTTTGGCAACAGTAGTATCGGCATTGTACGAGGCCCGGGACAGCACAATTTCGACTTTGCGATTGAGCGCGCCTTTCCTGTCGGTGGAGCACAGAGCTTGCATTTTCGCACGGAGTTTTTCAATCTGACAAACACACCGCAGTTTGGCAACCCGGACACAAGTCTTGGCTACTCCGATCCGACGCTGCTGAATCCAGTCGCGAGCCAGAACTTTGGCAGGATCACGGGCACGGTGGCAAATCCACGCATCATCCAGTTCGCCGGAAAATTTCTTTTTTGATGGATTGATGCAGCGGCAGAGATCTGTTCTACTTTCGTTTCGATCCTGCACGAATTATAACTCGGCGGCATACGCCTGCTATGAAACACGCACGGCTCAGTGTTACTGCGAAAGGTATGTGGGATGCCGATGGCAATCAACAAAGACATAGTCCATCCGGAGCAAGCGGGTTTCCACGTTTGCTTTTGGAGGGATCCCCCTCGCTGGTTCCGCGAACAGAATCTCAGCCGCGATTATTGGATCTTCTTTGTTGCTGCATTCTTCTACGATGCCGGTTTTTCGGTGTACTTCTTTTTATTCAATCTGTACCTGCTTGACTTTCACTACGACGAACGCTCAATAGGATGGGTAAGCAGCGCCTTTCTACTCGGTTCGCTCACAGGCACACTCCCAGCCGGAGAGATAGCCAGGCGCCTTGGTGTAAGAACACTGCTCATCCTGTGCTTTCTAAGCGCTCCGCTGCTGGGTACCCTGCGTATTTTGTGGATCTGGGAACCGGCGCAGATCGGGCTTGCCTTTCTGGCGGGCATCGCGATGAGCAGTTGGGGTGTCGCCTACCTGCCAACTGTGGCGAGGCTCACAACGCAGAGGAACCGGGCTACGGCGTTCAGTCTAATCTTCTCTGTAAGTATCGGCACAAGTGCGCTGGGCGGCCTCGTGTCCGGCTATCTCCCGCAATGGCTTAGATCGGCTGGCTACAATTTCGACCCATCTGCGATCAAGCGCTTCATTCTGCTGGGGTCTTGTGTGCTTGCGCTTATGGCGCTGGCGCCAGCGCTGCGACTGCGGATGTCGGCCACCGACCAGGAACCCGGACTCTCTGAGAGCGGTTGGTCCGCACGCGCATGGAAGCTTGAGCCCTTCTTGAGGCGCTTTTTGCCTTGCATGGCACTCTGGTCAGGCGCATTAGCTGCTTTCGCACCCTTTACTAATGTGTACCTTGTACGCGGCCTCCATCTACCTCTTTTGCGCGTTGCATTCGTGTTTTCGGCTGTTCAGGTAGTGCAGTTTGTGATGGGGCTGTCGACGCCTGCAGTGCTCCGCCTACTGGGCTTACGGAACGGCATACTAGCAATGCAAACCACTGCCGCGATCGCCTTGGCCGCGCTTGGGGCAGCGCGCATTCCCGCGCTTGCCATTGTGCTGTATCTCGTTTTTGCCGCTGCTCAGTGGATGAGTTCCCCCGCGCTGTACAACCTGCTGATGAATGAGGTGCAGGACCAGCAGCGCGACACCGCGGCCTCGGTGACCCTGTTCACCAATGCGCTTGCAGGTGTTGGAGCAGCGGCGCTTGCCGGGGTGATGATTACTCGGTTTGATTATCCCCGAGTGATGTTCGGTATCGCGGTGGTCGCGTTTGCTGCCGCTCTGCTCTTCCGTTTTCTGGTTGCGCCGCAGATGCGTCGTTCTGTGTAGATATTCCAACTCAGCGCGGCTAAGGCCGCAGAGGAACCACGCCATGCTCTCGAAATTGCTTTCCGGCTTTGTCTTGTCCCTCTCCTTGGCTACCGCGCATGCCTCGCCAGTGCTGCCCGGCCCGGTGCTGCCCGGCCCGGTGCTGCTTTGCCATCGTACTGCAAACGAAGATGTGCCGGAAAACACATTGGCGAGTTTGGAGCAAGCAGCGTTACTTGGCTGCAACGTCGTCGAGTTGGACTTGCGGCGCACTCTCGATGGCAAGATCGTGCTGAACCATGACGGACTGCTCGAGCGTCTAACGGATGGCACTGGCGATGTGGAAACCTCGTTCTATGACGATCTGGCTATGAGGGATGCGGGCGTATGGATGGGAGACCGATTCGCCGGTCTGCACATGGCACTCTTTGAGGATGCGTTGCGTCTGGCGCGCACCCTTGATATCCGACTCGTACTCGATATCAAGACCAAAGGAATCGGCGAGGATGTTCTGCAAATCCTTGCACGAGAAGGCATGACGGAGCGTGTGCAGTTCAACGGAGAATGGGATGATGTTCGGCGGCTTCGCCCGGAAGCAATTGGTGCTGGCGCGGGTGCAGCATGGGTACAGCCGGACGTCACCGCCCAGCAGGTCGCGGAATTCCACCGCCAGGGTAAGGCCGTCATAGCCAACTTTTCAGACAGCAGGCAAGAGATGGATCTCGCCGCGATGAAAGCCGCGGTTACCCGCGGAGTGGACGGCATTAACGTAGACTATCCGCGCCTTGGCGCCGAGGCGGTCGGTCGCCCGGTAGAGAGGACGATCCGTACCTTGATTCTCCAGGCAGACGCCGGCGAAAGCAGCGTCCGCACTGATGCCATTCTCAAGCTGGCGCGGTACAGCGGATTTCCAGTCGAGCAGGAGTTCAGGCGATGGCTGTTGGATACAGACGACCACGTATCTCGTGCGGCAGCAATCGCCTTACTTATCAGAACACCGCGATCACAGCCTGAGGCCTTCGCTGAGGCGCTCCGTGCTCCCAACGCCGATGTGCGTGCAAACGCGGCTTGGGCTCTGGGGAATCTTCATGCGGCCGCTTTCATGCTGCTGCCGCTGCTCAGAGACAGCAATATGCACGTTAAGCAGCAAGCTTTATGGGCGCTAGCACGTAGCGAAGACGAGGTGAGCGCTCAAACCCTGCTGCCGCTGCTTAGCTCCAGCGACCCGCTGATAAGGGGGAGCGCCGCGCTTGCTTTAGCACGCCACCAACCCAGTGTTGCTGTCGCTGCGATCAACGCTCAACTGCAGCGGGAGATCGAGTTTGTACGCGACGTGGACGACTCCTACCGGAAGCGCAAACCCAGGCAGCTCAGTCTTGCTGAGATTGCCGCAGTCACGGCTTCGTTTCGCTGCCAGATTGAGATGTTGCAGGCAATTGCCCATGTGGCAGGCCACGCTGCAACGGCTGCTCTGGAGGCACAAGCCTTGCAGCCGAACGACGACTTTGCGCAGATGGATGGAGTCGTTGCGGCATTTCAACTTTGGGACAGGATCGGCGCGGACCCGCGGGCGGCCGTGGTCGCTTTGGGAAGCACAGACCCGAGCGTTGCCGACAGGGCGGAGTGGATGCTTCTGGAAGCGGGGCCGGCAGTCCTTCGAGTCGTGCGCGCGGCGCTCCAAAATGCAAGCCCCGCGATCCGCATTCGTGCTATCCAGGTTGTGAGTTTTGCAGGTGACACGGAGTCGTTGCCGGCGTTGCGCTCGATGCGCGGCGGCCCAGATGACACGCTCGCCGCCGAGGCAATCGCGCGTATCGAAAGCCTGCATCCCTCAACGTGAAACATGCTGCGGCATCAATCGCGCGCATCGCCGGCGATTAGCAAGGCACTTTCCCCGCGACAGTATCAAGCAAGACGGACATCTACAAAGGCAGAAGAAGATCAGAAGGCTCCACTTCAGCCAAACACCCACGGCAAAGGGTAGCGCGGCAGGACTATATATCTGGCCTTGCACTAGGGAGTGGCGCGCGCTGCAATCGCGGTACGTCGAGGGGTCGTCCACAGCGTTCGTCAGACAGATCCCGCCGAAGGAAGAAGGCTGTTGCGGCCGACACTCTGAAACTTTCAAGGGCACCGCGCTGATTCACGGAGGAGTGATCGCTGCGATCGATCCCGGACCGTGTGCGCCGGGCGACAGCGTCGATTTTGAAGGTGACTATCTTCTTCCCGGCCTGATCGATCTGCACACAGATGATCTGGAGCGGCATATGCGCCCGCTGCCGCGAAGGCCGCTCGCGATCGATCTATGCACATTGCTGCGGGCGCCCCGAACCTGGTGCTCGGGGGCTCACACTCCGGGAATGTCGCCGCTGCTGAGCTGGCAGGGCAGCGGCTGGTCGATGTTCTCTCGTCCGACTATGCGCCTCGAGCCTACTTGCAGGTGCCTTCCTGCTGGCTCGTACCTTGGCTCTGCCTTTGCATGAGGCGATATGGACAGTGACGCTGCACCCGAGCCCAATTGGTGGGCTCGGTGGAACGCGGCAGTATCGCCGTAGGCTGCCTTGCAGACGCACTGGAGCTGGCTAGGCAGGACAAGCGGAACGCCGTCGAGCTCGCCCAACAAAAGCCGCCGGTGAATCGCAAAAGGATGCCGCAGCCAAGGACGCTTAGATTCAGGAATTGAAGGCCAAGCTCGATGCCGGGAAGCTGCGCGGAAGCTCGCGATTAGCGAGACCGTCAGTGCGGTAGAGAAAGACCTTAATAAACTCCAAGGCGACCTGGGAAAAAGCTGAGCTGGAGAACGAGCTTGCTGAAAAGTGTCTAAAGGACAAGTACGAAACGCAAATCAAGGATCGCGATGATGCGATCGAGCGTACCGCTACGAAGAAACGGAACGAGGATTTCCTGAAGCAGCTCGACAAAGATCGCAGTGAAAAGGGGTGCGAGGACGCCGTGCTTGTCTCCCTACTTGGAGCCTGATAGTGAGTTCTACAACACGGGGATTGCTGACATGTTCCACCGATACCCGAAGATGTACGTCGTCCGCCTGCAGTGTTTCCTTCCCATGATCACACTGCTTCGGAATGCAGCGATGAATTCACTTCAATACAGGTCAGAGTTGGCGCTCGTTAGAGCGTAAAACCTCGATATCTCCAACTTCGAAAACCGACTCACGACGTTCCAGACCGCATTTGCGATGAACTATGACTTGGCTTCCAGGCATTTCCAAACCGCAATCATGAGATAGACAAGTCGATCGATCACCTGCAAAAAACCAAGTCAGAGTTGCTCGGCACAGTTAACAATCTTCGTCTCGCAAACGACAAGGCTCAGGACGTGACGATTACAAAATTGACCCGTGGCAATCCAACGATGGCTGCTAAATTTTCAGATCTCACGAACAGTGATCCTTCTGATGCCGGATGAGCTTGACCAGTGGACTCCGCCTTGTTTGAGGGTTAGGTCAACCCGTTCAATCCGGTTCACGTCTTCACGCATTTCAGCGAAGCGTCAACGAATGCAGGGTCGCTGAGTTCATAATGGCGAAGCACTCATTAGAGGCTCGCAGTTTTCTCCCAATCGCCCAGATCGCCGCTTTATATACTTCCAGGAATTTTCCGAATCCGGTCTCTAAAACTTTGCCCAAACTGTGCCCAAACATCCAGAACAGTCCCTCACGGAACCGCATGGAACCGCACCGGCGAGTCCGCTAAGTGGCTGTAAAACCCCGAAGCCCGCTTACCCCGGGCAAACCGCTACCACCGCAGTAAGACCAGCTGCGCGCAAAACCCCGGACCCATCGCCGCCAGGATCCCGTAGCTCCCCGGCGCGGGCCGCCGCTCCCGCATCGTGTCTTCGAGCACAAACAGCACCGACGCCGAAGACAGATTGCCTACCTTGCGCAGCGAATCCCACGAAAGCTGGCACTCCTCCCGCGTCACCCCCGCCGCATCCGCCATCGCCTCCAGCACCTTGGGGCCGCCCGTGTGCAGAACCCACGACGCGATCTCTTCCCGCTTCACACCGTTCTCCGCCAGGAAGCGTTCCAGATCCCCAGGCAGATGCTTGCGGATAATCGCCGGCACCTCCGGCGACAGCACGATCCGGAAGCCCTCCTCGCCGATATCCCAGCCCATCGCGTCTTCCGTGTTCGGATAAAAGCTGGAAGCAGTTGCCACCACCGTCGGCCCCGCCAGCTGGCCCTCGCGAAGCGGCAGCTTGACTCGGTCCCCCGCCACAATCACCGCTGCCGCTCCGTCCCCGAACAGCCCGGTCGAGATCATGTTCGCGATTGACAGGTCCTTCCTCTGCCAGGTCAGCGAGCACAGCTCCACCGACAACAGCACCGCGATTTTCTCCGGGTAGGCCCGCACATAATCCACCGCCTGCGCGATCCCCGAAGCCCCGGCTACGCAGCCCAGCCCAAAGATCGGCGTCCGCCGCACATCCCCGGGCAGCCCCATGCGGTTGCACAGGTGCGCGTCCAGCGATGGGCTCACCACGCCGGTGACCGTGACCGTCAGCAACGCGCCAATCTGTTCCTTCGTAAGCCCCGTCTGGTCCAGCGCTGTGTGGATCGCCTGCTCGCCCAGCTCCTCGGCCACCCGCAGCCATGCCGCGTTGAACTGCCCAAAGCGCTCCAGCTCGGCATACTCCTCCAGCGGCAGCGCGAAGTAGCGCCCATCCACGCCCACCCGGTGGTGGAAGCGCTCCAGCAGCGCCGGGTTTTCAAGCGCCGGGCCCCAGTGCTTCACCAGCTCGTCGAAAACCTGTTGCTGGGTGTAGTAGCGCGGGGGCAGGGCAGAGGCGACAGCAGCGATCTGGCTCAAAGGGAACTCCGGGACGAGTGGAATCTACAATGAGGAGCGGGATTGTTGCTCCTCATCAAAGTGTTGTCATGCTGAGCTATCGGGATCTGGCCCGGAGCGAAGCACCTGCCATAAGTCTGACGCGATTCTAGCCTGAACCTTACGCAGTATGGATTTCGTGCGGCCAACAGCCGCCCGGATCAAGGCCGCGGAACCCACACTGTCCCCGCAAGCCGGAACAGGAACCGCCGCCGCACCACTACCCGTTCTCCCGTTGCCTCCAGCATCGCCCGCAACTCGCCAGCCGAGTAAGCCTGCCGTACTGAGACCGGCCCATCATGCCGCGAAAGCCGGCTCCGGTCGAACAGCGCAAAGAACCGCGCCAGCCCGTAGTGCATCCGCGTCCGCTCCAGGTCATTCACTACTACGGCCACCCGCGCCACCCGCACCGCCTCCTTCAGGAACGCGGCAGCCTCCGTGGGCCCCAGGTGATGCAGAAACAGGCAGCAGCTCACCACATCCACGCTCCGGTCCGGCAAAGGAATGCTCAGTGCATCGCCCTCCACCAGTCGCGGCGCCGGCAGGCTCTCCGGCCAGCCATTCGGCAGGTGACTCCTCCGCCGGTCCAGGAGGGTCGCCCGCAGCGTTACCCCTTGCTGCCTGAGCCACAGCCCTGCCGCCGCCAGCGAGGTCGCGCGCCCCGCCGCGACTTCCAGCACCTCCAGCTCGCGCTGGCCTGCGGCCGCCTCCGCCAGCAGCAAACGGTGCACCCGCTCGCCGCCGAACCAGCGGTTCACAAACCCGATCGACCGCAGCGCGCTCTCCACCTCTGCCGGGCTGCCCAGGTCCTCATCCAGCCATTCGTCGCCAGGCTTCCGCGTCCATCCCACACCCCACCATAGCGCCTTTGCGAGGCGCTCCCGCCGCAACTCCAAATCCGTTTTCGCGCCATGGCCGCGTCCATCCTGCTGTTCATGCCGTGCGATACTCAAAGCCAATGTACAAGCGCGTAGTGCTCAAGCTCTCAGGCGAAGCCCTGGCCGCAGGCCGCGGGTTCGGCGTCGACGTCACCCGCGTTCACGAGGTCGCCCGGGAAGTTGCTGAGGTCGCCTCCAGCGGCGTCGAAGTCGCCATCGTCGTCGGCGGCGGCAACTTCTTTCGCGGCGTCGCCGAGCAGGCCCAGCACATGGACCGCGTCTCCGCCGACAACATGGGCATGCTCGCTACCATCATCAACTCGCTCGCCATCCAGGACGCCATCGAGAAGACCGGCACCCACTGCCGCGTCATGTCTGCCATCCAGATGCATCAGGTCTGCGAGCCCTACATCCGTCGCCGGGCCGTGCGCCACCTTGAGAAAGGCCGCGTCGTCGTCTTCGCCGCCGGCACTGGCAACCCCTACTTCTCCACCGACACCGCCGCCTCGCTCCGCGCCATGGAGATCAAGGCCGACGTTCTGCTCAAGGCCACCAAGGTCGACGGCATCTACACCGCCGACCCCGTCCACGACAAGACAGCGACAAAATTTGAAGAAATCACTTACATGGAAATCATGCGGCTCGGGTTAAAGGTGATGGACATGACCGCGGTGAGCCTTTGCAAAGACAACAACATGCCGATGATCATCTTCAACATGAACCAGTCCGGCAACATCCGCCGGGTCATCCAGGGGGAGAAGCTCGGCTCGCTGGTGACCTGCTGAACCACCCGGCGCCTGCTCCAGGCCCGGATTCCCCGATGAGACCAGAAAAGACCGCTCCTCCTGAGCGCAGCGATCAGGACTGCGCCAGCGCCGCTTGCGCCGAAGGCCCCGCCGCGCCGCCCGCGCCCGGTCTGGAATCGCCAGCGACGCCGGTCATAATCGATCAGCCTGAGCGCGAAGGGAGCGCCTGCGCCAACGGTACTGCTTCTCCGGCACGCCCGGCCCCGCAAAAGTTCAGCGCGTTCTGGAGAGGGCTCTTCCAGCGAAGTACCAGCACGCCCGCCAAGCCGCCCCTGCTGGCTACCGGAGACGACTCACCCTCTGCCCCGCTCGAAGCTTCCCCGGCAATCTCCCCGGCAAAAAACGCCGGCCGCCTGCCCGCACTCACCGGCCTGCGCGCCTTTGCCGCCTGCAACCTCGTCTTCTTTCACTTCTCCAACCCGCAGTGGTTCGGCCCCTTTGCCCCCATCGTCGACAACGGCTACACCGCCGTCTCCTTTTTCCTGCTGCTCTCCGGCTTCATCCTCTCCTACAACTACAGCGCCCGCGCCCAGCGTGGTGAGCTCGTGCACTGGAAGTTCTGGGTCGCGCGTCTCTCCCGCCTCTACCCTATCTATGCCTTCGCCCTCATCCTCTCGCTGGGCATGCTCCGCGGCGAGTGGCAGGCGCGCTCCCATGGCGGGTTCTACGCCGGCCTGCTGCTCACCCCCCTGCTGCTGCAGGGCTGGAGCCCTTCGCTCGCCACCTTCTGGAACACCCCCGCCTGGACCATGTCCACCGAGGCCTTCTTCTATCTCGTCTTTCCCTTCGCCGTCCGCTGGCGACGCCCGCAGACCAACGCCGGCACCGTGGCCCTGCTCGGCTTTCTCTGGGTCTGCGGCCTTACCCTGCCGCTGCTCTACATGCATTTCCACCCCGACGGCGACCCCCACCCGGGCCGCTATACCGAAGGCTTCTGGATCCGCGCGCTCAAGTTCAGCCCCCCGCCCCACCTGCCCTCGTTCCTCTTCGGCATGGCCCTCGCCGACCTCGACAGCCGTATCCGCCGCACCGGTTGGCCGCGCCTGCTGCTGGGGGTGGGCGGCGTCGGCGGCCTCTACACCATCCTGCGTTTCGGCGACCACATCCCCTACGTCCTGATGCACGACGGCCTGCTGATGCCCCTGTTCGGTCTTGCCATCCTAGGCCTCGCCGGCGAAAACCTGCTCGCGCGTTTCTTCGGCTTCGCCCCCTTCGTCGCCCTAGGCCAGGCCAGCTACTGCCTCTACATCCTCCACTTCAACCTGTGGACGCTTATCCACGACTCCGGCCTGCTTGAAAAAACCGGTCTCATCCGCCTCGATCCGTGGGCCAGCTACTGCCTGCTCGCCGCCGGCGCCGGTGCCGCCCTGGTCGCCATCGAGCGCCCCATGCAGCGCCGCATCCGCAAGCTCCTCGCCTGACCGCGCCGGTCACCAGTCTACTCAAGAACCAGCAAAGCCTGTGCTCCATCCATCACAGCATCCGCAATCAGGCGCCGGTCGAACGTCGCCAGACGCCCACCATGCGCACGGGCCAGGGCCAGCAGGTAGCTGTCCGTCACCTGTCCCGAGTCCAGCAAACGCCCCATCTCGACACGTCGCGCATCCAGCAGACTCACGTCATCCGGCCAGAACTCGTGCCCCGGAAGCGACCGCATCTGCGTGAGAATCTCCGCCACAGCCGCCGGCGTTCCCGGTGTATTCGGATAGCGCGCGTGACCCACAATCCGCAGCACACCGTTTTCCGTGAGCGGGCATGTCGCCCAGGCGCGATGCCCGGTTTCGGCGAACCACTCGTGTGCGGAATCGTGCTGAATATGAGCCGTATCGATCAGCGCGATCAGCACATTCACATCGAGCAGAAACCGGTTCACGGCAGCTCTTCACCCAGCTGCTTCACCAGTTCCGCCGTCACCCGTGTTCCACCCTGAGCCATGGCGAGCAGCGGCACACCATTGCGGCTCTTTTCAGTCGACCTGGAAGGTTGCAGAGCCTTCCTTGCCAGCAGGGAAATGATCTCTCCTACGCTCTTATGCTGCGCCACCGCCATCCCCCGGGCCGCCGCCATGACATCGTCATCGATTGCGAGTGTTGTCCTCACCATTAGTCTCCGCATCAAACATCAATCATCATACATCGGAGTAATTAAACCGTGCCTAGGAGATTGCCCACAAAAAAGAACCCGCGCCGAAGCGCGGGTTCTTTTCTCAACCCTTTTACAGCGATCAGCCCGGTGTGTTCTGCACATGAATGATCGGGTGGTTGCCATGCGAGGTTGCCGCCGCACAGCTCGACAGGCCCGAGGTCGGATACGGCGTATTCTGCGTAGCCGCCAGGCTCCCGTTGCTGGGGTCGATAGTGAACCCGCTCAGGCTGCCTCCCGTAAAATTCGCCGTGTACAGGAATCGCGAGAGCGCCGGTTCCACGATAATGCAGCCCGGTCCCGCATCGGTGGCCCCGGCCCCGCCGGTCGTCAACGCGGAGAGCTGGCCATTGGCCCGGTTCACCGCATAGCCGCTCACGGAGCCGCCGCCACGCCCGTTCGCCACGTACACGTACTGCCCGGTCTGCTCGGAAACGACTCCGTCCGGGAAAGTGCCCGTCGCGATGATGCTGTTCGGCAGCGTCGTCAGCGCGCCCGAGCTCGCGCTCGGCGTACCGTCCGGGTTCTGCGACTTGTTGATGTTGTAGGTGATCAGCAGGTTCTGCGAGCTGTCCGTCACATAGAGGAACGTGGCAAACGGGTGGCTGGTGATCGCCGAAGGGGCGACACCCGAGCAGAATGGGCTGCCAGCCACTGGCGTAATGGTGCCGGCCGGCAGCGCTACGGACGCACCCGAGGCTGGCTGGATGCTGTCGACAGCACCGTCCACTGCAAAACCTTCCACCGCGCCCTGGCCCGGTCCACAGCCGTTCCCAGTCTGGCCCGTAGCCAGAATGTCAGTCGCGTACACATGCAGTCCATCGACCGTCGCATTCGCCGCGGTCGGCGTCATGCCCAGCGGGAAGTAATCCGCCGTCACCCCATTCACAGTCTGCGGCACCGGGGTACCGATCGCAGCGCCCGCCGGGATCCTGTACACATACAATCCGCCCGGCCCCTGGTTCAGGTCGGTAAAGTTCGGCTGGAACGTCTCGACCACATAGACCAGGCTGCCCAGGTAGTTGCTGCTTGAATCAAAGTACGAGTGCAGCGTCACCGAGATCGGCTCCGACCCGGAGGGATTGATCGTATGCTGCGGATACAGCTTCGCATCCGTCCCGATTCCCAACTGGGTGATCGAGTTTTCATCATGGTTGGCGACGTACAGGCTCTGGCCCGCGCCATCCACGGCGATCGATACAGGATTGCGCCCGACGTTAAACGGCGAGTCCGGGATCTGTGTCAGCGCGCCCGACTGCGAGTCCACCCGGTAAGCATTCACCTGGCCCGGGTTGTTCTTCGCTGAAACCGCATACAGGTAGTCAACCGTGTTGCTGGTGCCACAGGAAACCAGACCGACGCCAGCGCCAATCGAGGCCGTTATGGCCAGGATGCTCTGGCTCCATCGCTTCAACTTCATGTATTTCCTTGCGCTCCGCCCGCCATGTGCCGCAGCGGAGCTGATTGGGTAAAGGGGCTCGCCCCCGATTGTAAAAGCGGCGGCTGTTTTCCGCCACAAGACGAACCGGAGCAGCGTGCAGCCCCGGTTCGCCGAAAGGGCTTACAACGTGCTTGAAATACCGAGGCACCACGACGGCGTCGCCACCGTTGGGAACGCGACCCCTACGTTCAGAGGACTCAACGTGCCGGTCTGCGGGTCGATCTTGCGGCCGGTGATGCTGTTGTCGATTGATCCGGCCGAGTACAGGTACTGGTTGGTAGTGTCTTCAAAGATGCAGACCGGACCGGAGATCGTACCCTGCGATCCGAACGTGAATGGGGACCCCTGCGAATTGTTGTCGATATAGCCGGTCGTCGAGTTGAGCGTGTACGAGCCCACGTCTGCGATCGGGTTATTGACTCCGACCGGCAGCCCGGCGTTGATGACGTACAGGAACTTGCCCGTCGAATCGACCACCGACTGCACCGGGCCTCCGGCGGAGGTGTTGTTGCCATTGAAGTAGGGCTCGGTGCCGGGCAGCGGCGTCAGCGCACCACTGGTCCCCACCGAGTACAAGTACAGGTTGTTGTTGGCTGTGTCGATCAGGTACAGGTACTTGCTCGCATTGTCCCCGTTCACCGCGGTGATGGTGACCGGTATGGACCCATTACCCACCTTGATCGAGCTCGTCTGGGTCGGCGTCAGCTGCCCAGTAGACGCAACCGCCTGCACATTTACCGTCTCGAGATCATTGGTCGCGGCCGAGCCCGCGTCCATCGTGTACAGATATTGCCCCGCAATCCGGAAATCGACCGGGAAGCAGCCCACCGGGAAGTAATTCAGGTTCAGCTGTCGCGCGTTCGGCTGCACCTGCAACCGGCCCGTATTGGTATCGATCGTAAACACTGTTATGTCGCCGGTCGGGTGGTAGACATTGGCGTTGTTCGGGTCCTGGCAGGGGTAACCGGTCGGGGCCGGCTGCCCGGCAGCCACCGTTACCGCGGTCGGCGAAGACGTCAAGCCCGCCGTGATCCCTACCGGCGCATACTCGTCCAGCACAAACAGGTGGGTGCCTGACGAGTCCACCGCAATGCGGATCGAGCCGAATCCCTGGCCGAAGTACTGCGTCTGCTGCGCGAGCTGGCCGTAGCCGCCAATCGAGAACAGCTGGATATTCGCGCTGGTGTAGGTCACCGGCTGGCTCGAGTCGGTAGGCATCTGGGTGCCCGCGTTCAGCACATACATGAAGCGGTTACCAGCTGGCACCACCGCGCGGACCGGGTTCTGACCGCCCGAACCCGTAGGCGAACCCTGCACATTTACCAGGTTGCCGGCGTTGTTGTACTCGCGAAACGCGTTGATCTGCCCGCCCGGCTGGCCCTGGACCGTCGTGCCCAGCACATAGATGTAGCCCGCAGTGTGGTCGGCGGAGCAGGAGGTGAGACCTAAAGTAATGCCAACCGACCCAGCCAGCAGCAACAGGGTACGGCTCAAGTTCCGGAACTTCATGCGCTTCCTTCATCCTGCTCGCCCGCTCAAGCGGCGCAGAAAACGTGTGGTGGGGACGTGCGAGTCCCAGCCTATTGTAACCGCACGGAGAGGCGATATGCTCCGCGCGCAAGCAACGCCCGCAAGGGAAAGGCCGGCACCCAGGCCGGCCTTTCTCGGCGTCTCGATTCAGTTGAGCTTACCAGACGTGGCACGCATTGGCTGGCATCATCGGCTGGCCGGTGTGGCAGCCGAACGCCTGGCCGAACGGGGCAAAGTTCTGCACCGTGCCGTTCGTGCGGAACTCGCCCGGCGAGTGGGGGTCGGTCTTGGCCGACACCCGCTCGGATGCGTCTGTGATGTTGGAGCACCACACCTGCGCAAACGCAATGAAGAATCGCTGATCCTGGGTATACCCGTCGATCTTCTTCGCCTGCTCCGCCTTCGGCTCCCCGTCCAGCACCTTGTGCAGCGCCCCGTACGCGATCCGAATGCCGCCATTATCCGCCGTGTTCTCGCCCAGCGTCAGCTTGCCGTTCAGCTTCTGCCCCGAGACTGGCTCGAAGTTGCCGTACTCCTTCACCTCACAGTCCGTCATCTGGTCGAACTTGGCCCGGTCCTCCGGCGTGAACCACTTCCGCACGTTGCCGTACCCGTCGTACTGCGACCCCTCATCGTCGAATCCATGCGTCATCTCATGCCCGATCACCACCCCGATCGCCCCGTAGTTGACCCCTGGATCGATCGTCTGTGAGTAGAACGGCGGCTGCAGGATGCCGGCCGGGAAGTTGATATCGTTCAGCGGCGGGTCGTAGTAGGCGTTCACGGTCGGCGGCGTCATGCCCCACTCCTTCTCGTCGACCGGCTTGCCGATGTGGTTGATCTCGTACTCGTAGTTAAAAACCTGCGCGTTATGCAGATCGGCCACGAAGTCGCTTGGCGTGACGGCGACCGCCGAGTAATCCCGCCAATGCTCCGGGTACCCGATCTTGTCGCGGAACAGCGAGAGCTTCTTCTGCGCCTCCTGCTTCGTCGCAGCCGACATCCAAGGCAGCTGGTCGATATCGGCGCCCCAGGACTGCTTCAGGTTGCCGACCAGCGTCTCCATGCTGGCCTTGTCCTGCGGGGGGAAGTTCTGCTTCACCCAGTCCTGCCCCACCGCCTCGCCAAACTGCCGGTCGGTCAGCGCCGTGCAGCGCTTCCATCGCGCCTGCTCCACCGCCTGCCCGCGCAGCATCTTGTTAAAGAAGTTGAACGAGGCCTCGTCGAACGAGCTCGACAGGTACGGCGCCATCCCGTTGACCGCGTGCAGACGCAGGTAGGTCTTCAGCGCATCCAGCGGCTGGTCCGCGATCACCGCCGCCATCGTCTTCAGGTACTCCGGCTGCGCCACGTTGACCGTCGTGAAAGAAGGCGGCTGCACCCCGGCAAAGTAGGTCTCCCACTGGAAGTCCGGCGCCAGCTGCTTCAGGTCCGCCGACGGCATCGGGTGGTATACCTTGTCCGGCTCGCGCATATCCACCCGCGCCATCGATCCCTTGGCCAGCGCCGTCTCGATGTCCATGACGTTCTTGGCCTCGGCTGCCGCCTTTGCAGGGTCGTCGCCCAGCAGCTTGAAGATCGTCACCAGGTAGTCGCTGTACTGCGAGCGGATCTTCACCGACCGCTCATCCGTCAGCAGATAGTAATCGCGGTCCGGCAGCGTCAGCCCCGCCTGCCGCAGTGAGGCAATCTGCTTGCTTGAGTCCTTCTCGTCCTGCTCCGCGCCAAACGCGAAAAAGCCGCTGCCGGTGTACTTCTTGTCCCCCAGGAATGCCGCGAGCTGCCCCTTGTCCGTGATCGCGTCGATGGCATGCAGGCTCGGCTCCACCGGCTTCGCCCCCAGCGCGTTCGCCTGGTCCACGTTCATGCACGCCCCAAAGAACGTTCCGTACTGCTTCTGCATGGCGGTCTTCGGCGCGTCCGCGGCCTGCTTCAGCTCTGTGTACAGCAGGTAGTTGTTGCGCTCGCCCAGCTGGTTGAAGGTCCCCCACCGCGACTGGTCGGAAGGGATCGGATTGTTCTTCCGCCAGTTGCCGCAGGAGTACTGATAGAAGTCCGTGCACGGGTCGACCGTCTTGTCGATCGATGTGGTGTCGAAGATGCGCAATGCTTTCGGCTCGATAGGCGCGGCGGTGCTGGCGTCGCCAGGCGCGACGCCAGGCGTCACAAGGGCAGGCTGCTGCGCCAGCGCGCACAGGCCGCCGGCCAGAAACAGAGTGCTCAAAGCGCTCAGCGGGGCTGCGGGAGCGAAACGGTTCGGTCGCATAGTTTCCTTTGCAGAAGGGAAGGGAGGCGCAAGCCGCCTTTGCTTAGGAAAGTAACACGGCTGCAATGTGGCGGCGAGAAGAAGAATCGCAACCGCCCCGCAGCTGATCTCAAAGACGCCGGAGGTGGCGATGACGGGCAAGTACGAGCTGTTCAAGACCACATCGCACTTCGACACCACAGCCCGTCACCCGGACTGGCTGGGCTCCGACAGCCCGGCCGTGCAGAAACTTGCCCCGCAGCTGCCCGGGTAGGGGCGGCATCATCCCAGAGCAGCTGCTCGATCAGGGTCCCTAAAAGAAAATCTCGGGAGAAACATGGAACCGCTCGCTCAGCCTGCGAATGTGCTCTTTGTTCAGCTCGCGCTTTCCGCTCATCACCTCTGAAACGATGCTGGGCGTTCCCAGGACATCCGCAAGGTCTTTCTGCTTCAGGCCGTGCTGGTCCATCAGGAACTGCAGCAGCTCGCGAGTGGAAGTCTTGGGCAGCTGGTAGTGTCTGCCTTCAAAGTCTTCGATAAGCAGCGTCAACAAGTCGGCTAGCTCAGCCTCTCCGGGCCCCCAGCGCTCGTGATTCTGCTCCAGCTGGTACAAAGCCTCAAGATAGCTTTCGTTCTGTTCCTCCGTCCGGATCACCCGCGGAGGAAACGCCGCCAGCAACGCTGCGTAAGCGGGATCGATTGCCAGTGCGCTCATAGCTTCCATTTCTCCTGGTCGTAGGCAGAATGCGTGAGTACGTGCCGGATGAAGACGCGCCCCGTTTTGTAGTTCATTTCCACGATCAGCCGGTAGGCATTCCCTTTAATGTTGAAGATGGTGTACTTGCCGACTCCGTCCGCTGAGGGAAACACCTGCCGCACTTCCTCCAGGGAGTGCCACTCTGCTTTTCTGGCGATGCGGTACCAGGCATCCAGCGGAGCCGAGAGTTCCGGGTGCCTGGTGGATGCCTCCAGCAATCTCTTCCTGCTGATCACGTGCAAGATCCCTAGTGTTCAATAGATTCGCATATTGCGAACAAGTCAACCAGAATTCGCATTATGCGAACTCTGGGTTCGGCCTGTGAGCCGGTATGCGCTCGCGCATTCTTTTCACCAGGTTCACTACCACACATGGCACGCATTTACCGGCATCATCGGCTGCCCTGCATGGCAGCCGAACGCCCGGCCGAACTGGTCGAAGTTCTCGACCACGCCATTCGTCCGAAACTCGCCGGGCGAGTGCGGATCGACCTTGATCGCCATCCGCTGATAATCGGGCGCCGTGTTTTCGCACCAAATCTGCGCAAATGCGATAAAGAACCGCTGGTCCTGTGTGTAGCCGTCGATCTTCTTTCCCCGCGCCGCCTCCGGCTCCGCGGCCAGCACCTTCTGCAGCGCCTGGTACGCGATCCGGATGCCACCGTTGTCCGCCGTATTCTCGCCGAGCGTCAGCTTGCCATTCAGCTTCTGCCCCGCGATCGGCTCAAAGCCGCCATACTCCTTTACTTCGCAGTCCGTCTTTTGGTCGAACTTCGCGCGGTCCTCCGGCGTGAACCAGTTTCGCTTGTTGCCCAGCCCGTCAAACCGCGAGCCCTCGTCGTCGAACCCGTGTGTCATCTCATGCCCGATCACCGAGCCGATCCCGCCATAGTTGACCGCCGGATCAATCCCCAGCTGGTAAAACGGCGGCTGCAGAATCCCTGCTGGGAAGTTGATATCGTTCATCGATCCGTTGTAGTAGGCGTTGACCGTCGGCGGCGTCATCCCCCACTCCTTCTCGTCGACCGGCTGACCGATGTGGTCGATATAGAACGTGTTGTTGAACACCGCGGCCCGGTGCGCATCGCCGAACCAGTCGCCCTTCGCCACCTCGATACCCGAGTAATCCCGCCACTTGTCCGGATAGCCGATCTTCTGCCGAAACTGGCTTAGCTTTGTTTCCGCCTCTTTTTTCGTCGCGTCCGACATCCAGGGCAGCCCGGCGATGTCCTCGTGCAGCGAGTCCTTCAGGTTGCCGACCAACGTCTCCATGCTCTGCTTGGCTTCAGGCGGAAAGTTCTGCTTGACCCAGTCCTGCCCCACCGCCTCCCCCAGCGCAGCATCGGTGCTCGCGGTGCAGCGCTTCCAGCGCGCTTCTTCCTCCACCTGCCCGCTGAGCACCTTGCCGTGGAACGCGAAGTGGGCCTCATCAAACGGCGTGGAAAGCCGCGGCGCCACGCCATCGATGGTCTGGAAGCGCAGGTAGTTCTGGAGCGCCGGCAGCGTCTCCGCGTCGATCAGCGCGTTCATCGCTTTGAAGAACTCGGGCTGGGTCACATTGACGCGGGTAAACGCAGGCGCCCGGCTCGCCGCGAAGAAAGCCGTCCAGTCGAACGAGGGCGTCAGCGCGCTCAGGTCTGCAACCGGCTGGGGGTGGTAGATGTTGTCGGGATCGCGCATCTGGTCCCGCGGCATGCTCGCTTTGGCCAGCGCGGTCTCGATCCGCAGCACGTCGGCAGCGGTCTTTTCGGCCCGGGCAGGCGAGTCGCCGGCCAGCTTCATCAGCGTCACGATGTAGTCGTGGTATTTGGTGCGGACTTCCTGCATGTGCGCGTCGTCACTCAGGTAGTAGTCGCGGTCGGGCAGCGTCAGGCCGCTCTGCGAAACCGCAGCGATGTAATGCGACGCGTCCTTCTGGTCCGGATCCGCGCTGAAGCCGACAAAGCCGCCTACGTCGAAGCGGGTGTCACCGAGCAGCTCCGCGACGCCTCGCTTGTCCTTGAGCGCCGCAATGGCATCGAGGCTTGGCTGCACAGGTTTGGCGCCGCGCGCGTCCGTGGCCGCGGTGTCCATGCAAGCTGCGAAGTAGCTGCCATACTGCTGCTGCAACGGCGTCTGCGGACTGTCGGCGGCGGCCTTCAGCTCCTTGTAAAGCAGGTATTCGTTGCGCTGGTCCAGGATGGAAAAGCTGACCCAAGCGGCCTGGTCGGCCGGAATGGGGTTGTTCTTCTTCCAGTTGCCGCAGGCGTACTGGTAGAAGTTCGTGCACGGGTCAGCAGTCTTGTCGAGCGAGCTGAGATCGAAGCTGTGCAGCGCCTTCGGCGGGGAAGGGGCGGCGTTTTTTGCCGTAGCGGGCGCAAAGCTCTGGCCCTGGGCAGAAACAGCGGCCAGCAACAGGCAGCCGGCAGGTAGCAGGCGAAACAGGGACATGGAACTCTCCGAAGCGGCGGAATGAAGTAGAAGCTACCATCCTTACCGGCTCCGGCGCAGCAGAAATTGATTTTCGATGCTGCCACTCGGAAGCCCGGAACTTGACTCCCGGCTCCTGCCTGTTTATCCCTGTCCCCTGACTTCTATTTGTTAATCCCTAATCCCTGCCCTAAAAAATCTTCACATGGAAGGTCAGGTACGTCTTCGGATTCTCCCGGATAGCGGTCACCAGGTGGTTCGCGTTGGCCAGCATGTCGTCCGCGTGGTTATACAGCGCGGGATTGCGAACCAGCTGCCCCAGCGTTCCCTCGCCATTGTCGGCGCGCGCCAGGATCGAATCCAGCCGCGTGACCGTGTCGTTCAGCTTGCCGGCAAACTCCGGGTTCTTCGCGATCAGGCCCAGGCCGCCTTTGCCCGCATTCACATCGGCCAGCAACTGGTTCAGGCTGGTCGTCGACTTCTGCAGGTTGTCATACATCGAAGGGTCCTTGATGAGCTTGCCGATCGAGCCCTGTCCGGAGTCGATCTGCGCGGTCACCGAGTCGAGGTGCGCGATCGCGTCGTTGGCGCGATTGTAAAACGTGTCGTCGTTGACCAGCTTGCCGATCGATCCCTTGCCGCTGCCGATCTTGGTCGCCAGCCCCTGCAATTCATCTATCGTGGCAACCGCCTTGTTGTAGAGATCCGGGTTATTGATCAACTGGCCAATGGACCCCCGGCCGGTATTGAGCGAGTCGACAAGGCTGTCCAGCTTGGCCAGGATGGTGTTGAGCTGCTCAATGGTGCCCTGGCTGGACTTGATAACGTCGGTCAGCGAAGGCGTCTCGTTGGTCGGCAGCTCGCCATTTTCAGCAATCGGTGGCTTCTGCGCCGACTTGCTGCTGATGTTCACCACCGTGTCGCCCAGCACGCCGATGGTTTCGAGGCTGGCCTGCGAGTCCTGCCGCACGCTGCCGGCGAACTGGCCGGAGATCTTCATCACGACCTCCACTGGCGTGAGCTTGCGCTCGGGAGCGATCCGGATCGTCTTCACCGAGCCGATGGTGACGCCCTCCAGGTTGACGGGGCCGCCGACTTTCAGGCCGGCCGAGTCTTCGAAGTACGACTTGACGGTCAGTTTATGCGTGAAAATGCCGCCCGTGCTTCCAGACATGAGCAAAACGAGCGCCGTCAGCGCCACGAGCGCGGCAAAGACCAGCACGCCTACCTTCAGTTGCGACCAATGCACTTCCTGCTGACTCGGCACAGACCCCCTCGAAACGCTCTACGAATGACGTACCCGCCGCTGTATGGCGGTCTCTGCGGCGCCGTCAGTGCTGGCGCCTCCCTGCATTCTAGGCTGCCGGGCGAGCCGGGGCGACGCCCGTCCGGGGTACGGAGCGGACTTTTCCCGAGCGCCGCTCCGGTACGCCGTTTGGATGTGGGTTGCCCACCGGACGTTGCAGGCAGGTGAACAATGCCGGTCTTTCCGCCGCATCAGGTCGCGCTCTCAAAGATGACCACTGCCGTAGCGTAGCGGTCGGTATGGGTAAGGGACAGCGAAATACGGGTGACCCCCAGCACGCCTGCCCGGTGCAGCGCGCGGCCTGAGAGGGCCAGCGCAGGCGGCCGCCCGGCCTCGCGAACCACTTCGAACTCCTGCCAGCCGACGCCCCGGCTCAGCCCGGTGCCCAGCGCCTTGGCCGCCGCCTCCTTGGCTGCGAACCGGGCCGCCAGGTGCTGCGCGGTAAACCGCTTGCCTTCGCAGTAGCGGCGTTCCGGCTCAGTAAAAACGCGACCCAGGAAGCGCTCGCCAAACCGGTCCAGCGCAGCCTGGATGCGCTCCACCTCTGTCAGATCGATGCCGAGCCCGACCACCATCGCTCGCCTCCAGCCTGCATCATGCCATTGCAGCCGCCCGGCTGTCTCTTTTTCGACACACAGGGCGCCTGCCGCAAATCGCAGCAGCCCGCGCGTCGATTGCCCCTCTTGGAATGCGCCGCCCGAACCGATGTAGAAGGTATGAGAAAAAACCGGACGATCCCGGCAGAGAACTGGAATCTGACCCTGGTGGCGATCGGCGAGTCGCTTCCGGCTTCGCTGCTCGATGGGCTGAGCCTGGCCGTCGCTGCCAGCGGCGGATGGGTGTTGAGCCACGGAGCGGTAAGCGACAGCTGCGCCGATATCGACTTCGAGTTTCCCCGGACACTGTGCGTGGAGATGTACAGCCTGCTGGTGGCGACCGGGCTGCAGCTGGGCCAGGAGGCACACCGCCAGCTAACCGGGCTGTGCCACTGCACCTGCCAGCTGGGCGACGAGGAGGCGAGCTCCTCCGCCCGGGTGCACTTGTCGGTCTACACGGGCGAAGGGGCGGAAAGTTTCCTAGCCGAGGCGATGGGGGTCATGTCGGAGGCGGCCTGATCGAGGACCCGCGGGGCGCTTTATCCCCGCCTGAGTCCTGGGCGGTCTGCCCGTCTTGTAGTCCTGCACGGTTTTGCTCCGGGGCCTGCTCTCCGGGGGTCGAAAACCCTTCTGCATTCCGCAGGCTGGCCGGCAGAGCAGGGAAGAGATGCCCTAACCGGCGTGCATAAGCCCGTAGCGGCGCTGCCAGGTTTCGCGCAAAGTGGCCCACACCCGCGCTGTCTCCTCCGCGGTTGCCTCCGTGCCGGACCCCGGGCCGGAGCCTGCACCGGAGCCCGCACCAGAGTCTGCGCCCGAACCCATGCCGGAAGCGGCGACAAACGCCCGAGCCTCCGCCTTGGCCAGCTCCAGCAGGTCGCGGTCGCGTACCAGCGAGGCCACCCGGAAGTCCGGCAGCCCGGACTGCCGCGTCCCGAAGAACTCGCCCGGGCCGCGCAGCTCCAGGTCCAGCTCCGCCAGCTCGAACCCATCCTGCGTCCGCACCATCGCCGCCAGCCGCTCCGCTGCCACCTCGGCGACGCGGCCGCCCGTCATCAGGATGCAGCAGGACTTGGCGCTGCCCCGGCCCACCCGGCCCCGCAGCTGGTGCATCTGCGCCAGGCCGAACCGCTCGGCATGCTCAATGACCATGGTGGTCGCGTTCGGCACGTCCACGCCAACCTCGATCACCGTGGTCGCGACCAGCACATCGATCTCGCCGCGTGCGAAGCGGCGCATGATGACGTCCTTGTCGTCGGCCTTGAGCCGTCCATGCAGCAGCCCCAGCCGCAGCCCGTGCAGCGGCCCGTGGCGCAGCTCGTCGTACATCTCGGTCGCGGATTTCAGGTTGCTCTTGCCTTCGGCGGTCTTCTGCTTCAGAGGCTGGGCGGCTTGTGGGAAAAGCGTCGCCGCCCTGGCCTTCGCGGGTCGTTTCGCCGGCGCAGCCTTGCTCGCCGGCGCCGGCTCCTCCTGCGAGAAATCCAGCTCCGGCTGGTCGCTCTTCGGCCCTTCGATCACCGGGTACACGATATACGCCTGGTGGCCCCGCGCCACTTCCTTGCGCACAAACTCCCACACCTCCTCGGCCCGCTCGTCGGAGAGCTGACGGGTGACGATCGGCGCGCGCCCTGGTGGCAGCTCGTTCAGGGTGCTCACCTCCAGGTCGCCGTACAGCGTCAGCGCCAGCGTGCGGGGGATCGGCGTTGCCGTCATGGCCAGCAGGTCCGGCTCAGCCGCGCCCGGCTTCTTCATCAGCCGAAATCGCTGCAGCACGCCGAAGCGATGCTGCTCATCGACCACCACCAGGCCCAGCTTGGCGAACTCCACCTTGTCCTCGATCAGCGCATGGGTGCCGATCACCAGCTGAGCCTCCCCGTTGGCGATCCGCTGCTGGTTCCAGCGTTTCTGCGCCGGGTCAAGCGAGCCAGTCAGCAGGACGGTCCGATAGCTCTGAACTTTCTCACCGCCCTTTCCGGCGCGGGCACTCTCCCGGGCGCGGCCGCCAGCCTCAGCAGCCCGCTCCAGCAGCTTGCGCGCAGCCAGGTAATGCTGCGTTGCGAGGATCTCGGTCGGCGCCATCAGCGCGGCCTGATAGCCGTTCTCAATCGCGATCAGCATCGCCTGCACCGCGACGATCGTCTTGCCGGAGCCGACATCGCCCTGCAGCAGCCGGCGCATGGGTTTGGGGCTGCGCATGTCTTCGGCGATCTCCGCCAGCGCCCGCTTTTGCGCGCCAGTGGGATGGAACGGCAGCACGTTGCGCAGGGCTTTGCGGACGGTATCGCCCGTCGCGAAGGGGATGCCGCTCTGCTCGCGCGCCTTGCGCCGCTTCAGCTCGAGCCCCAGCTCCAGAAAGAAAAGCTCTTCAAAGATAAGTCGCTGCTGTGCGGGGGTGCGGGCGCTCGCGAGCAGGCTCATGGGCGTGCCCACCGGCGGGAAGTGGACCTCGCGCAGCGCGCGTGCGCGGCCCGGCAGCTTGAGCCGGGCCAGCATAGCCTTGGGCAGCGTCTCCGGAATCACGCCCGAAGCCGCCTCCGGCGCCTCCTCCGAATCGATTTCCGGCAACGCGGCCGGTCTCACCTCCGGCCCAGGATCGCCCAGCTCTGCCAGCACCGTGTACATCACCCGGCGCAGCCAGCGGGTATGCAGCCGCTGGCCGCCCAGCGTTTCGTAAATGGGGGTGATGCGCCCCACCTCCAGCAGTTCGCTCTCCGCTGTTTCGGCGGACTTCTCCGGCAGCAGCTCCACCTGCGGCTGAATCATCTTGAACCCGGAACCCGAGCGCGACGCCTCCACCTTGCCGTAGACCACCACCCACTGGCCCGCCTGGTACTTGTCCTTCAGGTATGCGCCGTGGAACCACATGCACTTCAGCGTCCGCAGGTTCTGCCCCACCGTCAGCTCGAAGATCGGCATGCGCCGAGTATGCAGCAGCGACGACCCGCGCACCTCCCCGATGACGCTGGCCATCTCGCCCGCTTTTAGCTCGGAGAACAGCACCGGGTGCAGCCGGTCTTCGTAACGGAAGGGCAAACGGTGCAGCAGGTCTTCGACAGTGAGGATGCCCTTGGCCTTCAGCGACTCAGCAATCCGCGGGCCGATGCCCTTGACGAACTGGACCTGGGTTTCAAGGGAGAGTCTGACGGGCATAACGCTTGATCGTACCTGAACGCCCGGCCTGCAAGAACCCTGGCCTGCCCGCGATTCCGCTTGCGCCGGCAAGCCCCCCTGCTACACTGGCGCCGAACAACTGAGGGGCGCATGAGCCTTACCGTCGAGTTGCACGCCATCTCGAAGAGCTACGGCAGCAAGGTCGCGGTCGACGCGCTCTCGCTCGCAATCGCCCCGGGCAGCATGTTCGGTCTGCTGGGCCCTAACGGCGCGGGCAAAACCTCGAGCATCCGCATGATGACCGGCATCACTCTGCCCGACAGTGGATCGGTCGCGCTGTTCGGCGAGCCCTTCCGCCGCCAGAGCCTGCGCCGTGTCGGCTACCTGCCTGAGGAGCGCGGGCTGTACCGCAAAATGCTGGTGCTGGACCAGCTCGTATTTATGGGGCAGCTGCATGGGCTGGGCCGCGCCGATGCGGACAAGCGCGCGCGCCGCTGGGCGATGCGGCTGCAGATCGCCGAGGCGCTGCCGAAGAAGACCGAAGAGCTTTCCAAGGGCATGCAGCAGAAGATCCAGTTCATCGCGACGCTGCTGCATGAGCCCGAACTGATCATCATGGACGAGCCGTTCTCGGGCCTGGACCCTGTGAACGCACTGTTGCTCGAAGACACGTTGATGGAGCTGAAGCGCGAAGGCCGCTCGATCCTGTTCTCGACCCACCGCATGGACCAGGTGGAGAAACTGTGTGACGCGATCGCGCTGATCGATGGCGGCCGCGTGGTGCTGGAAGGCGGCATGCGCGCAGTCAAGAGCCGCTATCCACGCGAGCGGGTGCTGCTTTCCACGGAGGGCGCCGCGGCCGGCTTGCTGGAGCACCCGGCGGTGGCGAGTATGAAGCACTTCGCCGACCACACGCAACTGCACCTGGCCCCCGGCGCCGATCCGCAGACCCTGCTGCGCAGCCTGGTAACGCAGGGCGCGGCCATCACCCGCTGGGAGGTGCAGGAGCCTTCGCTCGAAGAGATTTTTGTCCGCACGGTAGGAGGCAGAGTCGATGCCTAGCGAAGCATTGCTGGTGCTGGAGCAGGGGTGGCTGGTGGCCGCGCGCGAGTACCGCGAGCGGGTGCGGTCGCGCGCCTTTGTGCTGGCTACGATTCTCACACCGTTGCTGCTGGGCGGCGTGCTGGGCGGCACCGTGCTGCTGGCCATGCATGCAAACGCCAACCAGCGGATCGCCATTGCGTCGAACGACGCGGCGCAGGCCGGCGCCGTCGCGGCCGAGCTGCGCACCGAAGACCACGGGCCCCGCAGCATCGAGCTGGTGACCCCGGTCAGCGATGCGTCGCTCGCCGCGTTGAACCGGCGTGTCGAGACGAAGGACCTGAACGGCTACCTGCTGCTCACCCGCGAGCCCTCCACGACCGTGCCCCGCGCCGTGTACGTGTCTGCTTCCTCGGCCGACATCAGCTCCGGCGCCATGCTCGAAGGCGCGCTGGGCCGCGCCAGCACCCGCGCGGCGATGCTGGCACGCGGCATCCCCGAGGCCGAAGCGGGGCGGCTGCTCAAGAAAGTTCCGGTCGAGACCGAGCAGGTGCGCCAGGGCCGGGCGATCGCGTCGGACAGCGAGCGCAGCTTTGCCGGCGCCTATGCGCTGGTGATGCTGCTCTATATCGTGGTGCTGATCTACGGCATGAACGTGGCGCGCTCGGTAGTGCAGGAGAAAACCTCGCGCATCTACGAGGTGCTGCTCGCGACCGCGCGCGCCGACTCGCTGATGCTGGGCAAACTGCTGGGCGTAGGCGCGGCAGGGCTTACGCAGGTGGCGATCTGGTTTGTACTGCTGGGCGCGATCGCCGGCACCAGCCTTGCCTCCACCTACGGTCTGCACGGGCTGGGCTCGCTCGGCATCCGTCCGGAACAGATCGCGTTTTTCCTGGTCTACTTTGTGCTCGGCTTCCTCTTCTACAGCGGCATCAGTGCCGGCATCGGCGCGCTGGTAGGTGCGGAGCAGGAGCTACAGCAGTTCTCCTTTGTCATCGTGGCGCCGCTCATGGTTTCCATTTTTATGATGAGCTACGTGCTGGCCAATCCCGGCGCGACGACCTCCGTTGTGTTGTCTCTCATCCCGCCATTCACGCCTATCATCATGTTTCTGCGCATCTGCGCGCAGCAGCCGCCGCTGTGGCAGCTGGCGCTCTCGGTCGTGCTGCTGGCCGGGTCCATTGCGCTGGTGGTGTGGCTGTCGGCACGGATCTATCGCGTGGGCATCCTGATGTACGGCAAGCGCCCCACGCTGCCCGAGGCGCTGCGCTGGATTCGCGCGAGCTAGTGGCCACGCCGCCTAAAATAGACGTGTGAGCGCAGCGCGAAAACCGGAGACACGGGCCTTCTCGCTCCGCGAGCGTCTCCTGCTGGCCCTGGTATCCCGCCTCGCTGCGTTCTGGATTGCCGTCATTGGCGTTACACTGCGCTTCATCGTGATTGCCGAAGAAGGCGCTGCCCCGGCGCCCTTGCCGGCGACGGGTATCTACTGCTTCTGGCACCAGTGCACCTTCAGCGCGGGCTGGTACTTCCGCCGCTACAACGCGTGCATCCTCATCAGCCGCTCCTTCGACGGTGAGCTGATCGCGCGCACCCTCGGGCGCCTGGGCTTCCGCAGCGTGCGCGGTTCGAGCTCGCGCGGCGCAGTGGCTGGCCTGCTGGCGCTGCGACAGGAAATAGCGCGCGGCGGCCTCGCCATCTTCACAGCAGACGGCCCGCGCGGGCCGGTTCACCAGTCCAAGCTGGGCCCCGTCAAGCTGGCGCAGCGAACCGGGCTGCCCATTGGTGTGTTTCATCTGCACCCGCAGCACGCCTGGAGGCTTCGCTCGTGGGACCGCTTTGCCCTGCCCAGGCCGTTTACGCGCGTGGTGGTGAGCTGGGCGCGAAGTGTGCCTGCCACGGTTACAAATGCGAGTCCGGAGGAACTGGAAAGCACGCGGCAGCTGCTGGATGCGGCGCTCGAGCGCGCGCGCACGCAGGCAGAGGCGTGGACTCCTGCGCAGACCGGAGCAGGGAATGGCTGAGCCCGCGCTGGTGCGAGACTACGACTTTGCCCTGCCGCAGGAGCTCATCGCGCAGGCGCCCCCGGAAGAGCGCTCGGGCGCGCGCATGCTTGTTCTCGACCGCGCAACCGGTGCCTGCGCAGACCGGCAGTTCATCGAGCTGCCGCAGATGCTGCAGCCCGGCGACCTGTTGGTGCTCAACGACAGCCGCGTGCTGCCGGCGCGCCTCTTTGCCCGTAGCGCCGGCAGCAGGCCACAGCCCGGGCAGGAGCGGGCGCGCATCGAGGTGCTGCTCGCCGAAGAGCAGGCGCCTGGCGAGTGGACGGCGCTGGTGCGGCCCGGCCGCAAGGTGCAGCTGGGCGAGCGGCTGCTGTTCCCATGGCACGGCGCACCCGTGCTGCAGGCCGAGGTGACAGCGCATGGTGACTTTGGCGAGCGTACTCTACGCTTCGAGCCGATGGCCGACTTTTATGCGGCGCTCGATGCCCTGGGGCAGATGCCTCTGCCACCGTACATCCATCGCGAGCAGAGTGTGAGCACGGCTGCCGACCGGGAGCGCTACCAGACTGTCTACGCGCGGGAGCGCGGGTCGGTCGCGGCGCCCACCGCCGGGCTGCACTTTACGCCGGCAGTGCTGGAAGCGATCCGCGCGCGCGGCGTCGAGATCGCGTACGTAACGCTACACGTGGGCCTCGGTACGTTCCAGCCAGTGCGCGTGGAACGAGTCGACCAAATCAAGCTACACCGCGAGCGCTACACGCTGCCCGCCGCGACCGCGGAGGCCGTAAACCGCGCGCTGACAGAAAGGCGCCGCGTGGTCGCCGCCGGCACCACCACCGTGCGCACTCTCGAGCACTGCGCGCTCGCCGCCGAAGGTGCGCCGCTGCAGGCACACTCCGGGGCGGCCGAAATCTTTATCGCGCCGGGCTTCCGGTTCCGCATCGTCGGCGGCCTGCTGACCAACTTTCACCTGCCGCAGAGCACCCTGCTGATGCTGGTGTGCGCGTTCGCTGGCCGCGAGCGCGTGCTGGCCGCCTACCACCACGCGGTTGCCCGGCGCTACCGCTTTTTCTCCTATGGCGACTGCATGTTCCTGGGCTGAAAGCGCTGCGCCGGCGGTCGATGGCAGGCGGTAAACTTGGGCGTGATGAGCCCCTCCCGGACCACGAAACCGATGGAACCAACAAAACAGGCTGCCGCGAAACCGCCGATCTTCCTGCTCGACGCCATGTCGTTTATCTTTCGCGCCTATCATGTCATGCAGCGGCAGCGGCCCATGTCGACGCGCACCGGTGTGCCCACGGCGGCGACCTATGTCTTCGTGAACATGATCAACAAGCTGCGCCGCGACTTTGCGCCGGAGTATTTCGCGGCGGTCTTCGACGTGAGCGCGCCGGTCTTTCGCGACGAGCGTGCGAGCACCATGAAGACGATCCGCAAGTGGAATATCAAGACGCAGCAGTTCGACGAAGTGGACTACGGCGGGTACAAAGCCAACCGCGTCGCGATGCCGCCGGACCTGGCGCAGCAACTGCCGTACATCCGGCGCGCGCTCGAAGCATTTCACATTCCCATCCTGCAGCTCGAAGGATTTGAAGCAGATGACGTGATCGGGACGCTAACGGCCAGGGCGGCGGCCGATGGGATGGACGCGTTTATCGTCTCCAGCGACAAGGACATGATGCAGCTGGTGAACGAGCACGTGAAGGTGCTCAACCCGATGAAGGACAATCTAGTTGTCGATCGCGAAAAGGTGCTCGAAACGCTGGGTGTGCCGCCGGAGCGGGTGATCGACGTGATGGCGCTGCGCGGCGACGCGATTGACAACATTCCGGGCGCGCCGGGCATCGGCGACAAGGGCTCGGTCGATCTGATCCTGCAGTTCGGCACGGTGGAGGCGGCGCTCGATGGCGCGGCAGAAGTCAAGCGCAAAACTTACCGCGAGTCGCTTGAAAACAACCGCGAGGCGGTGCTGCTGTCGAAGGAGCTGGTCACGATCCACACTTCGGTTCCCGTGGAGCTGGAGCTCGACCGCATGCGCACGACGACGCCAGACCTTGCCGCATGCCGCGCGCTGTTCTCGGAGCTTGAGTTTACGACTCTGCTGAAAGAGCTCGCGCCGGAAACGCCCGCGGTGCCGGTCGAGTATGTTCTGGCTCCGACAAAAGAGCAGATCGCGGCGTTTGTAAGCGCGGCGCGGGCGGGTGGCTTTGCTCTCGCGGTCGATGCCAGCGAGCTCGAACAGGTCGCCGAACAGATCAGCGAGAAGGAAGCGAGCGCGGCCGAGGAGCGGGAACCGGAGCTGCTGACGATGTCGCTGGACTTTTCTGCAACTGACACTGTGACAGATACAAATACAGATACAGATGCGCCCGCAGTGCCGAAGTCTCTGCGGGTGGGTGTGGCCGCGGACCGCGAGCTGGCGCTGCTGGTGGATGTGGAGCAGGTGCGCGCGCTGCTCGAAGATGCCTCTGTTCCCAAGCAGGTGCACGACCTGAAAGGCACGCTGCGGGTGCTTGCAGGCGAGGGAATCGTCCTGCGCGGCGCCGTCGACGACCTGATGCTGTTCTCCTACCTGGTCAATCCGACGCATGCAGCGCATCGCCTGGCCGACGTGGCGGCGCGCTTCAGCCCGCGCCCTCTGCAGGCGCAGGGCGAGGAGCGTCTGGCGGAGTGGGCGCATGCAACGCATACACTTGCGCCCACTCTGCGCGACGATATCGAACGTGCAGAGTTAAAGAGCGTCTACGAGACGATCGATCTGCCGCTGGTGCCGGTGCTGCTGCGCATGGAGCAGGCAGGCGTGCGCGTCGATCTTGCAGTTTTGCACGCGATGGACGAAAAGCTGACCCGCGAGATGGCGCGCGTCAGCGAGGAAGTTTTTGCAGAGTCGGGGCACCGCTTCAACATCAACTCGCCCAAGCAGCTCGGCGATGTGCTGTTCAACAAAATGGAGCTGCCCAAGCCGCTCAAGTACGGCAAGGGCAAAGTGATTTCGACGGCGCAGGATGTACTCGAGGAGCTGGCCGCGCACAACGCGGTGCCGGCGCTGGTGCTCGAATACCGGCAGCTGGCCAAGCTCAAGTCGAACTATGTTGACTCGCTGCCGCTGCTTGCCGACAACGAAGGCCGCGTGCACACCACGTTCAACCAGGTGGGCACCTCGACAGGTCGGCTGTCGTCGACCAATCCCAACCTGCAGAACATCCCGATCAAGACAGAGCTGGGGCGTGAGATTCGCGCGGCGTTTATTGCGTCGCCGGGGCATCTTCTGCTATCGGCGGACTACTCGCAGATCGAGCTGCGATTGATGGCGCACTTCTCCGGGGACCCTTTGCTGGTGCACGCCTACCAGCATGGCGAGGATATCCACACGCTGACAGCCAGCGAGGTATTCGGCGTCGCCCCCGAGGCAATGGACAAGGAGACGCGCAACCGCGCGAAGGCAGTGAACTTCGGCATCGTCTACGGCATCTCGGCGTTCGGCCTCGCGGCGAACCTGAACATCGACCAGAAGGAAGCGCGGCTCTACATTGATCGCTACTTTGAGCGATATGCGGGGGTGCGCGCGTACATTGATCGCGTGCTTGAAGAGACGCGCACCGAGCAGCGCGTGCGCACACTCTTCGGGCGCTCGCGACCTATCCCCGATATCCAGAGCCGTAACGCGAACCTGCGCGGTTTTGCCGAGCGAACGGCTGTGAATACGCCGCTGCAGGGCACAGCTGCGGACCTGATCAAGATTGCGATGATCCGCATCGACAAGCGGCTCACTGACGAGAAGCGGCGCGCGCGCATGACGCTGCAGGTGCATGACGAGCTGCTGTTCGACGTGCCGGAGGATGAGGCCGAGGCGGTCCGGGCGATGGTGCAGCATGAGATGGAGCATGTGATCGAGCTAAGCGTACCGATCGTTGTGGATGCAGAGCTCGGTGCGAACTGGCGGGATCTGTAACTATTACAGTTACAAACCGCTAGAACAAGACCGCCTGCACGGTCACTTCGTGCGATTCTCGAAAAACGCCCGCTTCGTGGATTGCGGCATTTACAAGCCTAATTCTGCCTGGATGGCGGCGGCTATTTTGCCGGCGTGTTCGCGCATCAGCATTTCCGATTCAGCCTCGATCATGACGCGCGCCAGAGCTTCCGTTCCGGAGTAGCGGATGACTACGCGCCCAGTCCCGGCAAGCGATTGCTCGGCATCTGCAATCGCCGCTGTTACAGATACGATACCGGCTAGCGGCCTTTTTTCGCGAACGCGCACATTGACAATCACCTGCGGGAATGTTCTGAGGTCGCTCACCAGCTCCTCGACCCGCTTGCCGCTGCGCCGCAGGATATCGAGCACAACGAGGGAGGTAAGCAGCCCGTCGCCAGTGGTGGCGAGATGCGGGAAGAGAATGTGGCCGGACTGCTCGCCGCCCAGCGCCGCCTTGTGCTGCTGCATCATCTCCAGCACGTATTTGTCGCCGACCGGCGCGCGCAGCATGCGAATACCGTCGCGTGCGAGCGCTGCTTCTAGGCCCATGTTCGACATGGTAGTGGCGACAACGAGGTCGCCCGAGAGTCGGCCCTGCGCCTTGAGCGCGCGCGCGGCGATCAGCAGGATGGCATCGCCGTTGACCACGCGGCCCTGGCCATCCGCGAAGAGCGAGCGATCGGCATCGCCATCAAGAGTGATGCCGAGCGCCGCGCCGCGGTCGGCAGTCTCGCGGGCAACGATCTCCGGATGCAGCGCCCCGCAGCGCTCGTTGATGTTGCGGCCGTCGGGCGCGGCATGGGTCAGCTCGACGCGGCCGCCTAGATTTGCGAACAGCTCCGGTGCAATCGCGGAGGCGGCCCCGTTTGCGCAGTCCAACACGATGTGCATGCCGTCAAGCGCAAGGCCCGGAACGGCAGCGTGCAGGAACGTCTCATAATCATGCCGGTACACGGCATCGACGGCGGGCAGCTCGCGCTCACAGGGCGCAACGCCGACAGCCAACCGAGCGAAGATCTCTGCCTCAATGGCAAGCTCCTGAGCGTCGGGCAATTTGTAGCCGTCACTGGCGAAAATCTTGATGCCATTGTCGGCCCATGGATTGTGCGAGGCCGAAATGACGATGCCGGCGGCAAAGCCGAACTTGCGTGCGAGATACGCGATAGCCGGCGTAGTAACCACCCCCGCATTGGCCAGCGCGGCTCCGCCGGAAGCCAGCCCCGCATAGAGCAGCCGCGCGATCCACGGCCCGCTTTCCCGCGTGTCCATACCGAGCAGCACGCGCGGCATGGGGTGTTGCCCCTTGAGCGTGTAGGCCAGCGCCGCGCCCACGGCAAAAATGGTTGCGCTGTCGAGCGGCGCAATCCCGGCAACGGCGCGGATGCCGTCGGTTCCAAAGAGCGTTCTCATTCGGTATCTGTCACTCTCTCGGTTACAGTTGCTCCAAGTGCTCCCTTGGCCAGGCGCACTTGGATCGCGTCGCCCTCGCGGGTTGCGTCAGCGCGCGTCAGCAGCGAGCCGTCCGCGGCAAACACCAGTGCGTAGCCGCGGCCCAGCACGGCAATGGGCGAAAGTGACGCGAGCGAGCGCATGCCTACCGCGTGCTGTTGCGTGGCGGTCTGCAGCCGCGCAGCCCCGGCACGCGCCAGGCGGCCCTGCAGCGCAAGCCCTGCCTTCCTATGAAGGCGAAGGCGCAGCACTGGGTTGTAGCGGCCCAGCCCCTGGCACGCGGCCGAGTGCTGCTGCAGCGCACCGGTAAGCCTGTGCCGAGCGGCGCGCTCCAGCCGCAGCTGCAACCCGGAAAAACGCTCGCGCATCATGCGCAATCGCTGCGTCGCATCCTGTCGCAGCAGCGCGGCGTCGGACTGCTGAACGCGATCCGAAGCGGAACGCAACGCCTTCGCCTGGGCCCGCTCCAGCCGGAAGCGCTGCTCATCGACGCGCTGCTCGC
Source organism: Acidobacteriaceae bacterium (assembly GCA_965276605.1). Taxonomy (GTDB): domain Bacteria; phylum Acidobacteriota; class Terriglobia; order Terriglobales; family Acidobacteriaceae; genus EB88. Next base: position 1,837,391 of record OZ255619.1, read on the forward strand.
GGCGGCCGAGGCTGCTGCGCAGGCGCGCCAGGCCGGTATCGATGGAGACCGTGGAGAACTGCTGTTGTGCAAGCGCAAGCTGGTGACGCGCGGCGCGGGCGAGCCGGCCCTGCAGCGTGTCCACATGCTCCTCGATCCGGTGCCGCGCGGCGGTGATCAGCTCAGCCGCGGCGGAGGGCGTGGGTGCGCGAAGGTCTGCTACAAAGTCGGCGATGGTGAAGTCAGTCTCGTGCCCGACTGCGGAAACCACCGGCAGCGTCGAGGCAGCGATCGCCCGGGCGACCAGTTCGCTGTTGAACGGCGCCAGGTCTTCAAGCGAGCCGCCGCCGCGGGCGATCACGATCACATCGACAGACCGAGCGCGATTGAAGTACGCGATGCCGGCCGCGATCTCCGCTGCCGCCTGCTCGCCCTGCACCACGGCTGGATAGAGCAGCACATCGAGCGCGGCATGGCGGCGGCTGGCGACGTTGAGAAAGTCACGGATGACCGCGCCCGAGGGCGAGGTGATGATGCCGACGCAGTGAGGAAACGCGGGCAGCGGGCGCTTGCGGTCCATGGCAAACAGGCCCTCGGCCCTCAGCGTGGCCTTCAGCTGCTCGAAGGCGATCTGCAGCGAGCCCGCGCCCACCGGCTCCAGGTATTCGGCGATCAGCTGCATCTGTCCGCGCTGCTCGTAGACTGAGACGCGCCCGCGCAGCAGCACCTCCAGGCCGTCTTCCGGTCGAAAGCGGAGCGCTTGCGCCTGGCGTCGGAACAGCACGGCCGGCAGCTGCGCGTCACCATCCTTGAGGGTGAAGTACATGTGGCCGGAGGGGGCCGCGCGCAGGTTTGAGATTTCGCCGCGTACCCACAGGTCGGGGTAGGCGCCCTCGATGTGGCTGCGTACCTCGCTCACCAGGTCGGTCACGCGCCACACATGCCGGGTGGGGTCCGCTGGCTCGTCGTCCGTGTCTTCTACCGGCGGCGCGGCTGGCATCGCCGCGCGTGCCCAGGCCGGCAGCGTATCAGCGGCCTTCCTGCTGCGCTTTTCCCGCGGGCCGGCAGTGTGTCGCGCCGCTGATTTTTCCGCGGCAGGCTCTCTCAACTCTGGCTCCGGGGGCCTGTTCTCTGGCAGCTCAAATCGCTGCTCAAAAAAGAAGCCGAGCTGCCCGGCACTCGCTGGCTCGGGCGCGGAGTCGGCTGGCGGAGCTGTATTCGTTCGTATCGCACGGTCTGGAGCGTCCACTCACCCGAGTTTACTCGCCGCCCGGTGCATCTCTCAGCGGCGCAGGTGGTGGGCCAGCGCCAGCAGCAGACTCAGCAGCAGGCTCACCAGCAGGCATGTGCCCAGCGGAGCAAAAAACTCCCCGTGGCGGCCGCGCCAGTGCAGGTCGCCCGGCAGTCGCCCCAGCGGCACGCCGAACCGAGCCGCCAGCAGCAAAACGCCGCCCGCCAGCAAAAGCAGCAAGCCAAGCCCGAGAAGTGTTCGTCCCATTCCGGCCATTGTGGTGGGCTCTGGGTCCTCGCGCGCAAGCGCCTTCGCTGCCCTCAGGCATGGCACTGCGTGCGCTTTGTGGTCGCCATACGCGCAAGAATGAGTTACGAAGCAGCCAGCGGCCCAGCTCCAAGTCTAAGCGCCCCGCCACTTTCCTGACGCGCCAGCGCAGCACCCGCATCTCTTGCAACATGGAAGTTCTCGCCGGAATCGCCGGTACCTTGTGCGTCCTGCTGGTGTTGCTCGACGCCTTCCAGACCATTATTCTGCCGAGGCGGCCCACCGGCCGCTACCGCCTCACGCGGCTCTTTTACCTGGCCACCTGGCGACCGTGGCGATGGGCGACGCGCTTTATCCGCGGCCCGCGCCACAGGGAGACGCTGCTGTCGGTCTACGGGCCGCTTTCGCTCATCCTGCTGATCGCTTTGTGGGCAATGGGACTGGTGCTAGGTTTCGGTCTGTGCTTTTATGCCGCCGGTTCGCCGCTTTCTGACCCTCTGGCAGCAGGCCATCCCGATTTCCGCGCGGACATTTACGTCAGCGGAACGACTCTATTTACGCTCGGGCTCGGCGATGTGCTGCCGCGCTCCCGTCTGGTGCGCGAGCTGCTGGTGGTCGAGTCCGGCCTGGGCCTGGGTTTTGTCGCGATCGTCATCGGCTATTTTCCGGTTCTCTACGGAGCCTTTTCCCGCCGGGAGGTCAGCATCTCTCTGCTGGATGCGCGGGCCGGTTCGCCGCCTTCAGCCGCCGAGCTGATGCGGCGGCATGCGTTCCCCGGCGGCGGCGATGCGCTGGTAACTTTGCTGGCGGAGTGGGAGCGCTGGGCGGCGGAGCTGCTGGAGAGCCACATCTCCTACCCGCTGCTATGCTTCTTCCGCTCCCAGCACCTGAACCAGAGCTGGCTCAGCGCGCTGTGCGCAGTGCTGGACACCTGCGCGCTGATGGTGGCCTCCGTGCAGGACCTCCCCGGGCGCCAGGCCCAGCTCACCTTTGCCATGGCCCGGCACGCGGTCGTGGACCTGTCGCAGGTCTTCGACCTGGACCCGGTCTCGCCGAAGCAGGACCGCCTGGGCCCGGGCGCCTTTACCCAGCTGCATGACCTGCTGTGCCAGGCCGGCACCCGGGTCGCGCAGGACCCTGGCTCGCTCGCGCGGCTCAACGAGATGCGGGCGCTGTATGAGCCCTATGTCGAGACTCTGTGCCGGCACCTGGCCATGGATGTGCCCCCGTTTGTGGCGGAACAGAAGCGGAAAGACAACTGGCAGACGGTGGCGAAGGTCCGGCAGGCGACGCAGGTGGCAGCGGGCAGCGAGTCGCGTCTGGATTCTGTCCGCGACCATGCGCATGGACACGCTGGCCGCGAGGAACAAGAGGAAGAGGAGCACCACATCTTCTAGGCTTTGTTGACGCTCACCTGCGAGCGAGCCCGGCCAGTTCCGGCATACGCAAGCTGAAAAAAAGCCGCCCCCTGTGATAGGGGCGGCTTCCTTGCGCACTCCCCAGGGGAGTGCGGCGAAGAGGAGTGTCAGCGTGAGATCGAGTGCTCCCTGGACGCCGGACCCTGCGGCGGCGTCTGCCGGGCGCGCGTGGCCGAGTTATGGCACAGCGCGAGGAAGCCGATCAGGGTGGCGATCCCACAGCCACCGTATACCTGGAGAAAAGTCGACACTTCGTGTGCTCCCTTGCACGCCTGCGTTTCGACGTTCTGCGTAGGCAGAGTCGATGCGTCCCAGGCAGAATGTCTTGAATAAAGACAGAACATATGCCCAAAGCGAGACACTTGGCTAGTGGAAATCAGGACGGGACCGCAACTTTTCTCAGCAGTACAAAGGCCTGCCACTTTTGCGGCAGGCCTGGATAGATCGAAAAGGGAATGCCTACGCCGTCACCGGCTCCAGCACACGCGCGAATCGCTTGCCCTGCCTGCCCTGGAACGCACGCTTGTGGAAAGCGTAGCCGGCAATAAGCGGGACGGCGAGCGTGGCTTCAGAAAAAACCATTTGCTCGAAAGTTGTATCTACCTTGCCCCACGAACTGGCCTCTTTGAGGGTGCTCGACGAAAGCGCGCCATCGCGCACGTCGGCGACCGTGACTTGGACGGCATATTTGTGCATAGGCGCGTCCATGCCGAGGATGTCGGCCGCGACCACGATGTCCTGGGCGAAGTTCTTCGGCACCCCGCCGCCGATCATGAACAGGCCGGTGGTGGGGTTGGCGATCTTCAGCTGGGTAAGCTCGTAGAAATCCTTGGCTGAGTCAAGCGAGACCATCGGCTTGCCCTGCCGCGCGTGCTGGTGCGCCACCAGGCCGAAGCCGGCCGAGCAGTCAGAGAACGCCGGGCAGAAGATCGGCACATCGTTCTCATAGGCCGCGTAGACGATCGAGTCGGCGCCGCCCTTGGCCGGGGTCTTGCCCTCCTGCTCCAGGTACGCGCCCATGGCGCGGATAAACTCGCGTGAGCTGTAGGGCCGCGGCTCCAGGGAGTTAGCGATCTTCTCCGTCGTCTCGTCGCACAGCCGCAGCTCTTCCTCGTCGATCAGCGTGTCGTAGATGCGGTCGATCATCAGATCGCGCAGGGTGGCGTCCTCGGTGCCCTGCTTGTACAGCTCGTCGGCGATCCAGTGCTTGAAGCCGAGCGCCTCGAAGAAGTCCTGGTCGACGATATTCGCGCCGGTCGAGACGATGGCATCGACCATCTTGTTGCGGATCAGGTCGATGAAGACCTGCTGCAGCCCGGCGGAGATGAGCGAGCCGGCCAGGCACAGGATCACGCCGCACTCCTGGTCGCGCAGCATGCGCTCGTAGATCGAGGCGGCGCGCGCCAGGTCGCGCGAGCTGTAGGCCATGTACTGCATGGCGTCGACCAGCGCCACAACGTTGTGCTGCTTGATGTTGATGTGCCGGATGGGCTGGGTGAGGAGTTCTTTTTTCGTAGGCATGGCAGCGCCCAGTTTACCAGCGCGGCGCGCCGGGTTTCTTTAACATCTTCCCTATGCCATGTCCCCTACCATGGGAGCTGCGTGCTTTCTTCCTTCTCAACCTCATCGCAAAGCCGGCGCTGCGGCCAGCGAACAGCGCTCGCGCTGCTGTTCTCGGCCGGCCTGGTCAACTTTCTCGATCGCGGCTCGCTTTCTATCGCGAATGGGCCGATCCGCGTCGAGATGCACCTCTCCGGCACGCAGATGGGCGCGCTCCTCTCGCTGTTTTCGCTTGCCTATGGGCTGGCGCAGCTGCCGATAGGCGCTCTGCTTGACCGCTTCCGCGCGCGGGTGCTGCTCGGGGTGGGATTGCTGGTATGGTCGGCGGCGCAGGCGGCGACCGCGTTCGTGGGGAGCTACCGCCAGTTTGTGCCGCTGCGGGTACTGCTTGGGGTGGGCGAATCGCCCTTCTTCGCGGCGGGGGTGCAGTCGATCGAGGGCTGGTTCGCGCCGGGCGAGCGAGGCTGGCCGACCGGCCTGCTGAATGCCTCGACGATGCTCGGCCAGGCCATCGCCCCGCTCGCCCTCACGGTCCTGATGGTGCACGCCGGTTGGCGGGCGATGTTCGGGGTAATTGGCGCGCTGGGGGTTCTGCTGGCCCTGGCCTGGTTTCCCCTGTATCGCGACCCGGAGAGGCAGGAAAACCGCCTACGCGGCTCGCGGCCACTTCGTGGCGGGTCTTCGTTGGATCACGCCTGGCTCGCGCTGTTTCGCAGCCCCGTGATGTGGGGCATGCTGCTGGGCTTCTCCGGCATCAACTACACGGCGTGGCTCTACCTGGCCTGGCTGCCGGGCTACCTTGAGGAAGCCCGGCACGTCTCGATCGCCCGAACCGGGTCGCTGGCGGTGCTGCCGTTTCTGCTGGGCGCGTGCGGCATGTTCGCAAGCGGCTTGGTCGCGGATGCGCTGGTGCGCCGGGGCAGCGATCCACTGCGCTGCCGGCGCTGGCTGATCGTGGGCGGCATGGCGCTCTCGGCTGGGTTCACCTTCTTTGTCGCCGGCGCCGGCTCGACCCGCGCGGCCGTCCTGCTGATCGCCGCCGCGCTGTTCTGCGTGCATTTCGCAGGGACGGCGGCGTGGGGAGTGGTCCAGTTCGCGGCGCCTGCGGGGCGGGTGGCGACGGTAGGCTCGGTGCAGAACTTCGGGTCCTTCATGGTGGCGTCGGCTGCGCCGTGGAGCACAGGCTGGCTGCTTGACCGGACGCACTCATTCCACGTGGCGCTGCTGCTGTGCTCGGCAGTCACGCTGGCCGGGGCGCTAGCCTATGCAGTCCTGGTGCGTGGCCCCATCGAGGCCCGAGAGCGGCGCGTGCGTTAGTTCAGTTTCGTTTTTGTGAAGCCAGAACCGCTGCCGTAGTAGCCAGCACGTGTCTGCACCGATAGGTCCTTCCCTTTGGCGGTGAGCACGATGCGGTGGAACCCCTCGCCCTGGCTGACCGGCGTGTAGACGAGCAGGGACTCCTGGCGCAGCTCCTCAGCGATGCCCTTGTAAATGTCGTCGAAGTCTTTCGGTTTTTTGGCTTCAGCAAAGCGACCGCCGGTTTCAGCCGCGATCTGCTGCATGATCTTTCTGCCGTCGACCTGCGGCTGTTCTGTCGGCGCGGGTCGACCGCCGCCAGGCTGTCCGCCGCGCCCACCGCCACCACCGCCGGGAAAACCGATGCCGGGACCGTCCAGGCCGCCGCGCCGGTTGCCGCCCTGGCCGGGGCCGCCCTGTCCGGGATTGTCCGGCCGAGGCTGCGCGCCCTTGAAATAGACGGTGTACACGCTGGCCTCGGCTTTCTGCGCAGCCTCGATCGCGTCCTGCAGTTGCTCTTTACTACCGTGGTCAATCCCATCGGCGATCACAACGATCACCTTGTGCCCGGACTGCTTCGCCAGAATCTCGTTCGCGGCGAGATAGATCGCGTCGTAGACCTGCGCGCCGAAGCGATGGCCACGGTCGCTTTCCACCGTGTTTTCCGCGGAGGAAGGGCCGAGCTGGTTGAGCGATTCGTCGAGCTTCGCCTTTACCGGGGTGAGGTCTTCCAGCAGCTCGACCTCGCGGTCAAAGTGCAGCACACTGGCCTTATCTTCCGGTCGGGCGACGATCTCATCGAGAAAGCCCCGGCTGGCAGTGCGCTCAATCTCGATCGCGTCGCGCATGCTGCCCGCCGTATCGAGCGCGATGGTGAGCGTGAGGGGTAGTGCGGCGGCGGAGGAGAAGGACTGGATCGTCTGCGGTTGCCCGTCTTCGGTCAGGGTGAAATCGTCTTTGGTGAGGCCCGGAACGATCTTGTCTTTCTTGTCGCGGACGACGACCGGCAGCGTCACCTGGCGGCCTTTCCCGGAGAGCACAGGCTGAGGCGCCGCCTCCTGGGCGTGAGTCTGGCCGTGAGAGCTGCCCGCCGACGGTGTTTGAGCGAGCAGGCATGTGGAGGCCAGCAGCAGGCCGGCGAGAGAAAAAAAGTGGGCGCGCATCGCTGTATTGGACGTTTGCCCGGCGCCTAAAGTTCACCTGGCGGCAATGCGCAAGCAGCTATACTTGCGGCCAATGAGATCGAGAGCCTTCCGTGCCGCCGTCGTCCTTTCCATGCTTCCTGTCTGCGCGGTCCCCGCGTGTTTCGGCTGGGGCTCCGACGGTCACCGCATCATCAACCGTCTGGCGGCCGAGGCGTTGCCGAAAGACGCGCCCGCCTTCCTGACGACGCCGGCGGCGCTGGCTGAGATCGAATACCTGGGTCCCGAGCCCGACCGCTGGCGCTCGCCCGCCGAGCCCGAGCTGAGCGCCACCCAGGCGCCCGACCACTTCATCGACCTGGAGTACGCCGACGTGATCGGCCCACTGCCGCGTAAGCGGTATGACTTTATCGAGGCGCTGAGCAAGTACCGCGCGGCGCACCCGGAAACCGCCGCGCTCGAGACCCCAGAAAAAGTGGGCATGCAGCCCTGGCAGACCGAAGAGGTGTGGCAGCGTTTGAAGGCCGGTTTCCGCGACTATCGCGAGGCCCAGGCGAAGCATGAAGACACCCGGCCCGAGGAGGCCGCGGTGCTGTTCTACGCGGGCTGGCTGGGCCACTATGTCGGCGACGGCTCGCAGCCGCTGCATGTAAGCCGCGACTACAACGGCTGGGTCGAGAAGGACAACCCGCACGGCTACACCACCGAGCACCACATCCACTCGCAGTTTGAAACAGTGTTCGTCTCGGCGGCCATTAAGGCCGAGGACGTAAAGCCGCTGCTGTCTGCAGTGGAGCCGATCGGCGACGAGTGGAACGATTACCTGGCCTACCTGCGGCACTCGGCCACGCTGGTGGATGAGACCTACTCGCTCGAAAAAGAAGGCGGTTTCACCGGCATGGGCACCCCTGCCGGCAAGGGCTTTGCCGAGCAGCGGCTGGCCGCCGGCGCGAGCATGCTGCGGGACATGATCTACGCCGCCTGGCAGAAGAGTGCGGAGCCCGTCCCGGACGAGCACCAGGCGAAACAGTAAACCGCCTGGTCACTTCGTGACGTGTGCTCGTGTTGCTGGCAGAGATGACTTGTGTGGGCCTCCACCAACGCCACATGTCACGAAGTGACCGCCTCCCGCGCAGGGGGTCTTCAACCATTGCCTCGGCTCCAAACGGAGCCGAGGCCCCCATCCACGCCGAGGACCTGGCCGGTAATCCAGCTTTGTGCCGGGTCCAGCAGGAAGGCGATGGCAGCGGCTACGTCGTCGGGCTGCCCGAAGCGGCCCAATGCATGCATGTTCAGCGAGGCTTTGGCCGCGGTCTCTGAGCCGACGATACGCGCGGTGAGCGGCGTATCGGTGAGCCCGGGAGCGACGCAGTTGAAGCGCAGGCCGCGTTTGGCATAGGTGGCCGCCGCAGCCAGCGCGAGACCCTGCACGCCGGCCTTGGCCGCGGCAATGGCCTCGTGGTTGACCAGACCGATGCGCGCAGCGGCGCTGGAGACGAGCACGACCGAGCCCGCGCCGGGGATGGATTTGGCCGCGCCGCGCATGGTGGCGAAGGCGCTTTTCAGGTTGATCGCGAGCACGGATTCGAACTCGGCATCGCTGGTGACGTGGCCGGGTTTCAGCAGCAGCGAACCGAAGCAGTTGGCGACGCCGTGGAGCTGGCCGAACTCGCTCGCGGCCTGCGCGATGGCAGTTTCAATCGACGCGCTGTCGGTGGCGTCGGCCACAGCGTGTGAAGCGCCCAGCTCGGTCGCGAGCGTGCCAAGGCGGCTGGCATCCCGCCCCGCAAGAAGCAGCCGATCGCCGCGGGCAGAGAGGGTGCGGGCGAGAGCTGTGCCGATGCCGCCGTAGGCGCCGAGAATGACAAAGTTCGCCAAGTGTTTGCTCCTTTTTGTGTCGCGCTCTCGGCTGCTTGGATGTGCTGCGCCGACGCGAGCGTGTCCGCGCGAATTGCGCAGCATGAACATCAAGAGAAGCCGAGAGGCTCTTCGGCTTCCTGCTGCGACAGCAGGCCGCGGGTGCGCAGGGCGCCCAGCACCTGCTCAATCGACCAGTCGAGCGAAGAGGTGCCATCCACAACGAGGTCGGCCCAGCGCGCCGAGGGCCGCACAAATCGCTCGGCCATGGGGCGAACCGTTTCCGCATAATGCAAAGCCACCTGCTCCGGGCTGCGGCCGCGCTCGCGCACATCGCGGCGCAGGCGACGTTCGTAGCACAAATCGTCCGGCGTATCGACGTAAATGGAAAGCGCAGCTAGCGCGCGCACAGCCGGCCAGTACAGGGCGAAGATGCCGTCGAGCAGCAGCACATGCGGCTCGCGGATGCGCTCGGTCTTGCCGGGAACGCGCGTGTGCGCGGCGAAGTCGTAGCACGGTCGGTCGATGGCGCGGCCCGCGGCGAGCTCGCGCAGATGCGCGAGCAGCAGCTCGTGCTCGATCTGCTCCGGGTGGTCGAAGTTCTGCTGCGGGCGCTCTTCTGGAGCAAGATGGCCAAGGTCGCGATAATAGTGGTCGAGGTGAAAATGGCTGCCTTCGAGCTCGCGTGCCAGCTCCTCGGCCAGCATTGTCTTGCCGGAGCCGGACGCGCCGGCAATCGCAAGCAGGAGCGGGCCGCTTCGGGGCGCGGGGATGCTCAAGGCTTGACTCCGGATCGCTCCAGGTAGGCAACCGCGCGAGGCACAATGCCGGTGAGCAGCGTAGCAAGCTGCTGCTCAACAGCGCGGCCGGTTTCGAGCACTTCCTCATGGCTAAGCGGATGCGGCTCGATCCCGGCTGCCATGTTGGTCACGCACGAGATGCCCAGCACCTCAAGCCCGCACTGGCGCGCGGCGATGGTTTCAAGCGCGGTCGACATACCCACAAGATCGGCGCCCATCGCGCGGAAGGCGCGAATCTCCGCCGGCGTTTCAAAGCTGGGGCCCGGCACGCTGATGTACACGCCCTCCGCCATCGTTGCGCTGGCCGCGGCATGCGCGAGCTCGCGCAGCGCGGGGGAGTAGGCCTCGGACATATCGAAGAAGCGCGGCTTGTCGCCGAACAACGGCCCCGCCGCCGGGTTCAAGCCCGATAGATTGATGTGGTCGGAGATCAGAACCAGCTGGCCCTGGCGCAGGTCGAGCCGAATACCGCCCGCTGCATTGGTAAGGATGAGCGCCCGAACACCCAGCGCAGCAAGCGTGCGCACAGGACGCACGATGGTCGCGGCAGAGTGGCCTTCATAAACGTGCACCCGCCCCTGCAGCACGAGAACCGGGATGTCACTCAGCGTGCCCGCGACCAGCCGCCCCGCGTGGCCTGCAACGCCCGACACAGGGAAGTGCGGAATGCTTGCGTAGGGAATCTCGGTTGCGTTGGAAAGCTCGCCCGCGAATGCGCCCAGGCCGGACCCGAGGACGATGCCGATCTCTGCCGTCGCTCGCTCACCGAGGCACTCGCGGAGAAATGCCGCAGACTCTTCAACCTGTACTGCCTCTTGCCCGGCGTTCTCAAACGGCATCATGCGTAGTCTCAGTTTAGCGTGACGCGCGGCTACCGAAGCAGCATGCCGACGATCGAGGCCGACATAAGGTTGGCCATGGTGCCGGCCAGCATGGCGCGCAGGCCCAGCCGGGCCAGGTCGTTGCGGCGCGTAGGGGCCAGAGCGCCAATGCCGCCGATCTGGATGCCAATGGAGCTCAGATTCGCAAAGCCGCACAGCGCAAACGTCGCAATGGTGAACGAGCGTGCGTCGAGCATGCCCTTCTGCGCGCCCAGCAGCGAGTACGCCAGCAGTTCATTTGTAACCATGCGCGTGCCCAGCAGGTTGCCGACCAGCCGCGCGCTGTGCCACGGAATCCCGATGATCCATGCAACCGGCGCGAACAGCACCCCGAGCACCGCGTCGAGCGAGTGGGGAAACCAGCCGGCGTGCCCGTGCGCCCATCCGAACACGCCATTGACCATCGCGATCAGCGCCAGAAATGAGATCAGCATGATGGCCACATTGAAGGCGAGCCTGCCGCCGTCAAGGGTGCCGCGCGCAATCGCGGCCAGCAGGTTTTCGCCGGTGTGCACCTCATCTTTCGGCATGCGCACAACGCCCGCGGTAGCTGGCGTCTCCGTCTCCGGCACCAGCATTTTTGAGATGAGAATGGTGCCGGGCGCAGTCATGATGACGGCCGCGAGCAAGTGCTTGGCCTGGATGCCGTAGAGGATGTACGCAGCCATAATGCCGCCGGAAACGTGGGCCATGCCGCTGGTCATAATCGTCATCAGCTCGGAGCGGGTGGCGCCGGGCAGGAAGGGACGGATGGTGAGCGGAGCCTCGGTCTGGCCCATGAACACAGAGGCAGCGACGTTGAGGCTCTCCGCCCCTGAAACCTTGAGCGTGAACTGCATGAGCCGCGCAAACGCGCGAATGACGATCTGCATCACGCCGAGCGCGTACAGCGCGGAGAACAGCGCTGAAATGAAGATGATGGTGGGCAGCACCTGGAAAGCGAAGATAGCGCCAAACGAGGAGTGCTGCTCGCCGAGCTTGCCGAACACCAGTGAGGAGCCGGCGAAGGCATACGCAAGCAGCGAGTTGACCGCGCTGCCCGCCGCGGCCATCGCGCGCTGGCCCCACGCGGCGCGCAGCACAATGAATGCGAAGCAAAGCTGCAGACCGAGGCCCCACACCACGGTGCGCCAGCGGATAGCGCGACGATTGGTCGAGAAGAGCCACGCCAGCAGCAGCATGGTGAGCAGGCCGAGAATGCCGGTGAGTCTTTGCAAACGCGCTCCTTGTTGCACTCAGCATACTTTGAAAAGCAAAACCGCCTGCGCGGCCAGCGGTCACTTCGTAGCGCCCTCGATGAACCGGCGTGACGGGTATTCTTCAAAGAAGAAAGCCACGGAGTGGCCGCCTCGCGCGCAGCGGGTCTTGCCTTTACTTCGCTGAGGTGATCACCGCAGCCAGCAGGAACGGCGGCTCTTCGCGCGCGCCGGTAATGGTGATAGCGGACTGGAGCAGCGCGAGCGGCTCCGCGAACAGCGAATCACTCGCAGCAAACAGCGTGCAGACCGGCTCGCCAGCCCTCATTTGCGTTCCCAGCTTCGCGTGCATCCGCAGCCCTGCGTGCTGATCGATTGTGTCGGTTGCATGCGCGCGTCCAGCCCCGAGTCGCTGCACCGCCCAGCCCACAGCAGTCGTGTCGATGCGAGTCAGGAAGCCATCGCGCGGCGCTTTGAAAACAGTCTGTGCGCAGGGCTTGTGGTGCGCCGCGGCAGAGTCGAGCACGCCGAGATCCCCGCCCTGCGCCTCGACGATGCCGCGAAAACTCTGCCACGCGGCGCCGCTTGCCAGCAGCTGCTCGGCCTGTGTGCGGGCCGCTTCCAGGCTTGCTGCCGCGCCGCCAAGCAACAGCATCCAGCCGGCGAGCTCGAGCGAGAGCGTGCGCAGGTCTTCGCTCAGCGCCGGGCGCTCGCCCTGGAGCAGCGCGCAGCACTCGGCAACCTCCACCCAGTTGCCCGCAAAGGCGCCGAGCGGCTGGCTCATGTCCGTCAGCAGCGCGATCGTGCGGGTACCGGCGCGCTCGCCTGTCGCGACCAGCAACTGCGCGAGAAACCGCGCTCGCTCCGGATCGCGGAGAAACGCGCCGGAACCGGTCTTCACATCCAGCACCAGCGCATCAAGCCCGGCGGCGAGCTTCTTGCTCATAATCGATGCGCATATCAGGTACGGGCTTTCGATAGTCGCGGTGCGGTCGCGCAGAGCGTAGAGCGTGCGGTCGGCGGGGACGAGGCTGGCGGTTTGCCCGACGAGGCAGGCGCCTGTTTGCTTGAGAACCGCGCGCATTTCAGCGAGCGAGAGCGCGGTGCGGAAGCCTGGAATGGATTCCAGCTTGTCCAGCGTGCCGCCCGTGTGGCCCAGGGCGCGGCCGCTGATCATGGGGTCGAGCAAGCCCGCCGCTGCCGCGATAGGTGCGACCAGCAGCGAGGTCTTGTCGCCCACGCCGCCGGTCGAGTGCTTGTCGACGGTGCGTTTGCCTGCGCCGCCAGAGCCTCTCGCGTCGAATGTCTCGCCCGAATAGCGCATGGCCTCGGTCAGCGCGCTGAGCTCCGCTGCGGTAAGGCCGCGATGAAACACCGCCATCAGCCACGCCGCGAGCTGCGCCTCGGGAACCGACCCGCTGGCCGCGCCGCTCACAAGAAAGTGAATCTCGCCGTCGCTGAGCGACTCGCCGTCGCGGGTTTTGCGGATGAGGTCGACGGCGTGCATCAGCGCAGTAGTTTCAGTTGGAAGCTGTGGGGGAAAAGCTCGCGAAAGAGAACGGGCTCACCGGGATCGCCGCCTTCGCCGGGGAAAACCACGATGGCATCCTCAGCGACGAACTCGCTGAGCACCTGCCGGCACGCGCCGCAGGGCGGGCTGGCAGCCCCGTTTGCATTTGCAACTGCCACGGCTACAATTCGCGGCGCCGCGCCTCGCTCGCTGACAGCTCGAAAGAGGGCATTGCGCTCGGCGCAGCTGGTGAGGCCGTAAGAGGCGTTCTCCACATTACATCCGCTCACCGTAATGCCATCGTCAAACAGCAGCGCGGCGCCCACGCGGAAATGCGAGTAGGGCGCGTAAGCGTGCAAGGCAACGGCCTGCGCCTGGGCAAACAGTGCAGCGAGCTGGGCAATTGAGGGGCGCATCCTGCGCCTGAGGCTACCTGTAGCGCACGCCGGCCGCAAGCTGCGCACCTTTGTAGCAGCACCATCGCGAGCTTTGCACTTTCCTTCGGAGACCCTGCATCCAACAAAGGCTATGCTTGCCTGTATAAAGCATGAAGAAAACGGCTGAGACAAAAGAAAGAGACACGCCGCGGACCGCGCCGACTGCTGAACAGGAAGCAGAGGCGGCGCTTGCCTTGTTCCACCCCGTAACCGCGGACTGGTTCCGCGCCGTATTCGAGCGGCCCACGTCGCCGCAGCGGCTTGGCTGGCCGGCGATTGCGCGTGGAGAAAGCACGCTGATCCTCGCGCCGACCGGAACCGGCAAAACGCTTTCCGCGTTTCTGTGGTGCCTCGACCGCATCATGCTTTCGTCGCCTCCGCGCGAAGTCGAGCCACCCAAAGGCAAGCGCAAAGCGAAAACCGGCGGCTGCAAGGTTATCTACATCAGCCCGCTTAAAGCACTGGCCGTCGATGTGGAGCGGAACCTGCGCTCGCCCCTCGCCGGCATTACGAATATGGCGCGGCAGCGCGGGGTGAGCGTGCACCTGCCTGAGATCGCGGTGCGCACCGGCGACACGTCCCAGCGCGACCGCGCGCGCTTCAAGAGCAACCCGGGCGAGATTCTCATCACCACCCCCGAGTCGCTGTACCTGCTGCTCACCTCTGACGCGGCGGCATCGCTGCGCACTGTCGAGACGGTCATCCTCGATGAGATTCACGCGCTGGTGCCGACCAAGCGCGGCGCCCACCTGGCGCTCTCGCTCGAGCGCCTGGAGGCGATCGTGAGTGCGAGCTCGGGGCGCACGCTGCAGCGCATTGGGCTCTCGGCGACGCAGCGGCCGCTCGAGGAGGTTGCGCACTTTCTCGCCGGCGCTCTGCCGCGTGAGATTGAGTCTGCGCCTGCCCTGCCCCTGGAAGAGGCGGCTGAGGACCTGCGCGAGGAGAGCGAGCGCGAGTGGACGCGGGAAGCCGAGCCGGTCACGGACAACCTTCGACCCGCTGCTTCTGTCACAGCGGCGGTGGCAGATACTGCGGCACGCTACCGTCCGGTCACGATCATCAATGCAAGCGAGCCGAAGCGGCTGGAGCTCAAAATTGAAGTGCCGGTCGAAGACATGGCTCGTCTAGGCGAGGTGCAGGAGCTACCCAGCGGCGCAGCCTCGCAGGGGCCGAAACGGACCTCGATCTGGAGCGCGATCCATCCGCGTCTGCTCGAGATTGTGCGCGAGCGGACCTCGACGTTGATCTTCGTCAACAGCCGCCGCATCGCCGAGCGGCTTGCCGGCGCGCTCAACGAGCTGGCGGAGGAGAACATCGCGCGCGCCCATCACGGGTCGCTCGCCGCGGCGCAGCGGTCCGAGATTGAAGAGCTGCTCAAGGCGGGCAAGATCAAGGCGCTGGTCGCGACCTCATCACTTGAGCTCGGCATCGACATGGGCGCGGTCGACCTGGTGATCCAGATCGAGGCGCCTCCGTCGGTCGCGAGCGGGATGCAGCGCATCGGGCGTGCCGGCCACTCCGTCGGCGCTGCGAGCGAGGGCATCATCTTCCCGAAATATCGCGCCGACCTCGTCGCCTGCGCAGCGGTAACCCGCGCCATGCACGAGGGGCTGGTGGAGTCGACACGCTTCCTGCGCAATCCGCTTGACGTGCTGGCGCAGCAGATGGTCGCAATTGTGGCGCAGCCGCCGGTGCTGGCGTTGCGCGAGGAAGAGTCGAAGCGCACGAAAAAGCTAAAGGCCGAATTTGACTCCTATTCCGAGCTTGCAGACGAGCGCTCGCCAGGGATCGCAGTCGACTCGCTGTACGCAATCGTGCGCGCGTCGGCGCCGTATGCGGAGCTGACGCGCGGCGCGTTTGAGGGCGTGCTCGACCTGCTCGCTGGGCGCTATCCATCAGACGAGTTTGCGGAGCTGCGGCCGCGTGTGACGTGGGATCGCGTGACCAACATGGTGACACCGCGGCAGGGCGCGAAGGGGCTCGCCATTTTGAACGGCGGCACCATCCCGGATCGCGGCCTGTATGGCGTTTTCCTGTCGGGCTCCGAGAAGAAGCCGATCCGCGTGGGCGAGCTCGACGAAGAGATGGTCTTCGAAAGCCGCACCGGAGACACCTTCATTCTCGGCGCGAGCACATGGCGCATCGATGAAATCACGCACGATAAGGTGCTGGTGTCGCCTGCGCCGGGCGAGCCAGGCAAGATGCCGTTCTGGCATGGCGATAACGCGGGGCGCCCGCTCGAGTTCGGCCGCCGCATCGGTGCGATGGTGCGCGAGCTGCGGGCGCTGCCGCACAACGTCGCGTTGACGCGCCTGGTGCGCGAGCACGACCTCGAAGCGAAAGCCGCTGAAAACCTGCTGCGCTTTCTCGCCGACCAGGAAATTGCAACCAGCGTGGTGCCAGATGACCGCACCATCGTGATCGAGCGCGTGCGCGATGAGCTGGGTGACTGGCGCGTATGCGTGCTCACCCCGTTCGGCTCGCGTGTGCATGCGCCCTGGGCCATGGCGGTGACCGGACGCATCCGCGCCAGCGGCGGCCCTGACGTGGAGGCGATGTGGGCTGACGATGGTTTCGTGCTGCGTTTTCCCGATGCGGACGCGGCGCCGGACGCCGACATGCTGCTGCTCGACGCCGAGGAAGCGACCGCGCACGTGCTGCGGCAGCTTGGTGCGACAGCGTTGTTCGCAGCCAAGTTTCGCGAGAGTGCGGCGCGTGCGCTCTTATTACCGCGTCGGCGCGCGCAAGGCCGTGCGCCTCTGTGGCAGCAGCGCAAGCGCGCCTATGATTTGTTGGCCGTCGCGTCGCGGTACGCGTCGTTTCCGATGCTGCTCGAGGCGTACCGCGAGTGCATGCGTGATGTGTTCGACATGCCGGCGTTCCTTGAGACGCTGCGTGCAGTCGAGAAGCGGCAGATACGCGTCCATATCGCCGACACGCGCACCCCATCTCCCTTCGCGTCGTCGCTGCTGTTCTCCTATGTCGCGAACTACATCTACGACGGCGATGCGCCCTTGGCCGAGCGCCGTGCGCAGGCGCTTTCGATTGACCAGGAGCAGCTGCGCGAGCTGATGGGCGATGCTGACCTGCGCGAACTGCTGGACCCGGACGCTATGGCCGAAGTGGAGGAGCAGCTGCAATCGCTAGGCGAGATGGGCCACGCGCGCAGTATGGATGCCATGCACGATCTGCTGCTGCGGCTCGGCGATCTCTCGCGCGAAGAGCTGCGCCGCAGAACCATCTCCGACGAAGTATTCGCGGCGCTCGAACGATTGCAGCGTGCGCGGCGTGTGCTTGACGTCAAGATCGCAGGCGAGAAACGTTTGATCGCGGTCGAAGATGCAGCACGCTACCGGGACGCGCTTGGAATCCCATTGCCGCCGGGACTGCCTACTGCGATGCTTACCGCTGTAGCCACGCCGGTGCTGGAACTGCTGCGACGATTCGCGCGCACACACGGGCCGTTCACGCTGGGCGAGGCGCAGGCGCGCTTCGCAGTGGACGCGCAGATCGCTGAGGCTGCGCTGCGGCAGTTACTGCTCGATGGCCGCGTAGTCGAGGGCGGCTTCCGCCCCGGCGGCGTGCATCGCGAGTGGTGCGATGCGGAAGTGCTGCGGCTGATCCGCAGAAAATCGCTCGCACGGTTGCGAAAAGAAGTGGAACCGGTGGAGCAGCAGATGCTGGCGCGGCTGCTCACGCACTGGCAGGGCGTGCTGCAAAAGCGCCGCGGTCTCGACGCGCTGCTCGACACAGTCGAGCAGCTGCAAGGAGCGCCGCTGGTCGCCTCGCTGCTTGAGACTTCGATCCTCCCGGCGCGTGTCGTGCGCTACACACCGGGCGACCTCGATACGCTGATCGCAGCAGGCGAGGTTACGTGGTGCGGGCTGGATGCGCTGGGTGAGCACGATGGGCGCATCGCGCTGTACCTCTCAGACACGCTGCCGACGCTGCGCGACCCGCGTGCGTCGCTGCCAGGCAAAGATGCCGAGCCACTCACAGAGCGCGAGCAGCAGCTGGTTGCGCAGCTGAGCCGCGGTGGCGCGATGTTCTTCGCGCAGCTGCATGACGCTGTCGGCGGCGGCTATCCCGGTGAAACACTCGATGCCTTGTGGTCGCTGGTATGGCGTGGAATCGCGACCAATGACACGTTTCATGCGCTGCGGGCTTATGTGCAAAAGCCCGCTTCTGCAGCGCGCAACCCGAAGCGCGCCCACAACCAGCCCTCGCGTTTCCGCTCGCGCAGAACCACGCCGCCCAGCGCGCAGGGCCGCTGGACGCTGCTGCCTGCCGCGTCCGCGACCAGCGCGAACGAAGCAACGGAATGGTCGCACGCCATCACGCAGCAACTGCTGAACCGCTACGGCGTGCTGACGCGCGAGAGCGTGGCCAGCGAGAACGTGGTCGGCGGCTTCAGCGCGGTGTACGACGTGCTGAAGGCCATGGAGGAGAGCGGGCGCATCCGCCGCGGCTACTTTGTGGCCGGGTTGGGCGCGACACAGTTTGCACTGCCGGCAGCGGTCGATCTGCTGCGGTCGCTCCGCTCGGGCTTACAAGGTGGCGAAGCCGAAACTGTAACACTGGCGGTGACAGATCCCGCCAACCCCTACGGCTCAGTCCTGCGCTGGCCCGCTGTCGAGGAAAGCGGCGATCAGGATGCAAGCGCCGTGCGCACGCTGACGCGCAGCGCGGGCGCAAGCGTGGTGCTGCGCAATGGCGAGCTGATGGCTTACATGCGCCGCGGCAATCCGCACGTGCAGTTTTTTCTGCCTGCAGATGAGCCCGAGCGCTCGCAGGCAGCGCGCGACCTGGCTGTGCATCTCTCCGCTGCGACACAGGAGGAGATGCGCGGCGGAACCGAAGCGCAGCAGCGTGGCGGCCTGCTGCTCGCGACCATCAACGGCCAGCCGACGCACCTGCACTGGATGGCGCGCATCCTTCAGGACGCCGGGTTCCAGGCAGCGCCGATGGGCTTCAACGTGCGCCGCGTGCTGCCGTCGGTCGCGAGCAGCGGTCGGCCAGTTACCGGAGGAGTGCACTAAAGATGCCTGAGGGAGACACAATCTATCGCTCCGCGCGCGCCCTGGACCGCGCGCTCGCAGGCAAGCAGGTTACGTATTTCGAAACAGCGCTCGCGCCGCTCGCAAGCGTCGACGACAACACGCCCATCGCAGGCCGCACCGTCGAGAAAGTCGAGTCGCGTGGCAAGTGGCTGCTGATCTTTTTCTCGGGCGACCTGATCCTGCTGACGCATATGCTGATGAGCGGCTCGTGGCACATCTACAGGACCGGCGAGCGCTGGCGCGGGCCGCGACGCAGTATGCGCTGCGTGATCCGCGTCGCGGACTTTGAGGCGGTCGCCTTCAACGTGCCGGTGGCAAAGTTCTTTACCGCGCGCACACTCGAGCGTGACAGCATGATCCCCAGGCTGGGCCCCGACCTGCTGCGTGCCGACTATGACGAAGAGCAGGCGCGAGCGCGAGTACTGGCGCGACCGGAGGAAGAGATCGCAAACGTGCTGCTGAACCAGCGTGTGATCGCAGGCCTCGGCAATGTGTACAAGGTTGAGGTGTGCTTTCTGTGCGGCGTGCATCCGTTTCGATTGGTCGCCTCGCTCACGCCGGCAGAGCTCGACTGCCTGCTGTTCCAGGCGCGCAAGCTGATCGGCGAAAACGTGCAAGAGGACGCGCGAGGCGCAGACAAGATCCTCACCTACACCGGCGCGCGCCGCACCACGGGCTCCGCCGATCAGGCCTCGCGCCTCTGGGTGTACGGCCGCCAGGGGCAGCCCTGCCGCCGCTGCGGAACAGCAGTGCTGCTGCGCAAGCAGGGACCGGATGCACGCTCGACCTACTGGTGCCCGCAGTGCCAGCCGGGCGACTCACCGGTCGCGGGTTGGGCGATGACCAGTGGGCGCAAGCGCGTGGGTTGTTGAAGCGCCCTTCTGTAACTACTGTGGTTGCTGTTGCTGCGGAGCCTGCTCCTGCTTGGGTTTGTGGCCGAAGAGACGTCCGAAGAAGCCCGGCTTCTTGTCCTGCGCAGGCTGCTGCTGTTGCTGCGGCACAGTCGCTGGCGGCTGCGCTCCGTTCAAAGTAGTAGGCGCGGGCTGCTGCGGCTGCCCACCTGGCAGCGCGGGCTGCGCACCTGCAGGCACTTGCTGTTGCGGCTGCTGCTGCGTCGGGTTTGGCTGGTCGTGGCCAATGCCGAAGAGCTTCTGGAAGATATTGCGCTGGTCGTTGCCCGGTCCATCGCAGGTATTAAGCGGCTGCGTACCATCCAGAAAAGCAGCGGTGTAGTCGTCCGGGCAAGTGGCATCGGCGAGCAGGTTGGTAGCCTTGTCCAGGTTCACGAGCGTCACGCCGGCAGGCACTGCGAACTCGTGCGTGTCGCTGTACTGCGGCAGCGCCACAGCGTGCTTCATAAAATTCCCCCAGATAGGTCCTGCAGCGTCCGCACCCTGCAGTTTGAGGTCAGAATAATCGTCGTTGCCCACCCACACAATGCAGAGCAGGTTACTCGTGTAGCCGACGAACCAGGCGTCGTTTTCGGTGCCGGTTTTGCCTGCTGCCGGGGCGTTGAAGCCCATGCTGCGTACGCCCGCGCCGGTGCCATTGCCTTGCAGCACGGCTTGCATCATGTTCGTCGTGAGGTACGCAACGCGTGGGTCGAGTACGGGGTGGGTCTGCGCGGAGAAGTCCTGGATCGGATCGCCGCTGGCCGTACGGATCGAGGCGAGCAGCTGGGGCTTGATGGCAGTGCCACCGTTGGCGAAGATCGTATAGGCGCCGGCCATCTCGAGAGGCGAGGCGGCGTAGGTGCCAATGGCCACCGACGGCGTTGCGCGAGCCGAGACATTGCCTGCATCGCGGGCCAGTGCCGCCACGTTGCCAAAGCCGACCATCTGCGCCAGCAGGATAGTTGCATTGTTCAGCGAGCGCTTCAGTGCGAACTGCGCCGTCACCTCGTCCTGGTACTCACCTTCAAAGTTCCGCGGTGTGTAGGTCTGGCCATTACCAAACTCGAAGGTCTGCTGCTGGTCGGGCAGCATCATGGCCGGGTTAAACACACTTGTCTTCCCGTCCGGCGTCGTCAGCTGCGTGCCCGCGAGCGACGAGTTGAACGCCGCGGCATACACAAACGGTTTGAAGATGGAGCCGGTCGGCCGGTGCGCGGCTGCGTGGTTCAACTGGCTCTGCCCATAGTTGCGGCCGCCCACGAGCGCCAGCACCTGGCCCGTATGCGGGTCCAGCGCTACCAGCGCTACCTGCGGGTACACAATCGGCTCGCCCGTCGCCGCGGCCTTAGCGTGCCTGCGGTCCACCAGCTCATCCACATGCTTCATACCCTCGTCCACCGCGGCGCTGGCCGCAGCCTGCAGCTGTGGGTCGAGCGATGTGTAGATGCGCAGTCCCTGCTGGTTCCAGGTAGCGTCGCCCAGCTTCGCCGCGATCTGGTCGCGCACCAGATCCACGAAGTACGGCGCCTTATTCTGCTGGTCGCTGAGCGGTGCAAGCCGCAGCGGTTCGGCTTTGGCCTCTTCCGCCTGCTCCTTGCTGATATCGCCCGTTTCCACCATCGCATCGAGCACAAGGTTGCGCCGCTCCACCGCGCGCACCGGGTGCCGCAGCGGGGTCAGTCGGCTGGGGCTCTGGATCATGCCTGCCAGCAGTGCGCACTCCGGCAGGTCGAGCCGGCTTACGTCCTTGCCGAAGTAGACCTGCGCGGCCTCGCCGAAGCCATTGATCGCAAAGGAGCCGGCCTGTCCCAGCGGAATCTCATTCGCGTACAGCTGGAAAATCTGCTCCTTGCTGAAGCGGTGCTCCAGGTGCCAGGTGATGAGGATTTCGAGCAGCTTGCGCTTGATGTGCTTGGCAGGCGTCAGGAAGAACCCACGCGCCAGCTGCATGGTCAGCGTCGATCCGCCCTCAGTCGAGCCGTGATACCCGTGGTGCAGCAGATCGGCGCGTGCTGCGCCCAGCAGCCGGATGTAATCGACGCCGCCATGTGAGAAGAAGCGGCGATCCTCGATCGAGGTAACCGCCGGCATCAGGTACTTCGGCAGTTCGCCATAGGTAATCAGCCGGCGCTTGGCGCGGTTCTCATCGGAGAGTCCCGTAATCAGCAGCGGCTCCAGAGCATAGCTGGCCAGCTGCTCGCCGTTGGTCGCGGTAATCTGCTGCACGCGGCTTACGCCGCTGGCTCCGCTGCTGTCGAAGGTGATGGTCGCATCTTCCGGCGCGTGAAAACTCTGCGTGCCCGGCCGGATGGTGATGCTTTCGTCTGTGACCGCGAAGGTGCCCATCTGCGATTTTTTAGGGGCTGAGTCATCGGTGTAGCCGGCGGCGCGCAGCTGCGCGGCGACGGTCGCCGCGGTCAGCTTCTGCCCGGTGCGCACCTGGCGCGCCGCCGCGTAAATCTGAGCGGTGTTGACGAACAGCGGCTTCTCCAGCCGCCGGTCCACGATGACCCCATACTTGTGGTAGTAAAAGCCGAAAATCGAAATACAGATGACGAAGACGATCGCGACCGCAACCAGTGCGATGGCGAGCAAGCGCCGCGGAGTGCTGCGTTGCATCCCTGCAAGTGCGCGGGGGACTGAGATTCGAATAGCCAAGCAGCTGACCGCCTTTTGCTTCTAAGTGTGACGAGGTGCTGCCCCAGATGCAAGTCCCACGCAGGCTGGGATTCGCGTCCTGGCTGGAAGCCGGGCGCCCGCAGGGCCACGCATAACGTCGGTTGGACGCGCCCCGGCGTCAGCGAGATAACCGGGTACCCTGAAAAAACTACCGTGCTGACAGGCGGGTTACCACCTCGGCGACCGGCACGTCTTCAACGATCCCGGCGGCGCGGTGGACGATCTCGACGAGCCCCTCGGCGACCTTCTTGCCGACATTGACGCGAAACGGAACGCCCACCAGGTCCGCGTCCTTGAACTTGACACCCGCACGCTCGTCGCGATCGTCCAGCAGTACATCCATCCCGGCGGCTTCAAGCTGCTCGGCCAGGCGCTCTCCGGTGGCCAGCAGCTCCGCGTCGCGCACATTGGTCACGGTGATGACAACCTCGAAAGGAGCGATGGCGCGAGGCAGCCACAAGCCGTTCGCGTCGGCCGTTTCCGCGAAAGCCTGTTCGATGGCGGCGGTCAGGATGCGTTCGATACCAATGCCGTAGGCGCCCATGACCGGCGTCACCTCCTTGCCGCTGGAGTCGAGCACGCGCGCGCCCAGTGGCTCGGTATAGCGGTAGCCCTGCTTGAAGATGTGTCCGATTTCGACCGCCTTGCCGATGCGCAGCGGGGCGCGCACGCCTTCGGGCGCGTTCGGGGCGTCTTCGCCTTCGGCCACGTTGCGGATGTCCTCCATCGCAGTCCAGGTGAAGTCGCGGCCAGGGGTAACGTTGCGATAGTGGTAATTGAGTTGGTTCGCGCCACAGACCAGGTTCTTGCGGCCTTCAAGCGCAGTATCGACAATGACATTCACTCCGCCGTCGTGAAGTTTCTTCGCATGCGAGATCCCGATCGGTCCGAGATAGCCGGCTGGGCCGCCGAGCCACTGCTGCAAGTCCTCGCCATTCATGGTGCGCAGATCTACCGCACCAACCGCACCTAGCAGCTTGGTCTCGTTCACGGTATGGTCACCGCGCAGAAACGTCGCCACCGGTTTCCACACAGACTTGGATTGCGTTTCGCGGACCTCCGCCATATAGGCGACGCACTTGATATCGTGCGCCGGCGAGATCTGAAAAAACTCCGCAACCGCCGCGATCGCCGCCTTGCCCGGCGTGTGCACCAGCTCGGGCAGCGCGTCACCGGGCAGGTCTTCAACCGGCGCGAGCCGCGACGTGGCCTTCTCGAGATTCGCCGCGTACCCGGTCTCGGCATTGCTTGCGATCAGGTCCTCGCCCGCTTCGGTGTACACCATGAACTCCTGCGATTCCGAGCCGCCCATCGCGCCTGAATCCGCCTCGACCGCGAGGAACCGCAGCCCGCAGCGCGTGAAGATTTTCCGGTATGCGGCATCATGCAGGGCGTAACTCTTGTCCAAGCCGACCGCGTCCATGTCAAATGAGTAGGAATCCTTCATCAGAAATTGCCGCACCCGCAGCAGCCCCGACTTCGGCCGCGGTTCATCGCGGAACTTGGTCTGGATCTGGTACCAGATCTGCGGCAGTTGCTTATAGCTGCGCAGCTCCTTACGCGCGATGTCGGTCATGATCTCTTCATGAGTCATGCCAAGGCACAGGTCCGCACCCTTTCGGTCCTTGAGGCGGAACATGTTTTCGCCCATCGTGGTCCAGCGTCCGCTCTGCTGCCACAGGTCGGCGGGCAAAAGCGAAGGCAGCAGAAATTCCTGTCCGATTCTGTCCATCTCCTCGCGCACAATGGCCGTGATTTTCTGGACGGACCGTTGGCCCAAAAAAAGAAACGAGTAAAAGCCCGCACCCACCTGGCGTACATAGCCGGCGCGCAGCAGGAACTTGTGGCTTGCTACCTCCGCGTCAGAAGGAGCCTCGCGCAGGGTGGGAATAAAGAGCCTGGACCAGCGATGCATGCGGTTCGGTTTGCCTTTCAACTTTCGTTGACTTTCTTCCGCTTTCACTGAAAGCAGGGAGCGCACGTGCGCCAGCGAACCTTCCCATGGTAAACGCACTCACACCAGCCCCACACCCCACAACGCATGCAGGTGCAGCACGCCCTCGACCCGCCCCTCCGCGCCTCGCACCACCAGCGAAGTGATCCGGTGCGCCTCCATCTCCGCCAGGGCCCGCACCGCCAGCTCTCCTGCGCCGATCATGTGCGGCTCGCGGTGCATCACCGCCCCGGCTGTCAGCGTCAGCGCCTCGCCGCCATGCGCCACCAGCAGCCGCCGCAGGTCGCCATCGCTCACCACCCCGGCAAGGCCGCCCTGCTCGTCCAGAACCACCGTCATGCCCAGGCCCTTGCGGGTCATCTCGTAGATCACCTCGCTCATCGGCGTGTTCTCGCGCACCTGCGGGATGCGCTCGCCGGTGTGCATCAGCGCGCGCACCGGGGCCAGCTGCTTGCCCAGGCGACCGCCCGGGTGCAGCCGCGCAAAGTCCTCCGCCTTGAAGCCCTTGCGCACCGACACTGCGATCGCCAGCGCATCGCCAAGCGCGAGCATCGTCGTGGTGGAGGTGGTCGGCGCAAGCTCGCATGCCGCCTGCCCCGTAGCTCTCAGCGAGGGTCGCGCAACCGAGCAGTCGAGCACCACATCGCTTGCCCGCGCCAGCGTCGAGCGCAGGTCGCAGCAGAACGTGATCAGCGCGTCGCCGGTACGCTTGAGCAGCACGAGCAGCCGCAGCAGCTCCTCGGTCTCGCCGCTGGCTGAGAGCGCCAGCACCACGTCACCGGCGGCGAGCATGCCGATATCGCCGTGCACCGCCTCGGCCGGATGCAGGTAAAGCGCCGGGCTGCCGGTCGACGAGAGCGTGGCCGCAATCTTCTGCGCGATGATGCCGCTCTTGCCCATGCCGGTGACGACGACTCGCCCCCGCAAGCCGCCGCACTGCACCAGCAGCCCCACGGCGCGCTCAAACGGCTCCGCCATCGCGCCTTCCAGCCGGTTGGCCAGCGCGAGCAAAGCCTCTGCCTCGCTGCGCACCAGGGCCGAGGGCGTGCCGGGAACCGCTTCGCTGCGCATTAGAGCCACCAGACCATCCCACTATCAAACCATCGGCCACGTCTAGGTGCAAGGCGGCGCCAGCGCATCCGTCCGGCCAATGCTCTAACATGAGTTCTGTCGCGCGGGAAACGAAGCAGCAAACGAAGAGGAGCAGCCCTTGGCTCGCAAGTTAGTGGTAGTGGTAATGGTCGTCGTCGCGCTCGGTCTCATCCTGTGGGCGGGGGTCAGCAACTACCGCGCCCGGCAGGCGCAGAGGGCCGCCGCCAGCGCTCCACCGCCGGGCCAGCAACTGGTGCTCACGCCCGATAGCTCCGGCGCCGGTTCCGCGACGCCGGCCGGCGGCGATACGCAGATGCCGCCCAGCCCGCTGCTCGGCAAGCCCGCGCCGGGTTTTGAATTGGTGGATACCGCCGGCAAAAAAGTCTCGCTCGCCAGCTACCGGGGGCGCCCCGTGCTGGTCAACTTCTGGGCCACATGGTGCGGCCCCTGCAAGTACGAGATACCGTGGCTGACCGCGCTCAAGACCCAATACGCCGGGCAGGGTTTTGAGATCCTCGGCGTCTCCTCTGACCAGCTCGATCAGGACCAGAAAGCGAAGGCGTCCGAGGAGAAAGCCGCCGTCGTCAAGGCCGCCGAAAAGCTGCATATCAACTATCCCGTGCTGTTCGGCGGCGATACCATCTCGCAAGAATACGGCGGCATCGACCTGCTGCCGCAGTCGTTCTACATCGACCGCAAGGGCGATGTGGTTGCGGTCATCACCGGCGCCGGGTCGAAGGCTGAGGCCGAAGCCGACATCAAAAAGGCAATTGGCAGTGGGGCGTAAGCGGCGTATGTTTTCCGCGCTGCTCTTGCTGCCACTCGCCGGGGCCGCGCAGCAGCAGCTGCCCTGGCAGGTGCGCCCGCAGGCCGATGCCGCCGCCCAGCCGGTGCAGTACGAGTATCCCGAGCAGGTGCAGCTCGCCGCCGGCAAGCCGCAGGTGGTCCAGCTCCACTTCCGCATCCGCGAAGGCCTGCACATCAACTCGCACGCGCCTCACGACAAGTCGCTTATCCGCACCGAGCTCATCGTAGCCGAGCCGCCCGGCATTGATGTCCAGGCGGTGACCTTTCCCGATGGCGCCGAGTACGCCTCCAAAGCATTTCCTGGGCAGAAGCTGAGCGTCTACACCGGCGAGGTCGTGCTCGAAGCGCGCATCGTCGCAAGCAAGCCGGGCGAGCGCATGCTGCCCGCCGCGCTGCGCTACCAGGCCTGCGACGCGGACGAGTGCTTCCCGCCGAAGAAGGCGCCGATCGCGCTCGATCTCATCGTTCGCTAGTCACTCCTAACCTGCGACCCGACACCTAGAGCCGTTTGCCTGCTGCTACAGAGCGACCAATGACTCTCCACGTGGCTTTTCCGTCGGGAAAAGCCACATGCGACAACACCCGCGCCTCGCCATCTACAGGCAAACGGCTCTAAACAATAGCCACCTAAGCAACAGGCACGGGAATCGCGGGCGCGGCTATCAGCCGCTCCACGGTCCGCTCACGCCCCAGCGCCGCCATCACCGCAAACAGGCTTGGCGCTACGCCCTGCCCGGTCAGCGCCACGCGCGCGCCATTGATCAGCACGCCTGCCTTCACGCCACGCTCCTCGGCAAACGCGCGCAGCGCCGCTTCGGTTGAGGCCTCAGTGAACTCCGCCTCCGCATTGAGCCGGCTGCCTAGCTCGGCCAGCAGAACCGCGGTCGCGGGGTCTTTCAGGAATTTTGTAACCGCCGCTGTGTCAAATTCATAAACGTCGCTAAAGTACGCGCGGAAGACCCCGGCGAAGTCCTTGAGCGAGCGGGCGCGGGTCTGCAGCAGCGCAATGGCGGCCAGCAGTTCATCGCGGCTGCGCTCGGGCATCAGCCCCGCGGCCGCCCACTCGGCTTCAATCAGTGGCAGCAGCTGCGCGGGCGCATAGGCGCGGATGGACTCCGTGTTGAACCAGGCCAGCTTGTCGTTGTCGAACACGGAGTTCGACTTCGTAATGCCGTCGAGCGTGAACAGCCGGATCAGCTCCTCCGGCGCAAACAGCTCGCGGGCTTTTCCATCGGCATCCATGCCCGCTGTACCTGGGGACCAGCCCAGTAGCGCCAGGAAATTGCGGAACGCCTCGGGCACGATGCCCATCTCCTTGTACGAGAGCACGCTGGTCGCGCCGTGGCGTTTCGAGAGCCGCGTTTTATCCTGCCCCAGGATCAGCGGCACATGCGCGAACACCGGCAGCGCCGCCCCCAGCGCGCGATACTGCAACACCTGCTTGGGCGTGTTCGAGATATGGTCCGCGCCGCGGATGATATGGGTCAGGCGCATATCCAAGTCATCGGCGACGACGCTCAGGTGATACGTAGGGATGCCGTCGGAGCGCAGCAGGACAAAGTCTTCGAGCTCGGCATTGTTGAACGAGACCGTCCCGAAGACCGCGTCGTCAAAGCTGGTCGCGCCGCCTTCAGGCACCGCAAAGCGGAGCGCGGCCGCCTCTCCCGCGGCGCGGCGCCCGGCCGCGATCGCAGGCGCAAGCGCGCGGCAGCGGCGGTCGTACATCGGCGGACGGCCCGCGGCGACCGCCTCGGCACGCCGCGCTTCCAGTTCTTCTTTCGTGCAGAAGCACGGATACGCAGCACCGGCGGCCAGCAGCGTATCCGCGGTTTCGCGATACAGCGGCAGCCTCTGCGACTGGAAAAACGGACCCTCGTCCCAGTCAATGCCCAGCCACCGCATGCCGTCGAGGATGCCTTGCACCATCGGCTCGGACGAGCGCTCGAAGTCCGTGTCCTCGATACGCAGAATCAACGTGCCGCCGAAGTGGCGCGCAAACAGCCAGTTGAACAGCGCCGTGCGCGCCCCCCCGACGTGCAGGTAGCCGGTAGGCGAAGGGGCGAAGCGGACGCGCGGGGGGGTAGTTTCAGCAGACACGCTCTCCAGCATAGAACAACACCGCTACGGTCCCGTACGGTCCCGGATTGCAGGCGCCGGGCAAGTCCACACCGGCCCCTTGTCTCCAGACACTCGAATTGGCATGCTTTGGTTCTACAACCGGACCGGTCTCACCATCGCCGGTGGTGCAGCACGGGGACGCGCGGCAACCGCAACAAGATCGCGGCCTTCGAGAGCGGCAGCGCGGCTCCGGCTCACCCGCACCGGACCTGCTGCCCTGAGCGCCGTCGGCTCAGGGATGTTCGCTTACGTGATGTCTTCGGTGTCGAACACCGGGATCACGGTGCGCTTTACCTGCTCACCGCGGTGTACCTCGCTGAGCAGCTCCTTCACCACATCTTCAAGCTGCCGCTGCGACTCGACCACTTCGGTCATGGTCTTCAGCCCGGAGGGGTCTTCGACGCGCTCCAGCAGCACCACCGCGTGAGCTTGCGCCACATGGTCCAGGCCCAGGCCTTCGGGGGTTTTGGCCTTGATGCTGACCACGTTCGGCAGCACGTCGAGCAGGATCGCCACCCGCTCGCGCATCTCGCCGGCGAGCGGCGAAATCTTAGGCCGGGCGAGGATCAGCGTCGCGTCCACGTTCATGATGCGGTAGCCCGCGTGCTGAATCTCTTCGAGCGCCAGGTTGAGGAAGATGGACGACTCGGCATCTTTCCAGCGCGGGTCGCTGGGGGGGAAGAAGGTCCCGATATCGCCCGCGGCGACCGCGCCCAGAAGGGCATCGGTGAGCGCATGGAGCAGCACGTCGCCATCGGAGTGCCCGGCCAGGCCCTCGGGGTGTTCGATCGAGAGGCCGCCGATACGCAGTGGCACGCCCTTCTTGAAGGCGTGCGAATCAAATCCATGTCCTACGCGCATGCTCATCGCGTTTCTCCCGCTCCGCGCTGCGCCGCCCTGCGCTGCGCCAGATACCATTCGGCGAGCGGCAGGTCGGCTGCCTGGGTGATTTTGAGGTTGCTGGCCGCGCCCGGCACGACCGCGACCGCGATGCCGGCGCGCTCGAGCAGGCTGGCTTCGTCGGTGCCGGCGAACTCGTCGGCTTCTGCTTCGCTGACCGCGCGCCGCAGCAGACCGGCGCGCGCGCCCTGTGGCGTCTGTGCCTGCACGATATTTTCACGCGGAATGGTCGCGGTGATAAGCGCGCCGTCCGCGGTGCGGTCGACCTGCTTGATGGTGTCGGTGGCGGGCAGCGCGAGGATGGCGGCGCCATGGCGGAGCACCGCAGCGATGGTGCGTTCCAGGCCTGAGGCCTCGACCAGGGGGCGCACCGCATCGTGTACCAGCACCACATCCTCAGGCTCGCACTCGATCGCAGACAGCGCCCGCGCGACGCTGGCCTGGCGGGTGTCGCCGCCAACGATTATGTGAACGGCCAGATGCGCCGGCAGTTCGCCAGAATGGGCGATGAGCAGCGCCTGAAGGCGGCTCTGCTCGTCGGCGCGCACCGCGATCCACACGCCGACGATAGCGGGCGCCTGCGCCAGGGCCAGCAGGGTGTGCACCAGGATGGGCCGGCCCTCAAGCAGCAGGAACTGCTTGGGCGCGATGCCGGCGCCCGGCTGCATGCGGGTGCCCAGCCCGGCCGCGGGTACGATTGCGTAAACGGCTGCCATAAACGCCCCAGTATAGCGTGCGGGCATGCATCGGGCTTTTGCCGGCGGGCAGGACCGCACACACCGCTAGACTAGGAGGACCAGGCAAAAGCACCAGGCAAAGAACCAGGCAAAGAACCAGGCAAAGAACCAAGCAGAGAACCAAGCAGAGAACCGGAAGAGAATCAGGAGAGCTATTCCAGCCTATGTCTCGTATGTCTCAATTATTTCGAGTGTCTCGTTTGTTTCCTTTCGCAAAACACCTGCTGCTGTGCGCCTGCCTGTCGGCTGCCCTCGCCCACGCTGCCGACAAGCCGCCGGTACTGGCGGCCACGCCGCCGCTGGGCTGGAACAGCTGGGACTCCTACGGGCTCTCCGTGACCGCGGACGAGTTCAAACGCAATGTGGACTGGTTCCACGAGCACCTGCAGCCCGCCGGGTGGCAGTATGTGGTGGTCGACGAAGGCTGGTACCTGGCCTACCCTGAGCTGGCGCAGCAGACCGCCGCCAATGCCAAAGACGTGGGCTACACGATGGACGCGAACGGCCGGTACACGCCCGCCGATGGGCGCTTTCCGCAGGGTCTGGCCGGCCTCGCCAGCTACGCGCACTCGCTGGGGCTCTCGTTCGGCATTCACATCATCCGGGGTATCCCCAAAGGCGCCGTGAAGCAGAACCTGCCCATCGCCGACAGCAGCCTGCATGCCGCCGATGCTGCCGATAGCGGCGACACCTGCCGGTGGAACCCGGACAACTTCGGCGTGAAGGACTCGGCCGCCGGGCAGGCTTACTACGACTCGCTGGTGAAGCTGTACGCCGGCTGGGGCGTCGACTTCCTCAAGGTGGACTGCATCTCGAAGCCGTACGACACGCACGAGATCCACATGATCGCGGCAGCGATTGCGAAGAGCGGGCGCCCGATGGTGCTGAGCCTTTCGCCGGGACCAACCCCGCTGGCCGATGCCCCCGACGCACAGAAATTCGCGCAGCTATGGCGAATCTCCGAGGATGTGTGGGATATCTGGAGCGATCCGGCGATCCCTTCGGATGGTTTTCCGCAGACGGTGCGCAACCAGTTCGGCGTGCTGGCGAACTGGATGAAATTTCAGCAGATTGGCCACTGGCCGGACGCGGATATGCTGCCGATCGGCTACCTGGGGCCGCGGCCGGGGTGGGGGCAGCCGCGGGTGTCGCGGCTGAGCTACGACGAGACGCGGACGCTGCTGACGCTGTGGTCGATAGCGCGGTCGCCGCTGGTGCTGGGCGCGAACCTGCCCCAGATCGACTCGTTTACCGAGTCGCTGCTGACCAACCGCGAGGTCCTGGCTGTGGACCAGCACTCGAGCGGCAACCGGGAGGTGCTGGTGGACGGCGCGCTGGTGGTGTGGCGGGCCGACGCGCCGAAAAGCCCGGGCATGAAGAAAGGCAGCTACTACGCGGTCTTCAACCTGGGCAATACGCCGGCGAAGTTCAGCTACCGGTGGAAGCAGCTGGAGCAGGGCGGCGGGGAGCACCGGGTGCGCGACCTGTGGCAATCACAGGATATCGGCCGCGTGAGCCAGCTGACCGGGACGCTGCCGGCGCATGGGTCGGAGCTGGTGCGGGTGGAGTAACTGAGCATGGCGAAGAGGGTCCCGCTTTCTGCCCCAAAGGAGTTACAGAATACGGCTCGAGCCCGGTTTCGGATGCGACTGGAGGACGGCGGGGAATTACCGTCGTAACGGTGCCAGTCCGGAAACAGGAAGCAGGATTCAGGATTTCCCGATTTGAGCATTTGTCATCGAGAAATTCGTCACACACAGCGCAAACCGCCGTATACTCGGGCTACAAACAGAGGCAACGTCCGGCAGTCTTCCCAAGTACCGCCTTCAAACATCAGGTTTGCATCCCGATGCAAACACTGTCACCCCATCCTCACTGGCTCCTCCACATACCGTTCGCCTCTATGGGCCCGCCGGACAGCGGGCCCTTTCCACGTGCTGGAGTGGGTGCGGCCTGACCCGCAGGTGGGAGAGCGTGGTCCCGTCAAGGCAGTCCTCGTATGGGTGGGTGGAGCTGAGAACCGTGCCATGTGGCTTTTCCCGGCGGAAAAGCCACAGCGAGGCTTGCCGGTCTCTATGTGGGTACGAGAACTGCCATCACGCCTCGCGGACCGGGATGCCGAGCGCGCGCATTTTGCGGTACAGGTGGCTGCGCTCGAGGCCCAGCGCCTCGGCGGCGCGGCTCATGTTGCCGTGGCACTCGTCGATTTTCTTGAGGATGAAGTCGCGCTCGTAAGCCTCGCGCGCCTGCTGCAGCGAGGCGAACTCCTCGGCCCCGCCGGCCGGACGCGCGGGGGTGCGCAGCATGAGCGCGGGCAGGTGCTTGCGCTCAATACGCTGCACCTGCGGGTTGAGGATGAGCATGCGCTCGACGATGTTCTTGAGCTCGCGCACATTGCCGGGCCAGTTGTAACCCTTCATGACTTCGAGGGCGTCGGCGACGATCTCGACGTGGGTGCGCCCGTACTCGCGGCCGATCTCGTGGAGAAACCCGTTCACCAGCGGAGGAATGTCTTCGCGGCGCTCGCGCAGCGGCGGCACGAAAAAGGGGATCACGTTGAGCCGATAGAAGAGGTCCTCGCGGAAGTTGCCGTGCGCGATCTCTTCTTCAAGGTTCTTGTTGGTGGTGGCGATGACACGGACGTCGACGTGCAGCGCCTCGCGGCCGCCGAGAGGGGTAAAGCTCTGCTCATCGAGCGCGCGCAGCACCTTGGCCTGGGTCTTGAGGCTCATGTCGCCGACTTCATCGAGGAGAAGGGTGCCGCCGTCGGCGCGCTCGAAGGTGCCGCGTTTCTCGCTGGGCGCCCCCGGAACGGCGCCATGGCGGTGGCCGAAGAGCTCGCTCTCAATAAAGTCCTCGGGGATGGCGGCGCACTTGAGCTCGAGAAAGATGCGCTCGGCGCGCAGACTTTCGGCGTGCATGGCGCGCGCGATCAGCTCCTTGCCACTGCCGGATTCGCCGAAGATGAGCACGCGGCCGTTGGTGGGGGCCATGAGGCGGATCTGCTGCCGGAGGGCCTTGGCGGAGACGCTGTTGCCGGTGATGGAGGTGCCGCTGGTGACCTGCTGCTTGAGCTCGCGGTTGTCGGCGCGGAGCTGGCGCTTTTCGACCGCGTTCTTGATGGTGATGAGGGTGCGCTCGATGGAGAGCGGCTTTTCGAGGAAGTCGAAGGCGCCGAGTTTGGTGGCGCGCACGGCGGTCTCGATGGTGCCGTGGCCTGAGATCATGATGACCTCAGGCTTGCCGTCGCTGGGGAAGGTACTGATCTCGCTGAGCGCGTCAAGTCCGTCGCGGTCGGGCAGCCAGATATCGAGCAGCAGCACGTCGTAGTGGGCGTCGCGCAGCAGCATGAGGGCTTCGGCCGAGGTACCGGCGCAGGCGACCGCATGGCCCTCCTCGCGGAGGATGTCGGAGAGCGAGTCGCGGATGTCGACTTCATCGTCGGCGATGAGGATGTGGGTCATGCGGAAACGCTTTCGGCGGCGGGGGCGGGGTCAAGCGCGCGGGCGAGGGGCAGTTCGATGACGAAGCAGGCGCCGGAGGCCCCGCGCTGCTCGGCTCGGATAGTCCCGTGGTGGTCCTGGACGATCTTGGCGGCGATCGCGAGGCCCAGGCCGGTGCCGCGCTGCTTGGTCGAGAAGTAGGGCAGGAAGAGGCGCTCGCGGACCTCGGGACTGAGGCCGGGGCCGGTGTCGGCGACCAGCAGCTCGGCCATGCCAGTGCGCTCGCTGAGGCTGGTTTCGAGGCGCAGGACGCGGTGGAAGCTGGAGTTCATGGCTTCGGCGGCGTTGTCGATGAGGTTGGCGAGGGCGCGCTTGAGGGCCTCGGGGTCGGCGAGGACGGGGGGGAGTGCGGGGGAGAATCGGGTCTCGATGCGGATGTTCTCGAGTCGGCCGTGGAAGAGCAGGAGAGCGTTTTCGGCGATGTCGTTGAGGGAGGCGGCCCGGGGCTGGGCGGCGGGGAACTCGGCGAGGGCGGCAAACTGGTCGACCAGCAGGCGCATGCTTTCAACCGAGGCGAGGATGACCTGGCTGCATTTGCGGATGACGGCGGGGGAGTCGGCAGAGCCGTTCTGGTCCAGGCCGGCGCGATCGGAGTTGGGACGCTCGCCGGGACGTTCGCCTGCACGTTCATGGTCCAGAGCGCCGGGGCCAATGCCCAGCCCGATGCGGTCGTCGGCGCGGTCGTCAGCGCGGTCGACGCGGTCAAGGTGGCGCAGGATGCGCTCGGCGGAGAGGGCGATGGGGGTGAGGGGGTTCTTGATCTCGTGCGCCACGCGCTGCGCGACTTCTTTCCAGGCGACCTGCCGCTGCGCCTGCAGAACGTCGGAGACGTCGTCGACGACCAGCACGGAGCCGCGGCGCTGGTGGCCTTGCGGATCGGGGCCGAGGTTGAGCACGGCGATGGTGACGGAGAGGCTGGAGGCGTGTTCCGGTAGGCGCGCGGCGCCTGCTGCGGCGGGAAAGGGACCGGTAGGGCCAAAACCGTTGGGGCCCGCCCCGGCGGGGTGCGCGGCCAGCTCCAGCTCGACGCCGGCGACGCCCATGCGCTGGGCGCGGCGCTCCAGGCGCAGCACTTCTTCGAGGATTTCGGAGGGCAGCAGGTCTTCAAGCCGCATGCCGCGCGGGACGGGGTAGCCGGGCTCGCGCGCCAGCAGCTCGGCATGCGCAGGCAGCGAGACGGTGAGCAGGTCAAGGAAGGCGCGGTTAACCTGCAGCACCGCGCGTGCGCCGTCGAGCACGACGACGCCGCTGGGAATGGTTTCAAGGATCAGCTCGAGCTCGTGCTGGCGCTCCTTGAGCGTGCGGTTAGCCTGCTCAATCTGCGCGGTGGAGCTGTCGGCGATGAGGCGGCTTTCTTCGAGGTCGGTGGCCATCTGGTTGAAGGAGCCGATCAGCTCGCTGAGCTCCTCGGTCGCGGAGAAGGCGATGCGCTGCCCGTAGTCGCCCTCGGCGATGGCGTTCATGGCGTCGGCCAGGGCTTCGACGGGCCGGGTGATCTGCTTGGAGAGGAAGAGGGCGAGCCAGCTGGACGCGAAAAAGGTGAGGGTAGTGACGAGGGTGAGCAGGAGCAGGAAGGTGCTGCGGACGGTGCGGCGCTCGCGGTAGACGGCCCAGTACTCCTGCGCGCCGGCGGCGATGCTGCCCATGGTGCCGGCGAGACCGCTGGGGAGCGGCAGCGCGACGACGACTACGCCGCCGTCGTCGAAGGAGGAGGCGCCGAGGGCGAAGTCATTGCCTTGGCCAAGCGAGAGCACGGGGCCGTCGGCGTTCTCGGCGCCCTTGAGCACGGCGGCCGCCAGGGTAGCCTGCGCGGACGAGAACGAGCCGGTGGGTGGAGAGGTGGGGAGGCGCGGGCGGGCGCGGCGGGTGGTGTCGGTGTCGACCGGAAGGCCGTCGGGACGGGCCAAATCAGGGCGGCCGAGGTCAGGCCGGGTAAAATCGAGCTGGGCCAGCTGAGGCCAGGTGTGCACCAGCGGCGGCTGCGGGGCTGCGGGAACCTGATAGCTGGAGACCGGCTGGCCGTCGCGGTAGACAAAGACGAAGCCGCCCTCAAGCGTGATGCGGTGCTTGCGAATCTCACTTGACAAGTCCTCGGGAACACCGCTGTTGTAGCCCTCGATCAAGCCGGGCGAGCGGGCCAGCGACTCGGCCTCGGCGCGGGCGTTGCCGGTGACGTAGCGCGAAAGCTGCAGCGCGACCTCGAGGGACTGGTCGCGCAAACGCGCCACCGGCTGCGAGAACCAGCGGTCGAGCGTGCGGTTCATCAGCAGGAACGAGAACAGCGCCATAAAGACGATGGGTGCGAACGAGAGCAGGAGCGCGCCCAGCAGCATACGCGAGCGCAACCGCGAGCCCAGCACCCGCGAGCGCCCATCGCCATACATCTTGAGGATGTTGCGGGCCAGCAGGATAAGCAGCAGCAGAAGCAGCAGGAAAAGCACGACCGTGATGCCGGTGAAGAGAAAGAGAGCGAAGGGGCTGCCGTGGTAGGGAGGAGCAGGGGTCAGGTTGAAGGCGTTGAAGGCGCTCATGCAGAGCAGCAGGACGAGCAACGCGCCGCCCAGCAGTGCGAGAGTCAGCCGGCCTTTAGAACTCGCCGGGGAACTGGCCGGGGAGCCCGCCGGCTGCTGTGTGTCTACACCCATCGCCGTCTCCCTCCTGCTGTCGCGGTCGTTCTCCCGAGACAAGAGTAGCGCAACCGGAGCGCGACACACGTGGCGGCTGCATGGTGGCGAACGATGCGAAAAGCGGTGCGAAGAAAAACACGATTCTTAAGGAAACTTCGTCCTATCCCGGCACATCACAAACGGTGCCATGAAAACATCGATTGCGTCTGTCACCCTCCCCCTCGCGCTGGCAGCATCGTTGCTAGCCAGCGGCTGCAGCAAGCAGGCTCCCCAGCAGGCTGCCAGCAACCCGCCGCAGCAGGCGCAGAACACGCCTCCGCCCGCCCCGCCGGACCAGCAGCAGGGGCAGGAAGCGCCCAATGCAGCGGGCCAGCAGGCAATTAACCCAAATGCGGCTCCGGTGCAGCAGCCGCAGCAGCAGGCTACGGGCGGCTATGCTCCCCAGCCCGGCTCCGCGCCATCGAACTCCTACGCGCCGCCCGCGCCCCCGCCCGTACCGGCCTCGTACACCATTCCCGCCGGCACCCACATCCGTATCACCACGGGTGAGGAGCTGAGCTCAAAGACCAGCCAGGCCGGCCAGAGCTTTTCGGCGACCGTAGCCAGTCCGATCACGGTGCGCGGGCGCACCCTGGTGCGGGCAGGCTCTTCAGCAAGCGGCACAGTGGTGGCCGCGAAGGCGCAGGGCCGCTTCAAGGGTTCCGGCGAACTCGATCTCCGCCTCGACACCATCCGCTCCGGGGGCCAGACCTACCAGGTCAACACCAGCTCCATCGAGCAGGTGCAGAAGGGTAAGGGCAAGCGGACCGCCGGGTTCGCCCTGGGCGGCGGCGGTGGCGGCGCGCTGATCGGCGGAATCGCGGGCGGCGGCAAGGGCGCGCTGCTGGGCGGGCTGCTGGGCGCGGGCGGCGGCACGGCTGTGAATGCGTTTACGGGCAACAAGCAGGTGGTGGTTCCGGCGGAAACGACGCTTGTCTTCCGGCTGGAGCGCTCGGTGACTGTGAGCCGCTGAGCTGGCTAGCGGGGATGGAAAAAGGGGAAGCGCTTCAGCGCTTCCCCTTTTTAGCTTTTAGGGGTCACTGCACCAAAGGTCAAAATCGTATGCTTATGGTCTTGCCGACTCGTGAAAGGGGAGCCGCGCTCTCGCTACTGCCTTCCGGCACTCGGCATGTGGGGGGGACCCCCAACCTGGGTGTTCGCAGCACCCACTGTTTGTTTCAGCATGCTATATGCGTCCTGCGCATTCTGCGGAAAGGTCGCCATCTGCGCATCCAGTTCTCGGCTGAGGGAGGCAACCAACTCGGGATGGAGGTTGGACACGTTGTAACTCTCGCCAGGATCGGTCGCCGTGTTGTAAAGCTCTGGCATCGGCAGCATGGCGCTATCCCGCGCTGGGGGCGCTTCATTCACATAAATCTCTCCACCATAAGATTGCGCGATGCGCAGCTTCCAATATCCATTTCGAACGCAATGCGGCTGCAGTCCCGCGTGGCTCATCGGGCTGAAATAGATTTGGGGATGCTGGGCGGGCTGCCCGGTGCCCATAAACACCATTGAGAGGTCAACACCGTCCAGGGGCTTGGCCGGCGGCGAAAGATGGCACATCTGAGCAAGGGTCGGGAGTATGTCGAGATGCGATCCCGGAACATCGCACACCACGTTGGGGGGGACAACACCCGGTAACTTGACGAGCAAGGGCACGCGGAACCCGCCTTCAAAGGTTGACGCCTTGCGCCCGCGAAGATTGCCCGGACTGCCCATCGTCCATGGGCCATGATCGGAGGTGAAGAGGATCAGGGTATCGTCCATCAGGCCCTTCTGCTCAAGCATTCTCATGACCTCGCCGACAGCCCAATCGATCTCGGCGATAGCATCTCCCTGCTTTCCAAAACCGGTTTTATCCGTGAAACGCGGCGATGAGTCCGGTGGGTAGTGCGGGTATGGAAAACCAAAGTAAAGGAAGAATGGGTCTTTACCGTGCTTATCCAGAAATTTCTGCGCCTCATCCGTATACCGCGGGATGAGTAGGCGGCATTCAGTGTTCTCTTCAAGTATTGTCGTGTCGCGCATCAGCGGATGCGGATTCATGTCGACACTCCAGTTGAGCCCGAAGTAGGAATCAAAGCCACGGCTGGTGGGAAGGTACGGAAGTTCTCCGCCAAGGTGCCATTTCCCGATCGCCGCGGTGTTATAGCCTTTCTCTTTGAAGAGTTGCGCCATGATCGTTTCATCGAGCGCACAGCCTTGCTTTTCTCTCGGACCGAAGGCGCCGACAACTCCCATACGCGTGCCGTAGCGCCCGGTGAGCAGCGCGGCGCGCGACGCAGAGCATAGCGGATGGCCCCCGTGGTAATGCGTGAATCGCATGCCCTCGGTCGCCATGCGATCGAGGTTTGGCGTTGGCAGTTTCGAACCAAAGCTGCCGAGGTCGCCATAGCCAAGGTCGTCGCAGATAAAAAGAACGACATTGAGCGGCTTGGGTGACGAGCGTGGGACCGACAATTTCACCGGCTCCGCCTCACTCAGGGGAGCAGCGGGCGTCTTCGACAAGGCTGCGGCAGAGGTGGACATCATGACAAGGAACTTGCGCCGGTCCAATAAGCCTCCTCGGTTTTTGCAATGACGGCAATTCAATTCCGAGCCCTTGGAATGTGAGTGTAAAGGATATCACTTGAATCGTGGGGAGCGGCTCTGAGGCGCTTTAAGCCAGCACACCCTCACTTCGATAATCTCTGATTCACTAGGTGTACAGTCCCGGCATTGAATGGTGCAAACTATGCAAGGGCAGAGCAGCAGGCATTATGGGCCAGCTTCTACACCGCAGCGGCACAACGACAGAAGCGATCCGTCGAGCGATACAGCATAGTTAAGTAAGCCTGCGAGCGCTCGCTACCCGTTACGGGATCAACCAGAAAACCATGCGCAAGTGGCGGCGACGGGAGCATGTCAAGGACCTGCGCACCGGTCCGAAGGAGCCGAGCTTGACCATTCTCTCTCTGCAACAGGAAGCCGTTGCCGTTGCCTTTCGCCGGCACACGCTGCTGCCGCTCAACCAATGCCTCTACGCCCTGCAGGCGACCATTTCCAAGCTGACCCGCTTGTCGCTCCACCGATGCTTTGAGGACGACTCCGGCCGCTTTAAGATCGACCCCCTCCATCAAATGCCGGGACTGTACAACTACGAAAGCAGGGCCTGGACCGGTTGCCAATCCTTGCCTTGCGAGACGGCGACCGGTTCGCAGGTGAGCACGCCGGCGTGGGTATTGACGCCGTCGGCCAGGCCCTCATCGGCCAGCAGGGCCGCGGTTGCGCCCTGCGCCAGCCGCTTGACGTAGGGCAGCGTTGCGTTGGTAAGCGCGAGCGTTGAGGTGTTGGGCACGGCTGCGGGCATGTTGGTGACGCAGTAATGCACCACGCCGTTGACCTGGTAGGAAGGATCGCTGTGGGTGGTGGGCCGCGCGGTCTCGATGCAGCCGCCCTGGTCGATGGCTACGTCGACGATGACCGCGCCTTTCTTCATGTTGTGGACCATGGCCGTGGTGACGATTTTGGGGGCGGCGGCGCCGGGGATGAGGACGCCGCCGATGACCAGGTCGGCAGCGCGCACGGCTTCGGTCACGTTGTGGAGATTGGAGGCGAGGGTAAAGACGCGGCCCGCGAAGATGTCGTCGAGCTCGCGCAGGCGGTGCAGGTTGCGGTCGACGATGGTGACCTTCGCGCCCATGCCGAGCGCGATTTTGGCGGCGCTGGTGCCCACGATGCCGCCACCGATGATGCAGACATCAGCCGGCAGCACGCCGGGCACGCCGCCCAGCAGCAGCCCGCGCCCGCCCTTGCTCGATTCCAGATAGGCCGCGCCGACCTGGACGCTCATGCGCCCGGCGACCTCGGACATGGGGGTGAGCAGCGGCAAAGTCCCGGTCACGTCGCGGATCGTTTCATAGGCGATGCCGGTGACCTTGCGCTCAAGCAGGCGCCCGGTCAGCACCGGGACCGGGGCCAGGTGCAGGTAGGTAAACAGAAGGAGGCCGGGACGGAAGTGGAGGTACTCCTTCTCGACGGGCTCCTTGACCTTGACGACCATTTCGGCGTGAGCCCAGACATCGGCAGCGGCGCCGACGATCTCCGCGCCGGCGGCCTGGTATTCGTCGTTGGTAAACGCGGAGAGCTCGCCGGCATGCTGCTCGATGAGCACGACGTGGCCCGCGGCTTTCAGCTCCTTGACGCCGGCCGGGGTGAGCGCGACGCGGGTTTCATGGTCTTTCACTTCCTTGGGTACGCCGATAATCATGCGGTCAGGGGTTCCTCCTGTTCATGATAGCGTGCGGCCGGCGGCGAGACGGGCGATTCCTGTTCCGGGATGGGGGTGAGAACGCGAGCGTCGGCGAAGCAGGGCGGGGCTGTTACCGATGGGAGACCTGTTCACGTTCCGGTGGCGGATGGCGGGAGGGAAGGCGCTACAATCAGGGTTACTTCAGGGGATAAACTTACCCGCTCGATGCCAGCTAATGGATTTCACTCGCGTTCGTCGCGGTCGCACGGGATGCGATCGCTGTTCAGTGTCTTTTCCAGCGATCTCGCCATCGATCTCGGCACCGCCAACACCCTGGTCTATGCCCGGGGCAAGGGCATTGTCGTCAATGAGCCATCGATCGTCGCCATCAACAAGAACACGGGTGAGGTAGAGGCAGTCGGCAAGGAAGCCAAGGAGATGCTGGGGCGGACGCCGGGCAATATCGTGGCCATCCGTCCGATGAAGGACGGTGTGATCGCCGACTTCAAGATCACCGAGAAGATGCTGAACTACTTCATCCAGAAGGCGCACAACCGCAAGATGATGGTGCATCCGCGGATCGTGATCGGGGTGCCGTCCGAGATTACGCAGGTGGAGAAGCGGGCGGTCGAGGACTCGGCGTACCGCGCCAAGGCGAGTGAAGTGTTCCTGGTGGAGCAGGCGATGGTGGCGGCGATTGGCGCGGGGCTGCCGATCACGGAGCCGCAGGGCAACATGGTGGTCGATATCGGGGGCGGGACGACCGATATCGCGGTGATCTCGTTGTCAGGTATTGTCTACTCGCGCTCGGTGCGGATGGCCGGCAACCAGATGGACGAGCAGATCATGAACTACCTGAAGCGCAAATATAACCTGCTGATTGGGGAGCGCACGGCGGAGCAGATCAAGATCGAGATCGGCTCGGCGTACCCGCTGGACAAGCCGATGCACATGGAGATCAAGGGTCGCAACCTGATTGAGGGCGTGCCCAAGACGATCACGATCGAGGACTCGGAGATTCGCGAGGCGCTGGCGGAGTCGATCTCGACCATCATGAATGCGATCCGGGTGGCGCTGGAGCGGACCCCGCCCGAGCTTTCGGCCGATATCTCAGACCGGGGCATCGTGCTGACCGGGGGCGGGGCGCTAATCAAGAACCTGGACAAACGCATCCGTGAGGAGACGGGGCTGCCGGTCTCAGTGGCGGACGATCCGCTGGCCAGCGTGGTGCTGGGCACGGGCAAGATGCTGTCCGACTTCCGTTTGCTGCGCAAGATCAAGATCGATTAGGACGGACGAGCCTGCGGGCAGGGGAACGGGCAGGGAACAGGCAGAGCACCAGGCAAGAGCACCGAGCAACAGAACCAGGCACGGCAACCACGCACGAGAACCGCGGACACGACGCAAGCCATGGAATCCTTTTTCGCGCGCTACAAGAACCCTTTGGTGCTGGCACTCGTGCTGATGGCGCAGTTTGTGCTGCTGGCGGTGCAGGTGCGGCCGCGACTGCCGGGCGCGGCAGTGGCGGACCAGTCGGGGGTAAAGGCTCTGCGGACGGGTGTGAATACCGTGGTGACTCCGCCTGAAAAGGTGCTGCACCAGGGCGGCCTGAGCGTTCGCGGTATCTGGTCGAGCTATATCGACCTGATCGGCGTGAAGCAGCAGAACCAGGAGCTGCAGGCGGAGAACCAGCGGCTGCAGATGGAGCAGGCGGCGCTGGCTGAGGATGCGCGCCAGGGCGAGAGGCTGCAGGAGTTGCTGGCTTTCAAACAACATTATGTGGACACGACGGTGCCGGCGCAGGTGGTGGGAACCGGCGGATCGGACCATGGGCGGGTGCTGTATATCGATAAGGGCTCAGAGGACGGGATCGCGTCGGATATGCCGGTGATTACGCCGGACGGGATCGTGGGCAGGGTTCGCGAGGTGATGGCGCATGCGAGCCAGGTGCTCGAGATTTCAGACCCGACCAGCGCCGCGGGGGTGCTGCTGGAGCAGACACGGACGCGCGGCATCCTGCGCGGCGACAATGTGGGCCATGCCGAGATCGTGAACCTGATGCCGGATGACCGCATCAAGCCGGGCCAGCTGGTGCTGACCTCGGGCGGCGACCAGATCTTCCCGCGCGGGCTGCCGGTGGGCGTGGTGGACCGGGTGGTGCCGGACGTGGATAATCAGCCGCTGGTCGATGTGATTCTGAAGCCGGCGGCAAACCTGGGTCGTTTGGAGGAAGTGCTGGTGGTGACGGGGACGAGCGCGACGCTGTCCGCCCGGTCGCGACACGACCTGGCCCGCAGCGAGACGACCGTTGCCGCGTTGAAGGCTGCGGCCGCGGCCAAGGCCGCCCAGGCGGCGGAGGCCGCGATCGAGGCGCAGCGCGCGTCCGATATTCTGGCGCAGCGACTGCCCAGCGCCGCCAATGTGACCAATCCTGACGCGCCGGATGCTGCTCCGGGCTCATCCCCGGCGACGGCGGACTCGGCCGCGGCCCCGCTGCGTCCGCCTTCCGCGCTGCATGCCGACCATTACACCCCGGGGTCGGTGCCCGCGGCGGATGGCCTGACCCCCGGGGCGCGGCTGGGGCCCATGGCGGAGGGTACTCCGAATACGGAGCGGCCGGCGAAGACCGGGGTGGAGGGCGACCCGGCGGCGTTGCTGCCCAGCCCTTCGGTGTCGCCGGCCTTCCGCGCCGCGCACGATGCCGCGCTGGCGGCTCGGCCGCATGCCAAGACGCCCACGCCTGCTACTCCGACAGTTGCGGGCTCTTCCGCTGGGGCGACGGCAGCGCCCGGGGTGGGGTCTGGAACAGCGTCCGGGACCGTACCCGGAACAGTGTCTGGGGCCGCCGGCAGTAACGGGTTTGTGATGAAGCCGCTAATCCGACGCGTGCCCGTGATGAATCCCGATGGAACGCCGCAGCTGAACGCCGATGGGACGCCCGCGGTAAAACGCATTCCTGTGTTGAACCCGGATGGAACGCCGGTGATGCATCGTGTGCCGGTTCCGACCCCGGCAGCGGGAGCGGCGGCAACGCCTGCGAAGCCGGTGCTGAATGCTGATGGCACGGTGGCGAGGCCG
This sequence comes from Acidobacteriaceae bacterium, assembly GCA_965276605.1. GTDB lineage: Bacteria > Acidobacteriota > Terriglobia > Terriglobales > Acidobacteriaceae > EB88. Next base: position 1,880,686 of record OZ255619.1, read on the forward strand.
GTGGCTCACGCGGCGCCTTCCACCCCCGCGGGAGTGCCGGCGGCCGGCACGACGAGGCCTGCGGCGCGGCCCACTACCGGCTCGGGGACTTCCAACTCGCCCGGCTCGTCCACTTCTTCTGGCGCCGCTGCGCCGAGCGGGACGCCCTCGACACCCCGGCGAAGCGGCGTTCCCACGCAGATCGTGAACGATGGCCCGGTAACGACACGCAGCAATCCATCGAGCAATCCATCGAGCAATCCGTCGACTAATGGCGCTGCACCAGCGCCGCGGAAGCACACGCCCGCGCTGGTGCCGGACGATGGAAGCCGCCCGGCCCAGCAGACTGCGCCGCAGCGAGCACCCCAGTCCTCGCCCCAATCGGCGCCGCAGGAGCAGCGCTGACCGATGGCCCTGCTTGCTGCCTCGCGACGCGAAACCGAAGCACCCACCCTGCCGTTCTGGCTGGTGCTGCTGGCCCCGGTGCTGGCCATCGGCGCCGACTCGTTTTTGCCGGTGCATTTTGCGCCGGCGGCGGTGCTCGACCTGCCGCTGCTGCTGGTGATTTATTTTGCGATCGCCAAGCGCAGCCCGGTGGTGGGGCTCTGCTCGGGCGCGGTCATCGGCATCCTGCAGGACGCGCTCACGCGAGAGCCGCTGGGCGTGATGGGCATCACGAAAACGGTGATCGGCTACATCGCAGGGCTGCTGGGCAACCGGATCGATACTGAGAATAATGGTGCGCGGGTGTTGTTCGTGTTTGCACTGTCGCTGCTTCACAGCGGACTGTACTGGTTGGTGGTGGAGCGGCTGCTGGCCCAGTCGCTGGGCTGGAGCTGGGTGCATGAGCTGATCCGGGCCGCTGTCAACGCGGTGGTGGGCGTGCTGCTGTTCGCGCTCCTGGATTTGACCCGCGGCGAAGCGGACTGAGGGCAGCTGCAGGCTGCAATGGATTTTGTGGCGACAGGGTATGAGATCATCGGCTTGTTTACTGGAGTGTTAAAGAAGCCAGGGGTGTCTTGAAGATGCCACACCCGAGAGATGAGGCTTTACTGGAAAGATGGAAGCGCGACCGGATCGCAGCGATTCAGTCGGACCCATCGGCATGGAACCGCTACGACAGCCACCTGGTCGTGATTGTTGGTACTTATGCAGGATATCTTCACACTACGCCTGGATTTGTTCCAGTGGATTGGCGGCTCCTGAAGGCGATCTGCTGGGTGGAATCGGGGGCGAACAACAAAGAGTGGTATGTGAAGCCAATGCAGATTGGTGTACCGGGCGACCCCGGTCTCCGACAAATATTGACGACGGATTCCGGCAAGCTCATCCTCCCTCCTGAGTTTAGAAGCTATCTGAACTTTCGGTTGTGGTCTCGGACGCCATCTCTAACCTGAAGGCAGGAGTCGGCTTATTCTTCTGGACTTTAGCTCACTTCGGCTATAAGACCGACTGGCTTCGTTTCGATGACGAAGCTCTCCCCTTATCTGCTGGGACTTATACGCCCGAAGGTGGCGCTGTTTGGCGCGAACCGAAACTACCGCAGAGGAATGTGCCAAAGCCAAGATATGCGATTACAGGCTGGAGACCCGCTACCACTCATACGGTGGCGCATCGTTACAACGGTGGCGGTGACGGCAACTACTTCGGCAAACTGGAGTATTGTTATGCACTCATTCGTGGTTCTATTGCTGGCATTCCTGCCGTGAGGAATCAGTAATATGCGTGCTGTTCTGATTGCTTGTCTACTGTTGTTTTTTGATCTATCTCAGCAGCCTCCGCATCTGTCTCTGGAGGGTACGGGGCGGGTCTGCTACGGGCACCTTCATGTCTTTGCTGACCATCTGCAGTGGACCAGCGTGTACTCTCGCTGTCGCTCTCCCTACACGGTGTTGCTGAAAACAAAGGCGACCTGGGCTCTCGAGGTGCAGCCATCGAAGGCATGCAGTTACGGGGTTGTTGAGCTGGAACCGACAGCGCCTGGGCAGCCGGATCGCTCCTGGAATATCTCTGCTTACAAGGATGCTGCTGCTTACAAGGCGGCTCCGGACCGTCCGTTGCTTTCCTGCAATATGCTTTGAGGAGGGCTCGCTGTTCGGCTCGTCACTCGCTGGCATCTCGAAAGTAACCACGGCAGAAGCGCCCCGCGGGGCAAACCCGTTATGCTGCATGTAGCTGCGCGGCGCACGTGAGCCGCTCCCCACACCTATGCTGAACCGCGAACAGGAAATCTCCGCCGCCAAGCTCTCGACTATCCAGTACGTCGTGGTTGCCGTGCTGCTGGTGCTGGTGGCGGGGCTGTGGCGTTTGCAGGTGGTGGGCAAGGAGAACTACCGGGCGCTGGCACAGGCCAACCGGGTGCGCAAGGTGCCGATCCTGGCGCCGCGGGGGCGGCTGCTCGACCGCGAGGGGCGGCTGATCGTGGACAACTATCCCTCCGTCTCCTGCTTCCTGGTGCATGAGCAGGGCCGCGACCTGGAGGCCGACCTGCCGCAGATCGCGCGCGGGCTGAACATGACGACCGACCAGATCCAGGCGGCGATCAAGAAGTTCGGCATTTCGTCCAAGTACCAGCCGATCCCGCTGAAGCAGGACATTACGCCCGACGAGCAGGAGTTTATCGAGGCGCATCGCGATGCGCTGCCGGAGCTGGAGCTGATCAACGAGCAGCGACGGCTGTACCCGCGCGACGGCTTTCTGGCGCACCTGATCGGCTACGTGGGCGAGGTGAGCGAGGACATGCTGCAGAACCCGCAGTATGCCTACTACACGCCGGGCGATGTGGTGGGGCGCTCCGGCGTGGAGGAGACCTACGATCAGATGCTGCGCGGCACCGACGGCTCGCACGACGTGCTGGTGGACTCGCGTGGGCGCGAGGTGGGGACTCTGGGCAATGAGCCGGCGGTGCCGGGCAAGGACCTGAGGCTCTCGATCGACCTGGACGTGCAGCGGGCGGCTGAGAATGCGATGGGCAACCGCGATGGGGCGATTGTGGCGCTGGACCCGCACACCGGCGAGGTGCTGGCGATGGTGTCGCGGCCGGTGTTCGACCCAAACCGGTTCGCGGTGAGAATCGGCCGCGACGACTGGACGAAGCTGGTCACAGACCCGGACCATCCGCTGCTGAATAAGGCGATCCAGGCGCAGCTGGCGCCGGGGTCTACCTTTAAAGTGATCATGTCGGTGGCGGGGCTGGAAGAGGGCGTGGCGCAGAACTTGAAGGTGGACTGCCAGGGGGGCGCGAGCTTCTATGGGCACTTTTTCGCGTGCGATCAGAGGCACGGACCGGTGAACATCGAGACCGCGCTGCCGCTCTCCTGCGACACCTATTACTACACGCTGGCGCAGCGGCTGGGCATTACGAAGATTGCGGACTGGGCGCACCGGCTGGGCCTGGGAAAGCGGACCGGCATCGATCTGCCCAATGAAGCTTCGGGCGTGATGCCCTCGGAACAGTGGGCGATGAAGGAGTACCACCGCAAGTGGTATGCGGGCGAGACGATCTCGGTCGGCATCGGGCAGGGCGCGGTGGCCGTTACCCCGCTGCAGCTGGCCCGCGCCATCGGCGGCATCACCTCCGGGGGCGCCCTGGAGCGGCCGCATGTGGTGCTGCCCAACCAGCTCCCGGCTCAGTATGAGCAGGCGATGCTTGAGACCTATCCGGGCTCGGGGACGGCCGAGGTGCATATCGCGCCGGTCGACTGGCAGATCATTACCGACGGCATGTCGATGACGACGAGCTGGGCGCGCGGGACCGGCTATGCGTCGCACCTGGCGGGGATCGATTTTGCAGGCAAGACGGGGACGGCGCAGGTGCTGAACCACTCGTTCGGGGCGAAGAGCGTTGCGAAGGACCGGAACAGCCGCGCGAATGCCTGGTTTGTGGGCGTGGCGCCGCGGCGGAACCCGGATATTGTGGTTGCGGTGCTGTGGGAGCATGGCGGGTGGGGCGCGGGCTCGGCGCACCTGGCGGCGCAGGTGATTGAGACCTACGTGGACAAGCAGCGGCGGCTGGAGCGGAATCTGCAGGCGCCTCCGCCGCAGCCGCCGGCGGTTGAGGTGGGGGCTGTGTGGTCGGCGCCCGGGGAGAAGGCATCGGGTGAGAAGGCGGACGCGCCGGGGGCTGGTGGCTGGCCGGGTGCGAAGGCTGTGAGCACGCCGGCCGGGGGCGGCGCGGGTAGCGCGGGCGGCTCAACCCGGAAGTCTGCGGCGGCGGCGGCTCCGGCGGAAGCGCCTACGGCCAGCATGCAGGGCGGGCATTTCTGGGTTCCGGTGCGCCCGTGGCGGGCGACCCCGGCCAGCCTGCAACCCAGGCGCGTTTCGGCCCCGGCGGCTGCGCTGGCGGCCTACAGTCCGGGCACGCAGGGAGCACGGCCTCGATGAAGGGACGGCTGTTCTCTTTCCGCGATTTCGACTGGACGCTGCTGGGCTTCATCGTGATCCTGTCGGTGCTTTCGGTGCTTGAGATCTACTCGGCGACGCTGCACACCAAGTTCGTGGGCTTTGAGAAGACCCAGATGCTGTGGCTCGCCGGCGGCCTGGTCGCCATGTTTGTGGTGAGCCGCATCGACTACCATGCGCTGCTCGACGCAATCCCGTGGATCTATGGCTTCTGCATTTTCTCGCTGGTCGCGGTGCTTACGGTGGGCAGCAAGGTGCTGGGCGCGCGGCGCTGGATCAAGCTGCCCGGCGGCATCCACTTCCAGCCGTCGGAGTGGGTGAAGATCGTGCTGATTGTCGCGGTGGCCCGCTATTTCGCCAAGACGATCGGCAAGGAGATGAGCTGGGGCGATATCGGCAAGGGGATTGCGCTGGTTGCGGTGCCGATGCTGCTGGTGCTGAAGCAGCCGGACCTGGGCACGGCGCTGACCTACTCGCCAATTTTGCTGGTGGGGCTGTTCCTGGGCGGGATTCCGTGGAAGAAGGCCGCAATCCTGGCGCTGGTCGGGCTGGTGCTGGTGGGTGGCGTGTGGACCAGCGGCAAGGTTTTGAAGCCGTACCAGAAGGCCCGGCTGACCAGCTTCATCAACCCGGACACCGACCCGCGGGGTTCGGGCTACCAGATCCGACAGTCGCTGATCGCGGTCGGCGATGGGGGGATATTCGGCCGGGGGGTGGCCAAAGGGACGCAGACCCAGGGGGATTTCCTGCCGATCCCTTACACCGACTTCATCTTTGCGGCCTTCAGTGAGGAGCACGGCTTCGTCGGCGCGGTCGGGGTGCTGCTGCTATACTTCCTCATATTGATGCGTTTGATCCAGAACGCTCAAACGGCTGCTGACCTGCCCGGAACCTTGCTGGTAATGGGCGTGGTAGCTGTGCTGATCTTCCAGATCGCCGTCAATGTGGGCATGGTTATCGGTTTTATGCCGGTCACCGGTATTCCGCTTCCGCTGATGAGCTACGGCGGATCGTCCGTGCTGTTTACGTTCCTGGCGCTGGGCATGGTCATGAATGTGCGTATGAACCGCTTCGTCAACTGAGACGGTGCGGGTTTCCGGCCGAGCCGCTTTTCTGGCGGAACGCTGGATGGTTTGAGTGAACGGCTGCTCGCAAACGATGGCTGTGTCCATCGTGGGTTTGCAGTAATAGTTGTTTTGAAACGGAATAGGAACCGGCAGGGCGGACCCGACGGGCCCCGGCCGGGCAGGATCGTGGGAATGAGCGCAGGAGGATGGGAAACGGCCCCACCCGCATCGTTGCAGGTTGACGCGGTCACCATCCTCGTACGCCCCCTTTGGAACCAGAGCCCCTCCGCAGTCCTCATCTCGCCAGGTCGCCCCTGTTCGCTCCGGTGTTCGGCGCGAAATCTGCTCGCACAAAGCGAGTCAGAGCCGGCGGCCTGCCGAGATGCGATGTACTCTGCCGGTCAGCTTTTCCCCTCCAGACCACCCTGCCCACCCCGTGGCCTGCTTGGGCTGCCTCGCCTGAAAGAGGCACCATGGCAAAGGAAATCTGCATTTCAACCACGCCGCACGAGACGCGGCTAGCGATTTTAGAGGACGACCAGCTCGCAGAGATCTACTACGAGCGCGAAAACGAGTACACCCTGGCAGGCTCGGTTTACAAGGGCCGCGTAACCCGCGTGCTTCCCGGCATGCAGAGTTCGTTTGTCGATGTGGGGCTGGAGCGGGACGCCTTTTTGTACGTTACTGACTTCCTGGAAGAGCAGGAGGACAGCGAGGAGTACGAGACCTCAAGCGGCAACGGGAGCGCCCGGCGTGGCGGCGAGCGCCAGGCCCAGGAAGAAGCACCGGCAGGCGAGGAGCGGCGACCGCGCCGCGATGGCCGCCGTGGGGCGGGACGCCGGGATGACCGGCCGGAAGTCCGGACGGAAGTGCGGCCAGAGGCAGTGAATGCTGCTCCTGCGCGGCCCAGGGCGAGTGAAGAGCGCGCCGCTGCCACAGCGGCCTTGCGCGCCGCGCAGCCGGGTGAGACCGATCGCGAAGAGAAGGGCGATGAGGAGTCGCCGCAGGGTACCCGCCGCTGGAGAGGCCGCCGTGGCCGCCGGCGCGGTGGCGTGCGTGCCGGTGTCCTGGGGACGACGCAGGCCTCGGCTGACGAAGAGGCGCCGGCGGGCGAGCTGCCGCAGACCGCGGCCGCGCCGTTTGCGCTGCCGGAGCATGGCGCTCCCGGCGGCATGGCGGCGCCGCTGCACATCGCCGGGCAGGGCAATAGCGAGTCGGACGACGCCGAGCCGGAGATGCTTGATCTGCAGGCCTCGGCCGCAGCGCCCCGGCGCGAACCGCTGCGCGATCAGGAAGCAGGGAGGCGCCGCGAGAGTCGCAGTGGTCGCGGCGGAGAGGAGCGGTCCGGTCGCCCGGGGCAGTCGGACCGCCCCGGGCGTACCGACCGGCCTGAACGTACCGACCGGTCTGGCCGCGATCGCGGTGAGCCGTCTGCTCCCGCGAGCGGCGCCATCGTCCTGCCCGGCGAATCGCTCTCGAAGTACGGCGCCTCGCCTTCTGCAGAAGCCGCTGGCAAGCTTTCTTCCAAACCGGAAGCGAAGCTGGCGCTGCCCTCCCGCCCGGTCAACTACACGCCTCCTCGTCCGGCGAACCAGATCGAGGTCATCCCCGGGATGGAGAACTGGGACGGCGGCTCGGTGCTGCCGGGCGAGTCGCTATCGCGCTACACAGGACAGGTCACTCCGGTCGCAACAGCCCATGGTCGCGCGGAATCGACGGTCGAGCAGGCAGCCGGGAGACTGCCGGGGAGCATAGACGAGTTTGTCGAGCCGGTAAGCGCAGCGATTGCGCATGCAGACCTGACAGCGCCCGAAACGGTTGCCGAGGCGCTGCCGGGCGTGGTGCATGGCGAGCAGGCGACCACTACGGCCGAGCCGCTCGACCAGGCAGAACAGACAGTACACGCTGTCCGGGAGAGTGAAGCGGGATGGAGCGGGTACGAGGGCGCTGCGGGCGAGCAGCCGAAGGATTCCGCGGATTCCGCTGCCGACCCGGAAGCTGCCGAGTACGAGCCCGAGGACGGCGCGGCCGCGGCACGCCTGTCGCCGCCTAACAGGAATGAGCTGCGGTTGTCGCGGCTCTTCGGCGGAGGCGACAGCCCGGCCCCGGCGGCTGCACCCGCTGCGGAGGACAAGGCGAAGGGTAAAGTGGAAGCTGCGCATGAGCCTGCTTCCGCCATAGCAGCTGCGCCTGAAGCGGATTTTGCGACGATGGCCACGGAAGCGACGGCCGAGCCCGCGGACCGGGAGCACGAATCGGGCTACGGTGCCCCTCCCATCTCAGCAGTTTCAACAGACGAGCCCATGCGCTCCACGCTCCAGGCGGGTAGCGAGGGCATTCCGGAGATGAACCCGGAGCTTGGGGCCGCGCTTCATATGTCCACGGAATCCGCCGGGCACTCCGGGTCTGGCGGCATCAGCGAGGGTGGGTTCGAGCAGACGGAAGGCGGTCTGCCGCAGGAGCCGGTGAGCCTGCATGGGGTCGGCACTGCCTATCGCGGCGAGGACGGTTTTACCGACCTGGTGGATCAGCTGCAGGGGTTCGCGCCGGGTTCGGGCCTGCTTGAGGAAGAGGTGATCGACGAAGATGAGTACGACTTCGACCCGATTGACGCGCATGCCGAGGAGCACGACCTGGAAGAGCTGGAAGAGGAGACGCTCGATGGCGAGGCGCATCGGGACGCCCATCGCACCAGTCTGGATGAGGACGGGGGGCGCGAGGAGCACGAAAGCCGGTCACCGCGCATGCAGGACGTGGACGAAGAAGATGAAGACGACGCGGCGGCATTTGCGCTGGAAGAAGTAGAGGACGAAGAGGACGAGGGCGAGCCGATGGCTGTGGGCGAGCCGCGGCGCAGCGAGCGTGGCGGGGAGCGGAACAGCGAGCGTCCGGGTGAAGACCGGAGCCGTCGCGGGCGCGGCGGGGACCGGAATGCCCGGCGCCGCGGCGGCCCCGGCCGTCGCCAATCGGCACAGACCCAGGACCTGCCCATCATCTCGGACCTGCTGAAGCAGGGCCAGGAAATCCTGGTGCAGATCGCCAAGGAGCCGATCGCGAAGAAGGGCGCGCGCATCACCTCGCACATCGCACTGCCGGGGCGGTTCCTGGTCTTTATGCCGACCGTGAGCCACGTCGGCGTGTCGCGCAAGATCTCGTCCGACGAGGAGCGCCAGCGGCTGAAGCGCATCCTGACGCACGAGCGGGGCGAGAGCGCAGGCGGCTTTATCGTACGCACGGCGGCCGAGGGCGCGAGCGAGGAAGAGCTGCGCGCCGACCTGCGCTTCCTCATCAGCCTGTGGACCGAGATCAAGCAGCGTGCCGATACGGCGAAGGCGCCGTCGCTCCTGTACCACGACCTGAATCTGGTCGAGCGCATCCTGCGGGACCAGGTCTCGAGCAACTTCTCGACCATCTGGGTGGATACTGAGCAGGAGTACGAGCGCATTGTGCGCTTCCTCAACCGCTTTCAGCCGTCGCTGGTGCGCCGCGTCAAGCTCTACACCAAAGAGACGCCGCTGTTTGAGCACTTCGGCATCCAGGAAGAGATTTCGAAGGCGCTGAAGTCGAAGGTGTGGCTCAAGTCCGGCGGCTCCATCGTCATCAACCAGACCGAGGCGCTGGTGGCCATCGACATCAACACCGGCAAGTATGTGGGCAAGACGGCTCGCTTGGAGGACACGATCGTCAAGACCAACCTCGATGCGATTCCGGAGATTGTGCGGCAGATACGGCTGCGCGACCTGGGCGGCATCATCGTGATCGACTTTATCGACATGGACGAGCGCAAGAACCGGCACCGGGTGCTGGCTGCGCTGGAAGAAGCGATGAAGGTGGACCGGGCGCCGTCGAAGGTGCTGCAGTTCAACGATTTCGGGCTGGTGGCGATCACGCGCAAGCGGGTGAAGCAGTCGCTCGAGCGCACGCTGAGCGTGACCTGCGAGACCTGCGCTGGCACCGGGATGGTGAAGAGCCCGGTGACGGTGTGCAACGAGATCTTTATCGAGCTGCGCAAGATGCAGAAGCACCTGGACGGCAAGGACGTAATGCTGCGCGTCAATCCGGAGGTGGTGAAGCAGCTGAAGAGCGGCAGCGGCCGGTGGATCAACGAGTACGAGGAGATCGTCGGGAAGACGATCATTATCAAGAGCGATCCGAGCCTGCACCCGGAGCAGTTCGACATTCACTAAAGCCGTTTGCCTGTGAGGCGCGAGTGTTGCTGCCTATGGCTTTTCTTGACGGAAAAGCCATAGGCAGTGTGGTTGGTCTCTCTACAACAGCAGGCAAACGGCTCCAGGGGCGTGGGCGCTGGCGGCGGTCCCGGCCATGGAGCCGCCGCTGGAAAATTGGGATCGCGGTCGCTATTCGCTGCGGCAGAGTGCTTCTGCCTGGTAATTCTCTATTTGGCCAGGCAACAGCTGAGCAGGCAAAAAGGAATTGGAAACAATTGCAGAACGAACCGCGTCCTAACGGTAAAAGCCGGGTTGAAGTAAACATGTCAAACGCGCTCGCTGCGTGCTCAACTCCAGTTCAGCAGGTGAGGAAACTTTCAATCATGACCCCCAAAATGTCGTCTCTTACCGTCGCAGCCGCGGCCCTTGTACTGGCTCCGCTGGCGGCCTTGGCCCAGAGTGCCGTCCCCACGTTTCAGCCGGTCGCTTATTCCTCCAGCAGCAGCGGGCAAGGCCCGTTTGCGGGCGAGGATATTGATGGCCGCTCGCTGGCCTCGGCGCCGGATGGAAGCATGAAGAAGATTGCGCCGCAGTATGGCGGCGGCGGAGGCTATCACCCGTATAACACGGACAACAGCCGGTTCAGCCATTTCGCATTCGAGTTGGGCGGAGGCTTTACGGCGCCTATCGGTAACTCCTCGAGCGGCGGCTTTACCACGATCATCGGAGACGGCACCAAGTACGGTACACAGACCTGGGGCGGCAACATTCTGGCGGGTGGGGGCTGGAAATTCAGCAAGCGTTTCCAGCTACTCGGCGAGTTTACTTACAACAGCAGCAAGATTCCCGGTCGTACCTTGTCAGCCTTCTACAACATTATCGGTGGCGGGGCCGAACTTACCGATGGCAGCGGGAATTCCATTCCATCGATCGGCGGCAACGTGCATACATTTGGCTACTCTGCTGAGCCCATATTCAATTACATGAACAGCGACAAGCATAAGTACGCCGGCTATGTGCTGGGCGGGGTAGGCTTCTACCACAAGACCGTCAACTTTACCGCACCGGTCATCTCCGAGGACTACTACGGAGATATCTTCCAGACAAACCAGACCTTCACCTCCTACTCGGATAATGCAATAGGCTTCAACATAGGTACTGGTGTGTCTTTCAAGCCGCTCGGCGAGTACTCACCCTTGAACCTTTTTGCCGAGGCGCGTTACGTGTTCGTCAACACGCCGCGCGAGACGGCGGCCGACATCGCCAACCCGAACTCTTTCATCCTGCATACTGGCACTGAGGAGATGATCCCGGTCACTGTAGGACTGCGCTTCTAACAAGCAAGTCTGGCTGCAGAAGGCGGACCCCCTTGCGGGTCCGCTTTTCGTTTATACGCCGACTGGAAACGGCTTCGGGGAGGACTCATCGAGGTTGGCAGCGCCGCCGCGCCAGCGATCGAAGCGCCCCTGCAGCAGCGAAAGCAGACCGGTGTACCAGTAACCCAGCACGAAGAGCAGCAGGAACGGGATTGTGAAGAAGTTCTCGTTGGCTACCGCGTAGTACACCGTCATCGCGAAGTAGCAGCCGATGGCCAGCTCAAGCCAGGGAACGATGCCGAGGCGCTTGCGGTACTTGAGCGCGGCCTTCGATGCGTCGCCACGCTTTTCGACGCGGTACTTGGGCGTGCGTTTGAACGAGCTCTGGATGCCGAACAGCGCCTCCAGGACCGCTCGTGTGTTAGTGAGGGTAAGTCCGATGCCAAGCGCCATCAGAAAGGGAAGATAGATCACCGTGCGGTACCAGCTGCGGGGATAGAGCTCCTTCTGCGAAACAAGATAAAAAGAGGATATCGAGAAGGTCGACATCATCATCAGTGGAAAGTCGATAAGCAGCATCTGCAGCCAGCCCTGGTAGAAGCGGATGATCATGGCCGGCATCAACAGCACCGAGAGCACGACCATGAGGGGATAACTCAGATTGGCGGTGAGATGATAGACAGCTTCTATCTTGGTGCGCAGCGGCGCCTTTGATCGCCAGACGACGGGGAGTATCTTCTTTGAAGTCTGGATAAGTCCCTTAGCCCAGCGCGCCTGCTGCGTCTTGAAGGCTGTCATCTCGATCGGCAGCTCCGCGGGGCAGACTACATCCTGGAGGTATTTGAACTGCCATCCCTTGAGTTGCGCGCGGTAACTCAGGTCTGTATCTTCGGTAAGAGTGTCATGCTGCCAGCCTCCGGCTTCGTCGATCGCTGTGCGCCGCCACATGCCGGCCGTGCCGTTGAAGTTGAAGAAGACGCCGGCGCGGGAGCGGCCGCCGTGCTCGAGCACGAAGTGGCCGTCAAGCAGGATGCCTTCCACCTGGGTCAGGAAGCTGTAATCGCGGTTGAGGTGCGTCCAGCGGGTCTGCACCAAGCCCACCTGCGGCTGGGCAAAGTGATGCACCACCTGCATGAGCCACTCGGGCGGCGGCACAAAGTCCGCGTCGAAGATGGCGATGAACTCGCCGCTTGCGCTCGCAAGCCCGTGGTCGAGCGCGCCGGCCTTGTAGCCGTGGCGATTGCTGCGGTGGATGTACTCGAGGGGATGGCCGGCGGCACGGTAGCGCTTGACGATGGCGGCGGCGACTTCTCTGGTCTCGTCGGTTGAGTCGTCGAGCAGCTGGATCTGCAGCTTTTCTCGCGGGTAGTCAAGGTGGCAGCAGGCCTCGATCAGGCGGTCGATCACATACTGCTCATTGAAGATAGGCAGCTGCACGGTGATGCGGGGCAGCTCGGCGAACTGGCGCACCGGCTCGCGTGTAGCCTTGCCGGCATGGCGATAGTAGAGCCACACCAGCTGGTAGCGATGCACGCCGTAGAAAGCGAGCACCGTCAGCACGATGAAGTACGGGATCAGCAGCGCCGCATCGAACCAGTTCCACTCATAGAGGCGCTGGAACGTGGGGTCGGCGTAGTGCGAATGCAGATAGTGGCTGAGGCCGCGGGAGACAAGGAGTGCGAGCATCGCCGGCTGGGAGTCGAACAGAAGGGCGGGCAGGGGAGCGGCCTCCGCGAGAAGGTACCTCATGATTGTAGTAGATGTGCGAGGCTTTAATATGTATATTTATACCTATACGGGAGGATGACCGATGGCCATGCTGAAGCTGACGAGCGTAGGGACCTCAACTGGGATGGTTGTTCCAAAAGAGATGCTCAGCCGTATGAAAGTAGAAAAGGGCGACATGCTGTATGCGGTAGAGACCGCGGAAGGATACCTTGTTACGCCATATGATCCCTCGGTGCAGGAACAGCTGGAGCATGGGCGCCGGTTCATGAAGCGATATCGTGAAACGTTCAAAGCCCTGGCTAAATGAGCCGCAGCCGCACGCCTGCCTTTACCTGGCTGAGCAAGCGCGCGCTCCTGCTGCTGCATGAAGAATCGCTTGCAGAGTATGGCGGCGTGCGGGGCTTCCGCGAGGAAGGCTTGCTCGATTCCGCGCTTGCACGACCGCAGCATATTCTCGTTTATCAACGTGACGTAACGCTGGCCGAGCTGACAGCCGCCTATGCTTTCGGTATCACGCGAAATCATCCATTTGTCGATGGCAACAAACGAGCTGCGTTTCTTGCTTTGGGCATATTTCTGGAGATCAACGGCTGGACGCTCGAGGTAGAACAACCTGAAGCTATCCTCACTATACGGACGATGGCCAATGGAGACCTTGCCGAGAAGGAGCTGGCAACCTGGATTGAACGGCACATTACACGCCAGGCAAGGTAAGTGGGCACAGCCGTTAATCCAGCAGCGCGGTCGAGTAGAGCGCGTCGCGCTGCACGGGCCGCAGGCCGGCGTCGCGGATGGTGCGCCGAAGGGTTTCTTCGGTTGTGCGGGCGCCTCGCGCGACAGGGGCGGCGGGCAGCACTGCACCTGCATCGTTGGCGCCAAAGCGAAGAGCCATCTGCAGCACCTTCAGCCCTTGTGTTTCCCAGGTCGCCTGCACGTTGGCGATGTTCGAGAGGTAGAGCCGCGCGACGGCCAGCACTTTCAGCGCCTCGACGGCTGTCGGCTGCTCGCGCGTTGCCTCACCGGGCGCTTGCGGATCCAGCTTGCTCCACGGGAGAAAAGCGACGAAGCCGCCTGTCTCTTCCTGCAGGCGGTGGATCGCCTCAAAATGCTGGACGCACTGCTCCGGGGTCTCGCCTGATCCGATGGCGATGCTTGCGACCGTGCGCAGGCCGAGCCCGTGCGCGGCGCGGTGCGCGGCGAGCCAGTCTTTGCTGGCGCAGATCGAGGGATGGACGCGGAGTCGCGCATCGTCGTCCAGAACGGCGGCATCGGCTGCTGCCATCAAGTCCAGACCTGCATCGCGCAGGCGTGCGAGTGCGTCGCGCAGGGTGAGGCCGCTGCTGTTTGCGATCTGCAGGATGGCCGAAGCTGAAAAACCATGCAGCGACAACAGAGGAAAGCGCTGGCGGAGTGTGCGGAGAAAGGTCTCGCATGCGGCTATCTGCAAAGGCGCTCCGCTCCGCAGAGGTCTGGCGCTGTGTATCGCAACGCTTGTGACGCCCAGCGCAACCGCGTCTGCTACCTGCCGGCACGCGAGCTCGACCGTGTCTGCGGTATCCGCTGCGTGCAAGGCGCAATCGATCGAGTAGCTCGCCACGGCTTCCGGGTGCAGCCTGCGCCGCAGTGCATCGGCCTCCATGCCGAGGCCGAGCAGATCATCGGAGCGGAAGAAGTCGAACGCCTGTGCGCGGGAGATCGCCATGGTTCGAGTTTATGCTGCCGCGGGCTGAGCGGGCTCTGCGGTTGGGGCGAGTCAGTAGGTGGCCGATCACAAGACACAAGTTCCTAAGCAATGTTTCTACGTGTTCAGTCCCGCCGTATGATGGTGTAGTTTATTCGGACTTACCGTCGCCGGAGGTTTTATGGACAGGGACCCATACCGTGCTCACCGACAACGGCATTCCGCTCTGCAACCATGAGCGGCACCGCTACGCCTTCCAGCACATCTTCGACCGCGTCTGTGCGGCCACGGCATCGAGCACCGCCTCACCAGGATCAACCATCCCTGGACAAACGGCCAGGTCGAGCGCATGAACCGCACCTTGAAGGAACCACAGTGAAGACGTTCTACTACCAGACCCATCCACACCGAAAGGAATACCTCCAGACCTTCCTGATGGACTACAACTTCGCCAAACGCCTCAAAACACTCAAGGGCGTACTCCCTATCAGTTCATCTGTACCGCTAGGCAGAAAAACCCTGAGCGGTTTACCCTCAGCCCAATCCTCCATACGCTGGGACTGAACAACTATTGCCCGAGCTTGCCTGCTGCCTGCCGGTCCCATTACTGTGAGAACTCAATGGCCACCAGCCCGCACGGCTCGTCCGCAAACCTCTCCTCCACCCTGCGCGAAACGCGGCTGTTCCCCCCTTCGGCGGAGTTCGCGGCCCGGGCGCACGTCCACAGCCATGCCGACTACCAGACCCTCTACCGCCGCTCCATCGAGCAGCCCGAGCAGTTCTGGGCCGAAGCCGCGCGCGAGCTCCACTGGTTCCGCCAGCCGCGCCAGACCCTCACCGGAAGCGGCCCCGACGCCCGCTGGTTTGCCGACGGCGCCCTCAACATGAGCCACAACTGCGTCGACCGCCACGTCGCCGCCGGCCGCGGCCAGCACACGGCGCTCATCTGGGAGGGCGAGCCCGGCGAAGTCCGCACCCTCTCTTTCGCCGATTTGCAAACCGAAGTAGCCCGCTGCGCCGGCATGCTCCGCGGGCTCGGCGTCCAGAAAGGCGACCGCGTCGCCATCTACATGGGCATGACGCTCGAGGTCGCCATCGCCATGCTCGCCTGCACCCGCATCGGCGCTGTGCACTCGGTCGTCTTCGGCGGCTTCGCCCCGCAGGCCCTCGCCGACCGCATCCTCGACTCGGACTGCCGCGTCGTGCTCACCCAGGACGGCACCTACCGCCGCGCCACAGAGATCAAGCTCAAGCCCTGCGTCGACGAAGCCCTCAAGCAATGCCCGAACGTCCGCAGCGTGGTCGTGCTCGCCCGCACCGGCTCGCCCATCCCCATGCAGCCGGGCCGCGACCTGTGGTGGCATGAGGCCCTGCAGGCAGCCGACCCGCACTGCCCCGCAGTCGAGCTCGCCGCCGAAGACCCGCTCTTCATCCTCTACACCTCCGGCACCACCGGCAAACCCAAGGGCCTCGTCCACTCCAACGGCGGCTATGCCGTCCAGACCTATCTCACCACGAAGCTGGTCTTCGACCTGCACCCCGACACCCGCGACGACGACGTCTTCTGGTGCACCGCCGACGTCGGCTGGATCACCGGCCACTCCTACGTCCTCTACGGCGCGCTCCAGAACGGCGTCACCACGCTGCTCTACGAGGGCGCCCCCAACTGCCCCGATCCCGGCCGCTTCTGGCAGGTCATCGACCGTCACCGCGTCACCGCCTTCTACACCGCGCCCACCGCCATCCGCGCCTGTATGAAGTGGGGCGAGCAGTACCCCCGCGCCGCCTCGCTCGCAAGCCTCCGGGTGCTCGGCACTGTCGGCGAACCCATCAACCCCGAAGCCTGGATGTGGTACCACACCGAGATCGGCCACGCCCGCTGCCCCATCGCCGATACCTGGTGGCAGACCGAAACCGGCGCCCACATGCTCACCCCTCTGCCCGGAGCCATCGCGACCAAACCCGGTTCGGCCACTGTCCCGTTCCTGGGAATTGTGCCTGAGATTGTTACAAAAGCCGGCGAGCCAGTCCCCGCAGGGCAGGGCGGTCTGCTCGTCATCCGCAAACCCTGGCCCTCCATGGCCCGCACCATCTGGAACGACCACGCGCGCTATCTCGAGACGTACTGGTCCGAGGTCCCCGGCTGCTACTTCTCCGGCGACGGTGCCCGCATCGACGAAGACGGCTACTACTGGCTCATGGGCCGTGTTGATGACGTCATCAACGTAAGCGGCCACCGCCTCGGCACCATGGAGGTCGAGTCCGCCCTCGTCGCCCACCGCGCCGTCTCCGAGGCCGCCGCCGTCGGCAAGCCCCACGAGATGAAAGGCCAGGCCATCTCCGTCTTCGTCACCCTCGAACGCGAGGCCAAGCCGAGCCCCGAGCTGCGCGAAGAGCTCCGCGCCTGGGTCGCCAAAGAGATCGGCTCCCTCGCCCGTCCCGACGACATCCGCTTCGTCGAAGCCCTCCCCAAAACCCGCTCCGGCAAAATCATGCGCCGCCTCCTGCGCGAGCTGGCCGAACACGGCGAAATCAAAGGCGACACCACCACATTGGAGGACTTCGCCGGCCTCGCCAAACTCCACGAAAAAGACGAGTAACATCTACGCCTACTTAGCGCCAGGTCAAAGCGCCGTGACCCAAAAAGTTGTACAAGCCAACAATAGAAAATATTTACAAACAAGCTGCCACATTTGAGGCAGAATAGTAGCCGCGCTGGAATCGAACCCCAGCGCCTCGCGGCATCCTGGTCCGGTAGGCCGCACAGGAAGGATTTTTCATGCCCCTCGCTACCGTGCTTCAATGCCTGCGGTCTAACTTTGGCAAGCTCCTGCTCTTTGCCCTCGCAATAAGCTGCCTCCGCACCGCTTCCGCGCAAACCTACTCTCCCACTCCTGCCATGGCCGGCACTCCCATCACCTTCACGGTGGGGTCTGAACCAACAAATGCTTTCAGCTATCTCTTCTCGATCTATGGACCCGCGCCCGGCAACGCTCTCATCACGAGCGGCGGCACGCCGCTCGTCAATGGAGTATCCACCTTCACAACCACTCTTCCTGCCGGCAAATACCAGCTGGAGATTTCTGTCGAATTGAGAAACAGTCCAAACCAGAACAGCTTCTACTACTTCACTGTGTACGGCTCTGGTGATAGCGATCTGGCAGCGCTTCAGGGGCAATATGCCTTTCAGCTGGCGGGCGCGGCTTACAACGTTCCCGGCGGCGCCTCTCTCGCGCTTGGCAGCCTTACAGCAGATGGCAAAGGCAACATTACTGCGGGCGTTATCGACAGCAATACGCCGGGAGCAGTGCTGCAGGGTCTTCCAGTAACTGGCACTTACCAGCTCAATGCTTCTGGTACTGGAAACATCTATCTGACCAGCTCGCAAGGTAACTATCAGTTTTCATTGCTTTCCCCCAATACGTTGAGCACGAGCCTCACTCCCATCATCACCGGGATCCCCTATCCGCCCTATCCCACAAGCACCTATCTTCCCGGAGCTACGCTGACCGCGACCGCCGGCCAGGTACTTTCCGCGGGAGGCACGCTCCAGCAAATCCTGCCCCCCAATGCAAGTTTCTCAAACGTCTATATACTTCCGACTTTGAACGCGACCTTTCATGCAACCTTTCAAGGCGTGGCTGAACAACCCAAAGGGCTCGTTCCCTTGAGCGGTGCTTCCCAGTTTGTCTTTGACTCAAGTGGAAATGTAACGAGCCGCGGCACCACTGCTGCCAATGCAATCACGTTTGACTACCCGGGCTTGACCGGTACCTATACCCCCTTCGACAGCACCACAGGGCGCGCAACCATGACACTGCCAAGCGCAGTCCCAGGCGGCGCTCCAGCCGAAAGCTTTGCTTTGTATCAGCTCAATGACGGCGCAAGCTTCTTTTTCATCTCCCTCATGCCGCAACAGCAGACCGGAGCCATCGCCGGCCGGGGAGATCAGCAATGAACAGGCTTTCTGTGGTTCAAAGTCGCGAGGTCCGGGTCAACACGGCACGGACATCCTTCCAGAGCAGACCAACCAGCGAGAGGCATCCAGTCATGATCAGCAAACGCTTCCTTCTTACCCTGCCGATACTCTGGGCCTCGGTGGCCATGGCGCAGTCTGCTGGCAACGCAAACGCGGTTCTTAGCGGCGAGTACACCTTCTATCTCAAGGGCAGCGTAGCGAATGCAAAGGGCGCCGCGCCCGACCTTGTCGCCATTGCCGGTGCATTCCGGGCAGATGGCCAGGGACACATCACCTCGGGCGTACTCGATCAGAACAATGGGTCCGGTGTTGTGCAGGTTCCGCAACTTGCCGGCACCTACCAGCTCGATACCACGGGCAAGGGTTCTGTAATCCTCACGAGCGGCACTACTAGCTTCGGCTTCAGCTTTTACACCGCAGCTCCTTTGCCTGCCACGCTTGCTCTTGCGAGCATCGTTGCCGGTACAGGTTCACTGCTCAACGCCACCGGCCAGCTCGCGCCGTCTATCAAGTCTCCCATCTCAAGAAGCACAGCCGCCCTGTTCACACTCAACGGGCAAACGGCAACGGGAGAGGTTCAGGACTTTGGCAATGCCGCACTGACGTTCACGCCGGTGCAGGCGAACTCCGGGCAGGTAACCGGCCAGGGCACTGAGATCGTCGACGGAAGTATGTCCATGCCTTTCTCAGGCGTGACCGGCACCTACGCCGCTCCTGATCCGACAACGGGACGCTTCACCATGGCATTGCATGGTTTCGGATCTGGAGGGAACCCCGCCACGGCGCAAAATTTTGTCACCTACGAAGGAGTCTTTCCTTCCGGCGTGCTGATCTTTCTTTCTACCGATCCAGCTCCGGCGCCGCTCCTGATCGGGATTGCCTTCAACGGTTACTAGAATTGGTCTCATACATAGCTTTGCGGCTTCGGCGGTCTGTGTGAGACCCGCTTCGGCGGCGGGTCTCATCCGAGCTCCTCCCGGGTTTCGCGGGTTATGAGACCACTTCTAGTCGGAGGCAGCGCTCAACCACTTCAGGGTCGTATCCGGCCCTCATTCGCCGGCCCGGCCTGCGCATAACGGCGAGCCAAGTCGCAGCTTCCCCGGCAACGGGTTACACGTAGATCGCCTTTTGAAGTTGCGACAGCACCCAATCCAGCGCAGCGCCACACATCCGGTGTTTTTCAACTCTGCCCGGCAGCGAAAGCTCTGCTTGCCTCTTGGACACGAAACCCAGGCTATTCTGGTCCCGTGCCCGCCTTCGACACAGACCACCCGGTCCCATCCTGGCTCTCCATCGTAGGCCTGCTTCTCTGGGCTGCGGGCTTGGAGCTCTCGCATCGCCCCGCTGGGCTCCCGCTCCGCCTCTCGGCTCTTGTTCTCCTCGCCATCTACTCCCTCCGCCGCCGCTCCCTTACCCCCTGGATCTTCTTCTCCATGCTCGCCGGCGTCGAGTACGGCCTCGACCTGCCCCACGCCGCCATCGCCTCCCGCGTCTTCTCCGACATCTTCCTGCGCCTCATCCAGTGCATCGTCGCCCCGCTCATCTTCGGCACCCTCGTCACCGGCATCGCCGGCCACAGCCCACAAACAGGCCCGGAAGCGAGAGTGGAAACCAAAGTCGGCCGCCTCGCCTGGAGATCCCTCGTCTACTTTGAAGCCCTCACCACCATCGCCCTCGCTATCGGCCTGTTCGCCATCAACATCTCCAAGGCCGGCGTGGGAGCCGCAGCCGCAAGCGTCGCCCAAACCCACGCCGCCAGCACCCCCGCTGCAGACCTGGGCACCTGGCAGGCCTTCCTCCTCCGCGTCTTCCCCGACAACCTCGCCAAAGCCGTCGCCGACGGCCAGATCCTCGAAGTCGCCGTCTTCGCCCTGCTCTTCGGCCTCGCCCTGCGCCGCGTTCCCGCCCCGCGTCGCGCGCCCATGCTCGCGCTCGTTGAGTCGCTCACCGACACCATGTTCGCCTTCACCAACCTCGTCATGTATCTCGCGCCCCTCGGCGTCGGCGCCGCGCTCGCTTACACCGTCGCCACCGCCGGCTTCGGCGTCATGGCCAACCTCGGCCGCCTGCTGCTCACCCTCTACCTCGCCCTCGCCGCCTTCGTCCTGCTCGCCATGCTCCCGGTCGCCCTGCTCGCGCGCATCCCTATCCGCGGCTTCCTCCGCGCCATCGCCGAGCCCGCCACCATCGCCTTCGCCACCAGCACCAGCGAGGCTGCGCTACCCCGCGCCATGGAGGCGATGGAGGCCTTCGGCGTCCCGCGTCGCATCACCGGCTTTGTCATCCCCGCCGGTTACAGCTTCAATCTCGCCGGCTCCGCGCTCTATCTCGCCATCGCGTCCATCTTCGTCGCACAGGCCGCCGGCATGCACATGGGCCTGCGCGCGCAGCTCGCCATGCTGCTCGTGCTCATGCTCACCAGCAAAGGCGTAGCCGGTGTGCCGCGCGCGGTGCTGGTGGTTTTGCTCGCCACCGCCGGCGCCTTCCACCTGCCCGAAGGCCCCATCTTCCTCATCCTCGGCATCGACGCGCTCATGGACATGGGCCGCACCGTCATCAATGTCACCGGCAACTGCCTCGCCGCCGCCGTCATCGCGCAGTGGGAGGGCGTCTTCCGCACCGAAACAGCCGCACCGGAAGCACTCGCCGCAGTTCGGAGTACGAAATGATCCGCCGTCTACCATTCCGCAGCCTCTGGCTTCTGGCTGTACACTGGCGACGTGCATATGTTTGGGGAGTGACCTGGTGACACAACTCGAGACCATTGCTGCTATATCCGTACCGACGATCGTGCCGACCCTGGCCGTCGTCATCTCTATCCTGCGCTCCGACGCCAAGATCGACAGCCTAAGCACCAGGGTTGATGCAAAAATAGACGCTTTGCGTTCCGATCTTCGGGGCGACATGCGGGTACTGGAAGGCATTGTCTACGATCACCACGGCCGATTGAGCAGCATCGAAACGAAGCTGAACCCAGAGGAGTAGGTCGCAGCGCTATTCCGCTTTAGAACTCCCTGGCACTCGTGAGTTCAAAGCACCTGTACCCGTCCGGTCGGTATCCTGAGCAAGACTCCAGCTGCTCTCGAGTCGCAACCACCATGGCCGCTTCAGCCCTGACTGATATACTCGAGGGTCAGCAGGAGCCGCATGCCCACCCGACTCGGAACCATCCAATCTCCGGCCGACATCAAGCAGCTCTCCATTCCCGAGCTCGAGTCTCTGGCCCAGGAGATTCGCGAACGCCTCATCGTTTCGCTCTCCAAAACCGGCGGCCACCTCGGCCCCAACCTCGGCGTCGTCGAGCTTACCCTTGCCCTGCACTACGTCTTCTCCACGCCCCAGGACAAGTTTGTTTTCGACGTCAGCCACCAGGCCTACGTGCACAAGCTGCTCACCGGCCGCGAGCCGCGCTTTGACACCATCCGGCAGGGCGGCGGCCTCAACGGCTTCATGCTCCGCACTGAGAGTGAGCACGACAGCTACGGCGCCGGCCACGCAGGCACCGCTCTCTCGGCAGCCCTCGGCATGGCCGTCGCCCGCGATCTCGCCGGCGGCACTGAGCATGTCGTCGCCCTCGCCGGCGATGCCGCCTTCACCAACGGCATCACGTTTGAAGCGCTCAACAACATCGCCGGCCAGACCAGGCGCCTCATCGTCGTACTCAACGACAACGAGTGGTCCATCGACCGCAACGTCGGCTCCATCGCAAAATACCTGCACAAGATCGTCACCAACCACCACGTCACCTCGCTGCACGAGGGCGCCACCCGCCTGGTTGAGCGCATCGGCGGCAAGGCCGCCAAGCAGGCCGTGCGCCGCGCCGAGGAAGCCGCCAAAGGCATGGTCTTTCCCTCGAGCTTTTTCGAGGAGTTCGGCCTCGTCTACTACGGCCCGCTCGACGGCCATAACATCGGCCTGCTCATTGAGACCTTTGAGTTCCTCAAGCAGCAGGACCGCCCCGTCCTGCTGCACGCCATCACGCAAAAGGGCCGAGGCTTCCAGCCCGCGCTCGACGGCCAGAAGAAGTTCCACGGCCTGGGCCCCTACGACCCCGAGACCGGCCACACCCACTCTGCCGGCCAGCCCACCTACTCTGAGGTGTTCGCCAACACGCTGGTCAAGCTCGCCGACCAGGACGATAAGGTCGTCGCCATCACCGCGGCCATGCCCAACGGCACCGCGCTCGACCTCTTCCGCCCGCACCACCCCACGCGCTACTTTGACGTCGGCATCGCGGAGGAGCACGCGGTCATCTTTGCCGCCGGCATGGCCACCCGCGGCTACAAGCCCTTCTGCGCCATCTACTCCACCTTCCTGCAGCGCGCCTTCGACCCTGTCATCCACGATGTCTGCCTGCAGAACCTGCCTGTCGTCTTCTGCATGGATCGCGGCAGCCTCTCGGGCGACGACGGCGCCACCCATCACGGCCTGTTCGACATCAGCTACCTGCGCCCCATTCCCAACATCGTGCACATGGTCCCCAGCGATGAAGACGAGCTTGCCGACATGCTCCTCACCGCGAAGCTGCACCCCGGCCCCAGCGCCATCCGCTACCCGCGCGGCGTCGGCCCCGGCATCGCGCTCAAGCCCACGCCCCAGCCGCTCGCCATCGGCACAGCGAAGGTCGTGCGCGAGGGCGACGAGATCGCCATCTTCGGCCTCGGGGCTCTCTTGCCGCTCGCCCAGCAGCTCGCCGAGCGGCTCAGCGAGCGAGGCTACTCCGCCGCCGTCATCAACCCCCGCTTCGTCAAGCCGCTCGACCGCGACACCCTGCTCCACTACGCGCGAACTGCCACCGCGGTAGTTACATTTGAGGACCACGTGCTCGCCGGCGGCTTCGGCAGCGCGGTGCTTGAAGAACTCGAGCTTGCGGCCATTTCCACGCCAGTCATCCGCATCGGCTGGCCCGACCAGTTCATCGAGCACGGCAAGGTCGACGACCTCCGCGCCCGCTACGGCATCACCGTGGAGGCGGCTCTAGCGCGCCTGCAGCCGCTGCTGCGCACCATGCCCCGGCGCAGACCCAAAGCCGTCGCCGTCGGCTAGCTCTCTTGCGAATCTAAAATCGAGTCACACATTTCCGCACGATAGCGGCGCCCCAACTCAGGGTCATCCTGAGCGGAGTTCCCGCAGGGAGCGCAGTCGAAGGACCTGCGGTCGCTCTCGGAACTCGATATCTGCAGCGGCTCTAACGCTCTTCAGCCAGCAGCTTCAGCAGCTGCCGCTGCCGGTACCGGAACAGCGCCCGCACTTGCAGCGCCCCTCCCAGCAGGTACGCCACATCCCCCAGCGGCCCAAACGGAAACGCATATGTAACCGCATCGGTTACAGTAGTCCCGCGCACCCCATCCCGCGTCTCCTCCCGCACCCGGTGGCAGTGCCGCCAGTACCCGAACGGTCCCGTTACCTGTTCGTCGCAGAAGTGATCGTCCCACGCAAACTCCGCAATGCGCGCATCCCAGTGCATCCGCACCGGCGACAACGGTACCGGCCGAAAGCTGATCAGCAGCCGCGACCCTTCGCCCGCCGCGCTCCCTGGCACACCCCGCCCCACGCCCCCTCGCTCACCGGGCGCCACAATCGTTGCGCGATCGATCCGCGCCGCCTGCCAGCGTGGCATCAGCGGCGGCAGGTTCTGCGGGTCGGCGAAAAAGTCGAACACCTGACTCAACCCGTACGGAACCCACTGCTCCAGCTCCAGCCTGTGACGCATGCGCGCTAAGATGCGCGCCGTGATGCCTGCTATGACGCGCGCATCGCCGTCGCATCAAAAACTCAAACTTCCACTCGGCAACAAAAAAGAGCGCCGGAAGGCGCTCTCCTTGTCAGCAAACACCCAGTTAGTTCGGCATCAGCACCGAATCCACAACATGGATCACGCCATTCGACTGGATCACGTTCGGAATCGTCACCGTCGAAGTCCCGCCCTTCTGGTCCGTCAGTACCAGCTTGCCGTCCTGCATCGTCGCCGTCAGCGTCTCGCCCTGCACGGTCTTCAGCTCGGCCTTGCCGTCGCCCTTCTTGATCAGCTTCGCGATGTCCTTCGACGTCATCTTGCCCGGCACCACGTGGTAGGTCAGGATCTTGGTCAGCTGGTCCTTGTTCTCCGGCTTCACCAGCGTGTCCACCGTGCCCGCGGGCAGCTTGTCAAACGCCTCGTTGGTCGGCGCAAACACCGTGAACGGTCCCGGCCCCTCCAGCGTATCCACCAGCCCGGCTGCCTTTACGGCTGAAACCAGTGTCGTGTGGTCCTTCGAGTTCATCGCATTCTCGACGATGTTCTTCGTCGGGTACATCGCTGCGCCGCCCACCATCGGGTCTTTCTCAGCCTGCATTGCGACCGCGGAGAACCCCATGGCAACTGCCAGTGTTGCTGCCAGAACAGTATGTTTCTTCATCGTCGTTTACCTTTCCTCTATCCCCGCTAGCGGGGCCATCTAGTGCTGCTTGTCTGTTACCCATGTCTTGCAATTGCAAGCCTTGGGATGGCTCGTTCTGAAAACGCGCTGTGCCCGGCAGTGGATTCAACGTAACCAAAGTTTGCCTTCATGGAAACCGCAGTGGTAGTTCCACAGCAGGCACGCATCCCTTCTGCCTGCGGGCTACAGACCGCCGGCCCAGCGACCGCCGAAGGCTCGCCGAATTGCGTATGCTAGAAGGTGCCGGGCTTGCTTCGGCAGCACGCATGCAGCAGATCAAGGCCCCTCCAACTCGCCGTTTCTCCGGCAGCAACCGCTGGCTGGTTCTCATCGGCGCCGGCAAACTCCTCAAGGCAATCCTCTTCGTTGCCCTCGGCTTTGGCGCACTGCATCTGGTGCATCGCGATCTCGTCACCATCGTGACGCACTGGATCGTCGACCTCCGCTTCGATCCGGAAAGCCGCTTCGTCAACTTCATCCTCGACAAGACCTCCCTCATCAGTCCCCACCGGCTCAAAGTCATCTCGGTCGGCATCTTCTGCTACGCCGCCATGGATGTTCTCGAGGGCACGGGCCTGGTCCTGGGCAAGGCCTGGGCCGAATACCTCACCCTCGTCGTCACCGCCTCGTTCCTCCCGTGGGAGTTCTTCGAGATCCTCCGCAAGCCCAACTGGCCCAAGGCCGTCTTCACCCTCATCAACATCGCAATCGTCTGGTATCTCGCCACCTACCTGCAGAAGCGCATGCGCGAGCGCAATGCCGCCCCCCGCGTCTGACGGCCGATTCCGGCAACCCGTCCGTCCATCGCAACTCCGCTCCGCTTTCCGCCATTCCCATTCCGCATTGCCGTTGCATCACCGCTTTGCACAGGCTTTCCACCGATTTCCCCCTTTAGTAACAGCATTCGAGTAACAAAGCAGCATTCGGGGATTCCCAAAGCGGGCCAGCCACGCTAATCTGTGGTCGAAAGTGGTTAAAAATGGAGGAAAGAGGTTGCATTCCTCTAAAACAAGGGCGCACAATCACCCCGTTACACCTTGATGCCCTCAAACGGAGTTCCACGATGTTCCGCGGAAACCATCCAGCCCGGGTCGACGACAAAGGCCGCCTCAAGCTGCCCGCGGAGTTCAAGCAGCACTTCACCAACCCGGAAGGGGAGTGGTTCTACATCACCAGCAAAGACGGCCAGCTGGCCGAGATTCACCCGCTCAAGGAGTGGGAAAAGTTTGAAGAGAAGCTCGCTGCCATCCCGAGCTTCAACCCGGCGAAAAAGAAGCTGCTCGACCGGCTGAACTACTTTGGGCAGATGGCCAAGATGGACGACCAGGGAAGGGTGTTGCTGCCGCAGATTTTGCGCGAGCAGGCAAAACTGGCCGGCGATGTCGTGGTGTTCGGCATGCAGAGCTACCTCGAGGTAGCCAACCACGACAGCTTCAAGCAAAACCTTGAAGCCAACCCGCTGACCGACGAAGACCAGCAGGCATTGGCAGGGTTTGGACTGTAAACAGGCTCCGAGGGGCCGGGCATATGCAGCAGGGCAGTGAGCGGCATGTGCCAGTTCTTTTCAGTCAAGTGATCGAGTATCTCGCGGTGCGCCCCGGCGGCACGTATGTCGACTGCACGCTGGGCTTCGCCGGCCACGCGGCCGGCATCGCCAGGGCGATCGGCGCCGAGGGCCACCTGATCGGTTTCGACAGGGACCCCGAAGCGCTCGAGCTGGCCCGCACCAGGCTCGCGGCATTGAGCAGCGAGCTGGGCGAGCACAGCCCGAAGCTCACCCTGCACCACGCCGAGTTCAGCTGCATCGCGGAGCTGGTCGGGCAGGGCACGGCCGAGGGCATGGTGGATGGAATCCTGGCCGACTTCGGCACCAGCTCCATGCACCTGGACCAGGCGCATCGCGGATTCAGTTTTCAGGCGGACGGGCCTCTGGACATGCGGATGAATTCCGCGCAGACGCTCACCGCCGCACAAGTGGTAAATCAGGCAGACGAAAACGATCTCGCCAACCTGATTTACGAATTCGGAGAGGAAAGGAGGTCGCGGAGAATCGCCAGAGCCATTGTCAGGGCCCGGCCTTTGCACACCACGGCGCAGTTAGCCCAGGTGGTAAAGGCCGCGGCCCCAACAATGAAAAGCGACCGGATTCACCCGGCAACGCGCACCTTTCAGGCTCTGCGAATTCACGTGAATGCCGAGCTGGACGAGATCAAGGCGCTGCTCGCAAGCGCGCCCGCATTGTTGAAGCCCGGTGGCCGTTTGGTCGTTATCTCGTTCCACTCGCTTGAAGACCGGCTTGCCAAAGATGCCATGCGCGAAGGGCGCGAAGCCGGAACGTACGAAGCGTTGACCCGCAAACCGGTAACGGCGAGCGACCAAGAAGTAGACCGCAACCCGCGCAGCCGCAGCGCGAAACTACGAGCGGCAGAAAAATTACCAGCGCCCCCCAAAAAGCGGCGCTGAACACAAGATCGGGCCGGGTCGTCCTGCCGCATATCAGGCGAAAGTAAATCCGCGTAGGACCCAACCGCGTACCACCCCCTTCCTCCCCCAGCGACCTGGCCCGGTCGTAGGCAAGGGAAACAAAGGAATCAGGCAGCAGGCAAAGCAACAAGCAACAGGCAACAGGCAACAAGCAACAGGCACAAAGCAGAACTTCAAAGGGTGCAGCATGGCGACACAGGCGCTGGCGGAAATCTTCGGAATGGCGCGGGAAACCACCGCGACCGGTGACAGCAACCACTCACGGTGGATGGCGGAGCAGCGTGCCCGCCGCGGCCCCACGCCGGAAGTCTTCTTCACCCGGCGCATGGACAACACCCGCCTCGTCAAGGCCCAGTGCCCGGTGCGCAAGCGCGAAATGCAGTCCTTCGCAAGCGCCATGGTCATGCTCTTCGCACTGGTCATGTTCTACGGCTGGCAGCACTACCAGTCGATCCAGTCCGGCTACCACGTCGAGACGGAGAAGCAGCAGCTCTCTCAGCTCCAGGAGCAGAACCGCGAGCTGCGCCTCAGTGAAGCCCAGCTCGGCGACCCGGCCCGCATCGACCGCCTCGCCCACCAGATGGGCCTCGAGCAGCCCCTCCCCGGCCAGGTCGTCCGCCCCGACGGTACCCCCGCCGCAGACGGCGCCGCCCTCGCCGAGGCACGCCCATTTACGCTGGGGCGGTAAGTAAGCTCACACGCGGCGGGACGATGCTGCGCTTTGACTAACCTTATACTTGCTGCGCGAAGGTAATCTAGCGTCCCGCATCCCCCTGCACTACGCTCATCCGGAGCGCGCAGCGCAATAATGTGGGTGTAGCCTTGAGTGAATCAGAATCCGGCGACGCGCCTTCCGTAAGCGAAACAGAGGCGCAGGCTCTAGCCGGAAAGATCGCTCATGGCCACGCTTACCAGAAACATGCCGCCGCATTCGGAAACATAAGCCGGGCCGAATTCGAGTCGAAGATTCTCGATACGCTCAGCCATCCCTCCGGAGCGAAGCAGTTGCCGAGGGACCGGGCAGCGTACTGGAGCGATCGAGAACAGATGATCGTCATCCTCAACCCGGAAGACCCTGACGCGGGCACCGCATTTCGCCCAACACAGGCCAAGAGCTATTTCAACCACCTGGGAGAACCATGATGTTAAAACAACCCGACATCACATCCTGGATCGAGACACGGCTCTATCTCCGCCAGACTCTGAACGAGGTGCTGAACGGCTTCCAGGTCGATTACGAGGCGCAGCTGCATGCCTCGCGCGAGCGCATCGCGGCGCTCTCCCCCAGGCTCGATCAGATTTCCACCGAGCGGATGCTCTCCCCCGACGACGCTCTCTTACTACTGCGAATCTCTCGCCTCTCTGAGCAGGAGCTCGGCGACAGCGACTTTTTCACTCGCGTTGGCTACACCCTCCCCGAGGCCCGGCAAATCGACGCGCGACTCGAGAAAATCGCTGCCGGTACAGTGCCTGAAAAAACGCACGCAGCAGCCTCGTAAGCCAAGTTCATGAAGCCCTTCACCTTCGCCCAGGCGCCGGGCCAGTCCACCAAACCCGCCTCCAACATCGCGACGCCCATGCGCCGCGCCCGCGTTTTCGCCATCATCGCCTTCTTTGCCGGCTGGGCCCTGCTCATCGCCGGCCGCCTTGTCTGGCTCCAGCTCATCCAGAGCCCCCAGTGGGTCGCCCGCGCCGCCATGCAGCAGCAGCGCACCTTCCAGGTCGCCCCCCGCCGCGGCATCCTCTACGACCGCGACCTCCACGAGCTCGCCATGACCGTCTCGGTCGACTCCATCTACGCCGTCCCCGGCGAGATCCCCACCGAGCGCCGCCCCGCCCTTGCCGCCGCCCTCGCGCACGTCCTGCACACCGACCCCTCAGATCGCTTCACCCAGCCCGCGGAAATCCTCAAGCGCGTCAATGGTTCCAGGTACTTTACCTGGATCGCCCGCAAGCAGGACCCGCGCATCATCGACCAGGTCCGCGCCCTGCATCTCAAGGGCGTCTACTTTCAGAAAGAGTTCAAGCGCTTCTACCCCGAGAACGACATCGCGGCTCAGGTGCTCGGCTACGTCGGCGTCGACGACAATGGCCTCGGCGGCGTCGAGCAGAAGTTCGACCACCAGCTGCACGGCCAGCCTGGCCGCATGCTCACCGCGCTCGACGCCCGCCGCCACGTGCTCGCCTCCAGCGAGCGCGATCCCCAGCCCGGTACCAACCTCGTCCTCTCCCTCGACGCCAACATCCAGTTCATGGCCGAGCAGGCCCTCGACCACGCCATGCAGCGCGTCAAGCCGCTCAACGGCACCATCGTCGTGCAGGACCCCCACACCGGCCAGATCCTCGCCCTCGCCATCCGGCCCACCTTCAACCCCAACGACTTCAAGCACACCTCGCCCGAGCTGCTGCGCGACCATGCCGTCAGCGATGTCTACGAGCCCGGCTCCACCTTCAAGCTCGTCACCTACTCCGCCGCGCTCGACTCCCACGTCACCAGCCTCAACGACAAGATCGACTGCGAAGGCGGCAAGACCAACGTCGCCGGCCGCATCGTGCACGACGACCGCGACGCCGTCATCTTTGAGAGCCACTACCACAACGTGCTCACCATTCCGCAGGCCCTTGCCGAATCGAGCGATGTCGCCGCCATCAAGCTCGGCGAGCGCATGGGCAAAGACCGCTTCTACAGCTACATCCACGCCTTCGGTTTCGGCCAGCGCTCCGGCCTCGAGCTGCCCGGCGAAACCCGCGGCCTGCTCAAAGCCCCCGAGCGCTGGCAGCCCACCACCATCGGCTCCATCCCCATGGGCCAGGAGATCGGCGTCACCCCCATTCAGCTCGTCACCATGGCCTCCACCATCGCCAACGGCGGCACCTACCTGCCCCCGCACATCGTTCTGCGCTCCACCGAGCTGGCCCGCGGCAACCCCGGCCTCGAGCCCGCCGCCTTCCACCCGGAAAACGATCTGCCCGACACCCTGCCGTCTGGCGCCCACCGCGTCATCGGCACGCTCGCCGCCGCGCAGATGCGCCAGCTCATGCAGAACGTCGTCGAGCACGGCACCGGCATTCCCGCGCAGCTCAACGGCTACAGCGCTGGCGGCAAAACCGGCACCGCGCAAAAGATTGACGTCCGCACCCACACCTACTCGAAGACAAAATATGTCGCGTCCTTCGTAGGCATCGCCCCGGTCAACACCCCGGCCATCGCCATCGCCGTCGTCATCGACTCACCCAGCATCGGCAGCCACTTCGGCACCGCGGTCAGCGCCCCCGTCTTCCACGAGCTCGCCCAGCAAATCCTCGAGTACCTGGGCGTCCCCCACGACCAGCCCCTCAAGACCCCGACAGAAATCGCCGCAACCCAGAAGCCGGTCGCCAGCGAAGCCCCACCCAGCGAGCCCGGCGACCTCAACGCCCTGTTCGGCTCCGTCAACGACCTTCCGGCCGACGACCCCCTGCGCCACCCCTCTGCCGAAGCCGGCGCGGAAGCGCCGTCCACGCAAAGCGCCTCCACCGAAGACCAGGCCGCCGCCGCCGGCGTCCCCGCCGGCACCTCCGAACCGATCGCCGCCGCGCCCCCAGCCGGCAGCCCCGCCGCGCTCTCCGCACACCAGCAACCCGCACAACCGCCGCCACCCGAACCCGCCCCACCCGTAAACGGCAGCGTCACCGTAGCCTCCGGCCACAACGTCCAAGTCCCCGACTTCACCGGAGCCACCGTTCGCGCCGCCACGGAGAGGGCAGGCGCAATCGGTCTAGGCGTCCAGATCATCGGCAGCGGCCTGGCCCGCGCCCAGGCCCCCGCGCCAGGAACGCGCGTACCCGCGGGGACGGAGATTGTGGTGCGGTTTACGCGATGAAGAGCACCAAGTATCAGAGGTTGATTGATCGGCCTCATTAACGACTGGTCTGCATCTCTGAAAGCGTTACCGTCGTAAGCAGCTATCCCCGAGAAAACATGGCCAAGACGAGCTTCGTCTTGCTCAAATGCTCACATGCAGTCCCAACGCAACATTCTTCGTGTAGTTTATGGCCCCTTTTTCTGCCTTGGAGTCGGTATTGCGTTCAAAATCTCCTCCAAAGAGTGGCCGGCCGATTCGTTGCCTGGTTTTCTATGTAGCCTAGTTGGTTTCACTCTTATCGTTGCCGGAGTAATTGGATCCTGGCGGTTTCGGAGTGATAAACGCTTTAAAAGTGAAAGAAGTCAATCCGTGCCTTCGGCGAAAGGTGATCCAGTAAAAGTCTTAGCTGGTATTAGCAAAGAAAACACGGATGCAGGTGCCTTTGAACGACATGAGCGCTTTGGTTTCTCCAAGTTATCGAGAATGAATCCCCGACTGAGAATATATGCAGTCCTCGTCTTTGTGGGCGCTATTGCCTGTTTCATCTACTTGCCGGTACAAAGCGGAGATATCTTTGATCGAATAAGTTACGAGACGACAGGTGCAGGCATTCCCGTGCACTACGCTGTCATCTTTAAAATGGAGAGCTCTGATCGTATCTCTTTTGGCCGTTTGACGTTGGAGCTACTTGGCATCGTTCTTATAACGTTTATAGCTTATATAGTTCAAACGAGGTACAAGGTTGTGCTAAGAGCAGTGGCACCATTGTTCCGCAGGAGGATTTCATCGCAAAGAAACCGCACTTCGTTTTGTCTATGGATTGGCTGTATTCTCTTGGTTTATTTCACCTCGCACCCACCGCAAATTCAGAGATGGGGTCGTGGAGAAAGAGCAAGAGATTTATATGTAAGCTATGGCAGCTACTGTCCGGATGAAATGTGTACAGCGCGAACCGACTATGGGGGATTACTGACTCGTGTTGCTGTCGCAGAGTGTGTCATGGTTGCTTTGTATCTTACCTGGGGTCGAAATAGGGCTGGCGATCTGCCTACCTGAGTCAAACGAGAGCTGACCAAACTTGCTTGGTCAATGCTTTGTCGTGCTTCCGGGAGAGTGGACCGTTGGTCTCGTTCAGCAAAACACTAATGATGCCGCACGGCCGCTCGGAAGCTAGCCTAGACTTAATGAAAGGCAAGTCAGACCAATGCGGATAGATCAAGTCTTGTACGGAGTAAAAATACTACGGCGCTCCGGCCCCGCCAGCGCCGAGGTCCGCTCCATCGAGTTCGACTCCCGGAAAGTTGCATGCAGTTCTCCTCAAGTCCGGAAAATCAACTGCTGAAGTACAAGCTCCAACCTCCATCCCACCTACGCTGAAGGCTGATGCCGCGCCCTCAACTCGGCCACCTGTTCCTTCAGCACCTGCACCTCTCTGTACGTGTTCAACTGGCCTTCCATTGACCCCAGCCGCCTGTCGATAGCCGCCATCCAGTCCTTGAAGTCAGAGCGGAAATCATCCTGTCGCTGGGAATTCGCCTTTACCTCAGCACTGAGCTGACGGACTTCGGGGGCGAGTACATCCTGAATCGCCTGTCGAATCCCGCTGACGATGGCGCTTGTCTCGTTCGCCGCCATAACGCCACCTCTCAGTCAATGGTGCCATACCGCAGCAAGCGCGTGCAGCGGCTTTGTCGAATACCATCAAAAGCAGAAACCATGAGACTCGACCAGGTCTTGGAAAACTCGCAAATCCTCAAGCGCTCCGGCCCCGCCAGCGCCGAGGTCCGCTCCATCGAGTTCGACTCCCGCGAAGTCCGCAAAGGCGCGCTCTTCGTCGCCATGCGCGGCGGCTCTACCGACGGCTCCCGCTTCATCGCAGCAGCCGTGCAGGCCGGCGCCGTAGCGATCGTCACCGACGCAGCCGACGCATTTGTAACGCTCGCTGAACAGAACCCGCGCCTCCCTCTCATCCTCGTCCCCCACGGCCGTCGCGCCCTTGCCACCCTTGCGGCGAATCTCTACAACCACCCCGAGGAACAGCTCGCACTCACAGGCGTCACCGGCACCAACGGCAAGACCACCACCGCCTTCCTGCTCGACGCCATGCTCCGCGCCGCAGGCCGCACCACCGTGCTCCTCGGTACCATCGAGTACCACGTCGCCAACGACATTCGCCCCTCCCCGCACACCACACCCGAGAGCCGCGACCTGCTCCACCTCTTCGCCGAGGGCGCGCAGCTTGGCGCGTCTGAGGCGGTCATGGAAGTCAGCTCCCACGCGCTCGCGCAGGGCCGTGTGCACGGCCTGCCCTACGACGTCGCCGTCTTCACTAATCTCACCCGCGACCACCTCGACTTCCACCAGACCATGCAGCAGTACTTCGCCGCCAAGCGCGCGCTGTTCGACGGCAGCAATGGCACCCCGCCCCGCATCGCCGTCATCAATGTCGAAGACGACCACGGCCTCGAGCTCGCCACCCGCGCCCGCGAGGCCGGCGCCGAGCTCTACAGCTTCGGCCTCGGCGTCGGCGAGTTCCGAGCCGAAGCTATCTCTGTCACCCCCGCCGGCATGCGCTTCACTTTGCAATCCCCGTTCGGCGCGGCCGCAATTACCTCCAGACTCACCGGCCGCGTCAACGTCCAGAACATGCTCGCCGCCGCCTCTGCCGGCCTCGCCCGCGGCCTCTCGCTTGCCGACATCGCGCTTGGCGCAGCCTCACTCACCCACGTCCCCGGCCGCTTCCAGACCATCGTCCGCGGCCAGCCCTTCACCGTCGTCATTGACTACGCCCATACCGACGATGCCCTGCGCAACCTGCTCGCCGTCGCCCGCGAGTTCGCCTCTCCGCAGCAAGGCCGCGTGCTCACCCTGTTTGGCTGCGGCGGCGACCGCGACCGCTCTAAGCGCCCGCTCATGGGGGCCGCCGCCGGCGCCGCCAGCGACCTCTGCATGCTCACGAGCGACAACCCCCGCAGCGAAGACCCGCAGGCCATCCTCGACGATGTGCTGCCCGGCCTCAAGCAAACCGGCACGCCCTACCTGGCCGAGCCGGACCGCGCCCGCGCCATCCGCGCTTTACTCGCCCAAGCAAAACAACACGACATCGTGCTCATCGCCGGCAAAGGCCACGAAAAAACCCAGACCATCGGCACAGAAATCCTGCCCTTCGACGACGCCGAGATCGCAGCGCGAGCGCTCGAAGAACTCGGCTACAAAGGCGCCCGATGAATCTCTCCCTCGCCACCTGCGCCGACTGGATGGGCGCCGAGCTCCACGCGCCAGCCGAAGCCATCGCGACCGGCTACTCCATCGACTCCCGAACTGTCACCGCCGGTGATCTGTTCTTCGCCGTCTCCGGCGACCGCTACGATGCGCACACCTTCGTCGCCAGCGCGCTCGCAAAAGGTTCTGTAGCCGCCGTTGTTACAAAAGCAAAACTCCCCGCCCTTATAGCAAACCCCGAAGCGAAGCTAAACCCTAACGCCCCGCTCCTGCTCGTCGACGACCCGCTCCTCGCCCTCCAGCGCCTCAGCGCCGCCGCCCGCGCCCACTGGCCCGGCACCCTCATCGGCCTCACCGGCAGCGCCGGCAAAACCACCACCAAGGACATGGTCGCCGCCGTCCTCTCCGCGCAGTACACCGTGCTCAAATCCACCGCCAACCTCAACAACCACTTCGGCGTCCCTCTGCAGCTCCTCCGCCTTGAGGCCCAGCATGACTACGCCGTCATTGAAATGGGCATGTCCAACCCCGGCGAGATCGCCCTGCTCGCCCGCCTCGCCGCCCCCGTCTGGGCCGTCGTCACCAACGTCGGCGCCGCCCACGCGCAAAACTTCCCCACCGGCATGGAAGGCATCGCCCTCGCCAAGCGCGAGCTCATTGACGCCCTGCCCCCCACCGGCATCGCCTTCCTCAACGCCGACGACCCCCGCGTCGCCGCCTTCGCCGCCCACCACAGCGGCCGATCCATCCTCGCCGGCCTCGCCGAACACGCCGATGTGCGAGCCACCGCCATCGAACAACGCGCCGCCAATGGCCTCACCCTGCAGGTCCACGCCGCGCACCAGCAGGCCACCGTCCACCTCAACTTCCTCGGCGCCCACAACGCCGGCAACGCCCTGCTCGCGCTCGCCGTCGGCCTCCAGGCCGGCGTCCCGCTCCAGGCCGGAGCCGACGCCCTCGCCCAGCTCACCCCCGGCGACAAACGCGGCCAGCTCCTCCACCTCCGCGGCGCGCAGCTCATCAACGACTGCTACAACTCCAACCCCTCCGCCCTCTCCGCCATGATCCACACCCTTATGCAGCTCCCCGCCAAACGCCACATCCTCATTGCCGGCGAAATGCTCGAGCTCGGCCCCGAATCCCCAGCCATGCACGCCGCCTGCGGCGAACAGGCCGCCCACTCCGGCGCAGACTTTGTCCTCGGCGTGCAAGGCGCAGCCCGCGCCCTTACCGATGCCGCCGCCCAGGCCGGCACCCCCGCGCTCTTCTTTGCAACCCCGGCCGAAGTCGGCGCGTGGCTCCAGCACGAGCTCCGCGAAGGCGACGCCGTCCTGCTCAAAGCCTCCCGCGGCGTCCGCCTCGAGCGCGCCCTCGAACCTCTTCAGTAACCCGGCACCAAAGGCACCCGGCCCGCATTTCTCGCCAGCACCCCGCAAAGCCCGCCTGTAAGATAAACCCGAACCTCGCCCTCACGTTCGGAGGCCCGTTGCTCTACTGGCTGCTCTACCAGAAGCTCTTCCCCTACGTCTCGCCCTTCCGCATCTTCCGCTATCTCACCTTCCGCACCGCCTTCGCCTCGCTCACCGCGCTGCTCATCGCTTTGTTCATCGGTCCTTACGTCATTGAGAAGCTGCGCGAGTTCCAGATCGGCCAGTACATTCGCGAAGACGGTCCCCAGGCCCACCAGAAAAAGGCCGGAACCCCCACCATGGGCGGCGTGCTTATCTGCATCGCTATCCTGCTGCCCACGCTGCTCTGGGCCGACCTCTCCAACCCCTTTATCTGGCTCGTCATGCTCTCCACCCTCGGCTTCGGCGCCATCGGTTTCGCGGATGACTACATCAAGGTCGTCCATCGCCGCAATCTCGGCCTCACCGCCCGCGCCAAACTCGGCTACCAGGTCCTCGTCAGCACTGGCGTCGCCGTCGCGCTCGTCTCCATGCAGACCCGGGGCGCCTACTCCACGCAGCTCGTCGTTCCGTTCTTCAAGCGCGTCCACCCCGCGCTCAGCATCCCCGCCCTCGCCGCCGTCCCGCACCTGCACCTGCTCGCTTTTCTTCCCTTCATCATCTTTACGGTGCTCGTCATCGTTTTCTCAAGCAACGCCGTCAACCTCACCGACGGCCTCGACGGCCTCGCCATCGGCTGCACCATCGTCGCCGCCACCGCGCTCACCGTGCTCACCTACGTCAGCGGCCACATCGTCTTCGCTGACTACCTCGAGCTGCAGCGCATGCCCATGATCAGCGAGCTCACCATCTTCTGCGGCGCCATGGCCGGCGCCAGCATCGGCTTCCTCTGGTACAATGCCCACCCCGCCGAGGTCTTCATGGGCGATGTCGGCTCGCTCGCCCTCGGCGGCGCCATCGGCACCGTCGCCGTCGCCATCAAGCAGGAGCTGCTGCTCCCCTTCATCGGCGGCATCTTCGTCCTCGAAGCCCTCTCCGTCATCCTCCAGGTCGGCAGCTACAAACTCCGAAAAAAACGCATCTTCAAAATGGCCCCCCTCCACCACCATTTCGAGCTCATGGGCTGGTCCGAATCCAAAGTCATCGCCCGCTTCTGGATCGGCGCGCTCGTGTTCGCCCTGTTTGCGCTCACTACTCTGAAACTGCGGTAAGAGCGAAAACCGCCTGCGCGGCTGCGGTCACTTCGTGACGTGTGTACCTTGGTGCTGCGGGTGCGCACCTTTGTGGCTCTCCCGCTGGTCGGGATCGATTTTGCCAAGGCTGCGCTAACATGATCCTGTCTGCCGAATCCGGAGGAATCCATGGCCGAGTACGCCACCAAGCAGGACTTTCAAGAAGCGCTGGCCGGCCTTGAAACCAGACTGCTCGAGCGCATCGAGAAATCCGAAACCACTCTCCTCAAAGAGTTCCGCAAGTGGCCGTCCGCATCGAAACCCCTCTGTGCGCTAACCAGGTTCTCGTCTCCGGCTTCAACGAGCGCCTCTCCGCGATTGAAGACCGCATGGACGAGATCGAGCGGGGCCACAGGTAGCGGATTTTTCACGGAGACGCGCGGCTTGCGCTCAAGAGAGGTAACAGCATGGGAGTCATAGCAGATACAAGACAAGTGATTCAAGACCTCGTCTCTCCCGACCTCAAGCGTATTGAGGAGGAAGTGCAGACAATCAAGCGAGCGCTCCCGGAGATGGAAACGCGCCTGCTCTCGGCCATCAAAGCCTCTGAGGATCACCTGAGCCTGAAGATTGACTTCGCACTGCTCCAGCAGAAATATGACGATCTGCAACGCAAACACGAAGAGGGCCAGAAAGCCCAGTAGCAGCCGCTCCAACCAACAACCCCGACCAACGGGAGGGCACAGCCCGGCTGCTAGCGCCCGGTAGGTGGGTCAACGCTGTAGAAGGTGTAAAGCGCTCCATACTGGACGCGCTCGGTCCTGCCCACGTGACCAGCGTCACAGCCGGACGTCGGCGCAATGCCGCCATGGGTCTCTGAGCGGCGCACCCACACCACCGGCGTCAGCATGCCTTTCTTATCCCCTAATGGGGTTGCCGCAAGCAGCAGCCAGGGCACACTACCCGGCTCCTGCGATGCCTGCGATACGACGACCTTACCCGACACGGCACTCCCATCCTTCCAGCGCCACATCGGGCCGTCTCCATGGATCCCCAACTGCTCATGCGTCGCTGGGTCCAGTAGTTTCGCCTCCGGCGCATGAAAACCCCATGCGAGCGTTTTATTCTTCAGGGTGCAGTCGTAGATCTGTACGCCTTCGCCCAGCACCTGGAGGAGCAGCCGTGCGCCGACCGGAACCGTGGTGTCGGAGGGGGGTACGTGCCTCGGCGCGATCTGGGCAACGGCAATGCCGTCGTGTCCAAAGGAGAGAAACCCGAAGAAAACGAGAGCGGCTGCAACGGAAAGAGGACGCATAGCCCGGATCATGGCCCAGATCATGACGCAGACAGGGTAGCACCTACACATGCCGCGCCGCCAAGGTTTCGCGCCGCCCGATCGCCCTGGTGCCTGGCTGCTCATCAGCAATCCCGACCCCGACCACAGGGAGGGCCACCCACGCCGGCACCCTCAGCCCCTCCAGATACACCCGCCACGAAGTGGCCGCCAGCCGCGCAGGCGGTTTTCCGCCTCTACCCTTCCTTCGCCCCCCATGCCACAATGGGTTTTCCTCTGTTTCAACCGAGCCCAATGGACCTGAAAAACAAACGCGTGCTGGTGGTAGGCCTGGGCCGGTCGGGTCTCGCGGCAGCGCTGTTCCTGCGCCGCCACGGCGCCCAGGTCACGGTCTCCGATGTGCGCAGCGCCGAGGCCCTCGAAAAAGAAATCCCCATGCTCCTCGAAGAGGGCATCGCGGTTGAGGCCGGCGGCCACGGCCTGCTCACCTTCCGCCGCCAGGACCTGCTTGTCCTCAGCCCCGGCGTCCCGCTCGACACGCCGGAAATCCGCCAGGTCCGCGCCTTCGGCCAGACCGGCCCGAGGATTCTGGGCGAGGTCGAGCTCGCCTCGCGCTTCCTCCAGGGCCGCACGCTCGCCATCACCGGCTCCAACGGCAAAACCACCACCACCACCCTCTGCGGCGCCATCCTCGCCGCCTCCGGCATGCCCACCGTCGTCGGCGGCAATATCGGCATCCCGGTCATCGCGCTGACCGACGAGTCCCGCCCCGACGGCTGGAACGTCCTCGAAATCTCCTCCTTCCAGCTCGAAACCATCGACACCTTCCGCCCCGAGATCGCGGTCCTGCTCAACATCACCCCCGACCACCTCGATCGCCACGGAACCTTCGAGAACTACCGCGCCGCCAAAGAAAAAATCTTCTCCAACCAGACCCCCGCCGACTTCCTCGTCCTCAACGCCGACGACGAGGTCGCCCAGTCTGCTGCCGCCCGCGCCCGCGCGCAGGTCTTCTGGTTCTCGCGCACCCGCATCGTCCGCCAGGGCGCCTTCGTGCACAACGGCGCTATCCACTTCCGCGGCTCGGAACAAGCCGCCCCCGAACCCATCCTCCCCGTCGCCTCCATCCCGCTCAAAGGCGCACACAACCTTGAAAATGTCCTCGCTGCGGTCGCCGCCAGCCGCCTCGCCGGCGTCGCCCCCGAAATCATCCGCAAAACCGTCGAGACCTTCCACGCCGTCGAGCACCGCCTCGAGTTCGTCGCCACCCACCGCGGCGTCGACTACTACAACGACTCCAAAGCCACCAACGTCGACGCCGCCGCCAAAGCCATCGCCTCCTTCGACCACGGCATCCACCTCATCCTCGGCGGCAAAGACAAGGACTCCGACTACCGCGCCCTGCGCCCCCTGCTCGACGTCCGCGTCCGCGCCATCTACCTCATCGGCGCCGCCGCCGACAAGATCGACTCCCACCTGCACAACACCGTCCCCATCCGCCGCGCCGGAACCCTCTCCGCCGCCATCGATCAGGCCGCCGCCGCCGCCGTCCCCGGCGACACCGTCCTGCTCGCCCCCGCCTGCTCCTCCTTTGACCAGTTCCGCGACTACGAACACCGCGGCCGGCAGTTCAAACAACTCGTCCACGCCCTCCAGCAGCAGCCCGCCTGGCAGAGCACATAATTCATGGCCAAGCGCGTAGGCGTTGACAAGTGGATCTTCTGCATCACGCTGCTGCTGGTCGTCGCCGGCCTGCTCATGATCTTCTCCGCCTCCGCCGTCATGGCCAGCGCCCGCTACGGCTCCGCCTACAGCTTCGTCGCGCGCCAGGCCATCTGGGCCGCGGCCGGCCTGCTCGCCATGTGGGCCCTCATGCACGTCAACTACCGCAGGCTCAACAACCCTTCTGTCGTTTTTCCCGCTGTCGCCATCACCGTCGTGCTGCTCATCGGCGCCTTATTCGGCCATGAGTCCCACGGCGCCCACCGCTGGATCCGCCTCGGCCCCATGCAGTTTCAGCCCTCCGAGCTGGCCAAGCCCGCGCTGGTGCTCTTCCTCGCCTGGTGGCTACAGGACCGCATGAGCCGCATTGAGAACCTGCGCGAAACCATCCTCCCCGCCGCTCTGCCCAGCCTTCTTTTCATCCTGCTCATACTCGCGGAGAACGACCTCGGCACCGCCATGGTCTGCGCCGCCGTCACCGCCCTGCTGCTCTACCTCGCCGGTATGAACTTCAAATATCTCTGGTGGGCCGTCCTCGCCTCCGTCGTCCCGCTCTACTTCCTGCTCTTCCGCGTCAAGTTCCGCCGCGACCGCATCTTCGCCTTCCTCAACCCCGACGCCGATCCCCTCGGCAAAGGCTTCCACATCATCCAGTCCCTCATCGCCGTCGGCACCGGAGGCTTCCACGGCGTTGGCTACATGGAAGGCCGGCAGAAACTCTTCTACCTCCCCGAGTCCCACACCGACTACATCTTCGCCAACATCGCCGAGGAGCTCGGCCTCATCGGCGCCATCTGCATCCTCGCCCTGTTCGTCGCCTTTGGCTACCGCGGCATCCGCGCCGCTATCCTCTCCACTGACCCCTTCGCCCGCTTCCTCGCCTTCGGCATCACCGCCACCATCCTCATCCAGGCCTTCTTCAACATCAGCGTCGTCATCGCCCTGCTGCCCACCAAAGGCATTACGCTGCCGTTCGTCTCCTACGGCGGCACCAGCCTCTTCATCACCCTGGCCTCAGTCGGCGTCCTGCTCAACATCACCCGGGAGATCGAATGAGGCAGGGAGGTCAGGTATCAGGTGTCAGGTGTCAGGAAGCAAAAAGCAGAAAGCAGGGTAGAAGAATGGAACAAGGGTGCACGCTGAGTAGGACTGCCCCAACGCCCCTCCACCTGAACTCTGACTCCTGCTCCATGACCCCTAATACCTAACACCTGACACCTAACACCTGCTCTCCCTCCTGTACCCTGACTCCATGCTCCACGTCCTTATCGCCGGCGGCGGCACCGGCGGCCACATCATCCCGGCTCTCGCCATCGCCGACGCCCTGCAGGCCGGCCCCGGCGGCGTGGAGATCCTCTTCCTCGGCACCCCGCGCGGGCTCGAATCGAAGCTCGTCCCCCAGGCCGGCTACCCGCTGGAACTCATCCAGGTCGGCCAGCTCAAAAACGTCAGCCTGCTGACCCGCGCCCGCACCCTGCTCGACCTGCCCCGCGCCGTCCTGCGCGCCCGCACCCTGCTCCGCACCTTCCGCCCTCACGTGGTCGTCGGCGTCGGTGGCTACGCCTCCGGTCCCGCCATGGCCGCGGCCATCCTCGCCCGCATCCCCACGCTCGCTTTCGAGCCCAACGCCGCCC
Organism: Acidobacteriaceae bacterium; assembly: GCA_965276605.1. Taxonomy (GTDB): domain Bacteria; phylum Acidobacteriota; class Terriglobia; order Terriglobales; family Acidobacteriaceae; genus EB88. Next base: position 1,922,207 of record OZ255619.1, read on the forward strand.
CCGGCCTCGCCAACCGCCTGGTCGGCAAGCGAGTCTCCGCCGCCGCCGTCAACTTCGCCCCCGCCGCCCGCTTTTTTCGCAACGCCCAGGTCACCGGCATCCCCGTCCGCGAGGCCTTCTTCGCGCTCCCGCCCCGCCGCGCCACCGCCCTGCCGCACCTGCTCGTCTTCGGCGGCAGCCAGGGCGCGCGCGTCTTCAACCAGATCCTGCCCCAGATCCTTCCCGCCCTGCTTGAAGCCGTCCCCGGCCTCACCCTCCTGCACCAGTCCGGCGCCCGCGCCGCCGACCAGACCCAGGCCGCCTTCCTCGCCGCCGCCAAATCCGACGGGACCGCCGCCATCGGCTCCGCCGCCACCGCCCCCGCTGCTGCCACCAAACCTGCCGCCATCATCGAGCCCACTGCTGCCGCTGCCGCCGACTCTGCCGCCGCCGCCCCCGCTGCTGCCTGTGACCCGGCTGCTGCCATTGATCCCACTGCTCTCCAACCAGCGAGTGCTCAAACCGCCACCGCCCCGGCTGCCGTCGCTCCGGCTCCCGCCGAAACCGCCGCCGCCATCGGCTCCACCGCCAACCCCGCCCGCTGGCAAGTCAGCGCCTTCCTCGACGACATGCCCGCCCGCTTCGCCGCCGCCGACCTCGTCCTCGCCCGTTCCGGGGCCAGCACCGTCGCCGAGCTCTGCGCCGCCGGCAAACCCTCCCTGCTCGTCCCCTTCCCACTCGCTGCCGACGATCACCAGGCCCGCAACGCGGCTGTTCTTCAGGAAAGTGGAGCCGCCGCCATGCTCCTTGAAGCAGAGCTCACCCCCGAGCGCCTGCTGCGCGAGCTCACCGCCCTGTTCACCGACCGCGACCGGCTCACCCGCATGGGCGAGCACGCCCGCTCCCTCGCCCGCCCGGATGCCGCCCGGCACATCGCCACCATGGTGCGCGCGCTGGCCGCAACACACCAGCCATAGAGCAGGCAAGCGCACCAGGCATAAAACAGGCAAGCCCACCAAACAAAAAGGCAAGCCACCAGGCAGAAAGCAAGCCAGCCAGCCAGCCAAGCCCACCGCGCACGAAGAAACCCGCCAGCCACAAATCAGCCCAGATCCACCAGCCCTGAACAGGAACCCGCCAGCCATAAATCAGCTCGGGCCGCCAACCCTGAATAGGAACCTGCCAGACACGAAAAAGGGCTGCGCCGGTAAGCGCAACCCTTTTTGTTGACTCGCTGGTTGTCTGCGAGCCGAGTCTTAGCGGTGTCCACCACCGCCGTGCGAGCCGCCCCCACCGCCACCGTGGAACCCGCCCCCACCACCGCCGCCATGAAAGCCTCCGCCTCCACCCGACGTATTCCCGTGGAAGCCGCTGCCGCCCGAGTACCCGCCGCCATGGAAGCCGCCGCCGCTCACCGTGCCACCGTGATACCCACCGGCCGTTCCACCGTGAAAGCCACTCGCACCCCCGTGGTACCCACCATATCCAGCCCCGTGGTATCCGCCGCCGTAGCCGCCATGGTACCCACCGTACCCGCCGCGGTAGCCACCATAGCCCCCCCGGTAGCCGCCGTAGCCACCGCGATATCCACCATACCCGCCGCGGTATCCGCCGTAGCCCCAGCCGCGTCCGTAACCCCAGCCACCCCAGCCGTAGCCGATCCGTCCAAAGCCGTAGCCCCAGCCATGTCCGTAGAACCCGTGGTACCAAGGCCCGGCGCCGATAAACAACCCGCCCAGGAACCAGTCCGCGCCATAATATCCATACGGCGCGCACGCATACGGCGCATAGCCGTAGTACCCGTACTCGCAGGCCGGCGCCGCATCGTACCCGTAGCCATACCCGGGGTAATCCACGTCCGGACCGATGCCGATACCAACCGCAACCTGCGCCTGCGCCGCCCGTGGCGCAAGCGTCAGCGGCAGGGCAAGCAGACTGGCGAAACCGAATGCACGCAACAAGTTCTTCATCGCAATTCCTCCTCATCCGCCCGCGAGCCACGTGCGCCTCCCACGTGTGCCTCTCGGTTCAGATGTCGCCCGGCTTCGCAATCCCTGCGCTGGTCAGGCTGTCTGTTAGAACACGTGTCCCCCCGGCAAGTTGCGCGAACTTTCGCAGCGTGAGGAAGCACCGGGCAAGGGCACCAGACAAAGGCACCAGGCAAACGCATCAGTCAAAGGCACCAGGCAAAAGCACCGGGCAAGGGCACCAGACAAAGGCACCAGGAAAAGGCACCAGACAAAGGAACCGGGCGTAAGGCACGGGCAAAAGCACTGGGCGTTGAGCACCAAGTATCAGGAACCAGCGTGCAGCAACAGCAATGAGACGTCAGGGAGCAGGAAGGAGGGTATGGATCAGCAGAATTGCCTCAGCGCACACAACGCACAACAACTGGTGTCATCCTGAGCGAAGCGAAGGATCTGCTTCTTACTCGCTTCCTGAGCCTTGACCGCTTCCCCAAACCTGTTGCCCGCTGCCCCTGCCGTTGCCCTTGCCTCTTGCACTTGCCTGGTTGCCTTTGCCCTTGCCTCTTGCCCGTTGCCCTTGCCTGTTGCTCTTGCCCGTTGCCCTTGCCTGGTTGCCCTTGCCCGTTACCCCGCCCGTCAACCCCGCCTGTTACCCTGCATCCACCCATGTTTGCCAAAGCACAACGCGTTCACTTTATCGGCATCGGCGGCATCGGCATGAGCGGCATTGCCGAGATCCTGCTCACCCTCGGCTACTCCGTCTCCGGCTCTGACCTGCGCCGCACCCCCATCACCGCCCGCCTCGAGGGCCTCGGCGCCAGCATCTTCGAAGGCCATGCCGCAGCCAACGTCGCCGGCGCCGGTGTCGTCGTCGCCAGCTCCGCCATCCACGACCGCCCCTCCGACAGCCCCAATCCCGAGATAGCCGAAGCCCGCCGCCGCAAGATCCCCGTCATCCAGCGCGCCGAAATGCTCGCCGAGCTCATGCGCCTCAAGTACGGCATCGCCGTCGCCGGCATGCACGGCAAAACCACCACCACCTCCATGATCGCCAGCATCCTCGGCGCCGCCGGTCTCGACCCCACTCTCGTCGTCGGCGGCCGCGTCGACACCCTCGGCTCCAACGCCCGCCTCGGCACCTCCCGCTACCTGGTCGCCGAGGCCGACGAAAGCGACCGCTCCTTCCTCAAGCTCTCCCCCATCCTCGCCGTCGTCACCAACCTCGACCGCGAGCACATGGACTGCTACCGCGACATGGCCGACATTGAAGACGCCTTCGTCGAGTTCATGGACCGCGTCCCCTTCTACGGCGCGGTTGTGGCCTGCTGCGACGACGACCGCCTCAGCGCCCTGCTGCCCCGCGTCCGCCGCCGCGTCTTCACCTACGGCACCAGCCCCCGCGCCGACTACATCGTCCGCATCCTGCCCGCACCCATGAACGAGCCGCCCGGCACTCCATCCCCCGGCACCCCGCCGTCCAGCATCCCGCTATCGAGTAACCCATCCCCCGCCGTCCTGTCATCGAGCAATCCACCGCCCAGCGATCCCGCTGCCTCGCCCTCGGCCCCCTCTGGGCCAGCCCCCGACCCCATGCCCGTCCGCTCCCGCTTCGAGGTCGTCGCCGACGGCCTTGTCCTCGGCCCCTTCGATCTGCTCGTCCCCGGTCTGCACAACATCCTCAACGCCTCCGCCGCCGTCGCCATCGCCCACCAGCTTGAGGTGGCCCCTGCCGACATCGTCGCCGGCCTGCGCCAGTTCCGCGGCGTCGACCGCCGCTTCCAGAACAAAGGCTGTCTCCGCGGCGTCACTGTCATCGACGACTACGGCCATCACCCCACCGAGATCGCCGCCACCCTCCGCGCCGCCCAGGACTGCCACTACCGCCGCCTCCACGTCATCTTCCAGCCCCACCGCTACACCCGCACCCGCGACCTCATGCCCCAGTTCGCCACCGCCTTCGCCGCCGCCTCCTCGGTCGAAGTCCTCGACATCTATCCCGCCAGCGAGCTGCCCCTCCCCGGCATCGACGCCCACGCCCTGGTCTCCGCCGCCGCCCAGCCCGGCATGTGCCACGCCCCCAGCTTCGCCGCGGCCGCCCGGCGCGCCGCGGCCCGCGCCCACAGCGGCGACGCCATCCTCACCCTCGGTGCCGGCACCGTCTCCCAGGTCGCTCCCCTCGTCCTCGCAGCCCTCCAGGCTCTCAACACTCCCGGCGCCCACGCTTCCATCGCCGCCGACTGAGCCGATACACGCACACCCTCCGCCAGAGCTCCAGTCCGGCAGAGTGACTTCCGTACCGCGCCCCTAGAAATAAACCTCCGGAAATTGGCGCGAAATCCCCGCCACCGCCGCCAACTCGCCTCAAAACCTGCACCGAAACAGGTGCAATCTCACCGAAAAACAGACGCAAATTGGTCCAATTTGCGCACATTTTGGCCACTTTGTGCACACTTAAAGTTACTTAGTAGTAACAATTTACGAAGCAAAAATCGGCTCCTCGGAGCGCCGAGACTATCCTCCAAAGACACCACCGAAGATTACTCAAAAGTAAATAAAAACTGGTTTCTTACCCTTAGGCGCGTCCGACGCACGCAAAACCAGCCGACTACGCGACCCCCCGACTCCAATCGCCACCCCACCACCCAGCCGTTACCACACTGGCTCACCACCCCGAACTTTTCCGCCCGCAACCCACAAAAACACCCACCCACGCTATAGTCAGGGTGGCGATTCTCACGACCTCGCTCGGGCCGTGGCAAAACTCAACCCAGGCAACCAATGGACAAGCCGGCAGTCCTCCGCCCTCGTCGAGAACGGACTGGATGGATTGGACGGCTTCGACGAGGACGACGCCTACCTGCGCCCCGCCGCCGCCGCCCGGCGCAAGCCGGGCGCCCGCCGCGCAGCCCGGCCTGACCTCGTCCCCAACTACGACCCCGCGGAAGACACCGAAACCTTCCTGCGCACCCGCCGTCGCGTCCCCCCGCGCAAGACCAGCCGCCTGCGCTCGCTCGCCCGCAGCCGCTTCGGCCGCATCCTCCTCGGCCTCGTCTTCCTCGTCGCGCTCGCGGCCCTTGGCATGGCCGCCTGGGCCGTCCGCTCCTTCCTCCAGCACGACCCCCGCTTCCGCATCGACTCCTCCGCCTCCATCGACGCCACCGGCATCACCGAGCTCACCCGCCCCCAGCTGCTCAGCGTCTTCGGCTCCGACATTGGCCGCAACGTCTTCTTCGTCCCCCTCGCCCGGCGCGAGGCCGCCCTCGAAACCCAGCCCTGGGTCCGCCACGCCACCGTCATGCGCCTCCTGCCCAACTCGCTCCGCGTCACCATCCAGGAGCGCGTCCCCATCGCCTTCGTCCGTGTCGGCCGCCAGATCGAGCTCGCTGACAAGGACGGCATGCTCCTCAACATGCCCCCCGCGACCCTCGCCGCCCGCCACTACTCTTTCCCGGTCGTCATCGGGCTCGACCCCAACAGCCCCCCGCAGGCCCGCTCTGACCGCATGCGCCTCTTCCAGTCCTTCGTCTCTGCTCTCGACTCCGGCGGCCCCAAAGTCTCCTCCCAGCTCAGCGAAGTCGACCTCAGCGACCTCGACGACATCCGCGCCGTCGTCCCCGCCCAGGGCACTGACATCCTGCTCCACTTCGGCAGCTCCGACTTCCTCGAGCGCTACCGCTCCTACCAGGAGCACCTGCCCGAGTGGCGCCAGCAGTACCCCAATCTCAGCGCCGTCGACCTGCGCTACGATCGTCAGGTGGTCCTCAAAATGGCCGACGCCGCCCAGGCTGACGAAGCCGCCGAAAATAAGCCGCTCGCCGAGCTAACCCCGAAAACAGGCCCGAAACCAGCCCCGAAAACAGCTCTGCGTCCCGCCCCCAAAGCAGCCTTAAAACCAGCCTCGAGACCGGCTCCGAAAGCAGCCGCGAAACCAACCCACGCCGCCGTCCACAAGCCCGCCGCCCCGCACCACCCGTCAACCAAACGCACCTGGTACACCCAGGCCCGCTCTACCCCCTACCGCCCCGCCCACTGGGTAGCGCACACCACACACACTCAAGTTGCCGGCACCGGTGCAACCCCGGCCGCCGGGAGCCCCCAATGACCCCCAGCCACGAAGGCGTGCTCGCCGTCCTCGACGTCGGCAGCGCCAAAACCCGCATGCTCGTCGCCGAGCTGCACGAGGGCTCCCTGCGTTATCGCGGCCACGCCGTCGCCCCCAGCGCCGGCATGCGTCGCGGCATCATCGCCGACCTCAAACCCGCCACCGACGCCATCAACCAGGCCTCCGTGCACGCTGAGGCCGCCTCCCAGTCCGTCATTGAGCAGTGCGTCGCCGGCATCGGCGGCGCGCACGTCCGCGGCGTCAACTCGCAAGGCGGCATCGCCCTCGGTTCCCGCATGCGCGAGATCACCCGCGAAGACGTCCGCGCCGCCGCCGACCGCGCCCGCGCCATCTCCCTGCCCAGCGACCGCGAGGTCCTCCACCTGCTCCCGCGCCACTTCCTGCTCGACGAGGTGCCCGGTATCCACGACCCCGTCGGCATGGTCGGCCACCAGCTCGAGGTCTCCCTTCACCTCGCCACCTGCTCGGCCTCCGCCCATCAGAGCCTCGTCACCTGCGCCAACAAAGCCGGCCTTGAGGTCACCGAGACCGTCTACGAAGCTCTCGCCGCCGCCGAAAGCTCCCTTTCCTCCGACGAGCGCGAGCTCGGCTGCTGCCTCATCGACATCGGCGCCGGCTCCTCCGAGCTGGTCGTCTACTTCGAGGGCGCCGTCGTCTACACCGCCGTCATCCCCATCGGCGGCGACCACTTCACCGGCGACCTTGCCACCGGCCTGCACCTCAGCCTCCCTGAGGCCGAGTACCTCAAATGCGAGTACGGCCACGCCGTCGTCACCTCCGTCCCGCAGACCAGCGAAATCGAGTGGCAGCCCGACCCCGAGACCCCCGACCCTGATTCCGCCGATCCCGACGCCCGCGGCCACGCCAGTCACGACTACCCCGTCCACGACGGTCACCCCCGTTACCCCGACCACCCGGGCCACTCCCGTGGCAGCATCCGCCAGCGCGCCCTCGCCGAGATCCTCGAGCCCCGCGCCCGCGAGCTCTTCTCCCTCATCCGCGAGGCCCTGCGCACCGGTGCCGTGCTCGAAGCCCTCGGCTCCGGCTGCGTTCTGGTCGGCGGCGGCGCCCGTCTCGCCGGCCTGCTCGACACCGCCGAAAGCATCCTCCGCGTCCCCGCCCGGATCGGCACCCCCGTCCCCCTCTCCCGCATGCCCGGCGAGCTCCAGCAGCCCGAGTATTCCGTCCTCGTCGGCCTCATGCTCTACGCCCACCGCACCCGCACCATCCGCGCCCAGGAAGACGGCACCCTCCGCGCCAAGCTCCGCTCCATGTTCGCCGGGAGTATCTGAGGGAGCAGGAAGCAGGAAGCAGGAAGCAGGAAGCAGCGAGCAGCAAGCGGGTTTTAGGCCAGCGACTGGCTCCGGAGATGTCCAACACCAGACACAGGACGAGACCTGAAGAACAGGCAAAGCGCGATACAGAACTTCTGCTTCCTGCTCCCTGCTTCCTGCTTTCCACACCCAGACGCGAGACACTATACCGAGGAGGACACATGAGCGAAGGCGAAGCAATCCGGATCCAGTACCACGACGACATGCCGCGAGGCGCAAAGATCAAGGTCATCGGTGTAGGCGGCGGGGGCGGCAACGCCGTCAACCGCATGATCGCGGCCAAGATGGAAGGTGTCGAGTTCATCGTCGCCAACACCGACGTGCAGGCGCTCCAGCTCTCCTCCGCGCCGGTCAAGCTGCAGCTCGGCGTCAAGCTCACCAGCGGCCTCGGCGCCGGCGCCAACCCCGACGTAGGCCGCCGCGCCGCGCTTGAAGACTCCGAGAAAATCATCGAAGCCCTTGAAGGCGCCGACATGGTCTTCGTCACTGCCGGCATGGGCGGCGGCACCGGCACCGGCGCCGCCCCCGTCATCGCCTCGCTGGCCAGCGAAATGGGCGCGCTCACCGTCGCCGTCATCACCCGTCCCTTCGGCTTTGAGGGCAAGCGCCGCATGGCCCAGGCCGAGCGCGGCATGCAGGAGCTGCTCGACGCCGTCGACACCATGATCGTCATCCCCAACGAGAAACTGCTCGCCGTCGCCCAGGACGCCGGCTTCTTCGAGAGTTTCCGCGTCGCCGATGATGTCCTCCGCCAGGGCGTCCAGGGTATCTCCGACATCATCACGATCCCCGGCATCATCAACCGCGACTTCGCCGACGTCAAAACCACCATGGCCGGTATGGGCTACGCCGTCATGGGCACCGCCATGCGCTCGGGCGAGAACCGCTCCATTGCCGCCGCGCAGGCTGCCATGGCCTCGCCGCTGCTCGAGGACGGCGCCATCGACGGCGCCCGCGGCATCCTGATCAATATCTCCGGCTCCAGCACTCTCAAGCTCAGCGAGGTCAACACCGCCTCCACCCTCATCCAGAGCGCCGCCCACGAAGACGCCAACATTATCTTCGGCGCGGTGCTCGACGAAACCATGGGCGACGACGTCAAGATCACCGTCATCGCTACCGGCTTCCGCCAGAGCGGCCTCGGCGCGAAGGAAGCCGCCAAGGCTGCGACCCAGCCCGCGGTGTCCAGGCCCGCCGCCATCCCCGGCGCGCCACCCGCCAAGCCCCGCTTTGCCAGCGAGATGAGCGACCGGTCGGGGGAAAGAGCCGCGGAGAGCCTGAACGCCCAGGCACATGCCCCCGCGCCCCGCGAAAGCGCTGTTTCCGCTATTTCCAAGGAACAGGAGATCTTCCTGCCCCGGGACCAGGCCTCGTCACTGCTGGTCGAGGATCGGCGCGAGCCGGCCACCGCCGCGCCCGAATCGGACGCCGCCCAGCAGGACAACCTGGAAATCCCGGCTTATTTGCGACGCGGAGGTAACTAGACAGGCACGCTTTCTCTTCCCAGGGAAAGAAGCTTTGCTAGAGTGGGTGCAACACGTTTCCAATTCACCCCGTGTTTGTCGAGTGAGGATTGACCTTTCTGAATCCTCATTCGCCAATCCGATTGCGATGCTTCTGCATCGCATATGTCAGCGGGACTTCCGTATCGGCGCAGCGTGGCCGGTTTTCCTGCGGTGGCATCTGCCGCAGACTTGAGAGCTTTGTAGGTGAGACCGATGAGACGCTTTCTGCCTTTGTTTGCAGTCTTTGCACTCCTTTTGCTGCCGCTCAGCAGCTTTGCCACCGCCAGCACCCGGCGCCACCACGCCAAAGCCGCGCAGGTGCATGAGAGCACGCGCGCACGCCGCCACATGGCCTCGCTTGAGCACAGCCGCCGCGCCGTAAGCACCGGCCGTCGCGGCCACGTAGTCGCCGTCTCCACCTCCACCCGCCTGGTCCGTGGCCGCAACGGCCGCTATCACCGGGTCAGCGTCCGCCGTCGCTACAGCGAGGTCTTTACCGCCGACTCCTTCACCAACACCGATGTGGGCCAGGGCGACATCACTACCGGCGAAGACCCGGTTGTTCGCCAGGCTGCTATTGACGCACTCGGTAACATGTACGGCACCGTCGTCGCCATCAACCCCGACAATGGCCGCATCCTCGCCATGGTCAACCAGAAGCTCGCGCTCTCGAGCGGCGCCGAGCCCTGCTCCACCATCAAGGTCTCCGTCGCCCTGGCCGCCTTGTCCGAAGGCATCATCACCAAGGACACCCAGGTCAACCTGGGCGGCCACTACTCGCTTGATCTGACCGATGCGCTGGCCCGCTCGATCAACCCCTACTTTGAGGTTCTGGGCCGCCGGCTTGGTTTTGAGAAAGTGCGCCACTACGCCAACCAGTTCGGCCTGGGCGAGCTCGCCGGCTACGACATTCCGAACGAGCAGCTAGGCGTGTACCCCTCGCAGCCGCTACCTGACTCCAAGGGCGGCGTAGGCCGCATGTGCAGCTTCGGCGAGGGAGTTTCCATGACCCCTCTGCAGCTCGGCGGCCTGGTCTCGGCGATCGCCAACGGCGGCACCCTCTACTATCTGCAGCACCCCACCACACCGCAGGCCATCGCCAACTACCAGCCGCGCATCAAGCGCACCCTCAACATCAAGAACCTCATCCCGGAGATTGAGCCCGGCATGGCCGGCGCAGTCGGCTGGGGCACCGCCCGCTCCCTCAAAGCCTCCTTCAGCGAGTTCCCGGTCATGGGCAAGACCGGCACCTGCTCGAATGATGGAACCCGCTTCGGCTGGTTCGCGAGCTTCGCCGATACCCAGCAGTACGGCCGTATCGTCACCGTCATCTTCCTCGAAGGCGGCCGCGCCACCTTCGGCCCCAAGGCCGCCGAGCTTACCGGCCTCTTCTACAAGAATATGTGGGACCACAGCTACTTCGCCTCCCGCGAAAACTCGAGCTTGCCCCTGCCCGGGACTTCCCGCTAGACCCGTTTGTCGCTGCTGTGTGGAGAGCAACAACACTCGCTCCTCACTATCTGCAGGCAAACGACTCCAGGCGGCATCCTAGGCTGTAGCGCATGACCGGATGGCCTCTGCGAACCCAGAGGCCGCCTCCGTCCGCGCCCCAAGCCTATGAAGATCCTCACCGCCGCCGAAATGCGCGAGACCGATTGCGTCACCATCGAAACCTACGGCATCCCCTCCGTGCAGCTGGCCACCCACGCCGGTGCCGCGCTGGCCCGCTTCATCCTGGCCCAGTACCCAGACGCGCACCGCATCGTCGCGATCTGCGGCAAGGGCAGCAATGGCGGCGACGGCCTGATGGCCGCGAGTGCCCTCGCCGATGCCGGGCGCAAGCCGCACATCCTGCTCCTTGGCAGCCGCGACGAGCTCACCGGTGACGGCCCCCCGATGCTCCGCAAAGCCCAGCCTAAAGTCCCGGTCACCGAGCTCACCTCTGACGCCCAGCTCCACGAGCCCGCCATCGCCAGGCTCTTCGCCGAGGCCGACCTGCTCATCGACGCCATCTTCGGCACCGGCTTCAAGCCGCCCATGCGGGGCATCGCCGCCCAGCTGCGCGACCTCATCCAACCCATGCCGACCCCTGTCGTCGCCGCCGACCTGCCCTCCGGCTGGGACGCCGACTCGACCGAGTACGAGCAGCCCGGCGCCTTCCGGGCCAACGCCGTCATCACCTTTACCGCGCCCAAGATCGCCCACGCCTTCGGCAACCTGACCGGCTCTGCGTCCGGACCAATAGTCGTCGCCGGCATCGGCTCGCCCGACGACGCCATCGTCTCCGCGCAGAACCTGCGCTGGACCGGCGACGCCAAGCGCATCACCGAGCAGCCCCGCCGCGCCGACGACAACAAAGGCCGTCACGGCCACGTGCTGCTGTTCGCCGGCAGCCACGGCAAGGCTGGCGCGCCGTCCATGGCTTCGCTGGCCGCCCTGCGCGCCGGCGCCGGCCTGGTCACCGCCGCCATCCCCGCGTCCATCCTCAACAACGTCGCCCTGGTCGCCCCCGAGCTGATGACTACCCCCCTGCCCGAAGACGCGCAGGGCCAGCTCGACACCAGCTTCTTCAGCTCGCCGGCCAATGACCCGCTCACCTCCGCTCTCAAAAAGAAGACAGTCATAGCCGCCGGCCCCGGCCTGGGCGAGAGCGAAAGCGCCGCCGCCCTCGTCCACGCCCTGCTCGACCGCGTCGAAGTCCCCCTGGTCCTCGACGCCGACGCCCTCAACATCCTCTCCAGGGACATGGCTCGCCTGCGCAACCGCCCCGACAGCAGCCCCGTCATCCTCACCCCCCACCCCGGCGAAATGGCCCGGCTCACCGGCCTCTCCATCGCCGACGTTCAGAAAGACCGCATCGGCCTCGCCCGCCGCTTTGCTATTGACTACAAAGTTACCCTCGTCCTCAAAGGCTGGCGCACCCTCGTCGCCCATCCAGATGGCGCCGTAGCCATTAACACAACCGGCAACCCAGGCCTCGCCAAAGGCGGCTCCGGTGACATGCTCACCGGCATCGTAGCCGCCCTTGTTGCACAGTATCCAGGGCAGTTGGATGAGGCGGTCGAAGCCGCCGTCTACCTCCACGGCCTCGCCGCTGACTTCGCCATCCGCGAGCAGGATGAGCACACCCTGCTCGTCACCGATGTCATCGCCAGCCTCTGGAAGGCTTTTCGTTACCGCTCCACGAGCAAAGACGGGTATGTTTGGTGGGAGGGTTTGCCTACATGACGGAAGAGCTGGCGACGCGCAGGCTGGAGTTCCACACTGAAACCGCAGCCGGGACCATCGGCATCGGTGCCCAGCTGCTCGAGGCGATCATCGGAGCGATGGCTCCGTCCGTCCTGCTTATCCTGACCGGAACCCTCGGCGCCGGCAAAACCACCCTAGTCAAAGGCATCGCCGAGGCCCTGGGCGCCGCCGATCCCGACGAGGTGACCAGCCCCACCTTCACCCTAGTGCACGAGTACGAAGGCGCGCGCGACGGCAAGCCCGTTTCCCTCTACCACCTGGACCTGTACCGGCTCGAATCCGAGCGCCAGGTCGAGCAGCTGGGCATCGATGAACTGCTCGAAGAGGATGCCATCGTGCTGGTCGAGTGGGGCGAAAAGTTCCCCTCCATCCAGCGCCGCGCCGCCGGCGAAATCGTGATGGAATCCACCGGCGGAGACCAGCGCAGCATCGTCGTCACGCTGCGATGAACTTCTCGCTTTGGTGCCCCTCAGGCCGCAACCTGTAACCGCTGGACCTTTCTTCGTTTCGCGTGCGAAGCCTTCCAGAAGTCATAAGTATTCTGCATCTTGAACCAGAGGTCAGGCGACTGACCGAAAGCCTCGCCGATCCGGATGGACATCTCTGCCGTAACCCCGGCATGGCTGTTGAGCACCCGCGACAGGGTGACACGAGAAACGCCGAGATGCACCGCGAACTCGGTTACTGTGATGGACGCGCTTTCCAGTGCATCCTTCAGCACGAGTCCGGGATGAGGTGGATTGTGCATCTGCATGGTTCCTCCCGTACGCTGCGTTACAGCGCTCTTCAGTGATAATCCTGGTAGTCCACGAGGATCGCGTCCTCATCCTCAAAGGTAAAGGTTATGCGCCAGTTGCCGTTCACTTTCACTGACCAATGATTCGCAAGGTTCTTACTCAGAGCATGCAGATTCCAGCCAGGCAGATTCATATCGCCGGGTTTCACGGCTGCATCGAGAACCAGTAACAACTTGGCGAGCTTGGCCGCGTGTGCAGGCTGAATGCCCCTTTTGGAACCAGACGTGAAAAAGCTCTCAAGTCCGGCGTGCCTGAAAGCCTTGATCACATGCAGACTGTAAAGCGTATCGATACACATGTCAACCGCAAAGCTACGCCGCGTTACCGCTGTTATCCGTCGCCCAGACCTGCTCCTGAAACGCGATGAAGATCGCGGCCCACTGCACCGCGCCCGGCGCCGCGTTCGGCATTGAGAATACCAGCAGCCCATCCTGCCAGATGCCGTTATCCTGCGAGTGATCGCCCGCCGGATTGCCCTGGTTCATGTGGATGTCATGGATGCCATTGCCGCTTGTGTACTCGGCGCCAAACGCATAGATCGTCCCGTTCTTGTCGGCGACCGCCTGGTTCAGATACTGGATCACCGCGTTCTGCAGGTCCTGGGAAGCAGTCTTGCCGGGCAGCGGCAGCAGCGTCATGCCGGCGCGCGTAATCAGCGGCTCAGCAGGTGTCCCCGCCCGGCTGCGCAGGTAGTCGATCGCCGGGTTCGCATCCTTGCCGGCCAGCGGAGTCAGCCCGGCAGGCAGCGCCTCGAGTGCCGCTTGGTCCGGCGCGGTCCAGTTCTCGTGGATCGCGTACAAAACCTCCGCGCTTGTGCCGGAGCCCGTGTCCGACTCCACATTGACCGCGATCTGCCAGTTGGCGCCGCCTGCGCTCAGCTCGATCAGGTAGTGGGGCCGCGAGTTCTTCGAGATGGAACCGGAAAGCGGCGCACCTTTGAGGACGCTGTACTTGTTGATCGCCATAAGCCGCTTGGATGCGAACGGGCTACCAGGGGTAGACCCGGATCCTTCGACGCCAAAGCCCGGGAACAGCGATGGAGCGAGATCCTCAACGGCTGGGCGCCGTGGGCTTGCAGGAGTAACCCGGCGCGGGGGAGGGCCGACCTCCACCGCACCGCACATCTGTGCACTCAGCAGTTACAGATACAGATCAAAGCCCCATCACATTGTAGCCGGCGTCCACATAGGTCACCTCGCCTGTGACGCCGCTCGAAAGCTCCGACGCGAGATAGACGGCGGCCCCGGCAACCTCGGCCTGCTCCACATTGCGCCCCAGCGGCGCGCGCTCGGCATGGCCTTTCAGCATCGTGCTCAAGTCGCCGATGCCGCGCGCCGCGAGCGTCTTGATGGGGCCGGCGGAGATGGCGTTCACGCGGATGTTTCTGCGCCCCAGGCTCGCCGCCAGGTAGCGCACCGTCGCCTCCAGCGCCGCCTTGGCCACACCCATCACGTTGTAGTTTGGAAACACTTTTTCTGAGCCGTAGTAGGTCATCGTCATGATAGAGCCGCCGTCGGTCATCAGCGGCGCGGCGGCGCGGGCCAGCGCAATCAGCGAGTAGACGCTGATGTCGTGCGCGACGCGGAAGCCCTCGCGCGAGGTCTCAAGAAAGTCGTTGTGGATCTCAGGCGCCGGGGCAAACGCGACCGAGTGCACCAGCACGTGGAGAATGCCGTAGCGGCTTTTCAGCTCGGCAAAGCTGCGCGCAATCTCCGCATCGCTCGAGACATCGCACTGGAACGTGGAGGCCTTGGGCAGGCCTTCGATGACTGACTCAGCCTCCGACTTCAAACGCTCGTTCTGGTAGCCGATGGCGAGCGTACAGCCGGCCTCGGCCAGTTTCTGGGCAATGGCGTAGGCGATCGATCGCTTGTTCGCAACGCCGAAGACGACCGCAACGCGGCCCTCAAGATTCAACATGCAACGGTTCCTTTCGTTCAACACACTGCTCCTGTTTTGGAGCAGCAGCAAAAGCATAGCAGCCGGGTTACAGAAAGCGACGCCCAGCAGCGGTTCTGCCTCTGGCGCCCGCGGCAGCGCCGGCGTTCAGCCGCCCAGGTCGACCAGCTCGACGTGCTCGATCGACTCACCCAGAAAACGGCTGCCGAGCACGCGAAACCGCTCCTCCCCATCGGTGGCGAAGAAGCGGATCGGCGGTTGTACGCCGCTCGAAGGCAGCTCGCCCAGCGCCCGTGCGGTTTCCTCAGCCGTCACTTCGGCTGAGTCGATCACGGCGGTGCCCGCCGGGGCCAGCGCCTCAAACTCCGCACGCAGCAGCGGGTAATGGGTACAGCCCAGCACCAGCGCATCCGGGCGCAGGCCGGCCTCGCGCGCGCCTGCTTCCGCCTCTGCCAGGTAGATGCCCAGTACCTCGCGAGTGACCGGGTGCGCGGTCCAGCCTTCTTCCACCAGGGGCACGAGCAGCGGGCAGGCTTTCTCAAGCGCGCGCAGCCCTAGCGCGGCGCAGGCGGCGGCGTAGGCGTGGCTCGTGACCGTGGCGGCGGTGGCCAGCACGCACACGTCGCCCGTGCGGGAGTGCACCCGCGCAGCGGCCGCGCCGGTTTCAATCACGCCCAGCACCGGCACCGGTACGGCGGCGCGAATCTCCGGCAGCGCCAGCGCTGAAGCGGTGTTGCACGCGATGACGAGGTACTCAGCCCCCTGCTCCAGCAGGAAGCGCGCGCTCTCGACCGCGTAGCGCGCCACTGTGGCCTGCGACTTGGACCCGTAGGGCAGCCGCGCTGTGTCGCCGATATAGAGATAGTCGGCCGCGGGCAGGCGTCGGCGCAGCGCCCGCAGAACCGTCAGGCCGCCGACCCCGGAGTCAAAGACGCCGATCTTCCTGGCTGGCACGGTCCCCGGTGCGTTCCCTTGTGCGCTCATGGCCGCGCCCCGCGCGTAGTAAAGGCTTCCGAGGGCGCCATCTGCGCAGCCCCCGCCAGGTAGGTGCGCGACAGGTCGGCGTGGCCCGCGAGCGTGGGGCGTGGCTCCCCATCCACCAGGAAGCGGACCTCAGTGACCGATGGCAGGTTGGCATGCAGCGTCGCGATCATGGAGAGCAGGGTCAGGGTCTCCGGTTCAATGCCGGAAGGATGGGTATGGACGAAGTTCGGGGTAAGGTCGACCACGGCGAGGACCCCGCGGGCGCTGCCCGGGACCGGCGAAAGATACACTTCGTCCACGCCTTCCACGCCGGGGGCCAGCGGCTGCAGCGGGTGCGGGGAGCCGGGAGCGGTGTACTCCGAGAGCAGCTTTTCAAGCACCACGCGGGCCCTGGTATTGGGGTCATCGGGCAAAGGGAAGGCAAGGGGCCGCTCCGTGAGCGCGCCGGTGTCGTCGTCGGCGAGATAAAGCAGCAGCGGCCCGGCAGTGGCGCCAGTGCTGGAGCTGGCCGCCGAGGCGAGAGGAACAGCCTGCGCCCGGGACTGGAAGTGGGCATCGACCCGCTCGCGGTAGCGCACCAGGAAGATGCTCATAGCGAGCACCGAGGCAATCAGGCTCCAGAAAAGCGCGCGCTCGCCGCGGGAGATGACGGCTGGCCCGCGCTGGCCCGAGGGCACGCGAAAGCGTCCGCGCCGGAAGCCCCTTGCCGGAGCGCCGCCGGTCGCGACTGCCCGGCTGCCTGGGCCTTCGCTGGCAGAGCCGCCAGTTGCCGTTCGCGGAGGTATTGCGGCGGCGCTATCTGGGTGCGCTGGCGGTCTGGACGACGCCGGGGCGGGCTGCTGCAGCGGTCCTCTTGCAGGCTGCCTGGCGACAACCGGGATTGACCGTTCTGTGGGAGCCGTCCTTTTCGGCGGTGCCGATGCAGCCTGCTTCGGCGGGACGGCTGCCTGCTCTTTCGAGAAAGTCTGGGTCGAATGTCTTGGTGCTTCCGGCAGCGGCTGTTTCGCGCGGCCCGGCGCCTGCCACGCGCGCCGCCGCTGGGGCGTTCCCGGGTTTTCTCCCGGCCCGTCGCCCGGACGCTTGCCGGGGCTCACCGCGCGCCTGCCCCGGCTCGCCAGGCCAGCAGCGCGGCGGCAAGCGCGTCCAGCACGCGGTCCTGGTAGGCCTCATCGTCGATAGCAGCCTGGCTCCCATGGCCCGCAGCTCCCACTGGGCGCAGCGGCGCCATCTCCACCGCCACTGCCGGGCAGCGCATGGCATCCATCGGCGCCAGGCGCACGCGGCCCAGGGTAAAGGGCAGCCCCGCGCTTGAGAGCGCCGTGCTGAGCTCCGAGGCAAGCTGCAAGCTTGCGGTGGCGAACGGCGCTCCCGCGCTCGACCAGGGAACAAGACTTGCCGCGAGACCTAATTGAGGTCCCGTTGCAGGGGCTGCCGCCTGCCCCAGTGAGGAGGTGTACAGGTGTACACCGGAGCCGCTGGCAGTGGCATGCAGCAGCAGGCAGGCCCCGGCGCGGGCGTGGTTCGCTTCCGCGGCCCGCGTTTCCGGGGGCGGATTCGTGTCGCCCTCGCGGGTGGTGACCACGCGTATGCCGCGAGCCGCCAGCGCAGAGCGAAGCCGCACGGAAAGCCGCAGGGTCAGATCTTTCTCAAGCAGCTGCGGAGAGAGCGTCGTCCCGGTCTCCTGCGCGCCGTGCGCGGCATCGAGCACCACCGTAAAAGGCTGGGCCGCGAGCAGCTGCGCCGCAAGCGCCTGGCCGGGCGATTGCGCCTGCGCTGACTCCACTGGCGCCACGAGCAACGCAACGCAAAACATGACTGCGTTCCCGGAAATGTAAGTCCATTTCAGGATGCGGACTCCTTCGCAGAATCTTGAAATCCCGTTTCGAAAATAAAGCAACGAACCTAAGCATCCGGAACGACGATGCGGAAAACAGTGTCGCGTTTCAACTTCCGGCTCAGCGCCTGCCCCTCTCGGAGGCATTCTGCTCGTCGAGCGCGTAAATTGCCAGGCCGCTCAGCAGCTTCGGGTAGAAGTCGGTAGACTTCTGCGGCATCACCTCGCCGGCAAAAGTGTTTTCCCGCAGCTGGGCCAGCGTGACCGGGTTGACCAGGAA
Source organism: Acidobacteriaceae bacterium (assembly GCA_965276605.1). Taxonomy (GTDB): domain Bacteria; phylum Acidobacteriota; class Terriglobia; order Terriglobales; family Acidobacteriaceae; genus EB88. The sequence continues at coordinate 1,940,158 of OZ255619.1, forward strand.
GGCGATCTGGGCCTCCCCGCGCAGCACCGGGGCCACGGCTTCGGCGGCTTCGCGCTGGTAGCTAACGTGCTCGCCTGCCTGCACCGCTTCAGCGCCGATGCCGAGCAGCGTGCCGAGCACGGCCTCGTGCAGCACCACCATGTCGAGCTGGCGTCGGCGCTCTGGCAGCGCGGGTAGCGCGCGGCTGCGGGCGGCGCGGTCCATCGTCAGCGCGAGCACCCGGTCGGCCATCACGGCGAGCAGCACGGTCGCCTCTGGGCCGGCCTCGTCGGTCGCTAAAGTAAGCGCTGTAGTAAGCGCTTCCGTATTGCGCGGCGCGAGCGAAAGTTCCTGCACGCTCGTAAACAGCTCCGCAGCCTGCGCCGCAAAGGCCTCGCTCTCAAACTGAGCAAGATCGCGAACGACGCGGTGGGTGGGCAGAATGTGCAGTCCGTCTATGCTGCCGTCCATGTTGCCGTCCATGTTGACCAGCGTCATCATCACCGCGGCCTCCGGGTACGCCGGCTGCTGGGCGCCCCCGATCGAAAGCGCACGCGCAGGCGCGTTTTCCTCGGCGTAGGCCAGGGCGGTCTCGTAGCGGTGGTGTCCGTCGGCGATGATGAGTTTCTTATCGCCGAGCGCGCCCTGGACAACGTTAATCGTCGCCGGGTCGCTCACCTTCCACACGCGGTGCAGAACGCCGAACTCGTCGAGCAGCTCGATCTCAGGCACCGGCGCGGGCTTGCCGGGGGAAGGGAAGACAAGCGCCTCGACGGAGCGCCCGGGGTCGGAGTAGAGCATGAAGATCTGCCCGAAGTGGGCGCGGGTGGCGCGCAGCAGGTCAAGCCGGTCGCGGCGCGCGCGTGTGTGGGTCTGCTCATGGCGAAAAACCACGCCCTCCGAGTAGGGCGAGACCGCGCCGAGCGCGATCAGGCCGCGCCGCTCGACTTGTTCACCAGTCCCTGGAAGGGTGAACTTCTGCGAGTACGCGAATAAGCACGGCTCGGTCTCCTGCGCCAGCACCCCAGCCGCGCGCCACTCATTGAAGTCCCGCGCCGCGCGGGTGTAAACATCGCTCACCCCGGGCTCGTCGAACAGCTCCGGCAGCCCCAGGATGATGCGGACCAGGTTGTAACGGCTGCGCGCATAGTAGCTCTGCTGCATCGACGGCGTGATCTTGTCGTAGGGCTGCGTCACGCAGTCTTCCACACGCACCAGCGAGGGGTTGTAGCGAAGGGCGCGAAAGGGAAAAATGCGAGCCATGCTGCCGACGTATTCCTTGGTTTGCTGCATTTGGCAGACGTCTGTTCCCATGCCTGCGTTCCGTCGATTGTAGACGACGGCCCTCCCGCTAAACGCCGCCGTATGGCGTTGCCAACCAGTCCAGTCGCGCAGCTAGAATGCCGTGAGTGCCGAAAGCGAGAGACCTGTGAACATGCGAACTAAGGTATGCGCCGCACTGTTTTATTGTCTGCTCACGTTGGCGGCGCAAGGTAGAGCCGCGGCCGGCACCTGGTACGTAAGCGGGAGCGGCGATGACACCCACGATGGCCGCTCAGCTGCCAGTGCGTTCAGAACCCTGCAGCATGCAGCGGACCTGACAAGGCCGGGCGACCGGGTGCTGGTGCGGACCGGCACATATACCAACGCAAAGCCTGGCGTGGCCGTTCTAACGATCGTAAACAGCGGCACGCAAGACGCCTGGATCCATTTCGAGGCCTATCCCGGCGAGACGCCGACCATCTCGTTCAACGGGTGGGCCGGCGTGCAGTTCGGGCCCACAGTCTCGTATGTGGAGCTGCGCGGTTTTACGATCACGGGCAACAACGCGCACGTGCGGCTGGACGGTGCTCTCAGGCAGGGCAAAGTAGGCGACCCCATCTACAGCGGCAACTGCGTCGCGGTGGACGGCCGCAAGGGAACCGCGACAGCCAGGCCGCACCACCTGCGCATCGCCGAGAACACGATCAGCGACTGCGGCGGAGGCGGCATCGCCGCGATCCAGGCAGACTACATCACGATTGAAAACAACGTCGTCTCCGATTCCGCCTGGTACGCCATCTACGGATGCAGCGGCATTTCGCTGCTGGAAAACTGGAACTCGGACGACAATGCCGGTTACAAAATGATCGTCACCGGCAACCGGGTCTACGGCAACAAGGAGCTTGTGCCTTGGATCAAGGCCGGCAAGATCACCGATGGCGAGGGCATCATCGTGGACACATCCCGTAGCCCGACACTGGGCAGCTACAAGGGCCGAACGCTGGTTGCCAATAATGTCGTCTACGGTAATGGGAGCGCGGCGATCGAGGTGTTTAGAAGCGACCACGTTGACGTAGTAAACAATTCCACCTACGGCAACGTGACGAACCCGCCGGAAAGCGGGATGGGCGAGCTCAATCTCAACGACGTCGCAGACGTTCACGTCGTTAACAACATCTTCTCCAGTGCGAAAGGCGAAAACCCGCTGCAGGTTATCGCGAACAAGCCCTGCGGCTGTTTCCTGGGGTGGAATGTCTACTACGGCGGCGAAAACCATGCAGCCGGACTGCGAGGCACGCAGGACCGAAGCGGCGATCCCTTGTATGTCGATCCCGCGGCGCAGGATCGCTCCCGTGTAGACCTGCGGGTACGTTCCGGCAGTCCGGCGTTGCACTCCGGCGACGCTCGATTGGCGCCTCGGCATGACTTCGCCGGAGTGACACGACCACATGGAGGGGCTGTAGATCGTGGCGCGTACCAGCAGAACTAGATGTGGAGTCTCAACAGGTTATTGTCACCGAGAGCTGAACGGCTGATGGGTGGCGACAGGCCTAAGCTAGCATGAGGTCGATGCCAGTTGTACTGATGCAGCCAGGGGCGAAGCTCCTGGCTGCGTTCGTTTGAGTTGTTGTAGGAGCGGGCATAGGCCCATTCGCGCAGGGCCGTCTGGATGAAGCGTTCGGCCTTACCGTTGGTGCGCGGGGTGTACGGACGGGTGAAGCGGTGCTTCAGGCCCAGCACTCGACAGGCGGCAGCGAAGGCACGCGAGCGGTAGGCAGGCCCGTTGTCGGTGAGCAGGGCCTTGAAGCGGATGCCGAGCCGCGTATAGTAAGCCAGCGCTGCGTGCAGGAAGGCCAGCACCGAGGCTTGCTTCTCGTCCGGATAGATGGCCGAGAAGGCGATGCGGGAGTGATCGTCGATGGCCACATGCACGTACTCCCAACCTGCTCCATCGACCGAGTCGCGGCGATCGCCGGTGACCCGATGCGACGGCCTAACGATACGGCCCAGCTTTTTGATATCCAGATGGAGCAGGTCGCCCGCGTGGGCGTGCTCATAACGCTGCACAGCGGGCTTTGGCTCCAGGTCGCGCATCCGGCTGAGCTTTAGCCTCTGCAGGATGCGGCTCACCGTAGCCCGGCTCAGTCCGGTCTGCTGTGCGATCCTCTGGCCGGTCCAACGCTCGCGCCGCAGAGTCTGCACCCGAGCGACCAGCTCCAGCGAAGTGAGCTGCCTGAGCCGGATTGGACGCGAGCTGCGGTCCCATAACGCGTCCACTCCTTGTTCGCGATACCGCCTGACCCACTTGGCCGCCGTCTGCCGGCTAAGCCTGCACAGAAGCTCTCGACCATGCATCGTCAAACGGGCATGATGGTGATAGTCCATCTGACCCCCGAAGAAACTATTTGCTCGTCACAAACAGCCTCTCCGTTCTCGGTCAGATGGACAACAACCTATTGCAACCTCACAACTAGAGCATCTTGAGAGTTACTACGGTCTATGCGGGTTGAGTGGCTGTAAGTGGCACGCCGACTTCAACCTGTGGGATTCCATCTACTGCCAAAATCTTTTAATTCTCCGAAGGCCGCTCGGCCTTGTCGATCACAATCGTATCGAGCATCGCCTTGGCCGGTTTCAGCTGCAAGCCAAGCTGCTCCTGAACGGCGGTAAAGATCGAAGAGCCAGACGAGTCAAGCGTTCCTGCATCTGGCCCCGTGTCCGGCCTCCAGTGCAGCGCGAAATTGTACCGCTCTGTGAGCCCCGTCTGGTCTACGACTGTGCGGCCGAGGTCGGCGCTCCCGCTAGTGGTCAAATTGAACGCGAGATCAGATGTCGAGCATCCTTGAAGGGCAAAATCGCCCCTGCCAGTGTTGCGAGTAATCAGGCAAATCGCCTTGCCATCCGCGCCGCGATGCTGGATTTCCTCGGGCTTCGAAACCTGCAGCTTCGGTCCTTTGTTTGCGACGGCAAGCGCATAGACCGGGAACTCTTTCATCTGGTGGTGCACAACCAGCCCGAAGCGATCGGCGAGCAGCTTCTGCAACATGGCCTGCTGCTGTTCCTGCGTGAGCTTTCCAAACTCCGCGACGTCGAACTTCGCGTCGATATCGAAGTTTTCCTTGTCAAGCCAGTCCGGACCACCCGACCAGAGCTTTTCGTCATAGAGGCCGTACGCATCGCGAATCACAACTTGCAGATGCGTGTTCTTGGCCTGGTATCCATCACGGGTGAAAGTCGCTCGCCACCTGCCATCGTTACTGTTGTTTGGCCGGATAGAAGCAACATCGTAGGCAGGCATTTTCGCTGCAGGAGCCGGCGTCTGGGCCCACGCCGTCAAGCCGGTAACACTCACGGTTGCAGATGCAAGCAACAGCAAACTACGGACGCGGCGGCACACGCTCATGGGAACCGTCCTGAAAGCAGAACTGCTGCGTAGACGTTTCTATCTCGAAAGGGTGAAGCACACAGCAGGAAACTTTTTACGAAAATTTCTTGCGAACCTGCAACTCGCGCCGCTTCCCAACTGTTCGCAAGCTGATCTTTCGGGACTACAGGCACCGCGGGCGCAGCTGATTACGCACAGTTACGCGTGGTGCTTGCATCCCGCGGCTTCCTGCTTCAACATGAAGGCCCGGCAGAAGCCCGGCAACGGTGGCGCGGAGCATCCAAGCCACAGCAGGAGGCGAGTGAAGCAGAATGGGGTGCCTCTCTCAAACACGCAGACGGCTGCAGGCAGAGGCATTGCTCCTGCTCGCGCTTCTCTGTGCGTCGGCGTCGGCGCGGGCGCAGACCGCTCCGCTTGATCAAGTGCATGTGCAGCCGCCGCCGGCTTCCTCCACGCCGGCCCCAGCCGCAAAAGGCGAGAAGCCGGTCCAGGGAGCGTTAGAGGGCGTGCCGGCGCTCAAAGCGCGTCCGGACGAGCGCATCCGCGTGGACGTGAATCTCACGTTGATCCCTCTGACCGTCACCGATCCCATGAACCGGCTTGTCACCGGGCTTGAGAAAGACAACTTCTTCATCTACGAGAAAGGCAGCACCGGCCCCGAGCAGATCCAGATCATCAAGACATTTTCGACCGAGGATGCGCCGGTCTCGCTCGGCATCATCCTCGACCTGAGCGGCTCGATGGCCAACAAGTTCAACCGGTCGCGGCAGTCGGTGAAAGCGTTTTTGAAGACGGCGAACCCGCAGGACGAGTTCTTCGTGATCGGCTTCAACGACCGGCCGGAAGTGATCGAGGACTTCACCTCGAACATCGACGATGTGGACGCGCGGCTGGCGCTGGTCAAGCCGGGCAAGCGCACGGCGCTACTCGACGCGATCTACCTGGGCGTCAACAAGATGAAAGACGCGAAGTATCCGCGCAAGGCGCTGCTCGTGGTTTCAGACGGCGGCGACAACCGGTCGCGCTACACCGAGAACGAGCTGCGCGCGATGGTGCGCGAGTCCGACGTGCAGATTTACTCGATCGGCATCTTCGACGCCTACGCGCCGACGACTGAGGAGCAGCTGGGCCCTTTGCTGCTGAACGATCTGTGCGAGGACACTGGCGGCCGGCTCTTCCGGGTCAACGATTTGAGCGACATGGCGGACGTGGCGGCGAAGATTTCCGACGAGCTGCGCGACGAGTATGTGCTGGGCTACCGCTCGACAGACAGCCACCGGGACGGCAAGTGGCGTAAAGTGAAGGTTCGGCTAGGGCCGCCACCGGGGCTCCCGCCGCTCACGGTTCACGCACGGTCCGGCTACTATGCGCCTGCTCAATAATCAAATCGATAAACTCGCGCAGCTGCGTTTCTGTGCCCTGCTCCTGGTGTTGGTGGCGGGGGTGCAGGCCCTCGGAGCCGTGGCCCAGACAACGCCGAGCGCCGCCGCGCAGCAAACGCTGCCGGCGGAAACCCAGCGACCACTCGATGTCGAGCGCGACCCGGTCGTTTCGCCCGACGCGGCAGACAATGCAGCAGTGAAGCCGGGCGCGGGGACGGACGCGGCCGCCGCAGCGCAGAAGTCGGACGACATCAGTAAGACGGACGGGCGCTTTACTCTGCGCCGCGACGTGCAGGAAGTAGTGCTGAATGCGACCGTGCTCGATGACCAGGGCCACCTGGTAAACGACCTGACCAAAGACGACTTCCACATCTTTGAGGACGGCGTGCCGCAGACCGTCGCTTCGTTCCAGCACACGGACGTGCCGGTTTCCATGGGCATCCTGGTAGATAACTCGGGGTCGATGCGCGAGAAGCGCGGCGCGGTGAATACGGCGGCGCTGGACATGGTGCGCTCCTCAAACCAGCAGGACGAGGCGTTCATCGTCAACTTTTCAGACGAGGCCTTTATCGACCAGGACTTTACCAGCGATCTGAACAAGCTGCGCGATGGGCTGGCGCACTACGACTCAAAGGGCGGCACCGCGCTGTATGACGCGACGGTGGCCTCGGCGGACGAGCTGAGCAAGGGCGCCAAGCGGAGCAAACAGGTGATTCTCATCATCACCGATGGCGAGGACAATGCGTCGGGGTTGACGCTCGAGCAGACCATCCGCCGCATCCAGGACCTGCAGGGCCCGATCGTGTACTGCATCGGGCTGCTGTTCGGCGACGATGGCGGCGCACACGAAGGGCGACAGGCCAAGCGCGCGCTGCAATTGATGGCGCAGGAGACGGGCGGCATCGCGTACTTCCCGCGCTCGCTCAATGATGTGGATGCGGTCGCCGATGAGGTGGCGAAGGATATCCGGTCGCAGTACACAGTCGGGTATCACTCGACCAAACCGGCGGCGCTGGGCGGGTACCGCGCGGTCAAGGTGCTGGCGCACTCCAATGGCAGCAAGAAGAACCTGAATGTGCGGACCCGCAGCGGCTACTACCCGCGCACCGGCGCGGCGCCCGCGAAAGAGCCGGGCGAGGGTTTGCAGCAGGGTGGGCAGTCCAAATGAAACGAGGCAGCAATGGCGCAGTGTGAGGAGCAGGGATTTTCAGGCGTGACGAGCGAGCACTTCGCGACGTTTATCGCGAAGGCTGAGGAGATGGGGATTCCAGGCCTCGCGGGCAAGGGCAACAGCGGCGAGGCGTCGCGCGCCGGGGTGACGATCCGGTGGAGCTTTCACCCGGAAACCCGGATGCTGACGGTGCAGTGCACGGACTCGCCGATGCTGCTGCCCTGTGCGTTGATCAACAGCAAGATTCGCGAGGCGGTCGCGCACGGGATGAGCCTGGTGCCCGGCGCGGCGGCCGGTGAAGCCGGTCAAAAGGAACAGGCTTAAACGATGCAAGCAGTGGCCGAGGCGAGCGGGCTGCGGGTTGCGGGCAGCATTCTTGAGCTGATCGGCTCGACGCCGGTGCTCGAGATGAGGCGGCTTGCGCCCGCGCCCTCGCAGGAAGCCGGCCGTGCGGCGCTGTTTGCAAAGCTCGAATACCTGAACCCCGGCGGCAGCGTGAAAGACCGTGCAGCGCTGGGGATCGTGCTGGACGCGGAGCGGCGCGGCGTGCTGTGCGCGGGCATGACGATTGTTGAGGCGACGGCCGGCAACACCGGCGTAGGCCTTGCGCTGGCCGGCATCCACCACGGCTACAAGGTGGTGCTGTATGTGCCGGAGGGGTTCGCCGAAGAGAAGGTCACGCTGATGCGCGCGTTCGGGGCGACGGTGCTGCGGACTCCGGAGAACGAGGGGATTCGCGGAGCGATCCGCGCCATGCGGGCCCTGGCTGATGGCAAGCCGGAGTACTTTGTCGCGGGGCAGTTTGAAAACCGGGCCAACCCGGCGTTCCACTATGAGACAACGGCGCGTGAGCTATGGGAGCAGATGGACGGCCGTGTGGATGCGTTTGTCGCGGGCGTGGGCACGGGCGGCACGTTCTCCGGCATTGCGCGATTTTTGAAGGAGCAGGATGCGCGGGTGCTGACAGTAGCCGTTGAGACCGAGGGTTCGGTGCTGCAGGGCGGCGCTCCGGGCCCGCACCGGGTGGAGGGGATCGGCGTCTCGTTTGTGCCGGCGACTTTCGAAGGCGATGTTGCCGATGAGATTGTGCGCGTGACGGACGACGATGCCTTCTGCATGGTACGGCGGCTGGCGCGCGAAGAAGGCGTGCTGGCGGGCTCGAGCGCCGGCGCGGCGGTGTTCGCGGCGATGCAGGTGGCGCTGCGGCTGGGCCCAGGCAAGCGTGTGGCGACCGTGGTGCCGGACTCGGCCGAGCGGTATCTGTCCAAGCATATCTTCGCCGAGAAGGCCGAAGGCTGCGCCGCGGGTGAGTGCGCCGGTGAGCCGCCCATCCGGGAATAGGTTCGCGGAGCCGGTTCGCCGCCCTGATACCTTCAAGGGATGGCAGGCTTTTCGACACGCGCGATCCATGATGGGCAGGCGCCCGACCCTTTGACGGGTGCGGTGAATGTACCGGTGTACCTCTCCTCGACCTACGCGCAGGAGGAGATCGGCAAACACAAGGGGTGGGAGTACTCGCGGGTGTCGAACCCAACGCGCGATGCGCTCGAGACGAGCCTGGCCTCGCTTGAAGGAGGCACGAGCGCGCATGTATTCGCGAGCGGCATGGCCGCGATCTCGGCGCTGGTGACGCTCTTGAAAACCGGCGACCACGTAGTCTGCGGCGAGAACGTCTACGGCGGCACGCCGCGGCTGTTCAACCAGATCGTCGTGGGGTACGGGATCGAGTTCAGCTATGTGGACACAGCCGACCCGGCGGCGCTGCGTGCCGCGCTGCGGCCGAACACGAAGCTGGTTCATATCGAGACGCCGACCAATCCGTTGATGACACTGACCGATATTCGCGTCGTTGCAGATATCTGTCACGAACATGGTCCGGATGGTTGCGAATTGTCGGTTGATAACACCTTCATGTCGCCCTACTTTCAGCAGCCGATCTCGTTCGGCGCGGATATCGTGATGCACTCGACGACCAAGTACCTGAACGGCCACTCCGATGGGCTGGGCGGGGTGCTGGTGGGCACGACGCCAAAGCATAAAGAGCAGTTCGCATTCATCCAGAAGTGCACAGGCGGCATCCTGTCGCCGTTTGAGGCATGGCTGGTGCTGCGCGGGGTCAAAACTCTGGCGGTGCGCATGCGCGAGCACGACCGCAACGGCCGCGCGATTGCTTCGCTGCTGGACGGACACCCTGGAGTCGAGCGGGTCTGGTACCCGGGGCTTGCATCGCATCCGCAGCACGATTTGGCTGCGCGGCAGATGTCCGGGTTCGGCGGCATGATCGCGTTTGAGATGGGCTCGCTCGATCGTGCGAACGCGTTCCTCAAGAGGCTCAAGGTGTGCACGCTGGCCGAGTCGCTGGGCGGCGTGGAGACGCTGATCTCGCACCCGGCGACGATGACGCACGCGGCGATTGGCGCAGACGCGCGAACGCGGCTGGGGATCACCGACGGGATGGTGCGAATTTCGGTGGGGATTGAGGATCTGGCAGATCTGGAAGCGGATCTGCGGCAGGCGCTGGAAGGGCTCGTGTGAGGAGCAGGAAAGCCGCGAATCTTGTGGCGCAAGCGCCGCCGCTTTGCTCAGGATGACACCATTTCCAGGTGAGGCGGACTGGTCGAAGCCGAAGCAAGCGGTTTGCACGCTCCATGGAGACAACACGCACGTGAGTGAACAGCCTAAACGGCGCAAAATCCTGTACGTTGCCCCGCTCGCGCCCGGCAACACGTCCCTGTACCGGCTGGAGGCATTTCGGCGGCTGGGGCAGGAGATGATTCCGTTCGCGACCGACGACTACGAGCCGCGCTCGCGGTATGTGGCGGCGCTACGCTACCGGTACCCGGTAGGGCCGCTCATCGCGCGCGTAAACCGCGCCTTGCAGCAGTCCGCGCGGGAGCACCGTCCGGACGTGGTGTGGTTCGACAAGCCGGTGCAGTTCCACTCGGGCACGGTCGAGCTGGTCAAGCGCCTGGGCGCGACGACGGTCTGCTACAACCAGGACAACCCGTTCGGGCCGCGCAATGACGGCTGCTGGATGCAGTTCTATAAGGTCTACAAAAAGTTCGATCTGCACTGCCTGTTTCGCAACGTAGACGTGCAGCGGTACGCCGCATGGGGGCTGCGGGCGCTCAAGATCGCGCTCTCCTACGACCCGCTGCAGCACTACCCTCCGCCTGCCGGCTGGTCCGATGCGGACCGCGACCGCGAGCTTGCTTACACCGGGTCGCCGCTCGAGCACCGGCCGGAGTTTCTGCGGGCGCTGGGAGAGCAGCACGGGCTGCCTGTCTCGGTCGCGGGGCCGCGCTGGGAGAAGGCATGGCCGGAAGAGGTGCGGCGCCGCTTCCTGTTCGGCGGCATGATGAACGGCGCCGCATACCGCGAGGCGATGTGGCGCTCGAAGATCAACATGGCGTTTGTCACGCGGCAGAACGAGGAAGATGTCGCGCACAAGTCGTTCGAGATCACGGGGTGCGCGCAGTTTCTGCTGGCGGAGCGTTCAGACGGCCATCGCGAAGCGTTTGAGGAAGACCGCGAGGCAGTGTTTTACGGCTCTGAAGAAGAGTGCGCGGAAAAGGCGCGCTGGTACCTGGAGCATCCGGAGGAGCGGGCGCGGATCGCCGCTGCAGGGCGCGCGCGGGCCGAGCGCTCGGGCTACAGCAACGATGCGCAGCTGGCGCGGGTGCTACGGCATCTGGATGGCAAAGGCGCTTGAGGCGGCCCATGCACATAGAGCGCGAAACCGCTGAGCAGAAGCCCGGTGAGCTGAAATCCGGCCCGGTACTGGGGATCGATAGCTGCGGCGCGGAGACAACGCTGGCCGTTGCCCGTTATGAGGATGGCGAGACCGTGCCGCTGCAGGAAGCGACACTGGGCGCCAAGACTGCGGGTTCGCTACTGACAGGGGCCCTGCGCGATCTGCTGGACGGGCTGGCGCCGGCCTCGCTCGCGGCCATCGTCGTCGTGCGCGGCCCGGGCAGCTTTACCGGCATGCGCATCGGATTGAGCGCGGCCAAGGCACTCTCTGAGGCAGCCGCCGTGCCGCTGGTCGGGGTGTCCCGCCTCGCGGTGCTTGCCGGGGAAAGCGGTGCGCGGTTTGCCGCGCTCGATGCGGGTCGCGGTAATGTGTATCTGCGCCGTGGAGGCGGTGCGGACGAAGCGATGCGGACTCCGGACGAGGTGCGGGCGCAGCTGCCGGAGCCAGGCCAACTGGTGGTCTGCGAAGACAAGGTGCAGGTGCTGTTCCCGCAAGCGCGCCGGGTGCCGGCGCCGACCGCGGCCCAGGCGATCGAGCACGCCCGCGTACGGGTGCTGGCAGGCGACTGGGACGACGCCGCGACGCTGGACGCGCTGTATCTATGGCGGCCCGAGCAGATGCTGGGCAAGCCGGTGTGAGCGCCGCGCCGCCGATTGCAGTGCATGCCTTGCGTGAGCAGCACCTGGACGCGGTGCTGGCGATTGCCGCGGTGGTGCCGACCGCGCCGCACTGGCCACCGGGCGAGTACCGCCGCATGCTGCAGGTGATTGCCCAGCGCCCGGCGCGGCGCGGCGCCTGGGTGGCAGTGGACGATGGCGCGGTTCGGGGCTTCGCCATGGCGAGCCACCTGGAGGAGAGCGCGGAGCTGGAAGCAATCGTGACCGCGCCCGGACACGGCCGCAGAGGCATCGGCTCGGCGCTGCTGGCGCAAGCGATCGCGTGGAGCCAGGCTGTGGGCGCCGACCGGCTGCTGCTGGAAGTCCGCTCCTCCAACGATGCCGCGCTGCGCCTGTATGCGCGCCATGGCTTCAGCCAGGATGGCGTGCGGCGCGGCTACTACCGCAATCCCGATGAGGATGCCGTGCTGCTAAGCCTGAAGCTGTAAGGCTGCCGGCGGGGCGCTGCGGCCACATAACAAGGCGCGGCCACTATAATCGACGGGATGATTCGCGACGGATACTTGTACGGCATCTCGTTGATTCTGGTTGCGGTTGTAGCCGGAGCGCTGACCCATACCTGGTGGTGGGCGGTGCTGCCGCTGGGGCTGGCCGCGTTTTTTCTGTGGTTCTTTCGCGACCCCGAGCGCGCGATTCCGCAGGGCGCGGGACTGGTGGTGTCGCCGGCCGACGGCAAGGTCACCAGCATTGAACAGATCGTCACCCCGGATGGCCCGCGCACCCGCATATCTATCTTTCTCAGCGTGTTCAACGTGCATGTGAACCGCGCGCCTGTAGCCGGGATAGTGCGCGAGGTGCGCTACCAGAAAGGCGCATTCGTCAACGCGATGGATGCCGCTTCAGCCGACCGCAATGAGCAGAACATCTGCGTGATGCGGGCCGAGGACGGGTACGAAGTTGTTTTCAAGCAGATCGCCGGGCTGCTGGCGCGCAGGATCGTCTTCCGCCACAAGGACGGTGACAGATTGGCGCGCGGGCAGCGTGTAGGGCTGATCAAGTTCGGCTCGCGGACCGACCTGGTGCTGCCAGCCCAGACCGAGGTGCGGGTCAAGCTGGGCGCTACGGTCAAGGGCGGCAGCACGGTGCTGGCGTATGTCGCGCCGCGCGGCAGCGCAGCGGCAAACCACAGCGCAGCGGCAGAAAGTGATCCGATTGCCCATGCGGCGCCAGAGACCGCGACGGCCCAGGGCGCGCGGTGAGCGAGCAGCCCCGCCTGGCGCCGCTCACGCTGGAGCCCGCGCCGCCGCGCCTGCCAGGACGGCGCCGCCGATCGCGCGGCATGTACCTGCTGCCCTCGCTGTTTACCGCCGGCAACATTGCAGCCGGCTACTACGCCATTACGCAGAGCCTGCAGGGCTCGCCGGTCGAGCCGCAGCACTTTGATTACGCGGCGCTCGCGATCGGTTTTGCGATCCCGTTCGACACCATCGACGGCCGCATTGCGCGCATGACGAATACCACCAGCGACTTCGGCAAAGAGCTCGACTCGCTGGCGGACGTGATCACGTTCGGCGTCGCGCCGTCGCTGCTGGCGTACTGTTGGGGGTTCCAGGCGCTGCCGCATACCATGGGCAGCGGCCTGCGGCACAAGCTGGTGGAGCTGGGCGCGCTGCTCTGCTTCCTGTTCCTGATCTGCGGCGCGGCGCGGCTGGCCCGCTTCAACAGCATGGGGTCGCCGGTGCCAAAGAACCCGGGCCGGCCGGGACGGAAATATTTTGTCGGTATGCCTATTCCCGCGGCTGCCGGCGCCATTGCGGCGGTCGTGCACTTCTTCAGCGGCATCCCGGTCGCAGTGCCCTGGGTGGGCTTGCTGTGGGGCGCGTATGTGGCCGCGATCGGGTTTCTGATGGTGAGTACCTGGCGGTTCTGGAGCGGCAAGGAGATCAACCTGGCACACACGCATCCTTTCCGCTGGATCGTGCTGCTGGGGGCTTTTCTGTATGCGCTGGTTTTCTTTTCGCAGTATGTGCTCGCAGCCATTGCGCTGGTCTATATGTTTTCGGGCGTGCTGGCGCGGCTGCTCTACTCCTGGCGGCGCAAAAGCGCGCGGCTGAGCCACGGCTGAAAATGCTTGAAGGAAAGAAGGAATGTTGGACAAAGTACGGATCGCAATCGTAGGCGCTGCTTCGCTCCACGGCAAGGAACTGGCGGAGGCGTTGGAGGAGAGCCCGTTCGCCGCAGCGGAGCTGCTGTTGCTGGACGAAAACGAGGGGCTCGGCCAGATTGAGGCAGTCGGCGACGAGGTCACCGTCATCCAGAGCGTCGACGCGGACTCGTTTACGCATGTGGATTATGTTTTCTTCACGGGCACTCCGGCGCAGGCGGCGACGCACTGGCAGGCCGCGATGGACGCGCATGCGAGCATTGTCGATCTGTCGGGCGTGCTCGAAGACGAGCCGGGCGTCCTGGTCGCTGCGCCTTGGGTGACGGATGCGATCGACAACCCCACGACGCCCACGCCTGACCTGCATACCCCAGCGCTGGTGCCGGCGCACATCGCCGCGACCACGCTGGGCCTGCTGATGGCGCGGCTGCAGGACGTGGGCGCGGTGCGCAGTGCGTGGGCCACCGTGCATGAGCCTGCGTCCGAGCATGGGCGCGCTGCAGTCGACGAGCTGCACCAGCAAACGGTCGCGCTGCTCAACTTTCAGAGCATGCCCAAGGATGTGTTCGATATGCAGGTCGCCTTCAACCTGACGCCGACCCTCGGCGAGGCGGCGCGCATCGACCTGATCGCGGTGGAGGCGCGCATCCGGCGGCACTATGCGCTGGTGAGCGGCGGCCGGCTGCCGATGGTGAGCGTGCAGCTGCTGCAGGCGCCTGCGTTCCACGGCTACGGTATCTCGCTGGGCGTGGAACTGGAGCGTGCCGTCGCGCTGGAACATCTGGAGGCCGCTTTGGCCGGGGACCACGTTGATGTCGTGATGGGCGAGAGCGACCCGCCGAGCAACCTGAGCTGCGCCGGGCAGGAAGATGTGCTGCTGCGTCTGCGCCAGGCGGATGCCGGCGAGGCGCTGTCGACCCGCTTCTGGATCTGGGCTGCCTTCGACAACCTGAAACTTGCCTCGCTCAATGCGATTGCCTGCGCGGGCGAGCTGCGCAGACTGCGCCCGCAGGGCAAGGTGCAGTAGGGCAGGGGGTAGGGTGTAACGGGCAGGGCAGGGTGTAACAGGCAAGGCAGCGGACAGGGTGTAACCGGCAAGATAAGTGTTAAGAGGTTAATAGGCGTAGTCAGGAGAGGGTGTAACCAGTTAAATAGGAAGTAAGAGGTTACAAATCGGGCCAAGAACACCAGTCAGAGAGGTTATTGGCGGTTACGGGGAGCCAAAACAGGGTGTAATCGGCAAGGCAGCGAGTAATGGGTAGGGCGCGCGCAGAAGGCAGGGCAAAGCTTCTGCCATCGGCAAAGATCTGCCTGTTAGCCCCTGCCTTTGCTTGTTAGCCCCTGCCTTTGCTTGTTAGTACCTGCCTTTGCTTGTTAGTACCTGCCTTTGCTTGTTAGTACCTGCCTTTGCTTGTTAGTACCTGCCTTTGCTTGTTAGTACCTGCCTTTGCCTGTTACACCCTCTCCCCTGCCCTCTTCAGCGCCGCGTGCTGCTGCAGGATGAAGCTGTCGGTCATGCCGGCGAGATAGTCGGCGACGACGCGCGGAGCTCGTTCTCCGTTCTCGGAAACGTCCCCGCCGCCCTCGCTCGCAGCGATGCGGGCCGCGTAGCTGGGCGGCAGCAGCGCGGGATCGGCGACCCAGGCCTCGAAGAGATCGCGCACCACATCTTCCGCCATCGCGTGATCGCGCTTCAGCTCCGAAGAACCGTAAAGATGCGCGTACAGGTAGCGACGGGCCTCCATGCGGGCCTGCTCCATCGCGGGCGAGAACCGGACCAGCCTCTCAGCCGCGGTGCGCACACCGGCCAAGGTGTGCACTCCGGCTGCGTGCACGCGACGCACGGTTTCCTCCAGCAGGTCGCCGACCAGCGCGTTGAGCATTCGCTTGAGCGCTTCGTTGAAGATGAGTTTCTCGCTTGCACCTTGATGAGCCTGCGACATCGGCGCATAGAAGCGCTCGAACAACTCCAGGTTGGCGCGCACGTGGGCGAGGTCGATCAGCCCGGCTTCCATGCCGTCGTCGAGATCGGCGGTGAGGTAAGCGATCTCATCGGCGAGGTCGATCAACTGTGCCTCCAGCGGTGGCAGTTGATCGAGCAGGGAGGCGGCAAGCTGCGGCTGCTCAGCGACGGTGTAGTCGTGCGAGTGCTTGATGATACCTTCGCGGACGGCAAAGCTGAGATTGAGGCCGCGAAAGGCGGCGTAACGCAGCTCAAAATGCTCGACGATGCGCAGCGCGTGCAGGTTGTGGTCGAAGCGAAGGCCGTGCTGCTGGAGGCAGGCATCGAGTGCGCGCTCGCCTGCGTGGCCAAAGGGCGGGTGGCCGATGTCGTGTACCAGCGCGAGCGCTTCGGTGAGGTTATGGTTCAGGCCAAGTGTGCTCGCGACGGTGCGCGCGATCTGCGCGACCTCCATGGTGTGGGTCAGGCGCGAGCGGAAGTGGTCGGAGGGCTCGCCGGCAGCGCCGCCGGCGGAGAAGACCTGCGTCTTGCCGGCCAGGCGGCGGAAGGCGCGGGCATGGATGATGCGGGCGCGGTCGCGCTCAAACGGAGAGCGATACGCGTGTTCCGGCTCCGGATGTTCGCGGAGCGAGAGACGGTCTGAGGGGTCATCCGATACGGCGCAGGAAGCGAGAGAAAACGGCATGCACTGCTAGGGTAACGCGGTCCGCAGCGCGCGTGCGCTCTCTTCACGCAGCCTCAGGGATGCTGCTTGTCGTTCTTCGCGCTGGCGGAGGGGCCGGGCATCTCCTTGGCCAGCTTGACCCGGGCCGAGTCGAGCTTCTTCTGCAGGCGCGGGCCTTCGCCTGGCTCTGCTTCCGACGGGTCAGTCTTGCTATAGAGCCGCAGCGACTCTTCCCACTGTGAGGCGGCCAGCTTCAGGCGGTCGGTCTTCTCGTACAGGTCGCCGAGGTGCTCGTGCACGGTCGCTTCCTGAGCGTTGCGCTGGCTCGCCTTCACCAGGTTGTTTTCGGCCAGCGCGTACTGGCCCAGCTTGAAGTAGGCCCAGCCCAGCGAGTCGAGGTTGGCGTAGTTCTGCGGGTCCAGCTTGACCGCCTTCTGGATCATCGCGAGCGCGTCGTTGAGGCGCGTGCCACGGTCGGCCAGCATGTAGCCGTAGTTGTTGAGCACCAGGCTGTTGTTGGGGTCCAGCGCGAGCGCCTTCTTGTAGGTGTCGTCGGCCGCGTCAAAATGCTTCTGGCGATCTTCAAGCACGGCGCGCTGCAGCAGGACGACTGTCTTGTCTTCGCTGCTCGAGCTCAGCTGGTCGGCCTTGTCCAGCGCCTCGCTCGCGTCCTTCCACTTCTTCGCGTTCATATCCATCTGTGCCAGTGACAGATACACTTCGCGATCCTGAGGCGTGTTGTTCAGCAGGCTCTTCGCCAGGTTCAGGCCATCGTCGAGCTTGCCGGTGGTGCTGAGCTGGTTGGCCAGCGCGAGCTTGAGCCCACGGTTTTTAGGGAACTTTGCGGTCCCCTGCTGGAGCGTAGCAGTTGCCTTGTCGTACTCATGCGCCTGCCGATAGGTGTCTACCTCGGCGCCGTAGGCGTTCAGCGCGAAATCTCCGCCGAGCGGCAGCAGCTTGTTATAGGCAGCAATGGAATCGTCGGTGCGGCCCTCGTCGGCATACACGCTGGCCAGGTGCTCCACGAACAGCGCGTAGTTATTCTTCTCCGCGGAGGAGTAATCGCCGGTCGTGTGCTCGGCGTCGGCAACCATCTTGGTTAGCAGGTGCTCGGCGTCGGTATACTGGCCGAGCTGCTCGTACACCAGCGCCTCGTTGTAGCGAATCTCGAGCGAGTCCGAGGCCAGCGGCGCGGCCTTTTTCAGGTTGGCCAGCGCTTCGTCGAGGCGTCCCTGGCTGCGCTCGATCTCCGCCGCGTGCAGAAAGGCCGAGGCATCGGTCGGGTCGCCATCGATGACATCGTTGTAGGCGGCGAGCGCGGCCTTGTCCTGGCCGTCCCGCTCGAGCGAATCGGCCAGTGCGCGCTCCACGTCCAGGTTGTCCGGTTCCAGCGCAAGCGACTTCTGGTAGGCGGTGATGGCTCTCTTGGTTTCCTTGGCCTGGTCGTAGCTGGCGCCGAGCGCATACTCGGTCTTCGCGGTCTGGTCGCCGTCGGGCAGGCTGCTCAGGACCTGGATGGCGGCGTGGAGATTGCCCTGCTCGGTGTCGATGCGCGCCATGTTCAACACGACCTCTTCCGAGTGGGGATCGATCTTCTGCGCGGCGGCAAACTGCTCCTGCGCGTGCGGCGAGTCCTTGGCGAAAGAGTAGAGCTGGCCGAGCAGGAGGTGGTCCTCGATATTGCCTGGCTCGAGCGCGACAATGCGGGTGTACTCGGCGATCGCGAGTTGCAGCATCTGGGTGTTGCCGCTGGTCTGCGCGTCGCCGAGCGAGCGCAGGTAAATGCGGCCCAGCAGCTTGTGCGCGTCGAGCGAGTTGGGGTCGCGCGCGATCTGCGCCTGCGCGGCCTCAATGGCTTCCTTGACACGGCCAGTGCGGAAGTAGAGCTCGGCCAGGCCGTTGCCGAGGCTGGGCGAGTTGGGATCCTCAGCGAGCGCGGCTTTGTACTCTTCGATGGCTTTGTTGGCGAACTCGGGCTGTCCGCCAGCCACTGCCTGCTCCTCGTAGCTGTGGGCCAGCATGGAGTGGTAGTAAGCATCGGCTTTCGGGTCGGTCGCGGCGGCCGGCGCGGTGGCTGCGGGTTTGGCCTGGGCGTGCACCGGAACTGCGGCTAGCAAAAGAAGAGACGCGAACGCGAGAAGAGTCGCATGGACTGCGGGGCGGGGTTGCGGGGTCGAGACTGTCGTTGGGGTCATGGCTCGGGGCGCGTCGGCGGCCTTTCAGCCGCCGTTTGCCGGGCAGCCTGCTACATCAGACGATTGTAAACGGCGCCGGGGCTCACTTCTGCGAAAAGGAAGTTACCGGTGGATGGAATCGGGACGGTGAGGGGTACGTGGATCGGATGGCCGTGGCTTTTGCTTTCATCTCAGAGGTCGTCCATCGCGAAATCGCAGCTTGTATGGGATACGACGGCTCCAGGCTTTTGAAATTGACAGCGGTCTTGATTCGTAGCTACCCGGTAGCTACGATCAATGCATGGCAAGGAGCCCGCAGTTTGAATGGGACGATGCCCACCTCAGTCACATTGCAGAGCACGGCATTTCAGCAAAGGAAGCTGAGGAAGTGCTTCGGAACAAACCGCTCGACTTAGAGATGCAGACCCGAAACGGCGAGGAGCGCATTGTCCAGGTGGGCGAGACGGACGCGGGGCGCGTTCTTGTCGTTGTGAACACTTTTCGCAGGGAACGGGTCCGCGTTGTGACTGCATTCCCGGCAAAGTCAAGACTGCTTCGCTACTGGAGAAGCCTGAGGCCGAAGGAAGGGACGAGTATATGAAGCAAGATAGGAAGCAAGACGCGGATCAAGCCAAGATGCAGGTTCCAGCCTTTGCCAGTGAAGCAGAGGAGGCCCGATGGTGGGCCCGGCAGGAGAACGCGCTCGCGGGCGAATTTGCCCGGGCCGCGAAGGCAGGCGAGGTAGGGGAGGGAACGGTTGCTCGAAGAGCGGCGCTTCCTACAACGACGATCCGGCTCAATCCAGAGGATATCGAGATGGCAAGAAGGCAGGCGGAACACAAAGGTCTGCGCTACCAGACTTATTTGAAGATGCTGATCCACGAAGCCCTGCATGCCCAGGAGCCGGACGCGCCGCGCCTTTGAACGCACAATGCGTGCTGGCAGAGGCCACTGGCCGGCCTAATGGCGGAAGTGGCGGAAGCCGGTGAAGACCATGGCGAGGCCGAGCCGGTCGGCGGCGGCGATCACCTCCGGGTCGCGGACCGAGCCGCCGGGCTGGATGACCGCGGTGGCGCCGGCTGCGGCGACGACTTCCAGGCCGTCCGGGAAGGGAAAGAAGGCGTCAGAGGCGGCGACCGAGCCGGCCAGGGGCAGCGTGGCCTTCTGGGCGCCGAAGCGGGCGGCGTCGACCCGGCTCATCTGCCCGGCGCCGATACCGACGGTCTGGCCGTCGCGGGCGTAGACGATGGCGTTTGATTTGACGTGCTTGCAGACCCGCCACGCGAAGAGCAGCGCCCGCTGTTCCTCGTCCGTGGGCGGGCGCTGGGTCACGACCTTCAGGCTGTCTGCGGAGACCGGGGCATGGTCTGCGTCCTGCACCAGGAGGCCGCCTGAAATGTGCTTGATGGCCTGCGCGCTGCCGCCGCTGTGCTCGATCTCGAGCAGGCGCAGGTTCTTTTTCGGGGCGAAGCGCTCGCGGGCGCCGGGGGTGTAGCCGGGCGCGACGATGGCCTCGACGAACAGTTTGGCGATCTCCTCGGCGGCGGCCTCGTCGATCGTTGTGTTGACGCCGATGACGCCGCCAAATGCGGAGACCGGGTCGGCGGCGAGCGCCCGGGTATAGGCCTCGAGCACGGTGGCTCCGGTGGCGGCGCCGCACGGGTTGGTGTGCTTGATGATGGCGACCATGGCCGGGGTGTGCGGGTGTTGCTGGTGTGCCGGGCCGGGGAGATCGGCAAACTCCCGGGTCAGCTCCCAGCAGGCGTCCAGGTCGACGAGGTTGTTGTAGGAGAGCTCTTTGCCCTGGAGCTGGAGCGCGCCGGCGATGCCGCGCTTGCTGCCGTCGGCGTAGAGGGCGGCTCGCTGGTGGGGGTTTTCGCCGTAACGCAGGGAGGCGGTGCGGGGCAGCACGATGCGGAGGGTGGCGGGCATGTCGGGTGTCGTTTGGGTGGCGCGTGCGTCCGGGGAGGGCGGTTCGGCGCTGGCACTCTCCGCGGGCCCGATGCGGTCGAGCGCGTTGGCGATGGCTACATCGTAGGCCGCGGTGGTTGAAAAGGCCTGACGGGCGAGCCGCCAGCGGGTGGCCCAGGTGAGCTGGCCGCCGAGCGCGTCCTGATGCGCAGCCATTTCGACGAGGAGCGGCTCGTAGTCGCCGGGGCTGGTCACGACCGCGACATCCTCGAAGTTTTTCGCGGCGGAGCGCAGCATGGAAGGGCCGCCGATGTCGATGTTCTCGATCAGCTCGCCGAAGGGGACGCCGTCACGGGCCGCGGTCTTCTCAAAGGCGTACAGGTTGACGACGACCATGTCGATCGGCTCGATGCCGTGCTCGGCGATGGCGCGCAGGTGTTCAGGATTGGAGCGGATGTGGAGAATGCCGCCATGCACCTTGGGGTGCAGGGTCTTGACGCGGCCGTCGAGCATCTCGGGGAAGCCGGTAAGGTCGTCGATGTCGCGGACCGGGAGGCCGGCCTCACGCAGGGCGCGGGCGGTGCCGCCGGTCGAGACCAGCTCGACGCCGTGCGCGGAGAGGCCGCGGGCAAAGGGGATCAGATCGTTCTTGTCGGTGACGCTGAGCAGAGCGCGCCGTATGGGCTTCAAACCGGTCAATGCATTCTCCGTGGAAACGCGTCTGCAGATTTGGTGGCGAGAGCCGCGCCTTTAGTCTGGTGTGGGCGGCTAGTGCGCGGGAGGCGCGCTGGTGCGCTCTTCGAGCTGTTTCTGCAGCTTTTCGCTGCGCTGCTCCGCGGTAGCCAGTTGCAGGGTCAGCAGGATTTCCTTTGTGTGCGATTCCATGAGACGCGTGAGGCGGCCTTCCGTTTCGCGGGCTTCGGTGCGCACTAGCGCCAGCCCATCCTTAAGTTCGGAGCGCACCTGCGCTAAGCCCTCTCTTAGATCGGAGCGTACCTCCGCTGTGCCCTGGACGAGCCGTGCATCTGTTTCTTTGAGTTCGGAGCGCACCAGCGCTAGACCGTGTAGCACGCGCGCGTCCGTTTCTTTCAGTTCGGAGCGCACCAGCGCCACATCACCATGCAGCCGCGCTTCCATCTCCCGGGCTTCGTAGCGCACCAGCGCAAGATCCTCGCGCAGGCGCGACTGCTCGGCTCGCACGGAATCGAGCCGCTCGGCGAGCATGCGCAGCTCCGGGGCTACAAAATCCTGGAGGATGCGGCGTCCTTCTCCGATCGTCTGCGTTACCGCTGCTTCTTCCATCGTCGGTGTCCTCGGGCAAAAGCCGGGTGCATGCGCTGTTTCGTTGCGTTGATCCTTACACAGATTGTACGAAGGGTTTGAAGGCTTGTCACAGGTGGGCGGCGAACGGCAAAGGCGAGGCAAACCCGAACGTAATTTGCAGCCGCATGCGGCAGCCGGTACGGTAGGTGCATGGCAGACAGGGATGAGCGCGAAGCGGGCAGCCAGCCTGAGCTGCGCCCTGTGTTTCCTGCCGGGGTGAGGCAGAGCGAGCCGACCTTCGGCAAGGGCTATGAAGGCTCCCAAACCAGTGGCAGCAGCGGCTTTGCCGAGGTGCTGGCGCCCGCGGCGCCCCCCGCGCGCGGGCCGCGGCGAAGCTGGGCCGCGGCGCCGGCAACCTACGGGCTGCTGGGGATCAACTGCGCCGTCTTCCTCGCGATGGTGCTTACCGGGGTCTCGCCGGTCTCGCCGCAGCCGGCGCAACTGCTGCACTGGGGGGCGGACTACGGCGGCTTTGTGCTGGTGTACGGACAGTGGTGGCGGCTGGTTACGGCAGCGTTCGTGCACATCGGCTTCCTGCACCTGGCCACTAATATGTGGTGCCTGTGGAACCTGGGGCTGCTGGGCGAGCCGCTGCTGGGCGCGCCCGGGCTGGTGGCGGCCTACCTGCTGACCGGCTTTGCCGGCAACCTGCTGAGCGTGGCCACGCACCCGGGGCTGCAGAGCAATGGCTCTGACGGCGTGATCGGCGCGGGGGCGAGCGGGGCCATTTTCGGCCTGGCCGGGGTGCTGATCGTGCTGCTCAGCTCGCGATACCTGCCGCTGCCGACCGCGGATCGCAACGCGCTGCGGAAGAATGTGATCTGGTTCGCGGTGCTCAACTTCGTGCTCGCGTTCGGGGTGGACCTGGGTCACTTTTCGCTGCGCATCGACAATACGGCGCACCTGGGCGGCTTCCTCGCGGGACTGCTGCTGGCGGTGCCCATGGTCCCGAAGATCGGAGCGCCGGCGGGGCTGTTCCGACGGCGGCGGAACCTTGCGATCGCAGGAGAAGCGCTGCTGCTGTTGCTGCTCTGTGCGGGGATTCGCGCGTTTTACCTGGCCGCGGTGCAGAACGGCTGATTCTGCTTCAGCCAGACCGTTCAGCGAGGCTTTTCAGCGAGTCAGTGAGGACATGCACGGCCACGCTACTCGTTGCGTGGCATCACGGCCGCCGGCGGCTCGGGTCGGGGCTTCCACGCGATCAAGGAACGTCAGGCGGAGGTGGAGACGGGGGTAGCGGTGGCGAACTTTTTCACCATCGCGAGCAGGAGCTTCTTGTCGCTGTCGTTGAGGTTTGAGGAGTAGCGCCGGATCTGGGTCAGGAAGCGCAGCTCGTCGTCGGACACCTTCTGCGCGGGCAGCTCCTGGGGGGCGGCTTCCTCGGCAAAAAACTGAGCCAGCGGCAGGTCGAGCGAGTGGGCGATCTTGGTCAGGGTATCGAGCGAGGGCACGGTATGGCCGTTTTCCACCCGGGAGAGATAGCAGCGGAGCAGCCCGGTCCGCTTCTCAATATCGCCCTGGGAAAGCCCCTGCTGCAGGCGAAAGGCACGGATTGTCGCACCAATGTTCATGGCTCGCACCATTCCTCGTCATCAACTCAGAGGCAGCCAGATCGAACCGGCTCTGGTAACCGTAGAGTTAACATGGAGAACGATACCATGTCGACTGGAAAATAGAAGCTCCTCCCTGCAGTCGACTGGAAAGCCATGAGTAGCCGTAAAACCGGTTTTGCGCACGTGTAAACCACAAAGTTTAGTACTTTGCTATGAGCACAATCCGGCATGGAACGCGATGCTTTGCACCCGGAGACGCCGCTGCCGGAAGGCTGCGCCGGCCCACGCGCAAATTTGCAGAAAGTATCGTGGCAGAGCCCGCGATTTCGCCCTACCCCTCAATGCCATGAAAATCGCCGCCTTCGATTTGCTCTGGGAACTTGTCCGGACAGGAATCACCCGCATCTCAACTCTGTCACGCGGTCGGGCTCGTTTTTCTATGTGGGAGCGATCCCTGATCTCTAAAACCTGCTGCGAGGTAAAGCCATGGCTGAAAGCGCGACGGTACAGCTGAAGAAAGTCATTCACGAGTGCGAAAAGCTGCCTCACCTCTCGGCCGTGCTGTTTACCGAGGTGATGCGGACGCGAGTGTTAACCATCGGCGCCGCGGTGGCGTTCTTTCTTCTTATGGCTCTGGTGCCGCTGCTCATGGTGACGTCGGCGATGCTGAGCGCACTGCCGATTCCCGACCTGTTCCCGAAGCTGCTCGACATGATGGCCCTACTGGTGCCACCCGATGCGCTGGTCATGGTCAAGACCGTGCTGCACTCGATCTTGACGGCGCACCCGGCGCGGATCGTCTCAATCGGCATTCTGAGCTATCTCTGGGCGGCGTCCGGGTCGTTTTCGTCGATCATCGAGGCGCTTAACATCGCTTATGACGTGCCGGTAGCGCGTCCGTGGTGGCGCGACCGGCTGCAGGCGCTGTTGCTGACGTTTGTCTGCGGCGGCCTGGCGCTGGTGTCGCTGTTCTGCGCGATCGCCGGGCCGGAGTTCATCCACTTTCTGTCGTATCTGCTGCCCGTGCCGGCGGTGTTTGCCGCCATCTGGCCGCCGATCCGCATCGCGCTCATCTTCTCAACCTTTGTGGCCAACGTGATGCTGCTGTACACGCTGGGTCCCAACCGCCGGGTCAGCTTTCGTTCATCGCTGCCGGGGGCTTCCCTCGCCGTGGGCATCTGGTTTCTGGGCTCGCTGGGGCTCAACTTCTACATCCGGCATTTTTCAAACTACAGCGCGACCTACGGATCGCTTGGCGCCATCATTATTCTGATGTTGTGGCTGTACCTCACCTCGGTGTCGATCCTGGTGGGTGCGGAGCTGAACGCAGAGCTGTGGAAGCAGCGCCATCCGGCAGCGTACGCCACGCTCCGTGCCCGGGAGGCGGCGCTTCTGGCGAGGGAAGGCAAGCCTGCTCCAGAGAGTGTTCCAGGGGATCAGGCTCCCGCGGCGCAGGCATCTTCGCGGATCGCTCCGCGGCCGCGTACTTCCGATGTCGCCTGAGCAGTAAGCCCGAAGGACTCGCGGCTACTGCATGTGCAGGCCGCCATTGATGTCAAGCGTGTGCCCGGTGATGTAAGCGGCGCCCGGGGAGCAGAGGAATACAACCGCGTGGGCTACTTCTTCCTCCGTCCCGGGCCGGGCTAGTGGAACATTCTGCACCATCGTTGCCTTTTGCGCGTCGGTCAGCACCGCGGTCATCGCCGTCTCGATGTAGCCGGGAGCCACCGCGTTGACGGTGATGGCGCGCGAGGCGACCTCCCGGGCGAGCGAACGGGTAAAGCCGAGCAGCGCTGCCTTGCTTGCGGCGTAGTTTACCTGGCCGGCCTGGCCGGTCTGCCCAACGATGCTCGCAACATTGACGATGCGGCCCCAGCGGGCCTTGACCAGCGCAGGCAGCAGCGCCTGCGTGAGCAGAAAGGCGCCGGTCAGGTTGGTGTTCAGGACCTCGTCCCAGTCGGCGCGCTTCATGCGCATCATGAGGCCATCGCGGGTGATGCCGGCATTGTTGACCAGAATGTCGACCGTGCCATGCGCGGCGAGGGCTGCCTTCGCGACCTGCTTGATGGAGCTTTCGCTGCTGACGTCGAGTGTGTAGGGGTGGACCTCGCCGCCCAGCGCGGCAATCTCGGCGGCGACACCGGCCAGCTTTTCGGCATTGCGCGCGGCAAGGGCGACGCGCGCGCCCTGGGCGGCGAGAGCGAGAGCGATGGCGCGGCCGATGCCTTGGGAGGCGCCGGTGACGAGGGCGGTTTTGCCGGCGAGGGGCAGTGTTGTTTCGGTCAAGACTGGCTCACTTTCCTGGAGCTTTGCCGGCGGCGTGAGACGCGACGCCGGCAAAGCGAAGTATAAAAGGCGGTGCGGCCGTCGTGCCTGCCCGCCGGCGATGCGTGCGCGTCAGCGATGCCTGACCGACGCGATGGGGCTGCCGGCGGGCTGTGCGCTGCGCTGGAAGACGCGGCTGCGGCTGGCCGGCTCGACCGCCCACACATACACCAGCAGCTCGCGCGAGTAGTGCAGCATGGGCTCGCTGCGGGGCAGGGAAAAGCCGTGCGCGGCGGGCAGTTCGTTCAGCTCGAACTCGGCCTCGGCGCGCTCCAGCGGCCAGGGCAGGTGGTGGATGTCGCCGCGCAACAGGGTGCCCCCCTGGAGCGCGGTGTAGAGGGCGTAGCGGGCGGTGAGGAACTGCTCCAGGGGCCCCTGGGCCATGAGGCCGAGACCGCGATACCTGGCGCGGAACCGGGCGGAGCGCGAGCTGAGCAGCCGCTGGCTGCGGTAGCGGATTTCGCGCGAAAGGCCCGGCTCCTTGCCGAACTGCATGCCCATCTGCGCCCAGAAGTAAGGCAGGTGGAAGACGGAGCGGGCGATGGCGACGGCGAGGGGGTTGCTGGCGTCGAGCGAGTAGAAGTAGACGCCGGTGCGGTTGGTGCCGCGCTCGCGTACATAGGTACGCAGGTTGAGCTCTGGGAAGGCGCGGGCGCCGGGCACACTGGGCAGCCCGTGGATCCGGATGCGGTCCATACCGAAGGGCACCACGCCCAGCCACGCGGAGCCGTCGAAGGTATCGGCGACCAGGCCCGGCGGAAGGGTCGCGTCGATAGCCGCCGCGGGCATCGGCCAGTGCGCGAAGAGCAGGTCGTTCCAGCGCTGCTGCATGGCCCAGGGGCGGCGCGGCAGGGGCAGCGGGCGGTGTTCGACGGTGCGCAGAACCTCGGAGGGATCGCCGGGGCGCGGGCCGGTCTGGACTCCGGGCTGGTCTGCGGGCCGGGCTCCGGATTGGGGCTTGGGGAGCATGCTCGTCTATTCTCTCCCAGCTTTTCCTCCGGGATGGTGAGAAATGCCGCGGTATTCTGGGACGCGATGGAATCTTCCCGAAAGTCTCCCGGTCCCGCCGCACTCCCTGAGGTGATCCCCGCCACGGTGAGTGGAACCGAGGTGTATGCGGTACATGGCGCCGATCCCGAGGTGCTGGCCTATGCCATGGCCAAGTACTCCCGCTCATCGCTCTCGCTCAAGGAGTCGCTGGGCGAGATCAGCGCGCAGCGGGCCGAGCAGTTCCTCAACACGTTCTACTTCCAGTACGGCCACCGGTCGATTGCCGACCTGGCCCATCTGGCGTTTGCGGTGGAGCGGCTGTCCCTGCTGGCAGCCATCGTGCTGGTGGACGAGCAGCGCTGGGACGGGCAGGAGCGCTCGACACGGTACCAGGACTTTGAGAAGAGCGGCTGGTATACGCCACCTTTCGCAAATGGCGCCGATACGGCTGCCTACACGCAGGCGATCGAGGCTCTGTTTGCCCGTTACCGCGAGCTGTCGGACGGGGTGTTCGCGCAGCTGAAAGAAGCGACGGCGCGCCCGTTGGAGATGAAGCCGGAGGCGTTCGACCGGACGCTGCGGGCGCGGGCGTTCGACGTGGCGCGCTACCTGCTGCCGCTGGGGGCGAATACCTCGCTGGGGCAGATTGTGAACGCGCGCACGCTGGAGACGCAGGTGTCGCGGCTGCTGTCGCACCCGATGAATGAAGTGCGGGTGCTGGGCGAGGCGCTGCGGGCCGCAGCGGCTGGCGAGGCGTGGGTGCCGGGGGCCGCGGAGGGCGCGCGCGGGGTGCGGGTGGCGCCGACGCTGGTGAAGTATGCCGAGCCGAACCGGTATGCGATCGAGACGCGGACGCTGATGGCCGAGGCCGCAGCGGCGCTGATGGGGGACATGTCGGTTGCGGCAGCGCCGCTGGTGGACCTGGTCGACGATATGGACACGCTCGAGGTGGATTTGGCAGCCAGCTTGCTATACCCGGCCTGCCACTACCCATACCGCCAGCTGCGCGACCACGTGGCCGCGCTTACGGAGGCGCAGCGTGGCGAGATCATCGACATGGGACTGCGGGAGCGGGGCCGCCACGACGAGCTGCTGCGGGAGTTTACCGCCGGCCAGCGTCTGCGCTTCGACATCCTGATGGATCTCGGCGGCTTCCGGGACATGCACCGCCACCGGCGCTGCGTACAGCTGCTGCAGGGCTTTACCGGCCGGCACGGGTGGGAGACTCCGGAGGGGCTGGGGCTGCTGAAGCCTGTGTTTACGGGTGCAATGCAGGCGGCGCGGGATGCTGCGGAGGGTTTCGCGGGGCAGGCGCGCCAGCCAGACGCGGCCGGCCCGGCGGCCCCGGCTTGGACCAGCAGCCCGGCAGGGGATGCGCAGCAATACCTTCTGCCGCTGGCGACCCGGACCCGGGCGCTGTTCAAGATGGACTTTGCCGAGGCGCTGTATATCGCGGAGCTGCGCTCGGCGCCGCAGGGGCATGTGTCGTACCGGCGGGTGGCGTGGGAGATGTACCAGGCGGTGGCGCGGCGGCATCCGGCGCTGGCGCGGCATTTCCGCGTGACGGCTATCGCTTCTCCGGTCGATCTGCTGAAGCGTTAGCGAAAAAAACGCACGAAAGAAACGTGACTTTCGTGTTTGTATTTTCTTCGCCTTTGGCGTGTGCCGATGGTAGGCTAGCGCTAAGCCTCTGTATAAGTTTCGGACAACACTGCCAGACACCTTCTCGCGTTTTGAGATGTCTGCGCAAACGGCCGTTCGGGGGCGTCTCGAAGCCGGATACAAGCAAACTTTTTTGGGGGAAACCAGCGTGGCGGAAGATCGGTCCCGGGCAATTGAAGCGGCTTTAGCGCAGTTGGACAAGCAGTTTGGCAAGGGTTCGGTGATGCGCCTGGGCAGCAAAGACACGCTGCCGATTGCCACGATCTCGACGGGCTCGATCTCGTTTGACGCGGCGCTGGGCGTGGGCGGCGTGCCCAGGGGCCGCGTGGTCGAGATCTTCGGGCCGGAGTCTTCCGGCAAGACGACCATCACGCTGCAGATCATCGCCGAGGCGCAGAAGTTGGGCGGCCTGGCGGCGTTTGTCGATGCCGAGCATGCGCTGGACCCGAGCTATGCCAAGAAGCTGGGCGTCGACATCGACAACCTGCTGGTGTCGCAGCCCGACTATGGCGAGCAGGCGCTAGAGATCGTCGAAGCGCTGGTGCGCTCGAACGCGGTCGATGTGCTGGTGGTGGATTCGGTTGCGGCGCTGGTGCCGAAGGCGGAGCTCGACGGGGAGATGGGCGACTCGCACATGGGCCTGCAGGCGCGGTTGATGTCGCAGGCTTTGCGCAAGCTGACCGGCACGGTGTCGAAGTCGCGTACCTGCCTGATCTTCATCAACCAGATCCGCGAGAAGATCGGCGTCATGTTTGGCAACCCGGAGACGACGACGGGCGGCAAGGCGCTCAAGTTTTACTCGTCGGTGCGTATCGACATTCGCCGCATCGCGGCGGTGAAGGAAGGCGACCAGGTGGTGGGGTCGCGGACCAAGGTCAAGATCGTGAAGAACAAGGTCGCGGCGCCGTTCCGCGAGGCCGAGTTCGACATTCTGTACGGCGAGGGCATCTCGCGCGAGGGTGATGTGCTGGACCTGGCGGTGACGCACAACGTGGTCGACAAATCGGGCGCGTGGTACAGCTACTCGGGCGAGCGCATTGGGCAGGGCCGTGAGAACGTGCGGCAGTTCCTGAAGGACAACAAGGAGGTGTTCGGGCGGATCGACGCGGCGGTGCGGCAGAAGCTGGGCATCGCGGGGAAGGGCACAGCGGTCGAGATTCCCGCAGTGCCGGTGGATGGGCCGGTGATGGCGCAGGAAGTGGTGCGGTCGGTGCGAAGGCAGTAGCTTACTGTACCTGCACGAGAAAGAGGGTGGCCACAAGGCCACCCTCTTTCTCGTGGTCTTAGAGCATGGCGCGGGAACTCGCGGACAAAACGAACCAAAGCATAGACCGTCCAGCTTGTGTAATCGGCTTGAGACTTCAAGGATAGAGCCGGGCCTGCATTCCGGGGCGCAGTAAGCAACTGTTGCTGCCCCAACAGATCCCTACGGCCACCCTGCTTCTTTGCAGCAGAGCCGCTCTCCGCGCTGCTCCGCGAAAAAAATCTTGACAGTCGGATGCTTCGTCTCTATAAACCTCTGCCATGGAAACGTTACCAGTTTTCGGGAGCTTATCACTCCTCCCAAGCCGATCAGGCGTTGAGGATGTGTTTGCTTCCTACTCCTGCGCGTAATGAAAGAGTTGGCACTGCTCATTTCGAGAGGTCATGATGAAGTCCATTGCCGGTTGCCTGCTATCCGCAACGCTGCTTCGCACCAAACTTTCTCGGGTGGCACTCCTGTCGCTCGTCAGTCTCTCAGCGATCTCTCCTCTGCTCGCCCAGGATTTCCGCGCAGTGCTCACCGGCCAGGTCACGGACCCATCCGGAGCCGTCGTCAAGAACGCCTTGATTCAGGCCGTGAACACGGACTCGGGGACCCCGTATACCGCAAGGACGACCGACAAGGGCGTCTACACCATTCCTTACGTACTGCCCGGCACCTATACCGTCACAGTCACGGCGGAACGATTCAAGACGGCGGTACAGGACAAGGTCTCCCTGCTCGCCTCGCAGACCTTCAATCAAAATTTCAAGCTGGAGATCGGCGCGATCGCTGAGCAGGTGGTCGTCAATTCCGCTCCTCCGCAGCTGGAGACCTCGACGGGCTCGGGCGGCACGGTGCTGGAGTCGCGCGAGTTAGAAGGCGTGCCTCTCAACGGCGGTCAGTCCTACACGCTGATCGGGACCACCGCGGGCAGCCAGGTGACATCGCAGGCAGGACCTTCAGGGAATTCGGGAACTCGCGGTTGGGACGTGTCGAATGCTTACACAATCGGCGGAGGGACCGTTGGTAACAACCAGTTCACGCTGAACGGGACCAACATCACGAGCCAGACCGGAGACGGCAATCACAACGCGGGCGAGTGGACCGTGTCACCCAACATCGACAGCATCCAGGAAGTCAACGTCATGACGACCACCTATGACGCGCGGTTCGGAAGGACGAGTGGCGGCACCGTGAACGTGGTGAGCAAGAGCGGAGGCGACCACTTCCATGGCGACGTGCGATACGCGTATGAGGGCGCATTCATGGACGCCAACACGTTTACCAATAACCTGACCGGTACGCCTCGCCAGGGAGAAGTGCAGAACCAGTTCTGGATCACGGCGGGCGGCCCGATTATCAAGAACAAGCTGTTTGTCTTCTTCGGCTTCGAGGGTTACCGGCAGTCGATTCAGAATACTTTGCTCGCGAATGTCCCGCCCGCTTTTCTGCGGCCTGGCTATAACGGCAACGCCGGCGTCGACTTCAGCCTGGTAGGCAAGATGGACCCGCAGGAGTTTCCAAACGGGATCCCCATCTACCAGCCGGGTACCGCCTTTTGCCTGGACGGCGGACCGGCGACGGCCTGTAACAGCAACCACGTGGCACAGCAGCCGTTTGCAAACAATATGATCCCCGCCGGGCAGATCAACCAGACAGCGCTGGGTGTGCTCAAGTACATCCC
Source organism: Acidobacteriaceae bacterium (assembly GCA_965276605.1). Classification (GTDB taxonomy): domain Bacteria; phylum Acidobacteriota; class Terriglobia; order Terriglobales; family Acidobacteriaceae; genus EB88. The sequence continues at coordinate 1,971,368 of OZ255619.1, forward strand.
GCTGCCGAACATTCCGGGAACGGAGAACCTGGTAAAGGGCAATAACTTTCTCGGGCACACTCCCGACGTGTACGACTACAACCAGCCCCAGGTGCGCGTCGACTACAACCTGAGCGACAAGACCAAGCTGTACAGCTACTTCCTGTACTGGAAAGGTACGGAGAACCGCAGCAACAATGGACTGACCGGGATCGCCTCAAACGGCAACATCAACTGGCTGCATCAGAACTGGGTCGCGACCCAGGATGTGACGCATGTCTTTTCCCCCAGCCTGCTGGGCGATTTCAAGATATCGTTCGACCGGTTTCTCGTAGGCGCGCCGGACGGCGATCTATCCCAGCAGACGGACCCGGGCACGATCGGGTTAGGCATGCCGCTGCCCGGCACAACCACGGCGCGCTACCTGCCGGAGTTCACGGTGAACGATCCCTGGGGTACCGGGTTCCTGAGCAATCACGCAGTCTTCGGAAATGTATCCAACACGGACGTGACCAACAACTTCACGTTTGACGCCGACCTGACCAAAACACTGGGAGCGCATACGCTCGAAATCGGCGGCGAGATCGATGAGTTCCAGTACGGCAATCCAGGGTCGATCGGCCATGCCAATGGGACTTTCGGTTTCAGCTCCGGGTTCACCCAGTACAACCCGCATAACCAGAGCTGCTATCCGGACAGCGCTTCCGGAGGGAACTCCAATGCCTGCAATTCCAATTCTCCGAACGGTTCCGCTCTCGCCTCCCTCTATCTGGGAGTTCCGACAGGCGGTGGAATTGACTACAACCAGACCATCTTTGAAGGGCAGCCGGTATATGCGGCTTACTTCCAGGACAACTGGCGAGCCACGCATCGCCTGACGCTGAATGTCGGCATCCGGTACGATGTGCAGCGTGGGCTGCGGGAGCGCAACAACAGGCTCGCGCGCGGGCTGTGTCTTACCTGCGTCAATCCGATCACCAACAGCACGACCTATCAGGCGAATGTCGGGAGTGGGGCTAACGCCGCAGCATGGACAGCAGCCGGCATCAATCCTTCTTCGCTACAGCAGGTGCTCGGCGGCGTTGAGTTTACCGGCGTTAACGGTCAGTCTCGCGATGCCTACAACACCGACTGGTCGAATGTGGGGCCGAGATTCGGCTTTGCTTTCGCCCTCGATCCCAAAACCGTGATTCGCGGCGGTTATGGCGTGATGTTCTCCTATGGCCTGGAGGGCGGTTCGCAACCCGGCACCCAGCAATCCACCAATTACACGACCTCCAACGATGGAGGGAACACGCCTACCGGCAATTTCCAGTCGGGAACACCCTTTGCGAGCGGCCTGCTCTCTCCGGTTGGCAATAGTCAAGGACTCGAAACGGACCTCGGCAACAATGGCATCCACGTCGATTTCCGAATCGAAAGATACCGATGGAGCAGGTCGTCTCCATGGGCTTACAACGCAGCCTGCCCGGCGGTATGGTTCTGGACGCGCGATACGCCGGCAACTTCACCAGCCGCCTCCGCGTCAACCTTTGGGTAAATGGCACCGCAAGCCTGCCCCAAATCGAATCGGTCATTGCCAATCCCCAGATCTTTAACCGGCAGGTGCCGAATCCTTACTACGGGGTTGCGGGAATGTCCGGGCCGGGGCAGTGTGGAACTTCGACCACCGTCGAGGCCATCGCGCTACTGCTGCCGCTCTCGCAGTACTGCTCTCCGGGCGGGAATGGCCTGGTCGGCGAGTACAACTCACCGCAAGGCCGGAACTGGTATGACGCCCTCGAAGTGAAGCTTGACAAGCGCATCACCGGGAGCGCCGGCCGCGGGCTCAGCTTCCAACTGGCATATACCTACTCGAAAACCATCAATGGCGACGGCTACCAGAACGGGTTTCCTTACCAGGACGCGACCCAGCAGCACTGGCTGGCTGGAACCGACCGTACCCATGTGCTCTCCGTCACCAGCGTGTACGATCTGCCGTTCGGCAAGGGCGGCTTATTCTTTACCAGCCCGACGCCGGCACTCGGTTTACTTGTCAACGGCTGGACGGCCAGCGGTGTCTTTAATGCTGAAAGCGGTACACCGGTGGGCGTGAGTACCGGCTATTCCTACGTCTGCCCCGGTACAAGCTACCGGCCCAAGGGCGGGACCTCGGTCGGCCAGGGGCGCTGGTTCTCCGGCAACGCAAGCTGCTGGCAGGGCTTGCCCACCTATGGACTGGCTTACCTGTCGGGAACGACGGCCCAGGTGCGCAACCCGACAATCCCTACGCTCGATGCCTCGGTACAAAAAACCACGCCTATTCACGACAACCTGGTTCTCAGCCTTCGCCTGGATGCATTCAATTCGCTGAACTCCGTGCTTTTCGGCGGCCCCAACAACAACCCCGGGGCTGGTCCGGCAACGTTCAGTCCTACTTCCGGCTGGAGCGGCTTTGGCACCGTGGGGGCACAGCAGCAAAACTTTCCGCGAGTTCTGCAAGTCTCCGGCAAGATCGCTTTCTAGGGCCGGCGCAAAGAATAGCCGACTTGTATAACCGGAATGCCGTCGTCGACGAAGCGGCAATTTGTTTCATGAAAGCCGTGTAACTCCAGCGAGTGGCCAGACAGAGATTAAACGTCATTGCCTAAGTGGAAGATCGGCTCCAGCCCTTTTGCCTGGTTCATCAGTGCGACTTCTTCGTCCTGCTCGAGCGGGGTGTAGCTCTGGGCTACGTCCATGGCCAGGCGGAAGTATTTTTCGTCTCCAGGAGGCAGAGCGGCGGTGATCGGGTGGCCGAGTGTCCATCGCAGGCCGAGCGACGCCTGCTCCGGGTAGGCCGCGGGCTGGTACCAGCATTTGGGCTCGGGGTGGTTCGGCTTCTGCTCGGCGGACCAGGTTGTTTTCGCCATCGCCTTGAGCGCCAGCACGCCCATGTTCTTCTCCTGCGCGCGCTTCAGAATCTGCGGGCCGAAGTTTGCCTGCGAGAAGAGCACGAAGTTGACCGGGAACAGCACGGTATCGAAGTTGTAGCGGTCCATCGCGGCCAGAGCCGTCTCAGCCGAGTGCACGGAGAAGCCGATGTAGCGGATCTTGCCTTCTTTTTTCGCTGCTTCCATCGTCTCGATAGCGCCGCCCGGGCCGAGAACCTTGTCGAGGTCAGCCATCTTGGTCAGCGCGTGGAACTGGTAGAGGTCCAGGTGGTCGGTCTGGAGCAGCCGCAGGGAGTTTTCAAGGTCCTTGCGCGAGTCTTCCTTCATGCGGCCATCGGTCTTGCAAGCCAGGAAGCAGTTCTTGCGGTAGGGCGCGAGCGCGGGGCCGAGCCGCTCCTGCGCGTTGCCGTAGCTGGGCGCGATGTCGAAGTAATTGACGCCGCGGTCTACCGCTTCGGCCACGATGTTCTTCGATTGCCCGGCATCCTCGTTCATGACGACGATGCCGCCGAAGCCGATGATGGAGAGGCTTTCCCCTGTTTTGCCGAGCGTGCGGCGGGCGATCGGTTTCTCGTGGGTTGTGGCGGAAGCGAGCCTGGTGCCGGCGGAAGCGGCGGCGGTAAGTGCGGTCTGCTTGAGAAAGTCACGGCGTTCCATAGGCACCTCTTCGAGGACGGCTGAACCGGCCCGCTGCGTTGATTCTCCCAGAGTCGAGGGTCGAGGCGCAAAAAAGAGGCTCCGACCGGTCAGCGGAGAGGTTCAAGGCTTCGCGCGGCACATTCCCGCTCGACTTTCTGCAATGTTTGTTCTATTTTGTAGTTGTTATGAAGAACTCCTCTCCTCTTGGCGAGTTTGAACAGGTGGTTCTGCTCGCCATCCTGCGGCTGGGCGACTCCGCGTACGGGGTTGCGATCCGGGCGGAGATCGAAGCGTGCGCAGGGCGAAAAACAAGCCCCGGGGCGCTGTATACGACGCTGGAGCGGCTGGAGCAGAAGGGTTTGCTGAGCGCGCGCTCGGGGGAGCCGACGCCGGAGCGCGGGGGGCGGGCGAAGCGTTTCTACAAGGTGACGAAAGATGGCCGTGCCCGGCTGGTCGGGGCGCAGGCTGCTTTTCGCCGGTTACTCGCAGGCGTTGACCTGCTGGGAGAGAGTCATGGATAGGGAAAGTGCTGCTGAGTGGCTGCTGAGGCGCGTCGTCGATGCGGAGCGCGCGGGCGAGCTAGTCGGGGACCAGATCGAGTCGCAGCCTGGCACCGGGATGCTGAGCTTCTGGCTATCGATTGCATGGCTGGTGTGGGTGTTTTCCTGGCGCACGGTGGTGGGGATGGCGGTGTCTCCGGTCGTCGGCGTCCTGCTCGCCCTCTGGTCGTTCGTTATGTTATCGGGCCAGGTGGGCAGACTTGGCTACTCGCAGTCTTCAGCCGCTTTCTTCGTTGAGCAGTACTATCTCGGGATCAGCATTTTACTGTGGATGTCGACTGCCTACTCGCTGGTGCGGTTCGGCGTCCGGAATGTCTTGACCGCGCTCAGCTTTCTAACCTCTGTGCTCGGCACGGCCGCCTGCTGTTCCTTCTGGCTGCCGTATGGGCAATTCGCTTGCACCGCTGGTGCGATCGCGTTGCTTCTGCTGAGCCTGAGCAATGCAAGGAGGAGGAGAGCTCTCTGCATACTGCTGTGCAGCGTGACGGGTATGTGGGTGACCGCTTACAGCCTGTTCAGAGGCTTTCCCTATCCGCATAGCGTTTTTGGAAAGTGGCAGTTCCTGCTGGCTGTTTTTCTCGTGCCGATTGTAGAGGCCAGCACTGTCTCGTGGTTACAGAAAAAGATTTATGAAAAGCCCGCGAACAGAAGCGTCGCTTAGAGAGTTCGCGGGCCGGGGCTTGCCGCAAGCCGACCGGGAGCGGCATCGGAGTTGAGTGTGTTGCCGGGCAGCACCTCCAGTTCCAGGCGGGATCGCATCTTGCGTGCGCCTGGCGCGCTGCAGCTGCCTGCTAAACTCAAGTCGCTGTGCATACCGTGACCGCCATCTATCCCGGCTCGTTCGACCCTGTGACCAACGGCCACCTGGACCTGGTGGCGCGGGGGGCGAAGCTGTTCGACCGGCTGATTGTCGCGGTGCTGCGCAACTCGGCGAAGAACCCGCTGTTTTCTGTCGCGGAGCGGGTTGAGATGCTGCGGGAGGGCACGGCGGAGTTCGGCAACGTGGAGATCGCGACGTTTGAAGGGCTGCTGGTGGATTTCGCGCGAGAGCGGCAGGCGCATGCGGTGCTGCGCGGGATCCGCGCCATCTCGGACTACGAGTACGAGCTGCAGATGGCGCACATGAACCGGCGGCTGAACCCCGGGGTGGAGACGATCTTCCTGATGCCCGATGCGCAGTACTCCTATGTGAGCTCGCGGCTGGTGAAGGAGGTGTTTCGCGTGGGCGGCTCGGTGGAGGGGCTGGTGCCGCAGCAGGTGATTGATCGGCTGAAGCAGCAGGCGGCGCTGGGAGATGCGTCTGGGTAGGGTGTCTACGGAGAAGCGCACTGTGCCTGTCGCTGATTTCTGCTGCCTGACCCCTAAGCCGGCTCCTCCGTCTCTGTTCCACGCACCTTGAGCAAATCGAGCAGGGGCGTGGTGCACATGGTGGTGACGAGCGCCATGACGACCAGCATGGTGAACAGGGTGGGTGAAAACGCGCCAACGTTGTAGGCGATATTGAGCACCACCAGCTCGACCAGGCCGCGGGTGTTGAGCAGGGCGCCGAGCGCGAAGGCGGCTTTCCAGTTCTGCCCGGTCCAGCGGGCTGCGAGCACCGCGCCGCCCACCTTGCCGCCGATGGCGCCGAGCAGCACAATGCCTGCCCAGAGCCACATGGTCGAGTCATTGAGCAGGTCGAGCCGGGTGCGCAGGCCGGTGAGCGCGAAGAAGAGCGGCAGCAGCAGGACCGAGGTAATCATGTCGAGACGGACGCGGATAGCCTGCTGCCAGGGCTCGACGCGCGGGAAGCAGATGCCGGCGATGAAGGCGCCAAAGAGCGGATGGACGCCGGCCCACTCAGTGGCGGCGGCCGAGGCAAAGGCGCCGGCAACGGTGATGCCGAGCAGCCCGAGGGTGAGTTCGGGGTTGATGCGGCGCCTGACTAGGCGGGTGGCGAGCGGGCGCACCACGCCCAGCATGAACAGCAGGTAGGCGGCCAGCAGGCCGAAGTGCAGCGCCAAGCTGCCCGGGGTGCCCTTGGTATCGATCAGGGTAAGGGCGACGGCCAGCAGCAGCCAGGCCACCACGTCATCGAACGCGGCGCAGAGGATGGCGGTGGTGCCGAGCGGGGTGTTCATGAGGCCGCGCTCTTCAAGAATGCGCGCGAGCACCGGGAACGCGGTGATGCTCATACTGATGCCGAGGAACATGACGAACGGCACGCTGCCGATGCCGTGCGGGGCGAAGCGGATACGCAGCGAGTGCGCCAGCAGGACGGCGGCGAGGAAGGGGATGACGATGCTGGTGCCGCTGGCGGCAAGCGCGGTGAAGCGCTGCTTCCTGAGCTGGGAGGCGTCGAGCTCCATGCCGACGACGAACAGGAACAGGATGAGGCCGACAGTGGAGAGCTCCTCCATGGCGCCGAGCGAGGCCTTTGGGAACAGGTGCTGGCTGGCGGACGGCGCGATGCGGCCCAGGATGGAAGGCCCGAGCAGGATGCCGCCCACGATCTCGCCGATGACCCGCGCCTGCCCGAGCTTGCCCGCCAGCCACGCGCAGGCGCTGGTGATGGCGATGACGACCGAAATCTGGAGCAGGAGAAGGGTCAAACGTTCCTCGCGTGCGGGCTGGTGTTCTTTCTTATGTACCACGGGGGCGAAGGCAAGACCGCCTGCGCGGCTTTCCTTTCTCCTGACATACTCATGGGCGAACAATCGTGCGTGTGGCCTTTCCGTAAAGAAAGGCCACGTCAAGAGGATTTGAGCGCAAAGGGGGTATCAGGAGAATGGAACTTGCGGCCACTTCGTGGCGGGTGTTTGTGATGCTTGCAGCCGTAAACCTTGCTATCGCTCAGTTCTACGCTGAGAGCTGAGAGCAACTTATAAATCGCAATAATTCAGTGTCCGCCTCATCCGCCCGTGTCGGCCCAATGGCAAGTCCCAGATTAATCTTTGAACACGAACGAATGACTGTCGCATGCTTATTCAGTGTGTTGAACCTCTCACCTCATCCCAACTTCTGAGATACTTACTATGCATCTTCCCACCCTCTGACTTTCTGAATCAATCTATCTGCACGCTTTGACGCTGCCATCAATTCCACCACTGCAGGATTCGACCGTCGATCTGTCCATTTTATTGGAATATCCCTGAAGCCTTGTTCAATTCCTTCAACGCCGACGCAAGCTCTGAGATAATCTCATCCGCATCATTCCACCGCACATACACGTGATAAGTCTCATCCCTATCTGCCCGCTTCATTCCCTCTGGTGTGTGTTTAAATCCATCCACTTCCGTTACCCAATTTTTCACGCTGCCTCCTCAAACACCTGTTGAGTTTGCTGCACCAAGATTCTCAATCCTTCCATTGTAGAGTGCGTACAAATGTCCACACCGCATGCCAAGTGAACCAAATCATGGAGAACTCCTTCGTCCTCAATTGTGCTCTGGGTATGTTCTGGTCTTCGAATAAGAGTGAGAGCCAACATGCACCCATGTAGGCAGCCAGCCAGCCCCCAATATGGAACAGAGCGAAGAAGTCGATCCCATTCTGACACGGAACGCTGAGTGGCCTCCGGTGGTCGGGGTCAGCGTTGGCTGTCGTCGTCGCCGCGGAGCTTCCACAGCATCTGGCGGAGGAAGCCGGCGGCGAGGCCGGCATCGCGCTCGGAGAGGCGGAGGCGGCGCACCAGCGTGCGTAGCTGGCGGAGGCGCGTCGGCGAGCCCATGCCGGGATACTGGCTGGCAGAGAGGGCCTGGGTCAGCAGCTCGGTGACACGCTCGACCGCCTCGGCGCTGGCGGGCGCGGCGGGTGCTGCGTCGCGGGGGAAGTTCTGCGGCAGCTCCCACGGCGGTTGAGGGATCGCGGCGAATGCGGGTTCGCTGGCGGCGGCGGGATGGACCCGGGCGAGCTCGTAGAGGCAGAGCGCGGCGGCCTGGCCAAGGTTCATGGAAGGGTGCTGGTCGCGGGTGGGGATGCGCACCAGCAGGTGGCAGTGGCTCATGTCGTCGTTGGAAAGGCCGAATTTTTCCGAGCCGAACAGCAGGGCGACCCGCTGGCCGCGGTCGAGCGCGGCGCGGATGCGGACCGCGCCTGCTTCAAGCCGGACAAGCGGCTGCAGCCAGGGTTTGTCGGACGGGGCGCCGCTGGTACCGACGACCAGCTGGGCATCGTGCACGGCTTCGGCGGTAGAGGGGTAGTCGCGCGCGGCGCGCAGCAGCGCGGCGGAGGGGCCGACGGCGGAGGAGGCGGAGCGGAACTCCTTGTAGAAGATGTTGGCGACGCGCAGGTCGGCGGCGCCGAAGTTGCTCATGGCGCGCGCCACCGCGCCGATGTTGAGGGTGTTGCGCGGGGAGACGAGCACCAGTGTGAGGTGGTCGAGAGGATGGGTTTCAAGCGTTGCGTGGAGTGTATCTGGCAAGCAGTTAGTGTAGCGCTGCGGCGCTCGCGCTTCGTTGAAGGATGAAGACAAATGTGTTCTCGGAAACGGAGCTCGCCTTCGCAGTCGGTACGCTTGACTCGAGGATGACGCCATTCGTTACAAAGGATTCGAGGTTCCGTTCTGCAGAAAACGAAAGCAGTTATTACAGAGAAGTGCATGCGATCGTTCGCAGCCACTTATTGCTTCGCTCCACTCCATTCGAGATAGGACATCCACGTAGCCTGACCCGGCACATGCATCTGGAACTTTCCTGACATAACTGCTCCGTGCAGTTCATAAACAAGTCGGAACTGTGGACCGGGCTGGGACGCGTCCGAAAGGAAGATCGCAGTTGTGGAGTCCGGGGTTGAGACGTTGTAGTGGATGACATGCCCCTCACTATCAAAGTAGATCGCCTTCATTGGCTGACCGGGCGCGTCTGCATAGACGTATAAGAGATCGCCGTGTTCGCAATCAAGACCCGCCGTGTCCTTGCAATCTGCGGTTCTGCTGTGCCGCGCAAGCACGTGGCCTCCAAGCTCGCGCGTGAAGGTATAGCTGCCAATGGCGGCGACATGATCGTTTGCCTGAGCTTTGGCGGCCCAGCTGCCCTCCAGGAAAGCGAGTGGCTTCCATGGGTCTGGTGAAGGAAGAGTCGTATTCTGCGCAAAGAGAGGAAGAGCGAGAAAAACAAGAGCAGCAGCGAGATGCTTCATTGGTTTTGTCCTTTCATCTGTGCAGCAAATCCGCGTAGCCGGTCTTCAATCTCCTGAGGAGTAAGCACCTCCCGAACTGTTGCAAAAGCCCAGACATGCCCGAAGGGGTCGCGCACCCATCCATAGCGGTCACCCCAGAACATATCGGTGGGCGGAAGCGCGGGAGAGGCGCCATGATCCACTGCTCGCCTGTAGGCCGCATCCACGTCAGGCACCGCGATCTGGAACACACACGTTGAACCCGAAAGGGTGTCGGGAGAAGCCAGCAGCGCTCCCTCGACACGTTCTCGTTTTTGCGCAGGCTCTTCGGTTGAGATCTGCGCAAGCGACTCCCACATCTTCATGTGAATGTGCTCGCCGGCACCGGATGGCGAGGGAGAACGAAACAGAACAGTCGCGAAGAAAGCCTGCTCGTAGAAGAGGACAGCTTCGGCGGCATCGCGAACGACGAGATGAGGAACGATCACACCTGGATTCGGCACCGAACCTTTAACGGCCATGTTTGCGGCCGCCCTTCTTTACCAGCTTTTCTTGAGGCGTCTCAAGAGAGACGAAGGCCCAGCTGTGCCCACCTGGATCGAAAAGCCGGCGATATTGCAAGGACCAGTCATAAATCGATTTCAAAGGGGCAGCTGTAAGACGATATCGCTGCTCGAGACCCACCCGGTCGGCGCAGACGAGATGCGCGGCCCTTAACTCGCTCAGGTGCTGTGAGATAGCGGGCTGAGATATGTCGAATTCGGATGTCAGTTCCTTGACGGAGCGAGCGGCAGTCGAAAGCAGAGAAAGAATCTTTCTGCGGGTGGGATGGGCGACGGCTCTGAAGACGATATCTGTTGTAACCATAAGAAAAATCTTATGATGAATGTACATAAGAGAATTATTATGCGCAAGCCTAAATGTTCTTAGCCATCAGGGTGCCTTATAGAGTCGCCACGCGAAGGACTGAACTCCGCGTGCTGGAAAGGCGCAATCACAATTCTTGACCTGTTCGCCTGGGCAATGACTGGAACGGAGTTGAATACGCAGACGAGCCAGATAGGGTTTTCCGCAGCACACAACTACACGTCTTCGCGAAAATCTGAAAAACTAGAGCTATGAGTGCATCCGCGACTGCCACGCCCGCTGCCCGCAAGCTGTTTACCGACCGCATCAACCGGATTGAAGTTTCCGCCACCATGGCCGTGACCGCTGAGGCTGCGCGGCTGCGCGCGGAGGGTGTGGACCTGGTGGACTTTGGTGCGGGGGAGCCGCACTTTGCGACGCCGAAGCACATCAAAGACGCGGCGATTGCGGCCATCGAGGGGAACTTCACGCGGTACACCGCGGTGCCGGGGATCCCGGATGTGCGGCGCGCGATTGTCGAGCGGCATGCGGCGGACTTTGGCACCAGCTATGCGCCGGATGAGGCGGTGTTTACGACCGGCGGCAAGCTCGCGATCTTCAACGCCGTGCAGGTGCTGATCGAGCATGGCGATGAGGTCATCGTGCCGGTGCCTTTCTGGGTTTCCTACAAGGACATCATCCAGTATGCGGGCGCGACGCCGGTGTTTGTGGAGACCAGCGAGCGGGAGAATTTCCGCGTCAGCGTAGAAGCGATTGAGGCGGCGATTACGCCGAAGACGAAGGCCATCCTGCTGAATACGCCGTCGAATCCGGCGGGCTCGGTGATCGCGAAAGACGACCTGTTCCGCATCGTGCGCATGGCGGCGGCGCGCGGGATCTATCTGCTCATCGATGAGTGCTACATCTACCTGCAGTTTTCGGGGGAGATGGTTTCGGCCGCGTCTGTTAAAGAAGCCAGGGAGTACGTCGTGGTGCTGGGCTCGCTGTCGAAAACGTATGCAATGACGGGCTGGCGGGCTGGCTTTGCGCTGGGGCCGAAGCCGATCATCGCGGCGATGGGCAAGCTGCAGTCGCAGACGACCTCGAATGCGGCTTCGTTTGTGCAAAAGGCTTCGGCGGTCGCGCTTTCGAGCTCGCAGGATTGTGTAGCGGAGATGCGAGCGGACTACATCCTGCTGCGGGACCGGATTCTGGGGCGGCTTGCGGAGATTCCGGGGCTGACGTGCACCAGGCCTGAGGGCGCGTTCTATGTGTATCCGAATGTGTCGAAGTACCTGGGCAAAGCGGGTGGGCCGGCGACGGCGATGGAGCTCTCAAAGCGCCTGCTGACGGAAGCGCGGGTGGTTGCGGTGCCGGGTGAGGCGTTCGGGACGAGCGAGCATATCCGGCTGTCGTATGCGGTGTCGCATGAAGCGGTGGAGGAAGGCACAAAGCGCATGAAGGAGTGGTTCGCGGGGCTTGGGTAAAGGTCCAGGGCAAGACCCCCTACGCGGGAGGCGGCCACTTCGTGGCGTGTTCTCGTTGTGAGTGTAAGGGCTTTGTCTGCCCCTCCCGTTGGTCGGCACGAGTTTTCGTTGGAAAGTAAAGGTGTGAGTGAACGTTACAGTCAGCGGTATTTTGTTCGACATGGATGGCATTCTTGTCTCGTCGCTGGGCTCGGTCGAGCGGTCGTGGGCCAAATGGGGCGCGATGCACGGGGTGGATGGCGCGAAGGCCATTCTGACGGCGCACGGCAAGCGCGCGATCGAAACGATCCGGCTGCTGCGGCCCGACTTGAACGACGAGGAAGAGCTTGCCGTGATTGAGCAGATCGAGATCGACGATACGGAAGGCTTGCAGGTGCTCCCGGGTGTGCCGGAGCTGCTGGCCTCGCTGCCGGCGGGGAGCTGGACGGTGTGCACCTCGGCCACCAAGCGGCTGGCGCAGGTGCGGATGGAGCATGCCGGGTTGACGCCGCCCGAGCGGTTTATCTCCGCCGACATGGTGGCGCACGGCAAGCCGCACCCGGAGCCATACCTGCGGGGGGCCGCGCTGCTGGGGTTCGCGCCGGAGCGGTGCCTAGTGATTGAGGATGCGCCAGCAGGCTGCGCGGCGGGCAAGGCAGCGGGGTGCATGGTGCTGGCGACCCTGTTTTCCCACTCGGCGGAGCAGCTGGCGGTGGCGGACTACCTCGTCGATTCGCTCGAGTTGGTGCGGGTTACGGGGGAGGCGGAGGCGCTTGAGGTCAGCTTTGCGCCGGTGTGAGATACAGCAGCGAATACTTGCTTGCACCGGTTTGCCACTCTGCTGGCGAGATGGAGCCGTGGGAGATTGACGAAGCCTGCCATTCGCAGCACCATTGCAGACAGGAGAAGCGCCTTATGCATGTTTCCTTGACCCCGGAACAGGGCCGGTTCGTCGCCGAAGCGGTAGAGTCTGGCCGGTACAACTCGGCCACTGAGGTATTAAAGGAGGCGTTGCATCTACTCGAAGACCGGGATCACGTCCGGAGCTCCCGGAAGGCGGCTTTCGACCAGGAACTCCGCGAGCGCGTGGCTTCGCTCGATCGCGGCGAGCACGTGGAGCCGACGGCGGCGCGGGTGAAGATGCAGCGGAGATCCGGGAAGCGGAAACAAGTTAGCGCATGAGGGCGTATGTCCTGAGCGTTGCTGCGGAGCAGGACCTGGAGCTCATCTGGGACTATATTGCCCAGGACAGCATCGATGCCGCGGATCGATGGATCGACAAATTGTTCGGAGTCTTCGAGTCGCTCGCACAGGCGCCCGGCATGGGTCACAAGCGCGAGGATGTCACGGAGATACCAGTCCTGTTCTGGCCTGTAGGGGCATACCTGGTGCTGTATCGTGTTCAGGGAGAAAAGGTTGAGATAGTGGCTTTGACCCAGGGCAGCCGTGATATTCCAAACTTCCTGAGCGGTCGCGCGCCGTTTCAGCCGCTTTGACTCGGCTGTTCCGGCGCGCCTGATAGCAGTACCGCTCTACTGGATGGCCCACTGTTCGTTGTTGCCGCCGCTGCAGGTCAAGGCCTGAGTCAGGGTGCCGGGGCTGGTGCCGTCGCCGCGCACGTCCAGGCAGAGGCCGGTGTTGCTGGCGGGGTGGAGCACGGAAAGGCCTCCCGAGGTGACGATGTTCCAGGCCTGGCCGGGCGAGCCGTTGCAGGGCTGCAGGTTGACGGCCGAGCCGCTGGCGGTGCCGGAGGCCGTGGCGCAAAAGGCGCCTTCGGTGGCCAGGTTGTAGTCGCCGGCGGGGTTGACGCCATTGTTTGAGAAGCTCCAGGCCTGCGCGCCGCTGCTGTTGGCGGTGTAGACGTCGATGGGGTTGCCGTTGGCGGTGCCGGCGCTCTGGTCATCGAGGCGCAGGCCGGTCGCGTTCTGGGGGGTGAGGGTGTGGGTGCCGTTCAGGCTGGCCGCGCCGCTCTGCTGGTAGACGCGGACGTAGTCGACCAGCACATTAGCGGTGGCGGGGGTGGAACTGTCGGTCGGACCGGGGAAGCCGCCGCTGCCGATGGCCAGGTTGAGCAGGATAAAGAACGGGTTGTTGTAGACCCACTGGGTGCCGGCGGGAATGGTGGACGGCGAGAGGGTCAGGAAGACGTTGCTGGGGTCGTCGCGGTAGTACTGCAGCAGGTTGGGCGACCAGACAACGCCGTAGGTGTGATAGCTGCCGTCGTCGATGCGGCCGCCGTTGGGAAAGGTATAGCGGGCGCCGATGCCGTTGGCGCCCGAGTAGCCGGGGCCGTGGGTGGTCGAGGAGGTAGTGGTGGGAGTGTAGGACTGGACCCACTCCATAATGTCCTGCTCACCGGTTTGGGGCCAGCCGACCTGGTTGATGTTGGCGCCGAGCATCCAGAAGGCGGGCCACAGGCCGTCGCCGACGGGCAGCTTCATGCGGGCTTCCACCTTGCCGTACTGGAACTGGTAGAGGCCCTGGGTCTTGAGCCGGGCCGAAGTCCAGTTGCCGCTTGAGTCGCGCCGGGCCTGGATGACGAGGTTGCCGCTGCCGTCCTGGTAGGCGTTGGGCTGGCCGGCGACGCAGGGGGCGGTGTTCGAGCCGGGCTGGCAGTAGTTTTCGATCTCGGGGTTGCCGAAGCCGCTGTTGCCCAGGTCGTAGGTCCACTTGGAGGCGTCGGGGTAGGTGCCGGCGGAGGCATTGAACTCGTCGCTCCAGACCAGGGTCCAGCTTTGCGCATGCAGAGGGGGCGCGGCGGAGAGAATCAGCACCGCGGCCATGAAGCTGAGGACGACGCGGAGAAAGCGGAGCGGGCAGGCTGGCGCCGGGGCCAGCGAGGGCTGAGGGTTACGGTGGTGCGCTGCACAGGGGAGGGCGAGTCGCATACGGGATCCTTTCGGAGCAGTGTCGGACAACGGCGGCACTGTATCACAGCGAAGGATCGACTCGTTTGCCGGGCGAGGGGCGGTATGCGACCCGGTGGAAAAGACCTTAATAGTTGCCCCGGAAGCCCATGGCCCGAAGCTGGCTGCGCGTCACCGTGGCCTGGATATTGTCGGGCGGGAACGACGACCAGCGGCCTACGCCGGCCTGCTCCAGCACCCGCAGCGCATCGGCTTCGTAGCGGAAGCGCTGCAGCTGGACGCCCTGCATGGCGAAGCCCTGGGGACCGCCGGGTGCGGGTTCGGCAGAGAGTAAGAGACTGGCGCCGGTGCGGCGTAATGCGAAGACTACGAGGTTTGTACCGAGCTCCATGAGGCTTTGCGACCTTTTGCCGGTTCACCGGATGGGGGTTGCGGTGCGAGGCCGCAGGCGAGCGGATGCCCGGGAGTGGTCATGAACAGCCGCTGCTCTCCTGGTCCGCTGGGTGCTCCCCAGCCGCCTTGACTGTGGCGCATTGCGGACGCTAGCGGCTGGCGACGGGCTGTTCGGAGCTCGGCTGTTTCTGCGCCGGCTGGTCGAGGGTGGCGCGGAAGTAGTCGAGCGAAAGCCGCAGGCCCTCCTCCAGGGTGATCTTCGGCTCCCAGCCGAGCAGCCGCCGGGCTTTCGAGATATCCGGCTTGCGCTGGGTGGGGTCGTCCTGCGGCAGATCCTGGAAGACGAGCGGCGAGCGGGACCCGGTGACGCGGAGGACGGTCTCGGCGCACTCGCGGATGGTGAACTCGACCGGGTTGCCGATGTTGACCGGGGTGTGCTCCGGCGATCCCGCGAGGCGGACGATGCCGTCAATCTCGTCGGAGACGTAGCAGAAGGAGCGGGTCTGTTTGCCGTCGCCGTAGACGGTAAGCGGTTCGTGGCGCAGGGCCTGCACGACGAAGTTCGAGATGACGCGGCCGTCGTCGCGGCTCAGGCGCGGGCCGTAGGTGTTGAAGATGCGGACCAGGCGGGTGTCGACGCGGTGGTAGCGGTGGTACGCGGTCACGAGCGCCTCGGAGAAACGCTTGGCCTCGTCGTAAACCGAGCGCGGCCCGACCGGGTTGACGTGGCCCCAGTACTCCTCGGTCTGCGGGTGCACCTGCGGGTCGCCGTAGCACTCCGAGGTGGAGGCGTGGAGGAAGCCGGCGTTGTAGCGCCTGGCAACCTCGAGCGCGTTGCGGGTGCCGCTCGAGCCGACGTCGAGGGTCTCAATGCCGAGCTCGTGATAGTGGACCGGGCTTGCGGGCGAGGCGAAGTTGTAGACGAAATCGACGGGGCCGAAGTCGAAAGGCTTGCAGATGTCGTGCTCTTCGAGCGAAAAGCGGGGCTCGCGCGCCAGGTGCTCTATGTTGCCGGCGGCGCCGGTCGAGAAGTTGTCGACGCCGAGGACGGAGTGGCTGTCGGCCAGAAGACGATCGGCGAGATGCGATCCAAGAAAACCGGCAGCGCCTGTCAAAAGTATGTGCATGGAGGCCTGTACGGGGACGAGCGGGCAGGGGAGATATCGCGCCTTTCCTCGGGCACGCCTGCCGTCTTATGACAGTAGCATGCCAGATATAGGGCAGCCGGGTGCGGAGGCCGGGCCAGGCCGGCTTCGATCCGGGTTCAGGCGTCGCCCTGCATGAGCTTGCGCCGGCGGGTGCGTTTGCCGGTGACGACGAGCGCGGTCGGCGTGATGGCGGCGGCTGCATCGATGTCTTCCAGGGAGAGTTTCGCGGCTTTGTCAGCGGACTTCCCGGCTCGCTCGCCATCGACCGCGGGGGCAAGCGCATCGCGAGGGATCGCGTCGGCCGCGATGCGGCCCTCGGCCAGCTCCATGAGGAACTGCTGCGCGTTGAAGGGCGGCTGCGCTTTTCCTGCGGCGGTCTCACTCAGTTTGGTGTAGCTGCCGTCGGCGCGCAGCAGGCGGGTCTTGGCGGTGTCGGCGAGATAGGCGCCCAGGATCTCTGTGCGAAGACGGGTGCGCTGGGCTGCATCCTTGATCGGGAAGGCGACTTCGCAGCGCTCGAAGAGGTTGCGCGGCATCCAGTCGACCGAGCCGCAGTAGATCTCCTCCTGCGGTCCGTTGGGGCCGGCGTTGGGGCCGGCGTTGGCGAAGTAGAAGATGCGCGAATGCTCAAGAAAGCGGCCGACGATGGAGCGTACGCGGATGCGCTCGCTCACCCCGGGCACGCCTGGCCGCAGCGAGCAGATGCCGCGGATGATGAGATCGATCTCGACGCCGGCCTGCGAGGCGGCGTAGAGCGCCTCGATGACGCTTTGCTCAAGCAGTGAGTTCATCTTGGCGACGATGCGCGCGGGGCGCCCGGCACGGGCGTTCTCAGTCTCGCGCTGGATCAGCCGGATGGTGCTTTCGGCGAGGGTGAGCGGGGCGACGAGCAGGGGCGCATAGTCGTCCGACTCAGAGTGCGCGGTGAGGTAGTTGAAGACCGAGTGCACGCTTGCGGTGATGGCGGGGTCGGAGGTAAGCAGGCTGATGTCGGTGTAGAAGCGCGAGGTGACGGGATTGTAGTTGCCGGTGCCGAGGTGAGCGTAGCGGCGCATGACCCCATCGTCGTCGCGGCGCACCACGAGCGCGAGCTTGCAGTGGGTCTTGAGGCCGACGATGCCGTGAAAGACCTGCACGCCGGCGTCCTCAAGGTTGCGCGCCCAGCGGATGTTGGAGGCCTCGTCGAAGCGCGCCGTGAGCTCGACGACGACGGTGACTTCCTTGGACTGGGCGGCCTCGGTGAGCGCCCGGAAGATGGGCGAGTTGTCGCTGGTGCGGTAGAGCGTCTGCTTCATGGAGATGACGGCGGGGTCGGCAGCGGCGGCCTCGATAAAGCCGACCACCGCCTCGTAGGAGTCGTAGGGATGGTGGAGCAGGATGTCGTGGTGGCGCAGCTCATCGAACAGGTCGGTTGACTTGCGATGCAGACGCAGCTCGCGCCCGGTGAAGGGCGGGTATTTGAGGTCGGCGCGGCTGACCTCGCCGTAGAGGGTCATAAGCCGGGAGAGATTGACGGGGCCGCCGGTGCGAAAGACCTGCGAGTCGTCGAGCTCGAAGTTGGAGCGCAGCCGCTCGATGATCTCCGGGTGCGCATCCTGCTCGATCTCGAGGCGGACGGCGTCGCCTTTGCGGCGGTTGTGCAGCTCGGAGCGGATGGCTTCGAGCAGCGAGCGCGATTCCTCCTCCTCGAAGTAGAGGTTGCTGTTGCGGGTGACGCGGAAGGCGGCGGTCGAAAGCACCTCATAGCCGCGGTACATGCCGGAGGCCTGGTGCTCGATGAGGTCGTGCAGGAAGAGGAAGTCCTGGGTCTGGCTGCCGGCGGGCTGGGGCAGGGGGACGAAACGGGGCAGCGCGCGCGGCACCGTCACGACGCCGAGCACGGCGGCATTGGCGCCCTTGCGTTTGCGGCGCAGCAGCAGCGCGACGCAGAGAGCCTTGTTGAGCACGCGGGGGAAGGGGTGGCGCGGGTCGATGGTGATGGGGGTGAGCAGCGGGTCGACCTCGCGCTGGTAGAGATCGGTGGCGGCCTGGCGGGCTTCCTCGCCCAGCTCTGCCCACTGCAGCACGCGAACCCCTTCGTCGCAGAGCGCGGGGTGCAGCTCGTTGTTCCAGCAGGCGTACTGCTCGGCGACAAAGTCGTGCATATCGGCGTTGATCTGGTCGAGCAGATCCTGGGCGGTCATGCCGTCGGGGCCGGGCTCGCCCAGGCCCTCCTCGATGCGCTGCAGCATGCCGGCGACGCGGACCTCGATGAACTCATCGAGATTGGAGGCGGTGATGGCAAGAAACTTGACCCGCTCCAGCAGGGGATTGCTGCGGTCCTGCGCTTCCTCGAGCACGCGCCGGTTGAAGTTCAGCCAGGAGCTGTCGCGCGAGAGGAATAGATTGCGGTGTGCGTCGTCCATATATTAGGTGCGCCCACCCCGGGGGCATGCGCGCGACACCTCATCCTATACGGGTGCACGGCAAACGGTTGATGAATGCGGAGAATGCGGCCGGTCAAAAACTGTTGGATGCCGCAGGCTTCGCGGTTGACCCGCCGCAGGGCAGGGCGGAAGATGGGAAGATGGGAAATTGGAATGACAGGCGGAGGTTGCGCCTGCCATCGGGGGGCACCATGGCGGAAGCTGGATGTGGAGACGGGAGTGCGGTGCAGGGGATGGCGGCGGAGCTTTTCCAGCTGGCCTCTCTGCTGGTAGGTGATGAGCAGCGGGCGCTGCGGCTGATCGAGAGCTCGCTGGCAACGATGGAGATTGACCCGTGCCTGGACCCGGAGACGGCGAATCAGCAGGCCCGGGCGCACGTGGTGCGGGGGGCGCTGGCGCAGCTGGCCGCGGAGCAGCCGGAGGCCTTTGCCAGTCATGCTGCCGGGCTTCATACGCCGGGGACGAGCGACCCGTGCATCCAGGACGACGATCTGCAGGCAGCCGGGATTACGCCGGCACAGCTGCGCGGCTGGCTTGAGCAGCAGGGCAAGCCGGAGCTGCGCCGCGGCCTGCGCGAGTGGCTGGAGAGCCTGCCGGTGGCGCAGCGCGCCATCTTTGTGCAGCGCGCGGTGCTGGGCCAGGGGAATGAGACCGCGGCCGGGCTGCTGCGGGAGGCGGGTGGGGCCGCGGCCGGGGGCTGGACGCCGCAGACGGTGAGCGAGACTTTCCGGCAGGCGCTGTGCTCGCTGGCTAACTCGCTGGCGCACGCGCCGGTTGCGGATGCGTTGCCGGCCTGAGGAACTGCCCGTCCTGGGATGGCTTCAGGGCCGCGTCTGAGGCCAAACGTTAGACAGCTTCAGGGACGGCCCCGGCGGCCGGCCAAAGATTCCGCAACAAAGTTCGACCGCTCGGCGTGCAGGTGCATCCAATACCCGCGGACGGGAAGGCCTGACCGCACAGCAAAGTCACTGGAGAGTGTGTGCAGCAGGGTGGGAAGGGCCGCAAGATGGCCGCGTCAAACTGGTTGGTGGCCGCGGGATTCATGCTGTCCCCGGGTATTCTGCTCGCGCAGCTGGGCTCGGCCAGCGCCGGCACCGTCCAGACCGTTCCCTCGCCTGTGCAGATTACACAGCAGCAGGTGCAGGCCGATAGCTACCAGGGAAGTGTGGCGGATGAGGCCCTGGTGCCGGGCATTCTGCCCCTGTCGCTTGAAGACGCGGTGGCACGGGGACTGCGCCATAACCTGGGCCTGATTCTTACGGCGAGCAATGTAACGGCGGCGCGGTCGACGCAGTTGACCCAGCTGCAGAGCCTGCTGCCGACGCTCAGCGGCGACATCAAAGAGGCGCTGCAGGAGACGGACCTGCAGGCAGAGGGACTGCGTATCCCCGGCTTCCCGTCGATTATCGGCCCGTACGGCTACCAGGACTTCCGCGCGACGCTGAACTGGACGCTCATCGATATCGCTTCGCTGCGGAACTATCTCGGGGCGAAGCACAATTTTACCGGGGCAAAACTATCGGTCGAGGACGCGCGCAACGAGGTGGTGCTAAGCGTGGGCAATGCTTACCTGCTGGTGATCGCGGATCAGGCGCGGGTGACCTCGACCCAGCAGCAGGTGGAGACCTCGCGGGTCTCGTTCGACCAGGCGCACCAGCAGCATGTAGCCGGCACGACGCCGCTGCTCGACGAGCTGCGGGCGCAGGTGGACTTCCAGACGCAGCAGCAGAACCTGATCCAGGCGCAGGCGACGCTCGAAAAAGACAAGCTGGCGCTGGCGCGGGTGATCGGGTTGAATGTGGCACAGCAGTTTTCGTTGACCGACGCGACGCCGTATGCGCAGCTCGACGGGGTGGACCCGGACGCCGCGGTCGCCCAGGCGCTGGCGCAGCGCAAGGACCTGCAGAACTTTGGCGAGCAGCTGAAAGGGGCCGACCTGGCCAAGAGCGCGGCCCGGGCGGAGCGCTACCCGACGGTGGCTTTCACCGGCGACTTTGGGGATATTGGAACGAACGTGCGCAAGTCCCACAGCACGGGCGACGCAACCGGGACCATCGATATCCCGGTGTTTGAAGAAGGCAAGTTCCGCGGCGATGCGGCCATGGCCGAGGAGCAGCTGGAGCAGAAGCGGGCGCAGCTGGGTAACCTGCGCGGGCAAATCGCGCAGGATGTGCGGGACAGCATTTTGGATATCCAGTCGGCGCAGAAGCAGGTTTCGGTAGCGCAAAGCAATGCGCAGCTGGCTGCCGAAGCCCTGAGCGAGGCGCAGCAGCAGTATGCCGCGGGTGTTTCTGACAATCTTTCGGTGTCGCAGGCGCAGCAGCAGGTGGCGCAGGCGGACAACCAGTACATCGCCAGCCTGTACCAGCACAATGTCGCCAAGCTATCGCTGGCACGCGCGCTGGGCGTCGCAAGCACGGACCTGAAGCACTACGTGGGAGGGAAGTAAGTGGCAGAGCAGACACCGGACACAGAGGCTGCACAGAAGAAGGCCGGGGAGGATGGCAAGGGCGACGCGCACAACGACGCCGAAAGCAACCCTCGCCAGAAGTCGCGCCGCCGTTTCATCATCATCCTCGTGGTGGCGATACTGGTGGTGGGCGCGCTGCTGTTCTACTGGCACTCCACCTTTTACCAGGACACCGATGACGCGCAGGTTAATGGCCACCTGATTCAGGTATCGTCGCGCATCGGCGGCAATGTGATCAGCGTGCCGGTCGACGAAAACCAGGAGGTGAAGGCCGGCGATGTGATTGTCGAGCTGGACCCGAAGGACTACCAGACACAGGTGCAGCAGGATGAAGCGAACCTGGCGGCGGCCGAGTCCAACCTCGAGTCGAACACGGTCAACGTCCCCGTCACAGCCACGAGCGTAAATACCAACCTGGCCGCCATCGCTTCAACTCTCTCGCAGGTGAACAGCGGGGTAACGCAGGCGCAGCAGCAGCTGGAGGCAAGCCGCTCCGCAATCGCCCAAGCCGATGCGAACTACGTGAAGGCCAAGCTGGATGTGGAGCGCTACACGCCGCTGGTGCAGCGCGACGTGATCTCAAAGCAGCAGTTTGACCAGGCGGTCGCAACCGCACGATCAGACGAGGCGGCACTGGCGCAGGCCAAGCAGACGGCCAGCGCGTCGGAGAGCGCGGTGCGCATGGCCCAGGACCGGGTAGTGCAGACCAAAGCGCAGCTGCAGAATGCGAAGACCGCGCCGGAGCAGATCCGGATTCAGAAGGCCAAGACCAGCCAGGCCGCGGCGCAGGTGGATCAAAACCGCGCCGCGCTGGCGCAGGCCAAGCTGAACCTGAGCTACTGCCGCATCGTGGCGCCGGTGGATGGCATCATCACTCGCAAGAGCGTCGAGGTAGGCCAGAATGTCTCCGTCGGCCAGAACATGACCACGCTGGTCTCGCTGAACGATATATGGATCACGGCAAACTTCAAGGAGACGCAGCTGGACCTGATGCGCTCCGGCCAGCCGGTCAGCGTCAGCGTAGACGCGTATGGCGGCCGCAAGTATGACGGGGTGGTGACGCAGATCGGCGGCGCCACGGGCTCGGTGCTGAGCCTGTTTCCGCCCGAAAATGCCACCGGCAACTACGTCAAGGTGGTCCAAAGGGTGCCTGTGCGTATCGACCTGAAAGACAAGAGCGAGGACAAGGACCACTACCTGCGTCCCGGCCTGTCGGTCGAGCCTAAGGTCCGCGTCAAGAACTAGAGCGTTTTCACAGTTATCGGGGTCGATCCGAGTTGAGTGGCATGCGGCTTTTCTTGACGGAAAAGCCGCGCCGAGCTTCAAACATGGGCTTACACCTACTGTGAAAATGCTCAAGCCTGCAAGTTCGCGGTGCGAGCGGCTCCGCTACGGCGGAGCCGTTTTGCTCGCGCTCTGTCCTGCCCTATCCACAGGCGTGCCAGCCGCTTTCGCGTCATCCTGGCCGTCGGCAACATCTATACTGCATCTGTCTATTTTGCCTGCCTTGCCCCGGCTTGCCCCGTGGAAAACTGCGCAAACAGGAGGAGCCCGCATGACCTTTACCCATATCTTCCTCGCGCATGCCTATGTCGTGCTCTTCTTCTGGGTGCTGGTGGAGCAGATCGGCATCCCCATCCCCTCTGCGCCTCTGCTGCTGGCTGCCGGTACGCTGACGGCGACGCACAAGCTCGCGCTGACGCCGGTGCTGCTGTCCATCCTGCTGGGCTCGCTGGTGAGCGACGTGAGCTGGTACTTCCTGGGCAAGCGCTACGGCAATACGGTGGTGCGGCTGCTGTGCCGTTTTACGCCCGAGCGGGACACCTGTGTGCAGCGCACCGAGGGCTACTTTGGCCGGCACGGCGCCAGCACGCTGCTGGTGAGCAAGTTTCTGCCCGCGCTGAACACCATGGCGGGTGCTATCGCGGGGCAGACCGGGATGGATTTTCGGCTCTTCCTGGTGTGCGATGCGGGTGGGGTTCTGCTGTGGGCGCTTGCGTTTGTGGTGGGCGGCCGGTTCTTCGGCGATCTGCTCAAGATGCATCCGCATGCGCTGGCCTGGTTCACCCAGTTTGCTGTGGCGGTGTTTGTGCTGCTGCTGCTTGGGTTTTTCATCAACCGGATGCGCCGCCGGCTGCGTTCGCTTGAAGAGATTCGGACCGACCGGCTGTCGCCGGAGGCGCTGTTCGGGATGTTGGAAGAGGGCGAGCCGCTGTACATCGTGGATTTGCGCCACCCGCTCGATTACCTGCCCGATCCGCGCACTCTGCCGGGCGCCGTGGTCATGACGCCGGACCGTCTGGTTGAGCTGAGCCCGACGATTCCGCGCGACCGTGACGTGGTGCTGTTCTGCACCTGCCCGAACGAGGAGACGGCGGTGCGCATGGCGCTGACGATCCGCAAGATGGGCGTGTCGCGGGTGCGGCCACTGTTGGGCGGCTTTGAGGGCTGGAAGAAGCTGGGCTACCCGCTGGTTGCGATTGCCGGGGTGGAAACGCCGCTGGCCAGCCTGGAAGCCAGCTGAGCGGCGGCCTGACTCGTGACCCTTGCTGCAGGCGGAGGCGTTACCGTCGCGAGGAGAGTTGCGGGCTGTGAGCCGCACCGCGCGTCGAACCTGTGCTAACGTGCCTGCTAGAGCCGCCGAGCCGCGGCCAATCCAGTTGCGAACGAGAGCTTTCCCCCATGAGCTGGACCGAGAGCTACCACTGCGATGTGTGCGGCAAGGCTAAGAGCGAGACCAGTGGCGACTGGTGGCTGGCCTGGATGGGCTCGACCGCGGGTGAGCCGGGGTCGGAGGATGAGCCAATGCTGAAGATGACGGGCTGGAACGGAGCGCTTTCGCACGCTGCCGAGGTGCGCCACCTGTGCGGCGCCCGCTGCGCGCAGACGGTTCTGGATCGCTGGATGAGTGGCCACGGCGCCTGATTTTCACTGATTTTTCTCTCGATTGCGACAACGTCCGCCCTGTCCAAGCGAGGAAGGGAAATGCACAGGCAGGCGGCATCCGGTAGCTGGCCGCGTGTGATAAAAATTATCAAAGAGGAGCTTTCTTTATGGCCAAAGATAACGGCAACCACGGGGCAGGTCAGGTCGACGCGGGAGCGTCCAAGCCCAGTCCGGTTCTCACCCTCAACAATGGCCGCCCGGTGGGCGACAATCAGAACTCCATCTCGGCCGGTCGTCGCGGTCCCCTCCTGATGGAGGACTATCTTCTGTTCGAGAAGATGGCGCAGTTCAATCGGGAGCGCGTTCCGGAGCGCGTGGTGCATGCGAAAGGCTCGGGCGCCTTCGGCAAGTTCACGGTGACGCATGACATTACTAAGTACACCAAGGCCAAGCTGTTCGCGAAGGTCGGCAATACCTGTGAGACGTTTGCGCGCTTCTCGACCGTTGGCGGCGAGAAGGGTTCGGCAGACACGGCGCGCGACCCGCGCGGGTTCTCGGTGAAGTTCTATACCGAGGAAGGCAACTGGGATATGACCGGCAACAACACGCCGATCTTCTTTATCCGCGATCCTCTCAAGTTCGGCGACTTTATCCACACGCAGAAGCGTGAGCCGCAGACCAATCTCAAGTCGGCCACGATGATGTGGGACTTCTGGTCGCTGTCGCCGGAGTCGCTGCACCAGATCACGATTCTGTTCTCGGACCGCGGCATCCCGGATGGCTACCGCCACATGAATGGCTATGCCAGCCATACCTTCTCGCTGATCAACCAGCAGGACGAGCTGGTGTATGTGAAGTGGCATTTCAAGACCAAGCAGGGCATCAAGAACCTGCACCCGAAGCGGGCCGAGGAGCTGGCCGGTTCGGACCCCGATTACGCGCAGCGCGACCTGTTCCACGCGATCGAGCAGGGTAAATTTCCGCAGTGGTCGGTGTACATCCAGGTGATGGGCGAGGACCAGGCGTACAACTTCACCAAGTTCAACCCGTTCGACCTGACCAAGGTGTGGCCGCATGGCGAGTTTCCGCTGATTCCGGTGGGTGAGTTCGAGCTGAACCGTAACCCGCTCAACTACCACCAGGATGTGGAGCAGGCTGCGTTCAACCCGGTGAACGTGGTGCCGGGAATGAGCTATTCGCCGGACAAAATGCTGCAGGCACGGCTGGTGAGCTACCCGGATGCACACCGTTACCGCATCGGCACCAACTATGAAACGCTGCCGGTGAACGCGGCGAAATGCCCTATGAACAATTACAACCGGGACGGCGCGATGCGCTACGACGGCAACATGGGCAGTGCGCCGAACTATGAGCCGAACAGCTTTGGCGGACCGAAGGAAGATGCGAAGTTCCGCGACCGGCCTATCAAGCTCTCCGGCGAGCCGGCAGCGCGCTACAACCATCGCGAAGACAACGACGATTACACCCAGGCAGGCGACCTGTTTCGGCTGATGAGCGAAGAGCAGAAAAACCTGCTTTGCGAAAGCATCGCCGGCAGCCTGGGGCAGACGCCGGTGCGGATTCAGGAGCTGCAGCTCGGGCACTTTGAGAAGGCAGATCCGGATTACGCGCAGCGTGTGCAGAAGTTCCTGGTGGAGCATGAGCACCCGGACCTGGCGCACGGCCCGAACGAGGCCGAGTACCAGACACGCATGGCTGAGAAGTAGACTGCTCGTAGCAACAACAAAGGCCGCCCAAAGAAACGGGCGGCCTTTGTTGTTTGTCGAGAACAACTGCGAACAGCAAAACCGCCTTCGCGGCTTGCGGCCACTTCGTGGCGGGTTCTCGTATGAGTGCCGGTGCGGGCTTTAGGTTCCTGTTATCAGTTATCCAGTCACTACTCTGTGGGTAGAGGTCGCTTAGTCTTCTTTGCCGGGGCTTTTCTAGTCGCGCCGTCCTTGTACCTAATGGTCACGGTTTTCTTGTCTTCACTGATTTCGGCCTCGCCCCGGTTCAGTTCAATGAGAATTTCTCGTCCGAACTCCTTCAGGGTGATCCGGAAACGATCGTTGTAATCCATATCCTTACGGGGGAAGAGCCCCTGCTCTTTTTTTGAAGTTGCCATAATCCGCTATAGTATGGCGCGGCTGTCCGGCAAGGCAAGAAGTACTTTTTGATGGGCCTTGCGGGGGCGGCGATGGCTAGTTGGAAGTATGTGTGACAGTGCCGAATCTTAGAATGGGATCGAAGATGGTTTCGCTTCGGCCATCCATGCGAGAAGGAGTAATCGAGTGCCGTATCAGGACTTACGTGAGTGGATCAGGGCGATGGATCGGGCGGCCGAGTTGGTACGCGTGCGCGAAGAGGTCGATCCGATTTTGGAGATCGCGGAGATTACGGATCGCGCTTCAAAAAGCGGCAAGCGTGGAGGGAATGCCGGTGGGCCGGCGCTGCTGTTTGAGAATGTGAAGGGCTATCTTGGCTCGCGGGTGTTGATGAACCAGTTTGGCTCCGAAGCGCGCATGAAGCTGGCGCTCGATGTGGACTCGCTCGATGAAATCGCAGGGCGGATTCGCGCGCTGCTTGAGCAGAAGTCGCCCGAGGGCGTGATGGATAAGCTAAAGCTGCTGCCCAAGCTGGCGGAGTTTGGTAGGTTTTTCCCGAAAACGATTGCAGCGAAGCAGGCGGCGTGCAAGGAAGTAGTGAAGATCGGCACGCGCGGCGACCGGATCGATGTGCTTGAGTTTCCGGTGCTGCAGTGCTGGCCGATGGATGGCGGCCGATTCATCACGCTGCCATGCGTGGTGACGCGGGACCCGAAGACGGGCAAGCGCAACGTCGGGATGTACCGCATGCAGGTGTACGACGGGCAGACCACCGGCATGCACTGGCAGCGGCAGAAGAATGCGGCGGAGCACGTGCGGGAGCGGATGCGCGCGCAAGCCGGCGATGCAGCAGCACGGGTGGCGCAGATGGCTGAAACGGCGGGCGGCACGGTCGCACGCAGTGGGAAAACCCAGATCTCAAAAGCGAGACCTGAGCCGGACGGGAGTGCGGGAAAGCTATCTGCCACTCCATCGGTTACATATACAAAAGAGCTGCCCGACCGGCTGGAGGTTGCAGTCGCGATCGGGACCGACCCGGCGACGACTTTCTCGGCGATTGTGCCCGCGCCGCCTGAGGTCGAGGAGTACATCGTCGCCGGCTTTTTACGGCAGAAGCCGCTGGAACTGGTGAAGTGCGAAACCGTCGACCTGGAAGTCCCGGCGCACGCGGAGATCATCCTCGAAGGATTCGTCAAGCTGGATGAGCTGCGCACCGAAGGGCCGTTCGGTGACCACACCGGCTTCTACACGATGGAGGACGAGTACCCGGTCTTCCACATCACAGCGATCACCCACCGCAAGAATCCTATCTATGCAGCGACGATCGTCGGCAAGCCGCCAATGGAAGACGCATGGATGGGCAAAGCAGTCGAGCGCATTTTTCTGCCGCTGATGAAGCTCACGCTGCCGGAGATCGTCGACATCAACCTGCCGGTCGAGGGCGTGTTCCACAACTTGTTGGTGGTATCGATCCGCAAGAGCTATGCCGGGCATGCGCGCAAGGTGATGAATGGCATCTGGGCCCTGGGCCAGGCGATGTTCACCAAATGCATCGTGGTGGTGGATGAGGACTGCGACGTGCAGGACCTGGGCGAAGTGGTGCTGCGGACCGCCAACAACATCGATCCGGAACGCGATATCCAGTTCACGCTGGGACCGGTTGACTCGCTCGATCACGCGTCGCGGCTGCCGAACTTCGGGTCGAAGATGGGTATTGACGCGACGCGGAAGTGGGCCGCGGAAGGCTTTACGCGGGTGTGGCCGCCGATGATCGAGATGGACGCAGCGACGAAGGCGCGGGTGGACTCAATTTGGAAGAGGCTGGGGATTGGATAAATACAAGACCCCCTGCGCGGGAGGCGGTCCCTTCGGGACATGTTCTCGTTCAAGTCAAAGGCCTCCCTCGGAAACACAAGGGAGGCCTTTGACTTGAAGGTACACACCCCACGAAGTGGGCGCCAGCTGCGCAGGCGGTTTTTGCTCTTAACGATTCAGCGCGTCGTCGGGGAAGCGTGGGATACCGAAGTGGCCGCGGAGGTGCAGCAGGTCGACGGTGCTGATATCGCCCGAAACGACGATGAGATTGACGCTGGTTTGCCCGGCGAGCAGGATAGCCGCGCCGGCAAAGTTGGCGCCGCGGTTCTGCAGCCACACATCTGTGCGGCCGGGGCCGCTGGGGATGAACTGTCCCGGAACACCTTGGCCGGTCGGCTGGCCAGCACCCTGCGCATCCGGAAATCTGTTTGCGGTCACAATATGCTTCCAGCCGAGCGAGCCGTACTGCGCGCGCACGGCGTCGAGCGCCGCGGGATCGTACGCGCCTGGCCGCGGGAAGCGATACAGGTGAACCGCGATTCCGTTGAGCCGCGCAATCGTCTGCTGCGTTTGCGCATCCAGGCCGCTGAAATCACCGGCCAGCGCCAGCATCGAGCGGTCGAATGTGAAGTCCGTGTGCCAGGAGGCCTGCTGCGTGAGAGCGGTCAAGCCCTGTGGGATGAGCGTGAGCGCGTCAAGCTGCTGCGGCGGAGGAGCCTGGATGAAACCGGGCGGGGGCGCCTGCTGAGCCAAGGCGCTGCCGGTTAGCAGCAGTCCGAGTAGAAGAGCAAGGCAAGTTCGAAAGACGCGCATGGTTTAGAAGCCTCCGCCTTTACCGTTGGAACCCCGCAAGCGGAGAACTGTTGTGTCTGGCGAGTTACTCAGCCTGCTTCAGTTCGACCTTCGCCAGGTTGTGCACCCAGCGCGCGGGTTTCTTGTCTTCTTCGACGATGAGCTTCAGCGGACCTTCCTTGGTGTCGAGCGGCTTGCCATTGAGTGTGTCGGCGACAAGGACTGTGCCCGGATGGAACCCCGGCTCGATCTCTGCGAGCGCGAGCACGGCATGGTAGTTGTCGCTGCCGATGGCGACGATGTAGTCGGAGAGCACTTTGCCTTTGACCGCTTGCGGCGCAGGCGCGCCGACTTTCTCAAGCAGCTCAATGAGCGGAACACCGGAGTAGACTTCCCTGGCACCAGAGTGGCCGTTGGTGACGGTAAGTGTGGTGTGGGGAAGCGCATGGAAGTCAGAGCCAGTGAGTGTTACAGTCGTCGCTCCGGAGAGCAGGAGCCGGTCCGCAGCGACCTCATTGCTGGGAGAAGCCTGGATAAGGGCGCTGGGGCGCAGCGAAGAGGCCGGAAGCACCACGGCTTCGTCCCAAGAAGCGGCGGATGCGAGAACGACAGGATTACCGACGGGATCGTAAACCCTTACGGTGCGCGCGGTACTTTGTTCGCTGGTCTGGGCGATGGCGCAGGCCGAGAGCGCGAGCAGCAGGCTCGGCGCAGAAAGGCGCTTTCGCAGCATGAACTGATCCCCCTGAAGATCATCGTATACTTGCGGTATGTCGATCGTGCGCAACATTGCAGGCGTGGCCAAAGGTATGAGCATCACTTTCGGTGAGATGTTCAAGCCGACCGAAGTGGAGAACTACCCGGATGGCCCGGGGCCCAACAAGGGCGCGGTGCTGCAGGAACGCTTCCGCGGCGCGCATGTGCTGCAGCGCGATGAGAACGGGCTGGAGAAGTGCGTTGCCTGCTTCCTGTGCGCGGCGGCCTGCCCGGCTAACTGCATCTACATTGAGGCGGCAGAGAACACCGCAGAGACGCGCATCTCGAGCGCGGAGCGCTATGCGAAGGTCTACAACATCGACTACAACCGGTGTATCTTCTGCGGCTACTGTGTGGAGGCTTGTCCGACAGACGCGATCACGCACGGGCACGGTTTCGAGCTGGCCAGCCTGAACGCGACCAGCCTGGTGATGCGTAAGGAAGACATGCTGGTGGCGAACCTCGGTTTACCCGGCGCGGTGGCGAGCGGCGCCGACTCAACCAAGTAGCTCGCGAGTGGCAGACAAGCGGCAGCCAGATGGCTGCCGCTCTTTATTTGCGCCATGCATCAAAATTAGCGGAGGGCAACAGTATGGCGAGTGTACGGGTGTTTGCGCGGGCAAAGGCGAAAGCAGGCCGGGAGCAGGAACTGCGGGAGCCGCTGCTGGCGCTGGTGAAGGCAAGCCGGGCCGAGGAAGGCGTTGATTTTTATGAGTTGTACGAGACGACCGAGGGTGGAGAGTTTTTGTTCAGTGAGCAGTACGCCGGGCAGGAGGAGTTCGAGGTGCACAAGGCTTCAGACCACTTCAAGAAAGCCTTCGCAGCCGCGCAGCCGCTGCTCGATGGAGAGCTGACCATCTGGGTTGTCGATCCTGTGGAGCCCGTCTTGTAGCTCTGGCTTTTGCCGTGGCATACAGGCCGCGGCAAACGGGACCCATGCCCGTGCAAGCTACAATCAAGGATGCGGCTGTTGCTTCCAGCCGCACCCTACCTATGACTGACTTTCTTGAGCTTCTCAAAGAGCGTGTGCTGGTATACGACGGCGCCATGGGCACCAACATTCAGCTGCATGCGCCGACGGTTGACGACTACTGGGGCAAGGAAGGCTGCAATGAGCTGCTGGTGCTGTCGCGGCCCGATATTATCCGCAGCATCCATGCGAGCTTCTTTGAGGCAGGCTGCGACATTGTTGAGACCAACAGCTTCGGTTCGACGCGTGTGGTGCTCGATGAATATGAGCTGGGTGATAAGACACACGAGCTGAATGTCGCGGCTGCGCGTCTGGCAAAGGGAGTTGCGGCGGAGTTTTCGACCGCTGAACGGCCGCGTTTCGTGGCGGGCTCAATTGGACCGACAACCAAGCTGCCATCGCTTGCGCACATCGGCTATGACGCAATGGCCGCGATGTACCGCGAGCAGGCCGGCGCGCTGATTGAGGGCGGCGTCGACATTCTGCTGATCGAGACCAGCCAGGATTTGCTGCAGGCGAAGATCGCGCTCGCCGCATGCCATGACGCGATGCGCACCGCAGGCAGGCGCCTCCCGCTGCAGATGCAGGTGACGCTGGAGGCGACGGGCACCATGCTGCTCGGCTCGGAGATCGGAGCGGCGCTCGCAGTGGTCGAGTGCTTCGATCCGGACATCATCGGGCTGAACTGCGCGACGGGGCCCGCGGAGATGAACGATGCAGTGCGCTTTCTATGCCAGAACTCCGCGCGGGCGATCAGCGTGCTGCCCAATGCGGGGCTGCCTCAGAATGAGGGTGGCGTCGCGGTGTACAAGCTCACGCCGCAGGAGCTTGCTGCGTACCATCGCCGCTTTGTGGCTGAATACGGCGTGCAGGTGGTGGGCGGCTGCTGCGGCACCACGCCGGACCACCTGCGAGCAGTGGTCGAGGCTGTGAAAGACGCCGTGCCGGCGAAGCGTGATGTAAAGCAGCATGGCGTGGCTGCGAGCGCGTTCTCAGCGCTGCCGCTCGAAGTGGATGGGCAGCCGGTGATTATCGCTGAGGAGATGAACACGACGACGCGCGTGGCGCATTTCCGCGACATGGTGCGCGCGGGTGACTACGACGGCATTCTGGCGATGGCGAAGAGGCTGGCAAGCGAGGGCTCGCAGATGCTCGACCTGTGCTGCGCGATCGTCGGCGAAGACGAGAAGGCGTACATGAATGGCGTGCTTGAGAAGATCGCGACGCGGGTAACGGCGCCGATCATGATCGACTCGACCGAAGCCGATGTGGTGGAAGAAGCGCTGAAGCGTGTCCCCGGCAAGCCGCTGATCAACTCCATCAATCTTGAAGATGGAGAGAAGCGCACCAGCAAGGTGCTGCCGATGGCGAAGCGTTACGGGGCCGCGGTGATCGCGTTGACGATCGATGAAGAGGGTATGGCGCTGACCGCGGACAAGAAGGTCGCCGTTGCCAAACGCATCTACGAGATGGCGACCGAGCGCTACGGAATTCGCGGAGAAGACATTCTTTTTGACCCGCTGACGCTGCCGATCTCGACCGGGCAGGAAGACTATCGCAGCGCAGGTATGGAAACGTTGGAAGCGGTGCGCCGCATCAAGGAAGAGCTGCCGAAAGCGAAGACCGTTCTTGGCGTCAGCAATATTTCTTTCGGCTTGAATGCGTACGCGCGGCGCGTGCTCAACAGTGTGTTCCTGAAGGAGGCGGTGGACCGGGGGCTGGACGCAGCCATCGTGAACTACGCGAAGATCTACCCGCTGTATAAGATTCCCGAACGCGAGGTGGAGCTTGCCCGCAAGCTCATCTTCCAGGACAAGTCAGAGGGCGATCCGCTGCAAGGCTACATGGCTTACTTCAGCGGGATTGATCCGAGTGTGAAGCAGGACGAGATTGCGGTCGAAGACCTGAGCCTGGAAGACCAGCTGAAGCAGTTGATTATTCGCGGCGAGCGCTCGCTCGGCCAGGGTGCGGAGAAGCAAAGTCTTGAACAGGTAATTGATACAGCGCTGGTTACATATACGCCGCTTGAGCTGATCAACACGGTGCTGCTGGACGGGATGAAGACGGTCGGCGACCTGTTCGGTGCGCGCAAGATGCAGCTGCCGTCGGTGCTCGACTCGGCTGCGGTGATGAAGGCTGCGGTCGCGTATCTTGAGCCCAAGATGGAGCGGGTGGAAGGCACGCAGAAAGGCACCATCGTGCTTGCGACGGTGAAGGGCGACGTACACGACATCGGCAAGAACCTGGTCGATATCATCCTCTCGAACAACGGCTACAAGGTCGTCAACCTTGGCATCAAGCAGCCGGCGGATGTGATTATCAAAGCCGCGCAGGAGCACAAGGCGGACGCGATCGGTCTAAGCGGGCTGCTGGTGAAATCGACGCTCGAGATGAAATATGTGATCCAGGACCTGCAGCGGCTTGCGATGGCGACGCCGGTGATCTGCGGGGGGGCCGCGCTCACGCGCAAGTATGTGGAGCAGGATTTGCGGCAGGAGTATTCATCCGCTGTGTTCTACGCGGAGGACGCGTTCGCAGGGCTGCACGTGATGAGCGACCTGGCCGGCAAAGACGGCGCGCGGCTGCGCCGGATGGAAGAGGGCAGCACCGTCAGGATTTTTCCTGTTGCGCCGCATATTGCGGCCGCGCAGGCTTTGCCGGTTGACGCGCCGGTGGTGCGGTCGAGCTGGGTAGTTCCGCAGGAGCAGACGCCGATGCCGGCGTTTTTTGGCAACCGCGTGCGCAAGGATTTCGATCTCGACTTCATCTTCGGGTACATCAATGAGACGGCGCTGTTCAAGAACCAGTGGCAGCTCAAGACGGCTTCGGCGAGCGATTACATGCGGCTGGTCGAGGAGAAGTACCGGCCCATTCTGCGCGATCTGAAGGCCGAGATGAAGGAGAAGGGCTGGTTCTGGCCGAAGCTGGTGTACGGGTTTTATCCCGCGCAGGCCGATGGCAACGATGTGGTCGTGTATGAGCCGGAGAATGCGGCTGCAAGCGCGCCGCGGGAGCGCCTGCGTATTCACTTTCCGCGCCAGCGCGATGGCCGCAAACTTTCCATCGCGGATTTTTTTCATCCGAAGGATTCTGGACGGATGGACGTGATTGGATTCTCGGTAGTTACAATTGGCGACCGCGCGAGTGAGGAGACCAAAAAGCTGTTCGACGCGGGCGACTTTACGCGCTACCTCTACGTGCACGGGCTCGGCGTCGAAACCGCCGAGGCGCTGGCCGAGTACGCGCACAAGCTGATCCGAGAGGAACTTGGCATCGGCGGTGAGGATGCCGCGGAAGTGCGCGACCTGTTCCACCAGAAGTACCGCGGGTCGCGCTACTCCTTCGGTTACCCGGCGTGCCCAAATCTCGAAGACCAGACAAAAATCTTTGAGTTGCTGAGGCCGGAGGAGAATATCGGGGTGCGGCTGACGGAAGGTTTTCACCTGGAGCCGGAGCAGAGCACCAATGCGCTTGTCGTGCATCATCCGCAGGCCAAGTACTTCGTCGTGTAAGTGTGGCCGGCAATTCCGGGTGAAACTGAAATACTAAGAGAAAGGTGCGCCATGCGGCGCGCCTTTTTCTTTTTGCGACAAGGATGATTATGACACCTGCAGAGTTTCTTGAAAGAGCCGCTGCCGCTGCACGCGCCGCCGGCCACATCTTCCCTGAGCATGCGGCTTGCGAAGCAGCGCTCGAGTCCGCCTGGGGCAGCTCCACGCTCGCCGTCAAAGCGAACAATCTATTCGGACAGAAGCAGTCGCATCCGCCGCGCGGCGTCTCGCTTGCGCTGCCCACGCGCGAGTTCCTGCACGGAGCGTGGGTTACAGTGAGCGCGCAGTGGATTGTTTTCGACGATTGGCAAAGCTGCTTTGCCGAACGCATGACGCTGCTGCGCGAGCTGCAAAGCGCCTACCCACACTACAGCGCCGCGCTCTTGGCGCTGACCGGTGAGCAGTTCATCGAAGAAGTCTCGAAGAGCTGGTCGACCGACCCGGAACGCGCCGCAAAGGTCCTCAGCGTTTTTCACAAGCATTTTGCTGCTGAGCCCGCGGCGCTGCAGACCGCTTAGCGTTTCCACAGTTACTGCAGTCCATCGGAGTTGAGTGGCATGCGGCTTTTCTTGACGGAAAAGCCGCGCCCAGCTCCATGTACAGGCTTACACCTTCTGTGAGAATGCTCTAAGCCGGCTGCGGTTCTGCCTTCTTCGGCTGCTGCCGAACCTCTTCGCGCAGCGCTGCCTTGTTGATTGGCTTCTCGTGCAGCAGAAGTTCAGTGGCCTGCAAGTGCGGGTTGGCGTGGAACCAGCGCTTGCAGGCTTCATCCTGCAGCAGGTTGAGCAGCGCCATCAGCGACATACCCTGGTGGTGCGCCATCCACTCGCGCACCAGCCGCGGGCGCTCGCGGCCCTGCACATAATCCACGGCTTCATACATCCCGTAGGCGCCGGCCCAGCCTGCCTTGGCCATGGTGTGCAGGTTCCTGAGTGCCTCATCGCGATCGATGCCGAGCGCGAGAAAACTCGCATAGGGCGCGACCACCGGGCCCGCGGTCGCGTCCCACTTGAGCGCGATTTGCGGGATACCGAAGGCCTGGTAATGGTAGTGACCCGCGTCGTCGACCTCGGCAAAGCCGGACTCCGAAATGCCCCACGGAAAGCCCAGGCGCCGGGCGTACGCGCGCTGCACATCGACGACACCCGAGAGCGTGCGCGCCATCAGCGTGTCAGGGTACGAGCGC
The DNA here is from genome assembly GCA_965276605.1 of Acidobacteriaceae bacterium. Lineage (GTDB taxonomy): Bacteria > Acidobacteriota > Terriglobia > Terriglobales > Acidobacteriaceae > EB88. The sequence continues at coordinate 2,006,232 of OZ255619.1, forward strand.
ATCCAGAGCGACGGCATCAGGTACTCGAACATGGTGCCGGTCCAGGAGAGCAGCACCGCGCGGCCATGCGCCAGGGTGTGCGTGCGGCCCATCTTGAACCAGCTCTCCTGCATCAGGTCGCCCTTGGCGATCGAGATGAACGCGGCCACGCGCGCTTCCGATGCGAGCATGTCGTAGCAGGCCGAGTGCAGCTCGTTGATCTCAAGGTCGTAGCCGATCGAAAGCATCTGCCGGTCGCGCTGCACCAGGAACTCGAAGTCCATTGCAGTGGCGAGGCGGAACGCTTCTTCGGAGCAGCGCGTGACACTCGCAGCCAGGGCTCGCAAACGTTCCATCGCCAAAGGCAGCAGCGCGCGCAGTTGCTCCGCGAGGACGAAGGAAGCGGCATCACTTTCCGGCTGGCGGGTCGCGGAAAGGTGCTCGAGCCGCGCGTCGAGCTGCCGTGCGAAGTCTTCCGCGTACATCAGCGGAGGGTGGGCCGCTTCACCTTCTATCGTAAGTGCCGCAACCGTGCGCAGCGGTGCGAAGCGGGGCAACAGCCAGGGCTCGCATTCTGTCGCGATCGCTGCAATGGCTGTGACGCGTTTCGCATGCTCGTTGCGCCACCACGTCGCCTCGCTTGCCGGCGCGGTGTTTTCAGTTTCGGCTGCATCGACGGCGGGCTGCAAAGCTGCGTGCTCGATGGCCCACTGCAGCATCGCATCGATTGGTGCGTCAGATGCGTTGGAAGCCGGAAGGCCGGAGTCGCCGAGTTGCGACACGGCGTACTGTGTTTGCAGGCCGGCAAAGAGCCGCTCGTCGAGCAGCGGTCGCTCCAGCAGCTCTGCCGCGCCCATGCGCAGGGTGTAGAGCGATGCGGCAAAGTTGCCGCTGTCGACGGATGAGACGGTGATGGGCCTGATTGGTTCAAGCGTGTGCGTGTTGTACCAGTTGTACAGGTGCCCGCGATGCTTGGGCAGCGCTGCGAACGTGGCGAGCGTCGCGTTGGAAAGCTCGGCAAACTCCGGCACAGTAAGCCAGCCGAACTCGACCGCGGCCTGCCGCGCATTGAGCAGCAGGCCCAGGTTGGTGGGGGAGACACGCGGCGCTTCGAACAGATCTTTTTCTTCTACATTGTCGGGAATCAGATAGTGATGCTGCGCACCGCCGAACTGGTAGAAGTAGCGCCAGATGCGCAGGGCCTGCTCCCGCAGAAACGCGGTGTCCTTTTCGCCGAGCGCGGCGCTGGTTTCGCGCGGCGGCCTATTGAGCCATGCTGTAATGGCGCCTGCGGCCCCCCACAGCAGCAGCACTGGTAGCGCGAACGGCAGCGCCTGCGGCGCCTTCCAGTAGACAAACGCCGCGATGACGAGCGCGAACAAAGGCGTTGCCGCGAGATAGCGGTCTACAGGGGTCACGCGCTTGCCGGCTTCGGCCTCCGCCGCTGTCTCCCACTCGAGCAAACGCTGGCCGGTGATGAAGCGGCGCACCATTGCGCGCAGGATGGCGTCGAGCGAGAGAAACGTGGAGTGGGGCAGGAAGGCCACGTTCAGCAGCGTGATGAATGCTGCCTGACCAGCGCCGCTTACTGCTTCGCCTACCGCGCCGGCGGTCTCGGACGTAAACGCGCGGCCGAGCGAGAAGACGAACTGCACGATCGTCGGCAGAAACATGAGCAGCAGCGTGATGAGCGTCCAGTACAACGCGCCACCCTCAAGCCCGAACCAGCCGGCGATGAGCAGCAGCATGGTGAAGGGTTCCACGAGCGAGCGACGCAGGTTGTCGAAGATTTTCCAGCGCGAGATGGTCGAGATGGGGTTCCGCACGCGCCTGCGCGACTCGTCCGGCACTTCGCGGAACAGCCACTGGGCGATCTGCCAGTCGCCGCGCACCCAGCGATGCTTGCGGCGCGTGAACGCCGAGTAGTGCGATGGGTAATCGTCGATGACTTCAATATCGGTTGCGAGCCCGGCGCGCGCGTATGCGCCTTCGATCAGGTCGTGCGAGAGCAGGGAGTTGCGCGGGAAGCGGCGGTCGAGCACGGCATGTAGCGTTGCGACTTCATAGATGCCCTTGCCGGTAAAGATGCCTTCGCCGTAGAGGTCCTGGTACACGTCAGAGACCGCGCGCGTGTAGATGTCAAAGCCGGTCTGCCCGGAGAACAATGCGGCCAGACGCGAGCGCGCTGCCGATTGCACGCTCACACCCACGCGCGGCTGCAGGATGCCGTATCCGGATGTCACGATGCGGCGCACCGGGTCGATCACAGCGCGGTTCAGGGGGTGGGCCATGGCGCCGACCATTGCGGCAGCGGTGCCGCGCGGCAGCTGCGTATCGGAGTCGAGCGTGATGATGTAGCGAACGCTGCGCACCTCCTGCACGCCGCCGGCCTTGACCGGAAACGCGTCGAAGACGCCTTCAAGAAACTTGTTCAGGTCGAGCAGCTTGCCGCGCTTGCGCTCCCAGCCCATCCACACGCCCTGCCGCGCGTTGAAGATGCGCAGGCGATGGAACAGAACGAAGCAGCCGCCCTTCTGTCCGCGGTAGCGCACGTTAAGGTCGTTGATGAGCTTGATGGCGAGATCGACCAGCGGGTCGGAGTCATTCTCGCGCGGGCGCGTCACGGCATCGGGCAGGTCGGTGATGAGCGCAAAGTGCAGGTGCGGGTCCTGGTTGGCGAGGTAGCGTACTTCGAGATCGGCGACCAGCTCGCGCAGCTGCTTCTCGTTGAGTAGCAGCGTCGGCACGGCGACCAGCGTCGCGCAATCGGCGGGGATGCCGGCCTTTTTGAACTCGAGCTTGGGCAGCGCGCGTGCTTCGAACAGCGATGTAACGATGTTGTTGACCAGGTCGACGACGCCTTGTGTCGCCGGAAGAAACAGCAGCAGGAAGGCGAGCACAAGCGCACCGAAGGTATGCGAGGCGGGCACGATCGGCAGCAGCAGCCCCGCGATGAGCAGCACCGAGAGTACCTCGACAGGCGCGATGTAGAACAGGTCCGCATCGCGCTTGGCTGCGATGCGCATGCGCTCGACAAAAGGGGGCCGGTAGCCGATGGCGTGCGACAGGGCATCGACGCCGCCATCGACAAGGTAGTAGCCGAGGTGAGACTCGCGCAGGTACACGCGCGGATCCTCGATGGTGCGCTGCTGTGCGACGCGCGCAAGGCGCAGTGCTTCGCGCGCGACCTCCACTTCTGTGAGGTCGGCATGCGCCGCCAGCTCCGCCACGCGCTTGCGGTAGGCTTCGCGGCTGTCGAAATCCATGCGCGGATAGGCGCCCGCGGGGTCCTCGCGCAGCACGCGGTCGAAGACAATGAGCGGCTCGCCGACGATGGTCCAGTCGGCGTAGCCCAGCTCGCGAATGCTCTTGATGCAGGTCTGGATCACGGCATTCAAACCCGAAGGGATGCCGGCGGCGAAGACTGCCTCGCCTTCGCTGACCGCCCGCTCCATCAGGTAAAACTTCATCAGCGAGGAGAGCGACCAGAGCTCCTGTAGCTCCAGCGGCTCGACTGTCTGCAGCCCTTCAACGTAAACGAGCAGCGCTTTCGCGTCCCAGACGTTGGCCGTGCCTTTGAAGTAGCCGGCAGCGACGGCGATTGCGCGGGGCAAACCTTCGCCGTCGTCACCGGCTGGGGAGAGCCGCGGCAGTTTGTCGAGCACGCGGCCGCCGGTTGCAACCTCGTTCAAGGCCGAGCGCAGCAGGCGGGGATTCTCACGCAGCACCAGCAGCGGGTTAGTGTTGCCGGTCATGGGGTCGGGCTCGGGCAGCGCATCGAGTTTGCGCACCAGTGCGTCGAGCGCGTTGCGCGCGGCCTCTACCCGCGTGCGCAAACCGCTGTGTCCGCGCGGGTGCCTCGTCGCCTGCCACTCGCCCGCATCAGCGCGCGCCTGCGCACGCAACGTCTCTTCCTGCCAGGTGGGTGGGGCAATCTTCACAACGGGCTGCGTCTGCTCCGCGCTTGCGGAAGAGCTGCTGGATGAAGGGGTATCGGTCACGCATGCTCCAGAATTGAAAGGCTTCGTGGTAAACAAAAAAGGGAAGAGCTTTAGCGATAGCTCGCAGCCTGCATTTCAAACATCTCTGCGTAGAGGCCGCCTTGCGCCATCAGGCGCGCGTGGTCGCCTTCCTCCACCAGCTGGCCGCCGGCCAGCACCACGATGCGGTCGGCCATGCGCACGGTCGAGAAACGGTGAGAGATGAGCAGAGCCATCTTGCCCATCGTCAGCTCCGCAAAGCGCTCAAACACTTCCAGCTCCGAGCGCGCATCGAGCGCCGCGGTCGGCTCGTCGAGGATCAGCAGTTGCGCATCGCGGAGGTATGCCCGCGCCAGGGCAATGCGCTGCCACTCACCCCCGGAGAGATCGACGCCGGTCTCGAAGCGGCGTCCCAGCATCTGGTCGTAGCTGCCGGCGAGCTTCGCGACGACACTGGCGGCAAGCGATTTTTCCGCAGCCCGCTCGATGTCCTTTTCCGAGTGCTGTACCTCGACCTGGCCGACCGCGATATTTTCCCGCGCTGTCATTTCATAGCGCATGAAGTCCTGAAAAATGACTCCCATTTCCGCGTGGAGATCGTTCAGGTCATACTCTCGCAGGTCGACGCCGTCGAGCAGGATTTCACCTTCGGTTGGGTCGTAGAGCCGCGTGATGAGCTTGACGACGGTGGTCTTGCCCTGCCCGTTTTCGCCGATCAGCGCGATGCGCTCGCCCGGGCGCAGCGTGAAGTTGAAGTTCTTGAGAACGCGCCTCTCGGTTCCAGGATAGGCAAAGGATACGTTGCGGAACTCGAAGCCGCGCTGGATAGGCCGCGGCATGGGCAGCCCGTCCGGCTTGGAAACAATGGTCGGCTTCATCTCGAAGAAGGCGATAAGGTCGGTGAGGAAGAGCGCCTGGTCGGCCATGCCGGAAGCGGTTGAAAACGCCTGCTGAAAGTTGGTGCTGGCCTGCTGGATGGCGATGGTGATGAAGGTAAAGATCGCGATGGTTGCGTAATGCCCGGTGACCGCCTCGAAGACGGCGAAGACATAGGCGCCGTAGTAGCCGGCGACGCTGACGAGGGAGAGCAGGCCGCCCCACAACAGCTTGCGGCGCGCCAGCGCAACATCTTCCTCGTAGATGCCGCGCGACAGGCCCTTGAAGCGATCGGTCAGGTAGCGGCTCAGGTTGAAGAGCTTGAGCTCTTTCGCGGCTTCCTTGCTGCCGCCAACTTGGCGAAGGTAATCCATCTGCCGCTTGGCGGGGGTCTGGCGAAAGTTTTTCGCGTAGCCGAGGAAAGCGAAGTGGGTTTCGCCGAGGAAGGATGGCACGACACCGGCAATGAGCAGGAAGATGAGGAACGGCGAATGGTAGACCAGCACCACGCTCCAGATCAGCGTGAGGACGAGCTGCTGGAAGAGATTGCCCATCTGCTGGATCATCGCCAGACGGTCCGTCGCCTGCACCCGCGCTCGCTCCAGACGATCGTAAAAGACGGGATCTTCATAGGTGGTCAGGTCAAGCTGCGCTGCCTTCTCCATCACCTTGACGCTGGCGTGATAGGTGTAGCGGTCGGCGAGCAATTGGTCGCTGTAAGTGATGCCGCGGGATAAGACGTTGCTGAGCAGAGCCAGTGCCACCTCCGCGGCGACGAGCCACCAGAAGTGGGGCAGCCAGGGCTGATGGCTGAGTGCGCGCTGCGCTCCGTAGATGATCTGCGACGCAATCAGGCCGATGCCGAGACCGATGGTGGGCACGACCACCCGCAGAATCAGGCCCCAGGTAACCACCGCCGGTCCGGACTCCCACAGAATATGGAGAACGGGAGGCACATTGCGAAGCGCCTGGATGCGCTCGCCCCAGGCGCTTCGTTTTTTTCCCGCTGCTTCGGCCATTCTGGTTGCTTTCCTGCTCGCAGTAGGGGTGCCGCGCGATTTTCTCGGACGGCGCCGTGGGACTGAATACTCCCGATGCGAGACTGCTGGGGTTTGTGGATTGTCGCTGCTGCCGACGCATGCCGTGATAGCTAAGGGTACACCGCAAGTGGCGGACGGCCCAACGCCCTGCTCTTCAATCTGCTCCCGGCGCCTCTTGCAAGGAGGTGGCGCGAGCAGGCCAACACGGTTCCGTTGCAAACCTTTTCGAACTTTTGTGGCGGCGTGTCCGCGATGCTTGTATTTAGCATCTATGTTCGTGCGTGCTGCTGCATGCACCACGCTATGTGCGCCGACGATCGCGGACCGTCGCGCCGGGAAGCTGAACGCGCTTCAAATCTGGAAGAAGATAGGGTCCAAACTTTTGGCAGGAGACACAACGCAGACAGCCCGGGACGAAGCCCTGCAAACAAGACTCCGCGTCGCTGGACCCTGGTTTCACAACCTGCGCATCCAGGGCATTGAGACTGCGCCGGATCATTCTCTCGGCGATTACCCGTCTGTAAAATGGCGCTCGCTCTCCGCGGCTCTGCCTGGGGAACTCACCGGTAAAAGCGTACTCGACATTGGCTGCAATGCCGGCTTCTACTCGATCGAGCTCAAGCGCCGCCACGCAGGCCGCGTGCTTGGCATTGACACCGAGGAGATGTACCTGAACCAGGCCCGCATCGCTCGCGACGAACTCGCGCTCGAGATCGACTACCGGAACTGCTCTGCGTACGATGTGCTCTCGATCGAAGGGCAGTTCGACATCGTGCTCTTCATGGGCCTCTTCTACCACCTGCGCTATCCGCTGTACGCACTCGACCGCGTGGTGCAGAAGATCAAACCCGGGGGAACGCTGGTGTTTCAAACACTGTTTCGCCCGCATGCGGTGGCAAGTAGCAGCACGCCGATTGCGCCGGACTACCCATTCTGGGAGGAGCCCATCTTTACTGATCCTGCATTTCCGCAAGTGCGCTTTTTCGAGCACAGCTTTGCCGGCGACAAGACCAACTGGTGGATCCCCAACCGGCAGGCAGTCGAAGCGATGCTGCGTTCCGCCGGGCTGCGCATCGATGCCAACCCTGAACAAGAGACGTGGCTTTGCACACCGGTCGCGACCGAGCGCGATGGCCAGCCGCTGCAGCAACTTGAGTTCGCCGGCAAGCTCTGGTAAGGGGAAAACAGATGGTAGAAGCAGTCATGTTGTGGAACGAACCCAACAACCTGTCGCACTGGAACTTTCACCTCGATCCGCAGTGGGAAAAGTTTGCGGCCATGGTGCGCTCTTCCTCGCGCGCGATACGCGCCATTAATCCCGATCTCAAAATCGTGCTCGGCGGCGTCTCCTCCTGTGACTGGCGCTGGATTGAGCTGATGAAGAATCAAGGCGCGCTTGAGGAGATCGATGTTGTCGCGGTCCACGGTTTTCCGCTGGACTGGAACCACTGGCACGTCAACGACTGGCCGGAGCGCATTCGCCAGACGCGCGAGAGCGCGGGACTTCCTGTGTGGGTTTCCGAGGTAGGCGCGTCCTCGTTTGGCGCGGAGGAGGTCGCGGCTTTCGGGCTTGAGCGCATGTCGTCGCTGTTGAAAGATGAAGTAGAGCGCATCCACTGGTACAGCCTTTACGATCTGCCCCCGGAGTGGGAGGCGACGACGCGCCACAAGGAAGCCGAGGGCTCGTCCTACTATCGCCACTACTACATGGGGCTGCTGCGGCATGACGGCACGCCCAAGCAGTCTGCGCAGTTGTTTCCCGCGCTCGCGGCAGCCAATCCTGCGCTGGGCCTGTGCCAGTGGTTTCACTTTGAGGATCATCGGCTGAGCGCGGCGGTGGAGTGGATGGAGCGGCTCAACGTGCGCTACCTGCGCACCGGCGTCAGCTGGGCCGACTGGTTCCGCCCCGGCGCCGAAGCCTGGTTCGACCGGCAGATGAGCGCGCTTGCCGGCTTAGAAACGACGATGACGCTCTGCTTTACGCCCGAGCACCTGGGGGTTGAAAAACACTGGGCGAGTCCTCCGCGGAATGTTGAAGACTTTACTGAGTTTGCGCGGTGGGCTGTCCACCGCTATGCCGCTCCACTGACGGTAAAGCCGGAGCCGGAATCAATGGCGATTGCGCTGTAGCAGAGCAGGCGGACGCAGGAAGGAAAGGTACGCACATGAGCAAAATGCGCAGCAGCACCATTCTGATCACCGGCGGCGCCGGATTCGTCGGCTCGCACCTGGCCGATGGACTTCTGCGGCAGGGGCACTCGGTGCGTGTGCTCGACAACCTGACGCCGCAGGTGCACGGGCGCAAGCTGCCAACTTATCTCTCACCCGAGATTGAGTTCGTGTACGGCGATGTGCGCGACCGCGCCGCGGTGCAGCAGGCCATCGAGGGCGTGGATGCGATCTACCATTTTGCCGCGACCGTCGGCGTCGGCCAGTCCATGTACGAGATCCAGCGCTACATGGACGTCAACACGCTCGGCACCGCGCAGCTTCTGCAGGTGCTGCTCGACAGCAAGCAGCCGATCCGCAAGCTGATCGTTGCGTCGTCCATGTCGATCTACGGCGAAGGCTCGTACAGCTGCGCGCAGTGCGGCCCGGTGGCGCCCCCCATCCGCGGCAATGCGCAGCTGCGTGCGGGCGTGTGGAACCCCGCCTGCGCCGGCTGCGGCGGCGCGCTCACGCCGCGGCCAACGGCGGAGAATAAGCCGAGCGAGGTCACCAGCGTCTACGCGCTCTCGAAGCGCGACCAGGAAGAGCTGTGCCTCACCTATGGCCGCGTTTACGACCTGCCCGTCGTTGCGCTGCGCTTTTTCAATATCTACGGCACGCGCCAGGCGCTCTCCAACCCGTACACGGGTGTGGCCGCCATCTTTGCCGCGCGCCTGCTCAACAACCAGCCGTGCATGGTGTTTGAAGATGGCGAGCAGCAGCGCGACTTCGTCAACATCCATGACATTGTGCGCGCCAACTTGCTCGCGCTCGAGCGCGACGAAGCCGACGGCCACGTCATCAACATCGGCTCGGGCCAGCCTATCTCCATCAGCCGCGTCGCCCAATTGCTCAGTACCTCGCTCGGCAAGCCGCTGCCGCACCAGCTTACCGGCCGTTACCGGTCCGGCGATATCCGGCACTGCTACGCCGACCTTGCGAAAGCACGCCGGCTGCTCGGCTACGAGCCGCAGGTTACGCACGAGCAGGGCTTTGCCGAACTGGTGGACTGGCTGCGTGCGCAGCAGGCCGAAGACAAGGCCGAGACGATGCTTCAGGAGCTGAACACCTATGGACTTTCTGCCTGAACTTGCATCGCAGGAACAACAGAGGCCGCATACCGCGCGTCCCACCGTGGAAGGAGACACATTGAAGAGCAGAACCGAACGTCGAGTTCTGATCACGGGCGGCGCCGGATTTATCGGGAGCAACCTGGCCGCGCACCTGCTGCGGCGCACCTCGGCGCACGTTACTGTGTACGACAGCCTGGTGCGTTCCGGCGTCGATCAAAACCTCGTCTGGCTACAAAGTCTGGCCGCGCCCGGACGACTCACCCTTGTCCGCGGCGATGTGCGCGATCGCGCTCTGCTTGCGCAGGCCGCTGATGGAGCCACGGAGATCTTCCACTTCGCGGCACAGGTTGCGGTCACCAGCTCCATCGCCAATCCGCTGGAGGACTGCCACACCAACGTGCTCGGCACGCTGCATGTACTTGAGGCCGCGCGCCAGTCCCGTTATCGCCCCCTGGTTTTGTTCACGTCTACCAACAAGGTCTACGGTTCGCTCGATGGGATTCCGGTGCACCGCGCAGGCGATCGCTATGCCTTCACTGATCCCGACTTTCACGGCATACCGGAGACCTGTCCGCTCGACTTCCACTCGCCTTACGGCTGCAGCAAAGGCGCCGCCGACCAGTACGTGCACGACTACGCGCGCATCTACAACCTGCCGACCATCGTCTTCCGCATGAGCTGCATCGCGGGGCCTCGGCAGCTGGGCACTGAGGACCAGGGCTGGGTCGCGCATTTTCTCTACTCCGCGCTCGAGGGCAGGCCGGTCACCATCTATGGCGACGGCTGCCAGGTACGCGACATCCTGCACGTGCATGACTTGGTCGATGCGATGGAGCGTGTTGCCGCGATGCGCAGCGGGACCGCGGGCCATGTGTTCAATGTCGGTGGCGGATACCGGCAGGCCATCTCCGTGCGGCAGGCGCTTGCCCTGATCGAGCAGCAGACCGCGCTCGCGATTGACATCCGCTACGCGGAGGCGCGGCCCGGCGATCAGCAGATCTACATCAGCGACACAGCCAGGCTCATCGCGCACACCGGCTGGCAGCCCGGACGCAGGCTCGACACCATCTTTGCCGACATCGCTGCTTTCTGGCACGAGCAACTGCAGGGCCGGCGGCTTGCGCTTGCCGAGCCCGAGCAGCCGCTGGCCAAGGCGCAGTCTGGTGCGCGGCCCGCGGTGCGGGAAGGATCCTTGGCATGAACTACGCGCTTATCAATCCGCTCTGGAGCTTCGAGGGCTCCACGTACTTCGGCTGCCGCGATCCACATCTCCCGCTCGAACTGCTGCATGCGCGCGAGCAGCTCCGCAAGGCCGGACACGCTGCTGTGCTGATCGATGCGCAGATGGAGTCGCTCTCGCCGGAAGAAGTGCAGGCACGGCTCGATAGCTTCGCGGCTGACTTTATCGTCATGCCGACCGCGCCCTCGTACCTGTTCTGGCGCTGCCCGCCGCCGGAGCTGCGCGTTCCGCAGGCCTGGATCGCGGCTCTCCGGCCAGGCGCGCACGCCAGCTTCGTGCTGATCGGCCCGCACGGCTCTGTCACACCCGGCGCGACTCTGCGCAAGACCGGCTGCGACATCGTCCTTCGCGGCGAGCAAGACCAGCAGCTGCCGTTACTTGCGACCCAGCCCTGGAGCACCATCGCCGGCTGTTGCTGGCAGGATGCCAGTGGTGTGCATTTGAGTGATGGCCTGGGCGTCACATCGATGGCGGATCTTCCCGCGCTCGACTTCAGCGACTATCCGATCGAGCTGCACACGCACAAGCATCATGTCTTCGAGCGGGCTGGTGAGAGCCAGGACGGCCTCGGCGCGGAGCTCGAATACGCGCGCGGCTGCCCCTGGTCCTGCTCCTTCTGCAACAAGACGCTGTTCCGTAACAAGTACCGCGAGCGCCCCGTGCCCGTCGTGCTTCAGGAGATCGACGCGCTCATCGCGCGCGGCGTCACGTACATCTATTTCATTGACGAGATCTTCGGCGTCGGCAAAAACGTGCGTACGCTGCTTGAGGAAATTGCGAAGCGTCCGCTCAAGATCGGCTTCCAGACCCGCATCGATCTATGGGACGAAGACGGATTCGACCTGCTGAGACGCGCGCACACCATCTCGATGGAATGTGGCATTGAGTCGATTACAGAAGAAGGCCGCAGGGAGCTCAACAAGAACTGCCGCCTCTCGACCGAGCGCATCGGGAAGTTGCTTGCCTACGCGAGGCAGCGCATCCCGTGGGTGCAGGCCAACCTGATCCGCACCGCGCAGGACGACGCCGCAGCCGTGCGCGCCTGGCAGGCGGAGCTGTGCGAGCACGGCGTCTGGGTCTCCGATCCGGTGCCTATGTTTCCGTTTCCCGGCTCGCCGCTATACGTCGAAACATTCGGCGCCCCCCCTGACGACGAAGCCTGGGAGCGCGCGCATCGCCACTATCTCAGTCTCTTTACCGGCACCGGCTTCAGCGATATCCAGGAAGAAAAGCCTGCCACCCTGGAGGCGCTTGAATGCATGTCCTTCTGACCACCGACTCGGTCGGAGGCGTGTGGACGTACACCGAAGAGCTGAGCGCGGGGCTTGTCCGCAATGGCCACCAGGTTACCCTCGTTAGCTTTGGCCACTTGCTGGACAATGGACAGCGCGCGTGGCTACAGAGCATGGATTCGCCCTTGTTCGAGTGGGTTGAAACCGAGTACCGGCTGGAGTGGATGGACGATGCGGGCGAGGACCTTCTGCGCTCCATTGCTTTTCTTCGCGAGCTCACGCTGCAAGTGCAACCGGATTTGTTACATACAAACCAGTTTGCTTACGGCGAGCTGGCCGACACCCTGCCGGTGTTGATGACCGGGCACAGCGACGTGCTGGGCTGGTGGCAGGCGGTGCATGGCGAGCGCGTTCCCGATACAGGCCACATGCGCGCCTATGCCGCGCTGGTACGGGCCGGCCTGCAGGCGGCAACCCGGCTGGCCGCGCCCACAACGTGGATGGCGCGCGAACTGCGTGAGCAGTACGGTATTGACCGCCACATTGAGGTGGTTCCGAACGGACGCTCGCCGCGGCTGTTCGATTCAGATCTTCCCAAGACGCTGCAGGCCATCACCGTGGGGCGCGCCTGGGACCCGGGCAAACACGTCGGGCTTCTCGAAGAGATCGATGTACCGATGCCGCTCTGGATCGCTGGCGAGTCCGCTTCTCCGGTTGCTGCTTCGCATGTGCCGGGCGCGCAGACAACACAGGTGCGCGGCGTCGTATATCTGGGCAAGCAGGATGCATCGCAGCTGCGCCAGCTCTACAGTCGCACCGCACTCTACGTTGCCACCTCGCGTTACGAGCCATTTGGGCTGGCGCCGATCGAGGCAGCGCTCAGCGGCTGCGCGCTGGTGCTCAGCGACCTGCCCACGCTGCGCGAGATATGGGATGATGCCGCGCTTTACTACCCTGCCGGCGATGCGGCTGCGCTTGCCGATACGCTGCGCCGCCTGGCCGCGCAGCCCGGCGAGATAGCGGGGCTCGGCCGCCGCGCGCTGGCCCGCGCCCGCACGCGCTACAGTGCCGACGCCATGGTCGCGCACCATGAGTCGATCTACGCGTCGCTGTTGCCGGTAGCCAGTCTGCAGGCAGAGGGCGAATGAGCGCGAGGCGCATCGTTTATCTCGCGCACTCGCTGCGGTCCGACTGGAACAACGGCAACGCCCACTTCCTCCGCGGACTTGTGCGCGGGCTGCACACGCTCGGCCACGCGGTCACCTGTTTTGAGGCAGCTGATAACTGGTCGTACACCAATCTGCTGAGCGAAGGTGAGCGCGGTAGCCGCTCTCTTGCTCAGTTCGCCGGCATCTACCCTGAGCTCAACGTGCGGACCTATGTGAACGTCGACGATCCGATGCTCACCGCCGCTTTGCGCGAGGCAGACATCGTTATCGTGCATGAGTGGGCTGACCGGCCGCTCATCGACCGCGTGCTTGCGCTGCGTGTACAGCACCGTTTTCGCGCGCTTTTCCACGACACACATCATCGCGCATCCTCAAGCCCCGCGCAGCTCAGCCAGCTCCGCATCGCCGAGTTCGACGGCGTGCTTGCCTTTGGCGAGGTACTGCGGCGTATCTACCGCGAGCGCTGGGGTGCACCGCGTGTGTGGACCCTCCATGAGGCCGCGGATATTTCCGTGTTCCAGCCGCGAACCGATGTTGCCGTCGAGCGCGATCTGGTCTGGATCGGTAACTGGGGCGATGGCGAGCGCACTGAAGAGCTCTCGCAGTTTCTACTCGAACCGGCCCGCATGCTGCCCGCACGCGCAGGCCTGGTCCACGGTGTGCGCTATCCGCAAAGCGGCCTCGGTGCGCTCGCACATGCAGGCGTCGAGTACGGTGGCTACCTGGCCAACCTCGATGCGCCGGCGCTATTTGCCGTCGCCCGCTGCACAGTCCATGTACCGCGCCGCCAGTATGCGGAGCAGCTGCCGGGTATCCCGACCATTCGCGTTTTTGAGGCGCTCGCCTGCGGCATTCCGCTTGTCTCGGCGCCGTGGTGTGATGCGGAAGCGTTGTTCTGCGAGCACGACTTTGTATTGGCATGCAACACGGACGAAGTGCTGGCGGCCTTGCGCGAGTTGCTGCGCGACGACGCTGCCCGCGCACAGCGCGCGGCGCACGGCCTGGCTACGGTGCGCACCCGCCACACCACTCTTCATCGTGCGGAGCAGCTCTCGGCTATCTTTGACGAGGTGCTGCAGTGAATATTCTCGCTTTCGGCTCCTCGCTGCTTTCCTCCTACTGGAATGGCGCCGCGACCTACTACCGCGGCATGTACAAGTACCTGCATGCGCTGGGTTACACCATCACCTATGCCGAGCCCGATGCCTTCAGTCGTCAGGCCCACCGCGATTACGACTCGGTCCCGTATGCGCGCTCCATCGTCTACCAGCCGGGCCAGTGGGAGAATGTTTTGCGCGAGCACGCGCCTGCTGCCAATCTCCTGGTCAAACACTCCGGCATCGGTGTCGATGATGCCGAGCTTGAAGCCGCGCTGCCCGTCTATCGCGCCCCCGGCGCCCTGGCCTGCATCTGGGACGTGGATGCGCCCGCAACCCTCGAGCGCACCGAGGCCGACCCGGCCGATCCGTTCCGCGACGCTCTGCCGCATTATGACGCGGCCCTGCTGTACGGCGGAGGCCTGGAAGTGGTTGCGCGCTATAAAGCGCTCGGCGTGCCTGTGTGCGAGCAGATCTATAACGGACTTGACCCGGACACGCACCATCCGGTCGCGCCCGATGCACGTTACTCTGCCGACCTCGTTTTCCTCGGCAATCGCCTGCCCGATCGTGAGCGGCGCGTCGAGGATTTATTTTTACGCGCCGCTGAGCTCGCGCCCGAGATGACGTTTCTGCTGGGGGGCGAAGGCTGGGGCGACAAACCTATGCCGACCAACGTGCGTTGGCTGGGCCACGTGCCCACCGGCGAGCACAACGCGGTCAACTGCTCGGCGCGCATGGTGCTCAACATCAATCGAGACTCCATGGCGCAGGTCGGGTTCTCTCCGCCCACGCGCGTTTTTGAGGTGGCAGGCAGCGGCGCCTGTTTGCTGTGCGACGCGTGGCCCGGGGTTGAAACCTTCTTTAAGCTGGACGAAGAAATCCTCGTCGTGCACGATGCGCAGCAGATTGTCGCGGCGCTGCGCAGCTACTCGACCGAAGCAGCAGCCGCCTGCGGAGCTGCACTGCACCGGCGGGCGCTCAGCGAGCACACCTATGCCCAGCGCGCCCGGCAGGCCCACCAGCTTCTGCAACAGTTATGGGCACAGAAGGGCTGCGTATGAGGATCAGCATCCTCGGCCTCACCATCACCTCGGCCTGGGGCAATGGGCACGCGACCACCTATCGCTCGCTCTGCCAGGCGCTGCATGCGCGCGGGCACAGCATCCACTTCCTTGAGAAAGATGTCTCCTGGTACCGCGATCACCGCGATCTGCCTGCGCCCTTCTGCTGCGAGGTGACGCTCTACCGCGAATGGTCCGAGACCGGCGAGTGGCTGGCAGAGGCAGCCGCAAGCGATCTGGTTCTCATCGGCTCCTATTTTCCCGATGGCGTCGCCGCTGCGCAAACCCTGTTCGCGCAAGCGCGCTGTCCCGTTTTTTTCTATGACATCGACACGCCGGTCACTGTGGAGCGGCTGCGTCGAACCGGCGCGACCGAGGCTCTTCGCGCAAGCGACATTCCCAGCTTTGACGCGTATCTAAGTTTTACCGGCGGCCCCATTCTTCGCGAGCTGCAGTCGCGCTTCGGCGCGCAGCGCGCCCTGCCGCTCTATTGTTCGGTCGACGTAGAGGCGCACCAGTCGCAGCCGACAGATGAGCGCTTCATCTGCGCGTTGAGCTATCTCGGCACCTACTCCCAGGATCGCCAGTCCAAGCTGGACTCGCTTCTCCTCGCGCCCGCGCGCACACTTGCCGACGAGCGCTTTGTCGTCGCGGGCGCGCAGTATCCCTCCGGCATTGCGTGGCCTGCCAACGTCGGGTGCTTTGAGCATGTGCCGCCTCGGCAGCACTCGTCCTTCTATTGCTCCTCGCGCTTTACGCTCAATCTCACACGTGCGAGCATGGTCGCCGCCGGCTGGTCGCCTTCCGTACGCCTGTTTGAGGCTGCAGCCTGCGGCGCTGCCGTTATCTCGGACCATTGGCCGGGCCTGGACCAGTTCCTCACGCCTGGTGAGGAGATCCTGCTCGCTGCCAGCGGCGACGACGTGCTGCGCATCCTGCGCCAAACCACGGACGCCGAGCGAGAGGCCCTGGGCGCAGCCGCGCGCGCGCGCATCCTGGCCGAGCACACCAGCGCGCATCGCGCCATTGAACTGGAGCAGATCGCCGCCGGCATTCCACGAAGTCCTGCTCGCTAGCATGCTGTCGCCAGCGGACACCCTTGCCTATGCGCATGTGCTGCTGGCCCGGCGACTGGTGAGCTCCGCCCTGTCCATGTTTCTCGAAGCAGAGCAGGCAGGCGCTGAAGCCGATGCGTGCGCAGCTGGTCGCTGGCAGTCCTGCATGCTGCTTGGCCGATACGAACAAGCCTGGGCTGCGAGCCAGCAGATAGAAGCGCGGCAGCGCGCGACCGGCAACGCCGACCCGCTTCGCTTCTGGGACGGTAAACCGCTCGCCGGCAAACACGTCATGCTGCGCTGTCTGCACGGCTTCGGCGATGCGCTGCAGTTCATCCGCTACGCGCCGCTGCTCCGCGCGCAGACCGCCTCACTCTGTGTTGAGGCGCACCCCAAGCTCGTCCCGCTGCTCGGCGCCTGCGATGGAGTCAAGCAGGTGATCCCGTGGGGTCCTGATGCCCCGCCCAAGCTGCCTGCGTGGAACTCGCAGATCGAGATCATGGAGCTGCCCCGCATCTTCCTGACCACAACTGCAACTGTGCCTGCGACAGTTGCATATATGCAAAGCTCAAAGCTTACGCAGAGCCGCGCGGCCCAGGCGCTGGCGCGGGGCGTCGAGGGCCGGCGCGGAGACAGGCGCCTGCATTGCGGATTTTCCTGGCGCGCCAGCGAATGGGATCCGCTTCGCTCCGTGCCCCTTTCGCAGCTCGCGCCTGCGCTCGTGGGGCTGCCGAACGCAAGAGCATACAGCCTGCAGCATGAAGGCGCGGCAGAGCTTGCCCAGGCCCGGCTCACGAATATACACAGCATCGATGGGTCGCTCACCGAAATGGCCGCGTGTATCGCGCTGCTCGACGTGGTGGTGACGATCGACGGCGTGCTCGCGCACTTGGCCGGCGCGCTCGGCAAGCCGGTGCTGTTGCTACTGCCCTTTGCCGCAGACTGGCGCTGGGGTCTGGCTGCGAGCACGCCTTGGTATCCACGCACGCGGATCTTTCGTCAGCAGCGCCCCGGCGACTGGAGCCACCCCATCCAGCAGGCCCGCGAAGCTTTGCGGCATCTTAGCTCTGCATGAAGCCAGCGGAGTGTGACTCGATCGTTTTAGGCGCGGGCATCGCCGGGCTGGCCGCCGCTCGCGTTCTCGCGCAGGCGGGCAGGCAGGTGCTGGTGCTTGAAGCGCAAGCCCGTGTCGGCGGACGCATGCGTACCCATTATGCAGCTGGTCTGCCGCAGCCAATCGAGCTTGGCGCCGAGTTTATCCATGGCCGTCCTCCCGAGTTGCTCGCGCTGCTGCGGGAAGCGAACCTCGACATTGTGGAGACCGAAGGCAATCAGTTTTGCTACGCAGCGGGCGCCATCTCTAAGTGCCCGGGTGACGATGCCTGGGCGCTGCTTGAGGGTATGGAGTCGACCGCGGCCGAAGCAGGCGACATGAGCTTCGACGCGTACCTCGCCCGCTCGTCCGGCTCCGCTGCAGACAAGCGCCGCGCGCGCGGCTACGTGGAGGGTTTCAACGCAGCCGATGCTGCTGACATCGGCATCGCCGGGCTCGCGCAGCAGCAGGCAGCGGAAGACGCAATTGACGGCGGCCGCGCCGCGCGGGTGGTGCGCGGCTACCAGTCACTCGCCGAGTATGTGCGCGACCGAGCAGTCGAAGCAGGCGCTACGCTGTTGCTCGACACGCCTGTCGCGGAGACCGCCTGGCAGCCCGGCGCGTGTACTGTGCACGCGGCAAGCGGCCGGCAGTGGAGCGCGAAGCAGCTCATCTGCGCGCTGCCTCTTGGCGTGCTGCAGTCGGGCTCCGTCACCTTTACGCCGAGGCCGGATCAAACACTCCGTGCCGCCATGAGCCTGCGTGCAGGCCTTGTGCAACGGCTGGTGTCACAGTTCCACGAGCGTTGGTGGGCAGCGGAGTATCCGCGCCTGCACTTCCTATTCGCGCCGGAGATGTACCCGCCCACCTGGTGGACGACCTTGCCGCTCAAAGCCCCGCTGCTGACCGCATGGGCCGGAGGCCCGCGTGCGCGCAACGGCTCGTCCGAGCTTGTGGCGCAATCTGTTCACGCACTGGAGCAGATGTTCGGCCGGCCGCTAAAAGACGCGCTCGTCGCAACGCACCATGTGGACTGGAACACTGATCCGTACACGCGAGGCGCGTACAGCTACGCTCCCGCCGGCGCAGCCGATACTTCCCGCATCCTATCGCAGCCGGTGGAGCACACACTCTTCTTCGCAGGCGAACACACTGACGTCACCGGCCATCCAGGCACGGTCCACGGCGCGCTGCGCTCCGGCCTGCGGGCCGCGCGGCAGGCGCTCAGTGTTTTGTAGCCGCCGCGTCCTGCTGCGCCACCGTCACCCACGGCGAACCGGCAAAGCCGTTGTGCCAGATACTCACCATCCCGCGCGTATTTGCAATGTCGTGCGCCGGATCGCGGTCCAGCAGCAGAAAGTCCCCGCGCATGCCCGGCGCCAGCGTTCCCGTTTCATGATCGATGCCGAGCAGCTTCGCATTGGTCGCTGTCGCGCAGCGGATCGCCTGCAGCGGCGTCAGTCCCGCTTCGACCATCAGCTGCAGCTCGCGGTGCTCCGCGTAGCCCGGCAGCCGCACCGGGTTCGCGCCGGAGTCGGTGCCGAAGCCCACCCGCACGCCCGCGGCATACATCAGTTTCAGGTTGGTCTTCGCCATGGCGAAATCCCTGCGGTGCTGCGCCGTCTCAGGGTCTGCCTCCACGCTGCTGCGGTATGCATCGCTGCGCAGCTTCGCCAGCTCCTGCGGGCTGGTCGCGTGCATCAGGAACGGATCGCTTAACAACTCGGGATGATCGGCGAACGCAAAGAACGATTCATCCACCGTCAACGTCGGGATGTAGAACGTGCCCTGCTTCTTCATCATCACGATCAGCTCGCGGTCTACACGCTGGTCACGGACCGAGTGCGCCAGCACATCCACGCCCGCGGCCACCAGCGCCTTTGCATCGGCCAGCGCGTACACGTGCGCGGCGACCGGCACATGCTGCTTATGCGCCTCATCAATGACAGCGGTGTAGATCGCCGGCTGCATCTTCGGCAGCTTGCCGTGCATGTCATCGATCCACACCTTGATGAAGTTGGTATGTCGCCCCGCCGCCGCGTCCACATCGCCGCGTGCTTCCTCCGGGGTCTTCGGCTGGTACAGCTGGTCGGCCGCATGCGCGATCGGCGGTGCGCCGCCCGGCACACCGATCCCGCGATCCGCCACAAACACGGTCGCTCCATCCAGATTGCCCGCCGCCTGCTGCGCGCGAATCCGGTACACGAGGTCGCGGTTCAACCCCAGCGACAGCATATCGACTACGCCGTAGTGCTCATACTGCCGCAGCTCCGCCAGCACATGCGGCGCCGTATAAAAGGTGCCGCTGTTCTGGCTTCCGTTCACCAGCGCCAGGTGCCCATGCGCATTGATGAGCCCCGGCATCATGGTTTCGCCATGTGCATCGATCACCTTCGCACCCGGCGGAAGCGCCGCCTCAGCCGGCGCCGCGGCGCGAATGGACTGGATCTGCGACCCCTCGATCATCACCGTCACATCCGTACGCGGCGCCGCGCCTGACCCATCGATCAAACGCACATGCTCGATCGCCGTAAACGCCGGCGCGGCCTGCGCCAGGAGACAGGGGCTGCTGAGTAGAAGCCAGGCAATGACGGCGGGGCAGCGGGTCCAATCCTTTTTCATAGCCTGCTTGGACGCGCGACAGTGGGAAACAGCCGCTTCACTCCGCAACCATCCGGCGCATCCTACTGTGTAACCGCCCCGAATCTTGAAGAGCACAGAAGCAAGGAAACAATAAAGGAGCAGGCACTGCGATGGTACAAGCTGACGTAAGAACGAACCTGGATGCGCAGACGCGGCTGGCCGTGGACCCTGGCGCGCACTCCGAAACTACGCGCAAAGCCGCGACCAACCCGCTGGTATACGCCGCGGTTTTCTCCGCCGTGTACCTGCTGCGCCGGCAGATTTTCAGCTCGGGCGCGCTGCTGTTTGTTGCGGGCTTTATGGCGGCCCGGCAGGCCAACACGCCGCGCGTCGCCAAGCGTGTGCGCAGCCTCACGCAGGGTCTGGTGCAGGAGCAGTCGACCGTCACCATCAACAAGCCTGCCGATGAGCTCTACGCGCTCTGGCAGGACGTGGAAAAGGCCCCCACTTACATGGAGTCGATTCGTAGTGTTACCCGCACCGGCAACGCGAGCTCGCACTGGGTGATGGACCTGCCGCAGCACCAGACGCTGGAGTGGGACGCGGAGTGGACCGTGCAGGAGCATGGGCGCAAACTCGCGTGGCACACCATCGGCGAGCCGGTTGTGCCCGCGGCCGGGCAGATCCTGTTTGAGCCCGCTGTCAGCGGTCGGGGCACAGTGGTGCGCGTCAACCAGGAGTTCCTGTTGCCCGGCGGTCGGCTCGCCGCGGCGTTGGGCGGCCTGTTCTCACGCACGCCCGGCGGCTACGTGCGCGAGAACCTCCGTCACTTCAAGCAGCTGGCCGAAGCGGGCGAAATCGCCACCACCCGCGGCCAATCCCACGGAACACGCTCCTCTGGCGCGCGCCTGCAGCAGACCGTCACCGGCGACCGCGAGCAGCAGCCTACCGTGCCCGCAACCGGCGTCATCGCGCATCACGCAGCACAGGAGGCAGCACAGTGAAGGCTCTCTGCTGGATGGGAAAAGAACAGCTCGAAGTGCAGAACGTCCCGGACCCCAAGATCCTCAATCCCGGCGACGCCATCATCAAGATCACACGCACCGCAATCTGCGGCTCCGACCTGCACCTTTATGACGGTTACATCCCTACCCTACAACCCGGCGATATTCTGGGGCACGAGTTTATGGGTGTTGTGGAAGAGGTCGGGCAGAATGTAAAGAAGCTCAAGCGCGGCGACCGGGTTGTGGTGCCGTTTACCATCGCCTGTGGTAACTGCTTCTTCTGCCAGAGCACTTTGTACGGGCTGTGCGATAACTCCAACCCAAACGCGGCATTGGCTGAGAAAATGTACGGCTACTCCAGCGCTGCGCTCTACGGCTACTCGCATATCTATGGCGGCTACGCGGGCGGCCAGGCGCAGTACGCGCGTGTGCCCTTCGCCGACGTCGGCCCCATCAAGATCGAGAACGACCTGCCCGACGACAAGCTGCTTTTTCTCTCCGATATCTTCCCCACCGGCTACATGGCCGCGGAAGACGCCAACATCAAAGAAGGCGACACGGTCGCCATCTGGGGCGCGGGGCCGGTCGGTCTGTTCGCCGTCGCCAGCGCGTTCATGCTCGGCGCAAAGCGCGTCATCTCCATCGACCGCTTCCCGGACCGGCTCGCGCTCGCGGCGAAGCTCGGCGCGGAGACGCTCGACTACTCGCAGTACGAGGTGCTGGCCAGCCTGCGCGAGCTGACCGGCGGCCAGGGGCCTGATAGCGCCATCGACGCGGTCGGTCTGGAGGCGCATGGCACCAGCCTTGGCGGTGTGTACGACCGCACCAAGCAGGCGCTGCGGCTCTCGTTCGACCGGCCGACAGTGCTGCGCCAAGCGATCATGGCGGTGCGCAAAGGCGGCACCGTGTCGTTCCCCGGCGTGTATGGCGGTTTGCTCGACAAGGTTCCGTTTGGCGCTGCGTTCGGTAAAGGCATCACCATGAAGATGGGTCAGACACACATGCAGCGTTACCTCAAGCCGCTGCTCGAGCGTATCGAGAAAGGCGAGCTCGACCCAAGCACGATCATCTCGCACCGCATTGGCATGGAGGAGATTCCAGACGCGTACCGCATTTTCCGCGACAAGGAGTACGGCTGCACCAAAGTCGTCATTGATCCATGGGCGGAGGGTGGGCGCACCGGCGACCTGGCGCCCAAAAGCGACGGAGCGGTCGCGGCCTGAGAGCAGAGCAGTTGGGAACATACAGGGCTGTGGCAGCGCACCCCTTTCCTTCTGCAACCTTTACGGTTACAATTCGTTCCACTCCTGCTCCGCCGCGCGGCCAAGCCCGGTAAGCAAGCGAACGTCCTCCTCCTCCTCGGCAGTAGCGCCCGGCAGTGGTTTCCTCTCCTTCGGCCTGGGCGCCGGCAGGGTTTTGTTCACAAGCGAGAGCACAGAGGCCGTCAGTGCAGGCAATACCTGCGCCAGTCGCGCAGCAAGCGCAGCCTGCGGCGTAATGCTCAACTCGGTTTCGGCGGTTTCCGTCGCGCGCAGCACGCGCCCCGCCGCCGCATACGCATTGCGCGACACACCCGGCAGCGAGTCGCCGAGGTTGAACCAGCGAAACTCTTCTTCCCGGTTACCGACCACTTTGGCATTCCGCGGTGAACCGGTCCGCAGCAGCCCCGGCGTCACCGTGGTCACGCGCACGCCTTTCGCGCGAACCTCCGCATGCAGCCCCTGCGAGAAGCCGACCACGGCAAACTTGCTTGCGGAGTAGGGCAGCAGATGCGGCACCGCCACCTTGCCGCCGATGGAAGCGATGTTGACGATTGCGCCCTCGCGCCGCTGGAGCATCGCCGGCAGCACAGCAAGCGTGCAGTGCACCATGTTGAAGTAGTTGCTGCGGATCGCGTCTTCAAATGCGGCGAGCGGCTGCGACTCTACCGGGCCGACCGAGATCACACCGGCATTGTTGACCAGAACGTCCACCCCACCCCAGTGCTCCTCGATGGAGCACATCAGCCGCAGTACCTGCTCGTTCTCGCGCAGGTCGCAGGGTCGCGTCAGCAGATGTTCCTTGTCCGTGGCGCTCCGGTCGAGCAGCAGATTGCGCGCGCGGCCCAGCTCCATTTCATCGCGCGCTGTTAGCACCACTCGCGCGCCGGCGCGGGCGAACCGCTCCGCCAGCGCGAGTCCAAATCCGCGCGAGGAGCCTGTAACCAGCACCACCTTGCCCCGCACCGGGAACCGCCGCCACGCGCGCAGCGCGATCTGCGCTGCTGCAAGCGCGCCCGCTGCTACCGCCAATCCTGTCAAAGCTCCGTTCCGTTTCCTGCTCATGCCTGTTTCGATGCCGCCGCCGCTTTTTTACGAGCCTCATCTGTTGCTTCATACCTTGGCCGGGGCTTATCGTCAGCAGGGAAGGAGCAACCCCCGCGTGCCAAGCTGCCTGTCTCGAGTCATCGCCCCCCTCTTGTTCTCTGCACTCTGCTCTCCAATGCTGATCGCGCAGGCTCCCGATGCGACCCTGGCCGCGACCCCGCCGATGGGCTGGAACAGCTGGAACCACTTCGCCGGCAAGGTCACCGATGCCGACGTGCGCGCTGCCGCCGATGCCCTGGTCTCGAGCGGCATGCGCGATGCGGGCTACATCTATGTCAACATCGACGACACCTGGCAGGGCCAGCGCGACGCGCACGGGGCATTGCAGCCCAACAGCAAGTTCCCCGACATGAAGGCCCTGGCCGACTACGTGCACTCCAAGGGCCTCAAACTGGGCATCTACTCCTCGCCCGGCCCCTTCACCTGCGCCCACTACGCGGGCAGCTACAAGCATGAGAAGAAGGACGCCCAAACCTACGCGAAGTGGGGCATCGACTACCTGAAGTACGACATGTGCTCCTACGGCAACATCATCGACAAGAAGGTGGGCAAGCCCACGCCCGAGAACGCCGAAAAGCGCCTCGCCATGGACAAGGCAGTCTACGACAAAATGCACAAGGCGCTGCTCTCAACCGGGCGGCCCATCCTGTTTTCCATGTGCCAGTACGGCTGGGATGACTCCTGGAAATGGGGCCCAAGCGTGGGTGGCAACTCCTGGCGCACCACCGGCGACATCAACGACACCTACAAGCGCATGGCCGAGATCGGCTTCAACCAGGCCGGCCTCGGCAAGTACGCCGGTCCCGGCCACTGGAACGACCCCGACATGCTCGAGGTGGGCAATGGCGGCATGACCCAGGACGAGTACCGCACCCACATGAGCCTGTGGGCGCTGCTGGCCGCGCCGCTACTGGCCGGCAACGACCTGAGCCGCATGACGCCTGAAACCCTCTCGATGCTGACCGACAAAGATGTGATTGCCATCGACCAGGACCCGCTCGGCAAGCAGGGCGACCGGCTCTCGCAGGAGGGGATGCAGGAGATCTGGTCGCGGCCGCTTACGGGCGGCGCCATGGCGGTCGGACTGTTCAATCGCAGCCAGGAGCCGCAGCAGATGACGCTTTCGCTCGCCGCCGCCAGCGCCGGCCCGAACGCCAAACTGCACGACGTCTGGACCAACCAAGACGTCTCCGCCAGCGGCGGCAGCTACACCGTTTCAGTGCCCGGCCACGGCGTGGTCCTGCTGCGTATCTCGCAATAGCTCCGGCTGCGGGGTACAGAGGTACCCCGTCAGCCTACAGGTTCCGGCTGCACGTTCCCCGGCGGGGCGCGTAGAATGAAGCTCGGACCTGTTCCCGGCAAGCCGCTCTTTTGAGGCAGGTCTCTCTTAGAAACCATGAGTGCAACCCACCTGGAACCCGCGCAACTTTCCTCCGCCTCTGTCCGCGATCTGGTCTTCAACAGTTTTCGGCGCTGGGGCTACCTGCAGGCGCAGCTCGACCCCCTCGGCCAGGAACTTGTCCCGCTACCGCTGCCCGAGGACCTGCCCGCCGGCGCCAGCGACGAAGACATTGCCGCCGCAAAAAAGATTTACTGCGGCACTGTTGGCGCCGAGTTCATGCACATCGCCGACCGGACGCGCCGCGAGTGGATCATCGCCCGCCTGGAGAAGTCCCCGCGCAAGCTCTCCCCGGCCGACCAGCGTCGCGTGCTCTCGCTGCTCATCCGCGCCGACCTCTTCGAGCAGGTGATCCAGTCCCGCTATCTCGGCACCAAACGCTTTTCGCTTGAAGGCGTCACCGCGCTCATCCCGTTTCTCGATGAGGCTTTCCAGCGCTCCTCCGAGCTGGGCGCAACCAAATCCATGATCGGCATGAGCCACCGCGGCCGCCTCAGCATCATGGTCAATACCTTTCACAAGGCCGCGGCCGATATCTTCTCGAAGTTCGAGGATGTAAACCCGCGCTCCTTTCTGGGCGGCGGCGATGTCAAGTACCACGTCGGCGCCACCGGCGAGTACACCACCCACTCCGGAAACAAAATGGCGCTGCACCTGGTCTCGAACCCGAGCCACCTGGAAGCTGTGGACCCGGTCGCCATGGGCCGCGCACGCGCCAAGCAGACCCGCATTGGGGGAGCCGAAGGCATGCGCCGCGTGCTGCCGCTGGTCATCCATGGCGACGCCGCTTTTGCCGGGCAGGGCATCACCGCGGAGACGCTCAACCTCAGCGATATCCCGGGCTACACCGTTGGCGGCACCCTGCATGTGCTGGTCAACAACCTCATTGGCTTTACCGCTGAGCCCAGCGAGGCCAGCTCCTCGCGCTATGCCTCCGACTCCGCCAAGCGGCTGCCGGTGCCGATCTTCCACGTCAATGCCGAGGATCCCGATGCTGTTCTGCGCATCGCCGTGCTGGCCATCGAGTATCGCTACGAGTTCGGCTCCGATGTCGTCGTCGACCTGGTTGGCTACCGCCGCCACGGTCACTCCGAGGTCGACGACCCGACCATCACCCAGCCCATCCGCTACGCCCGCATCAAGAACCACCCGCCGCTTTCCGAGATTTACGCCAAGCGTCTCGGCGTCGATGCCCGCGACGAAATCCGCTCCATCCAGGAAGAGTTCACCGAGGCCCAGCGCGCCGCTACCGAGATTCAGCAGGTTGCCGTGCTGGCCAGCCTGCCTGAGTACTGGTCGCCCTACCGGGGCGGCCCCTACAAGGCCGAATACGAGCGCGAAACCGGCCTCACTCGCGAGGAAGTCACACGGCTGGGCCGCGCCTTGTGTGAGTATCCGCAGAGCTTCCACATCCACGCCAAGCTGCGCAAACTACTGGAGCAGCGGCTGGAGATGGCCGAGGGGCAGCGCGCCTTCGACTACGGCATGGCCGAGGCGGTCGCGCTGGCGTCGCTGCTTGAGAAGGGAACCGCCGTCCGTCTCAGCGGGCAGGACTCCGAGCGCGGCACCTTCAACCAGCGCCACTCTGTGCTCATCGACACCGAGACCGAGCAGCCCTGGATTCCGCTTGAACACATCGGCAAAAACCAGGCCCGTTTCGAGGTCTACAACTCCGCCTTGAGCGAGGCCGGCGTGCTCGGCTTCGAGTACGGCTACAGCCGCGACTATCCGGAAACACTGGTGCTGTGGGAGGCGCAGTTCGGCGACTTTGCCAACGGCGCGCAGGTCATCATCGACCAATTCATCGCATCCGGCGAGGACAAGTGGGGCCTGCTCGCACACGTCGCGTTGCTGCTGCCGCATGGCTACGAGGGCCAGGGGCCGGAGCACTCGAGCGCCCGCATGGAGCGTTACCTGCAGCTCGCCGCGCACGACAACGTGCAGATCTGCCAGCCCTCCACCGCCGCGCAGTACTTCCACCTGCTGCGCCGGCAGATGCTGCGCCCGTGGCGCAAGCCGCTCATTGTCTTTACACCGAAGAGCATGCTGCGCCACCCGGATGCTCTGTCACCGATCGAGGACTTCAGCCGGCCAACCTTCATGAATGTGCTGCCCGACACGGCTGCCGCCGACGCGCACCGCCTGCTGTTGTGTACGGGAAAAATCGGTCACGACCTGCGTGTCGAGCGCGAGAAGCGCGGCAATACCAACGTCGCCATCATCTTTCTTGAGCAGCTTTACCCATGGCCGGAAGCCGAAATCACCGCCGCGATTGAAGCCCACCCGGATGCCCGCGAGATCGTCTGGGTGCAGGAGGAGCCGGAGAATATGGGCGCGCTCGCGTTCGTCATGCCCCGCCTGCGCCACTTGGTCCGCGATGGCCGTCAGGTGTTGTCGATCAAGCGCTCCGCCGCCGCCAGCCCCGCCACCGGCAGCGCAAAGGCGCATGAGCTGGAGCAAAGAACACTGGTTGACCTGGCGTTGAGCAAGGGACTGGACGAGAAAGGTTGAAGCGGTTGCTTTCGCTGCGGAATGCCGTTCTTCAATCAGTAGTGACTCACGTGCTGGTTACAGCCGTGGCTCGCGAAGCCGATTTCCGCTTTCCCAGGGGTTTACTACGACTATTGGCAAACCGCTGACATGCCTGACATTACGAGTTACAAAAGTCATTGCGTGAACATAGGCTGTAGCCGCCAGAAGCGTGTCGATGACTGAGCGGCTACGTTCGGATGAGAATTGACCCCAGGTTTCGGCGACTTGCATATCGATCGGAAGGATGCGCTCAAAAAAATCTTGCTGTATGCCATCAACCCAGCTTGCAAGCAGACCGGCGTTTTTCGGCTCGTGTTTGCCAAGTTGTAGAACGCCCCTGCGAAGCTCTCCAATGGTGAGCACGCTCAGGTATAGATTTGCAGAGCCCACTTGGGAGAGGTAAGTTACGACTTGCGGGTCCGGTCGGGACTTCTGAGTTTCGGAAATCACGTTCGTGTCCAGCAGATAGCGAGTTCCGAGAGGCACAGCCCTAATCAAGATCGAACTCAAACTTGCGGCCTGCACTGCGGTCGCGTTCCACTTCGAAGTGATCTATCTTCGGTCCACTCAGCAAATGTTCAAGCAGATCCTTCTTGCGCCCGGTCAGTCGTTGATACTCCTCATTTGAAATAACGACAGCACGTTCGGCGCCATGGCGTGTAATGAATTGCGGTCCGGCCGTTTGCGCCTGCTCAACGAGTTCGCTGAATCTGGCCTTTGCTGTCTGAAGCTGCCAGGTAGCCATAATCATTCCCTCCAGATCATTCTAGCGGAAAAATAGTCAGTCAGACTACTTTTCTACCAAGGCTTCGGCTGCGGTTCTGCGAAGCTCCGCCAGAACATCTCCCAGGGGCACTCCCTCTGCATCGCTTGATCCCAGCGCAAAGTACACCCTGCGGTACAGCGCGAATAGCCGGTTGTAGATAACATGCGCTTGTGGCTGCGGCTGATAGGTACGAAACGGCAGGCACAGCTTCTCCTGCGCGGCTTCCACGGACGGAAACGCACCGGCGGCCAGCAGTGCGAAGATCCCAGACCCGAGCGAGGTTGGCACGCCGTCAGGCACCAGCACCGGTTTGCCCAGCACATCCGCGTACACCTGGTTCAGCACGAGATTGTTCTGCGGGATGCCGCCGGCGTTGATAACCCGCTCGACCGGCACCCCGTGCTCGGCCATGCGGTCGAGGATAATGCGGGTGTGGAACGCCGTGCCTTCGATCGCGGCAAACAGCTCGTCCTGCGCCGTATGGATCAGGTTCCAGCCGAGTGTCACGCCGCCCAGCTCCGGGTTGACCAGCACCGTGCGGTCGCCATTGTCCCAGCTCAGGCGCAGCAGCCCGGTCTGGCCGGCTTTGTACTTGTCGAGCCCCTGCGCGAGGTCCCGCACCCTGGTGTTCGCCCGGCGGGCGATCGCCTCGAAGATATCGCCGGTGGCGGAAAGGCCCGCTTCCACGCCTGTAAAACCAGGGTGCACGCTGCCCGGGACCACGCCGCAGACGCCCGGCACCAGCGTGGTCTTTTTCTCCATCGCGATAATGCAGGTCGAGGTGCCGACCACGTTGACCACATCGCCCTCGCGGCAGCCCGCGCCAATCGCATCCCAGTGCGCATCGAACGCGCCGACCGGAATCGGAATGCCCGCCCGCAGGCCCATCTGCCCGGCCCACGCGGGTGCAAGCATACCGGCGATGTGGTCGGAGGTCTCGTACACACCATCGAACTTCTCGCGTATCCCGTCGAGCAGTGGGTCGAGCTTCGAGAAAAAACCCTGCGGAGGCAGGCCGCCCCACTTCGGGTTCCAGAGCCACTTGTGGCCCATCGCGCAGACGGAACGCTTGACCGCGCGCGGATCCGTGATCCCAGCGAGCGTGGCCGCGACCATGTCGCAATGTTCAAACGCAGTTGCAAACTTGCCGCGCCGCTCAGGGTTATGCCGCAGCCAGTGCAGCAGTTTCGCAAAGCCCCACTCGTGCGAGTACACACCGCCGCACCACTCGATCGCTTCGAGCCCTTCGGCATGCGCAAGCACAGTAATCTGCTGCGCTTCCAGCTTCGCGCGGTGATCGCACCACAGGTAGTAGTCACCCAGCGGCTGCATGTCGGCCCCGACCACAACGACGCTCGATCCGGTTGTATCGAGCGCAATCGCAGCAACCTCATCCCCGGCAATGCCGGTCTCCGCCAGTACCTTGCGCGTGGCCGCGACCAACGCGTTCATCTGGTCCGCATGCGACTGCGTGGCGAAGTCGGGGTCTTCGCGCTTGCGATGCAGCGGGTACTCGGCCGAAGCAGTGCCGAGGCGTCCGCGCTCGCTGTTGAGCAGCGTGACACGCACACTCAGGGTTCCGAAATCGACGCCGGCTACAGTTACATCCTGCATGCAAAATCTCCAAAAGCAAGACCGCCTCCCGCGCAGGGGAACTTAGTCTTTTTCCTGCCCGTGCCAGTGCATTTCCCATCCAAGGTACTTCGTCGCCGCCTCATACACAGGCGCGGCCACGTTCGAGAAGTTTGCTGCGACATGATGCTCATACGCGTTCTCGCAGATAAACCGCAGCAGCTTCTGCATCCTCGGGATCCGCACCACACCGGCGCCCCCAAAGGTCTCCAGTGGATCGTTCGTAAACTCGCCCTCGCCGACATACCCGCGCATCTTGCCCGATAAGTCGTCGGTCGAGAAGCGCAGATAACTCATCTCCCCTGCCTTTACGCGTCCTACGCAGGTGCCGAAGGTGTTCTCCTTGCCGACCGTCCCGGCGATGATCGCCTGGAAGTCCATCACGACCGACTCGAAAAAATGCTTGGGCAGGTTGGAGCAGTGGAAGCACACGGCCTTGTCGTCGTCCTCGCCGTAATTGTTGTTCCAATCCAGCAGCGCGCTGGGCGTTTCGCTTGCGAGCGCGAGACCGTACATGCTCAGCACTCCCGCCACGTCCGTTTCGCAGGCCGATGAGAACAGGTTCTCACTCATCATGCTCATCACCGTGCACGGCACCACGCCGAAAAACTCCTCCATCGCCGTCCAGCACTGGATCGCCGAGATGGTGCAGTAGGTCTCTTTCATCCAGCCATCGATCACCGCGCCCAGCTTGGCCATTTTCATCAGCGCCTCGGGCGGGATGCCGGCGGTCGGCATATAGGCCTGGATCGCCGCCAGCTTGGCCTGCGCCGCATCGTCGAAGTCCTGCATGCGGTTGATGCGGCCGATCACCTCCGACAGATCGAGCGTCTCGACCGAGATGCCGTTGTGCTCCAGAATCTTCTCCGAGTAGCGCACGGTATTGAAAGCCGCCGGCCGCGCCCCCAGCGCCCCGATGCGCAGGTTTTTGAACCCGTTCACCACCCGGCACGTCGCCGCGAAACTCGCCAGGTCCTGCGCGAACAGCGCCGAGCCCGGCGCCACCGTGTGCTTCTTCGTCAGCGAGTAGGCAATCCCGTACTGCTGCAGGTTGTTGCACGCCGACATCTTGCCGCAGAAGCTGTCGCGCCGGTTTTCAATCTTCATGATGTCGGTGCGGTCCGGCGTCGCCTGCACCAGCACCGGCACCTTCAGCCCGCTCAGCCGGATCGCATCGACGATCGCACGCTCCTCGCCGAAGTTCGGCAGCGTCACGATGATCCCATCGATCGCACCGGCATGTTTGCGAAAAAGCTCCGCGCAATGCCGTGCATCATCGGGCGTCTGCACTGCGCCGTGCTGGGTCTGCTCCGGCGACAGCACGACCGAGTTGTAGCCGAGCCCGGAGAGCACCGCGATCATGTCCTCGCGGCCCTCCTTCGCCAGGTGATGCGGAAAGAAGCCGCGCGAACCGACAATGACGCCAAACGTGAGCTGCTTTTTCATGTGTCCTCAAGAGCACGGGATGAAGTTCCAGAGTAACGGACCAGCTTCGTTACAGTTGTGTCAACGGCCGGAGTTGCCAACCACGCCGAGCATGCAGTCCGCAACTTTTGTTTCGTCAGAAAACGTTATCAGAATGCGAGGCCTCCGGGCGATTCAGCTCCCGCCCTCTGCGCCTCACGCCGGTCCGGCAGCCAGTCTTTGGCGGGAGCGCTCTTCGGTTCGGCCGATCGCGCGCTCTACCAGGCGAAAAGGCTGGACACGAACCGGGTCGCCCTGCGAGCACACCCCGCTAGTGAGGCTGCCACAGGGATGAAGAAGGCTGGACCTACTGCCCGTAAGTCGCGGCCGCCCCATGCTTGCGGAAGTAGTGCCGGTCCAGCAGCCCCTGCGAGACCTGCTTCGCATTGGGGTTCAGCTGCAGCGTCACCCAGGCCATCTTGGCCACTGCCTCCAGCACCACCGCATTGTGCGCAGCCTCGTGCGCGCTCCCGCCCCACGCAAACGGTGCGTGCCCGGCCACCAGCACCGCGGGGATCGCCTCCGCGTCGAGCGAGCGGAACCGCCGCGTGATCGCGAGGCCCGTGTTGTGCACGTAATCCCCTTTGATCTCCCACGGGCTCAGCTCCTCGGTTACCGGGATCGGGCCGTAAAAGTAGTCCGCATGCGTCGTACCCAGCGGCGGGATCGGCTTGGCCGCCTGTGCCCAGGCCGTCGCGTACTCTGAATGCGTGTGCACCACGCCGCCCGCGTGCTCAAACGCCCGGTACAGCAACAGGTGCGTGCCCAGGTCGGAGCTGGGCTTCAGCGTGCCCTCCACCACGTCGCCGTCCATGTCGGTCACCACCATGTCCTCGGCGCTCATGCTGTCGTAGGAGACGCCGCTCGGCTTGATGACGACCAGGCCCTGCTCGCGGTCGATCCCGCTGGCATTGCCCCAGGTGTGGATCACCAGGCCCCGCCGCACCAGCTCCAGGTTGGCTTCGAGCACTTCAGCCTTCAGGCGTTCGAGCATGCAGAGACACTCCTTGCACCGCGTACGGTTGCGTCCTATGCACCGACGCTACCGGGGCACGCCGGGCCGGTCAAGCGAAAGCGGCGGGCTTCGCGTACCCGTGCGGGACAAGCCATCTTTCCCGCGCCCGGCATCATCACAAAAGGCGGTACGCGCCTAGCAACCCACCCAAATTCCCCAGGGGCAGGATTCCCGAGGACCCGAGGAGAAACACCCATGCAACGATCCAATCCCCGTCTTGCGGGTATCCGCCTCGCGGGTGCCGTCGCCATCCTGATTCTCGCTGCCGCACCCCTCCTCCACGCCCTCCCTCCCGCCTCGGCAGCCGACAAGGTCTTCGTCGGCAAAGTCTCTCAGGGAGGCATGTACGAGGTGGAAGCGAGCAAGGTTGCCTGGCAAGAAGCGACCGCGCAGGACGTAAAGGACCTTGCAGCGACGGAGGTCCGCGACCATGAGCTGGTCAACGCCAAACTCAAGAAAACCGCCGCTGCTGCCGGGCTTCCGGTGGCGGCTGAGTTGAACGCGACCTTCCAGCAGAGACTGGCGAAGCTCAAGGGCGTCTCCGGTGCAGCCTTCGATGACGCTTACCTCAGCGATATGAAACAGATCCACGATGGCGACGAAAAGCTCTTTGCAAAGGAGGCCGTTGAGGGTTCCGGTGACTTCAAGCCCTTTGCCGCGGAGACCGACCGCATCGTCAAGCGTCACATCGGCGCTTTGAACGCGAACTGAGGCAGCGTCCCCGAAGCGAGCTAGCCGGATAGCTTTGCAGCATCCTTGACCGGCACGCCCGGCGCAACCCGGCTGTGCCCGGTCGCAATCTCAAGAAACGCATGCGCGGCACGCGAGAGTGTCTTCTCTTTGCGGAACACCAGCGCCAGTTCGCGCGAGACGCGCAACCCCTCGACCCTGAGGATGCGCAGCGTGCCAGCCGCGGCATCGCCCGCGACGACCGCGCGCGGCAGGAACCCCATACCCAGCCCGGCCGCGATCAGCCGCTTCAGCAGCTCGCTCGACTCCACCTCCATCGCCACCCGCGGGTGCACATCCTCGGCACGGAAAAAATCGTCAAGCTGGTCGCGCTGCCGGCCGCTCTTGGTCAGCAGCAGCGGGTGCTCCAGCAGTTCAGCTACGGTTACAGATTCACGCCCGGCCAGCGGGTGGGCGGGTCCGGTCACCAGCACCACTTCGTCCTTGTGGATGCGCTCGATGGTCAGCCGCGCATCCTTAACCGGCAGGCTCACCACGCCGAAGTCGACCTCGCGGTTGAGCACTTCTTCCAGGATGCGCGAGCGGTCGGCGCGCACAATCTTGAGCGAGACCCGCGTGTACTGCTTCTTGAACGCGGCGAACACCGCGGGCAGAACATAGAGACTGGTCGCCTCATTGGCGCTGATGGAAATCTCGCCGCGCGGCGAGCGGTGCAGCTCGGCGATCGTGATGCCGATGTGCGCGTGGCAGGAGAGCACGTGCTCAGCGAACGGCTCAAAGACCCGCCCCGCCGCCGTGAAGGTCACCTTGCCCCCATCGCGATCGAACAGCCGCGCGCCCACTTCCGTTTCCAGCGAGCGGATCTGCGCGGAAATCGCCGGCTGCGTCACGCTCAACTTTTCCGCGGCGCGCGAAAAGGAGCGCAGGCGGCTTACCTCGAGAAAGGTGCGCAATTGCTCAAAGTCCACGGGCGCGCTCCTTTCTTTGTAGGGCTTATGGTAGCAAGACCCCCTGCGCGGGAGGCGGCCACTTCGTGGCGGGTGTACTTTGCCGCTGCGACCGCGAGCGTTTGTGGGCCTCCCGTTGGTCGGTATCGAGGTCTTACGTATACATGCCACGAAGTGGCCGCCAGCCGCATTAGGGCTATGCCCCAGCAGGCGGTTTGGCCTTTAGCCCCCGGCGAGCAGCAGCGCTTCCACCGCCTTGAAATCCTCCTCGGTATCCACGCCGCGCGTGTGGAACGGCGTCTTGGCCACCCACACATCGATCCCGTTTTCCAGCAGGCGCAGCTGCTCCAGCTTCTCGGTCAGCTCCAGGCGGCTGGGCGGCAGCGTGGCAAACAGCTGCAGCGCGTGGCGCCGAAATGCATACAGTCCCAGGTGCTTGAGCGGCGTCACGCCGTCGCCGATCCCGTCGCGATCGAAGGGGATCGGCGCCCGCGAGAAGTAAAGCGCGCGCCCGCCGCTCGCGCACACCACCTTCACCGCGCTCGAAGAGTGCAACTGTTCCGGCGTGCAGGGCGTAGCCAGGGTTGTGACCTCGACGGCGCGCCCGTCGGCACGCGGCGGCGCGAGCAGCGGCGAGAGCAAAGCGTCCAGATGCTCCGGCCGCAGCAGCGGCTCATCCCCCTGGATGTTGACGTAAATGTCGGCCGGGATCGCCCGGGAGACGGCGTGCACGCGGTCGGTGCCGCTGGCGCAGTCCTCCGGCGTAAACACGGCAGGGAAGCCGTAGCGCTCGGCCAGCTCCAGGATTTCGGACGAGTCGGTGGCGATCAGCACCCGGTCCAGCGCCGGGCAGGCGCGCGCGGCGCGGTACACCCAGGCCAGCATGGGCTCGCCCGCGATCTCACGCAGCATCTTGCGCGGCAGCCGCGTGGAGGCGAGCCGCGCCGGGATGACGCCCAGCACCTGCGGCTGCGCGGAAGAGGATTCTTGCACCGTGTGGAGACTCCTCAGCTTGAACGTGCTTTGCGTATCGAGAGACGCAGAGCGTGTACCAGCCTTATCGTATGCAAAGAGAAAGCTCCTTGCGCGCTGGTTTCCACACGCGCGCACAGCGAATCCAATCATCCGCCCACGCAGGCCACGCGCGTTGCGGGATCGCCGGTCGCCTTGTACGATAAGAGGCTGGCTCGAAGCGAATGCGGCGGCGTAGCTCAGATGGTTAGAGCGACGGACTCATAACCCGTAGGTCGATGGTTCGATTCCATCCGCCGCCACCAGATAGCCGTGTTGCAAACATGGAATCTACGAGCCGCCTGGATTTTTCCTCAAGCATAAGCGAGCAGCGCGCCAGTCATTTCCTAATCTCGGGGAATCTCTACACCAGGGGTTCCAGATGGAAAGTCACGGCTGTTGTAAGTGACCAGGGTCCGACCGGTGCTGAGAGCAGTGGCGTAGATAATTGCGTCCGGAAGCTTCACTCGCATGCTTCTCCGCACCCTCACCGCCTCCTCGGCGATTGGCTGCGAAATGCCGATGATGTTGAAGGTAGATAGAAAACTTCGGGCAACTTCCTCATCGTCGCCAGAACGTCCAACCATCACCTCCATCCAGGTGATCAGGCTGACAGCCAGATCCTTCGAACCTTCCAGCAGCGCTCGGGTCTGCCGGGTTCCATCCAGCGTGTGGCTCAGGACATTTGTGTCCAACAGGAGTTTCACCGGTCCCATTCAGCTCGCATCCTGTCCTGGAACGCCTGGGCATCTTCGCTGTTCCTGCCGGCCCAAATCCCAAAGTAAGCGGAAGCCGGCTTGCGGTTCGCCGCCACAAAGCTGTCGATTGCCTGCCGGATGACCGCGGCTCGTGGTTCGCCGCGTCTCGCAGCCAGCGCGGCGAGATCGTTCAGCTGCTCCTGATTCACGTCCACGAGGATTCGCATTAGAGATATCATAGCATGATATACTTAGTGAAAGCGCACGCAGAGACCGCACTCTGATGCAGTTTCCAGCCGTTATCAATTTCAGCGGTCCGAACCCAACCCCCAGCCCACCTCCCGCACTCTCACCGCCATACCATTCCGGTCCGGGGGCTTTCTGTTGCGAATCTGGCATGCGGTTCTGCTTGTCTCTGGTATTTCGATGAGTTCGATTCTGGCTGCGGCGCAGAGCGCGCCCTCGTCGCTTGTCAACGTCACCGACGCACGCTTCGCCCAGGGCTGCCCCGCGGCAGCCGACCCGTCCGGCCACGGCGACTCCACCTGCGCACTGCGCGCGGCGGCTAAATTCGCCGAGAGCTCCGGCGTCCCGGGCGCTGGCTATCCCGTCCTTTACTTCCCGCACGGTACTTACAAGGTCGCCGGCGAGGGCTACACCTCCGCGCTCACGCTGACCAAGGCGGTCAGCATCGAGGGCGACGGCGCCTCCAGCACCGTCATCCTCAACACCAGCCCCCATGCCGCCACGCTCACCTACCTCAAGGCATCTGAGTGCGGCAGCCGTCCGAGCCCCTGCCCACTCACGGTGCAGGGGCTCACCTTCGCCGGCCAGGGGCACACCACCACCGGCGGCCTGGTCGAGCTCGACAGCACCAACACCGGCTCCATGCGCAATGTGGTGCTGGCGGATACTGGCGGCGTGGCGCTCAACTTGCAGGGCTCGAGCGAGCGCTGGTACTTCTCTGACATGGAGGTCTCAAACGCCCGCTGGCCGGTCCTGCTGGAGGGCGATACCAACGAGAACTACTTCAACCGCGTCAACGTGCTGAACGGTGGCGAGGCCGGCGGCTACTGCTACAGTGTCAACTGCCCGAATGGCAAGCGCATCCAGCAAGGTCTGTGGCGGCCTGACCCGCACTCGGCCGTCTACCTGGACGGCGACAACGTGCACTGGATGAACTCGTCCATCAAAAGCACCGAGGCAATTGGCGGCATCCGCCTCTCGACGACGACCTCCTCCATCGCGCACAGCTACATTGAGGGCTACCCGTGGGGCGGCCAGCCCCGGGCCAACCACGCGGTCGCCGCGCCGGGCAAGAGCGAGCTCGGGCACCTGACGTCGGCTATCAGCGCCGCGGCGCTCGATATTCCGGTCGATGACGCCGGCTGGCAGCCGCTGCAGGTCAATGACCCCTCGCAGGCCCGCATCAATGGAACTCACAGCTACGTCAACGCCTACGGCATCTTCCCCGCCGACTACCTCTTCAACAGCAAGGAGCCGAGCCGCGCGGCGCCCGGCGTTCTGCGCGGCAGCTTCGAGCTGGTACAGATGGGCGCCTTTTCCTCTGACGGGCAGGGCCACCTGCTCAGCCGCGGCAAGAGTCCGGTAGCGTGGCCTGCAGGCAGCGTGGTTGAGCAGGCAGCGCCGAACAGCTACGGCACGCAGCGCCTGGAGGAGAATCACCTCAACTCCGTGGACCCGGATTATGGCCGGCAGTTCTCCTCAGGCTGCAGCGATACCGAGCAGCAGAAGCAGTGGACCAGCAGCCCGTCGGAGTTGTGCGCCGAGATCATCGCCGGCCTGGTGCCGGACGGGTACATGGTGCCGTTCCCAGGCCAGAACTACGTTCACAGCGGCTTTACCCTCGACGTCGTGGATAACTCGATCTACACCGGCGGCGCGGAGAAGGACGGGCAGGGCTGGATCAAGGTGCCGGGCAATGCGACCGTGCAGATCAACGAGGGCAATCAGCCGCTCCGCAGCTTTGTGGATGCCGGCACAGCGCTGCACAGCTACAGCAACGGCGTAACCAGGGTGCAGGTTGTCGAGTGGCCGGCGGCTGAAGGAACCAGGCCGGCCTCTGCGCTCGCCTACGTGCTGGACCCCTCGGCCGGGGTGCGCTTTTCTCCGCAGGAGGGCTTCTACGCCGCCGACGTGATGCGCGATGGGGCGCTGGCCCACCAGTACCTCGGCCAGCAGTGCTGGTACAACACACCCGCGGGCAGCGCCGCGCCCGACCGCCGTGTGTGCGCCGGCGCCAACGGGATGGAGCAGGCCTCGCTAACGGGCGGCCGCTGGGTGGCGAGCGCGGGACCCGCTGCGTCGCGTGGAAACACACCCGCAGCCCCCGCGGAGAACTCCGCCAACCCGGTCAAGTTCGTCATGCGCGACTGGCAGCTCAACAGCCTCGCGCCACGCGGGCAGGAGGGCGACTGCAAGAGCCGCGAGGAGGCCACCGGCAGCACCCACTTCAGCAGCGCCGCCGACGCCACGCTGCTGGTCAACCTGTCGCCCAACCCCGGCGCGCAGGTCATGGCTGCAGGCGCGGTCGAGTCCGGCGGAGCCCAGGTTGCGGTCCGGGTGTGCAACTCCGGCAGCACCCCCATGCGCTGGACCACGCCGCCGCAGGTGACGGTGACCGAGCTGCCCTGAGGCCGTGCACCGGCGCGCAGAACGGATGTAGACTCGAAGGAGTTTGAAGCCCAGCCACTCCATCCTGAGCTCGCACTTGAGCTCGCCCCGTAGCTCGCCCCGTCAAGCGCAACGCCGGCATGCCCCGCTGCGGCAGTGCAGGGCAGGCGCCCAGGCGTCCCCGGCCCAAGCGTTGCCAGCCCAAGTGTCGCCGGCATGGATCGCGGCCGGACGCCTGCTTCTGGTGCTCACCGGCATCCTGCTCGCTGTTTCGCCATGGACCGAGTACCTGTGGGACTGGGACCGGTTTCTGCATGGCGGCCAGGACTGCGAGTTCGGCCTGCTCGCCATTGCCCTGGCGTTCGGGCTGGTGCTGGTGCTCTCGCAGACGCGCAGGCAGGGGCTCGCCTTGTTCCTGGCCTTCGAGCGTCTCGTGGGGCTCCTGTTTCAGTCGCCGCCTGGCCCTGCTCTTCTGCCCGCGCTCGGAGTCTTCTGCGGCCGCCTCGAAAGAGAGCGCTCCCCGGGTCTCCGGTTGGCGATGCGTACTCTGCCCCTGCTGATCTGATCCCGCACGGAACTCTCCTCGCCGCACTGTAGGGAACGGCTCTCAAACCGTTCCGACCTGTTTCAGAAAAGAGATCAGCTCCGCCGATACCGCGGTCTGGTCTCCAGAGATTCCGGAGAGGCAATGAAGACATCTGAAGTGCTGCACGCCTGGTCTTCCATCCTGGCTGGCCGCGCCCCCTCGCTTTCCATCGAAATCACCAAGGAGTGCCCGCTGCGCTGCCCGGGCTGCTATGCCTTCGATGCCGCGCACCTCGGCAGCGACGTGCAGCTGCGCCAGCTTTCCGACTTCAAGGGCGACGAGCTCGTCACCCGCGTGCTAGCGGTCATCGACGAGCGCCGACCGCTCCACGTCTCGCTGGTAGGCGGTGACCCGCTGGTCCGCTACCGCGAGCTCGACCGGCTGATCCCGGAGATCGACCGCCGCGGCATCCATCTGCAGATCGTGACCAGCGCCTTCCGGGTCATCCCCGCTGCCTGGTCGCAGTACAAAAAGCTCAACATCGTCGTCTCGATTGACGGGCTACAGCCGGAGCACGATGAGCGGCGCAAGCCCGCCACCTACGAGCGCATCCTTAAAACCATCCAGGACGCGCGCGTGACCGTGCACTGCACCATCACCTCCCAGCTCGCTGAGCGCCCCGGCTACCTTGAAGAGTTTCTGCGCTTCTGGAGCGAGCGGCCGCAAATCGCCAAGATCTGGTTCAGCCTGTTTACCCCGCAACGCGGCGCGACCGACCCCGAGATTCTTTCGCCCTCGCAGCGGGCCTCAGTCATCGACGACCTGCGGCGTCTGCGGCCGCTCTATCCCAAGCTCGACATGCACGAGATCGTCATTGCGGAGATCGCCTCGCCGCCCAGCAACCCGGAGGAGTGCATCTTTGCGCGCACCACCGAGACCATCTCCGCCGACCTGACCACGCAGATCACCCCCTGCCAGTTCGGCGGCGACCCGGACTGCGAGCAGTGCGGCTGCATCGCCTCGATGGGCCTGGCTGCTGTCGGCCATCACCGGGTTCTGGGTCCGCTGACCGCCGGGCACCTCTTCCTCGCATCTGACCGGGTAGGCAAAGGCTGGAGGAACCTGCGGCAGTCTCTGCGGCCCAGACCCCGCGCCGCAGCAGAGTTATCGCCATTCAAGATACTGTAATCAGCAAAGAGAATCGCCAGACGGCGCAACATCGTCAGACAATGGAAAGGCGAGAAAGGAACGTGAGCTTGGCAAGCGCGGGTGGTCAGGATCGTCAAACAGAAGATGGGCTGAGGCGGGAGATGGTGCGGCTCGGCAAATGGCTGTGCCGGCTCGGCTTCATGCCCGGCAGCTCCGGCAATCTGTCTGTCCGGCTCGATGCGCAGAGATTGCTGGTGACGCCTACCGGCGCAAGCAAGTACCTGCTGCGCGCCGCCGACCTGGTCACCGTCGACCTTGATGGCCGGCAGCTTACCGGCACGGCCCGGGTCACAAGCGAGATCGGCATGCACCTCGCTGTGTACCGGCAGCGTGCCGACGTTGAGGCTGTGATTCACTCGCACCCGCCGGTCGCGACCGCCTTTGCCTGCACCGGCCGCGGCCTCGACGAGGTGCTGTGCCAGGAGGCCATCATGACGGTCGGCTCGATCCCCCTGGCCGGCTACGCGACCACCGGCACGGAGGAGGTCGCGGCCAGCCTCGAGCCGTTCCTCGCGAAGCACGACGCGATCCTGATGGCGAATCACGGCGCGGTGAGTTTCGGCCCCACGCTGCTCGATGCTTTTCTCAAGATGGAAACCATTGAGCACCTGGCTCATATCCACCTGGTTGCGCACCAGCTCGGCTCCGCGCGCACTCTCAAACGGGAGCAGATGGAGCAGGTGTTTCTCGCCAAGGAACGATATGTTTCCAACGCGAGGTGATGCAGCTGAACCGGGCGAGCCAGGAAAATAGAAAGGAGCGCCCCTAGGCGCTCCTTTTGCCTTTGCAGAGACAATTTCTAAGCCGCGTGCTTCCTCACCAGCCCATGCGGGTCGAGAATAAACTTCTTTGCCGCGCCCTTGTCGAAGTCCGCATAGCCTTTTGGCGCCTCATCGAGCGTGATTACGGTAGCGTTTACGATCTTCGCAATCGGCAGCCGATCGTGCAGGATCGCCTGCATCAGCGAGCGGCTGTACTGCAGCACCGGCGCCTGCCCGGTGTGGAAGTGCAGCGACTTGGACCAGCCCTTGCCGAAGCGCACCTTAAGGATGCCGTTTTTCGACTCCTCGTTCTCGGCGCCCGGGTCCTGCACGACATATAGCCCCGGAATGCCAACGCCGCCAGCGACGAAGACGATGTCCATCAGCGAATTGAGCACACTCGCCGGCGCGGCCTCGTGCGCGCCGTCCCCGTGGCCGCCCGCTTCGAATCCAACCGCATCGATGCCCGCGTCGACATACGGCTCGCCCACGATCGCGGCGATCTGGTCGGCGAGATTGTCGCTCTGCGATACATCGACGGTCTCGTAGCCCATCTTTTTAGCGTGAGCCAGACGATCCTTGTTGCGATCGCCGACGATGACCACCGCCGCGCCCAGCACGTAAGCCGACGCCGCGGCCGCCAGCCCCACCGGCCCCGCACCGGCCACGTACACGGTCGAGCCCACATCGACTCCGGCGCACCGCGCTCCGTGGAAGCCGGTCGGCAGGATATCCGAGAGCATCGTCAGGTCGGTGATCTTCGCCATCGCCTGGTCCTTGTCCGGAAACTTCAGCAGGTTGAAGTCCGCGAACGGAACCATCACGTACTCGGCCTGTCCTCCGACCCAGCCGCCCATATCCACATAGCCGTACGCGCCGCCCGGCTGCTGTTTGTTCACGTTCAGGCACACGCCCGTGTTGCGCTCCTTGCAGGCCCGGCAGCGCCCGCAGGCTACGTTGAAGGGCACCGAGACTAGGTCGCCAACCTTGAGGAACAGCACATCCTTGCCCTTCTCGATGATCTCGCCTGTAATCTCATGGCCCAGCACCATGCCGCTTGGCGCAGTCGTGCGGCCCCGCACCATGTGCTGGTCCGAGCCACATATGTTGGTGGAAACGATCTTGAGAATGACGCCATGCTCGATCTGTTTGCCTTGGGGATCCTGAAACTTCGGGTAGTCGATGGTATGTACTTCGACCTTGCCCGGTCCTTCGAAAATAACTCCGCGATTGCTCGCCATGACGAACTCCTGACTGCTCTTGTGTTCGCTGCGTTATGCAGTAATAGGCTGTGGGTTAACGGATAGCTGCGGCGCCGGCCTCGGCCACCGATTGATCCTGCGGCTTGGTGCCCCCGCTGACCCCAACCGCGCCCACGACCTCGCCGCCGCGCTTGAGCGGGATGCCGCCGGCGAAGATCATAATCTTGCCGCCGTTTGACACGTGGATCCCGTAAAACTGCTGCCCCGGCTGCGCGTTGTCCGCAAGGTCGATGGTCGGCAGGTCGAAGGCGCGCGCGGTAAACGCCTTGTTCATCGCAATATCGATCGAGCCCAGCCACGCGCCTTCCATGCGCGCAAACGCGACCAGATTGTTGCCCTCGTCAACTACTGCCACATTCATCGGTTGGCCCACCTCGCCGGCCTTTTTTTCTGCTGCCGCAATCACTTGCCGTGCCTCGTCGAGCGTAATGCCCAGTGCTTTACCTGCCGCCATTCGTTTGCTCCTCAAGTAGGGTTATTCGCGTGCCTTCCGCGCGGTGGATGGGTCCTGTATCGGGGTTCCGGTAAGTCAGATGCGCGGCGGGCAAAAAAAGCGGGCTGGCAATGTATGCCAGCCCGGGAGTCGAAAACCCCGCGGCGCTAGAAGTGGTCTCATAAACCCGCAAAGCCCCGAGAGGGCTCGGATGAGACCCGCCGCCGAAGCGGGTTTCACACAGACCGCTGAAGCCGCAAAGCTATTTATGAGACCACTTCTAGAACTCAAACCGCGCGCCCAGTTGCAGGATGCGCGGCTGGTAGGTCGACAGCACCTGGCCGAACGTCGACGAGCCGACGTTGTAGTCGACCGTACCCAGGTTGGTCCGGTTGAGCACGTTGAATGCGTCAACCCGCAGCTGCACATTCGATTTCTTGTCGCCGACGAACCAGGGCAGCGCAGTGTTCTTGAGCACGCTCGCGTCCATGTCGAAGAAGCGGGGATTGCGGAAGGTGTTGCGACCCTCGTTGCCCTCGGTGCCCGGTGCGGGCGCTGAGAAATCCGTGGTGCGGCTCTGGCTGTCTTTCGCGAAGACGCCCTGCAGGTACTGCTTCTTCGAGAAGCTGCCCCCGCGCTTGCTGGTGTTGATGTTAGGCAGGTCCTGGCTGTAGCCGTCGGCGTTGTAGTCGCCGCACTGCACCGGGTTATCCGCGTTGCTGGTAAGGCAGCCTGCGTTGTAGGAGTTGTAGTTGAACGCGGTAAAGGGTACCCCGCTCTGCGCCACTACCAGCGAGGTCACCTGCCACCCGCCCAGCCCGCTCTTGAGAATGCGCTCCTTCGGCGAGGGCAGCAGATACGAGCCCGAAAACTTGAAGTTATTCGGCTCATCGAATGAGGAGTCGCCATAGTAGCCGGTGCCGATCAGGTGCTGGTCCGCCGGGCAGTCGGTGCCGTTGTTGAACACATAGCGCGTGTCGCAGGTGCCGTGATCGCGGGCGCGCGACCAGGTGTACGAGGCCTGGTAGTCGAGCGACTTGACGTGCTGCTCCATCGTAAAGATCACGCTGTCATACCGGCCCGTGTCGAAGTTACCGATGTAGTTGATGCCGCCAAAGCTCGGGTTCAGCCGCTTGAGCTTGCCGTTGTTGCGGATCAGGTCGCCGGCCGAGCGATTGAAGTCGGTCGAGGTAAGCTGGTTCCACGAGTAGGAACCCGCATAGGTGACGCCCGCGACCAGACCCTTGGCGAACTGCTGGCTTACGCCGAGTGTGTAGTTAAGCGTCGGTGGCGTCTTGGCGTTCGGGTCAATGCCCTGCACGCCCGCATTGGTGCCGGGGATACCGCCGTGCACGTCAAGCCCCGTCGCCGGAAGCGTCGGATACACATAACCGAACGGCGCGACGTTGGACGTGCCAAGGCTGAACAGCGCCGGAATGGCCTGTTGCTGGCCGAAGCTGGGATAGAAGAACGCCGGCGGGTTGCCGGTAAGTCCGTCGACCACCTGGCCAAGCGTGATGCGGTCGAAGTACTCGCCTACGCCGCCGTGGATCGTCGTCTGGCGGTCGGTCGTTGGCGCCCAGGAGAAGCCGATGCGCGGCGCCCAGTTATTATTCTGCCGGTTGTTATACACGTTCTTCTTCGAGATAAACGAGGCATTGGCGAACTGCGCATCGATGGCGCTCGCGCCAGAGG
This sequence comes from Acidobacteriaceae bacterium, assembly GCA_965276605.1. Taxonomy (GTDB): domain Bacteria; phylum Acidobacteriota; class Terriglobia; order Terriglobales; family Acidobacteriaceae; genus EB88. Next base: position 2,049,965 of record OZ255619.1, read on the forward strand.
TCAGGTCGGTGCGAGGGCCGGCCGGGATCAGGTTGTTAATCTGCGTGTAATTGCTGTAACCGAACGCATACGGGTTGCCGAAATCATCCCAGCGCACGCCGAGCTGCAGGGTCAGGTCCGCCGTAATCTTCCAGGAGTCCTCGGCGAAGATACCGAGGCCGGTGCCCGCGGCGCCAAACTGGTGCGGCTTGAACTGCCCGGTGAGCGGGTTGAACGAGACGTTGCCCTCGCTGAAGACATTGTCATGGATGAAATCGGAAAAGCTCTGGAAGCCGAAGTTGGGCCGGGCGTTGATGCCGGTGAAATCCGCAATGTCGTTGCCGTGCGAGACCTCGATGCCGGCTCGGATATCATGCCGCCCCTTCACCACGGTTACCACATCGCGGTAAACATAGTTATGCTGCTTGTACACGCCGGGGCCGCCGCCATTGCCGAACGCATTGATGGAGTAAGTGTTGTTGATATCGATGGTTGGCACCGAAGGTGTGCCGGCGCCCAGGTCGCCGTCGATGCGGTTGTAGGCGAAGGAGGCCTCGTTGATGAAGTTAGGCGAGAAAACGTGGGTCCAGTCGAGGTGGTACAGGTTGCTCGATGTCGTCTGCAATGCGTTGAAGGCAGGCCGCGGATCGATACTTTGCGTTTCGTGGTCGATGTGGAAGTAGTAGCCGTAGATGCGGTCCTTGCCGCCGCGCAGCAGCTGGTCGAGCCGCAGGCTGTACTGCAGGCCGTTGTTAAAGGGCGACGAGGTCTGGCTTGCATTGTCAATGAATGGAACCGTGCAGGTTCCGGTTGGCGTGGTGCACTGCGTAGCCAGGTCGGGGGTGGTGTAGTACTTCACGCCGAGGTAGCTTACCGCTTGCGTCGTGTACTTTGTCAGCAGCTGCGTGCCGGTGCTGCCGCCGTAGTTGGCCTGCAGGAAAGGCAGCAGCGTTGGGTCTTCGGTAGGGAAGAAGTTTGTCGAGGCCGGATTAGTCGCGTTTTTCTTTTCGACCGAGGCGAAAAAGAAGGTCTTGTCCTTCCAGATCGGGCCGCCCAGCACGCCGGAGTACTCCATCTGTTTGAACGGCGCGGGGTGCTGTACAAAGTAGGACTTGGCTTCGAGGTCCTGGTTGTAGAAGCTGTACTCGCCGGCGCCGTGCCATTGGTTTCTGCCTGATTTCGTTGTAAGTTCGGTAGTAACTCCCGCGCCTCCCGCGAAATCCGGCGTAAAGGTGTTGGTCTGGAGCGCGATCTCCTGCAGCGAATCCGGATTGGGCGTTACGTTGTCAGTGCCGCCAGTGATGTTACTTGAAGAAGAGATGCCGTCGATAACATACAGATTGCTGCCGGAGAAATGGCCGTTGGCCGAGCCGTTGGGTGTCGTCTCGTTGGCGAAGTTATCCAGGTTCTGGCTGAAGCCGGAGACGCCGGGCGCCGCGTTCACCAGGTTCAGCGTGCCGCGGTTCTGCAGCGGCAGGGTGCGCACCTGCGCGGTCGAGAGGGTGACCTGCACGCGGTTCTCTTCGGTGTTGAGCCCCTGCGCCTGCGCCGTCACCTCGACCGTGTTGCTCGAGGAGGCGACGCTGAGCTTGACGTTGAGGCCGCCGGTCTGCTCGGTCGTCAAGGTAGTGGTCAGCTGCTGCGACTGGAAACCTTGCGCCTGCACCCGGAGCGTGTAGGTGGCCGGCTGCAGGCTCTCGAAACGATATTGCCCGGCGCCGTTTGTGGTGATGTCGAAGTGCTGATTGGTTTGCGGGTTGGTCAGCGTAAGATGCGCGCTGCCGACCACGGCCCCGGTCGGATCGGTGACGGTGCCTTGCAAACTGCTGTTGAACTGGGCGAGCGCGGTAGAAGCGGAAAACACGGCAGTAACAATGCCGGTGTGTACCAGGGGATGCAAGCGGTGCCTGTTGCGTGTCATGGAAAGCGATCTACCAGGAGCGGGCAAGAGGCGCCGCATCCTGACCTCTCAAAGAAAGTCAAAATGCCGGAGGAGGCGTTACGCTAAACACGCGAAACGTTCCTTCCTCAGGTCGCCGCCGATTGTTGCGGCTTGTCCTCTGACTTGTCGTGGCCCATCCGGCCTATTGACATACGGGCCGGGTTTCGTGCTCTATCTACGCTGGAATCGCCGGCTTTGCGACCTGTCTCTCCCCGAAGGTTCATGTCTTGAGACCTGTTATCTTTACGCCTTGATTTCCAAGGAGAGCGAAAAGCCCTTGCACACGCCTTTGCCCAGTTTGGATAGACGCACGTTTCTCGCTCTGATCGGCGCAGCCGGTCTGAGCTGCGCCGGGTCGCCGGAGTCTCTCTTTGCCAGCAGCGCTGGCGCGATGCCTGCCGGGACCTACCATCCCGGTCGCATTGAGAACGAGTACAGCAAACTGCTGCCGGGCGAGCAGGAGGCCCTTGCCGCCGCGCCCCAGGTCACAGCGTTCGGCCCGGCCGGCCTGCAGGTGCGCCTCGGCGGCGCCGCACAAACCCTTGCGCCGGGGCAGGCAATCGACGGCTGGCAACTGCTCGCCGCGATTGAGATCAATGGCGTCGAGACCGCCGTGTTCGAGAAGCACGCCACCCATCGCGGCGCTATCGCTTACGTGACCGAGCGCGGCGGCACCATCGCGCTCATCCCGAAAGGCATTGGCGACCTGGCGCAGATCCGTCCTCGTCCCATTGTGTCCCCGGTCCGGCTTGAGCGCAGCCAGGTTCCCGGGTCCGACGTGGCCGGCGAGTACATCCTCCGCTCGGACGAAGACCCATGCTACGAAAACGTGGCGGCGCTGGGCGCGGAGTACATTGGCTGGTCGCTGGTGGCGAACGAGGAAGCAGGGCCGGTGGGCTCGGTGTACCTATCAGCCGACGGCAAGAGCCGCCAGCCGGCGCGCAACCCGCAGAACGACTGGGCGCCCGACCTCGAAGGCGCGCTCTTTGACCCGGAGCGTTTTCTGCCTTTCGATGCGCCCCACAAGTACGCCTACAAGCCCGGCTACAGCAAGCGCACTTTGCTGGGCGGCTACCTGCCCGTGGCTGATACCGCGGTGTGGAATGCGACTTACAACGCCGGCTACGAGGTCATGATGCTGCTGCCGCCCGGCGCCGATGCCAGGCCGATGGCACGGGTGCGCGTGAAGCGCCTCAGCGGCATAAATGTAACTGTCGATGAACATGGCGCGCATGCCGCGCACAACGCCGCAGCGCACGCGGAGTATACCGAGCACTACTGGAACTGTAACCAGGGCAGTTTCTTTTCTGCTCTGGCCGGGGTGTGGAACCGCTGGCACAGCTTCTACGAGGAGACGATGCCGGTCGAGATCCCGGACCCGTGGCTGCTCGACTCCGCGCGTGCAGGCATCACACTCGCGCGTTGCAGCTATCGCGGACTGGAGCCGACCTATCAAATCGGCGAGGGTGCGTACACCAAGATTCCCGAGCGCAGCCACGCCCTGTTCCCGGTCGCGCAGTATGAGTTCATCTGGGCGCACCAGCTGTGGAACCTGACCGCAGAGAGCGACCCGTATTTCAATTACTACCTTGACCGTTACATACTGCCCGACGGCAATTTTCTGTACAACACGCAGGACCAGGTGGAGGCGCCGCTGAACGTCGGCCTCTTCCTGCGGAACAACGCGCGCGCCTACGACTACACCCGCGACCAGGCGGCGTTCGAGCGCCGTTTGCCCACGCTTGAACGCATGCTCGCCTACGTGCTCGATCGCTACGAGTTCGGCAAGCGCAAATACCCGTTGCCCGACCGCCGCTATGGGCTGATCTGGGGCTCGCCCGAGGCCGACCTGGGCGACCCGAACAACGACTTTCCCGAGTCGCACCCCTTCTACTACCAGAATGCGGCGAACGTGTGGCGCGGCGTCCATGAGCATGCGCGCGTGCTCGACGTGCTTGCGGCCGCGAGCGGCAAGCCCGCGCACCGCAGTGCCGCCACGCGCTACAAGGCCGTGGCCGAAGAGATGCGCGGCAACATCGAGTGCTCGCTCGCGGCGACCATCGCCGTCGGGAACCCTGCGATGCGCGAGGCGGGCATCACGCCATTTGAGCCCAATGATACGAACCGGAAGCCTTCGCAGTTGCTGAGCTACGAAAACCACCGCTTCATGGAGGACTGGTTCCTCGCCGACTGGGGCGACGCGGCGCTCGACCTCGGCCAGCTCAAGCACCGGATGCTTTCGGGCAATGCCATCCTCGGCATGAACACCAACGGCGACGTCGCGCGCACCAGCAACTTCATGTCCCATGGCACGCTCGCGGTAGGCATCCGCCAGCAGGACTACCGGCCCTTCCTGCTGGTGCTCTACGCGCTGGTCTGCTACGCGGCGGACTCCGGCAACCGCTATGCGCCTGAAGACGCCTACATCCCGGGCAGTTATCCCGGCGAGGAAAGCCCCTACGGCTGGTCGGCGGTCGTCAACAGCACTCTGCAGTCCACGCTCGGCCTGCGCTGGCTGCTGTGCTACGAAGAAAGCGATCAGCCACTGTGCCAGTTACAGAAGGGCGCCCCCAAACATTGGTTCGCGAAGGGTGAGCGCATCGCGGTAAGGCAGTGCCCGACGCGCTTCGGCCAGGTAAGCTGGACAACAGAGACTCGGGAGGCGCGCGGCGACCGGCATTGGCATGTAACCGTCGAAGTGACAGAAGGATTTTCCGCCGATATCGCCGTGCATATCCACACCCCCGATGGCGCGCCGCTGCGGAGCGCTTCCGCCGGCACTGTGGAGCAGGACCACGTCCTGCTGGCGCGGAGCCTCTTCGCGCAGGACCGGCGGATCGAGCTCGATGTCAGCTAGCAGCGCCTCGCCCAGGGGCCAGTCCTCCGACGGAACGCACTGCCCAGCGCAATCTAAGTAGAATGAACGAGCCGTTGCAAACCGGGATTGCTTTCGCTCTTAAGTCATCCATTGTTTGCAATCAGGATGTCATCCCGGGTAAAGCATCAAGGTTTCATCCTGAGCAAAGCGAAGGATCTGCTTTTCCAGGTCCGCCGCCAGTCAATCACCAACGAGGAGACAGACGAATGGGCACCAACCGGATACGCATGGTGAGCTTGCTGCTCGGGTTCTTCCTGCTAACCACTTTGAGCGCCCTTGCCGACAGCGCGCGTTGGACCGAGCAGCAGGCCAATGACTGGTCGGCAAAGCAACCCTGGCTGGTCGGCTCGGACTATCTGCCGGACGACGCCATCAACCAGTTAGAAATGTGGCAGGCCGACACCTTCGATCCGCAGCAGATCGACAAGGAGCTGGGCTGGGCGCAGAGCCTCGGCATGAACACCATGCGCGTCTTCCTGCACGACCTGCTCTGGCAGCAGGACTCGGCTGGTTTTACCAGGCGCATCGACACCTTCCTGACCATCGCGCAGAAGCACCACATCCGCCCCGTGCTGGTGCTGTTCGATTCCTGCTGGGACCCGCGGCCGAAGCTCGGGCCGCAGCACCCGCCTATCCCCGGCGTGCACAACTCGGGCTGGGTGCAGAGCCCCGGCACCGCCGCGCTTGAGGACTCAGGCCAGTACCCGCGTTTGCAGAAGTATGTCGAGGGCGTGATCGGCGCGTTCGGCAAAGACCCGCGCATCCTGGCCTGGGACCTGTGGAACGAGCCCGACAACGGCGGCGGCGGGAACTACGCCGCGGAAGAAGCGCCGAACAAGAACGAGCTGGTCGCCGCGCTGCTGCCGCAGGTTTTCGCCTGGGCGCGCGCCGCCAATCCGACCCAGCCGCTCACCAGCGGTGTGTGGACCGGCGACTGGACCTCGCTCGCCACTATGACGCCGGTCGGCAAGATCCAGATCGAGCAGTCCGACATCATCAGCTTCCACAACTACGCGTGGCCCGAGGGCTTTGAGAAGGCTATCGCGGACCTGCGCCAGTACCATCGGCCTCTTCTCTGCACCGAGTACATGGCGCGCGGCGCGGGCAGCACCTTCGACACCATCCTCCCGATCGCCAAGCGCGAGCACGTTGGCGCGATCAACTGGGGCTTCGTCGCGGGCAAGTCGCAGACCTACCTCCCCTGGGACTCATGGACACGTCCCTACGTGGACGAGCAGCCTACGATCTGGTTCCACGACGTCTACCACCCGGACGGCACACTGTACCGCGCGAGAGAAGGCGAGATCTTCCGCAGCCTGACCGGTGTCGAGGCTGCAAACTAAACGAGGGTGCGGCGGGGCTGCCGAAGGCTGTCCCGCCGGGAATAAAGTGAAATCCGGCCGTCGCTAACGCCAAAAAACAGAAAGCAGTTCCACGAAGCGGGGACAAGTTCAGTTTCCTGCTTTTCGTTCGATATGTTGCTGGCAAATGCGCTTTGTTGGTGCTGCTTCTGTATTTTGAAGCTGGAAGAAGAAACAGAACTCAGAACTCGTAAAACGAATATACAAATCAGAAAACACCACCTTATGCCGTCTTCCGGTTTCTCCATACAGAAATCGCACTCTCACCTTGCATTCTGAAATACAAGCCCCCCGCACATCGTGAGAGCCTGTGCGTGCGCCGCGCTCACCCCCCACTCAGCTCTTCCTTGTCACCGTTCGGTCCACAAAATCCCTCCCTGGCAGCAGTTCGGCTTGAAATCCGACTCATTCTGTCGTATTCCTGAAGAACCCAATGGCGACCGTCTTGGTCGGACTTTAGAAGGGATCGGCTGCCGGAGCGATCGGGAGAGACATGCGGACGGGTTTTATCTCAGGCTTTCAGCTGTGCGGCGGAGCGCTTCTCGCGCTCTCCACCTGCACGGGAGCAGCACACGCGGCGCAGACTCCGAGCACCCCGGCGGCGGAGTGCCGAACACTAAACGTCGCGCAAGATGGCGCGCAGCAGACCGTTTCCGGCACGGTTCTGGATCCCGCGGGCAAGCCCGTACTCGAGGCAGCAGTGCAGGCAGTGTGCGGGTCGTTTGTGCGGCGGACCACGACGGACGCAGCGGGCCGTTACCAGCTGCGCCTGCCGCTCCCGGCAGAAAAGGGCGCGTTCACCCTCTCCGCCGAGCAGACCGGCTTTACCGCCGCGGTCCAGCTGCTCCCCGCAACCGGCGCGAACGTCGACCTCCGCTTGAGCGTGGCCGCGAGCAGCAACTCCGTCACGGTCAAAGCGGGGCCGGAGTATGTGGCGGAGCAGAGCGATGCGGGCACCAAAACCTTTACGCCGCTGATCGAGACCCCGCAGTCCATCAGCGTGGTGACGCTTGCGCAGATGCGCGTCCGCGATGTGCAGACGGTCGCCGATACGCTGCGCTACACGGGCGGCGTGGATGCCGAGCCATACGGGACCGACACGCGGGTGGACTGGTTCTTCATTCGCGGCTTCAGCCTGACCTTCGACGGCCTGTTCCTGGATGGGCTGGCGCTGCCGAAGATCTCGGGCGCGGACGCCGCGTGGACCGCCAACCCCTTCTCGCTCGACCGGGTGGACGTGATTGAGGGGCCGGCTTCGGTGCTGTACGGGCAGAACGAGCCTGGAGGCCTTGTGAACCTCGAGAGCAAGCGACCACCGGTGACGCCCGAAGGCGAGCTCCGCTTTGAGGGCGGCAACTACGACCGGTACCAGGGCTACGCGGACTTCGGCGGCCCCCTGGGCAGCAGCGGCCGGCTGTTTTATCGCGTCAATGGCTTGGCGCGGGCCAGCGGCACCCAGGTGCAGTTCACGCGCGACGATGAGGACTATATCGCGCCGAGCCTGACCTGGACGCCCGACAGCCGCACGTCGCTGACGCTGCTGAACAACTACCTGGACCTGCGCACGGGCTCGACCGGCGGGTTTCTACCGGCGCAGGGCACCCTGCTGGCCGGCGGCAAAGTCGCGCCCAACGCGAACGGGCAGATTCCGGTCAGCTTCTTCGACAGCGACCCCTCCTACGATGACTTCCACAAGATCGAGTACTTCAGCGGCTACCTGTTGCAGCGGCAGCTGAGCGCGCGCTGGACTGTGCGGCAGAACTTCCGCTTTGCTCGGCTGGAGCTGCCCACCTATACCGGGCTGTACGGCACCGGGTTCATCGTTCCGGCAGCGGATACGGCGCTGTGCGCGGCAGACCCGAATGCCGGCGCGTGTACGCGGGTGCTGTCGCGCTCGGCGATCAACGGCAACCAGAACAACGCGCAGTACGCGGTCGATAACCAGCTGCAGGGCGGCCTGCGGGCGGGCGCCTTTGGCCACACTGTGCTGGCCGGCTACAACTATAAGCACCAGGGCAGCCGGTCGCAGCTTGGCTACGGGCCCTCGGCTGCTTACAGCCCGCCGGGCACGCCGGGGCTGGCGCCGAATGTGGACGTCTTTGCGCCGGTGTACGGCGTGGCTGTCCCGGTGCCGGGCTTTGTGACGACGAACACGAACGGCACGCTCGGCCAGCACGGCGTATACCTGCAGGACCAGGTCAGTTACCGCCGCCTGTCGGTGATCCTAAGTGGGCGCGAGGACTGGGCGCTTGAGAACACGCGCGACTTGCTTGCAAACGACGTGATCCACCAGGACGCGAGCAAGTTCACGGGGCGCGCCGGCGTGCTGTACCACGCGAGTTTCGGCCTGGCGCCGTACTTCAGCTATGCGACGAGCTTTAACCCGGTGCCCGGCGTCGACGTATACGGCCACGCCTACCGGCCCGATACGGGCGTGCAGTACGAAGTGGGCGCAAAGTATCAGCCGGCCGGCGTGCATGCCTTCCTCACTGCTTCGCTGTTCCAGATCACGGAAAACAACGTGCTGACGGCCGATCCGGCGAACCCGCTCAACAGCATCCAGGCAGCGGCGGAGCGCTCCCGAGGGGTCGAGCTGCAGGGCCAGGCGAGCCTCGGCCACAACGTGGACCTGGTGGGCTCGGTGACCCACGAGCAGGTGCTGTACACCCGGCCCTACTATGGCGTGCAGAATGTGCGGCCGCCGACGGTGCCCGAGAACCTGGCCTCGCTGTGGACCGACTGGCGGCCGGCGAACGGCTTTGGCGCTGGCGCCGGAGCGCGCTTTACCGGGGTAACTCCGGGCGCGGCCGACAACAGCTTCTTCGTCCACGGGCATACGCTGCTCGATGCCGAGATCCACTACACCGCCGGCGGCGAACACGGGCCTGTACGCGTGGGGCTGAACGGGCAAAACCTGCTGAACAAGACCTATGTCTCCTACTGCTACGGAACTACGGACTGCAATTATGGCTACCAGCGCACCTTCAACGGCAACCTGACCTACAGCTTCGCGTCGCTGCTGCATCCGCTGCGCAGGGCGCGCGAGTGAGGCGGCTGGTTCACGCGCTGTGGCACACGCCGCGCCAGGTCAGGGCGCGGCGTGTGGTGTTCCAGGTGCACCTGTGGCTGGGCCTGGCGCTGGGTGTGTACACGGTGATTGTGGGGGTCACGGGCGCGTCGCTGGTGCTCGCGCCCAATGAACTAAAGGTGCTGACGGTGTTGACGGCGCCCGCGGCGCGGCAGCTCAGTCCGACCGGCCAGCCCGCGCGACTGAGCGACGTGCTGGCGGCGGTCCGAGCGCGTCACCCAGGTGAGACGGTGATGGGCCTCGACAATTTGGACAATCCCGACAGTCTGGATCGCCCGCGGCTGGCGGCGGTCGCGTACCTGGCGGCGCCGCATGCCGACCGGGTCGCGGGCGAGCAGCGGATGGTGGCTTTCGACCCGCAGACAGGCGCGATTGTGGGGGAGCGGCTGCGCTACGCGGGGCTGCTGGGCGCGTGCGCCAACCTGCACATTTACCTGCTGAGCGGCAGCACCGGTTATGCCGTCAACGGCGGCTGCGCGGCCGCGTTTCTGCTGCTGTGCCTCACGGGCTGGCTGCTGTGGTGGCCAGGGGTGCAGGGGGTTCGGCGGGGCGCGCGGGTGCACTGGCGCGCGCGCTGGAAGCGTCTGAACTTTGACCTGCACGCAGTGGGCGGCCTGTGGGCCAATCCGCTGCTGCTGCCGGTCCTTGCGACCGGCATCCTGTTCGTGTTTCCCAAGCCGGTGCTGGACGGGATGGCCGTGCTGAGCGGAAATGCCACTGCCACGGTTACAGATTGGCTGGCCGAGCCGCAAACGCCTGCTGCGGGCGCCCGGAGCAGTATCGGCCCGGATCGCGCACTGGCGCTGGCGCAGGCCAGGCTGGACAGCGGCTACCGCGTCCGCTACCTGGCGCTGCCGCAGGCCGGCAGCGCGATGTATCAGGCCATCGCCTACCCCGCGGGCGGCGCGGAGTACGCGCTGCCGGTACATGTGTATATCAGTGCACATGATGGCGCTCTGCTCGCCATCAAAGACGCGCGGCGGCTGCCGGCGCCGCTTCGCTTGGCGACCTATGCATACGCGGTGCACTTCGGCAGCTTCCTGGGGTGGTGGTCGCGCGGACTGTGGGTGCTGCTGGGCCTAGCGCCGGCGGCGTTGTGGACCACCGGCCTGCTGCTGTGGTGGAACCGCAGTCTGCGGCCCCGGTTGCTGGCCGTCCGCCGGGGCGCGCCCGCCTGACACCCAGATTGCGCGAGGCAGCGGGCAAGCCTGTAAGGTAGGCGGATGAAGAGTCCAGGCAAACTGGCGCTGGCCCCGGGCCTGCTGTACGCCGCCCTGCTGTACGCCGCGGCGTTACTTTCCGGCGCGGCTCTGTTTTCCGGCGCGCCGCTGCACGCGCAGCAGGCGAACGGGTGGGAGATCGGCCCGTTTACGCGGCCGGCAAGCGGCAACCCGGTCATCGCCCCGCGGCCCGAGTCGACCTTCATCGACCCCGTGCTGAAGACCGGCGTGTACTGGGAGGCGCTGCACACCTTCAACCCGGCGGCGGTTGTGCGCGACGGCAAGGTGTACGTGCTGTACCGTGCGGAGGATGCGTCGGGGGCGGCGCACATCGGCGGACACACCTCGCGGCTGGGCCTGGCAGAGAGCCGGGACGGGATCCACTTTACCCGGCGCGGCGCTCCGGTGTTCTACCCGGCGCAAGATGGGCAGCAGGCGCGCGAGTGGCCGGGCGGAGTCGAGGACCCTCGGCTGACCGAAGCAGAGGATGGGACGTACGTGCTGACCTACACGCAGTTCAACCGGAAGACTTTTTCGGTGGGCGTCGCGACCTCGCGCGACCTGCTGCACTGGACCAAGTACGGACCGGCGTTTGGCGGGGTGAAGTACGCGAACCTGCGGTACAAGTCGGCGGCGATTGTGACCGAGCGCAGGCAGGGGCGGCTGCTGGCGGCGCGCATCGAGGGCCGGTACTGGATGTACTGGGGCGAGGGCGCGATCCATCTGGCGACTTCGAGCGACCTGATCCATTGGACGCCGGTGGAGGACGCGAAAGGTGTACCGGTCGAGGTGCTGCGGCCGCGGCCGGGGCACTTCGACAGCACCTTTCCCGAGGTGGGGCCGGCGCCGGTGTTGACGGGCAACGGCATCGTCGTTGTGTACAACGGCAAGAACGCAGTCGAGGGCGGCGACCGGGCGCTGGGTGCGAATGCCTACGCGGCGGGCGAAGCGCTGTTTGACGGCAAGAATCCCGCGCGATTGCTGCAGCAGGCGGCCGAGCCAGTGCTGGAGCCCGAGCTGCCGTATGAGAAGACCGGCCAGTATGCCGCGGGCACCACGTTTGCCGAGGGGCTGGTGTACTTCCACGAGCGGTGGCTGTTGTATTACGGGTGTGCCGACTCGCTGGTTGCGGTAGCGACAGCGCCGGCGAAGTAGCGGCGTAAATGCAATGAGAAGGGTACGATGACGACGATCACAACAATCAAGGGACCGGCGCTGTTTCTGGCGCAGTTTATCGGGGACAGCGCGCCATTCAACACACTGGACGGCATTGCTGCGTGGGCGGCGGGGCTAGGGTTTAAGGCGGTGCAGCTGCCGACCAACGATGAGCGGTTCTTGAACCTGCGGCTGGCGGCGGAGAGCGCGAGCTACTGCGAAGACCTGCAGGCGCGCCTCGCCACGCACGGGCTGGCGGTGTCGGAGCTGTCGACCCACCTGCAGGGGCAGCTGGTGGCGGTACACCCGGCGTACGACGCGTTGTTTGCGGGGTTTGCGCCGGCGCGGCTGAAGGGCGATGAACCGGCGCGCCGGGCCTGGGCGGTCCAGCAGCTGAAGCTGGCTGCACGGGCGAGCCGTCACCTGGGCCTGTCGGCGCACGCGACCTTTTCGGGCGCGCTGGCCTGGCCCTACCTGTACCCGTGGCCGCAGCGGCCGCAGGGGCTGGTGGAGGAGGCTTTCGCGGAGCTGGGGCGGCGGTGGCTGCCCATCCTCGACGCGTTCGATGAGGCCGGCGTGGACCTGTGCTTCGAGCTGCATCCGGGCGAGGATCTGCACGATGGCGCAACGTTCGAGCGGTTCCTCGCGGTGACCGGCGATCACCCCCGCGCGAAGATCCTGTACGACCCCAGCCACCTGCTGCTGCAGCAGATGGACTATCTCGCCTTCCTCGACCTGTACCACCCCTACGTGCGCGCGTTCCACGTCAAGGATGCGGAGTATCGCGCGAACGGGCGCTCCGGCGTGTACGGCGGCTACCAGGGCTGGGCGGAGCGCCCCGGGCGGTTCCGCACTGCGGGCATGGGCCAGGTGAAGTTCGGCGCGATCTTTGCGAAGCTGGCGCAGTACGGCTATCCCGGCTGGGCGGTGCTGGAGTGGGAAGACCCTCTGCAGTGCGCTGAGGATGGGGCGCGGCTGGGCGCGGGGTTTATCGCGGGGCAGATTCTGCGCGTGACAGACCGGCCGTTCGACGACTTCGCCGGAGCGGGGCTGGACCGGGGAGCGCTGCGCGCAGTGCTGGGGCTTGCGGACGCGGGCGGTAACGTCGATGGGTAATCCGGACGGATAACACCACAGGGTGCGGGTTTCAGGATCGCTGCATACAATTTCGAGCGCGTTTGAATCAGAGAACGCAACACTGGCAGCCAGCCTGCGCCCGCAGCGCATCCCAAACGTTTGCCGACCGTCACCGGCTTTATGCCGGAGGTAAAGGCGTGCCCCAAACTGGCTGGTCTGTGATCGCACCCTTGAATGCAGATGGAGGTTTCTTGAAAGTTTTCCCCTGGATGGCGTTTTTGCTACTTGCGCTCTTCGCGCCGGGTGTACCGAGCGCCGGCGCGGAGCCGATAGCGGTCCGCTACCCGCAGGGAACGCAGCACGGTTTCCTCAAGTTGAGTGACCTGAACGGAAAGATTCTGGCCGCGGGCGACCTGGTCCAGACGATCCGTGGGCAGCGCCTCAACTCGCGCCTGACCTTCCACTTTCGCGATGGGTCGATCGACGACGACGCGGTTGTTTACACGCAGGACGGCTCGTTCCACCTGCTGCGCGAGCACCATATCCAGCGGGGCCCGGCGTTCGCAAAGCCGATGGACATGAGTATCGACGTGGCGAGCGGCACGGTGGTGTCGCGCACAGTGGAGAAGGACGGCAGGCAGAAGGTTTCAACCCAGCACATGGACCTGACGCCGGACCTCGCAAACGGGATGTTCCTGGTTCTGTTGACGAATATCCGCCCGGACGCCGCGAAGACCGATCTGCCCTACCTGGTCGATTACAGCGGGGCGCGGATCGTGCACCTGGAGATCACGCCGGAGGGGACGGTGCCATTCCGCGTCGGGGGGAAGGCCCGGCCGGCCCGGGAGTTCAACGTCCATTTTCGGCTGGGCGGCCTGACCGGGATGATCGCACCCATGATCGGCAAGCAGCCAAGCGACTGCACGGTGTTGTTGCTGGAGGGTGCGGCGCCTGCTTTTATCCGCGAAGAGGGGCAGTTGTTCCAGGACGGGCCGGTGTGGCGCATCGAACAGGTCGGCCCGGTCTCGCAGTGATTCGGGCCTGGACGACGCGGGGAGTATGATCGGGAGCAAAGATTGGATTTTGAAATCCCTCGTTCGCGCGGCTCTCAAACCTATGTCAAGAAAGTTCCAGCGGTCGGTTTTCTCTATCTCTGTCGTGCTTGCCCTGGTGGTGCTGCTGGGCGGCTTTCTACCGCCAAGTGTGCGTGCGGGCGGTCTCTCGCAGAGCGATGGCCCTTATAAACAGATGGGCGTATACGAGGAAGTGCTGCGCAAGATCCAGAACTTCTACGTGGTGCAGCCCAGCCTGCCCGCAGTAACCGATGGCGCGCTGCACGGGATGGTGGAGTCGCTGGATTCGGACTCGAGCTACCTGACGCCGGATGAGTACAAGGCGTATAAGGCAGCAGTGGCGGCAACGGCGGTGCCGGGCGGCGCGGAGCAGGTGGGCCTGCATGTAAGCAAGCGCTACGGCTACGCGACGGTCGTCTCAGTGGTGACGGGCAGCCCGGCCGACAAGCAGGGAATCGAGGACGGCGACGTCATCGAGGCGATCGATGGTAAGTCGACCAATAACATGTCGCTTGCCATGATCCGCATGACGCTGGAGGGCAAAACCGGCACCAGCGTCTCATTGGACGTGATTGTGCCCGGCAAGGAAGACCCGCAGACCAAAAAGCTGCAGCGCGGGCCCGCGGCGGCCTCAACGCTGGCGACGCAGCAATATGACGGCAGCTCGATCCTGTACCTGAAACCGGCGGTGCTGACCAAAGAGCGGGTCAACGATCTGGAAGCGGCGCTGAAGGGCATGGGCAAGTCGGGCAACAAGAAGGTTCTGCTGGACCTGCGCGATGTCTCCTCCGGTGACGAGCTGCAGGGCGTGCGGCTGGCCAATGCGTTTGTGCAGAGCGGCACCATCGCCAGCCTGAGCGGGCAGAAGTACCCGACGCAGACCTTTACCGCGGACCCGGCGAAGTTCGTGACCTCGGCGCCGCTGGTGATCCTGACCAACCGCGGAACTGCCGGCGCGGCTGAAATTGTTGCGGGGGCGGTGCTGGGCGCGAAGCGCGGCGATGTGGTGGGCGACCGTACCTTCGGCGAGGGCGCTGTGCAGAAGACGATCGAGCTGCCCGATGGCGCGGCGATCCTGCTTTCTGTGGCGAAGTACAACGGGCCCGACGGCAAGCCGATCCAGGAGAACGCGATCAAGCCGAATGTGCCGGTGAGCCTGAGCATCGACCAGTTTCTGGCCGAGCAGGATGAGAGCACGGTGACGCCCAACCATCCGCGGGTCGACGACCAGCTGAACAAGGCGCTGGACGTGCTGAAGGCGAAGCAAAGCTGAAGCCGTCCGAGCCCCGTATGAGCGCGAGGGTTGCCACCCGGCCCGGTGCGGCGACGACCGCGGCGGCACGGAGAGCGGCAAGGCGCGAACGGGAGCGCCGCCGCAAGCTGCGCCGGGTGACGCTGATCGCCCTGTGCATCCTGGCCTGCCTGTTCGGATCCTTCGGCGGCCTGGTGCTGGTGGATTCAGTCGACCTGCCGGAAGTCGCGGAGCTGGAGCGCTACAAACCCTCCACCATTACCGAACTGTATGACGTGCACGGCGAGCGCATCGGCTCGTTCGCGCTGGAACGGCGAATCGCGGTTGGCTACGACGCGTTTGCGCCGGTGCTGCGCGATGCCGTGATCTCCATCGAAGACAAGGGTTTTGAAAACCACTTTGGCGTGAACGTGTTTCGCGTGGTGGGCGCGGCGGTGCACGACCTGCGCTCGAAGGGCAGGGCGCAGGGCGCGTCGACCCTGACCATGCAGCTGGCGCGCAACCTGTTCCTCTCAGACGAGCGCACCGCCGGACGCAAGCTCTCTGAGACGCTGCTCTCGATCCAGATTGAGCGCACGTTTACCAAGCGGCAGATCTTTACCATGTACGGCAACCAGATCTACCTGGGTCACGGCGTGTACGGGTTTGAGGCGGGCGCGGAGTTTTACTTCAGCAAGCACGCGGCAGAGCTGCAGCTGAGCGAGGCGGCGTTGCTGGCCGGGCTGCCCAAAGGGCCTGAGGAGTTTTCGCCGACCATGCATCCGGAGCGGGCGCTCCGGCGGCGAAACCAGGTAATCGCCGCGCTGGCGAGCGATGGAAAGATCACGCGCGCCGCGGCCGGCGTGGCCGAGAGCGCGCCTCTGGGGCTCCGCCTGGCTGCTTCGCCGAACACTGAGGCGCCCTGGTTTGTGGAGGAGGTGCGGCGCGAGCTGGAGCGCAAGCTCGGCACCGATACCGTGCACGAAGCGGGGCTGCGCGTCTACACGACGCTCGACATGGGGCTGGAGCGGGCAGCGAACCGCGCGGTTGAAGACGGGCTCGCGGCGTATGAGCGGCGGCACGGCTGGCGTGGGCGGCTGGTGAACCTTTACGCGGAGCATGTGGATGTGGAGCGGTTCCGGCACCCGGACTGGGCGGAGCCGCCGGCGGCTGGCAGATATGTGCACGCGGTAGTTACAGATGCGCGCGCAGGAGCGGTGACGGCACGCGTCGGCTCGCAGAATGCGGTGCTGCAGCCGGCAGACTGGGCGTGGACAGGGCATCGCGCGGCGAACGAGTTTCTGCGTGCCGGCGACGTGATCTATGTAAAGCTGGCAGCGCCGGCAGCCGGTGGGTGGCGGGCCTCGCTCGAAGAAGACAGTGGGGCGCAGGGCGCGGTGCTGGCGATGGACAACGCGACCGGTGACGTGCTGGCGATGGTGGGCGGCAGGGATTACGCGCTCTCAGAGTACAACCGCGCGATGGAGGCGCAGCGGCAGGTGGGCTCGTCGTTCAAGCCGTATGTGTACACGGCGGCGGTGGAGGCGGGCGCAACCCCGGAGTCCATGATCCTGGACGCGCCGACCAGCTTTGGCGGTTATACGCCGCACGATTACGAAAACAACACTTTGGGCGAGATCACGCTCGAGAAGGCGTTCGCCGACTCGCGCAACATTCCGGCGGTGAAGCTCGCCAGCCAGGTGGGCATGCCGAAGGTGGTGGAGACGGCGCACCGGTTCGGGGTGACGAGCCGGATCCCGGAGTACCTGCCGGTGGCCCTGGGCGCGGTCGAAATTACGCTGGGCGAGCAGGTGGCCGCCTACTCGGTGTTCCCGAACGACGGGATGCGGGTAAGCCCGCGGCTGATCCGCAGGGTGACCGATGCGGAGGGTGTGCCGATGGGCGAGACAGCGCCGGTGCCTGCGCAGAATGCCGGAGCGTTCACGGTCACAACTCCGCGAACGGCGCGGACGATGGTGCGGTTTCTGCGAGCGGTGACGGCGCCGGGCGGCACGGGAGCAGCGGCCGCGGCGCTCGATCACCCGGTGGCAGGCAAGACCGGGACGACGAGCAGCTTTACCGATGCGTGGTTCCTGGGTTTTTCGCCGTCGGTGACCTGCGGGGTGTGGGTAGGCTATGACGACCGGACGCCGCTGGGCGAGGGAGAGACTGGCGGCCGGGCGGCGCTGCCGATCTGGATGGATGTGCTGCGGGTAGCGGATGCCGCAAACCCGGAAGAAAGATTTGCAGGTGAATCAAAGTAAACACGTCACGAAGTGACCGCCAGCCGCGCAGGCGGTTTTAAGCTCTTGTAACCCAAGCTGAAACCATTCCGCCATGCGCGGAATCCATGAGTGCATATGAGCGAATCGAAGAGAGAAACCCCGCGCGTCGTACTGTACAGTCAGCCCGGCTGCGCCCCATGCTTTGCCGCGCGCAGCTTTTTGACCAGCCGCAAGATCGCGTTCGCGTACAAGGATGTGCAGGCCGACCCCCAGGCATTCCGCGAACTGATGGATCTGGGCAGCCGGTCGACGCCAACCCTTCGCGTAGGTGACGAGGTCATGATCGGCTTTGACCCGGAGAAGCTGGACGCGATGCTGCAGGCGGAGCAGGAGAAAGCGCTTTAAGTGATCTCGCGGGGCACCACGTCCTGGTTGACGATCGCGGTCATTCTGCTGATCGTGGCATGCGCCGCCGACTACGGACTGTTTGTCTATCGCCAGCGGCGAGGAGACGTTCTGTCGTTCACGACGGTCAGGCAGTATGTCGCCGTAAATGACCGGAACGGTCACTACCATATCGAGTACTTCGGCAACGTCGATGTGCCCTGCGTGCAGGCATTTCTGCCGCACCAGCGGATGAAACCCTGCTGGTGGGTAAGCCTGCACCACGACCACTGGGAGTAACCACCTGCGGTGGGGCTAGCGCTGCCTTCGGCGGGGGCTTGCGGGCGTGAACAATTGACGCGGCGAGCGGAGCGGGGGTGCCTGCGGCAGGGCAGACCTGACGGCAACAAAAAGAGCAGCTACTTGCGAGCGGCCAGCTCTTCTTGTCTTACCGGCTCGCCCTTCTCGGCCTCGCCCTCTTTCTTCTCGTGGTACTCCTGCTCCGTATTGATCTGCCATAGGTTCGACTTATCCATGGTACCGGCGAGGATGTTATCGACCGAGGTCATGGCGGTAAGCATGGAGTGGTCCTGGTTGTTGTACTTATGCATGCCGTTGCGGCCTACCAGGAACAGGTTTTCGAAGCGATCCATGTAGCGGATAATCTCGTCGAAGCGCTCGTAGGTGCCGAAGTACGCGGGGTAAGTCTTGGGTACGCGGAAGACGCAGCTGTCGCGCACCTCGGCGGGGTCGGCGATGCCGATCTTCGCGATCTCAGCGATGGCAAACTGCGCGATCTCGGCATCGGGCATCGTCCAGAGCGGGTCGGTGTCGTAGCAGAAGTATTCAAGGCCGATCCAGACCTTGGTGGGGTCGGCGACCATGTAAGGGCTCCAGTTATTGAAGATCTGCAGCCGGCCGACCAGCACATCCGGCTCCTGAATGTAGATCCAGGTGTCTTTGAGCAGGGAGCCGTCGGGTTCGGTGACCAGGAGCCGGTCAATGAGCAGGCCGACGGTGATGAAGTCGCGGTAGACGAGGCCGTCTGAGATAGCCTGGATCTCCGCGGGGACGGCTGTATCGACGACGCGCAGCAGCTCGCGAACCGGCATGGTCGAGAAGACATAGTCGGCCTCGAGCGTGACGGTTTCGCCCGCGGCTGTGCGTGCTTCAACCGAAGCGATGCGGTCAGTGTTGTCTTTCCCGGAGCCGCGCTCGACATGCAGGGCGGTCACGCGCCAGCCGGTGCGGACCTCGCCGCCGGCTTGTTCGACGAGCGAGGCCACGTGCTCCCACAGCTGACCGGGGCCGTACTTGGGGTAGAGGAACTGCTCGATGAGCGAGGTCTCCGTGTTCTTCTGGGCGATGTCGCCGGGTGCTTTGCGGCTGAAGGTTTTCTTGAGGAAGTGCAGGACCGCCGTGCGCAGCGAGAGGCCCTTGATGCGCTGCGCACCCCAGGCCGCGGAGATCTGCTCGCAGGGCACGCCCCATACTTTCTCGGTGTAGCTCTTGAAGAAGGTGAGGTAGAGCTCGCGGCCAAAGCGATTGATGAGGAAGTCTTCAAGCGTCTTCTCCGGCTTGCGCGGGAACAGATGCGCCTTGATGTAGCTGAAGCCGATGCGAAGCATGCGCACAGCGCCCAGACGGCCGAGGGTAGCCGCGGAGAGCGAGAGCGGGTAGTCAAAGAAGGAGCGCAGGAAGTAGATGCGGCTCTTGCGCGGGCGCACCAGCATGACCAGATCGGGGTCTGCGGGGATGTGCCGGGCTGGCGGGCTGGTGTGACTGTCGCTGGCCGAGCCAGTGCCGGCCGCTGAGCGCCCAGACCGGATCGTCCGCTGCTGATTCTGGTAGCGGATGGCGAACTCGCCCCCCGCGCCGTCTCCGGCGATGGGCATCAGCGAGGTCCACCAGTCCATCACGCGGTCGGATTTCGAGAAAAACCGGTGGCCGCCGATATCAATCCGGTTGCCGTGGTAACGGATGGTGCAGGAGATGCCGCCGATCCGGTCGCTGGCTTCAAGCACGATCGGCCGGATGGAGGAGCGGCGGCAGAACTCAAGCGCGGCGGTCAGGCCGGCCGGTCCGGCGCCGATAATGATGGCGGTCTGGTTGGCTGCGGGCACAATCTTCAGGTTACAGCAGTGGCCCTGGCGCACCTGCTCGGCAAAGGACGCGCCTCAGTGCGCTCCCGCCGCGGCTTTCCCGGGCTTGACCTTCTTGAACATCCACACCACCGCAACATTGACAAAGCAGATGACAGCCAGCCAGCGAAACACATCCACAAACGCCCACAGCAGCGCCTGGCTGCCAAGCTGGCTATACAGCTGTCCCCGCGCCGCCCCGGCTGCGTTCGCCGGGTGGATCTGGTGGTTGAGGTAGCCCTGCATTTGCTGCATGCCCTGCTGGAACCCGGCGCCCGATTGCGGGACGTAGTTCTCGATCTCGTTCTGGTGCGCGTCCTGCCGGCGGGTCAGCAGCGTCTGCGCGAGCGAGATGCCGATAGAGCCGCCGACATTGCGCAGCAGGTTGAAGATGCCGCTCGCGTTGCCGATCTCCTCCCTCGCCAGCGTGCCGTAGGAGACGGTGGTGATGGGCACAAAGACAAACGAGAGCGCGAAGCCGGTAACGACGATCGGCCAGGTCAGCGTCCAGGGGCCGATTGCGAGCGTGACGTTGCCGAAGCTGAGCGAGGTGATGCCGTAGACGAAGAAGCCGAAGGTGAGCAGGATGCGGGGGTCGAACTTGTTGCCCAGAAAGGCGATCGCCGGCATGCCCAGGATGGAGCCGACGCCGCGCGGAAACACAGCCAGACCGGCGGTAAAGGCGGTGTAGCCCAGCAGCTCCTGGTAGAACAGCGGCAGCACCGTGACCAGTGAGTAGAGCGAGATGCCGAACAGGAAGATCAGCAAGCAGCCTACGGCGAAGTTGCGGTCGCGGAAGCTGCGCAGGTTGACCAGCGGGTGCTTGGCCGTGAAGCTGCGGACCAGGAAGAGGACGAAGCCGACGATAAAGAAGAACAGCAGCCAGCGCAGCCAGATGGCGCCCATCCAGCCGTCTTCCTGCCCCTTGTCGAGCAGCACCTGCAGGCAGCCGACCCAGACTGCGAGCAGGCCGAAGCCAATGTTGTCGAACGGGCCGGGTTTGGCATTCTTGATAAAGGGCGGGTCATGGACGAAGCGGCTGATCATGAAGAACGCCAGCACGCCCACCGGCACATTGATGTAAAAGGCCCAGCGCCAGCTGTAGCTGTCGGTGAGCCAGCCGCCCAGGGTGGGCCCAATCACCGGCGCCACGACCACGCCGAAGGCGAACAAAGCCATCGCCGCGCCCCGTTTGGCCGGAGGAAAGCTCTCCAGCAGGATCGACTGCGACAGCGGCTGCAGGGCTCCGCCGCCGGCGCCCTGCACGATGCGGGCCAGCAGGATAAAGGCGAGCGACGGAGCGGCGCCGACCAGTACCGACGAAACTGTGAAGATGGTGACGCAGGTGAGCAGGAACCGCTTGCGCCCGAACTTGAGCGAGAACCAGTTGCTGGCCGGCAGAATGGCCGCGTTCGCAACCAGGTAGCTGGTTAACACCCAGGTCGCCTCTTCGTTCGAGGCCGAGAGGGAACCGGCGATGTACGGCAGCGCCACTGACGCAATGGCGGTGTCGAGCACCTCCATAAACGTCGCCAGCATGACCGAAATAGCGATCAGCCAGGGGTTGACCCCGAATGTCATGGCGTGTTGCTGGGAGGATTCGTCTGGCACGGGGGTGGCTTTTCAGCTTGCTCCGCTAGCCTTGGATGCGCGCCGCCCTACACGGCCGTGTTCTGTTTGGGCTTCCTGGGCCTGCCGCCCTTGGCGCCATTGGCGCGCGAGGCTTTCTGCTTGGCCTCGGTTCTGGCCGAGCCGCCCTTCTTGCCCAGCTGCGCCATCCACTTCCGGTTGCCGTACACGCCCTCGATCAGCGCGGGCACGTAGAAGTCGGCATCGAGCTCCGGGAAGCCGAACCCGAAGCCGAGGCCGTGCAGCTCGTAGTGGCGCAACTGCTCCGGCGTGGCCCTTTCGAGGCCTTGCAGGTTTTCGATTGGGAGCGCCAGGCGCAGGCCGTTGCTGAGGTGGACGATCAGCAGGCGCAGGTCGTGGATGTAGTCGATGGAGGTGGCGTGAGGGTCTGCAGGCTCCTCCGGCTCGCTTCCGTATTTCGCGTACCAGGCGTCGATCTGCGCATCGAAGTCGGCATCAGTTTGCTTTTCCATGAGTTTCCTCCCAAAGCGAGATGAGTTCTGTGGAATGTGCAGCCGCTACGCGCAGGATCTGGCGCATGTCGCTGCGGCTGGCGTTTCTGGGCTTGATTGCGTCTTTGCGGTTCGCCACGATGACAGCGCCGTCCGCATGCAACTCAACGATGACCTGGGTTTCCGCATAGAAGCCATGAACATGCGCTGGCAGGTGATCGTCCGGGTAGCACCGGAAGCGGACGCCATCGAACCTCTTCGAGCCCATGGCCTATAATAACCCAAGCTTATTGGGAATATTTCCTGCTTGGCAGGATTACTCGCAAATGGTCCGAATCCATGCCATGCAAGAGTGCATCAGATAAGTTGACAATAAGCCACTCAAGTGCAATCCTGACATGGCAGTCAGGCGATCTGAATAGACAAAGGCGAGGCGACAATGGCGAAGATTATCGGGATCGATCTAGGCACGACCAACTCGGTTGTAGCAGTGATGGAAGGCGGCGAGCCGAAGGTGATCGCCAACGAAGAGGGTGGGCGCACGACGCCTTCCGTCGTTGGATTCACAAAGAGCGGCGAGCGGCTGGTGGGGCAGGTGGCCAAGCGCCAGGCGATCACCAACCCTGAGAACACGGTGTACTCGATCAAGCGCTTCATGGGCCGTCGCTCCAATGAAGTGAACGATGAAATGAAGATGGTGCCTTACAAGGTCAAGCAAGCCGGCGACCACCTTACGGTCGAGGCGCAGGGCAAGGACTACACCCCGCCCGAGGTCTCGGCGATGATCCTGCAGAAGCTCAAGAAAGCAGCCGAGGACTACCTGGGCGGCTCGGTCACCGAGGCGGTTATCACCGTGCCGGCGTACTTCAATGACGCGCAGCGGCAGGCCACCAAGGACGCGGGTAAGATCGCCGGCCTGGACGTCAAGCGGATTGTGAACGAGCCGACCGCGGCGGCGCTGGCTTACGGCCTCGACAAAAAGAAGGATGAAACCATCGCGGTATACGACTTCGGCGGCGGCACCTTTGACGTTTCCATCCTGGAAGTCGGCGATGGTGTGATCGAGGTGAAGGCGACCAATGGCGACACCCACCTGGGTGGCGACAATATCGACCAGAAGATCGTGGACTGGCTGATCGACGAGTTCAAGAAGAAAGAAGGCCTGGACCTGCGCGCCAAGGGCAACGAGATGGCGCTGCAGCGGCTGAAAGATGCGGCCGAGCGGGCCAAGATCGAGCTGTCGACCGCGGTCGAGACCGAGATCAACCTGCCCTTTGTCACCGCGGATGCAAGCGGCCCGAAGCACCTGGTCGAGAAGCTGACCCGCTCGAAGCTGGAGCAATTGGTCGACGACCTGCTGCAGCGCTCGCTTGAGCCGTGCCGGAAAGCGATGGCCGATGCCGGCGTCGATGCTTCAAAGATTGACGAGGTGGTGCTGGTGGGCGGACAGACCCGCATGCCCAAGATCCAGGAGTTGGTCAAGCAGCTGTTTGGCAAAGAGCCTCACAAGGGTGTGAACCCGGACGAAGTGGTCGCGATCGGTGCGGCGGTACAGGCTGGTGTGCTGTCGGGCGACGTGAAGGACCTGCTGCTGCTCGACGTGACCCCGCTGACTTTGGCGATCGAGACCATGGGCTCGGTGGCGACGCCGATGATTCCGCGCAACAC
This sequence comes from Acidobacteriaceae bacterium, assembly GCA_965276605.1. GTDB lineage: Bacteria > Acidobacteriota > Terriglobia > Terriglobales > Acidobacteriaceae > EB88. Next base: position 2,073,468 of record OZ255619.1, read on the forward strand.
CACCATCCCGACCAAGAAGACGGAGACCTTCTCGACGGCTTCGGACTCGCAGATGGAGGTCGAGGTGCATGTGCTGCAGGGCGAGCGGCCGATGGCGAGCCAGAACCGGACGCTGGGCAAGTTCAAGCTGGGCGGCATTCCCGCGGCGCCGCGCGGTGTGCCCCAGATCGAGGTGACGTTTGATATTGACGCGAACGGCATCCTGAACGTGACGGCGAAGGATAATGCCACGGGCAAGGATCAGAAGATCACCATCACGTCTTCCTCTGGCCTCAGCAAGGAAGAAGTGGAGCGGATGGCCAAGGAAGCCGAGGCGCATGCTTCGGAAGACAAGGAAGCCCGCGAGGAGATTGAGGCGCGCAATGGGCTGGACTCGCTGGTCTACAACATCGAGAAGATGCTGAAGGACTCCGGCGACAAGGTGCAGGGCGCGGAGAAGGCGGATACCGAGGCGGCGCTGGAGTCGGCGAAGGGTGTGCTTGCGGGCAGTCCCAGCATGGCCGAGCTGAAGAGCGAGCACGAGAAGCTCACCGCGGCCTCGCACAAGCTGGCTGAGGCGATGTACAAGGCCGCGCCTGTGGGTGGCGAGGCGGGTGCGCCGACCGCTGGTTCGGACGGTTCGGCTGGTTCGGCGGCGAGCGCAGGCACGGCGGACGCGGAGGGTCACGCCAAGCAGGATGAAGGTGTGATCGATGCGGAGTATGTCGACGTGGAACCAAAGAAGTAATCGATGAAGTAACCGATAAAGTAAGCTTTTACGCCAGTACATCCAGACGGTGCTTTCGCGACGTAAGACAAATAGGGCTGCGGCAGCCGCAAGCTGCCGCAGTTCAGGGGGAGCGGGCGTCTCGACATCCAAACAGGCGTGAGGCGCCCGCAGCTTTCCCCGCAGCTTTCTTTGACGGTTGGGGTTTGTAACAGTAAGTGACGCAATTGGCCGAGAGCAGCGGCCCGGAAGGTGGCAGAGATGACAAGCACTTTGTGGCAGTGTGAGCAGTTGCGGGCAGGGCAGGTTTACAACAAGCTGCTGTTTCCTTCGAAGGATGAAGCGGAAGACTTTATGCGGCAAATGCGCCAGGCCCAGCCCGACGCGTTCTTCCGGCTGCAGGCCGTGGCGGCGAATGCGATCTGGAACTGAAGTTCTGCGTGCGGATCATTCGCGTGAATGCCGTGCTACGATGCGCACGTGATCCGCAGTTTCCGCGACAAGGCGACGCGCAAATTCTTTCTTACTGGCAAGAGCAGGCAGTTTACAAACATCAGAACCACGGGACGCACGAAGTTAGGTTTTCTCCAAAACGCAAACAGCTTGCTCGATCTTCAGGATCCGCCAGGCAACAAGCTGGAAGCGTTAAAGAGTGATCGCGCCGGGCAGTACAACATCCGCATCAATGACCAGTACAGGCTTTGCTTCGTTTGGCGCGAGAACGAAGCCTGGGATGTCGAAAATCGTCGATTATCACTGATGGAGTCTCTATGAGCATTCTTCGGACGAACGAGCGTATGTTCCCCTTGCATCCCGGGGAGATGCTTCGCGAAGAGTTTCTTATTCCGCTGAACCTTTCTGCAGAAAAGCTTGCAAACGCTTTGCATGTTTCAGCTTCACTGGTGACGGAGATGATTGAGGAGCGCCACGGCATTGACGCCGAAATGGCGCTCCGTCTCAGCCGCTATTTTGGCAATACAGCGGAGTTTTGGATGAACTTGCAAAGCGGCTTTGAACTAAGCTCTGTGGGTGAAAAAGTGGCCAGCAACATCCTGCGCGATGTGCAACCGGCTCTCCGCGACAAAGAAAGCGGCCGGCTGATTACCCATCCGGAAGAGACTAACGTCCAGCCTAGCCATGCCTGAGGGCCACGAGATACACCGCTTCGCCGAGCGGCAGGCGCGCGCCTTTGCCGGCAAAAAGGTTCACGTCGACTCGCCCAACGGGGCCTTCCCGGATGCGGAACTGCTCGACGGGCGCAAGCTGCTCGAAGTGAAAGCGATCGGCAAGCACCTGGGCTATCGCTTCGGCAAGGACCTGACGGTGCATGTACACCTCGGCCAGTTTGGCGACTTCTGGGAAGGCGAGCAGCCAATGCCCGCACCCAAAGGTGCGTTGCGGTTCAGGATGTGGACCAAGACGGATTGGCTGGAGCTGCGTGGGCCTACCGACTGCCGGATTTTCTCGGATGCGGAGTGGCAGGCGCTCGAAGAACGGCTGGGGCCGGACCCTTTGGTTGCAGGCACTGATCCGAAATCGCTTTACGCCCTGATCCAAAATAAGAAAACGCCGATAGGAGTGTTGTTGATGGACCAGACGGTGGTCAGCGGCATCGGCAACATCTATCGTGCGGAGCTGCTGTACCGGGCGCGGGTACACCCGGACCGTCCGGGCCAGCAGATGACGACGCCGGCGCTGAAAGCGATCTGGAAAGATGCCGTGGCTCTGATGCAGGCCGGCATGGAAGACCGGCGCATGGTGACGACTCGGCCCAAGGACAGGCCGCACCCGCGCGGCAAGGCGTTGAAGGAAGAGACCCACTACGTATACCGGCGGCAGGGCAGGCCGTGCCGGGTGTGCGGGACCGAAATCGAGAGCAAGCCCATGGCGGGGCGCACCGTGTACTGGTGCCCGCTCTGCCAGAAAGATTAGCGATGCCGGCAGGACCACAACAGAAGGATTACTACGGCGCCCTGGGCGTCAAGAAGACGGCGACAGCGGATGAGATCCGCAAGGCGTTTCGCAAACTTGCGCGCAAGTACCACCCGGATGTGAACCCCAACGATAAAAAGGCCGAAGAAAAGTTCAAGGAGATCTCCGAAGCCAACGATGTGCTAAGCGATGAGAAGAAGCGCAAGGTCTTCGACCAGGTAGGTTTCTACTCGGACCAGATTGATCCGGCGCAGGCGGAGGCAGCCGCGCGGGCCGGTTATGGTCATGGCGGGGCGGGGCGAGGCCGCGGCGGCGCGCAGCAGGGGGTTCCGTTCGACTTCAGCGGGTTTGATTTCTCGGACTTTGAGAGCACGCAAGGGCGGCGCCCGTCGGCCACCGCGAGCCCATCGTCCAGCGGATCGTCGGGCGGCTGGCGCGATATTTTTTCCGGCATGTTCTCAGGCTCGGCTCAGCAGCGCGAGCCGGAGCCGGGCACCGATCTTGAATACCAGGTGCAGGTGGAGTTCTGGACTGCGATTCGCGGCGGCACCATGCGGCTTGAAGTGAATCGGCTCGACACCTGCCCGACCTGCAAGGGGCGCACCCAGACCGGGGGCGCGCACGCCTGCCCGGAGTGCGCCGGGACAGGCCAGGTGACGCAGATGCATGGACAGATGAAGTTCAGCGTGCAGTGCAAGCTGTGCGGCGGATCGGGCAAGGTGGAGAACGAGTGCCCCACCTGCCGGGGTGAGGGCCGCGTGCGCCGGGCGGAGACGGTCGAGTTCCGCATCAAGGCAGGCACCCGCGACGGGCAGCGGATTCGCCTGGCCGGCAAAGGCAACGCAGGCACAAACGGCGCGCCTGCAGGCGACCTGTTCCTGGTCATGAAGGTGGGCACCCATCCGGTCTTTACTCGGCAGGGCGATGACATCGCGCTGCGGGTGCCGGTGACGATGGTTGAGGCATCGCTGGGCGCGAAGATCGAGGTGCCGACCATCGACGGGCGCACGCAGCTTAAGATTCCCCCCGGCACCCAGGGCGGCCAGAAGCTGCGTATGCGCGAGCGTGGCGTCAGCTCGGCGGCAGTGGAGGGCAAGCGCGGCGACCAGATCGTGACGGTCGAGATCGTGGTGCCGCAGGTGCGGGATGAGCGCTCGAAGGAAATTCTGCGGGAGCTCGGCAAGCTGAACCCCGAAGACCCGCGGGTGCTGCTTTGGGAAAAGACGGGGTAAACCGCCTGCGCGGCTTGCGGTCACTTCGTGACGTGTGTCCGTGGTGCTTAGGGTGCGGACATTTATGGCCCTCCCGCTGGTCGGGGCTGGGGAAGTCAATCCCGGCCAATGGAAGGGCCGCCAACGCAACGAAAACATGCCACGAAGTGGCCGCCAGCCGCACAGGCGGTTTTACCCTGAATGCTATGATCCCGGACGAGGGGAGCCATTATGCCGACGAAACGCAAGACCAAGGGCGCGTACATGATCTCCTCGGTTGCGGAGATGTACGAGATCCATCCGCAGACGCTGCGCCTTTACGAGCGCGAGGGTCTGCTGAAGCCCTCGCGGACGGACGGCAATACCCGCCTGTACACGGATGAAGACCTGGAGCGGCTGGAGTTTATCCTCAACCTGGCCCGGGAGCTCGGCGTCAACATTTCCGGCATCGCCATCATCCTGCAGATGCGGGAGCGGATGGAGGAGATGAACCGGCAGATGCAGGGGTTTGTGGACTACGTGCGGACGGAAATGTTGACACGGATGCAAGGGGAAAACGCGGGACCGGCAGCAATTGTGCCGCTGCGCCGTCCAACTGTGGTGCCGCCTGCGCGAACCCGGCGGTGAGGCTGCGCCCAGGAACATCCTGTACATGCTGACTTTTCTGCTTTTTCTAGGGCTGGCCGGCCTGCTGACCTCGACGGTATTTACCGGGATGGTGGGGGCCGGGGTGCTGCGCTTTGTGCGCGAGCGACGGCGCATGCATCTAGCGCGCCCGGTGGTGTTTGCCCCGCCCGTCTCGCTGTTCAAGCCGCTGCACGGCGCCGAGCCGAATCTCGCTTCGCACCTCGCTACATTTTTTGAGCAGGACTATCCGGGCCCCTTTGAGATCCTGTTCTGCGCGCGGCACCTGCACGACCCGGGTATGGAGATCGCGCGCGCGGTAGCGGCGGGCTACCCGCAGGTGCCGGTGCGGTTTCTGGCTATCGAGGGGCCGCCGTTTGTCAATGCGAAGGTGAGCTCGCTCGAGCGGATGGAGGCCTTTGCCGCCCACGATATTTTCATCATCAGCGACAGCGATGTGCGGGTGACGCCGGAGTATGTGCGGGAGGTGATGTCGGACTTCCGCGACCCGGAGGTGGGCGCGGCCACGTGCCTGTATCGCGGCATTGCCGAAGAGGGTTTCTGGGCGAAGCTGGAGGCGGCCGGCATGTCGGTTGAGATGACGGCGGGCGTGCTGGCGGCGGACCTGGTGGAGGGCATGCAGTTCCTGCTGGGGCCGACGATGGCGGTGCGACGTGAGGCGGTCGAGCGGATGGGCGGCTTCGGCAAGCTGGGGCCGTATTGCTCCGACGACTTCCTGCTGGGCAACTGGGTGGCAGCGCTGGGTTACAAGGTCTGCCTGTCGCGGCACGTCATCGACCATATTGTGCTGAACCTGACGTTTCTGACCAGCATGAAGCACCAGGTTCGCTGGATGAAGTCGACCCGTTTTTCGCGGCCGAAGGGGCACTTCGGGACGGGGTTGACCTTCAGCGCGCCGTTTGGGCTGCTGGCATGCGGAGCGGCGGTGCTGCTGCACCACGCGGTGCTGGGTGAAAGCCTGCTGCTGTACTCAGTGCTGAGCCGGATGTTGCTGGCGCTGCTGGTGGCGGGCAGCGTGGTGCGAGAGCGAGCGCTGCTGCGGGCTATGCTGCTCTACCCGCTGCGCGACCTGATGGGTTTTTTCTTCTGGATGGCGAGTTATACCGGCGGGACGATCCTGTGGAGGGGCGAGCGCTACCGGCTCGGGGAGCATGGGCTGATGCAGAGCGCGGGAGAGTAAAGGCAGGAAGCAGGGAGCAGGGAGCAGGAAGCAGAGAGAAATGTTCTCTTGTGTCTCCTGCTTCCTGATTCCTTTACTGATCCATATATAACGTGCGGTCGCCAAGCTCCTTCAGGTCGGCGAGGTGCGCGGCGCCAAGCAGCGTCCTGACGTGGGCGTCCGACTCCGGCGGTACATAGAGGAAGAGCCGCTGGCCGCTGACCCGGGCTTTCTGCCACAGGGTTGCGAGGTCTGCGTCTTCGATAAAGATAGGCGGCACGTCCGGGTAGAACGAGCCCCAGATCATAGACGAGGAGCGGCCGTTGACCAGCAGCGCCTGCCGGTGGGTGTAGAAGAGGATCGATGAGGCGTTGGCCTGGTCGCCGTAGACGATCAGCTGGTCGCCGGGGCGAGCGAGAGTGTTGACGATATCGGCCATGGCGCGCGAAGAGAGCAGCGGCTGAAAGCGTACGAAGGCGATGTGCGCCGCAACCAGGAAGACCGCCATGGTGAACGCGACCGAGGAGGTCGCCTCAAAGCTGTGGCCGCGGCGGCGCAGGCTGAGCGCGATCAGCGGCCCGGCGAAGAGCGCGACCGCGGCAAGGGTGGCGGGCAGGCGCAGCGCGGCGAACGAGGGGCCGGTGAGATCAAAGAAGTGGGACATCGAGAGCGAGTAGCCGCCGACAGCGCGGTGGGCGAGCAGGGTGCCGATGTCGTGGACGTAGGGCAGGCTGCGCGAGGTCCACAGCCCCCAGGCCAGCGCGAGCGAGCAGCCGATGCCGATCACGGCCAGCACCCAGTGGCTGGCAGCCAGCCAGCCGCGGCTTTCGAATCGGGCCGTCCCGGGGGGCGGCCGCGATGTCTCCGGCCGCGTCGTTTCCTGGAGCGAGAGCGAGCCGGCTGTGAGCAGCAGCAACGCGAAATAGCAGGGGAAGGTGTAGTACTCCTGATTGGTCGAGAGCGAGAAAAAGAGCAGGATGAAGCCGGAGTAGAGGCCGAGCAGCAGGGTAGTGCGGGCGCGGAACCGCTCAGTGCGCACCGCAAACGCGGCGTGGTAGGCCGTGGGGTGCTGGTCGAGGAAGGTGAGCGTGTTGGCGCGGTCAGGGAACAGCGCTGCCCAGAAAGAAGCGCGCCGCGACCAGAGACGGCTGAGCGCCGCCGGAAAGAAGAGGCACCAGGGGAACAGCCAGGCCAGGTGCCCGACCCAAAAGACCCAGCCGGCCTGCTTGTTGTAGTCGTGCGGGTAGCGCAGGCCCAGGAAGCGCAGAACGTGCTCGTTGATGAAGTAAAAGTAGAGGAACCCGTGCACGTTGCCCGCGGTGGGCACGTTGCCGACCGGGTGGCCGTGGTCGGGGTTGGCGAGCGCCGCCATCACGTGCCAGGGCGCGCCGATAGCCAGAAACAGCAGCAGGCCGGTGGGCAGGCGGAACTCGCGCCACCGCCGCCAGTCGCCGGTGATGGCCAGATAGGGCGCCACGGCGGCCACGAAGAAGACCGGCGCGATGAGTCCCTTGGCCAGCAGAGCGACCGCGAGCGAGGCGTAGGTAATGTAGAGCCGGTTGGGCCTGCGATCTTCAAGCGCGGTAAGGAAAGCCCATAGCGCGAGCGCGAGGAAGAAGCACAGGATCGCCTCGGGGATGAAGATGCGCGTGAACAGGAAGACGCCGACCGTGGTGAGGATGGCGAGCGCGGTGTAGAAGGCGGCGCGGTCGTTGAAGGCCCGTCGCGCCCACACCCAGCCGAGGATCGCGTTGGCGAGCACGGCGAGGGTCATGGGCAGGTGGGTTGCAAAGACGTTGTAGCCGAAGAGGTGGTAGTCGATGGCGGCCAGCCAGTAGGGCAGCGGCGGCTTCTCAAGGTAGCGCACGCCGTTGACATAGAGCGTCACCCAGTCGCCAGATCGCGCCATATGCTGCGCGGCGTTGGCGTGGGTGGCGTCGGCGTCGTCGAGCAGCGAAGGCGAGAAGAGCGCGGCAAAGTGGATGGCGAGGAACAGAAGCAGCAGCAGCGCCCAGGCTTTGCGCGGGGAGCGGAGCAGCGCGGGCTCAGAGGGAGCAGCGGCAGACAGATCGAGCGGGGTATGCGTCGGCAAGTGCTTCAGGTCCGGAGAAGGCGTTAGAGTGCGCGGCTTCGCCCGTCAAGGACGTTTGCAGCCAGGGTCAGAATATCAGTCCTGAACGGCTCTTTAGCTCTTGCCCGGGACGCTGAGCGCGCGCTTGCGCACCGTCTTGGTGGCGTTGCCGTAGACGCCGCGAAGGATGCGCGGGTCGACCAGCCAGTGCAGCATGCCGGGGCGGCGTGTCAGGTCGACCCGGGCGATGGCCCCTTTGCGCATGCGGACAGCCGAGCGGCCCGGGGTGGCGTGGCCGTTCATGATGAGCGAAGCCAGGAACTGCGAGAGGTTGGGGCTGTGCCCGACCAGCATCACGTTCTCATGGCCCTGCAGTTCGTTCAGAAACGCATGGAAGTCGACCGTCGTGGATTGGGGCGAGAGAGCGGGTGTGATCTTGATACCGCCGTCGAAGCCGACCTCGGTTCCAACCAGCGAGGCGGTTTGCAGAGCGCGTTTAAGGGGGCTCGAGGCGACAAGGTCAAAGTGGACCTTGAGTGCGTTGAGGTAGCTGCCGATGAGCAGGCACTGCCCTTTGCCTTCTTTGTCGAGAGGCCGTTTCAGGTCGAGAACAGGGTTGGTGCGCTTTATACCGGCGCTGGCGTGGCGCAGGATGTAAATGTTCATGCTAGTGAAAATCCTTAGGAAGCGCGGGTGGGGAACCTTCGCATTCATAGGATTGTAACAATTTACGCCGTGGACCGTATGTGCACCACCATGGATTGAGGCCCCAGGCGACCTACTGAGGCACAGACGGCCCGTTGCGTTTCCTGCCGGCCCGCTGCGGCGTGGGCAGCGCTAACTGAGCGCGGGGGTGGGGCCGCCGGGAATGCTGGGCGCGGGGTAACCCGGGTCAATGCCGGGAAGGCCGGTGGAGGGATCCAGCGGATCGGGGTCCGGATCAGGGTCTGGGTCGAAGTCAGGCTCGGGACCGGGTGAGGGGTCGAAGGGGCCGGGGTCAAACGGACCGGGGTCGATGCCGGGCAGGGTGTCCATCTTGAAGCCTGATTTTGAGCCTGCAAAGGGTGGCAGGCTGGAGAGGTTAAACAGGAGCGGCGTGGGTGCTGACGAGAGAGCAAGCATCCTGGTGGGAGAGGCCCCGCCAGGGGTTGGTTGCTTGCCGCGGCCAGGAAGAAGCGGCGCATTCGCGGCCGCGGATTTGCAACCATTCTGTGGCTTCGTTCGTAAACCAGTCCATATGAAGCGGTTCGGGCGAGCCGCCGGTATCGCTTGGACGCATTTCCGGAAACGGGCCTGCGGTAGGATGGATTGAGCCGGGATTTGGGGACAGGCAGCGGCGGCAGGATGCGGCGTGCTGTTCGGCAGTCTTTAGCGCGCAGCTTCGCCGGCAGCCAACGTTGACGCCGAACGCCGCGCCGGAAAATGCGCCAGTCGCGATGAACGATGATGAGTGCAGGATTGTTTGCGCCTGGGCAGGAACAGTGCGCTGGTCGGGTACCTTCAGGCAGTTGCCAGGAATAGATCCTGAAGCAGTTCCGGAGTTGTTCCGGACCAGACATGCAAGTGGAAACATACTCCAGAGCTTTGGGGCAAGACAACTTCGATGGAACAGCAACCTCCCGCGTCACCGCTCTTCGCCGGCAACAAGGGCGCAACCAATCAGGCAGCCGAACCCACAGACCCGAATCACCCCGCACCGGAAGAGCGGCCCCGCAAGCGGCGGCGCTGGATCTGGATCGTGTTGCTGGCGGTGTTCGCGCTGGCATTTTTCCTAATTCTGCGGCATAAACCGGGTGAATCGCAGCAAACGCAGGGTCGCCACCGATCAGGCGGCACGGTGACGCTGAACGCGGCCACGGCTCATTCCGGCAACATGGCGATCAAGCTGCTGGCCATCGGCACGGTGACGCCGACCTATACGGCTTCGATCACGAGCCAGGTCACGGGGCAGATCGTGGCCGTGCACTACAAAGAGGGGCAGACGGTGCACAAGGGTGCGCCGCTGATTGATATCGATCCCCGCACCTACCAGGCGAGCCTGGACACGGCGCAGGGCACTTTGCTGCGCGACCAGGGGGTGCTGGCGCAGGCCCGGATGGACCTGGAACGCTACCAGGCCGCGTGGGCCCGCAACGCGATTGCGCGCCAGCAGCTGGACGACCAGGAAAAGCTGGTGGACCAGGATGTAGGGCTGGTCCGCAGCGATGAAGGCACGGTGGAGTCGGACCGGGTGAACCTGGCGTACTGTCACATTACGGCGCCGATCACGGGCCGCGTGGGCCTGCGGCTGGTGGACCCGGGCAACGTGGTGCAGGCCAATAGCACCACCGCGCTAGTGGTCTTGGCGCAGGTGCAGCCCATCACGGTGGTGTTTACCATTCCGGAGGACAGCCTGCCGGATGTGCAGACGGCGATGCGCAAGCACACGCTGAAGGTAACGGCGTACGACCGGGCGCAGCAGCATGCGCTGGCCGACGGCCACCTGCAGACCACCGACAACCAGATCGACACGACCACCGGCACGCTGAAGCTGCGTGCGGTGTTCGACAACGCGCGGATGTCGCTGTTCCCCAACCAGTTTGTGAACACTGAGCTGCTGGTGAACGTGCTGCCCAACCAGGTGCTGATCCCGACCTCGGCGATCCAGCGCAACGGCACCCAGGCGTTTGTGTATCTGCTGCGCAACAACACGGCGACCATCACCAACATCAAGATTGTGGCGACGGACGCGGTCAATGCGGCGGTGACCGGAATCCAGGCCGGCGACATGCTGGCCGACAGCTCGTTCGAGAAGCTGCAGGACAAGATCAAGGTGCGCGTTGTGCAGCAGAAGCTGGCGCCAAGCGACAACGGGGAGAGCAACACTCCGTGAGTATTTCCAGCCCGTTCATCCTGCGACCGGTGGCGACCTCGCTGCTGATGGTTGCGATCCTGCTGGTCGGCATCGTCGCCTACACGCAGCTGCCGGTCTCGGCGCTGCCGCAGGTCGACTACCCGACGATCCAGGTGCTGACGTTCTACCCGGGCGCGGCGCCGGATGTGATGTCGACGACGGTGACGGCGCCGCTGGAGCGGCAGTTCGGCGAGCTGCAGGGCCTCAGCCAGATGACCTCGACCTCCGCTGGAGGGGTCTCCGTTGTTGTCCTGCAGTTCAATCTCACGCTCAACATTGACATCGCAGAGCAGGAGGTGCAGTCGGCTATCAACGCCTCGCAGAGCCTGCTGCCCTCGGACCTGCCGGTACCGCCAACCTACTCGAAAACGAACCCCGCCGATGCGCCGGTGCTGACGATGGCGATCACGTCGAAGACCATCCCGCTGTCGCAGGTGGAGGACCTGATCGATACGCGCCTTGCGCCGAAGGTCTCGCAGCTTTCAGGCGTGGGCCTCGTTTCGATCTCCGGCGGCCAGAAACCGGCGGTGCGCATCCAGGTCAATCCGACGCAGCTGGCCAGCTACGGCATGAACCTTGAAGACGTGCGCACGGCGCTGACGCAGACCAGTGTGAACTCGGCCAAAGGATCGTTCGACGGCCCGCACCAGGACTGGCAGATCGATGCGAACGACCAGCTGAACACGGGCGCCGACTACAAGGACGTGGTGGTGGCCTATCGCAATGGCGCGCCGGTGTTCCTGCGCAACGTGGCCGATGTGGTGGACGGGATAGAAAACGCGAACCAGGCGGCATGGATGAACATGACGCCGGCGGTGATCCTGAACGTGCAAAGGCAGCCCGGCGCCAACACCATCACTGTCGTCAAGAGCATCAAGACCCTGCTGCCGCAGCTGGAAGCGACGCTGCCGGCCGATCTGCAGGTAACGACGCTGACCGATCTGACGACCAGCATCCAGGCGTCAGTCGATGATGTCGAGTTCGAGCTGATGCTGACCATCGCGCTGGTGGTGCTGGTCATCTTCCTGTTCCTGCGGTCGGTGGCGGCAACCATTATTCCGAGTGTCGCGGTGCCGCTTTCACTCGTCGGCACCTTTGGCGCGATGTACGGGCTTGGCTACTCGCTCGACAATCTCTCGCTGATGGCGCTGACCATCTCGACCGGCTTCGTGGTCGACGATGCGATCGTGATGATCGAAAATATTTCGCGCTACCTGGAGGAAGGCGAAACGCCGATGCAGGCGGCGCTCAAGGGCGCGGGGCAGATCGGCTTCACGATTCTTTCGCTGACCGTGTCGCTGATCGCGGTGCTGATCCCGCTGCTGTTCATGGGCGACGTGGTGGGGCGTCTGTTCCGCGAGTTTGCTGTAACACTGGCAGTTACAATTATTATCTCGGCGGTGGTCTCGCTCACGCTTACGCCGATGATGTGCGCGCGGATCCTGCGGCACAATCCGAAGGCGCAGCAGGGACGCATGTACCGCGTGTCGGAGCGCGGCTTCGAGAGCATGATTGCCTTCTACGGGCGCACGCTGCGGGTGGTTTTGCGCTATCAGCCTTTGACGCTGCTGGTCGCGGTCATCACGCTGGGGCTGACGGTGTTTCTCTACATCATCATCCCCAAGGGCTTCTTCCCGGTGCAGGACACGGGCGTGATCCAGGGCATCTCGCAGGCGGCGCAGACCATTTCCTTCCCGGCGATGGCGCAGAAGCAGCAGCAGCTCGCGCGGGTCATTCTGGCCGATCCGGCGGTTGAGAGCCTGAGCTCGTTCATCGGGGCCGACGGCACTAACACGACGATGAACAGCGGCCGTTTCTCAATCAACCTGAAGCCGCTGAACCAGCGCGACCTGAGCGCCGCCGATGTGATCCGCAGGCTGCAGACCAAGCTCGCGCAGGTCGACGGGATTCAGCTGTTCATGCAGCCGGTGCAGAACATCACGGTCGACGACCGGGTCACGCGCACGCAGTACCAGTACACGCTCGAAGACCCGAGCCAGACGGAGCTGAACCTGTGGACCGGGCGCTTCGTTGACAAGCTGAAGCAGCTGCCGGACCTGGAAGATGTGGCCACCGACCAGCAGATGGGAGGCCTGGCGGCGTCGATCAACATCGATCGCGTGACCGCATCGCGGCTGGGCATCGCGCCGACTACGGTCGACAATACGCTGTACGACGCGTTCGGCCAGCGGCAGATTTCGACGCTCTACACGCAGCTGAACCAGTACCACGTCATTATGGAGACGCAGCCCGAGTTCCAGCGCGAACCCAACAAGCTGAACGATATTTACCTGCAGGCGAACGCCTCGGCGGGCGCGAGCGGCGCAGGGGCTTCGCAGTCCTTCTCCACTTCGAGCTCTTCTTCGGCCGGCTCCGCGGCGACGACGACGGGCGTGCTGTATACACCGAACGCGGGCGTCTTCACGGCGCCGACCAATGCGCTCGCAACCGGCGGCACCGGCACCACGGCGACGACCAGCAGCACCAATACGATCACCCCGGCGGCAGCCGCGCAGAAACAGATTCCGCTGAGCGCGTTTGCGACCATCTCGCCTACCAGCGAAGCGCTTTCGATCGAGCATCAGGGGCAGTTTCCGGCGGTGACCGTGTCGTTCAACCTGGGGCCGAAGGCGGCGCTCGGCAATGCGATCACAGACATCGACAAGGTGGCGCAGCAGCTTCATTTCCCGGCCAGTATCCAGGCTGATTTCCAGGGCACCGCGGCCTCGTTCCGCAACTCGCTCACGAACGAAGGTCTGCTGATCCTGGCGGCGCTGGTGGTGGTCTACATCGTGCTGGGCGTGCTGTATGAGAGCTTTATCCACCCCATCACCATCCTCTCGACGCTGCCGTCGGCGGGCGTGGGCGCGCTGCTGGCGCTGATGATGTTCGGCCAGTCGCTCTCGGTCGTCGCCATCATCGGCATCATCCTGCTGATCGGCATCGTGAAGAAGAACGGCATTATGATCGTCGACTTTGCGCTCGAGGCCGAGCGGATGCACGGCAAGAGCTCGACTGAGGCTATTTACGAGGCGAGTCTACTGCGCTTCCGGCCCATCATGATGACGACGATGGCGGCGCTGCTGGCGGGGATTCCGCTGGCGTTCGGCAGCGGCATCGGCTCGGAGCTGCGGCGGCCGCTGGGTATCGTGATGGTGGGCGGCCTGTTGTTTTCGCAGGTGCTCACGCTGTACACCACGCCCGTGATCTACATCTTCTTCGACCGGTTTGCGGGCCGTTGGAAGAAGAAGCCGGCGCAGCCTGCCACAGGCAATGAGCCGCAGGCAAGCTCGCCTGCGCCGCAGGTAGCGGGCCGCGCATGAGCATCTCAAGCCCCTTCATCGACCGGCCGGTCGCAACGACGCTGCTGACGATCGCGATTGCGATCGCGGGCATCATCGGCTACACGGTGCTGCCGGTGGCGCCGCTGCCGCAGGTCGATTTCCCGACCATCCGGGTGCAGGCTTCGCTGCCCGGCGCGAGTGCCGAGATCATGGCGTCCTCGATTGCGACGCCGCTCGAGCGGCAGTTCTCGCACATCGCCGGCATTACGGAAATGACTTCCTCGAGCTCGCTCGGCTCGACCAACGTGACGCTGCAGTTTGACCTCAACCGCGACATTGACGGTGCCGCGCGCGATGTGGAAGCAGCCATCAATGCCTCGCGCACCTACCTGCCGGCCAACCTGCCCGGCAACCCGAGCTACCGCAAGGTGAACCCGGCCGACGCGCCGATCATGATCCTTTCGCTCACGTCGAACAAGTATGACCCCTCGAAGCTCTACGATCTTGCCTCCACCATTCTTGAGCAGCGGCTGTCGCAGCTCGAGGGCGTTGGATTGGTCAACGTCGGCGGCGGCGCGCTGCCCTCGGTGCGGGTTGAAGCCAACCCCATGCAGCTTGAAGAGTACGGGCTGACCCTGTCCAACATCCAGGCGACGCTCTCGGCGCAGAACACTGATGTGGCGCGCGGGCAGCTGCAGGATGGTGACACCAAAGTCGACATCATCACCAACGGGCAGATCTCGCATGCGGAGCAGTATCGGCCGTTGATCGTCGGCTATCACAACGGGGCGGCAGTGCACCTGCAGGATGTCGCCGATGTCGAGGACGCCACGCAGAACGTCCGCGCCGCAGGCTATCTGAATGGCGTCGCGTCCATTCCGGTCATCATCACGCGCCAGCCCGGCGCTAACATCCTTGAGACCAACCAGCGTATCCGCGACGCACTGCCCGCGCTGTTAACCGCCCTCCCGCAGGGCATCAACGCGACCATCGTTCTCGACCGCACGACGACGATCCGCGCGTCGGTCACGAACGTCGAGTCGACGCTTGTTTTCTCCATTGCGCTGGTCATTGCGGTGGTGTTCGTCTTTCTGCGCAACCCGCGCGCGACGCTGATCCCGACCGTCGCCGTGCCTGTCTCGCTCATCGGCACCTTCGCGGTCATGTACCTGTTCGGCTACTCGCTCGATAATTTATCGCTGATGGCATTGACGATCGCAACCGGCTTTGTTGTGGACGACGCGATCGTGGTGATGGAGAACATCTCGCGGTACATCGAGATGGGCTTTCCGCCGAGGGAAGCGGCGCTGAAAGGCGCGAGCGAGATCGGCTACACCGTGCTGACGATCTCGATCTCGCTCATCGCCGTCTTCATCCCCATCCTGCTCATGGGCGGCATTGTGGGGCGGCTGTTCCGCGAGTTTGCGGTGACGCTCTCGACCGCGATCCTGATCTCGATGGTCGTCTCGCTCACCACGACGCCGACCATGTGCGCCTACCTGCTGAAGCACAGCCCGAAGGAGGAGAAGCATAACTGGATGTACCGGGCGAGCGAGCGCGGCTTCGATTTCGTGCTGAAGATCTACCGGGTCTCGCTGACCTGGGTGCTTGAGAATCCGGCCATCACCATCGTGGTGCTGCTGCTCACCATTGCCTTGAATGCGCTGCTGTTCGTGCGCGTGCCCAAGGGCTTCTTCCCGGAGCAGGACACCGGCTCGATCTCCGGCGGCCTCCAGGGACCCTACGATGCCTCGTTCCCCTTGATGAAGCGGTCTGTTGAGCAGATCGTCAAGATCATCAAGGCTGATCCCGCCGTCGCGAATTCCATCGCCTTCACGGGCGGCCAGGGCTCCACCAACGGCGGCTTTGTGTATGTTGCCTTAAAGCCGCTCGGCAAGGGTCCGGGCCAGCGGAAGGAAAATGCGATGCAGGTGATTGCGCGCCTGCGGCCCAAGTTCGAACGGCTCCCTATCGCCTCGGTCTATCTGCAACCCAACCAGGACATCCGCGTGGGCGGCCGCGGCGGCAATGCGCTGTACTCGTACACCATCGTGGCCGACAGTCTCGCGCTGCTGAACCACTGGTCTCCGCTGCTGTACGAGAATATGAAGAAGCTGCCCCAGCTGGCCGACGTGAACTCGGACGCCGAGCAGGGCGGTCTGTCGTCGTTTGTGAACTACGACCGCACCACCGCGGCGCGGCTGGGGCTTACACCACAGACCATCGACGCGGGCCTCTACTCGGCGTTCGGCCAGCAGGAAGTGTCGCTCATCCGCACCCAGCTGAACCAGTACTACGTGATCCTCGAGGTCGCGCCGCAGTACTGGCAGTCGCCCGAGGGGTTGAACACGCTGTACTACCACACCGCGAACGGCCACGGCCCGGTACCGCTCAATGCGTTCTCAAAGACGCACACAGCCACCGCGTCGCTCACCATCAACCACACCGGCCTGTTCCCATCGACGACGGTCTCGTTCAACCTGGCGCCCGGGGTCGCGCTCTCCGATGCCATGAAGGCGGTCCAGGATATGCAGGATCGGCTGGGCACGCCAGCGACCGTACGCGGCTCGGCTTCCGGAACGCTGCAGGCTTTCCAGGACTCGCTCAAGACCGAGCCGGTGCTGGTCGTGACCGCGCTGCTGGCTGTGTACATCGTGCTGGGCGTACTGTATGAGAGCCTGGTGCATCCGCTGACGATCATCTCGACGCTGCCTTCGGCAAGTGTCGGCGCGCTGATCGCGCTGGAGCTGACGAATACCGACCTGAGCGTTATCGCCATCATCGGGATCGTCCTGCTGATCGGCATCGTGAAGAAGAACGCCATCATGATGATCGACTTTGCGCTGATGGCGGAGAGAGATCACGGCATGTCCACTTCCGACGCGATTTTCGAGGCATGCATGCTGCGCTTCCGACCGATCATGATGACGACGATGGCGGCGCTGTTCGGCGCGCTGCCGCTGGCCTTTGGCACCGGCACGGGCTCTGAGCTGCGCCGGCCGCTCGGGATTTCGATTGTCGGCGGCCTGCTGGTTTCGCAGCTGCTCACGCTCTACACCACGCCGGTTATCTACCTGTACCTGGACCGCATACGGATGCGGGCGCTGCGCAAGGGCAAGCGCGATACGTTCCACCCGCCGGCACAGGTGGAGCGTGCCCGTTGAGGAGCCCCATGACTAGTTCTCGTTGTCTTACAACCTCCACGCTGCTTGCAGTCGCGTCGCTCGTGCTGAGCGGCTGCACGGTGGGACCGAAATACCAGCGGCCCGCGGCGATTGCGCCCGCGGCGCCCAGCTACCCGAGCGCTACGGCCCAGAACGCGGCGGGCGTGGCCGAGGATGGCAGCACCTGGAAGACGGCGGCGCCGGGCGATGCGATGCTGCGCGGCAAATGGTGGGAGGTGTTTGGCGATCCGGAGTTGAACGCGCTCGAAGAGCAGCTGGATGTGAACAACCAGAACATCCGGCAGTCGTTTCAACAGTTCATGGCGGCGCGCGCGCTCATCCGCGAGGCGCGGGCGCAGCTGTACCCAACGGCGAGCATCGGGCCGTCGTTCAACCGGTCGAAATCCTCAGGCAACCTGGGCGGTGCGACGGTCAGCAATGGCTCCACCGGTACAGGTACCAGTTCAGGAGGCGGCACCGGTACTGGGGGGTCGACGGGCCAGACGATCTCCGCGAATTCGGGACGGGAGACGACCGTGTGGTCCGCGCCGCTCGACCTCAGCTGGGAACCGGACCTGTGGGGGCGGATTCGCAACACCATCCGCGAGAACGAGTACACGGCGCAGGTGAGCGCGGCGGATCTTGAGAATGAGCGGCTCACCGAGCAGGCGGCGCTCGCTGAAGCTTTCTTTGAGCTGCGCGGCGAGGACGCTTTGCAGGCGGTGCTGAACGGTACCGTTTCCGCCGACCGCGACTCGCTGAAGATTACCCAGGGGCTGTATGAGACGGGGGTCGACGACCAGCTTGCCGTGGTGCAGGCGCGGACGACGCTGCAGAGCGCGGAGGCGCTGGCCATCGCCGTGGCCGCGCCGCGGGCGACCTACGAGCATGCCATCGCCACGCTGATCGGCAAGCCCGCGACGGACTTCCACCTGCCGGTGCGCGGCAACACCATGGCGCCGCCGCCGATCCCGGCCGGTGTGCCTTCGCAGCTGATCGAGCGGCGGCCAGATGTAGCGGCAGCCGAGCGGACCATGGCTGCTGCGAACGCGCAGATCGGCGTTGCCACCGCGGCCTACTTCCCGACGCTGTCGCTCACCGCGGATGGCGGCTTCGAGTCCTCAACCTTCAAGCACTGGTTCGACTGGCCGAGCCGCTTCTGGTCGGCGGGTCCCGCGTTCTCTGAGACTGTGTACGACGCCGGGCTGCGGCGCTCGACCGTGCACCAGTACATCGCGACCTACAACGCAGACGTTGCCGCGTATCAGCAGGTCGTGCTCACGGCGTTCCAGCAGGTAGAGGACTACCTGGCCGAGACGCGAATCTATTCGCAGCAGATCGCGAAGCAGCGGCAGGCGACGGATTCGGCGCAGACGTATGTCAACCTGGCGGTCGACCGCTACAAGACCGGGCTCGACCCATACCTGAACGTCATCACGGCGCAGAACACGCTGCTGGGCGACCAGCAGTCGCTGTACACGACGCAGATTCAGCAGATGACGACCGCGGTGCAGCTGGTGCAGGCGCTGGGCGGCGGGTGGACCTCAGCCGATCTGCCGACGACGAAGCAGGTGTACGCGAAGCCGACCAAGGCGGAGACGGCGATTTCACGCTAGCAGCCGGGGGTAGAGGTTGGGAAATTGAGCAAAGAGAAGGGCGTCCCGGATGGGGACGCCCCTTCTGCTGTGTAGCGGCCACAGCCTACGGCAGGTAGT
Source organism: Acidobacteriaceae bacterium (assembly GCA_965276605.1). Classification (GTDB taxonomy): domain Bacteria; phylum Acidobacteriota; class Terriglobia; order Terriglobales; family Acidobacteriaceae; genus EB88. The sequence goes on from OZ255619.1 coordinate 2,092,248, forward strand.
AGCGGATGTTGGTCTCGATGATGTTGTTGTTTGCCTTGGGCGAGGTTCCCGTCGAGCCGGAGTAGAGAGAACGCTCCAGCCAGCTGTACTGGAAGCCCTGACGGAAGCGGCCTGCAGGGCCCTTGTAGAAGTAGTAGTCGTACCCGAGCGTGCCTTCGATGACTCCCTTATTGGAGCCTGCGCAGCTTCCTGTGCCACCTGGCACAAAGCCGCTGGTCTGCGGCGGATATGCGCCGGAGGTAGCAGAGCTGGGGGGCGTCTCCGTACCGCAGCCGGTGTTGTTCGCCGTCCTCAGCCCGTAGCCCTCAAAGCTGTTGCCATAGGAGTAGATGCGGCGGCCCGCCTCTTCAAAGCCTGCGTCCGCATACATATCGAGCCGGGGGGTGACGTGGGCGAAGACCTCGCCCAGCGCGGCCCAGTTATGCAGCGGAGCCAGCTGACCCCTCGGGTTGATGGTGGCGTCGGGCAGCTGGGCAGAGGCATAGCGTCCCGTTCCATCGCCGTAGAGCCCGTGAAGAGCGACCTCAAACCGCTTGTTCTCAAGGTAGGTGCGGAAGCCGCCGCCGACACCGCCGCCGAAGGAGCTGTAGTTAAACGCCCCGACCGCGCTGGTTGCCGTGCTGCCGAGCGCAGTACCCTGCGGGTAAACCCGGCTGCGGAAGGAGCTGCCGATGCCGAACAGCTCAAAGTGGCCGAACTTGTTCTGATAGACGAGTTTGGCCAGCACGTCGGGGGTGAGATTGAAGCTGTAGTTCGCGGTGGCGTTGTAGAGCCCGCCGTTCAGCCCGACCGAGCCGGCGACGTAGTTTGTCGGGCAGCCAACCGCTGTCTGCACCGTCGTGGTGACGCCATTGGTCGTGGTGGTGACAGGTACAGTCGCGGTGCTGACGCAGCTCGGGTTGGTCAGCTCGGATTGCTCGACCGAAACGCCCAGCGCAAGGTTGTCGCCGAACTTCTGGGTGACGCGGATGCCGGGCTGCCGGGCCCAGACAAAACCGACGCTATATTGTGGATCGATGGTGTCGGGCAGCACCTCGGTCTTGTTGTCCATCAGGTTGCGGGTCTCCGTCGCCAGGGTCCACATCTGGCCGCCGGTGATGGTGAGGCCGCTCTTGAAAGCCGCCTGGCCCCAGATCTGACGCTGGCGCATGACGTAGCTATTGGACTGGTTGTTGTTGGAGGTGATGCCGGCACCGAGCCAGTCCAGCTCGTAGTAGGCCTGGAGATTGGCAGACGGGATCTTGCCGACGGCGCTGATGGCCAGGCGCGACTGACGCCCGGAGGCGTAGAACTCGCTGAGGTGGCCGGCGTCTGAGGCGGCCAGCGGGGTCGACAGGAACGACGTATTGATGCCGCCGCCGGTCGCGCGGGTACGGTTGACCGTCGCGAACTCGATGAACGAGTTGGTGAAGTTGAGGCCGACACCTTTGAAGTGCACGACATCAGGGTTGTTGATCGCCTTTGCGGTCTTGGCCTGCTCGGTCTGCACGGTGGCGGCAAGCGAGGTGTTATTGGCCTGCAGATCGCTCACCGAGCTCTTGAGGCCCTCGACGGCGGTGGTGTTCTGCGCGGTCACGGCCTGCTGGGCGGCGACGGCGTCCTGCGCCTGCTGGGTGGCCTGCTGCACGGCAGTCTGGGACTGCTGCTGCACCTGCTGCAATTGCGCGTCGCGCGCCGAGAGCTGCTGTTGCAGGTTGTCGATCTGGCTCTTCTGCGCGGCCATATCGTTGCGCAGCGCTTCAATCTGCGACTGCACGGTGGGCTTGGCAGACTTCCTGACCGGCACGTGGTGCCTGGCGCTTTTCTTCGCCGGTGCGTCTGCGGGTGCGTCAGCAGCAAACGCGGAGTGCGCCTGGCCTGCGACGGCCGAAGCCAGTACGAGACTGGCGAGCGCTTTCAAATTCATCTTCATGGGGCCTCTCAAATTAAATCAGAACGGATGGCGAACTTTGCCGGGCTCTCCCCGGGCTTCGGGCAGAAGGGAACCGGTTCAGCCCGAGCGCCCTTATCGTCCCAGAGTTTTGTTACAGCTTAGAGAACTTGCGGGCAAATGCACGCGAAGTGCACAGGAAAAGGCAACCCTGCTGTGGAAAGCCTGGGTTCACCGCGCTCCAGCGCCGCTAGCCGCTCTGGCTCCGCTTACCAGGTTGGCCAGCAGGCGATAAGCGCCGGGCACGCCCTCGGGCAGCTGCCGGTACAGAGCCAGCGCGGCGTAGATGTAGCGGCCGCGGCCTACCGGCGCCACCAGCAGGCCACCCTGCTGCGGCGCCTGCGCGGGATCCTGGGTCGAGAGCAGCGGCGTCCAGCCGCGCGCCCAGGAGGAAGCGAAGCCGTGCCCGCGCTCCTCAACCCAGCCGTCGAAGTCTGCCGCGGTGATGCGGTTGGGGCTGGAGAGCAGGGGATTGCCGGGGGCGAGCAGGGTGATCGGTGAGCGCTCATCGACGACCTTGGCAGGGGTGTTGCCAAGGTGCAGGGCGAGGGGTGTTCCGGGAAAGTCGCCGCTCTGGTACTGCACCACGACTGTGCCGCCGGCGGCTGCGAACTGTTGCAGCACACTGCCTGCGCCGGCCAGCGACGGCTGCGCCGTGTAGGTGCGCACGCCCAGCACGATGCTCGAGTAGGCGCTCAGGTCGCTGGTCTGCAGGTCCCCCGGCGTGAGCAGGTCAACCGGGATGCCGAGCGCGCGCAGGGCCTGCGGCACGTCGTCGCCCGTGCCCATGACGTAGGCCACGCGCACACCAGGCGCCACGCGCACATCGACAGGCCGTACTTCAAGCCTGGCCGGGCGGTAGAGGTTGTACGGGCGCAGCCCGGGGTAGCCGGCGGTGGTAAAGCCGCTCGTATAGACGCTGTTGCCGGTCTGGGCGGTGGCGTGAAGCACGCCCATGCCTGCCCCAGCGGGCGTATGCACGGTAAAGCGCTGGGTGGCGCGCTCGCCGGGCGCAAGCGAAAGTGCGGCCTGCGCGGGCTCAACCTGCCAGCCCGCAGGCGCGCGGAGGGCGACTTTCGCGTCTGCCTGGTCTGCCTGCTCATTGGTTACGGAGACCTCAACTGTGAGCTGCTGTGCGCCGGTGGGCAGCATGGCGACGGTCTGCGGCAGAGTGACCGAGAGCCCCGGCGTCACGGCAAGCGGCGTGGTCAGGTCGCCGGGGCCGCGCTCGCGCTCCACGCCCTGCACCACCTGGGCCACGCGCAGCGGCACGCCGCCATAGCTGAACTCGGCAAAGCCCGAGACCGGGTAGGGCCCGAAGCTCGCGCCGGCGAGCGCGGGCTTGCTGATGTCGTAGTAAGCCTGCTCAATGGAAGGGCGCGAAAAGTAGGGCGCGGTGGGCGCGGCGGTGCGTGGCACGGTCACGTGGAAGAGGGCTTCGCCGGCACTGGATTGGGCGCTGTCAAGCCCGGGGGTGGCGGTGCGATCAACCTGCCAAGTCTCGCCGGCGGGGGTCTCGAGGCCGGTGCGCAGCAGCGAGAGGCCCGCACTCGCGGTAGAGGTCGCAACGGAAGACCAGGGGCTGGCGGCGGTGACATGCAGGCGCACGTCGAAGGTCTCGCCCGGCGTGACGTGGGTGCGGGTGAGCTCCGGGTACAGCCCGAGTGCGCGGGGCTTTCCGCCGTTCACATCCCGCGGCGCCGCCGGGGTCACGAGCGCGTCGAGATGAAGCCCCAGCGCCTCGACCAGCGCGGTGTTGCACTGCACCAGCTTGATGCGGAGCTCGTGTTCGAGATCGGCCTTGCTGTCGGGGGTGAGGCTGCTCTGCTCGACCGCGGTGAGCAGCGCCTGCGTGGCTTTGGCCAACTCCACCAGGTCAGGGGCGATGCGCTGCGGCACGGCCGGGGTGTAGCCCCAGAAGGCGTGGGTGACGGCGCGTTCCATCTGTTCGAGGCCGTCGCGGACGAATGCCGTGTCGCCGCCATGCGCAAGCGCGATCATGCCGGGCAAAGTCGTGTCGATGCCCGAGAAGAAGCCGCCGGCATCGGCGGGCACCGTCACGCGCGAGCCGTAGCGGTGGTATGAGACCCCGCTAGGGCCCGGGAGCGGCGGGTTGCCGCCGCCGTTCTGCGACTTCTGCAGGCCCCAGCCTTCGCGGGCCATCTGCAGGTACGACCGGCCCAGCACGGGGTCGAATGCGCCCTCAGGGATGGTGATGTCGGCTGCCGGCGGCGCGTCAGAGTGCTCGCCGGTGACGTAGTTGGTGAACGACGGAGGCGCCCAGGTGTCGGTGGCGTAGTCATACATGCCGCGCGCGGTCACTGGCGCAAAGGGCACGCGGGCGAAGACGGCCAGCGGCTTCCAAGGGCGCAGGCCGGCGGCGATCTGGTCGGGGAAGACGCTGGGGTCGCCGGCAGCGTTGAAGGCCTCCTGCGCCAGCTCGCCCGAGACCTGGTGGTGGCCGTGGCCGTCGGTGATGCCGCCGAGAAAGACAGAGGTCAGCACCAGCGGACGCTGCTCGCGAACCGTGCGCACCACGTCACGCAGCACCCGCTCGCGGCCCCACTGCGCGTAGGCTTCCTCCTTCGTCTTTGAGAAGCCGTAGTCGGCCTCGGTGCCCCAGATCTGCTCGGTGCCGGAGTAGCGGTCGGCGGCCAGCAGCTCGCTGGTGCGCACCAGGCCCAGGGCATCGTAGTCGTCGCCATTGATGGCATTCTGGCCGCCCTCGCCGCGGGTAAGCGTAAGCAGCGCGGTGCGGGCGCCCGCGCCGCGCGACTCGTAGGCCATCATGCCGCCGTCTTCGTCGTCGGGGTGCGCGACGATCATCAGCAGGCTGGCCCAGGTGCGCAGCTTGTTGAGCGTCTGCGCCAGACCGTCGGCGCCGCGGTCTTCGGGCAATGTCGTGCTGTCGATTGCAGGGGCGAGCGTGGTCGCCCAGGGAACTGCCTGCGCCCGGGCCTGCGCGGCGGTAAGCAGGACCAGAAGCAGTGCTCCCGATGGGCGCTTCAGGCGCCGGGACAAGAAATTGGGAAGGCGGGTGGGGGGCACACCTGAAGTGTACAATCCGCAGACCATGCAGGGATCCAAACCTGAGACCAACGGCGACGCAGGCGCGCTCGAGCGCAAGGTGACGCTGGGGGGCGCGGTCTCGCTCAACCTGATGAACATGATCGGCGTGGGGCCTTTTATTACGCTGCCGCTGGTGGTAGCCGCGCTGGGCCCGGGCGCGTGGATGGGCTGGCTGCTGGGGGCTGTGCTGGCGGTATGCGACGGGCTGGTGTGGGCGGAGCTGGGCGCAGCGGTGCCCCGCGCGGGCGGCTCTTATGCGTTTCTCCGCGAGATTTACAAGGCAGACGATGCCGGGCCAGAAGCAAGGAACGACAGTCCGGTCAGTCCGTCGGCGAGAGGGTGGGATGCGGGCCGCTTTCTGGGCTTTCTGTACGTGTGGCAGCTGCTGTTTACCGCGCCCCTGTCGGTGGCTTCGGGCGCGCTGGGCCTAGCGCAGTACGCGGCGTTCCTGCTGCCGGGGCTGCACCGCGGCTTTGCGTTTGCTTTTGTAACCGTGCGCGGCACAAATGTACTGGCCGCCGGGGTGTGCGTGCTGGTGGTGGCGCTGCTGTACCGCGGGCTGGGCGCGGTGGCCCGCACGGCGGGGGTGCTCACGGTGGGCGTGGTGGCGACTCTGCTTGCGGTCATCCTGGCCGGCATGACGCACCTGCAGGCGCCGCTGGTGGCCGCGCAGATGCACCTGCCGCGCGGAGATGGGCTGCTGGAGGCGCTGGGCGCGGCCACGCTGATTACGACCTACGACTACTGGGGCTACTACAACGTGTGCTTCCTGGGCGGCGAGGTGCGGGAGCCGGGCCGGACGATTCCGCGAGCAGTGCTGGCCTCGATCGCTCTGGTCGCGACGCTGTACCTGCTGATGAACTTCGCGGTGGTCGGCGCGCTGCCGCTGCACACACTGGTCACGCACGGGGGGAGCGCGGCGACTGGGAATGCCACGGTGCCGGTGGCCGCGGTGGCGCCTGTGGCTTCGGTACTGATGCGGACGGTGCTCCCGGGCGGCTTCGGCCACGTCGCCTCGCTCGTCATCGCGGGGCTCATCATCTGGACAGCGTTTTCGTCGGTGGTCGCTCTGCTGCTGGGCTACTCGCGCGCGCCGTACGCCGCGGCGCAGGAGGGCAACTTCTTCGCTCCGTTCGCCCGTCTGCATCCCCGGCACGGCTTTCCACAGATCGCGCTGCTGGCGCTGGGCGCGATTGCGACAGTCTGCTGCTTCTTTGACCTGCGCACGGTCATCGCGGCGCTGGTGGCGGTCCGCATTGTGCTGCAGTACGGCATGCAGCAGGTGGGCGTGATTGTTCTGCGGGTGCGCCAGCCTGCGTTGCGCAGGCCGTTCCGCATGTGGCTGTATCCTTTGCCGCCGGTGCTCGCGCTGGCCGGTTTCGGGTTTCTGCTGCTGGCCCGCAAGGGCGCGGGGCGCGAGCTGCTGTTCGCGCTCGCGCTGGGTGTGTCAGGCGCGCTGCTGTATGCCTGGCGCGAGCGGCGCGCCCGCGTTTGAGGTGCGCCTCCATCTAACACCTAACCACCTGAAACCTAACCACCTAAGACCTAACTATCTAGGACCTAACCACCTGAGACCTAACCACCTGAGACCTAACCACCTAAGACCTAACCACCTAAGACCTAACCACCTAAGACCTAACCACCTAAGACCTAACCACCTAAGACCTAACCACCTAAGACCTAACCACCTAAGACCTAACCACCTAAGGCCTAACCACCTAAGACCTAACCATCTAAGACCTAACCACCTAAGACCTAACCACCCAACATACAACCATCTAACATCTAATCACCCATACCTAACCACCTAACACCTAACCACCTGACACCTAACCCCTACCTACTTCGCAAACGAGAACGCGACCGTGCCAAAGTGTGCGAACCGCACCTCGACCGTCGACCGGGAGTTGGCCAGCAGCTTGCCCATCCAGCTGCCGGTCGTGATCCACTGGCCCACCTGCAGGCCGCCGGTGCGGAACTGGCCATCGTTGACGAGGTACTCGACCAGCCGCAGCAGGTCCGGGCCGTTCGTGTTTTTGCCGATGCCGTTCCACCTCACCACGCCGTCAATGATGATCTCCAGCGGCTCGTTCGCGTTGTCGATCGTCTGCCAGTGCGCGCAGGCCGGTCCGTGGACGAAGCCGCCATTCATCTGCAGGTCGGCGACCATGGCCAGGTGCGTGGCGGCCTCGGGTGCGACAAAGGCCGACTCCAGCACCTCAACCACCGGATGCACGCTGGCAATGGCCGCGAGGATCTCCTCCCGCGTATAGCGCTGGTCGCGTATGGGCAGATCCTTGCGCAGCAGAAAGCCGACCTCCGCCTCAATGCCGCGCAGACGGCTCATGGCGCCCGGTAGCTCCTCGCCATTGTGGATAAAGCCGAAGGGCAGCGGCATCGGTCCGAACATTGGCGTTGCGCCGGGCCCGGGCGCGCCCACCTTCCAGCCGCCCACCGGACCCAGGTGCTCGGCCATCGCATCCTGGATCGCGTACGCCTCGTTGAGCGTCGCGGGCTGCAGCGCGGCGTCGAGGTCGTCGATGGGCCGGCGTTCGCGCCGCGCGTCGAGCAGCAGGTAGGCGGTGTCGCGGGTGCGGTCGCTCTCCTTCAGTGCTGTAAATGCCTGCCTGTTCCAATCGGCTTCCATAGGTTCCTTTCGTCGTCCTTTTTATCGTACCGTGGCGTCTCTTCTGCTATGAAACAGAGGCGCCTCGCATCGGCGACCGCCTGTGTCCTTTGCGCGAAGGTAACGATGCCGGTCGAGAAGGCTCTTTACCTTGTGTGTCTTCACTGTTAGGTTACGGGTGACTGGAAAGGGCTCCGGCGATGCGACGTCTTCTGAGTCTTGGCCTGCTGCTGATGCTTACCTGCTTCTGGCAGCCCTGCCTCTTCGCGCAGGGCACGCAGAGCCAGACGATCCGCTTCGTCCCGGTGCCGGACCGCGAGGTCACGAGCGCTCCCTTCCAGGTCATCGCGCTCTCCTCCGCATTTCTGCCGGTGACGCTCGCTGTGCAGGGCCCGGCGACGCTGAACGGCCGGCTCGTGACCCTGACGGGCGTCGGCGCCGTGACGATCACAGCTTCACAGGCAGGCAATGCCGACTATGCCGCGGCGACCGCGCAGTTGTCGTTCCAGTCCACCCTTGCCGCGCCCCGGGTGAGCTGGACGGTGCCGGGCATCACCTACGGAACGCCCGTTGGCGCGCCATTGCTGAATGCTTCCGCCGCCGCTGCTGCCTTTGTCGACGCATCCGCCGATGGCACGACGCTGTCGAACCAGCTCGATACCTCCGGGCTCGGCTTAGCGGACGGCCCCACGTATCCGGCCAGCTCCGCCGTCTTCCGGTATGAGGGCAACGTGCTGGGCGCCAGCACGTACCCGAACGATGACGGAGGCTACATTGCAACTACTGTGCCCGCGCCCTACGGGCTCAAGTACCGTGTGGCTTTTACCTGCGATTGCCAGCAGTTCGAGTTTGTACTGCAGGCCCGGGACGGGTACTACCGGCTGTGGGTGGATGGCGCTTACACCTCCCCAGAGACGACGCCCCTGCCAAACTCGTATCCCCAGCGGGATTTCGTCCTGGTGAAATTCCCGGACAAGCGCGTCCGACAGGTAAAGATCACGGTGGGCGGCAATGCCCCCTTCTTCGGTGTGAATACCATCGGAGGCGATACCGTGGGGGCGCCCCAGGTGCCGATCGGCGAACGCGTGATCGTGTTTGGCGACTCCTGGACCGGACCGACGATTACGCCACCCGACCTGCCACCGGCACAGCCCGGGCTGACCGGTTCCGGGTACCCGCAGACCCTAGGCGAGTACTTCAACTGGGATATGTGGGACGACGGGATCGGCGGCTCGGGCTTTACCACCCCCGGCACTGACAGCCTGGGGCGCACATTTGCAGGGCGAGCCTTGACCGACATCTGCCCGAATGCGCCGGCGGCGGTGCTCATCATGGGCGGCGTCAACGACGCATCGTTCAGCGAGTCGGCCATTGTGACAGGCGCGAGCGAAACTCTGGCGGACGTGCACGCGTGCCTGCCCGCTGTGCCGATCTACCTATATGGTCCGCAGACCTCGGGTCATACGGCGGTGGACGAGGGACTGGCTGCTGCCGTTGCAACCGCGGTGGCAGACGGCATCGATGTCAGCTACATGAACATGGGCAAGGCAGGCTGGTTCTACGGCGATAGTGAGAACGCAGCCACCGGCAACGATTATCTTTACCTCAGCGCCCACCCCACGCCGCTGGGCCACGACTATACGGCCGAGCAGGTTGCCCTGGACCTGATGGGCAGGTTCCCGGACCTGGCGCCCAAGCCGTATAGCCTTCTGACGCCTGCGCCGCTGCCCGGCAGCTACGAGTACTCCGTAACGGCCGGAGCTATTCTTGCGGCAGGCCAGCACAATCTCTCGGTCACCTTTACGCCGGAGGATGACAGCCATTACGCAAGCCAGACGCAGGAGGCCGCCTTGACCGTCGAGCAGGCCAGCTCCAGCGTCCTGCTCAAGCTGAGCCAGCCTGGAGCGCTGGCCCCGGTCACGCTGTCGGCCGCCGTCGCCCCGCAGATCGGCGGGGTCCCGAGCGGGATGGTCAGCTTTCTGGACGGGGCTGCTCCCCTGGCGACTGTCCCGCTTGTAAACGGCGCGGCATCGTTCAGTGCCGGCAATCTGAGCTCGGGGGCGCACACCTTTACAGCGGCGTACAGCGGCGACTCCAACTTTCTTCCTTCCACGGGTACGATGGCAGGCTCCTTTGTGCAGCCGGCGCCGGATTTCTCCGTCACCGCTGGGCAGGCGATGCTTACCGTGGCCAGCGGCCAGACGGGGACGATCGCGCTGCAGGTGATGCCGGTGGGCGGGTTGACGGGGAGCATTACCGTGAGCTGCTCAGGGCTGCCGGCCCATGCGTCCTGCTCCCTGGGCCAGCCGCTGCAGGTTGGGGAAAGCGGAAACCCGGTCAGCGCGCAGCTGCAGATCGCCACTGGCATGAGCGCAGTCGCCGGGGCGGCGAAGCCGGCAGAGCCAATGCTGCCGGGTGGCGCCAATGTGGGCAGTGCGCTTGCCCTGGTGGCGCTGGGGCTGCTGGGCCGCAGGCGCAGGGCGCTTTGGGTTTCGCTGCTTTGTGTCGCGACCCTCGCGGGTGCGGGCCTGCTGATGGAAGGCTGCGGCGCCAGCCGCGCGGCGCCCCCCGCTCCGGCTTCAACGAATGCGGCGCCGGGCACGTACAGTCTGACGGTTACGCTCTCCGCAACCGGCAGCGCGGCCATTGCGCATAGTGTGCCGCTGGCGCTAACCATCCAGTAAAGTCTCAGCCGGGAAGAGCCTGACCGCCGGAAGTGCCCGCGCGCAGCCTGGTTCCCGCTGGATTTCTCGGGCTTCGGGACAATACTTTCCGGGTTTTCCCGCGTTTGCGTGTTGAGCTGGGTGGGACGGAAGCGAGGTTGGCCCGCATCTGAAACCTGGAGCCGCTTCGTCAGTCTGATGGGTAGGGCGTTCGCGCGCCAGAGAAAGCCCGACGCGGCCGCAATGCTGCGCTGTAGCACGTAAGAAATGGAGCTTCATGCTGATTCGCAAGCCGAACGAGATTGCCTCCTCCGAGATCACCGCAAAGAGCGCGTACCAGAGCCGCCGCGCGTTTATGGCTGCTGCCGCTGCCACGGCCGGCGTGGCGATGCTCGAGGGTGAGCGTATGTTGCGCCCCGGGACCGCGGTCGAAGCGGCAACCAAAATCAATACCGTCAAGAGCCCGCTCTCGACCTCCGGGCTGACCCCGACTTCGTACAAGGACATCACCACCTATAACAACTATTACGAGTTCGGCACCGACAAGGGCGACCCCTCGCAGAATGCGCAGCACCTGAAGACCTATCCGTGGAGCGTGAAGGTGGAAGGGCTGGTGCAGAAGCCGAAGACCTTTTCGATCGACGACCTAGCCAAACTGCGCCCGCAGGAAGAACGCATCTATCGCATGCGCTGTGTCGAGGCCTGGAGCATGGTCATCCCCTGGGTGGGCTACTCGCTCTCGGCGTTCATCCAGCAGTGCCAGCCGCTGTCCTCGGCGAAGTACGTGCAGTTCCTGACCCTCGACGATCCGAAGCAGATGCCGGGGATCGGGGAATCGAGCATTCACTGGCCCTACTCCGAAGGGCTGCGGATGGATGAGGCCATGCACCCGCTCACGCTGCTGACGTTCGGGCTGTACGGGCAAACGCTGCCCAACCAGGACGGCGCGCCGGTGCGGATCGTGGTGCCGTGGAAGTACGGGTTCAAGTCGGCGAAGTCGATTGTGACGGTGCGTTTTGTGGACAAGCAGCCGCCTACCACCTGGAACGAACTGGCCTCGGACGAGTACGGCTTCTACTCGAACGTGAACCCGCATGTAGACCACCCGCGCTGGTCGCAGGCAAGCGAGCGGGTGATCGGCGCGCCCATCTGGAAGCAGCGGCAGCCGACGCTGATGTTTAACGGCTATGGCGATCAGGTGGCGGGCCTGTATAAGGGCATGGACCTGAAGAAGTTTTACTAGTCTTACCCGGGGGGAGCCGTCCTGTGCCGAATCGCTGGATCCTGTGGCTGAAGGTGCTGGCGCATGCGGCCTGCCTGGGGCCGATCGCCTATCTCGCCTGGCATCTGTACCAGAGCGTGACCTCGAACCCGTCGGCGCTGGGCCCTGACCCGACGGCGACCGTCACCTTCTTTACCGGGTTCGGCACACTGCGGCTGCTGGTGATCTCGCTGGCCGTCACGCCGGTGCGGCGGCTTGTGCCGAAGCTGAGCTGGTTGATCCGGTTCCGGCGCATGCTGGGCCTGTATGCGTTTTTCTATGGAACGCTGCACCTGCTTACCTACCTGTGGCTGTACGCGGCGTGGAACTGGCCGGCCATCGAGGACGACCTGGCGAAAAGGCCGTACATCTGGGCGGGCTTTACGGCGTGGACGCTGATGGTGCCGCTGGTCCTGACCTCGACCACATGGTCGATCCGCAAGCTGGGCGGCAAGCGCTGGAGTTGGCTGCACCGGCTGGTGTATTTCTCGGCCATCGCCGGGGTGGTGCATTACTGGTGGATCGTGAAGACCGGCGTGATGGCGCCGCTCGAGATCACGGTTGTGCTGGGGGTGCTGCTGGCGCTGCGGCCGGTGCTTACGTGGTGGAAGAATCGTAAGCCGGGTCGACCGGCGGCAGCGACGGCATGATTTCCGTTTGTTTTGGAAGATTGACACAGTTTCCGCATAAAGGCTTGACTTTGGAAGCGTGACAAGGTTCCATAAAAGCTGTGAGATGTAGGTCCTCGATGGATGCGTACCACCGAGGGGTTGTGAGCCTACCGCTTGCGCCGTAGCACTCGAATAAGCAAACCGCACGCGGTCAAGAAACGCCAATCTAGCGCGATATTGACTACAACGTGCAGCCAGGACGGTTGAACGTCCATTGCTTACCTCCCAGCATTGGACCTGGGATACCCCGTTGTCGCGGGGCATCCCGGCCCGGCCGATATTCTGGCCGATCCTGTTCCCGCTCCGCACTCTGCTGGAAAGCTAGATTGACCTCCCGATTGAAGCAGTCCTCTTGTGTACTGGCAAGGCTTCTGATAGCCCGCCAGGTTACGTCGGGTTTAACGCGGAAACCCTGACCCGATATAGTTCTTGTAAGTCAAACGAAGAGTGGTCCGCGACTTTCATCCTAGGCACCGGTTATTACCATAAGGCGGGATGATCCCTGCCGGATGGAGCAATCCACATGCGCGTTCCCATAGCCCTCTTTGCCATCGCTTTTCCGCTGCTGACGTCGCCGCTGCTGGCCCAGAGTGCGCTCCCCGCGCACCGCAGCCATGGCAATATTGCCCATACGCGCGGGACGCCGGTGCGTGCCGCGGCGCCGCTGAGCCCCGAGGAGCAGGCTGCGCAGGTGGTCGACCGGTTCACGTTTGGCGCCACGCCCGGTATGGTGCAGGCGGTCGCGGCTCAGGGATGGGAGCAGTGGTTCTCCGCGCAGCTTCAGCCCGGGTCGATCCCCAACCCCGCGCTCGACAAGCGTCTTCAGAACTATCCCTCGCTGGCCATGCCGCCGTCCGCGCTGGCGGTCGAGTTTCCGGATGGGCAGGTGATCCGCCGGATCGCCGAGGGCAAGCTGGCCATGCCGGCCGATCCGCAGCTTGCCGGGGCCTACCAGGTGATGCTGGCCCGCTACCAGGAGAAGCAGGAGAAGGATCGCGCGGCTGCCAGCGTGGCTGCGAGCCCTGCCGCACCGGCCGGCACCCAGAGTCAGCTACAGAGTCAGTCGCAGGGCGGGTCACAGAACGGGCTCCAGGCCCAGCCGCAGCAGACCCAGGCTCAAAATCCGGCGCAGAACCAGCAGGCCCCGCAGCAAGCTCAGAATCAGCCACAGCAGCAAAATCAAGCTCAGCAAAGTCAGAATCAAGCCCAGCAGCAGGCCCAGCAGCAGATAGACGCGACGCAAAAAGCAGCCGAGCAGGCCCGCGCGGCGACCCTCGCCGGTCCCATCCTGACCATGCCGGCACCGGCCCGGCTCAACGCGGTGCTGGCGCTGCCGGTGCCCGACCGGATGGCGCTGACCCGCGGTCTCAAGGAGCCGCTCCGGACGCAGATGCTCGCCGGCCTCTCCCCTCATGACCGGGAGCTGCTGACCATGATGGGCGGCGGCTACGGCGGCAACGGCGTGGCCGCGGCAGAGATGGAGCAGGCCAAAGTGCTGCGCGCCGTACTCTCCCAGCGGCAGCTGCAGGAGGTGATGACCGACTTCTGGGTCAACCACTTCAATATCGACCTGGGCAAGTCCGGCGACGAGATCCTCTATGCCAACCAGTTCGAGCAGCAGGCGATCCGCCCGCATGCCCTGGGCAAGTTTCGCGACCTGCTGCTCGCGACCGCTGAAAGTCCGGCGATGATGATCTATCTCGACAACCACACCAGTATCGGGCCGGATTCGGCCGCTGCCGGCCGCCAGAAAAAAGCCGCGCGCGGCGGCCTCAACGAGAACTACGGCCGTGAGGTGATGGAGCTGCACACCGTCGGCGTCGATGGAGGCTACACGCAGGCGGATGTCACCGCGCTGGCGAACATCCTGACCGGCTGGACCGTCGAGCAGCCGCAGCAGGGTGGCCCGTTCGCCTTTGAGCCGCGCCGGCACGAGCCGGGCACGAAGCAGTGGCTGGGCCATTCCGTGAAAGAAAACGGCCAGCAAGAGGGCATCGAAGCGCTCAACTATCTGGCCTCAGCGCCCGCGACCGCACGGCACATCTCGTTCGAGCTGGCGCAGAGGTTTGTCGCCGATACGCCGCCGCCGGCGCTGGTGGACCGCATGGTGGCTGCCTGGACGGCCAGTGACGGCGATATCGCCCAGGTCCTGCAGGCGATGGTGCGCTCGCCCGAGTTCTTTGCGCGCGCTAACTACCGCAACAAGGTTAAGACGCCGCTCGAGTTTGTGGCCTCGGCGCTGCGCGCGACCGATACCGACCCCGCGAACCCGGGCGCGCTGACCAACCAGCTGCGAGCCATGGGCGAGCCGCTGTACCGGTGCCTGCCGCCGACGGGCTACCCTAATACCGGCGACCGGTGGATGAATTCGGCTGCGCTGGTGGACCGGCTTAACTTCGCGCTCAGTCTGTCAGAGGGCAAGCTGGGCGGCATGCACCTGGACGCGCCGCTGCTGGTCACGACCGGCCTGATGGCGCAGCCGGCGGAGACCAGCCCTGCGCCTCGTGCTCATGCTGTCTCGCTGACCACGCAGGAAAGCCTGGGCCGCGTCGACAGCGGCGACGACCGTGCACTGACTCTGCTGGAGCACGCGCTTGTCTCCGGAGAGGTCTCGTCGCAGACGAACAGCGTGATCCATGCGCAGCTTGCGCAGCGGGACGCGACTGTCGATGCCGCGGCCCCGACGGCAGCGCTGGACTCGATGGTGGCGATGATTCTGGGATCGCCCGAGTTCCAGGTGCATTGAAGAAGACCCCCTGCGCGGGAGGCGGCCACTTCGTGGCGTGTACTCGTTTGGTCGGTGACTTTAACGTACACGTGTCACGAAGTGACCGCGAGCCGCGCAGGCGGTTTTGCCCCTACGGTGTCGCCGCCCCAGCCGCTCCCACCACGACGCGATTGGCGGCCTTCAGCTTCACGGCCCCCACATCGGTCTTCACTTTCAGGTCGGCGTAGGCCAGCTTCTTCTCCGGCTTCACCGGCACGGCGAGCTCGTACTGGTTGTCGAGCCGGCGGGTCAGGTCGGTGAGGAATGGAGAGAACGAGACCGGGTTCGAGAGGCCCTCGTAGTAGACGTTGCCGCCTGTGGCATCGGCTACCTGGAACAGGTAGTTCTGACCGGCGTTCGTCTCGTAGAAGTTGCGGCTCAGGCGCCCCTGGTCGCGATAGTAGATTGAAAAGATGACCAGCCCCGCCCGGCTGGACGCGTCGATCGCCGCGCGCACGTAGGGGTCCTCCGGATCGTAGCGCAGGTTGTACTCGTCCACGCCGTCCGTGATCATCAGCACCTCGCGCCGCGACGCCGAGGGTCCGGCAGGCCAGCGCTTAGCCAGGTCCTGCAGGCAAAAGTACGGGCTGGCGTTCGAGCCCGGGGAGCCGCCCGGCAGGTGCAGCGTCTTGGCGACGGCCGCGTGGTCCTTCGAGAAGGGACCGGCGAAGACCGAGGCGCCATTCTGCATGTAGGCAATAGCGACGGCCACATTGGGCGGCAGGCTTTGCACAAATTTGCTCAGGTCATCGAGGTTCCGGCCGAACGACGTGCGGGCCGAGTCGTCGATCAGCATGACCAGCTGGACTTCGCCCTCGCCGTACGGGTGCCAGGCCAGCGGCTGCACCTTCTTGCCGTCGACCTTGACTTCGAGCGAGGTCGCAGGGACTGCGGCCACCGCATCGCCGCTCTTTGGCAGCACTGTGACGACAGTGCCGGCTGCAGGCTGGCTGCCCTCGGCCTGCGCGAAAACCAGGGTGGGGCTTGAGAGGACCCCTAGCCCGAGCCCTAAAAAAAAGGTCCGGTAAATAGTCTGAAAAACGGTCGGCAAGGCAGAAATACTGAAGTGTTTCATTGATCTTTCCTTTCGGACTCACGCCTGTCTTCGGAGTTGATCCCCGGGAACCGTCCTCGGGAAATCTTGTAGACCTGGCGTGTACTGACGTTCCTGCAGATTAGACGCTCTGTAGGATGCGAAAGCTCTGCCCGGCAATAGCTTACGCGTTGATCCGGCGGGACGCCCGGCAGGGTGGGCTATGCTCTTGAGGAGATGCAAAGAGTCCTGACTGCGGCGGTGCTGGTTCCGCTGGTGCTCCTCCTGGTTTTCTGGAACTCGCTGCCGGCGCTGACGGCTGCCGCGGCGGTTGTCGCCGGCCTCGCGACGTGGGAGTTCCTGGGCCTGGCGGCTGCGAACGGCGCGCCGGGTGCACCGCGCATCGCCGTGCTGTGCGGCGTGGCGCTGCTGTTTGCCTGCACCTACTTGCGCCCGGAGTACACGGCGCCCGCGCTGGGCGGTCTCGCCTTTCTGCTGCTGGGCCTCTGCGCCTTCCGTTTGCCGGCGCCGCAGGTTCTGCCGGCTGCCGCAGCCTCGGTCTTCGCGCTGCTGTACACCGGCTGGTCGCTTACGACGCTGCCACTGCTTTCGGCGCAGGGCAATGGGCCATCGCTGCTGGTGCTGTTGTTTGTTTCGGTGTGGTCGGGCGACGTGGCGGCGCTCTATGTGGGGCGCAATTACGGCAAACACAAGCTCTCCCGCATCAGCCCGGGCAAGACCTGGGAGGGCTCGATCGCCTCGATTGCCGGAACGGTGCTGGTGGTGGCGCTGCTGCTATTGCTGGCGACCGAGCTCAACCGGCGTGGCATCGACAAACTGAGCTATCCGGGTCCCGTGTGGCGGACCTTGCTGCTGGCGCTGCTACTGAACATCGCGGCGCAGATGGGCGATCTGCTGGAGTCGGCGCTGAAACGCGGGGCCGGCGTCAAGGATTCCGGGTCGCTGCTGCCGGGCCACGGCGGGGTGCTGGACCGCGTCGATGCGCTGCTGCTGGCCGCTCCGGTGCTGTGGTACGCTCTTCTAGCGCAGCAGGCCCTGTAGTTTTTCTGACCCACTGCTTGCGGCCAAAGGCTCGCGTTTGAAACGGATCTGCATCCTGGGCTCGACCGGGTCCATCGGCCAAAGCACCCTCTCCATCCTTGAAAAGTACCCGCACCGCTTCAGCGTGGCCTCGCTGGCGGCTGGGCGCAACGTGGACGCCGCGATGAAGCAGTGCCTGCGCTGGCGGCCGCGCGTGGTTTCGCTTGCGACTGAGGAGCTGGCCGCGGAGCTGCGGACGAAGCTGCGCTCTCTCGGGCTCTCTGAGACCAACGTCGTGCACGGCACCGCTGGCACGGTGCTGGCTGCAACCCTGCCGGAGGTCGACTTTGTCGTCTCCGCCATCGTCGGCGTCGCCGGCCTGGAGGCGACCTACGCCGCGGTGCTGGCCGGCAAGCCCATCGGCCTGGCCAACAAGGAGGCGATGGTCGCCGCCGGGGAGCTGCTCACCGCCGCCGCCCGCGAGCGCAATGTGCCGCTGCTGCCCATCGACTCCGAGCACAACGCCGTGCACCAGTGCATGCGCGCCGGGCGCCTGCAGGAGGTCAAGACGGTCTGGCTCACGGCCTCGGGCGGCCCGTTTCGGACGCTACCGCTCGATCGCTTCGCGCACATTACAGTCGCGCAGGCGCTGAAGCATCCGACCTGGGTCATGGGCCAGCGCATCACCATCGATTCGGCCACCATGCTCAACAAGGGGCTTGAGATTATCGAGGCCTGCCGCCTCTTCAACTTGGCGCCGGGCCAGGTGCAGGTCACGGTGCATCCGCAGTCCACGGTCCACTCGCTGGTCGAGTACATCGACGGCTCCATCCTGGCGCAGATCTCCGTCACCGATATGCGCCTGCCCATCCTTTACGCGCTTAGCTATCCGGAGCGGGTCGAGTCGGACCTGCGCTTCGACATGCGCGCGCTGGCCGGTCTCGAGTTCGAGCCGCCAGACTTCGGCCGCTTTCCCTGCCTGCGGCTGGCCTATGAAGCAGCAGAGAAAGGCGGCGCGCACCCCATCGCCCTGAATGCGGCGGATGAAATCGCGGTTGAGGCCTTCCTCGCTGGTAACATCGGCTTTCCGGCCATCGCAGGTACAATCGAGCAAGTGCTTGCCGAAACGCCGCTCCAGACACCCGGGACCATCGCCGAAGTTCTGGAGCTGGACGCCGACGCGCGCACGCGGGCAAAGGAAGTCGTCGCCAATACACTGGCCCGCTGACCGCCCGGGCGCGACAGCCTTTACCTAAAAGCATTACCGGAGTCGAAAACCCGCCCCTATGCCGTTCGCCCTTGTTTCCATCCTCTCCATGCTCGTGGTGCTCGGCATCATGGTGCTCGTGCATGAGACCGGCCACTTCATCACGGCGAAGCTGTGCGGCGTGCGTGTCGAGGTCTTCTCGATCGGCTTCGGCAAGCGCCTGTTCGGCTTCAAGCGCGGCGACACCGACTACCGCATTAGCCTGCTGCCGCTGGGCGGCTTCGTAAAGATGGCGGGTGAGTACTCGGGTGATTCCGGCCTGGTCGATACGGGAACCGGCGACCCGGCAGAGTTTACCTCGAGGCCGCGGTGGCAGCGCATCCTCATCGGGCTCTCCGGGCCGGCGGCGAACTTCCTGCTCGCCTTTGCGCTGATGACCGGGCTCTACATGATGCACAACGAGGTCGACGCGTACCTGAACGGGCCCGCGATTGTGGACTATGTGCCGCAGAGCACGCCGGCCGCTGCGGCGGGCGTGCAGGGCGGCGACCGCATCGTGCAGTTCGGCAAGGAGAAAAATCCGAACTGGCAGCAGGTGGGCATCCGCATGGGCATCGACGGCGCCGCGACCGTGCCGGTGACGGTCGCGCGCGGCGCGCAGAACGTGACCATGCAACTGCCGCTGGCCGGCGCCATGAGCGCGGATGGCCCGGATCCGCTCGCGCTGGGGCTGGAGCCGCGCATTCAGGTTGACCCGCTGATGGTCCGCGATGTAGAGCCGGACTACCCGCTGGCCAAAGCCGGCGTCCTTGCCGGCGATGTGCTGCTCTCTCTGAATGGCGTGGTTCTGCACTCCGTGACCTCGGTTGCGGCCTACCTGAAGGAGAACGGCGATCATCCCGTGGCCATTGCGGTCAAGCGGGGAGCGCAGACACTGCACTTTACGGTGACGCCGATCCTCGGCGATGACGGTACAGGAAGGCGCGGATACCGGCTGGGCTTCCGGCCGCAGCCGCCGCCGTTTACGGTAGAGCAGGAGCCGTTTGGCAAGGCCGCTGCCCGCTCGTACCACTACAACCTGCAAAGCTCCGGGCAAATTGTCGAGGTCATGCGGAAGCTGTTCTCGCGGCACTCCAATGTGAAGCAGCTAAGCGGGCCTGTGGGTATCGCGCGGGCGACCGGCGAGGCGGCCCTGATGCCCGGCTGGCAGCCGATTATCAACCTGATGGCAATGATCAGCCTCAACCTCGGCATCTTCAACCTGCTGCCGTTCCCCATCCTCGATGGCGGCATGATTTTGCTGCTACTGATCGAGTCCGTCATGCGCCACGACCTGAACCAGGAGGTCAAGGAGCGGATTTACCAGGCAGCGTTTGTGGTGCTGATCCTGTTCTTCGTGTTCGTGACGTTCAACGATGTGTCGCGTATCGCGGGGTTCTCGAAGCTGTAAGTTCCTGTCTTTTTGCGGTAGAGTATGGGCACATCATGACGAATGTTCAGCTATTTATCGCGGTCGGTGTGCCGGTCCTTGTGATGATCGTTGGCTTTGTCCTGCAAGGCCGCTCGATCGATAACCTGCGCAACGAGATGCTGGCTCGCTTTGAGGCAGTGAACAGTCGAATTGACGGCCTGGGCTCCCGCATGGACGGGCTGGAGCGACGGATCGGCGTCATCGAATCCGATTTGCGCCAGTTCTACAGCATCACCGGAAATCACGAAGGCCGTATCAGCGCGTTCGAGAAACGATAGCTGTCCTCGAAATCAGGCCCACTCGCCCGCGCGCATGACTGGTTCCAGCCTGCCGTCCTTCGTCACCCCATCGATGTCGAGCGCGCCCGAGCCAATCATCCAGTCCACATGGATAAGGCTGTCGTTGGCGCCGCGCGTCGCAAGCTCCTGTGGGCTTAGCGTGTCGCCGTTCTTCAGACACGTGCTGTACGACTGACCCATCGCAATGTGGCAGGCGGCGTTTTCATCGAAGAGCGTATTTGAGAACAGCAATCCGCTGGCCGAGATCGGCGAGGAATGCGGCACCAGCGCCACCTCGCCCAAGCGGCTTGCGCCTTCGTCGGTGCCCAGCATCCGCTCCAGCACCTGCTGGCCGGTTTTTGCGTGAGCTTCCATCACTCTACCGCCCTCAAAGCGCACCGCGATCTCTTCAATCAGCGTGCCCTGGTACGAAAGCGGCTTGGTCGAGCGCACCGTGCCGCGGACCCGCTCCCGGTGCGGCGTCGTAAACACCTCCTCGGTCGGAATATTGGGCAGGCAGTCGATGCCATTGAGCGCGGTGGTGCCGCCGCCCAGCCACAGGTGATCGTCGGCCAGGCCGATCTCGAAATCGGTGCCGGGCCCCGAGTAACGCAGCGCGGCATAGCGTTTGTCGTTCAGCATCGCGGCGCGCCTTTGCAGGCTGGCGCTGTGCTGCTTCCAGGCGGCAACCGGGTCGGCAGAGTCAAGACGCGAAGAAGCCAGGATCGCATCCCACAGCTTCTCCACAGCTGCGTCCTCAGGCTCGCCCGGGAATACGACCCGTGCCCAGGCCGGGGTGGCCGCCGCCACGATGCACCAGTTGATCTCGTGGCGGGTGATGAGCTCAAGCGCCGGGCGGCTGGCTTTGGACGTCGCTAGGTTGGCGCGGGAGACCTTTGCCGGGTCCTGCTGCGACAGCAGTGAGGGGTCGGCGCCGGTGATGCCGAGCCGTGCCGCACCCGAGCGGTAGGCGGTCGCAATGCCGTCGTAGAGCCAGGTGGCGGCGTGCTCAAAGCTGGCTTCCGGGGCAAACCGGTAGCGCGCGAGCGTCGTCTCGTCATCCGTATACATGGTGGTGACGAGCGAGGCGCCAGCCTTGTAGGCGTGCTCGGTGATGCGGCGCACCAGCGGCAAAGCGTCGACGGGCGCGGTGATGAGCAGCTCCTGCCCCTCACGCAGCCCCAGACCGGAGTGCACCGTGACCCGGGCGAAGGTGTCGAGGCGGTCGGATAGGGTGGCAGAGTTTGCAGTCACATTTGCAGTCACAGAGGGAGCGGATTTCGTCGCGGAAGCCATGCGTCTAATCTACGCTGGCGCACCTGATTTTCGCTGGCACTCTGACTTTACGCCGGCTCGCCGGATTTTGATTTTCGGGCCGGAACGCGCCTTCTGTGCGGTCAAACCCGGCGGGACCGGGCGTTCTGACAGCTGCGGACCAGCGGCGCCGCGAGGGAGAGCAGAGCGCTGAGCGCGAGCAGCACCCAGAAGATGCTGGGCAGCCCGGTCAGATGCGCCAGGACCCCGAGCAGCGGCGGCCCGATCAGCAGCCCGGCGTAGCCCACGCCCACCGCCGTCGCGATGCCCTCGCCGGGGGCAAACCCGGGCAGCGTGCCCGCCGTGCGATAGAGCACCGGGGAGGCATTGGCCAAGCCGGCGCCGGTAAGGGCAAAGCCCAGCAGCACCCAGGGCAGGGGGTGTAGCAGCAGAAGCATCAACAGGCCGGCCGCGCTGAGCAGGCCGCCAAAGCGCAGGGCGCGCAGCTCGCCGACGCGGGCAACCATCGCATCTCCGGAGAAGCGGCCCAGCACCATGAGACCCGCGAAGCAGGTGTACCCGTAGCCGGCGGTCCCGGTGGGCAGCCCATGCGCCACCCGAAGGAAGAGCGCGCTCCAGTCACCCATCGCGCCCTCGCTCACCATCGTCGAGAAACACAGCACGCCCAGCAGCAGCAGGCTGGGATGGGGCAGGTGCGCGGGCAGCAGGGCGCGCAGGCCTTTGCGGGCCGTAGCCGCAGGTCCAGCGTGTCCACTCCCATCCGCCGCAGCTTTGGGCGCGCCGACTGCGGCGGGTCGCTGGCTGGCATGCTGCGCGTCCTCAATCTGCCTGGGCAGCAGGAGCGGCCAGACCGCGAGCACCATCGCCAGCAGGACCGCGCCGGACGCCGGCACCAGGATGCCATCCGGAACATGCCGCGCCATCAGGAAGCTGTGCGCGCCAGCTCCGGCAAAACAGCCCACGCTGAAGATGGCGTGGAAGAGCGAGACCGTCCGCCGGCGCAGCAGGGCTTCGATCAACACTCCATGCGCGTTCATGGCGACATCCATGGCAGCGGCGTTAAGCCCTGTGCAAAACAGGACGGCAACCAGCAGCGGCACCGAGGGCAGCAGGATGGCCAGGGTGAGCAGGGCGGGAAAGAAGAGGCCGGACAGGATGGCAACGCGGCGAGAGCCCGCCCGCCGCAGCAGGATGCCCGAAAGGGGCATGGCGCAGAGTGCGCCGATGCCTCCGGCGAGCAGGACCGAGCCCAGCTGGGCTTCATTCAGGTGCAGCGCGTGGGCCCGCTCCGGGATATGCGGCACCCAGGACCCGATCGCGCCGCCATTGACCAGGAACAGGGTAGCTACAGCAAACTGTGCACGCCGCACCGCGCGGGCCGGAACATCGATCAGAGCCGGCTGGCCAGCGACGCGCGAATGCAGCGTGATATCGGATAGTTCTTCAAGCATTGCTTTAAGTATGGCTCGCTGCTGTTGGCTGTTGCGGTTGGTCTGCTGGGGTCATGAGATAGATGCGGATCGAGAACCAGGCAAGGGGGCAGCCCGGCGTGGTTGCTATGGTGTGGCCGCACGTACACTGGCTTTCATGAAGTTTACGACGAGTCTGCGGGTGCGCTACTCCGAAACAGATCAGATGGGCGTCGTCTACCACGGCAACTATTTTGCGTGGTTCGAAGTGGGGCGGGTGGAGCTGCTGCGGACGCTTGGCTTCTCCTACCGGGAGCTGGAGGCGCAGGAGGATTGCGTGCTGCCCGTGGTTGAGGCGTCGTGCCGGTACCGGATGCCGGCCCGCTACGATGAGGTGCTGGAGCTGGAGACAACGATCAAGGCGCTGCGCGGACCGATCGTGATCTTCAGCTACGCGTTGTACCGGCAGGGCTCGCTGCTGGCCGATGCCGAAACCAAGCACGTGGTGGTAAGCCGCACGCTCGAGCGCAAGCGCCTACCGGAGCGATACCACGCCGCACTGCTGCAGATTTTGGGTTGAACGAGCGAGGCTGGCGCGAGTTGCTTACGCGACGATGGCCCCGGAACGGCTAGTTATGAAGTCTCAAGAGGTTATTGACATCGAGCCCGGATCGGCTGATGGGTGGCGATAAGCCGAGACTACTATGGGGCCGGTGCCAGTTGTTTGGTGGATCCAAGGGGACGACGTGTTGTTCTCGTTCTTCTGAGTTGTGGAAGGTTCGCGCGCAGGCCCACTCGCGCAGCGCGGTCTGGATGAAGCGTTCGGCCTTGCCGTTGGTGCGCGGGGTTGTAGGGCCGGGTGCGGCAGTGTTTCAGGCCAAGCTGTCTGCAGGCCTCGTCACAATCAGCTTCTCCCTTCTCGGTCAGATGGACAACAACCTGTTGAAACCTCATGCGCTAGAGTATTTTTCCCATAGAGGTATGCACGTTGAAGGCTCGTGGCGTGTGGCTTTTCTTGACGGAAAAGCCACGTGGAATGGGGGTGGCTTCGGTTACAGCTGTGGGCGAAATGTTCTACGGTTTCCCTGGTGCCCCATCCTGCTGTTCGGCGGCGGCGTGGAAGCGGCGGTACTGGTCATCGATGATCTGGACCTGTACGTGGTAGCCGAGGAACAAGGCGGCCCGCGCCTCGATATGGACGGAGGCACCGGTGGGGAGCCAGACTTCGTTGTTGATGATCTTCTGATCGAAGGTGAAGCTGGATCCCTTGGACAGGGAAACGAGGCCGAGCTCGAGCCGGAAGGCGCTGTCGAGCGTGGCCTGCACACGGCGCACCTCGTGGTCCTGTTCATCGACCCACACCGTGCCGGAGAGGTGCTTGGAGGCGTCCTCGGCGATGCCGTGGGTCTGCGCCTTTGGGTCGCCCGTAAAGTCGAGCGCGATCATGGGGCGGTTGTCCATCGTGACCCGGCGCTCGTTGGAAAAATGCTCAATGGTGAGCATCCGGCTCACGCTTACCTGGTGCTTGTTGTTGAGCAGATCGCCGGGTGCGGTGTGCTGGGCCAGGTCGACCTTGCCTTTGATGTGCTCGGTCTCTTTGGCTTCTTCCTCTGGGTTCAAGGCGGCTCCGTTTTTGCGTACCAGCCGCTGGATGGGGTGCCCGTTCACGAAGAAGACGTTGTACTCGCGGGTCTCCTGCTTCTTCACGGCGCCATGCTTGTCGAGCATCTGCTCCACCTGCTGCTCGCGAAAGGTGTAGCTCTCACGGGTCTTGTCGAGCTGCCGCTGGTGGGTCTGCACGTCCTGGATGAGGGTGGCGACCGCGGGAAGGGCCTGGCCGCCGGCGGAGAGGGCCGGGAGGAGAAGCAAAGCGGGGAGCAGGGTGCGTGCTGCCATAGATAGAGGGTCCCACAGGTGCCGTGTCTGCGCGAGCGGTCCCCTGGAAAACGTAAAACGGTCGCAAAACCGCGAGTCATGCGCTATGATTCAGCCGAAGACCTGCCCTGCCTATGATTCTTACTCTTTTCTCCTTTGGTTTCTCCTGGGTGATCCTTGCCTTCACTTTCTTCGGCATGGCCAAACTCCTGCCGGGCTTTCACAGCTCGTATATTCAGTCCACGTTTACGATCGGCTTCATTATAGGTTTCGTGGACGCGCTGATCATCAAGAGCTCCCGGGTGATGGACTTCGAGGTGCCCTTCGGGCTGCTTTACGTTCTGATTGCCGGAGTGGATTTTCTGCTCATCATGGCTACCAACAACAGCCAGATCGGCTACTACATCATGGGGCACAAGAGCCCGTTCGTCGCGTCGATCGTACTGGGGGCGATGGCGTTCCTGATCGAGTTCGTGAAGGAAAAGTTCCGCGCCGACGTGCGCTGAACTGTTCTGGCGGCAAAGGAAAGCCTGCCGGGGCGGCAGGCTTTTTCCGCGTTGCGCGCAGTGCTCTTACTGGGCGGCTGGTTTCCCGCTCAGCTTTTGCGCGGCGATCTGCCCGGCGGCCGTGGTCTTGTCGGTGTCTTTGATTTTGGCGTAGAGCACGCGCGCGGCCTGGGGATTGGTGCTCTCCTGGGCGGCGGCAAAGGCCAGCCGGGCGGCGTTGGCTGAGACGGTCACGGTCGGGTTGTCGATCAGCTTGCGGTAGATGTCAGCGGCCTGCGGGGCGCGGCCGGTGTTCTGGTAAAGGCTGGCCAGAGCCATCCTGGCCAGAGCGGCCAGGCCCGCGTCGCGGCTGCCGGCTGCTTTCTTCAGGTCGGCTTCGGCGCCCGCGTTATCGCCTGTATCCTCAGCGGTAAGCCCGGCGAAGTAGCGGGCATTCGCGCCTGCCTTGAAGAGGCCGTACTTCGCGGCCACCGCGCGGAACAGAGGGTTGGCGTCCCGGGCGCGCGCCGCTGCCGACGGATACATTTTGACGTTGGGCACGGGGGGCTGGCCGGCCTGCTGGATGGGCGAGTCATAGACATCCATGGCATTGCTGAAGGCGACCTGCGCTTTCTGCGACTGGTTGCCGGCCCAGATCGACGCGGCGATCACAATAAGAAGGATTGCCACGGCGACGACCGAGAGGCGGAGAGCGAGGGCCCGGTTCTGCTCAAGCCACGAAGGGTTTGCGGAGCCAACACGCGAAAAGCTGCCGGCGTTGCCGGTGGGTCTGGTCTGGATGTCCACGGAGTATGTCTTGCGCCTTCTGAGGAAGTGAGTGGCACGGGGCTGAAAACCCCGGATGCCTTGAGTCTAGCAGCGGTTCGGGTCGCGGCAAAGCAGGCGCGGATGTCATCCGGTGCGCAAAGTCAGATGTAGGAATGCCAGGTGCAAGTCCGGACGAGACCGCGGGGGCTGCAGCTGCGTCCGGATGATGTCAGGCGGCGCGGACGGGATCGGCGATTTCGCCGTTCTCGATCTTTTCCTGGCAGGCGATACAGTAGGGCGTCCAGGGCACGGCTTCGAGGCGGCGCTCGCCAATTCTCTCGCCGCACTGCTGGCACTCGCCGAATGTGCCTTCCTCCAGGCGGTCGAGCGCCTGGCGCACCTGGCCCAGTTGGGCGTGTCCCTGGGTTCCCTGCAGAAACATCAGTTCCTTCTGGTAGGACTGCACGGCCAGATCGGCCGCGTCCTGGAGGTCGTCGGTGTTGCCCTGGCGGCCTTCCTTTACGGCGGAAAGCATGTTGCGCTCGAGCAGGGACTGCTGGGCTCGCAGCTTTTCCTCGAAGCGGTGGAGAGACTCTGGGGAACGGGTTGTCACGTTGCTACTCCTAGTAGAAATCTGGAGAAATAGATTGCCTGGTCGGCGAATGAGTATTGGACGCAGGATAGGCCAAAAAATATGTTTGATTTTTCAACCATTTTTTTGCTAGGGTCCGCGCCGCAATCGGGCAGCCCAAATGCTTGAAGCCCGGCGCTTGCCCCATTGCTCCATGCGACGTAGGCTGGAGCCATGTACGACGACTTTCACGTAACCGACCACTGGACGAACGAAGACCTGCACTGCCGTTGGAAGGCGATCGTGGTCGCCATTGCCACGCGCCATGCCGACGCGGTCGATGTCCGCTTCGATGTGAACGGGCGCCCGGTGTGGATCGCCATGCCGTGCGGGGCATGGATCGAGTACAAGCGCC
The DNA here is from genome assembly GCA_965276605.1 of Acidobacteriaceae bacterium. GTDB lineage: Bacteria > Acidobacteriota > Terriglobia > Terriglobales > Acidobacteriaceae > EB88. The sequence continues at coordinate 2,119,063 of OZ255619.1, forward strand.
GGACCACTTTCGCCATTACGGACGCACTGGCGGCGCAGATTGCCGGCCAGTACCTGAAGCAGTCTGTCGAGAACGGCTACGACAATGGCCGCGAGATGTACACGATGAGCGTGGAGGAAGTGCTGAGCGGCCTGGAGTCGGTGCTGAAGGAGGCGGGCAGCACCAGCAGGCTGCCGCTGCTGCCGCGCACCGGAGATTCGGTGGCGATGACGTATTGGGGCAGGCTTGCGCCGAGTGATTCGTAGGGATTAGGAGTCAGGTGGCCGGCTTTGCTGCCTGAGATTTCTGCTCAGCGTAGTGCCAGTGTTTGACGCACACCGTCCGCGTAGGAAGTTTTTTGCAAGGCAGCGTGGCCACCTTCGGCCAGCAGAGCGATGAGCTTGCTGTCGTCGAGCAGCAGCGACTGGTCGAGAAGGTACTGCATCTCCCGCAGCTCCCGGATGTAGGGGTTCATCGCGCGAACGACCCGCATCATGAGTGCGCCTGGCACGTTGTACCGGGCCGGTTTGCCTTCGGACGAGAACACCAACTCCACCATTTCCTTGATCGTGGTGATGCCCGGGCCGCCCAGGTTCCAGGCCTGCCCGGTCTGCCCGGCCCAGGCGGCATCTGTCTCAAGCAGGCGCAGGATGGTGGCCGCCGCGTCGGGAACGAAGAGGAATTCGTGCGGCCGGTCGATGGGCCCGAGCACCTGGGCTTCGGTGCCTTTTTTCGCGGCCTGAAAGACGCTCCACAGGTGGCTGGCCTCGACGCGCGGGCCGTAGAGGTCGGCCATGCGCAGCACCCCGGTTGAAAACACGCCCGGAAGATGCGCGGCCAGCACGCGGTCTTCCTGGTCGCGGCGGACGCGGCCTTTGACGGTCTGCGGATTGCGCGGGTGGTCCTCGGCGACGCGCCCGGCTTGCGGCAGGTCGTAGCTCCAGTTGGAGCTGACCAGCAGAAAGCGTGCGACGCCTGCCTGCCGGGCCGCGGTGAGCGCCTTCTCGATGAGCGGCAGGTGGTCCTTGAACTTCCACAGCGCTGTGCCGATGAGGTACACGACTGTGCCGGCACCGGCGCAGGGACGGTCGAAGGCGTTCCTGTTTTTGGCGGCGAGGTCTTCGGCCTCGATCTGCAGATGCTCGCACAGGGGATCCTCATAGAAGCGGACCTGGAGCGCGAGAAGGGAGCGCCCGGTGACCCGGTAGGGGGTTCCGTGCGCGCTGAGGAGCGGACCCAGAGCCCGGCCGACTGCCCCGTTTGCGCCTAACAGCACGACCTTGCCCGCGATGCCCATAGCTTCCTACGCTACCTGCGGAGGCTGGTGGCAGCAAGCGGCTGCGCGGGGGCGGCTTGATGCGGCGCACGGGTGCTTGCGGGGTAGGCTGGAGTGGGCAGGTGCAAGTTTCTTGAGAGCGGGGAGAGACGGCTATGTTTGCACGGACGCTGCGCATTGCCCGGGTGGCTGAGGCCGCAGGTGCTGAACATGCTGCCGGGGAGAATGCCGCTGCGGACTTGTTGGTGCCGCTGGCATGGCTCGACAGTTTTGCCATGCGCAACTTTACCAACGATGCGCTGTTCGATGACACGCTACCGGTGGCCGACGGCCGGCTGGAGGCCGGCTTCCGGGTGCCGCTGCCGGCGCTTGAGGCGGCGATGCAGGACTGGTTCCGGCGCAAGGGCTGGCTGCGGGCTGGCGAGCGGGTTCGCGTATGGGATGAGGCTGCGGGCGGCAGCAGGCGGGATTCTGTCGATTGCAGCGACTGTGCATCCTAGCATGGGACGCGCGCTCCAGCGCCCGGCAGGGGAGAAGCATGCAGCTGACCACACTACGCAGGCTACTGATCGATGAACTGCAGGAAATTTATGCTGCGGAGGCGATGATTGAGGATGCGCTGGGGCGGCTGGAAAAGGCAGCGAGCGAGGAAGAGCTGGTAGCCGCGTTCAAGAAGTTTCGCGAGCAAACCAGAGGGCATACCGGGCGGCTCAACGAGGTGTTCTCGCGCCTGGAGGATAACCCGCGCGGCGGTCGCGGACTGAGCGTCAAGACCATGCTGCGCGAGATGGAGGACCGCCTGGGCGAGGGTGGCGACGCGCACGTGGTGGATGCCAGCCTGATCCTGGTGGCGCAGAGGGTGCAGCACTGGCAGATCGCGTCGTATGGCGCCTGCCAGATGTTTGCCGCCAGCCTGGAGCAGCCCGAGGTGGCCGCGCTGCTAGGCAAGACGCTCGAAGAAGAGAAGGCGGCCGATACCCAGCTCTCTGATATTGCCGGGCATGTCAACGAGCAGGCGAGTGTCGCAAGCTAGTGTTCTAAGTCGTTCATCCGTTACGGCGCGAGCTTTCAGGATCGTCTTCACGCATTTGTTCCGTGTGGTGCCCGGAACCTGGGCAGGGACCTGTGGCAAATCGGGTCAGGTGGCAAACCTTTTTATCTCCCATACATCCGACAAGGGGCATGATCGCGGTAAAGTCCGCGCCGCAATGCAAGGAGAAAATACATGTACCTCATCATCGGTATCGTTCTGGTTCTCGCATGGGCCGGAGGCTTCGTCTTGTTCCATGTTTCGAGCTTGCTGATTCACCTGCTTCTGGTCTTCGCCGTTATCTCGATCATCTTCCACTTTCTGCGCGGCTCGCGGGCTTGAAGCAGCTGCAGGCAGGGGAAAGGCTGCGCCGGGAGCGCAGCCTTTTCTCTTGGAACGCAATGCTTTATTCGCTGTAGTGCAGCAGACTAAAGACGTCGTACTGGGTGAAGCGCTCGCGGCCTTTCAGAAAGTCGAGCTCCACCGCGAACGCGAGGCCGGCAATCTCACCGCCGAGCTGGTTCACGAGCTTGATGGTAGCCTCCATGGTGCCGCCGGTGGCCAGCAGGTCGTCGACCAGCAAGACCCTCTGCCCCGGCGCGATCGCATCCTTGTGCAGCTCAAGTGCGTCGGAGCCGTACTCCAGGTCGTAGTGGACGCGGATCACCTCGGCCGGCAGCTTCTTTGGCTTGCGCACCGGCACAAAGCCGGCGTTGAGACGGTAGGCGAGCGCCGGCCCGAAGATGAAGCCGCGCGCCTCAATGCCTAGAACGAGGTCGACATCCTCGGCGATGTAGTGCGAGGCGAGTCCGTCGATCAGCTCGGCAAAGCCTTTCCTGTCTTTCAGCAGAGTGGTGACGTCGTAGAACAGGATGCCCGGCTTGGGGAAGTCGGGTACGGTGCGCACCAGGCTCTTGAGGTACTGGCTGCTGCTCTCGGGAATCTCTCCCGCGTGGGTTCGGGGCATTGGTTACCAGGCTCCTTCAATGGTGAATGGTCCCAGTGTATCGGCTTCTTCGGGCGGCAGGCCTTCCTCGGCGACGCGGTCGACGCGGCTGCCGCGCGACCCCTGCTCCAGCAAGGCCCGCAGTTTGTCCAGCTGCTCCGGCGCGCCCGCGGCCACTATCTCCACCGCGCCGGTCTCGCTGTTGCGCACCCAGCCGCGCAGGCCCAGCGCCGCTGCCTCCCGGTGGACGAACCATCGAAAGCCGACGCCCTGCACGCGGCCTTCCACGCAGTAGTGCCGCACTGCCATTTCGCTTGACTCTGTCATGGGAAACGATGGTCTCCTGATCGCGGCTCATAGGCTGCAATCTGTTTTAAGAGGCTGTCTCCAGCTCCGACTGGGCCAACGTGAGCAGGCGCACCGTGTTTGGATCGGCGTGCTCGCCAAAGCTCTGCACCTGGGCCAGGGCGGTAGTGAGCGTCTCGGCGAGGCCGGGGGCGCGGCCGAAGCGCCGGACTGTGTTGAGCAGCGCGACCGAGGCGTGGAAGAAGACGAAGGGCTGCTCCAGCCGCATGCGCTCCACCAGCCAGGGAACCGCGCGCTGCTCGGGCTTCATCTGCAGGATGCAGATGGCGGCGAGGCGCTTGCCGGGCGAGCTGGCGGCGGCCATGAACTCGTCAAGAAACAGGTCGGCGGCGAGCGCCAGCGTGCGCATTTTGGCGACCACCGCGTTCATGGCGCGGGTCCGCTCCGGGCCGGCATGCATGTTGGCGCGGGTGGTCTCGTACTCCTGCGCGAAGCCCAGCATGCGCGTCTTGATCGCGGCTTCGGCGGACTTGCGCAGGGTGGAGTTGGGCGCGGTCTCAAGCAGCGAGCGCACGCCCGCGGCTGCCGCCACCTCGGTGCTGGGGATGGTCGCCGCAAGCTCGGTCGCGCTGCTGGCGTCGCCGGCGGTTGCGGTGCGCGCCGCTGCGGCCGGAGCCAGTGCCGCCGACTCACTCTGCGCCACCTGCTGCTGCACGTCGCGGTCGAACTCGATCTGCCAGATTTTGAAGCGGGTGGCGCCTTCCGCGACGCCTACCGCTGCTTTCAGCAGCTCGGCTGCCGGCTCGCGGAACCAGAACAGGATGGTGCCGATGAGCACCGGCCACACCACCGCCGAGCAGATGGCGGCGACGCCGGTGAGGATACCGCCCAGGTAGCTGGCCCGCTCGTTCACGATGACCGGGTGCGCCACCGCCACGGGAACATCGGTCGCCAGGCTGCAGAGGGTCGCGATGAGAAAGTGGGGCACGGGCGTTCTCCTGCGAAGGGTTCAGCGGACAGACAGAGGATGCTAGAGCCGCGTGCGCGTTGGGTCGTCCGGTCTGGATGAAGGCGCGACCGGTACCTGTTCCGGCAGGAAGCCCGAGAGCACCCAGACCGCCATCCACAGCAGCAGGCCGAGCACGATGAGCATAAGCCCCAGCGGCCAGAAGGCGCCGTAGAGCTGCACGAAGGCGGGGTCGGGCGCGTAGCCCAGCGTTTGGGTGAGCACCACCGTGAGCAGCAGCACCACGCCCAGAGCCAGCGCTGCCGTACCGACCAATCGAATGCGTTTGAATCCTCGTTGCCAGTGCATGATGTGAGCCATAGTAGCTGGCGCCGGCAGTGTGGGCAAGATGCCGGTCCTTAGTTCCCGGCTGCGGCAAAGCCCTTCGGCATGCGTCAAAAGTTCAGCTATGAAGATCTCTCACATAACGGAGGCAGTTGCATGTCGAAATATTTCGCATTCGCTCTTGCTCTGACAGTCCCGTCGTTTGGGTTTGCCCAGACTCCTTCTCAAACTTCTGATTCAGCAACGAAACACTATCGTCTGACGTTCGTGGTGGACTCTGGGCAAGGTGAGGCCGGCAAGCAGAGCTTCATGCTTGATGTGCCTGTTACACCGGAGAAAATGGGTGCTGCCAGCGCCAGCTTGATAGCAGAAAGCGATGGCGATGCCAGTTCGCTGGTTCAGCAGCTCTTTGAATGCAGGAATGTCCACGCATCCGCGACAGGCTTGGCACTGGATATCGCCATGCAGGTGGACCGCGAAGCCCCGGCGATTCCTGGCGTTGTCTCTGCAAGACACAAGCATGGACAATTTCAACGAACGGTGGACCTGCAGTTTGGCAAGCCAACGCAGGTGACAGAGGAGATGCACTATCGAGTGCTCGGCAACACTGATCCCGCACTGGCTGCGGCGCTCAAGCAACCGGCGCCGACGATCACTGTTACTGCTGAAGCTTTATAACATCGATCCAATCGTCAAAACTGGATACAGTGCGCGCACTAAAGGGCGCTGTATTATTCGCAGTAATGCGTCTGTATGTCTCTTCACGAAAGTTGTTTTCTAACAAGGAGCTTGAGACGGGCGACCTCATTCTGAAGTTCTCTTATTAACTTCGTCCGTGTAGGTTGCAAGCCATATGGGCGTGACCGCGGCCGCGCCCTTTCTCTCTCTGCGGGAAGCTCAAGCGCGCGACAGGTAGACGCCTTCCGCAGTATCGACGCGGATTTTTTCGCCTTCGTTGATGAACGGTGGAACCTGCACCGTCAGGCCGGTTTCGAGGCGGGCCGGCTTGGTGACGGACGAAGCGGTGGCGGACTTCAAGCCGGGCTCGGTCTCGATCACCGTGAGCTCGACGGTCTGCGGCAGGTCGATGCCGACCGGCACGCCGTCGAACATGGAGACGGTGATCTGCAGGTTGGCGGTCAGGTATTCGACTGCATCGCCGAGCGTATCGCGCTTGAGGTTCATCTGCTCGTAGTTGCTCGGGTCCATGAAGTAGTAATCGTCGCCGTCGTTGTAGAGGAACTCCATCGGCATTTCGTCGACGATGACGCGATCGATGGGGTCGGGCGAGCGGAAGCGGTGCTCAAACATGGCACCGGTGCGCAGGTTACGCAGCTTGGCCTGGATAAAGGCGCGCAGGTTGCCGGGGGTGCGGTGCTCGACGGCGAACACGGTGTGCAGCTCATTGTTGAACTTGATGATCATGCCCGGACGCATCTGGGTGGCGGGGATCGCCATAGGGGAAAACTCCTTGCAGTTTTTTGGAAATTGTAGAGGTGGGACGAGGGCTGAGGGTGGCTGCCTGCGGCAGCGCCGGACTCAATTCTAGCGCAGCGTGCAGGCGCGGTAATGGGGAGTCTGACTAGCTGGCGCCGAAGACCCGCGCGAAAAAGTGACCGACCGAGTGCAGGAAGCCTCGTCGCGGCGCAGTTTGCGGCACGGGGGCTGCGGGTGTGCCGGTATCCGTTTGCGGCGCGGCGGGCGGGGGGCCGGGTGGGGTGCTCGACGAGAGCGTCGCCGAGACCTGCGCGTGGGCCTGGCCCGCGGGCACAATGGGTGTGCCGGGCAGAGAGGGCGGCGGCTGCAGGCCTTCGCTCACCGCGGTGGGGAAGGCCGTGTCGGCGGGGGTGGAGGAGGGGCCGCCCGGGTTCTTTCCATTTTGTGCAACTGCAGTAGGCGGGGCAGCCGGCGGGCAGCCGCACGGCTCCTTTTCATTGTCCACCACCTCATTGAGCGAGCCGTGTACGAAGAGCACCCTTTGCCCCGGGCGTACCCGGTAGGCGCCGCCCTCCATCAGGCTGCTGGCGATTACATAGGGGCCGTTGGTCCCGGCGTTGTCGACGCAGGTATCGCCCTGCTGATTGATTTGCAGCTTGAGGTCGGCGGTCCCGGGTGCGGAGATGAGCAGGCGCAGGTCCGGGGTCAGCACCACGTCGGAGTAGGCGCCGGGCGTGTAGCTGGCCTCGAACGCGCCGCGGTCGATCGAGAACATCAGCCCCGCGTCGCCCGGCTTCGCGGTGACGTGCGGCACCACATCCTTGGCGATGTGAACGGTGGTGCTGGCGCAGACCTGGAGCGTGCCGCCGCGGGTCAGGGCAACCTGCGCGGTGCGGTCGCCGGCGGTGATCTCGCCGTTGTTGGCAATGGACGCGCGTCCGTTGGCGACGCTCATGGCGCCGTGGAGCGTGACGCCCTCAGTGGCGACGGAGGCGACGGGCTGGGCGGGTGGCGGTGAGACGTGTTGAGCCCACGCGGCGCCGCACGCAAGCGCGAGCAGGGCAGGTACGCAGGCTGCTCCGGGCCGGAAGACTCTGGGCTGCCGGGCCTTGAGGCGCAGGCCTTGGCGCCGCTGGATTGGAAGCCTAGAGCGCAAGAAAGTTCCCCACCAGGCGCTTTCCATCTTCGGTCAGCACGCTTTCCGGGTGAAACTGCACGCCCTCCACCGGGTACTCGCGGTGGCGCAGGCCCATGATGACGCCTGGCTCTCCGGGCTCGGAAACAACCCGTGCCGAGACTTCGAGCTGCGCCGGTAGACCCTGCTCTGACACGATGAGCGAGTGATAGCGGGTGCAGGTCATGGGACTCGCAATGTTTGCGAAGATTGTTTTTCCATCGTGCTCGACGGCGCTGGTCTTGCCGTGCATCAGGCGGGGCGCGCGCACGACGCTGCCGCCGAACGCGGCGCCCAACGCCTGATGGCCGAGGCATACGCCCAGGATGGGCACGCGGCCGGTAAAGCGGCGGATCAGCTCGATGGAGATGCCGGCCTCGTGCGGCCCGCACGGCCCGGGCGAAAGCAGAATGCGTTCCGGCGCGAGCGCTTCCACGTCGTCAACCGAGAGCTCGTCGTTGCGGCGCACCACCATCTCCGCACCCAGCTCGCCCATGTACTGGACCAGGTTGTAGGTGAAAGAGTCGTAATTGTCGAGGACGAAGACCATCGGTGCTTTCAGTTTACCGCTCGGCATCGAACTTTTTGCCCAACGAGGGGGTCATCCTGAGCGAAGCTGATCTCGCTTTGCGAGACCAGCTCCGCTCAGAATGACCCGTGAAAGTCGAAAGGCACTCAGGTAGACTCTGGGCGAAGCCTCAGTACACCCAGCTGTTGACGTCGCCGCCCTTCGGCGCGGTCGCCTTGATGCGCGCGGCCATCTGCGGCAGCACGCGCTGCGGCCAGTTGCGGTTGTTTTCGGCCATGGTGTACGCGTCGGGGCCGCCGGTGTAACAGTGGGGGTCGCCGATGCCGTACTGGAAGCTCGCGTCGGAGTGCGGGTCGCGGGTGGCGTCGAGCGTGTGCTGCATGCGGTGCACGGCGTTGTTGAGGAAGTAGGTATCGCCCTCGCCGGCCTGCACGTGGAGCTTGCCTTCGAGCTTCGGGCCCAGCGTTGGCCAGTCGCGCGCGAGCACCGCCGACAGGTCCCAGTGGTCATGCCAATATTGGACGGTTTGTTTGTCGATGGCGCCGGTCCGGTCGTTCCAGATGGGCGCGGGCAGGCCGTCGGCACCCTGCGGCGAGTAGACGGCCTGCCATATGTTCCACTGCTCGCCCGAGCGGCCGTGCGTGCCCAGCACATACTCAAACTGCACCTCATCGCCGGTGGTTGCAAGGATGGACCCGTCGGCTTTGCGGTCGGCCGCGATGGGGATCGAGCCGAAATCCGCGTGGCGTGTGAACGCGTTTGTGTCCTCGTAGAGGTTGACGTTCTGGTAGTCGTGGAAGTCAACCGGGTCAGGGCAGGACGCCCAGGTTCCGTTGTAGAACTCCGGGTAGAAGATCTGCGAGGCCAAGGCTTCCCACCCGCCGGTCGAGCCGCCGAAGGTTGCGCGAGCCCAGCCCTGCCCGATGCCGTGGAACTGCTTCTCAATTGCGGGGATGAGTTCCTGCGTCACGGCGCTCCCGTACGGGCCGACGTTGGCCGAGTCCATTACGTAGGAGTCGTCGTAATAGGGGTTCGCGTTCTGGATGGAGACGACCAGCATGTGCGGCATGCGGCCGTTGGTCCAATCCCCGAAGAACTGGTAGCCCTGTTCGGCGCGCGTGCGCTCACGCCCTTTCAGGCCGGGCGCGGGCGGCGTGGTGCGGAAGGCGAGCCCGAAGGTGGGCGAGAAGTGGTCCTGGTAGACGACTAGCGGATAGTGCGCGTCGGGGTGATCGCTGAAGCCGGGCGGCAGCAGTACCCAGGCGTTGAGGTACATATCGCGACCCCAGAAGGCCGAAAGCCTGGCCGAGCGCATGCGCACGTAGCGCAGGTAGGACTTCGCGCCGGGGTCCTTCGCAAGCAGTTCTTCCGGCGTGGGGACTGGCGGGATGACCTTGTCGAGGGTGAGTCTTGTGTTTGAGGAGGGAGACCACTCGACCTTTACCGGCGCGTCGAGCGGGTTGCCGGGTTTGCGGTTCCAGTGCTGGCCTTCGCCGTGGTCGGGCGGCAGCATCACCGTTTTGCCGCCGGCTAGGTGGAAGGGCTCATACACATTGAAGACCGCCTGCACATAGTAAGTGCCAAGGGGTATCTCCGCTAAGTGCCGCAGCGGGTAGCCTGGGGTCGAGTTATCGATTGTGATTGTGCCGCCGGGCTTCAGGTCAGTTACGTCGACGCCGAAGGCTTGTGCCGAGTCGTATTGCTCCTGTACCTGGTCGCGCGGCTCGATGTCGGCGGTGCTGTGCTTTGAGAAGACGACGAGCAGGTGACCGGTGAGCGTGGTTGCGCCTCTTGGAAAAGAATCAGCCGCTACGTTCACGGAGACTGAAGGCGCAGTCTGGGCGCATGTCAAAGGCACAATTAAGAAGGCGAGAAGCAGAGAGGCGAAAGAGTGCAGGCGCATGTGGGATTTAAAATAGCACTTTGCATCCTGTCATCCGACTCTGCGATCCAGTAAAACGAGATAGCTCTGGGACAGGGTCATCCTGAGCGAAGGATCTGCTGTTGCTTTGACTCTCCATGCAACAGTGAAAAGCAAATCCCTCGACATCTCAGGGGCAATGCGCACAGTTCAGTCTTCCGCCTCCAAAATCCAGACACTGAATGGTAAAAGCGAAATTTGTTCGCCACGAGAGAGGGGATGATTGGGTTCGCTATTAAAGCTGCCCAAAACGCCATTCAACGGGTAGGAAGTGCTGGCAAGTGTCCGGAGTGTGTTCGCCTTTTTGACGAAGCTGTTCATGTCAAACGATTGTGTTTGCGCCCCCATGTTCATCGCTACCAGTACCTGCCTGCCGTCAGCGCCGGTGCGCGTATACGCCAGCACATCGGGCGCCGTGTTCATCAGCACGTCGATCTTCGCATCCGGGGCAAACGCGGGATTGGTCTTCCGTAACTGCATCAGTTGCAAATACCAGCGCAGCAGCGAGTCCGGGTCGCTCTGCTCACTCGCAACATTGACGTTCGTGTGGTCCGCCGCGACCGGCAGCCAGGTGTGCGTGCCGGTTGAGAAGCCGGCCTGCGCGCCGGCAGTCCACTGCATCGGCGTGCGCTCGCCGTCGCGGCCCTTCTCCTTCGGCCAGCCCAGCTTGCCGATCGGGTCCTGCACATCTTCCACGCGGGTGGGCGTGTGCGTGGGCATGCCCAGTTCCTCACCGTAGTACAGCAGCGCGGTATCGCGCGTGGTCAGCAGAACCGTGGCCAGAATCTTCGCGATGGCGAGATTGTGCACCCCGTCGCCGAAGCGGTCCCAGTCGCGCTGATTGTCGTGGTTTGAGAACACGAACAACGGCTCCGACCCATCGAGCTTGGTCTCCGCATCCTGGATCGTGCTGCGGAAATGCGCGGCGCTCAGCTTGTTGCCGCTCGAGTAGCCGCCGCCGAAGCCGAGCAGCATATCCATGGGTAGCTGCAGCTCGTTTTGCGCCGCGCCGCCGTACCACTTATCCAGCTCGGCCACGTTCGGCAGGTAGGTTTCGCCGATCAGCACGCGGTCGCCGGGATAGCCGGCTACCACCTTGCGCATGCGCTCGATAACCCCGTGCACCTCGGGCAGATTGTCGGTGTAGATGGACGAGAGATTTGGGTCGCCAAACGCATTGGTGCCGCCGGTCGCAGGCTCGTCGCGCATCTGCGGGTCTTCAAACAGTGACGGAATCGCATCGAGCCGGAAGCCTGCAACGCCCCTGTCGAGCCAGAAGCGCAGCACGTCGAACATCGCCTTCTCGACCGCGGGATTGCGCCAGTTCAGGTCCGGCTGTTGCACATAGAAGCGGTGATAGTAGAACTGTTTTGTGGTTGCGTCCCACTCCCACGCCGAGTGGCCGAAGCCGCTCTGCCAGTTATTCGGCGGGATCGGCTTGCCATCGGCCGTATAGCCCTTCGGGTCACGCCACACATACCAGTCGCGTTTGGGGTTGGTGCGCGAGGAGCGCGACTCCTCGAACCACGGGTGCTTGTCCGAGGTGTGGTTCATCACCATGTCCATCAGGACGCGGATGTGGTGCTGCTTCGCCTCGGCTACCAGCGTGTCGAAGTCGGCCATCGTGCCGTACTGCGGATCGATCGCCTCGTAGTTCGAGATGTCGTAGCCGAAGTCCACCTGCGGCGAAGGGTACGCGGGCGAAATCCAAATGGCGTCGATGCCCAGCTTCTCGAGATAGCCCAGGCGGCTCGTGATCCCGTTCAGGTCGCCGATGCCGTCACCGTTCGAATCCTGAAACGAGCGTGGATAGATCTCGTAAAGCACCGCGCCCTTCCACCACGGGGTGGGCGCCGTTTGCGCAGGCAGTGCGGCAGAGGACAAGACGAGCAGAGAGGCGAGCAGAAATCGGTTCATGTTGTTTTGAGGATGCATGTTTACTAAAGCAGGTGTCCAGATGCTGAGACCGCCTGCGCGGCTGGCGGCCACTTCGTGGCGTGTGGCGTAGGTGCTGCGGGTGCCGGCTGCTGTGGCCCTCCCGCTGGTCGGGATTGAGTGTCCCGAGCATCGCGAGGGCCACAATATTACAGAGAGTCGCCACCAACGAAAACCCGCCACGAAGTGGCCGCCTCCCGCGCAGGGGGTCTTTGCTCTTACCCGCGCGCGCGTTCAATCGCGCGCAGCACCGCGCGTGCTTTGTTCTGGCATTCCTCATATTCGCGCTCTGCAACCGAGTCGGCAACGATGCCGGCCCCGGCCTGCACGGAGCCTTGCTCGCCCTGCAGCAGCAGCGTGCGGATCGCAATACACGAGTCAAAGTTGCCGGAGTAGTCCGCGTACAGGATGGCGCCGCCGTATACGCCGCGCCGGGCCGGCTCCAGCTCTTCAATGATCTCCATGGCGCGAATCTTGGGCGCGCCTGAGAGCGTGCCCGCAGGGAAGCACGCGCGGAATGCATCGACCGCATCGAGGCCCGGGCGCAGGCGGCCTTCAATTGCGCTGACGATATGCATGACGTGCGAGTAGCGCTCGACATGCATCAGCTCGCGCACACGCACAGTGCCGAACTCGCTGACCCGGCCCACATCGTTGCGGCCCAGGTCGACCAGCATCACGTGCTCGGCGCGCTCTTTTTCATCGGCCAGCAGCTCGTCCGCGATGCGGCGGTCTTCTTCCTCGTCGAGTGAGCGGGGGCGCGTGCCTGCGATGGGCCGGTACTCGACGCGGTTGCCGGTGACGCGCACCAGCATCTCGGGCGAGGAGCCCACGATGTGCGTTTCCCGGTCCGTACCCGGCCCGGCCCCCAGCCGCAGAAAGTACATATAGGGCGAGGGATTGACGATGCGCAGCGAGCGATAGATGGAAAACGGATCGACGCGCGGCTCCACATCGAAGCGCTGCGAGAGCACCACCTGGAAGATATCGCCGGCCGCTATGTACTCTTTCGCCTGCTGAACCGAGGCCAGAAAGTCACCCCGGCTGGTGCGCGGCTTGATCTCGAGCGCGCCGGGCACTTTCGCGGAGGGCCGCGTGGCGCCCTCGGGCAGAGGCCGCGCCAGCCGTGCCGCAAATTGTTCCAGCCTCACCTGCGCCTCGGCATAGGCCTGCTCCGCCGGCTGCCGGCGCACGTCCGCCGTTACCACCAGCACCATCTCCTTGCGCAGGTGGTCGAACGCCAGCACCTCATCGAAGAACAACAGGCAGGCGTCCGGCACATCGAGCTCATCGGCTGCGGTCGAGGGCAGCCGCTCGATCTGCCGCACCGCGTCGTACGCGAAGAAGCCCACGGCGCCCGCGGTAAATGGCGGCAGCCCCGGCAGCCGCGCCGGTGTGTGCCCGTTGAGCGCGGCCTGCAGCGTCCTGAAGATGTCGCCCTCGCGCGTTTCGACCTGGCCTGCCTCGCTCACGGTAAGCCGGGAGCCGCGAGCGACGATCTTGCGGAACGGCCGCACGCCAATAAAGTTATAGCGCCCGATCTTTTCGCCGCCCTCGACTGACTCCAGCAGGAAGCATTCCGGCTCGTCTTTCGCATCGCCGGCGAGGCGCAGAAACGCAGTCACCGGGGTCTCCAGGTCGGCGTTGAGACGCAGGTACAGCGGCACCAGCGTATGCGTCTGCGCAAGCGCGAGGAACTGATCGCGGGCAGGCTCTGAGGCAGGCAGGGGATACTCGGCGTCTGGCATGGGTGTCTTCGCACAATGGTAAACGGCGCGCTTTTTCTTTGCGTGCGACGCCGGTTGGCGTCTAACCACACAGCGCTGTGACGAAAGTGCGCAGCAGCCTGCAGGTTTGTTGATAGCGCCGGGCACGAAGCCTATACTCGGGGACGTTTGTTCAGCCCGGCCCCAGTGCCGGCGCCCGGCTGCATGCGTGGTCGGGGGAGAGAAGAAGCAATGGCAACAACTGTATCGCTCGAACAGGAAATTAATCCGTGGGAGGCGCAGGCCGCCCGCTTTGACTACGCCGCACGCAAGCTCAATCTCGATGACGGCCTCTGGAAGGTTCTGCGGCAGCCTTCGCGCGAGATCATCGTGCACTTCCCGGTGCAGATGGATGATGGCCGCTTTGAGGTGTTTACCGGCTACCGGGTGCAGCACTCGCAGGCGCGCGGGCCGGGCAAGGGCGGTATCCGCTACGCGCCCGATGTGACGCTCGACGAGGTGCGCGCGCTGGCCAGCTGGATGACGTGGAAGTGCGCGGTGGTCAACATTCCGTTCGGCGGCGCGAAAGGCGGCGTGATCTGCGACCCCAAGAAGATGTCGCAGGGCGAGCTGGAGCGCATGACCCGCCGCTACACGGCCGAGATCATCGACTTTATCGGACCGGAAAAGGATGTGCCCGCGCCCGACATGGGCACCAACGAGCAGACCATGGCCTGGATCATGGACACCTACTCCATGCACATGCGGCAGACTGTAACCAGCGTGGTTACAGGCAAGCCGCTGACCATCGGCGGCTCGCGCGGGCGGCGCGAGGCGACCGGCCGCGGCGTGCGCAAGGTGTGCGATGAGGCGCTGCGTTTCTTGGAGCTGCCGCGCGAAGGCTGCCGCGTCATTCTGCAGGGCTTTGGCAACGTGGGCTCAAGCGCCGCGCGGCTGATGATGGAGGCCGGCTACAAGATTATCGGGCTGGCCGAGTTCGACGGAGGCCTTTATAACAGCCATGGCATCGACATTCACGCGCTGGCCGAGCACCGCCTGCGCAACGGCACGGTGCTGGGTTTCCGCGGCGCCGAGGCGGCCGACCCGGACGAGCTCATCGTTACCGACTGCGAAATCCTGATTCCGGCGGCCATGGAAAACGTGATTACCAGCCGCAATGCCGACCGCATCAAGGCCCGTATCGTTGCCGAGGGCGCAAACGGCCCGACCACCGCGGTTGCCGATGAAATCCTCGCGGACAAGCGCGTCTTCGTCATCCCGGACATTCTGGCGAACGCCGGCGGCGTTACCGCCTCGTATTTTGAGTGGGTGCAGGACCGCCAGGGTTACTTCTGGAAGGAAGACACGATCAACGAGCAGCTGGAATCGATCCTCGCCGATGCGTTCGACGACGTGGTGCGCTACGCCGAGGCCCACGACGTGAACAACCGCATCGCCGCCTACATGCTGGCGATGGACCGGGTGGCGTTCGCGATCAAGCAGAGGGGTATCTACGCATAAGTCCGGTACGTCGGTAATGTGCGGCAGCGCTGGGCTCGTTCCCGATCGGTCTACAGGTTGCGGGGCTATGCAAGAATGGGAACGCCAGAAGGGCGGCTGCGCCGGTAGATGGATTCGCGCTGTTGCGATTCCGGCGGATTGCCGATAGTGCCTCCATGTTTGAGACCTCGACGCCCAACCCTTTGAAGCCGCCGGTTGCCGGCGTTGCCACGCCGCCTGCCCGGCCCGGGCGCTTTCCTCTGGAGCTGGAGACGGAGTTCGCCGAGATGCAGGCTGCGGCGCCTGCCGGCGGAACCCTGCCGGCACTGCTGGGCGCGGGGCTGCTGTTCCACGCACTGCTGATCGCCGAGCGCGCGTTTCTTGCGATGCCTGCCAGCATGTTTGCCCTGCGCGGCGGCCCGGTCACGCTGCTGCTGGTGCTGCTTCTGCTTCTGCCTGCCGCCTACCGGCAGCGGGAGAGTGGCCGCGCATTTCTGGTGCTCTTTTCCATGCTGCTGGTGGCCGCTTTGCTGGCCGGGGTCCCGTTTGCGGGCGCTGCGCAGCTGTTGCCCATGCAGACCGGCGTGGCGCTGCTATTGCTGCTGTTCGGCTGGCTCACCGCGCTGCCGCGCCACTGGGCGACGATCGCCGCGGGCAGCGCGCTGCTGGCTGACGCGGCATCGCTGCTGCTGGGCCCCGCGCCTCGGACCGCCGGGCTGCCGGTTATCCTCGAGTCGCTCTGGGCGCCGGCCTTTGCCGCGGCGCTGCTGGTGCTGCTGGCCGGGGTGCGCCACAGTGAGGCCCGGCGGGAGTTCCTGCTGCTGCGCCAGGCCGCCTTTGCCGGGGTGCAGCAGGGCGCCGCGGAAGCCGAGGAGAGCCGGCACCTGGACCCGGAGACCGGCGTCGCCAACCGGCTTGCCTTCGATATGCGCTTCCGTGCCGCATGGGACCACGCCGCCGCCCGCCGCCACTCCGTCGCCCTGCTGTTCTTCTCGATCGACGACTTTGCCGAGCAGAAGCGGGCTCTCGGCTTTCGCTTTTCGGAGCTGCTGCAGACTCAGGTTGCCGGCCTGCTCAAGGATGGACTGCGCCGGTCGGACGACATGGTCGCGCGCTTCGACAACCAGCATTTTGTGGTGATGCTGCCTGGGGTGGGCACCGATGGAGCGACCCAGATTGCCGAGCGACTGCGGGGCTGTGTCGAGGACATGGCGGTCTTTGCCGGGCAGAAGCGCCACTGCGCCACGGTCACGGTCGGCGTAGCCAGCATGCGGGCCAAACGGGGCACGCCGCGTGAGAAGCTGGTCGACTGCGCTGTGCAGGCGCTGGATCAGGCGCGCGCCACGGGGCCGAACCTGGTCTGCGTCGAGGGGCGCGGCTGCATCCCGCGCATGAGCTAGTCTCCTGAGTCGTTCATTCGTTCCACTATTCAAGGCTCGGGGTGGGCTCGGAACGTATTGAAAGCAGATCCTTCGCTGCGCTCAGGATGACACCTTTGTACAAGAAATTACTGACTCAGGTGACTAGCAGAGTTTTATTCCAGGCTTCGCCGCGTGTACCGGGAGCCCCGGGCCGGCCCCCTGCGGTGGGTACGCGAGGGCGCGTGCGGCCGCGCAAAGCAAGACTTTCTCACCTGCGGGGCCCGGGCCTGCCGGGCCGGGCTGCCCGCCTCGCTCTGGAGGTCCGTTCACAAAGACGCCGCAAGGGCTAGTGCATAATGAAGTTGCGCCCACCAGATCCCCACCAGGCCCAGATCGAAAGTGTGTGAATCTCCCCAACTCCATCACGACTAGCCGCATCCTTTGTGTGCCGCTGCTGATCTGGCTTCTCTCCCCGTACTTCCCCCTGCGCAATACCCCCGGCGGCCAGGAGCTGTTCGTCTCCATCTTCTTTCTGCTGGCCTTTGTCACCGACGGGGTGGACGGCTATCTCGCTCGCAAACGCGGCCAGATCACGACGCTCGGCATGCTGCTCGACCCGCTCGCCGACAAGCTCCTGGTCACCGCCGCCTTCATCGCGTTGGTGCAGTACAACCCCCACATCGTCAAGCCCTGGATGGCGACCGTCGTGATCGGGCGGGAGTTCCTGGTCAGCGGGCTGCGCTCCATCGCCAGCTCCGAGGGCTTTACCATTGTGGCCAGCGACTTGGGCAAGCTCAAGACCGTCATCCAGATCGTCACCGTGGTCGCGGCGGTGCTCGACCACGGCTGGCATACCTGGCACATCGGCTGGTTTGTCATTCCGGTCGACACAATCTCGATTGCGGCCATCTACTTCATGGCGCTGGTCTCGATCCTCTCGGCGGTGGACTACTTCTGGGCTTTCTGGCGCAAGATCGACCGCGCGGGAGAGCACCGCCGCGAAGGGGAAAATGCCCTGCTGCTGGGCAGAAAGCAGCCTAACCCGTAGAGCCTTCTGCCGGCCGGCGAGATTTCCATCCCGCCCGGCCGCGATGCTCCTGCTGCCGGACCCGGTCAGGCCGGGATCGCCCGCGGCTGCGGGATTACGGCCGGCGCAGCCGCGGGGCGGGTGAGGCTATGGACGAAATGGTAGGGCGGCCAAGGCCCGGAGAGCAGCAGCTGGCAGTCGCGCATCTGCTCTCTCGCCATCTGGAACTTGTTCTGGTAGCGCTCGACATGCCGCGACGCGATCAGGTGGCTCACGTCGAGCTGCATCTTGCCTGACTCAAGCCGGCGGCAGCTGAGCTCCTCCTCAAGCGGCGAAAACATCCGGTTCAGCTGCATGGAGAGCGAGCGGGCCCGGGTCTGGCGCTCCCGCTGCCGGGTGGCGGTCTCCCGCATGTCGGTCAGATAGGTCCGGTTGCCCAGCGGTGAACCGGCAGAAATGTCGCGGATCTGCTCACGGCAGCAGTCGTCGAGCGTCAATTTCATATGCATCTCGCTTTTGCCGTGCAGTGCCGCCAGGTTCGAGAGAAACTGCCGCTGGTTCGACCGCACGGAGCGGCGCAGCAGTTCATCGTTGGCGAACACGGTGCCGAAGCGAAAGGGAAGCACGGTGGCAGTCTTGAAGCAATCCGCGATGACGCGGGCATGGTCTTTGGCGTTCTGCGGGGAGGGCGTTTCAGAAGGGATGTGCTCGGAGACGACGACGGCGAGGTCACTGGCTGGATAAAGGAAAACCTGGTTGCCTTCAATCCCGCTCACTGTTTCAAGCGGTACCGGTTTGCGGTGGCGAAGCAACTCAGGAAAGGCTTGTTTCTCGGTCACACAGTAGGCATACCACGCCATTTGGGGCTCTCCGTAGGCTAGTGTTCCGGTCGATTTGGAAGACGTAACTGAGGCATTGCTGCGTGGACCCGGAGCCGTGCTGCGGAGACTTTGCAGACCTGCCAGGGCGCTCCTTCTTCAAGCGAATGAGCGCATCCTAGCGGTCCCCCAGGACGATTGGCAATCGAAAACCTGCCACTTTGGTTGTAATTCCGTCATGTGTGATCACGCGCTTCCAGCCGAGTGGTTTTCTAGGCGTGGCCTTCTGTGCGCCTGCTCAGCGATGCAGAAAGAGAAACAGCAGGACCATCTGCGCGACCACCAGCATGAGCAGGATGAGGACCGCGGCGGTCAGCAGGCGCGAGCGGTCGGTAAGCTGGTTGGCCCGGTGAGAGAGCGTGCCCTGCTCCACGATGGCTCGTTCCGCGGTCTCGCGGACGCGGCGCAGTTGCTCCTCGTGGGTGTCCATCCGCTGGCCGGCTGCCTTGAGCGCCTCGGCTGCTGCGGACTGCTGCTTGTCGAGGCCAGTCAGCAGGTCGGCCAGCGCGGCGGCTTCTGCCGGGCGAGCTTCTGTGCGGTCTGCAGGCGTGCTTGTGCCGGCGGCGCCCAGCAATGGCAGCAGCCGCGCGACCGCCTGCACGGCGCCATGGTCGATCATGCGCAGGGCGCCCCCGACCACAGGCAGAAACGGGCGAAGGGCGCCCAAGAGTTGGCGGCCCCGCTCGCCCGGGGAAGCGTGCGGCCGGCCGAGAGCTGTTTCCGCCGCTGGAAGGGCTTCGGCAGACTCGGCGTCTCTCGCGGCAGCGAATTCCGGTACGCCTGGCTCAGTGGCGACGACCCTCGCCTCGAGCACTGCCGCGGCATCGGAAGCCGCGCCCGCAGCGGTGGCGCTAGCAGGCTTACCTCCCAGTGTCCCGTTGGTGGCGGTTTCTCTTGAAGCTGCCGTCTTTTCCGTCGCAAGGCTCATCATGCGGTCTACTGCGTCGTTCTTGCCCATAGTCGATCTCCTTCTTACCCTAGGCGCTGCGCGAAGCCTGTCCGGCACCTATTCCTGCTGCAGCAGAGCCGCTTCCAGCGCGTCCCGCATTGCCTGTTCCGGCGCGGCGTGGCCGGTCCACAGCTCCCACTGCCTTATGCCCTGGTGCGCGAACATCTCCAGGCCGCCGATCACTTCGATGCCGAGAGCCTGGCCCATGCGCGTCAGGGGGGTCTCCGCCGGGCTGTACACCATCTCGAAGACTACCCGCGTTCCCCGGAGTGCGTCGGCACTTACAAGAGACGGCTGCTCCTGATGGCCCGGCATGCCCAGCGGCGTAGCGTTGATTACCGCGTCGTAGCCGCCCAGCGTAGACGCATCTGCAACCTCCGCTCCGCTCGCGCGCGCGAGCCGCTCCGCGGTTGCGGCTGTCCGGTTCAGGATCGCGACCCGTGCCCCTGCAGCGCGCAGCCCGAAGGCTGCCGCGCGGGCGGCGCCGCCAGCGCCCAGCAGCAGCACGCGAGCGCCCTGGAGCGGCATCCTGCGCTGCAGCGGCTCAACGATCGCGGTTACGTCGGTGTTGGTCCCGAAGAGCGATCCATCTTCGCGGCGCACGACCGTATTCACCGCGCCGATCACGGCGGCGAGCGGGTCCACGGCATCCAGAAACGGCAGGATTTCAACCTTCCAGGGCATGGTGACGCTCAGGCCCGCGAGCGGCAGGCCGCGTACCAGCTCCAGCAGATCGCTGATCGAGGTGGTGTGCAGAGGCAGGTAGATGGCGTCAATGCCGGCCGCGCGGAACCCGGCATTGTGCAAAGCGGGCGAGAGCGAGTGCGTGACTGGATTGCCGGCGACGCCGTACACGCGGGTGCCTGCCGACAGGACGGCTGCCCGGTACTCCCCCAGCAGCAGTTCTGCCGGCACCTGTCCCGGCGCGGTCGGGTCGCCGCTGGTGGCAGAGGCGAAGGTGAATGGCGCACCCGAGCGCAGCCCGAGCACCCGGCTGGGCAGCCCAGCCACGCCCATGCACAGGCCTACGACCGGAACCTCGCGTGCGGCAGACTCGACGAAGCGCAGCATACGAAGGTTATCGGCAAGGCCTTGCGCGGTCGATACCACTTTGTAGATCGCCGGCTGCGCGGGCGCGCCCAGCGTGCGCAGACGGTGGAGCGTGGACTCCAGGTCCGGGATTTCTCCGGTCCCGGTGAAGTCATGCGCACTGACCAGCAGGGGGGCGCCGGCGAGCTCTTCGCGGAAGCGCCGCAGCCGCGCCGGGGCTGCCTCCGCGAGTGTTTCGAGCTCGATATCGACCAGTGCGGCGCCGGCCTGGGCAAAGCGCGCAAGCAGCTGCAGCTGCTCTTCGATCGAGCCCGCGAAGCCTCCGCCGCCGGCGGTGCGACGGCAGGTGGCGAGCACAGTCGCCCCGGGGTGTGCGGCGCAAAAGCCGGTCAGCGGCTCCGCCCCGTCGGCCGGCGAACGCAGGTTGTCGAAGCGCAGCTCCACAAAGCGGCTTTCTGCCAGCGCCGCTGCGGCATTTCTGAAGAGCGAGGCTGGCTCGGCTGCCGTGACCGCGACACACACCGATGCGAGGCGGTCGCGAAGCGTGGGCGGCAGCAGGACAGGTGGCGGCACGGCGAGTCTCTTTCCCAGCGCCGGGCAAAGTTTGGGGCAAGACTCTGGCCGGGCGGCTGCCTGCTGATGCTAAAGCAGTTCTCGTATCGGTGTATCGATTTGAGAATTGTGCCGTGTGGCTTCCTAGACGGAAAGCTACGGTGTCTTGCGAGTTTTTATCCGAGCCTGCGAGAACTGCCTCAGCCGCTCCCGCCCGGCAGCGCAAGCCTGCGCCCGATCCGGCCAGCCCTGCTGCCTGACAAGCCCGGGACCGATCGGCTGCCTGCTTTGAGCTCACCGTGCAGCGCAAGCGGGCGCCACGGAGTCTAAGCCGGAATGGAAACGAATTTGCAGCCGCACCAGGCTTCCGCCCTGCCCCATCCCTGGACTATGAGCAACGCCGAGGCGCTCGCGTCCTGGGTCGCCGACGCGCTTGCCGAACACGCCGCGCAGGTGGGCGAGTTGACCGGCGAGGCCGCCGCGCACAGCCACAGAGATCTCGAAAACACCCTGCGCCGCTACGACGATGCCATTGCCGTGCTTGGCGCCGCCGGCTCGCAGCTTTCGCTCGTCAACAGCGTGCACCCTGACAAAAGCATGCGCGATATGGCCCAAGTCCAGCTGCAGAACATAGCGCAGGCCGGGGTTGCGCTGGGCCTCAACCGCGAGGTGTACCAGGCTCTGAGCGCAATCCCGCTGCCCGCGGACGACCCGGCGACCCGGCACTACCTGGAGCGCACCCTGCTGGGCTACCGGCTGGCCGGCGTGGACAAGGACGACGCCACGCGCGCGAAGCTGCAGGCGCTGCAGGAGAGGGCTACTATGCTGTCGCTCACCTTCGGGCGCAATGTGCAGGAGAGCATCGGGACGGTCGTGGCCGAGACCAGCGACGAGCTCGCCGGGCTGCCCGAGGACTTCCTGGCCAGCCACCGCCCGGAAATAGAGGGCGAGCACGCGGGCAAGGTCGTGCTGACGACCAACTTTCCGGACTACCTGCCGGTAATGACGTTTGCCCGCAGCGCGGGGCTGCGCCGCCGCATGTTCCTGGCCTATCAGACGAGGGCCTACCCGCAGAACGTCTCTGTGCTCGAGGAGCTGCTGGCGGTGCGTCGCGAGATCGCCGGTCTGCTGGGCTTTACGACCTGGGCTGACCTGGCGACGGCGGACCAGATGATGGAGTCTTCGGCCAACATGCAGGCCTTCCTTGACGACCTGGATGTGGCGACGAAGGAGAGCGCACAGCGCGAGTACGGGGTGCTGCTGGCCTTTGCGCAGGCAGCGGCGCGCGAGGCCGGGGAGCCGGCGCCCGCGGCCATCGATGCCTCGAGCCGCGGCTTCTGGATGGAGCAGTTCCGGCGGGCCGAGTTCGATTTCGACTCGCAGGCCGTGCGGCCCTACTTTTCTTTCGACCGGGTGCAGGCCGGGGTGCTGTCGCTGGTGGAGAACCTGTTCCAGGTACGGTTTGCGCCAGTGGCCGATGCGGAGGTGTGGCACGAAAGTGTGACCACCTGGGACGTATGGGACGCGCGCAGCCCAAGCGCGGAAATCGGGGATGTGGAGACGGGCAGGCGCCTAGGGCGCTTCTACCTCGATATGCATCCGCGCGAGGGCAAGGACAAGTGGTTTTCGGCTGCGCCGCTGATCCCCGGCATCCGCGGGCGTCAGGTGCCGGAAGCGGCGCTGATCTGCAACTTCTCCGGCGGGCCGTCTGATGGCGCCAACGACGACCCCGGTTTGCTGCAGCACTCGGACGTGAGCACGTTCCTGCACGAGTTCGGCCACCTGATGCACGCGATCCTGGGCGGGCACCAGGCGTGGGCCGGGGTGAGCGGCATCGCCACCGAGGGCGACTTCGTCGAGGTGCCCTCGCAGATGCTGGAGGAGTTTTTCCGCGACCCGGCGCTGCTGGCCCGCTTCGCGCACCACTACCAGACGGGTGAGCCGATCCCGGCGACGCTGGTCGAACGCATGAACCGCGCCGGGGCCTTTGGCCGCGCCGACTCGGTCCGCACGCAGCTGTTCTATACGAGCTACTCGCTCGATACGCACCGGCTCGACCCGGCAACGCTCGACCTGGACCGGCTGCTGCAGGAGGACTACCGGCGGTTTCTGCCCTATGAGTGGGTGGAGGGCAACAAGCTGTACGCGAGCTTTACGCACCTGACCGGCTACTCGTCGAACTACTACACCTATCTGTACGACAAGGTGATCGCGCTCGATTTCTTCCGCGAGTTTGCTGCTGACGACCTGCTGGCCGCGGCGGTGACGTCGCGTTATCGGGAACAGGTTCTGGAGCCTGGCGGATCCAGGCCTGGCAAGGAGCTGGTCCGGGCTTTCTTGAACCGTGAACAGAACGCGGGCGCTTTTACCCAGTGGCTGGGGGAGGCTCTTCCGGCCGAGACTCCTCGGTAATGGCGAGCTGCGTGTTGAGCGGCGTGGGCACAAGCACAGCGCCGCGCAGCCACACCAGCTCCCCCTGCCACTCGAGTACCGGCCAGCCTGCGCGATCGGGAGGCGGGACGCCCATGCGCTCCAGCACCTCCTTGACGCGCCTGGGCGCGCCGCTCGAGTAGCGCAAACGGACCCGGTCGCCGGGCAGGGCTGCGCGCAGGGTGGCTGCAGGGTAGGTCGCTGGGGGTGCGTCTGGGAAAGCTTCGGCTGCCAAGGCGATCCTGAGCTGTACGCCAAGGCCGGCGCCTTCTCCGGGCACCGAGATTTGGACGTGGCCGTCGGTCGCGTCGGCTGAACGACCCTGCGCCTCGGAGTAGACGAGGCGCAGCTCGCGTGGGGTGCGCTCGGCGCGAAGCTGTGCGCTGAGTTGCTCGCGGCGCGGCGTGCTGCCGACGGGTCCTTCCAGCAGGCTGAGTAGTCGCGCGGTCTCGGCGAAACCTAGCGCCGTGCCCGGTTTTCCCGCCTTTTCGATCGGACCAATTGGATCGGTTGGTGCAATTGGTCCAACTGGTTCGATTGGTGCCCCGGCAAGCTGGGCGGCGGCCGCCCGAACTACCCGCCGCTGCAGTGCCGGGGGCAGCGCCCGCAGCCGCTCCACCTCGATCGCAAGCGAACGCTCGCCCGGCAGAGTAGAGCTGGCGCGGCCGCCGCCCCGCACCGGACGCCCCGGCAGCAGCAGGCCGGGCAGCACCCGGGCGAGCTCCCCCTGCCAGTAGCGTTCGTCCTCGCGCGCCAGCACGCTCACCTGCGCCAGCTGCTCGGCTACCTGCGGGTTGAACTCCACCAGAGCCGGCAGCAGCCGGTGGCGGAGGCGGTTGCGGGTGAACGCGAGATCCTGGTTCGACGCGTCTTCCCGCCAGTCTTGCCCCAGCGCCCCGAGCCAGGCGCGGAGCTCGTCGCGTCGCGCGCCCAGCAGCGGCCTGACCACGATTCCCCGTCGCGTGTTTTGAGGATTGCCCCGGGGCGCGCTTACCGCGCCGCCAGGCAGGTCAGACGCCGGGATCACCGGGTAAATCCCGGCCAGCCCTGCCGTCCAGGCGCCCCGCAGCAGCCGGGCCAGTACTGTTTCGGCCTGATCGTCCAGGGTGTGCCCGGTGGCGATTGCATCAGGCGCATTTTCTAAAGCTTCGGCCGCAGTGCCATCCAGGAGGCGCCCAAACCAGCCGTAGCGCAGCAGCCGCCCGGCTTCCTCCACCCCGATCCGCCGCTCCCGGGCCAGCGCGCCTGCATCCGCATGGAGCGTCTGACAGGGCAGCGAGAGCTCTGCCGCGAGCTCCTCCACGAACACCGCGTCGGCCTGTGAGTCCTCGCCGCGCAGCCCGTGCTGCACATGCAGCACCCGGAGCGCCCAGCCGTGGACTCCGGCCAGGCTGTGCGCCAGGCGCAGGAGCGCGACCGAGTCGGCGCCGCCCGAGACCGCCACGGCCAGGCGCGTTCCGGGCGGTAGAGCCTCGATCGAGAAAGGCGGGCTGGGTGTACGGCTCACGATTGTCTAAGCATGCCCGATCGGGAGGCATCCTGCGACGCGGCCTCTGCGTAAGACCCGTCCGTAACCGGTTCCCGGCCCGGGAATGGCGTTCCGTTACGGAAAAACTGTACGCAACTATAGAATCGTGAGAATCGTGATTACGCTCGAACACGTTACTCCTGTAGTCTGGGGACGGTCTTTCTTTGAGCGGATGGATGCGCCGCATGCCGGGCTTGCTTCTTTGGGAATTGAAGCGCGTCTAAGCTATGAAGTGTCGGTACGAAGTGTCCGGCCCGCGTGAGCGCGACGCTTGGAAAGAAGTGAGGAGTTCTGGTGAATTCGACGGTCAAGACAATCATTTTCTGGGTTTTCATCTTTGCCTGCCTCATCTTGCTATGGCAGGTCTTCCAGAAGAGCAGCGGTTCCGGGCACGACCAGGATGTATCGTTTTCGACATTCCTGCAGGATGCGCGGGCCGGCCAGGTGCAGGACGCGACGGTAACGGGCGGCGATGTGCACGGCAAGCTCAAGGCCGGGACGCCTTACCACGTCACGGTGCCTGCCAACTATCCGCAGCTCTTCGACATCCTCCAGGAAAACCATGTATCGGTGACGGTGCGCGACAACCAGGGTAGTTCCTGGCTGCCGATCCTGCTGAATCTTTCGCCGATCCTGATTATTGGCGCGCTGTGGTTCTTCATGCTGCGGCAAATGCAGAGCGGAGGCAATAAGGCGCTCTCCTTCGGCAAGAGCCGGGCCCGCCTGCTCTCGATGCAGCAGAAGAAGGTCACGTTCAAGGATGTAGCCGGGGTTGACGAAGCCAAGGAAGAGCTGAAAGAGATTATCGAGTTCCTGCGCGAGGCGCAGAAGTTCCAAAAGCTCGGCGGGCGCATTCCCAAGGGTGTGTTGCTCGTCGGCCCCCCGGGCACCGGCAAGACACTGCTGGCCCGCGCGGTTGCCGGCGAAGCCAATGTGCCATTCTTTTCCATCTCTGGCTCGGATTTTGTCGAGATGTTTGTCGGCGTCGGTGCAAGCCGGGTGCGCGACCTGTTTGAGCAGGGCAAGAAGAATGCCCCATGCATCATCTTTATCGACGAAATCGACGCGGTTGGGCGTCACCGCGGCGCGGGTCTCGGCGGTGGACATGATGAGCGCGAGCAGACCCTGAACCAGCTGCTTGTTGAGATGGATGGTTTCGAGTCGAATGACGGTGTCATCCTGGTGGCTGCGACCAACCGGCCTGACGTGCTTGACCCGGCACTGCTGCGCCCGGGCCGCTTCGATCGCCGTGTCATCGTGGGTCGCCCGGATGTGCGGGGACGCGAGGAAGTGTTGGCCGTGCATGCCCGCAAGGTGCCGACCGCGGAAGATGTCGATCTACGCGTGATGGCGCGGGGCACACCGGGCTTCTCGGGCGCCGACCTGGCCAACATGGTCAACGAAGCTGCCCTGAATGCTGCCCGCTACAACCGTAAAGCTGTCCTGATGGCTGACTTTGAGGCTGCCAAGGATAAGGTGCTGATGGGTGCCGAGCGCAAGTCAATGCTGCTGAGCGACGAGGAGAAGCGGGTCACTGCTTACCATGAAGCCGGGCACGCCATTGTCGCCGCGATTCGCGACCACGCCGACCCGCTGCACAAGGTCACCATCATCCCCCGCGGCATGGCGCTTGGTGTGACGATGCAGCTGCCCGTGGATGACCGCCACACTGTGACCAAAGGCTATCTTGAGACGCAGTTGGCGATCCTGATGGGCGGTCGCATCGCCGAGGAGATTTTCCTCAAGCAGATGACCACCGGCGCCGGCAATGACATCGAGCGTGCAACGGAACTGGCCCGCAAGATGGTGTGCGAGTACGGTATGAGCAACCTGGGCCCGCTGACCTACGGCAAGAAGGAAGAGCAGATCTTCCTGGGTCGCGAGATCGCCCAGCACCGGGATTTCTCTGAAGAGACGGCCAAGCAAATCGACGCGGAGGTTCGCCTGAAGGTGGACGAAGCCTACAAGTCGGCCTACAGCATCCTGGACGGACGGCAGGAGGTCATGCACCGGATGGCCACCGCGCTGCTGGAGCGGGAAACACTGGATGCTGCAGACATTCGGATGATTATCGACGGGCAGGAACTGCCGCCGTTGAAGCCCTCAGGCGGTCCGCCAAACGGGTCGGCGACCGGCGATGTGCAGCAGGTGCTCAAGCCGGAACCGAAGCACGGCGGCGCTTTCCCGGAAGGCAGCCCCTCACCAGCTTAATGTGCTGGTTTGCTTTACAGAAAGGCAGCCTCCGGGCTGC
The DNA here is from genome assembly GCA_965276605.1 of Acidobacteriaceae bacterium. GTDB lineage: Bacteria > Acidobacteriota > Terriglobia > Terriglobales > Acidobacteriaceae > EB88. The sequence continues at coordinate 2,146,119 of OZ255619.1, forward strand.
CTTTTCTGGCTCTGGAGTTTAGCTGGTCGGTGAAAGCTGTCAGGCCTTCGTGGAACAGTTCTCCCCGCTACTTACGCCGCCAGCGCACGCCCTCTTTCGAGTCTTCCAGCACGACACCTTTCTGCAGCAGTTCGTCGCGGATGGCGTCGCCACGGGCGAAGTTGCGGCTGCGGCGGGCCTCCCTGCGCTCCTCCACCAGCGCCTCGATCTGCACGTCGGTCAGCGAGCGCTGGGCCAGCAGGGCCGCCGGCGCCTCATCCAGGCGCCCCTCGCACTCAGCCCATGCCAGCGCGGTCTCCGTGATCGCCGCGTCGTCGATCCCCAGCACTGCGAAAACGCGGTCGAAGTGCTCCAGCACAGCCAGCAGCGCCGCGGCATTGCCGAGTCCGAGCGTGCCCGCGTCGGCCGCCGTATTGGCCGCACGCACCATGTCGAAGATCGCGGCACACGCCTCGGCGGTGTTCAGGTTGTGTGCCAGCGCCGCATCAAAGCGCGCCTGGGCACGCGTGGTCGCCTCGAGCAGCTCCGTTTCAGCCGACGCAGGCCACTTCGTGTTGCGCATGCGGTCGCGAAAAGCCCGCAGACGGTCCAGCGCGGCATTCTCCGCAGCCAGCCCTTCCAGAGTAAAGTTCAGCGGCTGGCCGTAGGGTACGGAGATCAGCAGCAGGCGGATGGCCGAGGCCTTGTAGCCCTTCAGCAGCAGGTCGCGCAGGGTGTAGAAGTTGCCCTCGGACTTCGACATCTTGCGGCCTTCGACCAGCAGAAACCGCACATGGAACCAGTGCCGCGCGAATGTCTGGTGGGTCGCGCCCTCAGACTGCGCGATCTCATTCTCATGGTGCGGGAACATCAGGTCTTCGCCGCCGGCATGCAGGTCGAAGGAGTCGCCGAGATACTTGAGCGCCATCGCCGAACACTCCAGGTGCCAGCCCGGCCGCCCGGGGCCCAGCTCCGAGTTCCAGTGGTGCTCGCCCGGCTTGGGCGCCTTCCACAACGCAAAGTCCCGCGCAGAATCCTTGTCGTACTCATCGAGATCGATGCGGGGGGCGACCCGCGCCTCCACCCCCGCGCCATCGGTGATGCCGGCCAAGTCCTTCTTCGAGAGCTTGCCGTACTCGGGGTCGCCCGCGATGCGGAAATACCACGATCCATCCTCGGTGCGGTAGGCGAGCTTCTGCTCGGCCAGCCGCTGCACCAGCGCCACCATCTCGGGAATATGCTCGGTCGCGCGTGCGATGACGGTGGGCCGCTCCACTGCGAGCGCGTCGAGATCCTCGAAGAACGCTTCTTCAAAGCGGCGGGTGTAGTCGGCGATGGGCAGCCCCGCGGCGCTCGCGTTGCGGATGATCTTGTCGTCGACATCGGTGATGTTCATCACGTGGCGCACGGTGGTGCCGCTCTGCTCCAGCGCGCGGCGCAGGACATCCACGTGGAGAAACGTCCGGAAATTGCCGATGTGGCCGTAATCGTAGACGGTTGGGCCGCAGACATACATGCGCAGCGCGGCGCTATCCGGCTTTGAGCCGTTCGGGGCGTCGCCCGGCACAAGCGGCTCGATCTGCCCGCTGAGAGTATTGAAAAGCTGAATCGTCATTCGTTCGCGCGCGCCGGGCGTTCAGGCGAGGTGGGCATGTCGCCTGATTCTAGCAGCCGGTATGTGCGCCGAGCGGCAAGCGGGGCTCGGCGGAGAGGCTCTCCGGCGCGAGCAGGCCGCGCTCCAGACGGGGCCACGCCGCCGCTGCAATCATCGCGGCATTGTCGGTCGCGAGTGCTGGCGAAGGGAACAGCACGGGCAGCATCTCCCGCGCGGCTTGCGCCTCAAAATGCCCGCGCAGCTCGCGATTGGCCGCGACACCGCCCGAGACAAGGATCGTTTTCGCTTTGTACCGCCGCGCCGCTACCAGCGTACGCCGCACCAGGTTGTCGACCACTGCCCGCTGGAATGAAGCGATCAGCCCCAGCGTCTCCGCGTCGCACAGCGCAAGGGCGTCGGCCGGGCGGGGTGCGGGCAGCGCGGCAAGTCGGGCCGTGCGCGTCGCGATCGAGGAGGCCAGGCCCTGGCTCTCGACGTACCGCAACACCGCCGTCTTGATGCCGGAAAAGGAGAACAGCAGATCCGCGTCGACCGCGGCTCGCGCCGGTTGCTGCTCACGACGGCGCACATCCGCAAAGCGAAAGGGCACCGCGTTTGCGTCACCATGGATGGCGAGCGCATCGATCCACGGGCCGCCCGGGTAGCCCAGCCCGAGCAGCTTGGCTACCTTGTCGAAGGCTTCGCCCGCCGCGTCATCGACCGTGTGGCCGACCACGCGGTACTGCCAGCCGCCGGCTTCGCGCGCGGCCAGGTACAGGTGCGTGTGGCCGCCAGAGACGACCAGCGCCAGAGCCGTTGTTTCCGCCGGCGCTTCTGCGCGTTCATGCGCGTGCTCCAGCAGCACCGCGTGGATGTGCCCCTCCAGATGATTGACAGCGATGAGCGGTTTGTCCAGCGCCCAGGCCAGTGTCTTGGCGTAGGTCACGCCCACCAGCAGGGCTCCGGCCAGCCCCGGACCCTCGGTCACTGCGACGGCCGCCAGGTCCTCGAAATCTACGTCAGCCTTAGCCATCGCCGACCGCACCACCGGCACAATGTTGCGCAGGTGCTCGCGCGAAGCCAGCTCTGGCACCACGCCCCCGTACGGCGCATGGGTGCCGAACTGCGACGCGACTACGCTCGACAGGATCTGCCGCCCGCCCGCGACTACCGCTGCCGCAGTCTCATCGCATGAGCTTTCAATGCCCAGAATCAGTCCATGCCTCGCCATTGCATCTCTTATCTTAAAGAGACGCGTGCTTACCCCCGAAGCCGAAAATCTGTTTGCTGGCGGGCTCTATCAGAGCTTGCTCAAAGGAAAGTGGAGAACAGGCATGAAAAATATTCGGCAATTCTTCGGTGTGGGCCTTCTGGTTCTGGGCTGCATCTGCCTTCTGTTCGGGTTTTACCTGCAGAGCGCGGGGAGGCTGGGCTCGGGGTTGCTGTGGCTCTGGGCACTCCCCCTGGTCCTCATCCTGGTGGGCGTGGTGCTGGTGGTCAGGCGGGGGGAACCGGCGGTCCGCAAGCAGCAGGCCGCCTTCCACGTGCCCGGCTTCACGCCCAATTATGCAGTCAAGAACATCGCGCTCGAGACCGGTACCGGGCGGCTCTGGATCCGCGATAAGGAGCTGGGCGAGCGACTGCTGGACCGGGACGAGGTCCAGGGCTGGAGTCCAAGGCAGGACGGCGACGTGTGGGGTCTCGAGTTCCGGACCAGCGATGCCACCGCTCCGGTCTGGTTTTCCCGCATTGGCAGCACGCCGGAATCGGTCGATGAGTGGTCCGAGCGGATCACAGCGGCGTACCGGGATCGCGGGAGGGCATAGCAGACGGGGATGCAACAGACAGAGCAGGCAGCATACGGCATCGTCGAAACCCTGCGCGCGCGCGGCTATCAGGCGTTCTACGCCGGCGGCTGCGTGCGCGATCGCCTGCTGGGGCGCGTGCCCGAGGACTACGACATTGCCACCAGCGCGACCCCCGAGGTCGTGCTCGCTACCTTCCCGCGAACCTTCGCCGTGGGCGCGCACTTCGGCGTGGTTCTGGTGGTGACCCGGCATGGCGACGGGCAGGAGATGAAAACCGAAGTCGCCACCTTTCGCAGCGATGGCGCTTACTCCGACGGCCGCCGCCCCGACTCCGTGCGCTACTCGCAGGACGCGCGCGAGGACGTAGCCCGGCGAGACTTCACCATCAATGGCATGCTCTACGACCCGCTCGCCGGCGAGGTGCTGGACTTTGCGGGCGGCCAGGCTGATCTGGCTGCGAAGCTCATCCGCGCCATCGGCGACCCGGCGCGCCGCTTTGCCGAGGACAAGCTGCGCATGCTGCGGGCGATTCGCTTCGCGGCGCGCTTCGGGTTCGCGCTCGAGCCCGGAACGGAGGCGGCGATCCGCGCGCAGGCCTCATCGATCCACCAGGTCAGCCCGGAGCGCATCCGCGATGAGCTGACCCGCATGCTCACCGAAGGGCGCGCGGCCCGGGCCTTTGAACTGCTGGACGACACCGGGCTGCTGCGCGAGGTGCTGCCTGAGATCGACCGCATGCACGGCGTGGAGCAGCCGCCGGACTGGCACCCGGAGGGAGACGTATGGGTGCACACGCTGCTGCTGCTTGAGAAGCTGCAGGCCGGCACCGAGCCGACGCTGGCCTGGGGCGCGCTGCTGCACGATGTGGGTAAGCCGCCCTGCTTTGTGCGGGCCGTAGAACGAGAGGCGGAGCAAGTGCGAGAGCGCATCCGCTTTAACGGCCATGCGGAGGTGGGCACGCGCATGGCCGAGGCTATCTGCGCGCGACTTCATTTCTCGGGCGAGGAGACCGCGCAGATCGCATCGCTGGTGGCGAACCACATGCGCTTCGGCGATGTCGAAAAGATGAAGCAGTCTACTCTCAAGCGGTTTTTCCGGCTGCCGCGCTTCCCCCAGCACCTGGAGCTGCACCGCATCGACTGCCTCTCGAGCCACAAGCTGCTGCGCCTGTACGACTTTGCGAAAGAACGCTATGAGGCGACGCCCGAGGAAGAAGTGCGGCCGCAGCTGCTCGTCACGGGACGCGATCTGATCGCCAGCGGTTACACACCGGGCCCGTTATTCAAGCAGCTGCTGGCGCTGGCGGAAGATGCGCAGTTGGAAGGGCGCATCCAGACGCGAGAGCAAGGGCTTACGATGATCGCGGAGCAGGTTTCTGAAGTGAGCTCGCCCGCTATCCAGCAGGGCGAGCGCGACCATCGATCTACTTAGCGAACTCAGGTGGGAGATAACTTGGCAAGTGTAACTAGACTTATAACAATACTCGGCTGGCTACAGGTCGTCGTATTTCTTGAACTGGCAAGTCCATGCGGTGCGCAAGGTATCAAGCCGATTCAGGTCCCGCTCACCGCGGAGCACTGGACTGTTGTCGACGATGGCGAGAGTACAGCGAAGCCGGACGTCCAGTTCATCGGTCACGAAGGCTTCCCGCAGGGCGCGCTCGTGATCAAGTCTGGCAGCGCGGTACTCAACGGCTTCAGCTTCCGCGATGGAACGATCGAGTTCGACATGAAGAGCATGGCGCAGGATATTCCCGGCATCCAGCTGCGGCAGCAAGGTCCCCGCGGGCGGCAGGACGCGGAAGAGTTCTACGTGCGAACCTTTCCCGAGTGCCGTGCCTCGGACGACTGTATTCAATATGCTCCGGTCATCCATGGTTTCATGTTGTGGAACGCCTATCCGCAGTATCAACGGCGAGCCTTCATTCTGGACGGCTGGAACCATATCAAGCTGGTGGTCTCCGGCCGGCGCATGAATGTTTATGTTAACCGCCAGCCAGAGCCTGCCCTTGTTGTCGGCAGCCTGGAAAGCGGCTCCAGCCAAGGGGGAATCCAGCTGCGGGGGCCTGCGGTGTTTGCCAACCTGGAGGTGACGCCACGCGCGGTTGAGGGTCTGCCGGGCCAGCCGGCGCCGGATCCGACTGCCGGCGACCACGGCATTGTGCGCCAGTGGCAGCTTGGCGGGTTGACTCCAGGGCACTACGGCATAGCTCCCAGGTATGCGGAACAGCCTGGCGCCGCGTCTGAATGGCAACACGTCACTGCTGGACGGTTCGGCACCGTTAACTTAAACCGTAACTTTATCCTTACCCAAGCTCCGCCCTCGCTTACATGGCTGAGGTACAGGGTCCAGTCGGATCGAGATCAGCAGAAGCATGTCTCGCTCGGCTGGCTGGGGCAGGTCTGGGTATTTGTCAATGGGAAGCTCGTGGCACAAGGCAAGAACTTCTACGATCCGGAGTGGGAGAGGCGCAACCCGGATGGAAGGCTTTCTCTCGAAAATGGCTCTTTCAATATCCCGCTCAAACGGGGCAGCAATGAGGTAATGATCGCGCTGTATGAGTGCGTCCATGACGGCAGCCATAAGGCAAACCGATACGGCTGGGGCGTTGCGATGCGGTACGACAATCCGAGCGGCACACACTGGATTGAGTGAGTGCCGCGTGGACCGGCCGGATCAGCCGCAATGCTGATTGCGGGCCAGCGGGTATGATCTCTCTCACTGCGGCTGTTGCGGAGGCTGCTGCCCTGGCTGACCCTGCGGCTGCTGGCCGTTCTGGTCTTGCTGCGGTGCCTCCCCGGCTGGCGGAGGCACTGGCTTGGGCCGGTTCAGCAGCTTGAAGCCGTCCTGCGTCACGTAGAAGTTCTGCGCGTTCAGGTCGGCCTCCAGCAGTTCCCCGGCGCCGGTGTAGAACAGTTCGATCACGATCGAGTTTTGCGAACTCAGCACCGCGATGGAGTGTTTGACCGTGACGTTCTGGCCGTTCAAGGTACCGTTGAGGTCAGCCGCCGGCGTGTACTCGGCCGGCACCAGGATGCCGGTCTCCTTGGGGATCAGCACCCATGCCGTCGCCGGCTTCGCGAGGACGAGATGGGCCATGAGCGCGTAGGCGGCGGGATCCAGGTCCGGCACCAGGATCGTGTTTCGGTGGCGGTCTACCGTGTTGGTGCTCTGCTTGCCATCGGCGTTGATGTGAATCTGGAAAGACTTGCCCGTGGGGTCCGACGCTGTGTCGAACTGGATGTTATTGCCCGAGGCTTTGGCGCCATGCACCGAGCCGTTCAGCTGGTCGCGCACCAGGTTTCCCTGCGCATCGAGCGTGGCCGTGCTGGTAAAGGAGTAGGCGAACTTGTCCAGCTTCAGGCGCCCGCTTGAGCTCACCGTCGCGCCGCCGCTGATCGGCGCAACCGAATACTGCGCATCGCCCAGCGTCTTGCCGTTTTGCGTGATGGTGTAGTGGGCATTACCCGTGGGCAGCGTGGCCTGCGCGTGAGCGGCAGAAAAGCCGAACAAAACAACCGGCAAAAAAGAGCAGAGAAGACGGCGCATGGGATGGGAACTCCTTGCATGCACAAACCCGCGAACAGGGCGGAAGTCGCGGGCGGGCGTTGAAAGGGGCCTGGCGCGCGGGCTTTCACCCGGGCGCCAGGCCCTGTCTGCAATGCAGCAGAAGCTAAGCCTTCTGCGCGGTCTCGAAGCGCTTGTTTACCTCGTCCCAGTTCACCGTGTTCCACCACGCGGCCAGGTAGTCGGGGCGCTTGTTCTGGTACTTGAGATAGTAGGCATGCTCCCAGATATCATTGCCCAGGATGGGGTATTTGCCCTGCGAGATAGGGTTGTCCTGGTTGGGCGTGGTGACGATCTTGAGCTTGCCGCCGTCGATCACCAGCCAGCCCCAGCCGGAGCCGAACTGCTTCGCGGTGGTCTCATTAAACTGCTTCTTGAAGTCCTCGAACGAGCCGAAGTCCTGCTTGATCTTGTCGGCGATCTTGCCGGTCGGCTCACCGCCGCCGCCCGGCTTCATGATTGTCCAAAACATGGTGTGGTTCACATGGCCGCCGCCGTGGTTACGCACCGCCGGCTTGATGTCCTCAGGAACAGTGTCGAGCGAGCGCAGCAGGTCGTCGGGCGTGTGCTTGCCCAGCTCCGGATGCTTCTCGATCGCGCCATTCAGGGCCGTCACGTAGGCCTGGTGGTGCTTGTCGTGGTGCAGTTTCATCGTGGCTTCGTCGATATGCGGTTCCAGTGCGGCGTAGTCGTAGGTCAGGGCTGGGACTTCGTAGGCCAAGGTGTCTCCTTTAGATAGGTTCTCAGGTTCGATTCGCGCCATTTCCGGCGCGAACGGGTTCACCTTTATAAAGATGCAGGCGCAGCGTTTCAGGCGCAGATGCACGGTCCGCCATACGGTGGTAACCAGAGGCGCGTAGAAGCGAATGTGACGTGGAACCGTTTTCGTGCATCCTTGAGGGAGACGTTTCGCAGAAGAGCAAGCGCCGGAGCCGGACTCCGGTAAGTTGGAGAGCAGGGAGCAGGATTGACCGATCGCCGAATCACCCGCCGCGAGCTGCTGCGGGCCGCCGCCGCTGCCAGCGCCAGCGGAGCCATCACCCTGGGCTCCCCTGCCGCTTTCGCCTACCAGAACCAGCAACAGGCACCCAAGGCCGCGCCTGGCCAGGAGCCGCAGCCGGAGCAGGCCGCCGCCGACAAATACACCCACCCGCCCGGCGTCTTCATCAACCGGCCGCTCACTCAGGTCTCAAAACAAGCTGACATGCTGCTCGACGAGATGGAGGAGCGCGGCTGCCAGTTTTTCTACAACGAGGCCAGCCCCAAGACCGGCCTGGTGCGTGACCGGGCGTCGGCGGTCGGCATCTCGCCCTCGCGCGTGGCTTCGATCGCCGCAACCGGCTTCGGGCTGACCGCGCTCTGCATCGGGGCCAAGCGAGGTTACCTGCGCCCGTCCGACTGTGAGCAGCGGGTGGAGAAGACGCTCGCCTTCCTGCTCGAGGACTGCCCGCATGAGCATGGCTTCCTCTACCACTTCATCGACATCGAGAGCGGCCAGCGGATGTTCAACTCCGAGCTGAGCTCGATTGATACGGCACTGCTGCTGTGCGGGGTGTTGACGTGCCGGCAGTACTTCGGCGGCAACCCGCGGATCGAGGCGCTGGCGACGACGTTTTACCGCCGCATCGACTGGCAGTGGATGCTCGACGAAGGGCCGACGCTCTCGATGGGCTGGCTGCCCGATGAGGGCTTTCTGAAGCATCGCTGGGATATCTATGCGGAGCTGATGACGATGTACCTGATGGCCATCGGCTCGCCCACGCACCCCATTCCGGTGGAGACCTGGAAGGCGCTGCAGCGGCCGCTGGTGCAGTTCGGCGGCATCCAGTACATCTCGGGGCTCGCGCCGCTGTTCATCCACCAGTACGCGCACGCCTGGTGCGACTACCGCGACCAGCGCGACCTGACCGCGAATTACTTTACGAATTCAATCGCCGCAACACGGGCGCACCAGTTGTGGTGTATCCACCTGGGGCAGAAGTTCAGCTGGATCGACCAGGATATGTGGGGTATCAGCGCGTCGGACTCAAAGGACGGCTACCGGGTATGGGGCGGCCCGCCGTCAATCGGTCCGCTCGATGGCACGCTGGTGCCTTGCGCTGCGGCCGGCTCGCTGCCGTTCCTGCCTGCGGAGTGCTCGCATGTGCTGTTGAGCATGCGCGAAAAGATGGGCGACCGGGTGTGGACACGCTACGGGTTTGTGGACGCCTTCGACCCGAAGGGCAACTGGTTTGCCGAGGACATTCTCGGCATCGACCAGGGCATCAGCGTGCTGATGGCGGAGAACCTGCGTACCGGGTTTGTGTGGCAGTACTTCATGCAAAACCGCGAGATCACGCACGCCATGAGCGAGGTGCAGTTTCATCCTGATCCGGATGCGAATACGCAGGTGCTGTAAGCACCTGCGTATTTGCATGGGGTAAACCGCCTGCGCGGCTTTCCTTTCTCCTGACGTAACTCATGGGCGTGCAATCGTGCGTGTGGTCTTTCCGTAAAGAAAGGCCACGTCCAGAGGAACTGAGCGCGTAAGACTATCAGGAGAAAGGAACTGGCGGCCACTTCGTGGCGGGTGTTCGCAATAAACAGGCAGGCTTATGATCCCATCGCTTTGCGCAAGACGTGATCCATTTCGGCCTGCCAGCCCTTACCCTTTGCTTTGTAGTGGGCCAGTACATCCTGAGAGAGCCGAAGTGAAGTCAGCTTTTTAGTCGGCGCTTTTTGCGGCCCGCGAACACCATGGGTGAGGACCGCGGTTTTGAAAAAATCCTCGACTTCCGCATCGTTGTTCGGATCGTAGAGACCTTCGGCGCGATCCTCGTCGTCAAAAGGAATCGGCGCGTCCTCGTCGTACTCACGTATCACGCGACCCCAATCCGTCTTGCTTTGGATGGACTGCTTCATACCGTCTCCTCTCTTTGCTTTGCGCCCGACGAAATGAAATGCAACGCACGCGACCGTTTCGTTCTACGTATGCTAAGGCAAACAGCTTGCCGTGTAGCTGCACAAAAGCAATGTCCAGTTTTCGTCTTTCCCCGCTGCGCTCTGTCTCGAAGCTCACCTTCTTGAGGTTCTCGTAAACGAGCGCTGCATCGGCGAAATCGAGCCCATGCTTCGCAAGATTCGACGCACGCTTCTCTTCATTCCACGTGTACGTCACCTTCTAATAGTAGTTACAATTAGGTTCAATTGTAAAGAAGACTTTCAATGGTCTGGAGCCTGGTAGGTTCTGCTTCGCGGTACTGGCAAGGCTTTATCTCAAAGGCCACCTGGAGCATCTCGACGGCCACAAGGCCGGCGCGCACACCCTCACGCAACACGCCGGGGAGTGCCGGCGAGCCCCGCAGGCGGTTTGCTGTAATCTGTGCCTGACATGGACGATTCATCCACCCGGACGCCGGAGTACCTGTGGCTCAATCAGCAAGGTGAAGCCCCGGGGGCGCCGGGGCTGCCGGGGCGCTGGACCTCCAGCATCAAGAACAGCGTGGGCTGCGCCTACTCCGCCTCCTCCAAGGTCTGGTACACGACCTCGCACGGCATCCTGAACGAGATTTACTACCCCACCATCGATCGCCCGCAGGTCCGCGACATGGGGTTTCTCATCACCGATGGCGAGACGTTTTTCCACGAAGAGAAGCGCGACCTGGAGCGCAAGTTCAGCTATGTGGACCCGTCGGCCCCCGCGCCGCGGCAGGTGAACCGCGACCCCGGCGGCCGCTACACGCTGAGCAAGGAGACGATCTGCGACCCGCACGCCTCAGTGCTGCTGGTGAGGGTGCGGCTGGAGGCGGAGCCGGAGCTGCTGGCGCGGCTGCACCTGTACGCGCTGCTCTCGCCGCACCTGGGGGGCGGGGGCGCGGGCAACTCGGCGCGGGTGGTGGATGTGGCCGGGGCGCGGGTGCTGCTGGCCTGGCACGACTCCACTTCACTGGCCATGACGACCAACTGCGGCTTCTCGCGCGCCTCCTGCGGCTTTGTGGGCGCGAGCGACGGCTGGCAGGACCTGAAGCACGACTTCCGCATGCATTGGGAGTACGGCTCGGCGACCGATGGCAACATCGCCATCATGGGCGAGGTGGATTTCCGCTGCGCGCCGGCGGTGAACGCAAACACCCGCGAGTTCGTGCTGGCCATCGGCTTTGGCAGAAGCCACCATGCCGCGCTGTCGGCCACGATGAGCTCGCTTGCTACACCGTTCGAAAGCCACCTGCAGCGGTTTGTCCGGCAGTGGGAGCGGGTGCAGCTGCCCAGTGATCTTGAGCCCTGCACTGGCGACAGCGGCCGCCTGCTGCGCACTTCGCAGAAGGTTGTGCTGATGCATGAGGACAAGACCTACGCGGGTGCCTTTATCGCCTCGCTGTCGATCCCATGGGGCTATGCGAAGGGCGATGACGACCTGGGCGGTTACCACCTGGTATGGACCCGCGACATGGTGCAGTCGGCGAGCGCGCTGCTGGCCGTGGGCCGCGTGGAGACGGCCCTGCGCGCGCTGGTGTACCTGGCCTGCACGCAGAAGCCCGACGGCAGCTTCGCGCAGAACTTCTGGGTGGACGGCACGCCCTACTGGACCGGGATCCAGCTTGACGAGGTCGCGTTTCCGGTGATCCTGGCGTGGCGTTTGTGGAAGGCCGGCGGTCTGGCGAACTTTGACGTGTTTCCCTTTGTCTCGCGCGCGGCCGGCTTTCTGGTGCGCTATGCGCCGGTGACGCAGCAGGAGCGCTGGGAGGAGAATGCGGGGTACTCGCCTTCGACGCTCGCCGCGGTGATCGGCGCGTTATGTTGCGCGGCGGAGATTGCGACCGCGCATGGCTCGCCCGAGCTGGGCGTCTTTCTGAACGAGCATGCGGACTGGATCCAGTCGCATCTGGAAGACTGGACCGTGACCAGCGACGGCGTGCTGCACCCCGAGATCCAGCGCCACTACATCCGCGTGCAGCCGCCCGCGCCGGGCGAGCCCTGGTATCGCAACGACGTGGCCACGGGCAGCATCCGGCTCAACAATCGCGCGCCATGGGAGCAGAGCGAGTTTCCCGCCAATGCGGTCATCGACGGCGGCTTTCTCGAGCTGGTGCGCTACGGCATCCGCCGAGCCGACGATCCCGTCATCGTCGACTCCATCAAGGTCGTGGATCGGATTCTGCGTGTCGAGGCCCCGCAGGGCCCCTGTTGGCGGCGGTACAACCACGATGGCTATGGCGAGCAGAAAGGCGGCGGCCCGTTCATCCACTACGGGCAGGGCCGGGCGTGGCCGCTGCTGACCGGCGAGCGCGGCCACTACGAGCTGGCCGCGGGCAACGATGTGCGGCCGTTCCTTCGCGCGATGGAGGGCTTCGCCTCACCCGGAGCGATGCTGCCGGAGCAGATCTGGGACCAGCGCATTGCGCTGAATACGACCGCGGGCCCGGTGGTTCTGGGCGACCCGGCGGGCTCGGCGATGCCGCTGGTGTGGGCGCATGCGGAGTACCTGAAGTTGGTCCGCTCGGCCCGCGATGGCCGCGTTTTCGATCGCATCGAGGCGGCGGAGGCGCGCTACGGCACGGGCCCGAAGACGAGCCCGATTGAAATCTGGAAGATGCGCCGGCCGATCGACTCGATCCCGGCGGGGAAGACCCTGCGGGTGATCTCGGGCAATCCGTTCGAGGTGCGCTACACGGCCGACAACTGGCTCACGCAGCGGACCGTCAGCTCGCGTTCGCTGGGCGCGGCCGGCTCCGCGGCCGACATCGCCACGGTGAAAGCCGGTGAGCTGACGTTTACACTTTTCTGGTCCGCGTCAAGACAGTGGGAGGGGCGGAACTTTACGGTGAAGGTCAGCGCGGGGAGCGAGACAGGGAAGGCTACTTCTTCTTGAGTGTGTCGATTGCTTCTTCGTGCCGGCCGAGGATTTCGTAAAAGCGGGTGAGGTCGTCCGCGATGCGGTCGATCCGGTTGTTGGTCAGCGCGTTTTCAAGTCAAGGCGCGTCTCAAGACGATCCATCCGCGCTTCCATCAGGTCCGTGCGCTTGTCCGCCACATGGACACGAGCACCAGCAGACTCGGGAGGCCCGCCGAGATGAAGAGCTGCCAACCCGTCGTGGCAGGGATTATAAACTCTTGGCGAAATGTGCCACCCGCGCGGTATCCAGCTCTCCGTACAGACCCAATCGAGCCATGCCAGCCGCTATGATTGAGGAGACGGATAACCCACATTCCATAGAAAGATTCCCAACACCATGAGCGACGCCCAAAACGGTTCCAAGCCCGACCTCGACCTGCTTTCCATCAATGCTCTGCGCTTCCTCGCGGTCGATGCCGTGGAGAAAGCGAACAGCGGCCACCCGGGTGCCCCGCTCGGCGACGCGCCCATTGCCTATCTCCTGTTCCACAAGTACATGCGGCATAACCCGAAGCACAGCAAGTGGGCCAACCGCGACCGCTTCGTGCTCTCAAACGGCCATGCCTCGGCGCTGCTGTACGGGGCGCTGCACCTGTCCGGCTACAAACTGTCGATTGAGGACCTGCAGCAATTTCGGCAATGGGGCTCGAAGACCCCGGGACATCCGGAGTTCGGTGAGACGGACGGCGTGGAGGTCACGACCGGCCCGCTGGGCCAAGGGTTCGCCATGGCGGTAGGCATGGCGATGGCGGAGAAGCACCTCGCGGCGGTGTACAACAAGCCCGGCTACGACATCGTGGAGCACTACACCTACGGCATCTGCGGCGATGGCGACCTGATGGAAGGCATCTCGCATGAGGCGGCGTCGCTGGCGGGCACACTCGGCCTGGGCAAGCTGATTTTCCTCTACGACGACAACCTGATCTCGCTCGACGGGCCGACCGATCTCTCGTTTACCGAGGATGTGCAGGCTCGCTTCAAGGCGTACCACTGGCATGTGCAGACGGTGGCGGACGGGAACGATCTGGGCGCGCTGCAGAAAGCGATCGAGGCCGCGCAGGCCGAGACTGGCAAGCCCTCCATCATTGCGGTGCGCACAGTCATCGGCTACGGTTCGCCCGTCGCGGGCACCAGCAAGGCCCACGGCGCGGCGCTGGGCGACAATAATGTGAAGGCGACGAAGAAGAACCTGAACTGGCCCGAGGACAAGACCTTCTACGTTCCGGAGGAAGCCGGCAAGAACTGGCTGCAGATCGTCGACAAAGGCGCGAAGTACGAGCAGGCCTGGAAGGATCTGTTCGCGAAGTACAAGGCTGAGTTCCCGGAGTTGGCTGCGCAGTACGAGCGTACCGAGGCGGGCAAGCTGGCCTCGGGTTGGGAGAAGTCTCTGCCCACCTACCCGGCGGACGGCAAGCCAATGGCGACCCGCAACGCAGGCGGCGCGATCATGAACGCGATCGCCGACGCGGTGCCGGAACTGTTCGGCGGCGCGGCCGATCTTACCGAGTCGACCAAGACTATCCTGAAAAAGTCAGGCAACTTCCACCTCGACGCCGCCGGTCGCAATGTCTTCTTCGGCGTGCGCGAGTTTGCCATGCATGCTGCGGTCAACGGCATGGCGGCGCATGGTGGCCTCATTCCGTACGGGTCCACCTTCTTCACCTTCTCTGACTATGCGAAGCCCGCGATCCGCCTCGCCGCGCTCATGCACATCCACTCCCTCTACGTGTACACACACGACTCGATTGGCCTGGGCGAAGACGGCCCTACGCACCAGCCGATCGACCAGCTCACCATGCTGCGCGCGGTGCCGCACCTGATCGACTTCCGCCCGGCGGACGCGAACGAGACGGCAGCGTGCTGGCGGCTGGCGCTCGAGCATAGGGAGGCAAGCTTCATGGCGCTTTCCCGCCAGGATCTGCCCCTTCTCGACCCGGCCAAGCTTGATATCTATGCGGGCGTCAGCAAGGGCGCGTACGTCATCGACAAGGGCAGCGACAAGCCGGACTTGCTGATGCTTTCGACGGGCGCGGAAGTGTGGCAGATCATCAAGGCCGCGGCCGAGCTGAAGAAGCAGGGCGTGACTGCGCGGATCGTCTCCATGCCGAGCTGGCAGCTCTTCGAGCGGCAGCCTGAGAGCTACAAGCTGGAGGTGCTGCCCAACCACATGCCCAAGCTGGCCGTGGAAGCTGGCGCGACGCTGGGCTGGTGGAAGTGGGTCGGCCGCCACGGCGATGTGATCGGCCTCGACCGTTTCGGCGCGTCGGCGCCGGGTACTCTGGCGCTTGAGAAGCTCGGCTTCGGCGTCGATAACATCGTCAAGCGTGCGAAGGCGCTGCTGGCAGGCGCAGGCAAGGAGACGCCGGCGCTGGCCGGGGTGACCGAGCTGTAAGTAGCAGGTTTCGCATCCCGCTGAATTGCGCAGGCCGGTCCGCTGGCCTGCGCAGTTCGACGATCCGGTCCCTCTGCCGTTCTTCTGGCACGTCCTGCTCCCTCCAGATGCATGCGCGCATACGGGCATCGCCGTTCATCTTCTGCATTTTTCTTACGTCCGTGAGCATCCAACCTGCCAGATCGCACTTTGAAGAGAAAGACACGATGAGCCAGTTCAGCACAGTGCTTTGGGATACCGGTGGGGTGCTGCTGACCAACGGGTGGGATCACAACGAGCGCAAGGCGGTATTCGACGCGCTGGCTTTTGAAGACCGCGCCGGCTTTGAGGCGCGGCATGAAGAAGCCAACGATCCCTGGGAAAAGGGAAGCATCGACTTTGACGAGTACCTGCGTCGCACCGTGTTCTACCGCGAGCGGCCATTCTCTCTTGCCACCATCCGGCGCGCCATTGAAGACCAGTCCATGCGCCTCGCTGACTCGGCACTGCCGCTGCTCGAAGAGCTGCATACGCGAGGGCGTGTTGTGATGGGCCAGCTGAATAACGAATCGCGCGAGTTGAACGACATTCGGCTGGAGCGCTTCGGCCTTAAGCGGTACATGTCCTGCTTCTTCTGCTCAGGCTATGTCGGCCTGCGCAAGCCTGACCCCGCCATCTATCGCATGGCAGTGGAAGTGCTGCAGAAGCCGGCGTCAGAAATCGTGTTTATCGACGACCGCGAGAAGAACGCCGAGGAAGCGCGCAGTCGCGGTCTCCACGCAATCCAGTACACGGGGTCGGCTGCCCTGCGCGCCGGGCTGCAGCAGCTTGGACTACTTTAAAGCCGCAAGGAAAGAACATCTATGAGCAACAGCGATACAGTCTCGAGCAACACCGACAACGTCATGACCCCGGACCAGGTCAAATCTGCAACCGCGAGCGTGGCAAATAGAAAGCCCGAGCCTGCCATCGTCATCATCTTCGGTGCGTCTGGCGACCTGACCAAGAAGAAGCTGCTCCCCGCACTCTTCCACCTGGAGGAAAGCGGACTGCTGCCAGAGCAGTTCGCCGTCGTCGGTGTGGCGCGCCGCGACCTGAGCGCTACCTTCGTCCCCGACATGAAGAAGGCCATCGTTGACTCCGGCGCGAAGGACAGTGACCCGAAGCTCGCTCCGTTCATGGACAAGGTCAGCTACTTTACGACCAACTTCGACGACTCGGAAGGCTACGCGCGGCTGAAAGAGACGCTCGCGAAGATCGACAAGGAAAAGGGCACCAAGGGCAACCGCCTGTTTTATCTCGCCGTCGCTCCCGAGTACTTCCAAGAGATCGTCGACAAGCTCGGCGAGCACGGTATGGAAAAAGGGGAGAATGGCGCGACGGTGCGCGTCATCATCGAGAAGCCCTTCGGCCACGATCTCGACTCGGCCCGCGCTCTCAACGATGGCGTGGCCAAGGTCTTCAAGGAAGAGCAGACCTTCCGTATCGATCACTACCTCGGCAAGGAGACGGTGCAGAATATCCTCGTTTTCCGCTTTGCCAATGCGCTGTTTGAGCCGTTGTGGAACGCACAGTACATCGAGAACATACAGATCACGGCGGCCGAGTCGATCGGCATCGAGGGACGCGGCCCATTCTATGAGAAGGCTGGCGCTTCGCGGGACATTCTGCAGAACCACATGATGGAAATGCTCTCGTTCGTTGCGATGGAGCCGCCCGCGACCTTTGAAGCCAAGGGCATTCTCGAAGAGAAGACGAAGCTGTTCAAAGCCATTCAGCCGTTGACAGAGCAGACCGCCGTCCGCGGCCAGTACGGCAAAGGTACAGTGAGCGACGGTAAAGGTGGGACTGAGCAGGCCAAGCCCTACCGCGAAGAAGACCGCGTCGATCCGAACACCGTCACCGAAACATTCGCCGCGGTCAAACTCACGATCGACACGCCGCGCTGGAAGGGCGTGCCCTTCTATCTGCGCGCCGGTAAGCGCCTGGCCAAGCGTGTTACTGAGATCGTCATCGAGTTCAAGCAGCCGGCGAAGCAGATCTTTGAAGGCGCGAAGGACGGCCCGTGCAAGGGGATTCCCTCCAACCAGATCCGCATCCGCATCCAGCCCGACGAGGGGATTCGCTTCCTCTTCGGCAACAAGCTGCCTACTCCGGACACGACCATCTGCCCGGTGGAGGCGACCTTTAAATACAACGACGCTTTCGGCAAGTACACAGCCAACGGCTATGAGCGGCTGCTGCTTGATGCCATGCTCGGCGATGCGACGCTCTTCTCGCACCGTGAGGCGGTTGAGGTGGCGTGGGCGCTCTACACGCCGCTGCTTGCAAGCTGGGCGAAAAACCCGCCGAAGGATTTCCCGAACTACGAGAGTGGCAGCTGGGGCCCGAAGAGCTCCGACGATCTGCTCGCGAAAGACAAGCACAGCTGGCACGCGGTTTAAGCGCGCAGGAGAAGAAGCAGTGGCCAAGCATCTTGAAGTCACGTATCGCGTGTATGCAGATGGGGAAGCCCTGGCGCGGGCTGCGGCTGCGCACTTCGTCGAGCGCGTCCAGCAGGCTGTCGAAAAGCGTGGCCGCGCGCGGATAGCGATCTCCGGCGGCTCGACCCCGAAAGCGACGTTCGCGCTGCTCGCCGACCCGCAGGAACCCTACGGCGGCCAGATTCCCTGGGAGAAGGTCGAGCTGTTCTGGGTCGATGAGCGCACCGTCGGTCCTGACGATGCAGACTCCAACTACCGCATGACCCGCGAGCAGCTTTTGTCGAAGGTCGCGCTGCGGCCCGAGCATGTGCATCGCATCGAAGGCGAACTCGATCCCGAGGAGGCCGCTGCGAAATACGAGTCCGTGATCCGCGCCGCGTTTCGGCTGGAGGGCGCCGAAGCTCCACGCTTCGATGTGGTGTGGCTCGGCATGGGCGATGACGCGCATACCGCCTCGCTTTTTCCCGATACCGAAGGCATCCACGAGCTTGGCCGCATCGCGTATGCGAATCACGTTCCGCAGAAAGATACGTGGCGCATCACGCTGACGTGGCCGGTCATCAATGAAGCGCTCGATGTCGTGTTCCTCATCGGCGGCGACGACAAGGCGGAGCCGCTCGAGCGCGTGCTCTTCGGCGAGTACGATCCGCTCACCACCCCTGCGCAGCTCATCCAGCCAAAGAATGGTTCGCTGCTGTTTCTCCTCGATGAAAAAGCCGCGGCCAGACTGCCCAAACCCGGTGCGGATGGCGCCGGCCATGTGGAGCTCGCGCGATGATCCTCGCCGGCGACGTAGGCGGCACCAAAGTCCACCTGGCGCTGTATCAGTTTGAGAGTGGCCGACTCCAGCACGTCACCGACGAGCGCTTTCCGGCACGCGAGTTCGACGGTCTTGAGTCCGTGGTCCGCGCCTTCTTCACCAAGCACGAACACCCGGACGTGACCTCGGCCTGCTTCGGCGTGCCGGGGCCGGTGCGTAACGGACGTCTCAAGCTCACCAACCTGCCTTGGCTGCTCGACGCGCGCCAGCTCTCGCGCGACCTCGCCATTGACCACATCTTTCTCATCAACGATCTCGAGGCCAACGGCTACGGCATCCCCGAGCTCACCAAGGACCAGGTGTACACGCTCAGCTCCGGCGACCCCAGCGCGCTCGGCAACCGCGGCCTCGTTTCCGCTGGTACCGGCCTGGGCGAGGCGGTGCTGATGTGGAACGGCAAGATGCATGTGCCGGTCGCGTCCGAGGGCGGCCACTGCGACTTCGCTCCGCGCAATGAAACCGAAATTGCGCTGCTGCGTTACCTGCAGACGACCATGCACGGACGCGTCAGCTACGAGCGCGTCGTCTCCGGACTGGGCCTGCAGAATGTCTACGCATTTCTCCGCGATGATCAGGGCTTTCCAGAGTCAGCCGAGCTGAAGCAGCGGCTGGAGCACGAAGACCCGAACGCGGTTATCGGCGAGCTCGGCGAGTCGGGCAAGGACGAGCTCTGTACCCGCGCGCTCGACATCTTCGTCTCGGTCTATGGCGCCGAGGCCGGTAATCTCGCGCTCAAGGTGCTTGCCACGGGTGGCATGTTCATCGGCGGCGGCATCGCACCAAAGATTCTCGACAAGATGCGCGATGGCACTTTCATGCATGCTTTTACTGACAAGGGCCGCCTGAGTGACCTGCTAGTGCAGACGCCGGTGCACATTATCCTCGAGAGCCGCGCCGCGCTGATGGGCGCCGCTGCGTACGCTGAGGCGCGCGCGGCTGACATCAGCGGCTCGTCCGTCCGGATGGCCTCCAACCGGCTCGGCTGAGCGAGGGGCGCACGCGGCATTGCCGGTTCACGCACTACGTTTACCTGCTAACTTCTCTTGTAAAGGAGTCTCCGCTTGTTTCAACGCTTTCGCATCCCCGCTGTTGCCGCCCTCGCGCTCGCTCTTCCGCAACTCGCGCTCGCCCACGCGGTGCTCGTTGCTTCTACGCCTTCGCTCAATGGCGTCGTGCCCGCGGGTCGTCTGCATATAGCGCTCAAGTTCAACTCGCGGGTTGACGGCCCCCGCTGTACGCTCTCTCTGCTGGCGCCTGACGGCAAGGTGACCAGCTTGCAACTCGCCCCGCAAAGCGCACCCGATGCGATCGCCTCCAGCGTCGATGACCTACACACGGGCGCGTACACCCTGCGCTGGCAGGCGCTGGCCAGCGACGGCCACATCACGCGCGGGGCCATTCCGTTTCGCGTCCAGTAGGTCGCGCGGGGCAGTGCTTTGCAAGCAAAAAACCAGATAGAGTAAAGCATCGTGATCTGGCTGCTGGGAGACTTTGACCTTTTAAGCGTGCTGCTGCGCGCCGCCTCGCTCTCGCTGGAAGTGCTCACTCTGGGTGGCCTGCTCTTTCTGCTGCTGGTAGCGCTGCCCGGGGGCGCCAGCCGGCAGCAGCTTGACCGCACTGGTACGCTGCTCAGCCGCTTCGCTCTCGCGCTGGCTGCAGTGCAGGCCGCTTCTGTAACACTGTCAGTTGCAATTCTCATGGGCGGCTCGGGCTTCCCCTTCGGCTCACTGCTCTCGGCCGGTTTTTTCATCGCGGGCATGGCAGAGATTGCCGGAGCTTTGCTGCTGGCGCTGCTGGTACGCTCCGCCCCGCTTGGGAGCTCGCCGCGACGAGTGTATGCGTCCGTGTTGCCGGGCGTTGCTGTGCTGTGCGCTTCAGTCGCGCAAAGTCATAGCGCGTCGCGTCTCGACGACCGAGGACTGCTGGTCAGCTTGACCGCTCTGCACCACCTGGGCAGCGCCGGATGGATCGGCGCAATGCTGTTCCTGCTGTTTGCGCTGAGAGCCAGCGCAAGCGATGCGGTAGCGAAAACGCTGGCCTGGCGCTACTCCGCGCTGGCGCTGGTCAGCGTGCCCATGCTGGTGCTTGCGGGCATCGGGATGAGCTGGTTTTACGTGAGCTCGTGGGGGGGCCTGTACGGCACTACATACGGCATCATGCTGCTGGCCAAGACGTACTTGCTGCTGGCCATGCTGCTGCTGGGCGCGGGCAACTACACGCTCTTACGCACACCGGCACCCGCGGGCGGCGGCGCAGCGTCGGCCACTGCGCCGGAGCAGGGCTTCCTGCTGCGCCTGCGCCGCTTTAGCGAGGCCGAGATCGGGTTCGGCTTAACCGCGATCCTTGCTGCGGCGTCGCTTACCTCGCAGCCCCCGGCGGTCGACCTCGCGCACGATCGGCTCAGCCTGCATGAGATCGCCGTGCGCATGCGCTGGGAGAAACCGCGGCTTACGAGTCCTCCGCTGGCCCAGCTTGCGCCGCCCAGCAGTCTGCGACTCTCCATCCAAGGCTCGCAGTACAGCCCCTTCAAGACGAGCGACGCCAATGACCGCGCGTGGTCGGAGTACAACCACCACTGGGCCGGGCTGATTGTGTTGCTTGCGGGGCTGCTTGCGTTTGCGGCGCGGGCGCTGCCACCGGGGCGCCTGCGCCGCCTCGCGCAGAACTGGCCGCTGCTGTTCCTGGGGCTGGCAGCGTTCATCCTGCTGCGCGCCGACCCTGAGAACTGGCCGCTCGGCCCGCGTCCTTTTTGGCAGAGCTTTGTTGAGCCCGATGTTCTCGAGCATCGTTTGTACGCGGTGCTCATCTCCTGCTTCGCATTTTTTGAGTGGGCCGTAGCGACGGGCCGCTGGCGCTCGCCGCGCGCGGCCTACGTGTTCCCGCTGCTATGCGCCGCGGGAGGCGCTGCGCTGCTTACGCACTCGCACGGGCTTTCCAACGTCAAGGATGAAATGCTGGCCGAGATGGCGCACACGCCTATCGCGGTGCTGGGCGCGACTGCCGGCTGGGGCCGCTGGCTGCAGCTGCGACTGCCGGGCACGCGCGCCGCCCGTACCGCGGGCTTTGTGTGGCCGCTGTGCCTGGCGCTGGTGGGGCTTCTGCTGCTCGACTACCGCGAATCCTGATACCTTCTTCACAGCTTGTACCGGCGCGCGCCCTGGCGTGTTTGCTACGCGAGAGGCCCTTGCGTGAAGCCGGCCTGCAGCTTTCTGTTTCCTTTTGAAAGGTCAACTCTTTGATGCGTTCGCTCGTTCGTTCTTCTCTCCTCGTTGCTGCACTGGTCGTCTCGGTTCCACTCGCCGCGCTAGCCCAGCGGCTGCCCGGCAATGCCGTGCCGCAGCACTACACGCTCGCGCTTACGCCCGACCTTACCAAGGCCACCTTTACCGGCGACGAGACGATTGAGGTGCAGATGGCGGCGGCAGCGAACAGCATCACGCTGAACTCGGCCGAGATTACCTTCGCCGCAGTAAGAGCCGAGGCCGGCGGCCTGAGCGAAGCGGCCCAGGTGAGCGAGGACAAGGCGAAGGAGCAGGCGACGTTTACTTTCTCGAAGACGCTGCCGGCCGGCCGCGTCGTGCTGCACATCCAGTACTCGGGCATCCTTAACGGCATGCTGCGCGGCTTCTATCTGTCGAAGACCGCGAAGCGCAATTACGCTGTCACCCAGTTTGAGCCGACCGATGCGCGCCGCGCCTTTCCGTCCTTTGATGAGCCGGGCTACAAGGCCCGCTTTGATGTAAGCCTCACCGTGGACAAGAACGACACCGCGATCTCGAACACCAATATTGTCTCCGACACACCGGCTGGCGACAAACACACACTCCGTTTCGCGACGACGCCGAAGATGTCGACTTATCTCGTCGCGTTTCTGGTCGGCGACTTTGTGTGCAGCAAGGGCGAGAGTGACGGCGTGCCGATCCGCGCCTGCTCCACGCCGGACAAGCTCGCGCTGACACCGTATGCAGTGAAAGCGGCGGAGTTCGTTCTGCATTATTACGACACTTACTTCGGCATCAAGTATCCGATGCCCAAGCTCGATATGATCGCCATTCCCGACTTTGAGGCTGGAGCGATGGAGAACTTCGGCGCGATCACTTATCGCGAAACCGACTTCCTCATCGACGAAAATCACGCGTCTATCGTTGCCAAGCAGCGTGTGGCGCAGGTGGTTGCGCATGAGATGGCGCACCAGTGGTTCGGCGACATGGTGACGATGCAGTGGTGGGACAACCTGTGGCTTAACGAGGGGTTTGCCACCTGGATGGAGAACAAGCCGGTGGCCGCGTGGCATCCGGAGTGGCACGTGCCCGAGCAGGAGGCCGCTTCGCTTGACTCGACACTGAACCTCGATGCGCAGGCGGTTACACGCACCATTCGCGCCGAGGCCAACACGCCGGACGAGATCAACGAGATGTTCGATGGGATTACCTACGAG
Source organism: Acidobacteriaceae bacterium (assembly GCA_965276605.1). Lineage (GTDB taxonomy): Bacteria > Acidobacteriota > Terriglobia > Terriglobales > Acidobacteriaceae > EB88. The sequence goes on from OZ255619.1 coordinate 2,169,051, forward strand.
AAGGGCGGAGCCATTCTCGGGATGGTCGAGAGTTACCTCGGCGAGCAGCAGTTCCGAGCGGGCGTGCACAACTACCTGCAGGCGCACATGTTTGCGAATGCGACTGCGGAAGACTTCTGGAGTGCGCAGACGCAGGCGAGCCACAAGTCAGTCGACAAGATCATGGAGAGCTTTATCGGGCAGGCGGGCGTGCCGCTGATCCAGTTCTCTGACTCGGCGAATGGCCAGGTGCAGGCGACGCAGAGCCGCTTCTTCCTGAGCCCCGCCGCGCAGCGCGCACATGCCAGCGACCCGGCGCAGAACTGGACCGTGCCGGTGTGCTTTAAGGGTGGCAGCGGAGATTGCCCGCTGTTGAGCAGCGCCCAGGGACAGCTCGCCGTGGCCAACAGTGCGCTGTTCTTCGCCAACGCGCGCGGCAAGGGCTACTATCGCGCCTCGTATACCGCGCCGGTGGAGCAGAAGCTGGTGGCGGCGATCGAAACCGGACTGACGACGAGCGAGCGCATCAGCCTGCTGGGCGACCAGTGGGCGCAGGTGCGGGCCGGCAAAAGCAAGGTCGGCGCAACGCTGGACCTGGCTGCGGCGACCCGTGCCGACGACAGTAGCGAAGTGATGGAAACGGTGCTTACCGGTCTGCGCTCGATCGACGCGCGGCTGCTCGCAAGCCCCGGGGAACGGAAGCAGTTCGCCGCCTGGGTCAGCGCGACCTACAAGCCGGAGCTCACGAAGCTGGGCGCGCCGGCGGCCGATGACTCGCCTGAGAAAGCGCAGCTGCGCGCCGACCTTTTCTCGCTGGTCGGCGGCATTGGCAAGGACCAGGACACGATCGCCAAAGCGAAAAAACTGACGGCGCAGTATCTCGCCAATCCTGACTCAGTGGATGCGAACCTGCAGTCGGCGGCGCTCTCGATCGCGGCGCAGAATGGCGACGCTGCGCTGTTCGACCAGCTGCAGAAGAAGTTCGAGACGGACAACAACCCGCAGCGTGCAGAGCAGGCGCTGGGGCTGCTGGGCAGGTTTGAGGATCCGGCGCTGACCGAGCGGGCGATGGCGTTTGCAGCTTCGGGCAAGGTCAGGAACCAGGACTCCCTGTTCATCCTGGCCGGTGCGCTCGGCGGGACGAACACGCGCGATACTGCATGGAAGTATATCCAGGGGAACTGGCCGGCGGTGTCGGCGCAGCTGACGGAGATGAACGGCGGCGGCATTGTGCGTGCGGCGGGGTCGTTCTGCTCGGCTGAGAAAGCGCAGGAAGTGAAGGAGTTTTTCACGACGCACCCGGTGCACGCTTCGGCGCGCGGGCTCAATATTGCGCAGACGCAGATCAAGGATTGTGTCGAATTTCGCGCGGCGCAGGAGGGTAATGTGAAGAGCTGGCTTGATGCGCATGGGCAGTAGCGACGGCCAGCCACTCATTGAGGAGCTTACAATTCAAAAAATCCCGACTTAGATTAAGCGCGCCAGCACCTGCAGCGACTCCACGCGAGCCGGATACTTCACGATACTTTCCACGCTCGAGTCCAGAACCTCGAACCCGGTCCGCTCCAAAAGAGCCTTCATTGAGTTTTGCTCGAAGAAGTTCAGGTGCTCGTGGCATTTAATAAGTCCCAGCGGCGGAATCCGGTTCAGGCGTACGCGCCCCACCGTCGAATAAAAATCGACAGCGACTAATGCCGGTGGAAGGTGCAGCAACGCCTCCAGGTACTTATGATACAGCTCGCTCTTGCCCGCGGAGTCAACCCCGTAGCGCTCATATGGAACGCCGATGCATAGCAGGGATCGAGGACTTAAATAAGTCCGTAACTTGCGCAAGACATTTTCCGGGTCCGAGCAATGCTCAAGCACGCCGAGAGCGAGGATCAAGTCGAACTTCATGGCACTTAGCTCCTGCTCGGAACCAATCCGCTTGACGCCCTCTTCCGGCACTGCGTCCGATAGCTCGTAAACAAACTTACGGGCACCAAGCGACTGCGGAATGAACTGCCCCCGATCGCCTCCGTAATCCAGCACACTCTCGATCGCCGACTTATCCACGTGTGGAGAGAGAAACCGGTCCAGCGCCGCCACCCGCTCGGCGATCTCTTCCCAATCCCCACCAATGCCGTCGTTGACCTTTTTCGAGTACCAGAACTCCCAGCGATGGCGCTCCCTGAAGTAGCTTTCGCCTCTGTACCCTGAGTACAGCCGCTCGACTTCGGTATCCTCCAGCCGCACATCGAAGAATCGAAAAGAACAGACCGTGCACTCCATCAACCGGCAGCAAAACGGAGGCTTTCCGACTGCATAGTGAGCCACAAATGGCGCGACGATTGCCCATCGCTTTTCCAGCTCCCTGGACTCACAGCAGGGGCATGTATCGACCTTATACATATTTACAAACGCTACTACATCCTGACGCCGATCCCTGCAGGCCGGAGAACCGGTCGCGAGCCTGCCTGCTCTCGAAACAGCCGCGAACGGCTCTAACCCCCGGCAATCACCCGCGGCCATCGCTCCCCCGTGCCGCCGCGCTTCCTGAAGATTACCGCCCGCTTCTTTCGCCATTTTTCGTCGAGCGCCAGCAAACGCCACTCCACCTCCGGCGCCAGATGCTTCAGCAACGTATCCACAGTCGAGTGCACCCGCAGCGCCGTCACCACGAAGTACAGCAGCGGCGTCTCGGGCGACAGCTCCACGCCCGGGAAATACCCGGCCCGCGCAATCTCGCCTGAGGCGTGCAGCGCCCGCACCCGCATCCAGTAGTCCAGCCCCTGCAGCGGCATGTGCAGGTCCTCGCTCGCCTTCAGTTCGAGCACCGCCAGACGTCCTTCGCGGGTCACCGCCAGCAGGTCCAGCATGCCGCGATCGGTAGACGCGAGCGCCGGCACCTGCGTATAGACCGGCTCTGGCCGCAACGAGGACTCAAGCTCCCCTAAATCGGCCCGCAGCACCGATTCGAGCCACCGCTCCGGCTGCGTCCGGTAGAGCGGGTCGCGTATGCTGCCGCCCGCGTGCCGCGAGCGAAACAGCCGCCCGACCAGCTCGCGCAGCATCGGCTCCGTCTCCTCGTTCAGAGGCGTTTCACTCGCGCCTGCGCCGAAGGTGATCCGGTCTTCCCGCGCAAAGGAGGTCGCGCTCACCCCGTGGCGCACCCGCGCAAACTCCAGGCCGTGCAAGCGGAAGCTGATCTCCATCGCTGAGCGCGGCAGCACCTCGGCTCGCGCGCGATCCGTTGCGTCGAGCAGCCCAAGTACCTGTTCCACTGCGCCGCGCGAGCGCTCCAGCGCCGCCTCCGGCGCAAACGCAGAGACCAGGTGCGCGCGCAGGTTCCCAGCGTCCACCTCTGCCGCGGGCTCCAGCTCCTCCCGCAGCTCGTCCAGCTCCCACAGCTCCCACTTGGCCGCGCCCGCATGCAGCCACTGCAGCCGCTCGCGCAACGTGCCGGTCATCCCCACCGGCGCTACAATCTTCACGCCCTCCACCAGCCGCCGCCCGCCCGAGCGCTCCCGGCACTGCTCCAGCCACAGCACCGCCACCGTCAGCAAGCCATCCACTGCGCTCTGCGACTCTTCCCCGTTTATCGCAACCAGCGCCCATGCTGTCTGCCCACGCTCCAGCAAACCCCGCACATACGCCGGGCCAAAGGAGTGCTCCAGGTCCGCCGCCGCAAAGGTGTCGCCCTGCTTCAGGTCTGGAAAGGCGCGGCTCAGCACCCGCCCCAGCAGCTGCACATACCGCCGCCGCGTCGTGTCCCGCGCCGTGGGCGAACGCTGATCGCGGTCCGGCACCAGCCGCAGCACCTGCGGCTTCACCTGCCCAAACCTCTTCACCTCCAGCCGCAGCGCCTCACGCCGCTCCGTCAGGCCCACCACTGTGCGCACCAGGTTGCGCTCTTCATTCCACAGCTGCAGCACGCAGCGGCCGCCGGTCGCCTCGAGCGTCCAGCGCGACCGCGCCATGTCGAACAGCACCGCGCCATCCTCGACCACGCACGCACGCGGATTGTCGGTCAGAAAACTCTCGAGCGCGTGTGCCAGCGCTTCCGGGGCAAGCGGGGGCATGGTGCGCGCGACGGATGTGGAAGGAACGGCCAAGGTAAGCCCAGCTTGTACCCTGTGGCCCGCGACGGCAACAGTACTTCCGTTTCCGCTCCGGCCGTTTCGCTCGTTCCGTTCGATCTACCAGCCCCTACGCTGCCGCAGGCCGAGTGCGTGCGCGGTGTGGTGCCGGCCATGCCAGCTGTACAGCGCGGCCAGCTGGTCCACGCTCGTCCGCCCGCTCTCCGGGTGCACATAGCCGCGCTCCCACTGCGCGGGCTCAAGCGCAGCCAGCAGAACCGCCCAGCGCGCATGCAGCGGAGCCAGTAGCGCGAGCGGCGCCTCGATTGGGCCCCGCGTTTCGGCGGTCTCGGCCCACAGCTTCTCGTCATACGGCTTGATGGTGGGCCAGTCTTCCGTCAGCGCCAGCTTCAGGCGACCCCACGCATTCAGGTGCGAGTCCGCGACGTGGTGCGCCAGCTGGCGCAGCGTCCAACCGCCTTCGCGATAGGGCGTATCGATCTGTTCGTCACTGAGACCCTTGAAGGCCAGCGCGAACTCACCCGGCAGCAACCGGATCGCCTCAATATGCGCGGCGCGCTGCTCGACAGAGGGGTGCCGGTCGGGAGACCCGATCGGATAGCGTTCATGTAAGGCACTTTCAGGAGTAGCCATGCCAGCAGCCTAGCGCACTTCCGTCTTGCTGCGCATCCGCCTGCGGCTACCGGTGCCACGCAGACCCGCGGCATGCGGCTTCTCTCTACCGAAAAGCCGCGCTCAGCCTCTGGGCTCTGGTCAAACCTGCGGAGAGACGCCGTACTCTCTTGAGCCATTGATGTTTTGTATCAAGGTGTCATCCTGAGCGAAGCGAAACATCCGCTTTTCCGCAGCCAGAGTATGAGACTCACCCTTGACTCAGGAGACTAGCTGCACTGCTCCGTACTCTTCCACACGATCTGCTGTTTGTGATCGATGTATTCGGACGCCTTGCCCATAACTACCGAGGCCAGCCCATCGGCAAAATGGTCGGCGCTGTCGTACTTCGCAGCCATCACCAGAACACCTTTCGTGTCAATGTAACCCCACTTCCCACCTAGCTGCACCGGGCACATCCCCTCGGCAAACTCGCCCGTCTTTTCAAACCTGCTCTCGACCACGAGCCTGCCCGTCTTCGCGATAAAGCCCCACGTATCTCCGGTCTTCACCGCGGCCAATCCGTCGTTGAAGCTTTCCGCCCTGGCAAACTGCATCGGAATCACCGGCTTGCCGGCTTTGTCAATGTAGCCCCACTTACCCTGGCTCTCGACCGGCGCCACACCCTCGTTGTAGCCGTTCGCGCCGTCATATTTCGGCTCGATCGTGTAACTTCCATCCGCCTGCACGTAGCCCCATTTGCCCTGCATCTGCACTCGGGCTCGATCGTCCTGAAAGCTGCGGGCCAGCTCAAACCGGAGCGGGATGCCGAAGCTCCCATCCTTGTGGATAAAGCCCCAGCGATCGCCCACACGCACCGGTGAAAGATTTCCGTGGAAGTTGCGGGCCTCGTCGAACCGGGGCTCAATCACCGTGCTTCCCGAGCGGTCGATGTAGCCCCATTTGTCTGCTTGCTTGAAAGGCGCCACGCCCTCTGAGAAAGCCCACGCCATAGCGAAGCGCGGCTGAATCATCATCGCGCCCTGCCGGTCGATATAGCCCCACTTGCCGCACTGCTCGACCGGGTATAACGCCCCGCCCACGCTTGACTGAGCGAGGCTCGCGCAGGCAAAACCCGCTGCAGCCATCGCTGAGCCGTATAAAAACCGCCGCCTGTTAAAAGACACCGGGAATGCCTCCATCTTCCTGCCTCGCCGCCCATCGATGCGCTGACCCGCACAGACCGGTCGTTGCAGGAGCCACTCTATACAGGTGGCTGTTGCGGAGGGATGAACGGCATAGCTTTTTCAGGAAGGAGGAGAAACGCTTAGCAGAGGGATCTGCAGAGGAAGAAAACACAGATTATTACGTGCTGACCAGCGGGAGCCGGTGCAGCGATTGAGGAAGCGAGCGATGTGGATCGGGAGCGGCCATACCAAAGGGATTGGCCCTGACACACTCCCGACTGCCAGCAGATCAATGCCCGTCGTGGTGGTGGTGATGGTGGTGGCGGCGATGGTGATGGTCCTGCGCAAAAGCTGAAGCGGAGAACAAGAGGGCGAGCGAAAGAACGAGAAGCTTCTTCATGGGCCCATAGTAGCAATAGAAAGCCAACTCTGTTGTGCAAAATACAGGGAGGCTCTCGCCCGACACGGTACCGCGGGTATGTGGACGCGTTACCACAGTCTTGTCTGGTGCATCCCGCCCACAAAATGTGGCCAAGCCACCCGGATCAACGCGGCTTCCCCCAGGAACAACCGCACATCGACGATCTACCAGATGTCTGTCCAGCCTGTTCCCGGGAGAAATGCTCTAGAATCGCCATACTTCCTCAATCCATCCAATACAGGTGCCTATCCTTCCAGCTTCCTTGATGCCCGACCCCGAACAGCAGCAGAAGTCGTTCTTTTCGCAGAGGTTCAACATCACCGAGGCGCTCATGGAGCGTTGCCTGGGTGAGGCGCTCTCCGCCGGCGGCGACTATGCCGAGCTCTACTTTGAGTCGGTCGCTTCGACCTCACTCGGCGTCGATGAGTCCCTGGTCAAATCCGCCGCGCAGGGTGTCAGCGCCGGCTGCGGCATCCGCGTACTCTCGGGCGAACGCACCGGCTATGCCTACACCGACGAGCTCTCGACCGACCGTCTGCTGCGCGCCGCCCGTACCGCTGCGCTTATCGCCAGCGGGCCTGCGAAGCAGTCGGTCGTAGGCCTGCAGGCTACGCTGCCCGGTACAGAGCGCGCGCGGCTCTACCCGGCGCCGGCGGTGGAGCTTGACGCCGACCTCAGCGCCAAGCTCGCGCTCGTCATGCGTGCCGACCAGGCGGCCCGCGCCTATGATCCCCGCGTTACTCAGGTCCGTGCCTCCTACGGCGACGAGGTTAAGCGCATCCTGGTCGCCGCCTCTGACGGCACTTACTCGAGCGATATCCAGCCGCTGCTTCACCTGGCCGTCTTCGTGCTCGCCAAAGACGGCGACAAGATCGCTCGGGGCACCGGCAGCGGTGGCGGCCGCGTCGACCTTTCCTACTTCGCGAATGTCCGCACGCCCGAGTATTTCGCGCAGGAGGCGGCTCGGCAGGCCATCCTGCAGCTGCACGCGGTGCCGGCGCCCGCGGGCGACATGGAAGTAGTGCTCGGACCGGGCTCACCCGGGGTGCTGCTGCACGAGGCGGTCGGTCACGGCCTCGAAGCGGACTTCAACCGCAAGGGAACCTCTGCGTTCTCCGGACGCATAGGCCAGCGCGTTGCCGGCGACAAGGTCACCGTCGTCGACAACGGGAACATCGCATCCAGCCGCGGATCGATTCACGTCGACGACGAAGGCGCCGACTCGCGCGAGAATGTATTGATCGAGAACGGCATCCTGCGTGGCTACATGAACGACAAGCTCAGCGCGCGGCTCACAGGCGTCGGCAACACCGGCAATGGCCGCCGCGAGAGCTATCAGCAGATGCCCATGCCGCGCATGACCAATACCTACATGCTCGCGGGGGCGGAAGACCCGGAAGAGATTGTGCGCAGCGTCAAGCGCGGCCTTTACGCGGTTCGCTTCGGCGGCGGCTCGGTCGACATCACCAGTGGCAAGTTCGTTTTTTCGGCGTCGGAGGCTTACCTGATCGAGGATGGAAAAATTACGACCCCGGTGCGCGATGCGACCCTGATCGGCAACGGCCCGGAAGCACTGAAGCATGTCTCGATGGTCGGCCACGATCTCTCGCTTGACGAAGGCGTCGGCAACTGCGGCAAGCAGGGCCAGTGGGTGCCGGTAAGCATGGGTATGCCCACGATTAAACTTGACCGCATGACCGTCGGCGGTACCGGCAGATAGACACCTCTTACCAGCGCAGGAAAAATCTATGACCCTTCGGATAGCCGTGGTACTACAAGTGGAAGCAGCTTGTGTTCTGGTTACGGCAACTTATGCATATTTCGCTGTGCTGCATGCTTCCTGGGGACTTTTCCTGATTCTTTTCCTGGTTCCGGACCTTTCTTTACTTGCTTACGCCAGGAATCCTCGTGGCCCTCGAAAAGCTTTGCTTTACAACCTGGCACATAGTTATGTTCTGCCGTTTTGTCTCTTGGCGATTGGGCTGAGCACTAGGTATGTGCAAGCTGCTCCGGTGGCACTCATCTGGTTCGCGCATATCGGCCTGGATCGAGCGCTCGGGTATGGACTCAAGTTTGGGCAGGCGTTCCAGCCGACGCATATACAAAGCGCGGGCGTCTTCCTGCTCAAGACGCAATCACCGCCGGATGAAGTGGCCGGCGTGAACAAAGCGTAGTGAAATCGAAGGATTTCTTTATCGCTTTGCGATCCACAAGTTCCAGTAAAGATGGAACGCACATTTAGGAGAAGTATTGCCGCTCACAATGAAGTACATCCCCTTGTATGCCGAGGCTCTTGCTGAACAAGCAGAAGCCATCGTCCAGCAGGCGCTGAAAGCCGGAGCCAGCGATGCTGAAGTCGTCCTTCGCGAGGGCGACGAATTCGATGCGCAGGTGCGCATGGGCGAGCTGGAATCGCTCAAGGACTCGGGCGCACGTGGCGCCGGTTTGCGCGTCTTCCTCTCGGGCGACGAGGGCCAGCGCGTGGGCTCCGCTTCTTCGAGCGACCTCACGCCGTCCGGCTTGGCGCACTTGGTTGCCAGCGCGCTCGCGCTCGCGCGCATCTCCTCGCCTGACCCCGTACAGGGCCTGCCCGAGCCGGGCTCCTTCGGCGCTCTCGAGACCGACCTCGCCCTGTATCACGACGACGTCTACTCCCTCCCCGGTCCCGAACGCATCGAGTACGCGCGCCGCGTTGAGGCCGCCGCGCTCGCAGCCGACCCGCGTATCCGTAACAGTGACGGTGGCAGTTTCTCCGCCGCTACCTCGCTCAGGGTTCTCGCCAACTCGCGCGGCTTTACGGGCGCCTTGCGCAGCTCCTACTGCGGGCTCTCGGCGGTGCCCATAGCCACGGGCGCCAATGGCGAAATGCAGCGCGACGGCTGGAGCTCAAGCGCCCGCACACTCACGAAACTCGAGTCGCCCGAGCAGGTCGGCGCAGAAGCCGCCCGCCGCACCCTGCGCCGGCTCGACGCACGCCGCGTGCCCACCCAGCGCGTGCCGGTCGTCTTCGCGCCGGAGCTTGCCCGCTCCATCCTCGGCGCCATGGCCGACGCCGCCAATGGCGATGCCATCTACCGCGGCGCCAGCTTTTTTTCAGGCAAGCTCGATCAGCAGGTCGCCACGCCTTCCATCACACTCATTGACGACGGCACCCTGCCCGGCCTCTTTGGCTCGTCCCCGTTCGATGGCGAGGGGCTACCAACGCGCCGTACCGTACTCATTGAGAAAGGCATCCTGCGTTCGTACCTGCTCAACACCTACACCGGCCGTAAGCTCGGCCTCCCCAGCACAGCGAGCGCTGCGCGCGGGCTCGCCGGCAACCCCGGCATCGGCACCCACAACCTCTACCTGCCCGCCGGCATGCTCACCCCGGAGCAGATCATCGCTGACATTCCGCAAGGCCTCTATCTGACTGAGTTCCTCGGCCGCGGCGTCAACATGGTCACTGGCGACTACTCCCGCGGCGCGTCTGGATTGTGGATTGAAAACGGCCAGCTCACCTACCCGGTGCAGGAGATCACCGTCGCCGGCAATCTCAAGGAGATGTTCATGAATATCTCTGCGATCGGAAACGATCTCGAGTTCCGCGCAAGCACTGCCTGCCCCACGCTGCGTATCGACGGTCTCACCATCGCCGGATCGTAACTGTCACCGTTACAGTAGCAATAAGAACGGCGGATCCTTGCGAATCCGCCGCCATTGTTCCAAACACTTACCGCGAGCCAGTCACAGGTGTCCCCGGTGTCAGTGCAACGCCGCGCAGTACCTCGGCAAACCCCGCCGACCGCAGCCGCACGAAGTACTCCTTCGCCGCCACTGTCGCGCTCGTGTTGCTGAGCGGGTCCAGGATCCCAACCAGCTTGTTCGGGTCCGCGCCCGTGTCTCCACCGCCGCTCACTGTTGAGGTCACCGCATACACCACGACCGTGTTGCCCAGCACATAGCCGGTCAGGTTGCGCAGCCCATCGGTAGCCGGAGCCCAGGGCAAGCTGGTCGCAGAGTTGCTGCCCGTCGGGTAGCCGATCGGCGAGTAGGGCTTGCCCAGGTCGAGGCCGCCCTGCAGCGTGTAGGCCAGCGTCCACTTGCCCGCAGCTGTATTCAAGACCCACTTCTCAAGCCCCGCGCCGGTCTGCGCGGCCGCATGCGTGTACAGGTCCGTGCCGCCCGTGTAGCCATCGCCCTCATCGGCAACATAGAGCGTGTTGGCATCCGCAAACCACACGCCAAACGGATAGCTCACACCAGTTGTGTTCTTGGCCAACGTCGTCGGGAAGCCGGCCAGCACGCACAGATTGCTCGGCAGCCCATTCGCCTGCAGATTGCCCAGGTCGTACATCAGCGCGCTCGTCGGCAGCTTGGCGCCGGCCGCCGGCAATCCCGTGCCGCTGGGGCAGGCCTTGCCCGTTGTGTCCACAAAGTACACCGTGTTTACGCCATTGCTGCCACTGCCCTTGGTGTAATAGACAACGTTGTTATAGACTGTCATGCCGCGGAAGTTATCGTCCTTGCCGATCTTATCCGCCTTCGCGCCCAACGCAGTCACGTTGAAGCTCGCAAACGGCGTCGGCATGCCCGGGCTCTGCGAGCCTTCCGGCGCCTTCACCTCATCGATTCCCTGCGCGCCCGCACCCAGGATGATGCCGTCCGGCTGCGGATTCGCGCCATTGCCGGCGTTGCCCGCTGTGTAGAAAATGTCGTTGCCATCCAGGTCGTTCAGGATCGCCGAACGCCCATTGTTGCCGCTGTATGCGTTGGTCTCAGTAAAGTGGAACCTGCCATTGGCGCCCACAGCAGCTACGGCCCGGTATGTGTCTTCTCCCACAGGATTCGTTGGGTCGACAGCGCCCGGAGTATTGGAGTTGGAGATATCGATCGCATCCACCGGCGCAACATAGCCCATAAAGGTCAGGTACTTGCCGCTAAGCGATAGGTGCAGCCCGATCTCGGACTTCGACGGAAAACTCGTAACCATCTGGTCGCTGGCCGCCGTGACATTTTTCTGCAGACTATTCGGCACCTGCAGCGTGTTGATCAACGCGCCCACCGGCGAAATCTGGTCGAGATAGATCCGCGAGGTAATGCCGAAGCTGCCGTCATACATATCGTTGTTGAAGACGTATGGATACTCGCCATTGTTCGTCGCCCCGCTTGTGCCCGCGCACCCGCCCTGGGTGCTGGCGCAGTTGGGCGGCAGCTGCTGGCCCACCGTCACGTTGCCGGCATTGTTGTCGTACACGCTGCGGCTCACCACCAGGTTGCCGGGGGTAAAGTGGGGCGCTTTTGCAGCGGGAGCCGCCGCCGTCGTCTGTGCCTGCAAACCTGCACTGCCCACCGCAGCACTGAGAAAGAACAACGCGATACCGCGAACCAGCCCGAACCGGGCGGGGTACCTGTGACACATATCCATAGCCATTCGTAAAACCTCCTTGCGCCCGAAGGCCGTTGGCCCCACACGCGCGCCCTAAGTTAACAGCCCTGCATTACGGGGCTGTTACGTTTTCATCGCAGCTTGCGAGCTGTTTAATGCATATGTATTCTCAATAGCAGCCATGGCGCAACCGCTAACTCAATCGTCGCCGCACATTGTCGCCCGGCCTGCCGCAGCCTCGCCCTGGGCTGACAGGCTCGGCATCTGCGCCTCCAGCCTCTGCGTTGTGCACTGCCTGCTCACGCCGGTGCTGCTCTCCTTTTCGGCGGTGCTGGCCCACATGCTGCCCTCTGAGGAGCGAGTGCACCGGTCTCTCGCGCTGCTCGTCGCCATGCTCGGCGCTATCGCTCTGCTGCGCGGCTTTCGCGCGCATCGCCGCACTTTGGTGCTGCTGCTGATGTTCGCCGGCCTAGGCGCTATCGGGGGCACAGCCTGGTGGGGAGACCGCCTTCCCTCGCATGCTGTCGAGGTAGGCATCACCGCAGTCGGCAGTGCTCTCATGATTGCGGCACACCGTTTCAACCACACTTTCTGCAAAGCCTGCGTCTGTGCCAACTATTCCGCCGAGCGCGGCGGCAAGACAGGGTCCGCACCCATGCCGTAGGCTCAAAGCAGCGTGATGCTGTTCCCGCATGAGATCGAGTTCGACCCGGCAGCACCCGCCGCTGCGCTCGAACACCTGCCGGCCACCCCCGCCGTCTTTGCTCTGCGCGGTGACTCCGGCGAGCCCTACCTCAACCGCACGGCAGACCTGCGCCGCAGGCTCCACAAACTGCTCACCCCGGCTCCGGCGCAGAGCAGGCGCCTGCAGCTCGCCGGGCTGGTGCGCCGCATTGCCTGGGCCTCGACCGCCTCCGACTTTGCCGCGCAGCTTCTGCTCTATCGCGCTTCGGTCGCCGTCTTCGGCGAGCGGGCCTCGCGCCGCATGCACCTCAACGCGCCTTACTTCCTGCGCATGGGCATGCGGAACCGCTTTCCTCGCGTGTGGATCACCAACGCGCTCTCACTCGGCGCAGCCAGCGACTTGTTTGGCCCCTTCCCCTCGCGCCATGCCGCCGAGCGTTATGCCGAGGCCGCGCTCGACCTGCACTTGCTGCGCCGCTGCTTCCAGGACCTCGACCCCGACCCCGAGTTCCCCGGCTGTATCTACTCCGAGATCAAGAAGTGCCTGGCGCCGTGCTACGGCGGCTGCTCGCAGGAGCGCTATGACGAGGAAGCCTCCGCGGTGCATGCGTTTCTGCGCACCGGCGGCAGCAGTCTGCTCGGTACCCTTGCCAATGAGCGCGAGCGATTGAGCGTTGCGCTTGACTTTGAAGCCGCCGCCGCCGCGCACACCCGCTACAGCAAGGCCGAGGCCGCCGCCGCGCTCGCGCCCGAACTCGCCCGCTCGCTCGCCGCGCAGCACGCCATCCTGGTGCAGCCCGGCACCCAGCCCGATCATGTCGAGCTCTACCTGCTGCAAGGCGGCATCTTCACCGGACCCGCGCTCTTCTCTTTGCTTGGCATGCGCCTGCCGAATGAACAGTCCGGCTCCACGTCCCTGTTCGCGCACCCGGCCGCGTTCGCCGCTGTCCCGCTGGCCGGCGAGGCCATGCCAGAGCAGAGTGCCCCGGACGACCGCCTGCGCGAAGCGCTTGCGTCTCTCGCGCAGCAGCGGAAGAGCGCGACCAAACAGGAACTCTGCGACCATCAGTCGCTGCTCGCCCGCTGGTACTTCCGTCCGCAGAACAAACGCGAGGGCGAGCTCATCTTGGCCGATCCGGCGGAAGCCGGAGCTGAAATCAAGCCGCTGCTGCGCGCCTGCGCCCGGGTGTATCGCGCGCAGGTCGAACGGCACGCACCCGCGCCAGCAGCGGAACCAGGAACAGCAAAAGACACTTCCAGCACACCTTCGGGAAACTCTGTGCAAAGCCCGCACTAGAGCCGTTTGCCTGCTTCTGCAGAGAGACTAACGACTCTTGATATGACTTTTCCACTAAGAAAAGCCACAGGCAACAACACGCGCGCCTCGCCACCTACAGGCAAACGGCTCTACACATTAGTGTCGGATAGGGTGGACGACCTGCAAGCCAAGATACTGCTCGAACGCGTCGAAGTCCCGGTCCCGGTGGAGGAGTGAATGGCCGCCGGTCAGGCAAAATGTAGCGATCAGACAATCGATGGTCTTGCGAATCGTGTGACCGCGAGCGCGGAGATAGCGGTAGTTCTCCGCTGCCGCGATAGCGAGTTGTTCTCCACCGGTCGAAAACATTTCACATTCTGCGAGTTGTTTCCGCACCCGCCGAAAGGTTCGATCATCCCTCAGCCCTTGCAGTACCTCTATCAGGATGAGGTCTATCAGGCCAATGTCGCTGTAACCAACTTGCCCTTCGAGCCAAACAGTATGCTCGTTTTCTCGGGCTGCCAGGTAGTCGATCCAAATCGAGGAGTCTACGATGACCATGCATCAATCTTCCGAGGTATCCGGGAAGCGGCTTAACCGAGATGCGTGTAAATCGCCTTCCCACTGAGCAATTCCCTTGAGGGAGCGAATGCCTTCCTGGGCGCGTATCCGCACTAATAAACGAAGCGCGGTTTCAACGACCTCTTTCTTCGTCCTGGAGCCGGTGCTGGCGAGAGCTTTCCGCATCAACTCGTCATCAATGTCGATATTTGTGCGCACTAGGCCTCTCGGGGAATACCAATGTGTAAGAATCTCACAAATATGTGTAGGGAGGCAACGGGTCAGCCCCGTGTTGATGGCTATTCAGTACCTGACTTGTGCTTCCGAGATGGATGGAATCAAGATGTACGTGTGGCAAAGAAGCAGGGCCGAGCCGAGGCTCAAAGAAGCGCTCGACCGCATCGAGGATGGCGGGGCCGGTCTTCGCTTCGTAGATAGCTTTGCGCAGGGCGGCGCCGCCGGGGACGCCGTGGGTGAACCAGGAGGCGAACTGCTTCATCTTGCCTTGCGCTTCCCTGTGTTCCATCTCGCCGTCTGAGCCTTCGCCGAGCAGCATGCCGAAGTAGCTGCGGATGAGCGCGTAGCGGTCCGCCTCGGACGGCTCGTCGTAGCGGCCGTTCGCGGTGTACTGGGCGATCTGGCGGAAGATCCAGGGGTTCGCCGGGGCGGCGCGACCGATCATGACGGCGTCGCAGCCGGTCTGCTCGACCATCGCGCAGGCGTCTTCGGGAGAGCGGATGTCGCCGTTGCCGATGACCGGGATTGAAACCGCGTCCTTGACAGCGGCGATCCATTCCCAGCGGGCTTGCCCCGAGTAGCCGTCCTCGCGGGTGCGGGCGTGCAGCGCGACTGCGTTCAAGCCGGACTCCTGTGCGAGCCGGGCCAGCTCAACGCAGACGATGTGGCGGTCGTTCCAGCCCATGCGGAACTTGACGGTGAAGGGAATCGTCACCGCGGCGCGCACTGTCTCGAAGATGTGCGCGATCAGGGGCAGGTCGCGCAGCAGACCGGAGCCGCCGTTGCAAGCCACGACGCGCTTGGCCGGGCAGCCCAGGTTCAGGTCGACTGCGTCGAAGCCGGTGTCCTGAACAATGCGGGCAGCTTCAGCAAGCGTTTCGGGATTGGAGCCGAAAATCTGCGCGGCGATGGGGTGTTCGTCGTCGTAGAAGGTGAGATAGCGTTTGCGCTTGGACTCGCGCATGCGGGTAAGTCCGTCGGCGGAGGTGAACTCGGTCATCAGCAGGCCGCAGCCGGACTGCTGGTTCGTCACCTCGGCCTCCACGTCACCGTGCGTTGCCTGGGGGGTGAAGAGGCTGCTGTTGCGGATGAAGCGGCGGAAGATGGTGTCGGTGACGCCGGCCATGGGTGCGAGCACGGTTGCGGGTGCTACGCGCATGGCTCCGATCCCGAGCGAAGCGGGAACGTGGATGTCCTCCGGCATCGCGTAACCGGTCCGATTGTCCCAGCGCTTGTTCATCTAAATGCCCTGTTCATAAGAAAAGCCCCCGCTGCGCGGAGGCTTATCTCTACATGCGCTGTCTGATGCCTTACTTTGCGGCTGGCGCGTCGGCTTTCGCGAACTTGCGGCGGAAGCGCTCGATTCGGCCCGCGGTGTCGATCATCTTCTGCTTGCCGGTAAAGAATGGATGGCAGGCGGAGCAGATCTCGACGCGAATATCGCCTTTGTGGGTCGAGCGGGTCTTGAATTCGGTGCCGCAGGCGCATTTCACGTTGATTTCATTGTAGCTGGGGTGGATTCCCGGTTTCGCCATGATGGTTAAGAGCCTTTCCTGCAATCCTATGATGCTATCGCGCCCTGCTGCTGAAGGCAAGAGGGAGTGCACGGTAGTAGATGCCCGGGAGGTAGCCAGCGATGCAAGGCGCAGGCGAGGCATACTGGAAACATATGAGTGAGCAGCCGGTGTGCCCGCTGTGCGACGGGATGGGAATGCGCGTGGTGACGCTTGCCGATGGCGGCCGGGCAGCCGAGCCCTGCGAGTGCCAGCATGACCGCAAGATGCGGGCACTGCTCGAAAGGGCGTTGATCCCGGCGCGCTATGCCACCTGCACGCTCGAGAGCTACAAGGCGAGCGGCGACCTGTTTCTCGCCTTCAACACGGCGCGACGGTTTGTCGACGTGTATCCCGGCGAAAACGACGGGACGGGGCTGCTGTTCACCGGAACGGTAGGCCTGGGCAAGACACACCTGGCGGTCGCGATTCTGCAGAAGCTGACCCTGGAGAAGGGCATTCCCTCGCTGTTCTGCGATTACCGGGAGCTGCTGAAGCAGATCACCAACTCCTACAACAGCCGGGTGGAGACAACGGAACTTGAGGTGCTGCGACCGGTGTTTGAGACCGAGGTGCTGGTGCTGGATGAGCTGGGCGCGGCCAAGCCGACGGACTGGGTGTGGGATACGGTGGCGCTGATCCTGAATACGCGCTACAACGATCGGCGGACGACGGTGATTACGACCAACTATCTAAACCAGCCTGCGGGTTTCTCGCGCGGCGGCGGATCATCGAGAGACCAGAGTGAGGCCGGTGCAGCGGCGCGCCAGGCGGTACGCGAGGAGACGCTGGGGGAGCGGATCGGCGACCGCATGTGGTCGCGCCTGCAGGAGATGTGCGTGCCGGTGGAGATGCGGGGCGCCGATTACCGGCAGGGCCCGAAGAGAGCGCGCTTTGGATAGCGCTGGTGGCTAGAAGGCAGCGGTGAGCAGGACGAGCAGGGCGGCGAGGACGGCGGCGACTTTATAAGGGCGCTCCCCTGTATGTGGCGAGAGCCGAACCGGTGAAAGAGCGGCGAGTGGCGGGGGCATAGGTCGTGGCTCCGGGACGCAGGAAGCTCGTCGAGATGGTTCTGAGCTTTGCTGTCATTAAGACGCGGCTATGTTCCTGGCGGATGAAGTTTTATGGAAAAAATTACGCGTGGCCGTTACTGAATCGTTCCTCCCTGGAACGCGTGGTGGCGTGTGCGGCCAAAAGCTGGCCAGGATCGGGACATGGCGGCTCGGAGCGAGGCACTGAGCGGGAGCTATACGATGGTTGGCATGAAGCAAGCGGGTGAAGACCAGGACGGGCCGGGTGCGGAAGAGCCTCGCAGGAGCGAGCCGGAGACAGAAGGGCCGGGACGGGCTGAGGCGGGGGGTCGGGGGAGCCCGATATTTACCGGCGGCGTGGCCCCGGCAGAGCCACGCAACTGGAAGGCGGTCGGGATAGCCGGTGCTGCTGTGCTGCTGGTTCTGGTGGTGCTGTTGCTGGTGGGGCGGCATGCGCGCCAGGCGGCGAACCCGGGTGGCGCGGGGCTGGCTCCGCCGGCTGCCTATGCCGCTTCGCTGCCGATTACAGGCGTGCAGATGAGCGACTCAAGCAACCTGTCGGGGGGCAAGGAGACTTATATCGACGGCACAGTAACCAATCGCGGGACACAGACGGTGCACGCGGTGACGGTGCAGATCGCTTTCAAAGACTTTACCGGGCTGCTGGCCGGCAAGGAGACGCTGCCGTTGAACCTGATCCGCTTTCGCGAGCCGTACGTGGACACAGAGCCGGTGAGTGCGGAGCCGATTGCGCCGGGACAGTCGCGACCCTTCCGGCTGATCTTCGACGCGACGCCGGAGAGCTGGGACGGCGCGTATCCGGAGGTTCGGGTGATCGCGGTAGAGTCACGGGCGCGTTGAGCCGTTCGGGCTCGGCCTGTGCGTTCCGTGCGACTACGATCTTCGCTGGTAAGAAGTACACGTACTGTGCCATATCGAGGCACTGTGCGTGGCTGTACGTTGAAGAGGCCGGGGCTCCGGTAGGTGGTTTTCCGCTGAAAACATGAGGAATATGAAGAAGGAAAGGGACGCCTGTGTTTTTTGGGGAGTTTGGCACTCGGGATGCAACCAAGTGCTGAAGAAGACGTTCTTGTGTAACGTGCAGTGTTTCCCATGAAGCGAGGTTGGACTCAACATGAAAAATAAAATGAACGCAGTATCCGCAAGCGCAGCTTTGCTGCTTGCAGCGTCAATGGCTCTGCCGGCCGTTGCGCAAACAGCCCAGAGCAGTTCCCAGACAGGGGCGCAGAGCGCGCCCAGCACAGCAAGTCAGGGCACAGCGCAGGGTACAAGTGCAAACGGTTCCGGCAACAGCGGCAACGGATCCAGTTCCATGAACCCGTCCGACAACGGCACTTACGCCTCAGGCGCACCGCTGGCGACCCAGTCGAAGGAAGGTTTCTGGGGGCATCTGAATCCGTTTGCCCGCAAAAAGTGGGTAAACCGGCAGCTGGACCCGGTGAAGGGCCGGCTGAACGAGCTGGATCAGCTACAGGCCAAAAACAGCAACGACATCAAGGCACTGGACGAGAAGACCGGAGCCGGCATTCGCCAGGCGCAGTCAACCGCCGACCAGGCCAACCAGACGGCGACTACGGCGAACTCGACTGCCGGCCAGGCGCAGCAGATGGCCCAGCAGGCGAATACGCAGAACACGCAGCTGAATACAACAGTTTCCGGCCTGGATCAGTACTCGAAGGTTTCGGATACTGAGCTGCGCTTCCGCGCGGGGCAGACTGCGTTGAACGCGAAGGCGAAGGAAGCACTGGATCAGGTGGCGACGCAGCTGCAGGGACAGAAGGGCTATGTGGTAGAGGTTTCCGGCTACTCGCACCTGCGCGGACAGGCAGGGCTGGCGAGCTCGCAGCATATGTCGGACGCTGTGGTGCGCTACCTGGTCGAGCAGCACCAGGTGCCGGTTTACAAGATTCACCAGATCGCGCTTGGCAATGCCAAGCTGCAGGACGGTACTGACGCGCCGGCTGGCAATGCGGTACGCGTCAGTGTAATGCAAAACAGTTTAGCGGCTTCGGGCGGCCAGACCGGAACGGGCAATGCACCCGCCGGCGGCACCGCTCCAGCGCCTGCGGGGAACCCTCCGGGTCCGACGCAGTAAGCCGCAACAGGCTCTCGACCAACGAGAGAACCAAGGCAGATTGGCCCCTCATCCCGAGGGGCCTTTTTTTGTTTGAAAGGCAAGACCGCCTACGCGGCTAGCGGTCACTTCGTGACGTGTGGCGTGTGCTTGGGGTGCGAGCCTTTGTGGCCCTCGCGATACCCGGGGGTTGAATTCCCTGAATCCGGACCAGCGGGAGGGCTGGGGAAAATTTGTAGCTGTCGCCTCAAGGTACACACGCCACGAAGTGGCCGCCAGCCGCGCAGGCGGTTTTATCTTTTTGGCGCGAGCGCATGCAGCGCGAGCAGGGTTTCAAGTAGCGGCCTGAGCAGGTCGAGCCGTAGCGCGTTGGCGCCGTCGGATTTCGCTTCTGATGGATTGTCGTGCACCTCGAGAAAGATACCGTCGATGCCGGCGGCGACGGCGGCACGGGCGAGCAGGGGAATGAACTCTGGCTGGCCTGCGGAGACGCCGTTGCCGGCGGACGGCATCTGGACCGAATGGGTGCCGTCAAAAACGACTGGCGCGAGCTTGCGCAGGATGGAGAGCGAGCGCATGTCGACGACCAGGTTGCCGTAGCCGAAGGTGGTGCCGCGCTCGGTGAGCGAGATGCGGTCGTTGCCAGTGGACGCGATCTTCTCGACGGCATAGCGCATGTCGGCCGGGGCGACGAACTGGCCTTTTTTCACGTTGACAGCGCGGCCGGTTTTGCCAGCGGCGACCAGCAGGTCGGTCTGGCGGCAGAGGAACGCGGGAATCTGGAGGACGTCGGCGCCTTCGGCTGCGATCTCGCAGTGGCCGCGCTCGTGCACATCGGTCAGCACGGGCAGGCCGGTGGTGGCGGCAATGGTGCCGAGGATGCGGGCGCCTTCGCGCAGGCCGGGGCCGCGAAAGCTCGAGACGGAGGTGCGGTTGGCCTTGTCATAGGAGGCCTTGAAAATGTAGGGAATGTTGAGGTCGGCGGTAATGCGCTGGAGGCTTTCGGCAAGCGTGCGGGCGTGGGTTTCGCTCTCAATAACGCAGGGGCCGGCGATGAGGAAAAGCCGGCCTGCGCCGACAGGGACGGGGCCGATTTCAAAGTCTTGGATCACAAGGATGATTGGAACACATAGACGATTGCTTGCAGGCTACAGAGCCGATAGTCTAACTCGAAGCACAGAGATGAGATTATGGAGCAGAGGGTCGAGAAGCATGTCTGTCATTGAAGACGTTCGCAAGGTTCTACAGGATTTTCTGGCTCCCGAACTGCGCGAGTTGAAGGCGCGTTTCGATGCTGCTGAAAAGCGCGCGGATGAGCGGCATGTGGAGCTTTCAGAGCGCATACAACAGTTATCAAAGCGCTCGGACGAGCGGCAAGCGGAGATCACCAAGCGCGCGGACGAGCGGCACGCCGAAACAATGAACGCCATTCGCGCAAGCGACGCGCGCATGGACCGGCGCGTGGAAACCATTGTCGACTTCACGCAGATACGGGAAAAAGTGGCGGTGCTGGAAGCGGAGCGTCAGTCCAAGCAAAGGGCCGCTTCCTAGGCAAGTCTTTATCGTTCTGCTGTGTAGGCACGAAGCTGGCACCGCTTCTGAAGGAGTTTTCGTGAAGACTCTCCTGAAATATTCGTTTTTGTCCTGCGCTTTGATTGCAGCTGGCGCCTACGCGCAGAAGGCGGCGTTTCCGCCGGAAGCCATGGCGGCGAAGACAGTCGCAATCCTCAACGATACAAAGACCAGCACGGTGACGGACGGCGCGACCGAAGAGCTGAAGCAGTGGGGTCACTTCCGCGTCGTCGACGACCCGGAGAGCGCGGAGATTGTGCTGCACTTTACCAGGCTGACCGCGCACGATCGCAGTAACTCGCAGGCAACCGACACCAACGGCAACCCCACGAACAACTACGGCTTCAGCTATTCGTTCTCATCGTCTATCCAGATGACCGCGACAACAAAGGATGGCTTCGCGCCTTTCTACACGACAACTACGAAAGACTCGAAGCAGAAGGGCGGCACAGAGTGTGTGCAGGCGTTTATTGGTGCGTACCAGGATGCTCGGGCGAAGCATTGATGCCTCGCCTGACCTCTACAGCGGCGCAACCTGCGCACTTACTCTTTGTGCTTCCGCATTCCGGACGCGGGTAGAGTAACTTGCCTCAACAAAGGCCGAGAAGAGCGGGTGCGGCTCGAGCGGCTTTGACTTGAACTCCGGGTGGAACTGGCAGCCTACGAAGAACGGGTGGTCGGCAATCTCGACGATCTCGACATAGGTGCCGTCGGGGGTGGTGCCGGTGATGCGCAGGCCAGCGCCGGAGAGCAGGGCCTCGTACTCACGGTTGAATTCGTAACGGTGACGGTGACGCTCTGAGACTTCCGCCGTGCCGTAGGCCTGGGCGGCGAGCGAGTCGGGCTCGAGGATGCAGTCCCATGCGCCGAGCCGCATGGTGCCGCCCATTTCTTCTACGCCGGTCAACTCGCGGAGCTTGTAGATGATGCGGTGCGGGGTGGCGGGGTCAAACTCGCTCGAGTTGGCCTGCGCGAGGCCGCAAACATTCCGCGTGTACTCAATGCAGGCGGTCTGCATGCCGAGACAAATGCCGAAGTAGGGAACCTTGTTCTCGCGGGCGTAACGGATCGCGTTCAACATGCCCTCGATGCCGCGCTTGCCGAAGCCGCCGGGGACCAGGATGCCGTCGAAGTCCTTGAGTTGTTCGACGTACCCAGGCATGCCGTTCTCGGTTTTCTCAAGTCCTTCGGCTTCGATCCATGTGACGCGCAGCTTGAGCCGGTGCGCGAGCGCGCCGTGGGTGAGCGCCTCCTTGAGCGACTTGTAACTGTCTTCGTACTCGACATACTTGCCGACGATGGCGATCGAGACCTCGTCGCTTGGGTTGTAGGCGTACTCCACAAGCGCCTTCCAGCGGCTCAGGTCGGCCTCGCGCGGCGCCAGATGCAGGTACTTGAGGATGAGCGTATCGACGCCTTCGCCGGCGAAGTTGAGCGGAACCTCGTAGATCGATTCCACGTCGCGCGCGGCGACAACGGCCTGCTCTTCCAAATTGCAGAACAGTGCGATTTTGCTCTTGAGCTCGTGAGTCAGCGCGCGGTCGGAGCGGCAGAGCAGGATATCGGGCTGGATGCCGATCGAGAGCATTTCCTTGACGGAGTGCTGGGTGGGCTTGGTCTTGAGCTCCTGCGCGGCGCTGATCCAGGGGACGAGCGTGACGTGGATGAAGACGGTGTTTTCGCGGCCCAGTTCCTGGCGCATCTGGCGGATGGCCTCGAGGAAGGGCAGCGACTCGATGTCGCCGACCGTGCCGCCGATCTCGACAATGGTGATGTCGCTCGGCGCTCCCCCGTCGACGCGGCTGGCGACCTTGCGCATCGCGTTCTTGATCTCGTTGGTGACATGCGGGATAACCTGCACGGTCTTGCCGAGGTAGTCGCCGCGGCGCTCCTTGGTGATGATCTGCTCGTAGATCCGGCCGGTGGTCAGGTTGTTATCGCGGGTCAGCTTGGCGTGGGTAAAGCGCTCGTAGTGGCCCAGGTCCAGGTCGGTCTCGGCGCCATCGTCGGTGACGAACACCTCGCCGTGCTGGAAGGGCGACATGGTGCCGGGATCGACGTTCAAGTACGGGTCGAATTTCATCAGGTTGACGCGCATGCCGCGGCTCTCAAGCAGGCAGCCGATGGAGGCCGCGGCAAGGCCTTTGCCGAGCGAGGAAACGACGCCGCCGGTCACAAAAATGTACTTGGCTGACACTGGAGCCTCCCGTCGTCACCCGTTGTGGAGAACGGATGCGTGCGTACCGAATGAAAAGCGGGCAGGTACGGTCTAGTATCGCAGACGTGGCGGCAGGGGCAAAGAACAACGGCATTCTCCAGTGGCTGCGCGCGCCGGGCAGCAGCTGGCAGCGGACCTGCCGCCTCGGCGAGGTCGGCGGCGCGGCGATTCTGGTCGTGTGCGTGGGGCTGTTCCTATTCCGGTCGCGCCACTGGCCGCTGGTCAATGACCCGGCGCTGATGCACTATGTCGTCTTCCTGATGGAGCGCGGGATGGCGCCGTACCGCGAGATCGGCGACATCAATCTGCCGGGGGCGTATGCGCCGGAGTGGGTCTCCATGAGCCTTGCCCATCTGCTGCATGTTTCTGAAGCGGCAATGTGGCGGCTGATGGATGCGTTCGCATTGCTGCTGGCGGGCTGGGCGATGGTGCGGATCGCGAGGCTCTATAGCTGGTTCGCCGGGGTGTGGGCCGGGGCGCTGTTTGCGCTGTATCACGGGCGTGACGGCATCGGGCAGGCGGGGCAGCGCGACTTGTGGGTGGCGGTGCTTCTGCTGTGGGCTGTTTCGGTGCTGTTCGAAGCGATGCGGCGCAACGAGCCAAGCGGGCAGGGCTGGCGAGTCGCTTGTTTCGGGCTGCTCATCGGCGCAAGCATCACGATCAAGCCATTCGGTGCGGGATGGCTGGTGTGCCTCATTCCCCTGCTGCTACGGGAGAAAAGGCTCAGTGCGAGGCTGGCTCTGGTGGGCTGGGTGGGACTTTGCCTGGCGCTTCCGCTGCTGGCGGCATTGTTTTTTCTTTCTTACTGGCATGCCGTGACAGCCTTCTGGCGTGTTCTGCATGTCGACCTGCCCTACTATGCTGGGCTGGCTGACGGAAGCGTGTTGCAGCTTGTTCTGGCGAGCAGCATTTCGTCTACTTTAAAGCTGATTTGCTTTCTCTTAGTTGCCGCAGTCGTAAACGGACGGTGGCGCGAGAGTTGGGCGGCCTTGACGATGAGGCCGCTCAAAGGAAGCGCCTGGACGGTGCGGCCGGAAAGATTGCTGATGATCTTGTGCATACTACTGGGACTCGGCTCATTTGTTGCGCAAGGAAAAGGATTCTCCTACCAGCGCTATCCCTATGTAGCGTTCCTCTTTTTGTTTGCGGGGCTTGAGTTTGCCGAGGCTGTCCGGAGCGGCCGAAAAGCTCCGAGGGTGATTGGTGTTGCAGGCTTTGCCTTTGGTGTACTGCTGTGCGCGCCTTCGTACCTGCGGGCAGCGTCGCGGGCATATTGGCCGATTTCCGTCACCCAGGCGATGGAAAGTGCCCTTGCGAAGCAGGCTGGAGCAGCAGGTGTCCAGACCCTGGATGGCAACGTTCAGTGCATCGATGCCGTGTCGGGCTGCACGGACGCGCTGCTGCATCTGCATTTAGAGCAGACGACCGGAACCATGTACGACGAGTTCTTATTTCCGCAGGCGCCGGCTCGCTGGGGCCCCCCGTATGTGGGTTGGGATCGCGGTTTGCCGCTGCCGGTGGCAGTGGCTGCAGAGCGACAGCGCTTCAGGGCGGAATGGACGGCGCACACTCCGCAGGTCGTCATCGTGTCGTCGTGGCTGTTTCTCGAGGGCCCGGGTGAGTATCGCAAGCTGGCGTTGTGGCCGTGGCTTGACGCCTATTTACGTGCGCATTACACGCTGGTTTCGGAACAGAAATTTGCCCGGGCGGAAAACGGGCCGCTGGGGTTTCGGGTGTACGTGCGGCGTGACAGCGCTTTGCATTAGGGTGATGGAATGCGCTGCTTGCTGAGCTTCGCCCTGGCTGCCTTGCTTCTTGTGCATGTGCCCGTGTATGCGCAGGACGCGCCGGGGCGGCAGCGGCTGATCCTGAAGGACGGCAGCTACCAGGTGGTCCTGCGCTACGAGGTGAAAGGCGACCGGGTCCGGTTCCGCTCGGCTGAGCGCGATGATGGATGGGAGGAGATGCCGGCAGACCAGGTGGACTGGGCGGCCACCGAGCGCTACAACCACGAGCATGACCCCGACGCGAAGCCCGACCCGAACAGCCCCGCGGCGCAGGAGGCGGCGGAGCTGGACCGGCAGGCCGCGGCGGAGCGGGCCGATGAGGCAGGGCGGCAGCCGGAGGTCGCGCCCGGGCTGCGCCTGCCGGATGAGAGCGGCGTGTGGGCTTTGGACAGCTTCAAGGACAAGCCGGATCTGGTGCGGATTCGCCAGAGCGACGGCGACCTGAACCTGGACCTGGGCCATAGCGTGAAGGCGGCGGCGATTCCGCGGGCCGGCGACCGGGGCGGCTCACGCGACCTGATCCGGCTGCAGGGCTACAAGGCGGTGATTGAGTTCCATGTGGCGCGGCCGGTGTTCTACATCGCGCTGGACACCAAAGACCAGACGGCGCGCGAGGACGCGATGGTGGTGGACACGCACGGAGCAGCCGCGGCGATGACGGACAAGACGCAGAAGGCCTCACCGGGCAGCACGTATGCGCTGGTGCGTTTGCGGGTGTGGAAGGACCAGCGGGCAGCCTCGGCTGAGCAGCTGCGTGCCCTGGGCATGGGTGGGGCGGTGGACGGCAGCGCGGAGGTGGTGCAGACCGAGCGGACGATCCTGCCCGGCGGCCACTGGATGCGGGTGGCGCCGCGCAGCGACCTGAACCTGGGCCAGTACAGCCTGGTGGAGCTGCTGGGTGGTGGGGGCTTCAATCTGGATGGCTGGGATTTTGGCGTAAACCCGCTGGCGCCGGAGAACAAGGGCGGGTTTGCGCCGTTGGGCGAGAGCGAAAGTGGACCGTAGTATGAGTCGCTTACTCTTGATGGTTGGAGGCTTGATGCTGGCCCGATCAGCCGAGTACCGGGAACCGGTCGGCGCGATTCTGCAAAAGTTACTCGAGAAGCTTTGATCTTTGGAGGATAGCCATCTCCCCCAGCCAGAGTCCCGCAAGGGAAGCGCCCGGCAGTGTCAAGTACATAGTGCCTGATGCGACGGCTGCGGCCAGTACTGCCGCTACACTCACGAAGGCGGCTGCTGCGCCAACTCGCAGACCTCGTGCATCCAATCGGTACATCTGTTTCTATGGCAACGACCCTTCCTGACATCCCGGCGCATGTTCCAGTCCAGGCGGCCTTCAAGTCGCGCGGAGAATCTGATCTGCTGACCGACAAGTTCGGGCGGCAGATCACGGACTTGCGCGTTTCTGTGACCGACCGGTGCAACTACCGGTGCGTGTACTGCCGCAGCGGAGAAGAAGTGGTCGAGCCGCGCGAGCTGCCGATGGAGGATTACCTGCGGCTGGTGAAGGTCTTTGCGTCACTCGGCATTGAAAAAGTACGGCTCACGGGTGGAGAGCCGCTACTGCGCCGTGGGCTGGTGGAGTTGGTGCGCGAACTGGCCGACCTGCGGACCACCAATGGCAGACCGCTGGACCTGGCGCTGACCACGAACGGGCACCTGCTGGCTGCGCTTGCCCAGCCGCTGCGCGAGGCGGGGCTGACCCGGGTGACGGTGAGCATGGATGCGGTGGAGCCGGACACCTTTGCGCGGATCACGCGGGTGCCGGGCTCGTTTGACCACGTGCTACGCGGGGTGCGTGCAGCACGCGAGGCGGGGCTGGGACCGGTAAAGATCAACTGCGTGTTGCTGCGCGGGTTCAACGAGGACCAAATTGTGCCGTTCGCGCGCTTCTCACGCGAAGAAGGCGTGATTGTGCGCTTTATCGAGTTCATGCCGCTGGAGGAGGACCGCATCTGGGCGCCGGATACGGTGGTGCCGCTGGATGAGGTGGTGGAGCGGCTCGGTGCGTTCCGGCCCACGGTGGCTTTGCCTGCGAACTCGCCCAGCGAGACGGCGCGGCGATACACCTTTGATGATGGAGTCGGGGAGATCGGCGTGATTGCTCCGGTTTCGCAGGCGTTTTGCGGGGCGTGCAGCCGGGTGCGGCTTACCTCGGACGGCAAAATCCGTACCTGCCTGTTCTCGCACTTTGACCACGACCTGCACGGGGTGCTGCGGCGCGGCGGCAGCGATGACGATCTGGCCGGCTTTATCGTGGCGACGATCCAGAAAAAGGAAGCGCGGCACCATATCGGCGAGGCCGGCTTTCTGCAGCCGGGGCGCACGATGGTGCACATCGGAGGGTAGAGGGTTGAGGGGGTAGGGTGTAACAGGCAGGGATAAGGGTGGATTAGGCAGGCAGAGGAATCCGGATCGTTACACCCTGAACCCTTTACCCTCTATCTTGAAATGGTCGGGGCGCTACTACCGGTCCTGCCTCGAGATCGTTACACCCTGTACCCTCCACCCTGTACCCTGAGTTCGATGGCTATTCTTCGTTCCACCTTTATCTCGCTCTCGCAAAACCAGCCGCTTCGCCGCTTCTCGGAGGCCTCCGTGGCGGGGCGAAGGATTTCCTCGCGTTTTGTCGCCGGGCTGGAAGTGGAAGATGTACTGCGAGCCACTGCCGCGCTGAACCGCGAGGGGATCACTGCCACGCTCGACAGCCTGGGTGAGAATGTACACACCCCGGAGGAGGCGCAGCGTTCTGCCGCCATTTATCACCAACTGCTCGATGCCATTGGAGAGCGGTCGCTTGCGGCCAATGTCAGCGTAAAGCTGACCCAGATGGGGATGGAACTGAGCCCGGGGCTGGCGGAGCAGATCGTGGCCAGCCTGGTGGAGCACGCGGTGCGGGTGGGCACGTTTGTGCGGGTGGATATGGAGGGTTCGGCCTACACGCAGGCGACGCTGGACCTGGTATGCCGGCTGCACCGGCGCTTCCCGGGCAGCGTCGGCGTGGTGATCCAGGCGTATCTGCGGCGTTCGGCCGAGGACATTGCCCTGCTGATGCGTGAGGGGATCCGCGTGCGCCTGTGCAAGGGCGCATACCAGGAGCCGGCAGCTCTCGCGTTTCCTGACAAGGCTGAGGTGGACGCAAATTATGTCAGTCTGACGGAAATGCTGCTGACGAGCGGTCAGTACCACGGCATCGCGACCCATGACCCGAAGATGATTGCGGCCACAGAGGCGATGGTGCGGGAGCGCGGGCTGGAGCGCGGCAGCTTCGAGTTTCAGATGCTGTATGGGGTGCGCCGCGACCTGCAGCGCTCGCTGGTGGCGCAGGGATATCGGATGCGGGTGTACGTGCCGTTCGGGCGCGAGTGGTACCCGTACTTCATGCGCAGGCTGGCCGAGCGGCCGGCGAATGTGCTGTTCCTGGCCAGGAACTTCTTTCGCAGCTGACATACGACTGGCTGACAGCCGTCTTGACTACGGCTGGTAAGGCTCGATCGAGAGCAGGTTTGAGAGGACCGTGCGCTCCTGCGGGGAGTACTCGGCCTGGAAGCGGGCGGAGTTGAGCGCATTCTCCCGTTGCTCCGGCGGCAGGTTGCGCAGGTCGCGGAAGGCCTGGTGGACGGCCTGGCGGCGGTCCTGGGGCATTTGCCCGAGAGCCTGGCTGGCGCCGCGAATCTGCTGCTGCCGCTCGGGGGGCAGCCCCTCAAACCGCTCGTTGCGCTCGAGCATGCGCTGGCGCTGCGCGGGCGGCTCCATGTTGAGCCGGTGCAGGCGGTCAATAAGTTGCTGCTGCTGGCCTTGGGGCAGGCGCGAAAAACCCTGCTCGCGGCGCAGGGCCTCCTCCTGCTGGTTGGGCGGCAGGCCCTGATGCTGAGCGAACCACTGTGGAAGGTGCTGCCCGCTGCCGGGGCGGCCGCCGGGAAGCGGGCCCCCGCGAAAGCCGCCGGGCGGGTTAAAGCGAGGGGGTTGCTGCTGGACCGGTGCGCCACGCGGGTGCTCCGCGCCGCGCTGTGCTTGGAGGGGCAGAGCAGGTAGGCAAAACAGCAACAGCAGCGAGAGGAGTCCCGCTGCCGGTGTGCTTCCGCGTCTGCTTCGCTGCTTTCCTCCCGGCTTCATGGTTGTTGACTTTCCTGCTTCTGTGGTGGGGACCGGTTGCCGGCGGCGCCACACCGGCCGGGGAGCTCTCAGTCATTGCCCTGGGTGCCTGTGTCCGGGCTGTCCAGTGCGGAAAGCTGCTGGAAAACCTGGGCATTTTCGTTGAGCGATTGCAGATCCCGCACCGTATTGGAGGCCTGGGCCGGTGGCGGCGCCGGATGCGATGCGAGGTCGAGCCAGGTACCGCCGCCGGCTACCAGCACCAGACCGAGTGCGGCCACGCCGGCTGCCGGCTTCAGGGAGTAATTGCTGAGCCAGAGCCGGGTTCGCAGACGAGCTATCCATCCGCTCCATCCGCTGAACCCAGCCCAGCCGTTAGCAGGCTGCGCCTGCTCCTCGCGCAAGCGGGCCCCCATGCGCGCGGTCCAGAAGGGCGATGGTTCCGGCGCCTTCCAGCCGTCGAGCAGCTGCATGGTCTGGCTGAGGGTCGCAAGTTCCTGCTGGCAGGAGGCGCATGTCTCGAGGTGCGCCCGCGCCGCTGCCGGGGCTGCGCCAGGTGAGAACAGCAGGTCGGGCATTACTTCGGCCGCCTGCCTGCAATTCATCGGGTTCGTCGAGCTCTTCGGGTTCTTCATGGCAGACTCCATCAGACGTAATCCTTGAGCCGTTCCCGCAGCGTCTGATAGGCGCGGAACAGCAGCGACTTGGTGGCCGACTCAGACAGCTTGAGGACGGCGCCGATTTCCCGGTAGTCCATCTCCTGATATTTATGCATCAGCACGGCCTGGCGCTGACGTTCAGGCAAAGCCACGACCTGAGCGCGAATACCGGCCAGACGCTCGTTGCGAAGCAGGTTCTGCTCCGCGGTAAGGCGGCTATCCGCTACATCCGGGGTCGTTCCGGTCTCCGCATCCGGCTGGTCCAGGTAAAGGTTCTGGGCCGCTTTCTCGTGCTTATGGTCCCGGGCGTGGTTCACGCCGAGGTTGGTCGCGATGCGGTAGAGCCAGGTGGTGAATTTGGCCTCGGCGCGGTAGCTGGCGCGGGAACGGTACACCCGCAGAAATATTTCCTGGGCCAGCTCTTCGGCGACCGCCTGGTTGCTGGTCATACGGAACATGTAGTGGACCATTTGCCGGCGATATTTCTCGATCAGGTAGGTAAAGCCCGAATCGTCGCCATCGCGCACCCGCAGCATGATGGCCGCGTCGGAATCGTCCTCGGGTGGTGCGGGAATCCTTGAGGCTGCCGAGGCATCGGGCGTGAATCCAGCCCAGCTTCGATCGTAGGTCGCGGTCGCCATGCCACCATGAACCCGATCCTGGTCGAAAGGTTGCGCCGCGTCGGTATCGGTTTCTTCGTCATCCGCCTTTTCGTCGGAGTCGCCCCCATCCGCGTCGGCGCCGGACTCTTGTGCGAGACGGGCAGATTCCCGATCCGGGAGCGTTTTCTCGCGCTCGTCTTCCGTCCCTTTGCCGAAGTAGACAGGCCGGGTTGGTGCGCTTGCCCGTGCGTGGGCTCGCAGGTTGAACGGGTCGAACTGTTCAGGAGAGTCCATCCAGGCGCTGTCCGCTGATTGTACGCGTCTGTCGCGAGTCTTTCCCCTGTGCGAACGGGGGTGCAGGTTACTGTTGGGAAGCGGCTTCCTCTGGGCAGCTGATCGGCGGTGCAGGCGGGGCACGGGCGCACCCGTTGAGCGCGGGGAGCACGGGTGGTATAACAGGGTGTGTCACCGGTCGCCTGCGGGCTCGACCGGTGTTCCTTCCGGGCGCATAACTCAGCGGTAGAGTGCCACCTTCACACGGTGGAAGTCCAAGGTTCAAGTCCTTGTGCGCCCACCAACCAGCTCAATGCCATCCAGCAGTAGATCTCCCCGGCGGCTTCTCTTCCAGATGCCAGACCGGCTAAAGCCCGACATGGCCGTCAGACTTTTCAATCGAATGTGCACCGACAGGCAGAATCAACCAAAAGGTTGTTCCCTGCATCCGGCCTTCGACACGGGAGCGCACCCGGATCGTTCCGCCATGCTTTTCTACGATCTGTTTGCACACCCAAAGACCCAGGCCATTGCCGACGGAGCCCTTCGTCGTGAAGAAAGGATCGAAGATCTGATCGATTGCGTCGTCGCTGATCCCTTCTCCGTTATCAGCCACCGCAATCCTGATAGAGTGGAGGCCGTTTTCTGCGCTGGTAAAGCTCGAAGCACGTAGAACGATCTTTCCGCCTTCTGCTAGTGCTTCGAGGCTGTTCAGGAGCAGGTTCGAAAGCACTTGCCGCATCTCTCCTTCAAAAGCAAACAGTTGAAGATTGGGGTCACACCGCTTTTCTATGACTGCGTGCTTCGAGATAGTTTTCGCATGGAGCAGATCGCAGACGGAGGTAAGCAAAGTTGCGACCTGTATATTGATCGGCGCCGACGATTCTCGATAGAAACCCAGAGTTTGACGTGTGATGTGGGCGATGCGTCTGAGTTCTGTATCTGCCAAGGCTAGATACTTGCGAGCCGCTTCCGGAAGCCCTTCGGTGGTCTGTGCCAGAAACAAGATGTTCGTGACAGCCTCGAGAGGATTGTTGATCTCGTGTGCCAGAACCGCAGCCATGCGTCCCACAGAGGCGAGCTTCTCAGTTTTGATCAGTGCGTCTTCGGCTTTTTTTCGTTGTGCTATTTCGTTTCGCAGCTCTGCGATTAAGAGTTCCGCTACTTCGGCTGCCTGGTGCTGGCGCACGATACCCAACATCAGAGCCTCGCTCAAAGCGGGGTTATCAATAGCCTTCGTATTATCGATCAACTCCGCTGTCATCCATTACCTCTGGGTCGAACTTCCTTTTCGAGCTGGCGGAGCCGTCCACCTTTTTAGGTATGCCTGTGATGAGAGGAGCATAATCTCTCACTCGTTCGCCAATCACAATCCCACTGGAATCGATCCGGTACTCGCGAATGTCTTCGCTGTGGGCTCCCCCGCGCATCTTGACCACCATTAAAATCTTGCGGAGCTGGCCATCAATCTCGATGTATCGCATGCGGATAATGTCGTCCGTAAGGAAGGAGATGAGATAGCTGCTGAACGGCATCTTATCGAAAGTCTCTTCCATTTCCAGCGTGCTCATAATAGTGATGCCGACGCCGGTCAAAGCGAAGATCATACGGTAGAGCGATTCGCGAAAATCGGCTCGGAATCCAGGCGCCAAAGCCATTTCAAACCCCGCAAGCGAATCGATGACGAGTCTTTTTGCGCCTGTCCGTCGCACCGCTTCGATCAGTTCCTGCATCATTTCGTCGACGGAGAGATCGAGAGGGCGCAGGTAAATGACTTCAAGACTTCCAGTGTCTATCGATGTCTTCAGGTCCAAACCGAACAGGGAGGCTCGCTCGGCGTACTCTTCAGGACGTTCTTCAAAGACCGCCACAATGCCAGGTTCTCCGGTCCTCAGCCCGGCGGCAATAAACTGACTCGCCAGCAATGATTTACCGGTTCCGGAAGAGCCAGCGACCAGTACGCTGTCGCCTTCAGGGATTCCGCCGCCCATCAGGGCATCGAGTTCAGGCGATCCTGTCGACAAGCGAGCGCGATCCGCGGGCTTTTTCTTACTCCTTGCCAATCCCAACGTTCGTGAGAAAGCCTGTAGTCCAGCATCCGTGATGCGAAAGGTATGCATGCCAGGCACCGACATCTGCCCTCGCAGCTTCATGACTTGAAGCTTGCGCACGACCGAGTTCCTTTCTACCTGTTGAAACAGCCAGAAGAGGCCGTCGGAAACAGTGAAAACCGGATTATCTGCAAGCTCGGCCTCGCTGTATTCCCCGATCAAAAAGGTTGTCGCTTCCGAACTCGTGAGAAACAAAGCAAGGTTTTGTACAAAGCTTTGCACCTCAATCTCACGATCGCCATGATGCTCCCTTCGCAGTACTGTCCGGAAGGAGTCGACAATCACGATACCGGCGTTCGCCTCTCGTACCTGCTTGAAGATCTCTTCCAGAACGCCCTGTAACCCGCGTTCAGTCAGCTCCTGACTGAGGTTTACAAAACGGATGGAGATATTCAACTTTGCTGCATCGAAAAAAGTGTATTGCTGCTGATAGCGCAGCATCTTCAGTGCTGGTTCACCCAGCACCGTAAAGTACAAAGCCGGCCGGTCCTCGGTCGCGTTGGCGAAGGCAAACTGATGAGCGAGCGTGGTCTTGCCGCATCCGGGCGATCCCGCAATGATGTTGAAGGAAAACTCTGGAAACCCACCGCCCAGGATTTCATCGAGCCCCGGAATCCCGCTGGGAAGCTTTTTAATTTGTACTTTTTTCTGTTGATTCATTTCGAGTCCTTCCTCGCGATGGTTGATTCAGAGACAAGCAGATCTGGCCATACATCGTGCAAGAGTTGCATCACAAGCGATTCACCGATAAACGTGGTCAGTAAACCGAGCAAATGAGCGATGAGGACGGAAGTCGCCTTGCCTGCTTCTCCTTCCAGATTCTTGATCGATCCATCACTCTCAACCTGTACTGCGCTTAGGGCCGGAGCTTCGCGTTTCGCTAAAGTCAGCGCCCGCGTGAGGAGTGAAGCGAAGCCAGCCGTCCCGGTCAGGGTACTGAGCGGGCGGCGCAACTTCTCACACACCCGGCAAGTCGCGAATTCGTCTTCTTTCGATACGTCCGCCGCGGCACTCTCAAAGGCGACAAGCCGCTCGGCAAGCTCTCTCATCTGTAAACTGACGCCAGGTTGATTCATCATTTCTCGTCGCGCTGAATCTGAGTTTCCGTCCAATGGAGACTCGCAGTGATCATTTCACAGCCAGCAAATCGTTTGTACTCTCTGAAACATTGGTTTCACCAAAGTACAATTCCGCCATAAGGGTGAGTTCCCCTTTTCAGGCATTTGCCGATCAGCTGGCTGCGGCTCGGGAGCGCTACGCCAATCTATCGAGCGACAGCATTTTGAAAGAGTTCCGGTGAGAAGCAGGACCTCCTGCACCGGGCGTCGGCCCTCAAGGGCTGGTCGAGTTGTATATGCGGCAGAAGAGCGCGCCTGGCACCCCGTATACTTCGATCTCGATGCGCCGCGTTTTCTCTCATGTCGGGATAGGTCTGCTCTCCCTCTGCACCGCGTGCAGCCCTGCACACCGCGGTCATCCTAAGCTCGCCGTGATCGTCGAGACAGGTGGTCAAAACTACTGGGTTGATTACGAGCATGCAATCGCCCGCAAGGCCGCGGCGTATGGATACTCCGTCAGCTTTGCCGCCCCGCAGTCGGAGATGGACTACAAAACGCAGGCCGACATGGTACGGCAGGCTATCGACCGCCATGTCGACGGCATCATCGTGACACCGCAGCACCAGCTGGTACTGACCTCGCTTTTGCGCCTGGCTCATCAGCAGGGGATCGCTGTCGTTGTCTCAGGCATGGGCGTTGCCCTGCCGCAAGATCAGTACACAGCGGCCGTGGTCTGGAACAACGCGCAGATGGGTGTTCTCGCGGCAGACCGCGTCATCGCCCTGCTGCACGGGACAGGCACCGCGGTCGTCATCGGCGTAAGCCCAACGTTGCAGGCCACGAGCGAGCGCGAGCACGCTTTTGAGCAGGAGCTCCGGCTGCGCTCAGCCATCCATGTGGCTACTACGAAGTATGGTCTTTCAGACTGGGCGCGCAGTCGACAGGCTACGCTCGATGCATTGCACGATGCGCCCCGGGGTCAGCCTGTGCGCGCCGTCTTTGCTTCAGATGAGTTCGCTACGGTTGGAGCCATGTCCGCGATCCGTGGAATGGTTCCGAGGCCTGTGCTTGTAGGTGTAGGGCAGGAGCAGGACACGATGAATGCCCTGCGCCGGGGCGAAATGGATGCGCTGCTGACTTCCTCGCCGGTCAAGCTGGGTGAAGATGCGATCGAGACAATGAACGCCGCGCTGCAGCACCGTCCCTTTGAGAAGCAGGAGATTGAAGCAGTGTCGCTTGCCGATCGCTCTAGTGTTCAGTGATTTGCAGGAGGCGCCATGAGGCTTTGGCGTAGTAAACGCGCATGCCGATACTGCCGGACTGCCGGCAGTGTGGATCGGTGTAGTGGAGTGTTGTGGCGGTGCCCCCGCGTGCGGGAGCGGCGGACAGAACGAACGTGCAGCCCTGTGCGCTTATCTGAAGCGTGTACCAGGCTCCATCCGTCAGCGGCTCTGCCATCGGGATGGTCAGCAGCTGGTGCCATTCCTCATCGACCCGGCCGAAAAAGAGGTGCTGATCGCTGGCGCGGATGCCGACATAGTAGCCATCGTAGGAGTCGACCCCGATATGCGGGTTGCTCACCCGGAACAGCACACCGGCATCGCCGTAAATCGTGTCGGGATACAGGTCGCTAAGCTGCATCTGCACTGAGAGGTGAAAGTTTGTATAGGTGTTGTTGCGCGAGATCGCCATATCGCCCCGCCCGTTGCGTACAGCCTCAAGCATGCCGTTCTGGCTGCTCCAGCTGCCTCCATAGAAGGACCACGAGTTGAGATTGCTGCACGCAGGCGTCGCGGAACCCTGGTGTTGGCAGGCGCTGAGTGCAAAGGCGACAATGATAGCGGCAGCGGCTAGCGTCAGGGCTCTGAAAGAACCACAGCAAAAGCTTGCTCGTAAGAGGGAAGGGCGCATGCGAACTCGGTGGAGCGGCGGCCAGCGGCGTATCTTCTCCGGCAGAATGCCAGCTGTCGCCGTTGTCACGGTGATTGTACTTGCATTGGGCAGCCATGCAACACGCTGGTGCCACGCGGAAAGCAGAAGCCTGCATTCACCCGAGTTGCGTGCCATCAGCTCGATTGCCGACGCAGGCGGCTCTCCCGTGAAAGTGCGCGGAGCCGTGACACTCGACGGCCCAAACTCAATCATTATTCAGGATGAATCGGGTGCTGCGGAAGTAAGGCCTACAAAGAGCAGCGATGCCGTTTCCATTGGCGATGAGGTGGAAGTCGTCGGCACCTCCCTCCGCGCGGAGCCTCCCGCACTCGAAGGCTCGGTCACAAGGTTGTGGAGCGGTTCGGCGCCTTTGCCGGTTGTGATTTCCCCGGATTCCGCAGCGGACGGCCGAGATGAGCTTGCCCTGGTCAGCATCAGCGGGCACCTGGTGGAGGCCAGGCATCAAGCCAACGGCTCGCTTGAGCTCACCATGCAAGGCGAGCACCAGTACTTCACCGCCTATCTCAGCCATGCGGATGTGACCAACGAGCAGTGGCCTGAAAACGCGTTGCTGCGTCATGCGCTGGCTCCACGATCGACCTTGGCGCTGACTGGTGTTCTGGGCGCCATGCCGCAGTTGCGGAGCGCCGAAGGAAGTTTCAATCTCGTTCTTCGCTCGTCCGATGACATCATTCGCGTATCCGGGCCGCCTTGGTGGACCCCGGTCCATCTCACCGGGCTCTTCCTGGCGATTGCATGCCTGGTTTTGACAGCGGTTGCGCTGCATATCCAGAGTCTTCGTCTTCGCTTCCGGGCTGTGACGGAAGAGAGGCTTCGGATCGCACGCGATCTGCACGATACTACGGCGCAGGGATACGCGGGGATCGCTCTCCACCTGCAGGCCGCGACCCAGACGCTTGCCGGCGACGCCGACGTGACAAAACGACATCTCGACATAGCCCTCACCATGGTCCGCCATAGTCGCAGCGAATCGCATCGTTCCATCCAGATGCTGCGGGCGCTCTCAGTGGGGAACAGCCTTACGACCATGCTGAAGCAGGCTGCGCGTCAGGCAGGCGAGGGCGCGTCCGTGAAGATCGAAGTCGTCGTGCAGGGACAGGAGCCGGATTTGCCTTATGACGTCGCTATCCATATTTACCGCATCGGCCAGGAAGCAATCGGCAATGCTGTACAGCATGCCTCAGCAAGCGCTATCTGGCTCCTGCTGGACTTTCGCAACCCGGAGATTGCACTCTCTGTGAGGGATGATGGCTGCGGCTTCGACGCGGCGAAGATAGAAGCCAACGGTGAACACTTTG
This sequence comes from Acidobacteriaceae bacterium, assembly GCA_965276605.1. Taxonomy (GTDB): domain Bacteria; phylum Acidobacteriota; class Terriglobia; order Terriglobales; family Acidobacteriaceae; genus EB88. The sequence goes on from OZ255619.1 coordinate 2,205,721, forward strand.
GACTGGTGGGCATGCAGGAACGCGTGCAAGGGCTGCGAGGAGATTTTCGGATTCATTCCTCAGTTGAGGGCAGTGTTGTGTCCGTGACGATTCCGCTGGCTAACTTTGCGAAACCGCGCCTCAGGAAGGGCAGCCTGTGATTGCTGAAGCCGAACCGGCCGGCGGCGCGACCGAACCGATCCGTGTTGCGATCGCCGACGATCATCTGGTATTCCGCCTTGGCATTCGGAGTCTTTTGTATGCAGAACCCGGCGTCACCGTGGTCGGGGAAGCGGCCACCAGTGACCGGGCTATCGAACTGTACCGTGAGGTGCGGCCCGACGTGCTCCTGCTCGATCTGCGCTTACCAGGAGACGGCGGCATCCACGTTGTTGAACGCGTTCGAGCGTTTGCACCTGCGGCCCGAATCCTTATCCTGACCAGCTACGAGGTGGAGGAAGAGATCTTCCGGGTGCTGCGCGCGGGCGCTCGCGGCTATGCGCTCAAGGACATCGATCGGGACAAGCTGCTCGAGGCGCTGCACAGCGTCCACGAAGGGAAATCCTGGCTGGTGCCGTCGATTGCAGCGCGCATGCGCGAGCGGGCGAAAAGGCCGCAGTTGACCGAGAGGGAAGTGGATGTGCTCCGGCTCATTGGGCGGGGCTTGACTAACCGCGAGGTCGCATCGGTCCTGCGTATAGCCGAGAGTACCGTGAAAAACCACATGAACAATCTGATGGCAAAGCTTGATGTTTCTGACCGGACTGAAGCGGTCTCATACGCAATCGGGCGGGGCATTCTCGCGATTGACGAGCTTTGATCGAGAAACGCAGCCTGGAGTCAAACCCCTAGACGCCAATCGCAGAACTGGACCAGGACTGCGAACATAGGTTGCCACGCAAAACTTGTAGTAAGTAATTAGCCCGGCAACCGGTTGAAAGTCATTGCACTACTTGTCACCTTATGAGGGTCGATTGGGAACAAGCACAACCAGCTTGCCGAAGTGGGAGGCAGACTCCATAGTACGCAGCGCATCCGGTAGTTCTTCAAACGAAAACTCTCGATCAACCACAGGCTCAATGCGCGTAATAAGCAGGGAACGATTCAATGCCTCGAAATCCGCACGCGAACCTACATAGATGCCCTGCACGCGTAACTGTTTTCTAAGGATCAGCGGGATCGAAACGGGTTCGTCGCTCTCTGTCAGCACGCCGATCTGCGCTACCGAGCCACCAATGCGCGCCGCCTTGAGCGACCGAGTAAACGTGCCCGCGCCGCCGACTTCGATGACCAGGTCCACGCCGTCGCCGTCGGTCTGATCCAGTGCCCAAGAGTCCCATGCTGGATTTAGTTTGTAGTTCAACCCCGCGTCCAGGCCCAGGGCGCGAGCCCGATCGAGCTTGGTGTCGCTGCTCGATATCCCCAACACCCGCGCGCCCATCGCCTCGGCCAGTTGCAGCGCGGCAATCGAAACACCACCCGTTCCCTGGATCAAAACCGTGCTGCCGCTGGTAATGCCGCCTGCTTTGTGCAAGGCGGTCCAGGCAGTTACGGCGGCGCAGGGAAGCGTCGCCGCCTGGGCAAATGACAGATACTCCGGAATTGGCACGATGCCTGTCTGGTGCAGCGCAATATATTGCGTCGCCATCCCGTCGATATCGCCGCCGAGTGCACCGCGATATTTCTCGGCCGAAGGAAGCCCCTCCTGCCACTGCTGCATGAAAATACCGGCGATCCGGTCGCCTACTTTATAACCTTCGACCCCCTCTCCAACGGAATGCACGACACCGGCGCCGTCAGAGAGGGGCACGCGGGGCAGCCTGAGTTTGGGGTTATAAGTGCCTTGCACGATCTTCAGGTCGCGATAGTTAAGAGAGCAGGCTCGCACCTGCATCACAACTTCACCGGCAGCAGGCTCTGGAATGGTTGATTCGTGTTGCTCGAGCTTGTCAATACCGAAAGCGGGAATCGTCCATGACTTCATCGAGGTGTCTATTCTCCTGTTAGCAGCATATGCTGCCACGCGTCCGTTCGATGCCGCGCATCCAAACAGTCATGGCCAGAGGGTGGGAGAGCAAGGGAGTGGAAGAGCAGCTTGCGGAGTATGGGAATGCCGCGCCGGCGAGCAGCGCGCTGTCTACAGCGGAGCAGCGAGACCGGGCAGATCGGCAGCGTGAGCGACAGAATCTTGAGCTCAAGCGAGAGCAGATTCTCAACACACGCACCAGCAATGCTCACCGCCGCGCATCCCTGGCTGCCGCCCTCCGCGATATTGAGCTGCAGTTGGAAGCACTCGAGAAACAATCCTGATCCGCGGGGTTTAGCCCTTCCGGTTAAAGAGAAGCGAGTTTGCCTGGTCTATAGAGGTTAATAGCACGCGAGCGATGTTGACATGCGCCGGCCGTGTCGCTGCCCATAGGATCGCGTCAGCAACGTCATTCGGAGTCAGCGGCGTCAGATTCGCATACACCTTTGCAGCTCGCTCGTCATCACCCCGAAATCGGGTTTTTGAAAAGTCCGTTTCGACCATCCCCGGGTCTATCGATGTTACTCGCACCGGCGTTCCCAGCAAGTCCTGCCGCAGGCCATCGCTAATCGCCCGCTCGGCTGCCTTAGTCGCGCAATAGACAGAGCCGCCCGGGTAGGTCATCTCGCCAGCAGTCGAGCCTAGGCTGAGGACGTGTCCGCGTCCACGCTCGATCATCCCCGGAACGACAGCGCGTGTGACATAGAGCAGGCCCTTGACGTTAGTGTCGATCATCTCGTCCCAGTCTTCGACCTTCGCGTCCTGCACCTTATCAAGACCGCGGGAGAGACCCGCATTGTTGACCAGCACGTCGACCTTTGCCCACTCTGCCGGCAAAGCGGCAAATGCATTGTCAACGGCTGTCGAGTGCTGCACGTCCAGCGAAAGCACGTAGGTGTCCGCAGCGCTTGCTTCTCGCAGCTTCGGCTCCATTGCCTGCAAGCGGTCGAGCCGGCGCGCCGCGAGCAGCAGCTTTGCACCTTCTCGCGCGAAGGCATAAGCGCAAGCCTCACCAATGCCAGAGCTCGCACCTGTAATCAAAACGATTTGCCCTTTCAGTGCGCTCACGCCGTCTTCAATCCTTTCGCTTCGCTGCGTATCTGTTTTAGATAGCCGGCGGCCCAGTCCTCATCTGCCGCGCCTGCCTGGATGGCTGCGTTCAATTGCTGCTGAAACATGTCGGCAAGCGGAGTGCGCGTTGCCGCTTCCTTGGCTGCTTCGCGGAACAGACGTGTATCTTTCGCACCCAGCGCGATGGTCGCCGCGGCCTCTTCCGGCGGGTGCAGCATCACCTTGCTGTAGCTGGCGTAGAAGGGCGACTGAAACAACGCGCTGTTGACTGTCTCGAGGAACAACTCCGGCTCGACTCCGCAGCCTTCCGCATAAGTCAACCCCTCAGAGAGCGATGCGATCATCGCGGTGATTAGAAAGTTGCCGCCCAGCTTGACCGCGTGCGCGAGGCTCGGCTTCCCACCAAGCATCGACATGCCGCGCGAGAATACTTCGAGAACCGGGACGATCTCCGCCAGTACTTCTTCCCGGCCTGCGACCGCCAGCCACAGCTTGCCCTCGGCCGCGACGGCTGGCCGCCCGAAAACAGGCGAGCCCACAAAACCCTGCTGCCTTTCGCCATGCTCCCTCTCCAGGCGTTCCACCAGGGCGACGCTGATGGTCGAGAGCGAAATATGGACCGCGCCTTTGCCGATCGCGGCCAGCGCTCCCTGGTCGAAGAGAATGCTTTCAAGCGCGGCATCGTCGTGCACCATGGTGAAAATCACGCGCGCACCCTGCACTGCCAGCGAGGGTGTCTCGGCGGCCGTCGCGCCAAGCGCAGCTAGGGCCTGCGCTGCGCTCGCAGTCCGGTTCCACACCGTAAGCTCAAAGCCTTTTTCAATCAACAGCCGCGCGACGGCGCTGCCCATCTTGCCCAGACCTAGAAACGCAATCTTCATCCCTGCCAGCCGCTCCTTTTGCTGCGTTGGATGCAGCGAAGCCGGCTCGCAAACCAAAGCACAAAAGGACCGCATGAAAGCGGCCCCTTATGCCTTCCTTTCTGCGGTTACTGCGGCTGCTGCTGACTCACCGGAGGCGCGGGTGCCCCACCCGCAGGCTCCGCCTTCTGCTGCACGCCGATCGCATCGCCTGAGACCACCAGCTGCACCCGGCGGTTCTGCGCGCGGCCCGCGGCCGTGCCATTGTCGGCCACCGGGTTGTTCAAACCGAAGCCGCTTGCGGTCACGTTTGCCAGCGGAACACCCTGGCTCACCAGGAAATCCCCGGTAGTCTGCGCGCGATTCTCCGAGAGCTTCTGGTTGTAAGGCGCGCTGCCCACATTATCCGTGTAGCCCTCCACTTGCAGCTTCAGGTTGGGGTAGGCCTGCAGGATGCCCGAAACCTTGGCCAGCTTCACCTTGGCATCCGGCTTGAGCGTGTATTTGCCTGTATCGAACAGCACATCCGACAGGTTGACGATGAGGCCGCGCGCGGTCTCCTGGGTGTTGAGCACGGAGTTGAGCTGGTCTTTCAGCTGCTGCCTCATCTTGGCGGTCTGGTCGGCGGCCTGCTGCTGCGACTGCTGCGCCGCAGCTGCCTGCGCCTGAGCCTGGGCCGCTTGCGCCTCAGCCTTGGCCTGCTCCGCCGCTGCCTGCTCGGCCTTCAACTGCGCCTGCTGCGCATCGAGCTTTGACTGCTGCGCCTCGAGCGCGGATTGCTGCGCGGCCTGCTGCGCCTGCTCGCGCGCCTGCTGCTGCGCGGCCTTGTCCATCTCCTCATGCTTGCGGATGGCGATCACGCGCGAGTCCTCCGCAGCCTGCACTGCCGCGCGCGCGTAGGTGATCTCCTGCTTGCGCTCGCTCTTGTGCGTGTCCATGGACTGCGCGTTCTGCAGGTTCTGCTCCGCGTTGCGATAGGTGTCGGCGGCCAGTGTATCGGCGCCAGCTGCTTTCGCAATCTGGATCGCATTGATGGCCTCGTACAGCTCGAGCGGTGACTGGTCGTTACGCGTGATCGGGTTCAGCACAGAGTTCGAGCCGCTTGTCGTCGCATACGCGCCGCGCGGCAGGAGGTTGGTGTGCGCGTTGACCTGGTCGATGATGCCCTGGGTCTTGTCGCGCAGCACCGAGTTCTGCAGTACGACGACGTCGCTCGGCAGGCTCACGTCAAAGTACGGTTCTGCCGTTACGATCAGCGCGAAGGCCTGCAGGTTCGTCGTCACCTTGATGTCACATTTGTCGCCCCCGCCGGTGGGCAGGATTTCGCCCAAAGCCTGGGGCTGACCTTCGGGTGTAATGGCCCATAGAACGTAGGTAAGGTATTCCACGCCAAAGCCATTGGCCGGCTTCAGCCCCTCAAAATGCGCATTGATGGCGATCTGGCCCTTGTTGCTCTCGACTGTCGCTGAGCCTTTCGAGTACGGCAGCAGCGGCGTCCCTTCAAACCCGATCCGGGTCGAGCCGCTGCGATGGAAGTAGTTGATCGCCGGAATATCGCGCCCGACCACCTGGATTTTGTATATGGGAACGCCATTGCGGACCGCGGAGGGTTCCTGCGGCTGGGGGAAGCGATCGGTTGCCGTGGGATTCATGACCTGCCCGTAGGCCGTGGCAGAAAGCGCCCCGAACAGGACCAGGGCAGGGGTTTGTTTCAAGAGAGTCAGCATTGTTAATGTCCATTCCATGCGCTGGCATCTGCGCTCCTGGCGGCAGGCCGGCCATTGTTGTTGTTCGAAAGAGAAAGATGCGGGGCAGTGGGCGGGAGAGGTCTGGCGGTCCTGCAGCTATGCCACCCCAGACTGTCTCCAGAGCCTCAAGGTGTTCGCCAATGGCGATCAGGATCCATCCTTCGTCGAGGCCAGCTTGTTCGCGATCGCAAAGATGGCGAGCTCCAGGCGGGTAGAGATGTTGAGCTTTTCGAACGTGTTGGAGAGGTGGCGCTTGACCGTCTCCTCGCTTAGTTTGAACTGCTTCGCAATGTCGCGGTTGGAATAGCCCTTGACGATCAGCCCGATCACCTCCAGCTCGCGCCGGGTCAGGTTGAAGCGGTCGTTGTTCTCCTTGCGGACCTGCGAGCGCATCTCCGTAAGCACGCCGGCCAGGTGGTCGATGCGCCGGCCCTGCGCCCAGTAGTAGCCGTCGACGACCGCCAGCAGGGCAGAGGCGATCTGCTCGGTAAGCGCCCCCTTGAGCACGATGCCGCGTGCGCCTGCGTTGAAAGCCTCGGCCAGGTGCTCAGCCTGGATGGAGCCGGTCAGCAGAACGATGCGAGTCTCCGGTGCACCGGACGCGACCTGCCGCACCGGGTCGAAGCCTGATGTGTTCGGCATCTGCACATCCAGCAGCAACACGTCAGGACGCAGCTCAATCGATTGCGCAACCGCCTGCACGCCATTCTCCGCCTCCGCCACTACGGAGAAATGCCCGTGCGCCGCCAGCACATTGCGAACACCGATGCGCACGACCGGGTGATCGTCGGCGATGATGACGCGAACCGCGCCTTCGCGCCGGGATGCCGGAGGACTGTCGCTGCTATGCGATCCGTGGCTCACAATCCCTCTTTCCGCAAAGCGGCCTCGAGTGTCGTGCAATCGGCAAAAAGCTGCTCGACCACGCGCGCGACTCTCGCACTCGATGCGGGCTCCCGTTCCAGCTGTGCTATCGCCCTCGAGATCTGGTTCGCGCCCAGCATCGCCGCGGTTCCGCGCAGGCTATGCGCCACTTCCTGGACGGCCTTCTCCTCGGAAGCCGCAGGGAAGGTCTGCAGTCGCAGGCGCGTGTTCGCCAGGAAATCAGAATAAGTCTGTTTGAGTATCGGCTCGTCGAGCAGCTCTCGCAGGGAGCCAAAGATCGACGGATCCAGGGCAGCTGCATGCACGTGCAAAGTGTCGTCCCCGGACTCGGCTGGCGCTGACCCACCGAGCGCCCTGCTGTTTTCCAAGAGCTCATCCTGTGAACGCCGCTTGGAAACGCGCATACTCGAAAGATACTGCATAGGTAACCCATTCGTAAGCGCCGTAGTTGTAACCGAAGTAACCGTCTTGCCATATTGCAACCGGAGCTTCTCGGGATATCACGCTTTAGCGGAAGCAAGCCATTGCTTCCACGTGGCCGCAACTGGGTGCGAATGAGATCCGCCTCCGCCCATCTTTTTGGATATACATGTCACGAAGTGACCGCCTCCCGCGCAGGGGGTCTTGCTTCTGCCATTCAAGGAACAGTCACCACAGCTAGCTCCGCCGTGGCGCATACCGGTTTGTGGCGGAACAGCGTAAAGTTCGGCTCATGGATGCATCGGAGTCGGAGCGGCTGTGGAACGAGCTGGCATTGTTGCGGGAGCGCGTCTCGCGCCTTGAGCTCCAGCTCTCGGGTGCTCCCAAAGCCATACCAGCGCCCGCACCGCCGCCCGCACAAGCCGCCGCTGCTCCGCCGGTCTCGTTTACGCCGCCGGCGCGGCCTTCGCTCGAGTCGCGCATCGGCTCGCAGCTCTTCAACCGCGTCGGCATCGTTGCGGTGCTCATCGGCGCGGCCTGGTTCCTCAAGTACGCGGTAGACCAGCAGTGGCTGGGGCCTTTGGCGCGGGTAGCGATCGGCGCGGCGGCCGGTCTGGGGCTTATCGCCTGGTCGGAGCGGTTCCGCCGACGGCAATATCCGGTCTTCGCCTTTTCGCTCAAGGCAGTAGGCACGGGGCTGCTCTACCTGGTGCTGTGGGCCTCGTTCTCGCTGTTCCACCTGGTGCCGTATCCGGTGGCGTTTGCGGGCATGGTGCTGGTCACGGTGGCCAATGCATGGCTGTGCTGGGTGCAGCGGTCGGAGGTGCTGGCCGCCTATGCCGCGATTGGCGGCTTTCTCACCCCGGCACTGCTCGCGCAGGAGCACACCTCTGTGTGGACGCTGGGCAGCTATCTGGTGCTGCTCAATGCTGGCTTGTTCGCGCTCTTCCTGCTGCGCCGCTGGCCGCGCCTGCTGCCCGCGGCCTTTGTGGGCACCGCAACCTACCTGCTCGGCATGGCCTTTCACCCCGCCCAGCTGCGGAGCCATGGCGAGGCAGGCGCGGCGATACTGCTCATTGCGCTATTTTTCGCGGCGTTCTCGCTTGCTTCACTGGCCGTCGCAAGGACTCACCCCGCAGACGGCGACACGAACACAGTTGCGGAGCAGGCCGCGCGGGCCATTGCGGTCGGGATCGCTCTGCTGAATGCGGTGCTCGGTACGTTTGAGCTGTGGCAGCTGCTGCCGGCCGGCTCGTTTGCCGACCACTGGCTGCCCGCGCTGGTTGCGGTCTGGTTTGCGGCGCTGCTGCTGGCTGGGCGGCGCCGCGCGGCTGCAACTGTGCTGCAGCCGGTGCACGCGGGGCTGGTGATAGCGTTCGCAGCCCTGGGGCTCTGGTCCGGGCTCACCGGTGGCGGCGTCGTGGCCGGCTGGGCGCTGGAAGCGGCTGTGCTGCTGCTGCTGACCCTGCGGCAGCGGCCGGAACAGCGCGGCGCAGAGACTGCGATGGGCTCGCCCCTTCCTTCAGCCATCCTGCTCGCAGCCACCGCGCTGCTGCTGGTGGCCGACTCTCTCAGCCACGTCCTGCCGAATCCCGCGCTCGTGCTTTGGAACGAGCGTTTCGCGCTCTACCTGCTGGTCATTGCCGTGGCCGTGTTGGCGGTCCGCTTGGCTGCGAGGCAGCATGCCGCGCACCGCGAAGGGGAGCGCGAAGCCGCGCGCTTGCGGCAGTGGAGCGTGGTCGGCGCCGGCGCAGCCATCACCGCAACTGTGCTGTTGCTTATTGCCGGCGCGCTCGAAATCCACACCTACTGGAACGGTGCCGGCGGCACCGCGGAGCAGTTCTGGTATTCGGCCTGGGCTACGCTGCTGGGCGTAGGGCTGCTGGTGCTTGGCTTCCGCCTGCGCTGGGCCTTCCTGCGCTGGCAGGCCCTGGTGCTGCTCACGCTCGCCGTGGCCAAGGTGTTTCTGATCGATACGCGCTCGCTCAGCCAGGGATTCCGCATCCTTAGCTTCCTGGGACTGGGCGTGCTGCTGCTGGGCGTCTCATTCATCTACCAGCGCGACCTGCTGCACCTGCGCGGTAAGGAGCACGGCGGGTAAACCGCCTGCTGGGGCGAAGCCCTAATGCGGCTTCGCGGCCAGCCCAGCCCATTCGCGGGCTGTCTTGACCTCATGGTGGGACATGAACTGGCGAAAGCGTTTTGGGACATTGTGGTCGAACAACAACCTCACGGCTCGACTGACCTACGTTTCTCGGCAGCGTAGGTCAATACAGCGCGGATCGTGGGTTCCGGGATGTCGAAATTATCTGCTATTTCCTCAACCGGGGAGCCGCCCTCGTAGTTCTCCACGATGGCGTCAGCCTTGACGCGTGTTCCCTTGAGGATGGGTTCGCCGCTCAACTTGCGCGGATTGACTTCGACCAGAAGACAGTCTGTCCAATCGGTAGCGTGTTTTTCTTGCACTTGTGTCATGAACTCTTGGTAGACCGTCTGGGGGTGGCTTGATAGGTCTTCAATCGGGCATTTCCTCGTCGCGGTGTAGCTTCTTAGAAGTTAAAGAAACCCACATTGGAAAACGGCATTTTGGACACCCAGCCAGCCTCTTTTACGCTGGCGGGTGAATAGGAGTGGTGATCATAGAATCTATGAGCTTGAGAATGTGATCCCGCTCTGCCCAATCCCGATATGAGGGTACGCCGTACTTGCGAATCAGCACATCATCACTAAAGAGTTTGTGGATTCGAGACTTCACATCCTCTTCCGAGCCGCTCGGGGGGCCGTAATCCCCGAGTTCGGATTTCTCGGCCCCTAAGGCAGCGGCGTCCCGCTCTAAAAGCGCGAAGGCCTGTTTCAGATTGAATGCGTTTTGTCTCCACGATCCCGGCACATTATGCTGTGACAGAATTGCGTATTTCACAACGCCATGAAGCTCATGCCATGCAATCGAATGCTTTAGTCTCGCCAATTTGGCAGGATCGCCTGGATTCTCGAGAATTGAGTTGTTAACGACCTCGTATGTAGTGCGGTAAAGCCCATCTTCATGGCTAGACACAAGCCGCTTAACAATGACATTGGGCTCTTTAATTTGATATTCCCATGTCTCATAGCATTTTGGAGGGCCTCCAAAGCAAAACTCCCTGTGATACTCGAGCTTAGAAGAATTGAGTTCAATGCGGTCCCATCCTGAATGACGCCCCAAATATGGAGTGGTCATGTCGATAAAGAAGGATTCAAGTTCAGATTGGTCTTGAATCACTGACTTCACTGCTGATCTCTTGCTGCCGGTCACAGACCTGATTAAAAGTCCAGCGGCAATAAAGCAAGCCCCAATCACAAAGCGCTCGCTAAGTAATAAGGCGATACCAGCTCCTACAAGGAGCATGTAATACTCGGAAGCTGTTTTAAAGACTGTGAAGCCGTCTTCACGCATGAAGTCGTGATAGTGTCTCGCGTATATAGGCGCAATGTCACTTAAGTACCGTTAGGCCCTTTACTGCGCATAAATGCCGGATTACCGTTCTCCAATTTCAGACATGGGCAGGGAGGAAATGCATGCTGTCAGCTATCACCGAAGCGCTTCGTCACTCTCATTAAGCCAGCTAGCCGGCTTCAGCAACTCTCTCGGCTTGGACCCTTCCGGCGGCCCCACCAGGCCGTCCCGCTCCATCAAGTCGATGAGGTGCGCAGCCCGGCCGTAGCCGATGCGCATTCTTCTCTGCAGCAGCGACGTACTCGCCTTACCGAACTCGAACACAAGTCGCACCGCATCGTCGAACAGCGGGTCGTTCTCCTCGCCCCCCTCGCCGGAACCGTCCCCATCAAGGTCTCTGCCTTTGTCGTCCTTCGGCGCGTCGAGGAAAGCTTCGACATACTGGGCTTCACCCTGGGCCTTCCAGAAGGCGACGACACCGGCGATCTCTTTTTCCGTCACGAACGGCGCGTGCACACGCTGGACCCGCGAGGTGCCGGGCGGCAGGAAGAGCATGTCGCCGCGGCCGAGCAGCGACTCCGCTCCGTTCGCGTCGAGGATGGTGCGGCTGTCCACCTTCGTGGACAAGCGGAAACTCATGCGAGTCGGAACGTTGGCCTTGATGAGGCCGGTGATCACATCGACCGACGGGCGCTGCGTCGCGAGCACCAGGTGGATGCCGACGGCGCGGGCCATCTGCGCGAGGCGGGTAATGGCCTCCTCGACATTGGACTTGTCGAGGATCATCAGGTCGGCGAGCTCGTCGATGATGATCATGATGTACGGCAGCGGCGTTTCCTCGACGCCCTGCTCGTCCCAGAAGGTGGGGGTCGTGTCGAAGAGGCGGTTGTACTGGTCAATGTTGCGCACCGAGCGGGAGGCAAGCAGCTTGAGCCGGCGCTCCATCTCGCGCACCGCGTTCTTAAGCGCGTTCGCAGCGAGCTTGGCCTCGGTAATGATGGGCGTGAACAGGTGCGGAATGCCCTCGTACATGCCCAGCTCGACGCGCTTGGGGTCGACCAGGATCAGGCGCACCTGCTCCGGCGTGGCCTTGTACAGGACCGACATAATCATGGCGTTGATGGCGACAGATTTGCCGGAGCCGGTGGAGCCGGCGATGAGCACGTGGGGCATCGTCGCGAGGTCGGCAACGATGACGCGGCCGTTGATGTCCTTGCCCATCGCCATGGTGATGCGTGACTTGGAGTGCGCGAAGCCTTCGGACTCGATGATGTCGCGCAGCCAGATAGTCTCGCGCTCGGCATTAGGGACCTGGATGCCGACGGTGGATTTGCCGGCCATGCGCTCGATGAGGATGGATTCGGCGGCCATGGCGAGGCACAGGTCGTCGGCGAGGCCGGTAACGCGGGAGTATTTGACGCCGGCGTCGGGGCGGAACTCGAAGGTGGTGACGACGGGGCCGGGATTGATCTGGGTGACCTGGCCGCCAACGTCGAACTCGCCGCACTTTTCAATGAGAACCTGGGCCTCAAGGCGCAGGGCTTCCTGGCGGACTTCGTGGGACTCGTCAGACCGGTGAAGCAGGGTGGTAGGCGGCAGTTTGTAGGCGCTGGCAAAGCCGGTGACGGTCTTCGCGGTCATGGTGACGGGGCGCTGGTCGGCATCGGCGCGTGTGCCGAAGAGCACCTGGGGCCCTGGCCCCGGCGGTACTGGCCGGACGGGCGGCGCCGCGCTTTGCGCCGAAGAACCAGCGGCGAGAAGCTGCGGTCGCGGTAGTTTGTCTTCCTCAGCGAAGGCTTCTTCAACTGCCAGCGAAGTGCTCGTGCTGAAAGCCTCTTCGTCCCAGCCCTCGGCTATAGCGGAGCGCTCCTCCTGCATCTCGGCAAAGCCGCCGCGACGGGGAAGCGCTGCTCCGCCCACCCCTTTTAAGTCGTAGGCAAGCTCCTGGGCTGTGAAGAGCTGCTCCTGCGAGCCACGGAGGGGAGGATGCTGCGGTTCGTCGTCAGCCGCGATGTCTTCTTCCGCCTGCCGGGGCTGCCGGGCGAACTCCTTCCGGGTGCGCCGCTCCTGGCTGCGCCGGGCACGCTGTGCGCGCCAATTGGCAACGCGATCGCGCAGGGCGGCGGCTACGGCGAAGCCCTGCCACGCGCGCGCTCTCGAGAAGGAAAACGAGGTAAGCAGGTAGACCGACACGGCGGCCAGAAAGAGCAGCACAACACAGGCGCCGGGGAAATTGACATAGGCCACCAGGGTGTCAAGCAGCAGTGCGCCCGCAACACCGCCGGCCGGGATTGCGCCGAAGAGCTGCAGATGGGCGGGCAGCAGCGCAAAAATAGCCGGTCCGGTAACGACCGCCAGCAGCACGCCCGCGAGCTTGATCCATCGATTACCTGGTACGTGGGCAGAGCGAATCTGGCTCCAGCCGAGCAGGGTAAGCAGTAGCGGCAGCCCAAAGGCGGCGGCACCCTCGAGTTGCAGCAGCACATCGCTGATGCTGGCGCCCAGGCGCCCGGTCCAGTTGTGCACGGTTTGCGCGCCGGCGGTATCGAGCGAGGGATCGGCCGGGCGGTAGGAGACGAGCGCCAGAAGCAGCAGCGCGGAGGCGAGCAGCAGGAGCAGTCCGGCCAGCTCGTTGAGCCGGCGGTGGCGTGCAGGCGCGGGGGCGAGTGTGATTGGCTTCATCCGCAGGTGTAGATCGCTGCGCTCAACCTGTCGCAGTATCGAGCAAGAGCACCTTCATGATGGCAGAGCGGGCGCGGAGGAGGGAAGGTCATTTCCCAGGGAATGCTGGCTGGGAACAGGAAGAGTTAACGGTTGAATTGACCAGCAAAGGCGAGAACGAAAGCCGCGCAAACGGCCTTGCAGTCTAGCTGTGAAACAGGCGCGCGCCGAAGAACAGGAGGGCGATGCCCAGGGCGATGCGGTAGACAGCGAAGACGGTAAAGCCGTGCTTGCGAACATACTGCAGGAACCACTCAACAACCGCCAGTGCGACCAGGAAGGACACCACGAAGCCGATCGCGAGGATAACCCAGTTGTGCCCGGTCATCACGAGGGGCGCGATGGAATCGCCATTTGCTGCGGCCGCGGCCAGCTGTTTGTGGCTGGGGTGCAGGGTCTTGAGCAGGTCGTAGCCGGTGGCGGCGACCATCACCGGGATCGAGACCAGAAAGGAAAACTCAAGCGCGGCAACACGCGTCATGCCGGCGAGCTGCCCGGCGCTGATGGTGGACATGGAGCGTGAGGTGCCGGGGAAGACAGCTGACAGCACCTGGCAGAGGCCAATCCAGATCGCCTGCCCAAGGCCCATCTGGTCCACATCTTTCGTGGGGGACTCCTGGTGGGTGCTCCATGCGTCGACCGCCCACATAACGATGCCGCCGATCAGCTCAGCAAGGGCGATGACGCGGAGGCTCTCCAGGTGCTTGCCAATGGCCTTCTCAAAGAGGAGCGAGGGCACCGCGGTGCAGACGAACGCAACCATGACGAGGGTAAGCGGATGCGTCCAGATGGTGCGGTCGCGCCCCTCGCCCTGCGGGAAAGTGCGGACAAACGTGACGATGCGGCTGAGGAAAAGCAGCACCAGCGCAAGGATTGCGCCGAGCTGAATAACGATCGTGTACATCTTCCAGTACGGGTCGGTGAGCGAGACATTCATCAGCGCTTCCGCGATGCGCAGATGGGCGGTCGAGCTGACGGGGAGGAACTCCGTGAGGCCTTCGACAATGCCAAGCAGGACAGAAACTACGTAATCGTTCAATGCTCAGGTTTCCTTCGCGGGGGCCCGGCGCGTGCGCCTGCCAACGCAGAGCGTTACTGGCGGTCGCTGCCGTAGACCGGGATTGCGTGCTGCACCTTGTATACCAGACCCGCTCCGCGGGCAGCGTAATCGGTACCGGGGTATTTGGTCAGCAGGTGCTGGGCGGTATCGACGGAGTGGTTGCGGTCGCCGGTGGCGCGCTTCTCGTCGTTATCCGCAGTCCACATATCGCCGGCGCAGGCCAGACGCCACGCCGCTTCGTACAGAGCCTGCGGCGCGCGGGGCGAGTCGGGGAACTTGTCCGCGAACTGAGCGTAGTAGCCGGCCTCCTGCTCCGGGCATTTTTCCGCGCCTTGCCAGTCGCCGCACAGCTTGTTATCGATCTGGTCGTACGCGGCGTAACTGGCCCACTTTGAGCCGGGAAAGAACTTCTCGATGCGCTTCATCTCGCTCTCGTCGGGCTGCTGGCGGAGGTAGTTTTCCTTTTCGTGCGCCGACGGTAGGGTGCTGGCGTCCTGCTTCTGCAGCTGCCAGCGGATATCGGCCGAGCGCCACAGCGCCTCTGCCGTGTGCGCCCCCTGCGGGAAGAGCTCGGCGTCCATGCGGTACAGCCCGCGCGACTCCTGCGCAGCGCCCGGCGGGGGGTGCGCGGCGGCAGCAGCCTGTTCGGCGCTGATGGCCTCTCCAAAAAGAATGGCCTCGCCCTGCGGTGTGTCGGCAGCAATAACGTTCTGGTCCTGCACCCAGCCGGAGATGGGCTGGGCAGCGGCAGTGTCGGTGAAGACAGGCTGGTCTTCAGCGCGAACGGTTTCACTGTCAGTGTTGGCGTAGACGCGGAGCCAGTGGCCGCTGTGCTCGGTGATGGCCATCTCCCGGCCCGGGGTAACCGTCGCGAGCTTGTCGGAGTGCTCGTCGCCCTGGATGTACAACGGGGTAGGGCGGATGACCGTGGCCTTCGGGGAGGTGCGCGGATCGGGCGGCTGCGGTGCATTCTTCTGGGCGCAAAGAGGCAGACAGGTGAGCAGGAGCAGTAGTGTGGGTGAGGTTCGTGTTGGCAAACGCGCGCTCCTGGCAGGGCAGTCGAGCAGGTTGCTGATTATCAGGACCTTGCTCTTGTCCAGTTTAGAGGCAGCTCAAGAGACAGCATTCGCAGCAATCAACGCCTTATAAAACCGCGACGACAGCTTTGGCGTCCGCTTCTGTGTCTTGAAGTCAACATAAGTAATTCCGAAGCGCTTCTGATATCCATCCGCCCACTCGTAGTTATCCAGCAGGCTCCACAGGAAGTAGCCCTTGACCGGCGCGCCGCCCGCAACCGCGCGGTGTAACTGCATGATGTAGTTACGCAGGTACATCGTTCGGTCCGTGTCCAGTACCTGGCCGTCTGGAGTCAGCTTATCGTCCGACGACGCCCCGTTCTCGGTAATGTAAATTGCCTTGATCCCGTAGATAGAGTGCGCGAGAGTAGGTGACCAGTAAAGCGCTTCCGGGCCGACAGAGAGCCACTCGGAAAACATATGCGGGTACGAGCTGGGCGGCTGGACGACGAAGTAACCTGTCTCCTTCGACTCATCAGCCATCACATAAGTCGGCTGGTAGACGTTGAGACCGACAAAGTCCAACGGGCTCGCGATAGCCTTCATCTCTTCCGGCGTTGTCGTGGGAGCATTCCCCCCTAGCTTCTTGAGATAGGCGTCTGTGTACTTGCCCGTCATGATGACGTTGAGATACTGTGCGTTTTCTTCCTGGTAGGCGCGGCGGGCGGCTGCAATGTGGAGCTCACTGGCGATAACAGGACAGGTGGCCGCTGCGTTGTCGGCCAGGCCAACCAGCGTGCCGGCCTTAGCCTGCGCGCGGATGGCCTGCACGCTCAGTCCATGGCCGAGCACGGCATTGTGGCAGACCTGCGCAAACGCCTTGGCGTCCACCTTGAGCCCGGGCGCGTGCTGGCCATTTTGGTAGCCAAGCTCGGTGAACGAGCGGATCTCGTTCATGGTCATAAAGTGCTGGATCTTGTCCGAGAGTTTGCCCGCGGTATAACCGGCGTAGTCGGCGAAGGCCTTGGCAGTATCTTTCGTTTGCCAGCCGCCTTTATCCTGAAGCGCCTGAGGCAGATCCCAGTGGTACAGCGTGCAGTAGGGTTGCACCCCGGCCTCGAGCAGCGCATCAACGAACCGGCTGTAGTGGTCGATGCCTTTCTGGTTCGGCTTGCCCGTGCCGTCGGGAAAGATGCGCGGCCACGCGATCGAGAACCGGCAGATCTTGAGGCCGAGCTCCTTCATGATGGCGATGTCTTCCTTGTACAGGTGGTAGTCGTCGTCGGCAACGTCGCCTGTGTCGCCATCGTGGGTTTTGCCCGCGGTATGCGAGAAAGTGTCCCAGATTGAAACGCCGCGACCGTCCTCCTTGACCGCTCCTTCGACCTGGTAGCTGGCCGTGGCGGAGCCCCACAAGAAGCCCTCGGGGAACTTGAAACCAGTAGTGGAGGCAGAGTTTTCAGAGGCTTGGGCGCGCGCAATCGATGGCAGGGCAGGTGTGGCGGCTATAGCGGCGCCTGCGCCGAGCAGGCGGGCGAAGCTTCGACGGGAAACGCGGGAAAGCTGGTCGGGCAAGGGGTGGTCTCACTTTCTTTCGACGGTCGGATTATATCGGCTGCGAGCCACGAGTGGAAAACCGCTTGCGCGGCTTGCCGCCACTTCGTGGCTCGTCCTCATCAGGCTTGCGCTATCGGTCGTCGCGGCTCTGCCACCGGCTGGGGCTGGATCGTTGAAAGCTCTGCAAGTGAGCATCGGATTCTATCCTTGCTCAGGACGAAATCGTTGGGTCTGGACCAGCGAGAAGCTGACGCAGCAAGCTCGGCTCAACGTTGCGCCCACTCAGCACAGCAACAGCCTTGCGATAAGGCAGCAACGCAGTCGCGTGGAACAGCAGGGCCGCGGCGGTGACGGCTCCGCTCGGCTCCGCGACGAGCCCCGTTTCACCAGAGCCGGCCCGTCCCGGCGCGAGCGAGTGAATGGCTCGCACCGCGGCTTTGATCTCGTCCTCCGACACGGTAAGAATCGAGTCAACAAACGTGTGCACATGCTCCCAGTTGAGCGCCCCCAGCGACTGCGTACGCAGGCCGTCGGCGAGCGTGCGCGTAGTGAGCTCGGCTGGCCAGCTGACCAGCTCGCCCGACAGGTAGCTTTCCCGTGCGTCGCCGGCGAGCTCCGGCTCGATGCCGATGACCGAGACCTCGGGCCGCTGGTGCTTGATGGCCGCGGCAATGCCGGAAAGCAGTCCGCCGCCGCTTACCGGCGCCAGCACGAGGTCGACATCGGGCAGCTCTTCGAGGATCTCAAGTCCGCAGGTCCCTTGACCGGCGATGATCTCCGCGTCGTCATAGGGCGGAATCATGAGAAAGCCATGCTCGGCAGCGAGCTCTTCGGCGCGGGCTTTGCGCTCGCTGCTCGCAGAACCCACGAAGACGATCTCGGCGCCGAGAGCAGCGGTCGCAGCGCGCTTGATCTCGGGCGCGTCGCGCGGCATCACGATGACCGCTTTGATCCCAGCCTCGCGTGCCGCATAGGCGACGCCCTGGGCATGGTTGCCGCTTGAGTAGGTGATGACACCGCGACTGCGCTGTTCCACCGGTAGCGAGAAGATCTTGTTGGCCGCCCCGCGTAACTTGAAAGAACCAATAGGCTGCGCTCCTTCGTCTTTCAGCCATAGCTCGCCCGGGACACCGGCAGCGGGGAAGGGAACGAACGGGGTACGCACAGCGATGCCGGCGATACGCTGCTGCGCCGCGCGGATCGCGTCAAGGGTGACGAGGCTTTCTGTCATTTCCTCATCATATTGCGGCACTTGCGGTCAGGCACGACCGGAAGCACTGAAGCAGCACAAACAGGCCGCTCTACGCCGCCATCGCCTTGCTGTGATCCTCGGGGTCAATCAGCAGCTGGATGCTCTGGCCTGCGGAGGCTGCGCCGATCATGCTCTGCACCACCTCCACCGTCTCTCCGCTGTCAAGCAGCACCTTGAGCCGCAGCATGGGGATGCCGTTGACGACGAGCCCGGCCGATTGGACGTCGGCAACGATGCCGATCGCCGGCACGCCGACGCGGCGCAACCGTCGCTGCATCCGCCAGGTGCGCAGCGGCCCGCGGAACGGAAAGAACACGACTACCGGGAAGAAGACTAGAAATCCGAGCGGGATGAGGTATTTGACACTGCTGTAAAAAGCAATCGGCAGCGCGAAGCGCGAGGGCTTATTCAGCCGTCTGTCGAGCTCCGTGGTGAGCGTCTTGTGGATCTGTTCTTCAGTTTTCGCGTCGTCCGCGGTCAGCTGCGCACGCTGCGCCGGCAGGTGCTGCTGCACCAGCCCTTGGATGTCGGCCTCGTAGGCATCCAGCGCAGAAGCAGCCTGGTCGTCTGGCTGCGAAAGGTGACGCGGCAGCGAATCCTGCAGTTTTTCGACTGCGTCTTCAGCCTGCTTCAACGCGGGGTCCTGGGTGTCCGCGATATGGTTTGCGCGAGCGCTTGCTTCAACCTGCTGCAACTGGAGGTAGATCGGCCGCAGGCGCGCACGCATCCCCGGCGTCGCGGGGGGCACGTGGAACATGAAAAGCATGGGGAAGAACAGACAGGTGAAGAGGAGGAATAGCACCACCAGGAACCAGAGACCGCCTCGCTTGTTCACTGACTCCCTCCGGCTTTGGGCGCAAGCGGCAGATGCCCCGGTTGCCACCCCGCGCGATAGCTACTGGTATACAGCAGTTCGCAGGCAGGCAAACATGGCGCGAGAAAAGAAGCGGCAACCAGCCGCCTCTTTTCTCTCTGCACAATCATTGAAATCAGGAAGACTTACACCTCCAGGATCACCGGCATAATCAGCGGCCTTCTGCTGGTGTGCTTCTGGATATACCGCTTCAGGTCGATGCGGATTTTCTCCTTCATCACGCCGGGGTCGGCTTTCTCTTCAGCGCTTGAGGTCTCAAGCGTCTGCTGGATCACATTGCGGGCCTCACCCAGAATCGCCGCGTCCGCGCCGACGAATCCTCTCGTGACTACCTCAGGCGCACGCTCAACCTTGCCGGTCAGCTTATTGATGGTGAGGATCGGCAGCACGATGCCGTCCTCCGACAGATTGCGTCGGTCGCGGATGACAAGGTCGCCGACCACGTCCGCCGTTGAGCCCGAGTCGATGCAGACGCGGCCTGCCGTGACCTTGCCGGCCTTGCGGGCCTTGGTCGGGGTGAGCTCCAGAATGTCGCCGTCCTCGATCAAAATCGCCTCGCCGACCAGGCCGGTCGATTTGGCTAGCTCGGTGTGCTTTTTCAGATGGCGGAAGTCGCCGTGCACCGGGATGAAGAATTTCGGCCGCAGCAGGTTGATGAGCAGACGCTGCTCTTCCTGCGAGGCATGGCCGGAGACGTGGATCAGGCCCATCGAGCCGTCGTCGTACAGTATTTCGGCTTCGCGGCGGTAGAGATGGTCGATGACGCGATAGATCGACTTCTCGTTCCCCGGGATGACGCGCGACGAGAGCAGCACGGTATCGCCGGGCGAGATGCGGGCATGCTTGTGGTTGTCAACTGCTGCGCGGGAGAGCGCGCTCATCGGCTCGCCCTGTGTGCCGGAGATCAGCACCATCACGTTCTCGGGCGAGTAGTCGCCGATCTGCCCCGGGTGGATCATCAGGCCCGGAGGCAGCGTCAGGTAGCCGAGGTCCTGCGAAATCTCGGTTGACTCCATCATTGAACGGCCGACCACCGCAACCTTGCGGCCGTACTTGTGGGCCAGGTCGAGCGCGATCTGGATGCGGTAAATGGAGCTCGAGAAGCACGAGAAGAAGAGCTTCTTGCGGGTGCGCAGGAAAACTTCGTCGAGCCGCGGCTTCACCGCCGACTCGCCCGGCGTATAGCCTGGGCGGTCCACATTCGTCGAGTCCTGCAGCAGCGCCAGCACGCCCTTCTGGCCGTACTCGGCAAACTTGTGCAGGTCGAAGGCCTTGCCGTCGGGCGGAGAGAGATCGATCTTGAAGTCGCCCGTGTGCACGATGACACCGACCGGCGTCTCGATCGCCAGCGCGACACAGTCCACCAGCGAGTGCGTTACGCGGATGGGCTCGACCGTAAACGGGCCGATGGTGAACTTGTTGTTCGGCGAGATTTCGATCAGCTCGGTCTGGTCGAGCATGCGGTGTTCTTCGAGCTTGCCCTCGACGTAGGCCAGGGTGAACTCAGTGCCGTAGACTGGCACGTTGATCTCGGAAAGGATCCACGGCAGGCCGCCGATGTGGTCCTCGTGCCCATGCGTGAGCAGGATGCCGCGCACCATCGATTTGTTTTCGACGAGATAGGAGATATCGGGGACAACAATGTCCACGCCCAGGAGCTCGGACTCGGGAAACATGAGCCCTGCATCGATGACGAGGATGTCGTCCTTGTAGCGAATGGCCATGCAGTTCATGCCGAACTCGCCAAGGCCGCCTAGAGGGATAAGTTTTACGTTCTGTTCTGCCATCGGAATCTTTAATGCTAGCAGGTGCGCGGGTTGAGCGTACTCAGGGGGCTAAAACCGCTTGCTCGGGCACTTCGTGCACTGTTCAAAGAACAGGCCACCTCGTGGCGGGCGTACGTTGAGGCTGGCTGCTTGATGACAGCAACGCAGAGTAGCGCGGATGCACATGGCGTCCTTGTTTTGCTGTATCTAAATCAGTATGCAGGTTGACACATGGCCCAAATCGGCTGATCACCTGGTCGAAGTCGCCGGGCTGCTGATCGTCATCACGCACCTGATCTTCCTGGTGCTGTTTGTGCTGTGGTTCGCGCTGCACAGGCCCACCAGCGCGGCTCTGTTCCGGCTGCGGCTGGGTGCGGCGCTGCGCGGCAGGCCCCTGCCGCAGCGCTTGCCGCCCCCCGTCAGGCAGCAGCGGTAGAGGTTTGCGGCATGCGCACCAGCAGCGTCGCAATCACCGCCAGCGCGAGCAGCGCCGAGGCCAGGAAAAAAGGCGAGCCGGGCAGATGGATCCACGCATCCGCACCGATCGATTTCGAAAAGATGTAAGTAAACAGGCCCGGGCCGAGCAGCCCGGAGATGCCGCGCAGCGAGTGGATCGCGCCCTGCAGCTGGCCCTGCTCGTTAGCCGCCGCGCCGCGGGTCATCATGCTCTGCGCCGCCGGCCACACAAACGACATCCCGTTCATGACCGGAATGCCGAACCATAGCAGCAGGCCGGTCTTCGACAGCCCGAACATCGCAAAGCCGGCGATGCCGAGCGCGAGGCCGAGCAGGATCGATGTCCTCTCGCCGGCGGCTTTCACAACCCGTTTTACGAGCACACCGCCGTACACGCCGGAGAAAATACCCACCGCGGCCAGCGAGAGCCCGACGGTATGGTCGGTCCAGTGAAAGCGATAGTCCGCATACAGCACATACACGTTCATCAGCGACTGCTGGGCAATGTAGGCGAGCAGCAGGATGGCGGAAAGTGAGAGCAGCAGACGCGAGCGGCTCAGCATCCTGAGCGAGCCGACTGGGTTGGCGCGCCGCCAGGAGAAAGGGCTGCGGTGCTCGCGACCCAGCGACTCTGGCAGCACGAACAGCCCATACATGCCGTTGATCAGGCTCAGGGCCGCAGACGCCCAGAAAGGCGCGCGGGGACTGATGTCTCCGAGCAGGCCGCCGATCGCCGGGCCCAGCACAAAGCCCATGGCAAACGCGGCCGAGAGCAGCCCGAACGCGCCGGCGCGCTTCTCGGGCGGGGTCACGTCGGCGATGTAGGCCTGCGCCGTCGGGATGGACGAAGTGGTGAGGCCGGAAACGATCCGGCCCAGCAGCAGCCAGCCGACGGTGGGCGCCCAGGCCATCAGCAGGTAGTCGAAACCGAGGCCGAAGTTCGACAGCAGCACGACCGGGCGCCGCCCCCACCGGTCAGAGAGCGAGCCGATCACCGGCGAAAAGACGAACTGCATGCCGGCAAAGACGGTCCCAAAGATGCCGAGCATCTGTGAGGCCTGCGAAGGTGTCCCGTGCATCAGGGTTTCCACCAGCCGCGGCAGCACGGGGGCGATCATGCCGAGCGCAAGCATGTCGAGCGCGACCGTGAAAAAGATGAACAATGCGGCGGCGCGGCGCGGACCGGTCTCCTGCGTCGGCCCGCTGGTCCTGGGTGCCTGGTCCAGCGTGTCGGCCAGGGCCGGCTCGGCGCTGCTGAGGCCGGGCTGATCGGGATTTGCAGGGTCGCTCGGCATCTTCGGTTTGAGTTTACAGTTCCAGCGGTCGGGGCGAGTCTTGACAGCGTGAATGTCAGCCCGTCGCCGCCCGGCTCGCATGGCGCGCTGCCGGCGCTACCATCGCGGTATGGCAACCAGGACGCAGGGCGAGCAGGAGATGTTTGCGGCGGAAGACCCGCTGGAGCTCTACGAGCACTGGATGGAAGAGGCGAAGGCAAGCGAACCGAACGACCCTAACGCGGCAGCGCTGGCAACAGCGACCGCTGACGGAGTGCCGAGCGTGCGCATGGTGCTTGTCAAGGGCGTCGACGCGCGCGGGTTCAGCTTCTTCACGAATGCGGAAAGCATGAAGGGCGAGGAGCTGGCCGCGAACCCTAACGCAGCTCTATGCCTGCACTGGAAATCGCTGCGACGACAGGTGCGTGTGCGTGGTCCGGTGCAGCCGCTGCCGGTCGAGGAGGTAGAGCGCTACTTCCACAGCCGGGGCCGCCGAAGCCAGATCGGCGCCGCCGTCTCAGCGCAGAGCCGCCCGCTGGCCAGCCGGGAGCATTTGGAGGAGCAGGTGCGCCGGTTCACCGAGGAGCACCCAGGCGAGATCCCGCTGCCGGCCTACTGGCGAGGCTACTGCGTCGCGGCGGAGCGGATCGAGTTCTGGCGCGACGGCCCCGATCGGCTCCATGACCGGTTTGTTTTCGTGCGGGAAGGCGATGGGTGGCGGCGCTCACGGTTGTACCCGTGAAGCGGGCGAGTATTACTGGGGGACGAATCTACAAATCTGTTTGATATGGAACTTGGAGTCGGTATCTCTTACAGTTGCCACCGTGCGGTCATCGCCTGCACGGGCACCTTGTGCACCGTTCGAAGAACCGGCTCGACGTGGCGTGTTGTTGTTTACCGAAGCAGTTCTTCGAGCGCCAGACTCAGCTCTGTTTTTGCGTCGCGGTACTTCACGATGACCGGCGTGTAGAGGCTCAGGCCCCATTCCGCGGCTTTTCCCTTGGCAATGGCGCGCGCGCCAGGCACGACCACTGCATTTTCCGGGATGATGAGCGGGATGTCCCCTGCGGCGCGCAGCACCGTTCCATGCACGATGTCATAAACGGGAGTTCCACGAGTAAGGATGGTGCCGGCGGCGAGCACCGCACCCTTGCGCACCAGCGTCCCCTCGTAGACGCCGCAGTTGCCACCAACCAGCACATCGTCCTCAAGAATCACCGGACTCGCGTTGACCGGCTCCAGCACGCCGCCGATCTGCGCGGCCGCGCTCAGGTGCACGCGCTTGCCTACCTGCGCGCAGGAGCCGACCAGCGCGTGCGAGTCGACCATGGTGCCCTCGTCCACGTAGGCGCCGACGTTGACGTACATGGGTGGCATGCACACGACGCCCGGGGCCAGGTACGCTCCGGATCGTACGGACGACCCGCCGGGGACGATCCGAACCTGGTCCTCAGGCGTCCACTCGCGCGCCGGGTAGGTGTGCTTGTCGACATAAGGGAAGTGTCCCTCGAAGGGGCCGGAACCCTGGCCCCGGAGCTGGCCGAGGCGAAAACCCAGCAGGATGCCGCGCTTGACCCAGGCATTGACGCGCCAGCCGGTAGGCGAGGCAGCGTCGGGCTCGGCGGCGCGCAGGGTTCCAGCCTCAAGTGCGTCGCGCAGATCGGAGAAAGCCTCGAGAGCGAGGGTTTCGGATGGGTGGCCGGGCGCGGCTGCAAGGGCATCTTCTATTTTCTGTTCCAGGTCAGAATGCGGACCCGTGGTCTGGCTATCGGCCATGGTGTCGTAAGCCTTTTCTTTTTCTAAATGGAGTCGAGCACAGCTCGCTTCAAGTCCTCAACAAACCGCGGTAACGAGTCGCAATATCTAGCACTCTTTCTCTAGCGGCGAGGGCCACTCATGAAGTGGAATCAGTTGTTTCAGCCTGGCGGTTTCGAATCTGCCCAGGATGACCTCCGCTTCTAAATTGCTTTCGTCTAGATGCCGCATAAAATCTCTACAGATGCCGCATGGTGGCAGCACATGCAACTTCCCGGATTGCTCATCTCTCCACACCGCGACAACTTTTTTGATCCTGTATTCCTGAGCCGTAATCATGGCAGCCATCGCACTTCTTTCAGCGCAAAGACCCCAGCCAAAGGTATCGACACTCACGCCGGTATAGATGCGCCCTCCTTCGCTGAGCAGGGCTGCTCCAACATCTCCGAACAAGCGATCTTTCACCCTGTAAGGCCTTAAAACACCTGCAGCTATGCCGATAAGTTCGCAATGGTCCACTGGGCTCATCGAGTTCGCTCAAAGCAAAGCGGTCAGGCGCGGGTGGCGGCTATGTC
Organism: Acidobacteriaceae bacterium; assembly: GCA_965276605.1. Lineage (GTDB taxonomy): Bacteria > Acidobacteriota > Terriglobia > Terriglobales > Acidobacteriaceae > EB88. The sequence goes on from OZ255619.1 coordinate 2,230,449, forward strand.
TTCAAGCAGCCCGAGTTTGCCGGCCAGTGCCTGGAGCCGCTCACGGGTGGCCGGCGTTACCGGCAGCATGGGCAGGCGATAGGTCTCGTGAAGGCGGCCCATCATGGCAAGCAGCGCCTTCACGGGGCCGGGGCTTGGCTCCAGAAAGTTGGCCAGCAGCAGCGGAAAGTAAGTATGGTTGAGCCTGCGCGCCGTGGGCCAGTCGTTCGTAAGGGCGGCGCGGATCATGGCGGCCATCGGCTGCGGAATGACATTGGAGGCAACCGAAACCAGCCCCGCTCCCCCGATGCCCATCACGCCCAACGCCATGGCGTCGTCGCCGGAGTAGACAGAGAACGAACGGGGCATCAGCGTCATCAGCTCGGTGATCTGGGCGAGATTGCCGCTCGACTCCTTCACGGCGACGATGTTCTCGCACGCCTCGGCGAGCCGGACGACCGTAGCCGGTTCCAGGTTGACGCCGGTGCGGCCGGGGATGTTGTAGAGCACCACCGGGAAGGGCTCGACCGCGCGCGCGATCGCCCGAAAGTGCTGGAACTGACCTTCCTGTCCGGGCTTGTTGTAAAAGGGGTTTGCCGTAAGGATGGCGCTTACGCCCGGAATGGCGGCGGCCTGCTGCGCTCGCTCCACCCCGTCGCGTGTGGAGTTGGCCGTGCATCCGGCCCAGACCGGCACGCGCAGCGCCGCCTGCGCGGCAACAGTACGGATTACGAGCAGCCACTCCTCGTGCGAGAGAGTAGGGGTCTCCCCGGTCGTTCCGCACGCGACCAGCCAGTCGATGCCCTGGACTTCTCCCTGGACCTCTCCCCGGCTCGCGCCAGACGCGCCGCTCTCGCCGGACTCATCTGCATGGGCGCTCGCCCGGGCGTGAGATTGAGACACAGGCGCGCCGATCTGCCAGTCCACCAGCGCCCGCAACGCTGCCTCGTCGACCGCGCCGTCCGCGCGAAAAGGAGTCACCAGCGCTGTTCCGCACCCTACCAGTTTCATACCAACTCCGAGTCTATACCGCACTCCCCCTGTGCCGGAATCGCGGCAATTCCCATTCTGAAATCGCCTGTGTGGCAGAGCCGTCCACTCCGCTCATGCGAAACACGCCCGCGCCGATGAGAACCGTGAAGCGCGCGCAGCATCCGTCCACTGCGCCGGAACGTGAGGGCGAACCCGATGATTTCTGTAGTAATCCTGACCAAGAACGAGGAGCGCGACCTGCCAGAGTGCCTGGCCTCGGTCAGCTTCTGTGACGATGTGCACGTGCTCGACTCCTGCAGTACCGACAAGACAGTCGAGCTGGCGACGAGGATGGGCGCGCACGTCTACCAGCGGCCCTTTGACTCCTACGCGGCGCAGCGCAACTTCGCGCTTGATACCATCCCCTTCAAGCACGCCTGGGTCTTCATCCTCGATGCCGACGAGCGGCTCAACCCGGTGGTGTGGAACGAGGCTACGCGCGCCGTCACCGCCGCGCCCCAACAGCTGCATGCCTTCCGTATCCGCCGCGACGACCACTTCCTGGGCCACCACCTGCGCCACGCACAGATGATGGCGCTCTACACGCGGCTGGTGCGGGTAGGCTTCGTGCGCTACACCCGCGACATCAACGAGTTCCTGGAGGTGAAGGGCGAAACCGGGCAGCTCGATCACCGCTTCGATCACTACTCGTTTTCAAAAGGACTCGACCGCTGGTTTGAGAAGCACAACCTATACTCGACGATGGAAGCGCGCATCGTCGCCGATCGCAGCTTTACTACCGATGCAAGCCTGCGCACGGCTTTTTTTCATCGAGACTTCCACACCCGGCGCCGCGCGCAGAAGGCCATCTTCTACCTGCTGCCCGGTCGTCCGCTGCTGCGCTGGGCTTACCTCATGTTTGTGCGTAAGGGCGTGCTCGACGGCAAGGCGGGACTCATCTACGCGACCCTGCAGGCAATGTACGAGTGGCAGATTGTGCTGAAGACCCGCGAGATGCTGGCCGGGGGCAAAGCCACGGCTGGCATCGCCGGTGAGACGCTCCCCGGAGAGCTTGCAGCCGGGTAATCGGCGGCACCGCTCCTGCGGCTGACGGGCCGGGATGGCCGCAGGAGCAATGCTTTACTGATGCAGGCCTTTACGCCGCTCGAACGTCTTTGCATCGATCAGAAACCGGAACCAGAAGGTCTGCAGAACGAAGAAGATAAAACCCTCGCGGCCGTCCAGAAAACCGAGCCGCAGGAAATATCGATAGAAGAACAGCAGAAACGCGCGCAGGAAGAGCGGGGAGTCGTTGTAGATATTGCGCAGGTAGCGTTTGCGCTCTATAACATTGCCGGTGGCAACGCCGGAGACGCGCTGCTCCCTATCCTGCTCTCGCTCGCTTTGCTCCTCCACTTCCGCATCGGCCCAGCGATTGTGCCGGAAAACCCATTCGGAGAGCGGCATTCGGATATCGTCGATCATGTCGTTGCGTAGCTGCTTCGTTTCGCCGGAGAGCACATAGAAGTGCTGGTCGTACTTGCGCATCTCGCAGCGCCCCATGCCATTGCGAAACAGGCGCATGTGCCAGGTAGGGTTCAATGCCCCGTGGCGAATGGCCCGGCCCAAAAAGATCATGAGTCGGGGCAAGATGAAACCTGCCTCCGGTGCGTCCTCGGGCAGCGCCTCTATCTCTTTGAGCAAGGCCGGGGTCAGGCGTTCGTCCGCGTCCAGGTGCAGCTGCCATCCATAACGAACCGTCACATTGTCAATCGCCCAGTTGCGCTGCGCGCCATAATTCTCAAACGCGTGCTCGACCACGGTTGCCCCCAGGCCCCGTGCGATCTCAACTGTGCCGTCCTTACTGAACGAATCCACAATGTGGATATCATCGGTAAGCTGCAGCACAGACCGAATCGTCTCCGCGATGGACAGTTCGGAGTTGTATGCCAGAATAATGACGGACGGCTTCAAAGCGAATCCTTATCAAGAGCGGTTGGGTTTTTGCTGCCGGACCGCTTTCAGCATACCGGCGACCCATTGAAAAAGGAACAAAGCGCCGCCGCCCCAGCAGCATCTGTCCAGATCGAGCAGCACTGCCTTGCACCGCCAGGCAGAAGCGGAGGTTCTGTTGAACGTGCAGCAAGAGGAAAGCATCGGCGCCGGCGCAGACGACTCGGCCCTCCATGCCGACCCGACCCTCCGGCCACAGTTTTCGCTCGGGAACCGCGCCCTGCGCGCCCTCTGGAACCTGACCTACGCGCTGCTGTACCGGCCTTCGCCCCGGCCCATGCACGCCTGGCGAGCCTGGCTGCTGCGGCTGTTCGGCGCAAAGCTCGGAGCCACCTGCCACTTCTACGCCAAGGGCCGCATCTGGGCGCCGTGGAACCTGGTCTGTGAGGATCGCGTATCGCTCGCCGATGATGCGGAACTGTACAACCCGTCGCCGTTTTTTCTCGGCTCGCACGCGATCGTCTCGCAGGGCGCGTATGTGTGCGGCGCCACCCACACCTACAACGATCCGGACTTCCCGCTGGTGTCGGCGCCGATGCGGCTCGGCGCCTACTCCTGGGTCTGCGCGCGCGCGATCGTTTCGCCCGGCGTAAATATCGGCGACGGAGCGATTCTTGGGCTTGGCTCCATCGCGACTAGGGACCTGGAGCCATTCGGGATTTATGCGGGCGTGCCGGCGAAGAAGGTCAAGGAGCGCGAGCGGAGCGCGGTGCCGGAGCAGTATCGCTAGGCAAGATGTTTCTCGCCGCCGCACCTCACTCTTTGCCGTGCGGCACGCCACTTTCGCCAAGCCTGGGAGCCACTTCAGCAAAATCCCATGTGCCTGGTGTGTCCTGGCCTGCAAGCCACTCCGCGGCTCGAAGCGCGCCGATAGCAAACCCCAGCCGCGAAAAGGATTCGTGCTGAAGCGTGATGGTTTCCTCAGGAGAGCGAAGAGTAAGTACATGCATCCCAGCGGCATTGCCCACGCGATGCGAGGTGATCTGTGCCTGCCGCTGTGACACTTGCTCCACACCGCGCTGCAGCGTGAGTGCGGTGCCGGAGGGCGCGTCCTTCTTGCTGGTGTGGTGGGTCTCTTTGATCGTGAGCGAGTATCCGGGCAGCGCCGCGGCAAGCTCTCGCGCGGCGCGAAAGAAGGCCTGCACGCCGAGCGAAAAGTTGGTTCCATAAAGTAGGGAAGCGTGGTGCTGCGCCGCGAGAGCGGTGAGGGCCGAGAGTTCGCTGTACCAGCCCGTGGTGCCAACCACCACGCGGGCGCCCAGCGGCAGCAGCGCGCGTAGATTCACGAGCACAGCCTCGGGAGTTGTGAAGTCGATCACCACATCGGTGTGCGCCAGCAGCTCGGCGGTCAGGGCTCGCGCTCCGGCGTTTTCGCGAGCCCCGAGCGCGAGAACGATGTGGCCACGCTCGCGCGCCACCTGCACCACGGCACTGCCGGTCTTGCCCCGACCCAGAATAATGAAACGTGCCACTTTGGTTCTCCGGTTACAAAGTCGATAGCCAGACCGCCCGCGCGGCTTGCAGCCACTTCGTGGCGCGTTTTTTAGCGTGAAACACCGACATCGAAAATCGCCGGATCAGGGTCCGAAAAGAATTCGGCATGCAGCGAGCGGATGGCCTCGTCCACATCGTCCTCGTCAATCATGAAGCTCATGTTGATCTCGCTCGCGCCCTGCGAGATCATCCGAATATTGATGTGCCGGATCGCGTTGAACAGCCGCGCAGCGATGCCTGAGTGGCCGCGAATATCTTCGCCGACCAGGCACACGAGCGCCTTCCGGCCTTCATATTTCACATCAGCCAGCTTCGATAAGTCCGCGGCAATCGCAGGCAGCGCTTCGTTTGAGTCGACCGTCAGTGAGACGCTGACTTCCGACGTGGACACCATGTCGACCACGCACTTGTGTTTATCAAAAATATCGAAGATCGCTTTCATGTAGCCATGGGTCATCAGCATGCGGCTGGCGACGACATCGACGATGGTAAGGCGCTTTTTGGCGGCGATGCTCTTGACCGGGTTGCGGCACGGCGGCGCGAGCGCCTGGATGCGCGTGCCCTCGTTCGAAGGGTTGCGCGAGTTGAGCACGAACACCGGAATGTTTTTCTTGACCGCCGGCAGGATGGTCGCGGGATGCAGCACTTTGGCGCCGAAATAGGCGAGCTCGGCTGCCTCCTCAAACGAGATGGAGCGCACGCGCAGAGCGCCCGGTACCACGCGCGGGTCGGTCGTCATGATGCCGTCGACATCGGTCCATATCTCGATGGCCTCGGCTTCAACGCCGCCGCCCACCAGCGCCGCCGTAAAGTCCGACCCGCCGCGGCCCAGCGTCGTCGTCGCGCCGCTCTCGGCTGCCCCGATAAAGCCGCCCATCACGACTGTCCTGCCGGCATCGCTGTACGGAAGAACGAGCTTGCGCAGCCGCTCCTCGATGCGTGTATCGTCGGGCACGGCCCGCGTGTGCGTCGCGTCGGTAAGGATGCAGCTGCGCGCGTCGACATGCACAGAATCCAGCCCACGCAGTGAAAACGCCTGCGCGATCATGCGGCTCGACAGTCTTTCTCCATACGACACGATCATGTCTTGAATACGCGGCGTCAGCTCGCCCACCGCGGCCAGCCCGCGTAGGACTTCATCGAGCGCCGCGAACTCCGCCCCAAGCCACTCTGCTTCAAGCCCAAGCCCCGCGGCAACGGCCCGGTGCCGTGCGAGCAGTCCTTCAGATATAGCAAGTGCCGCCTCGCGCCCGCCGCGGGCAGCCGTAGTGGCGGCCAGCAGCAACTGATCTGTCACCTTGGCCATTGCACTTACAATTACGATGGGCTGCTGCTCGCTGGTGCGGCGCCCGGCGACGATCGAGCCAGTGCGAGCGATCGCCGCGGCGTCTTCGACCGAGGTGCCACCAAACTTCATCACGACATACTTCATCGCGCCTGCTCTGGCAGCAGCCTGCCTTGCGCGTGCAGTAGCTCGGCGTTCAGCAGGGCAGCGCCGGCAGCGCCGCGGATAGTGTTGTGCGAGAGCACCGTAAACTTCCAATCGAGTAGCGTGCAGGGGCGCAGGCGGCCCACCACCGCCGCCATTCCCTTGCCGCGCATGCGGTCCAGCCTCGGCTGGGGCCGGTCTTCCGCGTCGATGTACTCGACTGGCTGCGCGGGTGAGCTTGGCAGGTTCAAGCCTGCGAGCGGCGTAAACTCGCGCCATGCGGCGAGGATCTGCTCGCGCGTTGCAGGCGTGAGCAGCTTCAGGCTTACCGACTCGGTGTGCCCATCCTCCACCGCCACCCGGTTGCAATGAGCCGTCATTTGTAACTGCAACGGTTGCAATTGCCCTTTGTCGAGCTCGCCGAGCAGTTTTGCGGTTTCCGCCAGCATCTTTTCTTCTTCGTTGCGTACGAATGGAACGACGTTATTGAGGATGTCGAGCGAGGCGACACCAGGATAGCCCGCGCCAGAGACAGCCTGCATCGTGCTCACAAACAGGCTCTCGATGCCGAATGCATCATGCAGAGGCTTGAGCGCGAGCACGAGACCGATGGCGGAGCAGTTGGGGTTGGTCACGATAAATCCACCGCTGCCCCAGCTCTGCTGTTCGACTATCGGCAGGTGGTCTGCATTCACCTCCGGAATCACGAGCGGCGTCTTCGAGTCCATGCGGAATGCGGAGGAGTTCGAGATAACCGCGCAGCCGGCCTTGGCAAAGCGCGGCTCCAGTTCCAGCGCGATGTCTGTGTCGAGCGCGGCGAAGATCGCGCGCGGGGTTTGCGCTTCAGGCAACGCAGGCGACAGCGGCATGCGCGCGAAGCGTTCCGCGAGCGGCGTCGAAAGCTTCCAGCGCACCGCTTCCCCATAGAGTTTCCCGCTGGAGCGCTCGCTTGCAGCAAGCCATACGACCTCGAACCAGGGATGCTCGGCAAGCAGCTCAAGAAAACGCTGGCCCACCATGCCCGTCGCGCCCAGGATTCCAATTTCAACCCGTTGCATACTGCTGTGTATCTCCTTCACCGGTCGCAAGCACCGCGCGTATGCTCCGTTTCTACAGCAACGCAACGACACAGCGCGCACGCTTCAGCCGTAAGTGTAACGGCTTTTGCATGCACCTCTGCGACGAAGCAGCGAGACTTATAAGGGAGTCGTAAGGGGCCATGCCGGCAGCCCTGTTCGCCGGGCGACTGTTCGCCGCTGCGCTCAGTAGTTAAACTCCTGCTGCACCGTGCCGTTCGCCGCGACCGAGATGGTAGCCGACTTTTTCCCCAGCTGCTCATGCACTGCGGTCAGCGTGTAAGTGCCCGGCGGCAGTCCCTTGATCGAGAACTTACCGTTGCTGTCCGTCACCGCGAAGAACGGGTTCGCCAGGATATTGAGATAGCTGTGCATCCACGGGTGATTGTTGCAGCGGATCGGCATCATCAGCTCCGGCGATTGGAAGTAACGTGTGACCGGATCGGCGTGCGCGTTCTGCGACACGTCGAAAGCATTATTGCCCGGCGCGGTCGGCGACATGTGCACGTTATGCCGGGTGTTATCGGAGTTGGTAAAGTGCACGCCCTGCCCGGCCATCGCCGCAGCCACATGCGGCACAAAGCGGCAGCCCTTCTGGTCAATCACGATCGGCTCGCGCGTGATGGGATAGGCCTTGTCGCCAAGCCCACTCTGGATATAAACCAGCACGTTCCCAAGGCCGCCATGGTTCACCACATAGTCGCTGGTCATGTTGCTCACCGGCGAGTCGGACATTGCGCATACCGGATCCTGCGCCATGTCAATCTCGACTGGCTTCGGAACAGGCCTGCTAAAGTGCACCACGCCGGAAACAGTGCCGCCATGCGCGTAGTCGATCTGTGTGTACTGCTTAGTCGGTCCCAGCGAGCCCGATTTGCAGGCGGTGAACGAGACAAGCCACGCCGCTGCAAAGAAAACCGCCATCCCACGCTGTTGTCTTTTCAACGAATGTCTCCTTAAGAGCGGCATCTAGCCGAGCGCCGAGATAACCGCATCGGCGAACGCGCGTGTGCCCGCCTTTCCGCCCACGTCGCGCGTCAGCGTTTTCGCCTCGGCGTATACCTGCTCAATCGCCTTCTGTATCGAGTCGGCCGCCGCCGGCTCATCCATGTGGCGCAGCATCAGCACGGCAGACTGCAGCAGCGCCGTCGGGTTGGCCTTGTCCTGGCCGGCAATGTCGGGCGCGGAGCCGTGCACCGCCTCGAAGATCGCCGCGTCTTCACCCAGGTTCGCGCCCGGCACCAGGCCCAAGCCGCCCACGAACCCCGAGCACAGGTCGCTCAAAATATCCCCGTACAGATTTTCCATCACCAGCACATCGTACTGGTACGGGTTGGTCACCAGTTGCATGCAGGTGTTATCCACGATGTGCTCGGCGTAAGCGATCTCAGGGTAAGCCGCAGCAACATCACGCGCGCAACGCAGGAACAAGCCGTCGGTCAGCTTCATGATGTTGGCCTTGTGCACCGCATGTACCTTCTTCCGTCCATGCTTCGCGGCGTACTCAAAAGCGAACTTCGCGATCCGTGTCGAAGCCTTCTCGGTAATCACCTTAAGTGCCGTCGTCACCCCCGGCACAATCTCCTGCTCCAGGCCCACATACAAACCTTCGGTATTCTCGCGCACGATAATCAGGTCGACATCCGGGTACTTCGTCGCAAGCCCGGGCAGGTTCTTGATCGGCCGGAAGTTTGCGTATAGATCGAACTGTTTGCGCAGCGTCACGTTGATCGACTTGAAACCTTCGCCAATCGGCGTGGTGACCGGGCCTTTCAGCGCGACCTTGTTACGTCGGACCGACTCGTACAGAGCCTTCGGGATGTACTCGCCGGTTTTGGCGAATGAGTCCGCGCCAGCTTCATTGCGCTCCCAGCTAAACTGCGCGCCGTTGCGGCTGCCTGCTGCCTCTAAAATGCGAACGGTGGCGTCGGTCACTTCCGGACCAATGCCGTCGCCGGGGATCAGTGTGATGGTGTGTTTGCTCATAAGCTTTGGGAGGCCGGTGCTTTCCTTGCTGGCGGCTCTGCACTCGACGGCGTGGAGAGGGAGCGCGACTGCACCAGCCGTTCCAGCTCGTCGCGAAACTCGGCCTCATCCTTGAACTCGCGGTATACGCTCGCGAAACGAATATAGGCAACTGTATCGAGCTTCTTCAGTCCATCCATAATGAGCGCGCCCAGCTCGGCGGTCGAGCGCTCCCGGTCCGGCGCTTCGTTCAGAAAGTTCTCCGCGGCTTCTACCAGCGCTTCCAGCTGGTGCATGGCGACCGGACGCTTCTCGCAGGCATGCTGCAGGCCGGTCAGCATCTTCTGCCGGTCGAACTTTTCGCGGCGGCCGTCTTTCTTCACGACCATGAAAGGGATCTCGTCGATACGCTCATAGGTGGTAAAGCGCCGGGTGCAGCGGTCACACTCGCGGCGCCGGCGAACTGCTGCCGACTCCTCGATCTCGCGCGAATCCACCACACGATCCTGTGCAAAGCCGCAGAAAGGACACTTCATAAGGTGACTTGATTTTAGAGCATCTTTGTTAGCCTAAGGCTCAGGGCTGCCTGCGCGGGCACTTCATGCACGTCCGAAAACCGGTCCCTTCGGGCTATGTGATTGTGAAATGGAGGCTGCGGGCGAATGTGGCCTTTGGTCGATGTCCACATTTACAAGCGCTTGCGGACCGCGCGCCGGACGCTCTCGGTCACAACGCCGTAGACCACGTGCGTCACCCATTCGCTCACCCGCTCCTGCGCGGGCTGCTCCGCAACCGGCTCCACCAGGCCCGTGCGCGGCAGCAGACCCTCATGCATCAGCCGGTTGAGCGTCAGTCCGAACGCGGCTCCGCGCCACGCGGTCGCGCGCGGCTGGTACTCCGCTGCTATCCCGTAGACGCCCCCAGTAAGCGTGCCGAAGCTCCAGTGCACGCCCTCGGCAGCCGCCTTTTTGGCGTTGGGGGGGAGGTTTACATCTGCTGCTACTGCGGCCCGCTCCACCATGCGTTGGGGCGGCGGTGTCTGGCCCAGGGTGCGCGGCGGAATCAGCTTCTCGGCGATGACCTTGGCTGCCGATCCGGCCAGCCCGCCGGCAAGCCCGGCCAGAATTGCTTTCAGGATCGAGGTCTTTCGAAGCGTAGGCATATGCAGGTAGGATGCGGCGTTCCCGTTTCAGGCGCCGCCGCCTTCGTAAAGCAAAGCCTCACGCCTCCGGCACAAACTCCCGTTCGGCGGCCGGCGCGATGACCTCTTCGCCCGCATGCTCGCTCTCTTCGGTCAGCTTCTTGAGCGAGACATGCTCGATGCGCGACCAGATCAGGCCCGCCGGAATCACGCTCATGAAAGTGACCAGCAGCAGCATGGTCGCGGCGCCGAACGAGGGCTCGGGCGCCGCGCCGAACAGCGACTGGATGCCCTTTGCGACGATCCCGATCTGGGTAAACCAGCCGATGATGGGCAGCTGCACCAGCGACGCCCCCTGGCTCACGACCGAGAGCAGCATGCAGCGGGCGAGCGTCATGTTGTGCAGCGGCGGCGACGCGGTAAACGCGCGCAGCGTGACCAGGTAGGCGTAAACGATCATCACCCACATCACCAGCGACAGCACCGTCGCCTGCGCGAACGCGCTGAACGAGTCGATGGCGTTCAGCCCATCCCGAAAGGCCAGCACTTTCTCGTGGATGTTCTCACCGAGCTTCGGCGAGAACGCCCCGATTCCCTTGCGGAAGAAACCGGCGACTTTCTCACCCGCGCGCCGGACGAAGAAGGCAAAAAACGCAAATCCCAGAACCACAGCCAGCGCGACCAGGGCGAAGCGGTTGGCCACCTCTGGGTGAGGCAGCGATCTACGGTCAGGCGCGAACAGCAGGACGACCGCAAAGATCAGCGCATTGGATCCGAAGTCGAAGATGCGCTCGACCGCCCACACCGCTACCTGCGAGGTGAGCGGGATGCTGGTCCGGCGCGACACCAGGTAAGGCCTCACCAGGTCGGCAACCCGCCCAAACAGGGCGACCGCGGTAAAGCCGATAATCTGCGTCCCGAATAGCGAAAGCGGTCCCACCCGCCGGGTCGGCTTGAGGAACAGCGCCCAGCGCACCGCGCGCACGCAGTAGGCGGCGTAGATGAGCGCGATGCCAAGCCCGAACATCCGCCAGTCCGCCAGCTGGAGCTGCGTGACGAAGGTCCGCCAGTCAAAGTGAATCCGGTTACGCAGCAGAAACACTGCCACGGCGAGCACGATCAGCAGCCCAATGCCCAACGCCGTGCGGTTTGGTCCCGTGCGTTTGCTCTTCAACCCGATGGTTCTCCTTTTCTGCTTTTGTGGTCTCTCGCCGCGGGCTTATCGTGTGCCGCTTGAGACCCTGGCGGCGAGGGCAGCCCCGGCAGCAGCCTGGCGCGCAGCGTACCGCTGGTTGTACTCGTGGATAATCCGGGCGACATAGGCGCGCGTCTCTCTGTAAGGGGGAATGCCGTGCCAGCGGGCGACCGCCCCTGGTCCCGCATTGTACGCAGCCAGCGCAAAGGCCAGATTATTGTGGTAGCGGGTAAGCAGGGCATCCAAGTAGGCCGCGCCGCCGCCGACATTCTCTTCAGGCGCGAAGCTGTCATGCACCCCGAGCGTTGCGGCGGTAGCCGGCATCAGCTGCATCAGGCCCTCCGCCCCCACCCGGCTGCGCGCGTGCACCCGGCTGCCGCTCTCGGCATGCACCACGCTGGCCAGCAGGTCCACATCCAGATCATGCTTGCTGCCCGCGCCCCGCAGAACCTCATGCAGCTCGGGCGTGGTCAGTACCTCAGGCACGTCCGCAGCCGCCTTTGCAGCCGGGGCAGACGAGCTTGCCGAAGAAGGGGCATCCGCCACCATCTCATCGCCGGTAATCTCCGCCGTGTTGACCTCGACGTAATTTAAAGACGCGGGATCCATATAGAGCCGAGTCTTTGAGCCGTCCGCCTCGCGGTGGTCGCAAACCATATCAAAGCCGTTGCTCAGGGTGACGTGCTCAGCGGCAAAAACCGGCACACTGGCCGATCCGACGGCGAGCAACAAAACAGCGGCTAGTGCGCCGTGACAAAGAAGTAGGCGGCCGTCGAGGCGGTGGCAGGCGCAGGGCAGCATTGCGGTCAATCTACCATGCCGCCAGCTTCTCGCTCTATGCGTGGTCGCCATAGTCAGGCCGTAATCATGCTCGGCGGAGCCTTGGCGGAGGCCCGCATTTTCATGGCCGCTTCAAGCGCCACCGCTGCGCCGTCCTCGTCATTGCTCGCGGTAATCTGCCAGCCTGCGCGCTCGGCCTCCTCACGCAGCAGCACGCCGGCATTGCGCATCAGCACCGGCTGGCCGGCCCAGCGCAGCATCTCCAGGTCGTTCCAGTTGTCCCCGACCGCCATTACCGCCTCGCGCGCAATGCCGCGCCGCTCGGCCAGCCGCGCCAGCGCGACTCCCTTGTTGCAGCCCAGCGGCAGAATGTCCAGAATGCTCAGGTCCCGTTCCGCATACTCGGTCCGGTGCATCTCGATCTGGACGGCAAACGGCGTTCGCAGCAGGTGGGTCTCTGCCGCGCCCATCTGGGCAACCGTACCGCAGATCATGCCCTGCATCGGCGGCTCGCCTCGGTCGAAGACCTGCTCCAACGGCTCTACCTGCTCAATGTAGGGCAGGTTCGCCTCGACCCACAGCGCGATGCGGTCGTGCAAACGGTCGAGCGACTCGAGCACCAGCTCGCCCGCACCTACCTTGTCGAAGGTGAACACCATAGTCCCGCCGAAAGGCCGCAGCTCCGCGCACAGGGCACGCGCGGTCTCCAGCGAGAGGAAAAAGTGATCCATCAGGTTGCCGGCAAAGTCGCGGGTCGAGGCGCCGTTCGAGGCGATCAGCACGGTCTCCGGCGCCAGGCCGATCGGCTCCAGCAGCGGCATGGCATAGGCGGTGCGGCGACCGGTCGCGATCACCACCTCCACTCCGGCGGCGACGGCCGTGCGCAGGGCAGCCATGGTCCGCTCACTCATCCGTCCGCCCTCCGACGGCATCAGGGTTCCATCGATGTCGAACGCGGCTAACTCGATCGCCGGCAGCTGCTTTGTTAGTCGCCCAGGCAGACTCCCGGACACCTTTTCAGACGGGCTTCCAGATAAACTCCGGGTCGGGCTCTGGGCAAGAGGGGTCATTGTGCCCAGTGTACCGGGCCAGCCAGCCGCCCATACTGTAAAGAGCAGGGAAGGGAACCCGCTGGTAATGCCGTTTGTTGACGGGAAGAACGGGGATTCGGGCAATTTACTCTGGATGGATGCCCCAGATTGCCTCGCTCCAATGCTCCCGCTGCCACCGGCACATACCGGCGGAGACTCTGCAAACCGTTTGCCCTCACTGCGCAGGCGTGCTGTATGTGCGCTATGACATGGATGGGCTGCGCTGCACCGCGCGCAAGCCAGAGAGCGCGCCGGTGAGCGCACCCGGGACCGGCCGCGAGCGGCAACTCAATGACAGTATGTGGCGCTACCGCGACGTGCTGCCCACGGTCGAGCCGGTCACCCTCGGCGAGGGCTGGACGCCGATGCTCGCCAGCCGGCGCTACCGGGTCGGTCAGAGCGGGGGCGTCTGGCTTAAAGAGGAAGCCACTAACCCGACCGGCACCTTCAAGGCGCGGGGCATGTCGATGGCCGTCACGATGGCGATGCATTTCGGGCTGAAGAAGCTGGCCGTGCCCTCGGCCGGCAACGCGGCGGGCGCGCTCGCCGCCTATGCCGCGGCGACAGGCGGCCCAGCCGCCGGCGGTTTAGAGGCGTACATTTTCATGCCGCGCGATGTACCCTTCGCCAACTACCTGGAGTGCGTGGCCTATGGCGCCCACACCACCCTGGTCGACGGTCTTATCTCCGACTGCGCCCGCATCGTCAATGAGCGCAAAGCGGCCGAGGGCTGGTTCGATATCTCGAGCCTCAAGGAGCCGTACCGGGTCGAGGGCAAAAAAACGATGGGCTACGAACTGGTTGAGCAGCTGGGCTGGGAGTACCCGGACGCCGTCTTCTACCCGACCGGCGGCGGTGTCGGCCTCATCGGCATGTGGAAGGCCTTTGAAGAGATGGAGCAGCTGGGCTGGGTAACTGGCAAGCGCCCCAAGATGATCGCCGTCCAGAGCTCCGGCTGCGCCCCCGTCGCCCGGGCGTTTGCCAGCGGCGAGCAAGCGTCAAAGATGTGGGAAGGCGCGGCAACCTTCGCTAGCGGCCTGCGGGTGCCCAAGCCGTATGGCGACTCCATCATCCTCGAAATCGCGCGCGAGTCGGGCGGCCTGGTTCTCGACCTTCCGGACGAGGAGATTCTGCGCTCGCTGCTGGACTGGGCAAAGCACGAGGGCCTGCTGCTTTCACCAGAAGGCGCCGCCGCAACCGCCGCCTACGACCACCTGCTCGCGACCGGCTTCCTAAAGAAAAGTGACCGTGTGGTCCTGTTCAACACCGGCGCCGGCCTGAAGTACACCGACCTGACGGCGGATGCAATGGGCCTCAAGCGACCAGAAACTTTGGCGAAGCTGCCCGGCCGCATGCCTGTCGGCGGCATCATTACGCCGCAGTAGTTTCCAGCGAGTGCAGAGCCTCTTTGCCACCACTCCTTAAATGGAGATTCTCACATCGAGCTTGTCTGCCACCGGCTCAACGATCCCGATCAATCCGTGGCCGGGATTCACCTCTTTGCGGATGCGCACGATGCCCAGGCTGGCGAGCGCCTTGACGTCGCGGCTCACGGATTTGCGGTCGCGCCCCAGCTCCTCAGCCAGGGCCGAAATGGACAAGCGCTTGGCGCGGGACGCGCGCAGGAGTCGCAAGCGCTCGCGGGTGAGAAACGTGAGGAGTTCGTCGAGAGATTCGACAGAAATGCTGTCTTCCTCCTCGATGAGCTCCTTGCGATCGAGCTTGCGGAAGACTTTCCGGGTTGATGCCCAGAACTCCTCAGAGCTTTCCAGTCGTACCGTTAATGTCATAGCTCCTCAGACAATCGGTCTATTTCGTTGTGGAATTGCGCCAGAGTTTTGTCGTAATCGATGTGCTCAACGACTTCTGCGTGACCGATCCAGTGCCGCTCGTGAACGCCATGTGCATTGTCATAGCCCAGGGCGCGACCGTTATCCACCTTGCAAAACTCGTGATGGATGAAGGCCAGGTTGTAGCGAATCACATTTTCGTCTTCGTCCACACGGACATCGATGCTGATCTCGCCCATGCTGCCACTGGCGCACCAAACCGGCTTGCGTCGTCGGAACCTTCTAAGTTTCGACGCATCTTCCACACACAACCGTATCACAGGTATGGCATGACTAGCCCCGGCTGCATCCGGAAACTCTCGCGGTTTTGAGGAAGCAGCGCACCCGCTTGTCCAGCAGTTGCACTGCCGGTGAGCCACTACATCGTAGGCTGCACAGCACTCGGCGGTGCCGCGGCTGGCTGCAACTGCGCACCCGGCGTTGACTGGGAGATCCGCACTTCCTCCTCGTTCATATCGACCGACACGTCGGCAAACAAGGGAGTGCTCAGATACCGCTCACCCGTATCCGGCAGCATGCACAGCATCGTCGAGCCTTTGGGCGCTTCCTTGCACGCCATCAGCGCCGCGGCAAAGGTCGCGCCCGAGCTGATCCCGACAAAAATACCCTCTTTTGTAGCCAACTCCCGGCTGCAGCGAAACGCCTCCGCATTCGGGATGCGCAGCACTGGCTGGAACAGCTGCCCGCTCGCCGCTTCCATCCCGTCTCCGACCAGCTTGGCGATAAAGTCCGGGCTCCAGCCCTGCTGCGGGTGCGGGTGCCACGCCGGGTGGCCCACGGCAGGCGAGCCGTCCGGGTTCCGCTCCTGCGGCAGGCCGCTCGCCAGCATTGGCGCGTCGTCCGGCTCGCAGACCACGATCTTCGTCTCGGGTCGCTCCTTCGCGAGCACCCGCGCCACTCCCTTAAGTGTTCCACCGGTGCCGAACCCGGTTACCCAGTAGTCCAGTCGCTCGCCTTCGAAGTCGGCAAGAATCTCCCGCGCTGTCGTGCGGGTATGCATATCGGCGTTTGCCTCGTTTTCGAACTGCCGGGTTAGGAACCAGCCATGCTTCTCCGCGAGTTCCCTAGCCTTGGCCACCATGCCCGAGCCGCGAGCCGCCCCGGGCGTCAGCACGACCTTGGCCCCC
This sequence comes from Acidobacteriaceae bacterium, assembly GCA_965276605.1. Classification (GTDB taxonomy): domain Bacteria; phylum Acidobacteriota; class Terriglobia; order Terriglobales; family Acidobacteriaceae; genus EB88. The sequence continues at coordinate 2,246,561 of OZ255619.1, forward strand.
AGAAAGCGCATCAGCTTGCGTCGCTCCACGCTGAACGTATCGGCCATCACGATGACCAGCGGATAGCCCTTCTGCGCGCAGACCATCGCCAGCCCGATGCCCGTATTGCCGCTCGACGCCTCCACAACCGTCTGCCCCGGCTTCAGCTTCCCGGTCTTCTCCGCATCCTCAATCACGCCCAGCGCCAACCGGTCCTTGACCGAACCCAGAGGGTTAAAAGCCTCAACTTTTACATAAAGGTTTACGTGCGTAGGCGCCAGTCTGTTGATCTTGACGACGGGCGTATTGCCGATAGTTTCGAGAATGTTCGCGTATCTGCGCAAGGGAGGCTCCTTCTCCAAAACGGGTGTGGTACGCACTCAGATGCGTCTGAGCCCAAGCCTCAATAGCCGTTCGCGACCAGGTAGGGAAGTGTGACTTCAAACGCGGCATCGCCAGCTGCGTCCTTCTCGGCCAGCCGCGTCCACCGGTCTTCCTGCCCGCCGACAACCTTGCTCCGGGCAAGCAGCCCGTTCTGCACCGCCAGCTTCATCAGCACATCCGCCTCCAGGTTCACGGGCGCGCCGGGCGCCAGCGTGTGCAGGTTGGTCGCCTCGTAGGTGTGCGGAATCACCGCGACATGCAGCTCGCCCGCACCTGTGAATGTGCCGTCGCTCGCGTCTTTTTCTGGAAACCAGCGCGCGACCGTCAAACTGATGCCTTCGATTGTGATGGAGCCCTTCTCGACCACAAACCGGCCCACCGCCGGCGGCACTGCAACCCGCAGCAGCCAGTCGCTGCGCGCACCCGGCGACACCCGCTCCAGCCCCAGCAGCTCCCCCCTCGCGTCCACATGGCCCTGCACAATGTGGCCGCCCAGCGGCGTACCCGCGGGCGTAGGCAGCTCCAAATTGACTTTCGACCCCGGGGCGAGCACAGCCAGCGAGGTCCGCTCTACCGTCTCCGCCGCCAGCTCTGCTTCAAATCGCCCACTGCCAGGGTCGAGCGCTGTCAAACAAACGCCGCTTACCGCGATGCTGTCGCCCACCTTGAGCTGCGGTGCAAGCCCAGCTGCCCCCACCGTAAGCCGCAGCGTTCCGGCGCCGGATACAAGTGCCTCAATCGTCCCGGTAGCCTGCACAAGCCCTGTAAACATGATCGGCGCCTCTGTTTCGATTCTAGAAGATCTCAAGCCTCGCGCCAGGGGTCGCGCAGCCATGCGTCCAACCGGAAGTCCGAGCCGGACTCCGAAATCACCGACCGACGCATCTCCAGCGGTAGCGGCAGCTCCCCCGCAACCAGCGGCACGCCGGCCTCGCCCAGAAACATGGGCGCGTAGAACAGGCACAGCTTGTCCGCGATCTGGCCTTGCTCGTCGGAACCCTCGCCTCCCAGCAGCGCACGGTTCAGCCGCGACCCGCCCTCGACCAGCAGGTTGAGCACCTGGTATTCCTCCGCAAGCAGACGCAGCACCGCCCGCAGATCGAGGCCACCCGCGCTGGCTGTGCCGACAGAGCGCACCCGCACCCCGTCTGCTTCCAGCGCCTGCCGCCGTTCCGCATGGGCGTGGTCCCCGGGCGCTTCCACAGTGCATACCAGCAGATCGCCCGGGCTGGCCCGCGCGGTCCGCACCAGCTGGCTCTCTGACGGCAGCCGCAGCCGCGAGTCGAGCACCACCCGCAGCAAAGGCCGCCTCCGCGCGCCTCCACTGCGGTCCGTCAGCAGCGGGTTGTCTTCAAGCACCGTGCCGATCCCCGTAAGCACAGCATCGGCCGCATGGCGCAGCTTCTGCACCGCCAGCAAGGAGTGCGCACCAGTGAGGTAGGTAACGCTGCCCGGCGCCTTCTCCGAGCGAGGCGGTGCGATGCGCCCGTCAAGCGAAACCCCGGCCTTGAGCGTGACCAGCGGCAGCCCTTTCAGAACCAGGCGGGCAAATCCATCGTTGAGCGCGCGAGCGTGGCTCTCAAGCACCCCCACGGTCACACCGATGCCAGCCTCGCGCAGCAGGTCCAGCCCACGCCCGTTGACCAGCGGAAAGGGGTCGCCTGTGGCCGCTACCACCCGCGCAATGCCCGCGTCGATCAACGCCTGCGCGCAGGGCGGCGTGCGGCCTGTGTGGGCACAGGGCTCGAGCGTGACATACGCAATAGCGCCGCGCGCCTGCTCACCCGCCTCGCGCAGAGCAACCGCCTCGGCATGGTCTTTGCGGTCGTAGTGGTGGGCTCCGCGGCCCACCACGATGCCGTGCCGCACCAGCACGCAGCCCACATGCGGGTTGGGCGAGGCCAACCCTACCGATGCCTCCGCAAGCTCAAGCGCCTGGCGCATCCAGCGCGCGTCCAGGTCTCGCCCTGGGTCACGGCCCGGGTCTACGCTGCGCCTCTCATCTCCGTGGAACGGGAATGGCTCCGGCATTGCCTGCTCTCCGGCTACTCGCCCCGCTCATTCCCGAGCAGCGAGTCCACAAACGCTTCGCTCTCAAACGCGAGCAGATCGTCCATCTGCTCGCCCACGCCTACGAACCGTACCGGAAGTTTGAGCTCCTGCGCAATCGCAATCACGATGCCGCCCTTCGCCGTGCCGTCCAGCTTGGTCAGCACAATGCCCGTTACGCCGGCTGACTCGGTAAACAGCCGCGCCTGCTGCAGCCCGTTCTGCCCCGTCGTCGCATCCAGCACCAGCAAAACCTCATGCGGCGCGTCCCAGACGATCCTCTGCGCGGTCCGGCGCATCTTGTCGAGCTCCGCCATCAGCCCCGTTTTGGTGTGCAGCCGCCCCGCGGTATCGACCAGCAGAAAGTCGGTGCGCCGCGCATTCGCTGCCTGCATCGCGTCGAACAGCACCGCCGAAGGGTCGCCGCCCTGCCGCGTCTTGATGATCTCGACCCCGACGCGCTGCCCCCACACCTCAAGCTGTTCAATCGCCGCGGCGCGAAACGTATCGGCGGCGCACAGCAGCACGGTCTTGCCCGCCCGCCGATGCCATGCGGCCAGCTTGCCGCTCGTCGTCGTCTTGCCGGTACCGTTCACGCCGACCAGGAACACAATCTCCGGCGGCGCGATGCGGCGCGGCGGCAGCGAGCTCTTCGCTTCCAGAATGGCCAGCAGCTCCGCACGCAGCAAAGCCTTCAGCTCCGCGCCGTTCTGGATCGCGTGCCGGAGCGCCCGCTCGCGCAGCGCATCGAGCACCACGGTGGTAGTCGTCATGCCCAGATCCGAGGCCAGCAGCACTTCTTCCAGCTGATCGAGCGCCGCCTCGTCAACCTCGCGGGTCAGCGCGACCACATCGCCGATACGGTCCGAGAGCGACTCGCGCGTACGTGAGACCGCATCACGCATGCGGTCGAAGACACTGCGCTTCTCTGGTTGGTCAAGCGAGCCGAATAGAGTCTGGATCATCTGGTTTCTAGTTTAGAACGGTGAAAACCGCCTGCGCGGCTGGCGGCCACTTCGTGGCGGGTGTTCGTTGTGGTGGCGACTGTTAAAATCCTCGGCCCTCCCGCTGGTCGGGATCGACAGCGCTGATCCCGACCAAAGGGAGGGGCAAGGAAGCTGAGATTGCGAACACTAAGGAAACACATCACGAAGTGACCGCAAGCCGCGTAGGCGGTCTTACTCGTCTCGACCCGGGCGCGACATAAGCTCGCGCACCGCGTCAACGGCCGAGCGCTCGCCATGCAGCACCGCGCGGACTTCTCCGGAGATCGGCATATCGACGCCCAGACGTCCGGCCAGACCCAGAGCGGCATCGGTGGTGCGTACACCTTCCGCAACCTTGCCATGCAGGCTCGTCACGATCTCGGCCAGCACGCGACCGCGCCCCAGCTCCATTCCGACAAACCGATTGCGCGACAAAGCGCCGGTGCAGGTCAGCACCAGGTCGCCCACGCCCGAGAGGCCTGCGAGGGTCTCGCGGCGTCCTCCGCAGGCCAGCGCAAGCCGCGTGATCTCGGCGATACCGCGGGTGATAATCGCCGCGCCGCTGTTATGTCCCAGCTCGAGCCCTGCGACCGCCCCGGCGGCGATCGCGATCACATTTTTCAGCGCGCCGCCAAGCTCCACGCCGACAACGTCAGTGTTGCGATACAGGCGCATGGTGCCGGTAGTCAGCATCGCCTGTGCGCGCTCCGCGTCTTCGGCCAGCGGAAACGCGACAGTTACAGCGGCAGGCGAGCCCGCGGCGACTTCCTGCGCGAACGACGGCCCGCTCAGCACCCCGATCGGATGCTCCTGCGTCCGGCCTGCCAGCGCATCCGCCAGCACCTCCGTCATGCGCAGCAGCGTCGCGTCCTCAATGCCTTTGGCCGCGCTCACCAGCATTGTTCCCGGCTCTAAAACAGCCGCAAGTGCGCTGGCCACGGTGCGAACATGCTGCGACGGGACGACGAACAGGACTGCATCGGCGCCTCTCGCCGCAGTGGCGATTGAATCTGTAACCGTGATGGTGGCAGGTAACGAAAACCCCGGCAGGTAGCGCCGGTTCTCGCGCTCGCCGGCCAGCGCCGCCGCGTGCTCCGGCGTGTGCGCCCACAGGGTGACTTCATGGTCCGCGCGGCGGCTCAGATTGAGCGCCAGCGCGGTGCCCCAGGAGCCGGCGCCCAGGATGCCGATGCGGCTCAAGCGGCGGCTGCCGGCTTGCTGCCGCCGATGCGGTACTCCGTACCGGCCAGCAGGCGGCGAATGTTCTGATGGTGCTTCAGTACGACGATCGCGGGCACGGCAACCAGCACCGCGATTACAGCCCAGCCGCGGCCGATGGACGGCGGCACGGCAAACGCGGCAATCGCCATGGCGAACGCCCCCAGAATCGACGCGAGTGAAACAATCCGTAACAGTGCCAGTGCCAGAAGGAAGGTGCCGAGCGAGATCAGCGCAACCGGCCACGCGAGCGCAAGGGCAACCCCGAATGCCGTGGCCACGCCCTTGCCCCCCCGAAATCCGAGCCACACCGGAAAGATATGCCCGAGCAGCGCGCACATGGCCGCCAGCGCCGCCGCAACGCTCACGTGGAACGTGTACGCCGCATCATGCTGCACCCAGCGAGCGGGCAGCATGGGCAGCACTCCGGTGGCGAACACAACCGCGACCCAGCCCTTCGCCGCATCGAGCAGAAAGGTAACCGCCCCAAGCCACTTCGCTCCGGAGCGAACGACATTGGTAGCGCCAATATTGCCGCTTCCAGTCTGGCGAATGTCCTCGTGGCGGAAGGTGCGCACCAGCAGATATCCCCACGGGATCGAGCCCAGCAGGTAGGCAACCGCAGCAATCAACAGGAAAGGAACAGCACTCATCGCGTATCGAGTGTAGCGCACCAGTGCTGACCGCACAGTCAACGCAGCGGTACTGGCCGAACAGGCGGCGCTTTACGCCGAGCTGCCTGCTCAAGCGAAGCTTAGCGCTGCTTCAGCAGCCTCTTCCGCACCATGTCCAGCGCCTGTTGGCTGGCATGCTGGCGGATGCGGTCCCGGTCACCGGTAAAGCGCTTTTCCACCACATCCGTATCCATGCCGTCGGCCACCGCGATGTAAACCAGGCCTACGGGCTTGTCCTCCGAGCCGCCGTTCGGTCCCGCGATCCCTGTTACACCGACTCCGTAGGTCGTGCCGGTTTTGGTGCGAATCCCGGTCGCCAGAGCCGAGGCCACCTCGCGGCTCACCGCGCCGTTGGCCGCGATCAGCTGCGGCGAAACCCCGGCAAACAGCGTTTTTAGCTCGTTCGAGTACACCACCGCGCCGCCCAGAAACGACCGCGAAGACCCGCTGATGCCGGTGAGTCGCTCGGCGATCATGCCGCCCGTGCAGCTCTCCGCGACTGACAGTGTGGCGCCAGCCAGCTCTAGATGATACAGCACAATGCGCTCCAGGCTTTCGCCGTTCGACGAGTACAGCACATCGTCGAGCTCCTCCTCGATCGCACTGGCCAGCGCGTCCACCCTCTGCTGCGCCTGCTCGAGCGTCGGCTTGGTCGCGATCAGGTTGAGCTGGATATCGCCTAGGTGCGCAAGGATCGTCGTCTCGACATCGGCATACTGCTTGTAAATGGGCGCGATGCGTGCATCGCAGGCCGACTCACCGATCATCGCGGCTTTCAGCGTGCGCGTCGCGAAGTAGCGGCGGGGAATTGCCTCAGTCAGTCGCGGCAGCACCTCCGCCTCGAACATCGGCTTCATCTCGCTCGGCGGCCCCGGCAGCAGCACCACCAGCTTGCGGTGGCCGTTGTGCACCGTGTCGAGCCACTGGCCCGGGGCGGTGCCGGCGTTGTTGGTCAGCGCCGCGGCGCCTTCCAGCACGTCGCCCTGCTTGGTGTTGTTGTCGGTGATCTGGATGCGGCGCGAGGCAAAGCGGGCATACAGCGCGGCCACGATCTCCTGGTTGCGGCGCAGGCGCAGCCCCAGCGCTTCGGCAACTGACTCGCGGGTCAGGTCATCCTCGGTCGGTCCCAGCCCGCCCATGGTCACCACGATGTCCGCGCGTTCCAGTGCATTGCGCACCGCGCTCACCAGGTGTTCGCGACGGTCGCCCACGATCGTTTTTGCGGAAATGCTCACGCCCAACTGGTTCAGCTGCTCGGTGATGTAGAGCGAATTGGTGTCCTGGCGATAAGGCGTCAGCAGTTCTGAGCCGATCGCGATAATGTCACAGTTCATAAATGGTTGGATGTACTTTCTTCAGGGCTTCATGGCGGCAAACCCGGAAACCACGACCGGCGCGCCATCAGGGAATTCTGCCACGAGCGATAAACGTCCGCCCATCGCTTCAACTGAGCGCCTGAGCGTGGAGATGTGCAGGTCGGTGCGCTGCTCGATCCGCGAGATCTGTTCCTGTTTGATGCCGAGCGCTCTGGCCATCTCGGTCTGGGTCATCCTGCGCGCTTTGCGGAGCTCCCGCATCGTCATTTCCTGGGCGATGAGCAGCGCCGCCCGCTCTTCAATCCTCTTACGCCGGGCCGGAGCCAGCGCGTCCAGCTTTCCCTCGAGGGTCTTCATGGCTTTGCCTTCCCGATAGGCGTACAGAGTATTTGAGCGCCCTGCGAAAGAATCGTCGGCCTCTACTCACCTTGCAGTGCTAAAGACCTCTAGAGAAAGATGAGGAAGCACTAAGTTCGTCCGGAGCGGAGCTAACCCAGACTCACAGGTTTTCCAAGCGATCGATCTTAGCCCGGTGTTCACCCAAAGTGCCGTGGAATTCTCCAAAGTCACGGTGTATGGAATCAAAGCGCGCCTCCATGGCGTCGAAACGCCTGTCGACAGCTTCGAAGCGGCGGTCCATCAGATCGAAACGTTTATTGATCCGATCTTCAAGCCTTTGGACATCGTTCCGGTTTAAGAGCGCAGCTAGGAAGACAGCCAGAACTGGAACGCCGATGGTGAGTGCATCGTGGTTCATAACTTGTGTCTCCTGTAGTGACTTTAATATAGCCGCAAACCCTCAACCCCCAGCGGCAGCGTGTACAAAGCCTGTGCGGTCGCGACCACCGCATCGCCGCCCGGCAAAAACGCAAGCCCGGCGATCCCGCTCCCGGCCGCCACCAGCTCCGCGCTCCCGTCGGGCGAGATTTGCACGATCCCCCGGCGCCCCGTGAACGCCGCCGCTACATACACATTCCCGGCAATATCGAGCGCAATCCCCTGCGGGCGCCCCAGGCCGCGGTAATGCACCTTCGCCGTACCATCCTGGCCGATGGCGTACAGCGTATCGAAGCTCGACGGGGTAGGGCTCGCCACGAACAGCGTACCGTCCAGCCCGAACGCCAGGTGATAGGCCGCAATCGACGGCTCCAGCGTGGCGAACACAAAGATCTGCCGGTCCGGCGCAATTTTGAAGATGGTCCCGCTGCGATCCCCGACGTACAGGTTGCCCTCCGCGTCGAACACGAGGCCGGTCGCCACGCCCATGCCCTCGGAGTAAGTCGAGACCGCCCCCTCTGGCGTCACGCGGTAAATGGTCCCATCCTGCCGCGAGGAAACATAGAGGTGTCCATCCGGCCCCACCGCCAGGCCCGTCGCGTTCAGGATGCCGGTGACAAAAGGAGCCGCTTCGCCCGACGGCGTAATGCGAAACACCGAGACCGGCGTCTCCTGCCCGCGCGGGCCAGAGAACGTCGCATAGACGTTGCCCCGCGCGTCTACCGCCGGGTTTGAAACCTGGTGTATGCCAGTCGCGAGCAGCTGCGCCACATCCACAGGAACGCTGTTGCTTTGGGCCCCATTGCGCAGCACCCGCAGCAGCCCGGGCTCGCCCTCGTCGGGCACGCGCAGCACCAGGCGCTCCTCGCGACTCAGCAGCACGCCCGCGGCCAGGTCGCCTAGCATGGCCACCGGCAGGTGCCCGGCTATCGCAGCCAGGCCCTGGCCGTGGACATGGATCTCTCCACCCGGCAGTGCTGCAATGGGGTGCACCCGGGTAATGCGTGGGGGGGAGCTAACGGTAGAGGCAGGTGTGGGGTCGTCGGGTGTCATCCATTCCTACTGTAGCGAAGCGCGCAGCCCCCTCGCCAATCCGGACCAGCCGGGACCGACGGCAACCCGCTGCCGCTTCAAAACCAGTGGCTCAGCACCGCGCCGACCAGCAGCGCGTAGATGCCGGCAGCGGCATCGTCCATCAGGATACCCATGCCGCCGTGCAGCCGCTCCATCTGGCGCACCGGCCAGGGCTTCAAAATGTCAAAAAAGCGGAACAGAACCAGCGCCACCAGCGCGTGCGCCCAATTCGCTCGTCCGTAGCCGCAGAAGGCGAGCAGCGCGATCCATTGCCCGGCGACCTCATCGATCACGACGTGACCCGGGTCCGGGCGCTCCGATTCCAGCTCCACCACTGAGGCTGCGGGGATGCCGGTCACGATAGCCAGCAGGGCGCCGAGCAGGGTAGCGGCGCGCAGGGCGGGTGGCGAGGGGTCCGCCGCCCAGGCAAACAGCAGCCATAGCAGCACGGCGGCGACCGAGCCCCACGTACCCGGCCCCGGCTTGAGGAAGCCCGTCCCCAGGAAGGTAGCGACAGCCCAGGCCCAGGGCGTTCGCGGCGGACGCGGGATGGCGCCCGCGTCAGTCATCGGCTTCCTTCTCGTTTTCGCTTTTCTGGGCGCCGCGCAGGCCTTCCAACTCGTCCAGCAGCTCCGGGTCGTGCACCGGCGAGTAGATGCGGTAGGCCCCGGAAGCCCACTTGCCCAGGTCGATTACCCGGCAGCGGTCCGAGCAGAACGGAAACTCGGCGTCGCTCGCCGTGACCAGCGTTCCGCAGCTGGGGCAGCGCAGAGCCTTGATCTTCTTGACCGCCATCACAGCACCCGCGCGACCACATCGTAGTCGTGCGCCTCGGTGACCTCGCAGGTGTAGAAGCTACCCGGTACGAGCATCGCGTGTTCGCCGAAATCGTTCAGGTAGAGCTTGCCGTCGATCTCCGGCGCGTGAAAAGCAGTCCGGCCTTCCCATAGCAGCGGCGTCTCGTCGCTCTCACCCTCCACCAGCACCTGCACCTGCCGCCCTACCCAGGCCTGCTTGCCCGCCTTCGAGATACCCTGCTGCAGCCTCATAAGCGCGCGCCTGCGGGCCTCCACCGTCCGCCGTGGCACTTTCTGGCTTAAGTCGAACGCCTTCGCGCCCTCCTCGTCCGAATAAGAAAACACCCCCATCCAGTCGAAGCGTGCATCCCGCACAAACTGCTTCAGGGTGGCGAAATCCTCATCCGCCTCCCCCGGGAAGCCGACGATGAAGCCTGTTCGGATGACAAGATCCGGCACAATGGAGCGGGCTTTCTCAAGCGTGCGCAGAAAGATATCCGCCCCCGCGCCCCGGCGCATGCTCTTCAGCACCGCCGGCGAGGCGTGCTGCAGCGGCACATCCAGATAAGGACAGATATTCGCGTGCTTTGCCATTGTTTCCAGCAGGCGCGTCGTGATGCGGTTCGGATAGGTATACAGGAAGCGCAGCCACACAAGGCCATCGATGCCGGCGAGCCGGTCCAGCAGCAGCGCCAGACCGTCGCGCAGCCCCAGGTCCTCGCCGTAGCAGGTGGTGTCCTGGCCGATCAGCGTCAGCTCACGCACACCACTCGCCACCAGCCGCTCGGCCTCGGCTACGACTGACTCCAGCCGCCGCGAGCGGAACTTGCCCCGCAGGTTCGGGATCACGCAGAACGTGCACGGGTGGTCGCAGCCTTCAGCGACCTTGATATAAGCCGAAGCGCGCCCGGTCGCGAGCAGCCGCGGCGTCTCGTCGTCGTATAAGTAGGTCGGCAGCGGGGAACTCTCGGCTCCATCCCACTCCGCCCGAGTAAACCGCCCCTGCTGCTCGCGCAGATCGCCTGCCGGTCGGCTGGGTAGACCCCCTGCGCGGGCACTTCGTGCCGTTCTCGAAAAACCGGCCCCTTCGGGACGTGTGTCCGTTGGGTGGGCCTTCCGTTGGCCGGTATCGAGCTCGGAAAATGTCGACTCCGCAGCCCGGTGCACGGTCGCCGGTGCTCCGAGAATCGTGAATGGAGAGGGTGGCAGGATTTGAGAAGCAGGTCTGGTCAGCCCCGCGGCCGCCAGAATCGCTTCCAGCTCCCCCGTGCCCACCACCGCATCCACCTCCGGAATATTCCTGCGAATCTCGTCCCGGTAGCGCTCCACCAGGCACCCGGCCACGACCAGCCGCTGCGCCCGTCCGCCGGTCTTGTGCCCCGCCATCTCCAGGATCGTATCCACCGATTCCTGCTTGGCCGAATCGATAAAGGAGCACGTATTCACGACCAGCACATCCGCCTCAGCCGTATCGCTGGTCAGCTCCGCCCCCGTCTGCTGCAGCATGCCCATCATCACCTCGCTGTCGACCAGGTTTTTCGGGCAGCCAAGCGAGACGAAACCCACCTTGACCGGCGCAGTGGCAGTCGTTGATGAAGCAGGCGCTTCCGATATGGGCATAACAGGCGACACTTCAAGAGTTTATCCGATGCGGCAATGGCTTTCGCCAGGCAAGGTGTTTATGGGTCGTAGAGAGTCCCCGTCAGCACAAAAGGGAAAACCGCCCGGCTTGCATGTACATACGCCAAGCCTGTAATGTACATAAAGCTGAAGTTGAGGTGGAGCCATGCAGATCACGGCTACAAATTTCCGGAAGGATCTATTCCAGGTTTTCGACCGGGCAAAGCAGGGCGAAGAGGTGCTGGTCTCGCACAAAGGCGAACAATTCCGGCTGGTACCGGAGAAACCGGTGGATAAGCTGAGCCGGATTCGGCCGATCAAGCTGCTCAATGCGGAATGGACAGAGGCCGATCAGGAACAGATGCAGCGGGAGATGTGGGATGAGATCGAAGCTGAATGGGATGAGTTCTATTGATCGCTTATCTTGATACTCACATCGTTGTGTGGTTGTTGGACGGGCAGGCTTCCAGGCTGACTGTAGCGGCTACGTCTGCTGTTCGGCGATATTCATTGCTGATCTCCCCGATGGTGCTGCTTGAATTAGGGTATCTGTTCGAAAAAAAGCGCATTTCCAGGCCAGCCGGCGAGGTCGCGTCCCAGCTCAAGTCTGAGTTGGGCGGCAATGTCTGCGAACTCCCGTTTCCAGCAATCGCGCATGCGGCCCTGTCGGAACACTGGACCCGCGACCCGTTCGATCGCCTGATCGTGGCCCATGCGCGTGCGAACGGAATGGCGCCGCTGGTCTCGGCGGACCGACGCATCCGGGAGAACTACACCAGCACTGTCTGGGCTGATTGAGGAACGCAATGAGCGAAACGACACGCCGGGCTGTCTTGCAGGGAGCGCTCGCGGCTGCAGTGCTGCCTTCCTCCCTGCAATCGCCGCAAGCGCAAAGCCGCCGCGGCCGCATCCACCAGTCCGTCTCCCGCTGGTGCTTCAAAGACTGGCCGCTCCCGCTCCTCTGCGAGCATGCCCGCGCTCTCGGCCTTGTCGGCGTCGACCTGCTCAAGCCCGAGGAGTACGCCACCCCCGCCCAATACGGCCTGCGCTGCACCATGGGCTATGCCGGTGGCGGCGAGATCGACCACGGCCTGAACCAGACCGCCCACCACGACGCGATCGTCGCCGGGCTCGCCACAGGTATCCCACTCGCGGAAAAGGCCAACGTGCCGAACGTCATCACGTTTTCCGGCCTGCGCGACGGCATCAGCGATGACGAAGGCGCGCGCAACACCATCGCCGGCCTCAAGCGCATCGCGCCCATCGCCGAGGCGCACGGGGTCACCGTCTGCATGGAACTGCTCAACTCCAAACGCGACCACCCCCACTACATGGCCGACCACACCGCCTGGGGCGCGGCGGTCGTGCGCGCCGTTGGCTCCCCGCGCATCCGGCTGCTCTATGACGCCTACCACATGCAGATCATGGAGGGCGATCTGGTCGAAACCCTGCGCGCCAACCGCGACACCATTGCCCACATCCACACTGGCGGCGTGCCCGGAAGGCACGAGCTCGACGCGCCCGATCAGGAGGTCGCCTGGCCGGGGCTCATGCGCGCTCTCGTCGAGATGAACTTCACCGGCTATGTCGCGCACGAGTTTGTGCCCGCCGGCGACCCGCTGTCCGGCCTCGCCAGTGCGGTCGCCCTTTGCGACGTTTAATCTCTTCACCATCAATCCTTTGCAGGCCCTCCCGCATCGCATGCAACTGGCCGATCCGCACGCGCGATACTGCATATCGTGGAACGCGGAACGGCCAGTTCGGAGGAAACGCATGAACTGTCGAAAGACAAAAGCATGGCTGGCGGCCGGGGCTCTGCTCTGTGCCACAGCAGCACCGCTTGTACCCGCAGCATACGCGCAGTATGACCGCCACAATAACAATAATGGTCACAGCAACTATTACAGCGGTCAGCGCAACAGCGAGCGCGGCGGCAACTACGACCAGCGCTACCGGCAGGGCGACCGCAACCACCACGACGACCACGGCGGCGGCATCGGCCCAGGCTACGGCGCGTTAATCGGCGGCGGCGGCGGCGCGGCTCTGGGCGCCATCTTCGGCGGCGGACTCAAGGGAACACTGATCGGCGGCGCGGCCGGCGCGGGCCTCGGCGCGCTCGGCGGCAAGCTGGCCCAGGGCAACAACCACCATGACGATTACCATCGCCACTAGAGCCGTTTGCCTGCTCCGACAGTGAGACCAACGACACTCCACGTGGTTTTTCCGCCAAGAAAAGCCACATGCAACAACAGTCGCGCCTGGCCATCTACAGGCAAACGGCTCTAGAAAGCAAAGAACTCACGATCGAGGAGACACCATGAAGCTGGGAATCGAATACCGTGCAGGCGTACTTGCTGCGACACTCGCCGCGGCAACCCTGGTTTGCGGCACACCCACCGCCCATGCGCAGAGCAGTGCGAGCACGCATAACAAGGCGGAAGGCAGCGATCCAAACGATGCCAAGATCAACGCCATCCCGCTCGATCGGCTGGTTACCGCGACCTGCCGCCAGGCCTGGCACATGGGCGGTGAGAACCAGGATGCGTTCTTCGACATCGTGGAGCGGCTGACCGATCTGTCCGCGCACAACCGCGGCGTCACCCTGCCGGATGACAAAGACGCCGGTTCGCGTGCCGGCCAGTGGATCCGCACGCAGGCGCTCAAGGACCCGGACCAGCTGCTCTACGCGGTCGTCGACCACGCCGTGCTGTACTCCCTGCATAAGGGCACATCCACGCCGGTTAGCGCCAAGTAGCGAGGGGACAGGAAGCAGGAATTCAGTTGGCGTCATCCTGAGCGCTTGCGCCAAAGGATTAGTTTTAGCTAGCGCTGATTTGTTTCACGTCTCGGCCCTGATACCTGCTTCCTGCTAAACTAACCCTGTGCCGGGCCCTGCGCGGCGCAATCCCGCCAACCCCGCCAGGTCCGGAAGGAAGCAACGGCAACGGGCTCGTGCGTGCGCAGCAGGTACCCCGGTACAGGATTCTCCCTTTTGCGGTCACTATAGTCATTCGACACCGCGCCTCCCCTCAGCGAGAATTAAGGTTGTTTGGCTGCCCATCCAATTTGGGAGCACCCTTCCCTGGCCGCCGGGAGAGATTGTTTGAGTCTGGATGAACCGCAACCTGCCTCGCAGAGCAGGCCGCAACGCCTGCTGAAACGCGCAAAGGTCAGCGCGCTCGGCACCTACGTACCGCCCCGCATCCTTACCAACGCTGACCTTGAAAAGATGGTCGATACCTCCGATCAGTGGATCGTCGAGCGCACCGGCATCCGCGAGCGTCACCTCGCCGAAAAAGGCACGGCGACCAGCGATCTGGCCTCCCAGGCCGCACGCCGCTGTCTTGCCGACCGCGGCATCTCCGCCGACGAGGTCGAAGTCATCATTCTGGCAACGGTCTCGCCCGACATGCCCTTCCCGGCAACCGCCTGCCTGGTGCAGGAGAAGATCGGCGCGCACCATGCCTGGGGGTTCGACCTCGGCGCTGCCTGCTCCGGCTTTCTGTACGCGCTGCAGGTCGGCGCCAAGCTGATCGAGAGCGGGGCCCAGCGGAACGTAATGGTGATTGGCGCCGACACCATGAGCTCGATGATCGACTACACCGATCGCTCGACCTGCATCCTCTTCGGCGACGGCGCGGGCGCGGTGCTGCTGGAGGCTACCGAGGAGGGCGAAGAGGGCATCCTCGACTATGCGCACGAGATCGACGGCTCCGGTGCAAATGCGCTGCGCCTGCCCGCCGGCGGCAGTCTGCAACCCGCCAGTGCCCAGACTGTCGCCGACAAGCTGCACTACGTCCACCAGGACGGGCAGACGGTGTACAAGTTCGCCGTGCGCAAGATGGCCGAAATCTCGGAGAAGGTACTGACCCGGAATGGCCTCCAGGGCAGGGATCTGGCCTGCTTCATCCCCCACCAGGCCAACCGGCGCATCATTGAGTCGACCGCGCAGCGCCTGGACATGCCGATGGAGCGAGTGCTGATCAACATCGACCGCTATGGCAATACCATCGCCGCAACCGTCCCGCTGGCCATGGGCACCGCGCGCGAAGAAGGCAAACTCAAGCGCGGCGACATGGTTCTGCTCACCAGCGTCGGCGCAGGCTTTACCGCCGGCGCCACCCTGCTGCGCTGGGAGCTGGACTGAAGCGAGGGCACCAGGCGAACAGGCAAAGGCGAACAGGCAAAGGCGAACAGGCAAGAGGCGAACAGGCAACATGCGGGATGCGCGCCCCGAGCATCGCGAGGGCCACAAAAGCACGCAGCCCCGACGAAGAAAACAGGCACGGAGTGCCCGCCGGCCGCGCAGGCGGTCTTGTATTAAGCCGTAGCCGTAGCCGACTGCCCCGCGCGCTCCGCCTCCCAGTTGCGCTTCCGCTTCCGGTACTGCCAGTACCCGAAGAGGGTTGCGGCCACCATCAGGCCGATCGAGCTCCACAGGATCACGCCGGACCACTCCGCCAGATACCGGTTCCACAGCCGCAGAACATGCCGCCCATACCTGACCCCCACCCACACGATCAGTCCATAGCGAAGCGTGCGGGCAAGCGAAAACGCCAGCAGGAACTGGTTCCTCGAAGCGCCCAGCGCCCCGGCGCCCAGCAACATCGGCACCAGCGGCAGTGGTGGCGGCAGCATCGCGCTGGTTGCAATGGTCAGGAAGCCATGGTTGTGCATCCAGCGAGTCATCGGCTCGACCATGCGCTTCGGCGCGAAGTGGCGCAGCATGGATTCGCCGCCCGCCTGACCCGCTTTCCATGTCGTGTACCCGCCGATCACGCTGGCCACAATCGCGATCAGCGCCAGCACGATCGGCTGCGCGCCGCGCTGGGCCGCCAGGAACAGCAGCAGCAGGTCGGCGCTGCCTGGCAGCAGCAGCGAGATGATGGCCGCGTTTAGAAACGAGATGAAAAACAATCCCGGCAGCCCCAGGTGGATCAGCCACGGGGGAATATGCCCGCCATGCGCGTGGTGCACATGATGCGCAGCCTGGCTTGTGGCGCGCGCGGAGCTCTGCAGGAAAGCAACGAGCGTGGGCGGCATGGGCGAGGTCGGCTCCTGAAGCAGTATAGGCGCGAGTACGGATGTAGATGCGCGTCGGTCCTGCTTCACCTCACGGCATTGCCGCCGGCATTGGGTTGGATCAACGCACCGATCGCTCTCTTGGCCGCCGCTACCCGGCACATCGACTTCAGCCGCTCAGTCGTTCAGCCGTCATCCAGGCAATCCGGGGCAGGGAAGAGATCAGGCCCAGCCCGTGTGCCTCCGCGAAAAACCGCTCCACCCCCGCAATCGCCGGTGCGTCAAGATAGTAATGAATATTGCGGCCTAGGTACGCGCGCACGGTCTCAGGGTCCAGATCGAGCCGTGGCGCCCACTCCGCGACCAGTTCGGCGATGTGGGCGAGGCCCGCATCGCGCGATGCCTGCAGATCGTCCACGACCGCGGAGCACTCCGCAGCGCTGAGCCCGTCAAACCCAGCTTGCCGCACCGCCCAGAACGCCGAGACCCAGGCCGTGCCCGTCGCGCGCCGCCACAGCGAGCCCAGGTCCAGATAGCGCAGCCGCTCGCCGGTGCGTGCCCGTCGCGCCGCCCGGTCGCGCCAGGCATACAGCGCCGGGTCGCCGATCAGCACCGCGGCATCGGCTATACGCAGCATCGCATCCAGCTGCGGCGGATGCGTGAGGAACCGGGGTGTGTGACCCCAGAACCGCCGAAAAAGAATCTGCGTGTACAGCGCCGTTGTGCGCGAAGCCGTGTCGAGCGCGACCCTGCCGATCCGGGCCAGCTCCTCGGCCGAAGGCGCCTCGCCGCCCGGCTCCTCGTCTTCCCCTTCTTCCCCCCGGATCACCAGCAGCAGCGAGCGGATGGCGCCCAGCGAAGCGATGGCGCAGCCCGGCACCACCGCCAGCCCCGGCATGGCCGCGTAGGCGCCGATAGGAATCAGCCCGATGTCGGCCGAGCCGTCGGCCAGCGCGCCGGCGCACTCCGCGGGCGTCATCTTTTCGATCGCATAGCGTTCGGCAAGCCGCTCGGGGTGCGGCGCGTGCTCAAAGTTCCACATCAGCGGCGCGGGGTTCAGGAAGTCGATCGCCGCCAAACGGAACAGCGGGGTCAAGCGCCGCTCCGGCTTACCAGCCTCAGCCACACCGGCGCAAACGTCGCCACAAACGCGAGCAGCTGCACGCCCAGCAGCGCCGCCGTGGCCGGCAGCAGCGCATCCGCGCACCAGGCCAGCGCAATCCAGAACGCCATGTTGGCCGAGGCCGCCAGGTACACCCAGTCAGGAAAGCGGTGCTGGTCGCCGCCGAACTGCATCTGCTCCACCGCAGGGTATGGAACCTGCATACGCCACCCCGTTGCGCGCAGGGCCGCGACCGGCATCAGATTGAGACAGAGCACCAGCGCGACCCAGGCTGGCAGCGCCCATGGCAACGCCCCAAAGCGCGCGTACACGGCGAGTGTAAAGGCGATGGTCAACAGCACGTTTAGCGTCGCCCCGGCATGCACCAGCGCGGGAAAACGCCCCATATCGCCAAGGCGGTTCATCTGGTCGAGCGGTTTGGTGGCTGGGAGTGAGAAGATGGCCGGCATACAGAGGGTCCCTGCAACACTGTAGCCGATGCAATGCAGCAAAGGGAGCCTGGGGGAAAAGCAGATGGCAGCAAAGCTGGTGGTACGCAACGTAGTGGGAGGACCGCTCGAGACCTGCGGCAAGGATCCGATGACCGGGTTCTACCGGACCGGCTGCTGTGAAACCGGGCCCGACGACACGGGCGTCCATGTGGTGTGCGCTGTGGTGACGCAGGAGTTTCTCGTCTTTTCCAAGAGCCGCGGCAACGACCTGTCCACGCCGCGGCCGGGCTTTGCCGGCCTCAAGCCAGGCGACCCCTGGTGCCTCTGCGCCCTGCGCTGGGTCGAGGCCGAGCGCCACGGCGTCGCGCCCCCTATCATGCTCGCAGCCACACACGAGGCGGCGCTGCAGGTGGTTTCGCTCGAAACCTTGCTGCAGTATGCGCTTGACCGCGAGATGGTCGAAGGATAGGCCGGTAGGAGTCAGGGAAGCAGGGATCTGCAAGGGTAGCGGGAAGACTCGCGTTCAAGGGAAACGCTGCGTACATCGTAGACTCCCCGTATAACCATCGCGCACGTCATCCTCCTTGCCATTGTGCAAGGTTTGGCAGAATTGCTGCCGGTTTCCTCTTCCGCCCATGTCGTGGTCGCCGAAAAGCTTATGGGACTCGATCCCTCGTCGCCCCCCATGACGCTGCTGCTGGTCATGCTGCACACCGGGACCATGTTCGCGGTCATCGTCTACTTCTGGCGGCAGTGGCGCAGGACGTATTTCTCCAGCATGGAGGCGTTCAAGCGTTCGGCACTACTGGTCGTCACGGCGACGGTGCTGACGGGGATCATCGGCGAGGTTCTCATGAAGATCATTGAGAAGATGGTGCTCAGGAACGTGCCGCACGCGCAGATCGAGGACCTGTTCGGCCATTTGGAGTGGGTGGCGCCGGCGCTCTTTGTCGCCGGGGTTCTGATCCTGATCGCGGGCATGCGCGAGCGGCTTACAGAGCGCCGCGATGTGACCGACGAGCCGGAGCTGTCCATGAGACAGGCAAGCTGGGTCGGCGCCGTGCAGGGGCTCTGCCTGCCGTTCCGAGGATTTTCGCGCTCCGGCGCGACCATTTCGACTGGCATGCTGGCGGGGGCCGCGCGGGCCCGGGTGGAAAGCTTCTCGTTTGCGTTGGCGGTTGTGCTCACTCCACCCGCGATTGCGAAAGAGGCGCTGCGGCTGGCGCAGGACCGCAACCTGCCCGGCGCCGAGAGCCTGGGGGCCGCGACCGCACCTAGCCTGCTCGGCGCGGTGTTCGCGTTCCTGGCCGGGCTGGTCGCGCTGAAGTGGCTCAGTGGCTGGCTCGAGAACGGCCGCTGGTACCTGTTCGGAATCTACTGCCTGGTGGCCTCGGGCCTGGTGTTTTACTTGCACCACATTGGCTAGTAGGCTGTGCGCACAGGAAACAGGGGTGACCGCTCCGCCAGCCACACACGAGGCGGCGCTGCAGGTAGTTTCGCTCGAAACCCTGCTGCAGTACGCGCTCGACCGTGAGATGGTCGAGGGCTAAGGCCGCGGTCTATCCCGCAGCCCTGGCTTGCTGCAGGCGCTCCGGTAAATTAGCGGCATGAAGCCTGCTCTGGTCCTTCTTCCCCTAGCCTTGGCGTTCACCGTCCACGCCCAGCTCAGGAGCCATCTCGAAGCCATTGCCGCACAGGCCCACGGGCGCGTCGGCATCGCCTGTTCGTTGCCCGGCACACCACTCGATTGCAACGTGAACGCCACCGCAAAGCTGCCTATGCAGTCTGTGTACAAGCTGCCCATCGCCATGGCGACGCTGCACGCCGTCGAAGCAGGCCGCCTCAACCTCGCAGACAAAATCGCTTTTCTCCCCGGCGACATGATCTCGCCAGGCCAGCACAGCCCTCTGCGTCAGCAGTACCCTGCGGCAGGCGTGCAGGTACCGCTTGAAAGGTTGCTGCAGCTGGCGGTCTCGGAAAGCGATGGAGTAGCTTCCGACATCCTCCTCCGCACCCTCGGCGGCCCGCCAGTTGTCGATGCCTACGTCAAAAGCCTGGGCATCCAGGGAATCCGGATCGCCGATTCTGAAAAGACGATAGGCGCCGACATCCATGCGCAGTACCGGAACTACGCGGAGGCTGAGGCGCTGGTATTGCTGCTGCGCAGCCTGGCGGACGACTCCCCGCTCAACGCGCAGCACACTTGGCTACTGCTCACCTGGATGACGCAGACCGGCACCGGCGAGCATCGCTTGAAGGGCCTGCTGCCGTCAGGGACCGTAGTCGCTCACAAGACCGGCACCTCCGGCGAGGATCGAGGGGTTACGCACGCCACCAACGATACCGGCCTCATCACCATGGCAGATGGCCAAAAGCTGGCCATCGCGGTGCTCATCGCGGATTCGCCCGCGCCGGAAAAAACCCGCGAAGCCGTTATCGCGCAGGTCTCCAGAGAGATCTGGCAGGCCGCCAACCGCACGAGCAAAACCCGGTAGCCGCTTCGGCCTTCGTACAGAGTACTTCGGGCACTTGGCGGAAGCAGGGTTGGGCGATAGCCTCTCAACAAATCCCGCTCACCGATGTCTCCTTCGAGGTCTTTGTGCCCGCAAACCGGCTCGCCGCCAGCCTGCCTGCTCCTGACGTTGTTCTCCCACCCACGCTGGAGCCGGCGGAGGATCCCGCCCGGCTGGCCTGGCTCGCTCTCTCGCTGACCCCCGGGCTCGGGCCGCGGCGCATCCTCCAAGCAGTCGAGCGGGTCGGCTCGGCGCTCAAACTGGCGAAGCTGCCCCTCACCGCGCTTGAAGCCCAGCGCTTCCCGGCGCCCTCGGTGCAGTTTCTTGCCGACGGGCAGGCCTGGCGCGCAGCCACCGAGGAGGCTGAGCGCCTGCGCGCGATGGGCGCGGGGTTCCTCTGCTTTGAAGATGCGCTGTACCCCGAGCGCCTGCGCGAAATCTACGACCCGCCGCCGGTCCTGTGGTTCCGCGGTAACTCTGAGCTGCTCTCCGCGCACGGCATCGCGGTCGTCGGCACCCGCCAGCCCAGTCCCTACGGCTCCGGCATGGCGGAGCTGCTCTCCCGCGACCTGGCCAACCGCAACCTCATCATTATGAGCGGCATGGCTCGCGGCATCGACACCTTCGCCCACAAGGGCGCCATCGCCAGCGGCAAAGCGACGGTCGCCATCTGGGGCACTGGCATCGACGTCATCTACCCAAAAGAAAACAAGGCTCTCGCCGAGCAGATCCTGGCCACCGGCGGCTGCCTCGCCACCGAGCAGCCGCTCGGCACCTACCCCGCGCCGCCTAACTTCCCCAAGCGCAACCGCATCCTCAGCGCGCTCAGCATCGGCGTGCTGGTCGTCGAGGCGGCCGAGTACTCCGGCTCCCGCGTCACCGCCCGCTGCGCCCTCGAGCAGAACCGCGACGTCTACGCCGTGCCCGGCAACGTCACCAACAAGAACTCCTGGGGCCCCAATGCGCTCATCAAGCAGGGCGCCAGGCTGGTCGCCACCTGGGAGGATGTGTGGGAAGACCTGCCCACCCAAATCCGGGTGCAGCTTGAAGCCAGCCAGCCCGGCTTTGCGACGGAGCCGGTCGGCACCGCCGCCACCCTGTTCGACGATGCCGGCCTGCCGCCTACCGAAACCCGGGTGCTTTCCGTCCTACGTCATGATGAGTCGCTGCAACTGGATGAAATCATGGAGGCCCTCGAAGGCGAGTACACCTCGGCCGAAATCTTTACGGCCCTGTTCGAGCTGGAGCTCGCGGGCAAGGTCAAAGCGCTCCCTGGTAAGCACTACGTCCGCAGCTTTTAGACCTTAAGATACATCGTGATACATTGTAGTTCATGGCTAGTCGAAGTACTACGGTCAGCTTCCGCATCCCTGCAGCGAAAGTCGAGGCGCTCGGCAGGCTGGCTTCCCTGCAGGATCGGGATCGCAGCTACCTGTTGAACGAAGCCGTGGAACAGTACCTGGCGCTGAACGATTTCCATACCGAACACATCCGGGAAGGCCTGCGTCAGGCAGAGCAAGGTCAACTGGTCAGTGATGAGGCAGCACAGGCACACATGCAGGCGCTTGTGGATCGGGCAAATCGCGGGTGAGTTCGGCCGTACAGTGGAGCGAGCTGGCCCTCTCAGATCTCGCATCGATTGCGGATTTTCTATCCAGTCAGAGCCCCGCCGTCCTGGAAAGCCAGTTTCGGCTGATCCAGGCCTCCGTTCACAGCCTCATGCTATTTCCTGAGAAAGGCCGAACAGGCCGAGTGGAAGGCACACGCGAACTGGTTGCTCATGGCACTCCCTATATCGTCGCTTACGTCGCTCGCAAGCACCAGATCGAGGTGCTCGCTGTCATCCATGGCGCCCGGCGCTGGCCAAGCCGCCTTTGACTGCGAGGCCGTATAGACCGCCAATTCTCGCGGGGTTGGAACCAAACTGCCAGCTGGCGCATCGGACGATATGCCTGCGATGGACCGAAAGTGGTCCATGGCGCATCGGACAAGAGAGTCCAGCGCCCCGGTCCCAGTCAGAAGTTCCGGTTAGAGCCCCGGTCAGACGGTCTCGCAGAACAACAATTTCTGCCACTGCTGGCCCCCACGGGGAGGCCCGTGGTAGCTTCCAGTAGATTTACGCTGTAGCCGGCAAGCGCCCCGAACTGCGCGCGGCAAACAAGCAAGGACCCCCAAAATGAGCAAATCTCTCGTGATCGTCGAGTCGCCGGCCAAGGCCAAGACGATCAATAAATACCTGGGCGCGGACTTCATCGTCGAAGCCTCGCTCGGCCATATCAAGGACCTGCCCAAGTCGAAAATCGGCGTCGATCTGGACGGCGGATCGTTCCGCCCCGACCTGATCGTGATCCCCGGCAAGGAAAAAGTTGTCGACCACCTGAAGAAGCTCGCGAAAAAGGTTGACCATATCTACCTGGCGCCTGATCCCGACCGCGAAGGGGAAGCCATTGCCGCCCATCTTGAGGAGGAGCTGCGCGGGGTCGGCAACAACGACATCCAGCGCGTGACCTTCAACGAGATCACGCCCAAGGCGGTCAAGGCCGCGTTTGAGAACGCCCGCAAGGTCAACGTGAACCTGGTGGACGCGCAGCAGACGCGCCGGGTTCTGGACCGCATCGTCGGCTACCAGATCTCACCGCTGCTGTGGGATAAGGTCCGCCGCGGGCTTTCGGCCGGCCGGGTCCAGACAGTCGCCGTGCGTCTGATCGTCGAACGTGAGAGCGAGATCAAGGCGTTCAAGCCGGTCGAGTACTGGACAGTGGATGCAGTACTTGAAGTTCCCGGCCACGCCGGCAGCGCTGAACCGACGCTCTTCACAGCTCGCCTCGTCGCAATCGATGGCGAGCGCATTGCCGTTGAGACCGTCAGTCAGCCCGCGCTGCCCGACGGCCCAGCCGCTCGCGCCGCTGTCGAGGGCGCGTCCAGAGCCAGCTGGCAGGTCCGCTCGGTCGAGCGTAAAGAGCGCAAGCGCAATCCTCCCGCTCCCTTCACCACCAGCAAGCTGCAGCAGGACGCCGCCGGCAAGCTCGGCTACGGGGTCAAGCAGACCATGGGCCTGGCCCAGCGCCTGTATGAGGGCGTGGAGATCGGCAAGGACGAGGCCGGGGAATCGAACACCGTCGGCCTCATCACCTACATGCGTACCGACTCGACCCGCGTCTCGCCGGACGCGATCACGGAGACCCGCGATTGGATCGGCCAGCAGCTCGGTGAACAGTACCTGCCCGAGAAGCCCAATGTTTTCAAAAGCAAGAAGGACGCGCAGGATGCCCATGAGGCCATCCGCCCCACCCACCCGGAGATGCATCCGGACTCCCTGCGCAGGTACCTCAGCGATGCCGAGCTGCGGCTCTACCGGCTGATCTGGCAGCGTTTTGTCGCTTCGCAGATGATGCCGGCGGTCTTCGACGTGACCACCGTCGAGATCGACGCCAAAAGCGACCGGACCTACAACTTCCGGCTGTCCGGTTCAGTGCTGAAGTTCGACGGGTTCCTCAAAGTGTACGAGGACGCGGAAGACGGCGATGAGGAGCAGAAGCTGCCGGCGTTGCAGGAGAAGCAGGCGCTCGAACTGGCCTCCCCGGCAGCGCTCGAAGCAGCCGCGGTCAGGCAGCGCGACGCCCGCCGGGCCGAGGCGCGCCGCCAGTACGAGATGAAGAAGGCCAGGATCGAGGCCCGCGCCGAAGACCAGGAGCTCGACGACGATGCCACCGGAGAGATGCTCAAGGCGATGCTGCCGGAGCTCGCCGAAGAGTCAGAGGCGGAGCTGAAGGTGCGTCAGGCAGTCGACACGGTGCAGAAGTTCACCGAGCCGCCGCCCCGCTACTCCGAGGCGTCGCTGGTC
Source organism: Acidobacteriaceae bacterium (assembly GCA_965276605.1). Lineage (GTDB taxonomy): Bacteria > Acidobacteriota > Terriglobia > Terriglobales > Acidobacteriaceae > EB88. Next base: position 2,270,368 of record OZ255619.1, read on the forward strand.
AAGGTGCTCGAAGAGCGCGGCATCGGCCGCCCGTCCACCTACGCCGCCATCATCAACACCATCCAGGAGCGCGAGTACGTCCAGAAAGTAGGCGGCAAGCGCAACGGCGGCTTCATCCCGACCGAAATCGGCACCGTCGTCGCCGAGCTGCTGGTCAAGAACTTCCCATACATCTTCGATACGGCGTACACGGCCCGGCTCGAAACCGAGCTCGACGACATCGAGGATGGCAAGGAGCAGTGGACCGCGCTGCTGCAGGGCTTCTACGGTCACCTGAAAAAGGAGCTCACCCACGCAAGCGAGCACATGGAAGACCTGAAGCGCATGGAGGTCAAGACCGACCAGACCTGCGACCTGTGCGGCTCGCCGTTGGTGATGAAGTGGGGCAAGTTCGGCACCTTTTACGCCTGCAGCGCCTATGACAAGAAGGTGAAGGGCAGCTGCACCTTTACCAAGGAGAACTACGACACCAAACCGAACCTGAACCTGCCTGAGGCCGACGCCGAAGACAAGGAAGAGTTCTGCGAGGCCTGCGGACGCCCGATGGTTCTACGCAATGGCCGCTTCGGTCCGTTCATGGCCTGCACCGGCTACAACGCCGATCCACCCTGCAAGACCGTGCGCCGCCTGACCTCAAAGCAGCAGCAGAAACCTGCAGTGCCGCTTGATGAAAACTGCCCCAAGTGTAACTCTCAACTGGTGTTACGCACCGGGCAATACGGCGAGTTCGTCTCCTGCTCGGCCTACCCCAAGTGCAAATACGTCAAGCAGGACACCATCGGCATGCACTGCCCCAAGTGCGCCGACGGCGAAGTCGTGCAGAAGAAATCCCGCTTCGGGACGATGTTTTACTCCTGCACCAACTATCCCAAGTGCGCCTTTACGGCGAACCATAAGCCGGTCGACCAGCACTGCCCGGAGTGCGACAGCCCCTACCTGATGGAGAAGACGCTCAAGTCAGGCGTGTACCTCGTCTGCCCAAACAATAAGAAGGGTGCCCTCGCCGCGGAAAAAACGGAAAAGACAGACAAGAAAGGGAAAAAGGCTGCAGCACCGGCCGAACCCGGCGACGCAATCGTCTGCACCTTCACCGAACGAATCGGCGATGCGCCCGGCGCCGACAGTTCAGCGGAGCCGGCTGCGAAAGCGATCATGCCGGCAAAGGTCGATGCGAAGAAGGCGCCAGCGAAGAAAAGCGCCCAGAGCAGGACGAAAACCGCAAGCGAACCCAAGCGCGAGAGCGTCGCCGTCTAGCTCTGCTGAAAATCCCTGCAATATCTGCTAAGTTCAAGATGAAAGTGAGAGGCACACGATGGCACGCGCAACCTGGAACGGCAAAACGATCGCCGAGGGCGAACAGTTTGAGATGGTAGAGGGCAACGTCTATTTTCACGAGAGCGCGCTCAAGCGTGAATACTTCCGCCCCAGCTCGACCACCTCGACCTGCCCTTGGAAGGGCCAGGCCCGGTACTACTCGCTCTTGATTGAAGGCCAGGAGAACCAGGACGCCGCCTGGTACTACCCCGACCCCAAGCCGGCCGCGCACAATATCAAGAACCATGTCGCCTTCTGGCGCGGCGTAGAGGTCGAGAAGTAGCGCATGCGGGGCGCTACCGGTCTTCGCGGGCATTCCACACCCGCAGGATAGCTATCTCATGGCGCGTAATCTCATACCTCGATTCATAGCTGCCTACGATCAGGCGCCGGACCTCTCGCAACTGATCCAGATCCTCAATTTTCTGCCCAAGTCGGGGATGCTCTGCGAGGCGCCTGGTTGCTGCACTTAGTTGGCGGGCCACCTTCTTTGATGTCCCCTCAGCCTCAGGCAGGAGAAACGCGCATAGCCGGCTGAGATCATGCAGAGCCTCTGGTGTCCAACGAACCAGCATTTAGCGAGGCAACGGCAGCTGTACAGTCGGCAACGGGAGTTCGTTCTGCGTTCCCAGGCTCTCGACCCAGGCCTCGACTTGCTCCTGTGGAATCAGACGCCCAGCTTCCACGCTCGCCATCGCTTCCAGGGTCAAAAGCCTGCGGTGTTCCTCAAGCGCCAGATAATCGCCGAGCGCGTCCGAAAGCACGGCATCCCGGTCACGGCCCTCACTCGCAGCTCGCGCTTCAAGCCGCGCCACGATCTCAGCCTCAGCGAAAAACTTGACTTCCTGCATACTCATATCTTTGCAGTTTACAGAATCATGAGAAGTTCTGACATGACTTCAAGGTTGGGGAGTCTAACCGTGTGTTTAAAGCCTGCTAACAAAAGCCACGGCTTCTTTCTAGCGTGTAGCCGGCACCCATCAGTAAGCCTGCAGCTGCTCCACCGGCAAACGCACTTGAAAGCACGTCGCCTCGGGCGTGCTCTGCACCCGCACGTAGCCGCGATGCTTGCGCACGATTCGCTGCACCATATCCAGTCCCAAACCCAGCCCCTTACCCGGCGCACGCGTGGTGAAGAACGGCTCAAAGATGCGGTCCCGCAACTCCGGCGGAATCCCGTTGCCGTTGTCCCAGATCTCGGTCAGCAGCAGCGGACCCGACACCGTGGCACTGATCGTCACCTTGCCGCCTTCACCGCGGCTGTCCTCGATCGAGTCAAGCGCGTTCTCAAGCAGCGCCATCCACACCTGATTTAGCTCCGAGCCATACGCTGAGATCGTTGGCAGGTTTTCGTCGTAGCGGCGCTCAATCTCCACACCGCTGAACCGCGACTGCAGCATCGCCAGCGTGTTCTCAATACCCTGCGGAATGCTGATCTCCTGGATGGGCGCCTGGTCCATGTAGGAGTAGTCCTTGATCGCGCCGATCAGGTCGAAGATGCGCGCCGTCGCATCCACCATCGCCTCGGTCATGTGCTCGGCGCGCAGCGAGGAGGCGAACTGGCGCAGAACCACGTCAACTCCGCGTCCATCGAGCGCGGTATACAAGCGGTCTAGGTCTGCTGCCTCCACCCCGCGTTCGGTCAGCTCCGGCGTGCTCTGCCAGCTCTTCTCGTCTACGTTGCGGCTCCTGAACCAGGCGGTCAGCGCGTCTTCGCGCGCCGCCATGTCGAGCGTCTCCGCAAGGCCGGAGCGATGCCGCATCTCGTCCTGCCAGGCCCGCACCGCGGCAATCTCTGCATCCTTCAGGCAAATCGCGCCTAGCTCGTACTTCTGCTGGCCGTAGATACGCAGCTCGTCCAACAGCCCTGAAGCTGCCCTCTGCGCGGCCGAAGCCGGATTGTTCAGCTCGTGCGCCAGGTTGCCGGCCAGCTTGCCCAGCGCGTTCAGCTTTTCCGCCTGCTGCTCAATGCGCGTCACCTCTCGCACCCGGTCCAGCAGCATGCTCACCGATCGCTGCGCCATCGACGGAATCGCTGCCAGCATCGCGTCGAACAGCGAGTGGTCAATGATGAGCGCCCACACGTCGCCTACCGCGAACCCGATACCGCCGTACGTCTTCATCCGCGAGAACGGCAGCAGGCCCGTGAGCGCGCCCGACCTGCCGATAAACAGGGGCAGCGAGCCGTACTCGCGCCGCACATGGATCTCTCCGCGCAACAAGATGCTCATCGATGTCGCGGTCTGGCCCTCGTGGAACAGGATATCCCCCGTAACAGCAACCCGCTCCAGCGCGTGCTCGGCCAGCCATGCGTACTCTTCGCTCGTAAGGCCCTGCAGCGCCGCTATCTTTTCCAGCGCAGCCACAATTTCCTCGCGCGGGGTAGGCGTCGCCGGGGCCGCGCCGGGGTGCAGTTCAGGAGTAGTCGTCGTGGCGCTCATACGTGTGTGCCCATCCTACTCCTCGCCCGGCGGCGCGCTGCGTCAGGAAATGTCAGTTGCTGTGCGGCTGCTGCATCTCGCGCTTGCGCGTCGGCATGGCGTCAATCGTGTGGTTAAACCTCTCCGGCCCAATGGGTGCGCCGCTGGTCAGCTTCGCTCCTCCATCCTCCCCCAGCAGCACCACCCGGAAGCTGCCCGGGGCTACCCCGAAGCGCTTGCGCAGTGCTGCCTTCTCACGCTCCGGCAACTCCGCGGCCGCGGCGTCCAGCGGCGCCTTGTAGCCCTGCGCGTGGTCCAGCACCGGCACAAACAGCATATTGCGATCCATCATGTCGTCGGCCGCGCTGTCGAGCAAGGCCTCCTGCTTCCTGAGCCGCGGGTCGGTTCCCGCGGGGCTGAAGACCAGCAGCGGCCGGTAGCAGCCGCGCATCGCCGCCACATTTTGCGGATGCATCGGGCAGCCGGCACGGGCCTGTCCATGCGCCGGAAACGCGTATGAGGCAAGTGCCGCAAGCGCCAGCGAAACAGGGAAGCGTGCCGCTCGCATGGTCTTTGCTGGTCTCCTCTCTGCAGCGCTCGAACTACTCCCCAGACCACTGGAACACACTGACAAGGATGTCTCCGGAGCAAAGCGGCAGCACTCGCGCCCAAGGGTCTGCTCCACACTCGCGCGCACCGTCGCAGGGATGCCATCCCTCTGCATCACGTTTTCTGAATCGCAGCTTTAACTCTTCTTCGCCGGCTCGCGGGCAGCCACATGCGCGACCGGCTGCGGCGTCCCATCCTTGACGACCACCGGGTCGAGAAACGGCATCGCCGCACGTAGCTCCGCACCTACCTTCTCGATCGGGTGCTCGGCCTCGCCCCTGCGGATATCGTTGAACGTCTTGTTACCAGCCTCATTCTCCGCGATGAACTTCTTCGCAAACGTGCCGTCCTGGATATCGGCGAGGATTCTCTTCATCTCCTCGCGCACCGCCGGCGTCACCACGCGTTTGCCCGACTGGTAATCGCCCCACTCGGCCGTGTTTGAAATGGAGTGGCGCATATAGGCCAGACCGCCGCGATACATCAGGTCGACGATCAGCTTCAGCTCATGCAGGCACTCGAAGTAAGCGATCTCCGGCTGGTACCCCGCGTTGACCAGCGTCTCAAACCCCGCCTTCACCAGCTCCGCCGTGCCGCCGCACAGCACCGCCTGCTCGCCGAACAGGTCGGTCTCGGTCTCTTCCTTGAACGTCGTTTCAATCACGCCGGCGCGGGTGCAGCCGATGCCCTTCGCATACGAGAGCGCCAGCGCGTGCGCCTCGCCGGTCGCATCCTGCTCGATCGCAATCAGTCCCGGCGTGCCGCCGCCTTCGCTGAAGACCTCACGCACGCGATGACCCGGAGCCTTGGGCGCGACGAGAAACACATCGACATCTTTCGGCGGCGTGATGGTGCCGAAGCGAATATTGAAGCCGTGCGCAAACACGAGCGCGTTGCCCGCCGTCAGATTCGGGGCGATGTGCTCTGCGTAGATGGTGCGCTGCAGCTCGTCCGGCGCGAGGATCATGACCACATCCGCCCACTTCGCCGCATCGGCAACGGAGCCCACCTGGAGCCCGGCCTTGCGCGCCTTGTCCTCTGACTTCGAGCCCGTGCGCAGCCCGATCCGCACCTCAACACCCGAGTCCTTGAGGTTGAGCGCATGCGCATGCCCCTGTGAGCCGTAGCCGATAATCGCTACCTTCTTGCCCTGAATGATCGAAAGGTCCGCATCGTTGTCGTGGTAAGTCTTTGCCATGGTTCTTCTTTTTTCCCTTCTGGTCAGTACCGCTCACTGTTGTTATGCAACTCTGGCTGTTACAAAAGCCCCGCTGGCAACCGGTCTCAGGCTCCTGTCTGTTCCACCCTCGACCATCTTCTCACTCCTCAAACCGGTGCTCGCCCGTGACATCCGGCTCCAGCACCTCGGCCTCATGTTCATCGCCTGCGATCCCCGGCACCCGCATCGCGCCCAGCACCCGCGAGCCATGCTTGCCGCGCCGCATCACCATCCGCCCCGTACGCGCCACTTCGAGCACCGCATCGCCGCTCTCCTCCAGCACCTGGATCAGTCCCTCGATCTTGCTTTCCACCCCCGTGAGCTCGATCATCAGCGACTCTTTTGCCAGATCGACGATGCGCGCCCGGAAGACCTCGACCAGCTCGAAGATGTGCGAGCGTGTCTGCGGCGTCGCCGCGACCTTGATCAGCGCAAGCTCGCGCGTAACCGTCGCCTGCGCTCCCACATCCTCTACGCTGATCACGTTTTCGAGCTTATAAAGGCTCGCCGCGATCCGGTGCCCCGCTGTCGTCGAAGCCTCCGTCACAATTGTCATCCGCGAGGTGCCAGGCCGCTCCGACCGGCCCACCACCAGCGAGTAGATGTTGATGTTCAGCCGGCGGAAGAGCAGCGAAACGCGGCTCAGTACGCCCGGCTTGTCTTCTACTAGTGCGACAAAGGTATGCAGCATGGTCCTTCTTCTTTCTGCTACAGCAATGGTTACAGATCGTCCGGCGACTCCAGCAGCGGGTCATTGATGCCAGGCGCGCCGCCCGCCGGCCGCAGGATCATCTCATGCAGCGCCGCTCCGGCCGGGATCATCGGGTACACCGACTCTTCCTTCTCGACGAGGAAGTTGATCAGGAAAGGTCCCTTCATCGAACGCGCCTGCGCGAGCGCCGCGTCGACTTCACCACGTGCCCGCACCGTCGCCCCCGGAATCCCGTGCGCATCCGCGAGCTTCACGAAATCGGGCGAGAGAATTGGCGACGATGCATAGTTCTTGTCGTAGAAAAACTCCTGCCACTGCCGCACCATGCCGAGATAGCCGTTGTTCACGATCGCAATGTTAATGTCGAGGTTCTCCTGCGCGATCGTCGAGAGCTCGCACGCCGTCATCTGGAAGCCCCCGTCGCCGGCGATCACCCACACTTCGCGGTCGGGGCAGGCGACCTTCGCACCGATGCCCGCGGGCAGCGCAAAACCCATTGTGCCCAGTCCGCCGGACGTGATCAACGTGCGTGGCCGTTCGTGCCGGTAATACTGCGCCTCCCACATCTGGTGCTGGCCCACATCTGTCGCAACAATCGCGTTGCCCTCGGTCGCGCGCCACAGGTCGTGCATCACATGCGCCGCGTACAGGTGGCCCAGGTCGGGCAGGTTGCGAATATCGCGCACCGCGCTCTCACCCTTGCTCGCGTAAATTTCGCGCAGCCACTCGCTCTCTCTTGCTGTAGTCGCACCAGAGAGATGCGGCAACAGCAGCTCCAGCACTTCGCGCAGGTCCCCGATCAGCGCCACATCCGCTTTCACGTTCTTGCCGATCTCCGATGGATCGATTTCGATGTGAATCTTCTTCGCATGCGGCGCATAGGTCGCGAGCGTGCCGGTCACGCGATCGTCGAAGCGCATCCCGCAGGCGATCAGCAGATCCGCCTTCTGGATCGCATCGTTCACCCACGATTCGCCGTGCATGCCCATCATGCCCAGCGCCAGCGGGTGCGAGGCAGGGAAGCCGCCAAGCCCCAGCAGAGTGGTCGCAACCGGAATCTGCATGCGCTCGGCAAGCGTCAACATCTGTTCTGTCGCAGTGGCTTTTATCACGCCATGTCCCGAGAGGAGGACTGGCCGCTTTGCCGCGCGGATCAATTCAGCCGCGTCCGAGATCGAGTCATACTCAGCGCTCAGCATGGGATGCGGCCGGCGTGGCCTGGGCGCGGCCGCCGAAAAGTTGAACTTCGCCGTCGCCTGCTGCGCGTCCTTGGTGATGTCGACCAGCACCGGCCCCGGACGCCCCGCCTGCGCCACAGCAAATGCCTCGCGCAACACCGGCGCAATCTCCTCCGCGCGAGTCACCAGGTAGTTGTGCTTGGTCAGCGGCAGCGTCGCGCCGGTAATGTCGACCTCCTGGAACGCATCCGAGCCCAGCACCTTGCTTGACACCTGGCCTGTAATGCACACGATCGGAATCGAGTCGAGCATCGCCGTCGCAAGCCCCGTCACCATGTTCGTCGCACCCGGCCCCGACGTCGCAATCGCCACGCCCACACGGCCCGAAGCCCGCGCGTAGCCATCGGCCATGTGCGTCGCGCCCTGCTCATGCCGAACCAGAATGTGCCGGATGGGAAACTTGCGCAGCGCGTCGTACACCGGCAGAATCGCGCCGCCCGGATAGCCGAACACCTCAGCCACACCTTCGCCTTCGAGCGTCGCCCACACAATCTCCGCGCCGGTTAACTCGATCGCGCTGTCCGCCTGCACCGCCTGCTCTACGTCTTCGTGGGTGTGCCGCGGCGCAGGCGCTGCAGCCTTCACGCCCCGGCCCATCTGCCCGTCCTGCCCCGGATTCGGTAGCTCGTGTGTGTCGCTCATCTGCCCGCTCCTTAATTGGTGACCGCTCCGCGCGATGCGGATGAAACCGAATCGGCGTACTTGCGAAACACGCCGCGTGTATACCGTGGCGCGGGTGCCTGCCAACTCTTCAGCCGTGCCTCAATCTCGCTCTGCGACACGTCGACCGACAGCGTGCGATTGGGAATGTCGAAGGTGATGCTCTCACCCTCGCGGATCGCCGCGATCGGGCCGCCGACAGCAGCTTCCGGCGCCACATGCCCCGCCATCAGCCCGCGCGTCGCGCCGGAGAAACGTCCATCGGTCAACAGCGCCACTGTTTCGCTCAGCTCCGGAATACCTGCAATCGCCGCGGTTACAGATAGCATCTCCTGCATGCCCGGACCGCCGCGCGGACCTTCATAGCGGATCACCATGACGTCGCCGGGCTGGATCGCACCATGCTCGACCGCCGCAAACGCCTCCGGCTCTGACTCAAACACCCGCGCCGGCCCGGAGTGCGTGAGCCGCTTGTGCCCCGCAACCTTGACCACGCAGCCCTCAGGCGCGATATTGCCTTTCAGGATCACGAGTCCGCCCGTTGGCTTGATCGCATCTGCCACTGCAAAGATTACAGATTGCCCAGGCTGCTCTTGAGCCAGCGCAGCCTCCTCGGCCAGCGACTTGCCCGTGATATTCGGCGCATCGCCGGCGATCAGCCTACCCTCAAGCAGGCGCTTCGCCAGCAGGCGCGATCCGCCGGCCGCCTGGTAGTCCTTCGCCACATACTTGCCGCCCGGCTTCAGATCGCAGAGTAGGGGAGTGCGGCTCGAGATGCGGTCGAAATCATCGATCGAAAGTTCCAGTCCCATCTCATGCGCGATCGCGAGGAAATGCAGCACCGCGTTTGTTGAGCCACCCGAAGCGGCCACACTCGCAATCGCATTTTCAAGTGACACCCGCGTAATCAACCGCGACGGTTTCAGACCGTTCTGCGCGGCTTGCATCACCAGCCGCCCCGCTTCGCGTGAGGCCTCCAGCTTGGCCGGCAGAAACGCCGGCACGCCCGACAAACCAATCGGCGAGATCCCGAGAAACTCGCACGCCATGGCCATCGTGTTCGCCGTAAACTGCCCGCCGCACGCACCCGCGCCCGGGCACGCATGCGCCTCCACCGCCTCCAGGCCCGCATCGTCCAGCCGGCCCGCGGCATGCGAGCCAATCGCTTCGAACACGTCCTGCACCGTGAGATCGCGCCCATCCAGACGCCCCGGCGCAATCGATCCGCCGTACAGCATCAGCGAAGGAATATCGAGCCGCGCCAGTGCCATCACCGTGCCCGGCATGTTCTTGTCACAGCCTGCGATCGCAACCAGCCCATCAAACAGGTTGCCGCGCGCGACTAGTTCAACTGAGTCCGCAATCACCTCGCGCGAAATCAGCGACGCCTTCATCCCCTCGGTGCCCATCGTGATGCCGTCCGAGATGGTGACCGTGTTGAACTCCATCGGCGTCCCGCCTGCTTCGCGCACGCCCTGCTTTACCGCTTCGGCAATCTCGCGCAGGTGATAGTTACACGGGCCGATTTCGGTCCAGGTGTTCGCGATCCCGATAATCGGTTTGCGCAGGTCATCACGCGTGTAGCCAACCGCGCGCAGCATCGCGCGCGCCGCTGCGCGGTTCGGGCCTTCGGTCAACGCAATACTGTTTGTTTTCGCCTTGCCGATCTGGTGAAGCGTTCCGTTGCTACTCACTGTGCCCTTCCGATCCTGAGATCACATGCCACGAAGTGGCCGCAAGCCGCGTAGGCGGTCTTGTCTTTCAAGCGCGCGCACGCAGCCATGTCTCCGCATCATGCCGCTGTTCGTAGCGTGCGAGCGCCTCGGTGTGCCGCAGCGTCAGCCCGATATCATCCAGCCCCTGGAGCAGGCAATCGCGCCGGAACGGATCGATCGCGAAGCCCGTACGGAAACCAAGTTCGTCCGCGACCGTGTTCTCTTCAAGCGAGACCGTCAGCCGATAGCCATCGGCAGCCCTGGCATGCAGCATGATCTGTTCAGTTTCTGTTTCAGATAGCACCACCGGCAGAATCCCGTTTTTGCCCGCGTTCGAGTAGAAAATGTCCGCAAAGCTCGGCGCGATCACGCAGCGAAAGCCGCATTGCAGCAGCGCCCATGCCGCATGCTCTCGCGACGAGCCGCAGCCGAAGTTCCTGCCCGCAACAAGTATCTGCGAGCCGCGGTACTCCGGGTTGTTCAGCACGAAGCTCGGGTTCTGCCGCCAGTCATAGAACAGAAAATCCTCATAGCCCGTCCGCTCAATCCGCTTGAGAAACTGTTTGGGAATTATCTGGTCCGTATCAACGTTCGATAAATCGAGCGGTGTCACCACTGATGTGAGTCGAGTGAATGCCTGCATTATGCCAGCACCTCCGCCTGCCGGTATTGCCATGTGCGAATATCCGTAAATCGTCCCATCACCGCCGCCGCCGCGGCCATCGCGGGGCTCACCAGGTGCGTGCGTCCGCCCTTGCCCTGGCGCCCTTCAAAGTTGCGGTTTGAGGTCGATGCGCAGCGCTCGCCGGGCTGCAGAATATCCGGGTTCATGCCGAGGCACATCGAGCAGCCCGGCTCGCGCCAGTCAAAGCCGGCTTCCTTGAAGATATGGTCCAGTCCCTCGCGCTCCGCCTGCGCCTTCACCTGCTGCGAGCCCGGCACCACCATCGCGCTTACATCCGCGTGAACCCGGTAGCCGGCGACCACCTTCGCCGCCGCGCGCAGATCTTCAATCCGTGCATTCGTGCAGGAGCCAAGAAACACACGATCAATCGCAATCTCCTCGATCGGCGTGCCGGCACGCAGGTCCATGTATTCAAGTGCCCGCGCCAGCCCATTGCGATCCGCCTCAGTCGCTCCCACGGACGGATCTGGTACCGTATCGGTTACAGATACCACCATCCCCGGGCTCGTGCCCCAGGTCACATACGGCGTCAGCTCATGCGCCTCAATCACCAGCTCTCGATCGAACTGCGCCCCTTCATCGGTCGGCAGCTTACGCCACTCCTGTTTCGCACGTTCCCACTCCGCGCCTTTCGGCGAGAAGCGCCGTCCCTCCAGATACGCAAACGTTGTCTCGTCGGGCGCGATCATGCCCGCCCGCGCCCCGGCCTCGATGCTCATGTTGCACACCGTCATACGCCCTTCCATCGAGAGCGCGCGAATCGCCGAGCCTGCATACTCAATCGCGCAACCGGTCGCGCCATCTGTGCCGATGCGGCCGATGATGCCCAGCACGACATCCTTCGCTGTCACTCCTTGCGGCAGCTCGCCTTCGACCGCGATGCGGAATGTCTTCGGCCGCGTCTGCGGCAAAGTCTGCGTCGCCAGCACGTGCTCTACCTCGCTGGTGCCGATGCCGAACGCAAGCGCGCCGAACGCGCCATGCGTCGACGTGTGCGAGTCGCCGCACACAATCGTCATGCCCGGCTTCGTCGCGCCCAGCTCCGGTCCGATCATGTGCACAATGCCCTGGTCCACCGAGTTCACGTCGAACAGTTCGACCCCGAACTCTGCGCAGTTCTTCCGCAATGCGTTGATCTGCGCCGCCGCGATCGGGTCTTTGATGTTTACGCGCTCGCTGTCCGTCGGCACGTTGTGGTCGACTGTTGCGAGGGTGCGATCAGTGCGTGCCACCATGCGCCCGGCCATGCGCAGCCCATCAAATGCCTGCGGCGAGGTCACCTCGTGCACCAGCTGCAGATCGATGTAGAGGATCGTTGGCTCGCCCGCGGGCTCAGCGACGATGTGCTGCTCCCAGAGTTTCTCAAACAGTGTCTTCGGTGTGCTCATACCCACTTCCTTCTAAAACCGGACTGTTGGGGCGAAGCCCTGATGCGACTGGCGGCCACTTCGGGGCTGGTTTCGTTGCGTTAGCGTTTGCCCGCAGCCAGGCGCGACTCTTCTAGCTGGTGCCGAAGCGCTTCAATCAACGCATCGTTGATGCGCACGCCCATCTCCTGGGTACTCATCGCCTCTTCGCCCTGGCGCGCCAGATCTTTCGTGCGCGCACCCGCTTCCAGCACAGAGCGCACCGCCTGCTCGACCGCCAACGCTTCCGTCTCCAGTCCCGCCGAGTGTCGCAGCAGCATCGCCGCGGTAAGGATCGCCCCGATCGGGTTCGCAATACCTTTCCCCGCAATGTCGGGCGCCGACCCGTGCACCGGCTCATACAAATCAACTGTGCCGCCCACGGTGGCAGAAGGCAGCACCCCCAGCGAGCCTGAGATCACGCCCGCCTCATCCGACAGAATGTCGCCGAACAGGTTCTCCGTCAGCACCACATCAAAGCGCCGAGGACTGTTCATCAGGTGCATCGCCATCGCATCGACATACTCATGCTCCACCGTTACATCGGGGTAATCGCTAGCAATTTCGTTCACCGTGGCGCGCCACAGCTGCGACACCTCCAGCACATTCGCCTTATCAACCGAAGTCAGCTTCTTCCGCCGTCCCCGCGCCAACTCAAATGCCACGCGCGCCACCCGCTCAACCTCCGCGCGTGTGTAGCGCATGGTGTTCCACGCTTCTCCACCGGCACGATCCCACTCACGCGGCTGCCCAAAGTACAAGCCACCCAGCAGCTCGCGCACAAAGAGAATATCCGCGCCTTCAATCACCTCTGGCCGCAGCGGCGAGTTCTGCGCAAGCGCCGCGTGCGCAAACGCGGGACGAAGATTCGCAAACCCACCCAGCGCCGCGCGGATCGCCAGCAGGCCGGCCTCGGGCCGCTCCTTCGGCGGCAGCGCGTTGAACTTGTTATGGCCCACCGCGCCGAGGAACACCGCATCGCTCTCAAGCGCCGCCTCGCGCGTCGCCTGCGGAAGCGGCGTGCCATGCGCGTCAATCGCAGCCCCGCCAATCAGCGCCTCCTTGAACACAAAGCCGTGGTCGCCATGCGCGGCAACCGTGCGCAGCACGCGCAATGCTTCGTCTGTCACCTCCGGCCCGATCCCATCGCCGGCCAGAACCAGAATTTTCAACTGCATGCCATCTCCTCAGTCTCCGTTCCGCTTAGCCTTGCGTCGCAGACGCCGTCGCTGCGCGCGCCGTCTCGGGCTCCGCGGCACGCGTCGCCAGGTTCTTCAGGTCCTGGTCGTAGATCGATTTCTTGCGGTCGGCCAGCGCGATAAACGCAGCATAGGCGCGCTCCAGCTCTGCCGGCTCCAGCACAAAACCCAGCTCCCCCAGCCGCGCCCGCAGCGCCGCCCGCCCGGAGTGCTTGCCGAGCACCAGCTTGTTTGCTGGCTGGCCTACCGAGGCCGGCGTCATAATCTCGTACGTCAGCGGATTCGCCAGCATGCCGTGCTGGTGGATGCCCGCCTCATGCGCAAACGCGTTCTCGCCGACGATCGCCTTGTTCGGCGCCGGCCGGAACGAGATCGTCTCCCCCAGCAGCCGGCTCGTCGCGTACAGCCTGTCCAGCACAAGATTGCTGCCCACCTGGTAGCGGTCCGCCCGCACCTTCAGGGCTGCTGCAATCTCTTCGAGCGCTGCATTGCCCGCGCGCTCGCCGATGCCGTTGATCGTGCACTCCACCTGCCGCGCACCGCCCTGCACGCCGGCCAGGGTATTCGCAACCGCCAGCCCCAGGTCGTCGTGGCAGTGCGTCGACAGCACCACGCGCTCGGCATGCGGCGTCCCCGCCAGCACGCACGCATGCACCGCGCGGTACATCGCCGCGTAGTCCTCGGGCGTCGAGTAGCCTGTCGTATCCGGCAGGTTGATCGTCGTTGCGCCCGCCTCGATCGCTACCCGCGCCATCGCGCACAGGTAGCCGATCTCGGTGCGCGTCGCATCCTCAGCCGAGAATTCAACGTCCTCCACATACGTGCGCGCCAGCGCCACCATCTCGCCCACCTGCGCCAGCGCTTTTTCGCGGCTCATCTTCAGCTTGAACTCCAGGTGGATATCCGAGCTGGCCAGAAACGTATGAATGCGCGCCCGCTCTGCCCCTTCGATCGACGCCGCGGCGCGCTCGATATCCTCACGCCGCGCCCGCGCCAGCGATGCGATCACCGGCCGCCGAACCTCGCGCGCCACATGCCGGATCGCCTGGAAATCGCCTTCCGACGAGATCGCAAAGCCCGCCTCCAGAATGTCCACACCGAGCTCTTCCAGAGCGTGCGCCATCCTCAGCTTCTCTGGCTCCGTCATGCTGCAACCGGGCGACTGCTCGCCATCGCGCAGCGTGGTATCGAAGAAAAGAACCGTCCCGTTTGCCATCGCTATCATCACTGCCCCGCTGTGTTTTTCGATCGCACGAACAGTCTGGCAGAGTACCGTTTATAAATCCAATCTTAAAATATTGTACATACGATAAGACACGCTTATAGTTACTAAGTGAACAGAACATCGAAAGGCTTATAGCTTATGGAGATGGCGCAGCTGGAAACCTTTCTCGCCATCGTCGAGGAGCGCGGCTTTTCACGGGCAGCGGTGCGCCTGCACCGGACCCAGCCGGCGGTCAGCCAGGGCATTCGCAAGCTGGAAGAGGAGCTCGGCGAGCGGCTCTTTGAGCGAGGCAGCCGCGACGGGACCCTCACCGCTGCCGGCGAGGTGCTGCGCAGCTACGCCGAACGCCTGCTGCGTCTGCGCGGCGAGGCCGCCAGCGCCGTCGAGGAGTTGCGCTCGCTCGAGCGCGGGCGCCTGCTCGTGGCGGCGAACGAGTACACCTCGCACTTCCTGCTGCCGGTGCTCGCGGCCTACCGGCAGAGCAGCCCGCAGATCGGCATCGTGGTGCAGCGCTCGCTCGCGAGCCGCATCCCGGAGCAGGTGCTGGAGCGTTCGGTCGAGCTCGGCGTGCTCTCGTTTCTGCCCGAGCAGGAAGGGCTCTCGGCCATCGCCGTTTACGAGGACGATGTCGCGCTGGTGGTCGACCCGGGCCACCCCCTGGCCAGATCCTCGTCGGTTTCGGTCTGCGACCTGGGCGCGCAGAACTTTATCGGGCACGCGGTCGCCTCGCCGGTCCGAAGCGAGATTACGGAGCTGTTCGCACGCCTCAAAACGCCGCTGCACATGGGCGTGCAGCTGCCCAGCCTCGAGGCCATCAAGCGTTTTGTCGCCCTGGGCGCCGGCGTCGCGATCCTGCCCGGCCTCGCCGTCCTGCAGGAGGTCGCCCGCGGCGAGCTGGTGCGCGTGCCCGTGCCGGAGCTCGACTGGAAGCGCCGTCTGTGGCTCGTGCGCCGCCGCCAGGGCATGCTCTCGCACGCAGCCAGCGCTTTTCTGCGCACCTTGCGCACCCTGGCGGAGGAACAGGGGCTGCCCCACCG
The DNA here is from genome assembly GCA_965276605.1 of Acidobacteriaceae bacterium. Taxonomy (GTDB): domain Bacteria; phylum Acidobacteriota; class Terriglobia; order Terriglobales; family Acidobacteriaceae; genus EB88. The sequence goes on from OZ255619.1 coordinate 2,285,807, forward strand.
CTTTGCGCCGGAACCCGACAGCTAGAGCACTTCTCCCACAGATGTAGCGGAAGCCATCCCACTCCACGTGCCTTTCCGTCAAGAAAAGCCACACACCACGAGTCATGGAAGTGCATACCTATGGGAGAAATGCTCTAAACTCGCGCAATCGGCTGCACCGTGGGTCTCGGCGGCAGCTCTACCCGGGACTGCATGTGGGGCGTGACGCTCTTGCGTGCACGGGCGTGCATCAGTAGATAGAACAGTCCGTACACGGCCGCCAGCCCCAGCAGGCACAGCAGCAGGAAGCGGCATACGCGCAGTGGAGTAAAGGGTTCTGCCACGAAGGACCTCCAGATAAACCGATGGGATGCACCCGGCGGACCCTCGGCAAAGGTACAATTGCGATTGACCGGGAAGCGCGTTCAGATGGCTTGACCGCCCGGAACTTGGCAGTGCCCACAGGGCAACGCTCCGCGCGTATGGACTGGAAGACTGGTTGCGCGCCGGGCGAGAGGTCGACACAACGAATGAAGAGATGGATTCTGTTTCTGGCGAGCCTGCCTCTGGTAGCCGCCGTGGCGCACGCGCAGGAGAGCCGGCAGGACGCGAGCGTTAGCTACTCCGGATTGTTCTCACCCCAGGTTGTCGGCAACGCCATCACCCAGACGGGCACCGTCGGCGATGCCGGCGTGCTCGGCAGCTACCGCTACCTGCTCACCCCCCGCGGCGCGGTCGAGGCCAACTATGGCTACAACCGCTACATCAACAAGTACGCCGGGCCGGCCGGCATCAACACCCGCGCGCACACGCAATTCCAGGAGTTCTCCGCCGAGTACGTCTACAGCGCTTTCTCCTGGCATAACTTCTTCCCGTTTGTGGAAGGCGGTGTCGGCGGCTACTTCTTCGGCATCGTCAACGACAACAAGACCAACTACACCAACTTGAAGAGCAACACCGCGATCGGCGTGCCCTACGGCGGCGGCGTCGCCTACGAACTCAGCCCCAGCTTCGATATTCGTGTGGAGTATCGCGGCATCGTCGTGAAGGCGCCCAGCCTCAGCGCACCGGGCAACTCCACCGCCACCGGTCGATACGAGAACATCAGCAATCCGGTTGTCGGCGTCGCCTACCACTTTTAAAGCAGGAACACAGAAGCTGTGAGCCGCAGAAAATGCCCCGCCACGGCGGGGCATTTTTATTGTGTCTGCGCACGAACATAACTTGTGTCGCGAAAGACTTCCGCGTCAGTAGATGCCAGTAGATATCAGTAAATGCGGTACGCGACCCCGACGCTGAAGCCGGTGGGTGTCAGCCCGCTGCTCGGGCGGGGTTGGGTGAATACAAACCCTGGCGCGCTCGGCATGAACTGGGACTCATACTCGCCGCGTAGCTTGAACCGCGAATTGAGCCGGTATTCAACGCCGCCACCCGGTACCAGGGCGAAATAGGTGCCATTCCCGATCGAAGTTTTCGTGCCGCTTGCATACGGGTAATTCACAGTGTTGACCCCGAGCAGGACCTTCGCATACGCAGTGAATCCGTGGTAGCGGTACACATCGAACAGCGGCCCGATCAGAAAGTTTTTCTGCGTCTGGCCGGCTGGCTTGTTGAAGTCGAGCAGCCGTAATTCGGCCTCTGCGCTAAACAGACGACTGACCTCGTAGTCGCCCCAGAACCCGACTCCCATCAGTCGTCCGCCGATCGGGTTGTAATCGGGGTTGAAGTCGGAAAACTCGGCTCCCCCCCACAGATGCCGATCGGCGCCCACGGCGGCCTCTGCCACCTGCGCATACACCGGTTTTGTCAAGGAAAGCAGAACGAGGACAGGCAGGATCGGTAACAACCGGATTGCGCGCATGGATGGTCTCCCAAAGCTCCGAACAAACCTATCAGAGTGCAGGTACCCGGCGGCAGATATAGCTGTCCTCTGCCGCCGCGGGCTGTTTCTTACCGTGGTACGTTCTGGACCGAAGGCGCGACTCTCACATTGTCTGTCGCGGGCGCTGGCGCTGTTCCGTTCTGCGCCGGCGCCGCCGCGGCATCACCGCCTGTAGATCCCGTAGCTCCCGGCGTTGCTGGCGCCCCCTGGCCCGGTGCTGCCGCCGGTACCGGCGTGGTCGCCGCGGCCTGGTAGTACTGCAGCCGCAGGTACACTGGCGTCACCTCCATTGGCAGCTTATCGCTCGGGTTGGTGATGATCGGGGTCGGCGAGTTCAATGCCAGCACCTTGTCATCCCAGGCATCGGTGCGCAGGTGGCTGCCCAGCGGCAACGCAGCTAGCTGGTGGATATCGGCCACGTTCAGCTTGGTCTGCCCCTTGCCGATGTTTTCAAGCCACGGCACACCGCTCGGCTGGATCAGCGCATCGCCCAGCCGCGGGGACAGCAGCGCCGTCAGCTGCTTCTCGCGGCTCTGCACCTCGCTGAAGAACAGCCCCACGCTCGCGCTCTTATCCTTGTAGACAGAGTTGTTGAACAGCTCAACCGCCTTCTTCGCAGCCGCCGCATTGTCCACATCGTTGTGGTTCATGTTGATACGCTCGAAGGCCGACTCATCCGGGAACAGCAGCCGGTCGTTGAAGGCATAGCGCGTATCGATATGGTGGCCCAGCACGATATGCGCCAGCTGGAACGAGATCACTGCCGCCAGGTCTTCCTCGTTCGGCAGCGTATCCACCAGCCCCTTGCTCAGCAGGATGGTGTTGCCGACCGCGAGCGACTCGAGCGGCTGGGTCAGCATGATGCGGCAGTGGATATCGCTCGGCATCTGCAGGTTGTTGCCGATGATGATGTTCTGTGCGACCTGCTCCAGCACCTTGTCGAACGGGCTCGCCGGCGCCAGCAGGCCGGCCTGCACCAGCCTGTCCAACACGTTGTTCTCAGCTTGAGTCACAAACAGCCGCTGCGCCTGCAGCGGGCTCACATCCTGCGAGTTCTGGCTCTGGTCCTGCGCATTTTCGATCTGCATCGACGAGTTGTCGGTAATGCTTTGCGGCAGCTTCAGCGAGTAGCCCCAGAAATACGTCTGCGCTTTGAAGCCCTTGGCGTGCGCGGCCGCGGCCTTGTCTGACTCCTCCGTGTAGATCACCGAAGGCAGCCAGATGCCCTCCTGCAGATTCGAGCGCCAGCTGTCGAAGTGGTAGTAGTGCGTGTCTTCGTCATTCGGATTGCTGGTGTAGGTGCCGTTGAACCGCACGATGTTGCCGTCGCGGTCCTCCACCCAGATCCGCCCGAAGAAGCGTCCGCCGCCGGCCTTCTTGCCCGGCTTCACGTCAAAAACCGCCGTGCGCACGTTGCCGACAAACTCATTGCGGACGAATGAGAAGTCGTAATGCTGGAAGTCGAAGCCGGCCGGGTCGACAAACATCATGTCCATAAAGCCGGTCGGCGAGTAGCTCAGCTCAAAAGCCTTGCTCAGCCCGGTTATGTAGCTCAGCGAGCCATGCAGCAGCCCGCGCTTGGTAGCCTTGGCGTCGTACTGCTCATTGGTAAAGGTCTTGCCAAAGTCCACCCGGCCAATGATGTATTGGTCCGAAACCGGCACCTGGTACTCGATCGGGTCGGGCCGCATGTTCTGGATATAGGTCTGCACCACCGGCGTGTGCTTGGCGATCTGCTTGACCGTGTTCTTTTCCTGCGCCATCGCCTTGGTGACGAGCTCCTTCTGGTCCGCGGTGAGCGGGGGCAGCTGGAGCTGTTTCTGTTTCTTGGCAAAGGCCGGCACAACGGCAAGCGTGATGCCCAATGCCAAGAGCCAGAGTTTACGAGCAACCATAGAAAATCCTCTTATCGCCGGACGCTGCCGGATGTACTAAACCAACGTTGAAAACCACACACCGCCAGCCACGCTGGGGCGAAAATGCGTCCCCAAACTGCCTCAAGCCAGCTGGAAGGCGACGTGGATCACGGAAACCTGGTCGACTGCTTTCCCGTCGCGGGTCGCCGGCTTGAAGCGGATCCGCCCCGCCGCCAGCCGCGCCTGCTCATCCAGGCCATGTCCCAGACCGCTGATCACCCGCAAAACCTCCACCTGCCCGTCTGCCGTAAACCGGACCTCCAGTGTCACATCCCCCTGCACCCGGGCGTCCCGGGCTTCCGCAGTGTACTGAGGCAGCGGCTTTGAGAGCACCACAATCGACGTGGTTGCCGGCTCCTGGGCCCGTGCCGGTGGTCCCCCTGCGGCTTCATGGCTCTGGCCGAACCCCGTAGAGGCAACTGCTCCGTGTCCGCCAGGCGTGCCCCCGGGTGAAGACCCAGCTCCGAAGCCTGTGGATGCCACAGTACCATGGCCGCCCGGCGCTCCGGCAGGCTGCGTGCCCGAGCCAAAGCCGGTCGAAGCGACCGCGCCCCGGGCGCTGCCGTTCGGCGAGCCGGAGGGTGCGCCCGAGCCGAAGCCGGTCTGCGAAACAGTTCCCTGGCGCGCCGCGGCACCCTGGTTGGCATTCGATGCGGACCCGAATGCACCCAGTGTCGCCAGCTGCGACGGTTTGTTTGCATCGGGATTCGCGTGCACCCCGGTCGGCGCGCCAAACCCGGCAGTCTGCGCCTGCGCGACTTTCTGCGCCTGCTGGGCCGGCGCGGTCTGCGACTTGAAAGCGCCCAGGACCGGCTTGGGCGGCGTCACCACCGGGCGCGGCGCCGGCGCCGGCATCGCCGGGGCTTTGGCCGCCACCTTCATCGGCTCCACCTTGGGCGGCTCGATCACTGGCTTCGGCACCGGCGGCTTCGGCTCTTCCTTCAGCACCGGAATCGGCGGCAGCTGCACCTTGGGCACCGGCGGAATGTAGGGCTTGGGCGGCGGCGGCGCCAGATAGGTCAGCGTTTCCTGCCGGTGCACCTTTGCCTCATGCACCTGGTCGATCGTCAGCAGAAGAATCGCCGCCAGGATGGCGAGGTTGACCCCCGCGGCCACGCCAAACGAACCCAGCCTGCCTTTTTCCTTCGGCAGCAGACCAAAATTCGCGTGGTTCAGCACGTCGCGCTGCGGCACGCTGCTGGCTGCGACCGTCGCTGCCTCAGGCTGTTCGCGTTGCAAGTCTTCGCCCTGCACTTCTGATCGTTGCGGCATATATCCTGTCCCGGCAGTCGCACCTCTACCGCGTGCTACGCCTTCGTTCCTTGGCTGAGTTGACGGCTGAGTTGCCGGCGGCATCGGCTGCGTGGAGCTCAGGCGCCGGGTCGGGCCATCGGCTGCCTCCCCGTTCCGGGAAGCCTTCTTATCCTGGAGCCAGTCCTGTGTGTCGGTCCCACCCTCACGCATCGAGCCTCCTTAGCAGTCCACACCTCAACCTTTCTCTAGCCAGCCTCGGGCCGAAAGGTGTGAACAGGGGTTTGGCTCCATTCTAACGGGCAAAACCGGGATACCCTGCATAGCAAAAGCATCTTTCGGTTACCATAGGTGGCTTGACGGGGGTTCACAAAGAGGTTCCTGCCGCTTGAGTTACGCTTCTTAGACGAGGAAAGAAGCGGCTTCGGTTGCTCACAGCCCTGCCCCTGGCCCCGGAGGAGTGGACGTGAAGGTACTGGTAACAGGAGGAGCCGGCTACGTCGGCGGCACCGTTGCAGAGCAGTTGCTGGCCGGCAGTCAGCAGGTGGTGATCTATGACAATCTCTGCCACGGGCACCGATCCATGCTGCCCCAGGGCGCCGCGTTTGTAGAGGGCGAGCTGGCCGACCGGCCGCTCCTCGAGGCGACCCTGCGCCAGGGCGGCTTTGACGGCGTTATGCACTTTGCCGCGCTCATTGAGGCTGGCGAGAGCATGAAGAAGCCCGAACTCTACTTCCGCAACAACAGCGCCACCACCCTCACCCTGCTTGAAGCCATGCTCGCCACCGGGGTCCACCGCCTGGTCTTCTCCTCGACGGCCGCCCTCTACGGCGAGCCCGAGACCACGCCCATCCTCGAAGACGCCCCCCTCAACCCCACCAACGCCTACGGCGAGTCCAAGCTCCTGGTCGAGCAGATGCTCCGCTGGTTCTACCAGAGCCACGGCTTCTCCTACGCCAGCCTGCGCTACTTCAACGTGGCCGGCGCGGTCCCGGGCCGCGGCGAGGCCCACGAGCCCGAGTCGCACCTCATCCCTTTGGTGCTCGACGTGGCCCTCGGCCGTCGCGACTCCATCAAGATTTTTGGCCAGGACTACAGCACGCCCGACGGCACCGCGGTCCGCGACTACGTCCACGTGCAGGACCTGGCGCGCGCCCACCAGATGGCTTTCGCCGCGCTGCTTGCAGAAACCGAGCCCCGGCGGCTGATCTACAACCTCGGCAACGGCGTCGGTTTCAGCGTCCGCCAGATCATCGAAGCCGTCCGCCGCGTCACCGGCCACCCCGTCCCGGTCGTCGAAGAACCCCGCCGCCCCGGCGACCCCGCCGTGCTCATCGCCAGCTCCGAAAAGATCGCCCGCGAACTCGGCTGGCGTCCCGAGCACACCAGCATCGACGCCATCGTCGAGAGCGCCTGGCAGTGGCACCAGCAGCGCTACCAGCGCACCGGCTTCTAGGCCGCCCAGGTCAACCTATCGCCCCGCCACTCTATTTAGTAAACAAGTTGGCAGCCCGTATCGCCGTGTTGTAAATCCCCCAGGCCGCCGGCAGCGCGACCATGAACCAGGCAAGCGCAATGCTTGCCGCCGATGTGGTGACCTTTTCCTCGTGACTCATCAAGTTCCCCTCAATCCCAGCAACCAGCAGACGCATCAGTGCGCCCCATACCCTGTATCGGCCGCATCGCCCTCGCGCATCCAGTACCGCTCGGCCACCGGGCGCACCAGCAGGTTGGCCACAAAACCCAGCACCAGCAGCCCCGCCATCACGTGCAGCACCAGCGGATACGCTGAGCGCAGCGGCTGGTGGGTCTCTGCGGCATGGTCCAGCAGCCCGTTCACGATCAGCGGCCCCGCAATCCCCGCAAACGACCACGCAGTCAACAGCCGCCCATGGATCGCGCTCACGTTCACCCCGCCGTACAGGTCCTTCAGATACGCCGGGATGGTCGCAAACCCGCCCCCGTACATGCTGATCAGCACCCCGGCAGCCAGCACGAATAGCGGCAGGGAAGCGATCGACGGCAGAGCAAAGAACAGCACCGCCCCCAGCACGAAGAAGACAAAATAAGTGCCCTTGCGCCCGATAAAGTCCGACAGCGACGCCCACACGAATCGCCCGCCCATGTTGAACAGCGACAGCACCCCGACGAACCCGGCCGCGGCCGCCGCCGACACCCTCCCGCTGAACAGCGTCTGCAGCATCGGCGAGGCCTGCTCCAGAATGCCGATGCCCGCCGTCACGTTCAGCGCCAGCACCAGCCACAGCAGCACGAACTGCGGGGTCCGGGTTGCGTTCGCCACCGTCACATTATGGGTCGAGATCAGCGTGGTCGCGGAGGTCGCCTCGCGCGGCGTCCACCCGGCCGGCCGCCATCCCTCGCGCGGCACCCGGATCATGAACACGCCCAGCAGCATGAACAGGAAATACAGCACGCCCATCGTCAGCCAGGCGCACACAATGGCGTGCGTGCCCGAGCCGCCGTACAGCTTCATCAGGTCGGTGCCCAGCGGCGCGCCGATCATCGCACCCCCGCCAAAGCCCATAATCGCCAGCCCCGTCGCCAGCCCCGGCCGGTCCGGGAACCACTTGATCAGCGTCGAGACCGGCGAAATGTAACCCAGCCCCAGCCCCACCCCGCCGATCACCCCGTAGCCCAGGTAGATGAGCGGCAGCAGGTGCAGCGCCACCCCGCCGGCCGCCACCAGAAAGCCCACCCCGAAGCACAACGCGGCAATCGCCATGGCCTTGCGCGGGCCCGCCGTCTCAAGCCAGCGGCCAAACAACGCCGCCGAGATACCCAGCACCAGGATCGCCAGCGAGAAGATGTAGCCCACTTCCTTCTGGCTCCAGCCCGGAGTCCCGGCCGCATGCAGCCCCAGCAGCGGCTTCACGAAGACAGAAAAGGAGTAAACCTGGCCGATCGCCAGGTGAATCGCCAGTGCCGCCGGCGGAACCAGCCAGCGGCTGTAGCCCGGGCCGGCAATGGTGCGTTCCCGGTCGAAAAAAGAGGAGCTGCTCATCAGGTGTCTGCCTTCTTCTCTGGTCTGCGGTGCTGCGATGTGTCAGATGCGTTCTCACCCGCTGCGATGGAAAAAATCGAGCAGACCACTACACCCTTGTACGGGAATTCACGAACGAGACACAATGTGCCGAGGGTAACCTCTGCCCGAATACGCCACACCCGTGCTCGGTAGGTGTTTATTCCCGGCATTTGATGAATTGGGCCGAGAGTAAGTCTGTCTGGTGTTTGCGTCCAGAGTTTGCATTCGTAGGGCGTGAGGCGCTTGAGCGTCTTGAGTCTTCGGGCAAACTTGTAAGCTCGGAAGAAGTCAGTCAAGTGCGCTTTGAGTTGTTCATGATGTTGTAGAAGTAGCGCTTGACTGTAGCGTCTTTGATGGTTCCGTTCATACGCTCGACCTACCCCTTGGTCCAGGGGTGGGTTGGGCTTGGTCAGCCGGTCTTCGATCCCGTGAAGGAAATACAGCCTGTCGAAGGGATGGCCACGGAAGCGCGCGGTTGGTCCCTGGCGGTTCTTCAACAGGTCGGCGAACTGGATGCCGTTGTCGATGAGCACGCTGTGGATGCGATACGGAATCGCTTCGAGGAGTGTTTCAAGGAAGCCGGCCGTGGCCCGCATATCTGCTTTTTCCACGAATTCGACCACAGCGAACTTCGACGTTCGGTCGATGGCTACGAACAAGTAGAGCTTGCCCTCGGCGGTCGTCACCTCAGCCAGATCGATGTGAAATAACCCGATCGGATAGCTGTCGAATCTCTTCCGCCGCGGCGTGTCGCTCTCGACCTCGGGCAGGCGGCTAATCCCGTGCGCTCCCAGACAGCGATGCAGCGAAGAGCGGTTGGGCTGCGTGATGGTCGGCTGCAAGGCGTAAAGGCAGTCGTCGAGCGGCAACAGCGTGTGCTTGCGAACGCGACGAGGATGGCTTCCTGTTCAACCGAAAGAACCGTTGACTTCGGCACAGTTGGGCCAGTCCGGCGATCCGCCGTGGACTCACGCTTCTTCCACTTGGCAACCGTCCTGGGGGGTTGATCCCGTGACGCCGAGCTAGCGCCCTCATGCTCTCTTGACCATGCTGTATCGCTCGACGGATCACCTCTATCGTTGTGGGCGCTCCGGTGTAAAACCTGCTCCATAGCCTCCTTCTCACGCTCAGAAAAGTATGCACCATCAAATGCCGGGACTAAATACCTAGGCCGTGGACGAGAAAATCCTGAAGATTTTTTGCGGCAACGTGAGCAGAGCGACAGTGTGAAAGGCGATGCTGACGTAAACTGCCCAAGAGCAATGCGCTCTTACTCCGCTTTTCAGGAGCTTATCTGCAAATGCGTTTCTTTGTACCTGCAACGACCGCCCTGCTACTGGCCGCCGGCACACTCCCGGTGCTGGCCCAGGCGACTCCGGACACGATTACCTTTACCAACGGTGATCACCTTACCGGCAAGCTGGTGCGCGAAGCTACCGGCTCGGTCACCTTCCACAGCGACATCGCGGGCGATGTCACGGTGACGTGGGACAAGGTGAAGGAGCTGCACTCGGCGCAGAGCTTTGCCGTACTCGAGAAGGGAGTCACGCCCAACCGCAAGGCAGGCGAAGCGCAGATTCCTATCGGCACGCTGGCTGTAACGGATGGCACGATCCAGCTGCAGTCCGCGACGACGCGCGCGGAGATCGCGCCGATCCCGGTGGCGAACGCGGTGTATATCATCGACAAGCCGACGCTCGATAAAGAGCTGCTGGGGCACCCGGGGTTCTTCCAGGCGTGGAACGGCTCGGCTACCGGCGGCGTGACGATTGTGAGCGCGACGCAGAACCAATACACGGTAAACGCGGCGGTGGCGCTGGAGCGTATTGTGCCGACCGTCAGCTGGCTGGACCCGCGCAACCGCACCGCGGTTAACTTTAACGAGAGCTACGGCAAGATTACAGAGCCCTCGTACACGCTGCCTGCAACTGCCACAGCACCGGCTACATTTGTGCCGTCGACCTTTACAAAGAGCAATATCTTCCAAGCCGATGCCGAGCGGGACCAGTATGTTTCGAAACGGCTGTACTACCTGGGGTCGGTCGCCTTTGACCATAACTACGCGCAGTCGCTGCAGCTGCAGCAGGCGTACGGCGCTGGCTTCGGCTACACGCTGCTGAAGCACCCGAAGGAGCAGCTGGACGTGAAGGCGACGGCGGAGTACGAGAAGCAGGAGTTCTTCAACTCGGCCAGTTCCAACCAGAACCTGATCGCGGCGACGTTTGCCGCGAACTATAATCTCACGCTGGCCAAGGGGATCCAGTTCAACCAGCAGCTGGCGTACATCCCGGCGTTCAACAACACGCGCGCCTACTCGGCTACGGAGAACGACGCACTGACGTTTCCCGCGTTCAAGAACTTCGGGCTGACGGTGGGCACGCTGGACAGCTACCTGAACGATGCGCCCATTACCCTGCCGCCGACCAAGCGGAACTCGTTCCAGTTCACGATGGGTGTGACGTACTCGATCAAGTCGAAGTACTGAGGCACGTCGAAGGGCGCGGTCTGCAAAGGCCGCGCTCGCTTCTGCTCAACTACTGTGGCAGACTCTCGGGCGCGAGCGAAACCAGATGCGCATGCACGATGAAGCGCAGGGGCGCGGCGCCGATGTAGTGGAACGGATAGCAGGTGACCAGCACCAGCTCCGGCGTGTTCGCGGTATCGAGAACGCGAACCGCGTCTGGGTGGACGATCTCAGTGGAATCGACGACGTACCGGTAAAGGGAGGTTCCGCGGGTGAGCTCGATCGCCATGGAAGGCGCGACCTTCTGCAACGGACGGAGGAAGGTATCACGATGGCCGGCGAGACCCACGGTGCCCAGGCCGCCCGGCAGTGCGGTGCCGCGTATGTGGCCAAGCCCGCGCAGAAGACTTTCGGTTCCGTCGTCCTCCAGCACGGGGACGGAAAGCCCGAGCGAGCGAATGCGCAAAGTGCCGATTACAGCGCCCGAGAGCACCGGGCCGACTGCTTTACGCTCGGACGGGGCAGACCTGGCAAGGCCGCCGGCAGCTTGAGCCTGCTGGTAGGCAAAGCCGCTGTACAGCGCGCAAGCCAAGGCGACCAGCCAGCAGACGCGCTCCAGCCAGTGGCTCGGTCTCAGCAATACTGGAACGCGCGGCATCGCCGGGCCGCCTAATGCTTTACGCCCAGCCGTGCGAGACGCAGGCCAAAGGCGCCGGCGAGCGAGAGCGTGCCGACCAGCCAGAACCAGGGCAGCAGGCTCGCTGTGTGCGGCAGCCTCGCAACGACTGGCTTGTGTGTCACGCTGGCCACTTCCTGGTACCGCGCCGCCTGGATGCCTGCCGGGGCGTTGGGTCCCACGGTTGTCGGCGAGAGCAGCCAGAGGGTGATGATATGCATTTCGTCCTTCGAAAGGCTCGCTTTGGAAATGATGCCCTCCGATTCCGGATCGATGGCCGGCACCTGCGCGTTGTTCGCTTTGGCTACGGCAACCGCATCGTTTTTCGGGTAGGCGAATTCGAGCGGCGTGGGGAGCGTGGGGAAGTTCCAGCCGCGCAGATAGGTCGCGCCGTCGGCGGGGGTGTTCCACAGGATGCGACCCTGCGAACCATGCGGGAGGCGTTTGTTCGGGATGCCGATGAAGAGCGCGCTTGTGTTGGCCGCAGCGCCGTCAGCCGAGGCACCTTCAACCCGGACGATGTAGCGGTCTTTCAGGTGATCGACGATATGGATGGAGTAGGTGCCGGGGGGCAATGTTTTGCCGGGCACCGCAGTCATGTCGGAGACCTTGAAGCTGGCTTCGGGATGCTGCGAGTCGGCGGCGAGCAGGGGCGTGGAGGCGCCCAGGACCAGGAGGGTGAGGGCGGTGCAGCAGGAAGGGAGTTTGCCGAATATGCCTTGCATGGGATTTTCTCCTCTGGTTGTGTGCGGCTGGATCACATGTCGTAGCAAGTTACTGTGCGGAATCCTCACACATGAGTCGTACAAAATGCTCACGTGGGATGCCAAGGGAAGGAAGAAGAATGTGAATTTTCTTTTTGCGGTGTCCAATCTGCATCTTTCGTACCTTGTTTCCTGAACGCCGGTGCCCGGATAAGGCTCTTCTCAGGTAACCTACGAGGCCACGGTAACCAAGGCGCTGCGTCGGGAGACTGCTGCTTGGGTCTACCCGAAGGGTAAAAAATGCGTCTGCAGGCGCTACCATCGAGAGAAAGCTGCTCGTACCTGCGGGCCTCAACCGCCTCTTGCACCATTGAAACCGTTGGAATTACTGGAATAGATGCCAAAACAAAATCTGCTGCAACTGTCCTTCCTTCGCTGCTGCGGAGCGCTTCTTTTTCTTTTCAGCTGCCCTGTCTGGGCGCTCCCCGCGGATGCTCCGGCGCACAAGCCTGCCGGACCCCGCGACACCCTGACCTTTGAGAATGGCGACACGCTCAGCGGCAAGCTGAACCGGGAAGTTTCGGGCAGTGTCTCGTTCCAGTCTGATGAGCTGGGCGAGGTGAACGTGCCGTGGAGCAAGATCAAGAGCCTGCATACGCAGAACGGCTACGTGGTGCTGGAGAACAAGCCGGGCGTCCACATCCGGCACTTTGTGGCCGATGTGGCGCGGGGAACGCTTGCAGTGACCGGCGGCGCGATCCAGGTGAACCCGGGAACCACACCGCCGGCGGCGCTTGAGGCGCGACCGGTGGGCGGCGAGGCAGCGGTGGCCGCCCGGCCCATCCCGGTGAAGGATGCGCAGTACATCCTGGACGAGCCGACCTTCGACCGCCAGGTGCGGCATGAGCCTAACTTCTTTGAGGGCTGGAACGGCAGCGCCACGGCCGGCGTGACGGTGGTGCAGGGGACGGAGAACCAGTACGCGTACACCAGCGCCGTGGCTCTGACGCGCATCGTGCCTACCGTGAGCTGGCTGGCCACGCGCAACCGCATGCAGGCCGACTTCTCCAGCTCCTACGGCAAGATTACGCAGCCGGCTTACTACAGCGATGGCACGCTCATTGCCGCGACCTATACCAAAAGCTCCATCTTCCATGCGGATGCCGAGCGGGATGAGTATGTGTCGAACCGGCTGTACGTGCTGGCGCAAACCGCCTTCGACCACAACTACTCGCAGGGACTGGATCTGCAGCAGATCTACGGCGCAGGCGCGGGTGTAACGGCGGTCAAGCGTGCCACCCAGCAACTGGACCTGAAGGCCACGCTGCAGTATGAGAGCCAGGGCTTTATTACCTCGGACTCCGGCACGGACCAGAACCTGGTGGGCTCGACGGTCTCCGGCACCTACGCTTTGAAGCTGCCTCGGGGCATCGACTTCAATCAGCAGATCGCGTATGTGCCGGCGTTCAACGTCACGCGCGCTTACTCCGCCAACGAGACGAACACGCTTACTTTCCCGTTTTACAAGAGCGTGGCGTTTACGGTGGGCAGCATCGACAGCTACCTGAACGATCCGGTGCCGGCGGCGCCGCCGACTACGCGCAACTCGTTCCAGTTCACGACGGGGATTACGTACACGGTGAAGTCGAAATACTGAGGGTTTTCTGCCGGGGCGTGCCCGGTTAATTCGGCGGCAGCGGCTGCACCGGGATGACCACGGGCGCGCTGGGGCCCGCGGGCTGCGGCACAGACACCTCTCCAAGGACAGGGCTCTTGAGCACAGCCAGAACGTCATCCGGAAGGGGCTTGTCGGCGTTGGCCAGCAGCACGGAGACCTGCCACATCTGCGCCTCGTTCAGGATTGTTTGATAGCTGGGCATGCCGGAGAGGCGGATGCCGTTCTTGACCTTCCAAAAGGTTTCGCCCGGCGGGTCGTCGCTGACGCCGACTATGCCGTGGCCATGCGGGGCCCACAGCTGCGGAGCGCGGGGGAACATGTGCGGACCGAAGGCCGAGGGGCGCCCGTACTGGCCGTGGCAGCCGGCGCACTGCTCGCGGTAGAGCTCGGCGCCGAGCAGCAGGTTGGCCGGGCTCGGGTCCATCGCGGTTTGGGCGACGGCCTGGGTGGAGGCATGGGCGGGCATGTCGCGGTCAATGCGCGCATGCAGCGGCACGCTCACAATCTGCTTTTCAAACGGCAAGCGGGGATCGGTGACCGCGACCGGCGGATGGCCGTAGCGCAGCCACCACCACGCACCTACGGGCAATACCAGCAGTCCTAGCAGCAGGCCAAGCAGAAATCCGCGCATTGTGGCTTTGTTCTCCGGGTGTGTCAGATTCTGTTTGTGGGTCCTGTCGGCGACCCTCTGCCTGTGTACTGTAGCAGCCGGGCCGGGTGCAAGCGTTATTGCGTCGAGAGGGATGGGCACGGGCCGGCAAGCGAGTTTGCTCGAGCAACATTCGGGCCGGTCTGGGGAGCCGGGTCCGGGCCGGAATGGTTTCAGTGATTTAATAGGGAGTGGCGCGCCTGGGGGGAACCTGCGCGCACTCTTCGCTGTTCCTGTCCGTCGCTCCCTGGAGGCATCAAGCTTGTTTCAGTACCGCCGCCGTTTTCTCGCACCAGCCCTCGCCCTTGCCGGGGCAGTCTTTCTTCCGCTCGCAGTGCTTGCGCAGGCAGGCACGGGTACTCTGTCGCCGCAGCAGGACACCACGCCCGCACCCGACCAGGGGACCGAGCCGCCCGCGCCGCAAAGCCAGCAGCAGCGCGCCCAGGTGCTGCGCGATGCCCAGGCCCGGGTGCTGGCGCGCCGGCGGGTGCGCGAGCAGGCGATTGTGCAGGATACCTACTCCCACAAGTACGAGCTGTATGCCGGGGGCGCCTACCTGCGCTTTCGCCCCGGCCATGATCTGCAGCACATGACCGAGGGGGCTTGGAATGTGGGCGCGACCGAGTGGGTGCGGCCCAAGCTGGGCGTGACTGCCGACTTCCGGGGCTACTACGGCACCGCCATCGCCAACAACTTTGAGTTCCAGGTCTTCAGGCCATCCATCAGCCAGTACACCTTCATGGCCGGTCCGCAGTACCGCTTCTTCCAGAGCGAGCACTGGGCCTGGAATGCGCAGGTACTGGCGGGGCTGGACCACGGCAACTTTTCGACCGGCCTGGGCTCGCTGAGAGGCGCTCCGGTGGGGCTTTACTCCGACGGCAACAAGCTGGCCTTCAGCGTGGGCGCGGCGGTGGACTACAACCTGAGCCCCGCGCTGGCGGTGCGGCTGATGCCCAATTACCTGCTGACCAACTTTGGCGGAGACATCCAGCACAATCTGGGCTTTACCGCGGGCGTGGTGTACCGCTGGGGGCGCCAGTAGCTTCCGGACGCTGATGCGTGGCTAGATCAGGATCCGCGAGATGCCGTACGCGACCGCCGCCAGTCCGATTGCGACCAGGACGGCGCGCCGGCCGTAGGCAACCAGCCGCCGGCGGTCGCTTTTGCCGCTGGCCGGCAGCGCCAGCGCGGGCGGCCGCTCGGCGACGATATCGCGGAGCAGGAGGCCTGTCAGCGCCAGGTATAACCCGGCCAATAGGCAGATCCAGTGCGCGGGGTTGAATGACAGATGCATGGTGCGGCGATGCCGGCAATCCTGTGCTCCGCGCAACGGCCGCTTACTTGCGCGCGCGGCTGTCGCGCTCCCGGGCCGAGTCGAGCGGATACTGCGGCTGGGTCATGCGCTCCGGGTCCAGGATTTCGGCGATCTCTCCTTCGCTGAGCAGCTTTCGCTTGCGGGCCAGCGCGATGATGGACTCACCGGTTGCGACTGACTCCTTCACGATCTCCGCTGCTTTCGCGTAGCCAATATACGGGTTCAGGGCGGTGGCAAGCGAGACTGTTTTCTGGCTGTATTCGACACAGCGGGAAACATTGGCGGTGATACCCGCGACGCAGCGCCGGTCAAACTGGTCGAGAGTGTTGGCGAGGATGCTGATGCTCTGGAGCGTATTGAGCGCCATGGTGGGCATCATGACGTTCAGCTCGAGCTGGCCGGCCTGCACGGCCATGGCCGTCGCTGCATCGTTGCCGACGACCTGGAAGCCGACCATGGCGACCAGCTCCGGCAGCACGGGGTTGATCTTGCCGGGCATGATGGAGGAGCCGGGCTGGAGGCTGGGCAAAGCGATCTCGCCGAAGCCGGTGTTGGGCCCGGAGGAGAGCAGGCGGATGTCGTTGGAGATGCGTATGAGCTCGAGCGCGATGCCGCGCAGCGCGGCGCTCACATCGGCCATGCACGCGTTCGACTGCATGGCCCAGCGCATGTCCGGGGCCGGCTCAAGGCGCTGGCCGGAGAGGCGGGCGAGCGCGGCGACGGCTAGCGCGCGATAGTCAGGGTGCGTGTTGATGCCGGTGCCGACCGCCGAGCCGCCCAGGCCGAGCTCCCGCAGGGATTCAGCTGCCAGCGCCAGGAATTTGCGGCCTTTCTCGATCGCCAGGCCGTACGCGGCAAACTCCTGCCCGAGGCGGATCGGCACCGCATCCTGCATGTGGGTGCGGCCTGACTTCATGACGCTGTGGAACTCCTGCGCCTTACGCGCGAAGGTGGCGGCGAGCGCGTCGAGCACCGGGTACAGCGTTTCAAGCGCGAGCAGCGTGGCGATGCGCATGCCGGTAGGGAAGACATCGTTGGTGGACTGGCCGTAGTTCACGTGGTCGTTGGGGTGCACGTGGGCGTACTCGCCCAAGGCGCCGCCCAGCAGCTGGTTGGCGCGGTTGGCAACGACCTCGTTGGTGTTCATGTGGAAGCTGACCCCGGCGCCGGCCTGGAAGACGTCCACCACGAACTCCGAGTTCCAGCGGCCCTCGGCGACCTCAGTGGCCGCAGCGATGATGGCATCGGCCTGCTGGGGCGCGACCAGGCCGAGCGACTTGTTTGCCTCGGCAGCCGCGGCCTTGACCAGCCCGAACGCGCGGATCAGCACCGGGTGCGCGCGCAGCCCGCTGATGGGGTAGTTCTCGACCGCACGCGCGGTTTGCGCGCCGTAGAAACTCTGCGCCGGGACCTGGACCAGGCCTAGGGAATCTTTTTCTGTTCTTGTTAGTGCCATGGCTCATTCTAAAACCGCCTGCGCGGCTCGCGGCCACTTCGTGGCGTGTTCTCGTTTCCGTGGCCCTCCCGTTGGTCGGGGATATGGATCCCGAGCATCGCGAGGGCCACAATGGCTTGCACCTGGCACATAACGCCACACGGCACGAAGTGCCCGCCAGCCGCGCAGGCGGTTTATCCTGTATTTATGAGTCTCGAAGAGCGCTTCGACGTACTGGTGATCGGCGCGGGTCCTACGGGCCTTGCGTGTGCGCTTGAGGCCAAGCGGCTGGGGCTGCGTGTGGTGCTGGTCGATAAGGGCTGCCTGTGCAACTCGATCTATCACTATCCCGCGCACATGACCTTCTTTACCACGCCGGAGCTGCTCGAGATCGGCGAGGTGCCGTTCCCGAGCCAGAACCCCAAGCCGAACCGCAACGAGGCGCTGGAGTACTACCGCAAGGTCGCGGAGCGGTTCGAGCTGGATGCGCGTTTGTATCTCAACGTTGACTCGGTGGAGGGCGGCGACGGGAATTTCCGCGTTCACACCACCGACCGTTTTGAGCGGCGCGCTATCTTCGGCGCGCGCAAGCTGATCGTTGCGACCGGCTACTATGATCTGCCGAACTACCTCGATATTCCGGGCGAAGAGCTTAGCAAGGTGATGCACTACTATGACGACCCGCACCCGTACTACGGCATGGATGTGATGGTTGTGGGCGGCAAGAACTCGGCGGCGATTGCAGCTCTCGATCTATGGCGGCATGGCGCGCGCGTGACCGTGGTGCATCGCGGGCCGGAGATGCATGAGCGTCACGTGAAGTACTGGATCCTGCCGGACTTCAACAACCGGGTGAAGAATGGTGAGATCACCGCTTACTTTAATGCTGAAGTTATAAGTGTGGCGCTCGACCAAGTAACGCTGCGCACGCAGGATGGCGAGAAGACTGTGGAGAATGAGTTCGTTTTCGCGCTTACCGGCTACCATCCGGATTTTTCGTTCCTGCGCTCGCTTGGCATTCGCATGGAAGGCGAGGACCAGATGCCGGTGTGCGATCCGGAGACCCGCGAGAGCAATGTGCCGGGGCTTTACCTTGCCGGTGTGATTGTGGCGGGGATGCGGACGAATGAAGTTTTTATCGAGAACGGGCGGTTCCACGGCAAGGAGATTGCGCTCGACCTGGCGCGCAAGCTGCCGGTGACGGAGCCAGAGCCGGCTGCGGTGTAGCGGGCCGCAGACCGGAGCGGCTGAACGCTGCTGGCGATCACGTTTCATGCGATGACGCGGCCGAGAAAACTGCGCACACCGATTCCGCCCAGCACTGCCAGAGACACGAGCAAACCAGCCAGGATGGCCAGCGCCGGCATATGCGGCACGCCTGGGGTGAGCGCTGTCCGCAGCCCTTCGCTCATATACACAATGGGGTTGACCAGCACGACGATCTGCAGCCAGCGTACGTGCCCCAGCAGCGCCCACGGGTAGTACACGCAGCCGAGGAACGTGATGGGGATCACGACGATCGAGAACACCAGGCCGATTTGTCGCGGCTGCACGCTGGCGCCGATGGCCAGGCCGAGCGCGCCCGAGACCAGGCTGGCCAGCACCATGACGGCGACGAACAGCGGCCAGCTGCTGATGTGCAGCAGCACCGGCGTGCTGGGCACATAGTAGGCCAGCGGCAACACCAGCAGCGCCGCCAGCACGCTTTGCAGCGCGGAGAAGCAGACCTTCTCAACCGCGACCGCGTACACCGGCAGCGGACACATGACGCGGTCGTCGATCTCGCGGGTCACGCCGAACTCAGTGGACAAGGGCAGGGCGACGGCGGCGATGCCGGTAAACATGATGGCCACCGCCATGAGCCCCGGCAGCAGCACGGTGGCGAAGCTGCCGCTG
Source organism: Acidobacteriaceae bacterium (assembly GCA_965276605.1). Classification (GTDB taxonomy): domain Bacteria; phylum Acidobacteriota; class Terriglobia; order Terriglobales; family Acidobacteriaceae; genus EB88. The sequence continues at coordinate 2,304,695 of OZ255619.1, forward strand.
CCGATGGTCATGCCGCTGCCCGAGCCGAGGCGCGGGAACAAATACGTGAACACGAAGAGGAATAACAGTGGCTGCATGATGACGCGGACCGCGAATGGCAGCAGTTCGCGGCTGAGCACGCGTGTGTCCCGCAGCATCAGCGCGCCGAAGGCTGCCATTGACCGGTTGGCTTGCGAGAAGTTTTGTTCAGTCACGCAGCTCCCTCCCGGTAAGGCGTAGAAATACGGTTTCGAGGCTGGGCTCGTGGATCGCGAGGTCGCGCAGCCCCGCGCTCTGCGACGCGGAGACGACCAGGGGCACCAGGCCATCGAGCTGTCGCGCAAAGATGCGGATGCCTTCGCCAGTGGCTTCGGCGGAGACGATACTGGGGAGCGCCTGCAACTCGGCAAGCATGGCGGACAAAGCGCTTTTGTCGCGCAGCGTCAGCTCCAGCACGGTGTGCGTGCCATGCTCCAGCTTCAGCGCCTCCGGCGTGTCGAGCGCGAGGATGCGGCCCTTGTCGACGACCGCGACGCGGTCGCATAAGGTGTCGGCTTCTTCCATGTAATGCGTGGTGAGCACGACGGTGATGCCTTCGCTGCGCAGAGAGCCGACAGCCTCCCACATGGCGATGCGGCTCTGCGGGTCCAGCCCCGCGCTCGGCTCATCGAGGAACAACACTGACGGGTGGTGCGCGATGGCGCGGGCAATCTGCAGCCGCTGCTGCAGGCCGCCGGAGAGTTCGCGGGGAAAGGCCTTGCCGCGCTCCGCCAGGTGGAATTGCGCGAGGAGTGCGTTGGAGCGAGTACGCGCGTCCTGCGCAGGCATGCCGAAGTAGCGGCAGTGAAAGTAGAGGTTCTCAAAAGCGGTCAGCGAGCGGTCGAGCGTGTTGTACTGCGGCACCACACCCATCTGCACGCGGGCGCGCGACGGCTGTTTGACTACATCGACGCCGCCGATGACGACGTGGCCTGCGGACGGGCGCGCGCGGGTGGTGCAGATGCTGATGGTCGTGGTTTTGCCGGCGCCGTTTGGACCCAGCAAGCCGAAGATTTCTCCTCGCTCGACGGCGAGTGAGATGCCCGAGACGGCGACCACATCTTCGGGCCTGGCTGCGTACACTTTGCGGAGCTCGTGAATCTCTACGATCAAGCAGGCTCCTCATGCGTTTGGGCGCGGCGGCCGCGTTTCAGGCGGCGAGGGTAGGATCTTTCGCCGCAGCCTGCGCACCGGGCTTCGCGGCGGCGACGCAGAAGCCTTCGGCGGGAGCAGCCTGCAGATGACGTACTTCCCGGCGCGAGAGCCGCCTCATCTCGTCCATCGAATAGAACACCTTGCGCCCGCACTCGAGGCAGACCATGTAACTCTGCTGCTGGATGGTGAAGGGACGCGACAGCCGCTCGTGCTGGCAGCCGAATACAGCGTGAACGACGTTATGGAGCAGTCGCATGCGGGTTCTCCTTGCTCCGTGCTGAAGAGGAGGCCAAGTGGTTGTGAGATGCGGGAAAGGGGGGCAGGTTGCCATGCTTTGCTTGTGGCGTACTGCAACGCGCGAGTGTTTCCAGCGTTGCTGCCACACCGCCTGCACCATCGCCGGGGCAGCGCTACTGCGGCGATTTACGAAAGATCGCTGGATGGAACCCGCCAGGCTGCGGAGAGGCAGATACACACTGCCAGCGCCACCACCACCAGCACCCCGGCAGCGAAGAACGGCAACGCCAATCCGCTGGTAAGCAGCTTCGCTTCCACCTCCGCGTGGAACATTGCGATACAGAAGGCGCTGGTAAGGATTCCACACGCGGTGCCCGGAACGGTGGCTGCCAGTGCTGCTCGCAGGCGGGTTTTGCGCGGTGCCCGCAGGCTCATCGTCGGTGTTGGTCTCGCGTGAGACAGGACAAACCTCACCCTGAAGAACAAGCTGACCGCTGCCAACAGCAGCGCTGCAAGAGCGCTCCCGACGGAGGCTCTCTCTACCAGCCGCGCGCGGATGCTGCCTGGGTCATCTTCGGCGGCGCTGGCTAGGTCGCGCGGCGGCGACTCAAGCTGCTGGTCGGGATTGATGCTGCGGATGCGAGCGGAGATTGCGGCAAAGGTTTCTGCGGCGCTCCCGCTGCCGCGCACCAGCACCTGCGTGCCGCGGCCGAGCAGGGCGGAGAAAGGCAGGTAAGCGCCGGCGCAATGGGCTTGTCGAGGCCGCCGTCGCGGAAGTCGGAGGTAATGCCGATGATCCTGATCCACTGACCCTCAGACGGCGCGGGCAGGCTGTACTGCAGGTACGAAAGCCGGGGAAGCCGGATACGCTGGCCCAGCGCGCTCGCAGGGCCGAAGAGTTTGCGCTCCATGGTTTGGTTGATAACTGCCACGGGAGCACCTTGCGTCTCATCCGCGCCCGACCATACCGCCCCGGCGAGGATAGGCACGCGGAGAATTGAGAAGTAACCGGCACTTACAAAATGCGCAGATACCTGAGTTATCCCAGGCTCCCCGGGCCTAGAGAGAGCGATCGAAGTTGCCAGGCCGTCATTTGGCGGAGTGGCATAGGAGGAGATAGCGGCGTTCATTCTTACTGGCGCCGCGTTGAGTACCGCAAGCAGCCGCTCCAGATAGGTCGATCTCGCTTTCCAGGTGGGATAAGTCGTCTCATTGATGGGCAGTCCGGCTGCTATAACATGGGCCGGGCTGTACCCGAGCGGATTGTGGCTAAGTCGCAGATAGGTTTGCACCGCCAGACCGCTGGTAAACAGCAGGAAGATGGTGAGCGCCACCTCGCCGATAATCAGCACCATGTGCAGGCGCACCGGAGTTCGACGCGTAGAGGGTTTTTCGCTTGCACCGGCAGCCTCATCAATGCTCGCTCTGGCGCAGGTGACGGCACTTGCTGCTCCTAAGATAGCGATGCACAACAGCCCGAGGAGCTCACAGGCAAGACATGCGGCGAGGCCGATGCCGGTCGCTGCCTCAGACGGGGCGGAGTAAGCCGGAAGCGCCGCCTGGGCGGCAGGCGTGAGAAACATTGCCAGCAGCAGGCCGAGGCCGGAGCCTGCCAGCGAGAGCAGAGAGAGCTCTGCCATGAGGTAGCTGAAAAGCCGCAGCCGGCTCGCTCCCAGTGCGGCCATGCGCGCCAGGTGCTGCCGGCTTGCCGCAATGCGCGCTGTGGCCAGCAGGCAGGCATTGCCGCACACGATGAGGAACAGCAGAACCGTAGCGCCGCACAGCAGCTGCAGGATGGAACGGCTCTGCTGCAGAAATGGTTCGTTGAGAGACGTGAGGTGTGTGCGCAGCGGGTGAGGGAAGGGGTTGCGCTCGGCGGCAAACTGTTGCAGCAGGCCATTGAGCGCCTGCTGTGCTGCAGCCTGGGTTACACCTGGCCGCAGCCGCAGGTTGATCTCAAGTTTCTGTTGCGCCGCACCTGCCACGTCGGTGGGAAGAAACAGGTCCCCATCGCCCCAGGTGAAGCGCGGCGCAGCCACACCCACTATCGTGAAATGCTGGTGGCTCAGCTGAATTGTTTTGCCCAGTACATGGGCGTCTCCATCGAGCTGCTTTCGCCAGAACGCGTAGCCCAGTACGACCACTGGACGCGCCGGTTGCGCGGAGGAAAAGTCAGAAGCCAGCAGTGCGCGGCCGGTCATAACGGGCACGCCGAGATAACTGAATGCATTGGCGGTCAGGTCGGTCGAGACGACGGTCTCCGGCCCGTGCTTGCCGGCAAAGACGAGCTCCCGGTTCCTGTACCCGATGGCGCTTTCCACCACGGCAGAGTGGCGCACTCGCTCTAATTCCGCCGCCGTATAGAGAGGCCATACAAGCCTGCCTTCGACATTCTGCACCAGCAGGTGAAACATGCCGCGCGCGTGTGCGTAGGGATAAGCGGAAAGCAGAATGTTGTTGAGCACGCCGAAGACAGAAGTGGCCGCGCCCATGCCCAGCGCCAGTGAGAGGACCAGCACTGTGCTGTAGACAGCGCTTCTGCGCAGCTCGTAAAGCGCGTGTAGAAAGTCCTGCACGCGGTGCAGCAGCAGCGGAATCGTAGCCTCTTCGCGATACTGCTGCTGCGCCTTGTCTACACTTCCCAGGCGGAGCATCGCCTGGCGCCGCGCCTCGTCAGCGCTCATGCCCAGGCGCAGGTTGTCGTCCACATGCAGTTGCAGGTGGCTGGCCAGTTCCTCGGCAAACTCGCTCTCGATGGCCATGGAGCGGAACACGCCTCGCAAGCGAAGGAGGCTCCGGCGCAGCGCGCTCACACGGGCTCATCGCCGGGCGCGAGAAACCGCGCCAGGATGCTGGTTGTTTCTTCCCAGCTTGCGGCTTCCTGCCGCAGGTGTTTTCTGCCGGCGCGCGTCAGCTCGTAGAACTTTGCCTTGCGCTTGTTTTCAGACAGGCCCCACATGGCGCGGATGGAGCCCTCCTGCTCCAGCTTGAGCAGCGCCGGGTAGACGGTGCCGTAGTTGACCACCAGGCGGTTCTCGCTGGTCTGCTCAATGCGCCGGGCGATGCCGTACCCATGCAGGGGGCCGAGCGTTTCGAGAGTTTTCAGAACCATCAGCGCCAGAGTGCCTTGCCACACATCGGATTTTGCGTTCATCTCTTCTCGTATGGTATAGCCATAGGAAGTAAAAAGTCATCGTGCATGTCGTGTCCAGCCTTATGCCAGAACCGCTCCATTGTCTCTCTCGAACCAGCCGGCTGCCAAGCCTCGGTCCCAGGATGTGCGCGGTTGTCCTGGTGGCCGCAAGCAGTGGTGCAGCCTGGGCCCAGGGGCGGACGAGCACGGGCGTTGTCCTCGATCCCTCCGGCGCCCGGGTCCCCGGCTGCTCGCTGATCAGCAAGGACCTCGGCACGGGCGTGGAGACTCGCGCAACACCTTCAGGCGAGGGCAGGTATCTCGTCTACGTCGCAAAGTATGTCGCGAAGTCTGCCGCGAAGCAGGGAACTGAGGTGACTGTGGAGTGTAAGGGTTTTGCGCCGATGCGCCGGACGCTCCGGGCAGAAGAAGCTGGGCGGGACGTGGTGTTCCGGGTGCGCCTCGCCGATGTGATCGAATCCGTCACCGTGCCGTCGGCACCTAGCGAGCCGGGCCTCGCGCAGTCCAGCAATCAGGAGTCACAGCTACTTACTGCATCGACCATCGCGGTGCTTCCGGTGCTGGATCAGGACTATGTCGGTTTTATGTCCCGCTTTCTCGATCCGGCGGTCACGGGAACACAGGGCGCGACGCTCGTCGTCAATGGCGTTGAGAGCGGCAGCTTTTAGTCGCTATATCTTGCCCGTGATGTTATGGCAAAGAGGGGAATGAATGCAGACGCATTTCGCCAGGTTCACTCGGTTCTACCGGTCCCTGCTGGTGACGGCATTGCTGGCTATCTTTGCCGCGCAGCTTATCCATGTGGCGCGCAGTTACTCGATGAGCTGGGACGAAGGGCACCACTTATACGACGGCTATACCATCTGGAAGCAGGGGGATTACCGCCTGAACGCCGAGGTGCCGCCGCTGGTGAAGCTCACGGCTGCGTTGCCGCTTCTCGGGATGCACCTTTATGTCCCCGCCAGGCAAGGCCGGTCGCAAGGGGAGGAGGCATTCCTCGGCGGCAGGGCCTTCGTGTTTCAAAATGGCGCCGACCGGGTACTCTTCCCGGCCCGGATGGCCTGCATGGGCTTTACGCTGGTTCTGGCTCTGCTTCTTTATTTCACAACACGCGAGATGTTCGGCGCAGCCGCAGCGCTAGTTGCGCTTGCGCTGTTTGTCTTCGACCCTAACTTCTTGGCGCATGGAACGCTCGTGACCACCGACGCAGGCAGTGCGTTGTTCTTTCTGGCCGCGGTGTTTGCGTTCTACCGCTACTGCAAGTCTCCCACCTGGCTCCGGCTCTTTCTGGTTGGGCTTGCCACCGGGCTTGCGTTTGTGGCTAAGTTCTCAGGGGTGTTTCTGGTACTTATCCTGCTGCTTCTTGCTGCATCGGAAGCACTCCTGGGCCGCAGCCTGCAGCTGCTATGGAAAAGGCTCGCGGCCTGCGCGGCTGTCTTCTTTTTTGGTTGGTTCCTGGTCTGGTCGTTCTATGGTTTTCGCTATGCGGCCGCCCCGGCCGGTCGCCAGCTCGACCCGCCGCTCGGTAAGTACCTGCAAACGATGCCGAATGGAGAGAATGGCCGCGAGCTGGAGCTAGTGGCGCGCTACAAGCTGCTGCCTGAGGGTTATATCTGGGGCCTGGCAAATACAAAGAAGACAGAGTGGGAGGATCCTAGTTACTTCCTGGGCCGCATCTATCGCCATGGTAGCTGGAGATACTTTCCCTACGCGCTCCTCATTAAATCTACGCTGCCGCTGCTCTTTCTACTCTGCCTGTTACCGGTGGCATGCAGGTGGAGTCCGAGTTTCCGCCGGAGGGAAGCGTTCTTTTGTTTTATCCCCGTGGTTGTCTACTTCGCCATCGTCATGCACTACAGCATGGATATAGGGCTGCGCCACCTTCTGCCTGTCTATCCTTTTCTGTATGTGCTGGCAGCAGGGGGCGCGGCGGCTGCGCTGCAGCGCAACGCATACTGGAAGACGCTGATAAGTCTTCTGCTTGTGTGGCAGGCTGTAACATCTCTGCGGTCCTCGCCCGGATACATGGCTTATGGAAACGAGGCCTGGGGTGGACCGTCGCAGGTGCACCGGTATCTCAGCGATGCCAATGTCGACTGGGGTCAGCAGCTCAAGGATGTTAGAGCCTATCTCGACCAGCGGCATATTACTCACTGCTGGTTCGCCTACTTTCCCGATGGCGCTGTCGAGCCGTCTGATTACGGGATCCCCTGCAAGCGTCTTCCCACGACCAATACTCTGTGGTGGCTGAATCTGCCGATGCAGGTCCCGCCGGTTATCGATGGAACCGTGCTGATCAGCGACAGCGACCTCGAAGGCATCGAGTTCGGCGATGGGCCGCTCAACCCCTACGACGCATTCCGGGGTATTGAGCCTGTGGCTGTTATTCAGGACGGGGTCGATGTGTACCAGGGCCGGTTTGCGATCCCGCTCGCATCTGCGCTCGTGGACGCGCGCTCCGCAGCGGCTTTGCAGAAGAGCGGCAACCTTGCCGCCGCGCTCGATCTGGCGCGATCCGCCGCCGCGCGTGCTCCGGGCTCTGTGCAGGTGCAGCTGGCGCTTGGTGACGCGCTCGTGGCCAACCGGCAGAAGGATGAGGCGCTTGCCCATTACAGGGCGGCTTTGCACTTGGCGCAAACCATCCGTCCCAGCCTGCAGGCGGATCTTATCCCGCAGATCGACGCGGCGATCGCCAGCCTGGGCAAACGAGAGTGACGCCGAAAAAGAGGATCGCATCGGCAGCACTGGACTCCGGCGTGGCGTAGCGGGCTGGCTTGGTCGAGCTTTGACTGGCGGCGGATCCAATCGTTTGTATCTTTCGTAACGTCCCCCGGCAGTTTCTCGACCAGGACGAGCCGGCGCTTGCGGTACTCTCGGCCTCTGTATGCAGCCTGCATGGTCGATTCGGGGTGGGGCTCGCCGCTCGCTCACACGTCGTTTTACGAAAGCTCTCGGCCGCCTGACACTGTCGGCTGCTTGCCTTGCTATGTCTGGCTGCCAAAGTGTTTCCACTGCCTCACAGAGCTCGCTGCTGCGGGTTATCGATGCGTCGAGTAACGCACCGGGCATGGATGTGCTGCTCGGCTCACAGCTTTTTTTCTCGAATCTCGGTTCGCCTGCTTTCAGCAACTACGCTCCCACAGGTGCTGGAATGGTGGCGGTGACGGCGCGGCCCAGCGGCCAAACAGGCAGCGCCGGCCAGCGCAGCGAGCTTACCGCTGTCGCCGGACTGTACTACTCCCTGCTGCTGACCGATGCCGGCGCCGGTTATCAGTCCGCCATCCTGGCGGACCAGTCCATCGCCGCTCCCGCCGGGCAGGTTTCGCTCCGCCTGATTGAGAGCGCTCCTGTAGCCGGCCCGGTGGATGTCTATCTGTTGCCGAACGCGGTTCCACTGGCAAATGCCAGCCCGGTTTTCAGCCTGGTTGCGCCTGGTACGGTCTCTGCCTACACGAACCTGACGGCCGGCGACTATACCGTGATCGTGACCGGCGCCGGCTCGCTTATACCCAAGCTCGATGGCAGCACCATGACGTTGAGTGGTGGGCAGGTGCGCACGCTGCTGCTGGTCGACCAGAAACATACGAGTGATGCGGAGGTGTTGATGGTGGTGGGCGACGACGTGAACTAGAGCATTTTCACTCCTGGTGTAATGGCCCAGGTTCTCGCTCCAGTGGCTTTTCCCGACGGAAAAACCACGCGCACATCTGCCGGCCCCTCTATGTGTGGAGTGAAAATGCGCCGGGCTGCGGCCGAGCGGGCTGAACGGTTCGCGCTCGTGTCCGCGCTGAACGCGCAAGCGCAGGCTCAAGTATTTCCAAACGTTAGTAATCTACCGGCCAGAGAAGGGTATTGCTACTATCCGCGGTATCAGTCCTTATCACGTCATTCCAAGTGCGCTTTGACGGCAGGTACCCAGTGTCTGCAGACCTGATCGAAGCGGCTGCTTACCAGGAAGTCCTTCCATGCAGAACCAGGATCCGAAGTTGAACGCGAATGTGGAGGTAAGCCTGGAGGCTCCCGTCGATCTGGCCCGGCTCTGGTCCTGGGCCAGGATGGACGACGTGGCCTATCAGGATTTCTCGCAGCAAAGAGCGGACCGGCGGCTCGGCCGTCGGGTTGAGGAGCTGCCTCCTGTCTCGCTAACTCCCCGACCTGTGGACGCGGCGGAGGCTGCTGGCAACACTGTTTATCTCCCGCTGGAGCAGCCGGTGGTCCAGGCTCCGCCCATCGGCCTGAATGAGGACGGGAAGGCGGGTGGCATGCGGCAGGACGCCGCTGCTTTCAGGGCGCTCGCCGGCTCTACCCTCGCATCGATTGCGTCTAGTATCACGCCCACTGTTGTCGCGAGCTCGCCCAGTGCAGTCGCGGGGCCGTCGTGGTCCGCTGCGCCCGCCGAGCTCGCGAGCGCCCCTTTGCCGCTCGACCGGCCGGCTGCCCTCGCGATCTACTCTGTTGCCGGCGGGGTGGGCAAAACGACGCTGTGCGCCAACCTGGCCCGTTCGCTGTCTGCGCTTGGGGAGCGTGTGCTTCTCGTGGAAGCGGGCGGCCTGGGGCTGCTCCCGCTGCATTTCGGCGCTGACCACATGCGCCCCGGACTGCGCAGCTTCTGCGCCCCCGGCGAGAGGCGCGCCTCGGTCCTGGTGCTGGGTGAGGAGCAGCCTGGGGAAGCCTGGATGCGCGAGGCTGTCGAGCCTGCCATGCACGGCGTGGCGCGCACCCTCTTCGATCTGGGCCCGGCGAGCGAAGGCTTTCTCGACCAGGCGCTCGCCGTGTGCCAGCTGATGCTGGTCCCGGTCCTGCCTGACCTCAACTCTACCCTCACCTTCTCCCGCATCACGGCGCGGCTCGACCGCCTGCGGGCGCAGGGCATCGCCTGCCCGCAGGTTTACTTCGTCCTCAACCGCTTCAATGAGCGCAGCGAGCTGCATCGCCGGGTGCGGGAGCAGCTGGCGTTGGAGTACGGCGAGCAGCTGCTGCCCTGCGTCCTCAATGCCAGTGACGATGTTACTGAGGCCCTCGCAGCCCGCATGCCGCTGGCCGACCTGCGCCCCGCCTCCGAGCTCGCCCATGACTTCGCTGAGCTGGCCAGGTGGCTGCAGCGCTTGCAGCAGCCGGAGTTGCCGGGCCAGCCGGGCCGCTGGAGCGAAGAGTGAGCCGCATCTTTACCCGTTGGCAGTCGCTGGGCGCGGGCGCAAGCTGGCCGGCAAGGCTGGGCCGCGCCCTCGTGTATGCCGTGCTGCTGTTTCTCGCCTTTGAGTGCATCACCATCGATTTCCGCTGGCCGGAGCAGGCCATGCTGGGCATCATCATCATTGCGGTCGCCTACGCGATCCACAAGACTTCCGGCTCTGAGCTGGTCACGCTCTCGCTCATGTTCGCCTCGGTCAGCGCCACGGCGCGCTACTGCTACTGGCGCTGCGCGACTGTCTCCTCCGCGGTCACCGACCCCGCGCAGCACACCGGCCTTATCAACTTCGGCTTCATGCTCCTGCTTCTTTTCGCCGAGCTGTACGCCTTTCTGATCCTTTTTCTCGGTTACATCCAAACCGCCCGGCCGCTCGGCCGCCGCCCTGCGCCGCTGCCGCGCGTGATCGACGAGTGGCCCGATGTCGACATCGTTATCCCTACCTACAACGAGCCGCTCTCGATCGTGCGCTCTACCGTCTTTGCCGCCATCAACGTCGACTACCCGCCCGAGAAGCTGCACGTCTACGTCTGCGATGACGGCCGGCGCGCCGAGTTCCGTACCTTCTGCAGCGAGATCGACATCGGCTACATCGTGCGCAAGGACAACCTGCATGCCAAGGCCGGCAACATCAATCACGCGCTCAAGTCGATGAGCTCGCCCTATGTGGCTATCTTCGACTGCGACCACGTGCCCACGCGCAGCTTTCTGCAGATGACGATGGGCTGGTTCTTCCGCGACGGCAGGCTGGGCCTGGTGCAGACGCCGCACTTCTTCTACTCGCCCGATCCGTTCGAGCGAAACCTCTCTCAGTTCAAGGTGATCCCCAACGAGGGCGAACTCTTCTACGGCGTGCTGCAGGACGGCAATGACCTGTGGAACGCGACGTTCTTCTGCGGGTCATGCGCAGTGCTGCGCCGCACCGCGCTCGACGAGGTTGGCGGGATCGCGGTGGAAACTGTAACTGAAGATGCGCATACCTCGCTGCGCATGCAGATGCGCGGCTGGAGCACGGCCTACATCAATATTCCGCAGGCCGCGGGCCTGGCTACCGAGAGCCTTTCAAGCCACGTGGGCCAGCGGGTGCGCTGGGCCCGCGGCATGGTGCAGGTTCTGCGCACTGACAATCCGCTGACCGCGAAGGGGCTCGAGTGGCCGCAGCGGCTGTGCTATTTCAACGCGATGATCCATTTCCTCTATGCGGTCCCGCGACTCATTTTTCTGACCGCGCCGCTGGTCTACATGCTGCTGGGGCGCATCAACATTCCCGGCCAGTGGCTCGCGATCCTCGCCTACGCCATGCCGCATCTCTTCCTGTCGAATGTCGTTAACTTCAGGGTGCAGGGCAAGCACCGCTACTCCTTCTGGAACGAGGTGTACGAGACGGTCCTGGCGCCGTACATCCTCTTTCCCACGCTGCTCGCGCTCATCAATCCAAAGTTCGGCAAGTTCAATGTGACGGCCAAGGGCGGCATCGTCAGCAAGAGCTACTTTGACAGGCACATCGCGCGGCCCTATGTCGCACTCATTCTGCTCAACGTGTTCGCGCTGTGCATGGCCCCGGTTCGCTACTTCATCTGGGACGCCGGCCACCGCGGCACGGTGCTGATGAACGTTGTCTGGATCCTGTTCAACATGATCATCGTCGGCACGGCGAACGCCACAGCCATCGAGTCCAAACAGCTGCGCAACAGCGTTCGCATCGATCTGCGCATTCCCATGGAGATCCGCCTGGCCGAGAGCCGCAGCGTCTTCGGCGAGTCGGCGAACCTGTCGCTCACCGGCGGCGCCATCGCTCTCGAGGAGCCGCTGCCGCTCACGGCCGGCGCGGCCATCACGGTTGTGTTTCCGCTGCGCGGCGGCGAGGTCGCGCTGCCCGCGGTAGTCGTGCGCTCGCACGCGCTTACGCTCCGGCTCAAGTACGAGGAGCTCAGCATCAAGCAGGAAGAGCTGCTCACGCTGGTGCTCTACTCCCGCGCCGATACCTGGCTGGCCCGCAGCGAGCAGCGCGTGAAGGACCGGCCGCTGCACAGCTTTTTGCGTCTGCTGCAGCTTTCCGTTCGCGGGGTCGGTTATGCGTTGACCAGCATGATCCCCAGGAAGCGGTCGGAAGCCCAGCCAAATATTGCGAGCGCCACTGCCTCTGTGCTGTTTGCCGCTTTGCTGCTTGGGTCGGTGTTTGTAGCCTTTGCAGCACCTGCACGCGCCGCGCAGCCGCTTGCGCCCACACCGGCCGCGCAGTCTGCAGGCGCCTTCCGCTCCAGCTTCACTCTCAAAGACATCGGGTCGGCGGACGCGGTCCAGTTCCGCGGCATCGAGTCGACGCAGAGTATCCCGTTCGCGCTGCCGCAGACAGAGGTCGTGCAGGGCGCGAAGCTCAATCTGCATTACGCCTTTTCTTCCGGCCTGCTCGCGCAGCTCAGCCACCTCAACGTGCTGCTCAACGGCGTGCTGGTGGCCACGCTGCCGGTTCCGCCGCACACCGGCACCGGGCCCCAGCAGGCCCTGCTCACCAGCCTCACGCTGCCCGCGGAACTGCTGGTACGCAACAACGTCCTCAGCTTCCAGTTCATCGGCCACTACACGCAGTCCTGTGAGGACCCGAGCAACACTGTCCTGTGGGCGCGCGTCGACAACGATACCGAGCTCGAAGTCACCGGCTCCTATATCGCGCTCTCCGGCGACCTGAAGCAGCTGCCCCTGCCCTTTTTTGACGGCGCGGTTAGCACCAGCAGCGCCTCCATTCCGTTTGCCTTCGCCGCGCAGCCCGGTCCTAAAGCCATGCAGGCAGCCGGGGTTCTCTCGTCCTGGTTCGGCGTACGCGCCAAGGCACGGGCGCTCAGCTTCCCGGTTACCGTCGGCGCCGACCTGCCCAAGGGCAACATCGTGCTGTTCGCGGAAAACGGGTCGGAGCTGCCCCCTGACCTGGCCGTCGAAGGCAGCGGGCCCAGGCTCGCCGTGCGCACCAACCCGTCGGACCCCTACGGCAAGTTGCTGATCCTGGCCGGCGATGACGGCGACCAACTGCTGGCCGCCGCACGGAGCCTCGTGCTCGGCAATAACTTGTTGCAGGGTTCGACCGCCCACATCGCCAACTTTGAGCTGCCGCCTGCGCGCCACGCTGACGACGCGCCGCTCTGGATGAGCACCGAACAGACGACCCCACTGTGGAACTACTCCGAGCAGAACGCGCTGCAGAGCGATGGCTCTGGCGCGCTGCGCGCCTACCTGCGGCTGCCGCCGGATCTCTACTTCGGCGACCGGACCACGCTGCCTCTGCACCTGGACTACCGCTACAACGCGGTCCCGATCGCCAACGGTTCCACTCTCCGCGTCAGCGCCAACGACGGCCTGGTCAACGAGATGCCGCTGCCCCACCAGAGCGAGCCGGAGCAGCAGCTTGCTAGCACCCTCGCCGTCCCGATGATCGACGTGCGCCCCTTCGCGAACACTCTTTTGTTCAACTTCTACTTCCAGATCGCGAAGAAGGGCTACTGCCAGGACACGCCGCCGATCAATCTTCTGGGCGCCATCCTGCGCAGCTCCTATGTGGATATCAGCGGGCTCCACCACTGGGCCGCGATGCCCAACCTGGAGCTGTTCTCGAATGCCGGCTTCCCGTTCACCCGCTTCGCCGATCTCTCGCAGACCATGGTCGTGCTGCCGCCGACGCCTTCCGCTCAGGAGATTTCGCTGTACCTCAACCTGCTGGCCTACTTCGGCGAGCAGACCGGCTACCCGGCGCTGCGCGTCTCGGTCGGCGACGCGGGCCAGCTTGGCGGGGACCTCGATACCCTCGTTCTGGGCACGCCGGCGGACCAGCCCGCTTTCGAGAAGCTCAACGCAGCGCTCCCGGTCGCGATCAGTCAGGACGGCTTCACGATCCGCGAAACCGGCAACTTCTATGCCACGCTCCGCCATGCCTGGTGGCAGATCGCCCAGCTGCACACGCGCTGGATGTGGAAGGCGGCCCACGGGCCCGACCGCAATGGCCTGGTCGCCGAGCTGGGCGAGATTCCGGAGGCGTTGATCGAGGGCGTCCAGTCTCCCTGGGCCAGCAGCCGCTCCATCGTCACCATCACGCTCAGGAACAACGATGCGGCCAACGCTTTCACCGCCCCGTTCCTGGCCGCCTCCACATCCAGCGCCATCGCCGAGTCGGTGAGCGTGCTGCACGGCAGCGACTTCAGCTCCTACCGGCTCGACGACAGCTTTTACCGCGTCGGTAGCCTCCCCTGGTACGCGTGGGTCCGATACAGCCTGAATGAGTTTCCCTGGCTGATCGTGCTGTTCACGTTCGTGCTGGGGTTGTTTGTGGTGCCGTGGATTCGCGCGCGGCTCGACCAGCGCTCGAAGGTGCGCCTGGGAACAAATCCGGTAACAACCCGGGAAACCAATCTGGAGGCGCGCTGATGAAGCTCTTTCTGCGCGGCCTCGCCTCGCTGCTGCTTCTGCAGGTGCTCGCTGCTGGGGCGCTGCTCGCTGCGCCGGCGGGGACTGCGGCGCCCTGGGCGTTCTGGGAGCGTTATGCTTCCCGCTTTATCTCCGCCGACGGCCGCGTCGCCGACCCTGACCGCGGCGCAATGACGACCTCGGAGGGCCAGAGCTATGCCATGTTCTTCGCGCTCGTCGCGAATGATCCGGCCATGTTTGAGCGGCTGCGCAGCTGGACCGAGACGAATCTCGCCAAAGGCGACCTCGGCGCCAACCTCCCGGCGTGGAGCTGGGGCCAGACGGGCACAGGCGAGTGGAACGTGCTCGACCCCAACTCGGCCTCGGACGCAGACCTGTGGCTGGCCTACGACCTCATCGAGGCTGGCTCCCTCTGGAGCCACTCGGGATACAGCCGCCAGGGCAGTACGCTGCTGCGCCAGATCGCGCTGAATGAAGTGGCGATTGTGCCGGAGCTTGGCCCGGTTCTGCTGCCCGCGCGAGCAGGCTTTCACAGCTCCCCCGGCATCTGGCTGCTCAACCCCAGCTACATGCCGCCGCCGCTCTTCAACGCCGCCGCGCACACCGACCCTTCCGGCCCCTGGAAGCGGATGGCGCAGACGCTGCCCGGCCTGCTGAAGCAGTCCCGCTCGGGCGGCTACGCGATGGACTGGGTGAGCTACTCGGCGGAATCCGGCTTTGTGGCGGCCTCCGGCCCCGGGGACGCGCCCCGGCCGCCCCAGGGCAGCTACGACGCCATCCGCGTCTATCTCTGGATCGGCATCGGCTCCCCGCAGAACGCCGCACGCGCCGCCCTGATGCAGGCGTTTGCCCCCATGAGCGTCTACCTGCGCGCCCACCCCCTTCCGCCCGAGTCCATCGCGCCCGACGGCACGGCCAGCGGCATTGGGCCGCTCGGCTTTTCAGCGGCGCTCACCCCTTTCCTGTGGAGTTCGCACCAGAGTCTGCTCGCCGCCGAACAGCAGCGCCGCACCCAGGGCGGCTTCGATCCCGCGACCGGCCTGCTCGGCTCGCCGGCACGCTACTACGACCAGAACCTGGCGCTGTTCAGCACGGCATGGCTGGAAAAACGCTTCAGCTTCGGTGCGGACGGAATGTTGAGGGTCCCGTGGAAAAACTGAACCGCGACAAAATCAATCGCCTGCTGCTCCAGACCGTGCTGCTGACCGCCTGCCTGCCCGGGGTCGCGCCGCTTGCCCGGGCCGACTCCGGCTCGCCCGCCGTGCAGGCCCTGCTGGCTAAAGCCAAGACCCTCGCGGCCCACGGGCATGCCGATCTTGCCGTCCAGATCTGGCAGCAGGTCCTGCTTTCTGACCCGGCCAATCGAGAGGCGCTCAACGGGATCGCCAAGGCCGATATGCAGCTGGGCAAGGGCGAAGAAGCGAGGAGCTACCTGGACCGGCTCAAGAACCTGCCCGGCGCGGAAGAGGATGTGAAATCGATTGAGGCGATGCCGCGGGTCCAGGACAGCTCTGTGCGCCTGGCCGAAGCCGGCCGACTGGCGCGCGCGGGCAATTACGAGGGAGCCATCCGGATCTACCGCGACCTGTATGGCAATGAGCCGCCGGCGGGAAACATCGCGCTTGCCTACTACGACACCGAGGCCGCTCTGCCCGCCTATCGCAAGGATGCCGTGGACGGGCTGCGCCGGCTCTCCCAGCAGTTCCCGGCCAACTCGCGCTACTCCGTCACGCTGGGCCGCATTCTCACCTACGACGCAAAGACCCGGCCCGAGGGTATGGCGCTGCTCTCCCAGTACAGCCAGTCGACCGAGGCCCGCGATGCCCTGCGGCAGGCCCAGCAGTGGAACACCGCCGGCATTCCCGCGCCGCAGCCGTCTTCGGTCGCGAACGCGGGGCCAACGCCCGCTCCGGTGCCGCATGCCGATACCTCGCACGACGGAGCCGGCTATCGCGCCCTCAACGCCAACCGCCTTGATGAGGCCGAGCACCAGTTCCGCGCCGCTCTCGCCGCGTCTCCGCACGATGCGCAGGCGCTGAGCGGGCTGGGCTACGTCCGCATGCGGCAGCGCAGCTTTCCTGAGGCGGTCGACCTGCTGGAGCAGGCGCACCAGGCCGGCGCCACCGGCAAGGGCCTGGACGACGCGCTTTCTCTCTCACGCTTCTGGCAGACCATGGGCCGCGCCGCAGACGAGCAGAAGGCAGTGAACCTGAACGAGGCGCTCGCCGACTATCGCCGCGCCCAGCAACTGCGCCCGGCCAGCCCGGAAGCAGCCGAAGGCGTGGCCGGCGTGCTGATGCAGACCGGCAGCACTGCAGAGGCCGCTTCCATTTATCAACAGGAGACAAAAACATCGCCCAGCCGCACCGCTCCCTGGCGCGGACTAATCCTGGCCCAGGTGCAGAGCGGCGACATGCAGGCTGCCGTCGCGACCGCGTCCCGGGTGCCACGTGAGCCGCGCGCTGCGCTGCAGAACGACCCGGCTTATCTCAGCGCACTGGCCCAGGCAACGCTCGCCACCGGCCGCAGGGCGGAGGCTGATAGCATCCTCGCCCATGCGCTTGCGCTGCCGTTTCCCAACCACGGTCGCGACCTGCCGCTCGACCAGCAGATGCAGTACGCGGAGTTGCTCATCTCGGCCGAGCGCTACGAGGCAGCCCTCTCGCTCTATCGGCAGATCCTGGCCCAGGAGCCGGAGAATGCCGGCGCGTGGCTCGCGCTCATCTCCGCCGAGCACCGGCTGCACCGCGACGATGAAGCGTTGCTCATGGTCGGACGGATGCCTGCGTCTGTCCTCGAGGAGTCGGAAAAGCGCAGCGACTTTCTCTCCCTGCTCGGCTCGGTTTATCAAAGCCAGGGCGATACGGCGCGCGCACAGCAGTATCTGGAGCGCGCCGTCACTCTGTCGGGAGGCTACCGGCCCGATTTGCTTATGCAGCTGGCCTCCATCTATGACCAGCTCGGCGACCAGCCCGGCGAGCAGCAGAAGGCTTACACCATCTACCAGCACGAGCTGGACCGCAACCCCGGCAGCATGGCTGCCTGGTCCGGACTGCTCAACACACTCCACCTTCAGCACCGCGACCGCGAAGCAGCCTCAAGGCTTGCGGCCATTCCGGAAGACACCCGCCTGCGTCTCGACGAGGATCCCGCCTTCCTGCAGGTTTCCGCGTCCATTGAGGCTCAGTCCGGCAACACCCAGCAGGCTGTGCGCACCTTCGACCACCTGGCCCGGCTGTACGCGGACCAGCAGCAAGCGCAGCCGGTTGATGTCCAGCTTCAGCACGGGTGGCTGCTGCTCAAGGTTGGCGACGATCGCGGCCTGTACCCCGTGGTGCAGAGCCTTGCCGCCACGGCTGACATGAGCGTGGCCGAGCGCGCGAATTTTCGCGTTCTGCTGGCCTCCTGGACGATCCGCCGCGCCGGCAGTGCGCTCGCCCAGGGAGACCGGGCCCGCGCCGTCGCCCTGCTGCAGACTGCGCGCCAGGCCTTCCCTGAGAACGCCGATGTCTCGAGCGCGCTGGCCGGCGCTTACCTGCGCACCGGCCAGCCCCGGCAGGCGGTAGCCGTCTATGCCTCGCTCGATATGTCGAAGGCCACGCTCGCGCAGTATCAAGGGGCGATCGGCGCCGCGCTGGCGGCCAACGACAGCCACGATGCGGAGCCGTGGCTGGAGGCAGCCTTGGCGCGCTACTCCGGCGACGCGACCGTGCTGAAAATGGCCGCGCAGTATGAGCAGGCTCACGGAGACGAGCGCAAAGCCGCTGCCTACTACCGCGCCGCACTCCAGGTTATGCACGACGATGCGGGTGTGGGTTCGCTGCAGGGGCCCGGACAGGCCGATGCGGGCGCCCCTGATTCGCCCGCGCAGGAGCTGATGCGCCTGCTTGCGCCCGGCGCGCAAACTGCTCCCGCAGGCCGTGACGAGGCCCAGCCGGAGCTGGATGCCCCCGGCTATCGGCCGTCCAGCTCCCTTGCCGCGCCGCCGCGCGAGACGCTCAACGACTTCGCGGAGCACACCAGCCGCGGCGGCCCTACCGGGCAAACGGATTTGCCGATACCCCCCATCGCCGCGCAGCAGGAACCTCCAGGCCAGATGGAACAGACAGATGAGAGGGGGCCTGCGATCGCCTCGGGGAGCGTGGCTGGTGAGAGGCTCGGCGCGGAAACCACGCGGCGCAGCGGCGAAGACTCACTCGCTTCTTTCGATGACCCGTCGTCTGAGAGCCCGCGCGAGCCCGCCCGTTTACCGCAGCCGGCTAGGCTCGACGCCTTCGCGGACGATCCCCCCGCCCGGGCCCGTGCAAACGGCGACGACCTGCCCGAAACGTCTCCGCAGGCCGGGCAGGCGGCAGACTTTTCCGCTCCACCCAGCCTCCGGGCGCCGCGCCGGCACGAGAGCTCCGCAGACGCCGATCTGCCTCCTCTCGACCGGACCTATGGAAGCCCGGCCAGGCGGCATGCGCAAACCGCTTCGGCGCCGCGTCCGTCCGCACAAACCGAGCGGCTGGGCGATGACGCCCCGGCCCGGAACGCCGCTGCAGAACCGAAAAACGGCGGCGCAACAGCCGACACCGCGAGTGATGCCCAGGCCGGCACCCCCGCCATTCCCAGCCATTTCGATTCGGTCACCGTTGCTCCGGACCCTGTGCACCTGCACTTTGCCTCCGCCATCCAAAACACCGGGGACACGCAAAGGGAGAGCAACCCTGCCGGCAACCTGCAGGACGCCGTAACCGCCCTGCAGGACAATGGCCAGGCAGCCGCGCCAGTTCCACCGCCGTCGCGCGCGTCTGGAAACGCTTCCCGAAACGCGTCCGGAAACACTTCCAGGCGGATCGACCGGCTCCCGGCGCTCGATCCGCAGTCCGCACCTGCTTTTTCCCAAGCGCCCGACACCATCAGTGCGCAATCCGGGGCGACCCAGGCCGAGCGCATGGCCGATCCCGCCGAAGCCCTACAGACCGGCAGCGACGCAGCGCAGACCAGCTTGCCTCCTCTGCGCGGCTCCTTCCGCTCGGAGGCAGCGACGCGCCCGCTCACCGAGCGCGAACAGATCCAGCAGCAGCTAGCGCGGATTGAGAGCGGCAGCAGCAACTGGCTCGGCGGCACCTCGACCATCGCGTACCGCAGCGGCCAGCCCGGCCTCGACCGGCTGGCCGTTTACTCCGCCCAGTTTGAGTCCTCGGCCATGCTCGGCCCGAGTCTCCGCATGAGCGTCATCACCCGGCCGGTGCTGCTCGACGCCGGAACCCCCGACGGCACCGCGACCTTCCGCCAGGGCACGCTCGCGCTCACCACCACGCCGGCTACGCAGGCCGCCTCTGGGGTTGGTGGCGAGGTGCAGCTGCGCGCCCCCGGCTTTGCCCTCAGCGCCGGCTACACCCCTTACGGTTTCCTGGTCGCGAACGGAATCGGCGCCCTCATCATCCACCCGCCCACCTCGCACGTGACCCTGTCTCTCTCGCGGGACGCCGTGCAGGACACGCAGCTCTCCTACGCCGGGCTGCGCGATGCGGGCAGCAGCACCGCCACCTATGCCGGTAACGTGTGGGGCGGCGTCGTCTCCGATGCAGGAGAGCTGCAGATTGCCTCGGGCGATGCCACGCAGGGCTGGTATATCCAGGGCGGCGGCCAGTATCTGACCGGCGTGCACGTGCCCGACAACACCCGGGTTGACGGGGACGCCGGCGCTTACTGGGCGGTGTGGTACGACCCCGTTTACGGATCTCTGACCGCCGGCGCGAACTTTTTCGGCATGCACTACCAGAAGAACCAGCGCTACTTTACCTATGGGCAGGGCGGCTACTTCAGCCCCAGCGCCTATCTGCTCGGCAGCGTGCCGGTCACTTTCGCCGGGCATTATGGCCCGCGCTTCCATTACCAGGTCACCGGCTCGCTCGGCGTGCAGGCTTTCTCTGAGGACTCCGCCGCCTACTTTCCCCTCGACCTGGCTACGCAGATCGCGGAGGGCAACCCCTATTACACCCAGCGCACCAGCGTCGGCGCCAACTACAATTTCGAGTCGGAAGCCTCCTACGCGATTGCAGACCGCTGGTTCGTCGGCGGCTTTCTGGATGCGAACAACTCGCGCGACTACGCGAGCGACAAGGGCGGCTTCTTTGTGCGGTACCTGTTCCGCCCGCAGCCAGCCCAGGCCGAAGCCGGGCCGACCGGCCTGTTTCCCACCCAAGGGCTGCGACCATTGCGCGTTCCGTAGCCAACGCCGGGATCGAGCTCGTCGAAGTCAGACCCCGCGAGCCGGTCCCGTTCAGGCGCTCGGCGCCATCTCCGCGAGCAGAACCTGATTGCGGCCGGCATGCTTGGCGCGGTACAGCGCCTGATCCGCCTTGCGCAGCAGGTCGTCGCCGTCGCTCCTGTCGCCCGGGTGGAAGGCAATGCCGATGGAGACCGATGCCTCGGCATAGCCCGCAATATCAAGCGGCACGCGCAGATGCGTCACCGCTTCCCGGATGCGCTGCGCGCGGCTGTAGGCAGCCTCTGGCGTGATGCCGGGCAAAATGATCGCAAACTCTTCTCCGCCGTAGCGGCACACCGTATCCTCCGTACGCACGCTGCTCAGGAACACCTCGGCAATGCACTTCAGCATGGCGTCGCCGGCGCCGTGGCCATGCGTGTCGTTGAAGCGTTTGAAGTGGTCGACGTCGAGCATGAAGACCGCCAGCGAGGTCTGGTGACGGCTTGCGCGCGCCAGTTCCCGCTGCAGCACCGTCTGCATGAAGTGGCGATTGAACAGGCCGGTCAGCGAGTCGCGGATCGACTGGTTCTCAAGCCGGGTGCGCAGATTGAGCGATGCCACGGCCATGCCGGCGAGCTGGCGAAGCTGGCGAAGGCCGTCCATCCGCTGCTGCACCGTGGCGTAGGTCTCGTTTTTATCGCACAGGACCGAGAGAACGCCCAGCGTGTCGCCCTGGGCCACGATCGGCACACACAGGTAGCGCTCCGGCGGCTGCGACACGAAGTGGGTGCAATCGATCTCCGACACCCCCACCGCTCGCCAGCGTACCTGGCCCAGCCGCAGACCGCAGCAGGCCTCGGGCGAAAACGTCTCCGCCATTAGCGGCTTCAGCTCGGCGTCGCCCCAGGAAGAGACGACCTCGACCATGTGACGCGAGTTGTTGATCATGGAAATGCACCCGCTGGAGCCCGGCAGCAGCCGCGCCAGGCCGTCGGATGTGGCGCGGTACACCTGCTGCACCGTGACACAGAGCTGCAGCTCGTCGCGGCAGGAGGTCAGCAGACGCGATTCGTCGATACGCTGCTGCAGCGCCCCGACGCTCGCCGCCAGCGTCTCGTTGCTGGTCGCGGTTTGCCGGCTGATGCGGCGGCGGATGAACGCATCGCGCAGCAGCAAGCCAAACAGCACCAGCAGCGTCAGCATGAAGGCGGCGATGAAGACGAACTCGGTCGTCAGCGAGATGAAGGAGCTGCGCTGCGAGTCCTGGCTGCGCTGCTTGAGTAAATTGCGTTCCTGCTCGGCCAGCAGGCTGAGCGCCTCGCGGCAGCGGAGCAGGGCGCTGGTCGCGGCTGCGCTTTGCGGATCCTCTGCACGCACCGCCTGGTTCAGCTCGGCGGCCCCGGCTGTGAAGTTGCGCACATTCTGGTTCTGCGTGGAGTTGTCTGCAACCAGTGTCGCCAGGTGACGCCCGGTTGTCGCCAGGCTGATCGCACTGAAGCGAACGATCGAACGCTGGTACTCGTCCTTGTTGAGCGCGTACAGCCGGGTGCTGAACTCGATGCGATCGATCAGCTGCGAGCCGCTCTGCACCGAGGTCAGGACCTCCTGCGTGTGCTCCACCCAGTCCTTCGCGGCCACCAGGCTGCGGGTGTTGCTGTACAGCAGCAGGCCGGCGACAAGGGTAAACAGCAAGGTGCCAACCCCCGCGGCGATCAGCAGGCTGACGGAGGAGTGCTCGATCTCAATCTGGTCATTGCGCTCTGGCACTGGTAGATCCTCGGCAGCGACAGTTCCCGCGGCCGCTTGTCAAGCTTGATAACGGCTAGCTACCATCCTGTTCGAAGCCGGCGCTCGGCGCTAGAGTACAAAAGGCACCAGCGCACCCCGCTGCCGGCCGGACAGCACGCAAACCTTCGCAATCTGCGAGCGGAAGCCGCGCGAGCCTACAGGCTGCGCTCTGCCTGCTGCGCCGCCACCCCGGCCGCCTGCATTGTGGCCGCAACCATCGCGGGCAAACCCATGCAGGAGTTCAGCATGAGTTGGTACGCGCTATAGTCGTTCCACTCCTGCCCGTAGAAGCGGCGGATGTAGGCGGCGCGCCGGCGGTCTGTCGCCTGCAGCTCTGCCTCCGCATGCTCGGCGCGATCGGGAAACTGCTCGCGAAACCAGGCAAGTTTCCGCTCGGTGGAGGCGTAGACAAACATGTGGAACGCGCCGGGCTCCCGGTGCAGCGCCGCGAACGCTCCGCGGCCCACCACCACGCAGTGGCCTTCGGCGACCCGCTCCTTCAGGTACTCGCGGATAAGGCCGGCCATCCGCTCACTGTCGAAGGGCTCGGAGGTCGCCATAATGGCGGGCATACGCTCCACGCTGGCATGCCAGAATGTGCGGCCCAGCCGGTAATACCAAGGGTCGGACCGTTCATCGCACCCGGCTACCGTGCGCGTGTCCAGGCCCTCCTTTTTGGCGATCTCATCGACCAGGCAGCTGTCGATCAAGCGCCAGCCCAGACGATCGGCCAGTGCATGGGCAAACTCGCCTCCGCGGCTGCCGTACTCGCGTTCCACCGTAATGATGCGCACCATACCTGCTGGCCTCCTGATCTTTGGACCTCGCCCCGAAACCTCTTCCGGAGTGCGTCGCCAGCGTATCACTGCGGCTCGCGGCGTGTGTAGTTTGATCGGCGCCCTTGAGCGCTGTGCTCTGCTCGCACGCTACACCCCGCGCGACTGATAAAGATAAAGCCGTGTAACTTCTCACACCTTTTATTAACCGTGCATATTGCCGGGCTCTCGGGAACAAACAGATAGGTTCGCGTGTCTATCTATCCGGCACTTAATCAATCGTCTAAGTGTCTTGATAGGAAGGCCCCCTATGTTTGAAGATGCACTGGTTGAGTCAAGCGGCAGGATCAAGACACGAAGCCGGCAGTACAGCGTGGTCGGCGTGCTGCTCAATGGGGCGGTGCTCGCGGCCCTGGTTCTTGTGCCGTTGCTCTCGCCCGAGGCGCTGCCCCGGGCCGCCATGTTGACGGCGCTGGTAGCACCGCCGCCACCTCCTCCCCCGCCACCGCCACAGGTCCGCGTGCAGGCCCAGGCGCGAGCGATGAGCGAGCTCGACGCGCCTGCCAGGATTCCGAAGGTTGTCAGTATGGCGCCTGAGACAACGCCTCCGCAGGATGCAAGTGCGCAGCTTGCCAGCGGCAATCGAAATGGTCCGGCAGACATTATCGGCAGTGACTTCGGGACAGGGCAGCCGCCCGTGGTCAGGCGCGCTCTACCACCGAAGAAGATAGCCGTTTCGCAAGGAGTGATGGCCGGCAACATACTCTTCAAGCCCGAGCCCACTTATCCCACCATTGCAAAGCAGGCGCGCATCCAGGGCACGGTCGTGCTTTCGGCGACCATCTCGAAATCGGGCGCCATTGAGAACCTTTCGGTCATCGGCGGTCCGCAGATGCTCGCCCCCGCGGCGCTCGACGCTGTCCGACAGTGGCGCTACAAGCCCTACCAGCTCAATGGCTATCCGGTTGAAGTACAAACGCAGATCAACGTAACCTTCTCACTCGGCAATTAAGCGAAGCACTTTGAGTAAAGCGGATAATTACTCCCGGAACTACAACCCCTGTGTGGGTAAGCGGCAGATTGCGCTCGCGGGCGTTACTTCAACAGCTTCACCGCGTGCAGGTTATCTGACGGCAAACGGTCCACCAGCAGCAGTAGCGGGTCCACTCCAGCTTTATCCGGCAGTTTGTCCGTCACAAAGGTATAGGTGCCGCTGCCGGTCGACATATGCACACGCTGCCGCGCCAGCACATCGCCATTGCTGCGATCTTTTGCAGGAGCCGCCAGCGCGCCCACCTCGATCCAGTCATCCACCGGCACCTCGTGCTCTTCACCCTTCGCATCTGCTTTGAACTTATGCACGTCCACATTTACTGTTACGTCGTAGCGGCCGTCGGCCCGCTTGCGCGCAGTTGCATCGGTCGCCCGGTTTGAGAACAGCGTGATGTCGTAGAATAAGTCACGAATCAGGTACTGCAGCTGCGGGGGAGTCTGCTGCACCAGCGCATCGGCCAGCGCGTACGAAGTTGGATACGGCGGTATCTTGTAGGCGTACTCCTGGATGACTTGCCGCAGCGCGCGATTGACCGCCTGCTCGCCGATCATCTCGCGCATGTAATACATGGCGACGGCGCCCTTGTCATAGTGGATGTAGCCTTGGCTGGCTTCAACCTTCAGCAGCGGCCGCTCCTTGATTAACTCGCGTCCGCGGGCCCGCAGGTAGCCGTCCATGTTATAGGCCAGGAACTTGCGCATCTTGTCCTGCCCATACTTCTTTTCCATCACCATCATGGTCGAATACTGCGCCAGCGTCTCCGAAAGAGAGGTTGCGCCCTCCATATTCGCGCCCAGCACCTGGTAAGCCCACCACTGATGGCCCATCTCATGGCCAACCACGAAGAAGACTTTGTCCACATCGTCAGGGTGTTCCAGGTTCGCGATAAAGCCGATCGACTCCGAATACGGCATGGTCCCTGGGAATGCCTGCGCAAAACTGGCCACACGCGGAAACTCGATGATGCGCGCCTCGTGCTGCGTATAAGGCGAAAAGTTCGTCGAGTAATAGCTGAGCGACTGCTGCACCGCATCCAGCATCTTCGGCACGTTCCACGGGTGCTCGCGCAGATAGTAGACCTCGATCTTGACGCCGTTCCAGTCGCGACGCGCTATCTGGTAGTTCGCTGAGAGGAACGCATAGTAGTTATACTCCTGATGGTCGAGTTTGTAGTTAAAGTAGCTTCGTCTATCTGCGCTCCAGCTGCGCATAAGCGACCCCGGCGCAATCGCAATCTGCCCCGGCGCTGTGCTGATTACCGTCTCAACATTCACCAGGTCGGAGTTATTCGAGAGATAGCTGCTGCGGCAGTCTGCCGTGCAGTCGCGCTCGAGCGCCGGCATCAGCTCGGCCTCTTTCAGGCCGTAGCTGCGGCGCTTGTTGGTGTCGGTCAGCTCGCGGCCCTGCTGGTAGCCTATCTGTGGTACCACGTCAGTGTCGAAGAAAGTCCCGTTGGAGGCGACGCGAATGTTGGTTGCCGCATTCTGAAATCCGCGGCGCATCGTCTCGACCGTGTAGTGAAGAGTGCGTGTCTCTCCAGGCTGCATAGGCGCGGTCAGCCGGTAAATGCGGTAGCTTAGCCGGCGGTCGTCCTTCGCCAGTTGTGCGCCAGACAGGTCGATCGTGGTTGTGTAGTCCTGCGCGTCAGCAACCGAAAAGTGTATCTCGCGCATCGGCGCCGCGGTTTCGTTGCGGATCAGCGCCGTGCCGTGCAGGGTCATGCTGCTTGATTCCGGCCGCAGGTCGATTGCATACTTCACGTCGGTTATTCGAGGGAACTCCTGGTGCTCGAAACGCTTGTATGTCTTCTCGTAATCGGTCTGCACCAGCTCATTGTCATGCTGGCTCATCGTCCGGTTCAGCACCTCCGTGTTCCAGTAGATCCAGCCGCCGGCCAGCACCCACAGCGCCAGCGAGAGCCCCAGTGCGAGCGGCACCGAGCCGCGCATCCGCTGGCGCGCCAGCGAGAACCGGGCCTTCCAGCCTGTATCGCGGCCACGCTGCCATAGCACAATGCTCAGCACCGCGAGCGCCGCGCAGAAGGCGGCCCAGTACAGCGTGTACCAGAGCCACGAGCGCATATAAGGCGAGTAGCCAAAAAAGTCCGAGTAGATCATCGATGACCGCGAGCCAAACTGGACCAGATTGGTCGCAACATGCAGCGGTAGCCAGATAAACAGGTTGAGAATGGCAAGGATGATATAGCCGAAGTAGCCGATGTACTTGTTCGGCGCGACCACGTGCAGAAAGAAAGCCAGCACCGCAAAGAAGAGAAACGTTGTGAAGTCGATGCCAAACAGCGTCTCCAGATATAACCCGGGCTGCAGGCGGTGGTAGCCATGCGCCAGCTGCACGGCAATGCCGGTCAGCATGGCGATGGCCTGCAGCACCGCGATGCTGCCCAGCAGCGCGAGCAGCTTCGACAAGTAAGCCGGCCACACCGGCTGCGGCATCGCATCGTATATCTCATCAACGCGCGCATCGCGCTCCTCCCATACCAGCACGCCTGCGAAGTAAGTAATCATGGCGAACAGGAAGAGATAGAGGGTGCCGGTGATGAGGCTGAGCAGGTTGTAAGTAACAGGCAGCGACGTATCGCCAAAGCCCTCTGTCGCGTTGAAGATAATTGCAGAGAGGCAGTTGAGCATCGCTGCCAGTGCGATCACGATAAAGATCACCGAGCGCACCAGCGCGTTGAACTCGAGCCGTGTCGCGCTCAAAAACTGCCGCAGGTGCGCCGCGAACCCGAACTCGAGCTTGGGCGCAGGCAGCGCAGTTGCTACCGGCGCCACATCCTCAGCCCGCACCAGCTTGCCGGCGCGCGCGCGCTGCGCAAACGAAAACCGCCAGCACGCGAACCCGAAGATCAGCGCACCCACCCCGAGCCACAGCAGCCGATTCCAAAGCAGGAGCCCGCTGTAGCCAATGACCAGGTGGTTCTTGTCGGCCACCGTCCAGTACTTGGTCGAGAGCGCGAACGTGCGGATGCCGAACGGGTCGACCAGCGCGGCGAGCGTTTCATTCTTCAGATCAGAGGTAAGCGCCTGCGCCACGCTGTACGCGGTCAGCAGCACCAGGCTGCCGACAAACGAGGCGATGGTGCTGCGCGTCAGCACCGCGATTGCAAAGATGACGGCTGAAATTAGCAGCGTATTTGGCAGCGCAAATAAGAGGATGCCTTGTAAGTGCGCCGACCAGTAAATCGCTCCCCAGCGTTCCGGTGTGATCCACGGCATATACCGCGCCAGCAGGATGCCGATCGATACCCCGAGTAGCGGAATCACCGACACCAAAGCCGAGCCGAGAAAGCGCCCTGCAAGGTAGGGCAGCTTGCGGATGGGTGTCGCAAACAGCAGCTGGTCGGTGTTATACGCGAACTCCCGCGAGGCAGCCGAGTTGACGAACGCTGCAGTCATCAACAGGGTCAGCAGGCAGATGATGGAGTAGAAGTTTTCTATAACGAATGGCGCGTTCTGGTGCGTGTTGCCCAGCGCGCCGCCTACCGATATCTCATCCGGCGCCGACACCGCGCCAAAGATCATCAGCGCGATGATGGCAAGAAAGATCCATAGCATCCAGGAGCGGAGCCAGTAGCGCAGCTCGAATAGAAAGAAGAGCCGGAACATGCGGGTATCCTCGTCAGCGGTGGAAATGCCTAGGCAAGCCCGGCGATATGCGAGAAGAAAACATCTTCGAGATCGGCGGAGACAGGCGCGAAGCCATCCGCCGGGTCCGCGTCAGAGAAGATATGCACCAGCGGCCGGCCGCCGATCAGCTTGGTCGAGATCACTTTGTGCCGCGTCTCATAGTCCTTCAGCTCGGCCTTCGCGAGGAATCGCTGCCAGATGCGCCCGCGCAGGCTTTCGACCGCCGCGTCGGGCGCGCCCGCGTACAACACCCGTCCGTTATGGATGATCGCCATGTTGGTGCATAGCTCCATCACGTCCTGCACGATATGCGTCGAGAGAATGACGGTGACGTTCTCGCCGATCTCAGCCAGCAGGTTGTAGAAGCGGTTGCGCTCGCCCGGGTCAAGGCCGGCTGTCGGCTCATCGACGATCAGCAGCTGCGGCGCGCCTAGCAGCGCCTGCGCAATACCGAATCGCTGCCGCATGCCGCCGGAAAAGCCAGTCAAAGCCTTTCTGCGGTGCTCGTACAGATTGACCCGGTGCAGCAGCGCCGCCACGGCATCTTTGCGCTCGCGTGCGCTCACGATGCCCTTCAGCAGTGCCAGGTGGTCGAGCATGTCCTGCGCGTTGGTCCGCGGGTACACGCCGAAGTCCTGCGGTAGGTAGCCCAGCACGCGCCGCAGCTCGTCCTTTTGCTGCAGCACGTTCAGCGTACCCAGGTGGATGCTGCCGCTGTCCGGCTCCTGTAGCGTCGCGATGGTCCGCATCAGGCTCGACTTGCCCGCGCCATTGGGCCCCAGCAGCCCGTACATGCCGCGCGGAATCGCGAGAGAGATGTTATCGAGCGCCTTTACCCCGTTACTGTATGTCTTTGAAAGACTTTCAATGCGCAATTCCATCCGCACCATCCTGAGTCTGGTTTGCGTTCGTCTGTTCTGCTGTACGCCATTGTGCCTGCTGCCGGTTCCACGGAAAAGCAAAAACCACTGCGAGAGAGCCGCAGATGGCAAACGTGTGAAGAATATGTCTCGCGCTTCGGGTCGCCATACGTCAAAAACTATCGCAGAGATGTGGGGAACTCGAACGCTCCGGCGTGCATACGCTACTGGGAGAGCAATTTGTCTCGCATGGCCTGTCGAACCCGATCCGGATTCCCGCGCCGCCCCTGGAGCGCCGTATGAGCGCGCGCCTTCTGAGCCTTGTCTTTGGCGCAGCGACCGCCAGCGTCCCCGAGCTTGACAACGCCCGCAAAGCCCAGCGCGACGCGCCTCCGTCCGCCTCGCTGCTCGGCCACATACGCGCAAAGCTTCTCTCAGACGAGCAACTGGCCGAGCAGTTGCAGCGCGGCAATGCCGATGCGCTCACGGTGCTCTTCGAGCGCTACGGCTCCCGACTGTTCGGCATGGCGCGGCGCATTCTGCGCAACGATGCTGAGGCTGAAGACGCAGTGCAGCAGATCTTCCTCGATCTTTTCCGCTCCATTCACCAGTTTGAGCCGCGCAAGGGAGCGTTCCAGCCCTGGCTGCTCACGCTCGCCTATCACCGCACCTTCAACCGCCGCCGCTCGCTTGCCGCCAGCCGGTTCTTCCAGACGGACCCTCTGGACGAGGCGCTCCTCGCGCTCTCGAGCCCCGCGCGCTTCGCCTACACAGCCGCTGAAAGCAGCGTCCTGCTGGGGCAGTTGTTCCGTGCGCTCAAGCCCCGGCAGCGAACCACCATCGAGCTCACCTACTACGAAGGGCTCACCGCGGAAGAGGTCTCGGCCCGCACTGGTGAGAGCGTCCGCGTCGTTCGCCACAACCTTTATCGTGGCCTCGCAAAGCTCAGGCTGCTGCTTGATGAGGGCGGCCCAGAGCAAGGCAGCTCGAGCAACGGAGCAGTGCGATGACCCAGGACTGCCGCCGCTTCCAGCCTCTCGCCGCGCTTGCGCCCAGCGGGCAGCTCTCGCCGCGGCAACGCGCCGAGCTGCGTGCACA
Source organism: Acidobacteriaceae bacterium (assembly GCA_965276605.1). GTDB lineage: Bacteria > Acidobacteriota > Terriglobia > Terriglobales > Acidobacteriaceae > EB88. The sequence goes on from OZ255619.1 coordinate 2,334,282, forward strand.
CTGCGATGGCTGCGAAGCGTGCGCACAGCATCTGGCGGCGATGCAGCGGCTGAGCCTGCAGCTGTTTGCAGCGCACGGGCTCGGCGCGCTTAGCCGCCCGGGCCCAGCCGGGATGAAGATGCGCTTCCTGGAGCGTGCACTGGCCGAGGGAGTTCCGCTCGCCGCCGGTACGAAGCCCGCACGCGTGAGTGCCGCACCTGCCTGGGCCGCGCTATTTGTTGTGCTTGTGGCTGCGGCGCTGCTTCTGCCCTGCTCCACTCTCTCGCCAGCGCGCGAAATCCCGGCCTTCCTGGCCCCGCAGCAGGCGTCTACCGCACGCGAAACCTTCAATGCTCCAGCTCCTTTCGGTCGCGTGCCCGTGCATTGCAAGCGTGCAATCCGTCGCGCCAGCGTTCGCAGCGGGCCGCTACTTACACACCAGCCAGCTATCGTTCCGCAGCCGCGCTTCAGCATCGCCCTGGGCGCACTCACGCGCGAACCGTTCTCCTCCGCGTTCGCCATGCCTGTAAGTTACAGGCCTGCCTCCCCCATGGGAGAGGCAGCGACAGCCTCTGAAGATTTCGCGCGCCGCATGATGCAGTGTGTCACACCGCAGCCTGCGCCGATCGCGGCCCCCCGCGCAACAAACGACCTCGCTTCCTGCTACGACAGTATCGGCATCCACCGCGGACCGCCGTATGCCTTTGCCGGCACTCTCGCCAGCAATGTCCGGTTTCGTCTGGAGCCGCACAGCGCGGCTTTTCAACTCTCGCCGGAGTAACTGCCACCGCGCCGGTTACATAAGCCGGAGATCGACCCTCGAACATCGCCCCAAGGAGACCGCCAACGTGTTGTTCCTCAAGAGAACTGCGTTCCTGCTCTGCTTTATCGGCCTCGCCGGTCCTGCGCGCGCACAGTCTGCAGCCCCGGCCATCGTTACCGTCAGCTTTACCAGCGCGGTGCTCCAGACCGCTGAAGCGCAGCGCGACATGGCGGCGCTCCAGGGCAAGTTCGCGCCGCGCCAGGCCGCACTGCAGGCGCTCAGCGATGAAGTTTCGCGCTTGCGTACCCAGCTCGCTGCGGCCAGCGGCAAGCCGGACCAGCCTGCGCGCGAGCAAACTCTCGCGGCCAAAGAAAAGCAGCTCGACCGCGAGTCGGAAGACTTCAAGACGGACTCGCAATCCGAGTCGCAGCAGGCCTTCGAGCGCATCGCCCAGAAGGTCTTCACCTTTCTTCAAAGCTATTCCAAGCAGCATGGCTATACGCTCGTCATCGAGCGTGGCTCGGACGCAGCCCCTGCCGTCTGGTACGCCGCCGATGGCCTCGACATCACACAGCAGCTAGCCCAGGCGTACAACGCGCAGCCTGCCACGCCCGCGGCAGCAGGCAGCCAGCACGGCGCGGGCCCAGTGCAAAGCCTGCCGTCCTCACCCAATCCGCACTAGCTATGGAGTCAACAGGTTGTTCTGATCGAAGCCTACTGGGCGGATGGGTGGCGACAGAGCGAGGCTAGCAGGAGTCTGTGCCAGTTGTACTGGTGGACTCCATGGCCTGAGGTGCCGTTGCCGTTCGGCGGAGTGGAGGTAAGTCCGTGCGTGGGCCCATTCGCTCAACGCGGTTTGGATGAAGCGCTCGGCCTTGCCGCTGGATAACCTATCAAACCTCACAGCTAAGTCTTCTTTAATCAGGAACCTCCCACGAGCGAGCTGCATACTCAAATCGTTCCATGTCGACACGTTTGCCGCGAAACTTGACACCTTCCATCTCCAAGCGTGCTCTTTGTTCCGTTGCGGCATCATGACGAAGTTTGATCTCGCCACCTGCTCCGAGCACGCGGTGCCAGGGAAGATAGTCGGGCGGATCGGTGCGCAAGAGCCGTGCAACTGCGCGATGATAGAGGGGATAGCCGGCCGCTGCTGCAACCCGCCCATAGGTGCTGACCTTGCCAGCAGGAATAGAAATAATGATGCGGCGGAACGCGAGATCACGCAGATCGTTAGCCCGCGCGCCATCACGCAAGATCCTGCGTCGCACTTTAGACGCAGGCTCTCTCAGGGGGTTCGCTTGAGTTCGAGGGGGAACTGACCCGCCGGCCTTCTTAAGTTTGCTCATGCTATCTGTATAGAGGGTGTCTCTTCCAATTTGAAAAGACTCCTTCTGATCGGCTGAGATGAGGCATTCAGCATGCTTTCTCTTTCTCTTCATAAGACGGCTGGCAACGCTCATCTGTAATCTCGAATCGCTTTTGAACTGCACAGGCAAGCCTGGATTGTGTTAATGTTTATTTCATCCTAAGTCTAAGTCGATTCGCCTTCATAGTAATGAAGGTATCTTGAATCTGCTAACGTGTTTTGAGGGGCAGCCGGGCGTGCTTCCTCCATCTTGCTCTGCTTGTCTTTCTTACTTTTCTTCTTCGCACCCGCGGGCACATTCCATCCACTAGCGCGTTTTACTGCGTCCTGCCATTTCGCCTGACGAGCTTCCATTTCCTTGCGGTCGGCCTTCGGCTCAAACACGGTGTCCTGCCCGCGCAGCTTTCTAATCTCGTCCGTACTGCTCCAGAAGTTCACGGCCAGGCCGGCGAGATAGGCTGCACCCAGCGCTGTCGTTTCTAGCACCGCGGGTCGCCGCACTGGCAATTGCAGCAGGTCTGCCTGGAACTGCATCAGCAGGTCGTTTGCCGCCGCGCCCCCATCTACGCGCAACTCTTGAAAGGGCTGGCGCGTGTCCCTGTCCATGGCATGCAACACATCGGCGACCTGGAATGCAATACTTTCGGTAGCCGCGCGCGCAATATGACCAATCCCAGTGCTGCGCTGGATGCCGATAATCATACCGCTCGCGTAGGGGTCCCAGTGCGGGGCGCCAAGGCCGGTAAACGCCGGGACGAAAACAACGCCTTCGGTTGTCTCGACCGAGGCGGCTACACTTTCCACGTCCGGCGAGTTGGTGAAGAAGCGCATGTTATCGCGCAGCCACTGCACCACAGCGCCGCCCACAAAAATACTGCCTTCGAGCGCATACTCCAGCTTCTTGTCCAGACTGCACGCAAGTGTGGTGATCAGCCGTTCCTTCGAGAGTGTGAACTTATCACCGATGTGCTGCAGCAGAAAGCAGCCCGTGCCATAGGTGTTTTTCGCCTCGCCAGGTAATACGCAAAGCTGACCAAACAAAGCGGATTGCTGGTCTCCGGCAATGCCCGCGATCTGGACCTCACCCAGGCCAAGCGATGTCGTAACCTCACCGATTGCTTCGCTCGACCACACCACCTCGGGAAGCATGCTTTCCGGAATCCTCAGCAGCTTTAACAAATCTTTATCCCAGCGATCCTCCACGATGTTATAGAGCAGTGTGCGGCTGGCATTGGTGCGGTCAGTTATGTGCCGCTTACCGCTAGTGAGATTCCAGACGAGCCAGCTATCAACTGTACCGAAGGCTAACTTACCCTTCTCGGCTTCTGAGCGCGCCCCTTTGACGTTGTCAAGAATCCAGGCAATCTTTGTGCCCGAGAAGTAGGGGTCGATCAGCAAACCCGTTTTCTTGCGAATCGCGTCTTCGGCCCCGTCCTCGGCCAGCTTCTTACAGAGGGGCGCTCCGCGGCGGTCCTGCCACACAATGGCGTTATAGACCGGCTTGCCGGTTTCGCGGTTCCACACGACGGTCGTTTCGCGCTGATTGGTGATGCCAAGGGCAACGATATCTCTGGGGCGGACGCGCGCTTTGCCAAGCACCTCGACCGCAGACTTCAACTGAGAAGTAAGTATGTCGTAAGGGTCATGCTCAACCCAGCCCACATCCGGGTAGCGCTGCTCAAGCTCATGCTGCGCGACACCGGCTATGCCACCATCATGTCCGAAGAGAATGGCACGGGAACTGGTCGTCCCCTGATCGAGAGAAAGAACATACTGCATACTCATATCCTTGAATGCCTTTCTATGTGCACAGCTATGATCTATCCGCGCCTCCGATCTGAAGGCCAGTAAAGAGCGAGCGAAACGGCGTCCAGTCGCCGGCTTCTCCACCAAGGGGATGCTCAAAACCTCACAAAGAAAAGAAAAGCGCAGCCGCAGCTGCGCTCTCCGGATCAACTTATTCGTCAAGCATTGCGCATCGGCGGCAGCAAATCTTCAATACGGACCGGCAACTCGCGCTTGCGAACCCCTGTTGCGTGATAGACAGCTGCCGCAATCGCGGGCGCGACGCCCGCAAGGCCAATCTCGCCCACACCGCGCGCCCCAAAGCTACTAAGTGCCGTATCCGGGTAATCGAGGAAGGTAACATCCATCTCCGGTGTGTCCGGATTGGTGCTCATGAGATAGTCGGCAAGGTTATTATTCGTAGGGCGCCCATTGCGCTGGTCGTACTCTGTTGCTTCAAACAGCGCCATGCCCAGACCCATCACGATCGCGCCTTCCACTTGGTTGCGCGCGGGCCCCTGGTTGATAACCTTGCCTACATCGATTACTGAGACCATGCGCGACACCCGAAGCCGCGCGATGCCCGGGTCGTACTCCACCTCGGCAAAGTGCGCGCCAAACGAATGGAACGAAAACTTCTTCGCTGCCTCACTTTTTCCGCTCGATTGCGTACTGCCATTTCCGCTTGCCGACTGCACATTGGCATCCTGCAGTACCTTCTCAAAACGCACTCCGCTTTCCGGCGCGCCAGTCTTCAAGTGGATGTAGCCGTTGGTCAGCGCGAGCTCGTCTACCTTGTGGTTTGCAAAGGGCGACTGCGTGTCGCTGGTTGCGAGCTTCAGCAACTGGCCGGCAGCTGCCTGTGCTGCATCGTCGATCGAGGGCAGTACGGACCCGGTCACAACCGAGCCGCCAGACATCGGACCATCGGGCAGGCGCGTGTCACCCAGCACGACCTGGATGCGATCGATCGGCACCCCGGTTCGCGCATGCACCACCTGGGCGAAGATGGTGTAGGTGCCGGTGCCGATATCTTGCGTGCCGCAGGAGACGCGCACCGTCCCGTCATCGTTCATGCTCACGCGCGTATCCACTGCGGAGCGGCCTGCGCCCCACGATGCCGCGCCCACACCCCAGCCCAGCGTCAATCCGTCGCGCTTCATGGCTCCCACCTGCGGGTTGTAACGGCTCCAGCCAAACCGCTCCGCGCCCAGCGTGAGGCACTCCTTCATATGGCGCGATGAGAACGGCTTGCCTTCGCTCTCATCGATCGCTGTTTCGTTGATCAGTCGCAGCTGCACCGGGTCCATCTTCAGCTTCACTGCAAGCTCGTTCATCGCGCTCTCAGTCGCATACAGGCCCGGCACCGCGCCGGGGCCGCGCATCGGCGTCGGCGTGCCCAGGTGGCGGCTTACCACCGCCGCGCGCACGCGTACATTCGGCGAACTCCACAGCAGCGCCGTCGCCTCGCCGCAGTTTTCGCCCTTCTCGTCCAGCATGGAGCTATCGCTCGCATACTCGTGCCAGATACTCGTCAGCTTGCCGTCAGGCGTGGCGCCCAGCCGCACCCGCTGCACCGTTCGCGGACGATGGCCCACATTGGTAAACATCATGGGGCGATCCACCACAAACTTCACCGGCCGGTTCAGGTCGCGTGCTGCTGCCGCGGCCAGCGGCGTGTGCGTCCACGGGAACAGCTTGCCGCCGAACCCCGAGCCAAGGAACTGCATCACGACGCGCAAATTCTCCGGCGGCACGCCCATCATCTCCGCCATCGCATCCTTCGCGTTCCCGATGCCCTGGGTCGCCTCATACAGCGTAAAGCTGCGGCCATCCCAGTCGGCGACAATCGCGTGCAGCTCGATTGGGTTATGCGTTTCCACCGGTGTCACGTAGGTCTCGTCAACTGTAACCGGCGCGGTGGCAAATGCCTGCTCCACGTCCCCTCGCTGGCTCTTCACGCTCATCTTGCCGGCAAAGCCATCGCTCAGGTCGTAAGAAACATTCGGCTTGCTCGCGGCGTACTGCACCTTGACCGCTGCCGCCGCTCCGCGCGCCTGGTCCATCGTCTCGGCTACCACCATCGCGACGTACTGGCCGCTGTAGTAGATGGTTTCGTCCTCAAAAGGCAGGCGGCTCTCCCCAACGTGCGCGCCGCCTGGAGTCGTCTTGTACAGCCGCGGCAAGTCTCCGTGGCTGTACACCTTCAGCACCCCGCGCATGCCCTGCGCCTTGCTCTTGTCGAGGCTTGTGATGCGGCCGTTGCTGATCGTCGCGCACACGGGCACCGCATACGCCATGCGCGGCAGGTTGAAGTCCGCCGAGTAGCGTGCCGTGCCGCTGGTCTTAAGCGGCCCATCGATGCGTGGAACTTTGGCGCCGAGGATCGATTCGGAGTTCGTCGGTACCGGGTTGCCATTGGTTGCCATGGAAATGTGTCCTCTCTTGGGAGCGCTAGAGCGCCGTTCGCCTACGCCTGCTCGGTGGTCGCAGTGGTCAGCGCGCGCACCAGCGAACGCTTCGCCAGTTCGATCTTGAATCCGTTGTCGCTGTAAGGCTTCGCGCTGCGCAGGGCCGCGTCGGCAGCCGTGCGAAAATGCGCTTCCTCAGCAGGCTTGCCCGCGAGCATCCGCTCGGCTTCTTCCGCACGCCAGGGCTTGGTGCCCACGCCCCCCAAGGCAATCCGCGCTTTGCGAACGTGCTTGCCGTCAAGCTCCACCACAACTGCCGCGCTCGCCAGCGCAAACTCGTACGAGGCGCGGTCGCGCAGTTTGAGATAGTGCGATCGTGTCCCGGCGGCGAGCGCCGGCAGCGTGACGTAGGTGATCAGGTCGCCCGGCTCCAGCACATTCTCGATGTGCGGCGTCGCCCCCGGCACCTTGTAGAACTCGCCAATCGGGATATCGCGCTCACCTTTCATGCCCGAGACCACGCCCACGACATGAACGCGCGCCTCGAGCGCCGTCATCGCGACCGCCATGTCGGAGGCATGCGTAGCGATACAGTGCTCGCTCGTGCCCAGCACCGCGTTGGTGCGGTTGTTGCCTTCGATCGCGGCGCACCCTGAGCCCGGCTCACGTTTGTTGCACTCGGCAAACGCAGTGTCGCGAAAGTAGGTACACCGGGTGCGCTGCAGCAGGTTGCCGCTGGTCGTCGCCATGTTCCGCAGCTGCCCGCTCGCACCGCTCAGCAGCGCCTGCGACAGCACCGGGTAGCTCTTCAGCACCTCCGCATGATGCGCCAAATCAGAGTTGCGGACTAGCGCGCCAATGCGCAGCGAGCCGTCCGGGCTGCGCGTCACCTCTGACAGGCCAAGCCCGTTGATGTCGACGACCTGCCGCGGCCGCTCCACGTCCAGCTTCATCAGGTCGACCAGCGTGGTACCGCCCGCGATGAAGCGAACCTGCGCCCCCTGCTGCGCCGTCCCAGCGTTTGCACCCAATCGGACGGCCTGCTCGGTGCTCGAAGCTTTGCTCAGCGAAAAATCAATCATGCGTTGCTCCTAACGGTTTTGCCTTTGCCACTAGCGTTCCTGCGCTGCTACCGGCGTTTCTGTGTGGACACCGCACTTATGCGCTGCTGCGGGCATTACCCCGTTCGCGCGCCACGTTGAAGGCGCGCGCAGCATCCAGGTGCTCCTGCACAAACGCGCTGACGGTCTGGCCCGGCGCGCTGCTGCTGCCACTCGTGCGGGCCTGCTGGATCGCCGCGGTGATGTTCTTGTAAGCTCCGCACCGGCAGATGTTCCCCGCCATCGCCTCGCGCACGGCCGCATCGCTCTCGCCGCCCGGCCCGCTCAGCATCGGCTCCTTCAGCATCGCAACCGCCGACATCACCTGCCCCGAAGTGCAGATGCCGCACTGGTAGGCATCGTGCTCCACGAAAGCCGCCTGCACCGGGTGCAGGTTTCCCGGCTGGCCGATGCCTTCAATCGTCGTGATCTCGTCGCCCTCGTGCATCGCCGCAAACGTGAGGCACGAGTTCACCCGGCGCCCATTGACGTGCACCGTGCAGGCGCCGCACTGCCCGTGATCGCAGCCTTTCTTGGTGCCGGTCAGGTTCATGTTTTCGCGCAGGCAGTCCAGCAAGGAAACCCTGGGCTCAATCTGCACCGTCTGTGGCTTGCCGTTCACCCTGAGAGTGACGGCGCGGCTACCAGCAGGCGCCTGCGCGGTCGGCACCTGCGCCGCCTGCGCGGAGGTGAGCATCGGAGACGCCGTTGCAGCAACACTCGCCGCACCAAGGTGACCTAGAAAGCTGCGCCGGGTAAAGCGCGAGCCGTTCCTGGCGTCCTTGCTGCTTTCAACGGTGGCCTCATTCTGCTGCTCTGTTTCTTCAGGAGTGTGCTTGCTCATTCAGACCCTTTTGCACCCCGGTCTGGAACTTGGGGCGGCTTGGTTCGAGTTTTGTCTGTAGAGATTCTTGCCAAAGCGGTGAATTCCGAGAGCAGGAATCCCTGGCGAATCGCTCTCCTGCTGGAGTCATTCTCTCAAAATTGAAAGCCGTATGTAGAAGCCTGTTGACTTGGCCCGTGAATGCCGATGAAAGATCAGCGTCGCTGCACCCCCCCAGCGCCGTTCCACCCTCAAGCTAAAGCCAGTTCCACTTCGTCCACGAAGCACCAGCCCCAGCCTTCGCCAGGCTCGATCGAGCGCATCACCGGGTGTTTGGTGCGATGAAAGTGTTTGGTCGCGTGTTTGTGAGGCGAGCTGTCGCAGCAGCCTACATGCCCGCAGACAAGGCACATCCGGAGATGCACCCAGTGGCTGCCAGAGGCGAGACACTCCGGACAACCGGTGGTTTGCGGCGTTACGTCCTGGATCTGATCGAGATGCGAGCAGCTTGCCATGGAGCCCTCTCCTGAACTCGCGCAGCCGCAACCGGCGGCTGGATATGAAGACGAAGCAGCGACGCAAAGAGACCCGGAACCCGCGCCAGCAGAAGGATTGAGGCCTGCGTAAGAGCCGGATGCGCGCCCATGGCCAGCAGTCCGCGAGACATGGCACGCGCCGGCCGTAGCAGCCGTCCGTGTGCCTGCTGATACTCCTGCAGATCGCCTCTGCCCAGAGCCCGACCCAAGGCCAGCGCGCGGCCCAGCGCGAGCGCCTCGAAAAAGGCCAGCGCCAGTCCATCGCCGGTGATGGCGTCGACGCCTCCGGACGCATCGCCCACCAGCGCGACCGCGCCCCGCTGCACCTGCCGCAGCGTGCGATGCAGGCTGACCGCCCCGCGGGAACGGCTGCATGCCTTCGCCCCCGCAAGCTGCAGCGCCAGGGCAGGGAAGCGCGCGATGGCCGCCTGCATGGCGGCGTCTCCCGCGCCCAGCCTGCCCGCGGAAAGCACCGCGACGCCAACCACGCCCGCACCTATAGGGGTGACATACGCCTGTGCGCCGCGCGCCCAGTACACCTCCACGGCCGCCGGCGTCTCTGTCCCAGGCAGCAGCTTGAAGTGTTGCCGCAGCGCGTACCGTCGCGAGGCGATACGGCCAGCCTCAAGCCCGGCGGCCCTGCGCACGGCAGAGTTCGCTCCATCCGCCCCGACGATCCAGCGTGGTGCGCGTTCCTGCTCGCCAACCAGCACGCGCATAGCACCGCCAGTGCCCACCAGCCGCGCCGCGCTCTGCGTCCGCTGCACGCCCAGCTGTCGCGCCCGCTCGCTCAGTAGCCCGTGCAGCACAGTACGGCGCAGCCCCACCGCCTCCTGGCTCGCGCCAAAGCCGGCCGCTGCATGCTGCTGCGCTTGGTGGAAATGGATGCCCGACAAAGAGCAGCCATGCTCGCGGAGCGTGGCCAGCGGGATGCCAAGCTGCCCCAACGCATCGACCGCAGGCGGCAGAAGCCCTTCGCCACAGCACTTGTCAATCGCCCCGGGGCAGGGTTCTGCCACTTCTACGGAGAAACCTGCCTGCGCCGCCGCGATCGCCGCGGCCAGCCCCGCCGGTCCGCCTCCGATCACCAGTACCTCAGCGCCCATACCTTTGAGCCTACTCGCTCTCGAGCTCGTCGAGCAGCACATGGGCCTTGGTGTTCAGCGTCTGCGCGCCGTCCAGGTCGTTTTCGGCAACTGCCTGGCGGGCCTTGGCGAGGAACGCCCGCACCTGCATCTGGATGGCCCGTCCGTCATCGGTCGAGGGCTCCTTCATTTTGCCTACGCGGGCCTCCTGCGCCTGGATCTGGCCCAGCATCCGCACCCGCTCCTGCCCGCTGATGGCGGTGCCCGCTGACAGTTCGCCGAGCGCCGGCGCCGCTGCTTCCGCGGTGGTGGGCGCGGTAGAGGTGGGAACCATGCCGGCCGGCGCCTCCGTGGTGGCGGTGCCGCTAGCGGGTACAGTGGCCGTGCCGGCCGGGGGCGCCGAGGCTGTGCCGGCGCCCGGAGCGGCGCTCTGCGCCTGCTCCGCCACTGGTACCGCCGGCGACGGCTTACGGTGCAGCCGGCGGGTTCGCTTCACCACGACCGGCGCGGGCGCGGGTTTCGGCTCCTCCACCGGCGCCTGCCGGACGTTCGCCTTGGCCTCAGGCGGCACGGATGGCAGCGGGGTAATGACCGTGATGGAGGAAGGCGTAAGCGGCGGCGGCGTTGCGGCTACCGGCGGCGGGGGCGGCGGCGCGTGGCGGCAGCCGGCCAGGCCGCACAGCAGCAGCAGGGTACAGGCCACGTAGCGTGTGGCTTGGCGGTTCATGCCCGCTCCCGATCGAGCAGGGCATCAACCGTGAGGCCCGCAGGCTGTTCGCGCTCCGTGGCGTGGCTCAGCGGGATCCGCACCGTAAAAGTGGTGCCGCGCCCCGGCTCCGACTCCACCTCGATCACGCCCGAGTGCAGCTGCACGATGCGGTAGCACATCGACAGGCCGATGCCGCTGCCGTCCTTTTTCGTCGTAAAATACAGGTCAAAGATGCGCGGCAGCACCTCGCTCGCGATGCCCTCGCCCGTATCGCTGATGGTCAGCACCGCGTGGCGCGCCTCTTCGCGCAGCGCGACGCGCAGCGTGCCGCCTTCCGCCATGGATTGTGTGCCGTTCAACACGATGTTGAGAATCGCCTGCCGCAGCATATCAGCATCTACTTTCACCACAACAGCTCTCGGAGGTAACAGGGTCTCCAGCTGCACATTCTGCACGGCCAGCTCGGCGGAGGCCAGCATCAGCACCCCTGTCGTGATCTGCCGCAGGTCCTCATCCTCGAGCTTCAGCTCCATTGGCCGCGAGAAGTCGATCAGCGTCTGCACCACCCGGTCCAGCCGCTGTATCTCGCTCTGGATCACGTTCAAGTGCCGCAGCGCGGGCGCATCCGGTCCGCTGATCTTGTTCCGCAGCAGCTCCAGGTGCACCACAATGGCATTGATCGGGTTCTTTACCTCGTGGCCTACGCCGCCGGTGAGCCGCCCGATTGCCGACAGCCTGCGCGAGAGCTCCAGCTCGCTCTCGATCTCGCGCACCGACTCCAGGTCATGCAGGGTGAGCAGCGCGCCCAGGCTTTCGCTCGCCTCCACGTCGCGGCCGGCGCCCTGGATAATTTCGAGCGCAATCTCGATGCGGCGCCCGTTCTCCGTCTCGACCTCGGCCTGCGGAATCGAGGTCCGGTTCCGGAACGCGTCGCGCACCATGCGGCCCAGCTTCGTCGACCGGTTGAAGATCTGGCTGACCTCGGCGCCCAGCATCTGGTCACGTCCCATCCCCACGAACCGCTCCACCGAGCTTGAAACCAGCACCGCGCGCGTGTCACGAGTAAACAGCATCATGCCGTCCTGCAAGTTCGACAGGATGTGGTCCAGGTTCTCCTTGAGCGCGGAGAATACCTCTTCGGTGTTGCGCATGCGCTCACCGATGCGCTCGATCTTGCTGGAAACTCTCAGCACCGCGTCGTCGGAACGGGAATCGACCGCCCCTGTGTGCGAGGCGTCCGCTGCCTCCGCGTTCAGCATATCGAGCCGGCGGCTGATCTGCTCCAGCGGCGCCAGCGCCAGCGACGCGACCACCGCGGCGGCCAGCAGCGAGATGAGCAGCGCGCCCGCGGTATAGCCAAAGGCCCGCAGCAGCGAAGGCCGAAACATCTGCAGCAGGAAGCTGGTGCGCATGCCGATGTGCACCGTGGCGAACGGCTGCCCGTTGCGTTCGAGCGTGAGAGGCAGGTCGTACACCCGTGCCTTGCCGAACACGATCTGCAGAATCTTGATCGAGGATCGGTAGCGCAGCTTGCCGTAGTCTGGCCGGTACCCAAGTTTTCGTCCGCCCAGCAGTGGATCGGTGCTCACCAGCGCCGCCCTGCTGCTGTCCGCGATCGTCACGTCGAAGATAGTTGGCGAGTAGCTGATGATGGAATCCATCAGCGCATTGAGCGCGGCGTCGGTGCGCAGGGCATTCGCCACCTGCGCGTGGAACAGCGGCGCCGGCAGCGTCGGCTGGATGGTACCGCGGATCACACCCTGCTCGATCGCCTGCCGCGTGGCGAACAGGACCTGGTGGGCGATGATGTCAGTCGCGGAATAACTCTGGTCGACATACTGGCCCAGCGACCGGGACAGGTAGACCCACGAGGTCGCGGAGACCAGCAGGAAGACAAGCCCGGTCACCGCCGCCACGAGTTTGGTCTTCAAGCGCATCTCTGCCGCCGCATCTTACCGCTATGGATGGTGCCTGCCCCGCAGCCGTGTCCGGCTCAGGCCCGGCTTTCCCCCGCCATCGCTCCAGGGTCCCGCTCCATGCGCGGCCGCAGCCTGCTCTGGCTGTACTCCTTCAGCTTGTTGTGCAGCGTCTTCAGGCTGATGCCCAGGATCTCCGCCGCCCGGGTCTTGTTGTTGTTGGTCGAGGCCAGAGTCTTGACGATCAGCAGGCGTTCGGCTTCGTCGACCGTCGTGCCGACTTCCACCTTCACCGTATTCGCAACAGCTGTTTCCGAAGAGGTCTCGACACCGCGCGAACCGAAGCCCGGCGGCAGATGCTGGATGCCCACCGGATGGCTTCCGCACAGGATTACCGCACGCTCGATAGTGTTGCGCAACTCGCGCACATTGCCCGGCCAGTCGTACTGCATCAGCCGCTGCAGCATGCCCGGATCCACCCCCGGCACCTCGCGGCCATGCTTCTCGTTCATGTCGTGCACCAGCGCTTCCACAATCGCGGGTATGTCTTCCTTGTGCTCCCGCAGCGGCGGCATGTGGATGTTGAACACGTTCAGCCGGTAGTACAGGTCGGCCCGCAGCTGCCCCGCAGCCACAGCGGTATCCGGGTTCTTGTTGGTTGCCGCCAGCACCCGCACATCCACCGGCGACTCCACCTTCGAGCCCAGCCGGCGCAGCTTGCGCTCTTCAAGCACCCGCAGCAGCTTGGCCTGGGTCGCAATCGGCATCTCGCCAATCTCGTCCAGCAGCAGGGTGCCCTCCTCGGCCAGCTCAAAGCAGCCCGCCCGCCGCTCCAGCGCGCCCGTAAAGGAACCCTTCTCATGCCCGAAGATCTCACTCTCGATCAGCGTTTCCGGGATCGCCGCGCAGTTGACCGCGACAAACGGTCTGGGTTTACGCGGGCTTAGCTCATGCAGCGCGCGCGCCACCAGCTCCTTGCCCGTACCGCTCTCGCCCGTGATCAGCACGGAGACGTTTGAGGGCGCCACCTGCTCGATCATTGCGTAAATATCCCGCATCTTGCGCGACGAGCCCACCAGCGGTCCAAGGATGCCGGTGTCGCGCAGCTTCCTCCGCGTTACCTCCAGCGCCCGCTCGGTTTCGCGCATGTGGGTCGCGTTGGAGAGCGTGGTGCGCAACCGGGTCGGCTCCACCGGCTTCTGAATGAAGTCGTATGCGCCGATCTTCATCGCCTCCACCGCTAGCTCGATCGAGCCCTGCGCCGTCAGCACCACCACGGTGCAGTCATTCTTGTTCGCCGAGAGCTGCTGCAGCAGCTCCAGCCCGTTCATACGCGGCATCTTGAGGTCGGTCACGATAATGCCCGGCTGCCAGCCCAGTTTTTCGATCGCCTCCATACCGTCGCCGGCCATCTCGGTCTCGTATCCCCAGGAGGAGACGAGCTCCGCCAGACCATTGAGGGCGTGGACTTCATCTTCAACAATCATGACTCGTTCTGCGTTCCCCATCGCTGTGTTGTTCCTGTCTGCGGCGCTGTGCCTGCGATTGTTACGGTTCCTGCTTTACTTCTTCAAGAGCTCTCTTTCAGGAATGTTTTTCCAGAAAGAGATTTAACTACCTGTAGCATGCACCAGAACCTGGGCGCTGCCCATCCCAAGATTGGGACGAAAAGTGGCAAGAATCTGGTCCTGCACGGAACCTGTCCTGGGGAGGGGCAGATGTATCCTTCTCGTATGTTGCCCTACGAGATTGAACCGGGAGCTTTGGCTGCTCTTCAACAGAATAGCGGAGCCGCGCCATTTGTGCCGGGCGTGCTGCCCGTCGTGCTTCTGGATGTGCGCGAGCCCTGGGAAGTGCAGGTAGCTCATCTACATGGTAGCGTGAGCATGCCTATGGGGGATATACCTTCCAGGGCACATGCTGAACTGGACCCCGATCAGCACATCATCGCCATCTGCCACCACGGGGTGCGCTCGCTCAACGTGGCAGCGTGGTTGCGCAGCCAGGGCTTTGAGCAGGCGCAGTCGTTAGCCGGCGGCCTCGATGCCTGGGCCGCGCAGATCGACCCTTCTATGTCGCGCTACTAGGCCACGCTACTAGCCCCTCCTAGCTGCAATAAAATGAATAAGATGAAGTAAGAACTTGAGGCGATGGTTTATGTTTGCTGCTGTCGATTTCGCACACGCCCACCAGGCCGAATTCCTCGAAGAGCTGAAAGCCCTGCTCCGCATCCCGTCTATTTCCACCCTGCCCGAGCACCGCGCCGACGTCCAGAAAACCGCCGAAACGCTAGCCCGGGAGCTACAGCGGATCGGTCTCGAACACGTAGAGCTGGTGGCAGTCCCGCTCGGCAATGGCATCGCCGGTCACCCGCTGGTGCTTGCAGACTGGCTGCACGCTCCGGGTAAGCCCACCGTGCTGTGCTACGGCCACTACGACGTGCAGCCACCTGATCCGCTCGACGAGTGGTTGACCCCACCCTTTGAACCCGCCGAGCGCGACGGCAACCTGTACGCCCGAGGCGCGGTCGACGACAAAGGCCAGATGTACATGCACGTCAAGGCGCTCCAGGCGCTGTTCGCGGCCAACGCCGGCAAGCTGCCGCTGAACGTGCGCGTCGTCTTGGAAGGCGAAGAAGAGGTGGGCGGCGAGTCGATCGCGGCCTTCATCCACAGACACCCCGAGCGGCTCCAGGCAGACTTTGCGCTGGTCTCTGACACGGAGATGTTTGCCCCCGAGCTGCCGACGCTGTGCGTGGGCCTGCGCGGCATGATCTACACCGAGGTGGAGGTGCGCGGCGCCCGCACCGACCTGCACTCCGGCATGTACGGCGGCGCGGCGCCCAACCCTTTCTTCGCGCTGGCCCAGATCATCGCCCGCTTGAAAGACGAAAATGGCCGCATCCTGGTGCCCGACATCTACGACGGCATCGAACCGCCATCGGCCGAGGAGCTCGCCGCCTGGAAGCGTCTGCCCTTCGACGAAGCGAAGTATCTTGAGGACGAGATCGGCGCTCCCGCGCTCACCGGCGAGCCGGGCTACTCGGTGATGGAGCGCACCTGGGCGCGCCCGACGCTCGAGGTCCACGGCATGCCCGGCGGCTTCATCGGCGCGGGCGCCAAGACGGTCATCCCGGCCAAAGCGACTGCAAAAATTTCCATGCGGCTGGTCCCGCCCATGCAGCCAGCGGCGACCTTCGCGAGTTTTAAGCAGTTCGTCGAGTCGCTCGCACCGCGCGGCGTGACCGTCGAAGCGCGGCTCATCCATGCCGGCGAGCCCGCGGTCATCGGCACAGCCAACCCCTACATCCGCGCAGCGGCCGCCGCCCTCCAGCAGGTCTGGGGCAAGGAGCCGGTCTTCATCCGCTCCGGCGGCTCTATCCCCGTCGTCGGCGACTTCGAGCGGGGCCTCGGCATTCCCAGCGTGATGATGGGTTTCGGTCTCCCAGACGACAACCTGCACGCGCCCAATGAAAAGTTTCATATTGCGAACTTTCACCGCGGAATCGAAACGCTGATCACGTTTTTTGAAATTCTTGGTTCAGGAAACGCCGCCTGACCCGCGAAAACGAAATGCAAATCCGGCCGGCGTTCGTCCTCGCCGGCGGCCGCAGCAGCCGCATGGGCCGCCCAAAATCCCAGCTTCCGTTTCAAAAAACAACCCTGCTGGAACATGCACTGGACACGCTGCGCGGAGCAGGTTTCACAGCCTCCGTCGCCGGACTCCCAGCTGGGATCGCCTGCAGCGTGCCGCTCGTCACCGACGCGTTCAAGGACTGCGGCCCGCTTGGCGGCATCGAAGCCGCATTGCGCTCGCTCGCCGGGCACCCGCCGCAGCCGGCGCTGTTTCTTCCTGTCGACCTGCCACTGCTGCCGGGCGCTTTTCTTCAAGGCATGTGGGAGCGGGCGAAGACTACCGTGGCATGGGCGACCGTGCCCTGCATAGCCGGCCGCCCGCAGCCGCTCTGCGCTGTCTACGATTCCCGGCTGGCCCCAGGCATCGCCGATGCGCTCCAGCAGGCGGATGGAAAAGTCATGCGCGTCCTGAGCGAGCTTGTGCCGGAGCCACACTTCGATCTCTTCCGCATCGAGGCGCTCGCGGCCATGCCCGGCTGGAGCGACCCGCACCGGTGGTTCACCAATCTCAACACGCCGGCGGACTGGCAGGCCTTCGAGCGTACCTTGGAATAGCTGGAGTCGCTGCCAGTGCGTCGCCAGCATCCAGCATCCAGTAGGAGACAGAGGCGAGATGACCGACGAGACCGACCCGAAGCAGGAAACACCGCGAGCCGACGCGCACGCCACCGATGAGCAGGACAAGCCGGACCTCGAGCACATGCCGAAAGGCTTCGAGTACATCGAGCAAATGGTCGAGGAGCCGGCGCCCGATGACGAAGCTATTCGCGAGGAGCCGACCGAGCCCGGCCCCGAGAAGGAGCAGCAGCCCTACATCGCGTTCGATCACGTGTCCAAGTCCTTCGGCGACTTCCACGTGCTGCAGGATGTGAGCTTCTTTGTGAATGCGGGCGAAACGCTTTGCATTCTCGGCCGCTCCGGCGTGGGCAAATCGGTTTCGCTGCAGCAGCTGATGGGTTTTTACAAGCCCGACAGCGGGTCCATCCTGGTCGCTGGCGAGGACATCACCAACTTCAACGAGGAGCAGATGCAGGCCATCCGGCGCAAAGTCACAATGGTTTTCCAGAACGGCGCGCTGTTCGACTCGCTCTCCGTTCGCGAGAATGTCGCCTTCCCTCTGCGCGAAAACCAGAAGCTCGACGAAGACCAAATCCAGCAGATCGTCTCCGGACTGCTCGAGATGTGCGGCGTTTCGCACGACTCGGCCGACGCACTGCCGTCGGCGCTCTCGACCGGCATGAAGCGCTCTGTCGCGATCGCACGTGCGCTCGCCGCGCAGCCTGAGGCCATCCTCTATGACGAGCCGACGACGATGGTCGACCCGCTGATCGCGAGGCTCATGGGCGACCTGATCCAGAAGCTGAAGCACCAGCTCAAGCTCACCAGCATCGTCGTCACGCACGACATGCGCTTCGCCCAGCGGCTGGCCAACCGCGTGCTCTTTCTGCACGAGGGCAAAGCGCGCTTCTTCGGCACCATCGACGAGATGAAAGCCTCCGACGATGAGGTGCTGCGCCAGTTCTTCGAGCTGGACGAGCTGGTGCTGCCTGGACAGGCAGCACCAGCTCGGTGAAAGGCAAGACCCCCTGCGCGGGATGCGGTCACTTCGTGACATGTGTACTCAGAACAATATCGACGATCACGTGTCACGAAGTGACCGCATCCCGCGCAGGCGGTTTTATAAAGCTGCGTTGATACACTAGATAAGTGAAGCTCGCGCTTGCCCAGATCAACCCCACGGTCGGCGATTTCTCTGGAAACCTGAGCACCATGCTTCGCTTCGCCGAGCGGGCAGCCCAGGCCCGTGCTGATCTCGTGATTTTTCCCGAGCTTTCCATCTGTGGCTACCCACCTGCCGACCTGCTGGAGAAGCCGGCCTTTGTCGAGCGTGCGCGGCAGGTGCTGGAAGAGCTCGCCGAACGCACCGGAGCCCTTGGTATCGCGGTGCTGTGCGGCTTCCCGTCAGCCGCGCCGCGCGAGACCGGTAAACACGTGCACAACTCTGCCGCGCTGCTTCAGGGCGGCCGTGTCGCCTTTGTGCAGAGCAAGCGCCTGTTGCCTTTCTACGATGTCTTTGATGAGCAGCGCTACTTCGCGCCTGCTGCTTCGCAGGCGATCTGCGAAGTGGCGAGCGAGCGCGTCGCCATCACCATCTGCGAGGACGCGTGGAACGACAAGAGCTTCTGGGAGACTCGCCGCTACCGGGTCGATCCGATCGAAGAGCTGATGCGCGCCGGCTCTTCCGATCCAGCTTCTCCCGGCCAGAGTCCGTCCGCGCCAGCTGCGTCCGTCATCCTCAACATTTCGGCCTCGCCCTTCTGGCGCGGCAAGCGGGCCACCCGCGAAGCCATGCTGGCCGCGATCGCGCGCCGCTACGCAACGCCAGTTGTGATGGTGAACCAGGTAGGCGGCAACGACAGCCTGCTGTTCGACGGCACCAGCCTCGCGCTCAACGCGGGCGGCGAGGTTGCGGCACGGGCGCTCTCCTGCGCCGAGGACCTGATCTTTTTCGACACCGCCACGCAGACTGGCGACATCCGCCCGGCAGACTCCAACGAGGATGGCCTGGTTTACGAGGCGCTGGCAATGGGCGTGCGCGACTACGTACGCAAATGCGGCTTCCGGCACGTGCTGGTCGGCCTGAGCGGCGGCATCGACTCGGCGTTGGTCGCCGCGCTCGCAGCCGACGCGCTGGGCGCGGATAACGTCATCGGCATCGGCATGCCCAGCGATTACTCCTCCACAGGCTCGGTTGAGGACAGCAGGGAACTGGCAGCCAACCTCGGCATCCGCTTTGAGATTGTGTCCATCGCGCCCATGTTCGGTGAGTTCAACCGGGCGCTGTCGCCGCTGTTCTCGGGTGCAGTCAACGACCTCACGGAGGAGAATCTCCAGTCGCGTATCCGCGGCACTTTGCTTATGGCGCTTTCAAACAAGTGGGGCGCGCTGGTGCTGACCACCGGCAACAAGAGCGAGATGGCGACCGGCTACTGCACGCTCTACGGCGACATGGTAGGCGCGCTCGCAGTGATCGGTGACGTGATAAAGACAGAAGTTTACCGGTTGTGTCGCTATGCCAACCGCGAGCGCACGAGGATCCCCGAAGCGATCCTCGCGAAAGCGCCCTCGGCGGAGCTGCGGCCGGGGCAGCTCGACTCCGACTCGCTGCCTGACTACGCGCATCTCGACCCGGTGCTTGCCGCCTACATCGAGCGCTACGAAACCGCCGCGCAGATTGCCGAGGAAACTGAGCTGGGCGCCGACGAAGTAAGCCGGGTGCTGCAGCTTGTCGAGCGCAGCGAGTACAAGCGCCAGCAGGCCGCGCCGGTGCTCAAGGTGACGCCGAAAGCCTTCGGCATGGGCAGGCGGTTTCCTATCGCGGCCAAGGCGCAGGTGTAGGCTCTCTCAATCCTACGTGCCAACCAGATCATGAAACCTCATGCGCACGGTGCCCTCCCCCATGGTTCCTAGCGCTCCTTCAGCCTGAGTTAACACCTCGTGTTTACCTTGGAAATAATCCGCTGCTCACGTCCAAAACTTTGCTTTCCAGAATATTTCGAGGAGTCTTCATGCTTACCAGGGCACTTGCGCTTTTTCTAGTTTCCGTAACAACGCTTTCAGCGCAGCCGCCTTCGTCGTATCACATCGCACATAAGTCCCTTCTCGGTGGCAGCGGCGGCTGGGACTACGTCATACCCGATCCGCCAACGCATCGGCTCTACATAGCGCGCGAAGATCATTTGATGGTCGTCGATGAAGACAGCGGCAAAGTCGTTGGCGAGGTCACCGGCATTCACGGGGCACACGGCACCGCGATTGCCGAGGGGACGGGGCACGGCTTCGCCACCTCCAGCGACGACCGTTCGATCGTGATGTTCGATTCCAAGACACTCAAGGTTCTTGGGCGAGTGCCAGCCGCCGAGGATGCGGACGGCATCATCTTTGATAAGCCCTCAGGCCGGGTCTTCTCGATGAACGGTGATGCCAATTCCTCCACGGTGGTCGATGCCGCGAGCGGTAAGCTGGTCACAAACATCGCTCTGGGCGGCAAGCCTGAATACGCCGTCTCCACGGGCGACGGAAAGATCTACGCCAACCTCGCCGATAAAAACGAGATCGTCGAGATCGACACACGCCATGCGGCCGTCGGCCGCCGCTGGTCCACGGCGCCCTGCAAGCAGCCCGTCCCCCTCGCGGTCGACCTCACCCGGCATCGTCTTTTGAGCGGCTGCCGGAGTGGTGTGATGGCCATCTCGGACTACCAGTCAGGCAAGGTCGTCGCCACGGTGCCCATCGGAGCCGGGGTCGATGGTGCCGGCTATGATCCGTCCACAGGCGATGCGTTTGCCTCCAACGCTGACGGCACCTTCACCGTGATCCACCAGGACAGCGCGGATAAATACCATGTCACCCAGACCCTGTCGACGCCCATCGGCTCGCGCAACATGGGCCTCGATCCCACCAGCCATCGCATTTTTGTCGTCTCCGCCCAGTTCGGGACCGCCCCCGCGGGCAGCAAGCGGAAGCCCGTCCTGCCAGGAACCTTCAGCCTGCTGACGATCGAACGATAGCCTAGCTTATCGGCCGGCGCGCCGCCGTTTCAAGCTCAGGAGTGCGTCGGCAGCAGCACCATCTGGCCTTCGGCGTGGGTATGGCTCAGGCGCAGGATGTGCGGCGTGATGATGATGATGAGGCTGTCGCGCAGCTTGTCGGTCATGTGGTTGGTGGGCAGCTCCAGGCCCGGTATTTCGCTCAGGAAGGGAATCCCGATCAGCGCCGCAGTCTCCTGCTGCGAGAGCTGGCTGACCAGCACCGTCTTCTCTCCGGGGCTGACGTTAATGATCGAGTTGAACTCGCGATTGTTGAGGATGGGATTGTCGTTCGCGGTCTGGCCGCCGAGCGAGGAAATCTGCAGCCGCAACTTGAGCGAGACATTGTGCTCCTGCTGCACACGCGTAGTCGCGGTCAGGGTCAGGCCGATGTCCTGGTACTGCACCTGCGGAACGGCGGCGCTCGCAGCCGAGGTGAGCGAGGAGAGATTGACGCCCAGGTTCTGCAGCGTGTTGGAGAGGCCCGCCGAGCTGATGCCGGCAATGCTGGTCGAGCCGGTGGCCAAGTTGGAGTAGGACGAGGTAACGATCGGGTACTTCTCGCCGATCTTCAGCGAGCCCTCCTCCTGGTCCAGCAGCTGCAGCTGGATGCGGTCGATCAGGCGCGTCTCCGAGGTGTTCAGCTGCATATTCGCCGCAGCCGAGCTCAGCGTGAGGCCGGTCGTCGTGAGCCCGCCGCCAAAGTAGGCGAACGGCTGCGACAGCAGCGTCGAGCCGGCCTGGCCGGAAAGAATGAGCGCTACGGCGATCTCCTCGATATTGCCCGGGCTGGCGAGGCCGCTCGAGATGATCTCCTGCACCAGCGATGGGTTGTTGCGGATCAGGCTCTCCACTTCGGAGCTGACGTTGAAGAGGCTGGAACTCTGCGGCAGCTCCGCGCCCTCATTCGCCATGCGCTCGCGCTGCACCTCGTACACGTTCACGTCGAGCAGCGTTTCGCTGCGCCCGGCCAGCAGCTCGTTCACCTCGTAGTTAAAGGCATGCATCCGGATCGCAGGCGCGCGCACGGTGAGGGTGTTGTTGGATTCGTGCACGGTCGCCTGCTGCGCCTCAAACACATTGCGGGCGATGTTGCTCACGTCGGTCAGCTCGGCAGGGGTGAGCCCGGGCAGGTACACGGTTTCAAGGGAAAGCCGCTCGAACTTGCCGCGGTTCTCCTTGGTGTCAAGCGCGAGCAGCGCGCGCCGCGGGTCGATCGGCACCAGGAAGCTGTTGGTCGCGAGCGTGAGCATGTGCTGCGCCTGCTCGAATGTGACGTTATCCGCGTCGAACCGCACGCGCTCACTGGGGATGGAGGTGTCGACGGTGGCCGTGATGCCGTAGGCGCTCAGCACCTGCCGCAGCAGGTCGGCCTGGGGCAGTTGCAGATGAAAGCTCTGCCGGGCGGCGTCGGGTTTCAGCTCGACCGGCGGCCCGGCATCGTCGGTCATCTGGTTCAGCACCGCGTCTTTGGGTACATCGTTGACGAGATCGTTCTGGTGCTCCAGCACCAGCGGGTTGCGGCTGTCCGCTGCCTCGGCCTGCTTGATGCGCATGCGCCAGGTGGCATCATCGCCCTGCAGACGCGCTTTGAGCGCCTGCTGCATCAGCTGCGTAGCCAGGTTGTCGCGCGCAATGGCGAGCGCGGCATCGTAGTCGCGGTTACCGGGGTCGAGCGCGTTGGCCCGGGCAAAGGCGGTGACGGCGATGTCCAGATGGTTTTCTCCAACAGCCTTGCCGCCTTCGAGAAACAGGTGCTGCGCACGGTCGCGGTCCCGACTGCTGACCGGTTTTGGCGGAGCCGGTTTTTGCTGCACGGGCTGCTGCGCCTGCAGCAGGGTGGCGGCGAAGCAAAGCGCGAGGGCTGCTGGCAGTCTGCGCATCAGTTCACCCTGCTCCGGCCCCTCACCGTGCTCCAGCCCCGGCGTACGCCAGCAGGGCCTCGAGCGTAGTCGCGCAGACCTCGGGCTCGGCCTCCATCAAGGCATCGAAGCTGTAGTTGCCGGTCGCGACAGCAATGGTGGGCAGGCCGTTGGCGCGGGCCGCCGTAATGTCGTAGATGGTGTCTCCCACGACGCAGACTTTTGCCTGCGGGCCGGCCGCCGCATGGGCCAGCGCGAGCGCGTGCTCGATCATGTCGGAGCGGACTTCATAGCGGTCGCTGAAGCCGCCGAAAGTAAACCAGTCGCGCAGCCCGGCGACCTCCACCTTGATCCAGCCGATGGATTCGATGTTGCCGGTGGCTACGCCGAGGAACGCGCCTTTAGCCTGCAGATGCGCGAGCGCCGCTTCCACCCCCGGCATCACCAGCAGGTCCATCTCCGCCTGGCGCGCGGTCACGCCCTGGCTCATATGCGCGAAGATGGCCGGCACATGCGGGCGCCAGCCGGAGTCCTGCATGGCGGCGGCGCGAAAGGCGTCGCGCAGGATGCCGGGGTCGGTGCTGCCGTGCAGGGTGATGCCGTCGAGCTTGAGGGGGCAGCCGAGAACGTGCTCGACCGCCGAGAAAAACGAGTCGTAATGCACGCGATCGCGCGAGCGCAGCAGGGTTCCGTCGATATCGAACAGGTAGGCTCCCTGCTCGTCCCAGCGGAAGCCCGGCTGGACATAGATCTGCGCTGCGACCTGCGCTGCTGCGGCCTCTGCTTTGGTCTCCGCGCCCGACTGTGGGGATGCTGTCATAGGTTCAAGGGTAAAGCACGGCTTTTCTTCCGCAGCACCCGGCCGTAGCCGCACGGCTGTACGCGTGTCTGCAAGTGAAAACCTGGTGCCGGCTGCGCGAGGATTGGCTAGCGGGGGCCGCTGCCGGTGCGCTTTACCTCGAGCATTGGACGTTCGCTGCGGGGTGGACGTTTCATGCCGGCACGCACATCGGCGGGATCGATCTTGAGCTCGGTGACCATGCGGCTCAAGGTGTTGCGGTGTACCTGGAGGTCCTTGGCGGCCTTGCACTGGTTGCCGCGGTGCGCCATCAGCACCTCCAGCAGGAAACGCTTCTTGAACTCGCGCACCGCTTCGGCATAGGTGATGCCGCCGGCATACATCTGCCCCACAAGGGAATCCAGTTCACGTTTCACTCTAGGTCTCTCACTTTCTTATCCGCCGCACACACTCTTCTACCATCTCGGCAGGCCCGCCACGCGATCATGTAGCAACTGAGCCCCGTAATGCACCTTGTCCCGCAGCCCGGCAGGCGTGCCTACCGTGCTTTCCCGAGCCGCCGCCACAAAGTACGGCCCTAGTCGCGAACCCTGCAGCGCCGCCGACCCCGGCCAGAACGCCACCAGCACCATAACGCCCAGCGTCACCAGAACCGCACCCTTCGCGAGGCCAAACGCCGCACCCAGCAGCCGGTCGGCCCAGCCCAGCCCGATCGACCGCACCGACCACCGGATCGCCCGCCCCACCAGCCCCGCCGCTACCATCACCAGCAGGGCGATGGCCAGAAAAGCCGCTGCATCGGCCAGCGCCTGCGACCGCAGCCAGCCCTCAAACCAAGGCAGCAGCCGCGTGTAGTTCCAGCTCGCCACGCCCACGCCCACTACGATGCCGGCCAGTGAGAACGCCTCGAGAAAAAATCCCCTCCGTGCCGCCTGCACCGTGCACAGCAGCAGGATTGCCACAATGACCCAGTCCGCTACCGCCACCGGGCTCTTTCAAACGCGCAAAGCAGCCAAAGTCTGCTCGCGCTCCAGCGAAAGGCTGCGGCCGGTCAGCAGCCGGTAGGCTTCCAGATACTTTGCCAGCGTCTTCTCGGCGATCTCCGCAGGCAGCGCCGGCGCCGGCGCCTGCTTGTCCCACCCGATCTCTTCGAGATAGTTGCGCACAAACTGCTTGTCGAACGACTGCTGCACGCCTCCGGGCGCGTAGCTCTCCATCGGCCAGAAGCGCGAGGAGTCCGGCGTCAGCACCTCGTCGGCCAGCAGGATCACGTCGCCCACTCGGCCGAACTCGAACTTGGTATCGGCCAGGATGAGCCCGCACTGCTCTGCGTGCGTCGCGGCGCTCTTATAGATGGCGAGGCTCAGGTCGCGGAGTGTCTCGGCGTCTTTCTGCCCGATCCGCGCTGCCATCTCGGCAAAAGAAATATTTTCATCGTGCTCGCCGTGCTGGCTTTTTGAGGCAGGTGTAAACAGCGGCTCGGGCAGGCAGTCGCTCTCGCGCAGCCCGCGGGGCAGAGCGATGCCGCACAGCGAGCCGGTCTCTCGGTAGGCCTTCCAGCCGGAGCCGGAGAGATAGCCCCGCACCACGCACTCAACCGGGAACATATCGGCGCGCTTGACCAGCATGGAGCGGTCCCGCAGCTGCTCGCGGAAGGCGTCCAGCTCCGGCGGGAAAACGTCCACCTCGGACTGGATCAGATGGTTCGGCACCAGGTGCTCGAGGAACTCGAACCAGAACAGCGAAAGCTGAGTCAGCACCTTGCCCTTGTCCGGGATGCCGCTGCCCAGCACATGATCGAAGGCGGAGATCCGGTCAGTCGCGACCAGCAGCAGGTCGTCGCCGACAGCGTACAGGTCGCGCACCTTGCCGCTAGCGACCCGGGAGATGCCGTTCAGCTGGGTTTGGAGAACTGCTTGCAATGCCGGGCCTTTCCGGAGGCTGGGCGGCCGCCGCCGCCGATACCCGATTCTGCGGCGGCTCTGTTGCTTTGTCAATGGTTGTGGAAGGCGACCCTTGGGTAGCAAGCGGACGCGATCTTCCGGAGAGCCACATCGGGAAAATACGGTACTTTTTATCTGCCGCGGGGCTTGCACCGGGGTGTGCGGCGCAGCGGGTATGCTGGGGAGATGCGGGTGCGGATACTCTTTTTCGGGATCCTGCGGGAGAGCTTCGGTGCAGCCGAGCAGTGGGTGGAGCTGCCTGGAACAGCTTCCTCGGTTGGCGTCCTGCTCACGCATCTGCAGCGCAGCGCGCCGCCTTCCCTGCGCGCCTTGTGGCCCAGCCTGGCCGTCGCCGTCAACCAGCACTATGCGCAGGCCGCCGACCTACTCGCGCCCGGCGACGAGATCGCGCTACTGCCGCCGGTAAGCGGCGGCTCTGGCGCAGCTGAACGGGTCCTGCTGACCCATGCGCGGCTTGCGAGCGAGGCGGCGGTGGCCGCGCTCAAGGCCGGCAGCGATGGCGCGGTCGTGGTGTTCGACGGTATTGTGCGCGACAACACCCGCGGGCGCCGCACCCAGTACCTGCTGTACGAGGCGTACGAAGAGATGGCGCTGGCGCAGATGCGCGAGCTGGTGGCGGAGGCCGTCCGGCGCTTCCCGGTCCGCGATGCGATGCTGCACCACCGGCTGGGCCGGCTGGAGGTGGGCGAGACCTCGGTCCTGATTGCGGTCGCCTCCGCGCACCGCGGCGCCGCCTTCGATGCCTGCCGCTGGCTCATCGACACGCTCAAGCAGACAGTGCCTATCTGGAAGAAGGAGATTTTCGTCGATGGAGCGGTCTGGGCCCATGGCGAGCCATTTCCGGAAGCGCTGCGTCCCGGGGCGGTTGCGTGAGGCGGCTGCGCGCCCTGTGTATGCTGACGGCCACGACGGCGCTGCTGGCCGGAGCGGCGCACGGTCAGGATGAGGAGTCGCAGACGTTGCGCGTGCAGGTTCGCCTGGTGAGCCTGTTTGTGAACGTTACCGACGCGCGCGGCGCTCCGGTAGCCGACCTGACTAAGAGCAACTTCGCATTAACTGAAGACGGAGTTCCACAAACGATCTCGGTTTTCGAAAAACAGACCAACGTTCCACTTTCCGTGGCGCTGGCGGTGGATACGAGCGGCTCCACGCGCCGGGATGCGGGCGCGGAGCAGCGTGCCGCGCATGACTTTGCCCAGGCGCTGCTGGCGCCCAGGCCGCCGCAGCTTTCCGGGCCGCCACAGGCTGTGAGCCACGATCAGCTTGCGTTGTTCGACTTCAACTCCGATGTGCGCGAGGTGGTGCCGTTTACCGACAGCGTGCACCGCATCGACGACGGCCTGGGCAAGCTGAGCCAGGGCCCCGCGACTGCCTTTTACTCGGCCGTCTTCCTCGCCTCGCAGTCGCTCGCCCCGCGCGCGGGCCGCAAGGTGCTGGTCGTTGTTTCAGACGGTGGCAACACCATCGCCGGCACCTCCTACGACGAAGCCCTGGCCGAGGCGCAGCGCAGCGATGTCATCATCTACAGCCTCATCGACGTGCCCATCGCCGCGGACGCCGGCCGCGACGAGGCCGGCGAGCATGCCATGATCATCCTGAGCCAGGAGACCGGCGGCCAGTCGTTCTATGTGGACCAGGGCGGCCTGGCGGCGGCGTTCCGCAAGGTGGCTGACGACCTGCGCACGCAGTATCTGCTGGCGTACTACCCGCAGCGCGGCGGCCGGCCCGCCAACCCGCTGGGCGGCGCGAACGGCTTCCATGCGCTGCATGTCTCGCTCCGCGCGGTCCCGCCCGGGTCTGAGGATACCGCGCACTACCGGAGTGGGTACTATCGCGCGGAGGCATTGCCCTGATCGTGACCGCGGAAAGCGCGGGGCACTCTACAATGACGCATGGTCCCCCGAACCGCGCCGGCGCTGCGGCGCTCCAAATCCGTGGCTGCCGGTGAGAGCGGGCAGGAGTCGCTTTACCTGCGCTTCCTGAGCGAGAAGCAGGTGCCCGTGCACGTGAAGCTGCGCGACGGTGAGACGGTCAGCGGCTGGATCGAGTACTTCGACGAGCGCATGATCCGGCTGACGCGCGAAGGCCAGCCCAACCTGTTTATCTACAAGGAACAGATACGCACCATCAGCGAGCATCCGCGCCGGGAGGACGCACGCCGCCGCGCCGCCGAGCGCAAGGCTGGATCCGAAGCGCCCGCGGCGATTGCGAGCGAAGGAGACACAACGAAGTGAGTCAACTGCCCGAGGGTGTCGCATGGACGTGGGTGCAGGAGGCGGCCCCGATCGCGCTTGAAGCCGGCGCGTTGCTGCGCGAGTTTTATGCACGCGGCGTTGAAACCGAGTACAAAACCGATGTCGATCTGGTGACGGTGGCCGACCGCACGAGTGAAAAACTGCTGCTGGAGCGGCTTTCCGCGGCCTTTCCGGAGCACGGCATCTTTGGCGAGGAAGGCACACGGGCCCGGCTCGACTCGCCGTATCGCTGGTACGTGGACCCGCTGGATGGCACGACCAACTTCGCGCACGGCTTCCCGGTGTTTTGCGTCTCGCTGGGCCTGGAACACCGGGCAGCCGGCACGCCGGAAGGGCAGGATGGTGAGTTGGTTGCCGCGGTGCTCTACGACCCGATGCGCGACGAGCTGTTCGTCGCCGAGAAGGGCAAGGGCGCGTATCTGAATGGGCGCGCGATCCACGCCTCGACGACCCCGCGTCTGGGTCAGGCGCTGCTCGCGACCGGGTTCCCCAGCCGCTCGCGCCACCAGAACCCGAACGTCCACTTCTACCACGAGATCACCATGCGCTCGCACGGGGTGCGCCGGGCCGGCTCAGCTGCGCTCGACCTTGCCTATGTCGCCGCAGGCCGCATGGATGCGTACTGGGAGTTCCGCTTGAACCCGTGGGACACGGCGGCCGGGGCGCTGCTGGTGACCGAGGCTGGTGGCACCCTGACCTGCTTCGACGGCAGCCAGTTCCGGCTCGACAGCAGGGAAGTGCTGGCGACGAATGGGCCGCTGGAGCGCGAGTTGATCGCGGTGTTCGCCGATATGTTCGCCGGCCGCAATGTCGCGCCACTGTTGAGCCCGGCGGAGTTTGCCGCACAGCGAAATGCGCGCAATCCCGAGCCTTGATCTCACCTAACCGCCTGCTAGAATATCTGCATACACCGCAACGGAGACGTTTCCAGATGGCTTATGTAATCGCTGAACCATGCATCGGCACCAAAGACCACGCCTGTGTCGACGCCTGCCCGGTCGACTGTATCCACCCCAAGAAAGATGAGGGGGATTTCGACGCGGCCGATCAACTGTTCATCGACCCGGTCGAGTGCATCGACTGCGGCGCCTGCGTGCCGGTCTGCCCGGTTTCGGCGATCTTCGCGGCAGACGATCTACCGGAGAAGTGGACGCACTTTACAGAGAAGAACGCGACGCACTTCGGGCGCTAAGCTCTCTTCCAGCAGCGACGAGCCGCGCCCCTTGGCGCGGCTTTGTTCTGTCTTGAATCAGAGCAGTAAGCCCTGGTAACTCCGGCCTGCATTACTTCAAACCCGTCCATTCGGCCTCACTTCCGGGTACAACGTCTAAGGAAGTGAAAGGATTGGACGTGAACCCGCGCATCGCTGCTGTCTTTGTTTATCTATCTTTCGCCGTTCTTATGCCTGGCTGCAAGCGCGGTGCTTCGCACTCGCCTCACGCACAGTCTGCGCCCGCTGCCCCGCAGGTCGCCCTGAAAGCCGCTCCAGCCACCCCGATCGAGCACCAGGCGGAAAAGCTCGGCGGCCCTACCTGGGACCCCGCATGGGACGCGGTGGTCGAAAAGGCCCTGCCGCCCGCGCTGCTCTCCTCCTCGGCCAGTCATGCCGTGCGCACTTACTGCCCTCGCTTTGCCGCGCTCCCCACAGTCGATCGCCGGGCCTTCTGGGCCTACACGTTTCAGGCTATCGCCGGCGCGGAGGCTGGCCTCGATCCAACCAGCAACGTGCACCATCTCGATGCCGCGGTGAATGTGAAGGATGATGTCACGCAGCACGCCGCCCGGCAGCAGGGCCTGCTCCAGCTCAAGTACGAAGACGCGGAGCGCTACGGCTGCGCTTTCGACTGGCAGCAGGACCGGCACAAGCCCATCAAGGACCCGGACCGGACCATCCTCGAGCCGGAACGCAACCTCGAGTGCGGCGTCCGGATCATGCAGAACCAGATCGCCGCTCAGGGCAAGCCGCTTGTCTCGCAGACCAGTTACTGGGCCGTGCTAAGACCGGGCACGGACGGGTATCTTCATTTCTCAAAGCAGATGGTGAATGTCCCGGCTTTCTGCGGGAAACTCGCAGGAGCAAAACGCAGAAAGCCTCCCGCGCAA
The DNA here is from genome assembly GCA_965276605.1 of Acidobacteriaceae bacterium. Classification (GTDB taxonomy): domain Bacteria; phylum Acidobacteriota; class Terriglobia; order Terriglobales; family Acidobacteriaceae; genus EB88. Next base: position 2,363,965 of record OZ255619.1, read on the forward strand.
GCTTTTGCTTCCAGGTAACATCGCTGCCGCATTCAGTTATCAGCAAAGGCGCTTTCCCGGGCGCCTTTCTGATAACTTGCAGCAGCCTAGAACTCATTCCACAAATACTGGTTGTACACCTCGTGGTGGAACTGCACCTCGCCAGCCTTGACAAACGTCCCCAGCAGCCGCGCACACCTGTCTGCCGAGCCCTGCTTCAAGTCCGCGAAGCGCTGCTTTACATCGGCGCCGAGTAACTCGGTCGTCCACTCCGCTTTGTTAAAGTCCTCAAGCGCGGTGTAGATGTTATCCGGCAGATACCGCTCGGCCTGGCGCAGGTTATCGATCTTCGCGGTTTTGCCGTGCAGGCCCGACTTAAAGATGGAGTAGAGCGTGAGATACGGGTTCGCATCCGGACTGACCGAGCGCACCTCAACGCGCGCGCTCTTCTCGTTGCCGATCGGCACCCGCACCATCGAGCCGCGATCGGTTGCCGACGCCTTGATCTGGTTCGGCGCTTCGAAGTGCGGGTCGAGCCGGCGGTACGCGTTCACGCTCGAGTTCAGCAGCAGGCAGATGTCATTGCCGTGGGTCAGGATGCGGTCGATAAAATCCCACGCGGTCTGCGACAGTTTCTCGGTTCCTTGCGCGTCCCAGAAGATATTCTTGCCGCCCTTGGTGATTGAGACGTTGGTGTGCATGCCGCTGCCGTTCACGCCGACGACAGGCTTCGGCAGAAACGAGGCCGTCATGCCCATCTGCTGCGCCACCTGACGGCAGATCAGCTTGTAGAGCTGGATCTGATCGGCCGCCGCGACCACCTCGCCGTAGCTGTAATTGATCTCGAACTGCGAGGGCGCAACCTCGGGATGGTCCTTCTCGTTCTCAAAGCCCATCGCTCGCTGCACCTCCGCGGCGCGGTCGATAAACTCGCGCAGCGGGTCGCCCGGGAGCGAGTGATAGTAGCCGCCCTGGTTCACATAATTGAAGCGGCCATTGCGGTGAAAGTTACGCTCTGCATCGCGGCCTTCAAACAGGAAGCCCTCAATCTCGTTTGCCGCGTTGAGCGTGTAGCCTTCCTTATCGAACTGCTCCTGCGCAAAGCTTTTGAGCACCCCGCGCATGTCGCCCGCGTACGGCTTGCCCTGCTTGTCGATGACCTCGCCAAACACCAGCACCTTGCCCGCGCCGAACACATCTGCCGGGCCCCAGTAGAACGCGGCCCAGTCGATGCCCAGGCGCAGGTCGCTTTCTCTCTGCGCGGTAAAACCGCGGATCGACGAGCCGTCGAACGTCAGGTTGTCATAGCTCCCGACGAGAAACTTCTTGTCGTAATCCAGCATGTGCAGGCGGCCTTCCAGGTCGCTGAAAAGCACGGTGACGGCCTTGATATCGTCGTGGCTTTGCAGATACTCCAGCCGCTTCTCCCGGATCGCATCGGGCGCAAGCCGGCTGCGGCGATCGTGCTTGGCCTCCAGGTTCAGGCTCTCGAGTTCGGGGTAGGGAAGCGAAAGGAAGTTGCGCAGATCGTTCGGCATGAAGCTCCTGATGGGCGGATTGCTCGCTGGCTTCGCGCGGCCGGGCCATGAGCCGGACGCTGCGAGCCCGAGATATGTTCTTCTCGGATTAGCCTATCGCCTGCTGTTTCCCTTGCCTACGGGCATCAGCAAAAGTGATGCCGCAGATTAACAATGCTTATGCGCGCCGTCATCCGCACACCGTAGCCTGTGCCGGCGACTAGTTCGCAAGCACAGCGCGGAAGCGGACAGCGCTCTTGCGGGCCCGCTCCACCGCGGCATTGGCGTCGCGCATGGCGAAGCTCTCTGTCACGGCTTTAATGTTGTGGCGCGCGGCCACGTCAAGCATCTCAGCGATCTGCGTGGGGCTGCCGATATTGCAGCCGGAGACGCTCTTGATGCCAGCGGTGAGCGGGAAAACCGGAAAAGCAGCAGGCTTGGGCGGTACCCCGGCAAAGACAAACGCACCATGCGGACGCAGGGCATTGATATACGCGTTCCAGTCCTGGTCGACATTAATGGTAGAGAGAATAAAGTCGAACTGGCCGCCCAGCGCCTTCAGCGATTTGGTCTCGCGGGTATTGACGAACCGGTGCGCGCCAAGCGCCTTTGCCTCTTCTTCTTTGTCAGCAGAAGACGAGAAGGCTGTGACCTCCGCGCCAAAAGCGCGCGCAAACTGCAGAGCCATGTGGCCCAGGCCGCCAATGCCGATGACGCCTACACGCGAGGCCGGATGCACACCGTGCAGACGCATGGGCGAGTAGACGGTAATGCCGCCGCACAGCAGGGGAGCCGTTGCCGCGCTGTCCATACCGTCCGGCAGGGCGAGCGCAAAGCGCGCATCGACGCGAAGCGTGTCGGCGTAGCCGCCGTGGCGGCCCACGCAGGTGGCCACCGCCTGCGCGCACAGGTTTTCCTCACCACGGCGGCACCACTCGCAATGCCCGCAGCTGTCGGCCTGCCAGCCGATGCCGACCCGGTCGCCCGCCTTCAGATGCCTGACCTGCTCGCCCACCGCGGTCACGGTGCCCACGACCTCGTGCCCAGGGATGAAGGGGTACTTGCTGGTGGCCCAGTCGTTGTCGATGAGGTTGACGTCGCTGCGGCAGATGCCGCAATGCGACACCGCGACCTCCACATCGCCGGGCCGCAGCACGCCCGGATCGTACTTGAAGGGATGCAGCTCGGCACCGGCGGCGTGTACGGCATAACCCTGGATCATGAGTCTTGGCTCTCGCTTGTTTGTGATGGGTCTGGGTCGGCCCTATTCTACCCGGACTGTAAGAATCTGCTCACCGGTAAAGCTGGCGTTGAGCGGCACACTGGCCAGCGGCTGGGCCGACTCACTATGCAGCGAGCCGCGGTCGCGCTCGTGCGCGGGCACCAGCTGATTTGCCACCGAAAGCGGCACAGAAGCGAGCACGCGCCCGTCGAAGCTGACCTGGGCATCCGGCTGCAGCAGGGTGACGTAGAGCCGGTCGTCGGCGTGCATGGCGTTCAACTGGTCGACTGTCCCGGACAGCGGCGTGCCTGTAGTGGCGCGGCCGGCGCTGAGCAGGCGGTCGAGCGTGGGCCCATCGCTGACCAGCAGGCGCACCTCGCCCACGGGCAGCGAAGCCGGCAGGGTGACCGGGATGCGCAGCGATTGCGGTACGCCGCGGTAGGGCGCGAGCGTCGCGGCCACCGTGATGCGGTCGCCCGCGTGTACTGTGGATTGCTCGACCGCGGCACGATCGAGCGCGGTACTCTGGCGTCCGTGCAGTGCCTCGATGTCGATGCGAACGCCCTCGATTGGCGTGCGCCGGTCGCTGCTGCTGTAGAGCGCGTTGAAGCGCAGCCCCACGGTGAGCGCGGCTGCGAGCGTTGCGGGGCCCAGGGCGCCCGGTGCGGCGAGCGTCTGGATCGCAACCGGCGCGTACCCACCGGCGAGGCGCACGGTCGCGCGTACGCGGTAGCTGTCCTCCTCGGCGTAGCCCGGCGTCTCCTGCAGGGCCTGAAAAAGCGAAACGAGGATGGCGGTAGGGGTCAGCTGGGGCTGGTCGAGCACGCGCAGGTGCAGCGTGCGGTCGCCCTGCGCCCCGTGTATCGCAATCTCGACCGGGATCATGCGCGCCTCGGCGCCGACCAAGCCGCCGATCGCGGTCTGGCGGTCCTGGGTAAACGCGCCGACAGTCTCGCCCGTGTTCACGATTTTGAAAGAGCCGGCCGGGGAGGCGAGCGTCGTGATCACGTCGGCCTTGGTCATGGGCAGGCTTACTGCGCCGAACTGCGTCAGCGGATGCCCGCAGGCGAGCAGACGGTTCGCGTCGAGGTAGGTCACGGTGCAGGTGGCGGCGATCTCCATATCGCCGGCAACCAGCAGCGCGCTGACGGCGGAACCGGGCGCAAGCGGCGGCGCGGCCTGCTGTTTCGCCGGGCCGCTGGTTGTCTGGCCGCTGCCGCCCAGGCCTGCCTGCGGTTCCATGCCGAGTGACGGCGCGTGCTGCTTCCACAGGTCGAGCGCGGCGGGGGAGAAGCCGGAGAAGACGAGCGGGGTGTCGATGGGGCGGATCTGGCTGGTGGTTCCAGGGGCGGTGTTGCCGACGGTATTGCCGGAGCTCGTGCCGTCCATGTCGCGAACGGTGAGCATCTGGGCGATGGGCGTGATGCCGGCGATGGGCTCCTTTGAAAACTGGCCGATGCGGAAGGCGAGCGCGCCCACCAGCTTGCCATCGATGTAGACGGGGCTGCCGCTCATGCCGGCGACGACCCCGGTGTACTCGGCTTTGGCGCCGGTGAGCCGGGCCAGGATAAGGTCTTCGCCGGGGCCCTGCGCGTTGCGCAGCACGCCGAGGATGTCGACGCCGAAGGCCTCGGGCGTGGTGCCCTCAAACACCGTGTACGCGGTGCCGTGCTGCCCCGCGTGCACGCTGGCCAGGGGGAAGACGCCGGCGTTTGAAGGCGGGGCTTGCGCTGGAAGCGTTAAAGAAGCCAGAAGCAGGGGAGCGGCGAGCAGCAGGGCCTTTTGCGGGGTCAACACGTCTATAGACTAGCCGCAGAGTAGCCAGTGCTCCCGTGTTGCGGCAAAAGATCGCCAGCGGCGAGAATAAGAGGGTTGGTTGCAAACGCAGCCTTTCTGCAGTGGAGCCGAACGTGAATCCTCGAATCCTGCCTGTTTGCCGGTCTTTCCTTCTGCTTGGTATGTCGCTCGCGGTCGGGGTGAGCGGGTTTTCTCGTGCGCACGCACAGCAGCCTCGCGCCCAGCCGGCGCCCGGCCAAACAACGCCGCAGCAGGGCACCCAGACCCCTCCCGACCAGGCAGCACCGGACCAGACGGCACCCGACCAGGGCGGACCGGGCGGCGACAATGGCTCCATCGCAATCCCCAAAAAGAAGGAGCAGCCCGCACCCGCGCCGCCGCCGCCGGCCGAGCCCGTCATCAAGAACCCGCCGGAGCTCTCGAACCTGGCCATTCGGGTCAACGTGCCGACCGTGAATGTCGACGTGGGCGTGATTCTCGAGAAGACGCACCAGTTTGTGCCCAACCTGCAGGAGGCGAACTTCCGTGTGCTCGAAGACGGCAAGCCGCAGCAGATTACGCACTTCGCGAAGATCCAGGCGCCGATCACGGCGGTGCTGCTGACCGAGTTCGCGGCGACCAACTGGAACTTTATCTATGACATGCGCAATGCGGCGTATGCGTTCGCCGAGCAGTTAAAGCCCGACGACTATGTCGCGGTGATGACGTACGACATGCACACCGAGGTATTGACGGACTTTACCCAGGACAAGCGGCTGGTAGCGCAGGCATTGAATTCGCTCACCATCCCGACCTGGCAGGAGACGAACCTGTTCGACGCGGTGTATGAGACACTCGATCGTCTAAGTCGCGTGGACGGCCGTAAGTATCTGGTGCTGATCTCCTCGGGCCGCGATACCTTCTCGAAAATCACCCTCGACAAGACGCTGCAGAAGATAAAGGCGACGCCGAATGTAACCATTTTCACGATCGGCACCGGCCAGTTTGCACGCATCATGGCGGAGGGCCGCGGGGGGATGGGCGGGGCGCGTGAGATTGGCTATTTGCAGGCCGATAACCAGTTATCGACCTTTGCCCGCATGACCGGCGGCGAGTCGTTCTTCCCCCGCTTTGAAGGCGAGATGCCGGATATTTTCCACGAGATCAATAACTCGATCCGCAACCAGTATGTGCTGACGTATCGGCCTGACAATACGAAGCAGGACGGTAGTTACCGCAAGATACAGGTGCAGTTAGTCGACAACGAGGGAAATCCGCTGCGCATGCAGGATGAGAAGCACAAGCAGTTGAAGTATGACGTGATCGCGAGGGATGGCTACCGCGCAAAGCTGCCTGTGGAGTAACTCGTCAGCATAGAAGCGAAAGCGCAACGGACTCTCGTTAGTCGAGAAACGCTTCCACCTCGCTCATGGCGAAGTGAATCCGCTCGCCGGGGGTGCCAAAGTGGGTCGCGGCACTCAGCTTACCGTCGGAAAACTGGTAGAAAGTATTTGTCTCCGGATCAATGACCCAGATATGCGGGATGCCCATCGCGGCAAACTCGGCGAGCCTGCGCATAGTACGTGGAATCGTGTCCTGGGGCGACAAAACCTCAAAAATAGCCAAAGGAGCGCGGGTGAGAATCTGCTCGATCGGTTGGTTGCGATCGAGCACTGTGACATCAGGTACGCGGAAGCGTGTCGGCGCAACCTGGACGCGCAACTCGGGACGTACTCGAATGTCCCACTCAGTCGCGTGCTGCCGAAAACATGCCAGAATGGCATCTTGCCAGGATGCGTGATCGTACTCGCCCATCGGTCGCTCCTCAATCACGCCATCCACGTATTCGGCGTCGGGCTCGTACTCGGAGCTCGAATGCAGATACACCTCGAGTGGAACGTAAGTGGTTGTCGTTGCCATGGGCTCTTCCCCTGCTGCCAGTATAGGCGCGCCCGGCGGCGGATACCTGCGCGCGAGCAGATTCAGAATCGTGTTCACCCCTGCACCCCTTTGAGCGCGGGATAGACCTTGCGAAAGCCTGCATAGCCTTGCGAGTAGCGCTCGACCGCATCCGCGTCCGGCACAATCTGCTCCGCGACCTGGATGGCCTGCGCGCAGGCCGCCTCGACCGTCGGCCAGCATCCGCCGCCGACTCCGGCAAGCAGCGCCGCACCGAAAGCTCCGCCCTCCTCAGCCACCAGGCGATCGCAGGTGTGCCCGCAAACCGCGGCCTGAATCGTGCGCCACAAGGCGGAGCGCGCGCCGCCGCCGCCGAGCCGGACACCCTTGACCGGTACGCCCATCTCTGCGAAGAGGGTAAAGCTGTCGCGCAGCGAGTAGGCCACGCCTTCGAGCACGGCGCGGGTGAGATGCCCGCGGGTGTGACCTGCGGTGAGGCCGACAAAGGCAGCGCGTGCATGCGAGTCAAGATGCGGGGTGCGCTCGCCCAGCAGGTAGGGCGTCCACAGCAGCCCATCGCTGCCCTCGCTTACCTTTGCGGCTTCCCCGGTCAGCGTGTCATACGCGCCGCCGGGCAGCAGTGTGTCGCGCAGCCAGCGCAGGCTCAGGCCCGCGGACTGCGTGACGCCCATCACATGCCAGCGGCCTGGCAAGGCATGGCAGAAGGTATGCAGCCGTCCCCCCGTATCGAGCGAGGGCTGGGCAGTCGCGGCGAATACCACGCCCGATGTGCCGATGGTGACCGATACCGATCCGGGTTCGAGGATGCCCATGCCGACAGCGCCCGCACCCTGGTCGCCCGCACCGGCAACCACCGGTGTTCCGGCGCGCAGGCCAGTCGCCTGCGCCGCGCCGTCGGCGATGTGGGCGCAGACCTCGGGTGACTCCCACAGCTGCGGTAGCCACTCCTCGCGCACGCCGGCGGCCCGGGCCACTTCGCTCGACCAGCGGCGGTGCGCCACATCCAGCAGCAGCGTGCCCGAGGCTTCCTGCACATCCATCGCGTAGGCGCCGGTCAGGCGGAAGCGCACGTAGTCCTTGGGGCACAGCACATGGGCGATGCGCGCGTAGAGCTCGGGCTGGTGCTCACGCACCCATAGCAGCTTGGTGAGGGTGAAGTTGGGCAGCGCGGGATTAGCGACCAGCTCGATCAGGTGCTCGCGCCCCAGCTCGCGGTGCAGCCAGTCGCACTGCGGGCCGGTGCGCTGGTCGCACCAGATAAGCGCCGGCCGCAGCACCTCTCCGTCTTTGTCAAGCAGCACCGCCCCGTGCATCTGCCCGGTCAGGCCGATGCCGGCGATGCTGTCCGCAGCCTCCGGGCCAGCTTGTGCAAGCGTGTCGCGGATAGCCTGCTGCGCCGCACGCCACCAGTCCTCCGGGTCCTGCTCGGCCCAGCCGGGCTGCTCGGCGCGGAAGGCCGCATGCTCACTTTCAGCCGAGGCCACGATCGCGCCCTTGCTGTCGATCAGCAGGGCGCGCGTGCCGCCGGTCCCCACGTCCATGCCCAGAAAATACTTGCGCTCTGCCAAGTCTCCACTCCGGCTTCTACTCTAACCCGGCCAGCGGCATGGCGGCAGCGCCTACGCAGGTACACTGGGCCCATGAGCATCAGGACACTTGCGACCCGCGAGGTGTATCGCAACCCGTGGATGCGGGTGCGCGAGGACCAGATAGAGCGCTCGAACGGCGCGCGCGGTATCTACGGTGTGGTTGAGAAAGCGCCCTGCGCCGTGATTGTGCCGCTCAGCGGCGACACACTTTACCTGGTGCAGCAGTACCGCTACACGGTCGGGAAAGTCTGTCTCGAGTTTCCGCAGGGCGGCTGGGAAGACCCGGACGCCGACATACACGAGCTGGCCCGCGGCGAGCTGCGCGAGGAGACCGGCCTGCGCGCCGGTTCGCTTGCTTACCTGGGGCCCATGTATGTCGCGTACGGCTTCTGCAACCAGCAGCAGCATGCGTTCCTGGCCACGGAGCTGACCCCGGGCGAGACTGATTTCGATCCCGAAGAGCACGACCTGACGCTGCACACCGTATCTGTGCCGGAGTTTGAGCAGATGCTGCGCGAAGGGCGCATCCAAGACTGCTGCACCCTGGCCGCGTGGGGGCTGTACAAGGTTTGGAAAGAAGCCAAGCAGGCATAAGGAGCAAGAACATGGCACAAAATTGGACCGCGAAACAGATACCGAGTCAGCAGGGAAGGCGCGCGATCGTAACCGGCGGCAACGCCGGGCTTGGCTACCAGACTGCGCGCGAGCTGGCCCGGGCCGGGGCGCAGGTGGTGCTGGCCTGCCGCTCGCTCGAGCGCGGTCAGGCCGCCCTCAAAAGCATCCAGGCCGAGCAGCCCGCGGCGCAGGTCTTCGTCGCGCACCTCGACACCTCATCGCTCGATTCGGTTCGCAGCTTCGCCGACACCGTGCTCGAAGCCGGAGAGCCGGTCGATATGCTGGTCAACAACGCCGGCATCATGGCCGTGCCGCAACGCCAGACCAGCGTCGACGGGTTTGAGCTGCAGCTGGCCACTAACTACCTGGGCCACTTCGCTTTGACCGGGCGCCTGCTGCCGGTGCTTCTGCGTGCGGCCGCGCCGCGTGTGGTCAGCCTGTCGAGCAACGCGCACAAGCGCTCCAAGATCTACTTCGGCGACCTGCAGATGGAGCAGGGTTATGCGCCGATGAAAAGCTACGGGCAGACCAAGCTGGCCATGCTCGTCTTTGCCCGCGAGCTTGAGCGGCAGAGCGAGCAGCACGGCTCCCGGCTGGTCAGCATCGCCGCGCACCCGGGCCTGTCTGCCACGTCGATCGTGCGCGACCTGCCCGCCCCGGCGAAGATCATCACCAACCTCGCTTTTCAGATCCTGGGCCACAGCAATGCCGCGGGCGCTCTGCCGCAGCTGTACGCCGCGACGGAGCCGGAGGCGCAGCCCGGCGGCTACTATGGGCCCAATGGGTTTCTGGAGTTCAAGGGAGCGCCGGCGCCGGCGAGCGTCGGTGCGGCAGCGCAGGATGCCGCCAGCGGACCGCGCCTGTGGAGTATCTCGGAAGAGCTGACGGGCGTAACCTATGACTGGTCGCTGAAGGGATAGGGCGCGGCGCAAAAGGCAGGGTGGCCGGGCCAGCTTTCCGGGCTTTCTGCTCGTAGCAGCAGCGTGAGCGGCGACTTAGATCGTCAAACCCGGCTTCGGCGGACGGGCAAGGAAAACCACCATCGCGAGCCCGGCGACCATCACGCCCTCTTCCAGCTCCACGCTGGCCGCGTGCAGCCGGTCGAACTCGATGCGGTGCGAGTCAGCCAGTGCCGCCTTGTCGATATCGCCGCCCGCGGCGATCCGGTCCGCCTCCATGCGCGGCATCACGCTGCGCTGCGAGAAAGCGGTAAGCAGCAGCATGGCAACCGTGCACAGGATGGGGCCCAGCAGTGTGCGGCCATAGCTGCGCGTCGCGGCGGCGGCGATCAGCAGCAGCAACAGCAGTGTGCCGGCGACCAGGCCCTCATCATGCAGCGTCAGCAGGCAGTTACGCACGACCAGGGCCGCCTGGTGCGCGTCTGGCAGCACGTGAAAGGCGATGGCTGCGACCGCCGGAAAGAACAGGACGGCGCCGAGCCACAGCACGATGAGCAGCGAGATAAGAAGGCGCAGCAGCGTTTTCATAGGCAGGCTTCTATCGTAGACCGCTCTGGCTGGGCCGACTGGTCAGCCGCTCCACGCGCTTGGGCGTGGGCGGATGCGTCGAAAACAGCTCCGCGAAAGACGCGCCCGAGACCATCGGCGACACGATGAAGAGGTGCGCAGTCGAGGGCGACGCCGCAAACGGCGCCCTGCGGTTGTAGCTCTCCAGTTTCTCAAGCGCGGTGGCCAGCGCATAGGGGTTGCCGGTAAGCTCCGCGCCCGAGGCGTCCGCCGCGTACTCGCGCGAACGAGAGACGGCGAACTGGATCAGCATCGCCGCCACCGGCGCCAGGAACAGCATCAGCAGCCCGCCAATGCCGCCGTCCCGGTCGCGGTCGCGTCCACCGTAGCCGCCGAACATCGAGGCCCAGAAGCCCATGCGCGCCAGCAGCGTAATCGCGCCGGCAAGGGTCGCGGCGATGGAGCTGGTCAGGATGTCACGGTTACGCACGTGACCCAGCTCGTGCGCGAGCACCCCTTCCAGCTCCTCATCGCTGAGCAGGTTGAGGATGCCGGAGGTGACGGCGACCGAGGCGTGCTGCGGATTGCGGCCCGTGGCGAAGGCATTCGGCGTGTCGATGGGGATGACGTGGAGCTTGGGAACGGGAATGTGCGCGCGCGCGGCCAGCCGCTCGACAAGAGCTTCGACACGCGGCAGCGTCCCGGGCTCGACCCGCTGTGCCCGGTACATGGAGAGCGCGATCTTGTCGGAGAAGAAGTAGGAAACGAAGTTCATCCCGGCGGCAACAACAAAGCCGAGTAGCAGGCCGCGCTGGCCGCCGAAGTGCTCACCCATCAGCATCAGCAGCAGGGTAAGCGCGGTGAGGAGAAAAGCTGTTTTCAGGAGGTTCATGGTCCGGGCGGCTCCAGGTCGCCAGGCATTGTGATGTAGCGGTAGCGGCGGAAGACTCGCCGGATGGTTCGACTCGATGAGAAGAAGCGCGGACTTGCTATGGTTTTTAGAAGGCCGCTCCGGGATTGCGGAGAGCTGTCTTCGAGCTGCTAGAGCAGCCGGGTGCCTCCCGGTTGAGAAACATGCGCAAAGCATGCACTTGCTTCTCCTCGAAAGCCACGGCATTTGTTTGGCATTGTGAATGCAAGGAGCGTTCTAGCGCGGGCGATACCGTAAAGGAAGACGGCTATCCGATGGCTCGTTGGGTATCTGGAAGCGTTCCGCATCTCGACCGAACCGCCTCAAGGAGTTTCTAAACGGAATGAAGCAAATGCTTGGAGTCATGACAGTATTGTCCATTGCTGGCGGCGTTGCTTTCGGCCAGGCCGTTTCTGTCAATGGTGGTTCAATCCAGGGCAGCATTACTGACCCAAGCGGCGGCGTTCTGCCGGGCGCGACCATTGTGATCAAGGGAGCGGACACGGGCTTTACGAAGACGCTGAAGACAGATTCCGCTGGTTTCTACAGTATCGGGCCGTTGAACCCAGGCCCCTATACGATCGGCGTCACGCTGAACGGTTTTCAGTCGCTCAACGTGCAGACGGTCGTGAAGACAGGCACGGCGACGAGCGGCAACTACAAGCTCACGGTCGGCTCGTCCACTGAGACCGTGCAGGTCAACGCCGGGCAGCTCCAGGTCAATACGGATCAGGCCGGCGTTTCGGACGTGATTACCCGGGAGCAGATCGAGTCGCTGCCCATCAACGGACGCAACTTCCTGGACATTGCGCAACTGCAGCCAGGCGTTATCCTGCAGAGCGGGCAGACCTTCGATCCGACCAAGGCGGGCTACTCGGCGATCTCAGTCGGCGGCGTTTCCGGGCGCACGACGCGTATTCTGCTGGACGGGCAGGACATTACCGACGAGACCGTTGGTACGACGATCATGAACGTCGACGAAGGCGCGGTGGACGAGTTCCAGCTGAACCGTTCGACGCAGGACGTCTCCGGTGAGGTCACTTCCACCGGTCAGGTGCTGGTCGCGACCCGCTCTGGAACGAATACGTTCCACGGAGAGGCGTTTTACAACTTTCAGGACCACAGCGTCGGTTTTGCGGACACAACCGGCGGATTCGACGCGCCTTTCCAGAGGAACCAGTTTGGGGGGTCTATCGGCGGACCACTGCTAAAGGACAAGCTGTACTTCTTTGCGAATTCGGAGCGTATCAAGCAGGATGAGGAAGGTTCGGCAACGACCAGCCCTACGTTTGCCGACATCCAGGCAGAGTTTCCGTCGATTCCATCGCCCTACCGTGAGACTTACAGCACTGCGCGTGTCGACTATGACGGACCCAAAGGGATTCACTTCTTTGTTCGCGGCGCTTACAACGTCAACTCGTCAGACTCCAATTTCGGCGACCTGTACTCTCTTTACACGTCGCGGAACAACGTTCCTGCGATTGTTGGCGGTGCGGATTTCACGACGGGACACTTCACGCATTCCTTCCGCGGCGGCTACGAAAAGTTCCACAACCTGCTTACGGGCGGTACAGCCGGCCTGACCTCCATCTACAATCCAGTGTTCACGGGCGGCGCGAGCGTCACGCTCTTCGACTCGTCGGACAATTTCTACTCCGGTCCCAATTATCTCGCCCCTCAAGGTACCTACCAATCTGACAAGCAGCTGCGGTACGACGGAACCTGGACCAGGGGTGCGCATACGATCAAATTCGGCGCGAGTCTCAACCGTATCCTCGGTGGAGGCTTTGCTGAATTCTACGGACAGTCGCTCTTCACCGAGTTCAGCACGTCGACGCAACTGGCGAACTGCAACGGTGTCGCGGGCGCGGCGCCATGCCCAGGGAATCCCACGGAAGGTTATAGCGCTTCGAGCTTTACTCTAGGCAACGGCAACGGCCTCTTTACAGAAAAGCCAGGTTTTGGGCTTAGCGGCGGCGGTGAAGAAGACTGGCGCAGTGGTGCGTATGTCGCTGACACCTGGAAGGTCACTCCTTCCTTCACAGCCATCGCCGGTCTTCGCTGGAGCGCCGATACGGACCGTGCGAACCAGGACCTGGCAACCCCTTTGTGCTCAAGCCTGTCTCCAGGGCTCCAGTTCCCGGGATGCACCGGCGACACGCCGCTGTTCGACCAATATCAAGCCGGTCTGGGGGGTCGTACGCACCAACCATATGGCAACTTCGGTCCTCAGGCTGGATTTGTTTTTAGCCCTGGCGACCACAAAATGTCGGTCCGCGGCGGCGTAGGCATTTTCTACGAGAACGACATCTTTAACAACACGTCCAACGCTCGCAGCCTGGCCGTTAGTGCGAATGGCAACTACTTTAATAGTACCAGTGTTTGCGGGGGCACAAATCAGCTGACGCTTCCGAACGGACAAACGGTTAGCCAAGTCGGTGGAACTGCTCTTTCGACGATCTGCGGCGAGCCAATCGAAGAGTCAGCTCCACTGATCAATCAGTTGAAAGCCCAGTACCAGGCAGCTTCGTCAACCGGTGGCCCAAATCCAGGCTACATCGGCACGGGCGCCGGTTTGAGTACTGGCCTTACCGGTAGCGTTTACGGTGCAAAATATCTAACGCCTTACTCGATTCAATTCAATGGCGGGATCCAGCGCGAGTTGGCCAAGGGAACGATCCTAACCGTGGATTACGTCCACAATGCGACCATGAAGATTCCGCTCCTAATCGATGCGAATCATGTAGGAGCTGCGCGTTACCTGAATGTGGCGGCAGCGAAGACCGCGATTACGGCAACGCTTGCGAAATGCGGCGCCACCTCGATTGCGAATGCGACTGCCCCAGGCGGCTGCCCCGGCGGCACGGGAGCCGGCAACTCAGCGACCATCGCTGACTTTGCCGCAAACGGTCTTGATTCGAGCACGCAATATACGGGTGGCGTTCCGGTCTCCTTCGCTGGCGTTGCGCCGGCGGCCTTTGCCGGAGCCAACCCCAATGTAGGGCTGGGACAGTTCATCATGCCGGTAGGCAGGTCTGGCTACGATGCTCTGGAGGCTGTTGTTCGGCAGCAAGTGACCAACCCGGCTCCAGGCATCCGAACCGCAAATTTCCAAGTCTCCTACTCGTTATCAAGAGTCGTCAGCCCCATCAGTTCCAACGCAAATCAGAACAGCAGCGATCAGTTCTTCAGCGGTAAGCCATGGGACTACGACAACCCGAATCTGTTTCTCGGCCGCTCCAATCTGGATCACACCAACGAGCTGAGTTTTGGCGGGAGCCTTGATGTGAAGTATGGCGCAACGGTCGGAGTGATCGGACACTTTTACTCCGCCCCGGCTACCAGCCTCACGCTCGATGCCAGCTCAGGCACCGCCGGTGAAATCTTCCGTACCGATGTCGACGGCGACGGGCAGACAGGAGATCTTGTTCCAGGTACCGGGCCTGGCTCCTACATGCACCAGGTCAAGGGTTCTGGATTAAACAAGCTGATCAGCGGCTACAATGCGACGAACGCTGGTCGTCCGACCCCAGCCGGTCAGGCTCTGATCAATGCAGGTGTGCTGCAAATGTCGGACCTCACCGCGCTCAACGCTGTACAGCAGCCGATCGCGACGGCACCTACGACGCCGATCAACAACTCGGCATTTCGTGCCTTCGATGTCAATGTGGGTTACCCAATCCATCTGACTCGCTTCCGCGAAGGAATGAGCCTCGAACCGAACGTGGTGATGTACAACGTAGCCAATATGAGCAATTTCACGGGCGGCAGCAATGGCAGCGGCCTGACCGGGCAACTGTTAAACGTTGCGGATGCCGGCGGCTCGGTTGGGACGGCAAGTAACTTCCTGAACGGTCCCAACAATGGAGCGGTCGCCGATGGACTTCGGACGCAGCGCGGGTCGGGGACGTTTGATCAGGGGTCTCCTCGATCGACCGAGTTCCAGTTAAAGCTGAACTTCTAACCTGACTCAATCCACAAAAAGAAAAAAGCGGGAAGCCCAAGCTTCCCGCTTTTTATGCTACAGCTTGCTGCTCTTACGAAAACAAAAACTCTTTAGTTCGTAACCCTGCAATCGTGTCACGCAGCCTCGCGGCTTTCTCAAACTCGAACTTCTTGGCCGCCTCGCGCATATCGCTTTCGAGATTCGCAATGTGCAGGTCGAGCGCCTGCTGGGTTGCAAACTCGGGCACCTCGTCCGTCTCTTCCGCCAGGTCCGCGTACTCGGCCTTCATGATCCGCGCCAGCGCCATGTCGGTCGGGCGAATGATGGAGGTCGGCGTGATGTCGTGCTCGATATTGTAGGCGTGCTGCACCTCGCGGCGACGGCCGGTTTCGTCCAGCGCCTTCTTCATCGAGTCCGTCATCTTGTCCGCGTACAAAATAGCCCGGCCCCGCACGTGGCGCGCCGCCCGGCCGATGGTCTGGATGAGCGAGCCTTGCGAGCGCAGGAAGCCTTCCTTGTCGGCGTCGAGGATCGCGATCAGCGAAACCTCCGGCAGATCAAGCCCCTCGCGCAGCAGGTTGATGCCGACCAGCACGTCGTACTCGCCCTTGCGCAGGTCGCGCAGCAGGCGCACACGCTCCAGCGTCTCGATCTCCGAGTGCATGTAGCGGCAGCGCACGCCCACCTCGGTGTAATAGCCGGATAAATCCTCGGCCATGCGCTTGGTCAGCGTCGTTACCAGCACGCGCTCGTTGCGCTCGACGCGGATGCGGATCTCCGCCAGCAGGTCGTCGATCTGGCCCCGGATGGGGCGGATCTCGACCTCGGGATCGATCAGCCCGGTGGGCCGGATGATCTGCTCCACGACCACACCCTCGGCCTTGCTCAGCTCATACGGGCCGGGTGTCGCGGAGACGTAGACGAGTTGGTGCACGCGGTTCTGGAACTCCTCGAACTTAAGCGGGCGGTTGTCGGTTGCGGACGGCAGCCGGAAGCCATAGTCGACCAGGTTTTGCTTGCGCGAGCGGTCACCATGCCACATCCCGTGCAACTGCGGCACGGTAACGTGCGACTCATCGATGAACATCAAAAAGTCTTTGGGGAAGTAATCGAACAGGGTCGGCGGCGGCTCGCCGGCCATGCGTCCGGAGAAGTGGCGCGAGTAGTTCTCGATTCCGTGGCAAAAACCCATCGATTTAATCATTTCCAGATCGAAGCGGGTGCGCTGGTGGATGCGCTGCGCCTCGACCATGCGGCCCTGGCCTTCGAGTTCCTTCTCCCACCATTCGAGCTCAGCAAGGATCGAATCGATCGCTGTTTTCTTGCGCTCGGGCTGCACGACATAGTGGCTCTTGGGATAAATCGGCAGCCGCGCGTACTTCCGCTGGACGGTGCCGAAGAGCGGATCGATCTGCGAAAGGGAATCGACCTCGTCGCCGAACAGCTCGATGCGATAGGCGCTTTCGTCATAAGTGGGAAAGACCTCGATGACATCGCCGCGCACGCGGAATGTGCCGCGTCGGAAGTCCCCATCGGTGCGGTCATAGAGGATCTCGACCAGCTTCTTGGTGATATCTTCACGGCGGATCTTCTGGCCCTTCTCGAGAAACAGCAGCATGCCGTAGTAAGCCTCCGGCGAGCCGAGGCCGTAGATGCAGGAGACCGACGAAACGATGATGACATCACGCCGCTCGAACAGCGACCGGGTCGCGGCAAGCCGCAGCTTGTCGAGCTCCTCATTGATCGTCGATTCTTTCTCAATGAACAAGTCGCCCGCGGGAATGTAGGCCTCGGGCTGGTAGTAGTCGTAGTAGGAGACAAAGTACTCGACGGCGTTGTTGGGAAAGAATTGCTTGAACTCATGGAAGAGCTGCGCGGCGAGCGTTTTGTTGTGCGCAAGGATGAGCGCAGGCCGGTCGAGTGTCTCGATGACCTTGGCCATGGTGAAGGTCTTGCCGGAGCCGGTGACGCCGAGCAGTACCTGGTGCTGCTCGCCCGCGCGCAGTCCGTCGACGAGCTCGCCGATGGCGCGGCCCTGGTCGCCGCGGGGCTCGTAGTCGCTGACCAGTTCAAAGTCCACGGCTGGCCTCTGCTACGTGCGTTGCGTCGCTCGTGGCAATGCCGAGCGCCTCGGCCCACTCCGACGGGCTGTCGACCACAACATCGACCAGCTGTCTCGTCTCCATGTCGGCGATGGTGTGCGGGGAGAGCCCGAAGCGGCAGCCGATGCTCCAGGCGCCCGCGACCCGCGCGGTGCGGATGTCCACGTCCGAGTCGCCGATCATGACCGTCTCCTCCGGCCGGGCGCCTGCCTCCGCCATCAGCTTCTGCAGGCCTTCCGGGTCGGGTTTTTTGGTGTTGAAGCTGTTGCCGCCGTAGATAGAAAAGAAGAAGGGCGAAAGCCCAAGCGCCGCGCAGATTTCGTGCGAGGGGTGCACGGGTTTGTTGGTCAGCACGGCCATCTTCGCCGGCAGCGCATTGCGAAGAAGTGCGAGTTGCGACAGCACGTCCGGGTACACGCTGGTGTGGTCCAGCTTGTGCTCGCGATAGTAGGCTAGAAACGCCTCCAGGGCGGCCGGGGCAAGCGCTCCGTCTGAGCCGGCGGCGGCCAGCGCGCGCTGCACCAGCATGCCGGCGCCATCGCCAATGTAGCCGGCGATGCGGTCTTCTGCCTCCAGCGGCAGCCCCAACTGCAGCAGCATCGCGTTCACTGCTTCGACCAGATCCTGGCGCGAGTCGATCAGCGTTCCGTCGAGGTCGAAGACGAGCAGGCGCAACTGGGCAGACGGGATGGGACGCAGCACTCGAACCATCCCTATAGCTTACAAGCCCCCGCCGCGCCGCCTGCCGGGGCGCTACTTGATGTGGATATCGCCGGAGCCGGTGTTGACCCTTACCTGCGGGCCGCCGCCATTGGCATCGCCAACCACGTGATGCTTGCTCGACCCATTGCCCTGCTTGAGCGTGCCGCCCTGGTAGTCGACATCGCCGGAGCCAACCGAGGCATCGAGCGAGAGCGGCGCGCCCGCGGTGTCGATCTTCACGTCGCCCGAGCCGGTTTCGAGCTTCCAGGAGGAGGCCGGCTTGCCGCTGATCTGCAGGTTGCCGGAGCCGGTGTGCGCCCACAGGCCGCCCTGCACATTCTTGAGCGTGATGTCGCCCGAGCCGGTCTGTGCCTTCACATCGCGCGAGGAGAGCATGCTGGCCGTGATGTTGCCGGAGCCCGACTCGAGCGAGACGTGGTCGCTGAGGCCGGTGCCCTCGATGGTGCCGGAGCCGGTCTTGAGCTCCACTGGGCCGCCGTTGTCTTCGACGCGCACATCGCCGGAGCCGGAGCTGGCGCGCAGATCGGTGCCGCGGGGCGTGGTGATCTCGTAGTCGATGCTGATGTTGTTGGTATGAAAGTTGTGTCCCAGGCTGATGATGTTGCCGGCCTGGTTGACAGGCGGATCGTTGACGACCTGCTTGACCCGGTCATCGGCCGAGCCGCCCCCGCTGAGCCAGCCGCTGCCGCTGTGCACGTGGCCAACGATGTGCACGGAGTTGACCGGGCCCGGCGCAACGTGGATGTTGCCCGCGCCCGTGTCGACGCCCAGCAGCACCGGGCCATTCACCTTGAGGGTGCGCTCGAAGGTACCGTCGGCGGCCAGGGCTGCGGACGAGAGCATGGAGAGCGATCCAGCGACCAGAAGGGCAGAGCATGCGAGTTTCATGTGCGACTCCTCTCGCGCCTGTGCGCAGAATCCTGCTGCGTGGCGCTGTGGCCTAGGGTACGTCACAGGCCTGCGGGAAGTTCCCCGTGGCCGCGCCGAGCGCTCCCTCACGTTAAACTCAGATGCGATGCTGGGGCTGCTCCTATTCCGGCTGGCGGCCATCGCCGCTCTCATCCTGGCTAATGGGTTCTTCGTCGCGGCAGAGTTTGCGATCGTCTCGCTGCGGCGCAGCCGGCTGGCGCAGCTCATCGCTGACGACACGCCGGGCGCCCGAGCGGTCGAGCGCCTGCACGCCCGGCTCGATGATTTCCTCCCCGCCGTGCAGTTTGGCGTTACGCTTTGCTCGCTGGCGCTGGGCTGGATCGGCGAGCCGACGATCGCGGGCGTCATGGATCCGCTGCTTGCTTCGCTGCCGGTCCACCTGGCGCATGTCTCGCTCTACGCGCACCTGCTCAGCGCCTTTCTCGCGTTCCTGTGCATTACGTACTTCCACGTGCTGCTGGGCGAGCTGGTGCCCAAGTCGCTGGCGCTGCGCCGGGGCGAGCAGCTGGCCATCGCCATCGCCGCGCCGATGCTGGCTTTCATGCAGCTGACCCGGCCCGCGGTCAGGCTGCTGAACCGTTCGGCGGCAGCCGTGCTCCGGCTGTTGAGCACGCCGGCTTCGCATGGCTCGGCGGTGCACTCGCCCGACGAGCTGAAGCTGATCGCCACCGCGGCGCGCGAAGGCGGGGTGCTGCCGCCATTTCAGGAGGCGCTGATCCATCGCGCGCTCGAGGGCGGCGAAATCCCCACGCGCGAGATCATGACCCCACGGCAGCGCATCGTGTCGCTGCCGGCAAGCATGCCGGTGGAGCAGGCGAGCGCGCGCATTGTGGAGGAAATGCACTCGCGGCTGCCGGTGTTCGACCCGCTGCGGGGGCCGGAGGCGATCGTCGGCGTGGTGTATGCCAAGGATGTCGCGCGCCTGATGCACTTCTACGCGCTTTCGACCCGGCGCGGCAATGAGGCTGCGCCACTGGCCGCGCCGCTGGCCAGCCTGCAGCTGCGCTCCATCATGCGCGAGGTGCTGGTGGTGCCGGAGACCAAGCCGGTGTTTGACCTTCTGGTCGAGTTCCAGGAGCGGCGCAGGCACCTGGCGATTGTGGTGGATGAGTTCGGCTCTACGGTAGGCCTCGTCACTGTGGAGGACGCGATCGAGCAGCTGATCGGCGAGGTGGAAGATGAGTTCGACGTGGCCTCGGCCGCACCGCCGCTGCTGCCGGCTCCGAGCGAAACGCTGATGCTGGACGGCAGCGTGAGCCTGCGCGACCTGGAGACGCAGATGCGCTGGAAGCTGCCCCGCGACAGCGGCGCGGAGACGCTGGCGGGTTTTGTGCTGAGCCGCCTGGGGCACATCCCGCATGTAGGCGAGCGGGTCGACTTTGACGGCCATCGGCTGACTGTTGTGGAGATGCAGGGGCGCCGCATCGGCAAGCTGCGGGTTGAGAATCGTCCGGCCGGGGCAGCCGGGCAAGCAGCGAAAGCGGCGCCAACCGACCGGCCAGCAAGAGCCGACGTGCGAAGATGAGGGGCACATGCTTTCCCGCTCGCTTTCTTTTCGTATCGTTGGCGCCGCGCGAGGCCGCACATGAGGCGCGCCATTCGCGCGCTGCTATGGCGCATGCTGTACACCATCCCGGTGGTGTGGCTGGTGGTCTCGCTGGTCTTCCTGCTCATCCACCTGGTGCCGGGCGATCCGGTAGAGCAGATGCTGGGCGAGGGCGCGCGCGCGGGTGATATTGCGGCGCTGCGCCATGCGTACGGGCTCGACCAGCCGCTGGCCACGCAGTACTGGCTCTACTGGCGCGGCGTGTTGCACGGCAGCCTGGGTCAGTCCATCCGGCTCAACGACTCGGTGACGCACCAGCTGCTGCTGCGTTACCCGTACACGCTGGTGCTGACGGTGGCTGCGCTCGTGTTTGCGCTGGCGCTGGCGCTGCCGGCCGGTATCACCGCCGCGCTCCATCGCAACCGCTGGCAGGACCAGGTGCTGGGTGTGGTCAGCCTGTTCGGGCTGTCGTTTCCGGCGTTTGCGCTGGGGCCTATTCTCATTCTTCTGGTCTCGATCCGTCTGGGCTGGCTGCCGGTTTCGGGCGCCGCCGGGCCGGCATACCTGGTTCTGCCGGCCATCACCATGGGCAGCGCTTTGGCGGCGATCCTGACCCGCATGGTGCGGACCGCGATGCTTGAAGAGCTGGGCCAGGACTATATTCGCACCGCGCGCGCCAAGGGCCTGCCCGAGCGGACGGTCGTGTACCGGAACGCTCTGCGCAATGCGATGATCCCGATTCTGACACTGCTGGGGTTACAGTTTGGCGCGCTGCTCGCGGGCGCGATCGTGACGGAGATGATCTTCTCCTGGCCCGGCATCGGACGGCTCACTGTATCTGCTATCTCCAACCGGGATTATGCGCTGGTGCAGGGATGCCTGCTCGCGGTGGGGCTTACGTATGTGCTGGTGAACCTGCTGACGGACGTGCTATACCTGCTGGTCAATCCGCGCATTCGGGGGTAGGAGTCAGGTCAATTCAAGCCGCAGCGTTCTGCACATGCCAGCCAGTCCAGATGTGCGTCAGGTGCAGCCACGCCGCGTCGCGATAACCAGGTTGTGTGCTGTCCAGGTCGCGCGGCGTTAGGCGGAAGAACACCGCGTACCGGTCGTTGTCCGAGGTATTGACAGCGGCTGCATGCGCCAGTTGGTAGTGGCATAGCACCACGTCTCCGGGCGAGCACAGCAGCTGCTTCGGCTCGCCGATGGGGGCACTCGGCATCCCCTCGCGCGTGGCCTGCGGGCCGCGCTCGCGAAAGTAGCGCTCCAGCACCAGGTGCGAGCCGGGCCACACCGTGAAGTTGCCTGCAAACTGCGTCTGCACCTCGCTCAGAAACACGCCAACCAGCAATGAGAACGGGCTGATCTCGTCGCCCACAACCCCGTTCAGCGGGTAGGGAATCCCGTCGATGTGCGGGTGCGGCGGCTCTTGTGCTTCTGTATTGTGCGCCCGCCGCAGCGCCACCTGGCCCTGCCCGCCGGAGCGCAGTTCCTTCATCTCCAGCAATGTGCTGATGCGCTGCCGCACCTCGGTGTGGCCAAGCAGGTTCATGATCTCGGGCTTGCCCAGAATGCCTGGGCAGAAACTGCGTGCGTCGTACTCCGCTTTGCGGGCCGGGTCGTAGTTCGCAGCCAGATCTTCATCGATTTTTCTGCGTGCAGCGGCAATTGCAGCTTCGTCGATCAAACCGGCAAAGTGCGCAAAGCCGTTCTGCACAAAATCGCTTGTCCAGCCATCGGCAGCCATCCCGGTCTCCTTTCCCATGGCATGGGTTTACCGTGCGTCTTCGATTGAAATGGAACGAGATTTAAAGCAGCGGGATGTGCTCCGCCCGCAGGATTTTGCCGTCGATGTGCAGCAGCCCGACTGTGATCGGCAGCGAAAAGCGTCGCGGACCAGCCGCGCCTGGATTGAAAAAGAGCACACCTTTGCGATGCTCGACCAGCGGCTTGTGCGAGTGGCCGAAGATGACCGCCTGCACGCCTGCCGCGGCGGGGTCGAGAGCCAGCTTGGATACATCATGCAGCAGGTACAGGTTCATGCCGGCAAGCGTGAGGTACTCCTCCGCAGGCAGAGCGGCACAAGGCCCGGATCGGTCGATGTTGCCGCGAATGGCTGTGACCGGTGCTATCTCCTGAAGCTTTGTAAGGATCGCGGAATCGCCGACATCACCCGCGTGGAGGATGTGCTCGACATTGGCGAAGGTCGGGAACACTTCGGGGCGGAGCAGACCATGAGTGTCCGCGATCACGCCGATGATCACCGGCTGCTCCGGATTCGGCAAAATACCAAACCGCCTGCGCGGCTGGCGGCCGCTTCGTGGCTTGTTTTTGTTGGTGCAAGTACCACTACAGCCCGATCTCGATCCGCGTGCGCGGGTCAAGAAAGTCGCGCAGCGCGTCGCCCAGAAAGTTGAACGAGAGCACGCAGAACATGACCGCAAGCGCCGGGAAGACGACCAGGTGCGGCGAGTCGAACAGGTGCGAGCGCGCGTCGTTGAGCATACTGCCCCAGCTGGCGGCGGGCGGCGGCACACCCAGGCCCAGGAAGCTGAGCGTGGCCTCAGCGAGCACCGCGCCAGCCATGCCGATGGCTGACTGCACGATGAGCGGCTGCAGGATGTTGGGTAGGATGTGCCGCGTAAAGAGGCGCAGGTCGCTCGCGCCGAGCGCCCGCGCGGCTTCAACAAACTCGCGCTCGCGTACAGCAAGCACCTGTGCCCGCACCAGCCGCGCGTAGCCGACCCAGCCGCCGATAGAGAGCGCAAGGATCAGGTTGAACAGCCCGGGACCGAGAAACGCGACAAAGGCGATGGCCAGCAGAATGCCCGGCAGTGCCAGAAACGCATTCATGACGAAGATGTTGAGAAACGTATCGAGCACGCCGCCGTAAAACCCGGCGAGGCCGCCCAGCACCAGCCCGATCGAAAGGGAACAGGCAACGACCGAAACCGCGACCGTCAACGAGATGCGTGCGCCGTAGACGATGCGCGAGAAGGTATCGCGGCCGAGTTCATCGGTGCCGAACAGGTGGCCGGCGCTGGGCGCGGCCAGCCGGTGGTCGAGGTCGAGCGCCGCGGGCGCGTGCGGGGCGATCCAGGGTGCGAACAGAGCCAGCACACAGAAGAGGCCGATCAGGCCGAGCCCGAAGATCGCAAGCGGCTGCCTGCGCAGGCTGTGCCAGATGGTACGGCCGCGGCCTGCGGTGGGCGTAACAGTGGGAGCTGGGGCCAGAACGGCAGGCGTCATTGCCTTCCATTATGCGATGGAACCCGGCTGGGCAGGCCGGAAAGCTAACAGGTTGATGGCTGCAAGGTGTGCGTCAGGACTGCTTGCGGCCGCGTACAGGCTCAGGAGTACACTGGCGGCGAACGATTTCCGGCGAAGGTGGTGATCTGATGAGACGTTGTAAGTGGGGTTGTTTGCTGCTGCTGATGCTCAGCGGAGGAGTGTCGCGGGCGCAGCTGCAGTTTGAGGCGCCCCCTGTCAGCTCGGACACCGGCGCGCAGATGGCGAACGCGCCGGTGCTGAACAAGCCCTACCTGGCGCATAAGCATGTGCACACCGATCGGCGGCTTGCGGACGGGACACCGGTCAGCCAGGATTCAGACGTGAGCGAAGCGCGGAACTCGCAGGGGCTGGTGGCGACCACGGTGCACCAGACTGCGGCCGGCGGCAAGGAGCAGCACCTGATCATAGAGCTTCACGTGGTGTTCGACCCGACCGCGCGGACGTTGCTGACCTGGAACAACCTGGCGAAAAGTGCATTGCTGCTGCACCTGCCTGCAGAGCAGAAGGTGGCGCTGAACGGCGCGCCCGCAACTGCGATCCGGCCGGAGTCGCTGGGGCATCGCGTTGTCTGCGGGTTCGCAGTGGAAGGCACTCGCACCGAGGTGCAGGTGCCCGGAGGCTCCGCGGGCAGTGCGACGCCGCTACGCACAACGCGTGTGGAGTGGCGCAATGACGCGCTGCAGGCTGTGCTGGAACGCACGGAGATTTCGGCGAAGACTGGAACGGTCTTGACGACTCTGGTCGATCTGAAGCCGGGTGAGCCTGATGGCGCGCTGTTCCATATACCAGAGGGATACTTGCTGCAGGATACACCGGCGCCTGGAACAGCGGCCCGGATTGCGGCTGCAGGCCTAGCCCCTGTGGACCATGCGCATCTGCCAGTGATGACCTATGACGATGCGATGCAGGCAATGGACCAGCACAACACCGCGCCGACCGCCGCTGCGGTGCTGATGCAGATGGCCGCAGGTGAAACGGACCTGCAGCGGCGCAATCGGGAGATCTACGCCGTAGTGCGCAAGGGGCTGGAATTGCCGGCGGCCGAAGCGCAGGCGCAGGCGAATGTATCGGCTGGAGAGCAGGCGCTGGCGCATCCGGACACCGCCGCGCCGCCAGACCCGGCAACGCTGCTGGCTCAGCACAGACTGGCACAGTACTGGGATACGTTGGGCTATACCCTGCAGCGCGAGCAAAAGGACGGTATGAAATATCTGCTGGCAGCCTGGACACTCGATCCACTGGCCTACTACGGCAGCCATCTTGGCCGCGCGTACGAGGATCTGCACCAGGTCACATTGGCAACCGATGTGTACCGCGCGGCGCTCGAGCGGGACGGCAGCCCTGAGATGAAGCAGACGATCCAGGAGAGATTGCAGGCGTTGAGTGGCGCGGGCGCGCCGGCTGCATCCCAGCCTACGGCCGTGCAGGCCGAGATGGAGACGCCGCGCATCGCCACCGTGGAGATCGACTACGCGGCAGGCAGCAAGCCTGACGTTCACTTCTCGCAGGAGAGCGGCATCTTGTCGGGCCGGCAGGCGGTCGGCGCGCCGGGCGAGTCGGCCGTTGCTCAGGCTGCCGCGTCTTGGCAGCTGCCTGATGTCGGTCCGGAGCATGTGATGCGGCTGGTCCAGGTGACCTGCAACTCTCCTATTACCTGCCAGCTCCGCAATCTGCCGATGATGCATCCGCATTGAGCTGCCACGAGGCAATCATGAATGGAGCTTGCCTTTGCGCCGAAAGCGCGACTGCCTGGACGCTAGTCCTCGATGAAGTCGAGCTTGGCGACTTTGGGTATCACCCCGCGCTCGTGGCCCATCGTAAGCAGCTTCTCAATCGCCGCGCGGCCATCCTTGCCGTAGTCGAGGGTGCGTTCGTTCACATACATGCCGACGAACTTGTCGGCCAGGTTGGGGTCGAGGTCGCGCGCGAACTGCATCGCATACTGTAGCGCTGACTCGCGATGGTCAAGCCCGTGCTGGATCGAATCCTTAAGTGCCTTGGTGGTGATGCGCATCGCCTCGGGCCCGAGCGAGCGCTTGATGGCATTGCCGCCCAGCGGCAGCGGCATGCCGGTCTGCTCGCGCCACCATACGCCCAGGTCGATGATCTTGTGCAGGCCATTGTTGCCGTAGGTGAGCTGGCCTTCGTGGATAATGAGGCCGGCCTGGTACTTGCCCGCGAGCACCTGCGGGATGATCTGGTCGAACGGTACTACTTCCGTCTCGATCTCCGGCGCGAACAGCTTGAGCGTGAGAAACGCCGTGGTCAGCGTGCCTGGAATCGCGATTTTGATCTTCTTGATCTCGTCGAGCGTGTAGCGCTGCGGCGCGATGATCATCGGCCCATAGTTTTCGCCGACCGAGCCGCCACAGGCCATCAGCGCGTAGTTCTCCTGCAGGTATGGGTAGGCGTGGAAGCTGATCGCGGTGACGTCGTAGTAGGCCTCGTGCATGGCCCGGTGATTCAGGGTCTCGATGTCGCAGAGTACGTGCGAAAACTTGTAGCCGGGCACGCGCACTTTGTTGGTGGCGAGGCCGTAGAACATGAACGCGTCATCGGAGTCTGGGCTGTGCGCGATGGAGATTTCGTGCACGCCGTCGATTGCGCTTTTCGGGGCAGTGCTTTGGGGAACCGCAGGGGTCATGCTCACTTCGTTCATTCCTTTCCTGGCCATTCCCGGCGCACCGCTCTGTGCACAGGGTGTCGCAGGCACTGGCAGAGTCAGGCGCGAGTCAGCCTGACAAATACGAGGATACGCTGCCGCTGCGGTCAGGCGCCGGCCCGGGTATCGACCGGGTGAAAGCGGCGGAGACAGCCCAGCGCGATGGCCGCGGCCAGCACTACCTTGATGGCATCGCCGGCGACAAAGGGCAGCACCGCAAGGTGAAACACTGCGCCGGCGCTGCCGTGCGTAACCAGGCCAAGCCAGCACGCGCCGCACAGCAGGATGAGCGCATCGCCTACGGCAGCCGCGAGCGCGGCGCGCAGAAAGCTGGCCCGGCCCCGAGCGAGATGCTGCCATAGCAGCCCGGTGACGGCCGCGACCAGAGGATACGACAGCAGATAGCCGGCGCTTGGGCCCAGCGGCAGCAGGCCACCGAAGCCGGGTACGAAGACCGGCAGTCCCGCTGCGCCCTCAAGCAGGTACGCAGCCATGGCCGCCGCGCCCAGCCCGGGGCCGAGCAGCAGGCCCACCAGCAGCACGCCGAAAGGCTGCATGGTCATGGGCACCGGGGTCCAGGGCAGCGGAACCGCGACCTGGGCGCACAAAGCCACAAAGAGAGAGCCAAGCACTACCGCGACAACGCGGCCGGCAAGCGTGGAGAGCGCGCCTGCGAACGGCGACTGAGCCGGGGCGCCGCTTTGCGGGAAGGCCGCGGCGGAAAGGGGCTTGTGGATGGACATCTATCTGCTCCTTCAAAAAAAGATTGCCAAAAGAAAGATTGCCAAAAGAAAGATTGCCAAAAAATACGCTGGGACACCCTTACCATCAGTGCTCCTCAGGCTTATCTCCAGCTTCATTTCCGGCTTCATTCCTTCGCGCATCCGGCTCCTGCAATCCCAGGCTGGTAATAGAACCCTGCGGCGGCCGGCCGTGCCTGCGAACCGCTCTTGCGATAGCCCACGCAACCCACAGCAGGGCGAAGATGCTGACCGCGAAAACGAGGATAAGAAGACGCATGGTGAGGCAGATACGAGGATAGCAGGCGGGTATGCAGCCGGTCGCGTTCGCTTCTGACGTGTGCCTGCTATCTCCCCGGGGCGCAGGCGCATCCTAAAGTGCGTTCCGCGAAAGCACAGAAAAGCGAAGGAGCACATGGCTACACCCATCAAGTTTGGAACCTCGGGCTGGCGCGCGATCGTCGCTGAAGAGTTCACGATCGCCAACATTCGCCGCGCCATCACCGGCATTGCAAAGTTCGTCGCCGCCCAGCCGGGCGCACACACTGTGCTCGTAGGGCGCGACCCGCGCTTTCTGGGCGAGACATTTGTCGCGGAGGCGGCGAGTGTCCTGGCTGCCAACGGGGTCACGCCGCGCGTCATCCCCGTGCCGGCGCCGACCCCGGCGATCGCCTACGCGGTGCGGCAGCAGAAGCTCGCCGGCGCCATCAACTTTACCGCCTCGCACAATCCGCCGGAGTACAACGGCATTAAGTTTTCGACCTCTGACGGCGCGCCCGCTTTGCCCGACACCACGGGGCAGATTGAAGCGGCGATTGAGGCGCTCGGTGAGCAGGCCGTGCCCGCGGCGCCAGCGGGCAAGTACGACGAGACCGACATCAAGGACGACTACCTGAAGCGCATCGCCGAGCTGGTCGACCTCAAGGTCATCCAGAAATCCGGCCTCAAGGTCGTGTTCGATCCGTTCTGGGGCGCGGCGCGCGGCTACAGCTGCCACATTCTGCGCGAGCATGGCGTCACCGTCGAGACCGTGCACGATTACCGCGATGTGCTGTTCGGCGGCCACGCGCCGGAGCCCGATGGTGAGCTGCTGGACGATTGCCGCGCGAAGATGAAAGAGATCGGCGCGGGCATCGGCATTGCGACCGATGGCGACGCGGACCGCTTCGGCATCGTTGATGCGGACGGAACCTACATCCAGCCGAACTACATCATCGCTTTGCTGTTCGACTACCTGATGGAAACGCGCGGCTGGAAGAATGGTGTGGCCAAGTCGGTTGCGACGACCAATCTGATCAACGCGCTCGCCGAGAAAAACAACGTTCCGCTTTATGAGACGCCGGTCGGCTTCAAGTACATCGGTGAGCTGATCAATGCGGACAAGATCGCGATCGGCGGCGAGGAGAGCGCGGGCCTGACCATTCGCGGCCATGTTCCTGAGAAGGATGGCGTGCTTGCCGGGCTGCTGGTGACCGAGATGGTGGCGCGGCGCGGGAAAGATCTGGGTGCGCAATTGCAGGAGCTATTTGGCAAAGTAGGTTCCTTCTACCCGCATCGCGAGAACTTCCGCTTGACCCCGGAGGTCAAGACCAAGTTCACTCAGAAGGTGAAGGGCGATCCGTCGGAGCTGGGTGGCCGCAAGGTTGCGAGCATCGTCAGGACCGATGGGCTCAAGCTGATCCTCGACGATGGCTCGTGGGTCTGCTATCGGCTTTCAGGCACTGAGCCGGTGGTGCGCGTGTACACCGAGGTTCGCAAGCAGGAAGACAGCGCAAAGCTGAGTGAAGCGGCAAAAGCATGGGTGATGGAGTAACTGAATGACGGGGCCTGCGCTCACTTCTAGTTCGATGGTGCAGGCAGCAGGCGCCGCGTACCGGGTGCGGCGGCGCCTGGCAACGGTGCTCGCCATTTTGCTGGCGCTGGTCTGCGGCTGGCACGCCATCTTCGGACAGAATGGCATTACTGCCTACGCGCAGAAACGCAGCGAAGACCGCGCGCTGAAGAGCCAGATCCAGAAGCTCTCCGATGAGAACGCGAAGCTCAAGGATCATGTGGATCACCTGCAGAGCGACCCGGATACGATCGAGGTGGAAGCGCGGCAGCGGCTGCACTACACCCGCTCGGGCGAGGTCATCTACACCCTCAATAACGCGCAGAACGCCAAGCCCAAAGCAGAGGATGCAGGCCGCCCGGCGGAGAAGTAGCGCCGCGCTGCTGGCCGCGGTATGCCTGCTGCTGCCGGCCTTCGGCCAGCCGCGCGCGCAGCAGGATTCGGATCCCGGCCCGGGCGAGCAGACCGTGCTCGAGCTCACCAACCAGGAGCGTGCAGCCCAGGGACTTGCGCCGCTCACGTGGGACGCATCGCTCGCCGCAGCCGCGGGCGCTCACGCGCGGGCCATGGCGCAGGCCAACCAGCTTTCCCATCAACTCACCGGTGAGCCAGACGTTGCCGACCGCGCCGCGCAGCAGGGTGCGCATTTTCACGCAGTCGCCGAGAACATCGCCTTCGGACCGGCTCCGGCAAACATCGAGCGGCAGTGGATGCACTCCGCACCGCATCGCGCCAATATTCTCGACCCCAGCATGAACCGCATCGGCATCGGCCTGGTTTCAAGCGGCGGCACACTGTGGGCGGTCGAGGATTTTTCAGCCTCCACTGCCGCGCTCTCGCCCGCTGCGGTAGAGGGCACAGTGGAGCAGCAGTTGCAGTCGCGGGGACTCGCCATTGCCGCGGCCGACAGCGAGGAGAAGCAGGCTGCACGCGCAGCCTGCCCGCAGTTTGAGGGCGGAGCGGGCGCGCACGCACGCTTCGTGGTGCGCTGGGAGGGCGCGGACCTGCACGCTCTGCCGCAGCCGCTGACCGACAGCGTAGGCAGCGGCCAGTACACGCGCGCCGCAGTGGGCGCCTGCCCGGCCAGTAACCCGCGCAACCAGGCATTCGCCGCGTACCGGGTGGCCGTGCTGCTTTTTTAGTGTCGCTTCGCTCCAGTCAACACACAGTAGCGGTTCGCAGTAGGCATCGCCAATCGGGCCCGGTACTCTCGCAGAAGCCTTGCCCTTCGGCTGGAGTCCGCTCAGTGAATCTTTTTGAACAACAGATCAGCCCTGCTGCTCCGAAGCCGGCTGATGCCCGACATCGCAAGTGGATCTATGTGCCGTATGACCGCCTGACCGATGCGGGACCGCTGAGCGAGACCGCGCCGAACGATATGGGCATCGTGATGATGGAGGCGCTTGCCAAGGCGCATCGTCGGCCGTACCACAAGAAGAAGCTCATCCTGATCCTGGCCAGCCAGCGGCACTTCGCGCTGGAGCAGGCCGCGCGCGGCGTCAAGGTCGCGTACATGTTCACGCCGGGCATTTTCGCCGATGGATTGTTAGCCGCAAAGGAGAAGTACGCTTTGCCGCGGCTCACCATGATGGAGCCGGCGGAGCGCGAGATGCGGCTGGACGTGGAAGAAGCGGTGCGCCGCGGCATCGAGATCGAGCGCGTGCCCGATACGACGTGGCTCTCGACGGTCGAGGATTTCGAGCGCGTGTACGGCAAGCCGGGCTCGGGGCCGGTCAGCAAGCATCACCTGATGGATCGCTTCTACCGCGTGATGCGCGAGAAGACTGGATACCTGATGCGCGGCGGTAAGCCCGAGGGTGGGCTGTTCTCCTATGATGCCGAAAACCGCAAGCCCTACCGCGGCACGCCTCCGGTTCCGCAGCGCACTGCCTATGCGCCGGATGCAATTACAGAGGAGGTGATCGAGCTGGTTGCGCGGGAGTTTCCCAGGCATTTCGGCAGCGCGCAAGGCTGGAACCTGCCGATGCGGCACGACGACATCGAGGCCGCGTGGCGCTGGAGCCTCGAACACCTGCTGCCGCTCTTTGGCCCTTTTGAAGATGCCATGACGACGGACGAGCCCGACCTGTTCCACAGCAGGATGTCGGCCTTCATCAACATCAGCCGCCTGCTGCCGGCGCGTATCGTGACCGATGTGGTGGAAGCAGCAGGCAAGGGCCTCATTCCGCTGGCCAGCGCCGAAGGGTTTGTGCGACAGATCCTGGGCTGGCGCGAGTTTATGCGGCACATTCATCGCGTGACCGATGGATACAGAAACATCGCTGCGCCGAGTGAACCGAAGCCCAAAAGCATCGGCAGAAAATCCTCCGGCAAGGGGAAATCGCCTGGCGTAGAAACAGGTGGCGACACCGGCGCGCGCCCTTCCGCGCTGGGCGCCACAAAGCCGCTGCCCGCCGCTTACTGGGGTGTGCCCTCCGGCCTCAATTGTCTCGATACGGTGGTGCGCCAGGTCGTCGACGAAGGCTGGTCGCACCACATCACGCGGCTGATGGTGCTGAGCAATTTCGCTACGCTCTGCGGCTACTCGCCGCGCGAGCTCACCGATTGGTTCTGGGTTGGCTACATCGATGCCTACGACTGGGTGGTCGAGCCGAACGTGCTTGGCATGGGCACCTTTGGCGATGGCGGCATCACGGCGACCAAGCCTTACGTGAGCGGGGCTGCGTACATCAACCGCATGAGCGACTACTGCGGCAAGTGCCAGTACAACCCGAAGCTCGCGACCGGCGAAGGCTCCTGCCCGTTCACGGCTTTGTACTGGAGCTTTCTTGAGCAGCACGAGGCGATGCTGGGCCGCAATCCGCGCATGAGCATGCCCTACAGCACGCTGCGCAAAAAGAGCGCGGCGGAGCGGCAGGCGCTGCGCGATCGCGCCGAAGCCTGCGTGCAGGAACTGGCTCGGGCAACCTACTAAGGCAGTTCTCGTATTGGCGTACGGATTTGAGAATCGTGGCATGTGGCTTTTCTTGACGGAAAAGCCACGCAGAGTCCTTCTGGTCTCTCTACAAGCGTACAAGAACTGCTTCAGCGACAGCTTTTCTCGCTTATGGAAACAGGCCGCGGCAACTCCACGCATCCAAACCTGCAATCATAGGTTGTTTGCAAACGCAGGCGATGGCGCATGATACGCATCGTGCGGGAAGGTTGGCTTGGAGAAAGACATCGTCATCGTCGGCGCCGGACTGGCAGGGCTGCGCTGCGCGGAGCTGCTGCAGCAGGCGGGCTTCGACACGTTGCTGCTGGAGGCCGAGGATGCGCCGGGCGGCCGCGTGCGTACAGACCTCGTCGAGGGTTTCCGTCTCGATCGCGGCTTCCAGATTCTGCTGACCGCCTACCCTGAGACGAAAGCGGCGCTCAGCTATCGCGCGCTCAAGTTGCGCCGGTTTACACCAGGCGCGCTGGTGTGGCATGGCGGCCGCTTTCATCGTTTCGTCGACCCCTGGCGCGAGCCGATTCAGGCGGCAAAGTTCCTGTTCGATGATGTGATCACTTTCGGTGACAAATGGCGCGTAGCCCTGCTGCGGGCGCGCGTGACCCGCGGCACCCCGGAGGCACTCTTCCAGCGCCAGGACCAGTCCACGCACGAGTTTCTACGGCGCTTCGGTTTCTCGCCCCGCATGATCGATCGCTTCTTCGCCCCGTTCTTCGGCGGCGTTTTTCTGGAGAGCGAGCTGCAGACCTCCGCCCACTATTTTGAGTTCCTCTTCAGGATGTTCGCCGCTGGCTCGGTCGCTGTGCCCGCCGATGGCATGGAGCGGATTCCGCAGCAGATGGCCGGCAAGCTGCAACCGGGAACGCTCGAGCTCAACACGCGGGTCGCCAGCGTCAAACGCCGGCAGCAACGATTCGTGGTGACGACGGAAGACGGCAGCACCATCGAGGCTAAGCAGATGGTCTTTGCTGTGGCGGAGCACGCGCTGCGTCCGCTGCTTGCCGACCTGCTGCCGCATACCCGCGCGCAGTCGCGTGAACAGCGCCGGTGGAACTGCGCGACAACGATCTACTATGCCGCGCCGCGCTCGCCCATTGAGGGTCCGATCCTTGCGCTCAACGGCGAGGGCCCCGATGGCGGACCTATCAACAACCTGGTAGTGATGAGCCAGGTAGCCAAGCGGTACGCGCCCCTCGGCCAGCAGCTCATCGCGGTGAGCGTCGTCGGTGTTGCCCCCCGCAGCGACGCGGCGATGGAGTCGCTGGAGGGCACGGTACGCGAGCATGCGGAGCGCTGGTTTGGCGCGGACCACGTCAAGGACTGGAGGCTGGTTGGCGCTTACCCGATCCAACATGCGCTGCCGCTGGCCCGCGCGACGCAGTGGGAGGCGAGCGCCACCCGCGTGACCGACAATGTGTATATCTGCTCCGACGCGCAGGAGACTCCGTCGCTGCAGGGCGCGCTCGCCTCCGGCCGCCGCGCCGCGGAGGCGATCCTGGCGCAACGCGGCTTCCTTGGTGGCTGAATCCCGCCCGGCAAACCGCAGGGATGGCTTTGACGCAGGGCTTAGGCCTTTGATACAAAAGGGTTGGAAGGATGATTAAAAAGCCTTTCATGCTCCCTCCAAAACACTCCTCAGTAGCTCAATGGCAGAGCATTCGGCTGTTAACCGAAGGGTTGTAGGTTCGAGTCCTACCTGAGGAGCCAAATAAAGGATTGAAAAGCCTCGGCCCCGCCGAGGCTTTTCTTGTTGTGGGGCGTTTTATGGGGACTTCAGAATGCCACAGCTTACATCTGAAGCTCGCCCGTGCCGGGATTTTCGACTTCCTAGACAAATCATCCAGCGACCGTGTAGGTTACCGGCGTCGAGATGTGTGGTACTCCTCCAGGCCTGAATCGACGAACTTGCGCGCGTTCGGATCAAGCCTTTCGGACCCTCCACCCCACCCGGCAGATCTTCCTGGAGGAGCACCATGGATCAGGTCAACCGCTTTCCTTGCTTTGTATCGTATGTGCGGTCATTCTCGTCGAGCATGCACCCATGCAGGGCTCTGGCGTCTTTGCTCGTCCTCTTCAGTCTGCTGTTAGTTCCTCCTTCTGCTTACTCGGCACCCTCTCTGCCGCTGCACACGCAAGGACCGTACATCGTAGATAGCACTGGGCTCCGCGTCCGGTTGAATGCCGTGAGCTGGTACGGCGCCGAGTCAACTGATTTCGTAGTGGGCGGCCTGCAGCTTGCACCGCTCACCAGCGTCGTCAGTCAGATCAAGAGTATGGGTTTCAACGCAGTGCGCCTGCCCTGGTCCAATCAGTTATATGAGAGCAATCCAGTTGTAGGCACGTATGCGCTTACACAGAATCCCAGCCTGCAGGGCCAGACCGCGCTTGCAGTCTTCGATCAGGTTGTAAGTGCGCTTACGGACGCCGGCATCATGGTCATCCTCGATAACCACACCAGTAGTGCCGAGTGGTGCTGCGGCGATGACGGTAACGACCTCTGGTATAACAGCCAGTACCCTGAGACGAGCTGGCTGAGTGACTGGGAAGGGATGGTTGCGCGCTACAAGAGCAACCCGATGGTCATTGGCGCGGACCTGCGCAACGAGCCTCGTATAAGTGCCACGTGGGGTGGCGACGCCAGCACAGACTGGCATGCTGCCGCGGAGCGTGGTGGCAATGCGGTCCTGGGCGCCAACCCCAACCTGCTCGTGTTTGTCGAGGGGGTGAACTATGCGCTCGATCTCTCTGGCGCCGCAAGCGCGCCTGTGTCGCTCAACACAGCGTCGCACGTGGTGTACGAGGCGCACGATTATGGCTTCGATAACTCCGGTCTCACAACCTATGCCGACTATGTAAATCGCATTACGCCGCTCTGGGGCTACCTGATCACGGGGAGCAGCCCACAACCCTTGTGGGTCGGTGAGTTTGGCACATGCAATACGGCAGACGCTTGCGTGAGCAGCACGAGTTCGGCAGATAACGGTCAATGGTTCGGCTTCATCACTACCTACCTGCAGGCCCATAGTGTGGACTGGTCTTATTGGTCAATCAATGGAACGCAGTCCACCGGCAACGGGAGGACCTATGGCGCTGCCGAGAGTTATGGCATCTTGAACACATCCTGGAACGGAAGTGCACTGACCGCATTGACAAGTGCGCTGCAGCAGCTGGCAAGCTCAGGCGGTGGCCCGGCAAATGGCGCCTACGCGCTTACCAATGTAAATAGCGGCCTTGCCATGGAAGTCCTGGGACAGAGCACCGCAAACGGCGCCACGGTAGACCAATGGGCTTACTACGGAGGTACGAGTCAGCAGTGGCAATTACAAAAAGTAAGCGACGGTATGTATGAGCTTGCCAATGTGCAAAGCGGTCTGGCGCTGGATGTGACTGGGCAGTCCACCGCGTATGGCGGCGCGATGGAGCAGTGGCCCTATGGTGGCGGCAGCAACCAGTTGTATGTGGTGAGCCAGACGGCGGACGGCAACTACCAGCTGATCAATGCGAACAGTGGGCTGTCTGTGGAGGTTCCCGGCGGCTCAACCTCGAACGGCACTGCATTGGACCAGTGGGGGCCGAATGCGGGCACGAACCAGGAGTGGCGGTTCGCGACACCCTGAGTAACTTGTTTCCCGCATTTCGCAAAGTCTGGACTTGTTGATTCCCACTCCACGCGCTTACGCCTGGTCTGGTTGATCTCACTGTCTTCTCGCAGATTTCCACGGTGACGGCGACCCGCGACCGCCTGCGTCTTGCGATTGATTCTTCCGCGACTCGAACGAACAGAGCACCAGCGAGCAGGTGCTGAAAATCCGGGCATAAAGAGAATGAGTGGACAATCTGCGTAGAGACCGTGTACCTTACCGGCGGCTTGGGAAATGACCTACCCGGCGACGCGAATGGCCCCGCGACAGGCGCCGGCCGCAGTCGCTCCGCAGAGCACCCTGTCGCTTCCCGGCCGACACCCTGCAACCTGGAGCGCACCGTGAAACCTCGTCTCTTCCTTGTCTTCGGCACCGTGCTCACCCTGAGCGCCGCCGCACACGCGCAAGCATCCCCCATATCCGCGCTCGGCAGCGCGGCGGCCGCGCAGGCGTGCGCGCTCAATCAGCCCGAGCCGGCACTGCCGCTGCACACCAGCGGAGCGCAGATCGTCGACGCGAACGGCAAAAACTTCAAACTGAGCGGCGTGGCCTGGTACGGGGCAGAGAGCGAGGATTACATCGTGGGCGGCCTGCAGCTGGAGCCGATCAATGCGATCGCACGCCGCATCCGCTGTCTCGGCTTCAACGCCGTTCGCCTGCCCTGGTCGAATGAAATGTATGAGAGCAATCCCAGGGTTCCGGACTATGCGGTCGCGGCGAACCCGCAGCTGAAAGGCCTGCATGCCCTCGCCGTCTACAGGCAAGTGGTAGAGGCGCTCGCGGCACAGGGTCTGCTGGTAATCCTGGACAACCACAACAGCAACGCGGAGTGGTGCTGCGGCAACGATGGCAACGATCTCTGGTACAACGCGGATTATCCTGAGAGCGCCTGGATTGCAGACTGGAAGGGTATGGTAACGCGCTTCAAGGACGTGCCCCAGGTGATCGCTGCCGACCTGCGCAATGAGCCGCGCCTAGACGCGACATGGGGTGGGAGCCCGACGACGGACTGGCACGCTGCTGCCGAGCGCGGAGGCGCTGCCGTGCTCGCGACAAACAAGAACCTGCTGATCATGGTGGAGGGTGTGAGCTACTCGCTCGACCTGACCGGCGTGGCCGCGCTGCCGGTAAAGCTGCCGGTTGCGAACAAGCTGGTGTACTCGCCACACGACTACCCGTTCGACCATAGCAACTACGCAAGCGCCGCCGACCTGGCCGCGCAGTACGACCCGGCGTGGGGCTACATCGTTACCCCGGGCCAGCCGTACACGGCGCCTATCTGGCTGGGCGAGTTCGGTAACTGTCACACGGCCTCGCTGTGTGTAACAGATACGGCAGCAGGCTCAAGCGGGCTGTGGTTCGCGGGCATCCGGCAATACATCCAGCAGAAGGGAATCAGCTGGTCATGGTGGGCCATCAACGGAACGCAGACCACTGGCGCGGGACGGACCTATGGTGGCGAGGAAATCCACGGCGTGCTGAACCCTTTCTGGAATGCGCCGGCGCTTCCGAATGAATTTAATCCGACCGACAATGTCGCGGATGCGCTGCAGACGATTGCGCAGCCGCTGCCTGTGGAAGGCGAAGCAGCACTGCCGCCGCTGGTTGCGATTGCCTCTCCCGTCCCGGGCGGCACGATCGTTTCAGGAACGGCGCTGACGGTTACGGTAAACGCAAACTCGGTTGCGGGCGGTGCGGATGCGATCGCCAGGGTGGTGTTCTATGCCGACGGCAACAAGATCGGAGCGGTGAGCAGCGCGGGCAAGCAGTCGCCTTACAGCTTTGCCTGGATGAACGTGCCGCCAGGCGCGCATACGCTGCAGGCCAAAGCCGTGATGCAGCAGGGACGGTCCGCTTTGTCGCAGGAAATTCCCGTGCAGGCTACCAACTATGCGGCCACGCGGCCTGCCTACACCAACGGGATAGCGGTGGACTTCGTGAGTTACGCGGTGACGCAGATGGCCGCGTCCGAGCAGGCGGGCGTGATGCCGCAGGCCTTTTGGAACCAGGCCGGCATTGCGAACAATGGCACGCTGCCCGCCCTGCTCGATGCGAATGGGAAGGCGACATCGGCCAGCGTTTCCTGGACGTCGCCCAACACCTACTTCACCGCGATCCCCGACCAGGCGGGCAACGACCGCATGATGAAAGGCTACCTGGACAACAGCGACACGGCACCCAATACGGTGAGCGTCGCGGGGCTGCCTAAAAAGTTTGCGACCTATGATGTCGTCGCGTACTTCGATGGCGGCAATGAGGCCACAGGCGGGCTGCCGGGGCCGACGCGCACGTCGCTGTATCGTCTGACCTCGACCGATGCTTCGGGCGTGCACGGCTGCCAGTCGCAGGGTGAAGAGGGAAGCACGATCACGGGCGAGGACGTGGGTGGGGTCGACTTCGCAGGCACGTTCCTGCAGGCGGCGAACGGCTCAGCGGGCAACTACGTCTTGTTTCTCAACTGCACCGGCAGCAGCTTCCAGCTGGCGCCCGTGCATGGGCAGTCGAGCAATGGCGAGGTGCGCGCGCCGATCAATGGCGTGCAGATCCTGGCGCACCCGTAGCAAAAAGGGACCGCTTCGCCGCGGCCCTTGACGCATGGTTGCGCGGAGCAGCTTAGAGCATTTCTCCCATAGGTATGCTCTTCGAAGACTCGTGGCTTTTCTTAATGGAAAAGCCACCAGGAGCGGGGTAACCTCGGCCAGATCCGTGGGAGAAATGCTCTAGCCTTCGTCACTCAGCGAGGCATCCGGGGATTCAAGGCTCGTGATGTGATCGAGAAACAAAGGGAGGTTGCTACGCAGCACGATATGCGGCGCAAACCGGGTGACGGGTGGAGGCCGCACACCCTCCAGCAGGTAGCGCGCCAGGCACTCAAACGCGGCACGTGCCTGCGTATGCGGCCGCTGAAAGATGGTCGCGAGCAGATGGCCGCTTTCGAGGATCGGCACAAGCTGCGGAAACAGGTCCGTCGCGACGACCTGAATCTTGCCTAGGAGACGATGTTCTTCGAGAGCCTTGAAGATGGTGACGCTGTTTGCGGTGGTGATGTAGAGCCCGGCGGGACGAGGCCTGCGTGCGAGCAGGGCAACGGTGCGGCTGTAGGCCTGTTTGGGGTCTTCGTGCGATTCGACGGCCGGCAGCAGGGAGAGTTGCGGCGCGATGGTGGCCAGGCTGGCCGCGAAGCCGCGCAGTTTGTCGGCGTGATCGAGCGTTGAGAGTTCGCCGGTGATAGCCGCGACCGTGCCGCCGGAGGGCAAAGCGCGGCCGAGCAACTCTGCCGCAATCGCACCGCTGGTGTAGGCGTCCACGGTGAACGACGCGAGCCGCGCGCTGCGGGGCGCGTCACTGGCAACGCACACAACGGGCGCGCCCCTGGCGGTGATCTCGGCGATGAGCGACTGCACGGTCGAGGGGTCGCCGGGCGTGATGAGGAACCCGTCAAACTGCTGCTTTACGGCGCCACGCAGCAGCGCAACGTCGCCATGGTTGAGCCGCGGATAGGTCGCAACCTCAAGCTGTATACCGGAGCCGAAAGCCGCGGCGGCCGAGCGAACGCCTTCGAGCAAGGGGCGGAAGAAAAAGGAGATCTCCCTCGGCATGTGCACCGCGATGCGGAGTTGCCGGTTGAGCTTGAGCTGGCGCGCGGCAAGGTTGGGGCGGTAGCCCAGCTTTTCAGCCATCTTGTGCACGCGCGCATGGGTGCCGGGGTTGACGCCCGCCCGGTTATGAAGCGCCCGGTCGACGGTGCCGATGGAGATGCCGAGAGCCGCGGCGATGTCCTTGATGCCAGCCGGTTTTCGCTCGCCGCTGCCGCCTTTATCTGTTTTATTCATGATGGATGTGGTACTCGCACGAGTGCCCTGAGCATAGCAGCCGCAAGTTGTGGATGGCGGCAACAAAAGAATACCTTGACACAGGAATGGCGGGGCGGGTACGTTCTGTGCCGAAGCAGAATCCGGTAACGTACACGTATTCCACACCGCCGCAGCTAGAGCGAGGACGAGATGAAGGCAGCAGCTTTAGGAGATCAGTCGATCCGCAGGTTCATCGAGCGCGCAGCCCTGGCGCTGCTCCTGCTCTGTCTCGCGGGGCTGCTGCCCACGGGAGCGCTTGCCCAGGCCGACCAGGGCACGATCACCGGAACCATCACCGATCCGACCGGCGCCATCATACCGTCGGCCACCGTGACCCTCACCGATACAGACACCGGCCTGGTATTGACCGGCCCTACCAACAAGAGCGGCGTCTACGTCTTCTCGCCGATCAAGATCGGCACTTACAGCGTCAAAGCGGAATCAAAAGGGTTCTCGGTCACGCAGGTTTCCGGGCTGACGCTGAACGTGGACCAGCGCTTGCAGGCGAATTTGAAGATGCAGCCTGGCAGCGTCTCGGAGACGGTGACGGTAAGCTCGACCGGCGAGCGGCTGCTGGACACCGAGTCCTCGTCAACCGGCCAGGTGGTGAGCGCGCAGGTGATCAACGACACGCCGCTCAACGGGCGCAATTATGTGTTTATCGCGCAGTTGACAGCCGGCGTGACGCAGGCCAACGGCTCGCGCGGCGCGGGCAACGGCGACTTCGACGCGAACGGCGAGCGGGCCGAGCAGAATAATTTCGTTCTTGACGGCGTAGATAATAACTCGAACTCGGTGGACTTTCTCAATGGCGCGAGCTACGTGGTGAAGCCGCCACCGGACGCGCTGGCCGAGTTCAAGGTACAAACCAGCACCTTCAGCGCACAGTTCGGCCATTCGGCAGGCGCGGTCATCAACGCCTCCATCAAAAGCGGCACCAATGGTCTGCATGGCGACTTTTGGGAGTACTTCCGCAACGACGCGCTTGACGCGATCGATTACTTCGCGAAGACTAAGCCGGAGTTTCGCCAGAACCAGTTCGGCGGCACTATCGGCGGCCCTATCCTCAAGAACAAGCTCTTCTTCTTTGGCGACGTCGAAGCCGACCGGCTGGTCAGCGGGAACGTCTATATCCAGATGGTCCCGACTGCCCTCGAGCGGCAGGGCAACTTCTCTGAGCTGCTGAACACGGCGCTCTCCGGCAACAGCCAGCCAGTCAATCTCTTTGAGCCAGGAACGAGAACGACGCCTCTCACCTGCAATGGACAGCAAAACGTCTTCTGCCCAAACCAGATCAACGCGATCGCGCAGCGCGTTTTGAACCTCTATCCACAGCCGAATGCCAACAACGGGCTACTCTACAACAACTACATCTTCAACCAGCACCAAAGCAGCAACACAGTGCAGTGGGATGGGCGTGTCGACTGGAACCCGTCGGATAAAGACCAGTCGTTCTTTCGGATGAGCTATTACAACACTCGCGGCAACGATGCGCCGCCCCTGGGCACCATTCTGGACGGCGGCTACTATGGCGGCACCGGCAATATCATCAGCCTGGGCGAAAACTTCGCGCTGAGCGAGACGCACGAGTTTTCGCCGACACTGTCGAATGAAGCTCGGTTCGGGTATAACTTCGGCCATTTTGAGAATGTGCAGTCGAGTGGAAACACGGACGTTGCCGCCCAGCTCGGATTGGGAGGCATTCCCTACACGCCGGGCAACGGCGGCCTGCCGGCAACTGGCATCGAGGGGTACGGAGGCGTCAGTTATCCGGGCACGCCGAACTACTACCCTTCAAACGAGTATGAGAATACCTTCCAGATTCTCGACAATGTAACCAAGGTCAAAGGCAATAATACTTTGAAGTTTGGCGTGCAGTTCCAGCATGTGCGCTTCTCGACCCTGCAGCCGCCCTTCGGCCACGGGCAGGCGATCTATTCAGGCTTCTTTACCAGCAACCCGAATCAGAACTTTACCGGATCAGGAACGGCGGACTATCTCGCCGACGAGCAGGCTTCCGGGCAGCTCTCGCCCTTCTTTACTATCAGCAACGCACGCTGGTACAGCGCGGCCTACTTTCAGGACGACTGGAAGGCGCTGCCGAAGCTCACGCTCAACCTGGGGCTGCGTTACGACTTCTACGAGCCGACCGAGGACCGTCACGACAACCAGGCCTTGTTTACACCGACCTCGCTGGCACCCGGCGCCGGCATCGGTATTTTCCTGCTGCCGCGCAGCAAGCAGAGCGACACGGCACTGCTGGCCCCCGCATTTCTCGCTCTGGCAGCCAAGGATAACCTCAGCATCCAGTACACCTCCAACCGCTCGCTGCAAACCTCGCAGTACAAAGACTTCAGCCCGCGCATAGGCTTCGCTTTTCAGCCCACCGACCGGTCGGTGATTCGCGGCGGCTTCGGCATCTTTTTTGGTGGCCTAGAGAGCGTAGGCGCGGCGCCTAACTTAAGTCAGAACTATCCCTTCGCTTACACTTCGCAATTTACCCAGCCGAACTGCCCGGCCGCCGCGACTATCTGCCCCACAGACGGGATCAGTTTGAACACGGGCTATCAGCAGGCACTTACCATTGGGCTCAACAACTTTGTGCAGACACCTGGCCTTGAAGGCGCCAACCCGCATTTCTATTCGCCCTACGCGGAGCAATACAACCTCACGACGCAATACGCCTTGACGCATAACCTGAGTGTCACAGTGGGCTATGTTGGAAATGTCTCGCGCCACCTGGAGAACTTCCCCGATCAGAATGCAGCGGACGGGCTGATCGCACCAGGCCTGAGTTCGCAGGCAATCCGGCCATTCCCGGAGTTCGGCGGGTCGCAATATGACGCACTCTCCGGCGTGGGCAGCTATAACTCGGGCCAGGTGACGCTGGAAAAGCGAACCTCAAGCGGGCTGTACTTCCTTACCACTTACACTTATGGCCACGCGATGGACAATGCAGCCACGCCGCTCAATGGCGGCGCCGGCATTTACCGCAATCCGCTGCTGATTCCGGCATCGATGGAGTATGCCAACTCGGATTGGGATGTGCGTCAGCGCTATACCTTCAACGGCGACTATGCTCTGCCCTTCGGCAAGGGGCGCCGCTTTACGAATCATGGCGGGGTGCTGAACGAGATTGCAGGCCAGTGGTCGACGGACCTGGTGTTTACGGCGCAGACCGGAAACCCCGTCACCATAGGGGCGAGCAACTCCAATGGACCAAACGGCGGCGGCGCGCGGCGCGCTTTCCGGACCGGCGATCCATTCCACGGAGGTGGAGCGGGCGGATGCCCCCAGCGCGTCCGCACCCTCAAT
Organism: Acidobacteriaceae bacterium; assembly: GCA_965276605.1. GTDB lineage: Bacteria > Acidobacteriota > Terriglobia > Terriglobales > Acidobacteriaceae > EB88. The sequence continues at coordinate 2,406,493 of OZ255619.1, forward strand.
AATTGGTACAACCCATGTTCCTTTACCGACCCGCTATCCGGCAACCTGATCACGAATGGGCTGACGAACCCCCTTCGGGATTTCAATGCAGCCATAGCCTACCTTGGTCCCGCGCGCAACCAGACTTACGGACCCGGATACGAACGCATTAATCTAAGCGCCTTCAAGAACTTCGACACGATTGAAAACCAGTTTCTCCAGTTCCGCGCGGACATCTTCAACTTGTTCAACACGCCGGCCTTCGGTCAGCCGAATGGCGGCGATACTCTGCCTAACTCCAACCAGTCTACGAACGGCGGCCAGATCACCAGCACGCGTTCGCTGGGCGCATTCACGCCCAATCCGCGCTTCGTCCAGTTCGCGCTCAAGTATTACTTCTAGGCTCCGCTCTTATTCCCCGTGCGATCTTTGAGGGTCGCACGGGGAAGTGCTTTGCCACATACTGTTACGGTACTTGTCAGGCCCAACCAGAAAATCCGCCAGAGAATCCCGAATGACACGACCGAGCTCATACGGACGCACCCTCGCAGCGGCTCGGCTGCGCACCGCCGCTTTCGCGGCCAGTTTGCTCGCGCTCCTGTACCCGCTCGCGCTGTCAGGCCAGCCGCCGCCGACGCGCATCACTCTCGACGGCGCCAGCGCCGGCCGCACCTTTCAAGGCATCGGCGCGCTCAGTGCCGGCGCTTCCTCACGACTGCTGATCGACTATCCTGAGCCCGAGCGCAGCCAGATCCTCGACTACCTTTTCAAGCCCGGTTATGGCGCTGCTCTCCAGCATCTTAAGGTCGAGATCGGCGCCGACGTGAACTCTACTGACGGCGCGGAGCCGAGCCACATGCGCACGTCGTCCGATCACGACACGACGCGCGGTTATGAGTGGTGGCTCATGGCGGAGGCGCGCAAGCGCAATCCGAAGATCATCCTCGACACGCTGCCCTGGGGTGCCCCAGGCTGGGTGGGCGAGCAAACTCTGTACACCCCAAAGATGGCCGGCTACGTCGTAGATTTTCTTGAGAGCGCGAAGAGGGACCACAACCTCGACATCGCCTACACCGGCATCTGGAACGAAAAGCCCTACGATGCTGCGTACGTCAAGGAACTTCACCGGCAGCTCTCGCAGCACGCGCCCTGGGTTCGCCTGGTGTGCTGCGATGAGTATGTTGGCGAAGGCGCGGGACAGTGGAGCGTCGTCGACGCGATAACGCAAGATCCCGAGCTGCTCAGGTCTGTCGATGTAGTCGGCGTGCACTACCCGCAGGACCACGGCAGGCTGACGACGACATTCGCCGCAAAGAATAGCGGCAAGCCGCTGTGGTCGAGCGAGGACCAGCCGAACAGCGGCAGCGGGCCCATTGTTCCCCGGGACTGGGAGCAGGGCGGCCGTATCCTGGCGAAGCTCTACAACCGCAACTATCTGGAAGGCGCGCTGACCAAGACTGAAATCTGGAGCCCTGTGACTTCGTATTACGACATCCTGGCCGCGCCAAACTCCGGGCTGATGTATGCGAACACGCCCTGGTCCGGCCACTATGACGTGCAGTCGACGATATGGGTGACCGCGCATACGACGCAGTTTGCGCAGCCGAGCTGGCGGTACCTGGACGCAAGCTCGGGCGCGCTGCCGGGTAAGGGCACCTATGTCACGCTGCGCGCGCCGAAAAGCGGCGACTGGAGCACGGTGCTCGAGACGATTGGCGCCGCGCAGCCGCTGAGCGTCGCGTTCACGCTGACAAATGGCCTGTCCAACGGCGCAGTGCACATCTGGGAGACGAACAGTCATCGGACTTTCGAGCGCGTGGCCGAAATCCGCCCGGAGCATGGGGCGTTCCGTTACACGTTTGACCCGGATGCGATCTACACGCTGACGACCACCACGGGCCAGGGGAAAGGCAGCGCTCAACCGCCTCCAGCGAGGCCCTTCCCGGCGCCATACCGCGAGGACTTCGAGACGACTGCGCTGGCCCGCGCGCCGCGCTTTCTTGCGGACCAGGATGGCGCGTTCGAGGTCCACCCGTGTGTGGGCCGCGCCGGTCGCTGCCTGCAGCAGGTCATCGTGCAGAAGCCGATCCCGTGGGGTCCGCTGCCCGACCCGTTTACCTTGGCCGGCGATGCCGCGTGGAGCGACTACAGCGTGGAGGCGGATGCGCGCTTTCTTGACCCGGGACCGGTCACGCTGATGGGCCGCATCGACTCGGCGGACGTGTTTCAAGATGGAAAAGCAGTGTGGCCGAGCGGCTATATCCTGAGCGTACAGCCGTCCGGCAAATGGGCGCTGTGCTCGTCGACGTACAAGAAGCCGACCCGTACACTCGCGCAGGGCAGCGTCCGCATGATGCCGGGCGCCTGGCACCATCTTGCTCTCCGTTTCCAGGGCAAGACAATCAAGGGAGAGATCGACCGCCGACCTGTCGCCGCCGTACAGGACGCAAGCCACAGCAAAGGCATGTTCGCCATCGGTACGGGCTGGCAGCGCGCGCAGTTCGATAATCTGGTCGTCGCGAAGCGATAGCGTAGCGAAGGAGAAGAGCTTGGAGCGTAACGGAACGCGAAGCACGCGTCTGGAACTTCCGGACGCGCCCGCTACGGAAGACGGGCGCGCCGTGAAGGTGTGGGAGCAGCTGGTGGAGATGCTGACCTGGCTGCCCGCGCCGCCGGACCCGAACCCGATGTTCCTGGAGAAGCGCGTGTACCAGGGCAGCAGTGGCCGCGTGTATCCGCTGCCGTTTATCGATCGCATCGCTCCGGAGCCGCAATTGCGCATGTGGCGCGCGGTGCACCTAGAGAACGATCTGGTGCGGCTCATGATCCTGCCCGAGATCGGCGGCCGCATCCATGTGGGACTCGATAAGACCAATGGCTACGATTTTTTCTACCGCCAGAGCGTGATCAAGCCCGCGCTTGTTGGTCTGGCCGGCCCGTGGATCTCAGGCGGCGTCGAGTTCAACTGGCCGCAGCACCACCGGCCCGCGACCTTTCTGCCCGTCTCGGTCCAGCTCGAACGCCACGAGGATGGCAGTGTCACAGTGTGGTGCAGCGACTACGACCAGATGAGCGGCATGAAAGGCATGCACGGCATCTGCCTGCATCCGCACAAGGCGCTGGTGGAGTTGAAGGTTCGGCTTTACAACGCCACGGCTGTCACCCAGTCCTTTCTGTGGTGGGCCAACGCAGCGGTGCGGGTGCACCAGCACTACCAGTCCTTCTTTCCCACGGATGCGCACTACGTCGCTGACCACGCGAAGCGGGCCGTGAGCACGTTTCCACTCTGCAACGGCGTGTACTACGGCGTGGATTATGGGGAGCGTGCCCGCAGCGGCGTGCCCGCGGAAGAGCAGCCACGCTGCTTTGTGCCTGACGGCAGCTACGCACCAAATGACCTGAGCTGGTACGCAAATATTCCTGTGCCCACCAGTTACATGGTGGTGGGCTCGCAGCAGGACTTTTTCGGCGGCTATGACCACGCCGCTCAGGCCGGTGTGGTGCACGTGGCCGACCACCACATAGCGCCGGGCAAGAAGCAGTGGACCTGGGGCAACCACGAATTCGGCTACGCCTGGGATCGCAGCCTGACCGAGTGCGATGGGCCCTACATCGAGCTGATGGCCGGCGTCTTCACCGACAACCAGCCCGATTTTTCATTTCTGGCTCCGGGTGAAACGCGCAGCTTCAAGCAGCACTGGTATCCGATCCGCGGCATCGGTACGCCGCAGATGGCAACCCTAGAGGCTGCGCTGCACTGCGAGATCGCGGACGGCGCCATGCATCTGGGTCTCTGTATCACCGGTAACGTCCACGACGCCGAGGTCCGGGTTGAGAGTGACGGTGCAGTTCTTTTCAGCTGGACCGGTTTTCTGCTGGCAAGCGAGCCCTGGCTGCGCAGCGTGGATGCTCCAGCCGCTAAAGCAGCACAGAGCGTCCTGATTACAGTGCAAGCGGGCGACAAAGAGATCCTGCGCTACTCCCCCGCGCGGCCCGCAGACGTGCCGTCCCCGCCGACAGCGAGCGAGCCGCTTGCTCCCGAAAAGATCGGCAATACGGAGGAGCTCTACCTCACCGGGTTGCACCTGGAGCAGTACCGCCACGCCACGCGCTTGCCCGAGCCGTATTGGCGCGAAGCCCTGCGCCGCGACCCGGGCGACAGTCGCAACAACAATGCTTTGGGGCTCTGGCATCTGCGCCGTGGCGAATTCGCGCTCGCAGAGCGATGTTTCGAGCGAGCCATCGACCGCCTCACGCAGAGCAACCCCAACCCGCCGGACGGCGAGCCCTTTTACAACCTCGGCCTCGCTTTGCAATCACAGGGCGAGTACACCCGCGCCTATCACGCTTTTTACAAAGCAGCGTGGAACGCGGCATGGCAGTCTCCAGCCTTCTATGCGCTTGCCGCGCTCAGCGCCCGCGAGCAGGCGTGGGACAAAGTGCTGGAGCACCTGGATCGCGTGCTCCGGGTCAATGCAGACCACCTGCAGGCGCACAATCTGCGCGTGGCAGCGCTGCGCAGCCTCGGCCGCGTCAGTGAGGCCGCCGCGGCGCTCAAGCGGGTGCGCGCCCTCGATCCGCTCGACTTTTGGTCGCGGTATACAGCCCTGCACGAGCTGCCTGCGACCGGCCAGCAATGCCTGCATCTCGCCTGCGAGCTCATCGCAGCCGGGCTCACGCGCGACGCCGTGCACCTGCTCGCTGCTGTCGACCCCGCTCCACCCGACGGCGCTGCGCCGATGCTCGCATACCTGCGCGCCTGGTGCCACACCCAGGACGGCGATGCCGGGTACGCAACGCAGGCGCTCAATGAGGCAGCTGCCGCATCGCCGGCCTTCTGCTTTCCTCACCGTCCGCAGGAGCTGCAGGCGCTTGAAGCCGCACTCGCCGCTAACCCGGCCGATGCCCGTGCCCACTACTATTTCGGCAACCTGCTCTACGACAAGCGCCGCCACAGCGAAGCCATCGCCCACTGGGAGCGCGCAGCCGGTCTCGACCCTGCCTTCCCAACCGTGTGGCGCAATCTGGGCATCGCTCTCTTCAACATCGAGGGCGACCGTGATCGAGCTCTCTCCGCGTTCGACCGCGCCCTCCGCGCCGATCCCCACGATGCGCGGATCCTCTTCGAGCGGGATCAGCTCTGGAAGCGTGTTGGCACCGCCCCGGGCGCGCGCCTGGCAGAGCTCGAGCGGCACGCCGAAATGCTCTCTACCCGCGACGATCTGTCCGTCGAGCTCGCCGGACTGTATAACCTCACAGATCAGCCGCAGCAGGCGCTCGCGCTGCTCCGCGGGCGTCACTTCCAACCTTGGGAGGGCGGCGAGGGCCTCGCGCTCGCCCAGTATGTGCGCGCTCTGCTTATGTTGGGTCGGCAGGCGCTCGCGGCCGGCGACGAAGCCTCTGCCCAGGCGCATTTCCTCGCGGCGTTCGACAGCCCCGTCAACCTGGGAGAAGCCCGGCATCTGCTCGTCAACCAGGCGGAGGTCTGTTACTGGGTCGGCGTTGCCTATGCCGCAGCAGACCGGCCCCGGGCAAACGCCTTCTGGCTGCGCGCGGCCCTCAGTCGCGGGGACTTTCAGAACATGAGCATCCGCGCGATCTCTGAGGCGTCCTACTGGAGCGCACTCTCGCTGCAATGCCTCGATCGACACGACGAGGCGAACGCCTTGCTGGCAGCGATCGAACACCATGCGCACTGGCTCGAAATACAAATCCCCGAGATCGATTACTTCGCAACCTCGCTCGCGACCATGCTTCTTTTTGGCGAAGACCTGCGCGAACGCAACCAGGTTGTGGCCCTCTTTCTTCACGCACAGGCTGCTGCCGGGCGTGGAGATACAAAGCGAGCGACGCTGTTGCTGGAGCAGCTCCTGGCTCGGGACAGCAATCATGCCGCCGCGGCAGAGTTGCTCGGCCAGCTCCATGCCCGCATCGCCGCAGGCGCTTGAGCATGCAGACTCTCCCCGAGGCAAGCGGCCGCGTCAACCGGTTAGCCGTTTGCCTGGTCGCCAGCGCCGCCGCGCTCGGGGGCTTTCTCTTCGGGTACGACTGGGTCGTCATCGGAGGCGCCAAGCCTTTCTACGAGGTTTATTTTCACCTGCAATCGCAGGCGCAGATCGGCTGGGCGAACAGCTGCGCGCTTGTCGGCTGCCTCTTCGGTTCGCTTGCCGCGGGCGCCTTCAGCCGGCGATTCGGGCGCAGGCCACTTCTGGCCGCAGCCGCCTTGCTGTTCACCGCGTCTTCCGTGCTCACCGGCTGCAGCCACGGCTTTCCCAGCTTTGTCGTGTGGCGCATCGCCGGCGGCCTCGCCATCGGGCTCGCCTCCAGTCTCTCGCCCACTTACATCGCCGAGATCAGCCCCGGACCCTGGCGCGGGCGGCTTGTTACCCTCAACCAGCTCGCGCTGGTCACCGGCATCCTGTCCGCCCAGATCGTCAACTGGCGCATCGCGCAGCCGCTGCCCGAGGGCTCGGGCGCTGTAGCGTCCCTGGCCAGCTGGAACGTGCAGTATGGCTGGCGGTGGATGTTCTCCGCGGTCGCGCTGCCGGGCCTCGTCTTCCTGGTTAGCGCGATCGCCATTCCGGAGAGCCCGCGCTGGCTGATGACGCGAGGCATGCAGGAGCGCGCGCACGCGTCTCTCCTGCGGCTCGGCGATACAGCCTATGCAGATGCCGAGCTCAGCCGCATGCAGGCCTCCATCCGGGAAGAGCGGGCGCACGGCGCCGGCCTGAAAGACCTTCTGGCTCCGGGCCTGCGCCGCGTACTCCTCATCGGCATCACGCTCGCCGTACTGCAGCAGTGGAGCGGGATCAATGTTCTGTTCAACTACGCTGAAGAGGTGTACCGGAGCGCCGGTTACGGCACCAATGGCATTCTGTTCAACATCGTCATCACGGGCGCTATCAATCTTGTCTTTACCCTGGTTTCGATGGCCTGCGTCGATCGCTTCGGCCGCCGGACCCTGATGCTGGCAGGCTGTGCCGGCGTTGGCGTCGCGCACCTGGCCTCCGCGTTCGCCTACTGGCGGGGAGCGCACGGCGCGTTGATTCTCGGGATCACGCTGACCGCCATCGCCTTCTACGCCGCCTCGCTCGCGCCTGTCACCTGGGTGCTCATCTCGGAGATCTTCCCCAGCCGGGTTCGCAGCACCGCGGTTTCCGTCGCCGTCACCACCCTGTGGGCCGCAGCCTTCGTTCTTACCTATACCTTCCCTTTGCTGAACAGGCTGTTCGGGACGGGAGGAGTTTTCCTTGGGTATGGGCTGGTGTGCCTCGGCGGCGGGTGTTTCGTCTACCTGAGGGTTCCTGAAACAAAAGACCGCTCGCTCGAAGAGCTTTCCCGGCTGCTAGCTTCAAGCGAGAAGGGGTAACATCGGAAAGCTTCTGACCTATACCTCTGATAACTCGGAAAAGCCTGGATCACACCCTCGCGGGACCCAGGCCTTTCACTCCACAAAGGCGAGTTAGCAGCGTTAGCAAGAACGACGATCGATTCGTTCTCGCAGGTTGCACTTGCACGTTGTACTCGCACGTTTATTCCGCAGGCTAATTCCGCGTCGGCAGCAGATCCATCGGCTCAGTAAGGCTGAAGACCAGCTCGGAGCCCTCTTCGATCTTCGTCTGGGCCGGCTTCTGCAGCAGCAGGTGGGTGGTGACAAGGCCAGCGCCTACCAGCGCGCCGGCGCCGGCGCCGACCGGTCCGCCCAGCACCCCGCCTACAATCGCCCCGGTGCCTGCGCCGCCGCCGTACTCGGCCAGGTCTTTCGCCACGTGTGGCTGGGCCTGGATGCCGCCTTCCTGGTCGGTGCGGGTGCCGGGCTGCGAGCTGGAGATAGCCTGCGCGTACAGGTGGTAGGCGGTGCCGTCGGGCAGGATGACCGCATCGGGTCGCAGGCGTAGCGTGGCATGCACGCCCATGCGGTGGCCCTGGGTGACCTCGACGACGCGCCCGCGCAGCTCGGAGCCCATCGGAATGACAACGCGGCCGTCCTTGTAGACATCATTGGCGACCAGGGCGCGGAAGGGCTCACCATCCTGGGTGCGCCGGGTGCTGAGGGCCTGCAGCAGGCGGACGCGGATGTCGGTACCCTCGGCAAGCTGGTTGGCCGGCGAGGCGACCATGCCGATGACGCCGTAATCAGGGTTCTGCGGCCGGCTGATGAGCCGGGCGCTGCGGTCACTGGATGGCATGGCGGCCGGCAGCGCGGAGCTGCCCGGGGCGGTCTCGCCGGTGCTGCTCACAATGCCGTAGTCGGGATTTTCCGCGGGCGCGCTGGCCACCGGGGCACTCGCTGCAGGAGCAATGGCCGCAGGAGCAGCGGCGCTGGCCGCGGGCGCTGTCGCCGGCACCGCGGGCGAGGGCTTGCGCGGCGCTGGCGCGGGGGCGTCCTCAGCCGTCACCATGGCATCGTCAGACGGGGGGCGCGACACGCCGCTGTAGGGGTCCGGCTGGGCAGGGGCGCTCTGCGCCTGCGCAAAAGCGCCCGGTGCCAGGCAGAGGGAAGCGGCCAGCAGAAGACCCGTTACACCCATCCGGGGTGCCGCATTCGAGACAGACAGAACAGACTTCATCACCAGCTCCAGTCGGGAAGCAGCAGATCCCGCAGTTCAAGCCCCCGCAGCTCAAGCCTATGTTGAGCGTGGGGATTACGACAAATAAATCCAGCCGCGACCGCTTCGAAAGGAACCACAAAGGTAAAGCCTGCACAAAGGTAAAGCTTGGCGGAAAGTACTTTTCCTGCACAGAGCAGCTTTGTATCGGTTGAGCCGCTCGTCATCTATGCGCGGCTGCGCGGTTGTGTCGATTTAGGAATGCACTGCTCCTGTAGCTTGAGCATTTTCACTCCACACGTAGAGGGACCAGCAGATGTGCGCGTGGCTTTTCCATTGGGAAAAGCCACTGGAGCGAGAACTTAGGCCTCTCACCAAGAGTGAAAATGCTCTTTCCTTGTTCTCTCGACTCCCGGCGCGGTTGCTGGGGGAACAAACGAAACGATTACCAGAGTTTTCTTTACACGCCCGACACACTCCCCCTATGTTGAAGCTCGTGGGCAGCTCTGGGGGAGGGCTGCTCCCGCGCCCGCGGCTTGTACAGCGCGGGCGTTCCTCTGTTTGCGCACTCCATAGTGCGCACTTCATTGCCACTCCATCGATCGGCGAGTCTGGAACGCGAGCCCGACCGGGGCGCGATCCAGAGCACTCCACTGTCTACCCAGGTTTGCGACCTGGCTGGGACTGCGACCATATAAGGACATCCCGCATCTACTCGATATGGCTGGCTCGCCCAGGCGAGGCCATCCAAATCGAGCGCTTCAGCGTTCAAGGAGAGCAATTATGGCAGGTGCAGGCGTACTGGAAGTAAACGACAGCAGCTTTGAGACGGAAGTCCTGCAGTCGGAGCAGCCGGTTCTGGTCGATTTCTGGGCTGCCTGGTGTGGTCCCTGCAAGGCGCTGGCGCCGATCGTCGACGAGATCGCGACCGAGTTCACCGGCCAGCTGAAGGTGATGAAGATGGATGTGGACCGCAACTCGGCGACGCCAATGCGCTTCGGCATTCGCGGCATCCCGGCCCTGCTCCTGTTCAAGGATGGCAAGCTGGCCGACCAGATCGTTGGGTATGTGCCCAAAGAAAAGATCAGCGCCTCGGTGAGCAAGCTGGTCGGCGCACGGACCGTAGCCTCCTAAACAGCGCGCAATATCTCGTCGTACAGGCAAGGCCCGGGGCGCTCCGGGTCTTTGCTGCGTCTGGATTCAATGGTTTACGGACGCGGACTCGGCCGGAGCAGGTTACCCCCGGACCTTGGCCTTGACTCCCTACGCGCGCCTCAGGCGTAGCGGCGCAGAACCCCGAGGACGCGTCCCTGCACCTCAACCTGGCCTGCCGGAATGTAGATAGGCTCCATCTCCTGGTTGGAAGGCTGCAGGCGAACGACGTCATGCTCCAGGTAAAAGCGCTTGAGGGTGGTCTCGGAGCCGCGGATCAGGGCGACGACGATCTCGCCGTCACGGGCGGCGCGGGTGCGCTCGACCAGCACATAATCACCGTCGACGATGTGCTCGTCGCGCATGGAGTCGCCGCGGACCTCGAGGGCGAAGACATCCTTGTTGCCGACGATGTCGGCGATGGAGATGGTTTCGCTGGTCTGGAGGGCCTCGACGGGCAGGCCGGCGACGATGCGGCCCATCAAAGGCAGCCGGCCGGAGAGCGAGTCCGAAACCCGCTCGCGCAGGGAGCCCGGGCGCTGAGGGCGGGGCTGGGGCAGCATGTCGATGGAGCGGCTGCGATTGTGCCCGCGCTGCAGGATTCCCTTGGTCTGCAGATTGGTGATGTGCTTGTGCACGGTGGCGAGCGACTTGAGGCTGAGCCCGCGGGCGATCTCCTCAAACGACGGCGAGTAGCCGTGCCGCTCGAGAAATCCGGTGATGAAGTCGAGAACCTCTTTTTGCCTGCGCGTGACTGCCATGGTGATGCCAGTATAGCGAAGAAAAAGCGAATTGCAAGAGGAAAGAAGAATTGCTGCCCCGAGTCGCGCGCCTGCGGGGTGCTGTCGGCGGAGAGTGTCTGTTTGTCCAGAGAAAAGGCGGGAAAACGGCTGCCGGGGGAGGAGGATTCCCGATGTGGGAAGCCGCTGCCGAAGAGAGCCAGATGGGGAGACAGTGTACGAAAGTGAGGCGAAGGGAGAGGGATTTTCGTAGCAGAGGAAGGTAGGGTGGGGGTGTGAGGGACGGGCGATGCGTTTGCTGATAGCCGAAGACGACCAGGCACTGGGCAGCTTTCTCCGCCGGGGGCTGGCTGCGGACCTGGCGGACATGGCGGAGCTCGAAGAAGGCCCGGTCGAGATCGAGATCGCGGGCGATGGACCGGCAGCGATCGAGTCGTTTCTGCGGGAGGAGCCGGACCTGCTGCTGCTGGACCTGGACCTGCCGGGCTGTTGCGGCACTGAGGTGCTGGCGATGGTGCGGGGGCTATCCCCGCTGTGCCCGGTGCTGGTGCTGAGCGGGCGCGCGGAGGCCGGGACGCGGGTGGCCTGCCTGGACCTGGGCGCCGACGACTGCATGCAGAAGCCCTTCTCGCTGGCTGAGCTGAGGGCGCGCTGCCGCGGGCTGTTGCGTCGCCGCCAGGCCGCCCGGAAACAGATGGAAGAGAGAAGCGCCCCGGGACCGGCCGCCCCCGGTAACGACGCAGCTGCAGCCAGTGCACAGGACTGGAGCGTGCTGCAGATGGGCATGCTGCGGATGCAGCGGTTGGAGCGGCGGGTCGATCTGGGGGGAGCCTCGCTGCAGCTGACCAACCGCGAGTTCGGGCTGCTGGAGCAGCTGCTGCTGGCCTGCGGTGCGCCGGTGTCGCGCGCCGCACTGCGCGAAGCCGTGTGGGGATCAAAAGCGGTAGAGACCAATGTTGTGGATGTACACATGGCCGCGCTGCGGCGCAAGCTGGGCGGCCGGGGCGATGCGGCCGACGGGCGGGTGTCGGGCGCTGGCAGCGATCGCAGCGAAAATGGGTCCGGGGAAGCCTTGGGAAAGAGCCTGGGGATCGAGACAATCCGGGGTGCCGGCTTCCGGCTTTTTGCTCCCGGAGCGCTGCTGTCCGGCAGCCTGGCCGGAAGCTCCTATGCCCGCGCCTGGAGCCGTTTGCCGTAGGTGGCGAGGGGCGAGTGTTGTTGCATGTGGCTTTTCTTGCCGGAAAAGCCACGCGGAGTGTCGTTGGTCTCTCCATAAGAGCAGGCAAACAGCTCTAAGAGCAGGCAAACAGCTCTAGCGGCGAGTTCGGCACCGCTGCTTCGTTCGCCAGGCTCCGTTTGCATGGTTGATTTGGTTTGGTTGGTTGTTTGGTGGGGTTGGTTTGGTGGGTTTGGCTTGGTTCGGTTCGTTTACTGGTCTGCTTGACTTGAGTAAGTCCGGCCGGTTCGACAGGAAAGGGTAGCGATGAGCGCAGTCATTGTGCCGTATGCAGACGCGAGACGGCTGGTTCCGGGGCCGGCCGTTCTTCCGCCTCCGAGAAGCCGGAGTGCGGTGCTGGTCACGATGGATGAGCCGCTGCGGAGTGCACTGACCGCGGAGCTGCTGGCCCTGCGCTGGACGGTACGCGAGGCGGGTGGGGCGGCGGAGATGTTTGCGCTGCTCGAGCAGGAGCCGGCGGCGGTCGCGCTGGTCGACTCGTGGCTGCCGGACCTGGAGGTGGTGGAGTGTGTGCAGGAGCTGGCGCGGGCGTTTCCGGCTCTGGATGTGCTGACCACCGATGGCGCCGGAATCGGCGCAGCGCCGGCGCGCGGAGCCTTTCGCGGCGAGGTGCTGCATGCGCTGCGGCAGGCCCGGGACACGGTCGAAAAGCTCAGGGCGCATGGTATCGGGCGGGGCGGAGTTCTAGTTACGACGCAAGGGAGTGCCCGAGGTACCAACCAAGGCACCGGGCAAGGCACAGATCAGGACACAGATCGGGACATATATCAGGACACGGATTGGAACAGGGATCAGGCCGGGGCGGAGGGGCCTGCTGTTGATGGAGTCCGGCCGTCTACGCAGACGGTTCTGCCTGCAGAGCCGACCCGGTGGGTGCAGCAAACAGCTGGAGCAGTTCTCAGTTGTAAGCAGGTGATGCTGCCGGAGTTTGCCGGGTGCGACCCGCGGATGCTGGAGGTAAGCCGGCGTATCCGGCTGGTGGCCGGGCGCAGGACGGCGGTGCTGGTGCACGGGCCGACCGGCACGGGCAAGGAGCTGGTGGCGCGGGCGCTGCACCGGCTCAGCGGGCGCGACCGGTTCGTGGCCATCAACTGCGCGGCGATCCCGGAGGCGCTGATCGAGGCAGAGCTGTTCGGCTACGCACGCGGAGCCTTTACGGGCGCGGTGCAGAGCCGGACCGGACGGATCGAGGCGGCGGCTGGCGGCACCCTGTTCCTGGACGAAGTAGGCGAGCTGCCGCTGCCGGTGCAGGGCAAGCTGCTCAGGTTTCTGGAGTGTGGCGAGCTGCAGCGGGTCGGCGAGAACGAGGCCGTCCGGGTGGAGGTGCGAGTCGTGGCGGCGACCCACCGCAAGCTGGGCGCGATGGCGGCCGAGGGCACGTTTCGTTTGGACCTTCTGCACCGGCTGTCGGTGTTCCTGATCGAGACGCCGCCGCTGGCCGGTCGCCACCAGGAGATCGACGCGCTGGCGGAGCACACGCTCGCCAACCTTGCGGCCGCGGAGCCGCACGCCGCGCCCAGGCACCTGAGCGCCGGCGCGCGCGCAAAGCTACACACGCACCCCTGGCCGGGCAATGTCCGCGAGCTCGAGCACACGCTGGAGCGGGCGTGGATCCTGGCCGGCGAGAGCGCGGTGATCGAAGAGGAGTGCGTGGAGTTCGGCGAGGCGCTACTGTAGGCAGCCCCTGTCACGGTCGGGTCGCGGCGAATACAGAAAACCGCCTGCGCGGCTGGCGGTCACTTCGTGACGTGTGTCCGTGGTGCTTAGGGTGCTGACGTTTGTGGCCCTCCCATTGGTCGGGGCATGGGAAATTAATCCCGACCAACGGGAGGGCCGCCAACACAACGAGAACACGCCACGAAGTGGCCGCTGGCCGCGCAGGCGGTTTTAGGAAGCCTAGTACGCCTGCGAAAGATGGTCGTGTTTCCGCAGCCATGCTTTCCAGAGCCTCAAGTCCCACACTCAAAGTAAATCCAAGGTAGGTGCCCCAGCGCGGCGGCGCATGAGGAGAGCCGCGTCGCCGACGGGCTCATTTGTAACTGCAACGATTGCATATATCCCGGGACCCGGGCCGCGCTCAGGCGCCACGCGATGCGCCTGCGGCTGCATGCCTGAAAGGCGCCGCGGGCCGTGCTGCCGCCTGTGAACCTATCCATTTCTTCATGAAGAAACCTTCAGAAAAGCGCCCGAACTCCGGCCACTGGGATGCACTTGTGTCGCATCGTCGGGCAGCGCAGCAGTGAGCGCGGCCGGCCGGGAAAACGGGGGATGAAGGCGATGCGGACAGCGATGACAGTAGAGGCGGCAAAGGCAGCAGCACAGGAACAGGCGATGCTGGGCCACGCAGCGGGAGCATTCTCAGCGGCACGGCCGAGAGTGAGTGCGGGAGCAGGTCCGGAGACGAATCTGGGGAAGCACCCGGAGATGCACGTGGGGGCGATGGCGGCTGCAGCGGGCCTGCGGCCGGTGGCGGTGCCTGTATCTGCCACCACGCCCGTTACAGAACAGCAGGAGGGCGCCCTGACGGGCGAGCAGGAGCGTCTGCTGCTGGAGCACCTGACGACGGTGCGGTATGTGGCGCGCACGATCCATGAGCGGTTGCCGCAGCATGTCGAGCTGGACGAGCTGGTGAGCGCGGGAACGCTGGGGCTGCTGGATGCGGCGCGAAAGTTCAACCCGGGCAAGAATGTGCAGTTCCGCTCCTACGCGCAGTTCCGGATCCGGGGAGCGATTCTGGACAGCCTGCGCTCGCTCGACTGGAGCCCGCGCGAGCTGCGCCGCAAGGGCCGCGCGATGGAGGAGGCGACACGCACGCTCGAGGCCTGTCTGGGCCGCGCGCCGCAGCTGGCCGAGATCGCCGGCGAGATGGGCCTGTCGCTTGCAGACATGCAGCAGCTGACGGGTCAGCTGAGGGGCCTGGAAGTGGCGACGCTGAACGCGGAGCGAAGCGAGGACTCGGGGGAAGAGGAGCTTGCGTTTCTGCCCGCGCGGGAGAGCGAGAACCCGCTGTTCCAGTGCCTGGAAAGCGAGGCGAAGCGGAAGCTGGTCGAAGCCATCGACGCGCTGCCGGAGCGGGAGCGGCTGGTGATGACGCTGTACTACTTCGAGGAAATGACGATGAAGCAGATCGGCATGGTGCTGGGTGTGGTGGAGTCGCGGGTTTCGCAGATCCACCACATGGCCGTAAGCCGGCTGCGCATCCTGCTGGCTGACCTGGGCGCGCGTGGCGGCAGGTCGACCCATAAGCAGCTGCGCGCGCGGCGTGCGAGCTGACACAGCGCACGGGCCGCGAAGAAGGCTTCGCTGCGTCGGCTGCGTGTGCTGCGAAGCTCGGATCACTCGACCAACTTGACCAATTCGATCAACTCGATCAACAGGAACCCGGAAGAGGCAGAGCAATGACAAACATGACAAACAAGGCGGGCGCAGGCGACGGGACAGTGCTGTTGCAAGTGGAAGAGATGCAGATGGAGCCGGTGCAGGCAGAGCTCGGCATCGGGGCGGGATGGCTGGGCATGCCGGCGCTTGTTTACGGAGAGAAAGCGGTGCAAGGTGCGGAGCCCGTCGCAGAGAGTAGCAGCGACGGCCTTCGGCAGGGCGAGCGTGTGCGGTGCGCGGCACAGGGCTGCACGGGCGAGGGGCGCTACCACTTCGGCGGCCAGCAGGCCTGCAGCTGCGCGTGCCTGCAAGCCCTGCTGCGCGGCTCGGTGCTGGAGGAGCAGGCCCTCGCCGCTCGGATCGCGGTCAACGCGTTGCCGCGTGTGCAGTTGGGACGCATTCTGATTGATCAGGGAACCATCAACGAGGCGCAGCTGGAGCAGGCCTTGCGCTCGCAGCGGGCCACGGGAGCGGGGCGGCTGGGCTGCTGGCTCAGGCAGCAGGTAGAGCTGCCGGAGCAGGAGTTTACCGCGGCGCTTTCGATCCAGTGGAGCTGCCCGGTGTTCCGCACCGGGACCTTTGCGCCGGCGCGGATGGCGAGCTATCTCCCGCGGCCGCTGGCGGAGGAGCAGGGCGCGCTGCCGCTGCGTCTGACCGGCTCGCCGGCGCGGCTGTCGCTGTGCTTCGAGGACCACGTGGACTCCGAGCTGATGAGCGCGGCGGAGCGGATGCACGGCATCCATGTGGAGGCAGGCTTACTGACCGCATCGGATTTCTGGGCGGCGACCCGCGCGCTGCTGAGCGTGCCGTTTCCGCGGGTCGCGGTGGTCGAAGCCTGCTCGGTCGAAGGCATGATCGAGGCGATGAGCCGGTTCCTCATTGAATCGGCCGCAGCGGGAGCGGCGGAGGCGCGCATGGTCGCGGTGCACGGCTGCTACTGGCTGCGGACCTGGACGGCAGCCCGGGGCGGGGCGCAGGAGCTGGTGGAGAGGGATGTGTTGTGCACGCCTGCGGCCGGCGCGCCGCGGCAGGGCAGCGGCTATGCGGGGGAGGTGGAGCTGCTGACGGCGAAGATGCTGCGAGTGCTCGATGAGTTGCGGTGACTCGCGGTGACTCGCGGTGAGACACGGATCGCGGAGCGGACGGTCCTGCAGACGGTGCACGAACTCCCCGCCCGGTTTGCTTCTGCAGCGAAAACAGCCGGCAGGGAGACTGCCGCCTGCGGCCTGACCGGCGGCACTGCGCGCGCGAGCGCGGCAGTCTACCGAGAGCCCGCTGACTGCTACACTGGCCCGGTCCAACGAAGCTCGTCGAAGTTCATCGAAGCTCATCTGGGAGGCGCTATGCAGGGAACAGGTCTAAGCCGGTGCGGTGTTTTGGCGGGGTTGCTGCTTGCCTGCGTTCCCATAAGCCGCGCGCAGTTTTCTCAGGCGCCCGATGCACCGCAGGGTGCCGTCAGTTCCCCCGCTCTCAAGCCTCCTCCCGGCGTAAAGGTGGCCATCGTCGAGTTTGACGATCTGCAGTGCCCCATGTGCGCAGCCTGGAATCCGCGCCTGATGCAGGCAGCCGCGCAATACCACGTACCGTGGGTGCGGCACGACTGGCTCATCCCCGGCCACCCCTGGAGCCAGCAGGCGGCCGTCAATGCGCGCTGGTTCGACAGCAAGTCCGGGAAGCTGGGCAGCGACTACCGGAACACTGTGTTCGCCCGGCAGCCGGCTATCGCGACGCAGGAGGATTTGCAGGCGTGTACCGAGCGCTTCGCGCGGGAGCACGGGCTGGCAATGCCGTTTGCGATCGACCCACAGGGCAAACTGCTCGATGCGGTGCGGGCCGATTGCCGGCTGGGCACGAGCCTCGGTGTACACGAAACGCCGACCGTGTGGGTGGTGACCAGTGGCAGCCATGAGGCAGGTCATGCATTTGCCCAGCTGCGCGATATCAACCTGCTCCCGGCCTATCTGGACCAGGCAGTCTCTGCGACGACAGCCACGGCCCGGCGCCGATAGGTCGATCCATCGGTGATCCGTCTACCGAGCCGGGCGATATCTGCAGTCATTCGAGTTATCAGTGTTTCTCCGCCTTCTTCACTCTCCCGGTCCATGGACTGGCAGGGTAAATCGGCCGCTGCGGCTGCGCCTTTGACCTGCGGCAGTTCGATACATAGCTATCATCGCCTGAGGGGATGGCAAGTATGCGGGAAGCTGCTGGATCTGCGGTGACGGTTCGGCCTGCGCTGGCCGGGGATGCGCGGGCAATTGCCGAAGTGCATGTCTCGAGCTGGCGGTCTACCTACCGGGATGTGATTCCGCAGGCTTATCTCGATGGGTTGCAGGTAGAGGAGTTTGCCGACCGGTGGCGGGCGCGTGTGCACGAGGAAAGCGACATGTGTATTCGCGTGGCGGAACGGGATGGGCGGGTGTGCGGGTTTGCTGCCGGGGGTCCCGCGCGCCCGGGCCCTGCGGGCTTTGCCGGGGAGCTGTACGCGATCTATCTGCAGGCCGGGGCGCAGCGCAGGGGGCTGGGCACGCAGTTGCTGCGCAGTGTGGCCCAGGAGCTTGTTGCAACGGAGCTCGGCGGCATGTTCGTGTGGGTGCTCAAGGAAAATGCGTCGCGGCACTTTTATGAGCGCATGGGAGGGGCGCTGGCTGGTGAAGAGAGTGTCGAGATCGGCGGCGCGCGGCTGGGTCAGGTGGCGTATGGCTGGCCGGACCTGCGGGCGTCGCTGCGCGCCTGGAGTGGGACGTGATGAGAGCGCGGCGTAATGGCACGCCCGGTTCCCCGCGATCTCGCTCTGCAGGGTTTCGTTCTTCAGCGGGATACGGTTGTAAGGGCCGGAGTGTCGCCCCTGGTGCGCGCAATGCGGGTAAAGGTGGGCGGCGCGTCTGGGAACCAGGAGAGCCGGTGCAGGTCGCGCTTGCGCACGTTGGCGACCGCGGCCGGGCGAAAGCAGGCGAGGCAGGTGCCGGCCGGACGGCGGGTGCTGGGGTAGACGACGCCGAGGGAGCCGGCTTCAAGCAGCTCAATGGCGAGCTGCTGCGAGGCGATGTAGGAACCCGGGTCGAGGCAGGCGAGGCGCTGGTCTTCAAAGCGCGGATTAAAGCGCGGATTGGGATCGCGCAGGGCGGCAAGCTGCAGGTCGGAAACGCGCAGATCGTGGAAGCCGCCCGCAAAATCGGCCTGGTAGTGGTCATAATCCAGATCCTCGCGCTCGAGCCAGCCGATCTCAGTAAGCTGGACGGAGCGGTGGAAGAGCACCTCGGCCTTGGCGGTGGCGAGCTCGAAAGCGGCATACCAGGCGCCGCGGTAGGGCGTTGAGAAGCGCGCTCCCTGCGGGTGCGGGTGGGCGAAGGCGGCGTTGACGATGCGGGCGTAGGGAAGATCGAAGACGAGCTCGCGGGCAGCGATGCCGAGCCGGCTGTTGGCCTCGGCGATGAGCCGCTCGTTGGTGGCGTTGTCAAGCGCGTAGAGCAGCTGCAGATCGGCATCAGAGTCGGCGATGCGGGTCAGCACGGAGTCAGAGTAGCGGGCGGGGAGCAGCCGGGAGGTGTTCAGGCGGCGCAGGTCGGTGAGCGGCGGCTGGTAGTGCGAGGAGGGCAGCAGCGTGGGCGCGGCGGGCGAGCGGGTGAGCCGGAGCTGCTCGGCCATGGCCTGGATGGTGAGCCGGCGGCCGGGGCGCGGTGCCGGACGGGTGGCAGCTGCCTCGCCCCCCGGTGCGCCTGGGGATTGTGCGGCGCCCGGGCGTGGAGCACCCAGGCGTGGAGCACTCGGCGCTTTCCGCTGTGAGGGATTTGCTGGCCTGATGGGGGGAGGTTTTGCCATGCTGCGGGTCTCGCCTCAACCGCCGCGGCGCGCGTCGAGCAGCCGGCGCACGGTGTCCATGGCAGGCGCGCCGCCGCGCAGCATGTAGTCGAGCGGGGTGCGCTGATTGAAAATCTCGTTGGAGTTGGGCAGGCGCACCCAGCGGTCGGCGAGCGGCGTGCTGAACAGGATATTGAGCGACTTGAAGATGCCAATCAGGTAGGAGATGCGCAGCAGCCGGTCCTGGTCGAGCGGACGGGTCTCGCTGGCCAGCAGCCGGGCGCTCTTCCAGCCGTAGAAAGTCCCGTTGGAGACGCCGCCCAGCAGCAGTCGGGCGTCTTCGTCGCGAATCTCCCAGTGCCGGGCGATGTTGAAAAAGGCGCGCAGGGCGGCTGCGGAAAGGCGCCGGCGCTGGTCCGGATCGCCCAGGTTGGGGAAATCAGGCGGAGTGTAGCGGCTGGCCGGGTACACTGCCTGCCCAGATCCAGCCGCAGATGCAGACGCGAAAGTAATTTTGGCCACTGAAATCCTGTGCCCCGGAAGGCTTTGCCGCCCCGGCGGGGTTACTCCATATATGGAGCGTTCTGGCTCCACCATAGGGTAAAGCGCCGGGAAAGAAAAGGCACTTACCGGAGGCACATTCGGGGTGGTTACCGGAATAGGAACCGGCCACTTACCCTTGCAGTCACCCGGGACAAATGATCTCGCCCCTGCACCGCAGCGCCACCGCTCAGGACGCGGGGCCGCCCTCGCAGGCCGAGTGGTGGCACTGGCAGTTCAACTCCGTCATGCCGTGGGCATCGTGGCAACGGTCGCAGCAGTACTTCTTGCCTGCTTCGACGGTGCAGAAGCATGCCGGGTGCGCGCACTTTTTCGGCCCCGGGTTTGCGTGTGTTTTTCCAAACATCGCCAAGCCTCCTTCCGCGGCGCCGCTTATCTCTTAAAGCGCCACGCCGAGAAGGATGCTCCCGCGATAGAACGCTGCGCAAGTGCCGGAGCGGCGGATGCGTGACATCGGCATATATGACAGTTGTCATGCTCTTTTGCTGACGCTTGACACTGCTGTCCGCGCCGGTTTTGCGGCACACTCGAACCAGATCGAAGCTCGAGGTGCCAGCCATGCAAGTTGCCGTTGCCACACAACACGAACGGGGAAACGAACTGCCCGGCGCCCGCCCAGTAGCGGTGCTCGACAAAGTGAGCAAACAGTACCCTGGGGACAAAGCTCTGGACGAGCTCTCGTTCACACTGTACCCGGGCGAGATCGTGGCGCTGCTGGGCCCGAATGGGGCGGGCAAGACGACGGCGATCCGCATCCTGCTGGGGCTGACGCGGCGCACGGGCGGTACGGCGCGGCTGTTCGGCCAAGAACCGGGAGAGCGCGCGGCGCGGATGCGAGCCGGGGCCATGCTGCAGGTGGGGCGCATGCCGGAGTCGCTGCGGGTGCGGGAGCATATCGAGCTGTTTCGCGGGTACTATCCTCAGCCGCTGGGGCTCGCCGAGATTGTGCGCATTGCGGGACTTGCCGAGGTCAAAAACAAGCTGTTCGGGGAGCTTTCCGGCGGGCAGAAGCAGAGGGTTCTGTTCGCGCTGGCATTGGCGGGAGACCCGGACCTGCTATTTCTGGACGAGCCGACGCTGGGGCTTGACATCGAGGCGCGCAGGGCTCTGTGGACCGAGGTGCGGGAACTGGCAGCGCGAGGCAAGACGGTGCTGCTGACGACGCACTACCTGGAAGAGGCGGAGGCGTTGGCTTCGCGGATTCTGCTGCTGAAAGGAGGCCGGCTGCTGGCGGAGGGCACGCCGGCCGAGCTGCGGGGGCTCGCCGGGGCCTCGCATATCCGGTGCCGGACAGTGATAGCCCGCAACGTGCTGCAGGGGCTGCCCGGAGTAACGGACGCGGTTCAGGATGGCGAACGGTGGGCCCTGGCGACTGATACACCAGAGGCTGCATTGCGGGCACTCTTCGCGCTCGATACAACGGTGGGGGAGCTGGAGGTAAGTGCGATGCCGTTCGAAGAGGCATTTCTGTCGTTGACACGGGGCGGGGAAACGCAGACTTCTAAGTAGGGTAAGTCGGGTTTTTAAGTTCAGATCGCGAGGAGAAACAGAATGGCCACTCTGGCTGCTTTACCGTCCCCGCCGTATACTGCGACTCGGGTGTATCTTCGGGAAATTGCTGCGGAACTTACCAAGCTGCGGCGCAATAAAGCATACTCATTCTCAGTCATCGGCTTCCCGGTTGTCTTTTATCTCATGTTCAGCACGCTCGGCGCGCACAACGCCCGCGAAGGCAGGGAGATAGCACGCTATCTGCTGGCGAGTTACTCCTGCTTCGGCACCGTGGGCGCTGCGCTGTTCGGCATTGGCAACGGGCTGGCAACCGAGCGAGGGCATGGATGGCTCGAGCTGAAGCGTGCGAGCCCCATGCCGCCGATGGCCTACCTGGTCGCCAAGCTGGCGGCCAGCGTGGTGTTTTCGCTCATCATCTGCCTGCTGCTGGTGGCCCTGGGTCCGGTGGCGGCACACCAGTTAGTGGCGTCGCCGATAGAAGTGTTAAAGCTGCTGGGCATAGTTGCCGTGGGAACGATTCCATTTGCGAGTCTGGGCCTCCTGTTCGGCCTGGCGATCCCACCAAATGCGGGGCCAGGGTTTGTGAATCTGATCTATCTGCCGCTGTCGTTTCTGGGCGGCTTGTGGATGCCGGTGGAACAGCTTCCGCACTGGCTGCAGGCCGTGGCGCAGTACCTGCCGACATACTGGTTTTCGCGCCTCGCGCTGCACGCGGTGTTCTCGCCGGCGGAGCTGGTCGCGTTCGGCTCGAAACCGACCTCGACGCTGCTGGCGTATGCTGTGCTCGCGGGGTACACGGTGGTGCTGCTGGGGATAAGTGCCCGGTTGTGGGCAGTAAGTGAGGCGAAGGCATGAGCTGGCAAGCCAGATTGGCAAATACGCTTACCGGCAGTCCTGCCTGGCGCAGCAAGCCGCAGGAAAGCGGCGACGATAGAAAGCCTTCCGGCGACTCGGCACGAAACGGCTGGTCGACCTCCATCAGCTTGCAGAGCCGGGGCCTGGGCCCGCTGACCTGGCTGGTCTATGTCGGTTTCTGGGTCATCCAGCCTTTCTACGAGCACAAAACCCGGATGTGGATTTACCTGGCGCTGGCACTGCTTGCGTTTGTGTCGCTTTACTTCGGCGCGCTGTACGGGCACCTGCGCACGCGGCGCTTGTGCACGCTGGGTATTCTGGCGCTGGCTCTGGTTTATGTTCCGGTCAATCAAAGCTGCTTCGGGATTTATTTCTATCTACCCTGGTTCCTCATCAACATGGTAGAAAGCGACGCCGCTTTCTTCCGGCTCATCGGCATCGAGTGCACGATCATCGTGGTCCAGGCGTGGGTGTTCCATCTGGATAGCTGGGAGTGGTCGGTGGCCATCGGCGTGTGTGCGCTGAGCGGGATGAACGCCGTACGCATGCGTCAGCAGGAGCGCGCGAATACAAAGCTGCGCATGGCACGTGACGAGATCGAGCAGCTGGCCAAGACGGCCGAGCGGGAGCGCATCGCGCGCGACCTGCATGACGTGCTGGGGCATACGCTTTCGCTGATCGCGGTAAAGAGCGAGCTGGCCCAGCGGCTGCTGGCGACCGAACCGGCGCGGGCCGCGCAGGAGCTGGCGGAGATTGAAACGACGGCGCGGCGCGCGCTGACCGAGGTGCGGCAGACGGTGTCGGGCTATCGCGCGCAGGGGCTGGAAGCGGAGATTCAGCAGGCCACGGCAGCGCTGGCCGCAGCCGGGGTATTGGTGACGAGCCGTCCGGAGCGGGTGCCGCGCCTGCCCGCGCAGCAGGAGGCTTCGCTGGCGCTGATTCTGCGCGAGGCGGTGACGAATATCGTGCGCCACGCGGGAGCACGCAGCTGCGCCATTTCGCTGGAGATTGGGCCGCAGGAAACAGTGCTGGTGGTGCGCGACGATGGATGCGGCATGGTCGGCGAAGAAGGCAATGGGCTACGCGGCATGCGGGAGCGCGTGCGCGAGCTGGGCGGCGAACTGCAGGTGCGCTCGGAAGGCGGTGCGGTAGTGCGAGTGGCGCTGCCAAGGGCCCAGATGCCTGTGCCGAGCGAGCCGGAGATTGCGGGAGCAGTGCTGAGTCCTGTTGCGCCTTAGTGCTGTTGAGTGATGAGACCAGGGCGATGCGTCGGTACTTTCTCAATCCGACCAGCGGGAGGACTACGGAAGCTCGCAGTGCAACCTCCACGCCAGCCTCACCGCAGGTGACGCCAGGCGCGCAGACGGTTTTTGTCTTCACGCGCACCCGCTACACTTGCAGCCATGAAGCATCGCGTGATTGAGCATTACGAACTGCAGCGGCGCCTGGGCGCGGGTGGCAGCGGGGTCGTCTTTCTGGCCAACGATACGGAGCTGATGCGGCCCGTGGTGCTCAAGATCCTCAAGCGCGGATCGCTGACGCCGGAGAAGATGCGCTCGACCGTGCTGCGCGAAG
This sequence comes from Acidobacteriaceae bacterium, assembly GCA_965276605.1. Lineage (GTDB taxonomy): Bacteria > Acidobacteriota > Terriglobia > Terriglobales > Acidobacteriaceae > EB88. The sequence goes on from OZ255619.1 coordinate 2,429,832, forward strand.
CGCGGCTTGCCTCCGCCATCGAGCACCCGAACGTCTGCGCGATCTATGAAGTCGGCGAGGAGGGCGAAGAGGCCTTCATCGTGATGCAGTATGTACCGGGGCAGCCGCTGGACAAACTGATCGCGCGCGGACCCGCAAGTGTGCAGCTGGTGCTTTCGGTGGGCATCCAGATTGCGGACGGTCTGCATGCGGCGCACTCGCTGGGGATTTTTCATCGAGATCTGAAACCAGCGAATGTGATTCTGACCGATGGCGGCCTCATCAAGATTCTGGACTTCGGCCTGGCGCGGCGGCTGAGCGTGGAGGATGCGGAGTTCGACCCCTCGGTGACAAGCACACGCAAGGGCGGAGCGATTGCGGCAACGTACACGGCCCGCGGTGGAACGATCGCATACATGGCGCCAGAGCAGTTCGTCACCGGGCAGTCGAGTGTGCGCAGTGACCTGTGGGCGTTGGGCATCATTTTGTACGAGCTGGTAAGCGGGCGCCACCCATTCTCGCGGTCCGACGGCGATGAGTTCCAGTCGATCCGCGCAATCCAGTTTCTTGACCCTGTGCCACTGGCAAAGTGCTGCCCGCAGACTCCGGCGGAGCTCGATAGTGTGATCGCGACGCTGCTTGCGAAGACGCCCGCAGACCGCTATGCAAGCGCCGCTGACACCCGCGAGGCGCTTAAGACGATCATGAAGACGATGCAGCTGGAGTCGGGAATTATCCCGGGTGAAGCAGCGGCAACGTTACCGGTTTCAGAGGCGGAGAGCGAGAAGCGGGCAACAGGATTTCTGTCGATGCTGGCGGAGCGCTTTCGGGATTCGCCGGAGTCGGCGGCCAAGCAGAACAGCATTATGGTGCTGCCGTTTCGCAACCTCGGCATCAGTTCCGATCCCGGGCCGGTTGCGCCCTTGTACGGCGCTGCGCTTGCAGATGCGATCGCGGCGCGGCTGGCGCGCATGCCGACGCTCGTGGTGCGGCCCTCGGGTGCACTTCTGCAGATGAGCAATGCGCAGCAACTGGCGCAGATGGACCCGCTTGAGATCGGGCAGAAGCTGCTGGTGCGCTGGGTGCTTGCGGGGAGCTTTATGCGGGGCCCCCAGGGCTTCGATCTGAACTGGCAGCTGCTGGATGTGGTGGGGCAGAGTGTGGGCGGCGGCGGCGCGATCAGCGTGCCTTCGTTCGACCTGATCGCGGTGCAGAGCGAGATCTGCAATGACGTCTTCGCATCGCTGCAGGGGATCGGGCAGTTGAAGGTTGCGGACCGTCCGGGAACGCGGCTGACCGGACAAGTGTCGGAGGAGTATCTGCAGGCGCGCGCCATGCTTTCGTCGTTCATGCAGAGGACCGGCAATCGCGGAGACCTGGACCGTGCGCTGGAGCGGTTCGAGCACGTGACAGGTCAGAACGCGCCGTTCTCGGCGGCGTGGAGCGGCCTGGGCATCACGCATCTGCAGTATGTGCGCCACGGCTATGGCGGGCATATGCATGTTATCGCCGCGCGCAAGGCCTTCGACCGTGCGCTCGAGATTGACCCAGGGTCGGTGGAGGCGAATCTCTACCGCGTGTACATGCTGCTATCGCGCGGTGAGAAGGAGAGCGCGCGGCACGGTATTGAGCATCTGCTGCATACCGCGGTCAACGACGCGCAGGTGCATATCATCGCCGGCATCACGATGCGGCTCGACGGAATGTACGAGTATGCGCTGGCGCAATTCAACGCGTCGCTGCAGCTGGACCCCTCGAACGCGCCGGTAGTTTATAACCATCGCGCCCGGGTGTACCAGTACCAAAACCAGCTGGAGCTGGCCGGCGATGAGCTCGAAAAAGGCCTCGCGCTGGAGCCAAAACACCCCCTGCTGCGTACCTCGCTTGCGTACCAGCGGATGCGGCAGGGAGATATGCCGGCGGCGATCGACCTTCTGGAACGCGTGATCGAGGACGACCACAGCATGCGGCTCGCGTATCCGACGCTCGCGATGTGTTATGTGCAGGCAGGAGAGCGGGAGCGCGCGGCCGAGCTGATCGAGGAGAACTCGATCTCAGCGGCCGAGGCGGACAGCGAGATGGCGTACCGTCTGGCGACTTACTTTGCGGTGGAAGGCGATGAGAGCGAAGCGCTGCACTGGCTGCGTCGCGCGATCTATCTAGGCAATGAGAACTATCCCTGGTTTGCGCAGAACCCAGCCTGGAAGCGGCTGAGCGGGCACACCGATTTCGAGCGGATTCTGGAAGATTTGAAGAAAAGTTATCGGCGAAACCAGAAGACCTGGAAGCGGCTGCTGGACCGAGTGCCGGGGCGGTAGAGAATGATTGTAGTTAAGCGCTTATCGCTGTCGCAAAGATAGCCAAGGCAAGGGAGAAGAATACTTGACGGTACGTGAAGCTATGAGTGAGCTTTCAACTATCTCTTTTCTGAAGCCTAAGTGGAAGTACGGATGTGTGGACCGCATGCATTTCATCTGCCATCAGGCGATATGCACAATCGCCGCGCTAAAGGCAGGCAGCCTTACCTCCAAGCCCCCCTTGCCAATCGCAACGTTTTCTAGCTTCGCTGCCTTCCATGTGCCGGCAGCACTTATCTGTGCACCGCCCAGTGTTACCCCTGTTTTCGCATCCACAGCCGGCGCAAGCAGGCGGAGTGCAGACGCCCGCCTGCCAGCAAGCGGCCTGCCCGCATAGACGCGTACCGATGCGTCGCTCGCACCCTTGTTGATCAGCGTGACCGCCGTCGTCTTCGCCTGTTGCGTAACGTAGGCGTGGATGCCGTCTGCGTTCGAACTGGTTTGCAAAAGCCGCCCTTTGGCTGCCAGCGAGAAAGCGAGCAGGCCGTAGTACTCCGGCGTAGCCGAATACGCACCGTGCTCGTCGTCGCCGATAGGTGAATAAGGACTGATAAAGCCCAGCTGGTTGACGCCCGTTTCCATATTGACGCCGGCGCATCCATTCATCGCGAGTGTGAACATGTAGTCAAGCACCCAGAGCGCAGCTGCCATCGTATCGCTGACGCCCCGCCGTCCGCCGCCAGAGAACGAGTTGACCTCGCAGATTCGGTACGGCTTGCCGCAAAGTTCCGAAGCCGCGCGCAATGTCTCGAGCTGCGGCGCGAGCTTGGGGTCGGGCCCCAGCAGCTTCTCAATTGTGCTGCCTGCGTTCTGGCCTTCACGGTAGTAGTGGTGGGTCAGCAACACGGCGTCCTTGCCTTCATCGCCGGCGAAGCGGGTCACCCAATCCGTCTTACCGGCGGCGTCGGGCCCCGCGAACGGAATGCCCGGGAATCGCGCGCGTAAGGCAGCTTTGGAGCGGCGGTATTCATCGAGCCACGCCTCGTAGCCATAGCCGGGCTTGCGGTGTTTCTCGCCGACAAACAGGTCAGGCTCGTTGCCGATCTCAAAGGCGAGCAGTCTGTCACCGGCAAATTGCTGCACCGCTTCGGCCTCTGCGATCGCATCCGGTTGGAACCCGCTGCCGAGATTCAAGACCCAGATCAGCTGCCAGCCGGTCGCGCGGAGAAAGCTGCCGAGGTCCTGCAACACCGCCTCGTTGACGACCGAGCCAAAGGGAGTGGAGACCGCAGCGGCGCTTGCGAAGTAGCTGGCGTAATCGGCTGTGTTGCCGCCGATGCGCACGACCCCGCGGGCACAGAGCGTGCGCACCAGCTGCACATATTTGTGGTTCGTCGCGCTGAGCAGCCCGGGCCGGGTAACCGACGAGATCTCATAGCCCAGGCCCAGAAAATCAGGCGCGATGGTAGCCAGTGAATGGTCCGGGTACACCGTTACCGAGACGGCCTGCTCGCCGCCCGGAGCCCAGGCAGCGAAGCTGGAGGGGCAAGCCAGAGCACCGGCTGCCAGAGCATAGCGTGCGAGAAAGCTGCGACGATTCATCACGCCTCCATCCTCTCTGCGGAAACGATGTGTTGCAAGCGCTACGACAATGCTTCGCCCATTTGCAGTCCCTGGCGGCGCCAGCCGGGATTTCACAAAAGCGGGGTTTACGGTGTAGAGATGAAGGGTCGCGTAGATGGACCGCAGGCCAATGCAAAGAGGGAGCTGGGAATGCAGAAAGGGTGTGCCGGCAAAATGGATCGGAGAACGCTGCTGGCGCGCGCGGCGGCAATGACCGAGGGTGCCGCTCGCCTGGGTAACACGCGACCGGTACTCCGTTTACTGGAAGGTAGCCCAGAGCACATGAACTTATATTCCCGTAGTTGCCTGGCCATCCAACGGCGTGGTAGTTACCAGAATGCTTCGCACCCGGCTCCGCAACCTTGTGGGCGCCCAGCATGGGGCGCGCATGGCCAAGCGATGCGCCTGCTTACTTTTGTGGCAGCGCTGGCGCTCGCAGCGACTCATCTGCTCGCGCAACAAGCCACGCCACAGCAGAGCGGCCTCGCTAACCTTGCGCTCGCGGGTAACTTCATTGACACAACACAGGCAAGCGGCGTCGACTTTACAGGTGTCGCCTCCCACACAGCGAAAAAATACCTGATAGAGACGATGGGCTCCGGCGTAGCACTGTTCGACTACGACAACGACGGCCGCCTCGATATCTTCTTTGTCAACGGGGCTCCACTTACAGACCCCACCCTGCCGGGAACCATTCCGCAGAAAGCTTCCGCGAAAGACTGGAACCGTCTCTACCACCAGAAACCGGACGGCACCTTTGAAGATGTTACGGAGAAGGCCGGGCTCAAGGGCATCGGCTACGGCATGGGTGTTGCGGCTGGCGACTACGACAACGACGGCCTGGAAGATCTGTATGTCACCGCCTACGGCGGCAATCGCCTGTACCACAACAATGGCAATGGCACCTTTACCGATGTTACAAAGCAGTCGGGTACGGGCGGCAGCGGCTGGTCGACGAGCGCGGCCTGGGTCGACCTCGATAATGACGGCCTGCTCGACCTGGTAGTGCTCCGCTATGTCAAGTGGGACTTCAACGACGTGTGGTGCGGCGAGCATCGTGAAGGGTACCGTTCGTACTGCCACCCGGATATCTTTCCCGCTATCTCTCCGCTGGTCTTTCACAACGATGGTCACGGCAAGTTCACCGAAGTTGCGGAGAAAACAGGGCTGAGCAAACCGGGGAAAGGTCTGGGAATTGCTCTGGCTGATTTCGATCGTGACGGAAAGGTAGACATTGCCGTCGCCAATGATTCGATGCTCGAGTTTCTTTTTCGCAACAAAGGCAATGGTACGTTTGAAGAGATGGGGCTGCCGGCCGAAATCTCGGTCGATGGCGACGGACATACCTATGCGGGTATGGGCATCGACTTTCAGGACTACAACAATGACGGCTTGCCCGATCTGGTGATTACAAATCTTGCAAACCAGCGATACGCACTTTACAGCAACAATGGCGACGCAAGCTTTACTTACGACACCTACTTATCCGGGATCGCCCGCATGAGCCAGCTCCACTCGGGCTGGGGAATTCATTTTCTCGACTACGATAATGACGGGCTGAAGGACCTGATTGTCTCGCAGGGGCACGATCTCGACAATGTCGACCTGAACTCGCCGCAAATCCATTACAAGGAGCCGACGCTGCTCGCGCGCAACACCGGGCATGGCTTTGTGGATGTCTCCGACCGCTCCGGCAGCGTCTTCCAGGTGCCCTGGGTTGGGCGGGGCATGGCAGTTGGCGACATAGACAATGACGGCCGGATGGATGCGGTCGTCACCACCAATGGCGGCGCCGCGCACATTCTGCACAACGAGACGGTAACCACGAACCACTGGCTTACGCTTTCGCTCGTCGGCACGCGCAGCAATCGCGATGGTATTGGCGCAGAAATCAAACTAGTCAGTCCGCGTGGCCCACAGTATGTGACTGTATCTACCGCGGGTAGTTATCTCTCTTCAAACGACAAGAGGGCTCATTTCGGCTTGGGACCTGACACCATGGCAAGCGAGATAGAAATCCATTGGCCGAGCGGGATAGTGCAGAAGCTCATCAGCGTGAAGGCAGACCAGATACTGACCGTCAAAGAACCGCAGGCCAGACCCGCAGCTGTTAAATAAGTGCGTCCGGCCGCGGGTAATCGGGCGCGCAGGGCTGCCCGGCGACGGCAAACGTCACCGGCGTACAACGATTGCGGTACACTCGGCATTTACCGCGCCGGTGCAGGTTCTGGGGTATGCAAAGCCAAAAGTTGTGAAAGGCTTCCTGAGGGAAATGCGCGCAGATAGGATGGATCATGTTCAGCTGGCTCCAGCATTTTGAGGCCGCGTGCCTGGCGCGGGTCGGCCTCAGGCGCCCGGCTGGCGTGGTGGAGCGTGGCGCCTTCTGGCTGCTTCTGGTCTCGGGCCTCTTCTATCTGTTGAGCTTCTTTCCCGGCGACTTCGGCATCGTGAGCGGAGTGTCCGCGGCGTTTGTCTTTACAGCGCTGGCAGTGTTTCTGCTGATTCTGATGTATCGCTGGATCGTGCATCGAGTGATGTGGACGGTGCGCAACCGGCTGGTGGTGACCTGCCTGCTGATGGGCCTCGCACCGGTGGTGCTCTTCGGCACGCTCACCGGCATCGCGGCCTATATCTTCTCAGGCCAGTTTGCGACGAATACTGCGCGCGCCGCGCTGAATGAAACGCTGGCCCGCGTTCGCATCAGCAGTACCATCTCCGCTTCGCCGCTTCTTCAAGCGATCAAGCTTCACCCCGGTGCGCCCGGTTACAAGCTGCCACTTATCTCCCTTGAGCGCGACCCCGGCGTTCCGGCGACCCGCGCGGCGATCGCGGCCTGGCAGCGGGGCAAGCGGCTTCGGCTCGACGCGCCCGGGCAGCCGACCGATATTGACGCTTCTCCTTTCCTCGACACGCCTCCGCCGGTGTGGCTGCATTCTGGCTTCAACGGCATCGCCGAAATCGCCGGCAAACTCTATCTCTGCTCTGCCAGCTCGGCCGGCGTCGGGAACGACGTGGTGCTCGATGTCGCGACGTCTCCTCTGGACGAAAGCAACCTGGCGCAGATGGCGCAGGGCCTGGGCAGCATCAGCATCCTGCCCGCAATTCTCAGCGATACTACGGCGCTCGACGCCAACGAAGGAGCCGGCACAGAAGAGCCACACAGTGAGCAGGCCCCGGACGCGTTTCAGCGGGTGCAGGGCGGCATCGTTCCCGCATCCGCACACTTCTTCGACACGCGCGTTTTCTTCAGCGCCCCGCTGCACATCCGGGTGTGGAGCACCGGCCAGGAAAAAACGGCCACGCTCGGCGTCATCTCCCGTCCAACGTTGCTGTACCAGCGGCTCTTCGCCAGCTCTGTGGGTATCGGCGCGGTGGTGCGCGATGCGCTCATCGCCATCGCCATCCTGTTCGGTTTGCTTGAGCTGCTGGCCTTTCTCATGGCGGTCCGCCTCAGCCGCACCATTACCCGCTCCATCGCCGACCTGTATGTTGCGACCACCCAGATCGATCGCGGTAATCTGGGGCATCGCATCCACGTAGAGCGGCAGGACCAGCTGGCTGCGCTGGCCACCTCGTTCAACACCATGGCCGGCTCGCTGGCCGGGCTGCTTGCGAGCCAGCGCGAACAGGAGCGCGTGCAGAACGAGCTTGAGATCGCGCAGGAAGTCCAGAACAACCTCTTCCCGCAGGGGTCGATTCACCTGCCGGGGTTTGAGCTGCACGGCATCTGCAAACCAGCGCGCACGGTAAGCGGCGACTACTACGACTTCATCCTGGCGGGCGAAGGCAAGCTGTGCCTCGCGCTGGGCGATATCAGCGGCAAGGGCATCTCGGCTGCGCTGCTCATGGCCTCGCTGCATTCCGCGGTGCGCGCCTACCGTTTCGCGGGTCAGGAGTTCAGCGGGGAGCCTGGCGTCGCAGGAATAGATGGTGAAGAGTTGACCGGCTTCGCCTCGCCCGGCAAGCTGCTGGCGTTGCTCAACCGGCACCTCTACTCAAGCACGCAGCCTGAGAAGTATGCGACGCTTTTTTTCGCGTGCTACGACGGTTCGACGCAGAAGCTCACCTACTCGAATGGCGGACAGCTGCCGCCGCTGGTGCTGTGCGCCGACGGCAGCGTCAAGCGTCTGGACTGCGGCGGCTCCGTCGTAGGGCTGCTCGACGGAATGGAGTATGAAGAGGCCACAGTCTCGCTGGGCCGGGGCGACATTCTCATTGCTTATTCCGATGGTGTGACAGAGCCGGAAAACGACTTTGGCGAGTTCGGCGAGGAGCGCCTGCTGGAGGTGATCCGCCGCAGCCGGCACCAGCCGCTGGCTGCCATCTCCGGCAACGCCATGCGTGCGCTGCGCAGCTGGATCGGCGACGCGGAGCAGCCGGACGATATCACGCTGGTGCTGGCGCGGCAGCTTTGAGCGCTGACCTGTGGCGGTGTTTTCTGTCCTGCTGAAAACTGCAGGCGCGGGCTTGGACACGCAGCCGGAATGAGTGCATGCTGAAGCGATGAAGACGAGCGGCACATGGTTTGCGAAAAAACGGCGCGCGGCGGCGCTGGGCCTGACGCTTTGTGCGGGGATGGCTCTAGTGTTCCACCTGGACGGACGTGCGCAGCAGGCAACTGTGCCGCAGCGCCAGACCAGCACGCCCTACACCGGCGACCTGTCGGTGTTCGAGTACAAAGATCGCGACAAGAAGCTGCAGATTGAGCGCGTGATGAATCTGCTGGGCATCAGCCCCGGCAAGTCAGTGGCGGATATCGGCGCCGGCTCGGGCTGGTTCACGGTGCGTGCGGCGGCCCGCGTCGGCCCGCGGGGCGAGGTGTTCGCCGAGGATATCAACCCGGAGGCAGTAAAGACCATCACCGTGCGTGCGCAGAAAGCAGGGCTTGCGAATGTCCACGCCATCGAGGGCACACCCGACGACCCGAAGCTGCCCCGGGACAGCGTAGATGCGGTGTTGATGCTGAAGGCTTACCACGAGATCGAGCACCCTGAAGCGCTGCTCGGCAACCTGAAGCCGGCGCTGAAGTCGGGAGCTAAAGTGGGCATCATCGATCGCAACGGAAACGGCGCAGACCATGGGCTGAACCAGGCGGTGGTGGAGAAGGAGCTGGCTGCGGCCGGTTTTCATCGCACCGCGCAGTACGACTTTACGAAAACCGACGGGCAGGATTACTTCCTCATCTTTGAGAAGAACTGAACCTGGTTTGTACTGACCGGCAAGCCGCGTCAAGGTGTTAATGCTTTCTGCAGCAAGCCCTGGCGCACAACTGCGTGCGGCCCTGGCCCGCGAGTGCTCTACAATCAGGGCGACGCGGCATCTCGCTGCTCATCTTTCACCGGGAGGGCAGCGCGCCGTGTCCAGGTTCCTCGCCATTGCTATTGGAGGCGCGCTGGGCGCGCTGGCGCGCTACGCCGTCGGCTCATTTATCGGTAACCGCATCGGTGGCAGATTCCCCTATCCCACCCTCGCCATCAACATCACCGCCTGCTTTGTCATAGGGTTCATCGTGACCTACCTGGCCCGTAGGCCGGAGCTCAACCCTCTCTGGCGCTATCTCATCCCCATCGGTTTTGTAGGAGCGTACAGCACCTTTTCTACCTTCGAGCTGGAGATTTTTGTGCAGCTGGAAACCAGCGCCTTTCTGCCCGCGAGCCTCTACATCCTGGGCAGCCTGCTCTTCGGCCTTCTTGCGGTGTGGCTCGGTGTGCTGCTGGGCCGCGTTGTTTTGTAGCCGGCAAGCTGGCCCGGGTTTTTGCAATCTACACAGGCGCAGCCGTCGCTCCCGCAGCGCTTTCAAGCTCCCTACGGTTCCCTCCGGCCTGGGTACGATCGTTGAAGGAGAGCGCGAATAGCACCAGCACCCCCGCTGAACAAGCCGCCGCCACCAACCAGATGCTGCGCCACTGGTGGCCGCTGACGAGCTGTCGCGCCGTGCTCTGCGTATATTGGTCCACCACCGCGCCCGACAGCCAAGAGCCCAGAAGCATCCCCGCGCCATATGTGATCTGCGTGACAAGCCCTTGCGCAGCCGCGCGTGCTGCCGGCGGCGCCTTCCGGTCGACGTAAATCTGCCCGGTGACGAAGAAAAAGTCGTAGCAGATGCCGTGCAGCAGGATGCCCGCCCATAGCAGCGGCATGCCACTGCCGCTGTTGCCAAAGGCGAACAGCGCATAGCGTAGCGCCCACGCCGCCATGCCGGCCAGCAGCATCCCCTTGACACCGAGCCGCCGGAAGAACCAGGGAATGAGCAGCATGCAACCGAGCTCAGAGAACTGGCCGCCCGTCATCTTTCCCGCGGCATCGTGCACGCCGGCCTCGTTGAGGAACAGGTTGGTGAAGGCATAGTAAAACTGCAGCGGCACGCAGATGAGCAGCGATGCGGCGGCGAACACGGCGAAGGAGCGATCGCGGAACAGGCCGAGGACGTCTGGGGAGAACATCCTGCGCGGCGCCCCGTGCGAGGCTTCGGCGGCGTTTACAGGCGGCGTGTGCGGCAGCGTGAGGCAGTATAGCGCCATTACCAGCGAGGCCAGCGCTGCAATGCGCAGCGGCGTCGCGGTCGCCTCTAGCGCAAGGCCGCCCACGAGCAGCCCGGCAAGGATCCACCCGGCGGTGCCGAGCACACGCAGCGGCGCAAACTCCACCCCGGGATCGCGCATGTGGCGGAAAGCCAGCGTGTTGGTCAGCGAGAGCGTCGGCATGTAGCAGCAGGCGTACAAAAGCAGCAGGCTATATACGGCAGCGAACGAGTGATTGGCTGAGGCGGCCCACAGCAGCAACGCGCCCAGTAGATGCAGCGCCGCCAGCAGTTTTTCCGTTGCGAAGGAGCGGTCTGCCAGGCTGCCTGCGACAAACGGCGCTACCAGCGCTCCAAGTGCGGTCGAGCCCGCCGCCAGCGCAATGCGCGTGCCGGAGAAGTGCAGCGTCGCGCCCAGCCACGTGCCCACGGTGACGTACCATGCGCCCCAGATGAAGTACTGCAGGAAGAGCATGAGCGCGAGGCGGCCTTTGACGGCGCGAGGGGAGTGCCGGGAGAGAAGCATGGGAAAGTTCATTCTCCGCTGCGCAGCAGTGGCCAGTCAAAGCAGCGGCTTGCGCTTGCTGGCCTTGCGCGCAAGCTCAAGAAAGGAGCGATGCAGCGGCCCCTCGCGCCTGGGGTTCCACGCAATAACCAGGTCGATCGACGCATCGCGGCCGCGAATCGGCGCGAAGATCACATCGGCCGGCGCCAGCTTGAGCGTGTTCCTGGGCAGGATGGCCACGCCCTCGCCCGCGGCCACCAGGGTGAGCACGCCGCTCGCGACAGACGATGTCGCAGCGATGGCCGGCGAGAAACCCGCGTCGCGGCACAGCGCGATGACCTTGTCGAAAAGCGCAGGCGAGGTCTCGCGCTGGGTGATGACGAAACGCTCTGCCGCAAGCCGGCGCAGGTCTACCGGGCGGCCGGCAAGCGGATGCCCGACCGGCAGCGCCACCACCAGTGGCTCGACGTAGAACCGCTCCGCACGCAGGTCGTTGCTTGCCGGCGCTTGCAGCACCCGCGTAAAGCCGATGTCGATGGCGCCCGAAAGCAGCGCATCGGGCTGCTGCGTCGGCGTCATCTCTGTGAGCGTGACGCGCACGCCGGGCGAGCGTTGCCGGAACCTGCGGATGAGCGCCGGAAAGAGCGAGTCGGTGCCGCCGATGAAGAAGCCGATGGCCAGCGTGCCCACCTCGCCACGCGCCGAGCGTCGCGCCTCCTCCACCGCGCGGTCTGCCGCCTGCAGCGTACGCTGCGCTTCGACTAGAAAGATTTCTCCATGCGCCGTGAGCCGCGCGCGGTGCTCCCGCCTGTCGAACAACGGCACCTCGATCTCGTCTTCAAGGTCGCGCAGCTGCTCGCTCACAGCAGACTGCGAGACGTGGAGCGCTGCCGCGGCGCGGGCAAAGCCGCGAGCCTCGGCAACAGCGCAGAAGTAGCGAAGGTGCCGCAGTTCCATTCCGTAAGTCTATCGGTTTAGCCGATCGTTGTACGCGGAATAAACTGTTTGGCAATCGTCCTGTGCCGGGCGCACACTTAAGGTGGTACCTGCGGCAGGCAACAGCGAGCCAGAAGGGTACGAAGGGAGCGCCAGCGCCATGTGGATCGTCAAGATCGCACTCGATCGTCCGTACACATTCATCATCCTGGCGCTACTCATCCTCATCCTGAGCCCGGTCGTGATCCTGCGCACGCCCACCGACATCTTTCCCGACATCAACATACCCGTCGTCGCCGTCAACTTTACCTATACTGGGCTCGATGCGGAAGATTTTGAGGGCCGCATCACCAGCCCGTATGAGAAGGCGTTGACGACGCTGGTCGATAACATCGAGCACATCGAGTCGACTACTTACAACGGCCAGGTCGTCGTCAAGATCTTTCTGCAGCCGGGCGCCAGCCTTGACACCGCCAACGCGCAGGTCACCGCGGCTTCGCAGTACATGCTCAAGCAGCTGCCCCCGGGCACTTTGCCGCCGGAGATCATCAACTACTCCGCATCGAGCGTGCCCATCCTGCAGCTCGGCATCTCCGGCCAGGGGCTCTCCGAGTCGCAGCTCAACGACTACGCGACCAACTTCATCCGCACGCAGCTCACCACGATTCCGGGCGCGGTTATTCCGCTGACCTACGGCGGCAAGCAGCGCCAGATCACCGTCAACATGGAGCCGCAGCTGATGCAGGCCAAGGGTGTCGCGCCTGCCGACCTGCTCAACGCGCTGCAATCGCAGGACCTGGTGCTGCCATCGGGCACGGCGAAGATCGGCACTAACGAGTACGACGTCACGACCAACGCGGCGCCGCAGTCTGTGAGCGAGATCGCCGATATCCCGGTCAAGCAGGTCAGCGGCAGCACCGTCTACGTCCGCGACGTTTCCACTGTCAGCGATGGTTTTCAGAACCAGACCAATGTCGTGCGCCAGAATGGCCATCGCGGCGTGCTCATCAGCGTACTCAAAAATGGCAACGCCTCCACGCTGTCGGTCGTCTCCGGCGTGCGCAGGATTCTGCCCCGCGTCGCAACCCTCGTGCCGCCCGAGCTCCAGATGGCTCCGCTTGCCGACCAGTCCGTATTTGTACGCGGCGCGATCCAGGGCGTCATCCGCGAAGCGGTCATCGCCGCCGCACTGACCGGGCTCATGATCCTTCTGTTCCTCGGCTCGTGGCGCTCCACGCTCATCATCGCAATCTCGATTCCACTGTCGATCCTCACCTCGATCATCCTGCTCTCGTTGATCGGTGAAACCATCAACACCATGACGCTCGGCGGCCTCGCGCTCGCGGTCGGCATCTTGGTCGACGACGCAACAGTGACGATTGAAAACATCGAGCGCTTTATTGAGGAAGGCTACGAGCTGCGGCAGGCCATCCTCGATGGCGCCGCGCAAATCGCCGTGCCGGCGCTAGTTTCAACGCTGTGTATCTGCATCGTGTTCCTGCCCATGTTCTTCCTCAACGGGGTCTCTCGTTACCTGTTTGTGCCGCTGGCTGAGGCGGTGGTGTTCGCGATGCTCGCGTCGTACATCCTCTCGCGAACCCTGGTGCCCACGCTCGCGATGTACCTGCTGCGCATCCATCACCCGGCGCCCTCGCGCAACCCCTTGGTCCAGTTCCAGCAGGCGTTTGAGCGCGGCTTTGAGCGGGTGCGCTCCAGCTATCAGTCACTGCTCACCGGCCTGCTGCTACGTCGCGCGGTCTTCATTCCAGCCTTTCTGCTGGCCTGTCTCTGCGCCTTTCTGCTGGTCCCGTTCCTCGGTCGCGACTTCTTCCCCAGCACAGACTCGGGCGAGTTTATCCTGCATGTTCGCGGCAAAACCGGGCTGCGCATTGAGGAGACAGCCAAGCTCTGCGACCTGGTCGAAGACCAGATTCGCCGCACCATTCCTGCCGCCGAGCTCGATAATATTCTCGATAACATCGGCCTGCCCTACAGCGGCATGAACACCATGCACGCCACCTCTGGCCTGGTGGGCGCAAGCGATGCCGATATCATCGTGAGCCTCAAGGAAAACCATCACCCCACTGCCGACTACATTCGGCGTTTGCGCGCATCGCTGCCCATTAGCTTCGCGAGCGACACCTTCTACTTTCTGCCCGCGGATATCACGACGCAGATTCTCAACTTCGGACTGCCCGCGCCCATCGACGTGCAGATCCAGGGCGCCGATGTGTACAAGAGCAAGGCCATCGCCGACAACTTGCTGAAGCAGCTGCGGCAGGTGCCGGGCCTCACGGATCTGCGGGTGCAGCAGCCGCTCGACTACCCGGTGCTGAACCTTGCGGTCGATCGCACAAAGGCCTCGCAGGGCGGCTTTACCGAGCGTGACGTGGCGCAAAGTGTGCTCAACAGTCTCAGCGGCTCGTTCCAGATCACGCCGATGTTTTTTCTCAATCCCAAAAACAACGTCAACTACCAGCTCGTTGCGCAAACTCCGCAATATGCCGAGCAGTCGATGCAGGAGCTTCAAAACATACCGATCCACTCCGCCACCTCGCCGGCAACCGGCATCCTCGGCGATGTGGCGACCATCCAGCGCAGGAACGAGATGGCGGTGGTCTCGCACTACAACATCCGTCGCACCATCGATATCTACGGCGCGGTGCAGGGGCGCGATCTGGGCGCGGTCGGCGCGGATGTGGAGCGGATCGTCGCACACAACAGCCAGCATCTGCCGCGCGGCACCTTCATCGATCTCCGCGGGCAGCTGCGCACCATGCAGAGCGCGTATGTCGCGCTGCTGGCCGGCCTCGCCTTTGCCATCGTGCTGGTCTACATGCTCATCGTGGTCAACTTCCAGAGCTGGCTCGACCCCTTCATCATCATCACGGCGCTGCCGGCTGCGCTTGCCGGCATCGTGCTGTTTCTCTTCTTCACACACACCACGCTCAGCGTTCCCGCGCTGATGGGCGCCATCATGTGCATGGGCGTGGCGACGGCAAACTCGATCCTGGTGGTTTCATTCGCGAAGATTCGCCTGGCTGAGCATGGCGAAGCTGTGCGCGCCGCGATTGAGGCTGGCGCTACACGCTTCCGGCCGGTCTGCATGACGGCGCTCGCGATGATCATCGGCATGATCCCGATGGCGCTTGGCCTCGGCGATGGCGGCGAGCAGAACGCGCCGCTGGGCCGCGCCGTGATCGGCGGCCTGCTGCTGGCGACCGTCGCCACACTTACCTTTGTTCCTTCTGTCTTTGGCCTGCTGCACAGCCGCCAGCACGCGAAACGCAGCGCCGCCGCGACAGCTGCTACGCATGCTTGAAATGAGGAAGTCTTGATGAACGATCCACAATCGAACCCGCACTTCAGCCCTGAGCGGGACGAGAACCAGGGCATGCGCGATACCGGCACCGCGCTGCTGCCGGAGCCAGCTCTAAATCCCGATGCGCCGCAGCCCGGAAACACTGGAGCGCCGCAGCCTGCGATGCCGCCCACGATACTCAGTAGTGCAGTCTCGGGCGATGCCGCACCAACGCCGCCTGTAAGCCGCAGCCGCGGCCCGCTCGTGCTCGGCATCCTCGTCTGCATCCTGCTTGCCGTGCTCATCTACGCCGGCATCCACTCCCGCGCGAAGAACGAGCAGGCGCTCACGCAGAGCACCGATGCGGTCGCTATCCCGATGGTCCACGTCACCACGCCGACCGGCGGTAGCCAGGCCGCGCAGGTGGTGTTGCCGGCCAATGTCAGCGCCTTTGTCGATACGCCCATCTACGCGCGCACCAGCGGCTACCTGCAGCACTGGTACGCCGATATCGGCGCGCATGTGGACAAGGGCGCGCTGCTGGCCGTCATTGAGACCCCCGAGCTCGACCAGCAGGTTTCGCAGGCGCAGGCCGACGTCAAGACCGCGCAATCCAATCTGCAGATCGCGCAGATTACCGCGACGCGCTGGGAGAAGCTGCTGCAGAAGAACGCCGTATCGCACCAGGAAGCCGACCAGGCCACCAGTGATCTCGCATCGCGACAGTCCGCCTTGTCCTCGCAGGAATCGAACGTCAAGCGGCTGCAGCAGATGCAGGGTTTCGAGCGCATCTACGCGCCGTTTGCAGGCGTCATCACCGCGCGCAATGTCGATACCGGTTCGCTGATCGAAGCCGGGCAGAACACGACGCAGAAGGAGCTGTTTCACCTCGCCGCGACCGGCCGCCTGCGCGTCTTCGTGCCCGTGCCGGAGGTCTATCAGAGCGCGGTGCACGATGGCGCGCGGGTTGAGATTACGGTCGATGCCTTCCCCAACGAGAAGTTCTACGGCACCCTCGCGCGTAACTCGCGCGCAGTCGATCCGGCTTCGCGCACATTGAACGTCGAGGTCGATGTCGACAACACGACAGGCAAGCTGTTGCCCGGCGCGTACGCGTTCGTACACCTCAACCTCCCACCGGCTTTGCAGGCCTTGAGCATCCCGTCGAACGCGCTTCTCTTCCGCGGGCAGGGCATGCAGGTAGGCGTTGTCGAGAACGGCCGCGTCACGCTGCGCGACGTCAGGATCGGCCACGACTACGGCGCCACCGTCGAGATCACGCAAGGTCTCAAGCCGTCGGACCATGTGGTGCTCGACCCCAGCGACTCGCTGGAAAGCGGCGATGAAGTCCGCGTGCAGAGCCCCGCCGCCGCAGGCGCAAGCCGGGCCGCGCAATGAGCCGTCGCCTGCTACCCGCGTGCTCGCTTGCCCTATTGCTTCTCTCCGGCTGCATGGTCGGGCCCCGCTACACGCAGCCCACCACGCCCATCGCGCCCGCCTTCAAGGAGCAGCTACACGCGACACCGACGCCCGGCGACGGCTGGACTATCGGCACACCGCTCGATGCCGCGCTCAAGGGCGACTGGTGGACGCTCTACCACGACCCGCAGCTGGACGCGCTCGAAGCCCAGATCAACACCGCCAACCAGACCCTGAAAGCAGCCGAGGCAAACTTCCGTGCCGCGCGTGCGCAGGTCAGCTACAACAAGGCAAGCTACGCGCCTACCATCGGCACCGCGCCTTCCGTCCAGAGCCTGCGCGACTCCTCCAACCAGCCCTACTTCAACCCGTCGCTGGCCAACAACGGCGTAGGCAGCTTCAATCTACCCTTCGACCTGAGCTACGAAGTCGACCTGTGGGGTCGCATCCGCCGCACGGTTGCCAGCGCGCGCGAGCAGGGCCAGGCCGCCGCGGCTGATCTTGAAAACGCGCGCCTCAGCCTCCACGCCGAGCTCGCGATGGACTACTTCGACGCACGCGCCACCGATGCGCAGCTCAAGCTGGTGCTCGACACCATCGGCGCCTACCAGCAGGCGTACAACCTTACCCAGGACCGCTTTCAGGGTGGCGCCGCGCCGCAGTCTGACGTCGATCAGGCGCTCACCCAGCTCAACACCGCGCGCGTGCTCTCAACCGATCTCGGCGTCGAGCGCACCGCCGACGAGCACGCCATCGCCGTCCTCACCGGCAAGCCCCCGGCGCTGTACACACTCGCCTCTGACCCGCTCAACCTGCAGCCGCCCTCGCTGCCGCAGGTGCCCGGCGTGCTGCCCTCGCAGCTGCTTGAGCGTCGGCCCGACATCGCTGCGAGCGAGCGCCGCATGGCCTCGGCTAACCAACAGATCGGCATCGCCGATGCGGCCTTTTACCCCACGCTCTTGCTCAGCGCGCAGACCGGCCTGCTCGGCACCTCCGCGCTCAACTGGTTTACCTGGCCCAGCCGCTTCTGGGCCGTCGGGCCTACCTTCTCTGAGACGCTGTACGACCACGGCCGCCGCCGCGCCAACGTAAATATCGCCGCCGCCGACTACGACCAGACCGTCGCCAACTATCGCCAGACCACGCTCACTGCTTTCCAGCAGGTCGAGGACAATCTCGCCGCGCTGCGCATCCTCGAAACCGAAGCGCAGCAGCAGCACGAGACCACCACCAGCGCCGAGCAGACGCTCGACCTGTTCAACATCCGCTATGAGGGCGGCGTCGACACCTTTCTGCAGGTGGTCACATCGCAGACCGCCGCGCTCTCGAACCAGCGCAACGACATCGACATCATGCGCCGCCGCCTCGACGCCAGTGTGCTGCTCATCAAGGCGCTGGGCGGCGGCTGGAACACGGGTCAGCTGCCGAATCTCTAGCGCTCAGCCAGCGCGCCTGCGCGTGTTGCCGAGGCACAGCGCCGCCACCGCCCCGGCCAGCGCCACCCCGGCCACCGTATACAGGCCGCTCGTATAGCTGTGCGAGCGGTCGCTCAGGTGCCCGACGGTGATTTGCCCCAGGAACGCCCCGAAGCCGCCGATGCAGGTAATCACTGCAATGCCGCCGGCAGCCGCCGTGCCCTCCAGCAGGCTCGTCAGCCACGTCCAGAACGGCCCCTGCAGGCTGAACACGCCGACGGTTGCAAACGTAAATGCAACCAGCACAGTTACAAATGAGTGCGCATGCACCGCCGCCACAAAGCCCAGCGCGGAGCACAGCAGGCACCCTGCCACATGCAACCGCCGGTCGTTCCACCGGTCCGAGCTCCAGCCGATCGCCATCATCGCTACAGTCGTGACCAGATACGGCAGCGTCGACCAGCGATCCGTCGCGGCGGCGCTCATATGCACTGCCCCGCGCATACTATGGATGAACAACGGCAGCCACAGGTTGATGACGTACACGCCCACCTGGCTCGCGAAAAACACCGCGGCCAGCAGGTACAGGGCCGGCAGCTTGAGCGCGTCGGTAAACTTATGGTGCTCGCCGCTGCCCAGCTCTTTGCGGTCGCGCTGCACCTCGCCTTCCAGCCACTCACGCTCCTCCGGCGCGAGCCACTTTGCCTCCGATGGATGCTCCTTCAAAACGAACAGCACCGAGATACCGGCCAGCATCGTTGGTGTGCCTTCTGAGATAAAAAGCCACTGCCAGCCGTGCAGGCCGCCCAGCCCGTTCAAAGAGAGCAGCGCACCCGCCACCGGACCGCCCACCACCCCGGCAATTGCGGTCGCCGTCATAAAGCGCGACACCGAGCGCGCCCGCTCGCGCGATGGAAACCAGTACGTCAGATACAGAATCATGCCAGGGAAAAATCCGGCTTCGCTGATGCCGAGCAGAAACCGCAGCGCATAGAACTCATGCGGCGTGCGCACCAGCGACAGGCACGTCGCCACGATCCCCCACGTAATCATGATGCGCGCCATCCATCTACGCGGGCCCACCTTCGCGAGGATCAGGTTGCTGGGTATATCGAACAGCGCCGAGCCGATAAAGAAAAGCCCCGCGCCCGTGCCATACACCGCATCGCTCATGTGCAAGTCGGCTTTCATCTGCATCGCCGCATAGCCCACATTCACGCGATCCAGATACGCGAGAATATAGAGCAGAAACATGTAAGGAATCAGCCGGAGCGTAATCTTCCGATAGATCGCGCGCCCATCGACCGAACTTTCATCGGAGCCGGGCGGAGGGACAGCAGCCGTTGCCATACCATCACTGTATCTGTTCGGGTTGGGGCCTCCTCAAAAGCTCCGCCGCCCGCGACACTGCCGTCAAAGCCGGTTAAATTGGAACGATCATGCCTGAGCACGGTATCCACAGGACGGAGCTGCTGGTCCTGCTGCTGGTCAGCTTCACAGCGCTGCTCACGGCGGCCGCGCAGCGCTTCAAGATTCCCTACCCCATCGTGCTCGTGATTGGCGGGCTCGGCCTGTCGCTCGTCCCCATCTTCCCCGACATTTCGCTCAATCCCACCATGGTGTTCCTCGTGGTGCTGCCGCCGCTGCTCTACAGCGCCGCCCTGCGCACGTCCTGGCGCGAGTTCCGGCTCAACCTGTTGCACATCCTGCTGCTCGCCTTCGGCGCCGTGGCCTTCACCGTCGCCGGCGTTGCCCTCGCGACTCACCTGCTGCTGCCTGACTTCGATCTGGCTACCGGCGCGGTACTGGGCGCGGTTGTCTGCGCCACCGATGCCATTGCCGCCTCGGCCATCGGCCGCCGCGTCGGCCTGCCGCAGGAGATGCTGGACCTGATCGAAGGCGAAAGCCTCGTCAACGACGCCGCCGGGCTGCTCGCGCTGCAGTTCAGCGTCGCGCTGGTTGCCTCGCGCAACGTGCCCAGCTTCGGTGCCGGCGCGGCTCAGCTGCTGTTGCTCATCTTCGGTGGCATCGCGGCCGGCCTTGCCGTCGGCGCCATCGTCTATCTATTCCAGCGCCCTGTGCAAGGCAGCGCACTGCAAACCCTGGTCGGCCTTGCCACACCCTATTTCGCCTATCTGCTGGGTGAAAGCATCCACGCCTCGGGCGTGCTCGCCACCGTCGTTTGCGGGCTCTACATCGGGCGCAAATCCTCGCAGGCGTTTACCTCCGAGGCCCGGCTTGAGTCGAATGCAGTCTGGAACACCATTGAGTTCGGGCTCAACGGCATCGTCTTCATCCTCATCGGTCTGCAGCTGCCCACCGTGCTCGATGGCATGCGCCCCCTGCACTGGCCGTCACTCATCGCGGGCGCGGCGTTTATCTGCCTGCTGCTGCTGTTGCTGCGCTTCCTGTGGATCTACCCGGCGGAGTGGGCGGCGCGGCTGGTGCGCGAGCGCTGGCTGGGCCACTCGATGGAGCCGCCCGATGCGCGCCGGACGTTCGTCATCGGCTGGGCCGGTATGCGCGGCGTGCTCACTCTGGCCGCCGCGCTCTCCCTGCCCGACGTGACCGACGCCGGCACCCCGTTTCCGCATCGCGCAGGCATTCTTTTTCTCGCCTTCGCCGCCATCCTCGTTTCGCTCACCGGCCAGGGGCTTACGCTGCCGTGGATCATCCGTCGTCTGCGTGTATGCGCCTCGGCGCGTCTGCTCGAAGAAGAGCGATGGGCACGCCGCAAACTCATCGGCGCGGCACTGGGCACGCTTGAGTCCCTGCGGAAAGACACAGAGAGTGAGGTAGGCGCGACTAGCGAGCAAGAGGCCACTAGCGAGCAAGAGGTCGCGACCGAGTTGATCGAGCGCTACTACCGGCAGCGGCTCGATTCGCTGCAGGACGGCGAGGGCAAGCGCCCCTCCGCAGCCCGCCAGCAGGCGGAGTTTGCCGCCACCTCTGCGCGCCTGCGCCTGGTAGAGCGCGATGAGCTGACGCGGCTCGAAACGCAAGGCCGCATCGGCGGCGATACCCATCGCAAGCTCGAGCGCGAGCTCGATCTGCTCGATCTGCGCTATCCCGGCGCTTAGAGGCAAGACCCCCTGCGCGGGAGGCGGTCACTTCGGGACGCGTGTACTTTGAGGTGGCGATAATCAGCGCCGTGGCCCTCCCGCTGATCCCGACCAACGGGAGGGCCACCCAGGCGCGCACCCTCACCCCAACGAGAACCCGTCACGAAGTGACCGCCAGCCGCGCAGGCGGTTCACCAGCTTCCGCGCTCGCCAAACACGTCGATCACCTTGCCCAGGCGCTCCCAACCGCGGGTCCAGTTCAACTGCAGCGCTTTTTCAAGCGCGTCCGCGTCGCCCGCTTTTACCGCCTGGATAATCGACTCGTGCTCGGCTACCGACAGGTTCAGGTCGTGCAGGATGGAGGACGCGTACAGGCGCCAGTAGCGCTCGGCCTGCGGCTCCACCGCGCGGTGCAGCGCCAGCAGCCGCGGCCCCGCGCCTGCTTCCACAATCAGGCAGTGGAATTCGCGGTCCAGATCGAAGATCGAGCCGGTGCCGGTCGAGCTCTGCGTAATGCCGGCCAGCTGCTGGTTCAGCGCCGAGAGTTGCTTCGCGAGCGCCATCCGCTCCGGCTCCGGCTCGGCGGCGACCATGCGTCCGGCCAGCCCTTCGCTGTGCCCGATGATGCTGTACAGCTCACCGGCGTCTTCCTTGGTGAGCGGCGCCACCACGATGCGGCACTTGTTCGCCGTGCGGTGCTCATGCACATAGCCGTCGCGCTGCAGCCAGTGCAGCGCGGCCCGTACCGGCGTCCGGCTGATGTTGAGCCGCTCGGCCAGGTCGCCTTCGACGACCCAGGTGCCGGGCGAGAGCCGCCCATGCACAATCAGCTCGCGAATCTGCTGAAAGGCGGTGGTAACGCTGGTTCCATGTTCGGGTTTAGGGGGGAGAATCTGTGTGGGTGGGGGGGAGTTTTTTGCCATAGCCTTCGAATTCATAAAAATGTCTGCAGTGCCGCAAGCCTGCCTCTTGGTTCAGCGTTCTTACTCCACGAGACCATCATCGGAGCTGCCGGTGAGCTGCCCGGCAAAAGGGGGGACCGTACAGGCGGGTTCCTGCGAGCCAGTCCGTTATAGCAGAGTGGGTTTACGCTTTTGTATCCCGTACCGCTGCCCACCCTCGCTGCTGGTTCAGCGTGGCTTTGCTCCACGCGCGAATGTATGCCGCCCAGACGCCGCCTAGACGCCGCGAGATGCGCCTGGCTCGCTCCGCAACCGCGCCTACGCACATCTCAGTAAGCTGGTTATTTCTGGATAAAGCAGATAAGGAGAAGCATGCGGAAACAGGTTGCAGATCAGGTGGGTGGCGGCGGCATACAGGTAGACGAGCAGGCGGGATGGCTCGACCTGGAGCAGTTGGCCCAGGTCGAAGTCAGCTCGGAGGCGCCGGGCCATCCGGTAGAGAACGCGCTCATCCCTGCTAAAGGAAGCAAAGGTTTTTGGCAGGCGGGGGCGCCGGGTGAGTCTGTCCTTACGGTGCGCTTTGATACGCCGCTTGCCGTCACACGCGTTCTGCTGCATTTTGTCGAGCCGCAACACGAGCGCGCCCAGCAGTGGGCCCTCGCCGCTGTGCTGGCCGACGGCAGCCGCCGCGAGCTGCTGCGCCAGGGCTGGAACTTCAGCCCCGGCGG
Organism: Acidobacteriaceae bacterium; assembly: GCA_965276605.1. Taxonomy (GTDB): domain Bacteria; phylum Acidobacteriota; class Terriglobia; order Terriglobales; family Acidobacteriaceae; genus EB88. The sequence goes on from OZ255619.1 coordinate 2,452,519, forward strand.
CTCAACGGAGCAGCGCGAGGAGCATGCGCTCGACCTCAGGCAGGTCTCCGCGCTCACCCTCTCCATCGACCCCGATCCGGGACGCAATCGCTACCCGGCGACGCTGACTGCGTTCCGAATACGAGGTTTGTAATCAGCAAAAATGGCTCTCGCCGGTTACAAAAACAAGAAATATAACGGGCTGGAGTCGGTTTCACCGGTTGAAAGCGGATTTAAGCGTACCAAAGCAGCCTCGCTGAAGGCGCAAACTAGACCGGATTGGTCCACCCGCCCACGTCCCGGGTAAGCTCATTGGCCTCCTCCGGACCCCACGATCCGACCTTGTATGTATGCACCCTCGGCAGGTCCTTAAGCAGGGGGTCCAGCAGCCGCCAGCTCTCTTCCACGTAGTCCTCACGCGCAAACCACACCGGGTTGCCGCGCATCGCGTCTTCCAGCAGCTCCTCGTAGGGCAGCAGGTCGTTGGTGCCGCACTGCTGCGAGGCGTTCAGCTCCACCATGCAGCCGCGCAGTGTGTCGCCGGCCTCTTTCACTGAGCCGCCAATCGCGACCACCGGCTCGGGACTCAGCCGGAAGCGGACATAATTCTGAGGCGTCAGCTTGTCAGAAAACACGGCAGGCGTCTGCCGCAGCGTCGCGATGATCTCGGTCGCGGTCTTGTTGAGCGCCTTACCGGTTCGAATAAAGAACGGCACATCACGCCAGCGCCACGAGTTGATGTTGAGCCGCAGAGCAGCGAAGGTTTCCACGCCCGAGTTCGGCCGCACACCGGGCTCTTCCAGGTAGTTGTCGAACTGGCCCAGCACCACATCTTCCGACGTAATGGGCTTGATGCTCTTGAGTACCTTGACGCGCTCGTCGCGCAGCGCTTCCACGTCCGGGCAGGGCGGCGGCTCCATCGCGATATTGCTCACCAGCTGCATCAGGTGGTTCTGCACCACGTCGCGGATGGCGCCGACCCCATCGTAAAAACTGCCGCGGCCCTGCACGCCGAAGCTCTCGGCCATCGTGATCTGCACGCTCTCGACATACTGGCGGTTCCAGATCGGCTCAAGGAAGGAGTTGGCGAAGCGAAAGAAAATAAGGTTCTGGACGGGATTTTTACCGAGATAGTGGTCGATGCGGAAGATCGACTCTTCCGGAAACACTTCGTGGATGGCATGGTTGAGCGCGGCGGCGGTTTCCACACTGTGGCCAAACGGCTTCTCGACAACGATCCGACCGCCCTCGGCACTGCCGGACCGCTTGAGCTGCTGTACCACCTGCACAAACATGGATGGAGGGATGGCGAGATAGTGGAGCGGGTGCTTGGCGTCGCCAAGCTCCTGGCGCACCTTGGTGAACGTCTCGGAATCGCTGTAGTCGCCGTCGACATAACGAAGGCAGCTCAGCAGGATTTCCAGACCTTCCGGATCGACGCCGCCATGCTTGGCCACGCTGTCCTTGGCCCGGTTCTTCAAGTCGTCCAGCGTCCAGCCGGCTTTGGCGACACCCACGACGGGCCCCTTAAGCCTGCCGCGTTTCGCAAGCCGCTGCAGGGAGGGGAAGATCTGCTTGTAGGCGAGATCCCCTGTGGCACCAAAGAAAACCAGCGCATCCGACACAATCTGCTCCATGAAACTTCCTTTCAAACACTGAGAGAGGGACCCGATTGTCCTCGTGGCACAAACGTATAAGTCTTCGCATTCATGATTCCACCACTGCGAGCCTGGCGCAAATAACGGTGGCATGCGGGCAGCTCTGCGCAAGTGCTGCAAACAGAAGGTCCAGCAGACGGAGCCGTGTTTCGGCGCCGTATTGTCTGTGCACAATCCATTGTGCAATGTGAGGAACGGTCCGTTGACGCGGTATGAAAGTAGTTTTTCTGTCTTTTGACAATCGGGGATGGAAGCAGCATTCTGAAGAAGCGGTAGGCGAATAAAAAGCGAAATAAGCATGAGCCTCAGTTTCGCTTTCTGTTCGTCCCGTGTGGAGGGAATGGGATGGCAACAGCGATGCGCCCACAAGCACTGCGGCAGACGATTGAGGCACAGCTGGCCCACAGTTTCAGCGGAGCGTTGTCGCCGCGGCTATTTACCGGCTGTGCCAGGCTGCCTCTTGGCATTGCCGGGCTGGATGCGCTGACAGGTGGCTGCGTGCCCGAGGGCGCGGTGACCGAGCTGGCCCGGGCAAGCAGCACCGGCAAAACCACGGCCGCGATGCTGCTTGCCGCCGGCGCCATCCGCAGCGGCCAGGTATGCGCCTGGGAGGATGCGAGCGACAGCTCTGATGCGACGGGAGCGGCGCGGCCATGAAAACGTGGTTTGGAGAAGCGCCCACGCTGTTCGCGTGTGTGCATGTGCCGGAGTTCGCGGCGCAGGCACTGCTGCGGCTGCGGCCCAGCCTGCGCGGCAGGCAGGTAGCCGTGCTGGAAGGTGCGGCGCCGTTTGAGCGGGTGTGCGCGGCGAACACGCTGGCGCGGCGGGATGGGCTCGTGAACGGCATGACGCGGGTTGAGGCGGAGTCGTTTGCCGGCGTGACCCTGCTGCGGCGGTCGAGGCGCGAAGAAGAGGCTGCACGCACGGCGCTGCTGGTCTGCGCGCGCAGCTTTGCGCCGAGGGTGGAGAGCTGCAGGAGCGACACTGCAGCAGTGTGTGTGCTGGATGCAGCAGGGCTGGCGCAGCTGCACCGCGACCCGCAAACGTTTGCCGAGGCGTTGCGCTGCGCGCTCCAAAGCCGGGGGCTGTATGCCTCGATTGCGATCAGCGCGAATTTCGATGCGGCCTGCACGCTTGCCCAGGGCCGGCCGGAGATCACCATTGCCGCCCCTGGCGAAGAGCAGAAGATGCTGGCGCCGCTGCTTCTCGAGGTGCTGGGGCCGGATGAGGAGCAGGCAGAGACGCTGGCCTTGTGGGGGATTCGCACGCTGGGCGGCGTGGCGGCGCTGCCGCAGAAGGAGCTGATCGCGCGCATGGGGCAGGGCGGCAAGCGGCTGCGCGAGCTGGCGCGGGGCGAAGCCAGACATCTGTTTGCGCCGGTGCCGGTGCCATGGGAGCTGCGGGAGGAGTTTGCCTTCGAGAACCCCGTGCGTTTGCTGGAGGCGATCCTGTTTGTGCTTTCACCGATGCTCGACCAGCTGGTGCTGCAGGGGAGAGAGCGCGCGCTGGCAATTGCTACCGTTACGGTTACATTTACCGTTGCCGCGGGAGAAACAGACGAGCTGGACACAGACGAGAACGGGCGGACTGATCCTGTGGCATCGGCGGGGTCTGGAGCGGTTTCTGCTCCGCGCAGCGAGCCGTTGCAGCGCGTCTTCAAGCGCACGGTGCGGCCCTCGCTGCCCACGCAGAACAAGCGACTCCTGCTGAAGCTGCTGCAGCTGGACCTTGCCGCGTACCCGCTTGAAGCCCCGGTACTGGCAGTCGTGCTGGAGGCGGAGGCGGCGAAGGCAGGAGCGGTGCAGAACGGCTTGTTCGCGCCGCCGCTCCCCGAACCCTCGCGGCTGGATGTAACGCTGGCGGCGCTGGTGAGCGAAGACCGAGTGGGCTCGCCCATACTGCGCGACAGCCATGCGCCCGACAGCTTCAGCCAGAGCGGCTTCGAGCTCGCCAATCCTGAGCGCGAGCCGGTGGAGCCCTCCGGTTTGCGCAAGGGTAGAAAGCAGGCGCGCGCCATGCGGAAACTGCGGCCGCCTGAGCCCGTGCATGTGCACGCGGAGGAGGGGCAACCGGTGCGCTTCTGGTTCCGGGGCGAGCTATTCCGGGTGCGCTCCGCCTGCGGGCCGTGGCGGCTGAATGGCGCGTGGTGGAGCAATGCAGCATGGGCATACGAGTACTGGGACGTTGCGGCGGAGCGCAGCCGGCCGGAGACAGCGCCGCGCGCGCAAATCAACCCGGTGCAGCCTGCTTTGTACCCGTTTCTGGTGCATGCGCCCGCGCCCGAGCCGCCGCACTGTTTGTGCTGCCGTCTGCAGCATCATCTCGGGCCAAACCCGAGCCACGAGTGGTGCGTGGAAGGCCGGTATGACTAGCCAGCTGTATGCGGAGCTGCACTGTCATGGAAAAAAGGTGTCATCCTCAAGTGAACGTGTAGCGCTTGCCCCATGCGCCGATGGATCTGCTCGTGTCTTACACCACACCATCCTTGCTACCACTAGAAGCTCGTGAGCAGGTTGGAAAGAAGGTTCCTTTCGGCACTGCGAATGCGAATCTCCACTCTCGATTCCGCTCTGTCATTTGCGGATCGGCGGTATTCTAAGCACGGCTGCCTGCCGGAGCTGCCTGGCTGTTTTGAGGAGGTGTACGCGTGTCGTTCGTAATCCCGAAACTAGTCACGCTCTGCACCCTGCTGCTGAGCGGCTTTGCCGGGGCGCAAACTGCGCAGCAAGGCACAATACTGCCCGCGATGGACGTCGCGCCCGCGCCTGCCGCGCCCGAACTGCCCGCACCGGCGCCGCTGGTACACGTGCTGCCTGCTCCGCTCGACCTGGCGCGCAGTCCCAGGCAGCAGTACCACCTGCGCATGTATCACCTGCACACGGGCGAGTCGGTCGACGTGACCTACCGAGTGGGAAACCAGTATGTCCCTTCGGCGATCACGATGCTCAACCACTTCCTGCGCGACCACCGCACCGGCGACACAGCCGACTACGACCCGCACGAGTTTGATGTGCTGCATGCCATCATGGCCAGGCTGCATCGCCCGAACGGCGTCATCGATATCATCTGCGGGTACCGTACGCCGTGGAGCAACGAATATCTGAGGGAGCGTAGCGACGGCGGCGTCGCCGAGCACTCGCAGCATATGCTCTCGAAGGCGATCGATATTCGCGTGCCCGGCGTGTCGACCCGGAGACTGGATCGTACGGCTCTCTCGCTCGGCGACGGGGGTGTGGGCTACTATCCGCGTTCGCAGTTCGTCCACGTAGATGTGGGGCCAGTACGCAAGTGGACGTTCCGGTGAGCTAGACCATGTCGCCGGTCAAGAAAGCTAGACCGTGTCGCCGGTCAGCTTCTTCGGCTCCGGTTTGACAGGGAACGGATCGCCCTTCGCGAGCACGTCCTCCATATCCTTGTCGTAGCCGTAGATATCGGCGAAGAAGTGGACCTTGCCATCCTCGCCGACGCGCGCCGTGTCATAGGAAATCAGCACCGGGATGGGGTGTGACAGCAGGACGGTCTTGTTATCCTGGCCGTTTTCCATTGCGTCGTGAAGCTTGTCCGGGGTCCACTCCGGCTTGTCGCGCAACACCCAGGCGGCCAGCTTTTCCGGGTCCTGGATGCGCACGCAGCCATGCGAAAAGTCGCGCTTGCTGCGGGTGAACAGCTGAATGGCCGGCGTTGAGTGCAGGTAGATGTTGAGCTTGTTGGGAAACATGAACTTGACCAGGCCGAGGGAGTTCTGGGGGCCCGGTTTCTCGCGCACCATGTAGAGATTCTTTTCGAGCCCTTCCGCGGTCCAGTGCTCGACCGGCCTGCCGATGCGGTCGACGACCTGAAAGTTCTTCGCCTCGATGTAGTCCTTGTCCGCCTCGACGTGTGGCACGATCTCCTGCTTGATGATAGTAGGCGTGACCACCCAGAACGGCCGCAGGACGATGTATCGCATCTCCTGCACCAGCACAGGCGTCTGGTGGTCCTGCTCGCTCGACTGCCCTACCACTACGCGCATCTGGAAGGCCAGCGTGTGGTCATCGCCGAAGACGCGCAGCACAAACTCCGGAATATTGACCTGCACTGGAGCGGCCTGGTACTCGGGGGCCAGCCAGCGCATGCGCTCGAGCGTGTCCTCCAACTGGTGTACACGTGTGTCGAGCGGCACGTTGAGTGCGGCTACGGTCTGCGGGGTCAGGCGGCCATCGCCGGGCAGGCTGTGCCGGCTCTGGAAGCTCTTGACGCCTTCGGCTAACGCTTGCGTGTAGCGGGTGTCGTCGCAGGCTAGCGAAAGGTTGCCGCACGCCGGTGTGCCGCTCCCCGCGACTCCGGCATCTTTGGGCATGTCGCCCAGCAGCTGGAGCCGGGTAGTCAGCGCGCCGGCGCCGGCATAGGCTGCGCCGGGGCTGAGCGGCTTGCCCGGCATGGGCAGCAGCGGGTCTGCGGCGGTCTGCTTCGCCATTTGCTGGTAGAGCACCAGCGCTTTCACTGTCTCGCGATACCGGGCTGAGTCGGGCTCAACGCCTTTGAGCGCGTCGTCCATACTCTTTGCCGCGACCACCTGCTGTACCAGAAAGTTAGCCAGGTCGTACTTCTTGGTCTGCACGTTGACGCCGAAGGAGAAGTGCGACGGGTTGACGCGGCCGATGTGCAGGTCGGAGACATAGCGCATTGCGGCGACCGTCATGGCCGTGTCAAACAGTGCGACTTGCTGATCGTTGGCATCGGCCAGCAGGTGCAGGCGGGCTGGCCACAGGGGAGCGTCATAATCCTGTGGGTTAAGCCCCTTGCTGGCGCTGGTTGCGAACAGCGTAGCGAGCGCGATGGCCTGATCGGTGGCCTTGTGGTTGTCGACCCAAGCCGGGTCCCAGTCGCGCTGGGCATAAAAGCTCTCGACCAGCGGCTTGTAGTCTCGAAAGTCAGGCCAGCGCAGGGATGACAGCCGGCCTGCGTCCGCGTCGGCGTGCAGGGCCTGCTCGAGCGGCGTGCTGGTGGCGTGGTTTGTTGCCGGGGCGTGCGTGTGCCGGCAGCCGGTAATGACCAGCAGGAGCGATAGCAACGTAATGGGCAGTGGACAGGATCGTGCCAGACGGCTGGGCAAGCAGGAGTACCTTTCGATAAGCCATGAGGCGCGGCATCAGGGCGTAGACACCTATGTTGTCATGTGTGCCAGTAGCCTGCGGGAGATCGGTGAGGCGGGATCGCCTTACTGCCTTAATCCTTAAAGCCGAAGCGGCAATCCTTCAAGAACTCGAGGCGGATGCTCCGGAGGAAAGGCTGCCACTATGCTTACGCCGACAGTCATTCACGCCGACACCCAATGCGTCCCCTACAACAACTCTGCTTCGGCTCGAACCCCTTCTTCTGGATGGTACACAAGCTGTATCGCATTTCGCTCTGGAACAAGCGCCGGGGTGCAAGCCGGTGCCGAAGTCTCGCTGGGCCGGTTGGCTTCCGCAGGCGAACAGCAGTGCTCGACGAAAAAAGTATTGCGGCCCTGCCCCTTGGCGCTGTACAGCGCCTTGTCTGCCTGCAGCATCAGGAGCTCACGGTCGAGCGGCGCGGTGGCTGGCCAGCAGGCGACCCCGATGCTGATCGTCACGCAGCCCAGCGGGCTGTCCTGGTGCGGGATGGCCGCGGCCGCCACGGCGGCCAGCGTGTTGCGCGCGACCTTCACCGCGCCGTCGGGGTCAGTCATAGGCAGCAGCAGCACAAACTCCTCCCCTCCGAAGCGGGCGACCAGGTCGGCAACCCGGCTGGCCGAGACTTTCAAAATCTCCGCGATGCGCCGCAGCACGCGGTCGCCTTCCAGGTGGCCGTACCGGTCGTTGTAGAGCTTAAAGTGGTCCACATCAATGAGCAGCAGGGCCAGGGTCTGGGTGCGGCGGGTCTGCCGGCGGGACTCGTCGCGCAGCGCGGAGTGGAACACGTGGCGGTTGGCTACCCCGGTCAGCTGGTCAAAGCGTGCCTGCTGCTCCAGCAAAGCCGTGCGCGCCTCGCGCTCCTGCTCTTCGGCCTGCTTCTGTGAGGCATCGCGGATGGTCGCGATATAGCCGAGCGTCTTCTGCGTTATCGGGTCCTTGTAGCAGGACGCCAGCGCTTCCATCCAGAGATAGGATCCATCTCTGCGCAGGGAGCGGTAGAGCAGCTGCTCGCCGGTCGCGCCCTCAAGGCAGCGCCCGCGGCAGGCGAGCAAGGTCTCACGATCTTCGGGGTGCACCATGTCTTCGAGCCGCCTGGAGAGGTACTCTGCCTGGGTCCAGCCGGTGATGGAGAGCACGGCGGGGGAGACGAAGCGGCGTGTGCCGTCGGAGGAGGAGATCACGATCATCTCGTGGGTGTGGTCGAGCAGGATGGGATAGAGCACCTCGCGCTCGCGGGCCGCGTGCTCGGCTTCGACCAGCCGCAGCTCATCCTGCTTGCGTTTGGTGATGTCAATATAGATGGCCAGGGCGCAGTTAAGCGCGGGCAGAACCACTCCGCTGTGGAGCACGGTGCGCTTGCTGCCGTCGCGGGCCAGCACGGCGATCTCCATCGCTTCGACGGGCAGACCGGAGCTTGCGTCTTCACTCTTGCGTTTGCGGGTCTGCACGTACCATTGCCGAATCGCCTGCTCCCGCTGCGCGGCATCAGGAAAGCGCGAAGACCAGTGGCTCCAGCTGAGCACCTCGCCGGACGGGTAGCCAAAGACCTCCTGAAAGGCCCGGTTCAGAAAGACGACCTGCCCATCGTCAAGGCGGAACCAGACCAGCGGCAGGGGCAGCGCGCCGAGGATGAAAAGCAGCGACTCCATAGAAAAATCAGAAAAATTGGAGAGAGTAGACAGAACGGTGAGATTGGACAGATCGGCTGTTTTGCCCCGGCCTTCGGCAGGGTGTTCGCCGAGCTTCGCCACGGTATGTGCAAGCGTTTCCATCATGGATTCCAGCAGCGCGGCAGGGCATTCCGAGACCACGGCGCAATCCGCACTGCAAGGTAAGTAACGTCGCTATCTTGCTCGCTCTTGATGCTTGTGCAAAGTAACCGACGTACGCAAAACGTTACTTCGGTGCGGACGATTGCACTGAAGTTTGCGCGGGAACGGCCGCAGCCCCGCAATCCTGCTGGAGCAAGGCAGGGAGCCGGTCGATCGCCCAGCGTGCTGCCTCCTGCAGGGTCGCATCTTCACCCTCGGTGCTGTCTTCGTGGGCGGCCCAGCGTTCGAGCTGCGGCAGCAGGCTCACGTCGCCGCTGTTGCCCATCGCGATGGCCACATTGCGCCGGAAGCCTGCGTAGCGCGCCCGCTTGACCGGCGAGCCGAAAAAGAGTGCTTCCCACTCCTTCTCAGTAAGCGCAGCCAGCTCCGCGAGCGGCGGGTTGATGAGCGCCTCGCGCGGCGCGAGCTCTGGATCGGCAAGCGGCGCTGGCTGCGAGCGCGGCCGGCTGTTCCAGGGGCAGACATCCTGGCAGATATCGCAGCCAAAGACCTGCCGGCCCATGCCGGCGCGCAACTCGGGGTCGATGGGGCCGCGTTTTTCAATCGTGAGGTAGGCGATGCAGCGGCTGGCATCCATCTGCCGCGGGGCGATCAGGGCGCCGGTCGGGCAGGCGTCCAGGCAGCGCGTGCAGGATCCGCAGCGGTCCGCCGGCAGGGTTGCGCGCTGGCCGAGCTCGACCGGCAGGCTGGTGAGGATGACGCCGAGGAAGAAGAACGAGCCCAGCTCCTCGCTCAAGGTGCAGACGTTTTTACCGGTCCAGCCGACGCCGGCCATGGCGCTGAAGGCCCGCTCCACCATCGGCCCCGTATCGACATAGGCCCAGGACTGAAAGCTGCCCAGCTCTGCCTGAAGCGAGGTTTCAAGCACTTTGAGCCGGCGCAGCAGCACCTTGTGGTAGTCCGACGGGACGAGCTTGTCCTCGGCTGTCTGCCGCCCCGACCAGGCATAGCGGCCGATCCAGCCGGTGGCTTCGGGCGCTGGATCGGTCGAGAGCGGGTAGGCGCCCCCGCCGCCATACGGCGCCGCGCACACCACGATGGACTGCGCCCAGGGCGCTGCGACCTCGATCGCGCTGCGGACCAGTCGCCCCAGCGCGTCTCTGCGCTTCAGGTACTCCATCTCGCCTGCGTGCCCCTGCGCGATCCAGTCGGCGAAGTAGCCGGCCTGGGCGCTGCCCTCTGTGGACTCGATGCCGGGCACGGGTGCGATGCCGGCAGTGGCAAACCCGGCCGCCTTCGCATGCGCTTTTACGATCTCCTGCAGGCCGTGGCTCATTCGGTCTCCGCGGCGACGGGCTGGCTGCTTACCGGCATCGTTTGCAGGGTCTCCAGGTCTGCCTGCACGCGGGCCCACCTGGCCGGGTCGCGCTTGGTCGCGATGGGGCTTGCGGGGTCGGCATAGTAGGCGAGGATGTCGGCCCGGAGTCCGGAGGGAACGGTGTGACTGGGCTCGGCAGCGATGCGGTGCAGCAGCTCGGCGTACGTCTGGTCAGTAAGCGGATACCCGCCGGGGCGCACGGGCGAGCCGGTATCGAGGTCGCGGTTGGGCAGCGTCTGGCGCGGGCTGCCGAACCGCGCCAGGGCAGTGCGAAGCGCTGCGACCGAGGCGTTGACGCTCAGGACGTACTGGGTCTCAGTATCGACAGTCGGTCCCTTGATCGACAGCAGCTTGAGCGAGCCCACCTTGGGCAGTATGAAAATAAAGCCCGCGAGCGAGTAGGTGCCCAGGCCGGGCTTCTTGCGATACTGCTGCCAGCTGTTTTCGGCGGCGATCTGGGTGACCTCGGCCTGCAGCTGCTGGGTCGCGGCATCGTTTGTATCCGCGGGCATCTGGTTGCGGTGCAGCACCGTGACGGCGTAGGCGATGCGCGGCAGAAAGTTGTGCACGGCGAACCGGTAGCCGCGCACGTTGATGCGCAGGCGGCGCTCGGTCGTGAAGTCCTCGCGGAGCCCGTAGGTCTCGTAAAAGGCAGCGCCCAGCTGGCGCACCGGGACGTGCAGCCCGACGTGCCGCAGGTAGTGGACGGGCGCGAAGCGATGGTGAGCGATCTCGTTGATGTCGTACGCGAACTCGGTACGCACATGCGCGCGCGGATCCTCGGCATAGTTCACCGTGTTTCCGTAGCGGGCTTCCAGCTTGGGAAACTCGATAGGAACGGCGAGGTTGGTGGCCTGCGCGTGGCCAACGGTATCGCCGATGTAGTGCGAGAGCGCGCCGATAGCAAAGGCGAGCTCATTGGCGTTGTGCGCGTTGCGGAACAGGTTGACGATGAAGTCGCCGGAGCGGACGTAATGGGTCAGGTCTGAAAAAAAGCGGTCGCCGAAAGGGTAGTAGCCGATGTCCTGGATGACGCAGCCGCCGTAGGCGTAGGCCCGGGCCTGCTCCAGCTGGTCCGGGGTGAGGCTTGGGTAGCGGCTGCGCAGCAGGGGGGCGATGGAGCTTTGCCACGTAAGGTCGATGAGCTGCTCATGCGTGAGTACCGAATACCCGCGGGCAGCGGGCGCAAGGCAGACGGCCAGGCAGAAGCAGACCAGCGCTACGGCAAGCCTTTGCCACGCTTTGGGGGGATGCAGCATCGGCCTAGTATCGCAGGCAGCCGGCGCGTCGCGGGCATCGGCGGCTGCGGACGGGTAGCTTCGCGTTCCAAAGCGGGAAGTTGTGCCCGGAATGGGAATGGCGCGGCGTGCGATGCAGGGAGCAAAGACCCGGCCGGCCGGGGTTTGTGAAAAGCCAGTGAACGTGGGTTGAATGTTCGCCTAGGTCGCTCTCTGCTTCAGTTTGGCTTAAGGTGCAGCACGTGAAGTGGAAAGTGCGAGGCCGCAGAGACATGTCTTTGCCGCCCGCCAATCAGCCAGTCAAACGTGAGGCCTTTCCCCTTGTTTCGATCTACACTTCTTCGCCGCAGCTTTCTTTCTCCCGGTTTTGCCGTGTTTCTTCCCGCATCTGTGCTTTGCGGCATCCTCACACCGATGGCCTCGCAGGCTCAGGCTGATCGTGGATCGGTCGCCGGCAATGTCACAGAACCATCGAAGGCGGTGTTGCAGGGCGCCAAGGTCGTGCTGCAGCCAGGCGGGCAGGCCGCCATCACCGACCAGCAGGGGATGTACATCATTCCGGGGGTCAGGCCCGGGCATTACACCGTGCAGGTCTCCTATCTCGGCTTCCAGCAGTACTCGGCGGAGATCGACGTCGCGGCGGGCGCAGTGGGCAAGGTGGATGCGGTGCTGTCGATCGAGAACGCATCGAGCAGCGTGGAGGTGCGCCCGGAGCGCGAGGTGGGCGAGGCCGAGGCGCTGAACCGGCAGAGGGTGGCGATCAATATTGTGCAGGTGCTGCCGTCGGAGGTCATCAACAGCCTGCCGAACGTGAACATCGCCGATGCTGTAGGCCGGCTGCCGAGCGTTTCGCTGGAGCGCGATGAGGGCGAGGGCAAGTACATCCAGATTCGTGGTACGGAGCCGCGTCTGAACAATGTGACGATCGACGGGATCGTGGTGCCGTCGCCGGAAAACATTCGCGCGGTGAAGCTCGATACGATTCCGGCGGATCTCGTGGAGTCGATCGAATTGAACAAGACACTAACCGCGAATATGGATGCAGATGGCATCGGCGGCAGCGTAAACCTGGTGACCCGGACCGCGACTGACCAGCCCTACTTCGCGGTAGAAGGGCTGCTTGGCCACACGCCAATTGGTGGCGGCCGTGGCGAAGACCAGGTGTTTGCAACCTATGGACGCAGGTACCTGGCGGACAAGAAGCTCGGATTTCTACTTACCGGCAGTTACGACTGGAATGGACGCGGTATCAACGATGTCGAACCGTCAGTAGGTGTCAATGCGGTAGCCGACGGTTCCACTGTAAATGGGCCAAACGCGATCGACCTGCGCGACTACTACTACGATCGCTCGCGCTACGGGCTCGGCGGAACGCTTGACTATAAGTTGAGTGAAGCGTCTTCAGCGTATCTGAAGGGGCTTTACTCATACTTCGATGACTTTGGCGAAGACGGTATTTACTCGTTGACGGCAGGCAACTTCCAGACCGCTACCACGACGGATGATCAGGGGAAAACGTCCTACTCCAATAACTACCGGCGCCCCGTCCAGCAGATCTGGAGCCTGCTGGCCGGCGTGCACCAGGAGAGCGGACAATCTACCTTAAATTATCGCGCAGCTCTCTCGCAGGCAAGCCTTACAGGCGGTTCAAGCCAGTCAAACTTCAACGGCATCCAGCCCCAGGCGGCGAGCGCGGATGCGCCGGCAGTCCCGGGAGTGGCGTACAGCATAACGACAGCGAACCCGCACACTCCGCAGTTCAACGTTCTCTCAACGCCTGGCGGAGTCAGCATCTTCGATCCGACGCAGTACTCTTTGAACGACATAAGCATTGGCGATGAAAGCACTTTTGAGCGTGACCTGGTGGGTGAGGTGAACTATTCGCGGCGCTACCTGGCGAGGTCTGCCCCTGGGGTGTGGGAGATAGGCTTCAAGGTGCGGGATGTTATCAAGGGCCAGCTGGACCACCAATCGGATGTGTCGGGACCTGCCGTGCCGCTAAGCACGGTGCTGGGGGGGCATACTGACCCGAACTATTACTTCAAGCGCTATCAGTTTGGACCGGAGGCGCAAGCGACACAAATCCTGAATTACTACAGGGCGAACATCGGGCAGTTCAGCGCAGACCCCGATGTTACCTTTTCGAGTAATCTGCCGAACGACTGGCATGTGAATGAGCGCGTCTACGCAGGCTGGGCGATGAATACGCTTACGTTTGGCAGATATCGGCTCAACACGGGTCTTCGTATCGAGGGCACGACTGAGAATGTACTGGGAAACCTACTGCAGCCGGTGGTCGACGCAAGCGGCGCTCCCGTGTTGAACGCGAACGGCAATCTGGTGAATACGGCCACGCCGTCGAAAAACAACTCCAGCTACACGTACTTTCTACCCAGCATCCAGGGGGAATATAACTTCAACGACTACACAGACGTCCGGCTTGCCTACAGCATCGGACTGTCAAGGCCGAACTACGGAGACCTGGCGCCGTATCTGAGCTTTGACCCAACGGCTAATCTGAACCAGCAATTGAGTGCAGGCAACCCAAATCTGAAGCCTACCCATGCGCACAATCTGGATCTGCTTGGGGAGCACTACCTGCACAATGTCGGCGTGATCCAGGGCGGGGTGTTTTATAAGATGCTCTACAACTACATCGCCACGTCGCAGACGACCGTGCAGTACACGGCGCCGGGCTCAACAGGGCCGGCGCCTTTTGTAGAAACGCAGCCCATCAACATTGGCTCGGCTCATCTGATTGGCGCGGAGGCTAGCTGGGAACAGCACCTGACGATGCTGCCCGGCGCGCTGAGCGGCACAGGGTTCCGTGCGAACTACAGTTACACAACTTCAGTTGCCGGGTATCCGGGTCGCTCTGACCACCCATCGCTGCAGCGTACCGCGCCCAACAACTACAACTTCGACGCGACCTATGACAAGTACAACATTTCCGCGCGCATGGGCATAACGCACAACGACGCTTACCTGTGGGCCTACCAGTACCAGGACGGCACCCCGGTTGCCGGTGTACCCACTACGCCCACGGAAGGTGGAAGCAAGGGGCCAAACTCGGACACCTACATTTACCCGCATACGCAGGTCGATGCGCAGGTAAGTTATCTTGTGCCTAAGGGTCGCGGCGTCAGCGTCGTGGCGCAGTTTCTCAACCTGAACAATGAGGTGTTTGGGTTTTACAACGGGCAGGAGCAATACCCCATTCAGCGTGAATACTACAGCCCGACCTACACGTTCGGGCTACGCTGGACGCAGAGCTCAGAAAGCGGCTCTGTCTTTCACCAGTAGGCCAAACGGGGGCGCTCAGGCGAAAAATCGTGTTGTTGCAAAGTAAGCAGGAGGCTCCGTAGGGACGCGGGGTCTTTCTCTTGCCTAGAGCAGCTTGACTTACACATTGAACTTGAAGAACAGGATATCGCCATCCTTTACGACATACTCCTTGCCCTCTGACCGGAGCAGCCCTTTTTCTTTGACAGTCTGTTCGCTGCCGAGAGCGAACAGGTCGTCGCTGGCATAGCAATCAGCTTTGATAAAGCCCTTTTCAAAGTCAGAGTGAATGACACCGGCCGCACCCGGGGCTTTAGTACCGCGGCGGATGGTCCAGGCGCGCACCTCCTGCACGCCGGCGGTGAAGTAGGTGATGAGGCTGAGCAGGCGGTAGGCGGAGTGGATAAGGCGGTTGAGCCCCGGTTCCGCCAGGCCCATGTCGGCCAGAAACTCGTCGCGCTCGCTAGCCTCAAGCTGCGCAATCTCGCTCTCGAGCGCGCCGCAGATGCGGACCACCTGGCTGCTTTCCTCCTGCGCGCGCTGCTCGACTGCGGCTGTGTAGCTGTTGCCGCTGGTGAGCCCGGTCTCGTCCACGTTGGCGACATACAGCTGTGGCTTTGCGGTAATGAGAAAAAGGTCGCGAGCGATGAGTCGCTCATCCTCAGAGAGATCGGCCGAGCGCGCAGGCCTGCCCGCGCCCAGCACGGCGAGCAGCTTCTGTAACAGTGCATGTTCCGCTTTCACTTTGTTGTCAGTCGACGACTTGGCGGCGCGCTCAACGCGGGCGCTGCGTTTCTCGACCGTATCGAGGTCGGCGAGCAGCAGCTCGGTGTTGATGATGTCGATGTCGTGCAGCGGGTTGACGCCGCCGGCGACGTGGATGACCTCAGCATCGTCGAAGCAGCGGACGACGTGGACGATGGCATCGGTGGCGCGGATGTGGCCGAGGAACTGGTTGCCGAGGCCCTCGCCCTTGGAGGCGCCCTCGACCAGACCGGCGATATCGATGAACTCCATCGTGGTCGGCACCAGGCTTTTCGGCTGGATGAGCGCGGCAATTTTCTGCAGCCGCGCATCGGGAACGGTGACGACGCCGGTGTTGGGCTCAATGGTGCAGAAGGGGTAGTTGGCAGCCTGGGCCTTGGCCGAGGTGAGCGCGTTGAAGATGGTGCTCTTGCCGACGTTCGGCAGACCGACGATTCCACAGTTCAGGGGCATTCTGCTCGTTTCCTTGTTCTGCTCTTATTGAACCATGCTCTGCGAACGACGCCCGGGATGTAGGCTCGCGGGCGGAGACAGGCGATTGCTCGAAGGCATAGAATCCTGGCGGAAGCAGCCGGTTGCAGTGCCGCCGTTGACTCTGCTTCCACCTTATAAGGAGCAAACACATGGCGACTCTTACCGCGCTTCAACCCGGAACGTATGGATTTCCGGTTCGCATTCGCGAGCAGTATCAGAACTACATCGGCGGCCAGTGGGTCGCGCCTTCGTCCGGGCAATACTTTGAGAATGTAACGCCTGTGACCGGGCAGCGTTTGTGCGAAATTCCGCGCTCGAACGCGGCCGATGTCAACCTGGCGCTGGACGCGGCGCACGCCGCCCGAGTGGCATGGGGCAAGACCTCTGTGGCCGAGCGCAGCCGCATGCTGATGCGTATCGCCGACCGCATGGAAGAGAACCTTGAGTTGCTGGCAACAGTCGAGACGTGGGACAACGGCAAGGCGATCCGCGAAACGATGGCTGCCGATCTACCGCTTGCGATCGATCATTTCCGTTACTTTGCTGGCGTGATCCGCGCGCAGGAAGGCGGGATTTCGCAGCTCGATGAAACGACGGTCGCGTACCACTATCACGAGCCGCTCGGCGTGATCGGCCTCATCATTCCGTGGAACTTTCCGCTGTTGATGGCTACTTGGAAGCTTGCGCCTGCGCTTGCTGCGGGCAATGCAGTCGTGTTAAAGCCGGCAGAGCAGACGCCGCTTTCCATCCTGGTGCTGATGGAGCTGATCGAGGATATTCTGCCGGCGGGTGTACTGAATATTGTCAATGGTTTTGGACTGGAAGCAGGCAAGCCGCTGGCCTCGAGTCCGCGCATCCAGAAGGTTGCGTTCACGGGCGAGACGACGACCGGGCGACTTATCATGC
Source organism: Acidobacteriaceae bacterium (assembly GCA_965276605.1). Lineage (GTDB taxonomy): Bacteria > Acidobacteriota > Terriglobia > Terriglobales > Acidobacteriaceae > EB88. The sequence goes on from OZ255619.1 coordinate 2,469,109, forward strand.
AGTACGCGTCGCAGAACATTATCCCGGTCACGCTGGAGCTTGGGGGTAAGTCGCCGAACGTGTTTTTCTCGGATGTGGTGAGCGCGGACGATGCGTTCTTTGACAAGGCTCTGGAAGGGTTTGCAATGTTCGCGCTGAATCAGGGCGAGGTGTGTACTTGTCCATCGCGGGCACTGATTCAGGACACGATGTATGACCAGTTCATGGAGCGTGCGATCAAGCGGGTGAAGGCGATCCGCCAGGCCAACCCGCTGGACAAGAGCACGATGATGGGCGCGCAGGCCTCGAGCGAGCAACTGGAGAAGATACTTTCGTACTTCGATATCGGCAGGCAGGAAGGCGCCGAGGTGCTGACCGGCGGCAAGCGGGCTGAGATGGATGGTGACTTAGCCGGCGGCTTCTATGTTGAGCCAACTATCTTCAAAGGTCATAACAAGATGCGCGTCTTTCAGGAAGAAATTTTCGGGCCGGTTGTTTCGGTGACAACCTTTCACGACGAAGAGGAAGCACTCTCGATTGCGAATGACACGCTCTATGGCCTGGGCGCGGGACTATGGACGCGCGATGTGAACCGCTCGTACCGAATGGGTCGCGGGATCGAGGCGGGGCGGGTGTGGACGAACTGCTATCACCTGTATCCCGCGCATGCTGCGTTCGGCGGGTACAAGCAGTCGGGGATCGGGCGCGAGAACCATAAGATGATGCTGGAGCACTATCAGCAGACCAAGAACCAGCTCATCAGCTACAGCCCAAATGCGATGGGCTTCTTTTGAGTATGGCTGCTTGCCCGGAACAGGTGCTGTGCACGCCCGCAGCTGCCGCGCTGATGGATAGGCTTTCTGCCACGCATGGAGAGCTGATGTTTCATCAGTCCGGCGGCTGCTGCGACGGCAGCTCGCCCATGTGTTATCCGCGGGGTGAGTTTCTGGTCGGAGATGGGGATGTGTTACTCGGGAAGCTTGAAACATCGTCGGGCGAGACGCCGTTCTATATGAGCCGCAGCCAGTTTGAGTACTGGAAGCACACGCAGCTGATCCTGGATGTGGTGCCGGGACGCGGCGGGATGTTTTCGCTCGAAGGGCCGGAGGGGGTGCGATTCTTGATTCGCTCGCGCGTGTTTACGGATGAAGAGATTGTAGCGCTGAGGGCGGAGAAACGGATTTAGGCTGCTCTCCCGGGCAAGTAAATCGGCCAGGAGTGATTCTCCTGGCCGATTCTTGTTACGGCTGAAGCTAGAACTCCAGCCGCCCGAAGAACTCGATTACTCGGCCTGAGTCGGCGGACGGCGCCAAGCCAAACAGCGTGTTTTCCACCTTTGCATTGTTTGACTGAGAGACAATCGGCGCCAGATTGAGCTTGTTGAATGCGTTATAGAAGTTGGCCTGGAACTTAATTGTCGATTCATGTCCGTGGATCGAGATTGTCTGCAACTTTGCAGCGGTCAGGTCTGTATCCATGTAGCAGGAGCTGTTGAAGGAGTTACGCCCGATTCCCGGCGGTCCGGAATGGCTGTTATCGAAATACTTTAGACCACCGCCGACGAAGTTCGATCCACTGATAAGAGCGCTGTTGGAGCAGGAGTTACCCGCCCCCCCGAAGTAGCCGACGGGCCGTGTGGGTTGCAGGGTCTGGGCACTTTGGACCACTGCGACGGTTGGATTGCCAGTAACGGGTGTCCACGGAAACCCGGTGCGGAACTGAAAGATACCGTTCACCTCCCAGCCGGTCAGCGCCTGGCCGACGAAGCCGCGACCCTGGTGATACTTCGGCAGGTCCCAGTTGCCGGAGACGCGTACATTGTGACGGATATCAAAGTCGGAGGGACCGTACTCGGTGATGGGATTTGCTGGATCCGTTTGATTGGATTCTGCGCCCGGGCCTTCATTCGATGACTGATCAAGGTTTTTCGCGTAAGTGTAAGTCGCATTGACGTTATAGCCGTGGGTGAAGCGCTTCTCAAGCGACAGATTCACTCCGTTGTAGTTGCTCGCTACGTCTGTTGTGGGCACATAGGCGTCGCTGAATGGGGTCAGGGTGCCTGATGCGTCCTGCGTTTGATACAGGAAGTTCTGATCGACGAGCCGAGGGAAGTGGTGGCCGGACGAACCTTGATACGACACCGTGGCCACAGTTTCGTAGGGCAGCTGGTACTGCAGTTGTGCGCTGTAGCTTTCAAGCATTGGCTGCGCAGTGTGATTTGTCGTGCCATAGACCTCGATCTTGCCCGTGCCGTTGGGCAGCCCTGTTGTCGGGTTGGTGCCGCCAGTCAGATACGGGTTCGGCGCGTAGCTGTAGGGGGAGCGGGTTGCGCCGCGCCCGAAAGTGATGTTGGTGGCCTGCGGAGTCTGCGTAGCGCTCGCGCAGCATAGCCCGAACTGCGCGTAGTTGGGCCCATTCTCAAAGCCCGGGATGAAGAGCTGATCGTCGATGCGGTCGTAGGAGATACCGAAGCCGCCGCTGAGCACCAGCTTGTTGTTGGCTGCGGCTGGCGACCAGTTGAAGCCGACTCGCGGCGACCAGTTGTTGTAGTTGGAGTTAAATAGATGGTTGACAGGGGCAAGGGTCCCGGCGGTGAGGAAGTTAGCGCTTGTGGACCCGAATACCGGCTCATTGACGAGCGAGCCCTTGTTGTAAAGAGGCCCGAAGTACTCCCAGCGCAGGCCGGCGTTGATGGTGAAGTTCGGGCTGACTTTCCAGTCCTGTTGCACGAAAGCCGCAATGTTCTTGTCGCGGAAGTATCGCTGGCCGTCCGCAACGCCGCCGGTGTTTGGGTTGACTGCGATCGCTTCGTCAATGGTAGCGTCGTTGGCATAGTTCCAGATGCCATTGAACACATAATCTGGCCGGGAGGCGGCGCTCAGGTTGTCGTTATCCTGCTCCCAGCGCAGCGATGCGCCGTAGCGGATGGTATGTGCGCCGAGGGTCTGCACCAGCACGTCCTGGATCTCATACGTATTTTGCGCCAGCACGCCGGGCGTAGCCGAGGATTGGCCGGGACCGTCATACAAGCGGCCGAAAACGTAGTTTTGCACCTCGAAGCGCGGGACGCCGAAGTCCACCGAGTTGCCGGCGTCGTTGATCTGGTTGTCGGCGAACCGTGTGAAGTTGGCACGTGCTTCGTTGATCAGCGAGGCATTGAAGGTGTGGATATAGACAGCTGTCGCAGAGGAGTTGAAGGGCTTGAAGGGAATACTGGACAGGGGCTGTGCGCCGGTAGTCGGGTCGGGGCTGGTCTGGTCGAACTTGACGATAAACCCGCTGACCGCAAGCTGATCGCGCGGCGAAAAGTTGTAATCGACGCGTGCGTTGTACTGGCTGCCGTGGAAGTGTGAGGTTCCCAGCACCTGTGCGAACTCTACATCCGGGACGCCGTCAAGACCGCTGCCTGTGACCAGGTTCGGCGCGTTTGCCGCAGCAGAGTTATAGGCGGGAAGATATGTCCCAACGCCGCCTGCGAGCGACCCGATGTCAGCGCCGCCAGCCACCTGGTTGCAGACCGAACCGGGTGCACCGTTGGCGGGCAGCTGCAGGTTGGCGCAGTCGGTGGGCAGCACCTTGATGACGCTCGGTTGACCGCCGGGGCCATACAACACATTGGCGACGACCCCATTGGTGCGATTGGCTTGCAGGCTGTTGATGAATTGTGGAGTGGGCACGTATTGCTCTGTGGAGCCATTGTCGATGTTGCTGATGCCCTCGTAGGAAGCAAAAAAGAAGAGCTTGTCTTTCAGGATGGGAAAGCCGAGGCTAGCGGCGTACTCGCGCTGCTTGTTATTGTCGCGGACAGGCAGTGCGCCCGCAGGGCCGCCGTAGGAGGGGAAAGCGTTGAGTCCGGGCTCGTCGTACTGAAAGAAGAGGCTGCCGTGCACCTCGTTGGAGCCGCCCTTAGTGACGACGCGGGTGTGGAGGCCTACGTTGCGGCCTTCGCTGGCGTCAAAGTTACTGGAGCTGGCCGTGACCTGCGCTACCGATTCAGGATTGGGTGTAACAACGGCTGAACCACCGTGGGAAAGACTATCCACGCTGACGCCATCGACCAGGTAGGTGTTCGAGGTGATGCGCTGGCCGGCAGCAGAGGCCTGGATCTGGTTCTCCGTCTGGAAGACGCCGGCGTTGGACTGGTTGCCGCTCTGGTTGTTGGGCAGCGAAACGCTGGAGCCTGAGCCGGAGCGCGCCGCATCCGAGACGGTGCCCGGGGTAAGACGCAGCAGCTCATAGGGGTCACGGCCAAAGATGGGCAGGCGGGTTACGTCTTTCGCCGAGAAACTGGTGCCCACGCTCGCGTCCGAGGTGTTGAGCGTCTGCACCTGGTCAGCAGAGACAGTCACGGTCTCCGATGCGCCGCCGACCTGGAGCTTGACATCGATGCTGCGCGGGGTTTCAGCGACCAGGGTGATGTCGTCGAAAGAGGAGTTCTGAAAACCCTTCGCGCTGGAGACGAGCGAGTAATCGCCCGGCGCGAGCTCGCTGAAGTTGTAGTAGCCGGCGCCCGAGGTGGTGAAGGTCTTGACCGCCTGGCTGCCCTTATTAGTCAGCGTGACCGTCGCCCCGCCCACCACTGCGCCGGAGTTATCAGTAACCGTGCCGGAGAGGCTTGCGTTGAACTGCGCCAGTGCCGGGAACGAGAAGGCGACGATGGCGAGAAGCAGAAGGAGAAGGGAGCGGGGGGCAGGTCTGGTAATGGAAGTCATGGAAGCCCTCACGAAGCGCTGCTTGGACCAGCTTGCGCAAAAGTAGCGCTGCCACCAGGCTGCAGTGCCGGGTGGCGCGCAGAGTGCACGTTGATAGTCTCCGATTGCGGGTGCTGAGCGCAAATGAACGTGAGCGGGGGAGCCAAGTTGAGCAACGGCGTGCCGCCCGCCTCAGGCCGGCGTTTTCGCCTGGCGCACCATCTCGACGAGCACGGCGCGGGTCTCCTGCGGGGTAGCTACTTCGCGGAGAAAATTGACGCGCGCGCCTTTCATGCCGTCGGCCGTTTTGAGCCGCAGAGAGAAGCCCAGGCGGTCGACGGAGGTCATGGCCGCCTCGGTCGCTTCGATGTGCGCGTGCGTGGCGGCGAGCAGGAGCATGGAGTCGACGTGGTCGGCGTTCATATGGGCCAGGATGCCGGGCGCGGCCTCGGCCAGGGGGTCGGGCAACGCCTGCTCGTACTCCTGCGCATCGGCCCAGCCCATCACGCCAAAGCCGCCCACATAGTAGATATCGACCAGCTGCAGGCGGAAGAAGCTGAAGTCGGCGAAGTCGACCCAGTAGCGGCTGTTCTGGTGCCGGGCCAGGTACTGTTCACGCACGGTGGCAGATTCGTCGTCCGGAACCGGCTCTGCGTAGCCGACCAGGGTGGCGCGGGCGGCGCCAAGGGGGTCCTCGGCTGCGGCTCTCTGCTGGATGAAGAGGCTGGCGCGCGGGTCTGCTTTCAGGTTCTGGGTGTGCATGGCCATGTTGCTGATGAGGAACAGCGGGCGGCCCGAAGCGTCGAGGGCGTAAGGCATCAGCGAGCCGAAAGGGAAGCCCTGGTGGTGGCGGGAGAGGGTCGAAAGGGTGGCGACCGAGGAGAGGGCCGCGAGCGTGCGGACGCGCTCGGCGTGGGTGGGCTCGGGCAGCTGCGGCAGCGCTGGACCGGTATATGCGTGCTGGCGGGGCGGGGCGGTTGACATGGTTTCCCTCAAGGCTCAGGGTATCGCACAGGCCGGTCGCAAACCTGCGAGGCGCTGTTACTGCGTCCCGACCGGCAAAGCGTACATCAGGCCGCCCTGGGTCCACAGGCGGTTCGCCCCGCGGTCCAGCCGCAGCGGGGAGCCGGCGCCGAGGTCCCGGTCGAACATCTCGCCGTAGTTGCCGACCGCCTGCAGAACATTAGTACCCCAGTGGTCGTCGAGGCCGAGCCGGGCGCCGGTCCCGTAGCGCTGGCCCAGCAGCTGCACGATGGAGGGCTCAGACGAACTGCGCATGGCGGCGAGATTGCCCCGGGTTACGCCCAGCTCCTCCGCCTCGATGAGCGTTTCGATGGTCCAGTCGACAATGGCGCCGAACTGGGGATCGGCGGAGCGGAAGGCGACAGCGAGCGGGTCCTTGCGGATGATCTGGGGCAGAATGGTGAACTCGTTCGCGCGGGCACGGTTGATGGCGCGCGTGTTGGCCAGCTGCGAAACGTCACCGGCAAGCCCGGCGCAGTTGCCGGTAAAGAAGGCGGCCTCCATCTCACCCACCTCAGAGAAGGGATACCAGATATAGGAGATATGCTGCCGCGCGGCATAGGCGCGCAGGCCGGTCTCGCCGATGCTGGTGATGACGAAGCAGATCTTCTTCCCGGCCAGGTCGGCAGGGGAGTGGATGGCGGGATTGTTGGGGATCATGATGCTTTCCCCATCGTAAAAAGCCGGGCGCGAGAAGGAAAGGCCGCTGACCGTGTTCGAGAGGGTGGGGCTGGCAGTGGGCAGCAGGTCAACCTTGCCGTCGAGGAGCGCTTTGGTGCCGGCCGGCTCATCCGGGAAGACCTCGACGGTGAAGTGCGCGCCGGCGCCCAGGGTAGCCACCGCGACCGCCTTGCACAGGTCGAGATCGAAAGCAGCGCGGTTGCCGTGGTCGGTGGCGCGGGAGTAGTCCTCCTCCTCCTTGATGACGCCGCAGGTGAGCGAGTGTGCGGCGCGAACCTTGTCAAGCACCGGCCCGGCATAGGCCGCGGAGGCGATCAGCGAAAGAAGACAAAGGAGGGTGATTTTTCTGGCAGGAAGCATGGAAGGATCAGGTTCTCCGCAAAACTCAGGGGACCAGTAAGCTGGTCCCCCTTGGTGAGGCGTGTAGCGGCCCTAACTACGGCGTCCAGCTGCCGGAGGTCGGGGTGCCCGGCGTGGAGCTGGGACGGGGGTTGAAGTCCATGGGCACGGGGTTGGGCATCCCGTGATCGGTAGGCTCGATGTTCAGCAGCTGGCAGCCGTTGTTGCCGCCTTGCGGGAAGGTGTTGACCAGAGACTCGGGGATCTCCGCGTAACTGGCCGGAAGCACCGGTGTGTTGCCGAGCAGGCGGTTATTGTCAAACGCGCTGAACAGGTTGCCGACCCCGGCGACCTTGGCATCGGCCGGGCCAAGTTCATCCTGGCCATACAGCTTCTTGCCTTGTTTACGCGCGGCTGCTTCATCGGGCAGGTTGGCCAGCGGCTCCAGCCCGTACAGCAGGTTGATGAACTTGATGATAGAGCTGTGTTCGCTCTTCTCATGCGAGATGGAGTGCACCACGCCGTAGGGCGAGATGATGATGGTGGGGATGCGGGGGCCCTGGTCCAGCGGCTCACCGTAGGGGTCGTAGGAGCGGATGGTTTCGGGCGCGTGATCGTAAATGCCGTCGGTCTCATCGTAGGTGATGATGATGGCGCTCTGCGACCAGTAGGGGCTGGAGGCGATCAGGTTGACCTCGTCGGCCAGCAGCGCCTCGGAGATCTGCACGTCAGAGTAGCCCGGGTGGTCGTCATTGCCGTTGAAGACCGTGGCGAGCTTCGGGTTGGGATCGACCGGCGTGAGGCCCTGGATGTTGTTGTAGCCGCCGCGCACGTAAAACACGCCGCCACCGGCAGGCAGGCGCTTGTTGTACACGTCGATGCCGAAGTCAGACAGCCCGTGCAGGTGCGGTGTGACGGCCGGGTTGTTCGACACGTAGCCAAAGTACTGCGGCGCGTTGTGATGGGCGATGTAGTCAGAGTGCGAGGCTGTGGCGCCGGTATCGTTGAACTCGTGGTCATAGCCCTGCTGGTACCAGCCCCAATTGGTGGGCTTGACGCCCTCGCCCTGGATTTCCGCGATGTCCTTTTCGACATCGGTGAGGTCGGTCTGCGGCTGGGTATCCGACTGCACAGTCGTGCCGATCGCCGAGCCCATGAAGGACAGTGGCAGGCTGGCGAAGGTCAGGTTGACCTCGGGGTTGCTGCTGGGCGGGTTAGAAGGCTGGCCGCTGCCGAAAACATCAAGCTGCGAGCCCCAGAACGGATCGCCGTCGCTGACGACCGGCACGCCATTGCCGCCGATCGAGCCGAAAGCCTTGGTGCTCTGCTCCGGATGCTTGACCCACTGGGTTTCGCCGGACTGCCCGGCAACCATGGCGATCGCGTTCGGCGTGGAGGCCGACAGAACGGTTTGGTGGAAATCGTCGAACAGGGTGAAGCGGTCGGCGAAGTTCCACAGGATCGGCGCGGTGTTGCAGTCAACGTGGCCCATCACCAGCTCGCCCATCTGCTTCTGCGCCAGCGTAGGAACGTTTGAAGGAACGCCGTTGCTGAGGGTAACGCCTTCTTCCGTGATGGCGTATCCATCGTTCTGCGTCACGCCGTTCTTGAGGTCGATCTTGGTCTCATACGCTGAGTGCGAGTGATTGACGGAGTCAGTGTCAGAGGGATAGATCGGCACGGTGGCGCCGTTCTTATCGGTCACCGTCAGCGGGATGCGGAAGGGCGAGATGGTGCCCACGCTGCCGTCGGTATTGACCAGCGGCTGCACAAAGCCGGGGGTCTGCGAGGCTGGCTTGGAGTAGAGCCCGTCAGCGCCGGGGTAGGTGCCGAAGTAGAAGTCGAAGGAGCGGTTCTCCTGGAACAGGACGAACACGTACTTGATGTTCTTCTGGATCAGCGCCAGCTTCTGCGCGTCGCTCAGCTTGGCTTCCTGCACGGTGGTGACCACGTAGTTCTGCACGGCGTCGCTGGACTTCGGCGCGATGCTGACCATGGCGTCGTTCGAGGCATTCTGTGCCTGGGCCAATCCGGGCTGCAGCATGGCCAACATGGCCAGCGATGCACACCCCTTCTTGAAAAGCTCGATCTTCATAAAGCCATCCTCTGTAGTTTGCGTGGGCCTGCCTGCGACGGGTCGCTCAAGGGAACTGACATAGCGGCATGCAAGCACCACAGCACGCCGCAAGACGCTGTATACGAGGGCCAGATGACAATCGAATGAATCGAGCGAGGATTGTTAATTTCGTCAGAAATGGGGATAGCAGGAGGAGTGCAGGCCAAAGTTGCTGTCACCCGCCTAAACGCGGCTGCACGTTCAGCCGGGCGGCAATCGACAGCCCTCCTCGGTCAGCGTTGTGAATCAGTAGCGCTGGGCATCATCGATGGGTACATTGCCGCCAAGCTTGCTTGGCACTCCATTCACCGTGGCGCCGGCATGTGCGAAGTTTGGTGACAGGTTTGCGTTAAACTCGGCGGGAAAGTTCAGAACCGGCTTCGATACGGCGTCCAGGCCGGCGATCTGCTCAGCCGTCAGCGAGAGATCCAGAGCCTTCAGGTTGGCCTCGAGATGTTCCATGGTTCTCGCACCGATCACCGTGGAACTTACACCCGGCCTGCTTTGCACCCATGCCAGCGCAACCGTGGGCACATCGGTCTCGAGTTCCGATGCGACCTTCTGAAGCTGATCGATGATGTCGTAGTCCTTCTCAGTGAGTTCGCCGACAAAAGCAGCCCTGTGTCCCTCCATCTTCTTGCGATTCCCACGCGTGTACTTGCCTGACAGCGCTCCCATCTTGAGCGGGCTCCATGGCAACACACCCAGGCCAAGCTCCTCGGCCATCGGAATGAGCTCGCCCTCGACAGTGCGCTGTATCAGCGAATACTCAGTCTGCAGCGCGATGAGCGGCGCCCAGCCTCGGAAGTGGGCGATCAACTGGGCCTGCGCAACCTTCCACGCAGGCGAATCGGAGAAGCCCAGATAGCGAACCTTGCCGCTTCGTACCAGGTCTTCGAGGGCACTCATCGTCTCTTCAACAGGTGTAAACCGGTCCCAGTTGTGCAGGTAGTAGAGGTCGATATAGTCGGTCTGCAAGCGCCGCAGCGACTCATCGCACTGCGCCACAATCGATTTGCGGCTGGCGCCTCCGCCGTTGGGATCGCCCGCGAACAGGTTGCAAAAGAATTTGGTCGCGATGACGACCCTGTCTCTCCGGCCTTGTCGCTGAGCGAAAAAGTCGCCGATGATCTTTTCAGAGTGACCCTTGGTGTATATGTTTGCCGAGTCGATGAAGTTGCCTCCGTCTTCGAGGTACCGTGACAGAATCGCCTCCGAATCCTGGACGCTGGAACCCCATCCCATGTCCTCTCCAAACGTCATGCCACCCAGGCAGAATGGGCTTACCCGCAAGCCCGAGCGGCCCAGTGTCACGTATGAGTTCAACGGCATTGTTCTCTCCTGGCGAAGCTGTTTTTCGCAAGCTGGTTTTATGGACTGGTGGCCCGGTCAAACCCGAGCCAAAGCGGCAGACCCTAATCCATGAGATGCAGACATCGAAGGGAGGTTTCGCAACACGAATCGGCTCTTGCGAGCAAACTGCGATTCGCGGTTCCGACGCAGCCATGCACCCGTGTACCTCCCCGAGCCGGCACTTCGCGGGTGGCCTCTCTGCTTGAAATATTTTTTGCTTTACTTGGTGCCCGGAGGGGGACTTGAACCCCCACGGAGTGTTATCTCCTGCGGATTTTAAGTCCGCTGCGTCTGCCGGTTTCGCCATCCGGGCACTCGCTCATCCTAGCAGTGGAGATGGCAGCGCAGATGCCGGCGCAGCAGACGCCTGCCTATGCAATGCGAGCCTCGCTCGCAGCTCGTTTGTGACGACGCGGTGGCAGTGCACGCAGAGCGTGCGCAGGTTGTCGAGGTCGCACTCTCCGCCGCCCTCGGCGACCGGCAGCACGTGGTCCGCATCCCACAGGCTCCTGCGCCGCACGCTCTTCCAGCCCCACACTGCCAGCAGTTGCTGGCGTCGTGCTCCACGCGAGCGGCGAAGCATGGCCCACGCCGCCAGGGTATCGACGGTGCACCGCGCGCAGATGCCGCGGTCACGCTGCATCACCGCCGCGCGCAGGTAGGCGGGGCTCGAGCGCAGCCGCCACTGGTGCACGCAGTCCTCGGAGCAGAAACTGCGGCGCTGTTTTGGAATCTCCAGCCCGCACCAGCGGCACAGCGTTCGGCCTTCCGCGCTTTTCGGCAGGCTGTCCGCCCGTACACGGCCGCCGCGCATGGCGCGCTGCGTGCTCCGCGTTGGCGCAGGCTCACCCGCGCAGCTCCGGCACCATGCGGATGGGGAACTTCGGACGCAGAGTGATCTTCGGCTGCACCTCGATACGCTGGCCGGGCACCAGGCGCAGACGCCAGCGCTGCGCGATGGTTGCCGTCAGCAGGATCGCCTCCATCCATGCGAACGACTCGCCGATACACTGCCGGCTGCCGCCGCCGAAGGGAAAATACGCGAACTTCGGCCGCGCTGCTTTCGCCTCCGGCGTAAACCGCTCCGGGTCGAAGCGCAGCGGGTCAGGAAAGTGCTCGGGCGTGCGCTGCATGATGTACTGGCTGAAGAAAAAGTAAGTGCCGGTGGGCAAACGATAGGGACCCAGCTCAACCGGCGCGATCGACTGCCGACCCATGGCCCACGCGGGCGGGTACAGCCGCATCGACTCCGACAGAACCATCTCCGTGTAGCGCAGCTGCGGCAGATCTTCGAGCGTCGGCAAACGGCCGCCGAGCACGCTGTCCAGTTCCGCGTGCAGCTTCGCTTCAGCCTCGGGGTTCTGCGCCAGCAGCAGCCAGGTCCAAGCCAGCGCGTTTGCAACCGTCTCGTATCCGGCGAGGAAGATCGTCGTCACTTCGTCGCGTACCTGCTCGTCGGTCAAAGTGCTCTGGTCGCGCTCTTCGTCGCGCGAGGCCAGCAGCATCGAGAGCAGGTCACCGCGATCCTCGCCCGACTGGCGGCGCTGATCGATCATGCGGTGCACCACCGCATCCAGGTGCCTGCGCGCTCGTTTGAAGCGCATCAGGCCCGGGATAGGCAGGTGCAGCAGTGCCTCGGCTCGCGGCAGTGCGATCAGGAAGTTGTACAGCTTCATGATCGCGTTGACCTCGTTGTTGATGCTCTGCACATCCTCGGTCACATCGGTGTCGAAGATGGTGCGCGCCACCACCTGCAGTGCCAGCCGCATCATCTCGCTCACCGCATCGATCTCGACGCCCTCCTGCCACTCTTCGCGCATCGTCGCGGCTCGGGCGGTCATCATGCCGCCGTAGGCCGCAATGCGCTGCCGATGAAAGGCAGGCGCGGCGATGCGGCGCTGCCGCATGTGCGTCTCACCCTCGCTCGTGATGAGTCCCTCGCCGAGCAGTATCTTCATCCGGCGCTGGGTGCGCTCCTTGATAAACAACGGCGCCTGGTTGATCAGGACTTCGCGGATCAGCTCAGGGTCGTTGAGGAAGACGATGTGAAAGGGACCGAGCCGGTAGTGCGCGATGGAACCGTACTTCTCCCGCAGGTATTCAAAGAGAAGAATGGGATTGCTGGCGCGGAAAAAACGACTGAACAGATAGAAAGGCAGGTTGCGCCGCAGCCCGGGCGGGTAGCGGTACGCGCCGCGCTTCACGACAGTCCACGGGGCTTGTGCTTCGTTCGAGGGGCGCTGAGGAGAGAGAGTGGCCATAGGTGTTCAGCGGAGTTATGGCCGAACCCACTCGGCGATACGCTCCTCTACAACCTTTACGATACGCGTGTGAATCGCCTCTACCGGCTCGTCCTGATCCATTACCACCACACGCAAAGGCTCGCGCAGCGCGATGGCCTGGTACTGCGCATAGGTCCTGCGAAAGAAGAGGTCGCTCTCGGCTTCAAAGCGGCTTTCTTCCTGGCCGGTCTGCGCCAGGTGGCGCGCGTTACGTCGACGCGCGCGCGCGAGCGATACGTCGAGCGGCGGCAGCAGCAGCAAGGTGAGCTCCGGCTGCAGCCCCCCGCAGAGCTCCTGGTGCAGCCTCTCGACGATCTGTGCGCCGAGTGCGCGGCCGCCGCCCTGGTACGCTTCCGTCGAGTCGGTCCACCGGTCGCACAGCAGCAGCTCGCCGGCTTCAAGCGCAGGCCGCACCACCTCGGCAATCGCCTGGGCGCGGTCGGCGAACATCATCGCCAGCTCGGCATGCGGCACCACCGGCGCGGCAGTTTTCGCCTCCAGCAGAAGCGCGCGCAGACGGTCGCCGAAGGCTGTGCCTCCGGGCTGCCGCATCTCGCGTACCGGCAGGTTTCTGGTCCGCAGGGCAGCAGCAAGCCGGCGCAGCTGCGTCGATTTGCCGGAGCCATCCAGCCCTTCGAAGGTAAGAAAAAATCCGCGATGCATTGTGGGTGCGATGGTAGCAGGCGGCTGTTTCTGCTGAGCCCTGCAGCAGGCGTTTCTGCCGCCGGCCGCGACCGTTGCGCAGCTACTCTGAGAACTCCGTAGACTTCATGGTGGTATGCCGCCGCAGATCTACAATCTCTAGCTCCAGCCCGCCATACTCTGGGTGCTCGTTCTCGCGCAAGCGGTAGGCCAGGTCCACCGCATCGCCGGCGGTCAGCGCGAGCGACTGCACCCGCTCCGCCCAGTGCCAGCCCAGCGCGGCAAACTGCGCCCCCGCCTGGCCTAGCTGCAGCTTCGTGTGCTTGTCCTTCATGCTGCGCGGGTCGGCCAGCAGCCGCACGCCCAGCGTGATAAAGACAGGCTCTGTGTTGCCCATGCCGAATGGCTCCAGGCGACGCACAGCCTTGTACAGCGCCGGTGTCACGTGGTCCAGCGCCAGCTCGGCATCGCAGCGTACCGGGGCCAGCAGGTCTTCGTCGCGCACATGCTCTGCCGCATAGGCGGTCATGCGGGCGCGCAGCTCCGGCACGTCCGCCGATGGCAGCGAGAACCCCGCGGCATGCGCGTGGCCGCCGAAGCGGGTGAACAGTTCGGCGCAGCTCTCCAGCGCATTCAGCAGGTGGAAGCCCTCCACCGAGCGCCCCGACCCGTAGGCCTCGCCGCCCTCGTGCGCCAGCACCAGAGCAGGCTTGCCCGTCGCCTCGACCACGCGCGACGCCAGGATGCCGATCACCCCGCGATGCCACCCGTCTCCATCGATGACCAGGCAGCGCGCCTCTTCAAACTGCGGCTCCGCAAGCCGCTCCAGCACGGCCTCGAGCGCGGCGGCCTCGGTCTCGCGCCGCTCCGTGTTCAGCCGGTCCAGCTTCGCGGCAAGCTCCTGCGCCCGCGCCGGTGCGCGCGTTGTAAACAGCTCCACCACGTCGCCGGCCACATCCATGCGACCCGCCGCGTTGATGCGCGGCCCCAGCCGGAAGCCTACGTCCATGGCGCTCGGTGGCTTCCTTGCCGGATCCATCTGCGCTATCTGCATCAGCGCCCGCAGCCCCGGGCTGGCCGGCTCGCGCAAAGCCTCCAGGCCCAGCGCCACCATCGCGCGGTTCTCGCCTGTCAGCGGCACGGCGTCGGCTACGGTGGCGATGGCCAGCATCTTCAGGAACGACGGCAGTACCTTCGTCCGCAGCCTGGTCTGCGCGGTTGCATCGCCGGCAGCCGCACGCTCAAGCAGCGCCTGCGCCAGCTTGAACGCGACACCGGCTCCACACAGTCCCTTGCACGGGTACGAGCAGCCCGGCTGGTTCGGGTTCAGAATGGCGAGCGCGCGGGGCAGCGCAGCGGCGCTCTCGGGCAGGTGATGGTCGGTCACGATCAGGTCCAGCCCCAGCGCCTCGGCTGCCTCCGCGGCGGCAAACGCGCGGATCCCCGTATCCACACTCACGACCAGCCGCACGCCCTCGGCCGCGGCCCGCCCCAGCACCTCGCGCTGCATGCCGTAGCCCTCGCGCAAACGATGCGGCACGTGGTAGCGAACGGTGCCGCCCAGCCGCTCGATCGCGGTCTTCAGCAGCACGACCGCTGTGGTCCCGTCCACGTCGTAGTCACCGTAGATGAGGATGGTTTGTGCGGCTGCAATGGCGTGCGCGACACGCTCCACAGCCGCAGCCATACCCAGCATCGAGAGTGGATCGTGCAGCTGTTCGAGCGAGGGATGAAGAAACGCATAGGCTTCGGCCGGAGTGTGCAGGCCGCGCGAGACCAGCATGCGAGCCACCGCGGAGGGAAGCAGCAGTTCGCGGGCAAGCTCCGCCGCGAGGGCAGCATCGCCATCAGGCAGCACCCAGCGCTTTAGCTTGGGTAGCGCCTTCTCAGGCTTGTCAGGCGGCAGAGAAACCAGAGCGGACAAGCGGTCTACGCTTCCTCGTCGCTGTCCTCGTCGAAGACCACGTTGCTGATGTTGAACTCGTCGACCGCCTCGACCAGGTCTTCGTAGCGCTCGTACCAGTCGCTTGCGGTCTCGTGCAGAAACGCGACCCCCTGGTGCACAAAGCCGAGCTGCAGGAAGCCGACCTTGCCGACATGCCTGCGCAGCGCTTCCACTTCATCGAACTCCGGCGCATCTTCATCCGGGAAGTTCTGCTCGCGCAGCTTTTCGAGGATCAGGTCGAGCTCTTCATCCTCGACGACCACGTCGCTCAGCGTCAGGAAAGCCGCGTCGGCAGCCTTCGCCGTCTCTACCAGCCGCTTCCAGCCGTCCGGGTCGCCTTGGTCTTCCCATAACACCGAGGGCACGTCGTCGCCGACGTAGCCCGGGAACTGGCGCAGCCCGTGGCCGGTGAGGAACGCGACCATGTCATCTTTCAAAAGCAGCAGGTTGTCGTGTGCCATAGCCTCGCTATTCTCGCAGGTTCGGGCTCGTAGTGCGAGCCCCTGCCCAGCCTCTCTTTTGGCGGCGGCCTTGTGCTAGACTCGCCCCCAGACCCATGATTTTCTCACGCGAATACGTCGGCTATCTCGGCCGCAAGACGGTGCAACACCTTATTGATTCCAAGATGATCAAGACTGCGCAGTTCAAGCTGGTTGAGGAGCGCGTCACCGGCGCCCTGCTCTCGGAGCTGCTGCTTGAAGACCAGATCAACGACGAAGTCCGCGTCATCCTCGATGCGATCCAGGAAGACATGCGGCGCAGCGGAGCCGAGTACGGCGAAATGTTCAAGAAGGTAAAGCAGCAGCTGGTGCGCAAATACAAGGCGATCCTATGAGAGTCTCTCCGGACAAGGTCAACAAGCTCGCGCATGCCGTCGCCGACACCCTCGCCGGCATCGACGAGGTCGACTTCCAGGAAGACCGCGACACCATCCGCAAGGAGGCTCGCAACTACCTGCAGGTGCTGCTGGCCGAAGAGATGCGCATCGACCAGGCCGCGCGCGCCAAGATCACCTCGCAGCGCAAGATCATCCTCGAAGGCACGCAGGAGTGGAACATCCTGTACCGCAAGTACTACAACGACGAGGTCAAGCGGCTCGGCATCTGAAGCAGCCTCACGCGGCGCCAGGAAAATGCACGCTAGTGTCACTGTTTCACTCCGTCAGCCGATAGAGTGAAGGAAGGCCGTGCAAGAGTACACGGCACACTAGGCAGGACCGGGAAAGGCAGGCATGGCTTTGAGCGACGTTCGATTTCAGCGCATCCTCGGCGTGGACTTCTTTTGCGGCACCGCACATGAGACGATCGCGCGCATGAAGCAGGGCGGCTTGCTGGTCGTTCCTGCTGCCCCCGCCCTGAAGGACCTGCCGACCAACGCAGCCTATCGCGAGGCGCTGCTGCATGCTGATCTGGCCATTACAGACAGCGCGTTTATGGTGTTGATCTGGAACTTCATCAGCCGGCACCGCGTGCCGCGCGTTTCCGGTCTCGCTTACCTCAAGGAGCTGCTGCTGGAAGCTGACGTCCGCGAGCCTGGCAATACGCTCTGGATCATGGCCAGCCCGAAGAGCGCGCGGAAAAACATCGACTGGCTGCAAGAGCAGGGAGTCGTGCTACGCGACGATGATATCTACATGGCGCCGCTGTACAAGGGCGAGATCAGCGACGAGGCTCTGCTTGCCAAGATGCGCACTCACCCTTACAAGCATGTCGTGGTTACAGTCGGCGGCGGAACCCAGGAGCGTCTGGGTCTGTATCTCAAGCGGCAGTTAGGCTATCTGCCCGCAATCCATTGCATCGGCGCCGCCATCGCGTTTCTCAGCGGAGATCAGGTCTCGATTCCGACCTGGGCCGATAAGGCAGGGCTGGGATGGCTGTTCCGCTGCCTCTCCAAGCCTTCTGCATATATTCCGAGATACTGGGCCGCTCGCCGGCTGGTTTGGCTTATGGTGAAGTACCGGTCCGAGCTGCCGCCCTTTCAGGCTGCCGCAGAAGCCAGTTAGATAGGCGCAATCACTGCATAAATGCGATCGGCGCGCAGCAAAAAGGAGAGCACTCGGTGCCCTCCTTCTCTAACTGAGAAATCTGTTTACCGATCGACCTTTACCTCATGCTCGCGGTCAAACACTGATGCATCATGAGACTTGGTCTCCGCATCGACCTTCGCACCTCGGGCCTTATCAATCAAGGCGTTTCCCGCATCCTTCACGTTGCCCCACGCCTCGCGCGCCGAGCCCTTGATCTGGTCCTCGCGGCCAGCCTCTTTCAGGTTATGGTCGCCTACGAGCGCGCCAGCGGACTCCTCTATATGACCACCAATTTTCTGCAGTATACCCTTGGCTTTATCGTCGTTCATGGCGTCCTCCTGTTCCGATATTAGGGTGCGGTCCGCACGCGGAGGGTTGGCTGGAAGAGCGCGGGCAGGGTATCGAGCTTGGTAGCGCCATCGGGGATCGAACCCGAACTCTTCGCCTTGAGAGGGCGACGTGTTAACCAATTACACCATGGCGCCGCAGGAAGGGAATCGCTGCTAGTTTGCCGCTGCGACTTTCAAAAGTGTAGCAGAAGGGCGACCTCGCGGGCACGGCCGGGCACGCTCGTTCAGGCCTGCTTCGCGCCCAGCTCGCCCCATCGCTCGTACAGCTCGTCCACTGTCTCCTGCGCAGCCGTCGCTTCCTCCATCGCGGCGTGCAGTAGAGCCGCGTTGGTCGCCACTGCGGGATCGTGCAAATGCGCCTGTTTTGTAGCGACCAGGGCCTCGGCCTCTTCAATCCGCACCTCAATCGTCTCCCAGTCGCGCTGCTCCAGGTAGGAGAGCTTTTTCTTCTTTGAAGGCGTGCCGGCCGCCGGCGCCGGGGCGCCCCCGCTGCCGGCCTTCGGAGTTCGGCTGGCGCGCTGCCAGTCTTCCCACTGCCCGTAATCGGCAAAGGAACCGGCGCCGCCCGCGCCATCCAGGCCCAGCACCACGTTCGACACGCGATCGAGCATGTAGCGATCGTGGGTGACCAGCATCAGCGCACCCGGGTATTCGAGTAGCGCTTCTTCCAGGATTTCAAGCGTCGGGATATCAAGGTCATTGGTCGGCTCATCGAGCAGCAGCAGGTCTGCCGGCTCCAGCATCAGCCGCGCGATCAGCACCCGCGCCCGTTCGCCGCCCGAGAGCCGCTCAACCGGCTGGTTCAGCTGCTCACCCGTGAACAGGAAGCGCGCCGCCCAGCTTGCCACATGCAGCACTTTGCCGTTATAGACGACCGAGTCTGAGTCGGGCGCGAGCGCGCGCCGCAGCGTCTGCGAGCCGTCCAGCTCGCGGTTCTGTTCGAAGTAGACGACCCGCAGTGCACTGGCTTGCTCCACCATGCCGGCGACAGGCGCAAGCTCACCATTGACCAGGCGCAGCAGCGTGGTCTTGCCCGAGCCGTTCGGACCGACCACGCCCACACGCATGCCCGCGGTCACCGCGAAGCTGAGCTCCTGAAAGAGAATGCGCCCGTCGTATCCATACGTCAGCCCATCGATGATGACGAGTCGCTTGGTCTTGCGATCGCTCGCCGAGAAATCGATACCGGCAGTGCTCGTCGCCGAGCGCGAGCGCATGGCGCCCAGCTCGCCGATCAGCGTATTCGCGTTGTCGATGCGCGCCTTGCTCTTGGTGGTGCGCGCCTTGGGCCCGCGCCGCAGCCACTCGGTCTCGATCCGCACACGGTTCTCAAGCGACTCCTGCCGCCGGCCCTCGGCAGACAGGTACTCTGATTTCTTCTCGAGAAACGTGCTGTAGCTTCCGGAAAAGCGCAGCATGCCGTCGGGGTACGCGCGGCTTAGCTCGGCTGTTTCATTCGCGATGCCTTCGAGGAAGTAGCGATCGTGCGAGACGACGATGCTCGCGAAGCTCGCGGTGCGCAGCATCTCCTCCAGCCACTCAATGCCTGCGATATCGAGATGGTTCGTCGGCTCGTCGAGCAACAGAATATCCGGCTGCTGCACCGCGGCTTCGACAATCGCCAGCCGCTTGCGCCACCCACCCGAGTAGGCTGCTGCTTCATCGTCGAGCGATGCGAAACCGGCGCGTCCAAACGCTTCGCGAATGCGTCCTTCGCGCTCGCCATCGGCAACACCGGCCTGTGCTAGCGAGCTTTCGAGCACCGACCGTACCGTCGCGCCCGCGGCAAAGCTCGACTCCTGCGCGATATACACGACGCGCGCCCGCTTGCGCAGGCTTATCTCACCCGTGTCCGGATCGATCTCGCCTGAAAGTATCTTCAACAGCGTCGACTTACCCGCTCCATTGGGCCCGATCAGCGCGATCCGGTCGCCATCGTTGACGGTGAGCGAGATATCGCGAAACAGCGGCTGCGCGCCAAACCGCTTGGTAATGCTTTGTGCGTTCAGGATCAGCAAAATCTCTCCAAACCAGCAGCGCTTTCATTTACGCTGAAGTCAATCCTTCGACCTAAGTGTTTTCTTCAATTGCCATGCGCCACGTTGGCAGGCGGCTTCGCCAAAAGAAGTAGACAGCGAAGACTATCTTCGGGCTCCAGTAGCCGAAGCCGAACCAGGCTATCTCGAAAAGCCATGATTTCTGAGGTCCGGTCAGCAACTTCGCAAGCGCAATCAGGCCTGTAATGACGATGATGGCAGTCATGACTTGTCCGCCAAGCCTCGGATACCAAACAGCAATCAAAAACGCAACCGGCTCGCCCAATAGAATGATGAGAAAGACGAGTGTTGTGGAACGATGAACTTCTCCACTAAATAGGAATCCGAACGCCACTGCTAAATCGAGCGCGTATACCAGAAGCGCTGTTATTAGGATGAGACCCCACGCTATGGACTGTCGTGTTGAGGCCTTCATGGAAAGTCGATACTTCCATGACGTGCTCATAAGCTTAACGTTCTTGAGAGCGTGAAAACTCAAGCACTCCGCGAATCTGGTCAACGCTGATGGAAGGAAACTCCTCGTGCATTTCTTCCACGCTCATCCCAGACTCAGCATGCTCCAAAAACGTCTCCGGCCATACCCGACTCCCAACGATTGTCGGCCGTCCGCCGCATCGCCCCTCGACCCGCTCCACCTGCTCGCATCCAGTCCAGTCCATAACTCCTCCTTGGCAAACCTACCGCGCCGCCACACTCATCGCCTCCGCGATCTCCGAGTACGGCCCCTTGTGGTCATCCACCCCGCCATGCTCAAAGCGCCAGATGCGCGTGCCCACATCATCGATCAGGTCGCGGTCATGCGTCACCAGGAGCACCGTTCCCTCATACCGTTGCAGCGAAATATTCAGCGCATTGATGGCTTCCAGGTCCAGGTGGTTCGTCGGCTCGTCCAGGATCAGCACGTTCGGCTTCTGCAGCATCAGCTTGCAGAACAACAGCCGCGCGGCCTCGCCGCCCGAGAGCGCGTCGGTTTTCTTCAAGCCTTCATCGCCCGAGAACAGCATCTGCCCCAGCAGCCCGCGAATCTCTTCCTTGGTCTTCTTCGTATCCCACCGGTACAGCCATTCGAACACCGTCGTCCCATGCTCGATCGCGCCGGTGTGGTCCTGCGGAAAGTAGCCAATCTGCGCTTCGTGGCCCCACTTCACATGGCCGCCGCTGGTGGCGAACTCAGGCTCCAGCTCCGGCAAGCCCGCAAGCAGCGACTTGAGCAGCGTCGTCTTGCCCTGGCCGTTGCGGCCCATCAGGCAGACCTTGTCGCCGCGCATCACGGTCGCCGAGAAGCGCCGCAGCGCTGTCTCCTCGCCGTAGCTCTTGGTCACGCCTTCGATCTCGATGGTCTGCTTGCCGCTCGGCCGGTTCTGCTCGAAGCGGATAAACGGCCGCGAAATGTTCGACCGCGCCAGCTCACTGGTCTGCAGCCGCTCCACTTCCTTCTTGCGGCTCGTCACCTGACTTGACCGCGTACCGGCGGCGAAGCGTGCGATGAACTCGTTCAACTGCGCAATCTTCTTCTCGCGCTGTTCGTTCTGGCTCTCCAGCCGCGAGCGGATGCCAGACTTCGCCTCCACCATCTCGTCGTAGCCGCCGGTGTAGATGATGATCGTCTGGTAGTCGATGTCGGCCGTATGCGTGCACACCGCATTCAAAAAGTGCCGGTCATGCGAGATCGTGATCAGCGTGCCTTCAAACTTGAGCAGGAACTCCTGCAGCCACTGGACAGATTCGAGATCGAGATAGTTGGTCGGCTCATCGAGCAGCAGCGCCTGCGGGTTGCCGAACAGCGCCTGCGCCAGCAGCACGCGTACTTTCTCGCCACCCTGCAACTCGCTCATCCGGCGCTCGTGCAGCTCGTCGGGGATGTCGAGACCCTGCAGCAGCACCGCCGCATCGCTCTCCGCCGTGTACCCGTCCTCCTCGCCGACCACGCCCTCCAGTTCGCCCAGGCGCATGCCGTCGTTATCGGTCAGCTCAGCCTTCTCGTAGATCCTGTCGCGCTCTTCAAGCGCCGCCCACAGCGCCTTGTTGCCCATGATGACGGTATCGATCACACGGTAGGCATCAAATGCGTACTGGTCCTGGCGCAGTACGCCGAACTTGCGCGGCCGCACCACGTTGCCTTTCTGCGCGTCGAGCTCGCCCGTCAACACCTTCATAAAGGTCGACTTGCCGGCACCATTCGGGCCGGTCAGCCCGTAGCGGCGGCCGGAGACAAACGTGATCGAGACATCGTCGAACAAAATCTTTGCGCCGTAGCGCATGCTGACACCACTGACAGAAATCATGGAAAACCCTCGTCCGGGCGGCGCGCGCAGCGCTGCGACAAGCCCGGTTTTCAAAATGTTGTGTAGGGTACTGCCGCCCGCTCGCCCGGCGGGCGCGGGCAGGTTGCCGCTGTACAACCGTACTTCCTGTATGCTACCGCATGCCCGGTCGGGCCGAGTGTTAGAAGAAGTGCGAGACCAGCAGGTTGGTCGCGAATGCCGCCACATACGCCAGCACGCTCATGTACACAAACTGCAGCGTCGGCCATCGCCAGCTATTCGTCTCGCGCCGCACCACCGCCAGCGTCGAGGCGCACTGCATGGCAAACGCGAAGAACACCACCAGCGCCATCGCGCCGCCCAGCGTCAGGTCGTGCCGCAAGGCCTGCTGCAGGCCCAGCGCCTGCGTCGCGGGATCCATACCGTATAGGGTACCCAGCGTACCCACGATCACCTCGCGCGCGATGATCGACGAGAGCAGCCCGATGCCGATCTTCCAGTTGAAGCCGAGGGGATGGATCACCGGCTCAATCCACTGGCCCACCTGCCCGACGATGGAGTGCGCGAGCCCCGGAAAGCTGCCGCTGTGCAAAGGAATATGGCTCAACACCCAGATGCCAACCGTCACCGCCAGGATGATAGTCCCAGCCTGCTTCAGGAACACTCCGCCGCGGTCGACCAGGCGCGTCCCCAGCCCGCGCAGAGTCGGCACCCGGTACTGCGGCAGCTCCAGGATGAACGGCGCCGGAGAAGCCTTGAGGATAGAGCTCTTGAGCAGCCGCGCCGTAAACAGCGCCGCCAGGAAACCCAGCAGGTACAGCCCCAGCATCACCGCTGCCTGCAGCCCGAAGAAGGAGCCCAGGATCGGCCGGTTCGGAACGAAGGCCGCGATCATCAGCAGATACACCGGCAGCCGCGCCGAGCAAGTCATAAACGGCGCCACCAGAATGGTCGCAAACCGGTCCCGCTTGTTCTCGATAGTGCGCGTCGCCATGATCGCCGGCACCGCGCAGGCGTAAGCCGATAGCAGCGGGATAAAGGCCTTGCCGTTCAGCCCGATCACCCGCATGACCCGGTCCGCGATCAGCGCCGCGCGGGCCAGGTAGCCCGTATCCTCCAGTAGGCCGATGAAGAGAAACAGCAGCAGGATCTGCGGCAGGAAGATCAGTACCGACGCGACACCCTTCCAGATGCCGTCGATCAGCAGCGATCCCAGCCATGCCGGGTGAATATGCCCGACCAGCAGATCGCCGAGCGCATTGAGCCCGTTCTGCGACCAGTCCGAGAAGGGCAACCCGACCGAGAACACCACCTGGAATACAGCGATGACCACCACCAGGAACATTAGCGGCCCAGTCACCCGGCCCAGCAGAAAGCTATCCAGTTTGCGCGTCCACTCTGGCGACAGCGGCGCCTTGTAACGGGTACGGGTGCTGATGCCCGTCGCCCATTGCCGGTACGAGCGCGCATTGCCGAGCACCGGCAGCTCCAGGCGCGTGGCGCTGCTCGGCGGGGCTTCTTTCTGGCCCAGGAACCGCGGAATCGCGTCCAGCCCGGCGCCGCGCGTCGCGCTGATCTTCGCCACCGGCACGCCCAACTCCTGCGCCAGCGCCAGCGTATCCACCGCACCGCCGCGCACCTCCATCAGGTCGCTCATGTTCAGCAGCACTAGGGTCGGCAGCTTGAGCGCGAGGATCGGCGCGGCCAGCATCAGCTGCCGCTGCAGGTGCAGCGAATCCAGCACCAGCAGCACCGCGTCCACCTCGGGCGAGCCGGGCATCCGGCCTTCGAGCACATCAACCGCTACCCGCGCGTCCTCGGAGTAGCTGTCGAGCGAGTAAATGCCGGGCAGGTCAATTAGCGTCAGGTCCGGCCGCTGAATCCCGCTTAGCTTGCCGTAGCGCTGCTCCACTGTGACCCCGGGATAGTTCGCAACTTTCTGCCGCAGGCCGGTCAACCGGTTAAACAGCGTCGACTTGCCGGAGTTGGGCGGCCCCACCAGGGCAACGGTGCGGATTTGCCCGGAAACTCTCGGTCCGGCGGGCAGATCGATCAAGCCGGTTGCGTGGCAGCTCATGCCGAGACCCTCTGCTTCGGGCGTACCGCGGCCCGCAACCGCTGCTGCACCGGCTCCACCACAGGCTTCACCAGGATGCCACGCGCCGTCTCCCGCCGCAGCGCGATCTCCATGCCGTCGATGGCGTAAACAGTCGGATCCCCGGCAGGCGCCCGGCGCAGCGCGATCACCCGCGCCTCCGGCGAGAAACCCATATGCATCAGGTGGTGTTCCACGCTATCCGGCAGCGTGAGCTCCTGAATCACGGCGACCTGGCCGACGGGCAGATGATTGAGCGCTAGCAAAGGGACGAACTCCTTGTGCAGATCATACCGCAATGTGCGACAAGATCAGTCCGCATTGTGAGGAAGAAATTGCCCGGGATGGGAAAGGGCGTTGGCAAGCCTGGTACCGCGTGCAAGCCTGCGCATCCAAAGCCAGGTATGAGCCCTTTGGAGTTCGAGCGTTCTCTCGCCGAGGCGCAGCCGCCGGCCGGCCTTTCCCCATTGCTGCAGGCGCTGTGGTGGGACGCGCAAGGCGACTGGGAGCGGGCGCACACCACTGCGCAGGACGTAAACAGCGCCGATGGCGCCTGGGTGCATGCCTACCTTCATCGCCGCGAGGGTGACGCCGCAAATGCCGCTTACTGGTACCGGCAGGCAAAGAAACCCGTCAGCCAGGAATCGCTTGACGCGGAGCGGCAGGCCATCGTCACCGCATTACTTGCGGGCGGAAACTAACCCAGCCGCTCAAAGGTAAAGGCGCAAGCGAAGCTAGACTGAGGAAACTTTCAGCAGAGTGCGAAGCGGGAACAGGATGGGCCGGAAGAGCGGCCTGACCGGCGTTTTCCGCTGACACGGTAAACGCCGGTTCCAATGCTGGAGGTGGCCTGTGGATGGAAGCTCATCCAGTTGGTTACATCTGGTGGTAAGAATCGTCATCGATTGGCGATTCCTTGCTGCTGTTGTAGCCTTGGTCCGGCTGACGCGAAAGCGCTAGTCCTAACCCCCTCGGTGGATCGCAACCATCGAGGGACTAACAACTTTCATCATCATTCGATGCGATCTGGCCCGCGAAGTCAAGAGGGATCCGCAGGCCACGACAGGAAAAGGGGCCGCCCCGTTCAGGGTGGCCCCTTTCAGAACAGAAAGCCTTACTTCGCGGTAAACGCCGAAATGGCGCTGGTCTCATCGTCCTTGATATCAAACACCGTATACAGCTTGGTGATCTGCAGCAGGTCGTGGACCTTCTTGGTCAGGTTGAGCAGCTTCAGTTCGCCGCCGGCGTTCTTTACGGTTGTGTACGCGCTCACCAGTTCACCCAGGCCGGAGCTGTCGATGTAGTTCACATCGCCCAGGTTCAGCAGGATGTGCTTCTGCCCTTTCGTGACCAGTTCCTTGATGGAATCGCGCAACTGGACAGAACCCTCGCCGAGAACAATCCGGCCGCTCAGGTCAAGAATCGTTACGCCATCCACCTGGCGCGTGTGGATCGTCATGCTCATGCTGTCTTTCCTCCGTGCGGGTCTGCTTTGATTAGTGCGTTGATGTGTTTGATCAGCGTCAGTTCCGTGCCCGGGTGCAGCTGCCTGAAGTGCACCTCGTCCATGAACGACCGTATCAGGAAGATGCCGCGTCCGGAACCGCGCAGCAGATTCTCAGGCGCCAGCGGGTCGGGCACCGTGCTCGGGTCCAGCCCTTCGCCCTGGTCGGCGATGCAGAAGATCAGCGAGCGGCCGGTGTTCTCAAAGCTGGCCGTGATCTGCTTGGCCTTGTCCCCGTGGTTGCCGTGGAACACAGCATTAGCGGCCGCCTCGCGCACCGCCATCATGATGCCGAAGCGAGCATCCTCCTCCACCCCGGCCTGCTCCACCACCTGCTCCGCGGTCTGCTCCACCCGGTCCACACTGGCGAGCGAGGACTCGAGGGTCAGCGTTATCCGGCGTCCCATGGTTCCGGTCAATGTGCTCTCCCCGCGCCCCGCGCGACCAACTGCGCCGTCCCCGCAGTGTCCTGTGTTGCGCAGCGTATGTCAAGAAGCGATGGATTGCGCTGCTGCCGCTCCCGGTTGCGAGCAGTCTGCTCAGAGCAGTTTGCCGGCCGCGAGATCGCGGATCAGGGAACGGTCCGCGGCTAGAAAGTCGAAGCCCGGCAGGTCGCGCAACTCGCACCAGCGCATCTGCTGAAAGATATTGTTGGTCAGCTCCCCTGCAAAGCGGTGTACGGCGAAAAACTGCAGGTCGACCGCGCCGCCGGAGCGATAGGTGTGCCGCAAACGGGTGACACGGCTGCCGATCTCCGCCTGGATGCTGAGTTCTTCATCCAGCTCCCGCTTCAGCGCCTGCTCCGCGCTCTCGCCCGCCTCCATCTTGCCCCCCGGGAACTCCCATTTGTGCGCCATCGGCTGGTCCGCGCGCCGCTGGCAGATCAGCACCGAGTCGCCCCGCAGGATCAACGCCGCCACCACAAAGCGAACACTCTTGGCTTCCGGCTTGGCTTCCGGGCGACCGGAGTTACCGGGATCGGAGCGTTGTTCGGGATCTTTCCCGTTCTGTGAGCTCCGCAGATCCATAGCGCCTTGGATTCACAATCACGCAATAAGGTCTGCTTGCCGCGGGATTTGAGCCGGGGGCGTGTTTGCCCCGTCAGCGAGCTGCAGCAGAGCTTCAAAGAGCCCGGGCCAGCGCGGCGGACGGCCGGAAGACCGGCCACCCTGCCGCCTCGGCGTGCCTGAGCAGCGCCTCGGTCGGGTTTACCGGATATGGTTTGCGCGCCAGCTCCAGCATGGCCAGGTCGTGGATCGAGTTGCCGAACACCGCATCCGGGTGCGGCACACCCGCTGCCCGCAGCGCCTCGGCCTTGGCCTCATCGGTCGGTACCGCCAGCAGCTCGCCGGTCGCGATGCCGCCGGTTACCCGCACCCGCGCTGCCAGCACCCGCTCCGCCGGGATCGCGAACCGGTCCACCACCCCCGCCTCAATCACCCAGTCGCTGGTCGAAGAGACTGCCCAGATCTCGGCGCCGGCGCGCTGCAGCTCTTGCACCAGGGCCTGCATCTGCGGGAAGATCAGCGGCTCGATCGCCCCTTGAAAATACTGCATGGCGGCCTGCCGCAGCTCGCTCTCGCGCAGGCCGGCGTACACCTGCACCATCTCGCCGCACATCGTCGCCTCGTCCACCGTGCCGGCCTGGTACTCGCGGTAGCGCGCCGCCAGCCAGTCGGAGCCCTGCCGCGAAACCAGCCCCTGGTCGAGCGACCAGCGCATAAAGCCGAACCCCGCATCGCCGCTCCACAGCGTTCCGTCGCAGTCGAACACGGCCACGCGCGGCTCCTCGGCCAGCACCGCCTCCATCCATTCCGTCTCGTCCCAGCCTGTCTTGTCCACGGTCTATTTCACCGTCGTATGCAGCTGCACGTCGACATTGCCGCGCACCGCATGCGAGTAGGGGCAGACCTGGTCCGCATCGTTCACCAGCTTCTCCGCGTCGGCCTGCGACAAGCCGCCGATCTCGACCGCAAGCGTCACCCCCAGCACAAACGGGCCGGCCTCGGTCGAGCTGAGGGTAACCGTCGCATCCACCGCCGTACCCTGCAGCTGCAGGCCCTGCTGGCGCGCCACATGGTGGATCGAGCTCTCGAAGCACGCCCCGTACCCCGCCGCAAACAGCTGCTCGGGGTTGGTCGCGTTTTCCTTGCCGCCCAGACCCTTGGGCAGCCCGAGATCCAGCTTCAGCAATCCATCCGATGACGTGATCGCTCCCTCGCGGCCGCCCTCGGCCCGCACCTTTGCTGTGTACAAAACTGCCATATCGTTCTTGCTCCTTCTGCTGCGCGTTTGCCGCGCAGTCACCCTTCCAGTGTAGTCACTCGAAACGCCGCCGCTTTCGCTGCGCTGCAAAGCCCAGCGGCAAACCGTGGGCGAGCATGTCCCCCGCTCGCGAGAGCCTCCACCGCGGCGCATCGGCTCCCCAACGCTTGCAGAGCAGGCAGGTGCCGCAAGGGTTAAGGGCCTCACTCCAGCTTTGGCGACTCCGGGGCGCGCCGAGCGCGGATACTAGCCACATGACCGCCGCCCAACCCTCGCCCGAGACCCCCTTGCTGCGCGACTATGCAAGCTATCTCCGCGTGGAGCGGGGGCTGCAGCCGCTTTCGGTCGAAGCCTACCGGTCCGATCTGCTGCAGTTTGAGGTGCTGCTCGCCCCGGCGCACCGCTCGCTGCGCCAGGCGACGCGCGACGACATCGCCGGCTTTCTTGCCTCGCTCACCAGGCGAGGCATCTCCGCACGCGCCGCGGCACGCAAACTCTCAAGCCTGCGCGGCTTTTACCGCTGGCTGCTGCGTTCGGGCCTCGCCACCGCCGACCCGACGGTGCACGTCAGCCTGCCCTCCGGCTGGAAAGTGCTGCCCAAAGCGGTGGCCGAAAGCAGCGTCTCCCGCTTGCTTGCCGCGGCGGAAACGCGCTCCGCGCAGGCGCGATCGGCCCGGCCCGCGGGCGAGCGGGAAGCCACGCTCGCGGAAGCGACCGCCCTGCGCGATGCCGCCATCCTTGAGGTGCTCTATGCCGGCGGCCTGCGCGCCACGGAAGCGGCGAGCCTCACCGTCGGCGGCCTCGACCTGGAGGGCTTGCGGCTGCGCGTGCTTGGCAAGGGCGATAAGGAGCGGGTAGTGCCGATGGGCCGCGCCGCCGTGCTGGCTCTGGAGCAGTATCTGCGCGAAGGCCGGCCCGTGCTTGCGGCCCAGGCTCCGCGCGAGCCGCGGCTCTTCCTTTCCACGCAAGGCCGTCCGGTGAGCCGCCAGTTCCTGTGGAAGCTGGTGAAGCAGGCCACCGAAGGCTCCGCCAGCCCACACATGCTGCGCCACAGCTGCGCCACCCACATGGTCGACCACGGCGCCGACCTGCGCTCCGTGCAAACGGTGCTGGGCCATGCCGATATTGCAACTACGCAGGTCTATACCCACGTCGCGCTGGGGCGTCTGCGCGCCGTGCACCGGGCGCACCATCCACGCGAGCAGCGCCTGCACGCGCAGCCGTCAGGACCCTCTGGATCATGGAGGCCGGAGTGACGCGCCGGCCGAAGAGCGCCGCGGGCGAGCAGACGCCCGCGGCAACGAATGCGGCAACGAGCGCGGCAACGAGTGATGCGACGAGGAAGGTAGACCGGCCCGCTCCCGGCACTTCTGCTGCAGGCAGGAGAAAAGCCCTGCGCCCCCCAGCCTCAGGACGCAATGCGCCGGACAGCCGGAAGGCGGGGCAGCCGAAGCAGCTCTCCCCGGCCTGGGCTTCCCCCCTCACACGCTTCCTGCAGGCGCTGGAGCACGAGCGCTCCGCCTCGCCGCACACCCTGCGAGCCTACCGGCGCGAGCTGGGCGACTTTGCCCTCTTCCTCGAGAGTGCAGCCGGGCTAACTTCGCCCTCGGCCATTCGCCACACTCACGTGCAGCCATACCTCCGGCTCCTGTATGACCGCGACCTGGCCAGGTCCTCCATCGCTCGCGCGCTCGGCGCGATCCGCTCCTGGTGCAAGTGGCTGGCGCGCGAAGGCATTCTGGAGCATAACCCCGCCGCGCTCGTCAATACGCCAAAACTGCCCCGCCGTCTGCCGCGCGTTCCCTCCGCCGCTGAGCTGAACCAGGCCATGGATTCGACCATGGACCTGGACTCCGCCGCGACCGCCGCCGCATGGCCGGAACGCGACTCGCTCATCCTCGAGCTGCTGTACGGCTGCGGCATCCGCAATGCCGAGCTCGCCTCGCTCGACCTGGAAGCGATCGACGCCGCAGGTGAGTTGCTGCGCATCCGCGGCAAGGGCCGCAAAGAGCGCTACGTGCCACTGGGCGAGGCGGCGGCCCAGGCGCTGGTGCGCTACCTGCCCACCCGCGAGGACGCGCTGGTCAAGGCCAACTTGCAGGAGCCTGCAGCCATGGCCGCAGCGGTTCCGAAAACACCCGTCGGGACTCTCCCCGGAACAATCAAAGCGACCCCAAACAAAGCGACCTCAAAAACGACCCCAAAAACGACGCTGAAAACGAGATCTTTCCCAGCCGCTCCGCCGCAGCAGGAACTCGCCATCCTGCTCGCGGGCTGCCACGGCCCGCTGCTCATGCCTCTGCAGCTCGCGCCCCACGCCCGCAAGGCCGCCGGTCTGCCCCGCCTCACCACCCGCTCCATCGGACGCATCCTCAAAACCCTCGCCATCGCCGGCGGCCTGCCCGCCGAAACCCACCCCCACACCCTGCGCCACGCCTTCGGTACCCACCTACTGGAGGAGGGCGCCGACCTGCGCGCCATCCAGGAGCTGCTCGGCCACGCCCGCCTCTCCACCACCCAGCGCTACACCCAGCTCACCAACACCCAGGTCGCCGCCGTGTATGACAGAACCCACCCCCGCGCCAGGTGACGCCGCCCCCCTGCGTATCGGGCCTTGAACTGTGCTCGCCTACCCGCGCTGCCAAATGCGCAGGCGCTGCGCTATAGTTGGGCGCGCATGCGTCGCTTGTGTGGAAGCTGCGCGTTTCAACCTCCGTTTTCAGGAAAACAATCGATGAAGATCACTGGCCTTGCCCCACTCGCTGCCTGTAGCGCTGTCTTTCTGCTATCCATGGTGACAGGAAACGCCTCTCTGTACGCACAAACCGCCACGCCGCCCCCGGGTCCGCATACCGACACGAGCGTCGTCGACAATGAGGGCACGGCGCACATCACACGCGTCGTGCCGCTGCCATCCCCGCTCAGCCCGGAGGAGCGGGCCAACTACAGCAAGCCCGGCAACGACGCGGCCAACATGGAGCCGGACGTGCTGAAGCGGCGCGCCGCCACCCAGGCATGGCAGAACCGGGCAGGGCAGCAGGCTGAGGCCGTGTATCCGGTCAAGATCACCGAGAGCATGATGGCCGGGGTTCCGGTGCACCTGGTTGACCCACTGCCGAATGCATTGCCGGGGCCGGTTTCGGGACCCGGGATGGGAAAGCCGTTCAATTTTTCGGCGATCCCCGGCGGTCCGCCGTTTTGCGGTCCTGCACCGCCGGGCGTTCATTGTTTAGAGGGGATAGTTCAGTATGCGCCCGCTCCCACCGACCACGTCCTTATGTGCGTTCACGGCGGCGGCTTCGACTCCGACTCCGGCTCCTACTCCGAGGCGATCCCGATCGCGAATCTCACCCGTACCCGCGTCGTCTCGGTCCTCTATCGGCTCTCGCCTGAAAACAAGTTCCCGGCAGCGCTCGATGACGCGATCGCCGTGTACAGGCAGCTGCTCAAGACCTACAAACCGAACAGAATCGCCGTTTACGGCACATCGGCAGGCGCTATCCTCACCGGCGAGATCGCCGCGCGCATCAAGCAGCTCGGGTTGCCGGAGCCGGGCGCGCTCGGCGTCTTTTCAGGCATGGGCGACTTTACCGCTACCGGCGACTCCGGCGCGCTGTTTACGCTGTTCGGCTTTACCGGCCCCATGGCAACGCCGAAGCCGGGTCCGCACACGGCTCTGCCGTCCTATGTCGGCAAGCTGGACCCGCACGACACGGTATTGTCACCCAATGGCGGCGACCTGCAGGGGCTGCCGCCAACCTTGTTCGTCACCAGCAGCCGCGACCTGCTGCTGAGCGGCACCGCCGACATGGAGCGAGCATGGCTCCGTGACGGCGTGCCCGCGCAGATGGTCCTGTTCGACGGGCTGCCGCATGCCTTCTGGCTCGATGTCAGCAAGCCCGAGTCGCGCGAGGCTTATGCAGTCATGGCGCGCTTTTTCACGGAGCAGCTCGGGCGCTGACTACAAGGCCAGCATCAGCACCCCGGGGTATTCAAGCATCACGCGATCCGACGTGATCAAGGTCATTCCCTCCACCATGGCTTGCGCGATGAGGATGCGGTCGAAAGGATCGCCGTGGATGCGCGGGAGTCGACTGGTAGCAAGGGTGTGTTCGGCCGTGATAGATAGCTCATTCAAGTCGGCCTCCTGAAGAAGACCGCGAAAGGCGAAAGGATCGATATGCAGGGAACGCCGGGTGCCGTTCTTGATCGCGATTTCCCAAAGCGCGGTTACGCTGTAGCTGAGTTCGTTGTTGACATCAGACAAAAGCCCGCGGATCGACTCGGAGATGCGCTCCGGTCGCATCGCCATCCAAATCAACGCATTGGTATCGAGAAGCAGGTTCATTTTCCGACCGACTCATCCTTAAACCTCTCTCGAAACTCATCCGCTGACAACTGCACGCGCTGATCCGGATCGCCCGGCTTGGGGTAAGGGAAGTCCAGGCCGGCGAATTTCTGTCCGTCGCCCACGCCGTAGAACATTTCCTCGATTTCCCCGTCAAGAGCCGGATCAAAGAACTCGTCAGGAACGGGGGGCATCTTGCCGATCGCGAAGCCCAAGCGGCGCGTTCGCGGTTTTTGCTCGACCGGGCTGACCTTCACCAGCGGCTTGCCCGCCTTCGCGATCAGAAACGGCTCGCCCGCCACTGCTTCGGCTACCAGCTTGGACAAGTGCGTCTTCGCTTCGTGCATATTCACGGTTTTCACGGTCGCCTCCCCGTGAACTAAGCATACGGACTAACCCTAGCCCCGGCAAGCATTGAGCGGTTCCACGCCGCTACCGTTTACACTGGACAGCGACGAGGTTTCGCATTGATCGGTGGCACACTAACCAAGCTTTTCGGGACCAGCAACGAGCGCGCGGTCAAGCGCCTGACCCCTGTTGTCGACGAGATCGCGGCCTTCGAGCCCGCAATTGAGCCGCTCTCCGATGAGGACCTGCGCGCAAAGACGCTGGCCTTCAAGGCGCGCATCGCCGAGGCGGTCGAGGCAGCGAAGCCCGACGGGGAAGAGGCGGTCCTCGCCGAGGAAAAGCGGATGCTCGACGAGCTTCTGCCTGAGGCCTTCGCCGTGGTGCGAGAAGCAGGCAAGCGCGCCGTCGGCATGCGCCATTTCGACGTGCAGATGATCGGCGGCATGGTGCTGCACCAGGGCAAGATCGCCGAAATGCGCACCGGCGAAGGCAAGACTCTGGTCGCGACCCTGCCTGTTTATCTCAACGCGCTCGCCGGCAAGGGTGTGCATGTCGTTACGGTGAACGACTATCTGGCCAAGCGCGACGCCGAGTGGATGGGCAAGATCTACGAGTTTCTCGGCCTCTCGGTCGGTGTCATCGTGCACGACCTCGATGACGCGCAGCGCCGCGCCGCCTACGCCGCCGACATCACCTATGGGACGAATAACGAGTACGGCTTCGACTACCTGCGCGACAACATGAAGTTTGAGCTGAGCGACTGCGTGCAGCGCGGCAACTACTTCTCCGTCGTCGACGAAGTAGACTCGATCCTCATCGACGAAGCCCGCACCCCGCTCATCATCTCCGGCCCCACTGAGCAGACCACCGACAAGTACGTCCGCGTCAACCGCATTCTCCCGTCGCTCGAGCGCGGTGAGGAGATCGAGAAAGGTGAGGAGAAAATCCTTACCGGCGATTACGTTGTCGATGAAAAGCACAAGGCCATCACCGTCACCGACGAAGGCTGGGAGAAGATCGAGGGGCTGCTCGGCATCGGCAACATCGCCGAGGTGGAGAACTGGGAGCTGAAGCATCACGTCGAGGTCGCCATCAAGGCACACTCGCTCTACCGGCGCGATGTGGCCTACGTGGTCAAGGACGGCGAAGTCATCATCGTCGACGAGTTTACGGGTCGCCTGATGCCGGGCCGCCGCTGGTCCGACGGACTGCACCAGTCGGTCGAGGCGAAAGAGGGCGTCAGCATCAGGCGCGAAGACCAGACCCTCGCGACGATCACCTTCCAGAACTACTTCCGGCTCTATAAAAAGCTTTCCGGCATGACCGGTACCGCGGAGACCGAGGCGGTCGAGTTCGACAAGATCTACAAGCTCGATATCGTCGTGATTCCGACCAACCGGATCATGCAGCGTATTGAGCACCCGGACGTTGTATTTCGCACCGCCAAGGAAAAGTACAACGCGGTGGCCGACGAAATCGCTGAGCTGCACAAGAACAAGCAGCCGGTGCTGGTGGGCACCACGTCCATTGAGAAGTCCGAGCTGCTCTCACAGATCCTGCAGCACAAGGGCGTGCGCCACGTGGTGCTCAACGCCAAGTACCACGAGCGTGAGGCGGAGATCGTCGCACAGGCCGGCCGGCTTGGCATGGTCACCATCGCCACCAACATGGCCGGCCGCGGGACGGATATTCTCCTCGGCGGCAATGCCGAGTTCATCGCCAAGCAGGAGCTCACCAAGAGCAAGAAGGCCAAGCCGGTCGCCGCCGCCGAGGGCGAAATCCAGGCCATCTCCACCGCCGGGAAAGAGCGCTTCTACTACCAGGGCCAGGAGTTTGAAACGACAGAAGCCGAGTGGCAGCGGGCGCTCGAGCGCCATGCCGAAGAGGTAAAACAGGAGCACGCGGAGGTGATCGCCGCCGGCGGCCTGCATATCCTCGGCACGGAGCGGCACGAGTCCCGCCGCATCGACAACCAGCTGCGTGGCCGCGCCGGGCGCCAGGGTGACCCCGGCGCTTCGCGCTTTTATCTCTCGCTCGAAGACGACCTGATGCGCATCTTTGCGCGTGAGTGGGTTTCGACGCTGCTGCAGCGCATGGGCATGGAAGAAGGCGTGCCGATCGAGTCCGGCATGATCTCCCGCCGTATCGAGTCCGCGCAGAAGGCGGTCGAGGCGCAGAACTTCGAGTCGCGCAAGCACCTGCTCGAGTACGACGACGTGATGAACAAGCAGCGCGAGGCGGTCTATGGATTGCGCCACGGGCTGCTTGAGGGAATCGATCAGCGCGAGCTGGTCACGGAGGATTACGTCGCCAACATCCTGAGCACCGTCCTCGACGAAACCGCCCCGGAGAAGGCGCATCCTGACCAGTGGGATACAGCCTCAATGCGCGCCAAGGTCAAGGAAAACTTCGGCCTGGACCTCGACGCGGAAGCGATCAACCCGGACGACCTGAGCCGCAACCAGCTGGGCGAGGCCATCTTTGAGAACCTGCGCGACCGCTACGGAGCCAAGGAAGAGATCATCGGCGCGGCCGGCATGCGGTACCACGAGCGCGTCATCATGCTCAGCGTGCTGGATGGCTTGTGGAAGGACCACCTGCTCAACATGGACCACCTGAAGGAGGGCATCGGGCTGCGCGGCTACGGCCAGCAGGATCCGCTGGTCGCCTATAAGCGCGAATCCTTCGACGTGTTCGAGCAGATGATGATCCGCTTTCAGGAGGACACGGTCCGCTACCTCTACCTGATGCAGATCGTTGGACCGGACGGTCAGCCGATCGTGATCCCGTCGAAGGCCCGCGGAGGTTCGGGCGCGGGAACGCCGCCCGGAACACTCCCTGGAACGCTTCCTGGAACGGTTATGGGCGCGCTCGAAACCGCAGGTGCGGGCCTGCCCGCTACCGGGCCAACGGCTCTCGCGCCGGTGGAAGCCCCGGCGAAGCCGCAGGGCAATGGCTCCCAGGCCGCCCGAAGGTCCGGGATTCCCGGTGGGGCTGCCTCGCGGCCTACGTCCTTCGTGCCCGCGCGCAGCACGCCCACAGGCTTGCAGGGGGAGAACGGCAGCCAGGGACGCGGCCCGAAAACAAACTTGAGCAAGGCGGAAAAGCGCATGCAGGCCAGGCAGCGCGAGGAGCTGACGCAGTCCCATGAAGAGGGTGGGGCAGAGGATACGACGGCCGGACCGAAGTAACCGCCGGGCTGTTGTCCGGGCACGCCTTTGTGGGTTAGCTCCGGAAAAGCCTCTGCGAAGCCCCGGTAATGCCAAACGGCAGCCCGAAGGCTGCCGTTCTGACGTTTACCCCGCGTCTTCTGCGAGGGGAAGCCTAGACAGCCTGAACGTTCTCTGCCTGGAAGCCCTTGGGACCACGCACGACGTTGAACTGAACGCGCTGGCCTTCCTGAAGCGAACGGAATCCGTTCGCGCTGATCGCGGTAAAGTGTACGAAAACATCTTCGTTGTTGCTCTCGCGGGTAATGAAGCCGAAGCCCTTTGCATCGTTAAACCACTTGACTGTGCCTTGTTCCATGTGACTGGTATTCCTTAAAAAATGTAATTCGCTGATATCGGAGCAAGGCGCAACGCATGGCAACTTCATAGAACCGTGCAGAACGAACCCACTCAGTAACGAGCTTGCTTTAAGGTACCCCACATCCCCGTCGCAACACAAGATTCTTTTGTTACGGACGTACCCCTTTTCGTCCAAGGTTCTGGCTCCTGAGCTGCATCCTGGACCAATCCGAGCCGATAGTAGAGCTTCTGCATCTAGACATGTCATGGCCGATCAGCTTTTTCTAAGCCTCTGGTACCCAAACTTTCGTACCGCCGCACTGGGCCCTGCCATCCTTGGGGTCCTGCGCCAGTTTGCGCTCATCGGCTCCGTCTCGGGCGACACGCCCCTGGTGCAGGCGGCCTCGGCCTACCCCATCCGATGGTCGGAAACGCCCGTTTACAACCGCGTCTACCTGGAAGATGAAGCCGAGCTGGCGCAGCCGGTCCACGCGGTTCCTGAGGCCATGGCGCAGCTCCACGACGACTTCGCCTACGAGTTCGAGATCGAGTGGCAGCTCTGGCAGCCTGAAACAGAGGCCGGCCTGGACCCCGTCTGGCGGCAGGCGCCTTCCCGGGTCCGCGTCGTGGGTTTCGGCCCCGAGTTCGATGAGTCCGCCTTTGAGACCAACGGTCAGGTCCGCATCGGTTTCGGACTCGATACGCCTTTCCTGCAGGAAGAGGTGGAGCTGGACGCGGTGGCGGCAGCCAAGGCCCGGGAAAATATCGCGCAGCTGGTCTCGCTGGTGCACGCTATTGAGAAAAACTGCGGCATCTCCACCCGCCTGTTGTGGTCGGAATCGGGTGAAAGCCTGGCCGAGAAGCTCATTGCGCGCCTGCAGCAGGTGAACTGAGCGGATGGCGAAGATCACGATCGACGGCACCCGCACCCAGACCATCCGCACCGTGCTGATCGCGGCCTTGGCAGCGCTTGGCGTTGTGCTGCTCGGCGCCCTGCTGCTGCACCAGTTCAAGAACCATCGCTTCCATCTGGACCTGCCGGGTCAGCTCGGCGCCGATATTTCCCAGACCGCGAACGGTTTTACCTACTCGCAGTCCCAGCGCGGCCACACCATCTTCACCATCCATGCCTCCAGTGTCGTCGAGTTCAACAAGGGCCAGCAGGCCGAATTGCGCGACGTCGCGATCACGCTCTATGGCCCGGAGGGCTCGCACCGCCAGGACAAGATCTCCGGCAGCGACTTTCTCTATGACAAAAGCTCCGGCGTCGTCACCGCGAAGGGCCAGGTCCAGATCGATATGGCCTCGCCCGCCGCGACCGCTAATGGCAACACCGCGCCGCCGGACGCGATCCACGTGCAGACCAGCGGCCTGCGCTTCGACCAGAAGAGCGGGGAAGCCCAGACCGACCAGCCGCTCGCCTTCACACTGCCGCGGGCCAAGGGAAAGGCTGTCGGCGGCGACTACAACTCTAAAACCGGAGTGCTCATTCTCCAGAGCGCCGTTGAGCTGCATGCCGACCAGAACGGCAGTCCTTCGGTCGTGTATGCCGAGCACGCGCAGCTGCTGCGCGACTCGCACATCGCTTACCTGCTGCATGCGCGCAGCGAGTACCAGGGCGGCCGCAACTCGGCCGACCAGGCCATCCTCAAGTTTCGTCCCGACGGCTCCATGCAGCACCTGGACGCGCAGGACCACGTGCACATGCTGACCGCCGATGGCGCCGAGATGTACTCCTCGACGGCGTCTGCGGACTTCGATGAGCGCAGCCAGCCGCTCAACGCGCATGCCGGCGGCGGAGTCAATTTCGTCTCTGACTCGCCCGAGTCCAGCATGCACGGCAACGCCGTCGATGGGGCGATGGTCTTCGTGGTGGGGCCGGATGGAAAGGCAACGCTGCACCACGCTTCGTTCCAGAATGCGGTGAGCTTTGTGCTGCAGCAGAAGTCGCTGGGCGGCGACCCGCGCGGCTCGGCGACCCGCGAGATGACCGCCAGCAAGCTCGATATCGCCTTTGCGCCGGGCCCCGATGGCAAGGCCTTGGCGCAGAACGCCGTGGCCCGGGGCGGCGCGACGGTGGACCTGCACGACCTGCCCTACGGCGGCGCGCCCAGCCACACCACGATCCAGGGGCAGCAGCTGGTCGGCGACCTCATCGGCGGCCACCAGTTCCGGCAGCTGGATGGTACGGGCGGCACGAAGGTGATCAACTTCGCGCCGGATGGAGCGACCCAGACCAGCACCGGCGACACGCTTCATGTGACCTTCCTGCCCATGGCGCAGGCGCATGAGACGCCGATGGCAAAAAGCGCTGCCGGGGCGAGTGCCGCGAAGAACGGCAGCGCCCAGGTAGATACCGCGGTGCAGAACGGCCACGTCACCATGGCGGCCCAGCCTGCGCGCGACGCCAAGGCCAGTGACGGAACGCCGCAGAAGCCCCTGTACGCCGATGCCTCGACCGGCACCTACCAGGCCGCGGACCAGACCCTGCACCTGACCGGCGACGGGAAAACGCCTCCACGAGTGCACAACGACAGCTTGGCGCTGACCGCTACGGTGGTGGACTACCGCCGCGACACAGGCGACGCGACGGCTCGCGGCGATGTGCGCTCCACTTATCTGCAGAACGACGCGCAGAAGGCCGGCCAGGGTCCGGCATCGGGCGATGGCAAGGCGGCAAAGGGTCCGGCGCTGGGCGGCGCGGGTCCGGTGCATGTGGTTGCCGCCTCGGCGCAGATGGCGCGCAGCACCAGCGCCGCGGTCTTCTTCGGGGACGCGCAGGCTCCGGCACGCATGTGGCAGGGCGCCAACTCGGTCACCGCGCCGGTGCTCGAGCTGGGCAAGCAGCAGGGCTCACTCAACGCGCACGACGCACAGGGCGCCGGCAGCGCGCATGGCAGCCCGGTGCATGCCGCTTTCTCCGGCAAAGCCGGGCAGCCGGGCAATGGTGCCCCCAGCTCCGTCACGCGCATCGCGTCCGATACCCTCTTCTACTCCGATACCACGCGGACCGGCGACTTCCGCGGCAACGTCACAGCCCAGCAGCCCGGCGGCACCGTGCACTCTGACGATGCGCAGGTCTTCCTCACCGAGGCGCCCCCGGGCCAGCCCTCGCAGCTGGATCACATGATCGCCACCGGGCATGTCGCGCTCACCCAGCCTGGACGCAGCGGCACCGGCACAAAGCTGGTCTACACCGCAACCGACGGCAACTACGTGTTGACCGGCACCCCGGCGCAGCCGCCCCGCGCCACCGACCGGCAAAGGGGCGCCACCACCGGCGCAGCGCTGCTGTTTAGAAACAGCGATGATAGCGTGGAGGTGTTGAGCAACGATGCGGAAGGAAACAGCCGTCGCACGGTGACGGATACCCGGACCCCGAAGTAAATGCAGAAGCTTTCCACCGAAGAGATTGGCAAGAGCTACAAGGGGCGGCAGGTAGTCCGCGGCGTCAGCATCTCGGTCAGCCAGGGCGAGGTGGTCGGTTTGCTGGGCCCCAATGGCGCCGGCAAGACTACCAGCTTCTACATGATGGTCGGCCTGGTCACGCCCGACGCGGGTCGCATCCTTGCCGACGACGTAGAGATCACGCGGGTGCCGATGTACCTGCGCGCGCGCACCTACGGCATCTCCTACCTGCCGCAGGAGCCGTCGGTCTTCCGCAAGCTGTCGGTTGAAGACAACATCCTCGCCGTACTCGAGGCCCAGCCCGTCACCGCCGCGGAGCGCCGCTCGCGGACCCAGCGGCTGATTGAGCAGCTCAACCTCGGCCACATCCGCAAAACCCAGGGCTACGCGCTCTCGGGCGGGGAGCGCCGCCGGGTCGAGATCGCCCGCTGCCTCTGCATCCGGCCCTCGTTCATCCTGCTCGACGAGCCCTTTTCCGGCATCGACCCGCTGGCGGTCGACGACCTGCAGGAGATTATCTTCGGGCTCAAGCAGAGCGGCATCGGCGTGCTTATCACCGACCACAACGTGCGGGAAACCCTCTCCGTCACCGACCGCGCCTACATCATCAACGAGGGCCACATCTTCCGCGAGGGCACTCCGCAGGAGCTCGGGTCCGACCCGGAGGTGCGGCGCGTCTACTTGGGGGAGAATTTCTTCCTCGACTGACCGGCCTTTTCAGCTGGCCTACCAGATCCGCTGTACGCCGAACGAGTCCAGCTTTGGATCTGTGCTGAGCACAGGAATGTCACTCGCCAGAGCCTGGGCAGCAATCATCCGGTCGAAAGGGTCGCCATGTACGCCAGTCAGGCGGCCGGCTCGCAGTGCGCATTCGCAGTCAATGGGAAGAAGGGTATAGCCGGCATCGTCCATCACCTCCAGAAACTCTCTCTCGAGCGTCTCTGCTCCGGGCAGTTTTCCGAGCCGTACCTTGGTGGCGATCTCCCACGCGGATGCCGCGGAAACCAGGATGGTGTTGCGCTCTTCAGCGAGGATCGCGGAGGCCTTCCGGCTTAAAGACGAAGGAGAAAGTGTGGCCCACAGGACCGCATGAGTATCGAGCAGCACCCTCACTCGCTCTCCCCGCTCCACAGCTTCAGCTCTTCTTCCGGCAGCGGCTCGAAGAACGCCTTCGTCAACACGAATCCGGGAGTCTCAAGAGCCCCCAGCCGCTTTTTCTTCACCGGCGGGATCGCTTCCAGCCTGGCGATGGGTGTCTTGTCCCGCCCCGAAGTAATGACCACTGTTTCCCCCTGCAGCGCCTTCTTCAAAAGGCTTGACAAGTTCGTTTTTGCCTCAAAAATCGATGCGATCACCATCTCGTTTCCTCCTGTTGCTAGTCAAAGTTAGCTAAGATAATGGGCCTCAGTCAATGGGCGAGGAAGCGTGCGTGACCCATCCATACCCCGGCGCATTACGGAAGGGTGACGAAAGCTGGCTCCGGGTGTTTACTTTGGGTAGACTGCACGCACCACTCCAAACGCCCTGAGGTCGTCTCCACCGGCATGGTCTCACTCCAGCCCAAATTGAATCTCCGGGTCGCCCAGCGCCAGATTCTTACCCCCGGGCTGATGCAGATGGTCAGCGTCCTGGCGCTCAACAAGATTGAGCTCAAGGACATGATCGAGACCGAGATCGCGGAAAATCCGGTCCTTGAGGAACTCGAAGACACCGTGCCCCTGCTCGACCACGTGGCCAGCCGCGAGACCGACCGCGAGCTGGCCGGCGCGGTCGAGAAAGAGCAGGAGCGCTCCGACCCGTTCGAAGAGATCGACTTCGGCTCCTATTTTCAGGAATATCTCGACCCCGGCTTCCGCTCCCCGCAAAGCTTCGAGCTGAACGAGAAGCCCTCGATCGAAAACTTTCTCACCCAGCCCGGTTCGTTGATCGATCACCTGCAGTGGCAGGTGGGCGCGCTGCCGCTGGCGCCGCTGGTTCGCGGCGCGGTGGAGTACGTGCTCGGCAACCTGGATGAGGACGGGTACTGCGCGACCGCGGGAGACGAGCTCCACGCCGGATGGCTGCGGGAGCTGACGGCCTTGGACTGGCTGACCGATGGCGCGCCGCCGGACGCCGAGGCGCTGCTGTCTCAGGCGCTTGCCATTGTCCGCTCGCTCGATCCGGTCGGCGTGGGCGCCTGCGACCTGCGCGAGTGTCTGCTGCTGCAGGTGTCTGCCTGCCGGCGCGCGCTGGAGGCGGCGCCTCGCAGGAGCGTGGGGGCCACTGCCGGGACTCGCCTGGCCCTTTTCGCCGTGGCGCACCGCATCGTCGATACCTGCCTGCCCATGCTGCACAAGCGCGATCTGCGCGAGCTGAGTAAAGCCACCCAGTGCACGCAGGAGGAGGTCGGCGCCGCGCTCGAGTTCATCCGCACCCTTGACCCGCGCCCCGGGCAGCGATTCCAGCACTCTGACGCCCGTTTGATCGAGCCCGATGTGACTTTCCTCAAGCGAGATGACGTGTACGTTGCCGTGATGGATGACGACAACCTGCCCACTCTGCGGCTCAACCGCGACTACCGCAAGCTGCTGCAGAAGGGCGAGGCGGAAAAGGATGTCAAGGACTACGTCAAGGACCGCTACCGCTCGGCGCTGCAGCTGATGCGCAACATCGAGCAGCGCAAGAACACCATCCTGCGCACCTGCGAGGCGATCGTGCGGCGGCAGGGCGAGTTTCTGGAGAGTGGCGTCGAGCGGCTCAAACCGATGATGATCAAGGATGTCGCCGAGGAGATCGGCGTGCACCCGTCAACCGTCAGCCGCGCCGTCTCCAACAAGTACGCGCACACCCCGCAGGGGGTTTTCGAGCTGCGCTTCTTCTTTTCCGAGGGCGTCAACGGGCCTGAGGGCTCCGGAACCCCGCTCATGCTGCTCAAGCGCCGGGTCAAGAAGCTGATCGAGGATGAAGACCCGCGCAAGCCGCTGACCGACGATCACATCACCGAGCTGCTCAGGCGAGACGGGATCGACGTAACTCGGCGTACAGTGGCAAAGTATCGCGAGGATATGCGCATCCCATCTACGCATCAGCGGCGTGTACGCGGGTAAGGGAAGCGCGGCGCGATCGCTCGCAAAGGAGCAATGATGGACGTTGAGTACACAGGCAGGCAGGCGGTGGTCACCGACGAGATGCGTGCCCTGGCAGGACCCTTTCTGGACCGTATGGAGAAGATGATCGGGCGCGGATCCAGCGCGCACGTCATTATGAGCGCGGAAAAAAACCGGCAGATCGCCGAAGTGACGGTCAAGACCCGCTCGCACGACCTGGTCGGGCTGTGCGAGTCCACGGCCAGCCCCGAGGCGGCGCTGCGGCAGGCGCTCGAGAAGACCGAGGCGCAAGCCATTCGCTTCAAGGAGAAGCGCGCGACCCAGAAGCGCCTGCCCAAGGATGAGAAGGCCTTGGTGGAGACGGCGCTGGCCCGGCCTGGAAAAGCCAAGCGGACCAGCCTTCTCGCCGTGCCGGACTCGCCCCTCGATGAAGCACTCGGCCTCGACCCCGATCGGGCCCCGGTTACGCCCGCTCCGCATGGGCAGAACGGGCGCCTGCAAACGAACCTGGGAACGCACCTGGCAACGCACCCGGAAAAGCACAAAGACGCGCAACCGGAGTTGCGTCCGGAGCTCTCTTCAATGGAGCCCCACGTCACCCGCACCATCGATGCCTTCGCCCTGCGCCCCATGAGTCTGGAAGAGGCGATCAAGGAGCTCGAGATGCGCAACCGCGAGATTTTTATCTTCCGCGATAAAGCCGGGTTGATGCGCATCCTGCACTGCAAACGCGACGGCACTCTGGAGCTGATCGAGCTGCCGTAATCCGGTCAGTCTGTCAGCCACGGAAGAATGCGGCGGTCTGCAGACTCCCTTAAAATAGCTGCAGGGCCGCGTACCGCCTGCGAGGATCATCCCTCGCACCGGGCCCTGCAGACACCCGTGAGCGATCCCGATCCAATCCGTGAACTGGTAGTGCTCACCGGCCTCTCCGGCTCCGGCAAGGGGTCCGCGCTCAAGGCCTTCGAAGACCTGGGCTATTACGCGGTCGATAATTTACCGATCGAGTTGCTCCCGCCTTTCGCCGAACTGATCGCCAGCGCCGCCACCGCGCGTAAGGCAGCCATCGTCGTCGATGTGCGCGAAGGCGATGCGCTCGAACAACTACCCGCAACCCTGCTCAGCATGCGCAAGACGCTTCCGGTGTCGGTGGTGTTTCTGGAGGCGGCGCGGCCGGCGTTGTTGCGGCGCTACTCGGAGACGCGCCGCCCCCAC
Source organism: Acidobacteriaceae bacterium (assembly GCA_965276605.1). Classification (GTDB taxonomy): domain Bacteria; phylum Acidobacteriota; class Terriglobia; order Terriglobales; family Acidobacteriaceae; genus EB88. Next base: position 2,512,635 of record OZ255619.1, read on the forward strand.
CCGCTCGGCGCCAAAGAGAGCGTGGAGGCTTCGCTGGACGCGGAGCGCATGCTTCTGGAACCGGTGCGCAATGTTGCCGATGTGGTGCTCGAGACAACCAACTTCAATGTGCACGAGCTGCGAGCCTATCTGCAGACGCGCTTCGGCGCCGAGACCGGCAAGAGCCTGCTTGTCTCCGTCACCAGCTTTGGCTACAAGAACGGCGTTCCCCTCGGCGCCGACCTGGTGCTCGACGTGCGCTTCCTGCCCAATCCGCACTTCATTCCCGAGTTTCGCCCGCTCACCGGGCAGGACCCCGAGGTGGTCGACTACGTCAACAGCTTCCCGCAGACGAAGGAGTTCCTCGACCGCACGCTCGATATGCTGCTCTTCCTGCTGCCGCATTACATCCACGAGGGCAAGAGCTACCTGACGGTTTCATTCGGCTGCACCGGCGGCCAGCACCGCTCGGTGATGATCGCCGAGGAGGTAAGCCGCCGTCTCGCGAGCGAAGACTACCGCGTCAAGACCACGCACCGCGATATGCCGCATTGAGTTCTCCTGCGAGCGGCGACGGTCCTGCGGACAGCAACGTTGGATTTGCTGGTCACGGAGAAGTCTCTGCTGCTGCACGGTATCGCGCAACGCCGACCCACTCGCTACACTGTGAAAATAGCGAGATGAAGATGAAGGCGAGCACGCGCGGGCAGCGGAAGCAGGCGGAGCAGTGAAGCGGGTTCTCCGGCTGCTCGGCTACCTGCGCCGCTATGCGCTGCAGGCTACGGCTGCGGTCGTGCTCATGGCGCTGGTCGGCCTGCTGGAGGCCTTCCGCGTCCTGCTCATCGGCCCCATCTTCGACAACGTGCTGCACCCCGGCAGCGCCACACGCTCCGTGCAGCTGCTGGGCAACTTCAACCAGCGCTTCGGCACCCACCTGCAGCTCGACCTGCACACCTTCGCGCCGCACTGGATGCACGACGAGTGGACCATCGTCGGCTTCGCGCTGGTCGCCTCCACGCTGCTCAAGAGCATCTGCGACTTCTCCGGCACTTACCTCGTGAACTACGCCGGCTTCGGCATGATCACCGATCTGCGCGACGACCTCTACGAGACCATGCTGCGCCGTTCGGCCTCGTTCTTCCAGAAGCACGCCACCGGCACGCTGCTCTCGACGCTCATCAACGATATCGAGCGGGTGCAGTACGCCATGTCCTCCGTGCTATCAGACTTCCTGCAGCAGTTCTTCACGCTCATCTTCACGCTGGTGCTGGTCGTCGCGCTGGGCGGCAGGCTCGCGTGGCTGCTGCTGCTCTTCGTGCCCATCGTCGCTGCCTCGGTGCGCCGCATCGGGCGCAACGTGCGCTCCACCACGCGCGGCGGCCAGGACAAGCTGGCCGAGATCCAGAACATCCTGCACGAGACCATCACCGGCAACCGCATCGTCAAGGCCTTCACGATGGAGCGGTGGGAGCTGGGCCGGTTCCGCGATGCCGCCCGCCGGCTGTTCCGCGCCAACTTGCGCTCGGTGCGGGCGCAGGCAGTTTCTTCGCCGCTGATGGACGCGATCGGCGCCATCGCCATTGCGCTGCTTCTGTACGTGGGACGGTTACAGATCAAGAGCCACTCCATGACCGAGGGGCAGTTTTTCACCTTTCTCGTCGCGTTGTTCAAGCTCTACGATCCGGTCCGCAAGTTCGCGCTCTACTACAACAACTTCCAGCAGGCTCTGGGCGCATCGAGCGAAATCTTCCGCTTCATGGACGACCAGGACGAGCTCGTCGAGAAGCCGCGCGCGCATCACCTCAAGGGGTTTCACGACGCAATCCGGCTGGAGAATGTCGGCTTCTCCTACGCGCCGGAGCATGGCGACGACGCTGGAAGTCAAGTCCTGTTCGGCGTCAACCTCACCGTTCACGAAGGCGAAGTGGTCGCTTTGGTCGGCCCCAGCGGCGCAGGCAAGTCGACGCTCGTCAACCTCATCCCGCGCTTCTTCGATGTCACCTCCGGGCGCATACTCATCGATGGCCACGACCTGCGCGACGTGTCCACGCGCTCGCTGCGCGAACAGATCGGCAAGGTCACCCAGGAGACCATCTTGTTCAACGACACCATCCGTAACAACATCGCGTACGGAAGACCCGATGTGCCGCTGGCCAGCGTACAAGCCGCGGCCCGCGCTGCTTTCGCGCACACTTTTATTGCGCAGCTGCCCGAGGGCTACGACACCCCCATTGGCGAACGAGGCTTCCGGCTTTCCGGCGGCGAGCGCCAGCGCATCGCGATCGCGCGCGCTCTGCTCAAGAACGCGCCGATCCTCATCCTCGACGAAGCCACCTCCTCGCTCGACGCCGAAAGCGAGTCGCTGGTGCAGCCCGCGCTCGGCAACCTGATGGAAGGCCGCACGGTGATCGTGATCGCACACCGGCTCTCGACGGTGCGCCGCGCCACGCGCATCGGCGTAATGGAAGGCGGCGCGCTTACCGCCATCGGCACCCACGACGAGCTGCTGCTGCACTCGCCCACCTATCGCAGGCTGTACGAACTGCAGTTTGCCGGCATGGCCGAACAGGAGGCGCAGGCGTGAGCGCAAGTGAGCCGGTAGACATGCATCTGGACAGGGTCACACGTTTTCCAGCTCCAGATGCGCCCGAACCGCAGCAGTCGCTCGCGACCGAGCCCGCGAAAACTGCCGGCGGTCACGCTCCCATTGCATCGATGACCGGCTACGCGCGTGTCTCCGCGCGCGCCCTCGACGCTCCTGGTCTTACCCTCACGCTCAAGAGCATCAACCACCGCTTCCTCGACCTGCAGCTGCGTTTGCCAATTGGCGCCGAGGCACTGGAGGCGCTGATCCGCGGCGAGCTGAAACGCACGCTCGCTCGCGGCCATGTCGAGTGCACGCTCACGCTCGACCGTACCTCCAGGCGAGAAGGCGAGCGCCGCGGAAGCCGGTTCGATCTCGATGCGCTGCGCAGCTATGTCGAAAGCTTTCGCGCCGCGTCGGCGGCGCTCGGCGTGGCCGCGGAGCCGGACCTGAATGTGGCTGCGCAACTGCCCGGCATGCTGCTGGCCGGGGCCGGTCCACGCGAAGAGACGGCAGCCGAAGAGCAGGCAGCGCTCGAAGCGATGCTGGCGCGCGAGGTGCCGGCCCTGCTCGCTGAAGCCCTGGCTGCGCTGCGTGCCATGCGTGCCCTGGAGGGCTCGGCGCTAGCCGCTCTGATGCGTGACGGGCTCGACCGCCTGGGCCTGCTGGTCGAGGAAGTCGGCAGGCTGCGCGGGGGCGTGCAGGAGGCGCACTTTGCGCGCATCGCCGAGCGGCTCGACGCGCTGGTCGGGCACAGCTTTGACCGCGATCGCGTGCTCGCCGAGGCGGCTTTGCTGGCCGAGCGTGGCGATGTTGAGGAGGAAGTCGCGCGCATGCACACACACATCGAGCACTTTCGCGGGCTGCTCGATGGTGGCGGCGAGGCAGGCAAGAAACTCGACTTCCTGCTGCAGGAGATGAACCGCGAGGCCAACACCCTGCTCTCGAAGACTGCCGGCGTCACCGGCGGCAGCGCGCGCATTACCGAGTGCGGCCTCGCGATGAAAGCGGAAATCGAAAAACTACGCGAGCAGGTGCAGAATCTCGAGTAGAGGGCGAGAAGCAGGCAGCAGGTAAAGGCAGGCAACAGGCAAGAAGCAACAAGCAACAAGCAAAAAGCAATGCAACAAGCAACGACAAGAAACAACAAGCAACAGGCAAAAGACAACAGGCAGCGGCAGGCGAATTCAGACCACGGCAGGGGGCACTTGGCAGGCATTCTCTTCATCATTTCCGCGCCATCCGGCTCGGGTAAATCGACGCTCGTGGCGCAGCTTCGCTCGCTCGTAGCCGATCTTGAGTTCTCCGTCTCCTACACCACGCGCGCGCCGCGCGGCTCTGAGGAGAGTGGCCGCGAATACCACTTCATCTCTGTTGCGGAGTTCAAAGGCATGATCGCGTGCGAGGAGTTTCTGGAGTATGCCGAAGTCTTCGGCAACTACTACGGCACCGCGCGCCGGTCACTCGAGGATGCAACCGCGCACGGCAAAGACCTGCTGCTCGATATCGACGTGCAGGGCGCCGAGCAGGTGCGCACGCGCATGCCCGAGGCGGTCAGCATCTTTGTGCTGCCGCCTACGCCCGAGGTGCTCGAAGCCCGTTTGCGCAATCGCAGCCGCGCCGAGGGCAGCCTGGATGATGACGTGATCGCGCGCCGCCTGGCCAAGGCCCGCAGCGAAATCGGAAACTACTATCGCTACGGCTATGTTTTGCTCAACGACGTTTTGGATATCGCAGTGGACGAACTTTCAGCTATCGTGTCGGTAGAACGGTTCCAGCGGGCAGCCATTCCGCACGAATCACCGGCGGAAATGGCGCGCCTGGAAGCACTGGCGGCGGCTTGCCGTCAGGTCGGCGTCCGTTCACGGCTGCAACCTGTACTCGCCGCCTTCGGGCTCCCCGGGTACCTCAACGAAGCGCAAGAGCAGTCCCTTTCGGGAGGCAGTTCATGAAGCTTGAGCATGAGTTCGACAGCAATTTCCGCTATGTCATCGTGGCGGCCCGCCGCGCGCGCCAACTGCAGAACGGCTCGGCGCCGCTGATCCCCACCAGCTCGTTCAAGGCGTCCAAGATCGCGCAGCACGAGATCATGGCGGGCATGGTGCAGCATGTGCGCCATGAGACCCCGGTCATCAAGCCCGGCTTTGACGCGCCGGAGATTCCGCGCTTCGTCTAGGCACGCTGCTTCGCCCGGGATGCCGCGGGACCGCTTTTCCAGAGTTCCAGGGCCCTGCCTCTCCGCGCCCGGTCCCATTACAATGGAGTGGACGGAGGGCGCATGAAGATCACCCTGGGTGTCACCGGCGGCATCGCGGCCTACAAGGCTGCGGAACTTCTCCGCGCTCTGCAGAATAAAGCGCTCGACGTGCATGTCGTGATGACCGAAGGTGCGCAGCGCTTTGTGCAGCCGCTTACTTTTGCCGCGCTCTCCGGCCACCGTGTCATCACCGGTATGTGGAGCGAACAGGCCGAGAGTGAGGTCGCCGGCGCGACCCCGGCGATGGAGCACATTGAGCTCGCGCAGGCCACCGATGCGCTGGTCGTCGCGCCGGCTACAGCCGATACGCTGGCCCGCTTCGCGCAGGGCCGCGCCGACGATTTTCTTTCCACGCTTTACCTCGCCACACTCGCACCCGTCATCCTTGCCCCCGCCATGAACGTTCGTATGTGGGAGCATCCGGCCACGCAGGCCAATGTGGCGTTGCTGCAGGAGCGCGGTGCAACGCTGGTCGCGCCCGAGAGCGGAGCGCTGGCCTGCGGCATGCAGGGCAGCGGCCGCCTGGCCGAGACTTCGACCATCGTCGAAGCAGTTCTCGGCGTGCTGCAGAACCGAGAAGACCTGGCCGGGGAAACTGTCTTGATCACCGCCGGCGGCACCCGCGAAGCGGTCGACCCGGTGCGCTTCCTTGGCAACCGCTCCAGCGGCAAGATGGGTTACGCGCTGGCGGAGGCGGCCAGCCGTCGCGGCGCGCGCGTGATCCTCATCTCGGCGCCCACGGCGCTGCGTCCGCCGGCCGGCTGCGAGCTGGTATCTGTAACCACGGCAGAGCAGATGCGCAGCGCCATCTTCGCCCGGCTTCCCGAGGCCTCCATGGTCGTCATGTCGGCGGCTGTTGCCGACTACCGCCCGCGCCTGGTGGCCGAGCAGAAGCTGCGGCGCTCCGGCCCCATCACACTCGAGCTCGACCCCACCGAAGACATCCTGTCGGAGATCGTGCTTCGGCGCGAGCCCGGGGTCCTCGTCATCGGTTTCGCTGCGGAGACCGAGGACGCGCTCGCAAGTGGCCGCGCCAAGCTGGTGCGCAAGGGCGCCGACGCGATTGTGCTCAACGACGTCTCGCGTGAGGGCATCGGGTTCGACTCCGACAACAACGCCGCTACGTTTCTGACGCCGACCACCGTCATCGACCTTCCGCAGATGTCGAAGCGCTCGCTCGCCGATCGCATCCTGGGCGAGGTGCTGCAGCTGCGGCGCCCGCAAATCCTGCTCTCGGAAACAGGCGCGACCTCTCCGCTGGCTCGCTGACATGCCGCGCGCTCTTTCTGCTGAGTCCGCAGCCGCCTTACGCGCGCGGCTCGGTTTCCTGCGCGAGCTGGGCATTTATGACCTCTACCGCCGAGGTTCGAGCATCACTGAAGAAGACCTGACCGCAGCAGAGCAGGCTGCGGACCAAGACTTGCACCCAGACCCGGACCACGCCCGGGACCTGCCGCAGGCACCTACGCCATCTGCCACCGTGGCAGTGACAGAAACACCGGAGGACCACGAGATCGCCACCCGCAAACGCGCCCAGCCACTCTCCCCGCCTAGCCTGTTCCCCGGCGAGCTCATAGCCCCTGCATCGCGCGCGACCGCCCTGGCCGCCATTCGCGAGCAGATCGGCGATTGCACTCGCTGCCCTCTCGCCTTTGCCGGCCGACACACCATCGTCTTCGGCGACGGCGACCCCAATGCCCGACTGCTGTTTGTCGGCGAGGGGCCCGGCGCCGACGAGGACGCGCAGGGCATCCCTTTCATCGGCAAGGCCGGCCAGCTGCTCAACAACATGATCACGGCGATGGGCCTCACGCGCGAACAGGTCTACATCGCCAACATCGTCAAGTGCCGGCCGCCCGGCAACCGGGTGCCGGAGCCGGTCGAAGCCAACACCTGCACCCCCTTCCTGTTCGAGCAGATCGGCGTTATCCGGCCCGAGATTGTCGTCGCCCTCGGCTCTACCGCCGCGACCTATCTGCTCGGCGGCAAAAGCCCGCTCAGCGCCCTGCGCGGACGAGTGCATGCGGCTCTTGGCGCCAAACTCATCGTGACCTACCACCCGGCCTACCTGCTGCGCGACCCGCGCCAGAAGAAAGAGGCCTGGGCTGACCTGCAGATTGCGATACGCGAGCTCGCCGCCGGCGCTCGCTGAAGCGCCGCCTCCACACCGGCGCCCGCTGCCGGCTCCGGATTCCCACACACAGGCAAATTGCAGCTCGCCCTCACTAAGTGCTTTGGGCCGGCGCAGCCTTGTGCTATACCTCGTGCCATTAAGAATTGAGACAGGATGCCGCATCGCGTAAGTCCTGCGCCCAACCTTGACGGTCCCGCTCGCGTCCCTGGCTGCCTCACTGCGTGTCTCCGCAAACCGCTGCCGTTCGCAACTCCCGTTTGAAGCCCATCCGCTGTCAGCTTTTTCTTCAGGAGAACTGCCGCATGCATTTTGATCTCACTCGTTTGCGCGCGAGCCTGCGCCCCGCTGCAGCCGCTGTCGCGTTGGCTGCCCTTCCCGCCGCTCTACTTACGGCTTCCGTCTTGGCCCAGGTAGCCCCGGCTCTCCAGCGCTCCGCCATCAGCCTTGGTCAGCAGCAGCCGTCGGCGCCAGTCACCGGCACGGTCTGGCTCCAGCTGCACAACAAGGCCGCGCTCGACGCCGCCGTTCAGGCGATGTATACGCCCAGCTCCGCAACCTACCAGAAGTTTCAAGACACAGGAGCCCTGCAGCAGTTCGCGCCCACCGCGGCGGAAATTGCGAGCGTCAAGAAAGAGCTCGCCGCGCACCATCTCTCCGTGGTCAGCGTCGACCCCGGCAATTTCTCTATCAAGATTCAGGGGCAAATCTCCGACTTCGAGGCTGCCTTCCACACCAGCGTGACCCAGTACCGCATGAAGACCGGAGCCACCGTCAGCGCGCTCTCGGCTGCGCCCACGCTCGGCAACAGCGCCGCGGGCATGATCCGGGCCGTCACGGGCATCAGCGGTACCGGGCTGCAGCCGTTCCTCAAGCACCCGCTCGATCCCGCGACTGGCAAGCAGATGGGCCTGGTTCCGGCGACCGGCTCGGCAAGCCCGCAGGGCGTCGTCTTCTCCTCCAACTGCTTCTACTCGCCGCAGACCGTTAAGCTCAGCACCCCCGGCGCCACGCTGCCCGCAGCCGCCTACTCGGGTATCGTCTACGGCGCATCGCCCGCCAATACCACCCGCGGCACCATCAGCCCCTGCGGTTACTCCCCGCAGGACGTGTACAAGCTGGCCGGCCTCAACACGGTCTACAACCAGGGATACACCGGCAAGGGACAGACCATCGCCATCGTCGATGCCTACGGCTCCCCGACGATCCAGTCTGACTTCGCCAGCTTCAACACCACCTACGGCCTCACGCCCGCAACCGGCAGCAACTTCCAGGTGATCCAGACCACGCCGTTCACCGCGACCAACGCGGGCTGGGCCGAGGAAACCACGCTCGATGTCGAGTGGTCGCACGCCATTGCGCCCGATGCCAAAATCGTCCTGGTGACGACCCCCTCCAACAACGACGACGACCTCCAGCAAGGCGTGCTGTACGCCATCGAGCATCAACTCGCCAACGTCATCTCCAACAGTTACGGCGGCCCTGAGCTCAGCTCCGACATCCAGACCATCACCTCCTGGGACGAGATCTGCGAGCTCGCGGCGTATGAGGGCATCTCGGTCAACTTCGCCACCGGTGACAGCGGCGACTATTTCGCCGAAGAGGGAACGACCGATGTCAGCTCGCCGGCAGACTCACCGTACGCCACGGCGGTCGGCGGCACCAGCGCCGCGTTCTCGCCCTTTGACGGCTCCATCGTGCAGACCGGCTGGGGCACCAACATCACGCAGCTCGGCCTGCCCAGCGGCGTCTCCGATCCGCCGCTTGTCTTCGGCTTCCAGGGTGGAGCGGGCGGCGGCATCAGCCAGTACTTCAAGCTGCCCAGCTACCAGGCATCTCTGCATGGCTCGGGCCGCCAGTTGCCTGATGTCTCCGCGCTGGCTGACCCCTACACCGGCGTCGAGATCCTGTTCACAAAGAAAGGCCAGCGCTACTACGTGCTGATCGGCGGCACCAGCCTGGCCACGCCGATCTTCTCGGCCGAGTGGGCCCTGCTCGATCAGCGCTTTGGCTTCCCGCTGGGGCAGGCGGCTCCCTACATCGCGCAGGTCGCTCCCACCGGCGCCGTCACCGACGTGGATGCACCCTCGACGCAGTTCGCGGTGCAGGGCGCCATCGCCGACAGCAAGGGCGTCACCAGCTACTCGGCCGAGGCGCTTGCTGCGCCTGAGACCAGCGCAGGGTTCCTGGGCGGGCTCTACAACGACGGCCTCGGCAACCTGTACGACGTCACGTTCGGCACGGATTCTTCTCTGGCGGCAGGCCAGGGCTGGGATCCGGTCACCGGCTACGGCACGCTCAACATGGAGGCGATCTTTACCGCGCTGGCCGGCGCGAAGTAGCTTCAACCAGAAGGGCAGGCCAGGCCTGCCCTTCTGTCTTGTTTGAAAACCGCCTGCGCGGCTCGCGGCCACTTCGTGGCATGTGTCCGTTTGCTAGCCGCGTGCTCTCGTGACCCTACCGTTGGTCGGGATTGGGATCGTCCGACCTGTTACCCTCGCCCAGTGTCTCTGTTCTGCGATGTCGCCCTGCCTGTGCCGCTTGATCGCGTGTGGACCTATAGCTGCGCGTTCGCGTTGTCAGAGTCGCCCGCACCCCCCATCGTCGGCGCGCGCGTGCTTGTCCCGTTCCGCAACGAGAAGATGGCCGGCATCGTGACCCGCCTGCACGACGACGCACCGCCGGTCGAAGCCAAGCCCATCCTGGCTGTGCTCGATACCGAGGCAGCCATCGCGCCCGACCTGATGCGGCTCGCCGAGTGGATCGCCGGCTACTATCTGTGCCCGCTGGGCGAGGTTCTGCGCACCATGCTGCCCCTCGTCGCGGAGGTCCGCCGAAGGGTCCTGCTCCGCATCGCCGAGGCGGGCCGCGCCGCGCTCTCCGCAGGCGCCGCGCAGGGCTCCTCGCGCCGCTCCCGCCGCACCCCTGCCGAGCAGGACCTCGAGTACAACGTGCTCAACTATCTCGAGAACGGCGACCCCGCGCGCATCGGCAGCCTGCGCACCGCGACCGGCGCCACGCGCGAGCTGCTCGACGGCATGCTGCGCAAAAAGTGGCTCGAACGCGAGACGGAAGCCGAGCCACGAGCCGCCGGGCGCACGGTGCGCTGGGCCGTGCTGCAGGTCGGCCTCGACGCCGAGGCGCGCCTGCCGAAGCTCAATGCCAGCCAGCAGCGCATCCTGGCCGAGCTGGCCGGGGCCGGCGGCGCGCTGCCCCTGCCCGAGCTGCGCATGCTGCTTACGCAGGGTGCGGAAGAAACAGCGCCGGCCCCCGCGCAGTCGACCCTGGCGACGCTCGTCCGGCGCAAGCTGGTGCTTCTGGAGGAGCGCCCGCTCGCCTTCCATCTCTCCGGCCTAGCCCCTAAAGGCGCGCACCTGCACCAGCTCAACCCGCCGCAGGTTGAGGCGCTCTCCGCTATCACCGCCGCCATGGAGCAGCCGGGATTCCAGGCGCTGCTGCTACACGGGGTCACCGGCTCCGGCAAAACCGCCGTCTACCTGCAGGCGATGCGGCGCGCTCTCGAGAGCGGCCGCGGCGCGCTGCTGCTGGTGCCGGAGATCGGCCTTACCCCCGCGATGGCCGGGCAGATGCACGCGGCCTTCGGCGCGGAGGTCGCCCTGCTCCACTCCGCGCTCACGCCGCAGGAGCGCGCCGAGCAGTGGCACCGCATCCGTCGTGGCGAGGCCCGCATCGTCGTCGGCACGCGCTCCGCCGTTTTCGCGCCTGTCGCCGATCTCGGCCTGCTCATCGTCGATGAAGAACACGACTCCAGCTACAAGCAGGAAGAGATGCCGCGCTATCACGCCCGCGACGTCGCCGTGATGCGCGCCAAGCTGCTTGAGACCACTGTCGTGCTCGGCTCGGCCACCCCCTCGCTTGAAAGCTGGCACAACGCCCAGCGTGGCCGCTACCGCCTGCTCACCATCAGCGAGCGCGTGCACAACCGCCCCCTGCCCGCGGTCGAGCTGCTCGACATGCGCAACGAGTTCCGCGAGACCGGCCAGGAGCACCTGTTCGCCCGGAAGCTGATCGAGGAAACGCAGGCAACGCTTGACCGCGGCGAGCAGGCCATCATCCTGCTCAATCGCCGCGGCTACTCCTACGTCGCCATGTGCCGGGCCTGCGGCGAAAAACTGCAGTGCGAGAACTGCGCCATCGCGCTTACCCTGCACAAGGCCGTGCTCGGGGGGACCGACGAGCACGCCCGCGTCGGCGAGCGGCTGGAGTGCCACTACTGTGGCTACAAGACCCGCGTCCCCTCGCGATGCCCGCACTGTGAGTCCGAACACCTCTACTATCTCGGTGCCGGCTCGCAGCAGGGTGAGGAGCGGCTCACCGAGCTCTTCCCCGGCGCGCGCATCGGCCGCATGGACCGCGACACCGTCCGCGGCCGCTTCGACATGGAGCGGCTGCTCCAGCGTCTGCACTCCGGCGAGATCAACCTGCTGGTCGGCACGCAGATGATCGCCAAAGGCCACGACATCCACGGTGTCACGCTGGTCGGCGTCGTCGGCTGCGACCACGCGCTGGGCCTGCCCGACTTCCGCGCCGCTGAGCGTGTCTTCCAGCTGCTGACCCAGGTCTCAGGCCGCGCTGGCCGCGGCCAGCTGCCCGGCAAGGTCATCGTGCAGACCTACCACGCCGAGCACTACGCCATCGCCTGTGCCGCGCAGCACGACTACCTGGCCTTTGTGGACCGCGAGATGAAGCTGCGCCGCTACATGCATTACCCGCCGTTCGCCGTGCTCGCGAATCTTGTGCTGCAAAGTCCCCGCCTGGAGGAAGCAGCGGACTGGGCAGGGAAGCTGGGCCAGTGGTTCCGGGAAACGCCGCTCGCAGGCGTGCGGATGCTGGGGCCCGCCTCCGCGCCGCTCTCGAAGGTCAAGCGCATCTACCGCTTTCACTTGGTGGTCAAGGCTGAAAACCGGGCTGCGCTGCATAGCGCCCTGCGCGGTGCTCTTAACTTCGCCGAGTCTGCTGCCATCCCGCGCCGGAATCTCATCCTCGATGTAGACGCTGTCAGCCTGATGTAAACCGTAAAACCGCCTGCGCGGCTGGCGGCCACTTCGTGGCGGGTGTACTTCAAAGAAAAATGCCACGTGAGTGGCCGCCAGCCGCGTAGGCGGTTTTAATCCTTCAATCGAGCAGGTGCAGCTCTTTCCCCGGCTTAAAGCGCACCGCTTTGCCCGGGGTGATCGTCACCTCGGTGCCGGTCCGCGGATTGCGGCCGATGCCGGTCTTGCGCGGACGCACGTTGAACACCCCAAACCCGCGCAGTTCAATCCGCTCGCCCGCGGTCAGGGCCTGCTTCAATGTTTCAAAGATCGTGTCCACGGCCGCTTCCGCCTTGTTGCGCGGCAGCCCGGTCCGTTCCACGACCTGCTGGATAATGTCCTGCTTGATCATGCCGCCCGTCTCGATTTCAGGAGTATGCCGCGCCGTTGCAAGCGGGGTTGGTCTCCCGTAAGATGCAGATTCGAACCGATCTATTCCAACCAGGGACGCGGCGCCCCGAGAAGTTCCGTTTTTTCTCGCCCGGCAGCCCGGCCGGAGCCCGATGTCCATCAAAAGCGATCGCTGGATCCGTTCTCAGGCTGTCGAGAACGGCATGATCTCGCCTTTCAGCGAGAAGCAGATGAAGGAAGGCTGCATCTCCTACGGGCTGTCCTCCTACGGCTACGATCTGCGCGTCGCCGACGAGTTCAAGATCTTCACCAACGTCAACTCGGCCGTCATCGACCCCAAAAACTTCGACGAGCGTTCCTTCGTCACCGTCCAGGCCGACTCCGTCATCATCCCGCCCAACTCCTTCGCGCTGGCCCGCTCGGTTGAATATTTCCGCATCCCCCGCGATGTGCTGACCATCTGCGTCGGCAAGTCCACCTACGCGCGCTGCGGCATTATCGTCAACGTCACCCCGTTCGAGCCGGAGTGGGAGGGGTTTGTCACTCTCGAAATCTCAAATACGACCCCGTTGCCCGCCAAGGTGTACGCCAACGAAGGCCTCTGCCAGATCCTTTTCTTCCAGTCCGACGAGTTTTGTGAGGTAAGTTACGCGGACCGGAAGGGCAAATACCAGAAGCAGCAGGGCATTGTGCTGCCAAAACTGTGAGCTTTCCCGCAAATATACACAAAAGTAACCTTGTGCAACCTGCACATCGGTTATACAAAGTAACTGTACCAACGCAGATCTGGGGAACGGGGCTGGGAAACCAGCCCCCCTTTTTTTGTCCGGAAGTCAGGCGATGATTTTTTTCCTGCGCCGGCCCGGTGCGATACTGCTTTACTTTCATCATCCTGCATCGTAGTGTCTCGAAAGTACTTGGCGCAGGCAGGTACGGCCCGTCCTTGCCATGGTTCTACTATCGGTTGTCCTTAGATCAGGGAGAGAGTTATGAAAAAGCTGTTTGCACTTCTTTGCATTGCAGGTATGAGCATTCCGGCGCTGGCCGCCAGTGACAAGGCTGCGATCGATAAGCGCCTGGTGGCGGCGACCGACACACTCAACGCCATCATGGCGACACCGGACAAGTCCATCCCCACCTCGGTTCTGCGCGATGCGACCTGCGTGGGTGTAATCCCCGGTTTGCTCAAGGGAGCCTTCATCTTCGGCGCGGAGTACGGCCAGGGTGTGGTGACCTGCAAGACGGGCCACGGCTGGAGCGCGCCTGCCTTCATCAAAATGACCGGCGGCTCGGTCGGTTTCCAGATCGGCGGTTCTGGCACGGATCTGGTGCTGGTCGCGACCAACGATAAGGGTTTCCAGGATTTGCTGAAGAGCAAATTCAAGATCGGCGCCGACGCCAATGCAGCCGCGGGTCCGGTAGGCCGCAATGCGCAGGCGGCTACCAACTGGAAGCTCCAGTCGGAGCTGCTGACCTGGTCGCGCTCAAAGGGTCTGTTCGCAGGCATCGACCTGAATGGCGTCGCTGTCTATGAGAACACCGAAGACACGACCAACTTCTACGGGCAGCCGCATACCTTCGAGCAGATCCTGAAGGGCAACGTTCTGCCTCCTGATGATGCAAAGCGCTTTGTTTCGACGGTTGCACGGTACTTCCGCGCTTCGCAGGCCGCCAGCTAAACACTCACCATCCACATTAAAGGGCCAGCCCGCACCCGGACTGGCCTTTTTCTATGCCCGCGGCTCTATTCTCGGCCAATGCGCACAGGCTTGCCGGCGGAGGCTGCCCGGCTTCCCCGTAGACTGGAACCACTGGCACGGAGGGCTGTTCTTCTGCGGCAACTGCTGGAATACTGGCTGGTTCGCGCACTGGTTGGCACGCTTGGTTCCATGCCCCGCGGCGCGGCCCGGCGCGTCGGGCAGGCCATCGGCGCGCTTGCGTTTGCTGGCTTGTCCCGCCTGCGCCAGACCGGAGAGCGCAACCTCGAGCTCGCCTTTCCTGAGGCTGCCCCCGCATGGCGCCGGCAGACGCTCCGCGGTGTTTACCGCAGTCTCGGCTGGCAGTTGGCCGAGTTCTGCCAGATGCGCCGCTACACGCCCCAGAATACCCGCTCCTTCCTGCGCTACGAGGGCCTGGAGCACTTTCAGCAAGCCGAGGCGAGGGGCCGTGGCGTGCTCATCGTCACCGGACACCTGGGCGCGTGGGAGCTCTCCAGCTATTACCATTCGGTAACGGGCCACCCCATGAGCATGGTGATCCGCCGCCTCGACAACCCCCGCATCGACCGCTTCGTAAACCGCATCCGCTGCCTGCACGGCAACCAGGTGCTGCACAAGGACGACTTCGCCCGCGGACTGCTCGGCGCCATGCGCAAGGGCCGGTCAGTCGGCATCCTGATGGACACCAACATGACCCCGCCGCAGGGTGTGTTTGTGCCCTTCTTCGGCCGGCCCGCCTGTACCGCCTCCGGGCTGGCACGGCTTGCGCAGAAGACCGGCGCCGCGGTGCTGCCGGGTTTTCTGCTCTGGCATGGCGACGAGCAGAAATATGTTTTGCACTTCTACCCCGAGATCGAAATGCGAAACACCGGCGATAGCGAGGCGGATGCGATTGAAAACACAGCCCGTTGTACCGCGGCCATTGAACGGGTGATCCGGGCGTATCCTGAGCAGTGGCTGTGGGTGCACCGGCGCTGGAAGACGCGACCGCCGGGGGAGCCGCCGATTTATTGACAGGCAGGCCGCAGGTGAGCAAAGCAGCGCATAACTATATCGTTTGCTTTAATGTTTGCTTCAACGATTACTTTATCGATTAGCGATCCATCTCGCAGGAGATTTGTTTTACGAGAAATGACTCCTCACTCCATCCCGCTGGGTGAACTGGCCGTGGCCCTCGGGGGTGAGCTGCGGCCGGCTGCCGCCGCCGCGCAGCTCGTTCACGGCGTCGCAGGCCCCCGCACCGCCGGGGCTGAGACTCTGGTGTTCGCCGAGGATGAGCGCTCGCTTGCAGCCGCTGCGGCCAGTAAAGCGGCCGGTATCCTGCTCAGCGCAGAGCTCGCGGCCCAGGCTGGCGAAGAGAAGCCGCTGCTGGTGGTTGCCCAGCCCCGTTTGGCCTTCGCCCGCGCCGCCCTCCTGCTTCGCATTGTCGAGGCATCGTCCGGCGTCGACCCGCAGGCGTCGGTCGCGCCCACCGCCCGGCTTGCCCCCGGCCTCTCCGTTGGGCCGTTCGCGGTGATCGGGGCGGACGTGCAGCTGGGCGAAGGAGTGCGCATCGATGCCGGCGCTGTGGTCGGCGCGGGCTGCGTACTCGGCGCCCGCTGCCACCTGTACCCGCGCGCGGTGCTTTATCCCGGGGTCCGTCTTGGCTCCAGAGTGATCGTGCACGCCGGAGCGGTGCTGGGCTCCGACGGTTTCGGCTACGTGCGCGATGCGGCAACGGGTGAGTACCTGCAGTTTCCGCAGCAGGGCAGCCTTGTCATCGAGGACGACGTGGAGATCGGCGCCAACACCACCATCGACCGCGGGGCGCTTGAGGAAACCCATATCGGCAGGGCCGTCAAGCTCGACAATCTGGTCCACATCGGGCACAACGTGCAGGTCGGCGCCGATGTGGTGATCGCTGCGCAGACCGGCGTCTCGGGTTCGAGCACCATCGGCGCGGGCGCGGTAATCGCGGGGCAGGTGGGTATCGCGGACCATGTTGTGATCGGCGAAGGCGCCATCCTCGGCGCACAATGCGGCGTGCCTTCCGGCAAGCAGATTCGGGGCCCCGAGGTGCTGTTCTGGGGCACGCCGGCGCGGCCCATCGCGCAGTACCTCAAGGAGCTGGCCACGCTGGCGCGGCTGGCCCGTCGCAAAGGCCGCGGCCCGGAGGGGTCAAACCGGGAGGGACCAAAGTAGTGGCCATCGTGGTGGTGGGCGGCCACTCGCGCAACATCGGCAAGACCTCGGTGGTCGCGGGGCTGATCGCCGCGCTGCCTGAGTTCGGATGGACCGCCTTCAAGATCACCCAGTACGGGCACGGCTTCTGCTCGGCCAACGGCGAGCCCTGCGACTGCCAGACCGACGACCACACGCTCGCCGTAAGCGCGGAGAAGCCCGATGGTGACCCGACCATGGACAGCGCCGCGGCCACCGACACAGCCCGCTACCTGGCGGCAGGCGCCGAGCGCTCGCTCTGGGTGCGCACCCGCGTCGGCATGCTGGCCTCGGCGATGCCGCGCATCCGCAAGGAGCTCGCTGCGTCGCGCCATGCAATTCTCGAGTCGAACTCTATTCTGCAGTTTCTGAAGCCCGACCTGTACCTGAGTGTGCTCGACCCGGGCACGGCGGACTTCAAGGAATCCGCGCGGCTGTTTCTGGATCGCGCCGACGCCATCCTGACCCTGGATCGCGGGCTCACGCCGCAGTGGAAGGGCGTGCCGGCGCGATGGATCGAAACCAAGCCGCGGTTCGCCGTGCAGCCGCCTGGGTATCTCTCGCCAGAGCTGGTGCGTTTTGTGCGGGAGCGCCTGCTCGCCGTCCCGGACCTTCAATCAGCTACTCCGAGAGCAGCGCTTCGTTCGGGTCCACCAGCGACGCCCGCCGGGCCGGAATGAGGCGGCGGCGGCAGCGACCAGCACCAGCAGCAAGGCCGCGCCGGCGATGATCGACGGGTTCTGCGAGCTGCCGCCATGCCACCGCTCCATGCCATGGCGCGCCAGCAGGCTCAGCAGCAGGCCGGCGGCGGCCGCATAGCCGATCCGCATCAGGTTGCTGCGCAGCACGAGCCACTACACCAAACGTCGAAAGCGTACGATAAGCCGTCCTTGCACAATCTGTTCCCAATATCAAGTCAATCGCAAAACGTTTTTGCTACTCGAAATTCTGTGTATCGAGCTACCGCTGAGAACGTTGTGTAAACGTTCGTTTGCGCAACATAGCCTGAGGAGTCTCACGGTGAGTGCATTGGCGATTTATCACTCATTAAAACCGCGGCTGCATCCTTCTTGACGGTTGACGGTTCACCTTTTTGGTTTATGAACCCAATGAGCACTCCTTGGTGAGTACGCACAACAGGACGTGCGTGAGAAAACTTTCATGCTGTCCTTCTTTGAGAAGGGCCACTAGAGCTGCTCGTCCCTGAAGTGGCTAATGGAGCCTGTCCATAGTACAGAAGGCAACTATGGCCCCGGTGCACTCAAGGAGTGCTCCCTTAACTAACCTCTATCCTTTGCACGAAACGTCGTGTGAAGAGACACAAAGCGACGACAAAAACGAGGTGCAGCACGATGTTCAGGATTGAAGGTAAGCCAAAGCCACGCGGCAGAAGCAGAAGAGCGGAAGCTGTCGACTTTGCGGATATGACCATAGCTGGCGAGAGATAAAAGATCGATCTACCGATGGTAGTGCATGTTCTGACAGTCGGATTGCTGCTGAAGATGAGCCAGCGACTGGAGTGAAAAATTGCGACCACACACATGCCGAATGCAAATCCGGCGAGATACTGCCGACCGAGATGCAGGGAGCTGGGCAGGCCAGCAGAAGAGGGCGCGAGCTGAGCGAGTGCGATGAGGTGATGGAGCACGGGAGCGTGTACCGAAGCGAGCCATCCGATCAGCAGAAGTGCGGTCGCGGCGGGGATACAGAGGAGGCCGGCCGATGCCAGAAGCAGAGGCGCGAGAAATAGAGCGGAACGGCTTCTCGGGCGGCTAAGCAGGAAGCGGGCGTGGGCGGCATTTGCCCCCAGACCGGCTGTGGCGGGGCTGATGCTACCTGCTAGGACGAAAGCGGTAACGCTTTCCGTCACAAACAATAGAAAGAACAGAACACGGCTATCCGCTTGCGTCACCCTGCGCTGCGATGCTGTGTGCCAAAGCACGCCGACATCCCAAGGGCGATGGGTCGAAACCAGGAGAATACCGAGAACCCCGATCACAAGCGAGACGATGAACGCGGCCAGGAGCTGTCTGCGGGCGGAGAGCAGAAACGGGGAAACTCTCATAAAAACCCTTTGTGGTCGAAAGTCATAGTTCATGGCGCCTAACCGCGTGCAGCGCGACAAAGAGCAGCAGGAGTGAGAGCGCGGCCGGGAAAGCGAGGGCTAAGTAAGGCGGCGGATGACCGAGCTGGGGAGACAGGAACAGGCTGCGAGCTTTTTGGGCGGTATGCGGCCAGAGCGGCAAGGCAATCTGAGCAATCGGCAGCGCAACGACAACGAGCATGATACGCACGGCCATCTTGCCGAACCAGCGCTGCGGTAAAGCGATCGCTGCGACCACGAAGCTGAACATGAGGGAGCACTGCGCGAGCAGAGCAAGAGCGAGGCGCGGGGCAGAGCTGCGCAGCGAAAACATGAGATGACGGCTTTGTTCGGGTGTCATGTACATGACGCCGGGCAGCCCTCGGACGCGCACGGCGGCATGAAGGTGCTGTGTGTTCGGGACCACAATGTAAGCGGCATCGAGGAGATGTTTCCAGACCGGACCGTAGACGAGAAGAAGCAGCAAGAGGGAAATAAGAGCCCCGGTCTCGACGCCGGCGAGAAGTGCGACGTACATACCGCCGACCCGGCCCCAGAATAGGACGCGCAACGGCACAGGACGGATACGCAAGGCCAGCGAGGCGCTGGTGACCAAACTGAAGATCGCGAGGAGTGCCGCGAGCAACGAAAAAAGAAAGAGGTAAATGCCGGCGGTCGAATAGCCGCTGAGATAGCTGTACCAGACGCGCTCCGGGAGGCTTTGCTGCAGGCCATAGCGATTCACGCTCTCCGGCAACAGACCCGTGGCGAGGGTCACGAGAGAGGCATACGCCATAATGCCGTACGTCCAGATCAGTAGTTTTCGCTGTTCGCTGAGGTAGGCCTGCGCCGGCAGGGAAAATCGCCGCAGCAGCGGGCTGTACACGGTGGGTGGGCCAGGGGCAAAGGGAGGAGTTTCGATTTCCATCTCCTGCTCCTGCCTGCGCTGGGCACGCCGCATCTGCATGCTCCGGATATAGATGAGCAGGTATATCGGGCCGAAGAGCGCGACCAGGGTGAAGATTTGCGGAGAGATGCTCATGCTTCCACCTTCGTCCTGGTGTCCGGCGTCCGGCAGAGCTCAAGGAAGATATCGCTCAACGAAAGCGGGGCGGTTTCGAGGACAGCGGCGCCATTGCGCGCGAGCTCGGCAGCAAAAGCTTCGGGATCCTGACGCAGGATGTATTCGGTGGCGTGCCCGGAGGGGCGGACCGAGACTATGGCGGGGCCGCTTTGCGGTAAAGAAGCGCCAGAGACCGTGAGACGCCGGAAGCGGGCGCGAATATCGTCGAGCGGGCCCTCGAGAAGAAGCCTGCCGCGGTCCATGATGCCGATCCAGTCCGCGATTCGTTCGATCTCGTGCAGCTGATGGCTAGAAAGGAAAACCGTGCGCCCATCGCGCGTACACTCCTCGACGAGGATGCTGAGGAGCGTGTCGAGAACGATGGGATCGAGGCCGGTTGTGGGCTCATCCAAGATGAGTAGCGGGGAGCGCTGAGCGATGGCCGTGATGAGCGCGAGCTTCGTCTTATTGCCAAGAGAGAGTTTCAGCCCGGGAGTATCGAGCGGAAGCTCCAGCCGCTCGGTGAGAGTGCGGGCGAGCTCGTCGGACCAGGTGTCCGGGTAATAGGCGCGGCTGGTCTCAAACAGGCGGCGCGGTCTTCCGCCGAAGATCCCTTTTTCTTCCGGCACGTAGCCGACCTGCTGGAGCACTTTCACGCGATTGGGATCCTCGAACGGCTCGAGGCCAAAGACCTTGACAGAGCCGGCGGTGGGTCGCGCGAGGCCGAGCGCCATGCGGATGGTCGTGGTCTTGCCAGCGCTATTGCGACCCAGAAGTCCGTAGATCGAACCGCTCGGCACGTTGAGGGATAAATCATCGACGGCGCGAATCTTGCGAGCGCCGTGTCCGTAGGTTTTGCAGAGGGATTGGGTCTGAAGCGCAAGGCTGGTCATGCATCTTTCTCCGCAGTGGTGCTCGATTTGGGCGTTCGGTTTTTTCCGATCGAAGTATGCAGCGCATCAAGAGCCTGGTTCAGCAGTGCCCGAATATCGTCGCGGGCAACACGGAGCTGCGCGGCCTCAATGACGAGCTGATCTGCGATGGGACGCAGGCGGTGGAGTTTTTCAGATCGGGTAAGACCCTGGCCTGCCGCGGCGGTTTCGCCCACAAAGGTTCCGCCGCCGTGCACGGTTCGAATGACGCCGTCCCGTTCCAGATTTTGAAAGGCGCGCGCTACTGTATTGGGATTGATGCGCAGCTCGGCAGCGGTCCGGCGCGTGGACGGGAGCTGATCCCCGGGCTGAAGAAGCCCCGAAGAAATACTGTGTTTGATCTGCTGCTCCAGCTGGAGGTAGACAGGCACGCCGGAGCTGGCGGAGATGCGCAGCGGCAACATAAGTGTACTAATACACTAGAATGGTTTCCTTGGTATACAGAGATTTGTCCCAATGCAATTCCGGGGACCAATCGTGGACATCTGGGACGTGGAACTTCCCCGTTAACGTACGATTTGTGACGTTTGGTGTAGTGGCCCCAGCACAAGCCACAGGATTTGTCCCCGGCGCGCGCCCAGCGCAATGCGGATGCCGAACTCGCCCCGGCGCTATGCGACGACGTACTCGACCACACTGTAGAGCCCGACCAGCGCGAGCACGAGCGCGATGGTGAGGCCCTCCCGGGTTCGCCAGGAGAGTAGACCCTGCTCTCCCAGGGAGTTAAGGGGAGTTTGGGAGAGAGCTCTGAAAATCCGCGATGTGGGGAGCTACGCCTTACCGGGAGGGAAGGGCTCCGGCTCGAACGAGCCGTCGCGCTGCTTCATCAGCATCTGCACCTTGCCCTCGGCGGCCTCCAGCTGCTCCTTGCATGCGGCCGACACGCGCATGCCCTCTTCGAACAGCTTGATCGAATCCTCGAGCGGCAGGTCGCCGCGCTCCAGTTGCGCGACGATGGTCTCCAGATGCTTTACGTTCTCTTCAAAGGTCGCCATGGCTACAAGCCTAACTCGCTCAGGCCCGGGTGGTCACCGGGTCGGGGACCCATGGGCCAGCGGAAGAGCCGGTCGCTCTCCCCGATGGGGAGGTCGTTGATGGAGGCGAGGCGGCGGCGCATCAGGCCTTCCGGGTCGAACTCCCACAGCTCGTTGCCGTAGGAGCGGAACCACTGCCCGTCGGCATCGTGCCACTCATAGGCGAAGCGCACGGCCATGCGGTTTTCCTTGAAGCCCCACAGCTCCTTGATGAGCCGGTACTCCAGCTCGCGCTGCCATTTGCGGGTCAGGAAATCGACGATCGCCGCGCGGCCTTCAAGAAACTCCGTGCGATTGCGCCAGCTGCTGTCGACCGAGTAGGCGAGGGAGACCTTCGCGGGGTCGCGCGAGTTCCAGGAATCCTCGGCGGTGCGCACTTTCTGAACTGCGGTTTCACTATCGAATGGCGGCTTCAGGATTCCGGATGGCTGATTCATATTTTCGCTTCTGGAATATCTTTTTGAAATGCGAACGTGTTGATGGTGATGCCCAGCTCACGATGAGACGGCCGCGGGGAGTACCGCCGAGAGCGTCTCGACCGCGGTCGCGTAGCGGCCGAACGGAGCGCTGGCGGCCACGCCCTGCACCATGGGCCGCGCGGTCGCGAGCATCTCCTGCGCGATGCGGACACCCTCGGCGCGGGAGGCCTCGGGGCCTCCACCCTCACCGGCGGCAGCCATGCGCAGCATGATCTCGTCGGGCACCGCCACGCGCAGGTCGTTTTTCATGAACTCGGCATTGCGCAGGTTGGTGAGGGGCCAGATGCCCGCGATGACCGGGATGCGGAACTCTTCGACTCGGCGCAGGAAGGTCTCAAGCAGGCGCAGGTCGAAGACCGGCTGAGTAATGGCGTACTCGGCGCCGGCCTCCACCTTGTAGGCAAAGCGGCGAATCTCGTTTTCCATGTCGGGCACGCCGGGGTTGGCGGCTACCGCGACCGTGAACCCGGTCGATGCGCCGATGGCGTTGCCGCCGATGTCGAAGCCGTGGTTGAGCTTGCGGACGATATTGACCAGTCCGATGGCGTCGACGTCGAAGACTGCGGTCGCATCGGGATAGTTGCCCAGCTTGGGCGGGTCGCCGGTGAGGCACAGGATATTTCTTAAACCGATGGATGAAGCTCCGAGCAGATCGCTTTGTATGGAAAGGATGTTGCGGTCGCGGCAGGTGTAGTGCAGTACGGTATCGATCTGGGCATGCTGCTGGATCTGGATGCAGAGGCTCTGGGCGCTCATGCGGGCTGAGGCGCGGGGCGAGTCGGGTACGTTGATGGCGTCGACGCCGTGCGCGGCAAGCAGGCGGGCCCCGGCCAGCTCGCGGGTAGTGTCGATGCCGCGCGGAGGCACGATCTCGACCAGGGTGACGAAGGAGCGCTCGGCGATGAGCCGGCCGATGGTGGAGCGGGCGCCGAGCGGCGGCGGCGGGGTCGCATCTTTCGTGTTCTCGGCTAGCACCTGCACCCGGCTCCCGTTCCGGTCTGCACTGTGAACCTCGCTCGTGACCGCGGATTTCTGCGCTGCCTCCGCGCGGAGTGAAGAGCGCATGGCGCGGGTGTGCGCAGGGGTGGTGCCGCAGCAGCCACCGATGAACTGGACGCCCGCCTTGAGGAACTTGCGCGCGAAGCTGGCCATGTACTCCGGCGAGCACAGATACAGGTTGCGGCCGTCGACTGCGCGGGGCACCCCGGCGTTGGGCATGGCGAACAGCGGCAGGTGCGCGCCGCCCGCCATGCACTCGATCGCACTGAGCACAGCAGCGGGGCCGGTGCTGCAGTTGACGCCGATGCTGTCGGCGCCCCAGCCGGCCAGACGGGCCGCGGCCAGCTCCGGCTGGGTGCCGTCGAGGCAGAGGCTTTCTTCATCGACCGTAACCATGGCGACGACCGGCAGGTGGGGGGCGGCTTCGCGGGCCGCGGCCAGAGCCTGCTCGGCTTCAGCCAGCGACATAATGGTTTCGATGATGAGCAGGTCGACGGCCGGGGCGTTATCCGAGCCATCATCAGAACCACCGGCGAGTGCGCGGATCTGTTCAGAGTAGGCTTCGCGGGCTTCCTCGCGCGCGACCTTGCCCAGTGGCTCCATCTTGATGCCGAGCGGGCCGATGGAGCCGGCTACCCAGGCGTCGGCGGCATGCTTATCCTTGCGCTGCGCCACGGCTTCGCGCGCGAGCCGTACCCCGGCCCGGTTGATCGCCTCCACCTGGTGATCGAGCCCGAAGCGCTGCATCCGGAAGCGGTTGGCGCCGAAGGTATTGGTCTCGATCAGCTCGGCGCCGGCCAGCAGGTACTCCTCATGGATACCGCGGATGAGGTCGGGGTCGGAGAGGTTGAGCTCGTCGTAGCAGCGATTGATGAAGATGCCGCGGTCGTAGAGCGTGGTGCCCATGGCGCCGTCGCACAGCACCGGGCGCTCGTTGAAGATGTCCTGCAAACGGTTTGGCATCGGCTTGTGCCCATGCTATGCCAGGGCCCCGGCCGGCGCCAGATGCAGCCGCCGCTTTGTTATACTTGGCTTTCTTCCGGCGTGCTGTCGCCTTGGCTCCGGAGGACCGGGGTTTCCATTTGCATTTGTTGAACCTGCTCCAATCGCTGCTTGCACCCATGAGCAGCCGCAGCCGCCGGTATGTGCGCGTCGGGTCTGTCGTTGCCGCTCTTCTGCTGGTCTCGCTGGGCCTCTCCGCCTGTGGCAAAAGCTTCTACTTCGCAGGACGCAACCTGCCGCCCAGCGGCATTCTGAACCGGGTGCTGATCGCTGTGCAGAACTCCGGCCGCGGCCAGCTGTTCCTGGTCGATGGCCTGTACGATATTCGCCACAGCTTCGACAACAAGATCGCGTCGTTCCCGATCAGCGGCTACAACGGCTCGTCGCTGCCGGTCTCGATCCAGAACCTGCCAGCGGAGCAGGTGGGCCTGGTGTTTTCTACCTCTGACGGCTCGCTGGCGCAGGTGAACTACCAGACTGAAGCCTCGACCAACCTGTTTACCCCGCCCGCGACCAACGCGGTGGCGTCCTCGATCTTCGCCTCGTCGAGCCGCCAGTACATCGTCTCTGCCCAGCAGCAGAACCACGTGGTTGAGGTCTTCGACGCCTCGGCGACCCCGACGACGTTCCTGCTGGACCTGCCCGGTGTGTATCGGGTGTCGGTGAATCCCAGCGGAACCCTTGCGCTTGCCTTTGTGCAGAACGACAACACGGTGTATAGCATCGTGCACCTGACGACGGCGCAGCAGCAGGCCGCGGTCAACCAGCCCCACTTCCCCATCAACGGCAACGCCGCGCACGATTGCGAGCCGCAGAACCTGCCGCAGTACTGCGTGTACCCGGTTTCCACGGCGACGGCCTCGGTCGACCGGCCCACCAAGGCGGTGTTTTCGCCGGACGGCGCCTCCGCCTACGTGATCGACTGCGGACCGGAGTGCGGGGGGCAGACGGCGGGTATCACGCAGATTCCGATCAGCGCGTCGGTGTTAAATCCCGGGGCGCAGGGGCCAGCGGGCTCCAACCTGGCGACTTCAAAGTTCATCCCCGTACCCGGCGGCGCGACCGATGCGCTCTTTAATGGCAGCAGCGCCATGTATGTGGCGGGGCAGGAGATTGTGCCGGCCGATGGCCTGTTTACCGGGGAGTTGTCCATCGTGAACCCGGGCGCGGGTACGGTAAGCGCGCCGATCCCGATCTCGGACGGCACCCACGCGCGGATGGTTCTGGCCGATGACAGCACGTTGTGGATCGGCTCCTCAAACTGCCAAGGCGGCGAGAGATACAGGCAGTCGCAGGCGGGCGCAGCGACACCGTATGGCTGCATGACCATGTTCAACACGGCCACCAATACCGTCACCACGATCGAGTCGTACAAGGGCGACGGGACCGGCATTGCCGCGCTGACCAACCTGCATAAGGTGTACACGGCTGAGGGCGGACAGGTGTACATCTACAGCACGACCAGCGGCACCGCGCTCGACAATGCAAACGTGACGGTGCAGGGAACGGTCGTGGATGTGGCCTACATGGACGCGCCGGACGACTCGGATAATACGTGGTACTGAGATAGCGGCAGGCAGGAGTGCGCACCCTTTGCGCAGCCTGAAGATCGCGCGCTTTCTATTTGGGAATCTCGATGCAGGCCTGTGACATACTGGCGATCGCAGCGCACCGGGACGACGTGGAGCAGACCTGCGGCGGAACGCTGTTGCGGGCCGCGGCCCAGGGGCGGCGGACAGCCATCCTGGACCTGACGGCAGGCGAAGCGGGGACGCGCGGGTCGGCTGCGGAGCGGGCAGCCGAGGCGGACGCGGCAGCGGCGCTGCTGGGCGTCGCGCATCGGGAGGCGCTCGACCTGCCGGACGGAGCAGTCGAAAACACCTATGCCAACCGGCTCAAGATCGTGCGGGTGCTGCGTGCGCTCGCGCCGCGCGTCGTGATTCTGCCGTACTGGACCGCGCGCCACCCGGACCACAGCACCTGCTCGGTCCTGGGGTATGAGGCGTGCTTCCTGGCCGGGCTGCGCAAGGTTGCGACTACAAATGTCGTGGGCGGGGAGCAGGCGCCGCACCGGCCTTTCAAGATCATCTATGCGAGCCTGTACGCGGATGTACGTCCCAGCTTCGTCGTCGATATCTCGGCTTATATCGAGCAGCGGCACCAGGCTTTGATGGCTTACGGCTCCCAGTACGGCAACCAGGCTGCCGGTGCCGGGTTGTTCGTGCCGGAGGAGGAGATCCGCGAGCGCACCTTTGCCGAGGCGCGCCACTACGGGCTGCTGGGCGGGGTGCGCTATGGGGAGCCGTTTGTGCAGAAGGAGGTCGGCCTGGTGGACGACCTGCTGCAGGTGCCGGTGCAGTCGATTTAACCTTTAGCGGTTGATCGCCTGCATGGCGGCTTCTGTGTAGCGGGTGCCCGCCGCCACGTTGGCCGGGGCGATCTCGTCGATCTCCCGCAACTCGGCCGCGGAGAACGTGACGTCGGCCGCGCCCGCATTCTCTTCGAGGTACTTGACCCGCTTGGTCCCCGGGATGGGCACGATGTCGTCGCCCTGCCGGAGCGTCCAGGCGAGCGCCAGCTGCGAGGCGGTGACGCCTTTGCGCCGGGCCAGTTCTTCGAGCTTGGCGACCAGCTCGAGGTTCTTCTGGAAGTTTTCGCCCTGGAAGCGGGGATTGTTGCGGCGGAAGTCGCCCGGCTCGAGGTCGCTCTCGCTCTTGATCTGGCCGGTGAGGAAGCCGCGGCCGAGCGGGGAGTAGGCGACGAAGCCGATGCCAAGCTCGCGGGTAACGGCGAGCAGGCCGTCTTCGGGATCGCGCGACCAGAGGGAGTACTCGGTCTGGAGCGCGGAGATCGGGTGGGTTTTGTGGGCGCGGCGGATGGTCTCAGGCGCGGCTTCCGACAGGCCCAGGTAGCGGACCTTGCCCGCCTGGACGAGACCGGCCATGGCACCAACGGTTTCCTCGATAGGCACGTCCGGGTCGACGCGGTGCTGGTAGTAGAGATCGATGACCTGGATGCCGAGACGCTTGAGGCTGGCATCGCAGGACTGGCGCACGTACTGCGGCCGGCCGCTGACGCCGCGCATGGACGGGTCATTGGGATCGCGAACGATGCCGAACTTGGTGGCGAGGGTGATCTCGTCGCGGCGGCCTTTGAAGACGCGGCCGAGCAGCTCCTCGTTGGTGTGCGGGCCATAGACGTCGGAGGTGTCGAGGAAGGTGATGCCGAGCTCGATGGAGCGGTTGAGCGTGCGAATCGATTCCTGCTCGTCGCGGCCGCCGTAGAACTCCGACATGCCCATGCAGCCGAGGCCCTGTTCGGAGACGGTGAGACCCTGGGTGCCGAGTTTGCGCTGTTGCTGTGCCATGAAGCTCCTTTGGCTGATTGGAGTCGGAAAGGGGCCGCCGCGATGCCGGGCGGCGCGCCTGCTTACAATTCATGCAATGTTTGCAACGTGGCGGCAGCCTGAGAGTACGCTAAGGCGAGCCGCGTGCGGCGTTCGTGCGCTGTGTTCTGTTTGGTTTGAGGAGAGGCTTCCCGCTTGAGCACGTCTGTTTTCGTATTGGAAGACGATACTGATATCGCGCGTCTGGTCGAGCACCATCTGCAGGCCGCCGGGTACGCGCCCCGGCTGTTTCCCACCCCGCTGCACCTGATCGCCGAAGCTGAGCGGCAGGCGCCGGCGCTTTTCCTGCTCGACATCATGGTGCCGGGCGGCGACGGGCTGGATGTGTGCCGCAAACTGCGCGCCAATGCGCAGCTTTCCACCATTCCGATCATTTTTATGACGGCCCGCGCCTCGGAAAACGACCGCGTGCTGGGCCTGGAGCTGGGCGCTGATGACTACATCACCAAGCCCTTTGCGCCGCGCGAGCTGGTGGCGCGGGTCAAGGCGGTGCTGCGCCGCTTTGAGCGCCCCACCGGCCCGCTGACGATCCAGTTTGAGGATGTGATTATCGATGCCGGGGCGATGCAGCTCAAGGTGCGCGGCGAGCTCACGACGACGACCGCGACCGAGTTCCGCTTGCTGGACTACCTGGCCCGGCACCCGGGGCGGGTGTTCTCGCGCGACCACCTGCTGGACGCGGTGTGGGGCGATGCGCGGTTCGTCACGCCCCGCTCCGTCGACGTGTATGTGCGGCGTATCCGCGAAAAGATCGAGGTCGATCCGGAGAACCCGCGCTATCTTAAGACTGTTCGCGGGGCCGGGTATAGGTTTGAGGTGCCGAAGGGCTAGGTGTTAGGTATCAGGTGTCAGGTGTGAGGCTTAAAGGTGTGAGGCTTGATGAGAACGCCTGATGCCTGTGCATGGTGCCTGTGCACGTTGCCGTTGCCCGGCGCTTCTTCCTGTTGCCTTGCCTGACCCCTAATCCCTAACCTCTAATCCCTGACACCTGACACCTAATCCCTAACACCTATGACCGGTCGCGTTTTCACCAAGCTGCTGTTCTCGTTCATGCTGGTGCTTTGCATCGGGACGGCGATTCTCGACTTTTCGTTGCGGCGCATTGTGCAGCACTCGCTGTATGCGCAGGCGGCTGCGTATTACGGGGAGAAAGCGGGGCCGATGGCGCGGCAGCTGGCTAGTGCGCCGGCTGCGACCCTGCCGGCAGTGGTCCAGGCGCAGGCGCTGGCGGCGCGGGCCGACGTGACCCTGTTCGACCGCACGGGAAAGGTGGCGGCGCAGGCGTTTGCGGCGGCGGGCGGGCTCTCCTCCGGGCCTGACAAAGTGTCTGCGGGGAGCGGCGTGACGCCGGGCAGTGCACTCCAGATCACCTTGCCCGCGGGCAGCTATACGGCGCGGTACGTCTTCTCGCTGGCCAGCGTGCGGGCGACGCTGCAGCTGCTGCGGCGCGACCTGCTGTTTGCCTCGCTGCTGGCGCTGGGCCTGGCCACGTTCATGGCGGCGTTCCTGGCCAAGCGGGTGGCACGGCGACTTTCGCGCATTGTGCGGTTTGCCAACCGGATCGCCTCGGGGGAGCTTTCGGCGCGGGTGGAGGAAGGCCGGCTCGACGAGATCTCCGAGGTGGCGCATGCGCTCGACGCAACGGCGGCGCGGCTGGAGGCGAGCTTCCGCGCGCTGGACGGCTCGCGCCGGGAGCTGGCGGTGCTGCTGGACAGCATGCAGGAGGCGGTGATCGGCATTTCGCCGCAATCGCAGGTGACCTGGAGCAACACCAAAATGAAAGGCATTCTGCCGTATGTGGTGCGCGAGGGCCGTCCGCTGGTGGAGTGCATCCGCGACCCGGAGGTGCTGCGCTGCGTGGAGGTGGCGCTGCGCGAGCAGGCGCTGGGCCGGGGCCGGGCGACCTCGTTTGTGCCGGGGCGGGCGTTCGCGGTAAGCGCGGCGCCGATGCCCGGCGGCGGCGCAGTAGTGGTGCTGCACGACGTGACCGACGCCGAGCGGGCCGAGCGGATGCGCCGCGACTTTGTCGCCAACGTCTCACATGAGCTGCGCACGCCGTTGACCTCGATCACCGGCTATGTGGAGACGGTGCTCGACAGCGAGCTGTCGGACCAGGCGCGGGAGTTTCTGCATATCGTGCTGCGCAACGCGACGCGCATGAACCGCCTGACCGCCGACCTGCTGGCGCTGGCGAATGTGGAGGCGGGGGATTACCGGGTGAAGCCGCAGGCGATCCGGGCGGACACGCTGCTCGACGATGCGATCGACCTGCTGGCCGGCATGGCGATGGAGTCGGGCGTGGTGCTGGAGCGCGCCGCGGCCCCGATGACGCTGGTACTGGCCGACCTGGACGCGCTGAACCAGGTCTTCGGCAACCTGATCGAGAACGGGATGAAGTACGGGCGGTCTGGAGGGCGGGTGCGGGTGGGCGCCCGCGATGTGGAGGACGGCGTCGAGTTCACGGTCGAAGACTTCGGGCCGGGGATCGCGTCGGAGCACCTGCAGCGCATCTTCGAGCGGTTCTACCGGGTGGACAAGGCCCGCTCGCGCGACTCGGGCGGCACCGGGCTGGGCCTCGCCATCGTCAAGCACATCATCCTGGCCCACAAGGGAACGATCCGCGCGGAGAGCGAGCTCGGCCACGGGTCACGCTTCCTGTTTACGCTGCCCTGTGCGCCGCAGCCCGCGGCCGGCGAGCACGACGGCGCAGCGGCGCCGCAAGTTTCAGCCATTGCCTCATCCTGAGTCGTTTTCCGCGACAAAAACCACCGGGCGGGCCACTTTTCATGGCCGTGTCACCCTTCTGTAACAAAGCCTGCCCACAATCACGACTGCTACGGCGTTTTCACAGTATGTGTAAGCCCATGCGCGGAACTCGGCGCGGCTTTTCCGTCAAGAAAAGCCGCATGCCATATAACTCGGATCGACCACAGTCACTGTGAAAATGCTCTACAAAGCGAGGCTCTTGTGAAGAAGATTTCGATCCTGATGACGGCGGCACTGCTGGTGTGCACGGCCTCGGCCGGTTTTGCGCAGAAGTTGAATGGCGCCGGTGCGACTTTCCCCAACCCGATCTATGCCAAGTGGTTTTCCGAGTACAGCGCGCAGCACTCCGGCGTCGAGATCAACTACCAGCCGATCGGCTCAGGAGGCGGCATCCGCCAGGTCACCTCGGGCACCGTGGATTTCGGCGCCTCCGACGGCCCGATGACCGACGCGCAGCTGGCCAGCTCCAAGATCAAGGTGCAGCACATCCCGACGGTGCTGGGCGCCGTGGTCCCGATCTACAACCTGCCCGGGGTAAGCGCGGAGCTGCGCTTTTCTCCGCAGGTGCTGGCCGATATCTACCTGGGCACCATCTCGAACTGGAGCGATCCGCGCATCGCCAAGGACAATCCGGGCGTCACCCTGCCGAACACCGACATCATTGTGACGCACCGCTCCGATGGCAGCGGCACGACCTTTATCTTTACCGATTACCTGTCGAAGGTGAGCCCGGAGTGGAAGTCGAGCGTGGGCTCGGGCACGGCGGTGGACTGGAAGAAGGGCCTGGGCGGCAAGGGCAATGAAGCCATTGCGGGGCTGGTGCGCCAGATGCCCGGCTCGATCGGTTATGTCGAGCTGATCTACGCGCTGCAGAACAAGATTCCCTACGGCTACATCAAGAACGCATCGGGGCAGTGGGTCAAGGCGAGCATTGAGGGTGTCGCGGCTTCAGCAGCCGCGGTCAAGACCATGCCGGCCGACTACCGTGTGTCGATCACCAACCAGATGGGCGCGGGCGTGTACCCGATCTCGAGCTTCACCTGGCTGCTGATCCCGACCCAGCCGCAGGACGCCGCGAAGGCAAAGGTGTTGAAGGACTTCCTGGGCTGGATGCTGGATCACGGGGAGGCGGAGGCGGCGTCGCTCTACTATGCGCCGCTGCCGGCGCCGGTAGAGGCCAGGGTGCGCGCGACCATTGCGCAGATGAAATAGCGGGCGCCAGGGCAGGGAGAGTACCGCGCTGTTACTCTCTCCTTGAGCGGTGCGGGCGACCGGTCTGGGTGATCGGCCTGGGCGGCGTGGCCCCGCGCAGCGTCGCCGCGGACCCGGCGACGGGCGATTAACCTGTTGTTCAAGAAAGCCCGATAGGGTGACCTTTGGTGGACAGTAAAACACAGCAGGTTCGCATACCAAGTTTCTCTGAATCCTTGTCCCAGACTGCCCAGGCCCACCCAAGTCCCGTCGCGCCTGCGCCTGCTTCCGGGCCCTCGCCGATCCGGCAGTTCCTGGGCAGCCGGGGGAGCTCCGCCCTCAGCGACCGCGCGTTTCGCGGGCTGATGATCGCCTGCGCGCTTTCAATCTTCGGCATTGTCGCGCTGATTGCGACCGAACTGGTGCTGCGCTCGCAACTGTCGCTCAAGAAGTTCGGCATCGGCTTCTTCTTTCACTCCGGCTGGAACCCGGTCTCGGGCGATTACGGCGCGTGGCCTTTCATCTACGGCACGCTGGTCTCGTCGTTTGTCGCGCTGGCCATTGCGGTGCCGCTCGCGGTGGGTCTGGCAATTTTTCTGACAGAGATGTGCCCCCGCTGGCTGCGCTCGCCGCTCGCTTTTCTGACCGAGCTGCTGGCCGCTATTCCCAGCGTGGTCTACGGCCTGTGGGCCGTGTTTGTGCTGGTGCCGCTGCTGCGCGAGCACGTGAATCCGGTGCTTGCAAAGACGCTGGGCTGGACGACCCTCTTCTCCGGACCCAACTTCGGCATCGGCATGCTGGCCGCCGGGGTCATCCTCGCGATCATGATCCTGCCCATCATCTCTTCGCTGACCCGCGAGGTGATGTCGGCGGTGCCCTACAACCAGCGGGAGGCTGTGCTGGCGCTGGGGGCAACGCGGTGGGAGATGATCCGCATGGGTGTACTGCGGAATGCGCGCATCGGCATCGTCGGCTCCATCATCCTGGGCCTGGGCCGCGCACTGGGCGAGACCATGGCCGTCACAATGGTGATCGGCAACCGGCCGGAGATTGCGCGGTCGCTGTTCGCACCGGGATACTCGATGGCATCGGTGATTGCGAACGAGTTCAGCGAGGCTTCAGACGATCTGTACCTGAGCGCGCTGATCGAGATCGGGCTCGCGCTGTTTCTCGTCACCATTGTCGTCAACGCGCTGGCCCGTATCCTAGTGTGGGCCGTAACCCGTGGCGCGCCGGCGCGCGCTGCTGCCTGAGCTGCAGGAGGGGGCACATGGCAGAGCGGCTTCAGATGAGCAGCGGCAACCGGATGCGGCGCAATGTGGCGAACCATCTCGCGACCGGGCTCGCCATTGTCAGCACCATCCTGGTGGTTGCGCCGCTGGTCGCCATCTTCGCGTACCTGCTGTACAAGGGTGCGAGCTCGCTCAATCTGGCATTCTTTACGAAGATTCCGAAGCCGGTCGGTGAGGTTGGCGGCGGCATGGCCAATGCCATCGCGGGCTCGGGTGTGGTGCTTGGCATTGCAAGTCTGCTGGGCGTGCCGGTCGGCATTGCGGCGGGCATTTTTCTGGCTGAGTTTGGCCGCGGCAGCCGCTTTGCCACGCTGGTGCGTTTTACCGCGGACGTGCTGAACGGCGTGCCTTCGATCGTGATGGGCATCGCGGTGTACTCATTGATCGTGCTGCCGCAGAAGCATTTTTCCGCGTTCTCAGGCGGTGTCGCGCTGGGTATCATGATGATCCCGACGATCACGCGCACCAGCGAGGAGATGCTGCTGATGGTGCCCAACTCAGTACGCGAGGCAGCGCTGGGGCTGGGCGTGCCGAACTGGCGGTCGGTGCTCTCCATTACGCTCAAGACCGCCTCGCCGGGCGTGATTACGGGCTGCATGCTGGCGTTTGCGCGGGTCGCGGGCGAGACCGCTCCGCTGTTGTTTACCGCGTTCGGCAATAACTTCTGGAGCTCGAACCTGAACGAGCCTATCGCCGCGCTGCCATTGCAGATCTATATCTACGCGATCTCGCCTTATGACGACTGGCACCGGCTGGCGTGGGCCGGATCGCTGGTGCTGATCCTGCTCATTGTGGTCTCGGTTGCGCTGGTGCGCTACGTCACCTCGCGCGGCATTCTGAAAGGGGCAAGCTAAGTGGGTGTCGGCATAGAGGTCGGCGAGCTGGACGCGTGGTACGGTACGCACCAGACTCTTTTCAAGATCAACCTGAATATTCCCGCGAACCAGGCGACGGCGCTCATTGGGCCGTCGGGCTGCGGCAAGAGCACCTTTGTGCGCTGCCTCAACCGCATGCACGAGACCGCGGCGGCCGGGCGTGTGGCGGGCACGGTGCGTATCGGGTCTGTCGATATCTACAAAGATGCCGCGCCGGTTGAGATTCGCCGCCGCGTGGGTATGGTCTTCCAGCGGCCCAACCCGTTTCCGACCATGTCGATCTATGACAATGTGGCCTCCGGGTTGAAGCTGAACGGCTTTCGCAACCGGCGCGTGCTGGATGAAATTGTCGAGCGCTCGCTGAAGCAGTCCGCTCTTTGGGACGAAGTCAAAGACGACCTGAAGAAGAAGTCGGGCGCGAGCCTTTCGGGCGGCCAGCAGCAGCGGTTGTGCATCGCGCGCGCGCTGGCGGTCGACCCCGAGGTGCTGCTGATGGACGAGCCCGCGTCGGCACTCGATCCGGTATCGACGGCGAAGATCGAGGACCTGATCTTCGATCTGAAATCGCAGTACACCATCGTCATCGTGACGCACAACATGCAGCAGGCGGCGCGCGTTGCCGAGCGCACCGGGTTCTTTCTTACCGGCAGGCTGGTCGAGTTCGACGCAACCCACAAGATTTTTACCAACCCCGGTGACAAGCGCACCGAGGACTACATCACCGGCAGGTTTGGTTGACATGCGCGTTCGCTTTCATCAAAGTCTGGGTGACTTGAAGGAGAAGCTGCTGGTCATGGCCGGTATGGCCGAGCAGTCCATCGAGCGCGCCATCGAGGCCTACCGTACCGGCGATCTTTCGCTGTGCGAGCAGGTCGACCGATCGGAGGCCGCGATCAACCGCTACGAGCGCGAGATCGACCAGATGGCGCTGGACCTGCTCGCGATGGAGCAGCCCATGGCCATCGACCTGCGCTTCATCCTGTCGGTCATCAAGATCAACGCGGACGTGGAGCGGGTGGGCGACTCGGCGATGAATATTGTGGAGCGGGTGCGCGAGATGCAGGCCTTCTCGACGGCAGACCTGCCGGTCGATATTCCGCGCATGGCCGCGCTTGCGACCGACATGGTGCGCCGCTCGCTGCAGGCGTTTATCGAGGGCGATGCCGATGCGGCGCAGCAGGTGCTCTCCATGGATGATGCGGTGGACAAGCTGAACCACGGCGCCTACTTCGCCCTGTTGAACGTAATGCGTGAGCAGCCGCACTTTGCCCCGCAGGCGCTGAACGCGCTGGTGATCTCACGCTCGCTCGAGCGCGTCGCCGACCACGCCACCAACATCGCCGAGGATGTGATCTTCTGGGTGCGCGGCGCGGATGTGCGCCATTATGTGCCACCGACGGTTACAGATGGCGCAAGCGCGCCGTCGCGTGCGGACTCGCAGACGGGCGACGAGCGGTCCGCGGACTAGAGCAGAGTTGATGTGGAAGGCTATTCGCTGTCATCCTGAGCGGAAGCGAAGGATCTGCTTTGGTCTTTCAGGTCAAGACGGCGAGCGCATTCAGCGGTTGTTTGGGTCATGCCGGGTCGGCCGACCAGCTAACCAGCTCCAGCAGCTCAGGAAAGTAAAGCGCGTAGCGTAGCGGCCTGGGTGTCTGGGCCGCGGAGGCAAGCACCGCGCCGTAGGCTTCCAGCTGCGGCCGCCAGGTGTCCTTCTGCTGCGCCAGCCACGCTGCCCGGTCGTCGTCTACCGCAAAGCTTTTCGGGTGTGCGCCCGTCTTGTAGTCCACGATCCAGAGGCAGCTATCCCCTGCCTGCCCGGGATCGTTGCCGGCCACAAAGCAGCGGTCCACGCGCAAAGTGCGCAGGTTGCCCTCTGCATCCCACCTCTGCCAGGAGCTCTCCGCCAGCGCGCCGGGGTGCGGCGACAGCAGCCAGCGGCCCGTGGGGGTGGCGGCAACCGCGAGCGCCTGGGTGGCCAGCTCGGCGGCTGCCGTCCGCACCTGGTTCTGTGGAAATGCCTCCGCGCTCAACCGTCGCGCGGCGAGGGCTAGCAAGACGGGGCGCCATGCACCGATATCCGGCGCGGATACGTCTTCGGCAAACAACAGCGACAGCTGCTCCAGCAAGGCATGCATTGCGACACCACGCGCACGCGCCGCGAGCGATGCCGCGGAAAGCTGGCTGGACTCGCTGCCACGGGAGTAGAGCTTTCCTGCGCGCGCAGTAGCGGCGGCCGGGATAACATCCGTCGCCCACGCCGTCGGCGTCCACCCGGAAGGCAGCCGCTCCAGCATCGGTTGCGCCGGGCTCCGCGGTTCCATTGCGGCCAGCTCTCCAACTGCCGCAAGGGCCAGCCCGGGCGCGGAATGCCGGCGCCAGTGCTCCTCGACCTCGCCGCCGAGTGCAGCCCAGGCCGCGCCCAGCAGCGAGCGTTCATCCGGCTTGCGCAGCTCGCCCCGGCTCACATGGAGCGTGGCAAACAGGTGCAGGCGCGTGCGCGCGCGGGTGCACGCCACATAGAAGAGCCGCTTGCGCTCGCCGGCTTCGCGCGCGGCCCTTTGCTGCATGACCCAGGCGTAGGTGCGGTCCTGCTCGCCGTCGCGGCTGCCCACGGGCGCCAGCAGCAGCTCGACTTCCGGCGAACCTGGTGCACTCTCCCGCGGGTTTGCTGCGCGGCGCGTGCGTTCAAGCATCGCCAGCAGCTCCGTGCCCTCGCCGCGCGGCTTGCGCTCCAGGCCCGGCAGCAGCACCACTTCAAAGCCCAGCCCTTTTGCCTTGTGCATCGTCATCAACTGCACGCCGAAGCGCTCGCTGACCCGCGTATCCGGCGCGGCGCACAGCCTCTTAAGCCGCAGCGCGAAATCGCCGCGCAACACCTCCACGCCGCTCGGCGCCAGGCTATCGAGCAGCCGCAGAAACGCTTCCGCATTTTCACGTGCGGTCTGCTCTACGCACGCCGGGCCGCCCAGCGCCATCCACGTGCGCTCAACCCAGGCAGCCAGCGACAGGTTGTTGCCCTCGCTGTAGCGGGTGCGCAGCGCTTCGTCGAGTACCGCCCAGGTGCGGGCGAGGCGCGCGCGGCCGTCGGGCGAAAGCACTGCGCTCCCGTCGGCGAGCAGCTCCACGATGCGGACAGGCAGCTGCTGCCTGAGCGCCGCCGGATCGTCCGCACCGGTGACCAGGTGCAGATCGCGCAGCAGCAGCCCGCACCACGGCGCGCGCAGAACGGTCAGCCACGCCACGCGATCGGCGGGGTGCAGCAGCGCGCGCAGCAGCATCAGCAGGTCGTGCACTTCGGGCTGGTCGGCAAGCGGCTCCAGCTCGACTGCGCGGTAGGGAATACCTGCGGCGCGCAACGCCGGCAGGATGGCTGCGAGGTGCGGGCGCGATCGCACCAGCACGGCGACGCGGTACTCGCTTGCACCGGCGGCCTCGGCCGCGGCAATGCGCGGCTGCTCTTCTTTGAGCACGCGCACTATCTCCGCCGCTTCGGCGTTGCCGGGGCTCTCGGTCGCCTCGTCTGCGGCATCCTTCTCCGTGAAAAAGGTGTGCAGGTGGAGGCTTTCGCCGGCGTCTGTCTGCGGCCACGCATGCGCGGCGACAAAGCTGTCGGTGTGGCTGGCGGCGAACAGATCTGCGAAGCGCGTGTTCAGCTGCTCGACCAGCGCGCGGTGCGAGCGGAAGTTGTGCGTGAGCTGCAGCGCATGGCAGGGGTGCCGCCGGTCACCGCAGGGCAGGCCGTGCTCGCGCGTTTCATGGAAGAGCGCAACCTCCGCCTGGCGAAAGCCGTAGATCGACTGCAGCGGATCGCCGACGACGAACACGGTGCGCCCGTCGCCCTCGCGCCACTCGCGCAGCAGCTCGGCTACCAGACGGTACTGCGCGCGCGAGGTGTCCTGGAACTCGTCGATAAGCACGTGGCGCTTCTGCTCGCTCTCGAGCAGACCGCGCAGGCTGCTCTCGTCGCGCAGCACGGTTTCGGCCGCCTGCGCGATCTCGACGAAGTCGACCGTGTTGGCCTCCGCGAAGACCAGACGCAGCTCGGCCGCGGCCCGGCGCAGCACGACGAAGACGGCGCGCAGGGTGCGCCACTGATCGTCGGAGTAGCGCAGCTCTGGAAGCAACTGTAACTGGCACAGTGTCAAATGCAATCGCTGGCCGCCGTGCGGATGTTCCTGCAGGGCGGCGCTGCACTCTTTCATCGCCAGCTTTTGGCGTTTGCGCTCGTCCTTTTCAGAGCCGGTACCGGAGCTTGCGGGTGGAAAGCCCTGCTCTTTACGCCAGTCCTTCCGCCACTCGCCCTTCGGGCGCAGCAGCAGGGAGGCGAGCGCGCGCCAGTGTTCGCGGTGCTCGTGCGCTGCCGTGGGCAGGGCTTCCATCGTCTCCAGCAGGTGCAGGTCGCCGTCGGCGCCGTCGGTATCGCGAAGGTTGGCCGCCGCATAGCGGGCCGCGGCCAGAAGCTCGCGCACGAGATCCGGCATGGCGGTAAACGCAGCGTGCAGGGCCTGCAACACACGCCCGGTTTCGTCGGCGAATGGCTGCTCCAGCCGCTCGCGTACCTTCGTCCAGTCGACATTTTCGCCGGGCGCGAGCGGCAGTACGCCCAGCCACGCATCGCGCCGAGCGAGCATGCCGGCCAGCAGCCGCTCGCACTCGTCCAGATTGTTGTCGCGACGCAGCAGAAGGCTGCCGAGAGCGGCTTCGAGCTCCGGCTCACCCGGGGAGCCTAGCAGCGCCGTGGTGCGGCGCGCTGCCATCGCGTAGAGCGCGGCCGCATCCTCTGTCGGCTCAAGCGCGCCGCCGAGCCGCGCCAGCAGCGGCTGCCCGTGCGCCAGCCGCAGACACAGCGAGTCGATGGTCTGCACATCGAGCCGATGCGGCTGCTCAAGCAGCCGCCAGCCGAGCGCCTCGCCATGGCGCAGAGCGGCGCGGGCCAGTGGCATAGCGTCGCCCTGGGCTTCGTCTGTAGCCGGCGTGGGCGTGCTGCGCGCGCGTTCCAGCGCCTGCACGATGCGCTGCCGCATCTCTGCAGTGGCGGCGCGCGTAAACGTGATGGCCAGGATCTGCTCCGGCTCCTCCACCTGGGCGAGCAAGGCGAGATAGCGCTGGGTGAGCAGGTTGGTTTTGCCTGCGCCCGCCGGGGCCTGCACCAGGATGGACCGCGTTGTGTCGATCGCGGCGCGGCGCGCGGCAGAATCCTCAGGGGGCGGCAAGGGAGCCACAGCCTGAAGGCCCGCAGCCGAAGCGACTGCGAACAGTGTTCCCTGCGTCGTCTCCCGGTCAGTCATCCTGGGCATTTTGGGCCTCGTCGTCGTCAGCGTCAGCCAGAGCGCCACCTTGCATGGAGCGCACGCGGCACAGCCCGTACAGGCCGCAGATGCGGCAGGTCTGGCCGCCATGCTTCGGGTTGACCGGCGCCTCACCGCGTGCAAACTGCCCGGCCAGCGCGCGCAATGCCTGGTCCCACTCGCTGCGCGTTTCGTCCGGCAGCAGCCGCTTGTCTGCGGGCGCGTCGCTTTCTCTTAGAGGGCCGCCCAGCTGCGCCGACGGGTCCTCAGCCAGCGCATGCAGCCTGGTGCGACCGGGGCGAATCTGCGCGAACGCGATCCCGGCGACGTTCTCAATGCCGCCGAACAGCGCGTAGATCGGCAGCTGCGGCTCGTCCAGGCGCTCGCCCTGCCACAAAACAGGGCCCACCCGGTCGGCGGTTTTGTAGTCGAGGATCAGCCGGCGGCCGCCTGCCACCTCGTCGACGCGATCGGCGCGCAAGTTGAGCCGCAGCTCGCCGGCGGGTCGGTCGCCGGCAAGCCCCGGTGCGAAGCCGATGCACGCCCCTTCCAGCCGCTGCTCCAGCCCCACGACGCGGAACGGAGCGCGCACCCGCTCGACATCGAGCCACCACGCCAGCCGTATGTGCAGGCGCTTTTGCTCGAGCGCGAGATAAGCCGCGCGCCATGCGTCGCCGCTGGCTGCGCGCGTAACATTCGCAAAGCTGCGGGCGATCGCCGCGCGCAGTATCTCGTCCCAGGTGCCGTCTTCGAAGGCTCGCACCAGGTCGTCGCTCGAGTGTAGTTTCCCAGCACCGACCGGCTCCGCCGACCACAACTCTTCGAGCGCGCGGTGCAGCAGCGTCGCTCGCTCCCCGGCGTCCAGGCCCCAGGACTCCTCCTCGAGCGCGTCGGCGCCCAGACGCTTGACGGCGAAGCTCTGGAAGCCGCACGCCGCCTGCCGCTTCAGCACCTCGCTGCCGCCGGCGACACGCTCCAGCGGCCAGGGGGCGACGGGCATTGGCTCGGGCGCGCAGACCGTCTCACAGAGAGCGCGTTGCGTCGCCACGGTGGCAGAGATCTCAGAAAATCCGCGGAGAAGGGGCGACGGCCGGGCGTCGATCCCGCCGCTCTGCCGCGCATAGCTCACCATGACCGGACCCTCGCCGCCGGTGCTCGACAGGATGCGGCGCAGCTGGTCCTCGGCCAGCTGCAGGTCGACCTCGGCGCTGGTGTGGGGCATGCCCGCATCGCGCTGCACGCCGGGCGCCAGCAGGGGATGCAGGCGGCCACGCGCAGGCCAGCGCGCCTCAGTTACCTGTAGAAACCAGACCGCTTCAAAACTCTGGCCGGAGGCCTCGGCCGCACCCAGAATCTGCACCGGCGCGTTGCGCGACTCGGCGGCAAACAGGGTGGCCTGGGCAAAGCCTGTGAGCTCGCGGACGAAGGCGCTCCAACGCAGCGCGTCCCCGGCGAAGCCAAGCCGCGCCACCTCCATCAGCAGGGCGTCCCAGCGCTCCCGCGCCTGGAAGGCGAGCGAATCCAGCTCTCGAAACCCGGGCCAGCCTAGCGCGGCAAGCTGCGCCGCGGCGGCCTCGACCCACTCCGCATAACTGCGCTGCCTGGCAGCCTGCTGGCGCGCCCAGGCCTCGGCTGCGCGAAGCCGCGCGATCACTGCTGGGGGCAGCAGGGCGCTTCTCGCTTCGGCGTGCCGCAGCAGGCTGCCGAGGCTCAGCTCGGTGGTCAGCAGGCCGGCCTTGCGCAAAGCGGCGTCGGTGTCGGCCAGGGCGGTGGCTTCGGCTGCATCCCGCGCCAGAAAGCCGCCCAGCAGCAGGCTTGAGAGCTCTGCCGCGGGCAGCGGACCCGCAAGCCAGCGCAGCAGCAGCAGCGCCGAGGCGACCAGCGGAATGCTGCCGAGCGGCGCGCCGAGCGAGAACTCATACGGAACCTGGCCGCCCGCGGCCCGCTGCGCGCTGTGGGGCAGCAGCACCCGGCGGAAGACGCGGTCGATCTGCGCGCGGGCGCCCTGCAGCTCAGG
Organism: Acidobacteriaceae bacterium; assembly: GCA_965276605.1. GTDB lineage: Bacteria > Acidobacteriota > Terriglobia > Terriglobales > Acidobacteriaceae > EB88. Next base: position 2,553,335 of record OZ255619.1, read on the forward strand.
CAGCAGCACGCCAATGCGCCGGCCCGGCTCCTGCTGAAGCCGCGCGCGCACCCACAGGGCGCAGGCCTCCAGCTCCTGCTGCTCATCGGCGGCGCACACCAGCTCCCGCTGTGGCGTCGGCTCGCCTGGCGCTGCCTGCTGCGCATGCACACCGGCCTGGTCCAGCGCCTGCAGCAAACGCTGCTGCGCCGGGGTCATCCGGTCAAAGCCGACCAGCAGCAGCTCGCGCATGGGCAGTGTGGCGGCGAGGGCGCCGGCCTGCTCCCGCAGCTTCGCGGTCAGCTCTGCCCGGGCCAGCACGCCGAGCTGCCGGCACTGCGCGTCAAAGGCGCGCGCCCAGCCGAGGAACCGCTCCGCATCCTCATGCGCCGCGGGCCACGCCGCGCGTCGGCTTGCCTGCGCGTCGTATTCGCTCAGAAGGGTGTAACCGCCTTGCGCCAAACGGGCGAGCTTCGCCGGGGAAACAACCAGAGGCGCTTCCGCCGCCTGCACGCGCCTCCACAGCAGCTCTTCCTGCAGAGGGCTTAGCAGCAGCGGGAGCTCTACTTTGAGCGCGATCGCCGCGTAGGACTGCTCGAGCCATCCAGCCCAGTCGCGAATAGCCGGCGCGGGCCAGCTCACCAACCCTGCCGCCCGCGCATCCTCGGCAAACGCGCGAGTCAGCGCCCGGGCGGCGCGCGCATTGGCGGCCAGCACCTGCGCGCCGCGGTCGAGCGCAGCAGCTATCTCCTGTGGCAGCCTGGCTGCGGGAGTGCGAGGGCGGGTAGGGGAGGCATCGGCCGTCACCGCATTAGTCTATCGCCCTATCTTCCGGCCGGGGCGCCCGGCCTCTCTGCAGACCACGCGGTTTTCCGCCCCGCGATCCATCGAGCCGCGTGGGTGCGGATACGCCCATATAAACTGGGTTTGTGCCTACCGCGATGCAATTCACCTTTGCCGGCGTTCTCGTCTGTGCTGCGCTTGTGAGCACGGGCTGCCGACAGCCGGCCTCCCCTGCTAACGCCGGGCCTGTGCGTCACTACCCGATTACGGGCAAGGTGGTTGGCAACAATGCCGAGACCGGTGAGGTCGAGCTGGATGCCGCCGCGATCCCCGGCTTTATGGATGCGATGACCATGCCGTACAAGCTGAAGGATCCGTCCGTACTGAAAAAGATCAATCGGGGCGACCGGCTCACCGGCACGCTCGATGTCGATGGGAACGGGACGGTGCTCGACAACGTGACCGTGACCGACCGGAGCCAGGAGACCCGCGAGCCCACGCCGCAGAGCCTGCTGAAGCCGCTGGTGCCCGGTGAGGCTGTGCCTGATTTCGCCTTGACCGACCAGAGCAAACAGACGGTCCACCTGAGCGACTTCCACGGCAAGCTGCTGCTGGTCACGTTTGTCTACACGCACTGCCCGCTGTCAGACTACTGCCCGCGCATGAGCCGCAACTTCGCCGAGATTGACAAGGCACTGGCGGTGACGCCCCTGTTTTATGCGAAGACCCACCTGCTGAGTATTTCGTTCGACCCGGTGCGCGATACGCCGGCGGTGCTGCGCTCCTACGGGGGCGCGTACACGGGCCGGTACACCAACGAGACCTTTGACCACTGGACCTTTGCCGCGCCGAAGGAGAAGGATCTGGCGCCGCTGCTGGGCTTCTTCGATGTGGGCTCCGTACCGGCGCCGGGAGGCACGCTGACGCACACGCTTTCGACGGTCGAGATCGGCCCCGACGGCAAAATCCTGAAGTGGTTTACCGGCAACGACTGGACGCCGCAGATGGTGCTGGCCGATGTACAGCACCAGTTCGGCGGCCACGCGTGATCGCCATCCTGATGGGTGTGACCGGCACCGGCAAGACCACTGTAGCCAACGAGCTGGTGAAGAAGACCGGCTGGGAGTTTGCCGAGGGAGACGATTACCACTCCGAGGCCAACAAGGCGAAGATGCGCGCCGGGGTCCCGCTGTCGGATACCGACCGCGCGCCCTGGCTGGACGCGCTGCACCAGGTGCTGGCCGGCTGGGCGGCCGCGGGGAAAAGCGGGGTGATGACCTGCTCCGCGTTGAAGGCGGCGTACCGCAGGACGCTGACCGACGGGCTGCCCGCGGGCGCGGTCTGCTTTGTGCTGCTCGAAGCGCCGAAGCAGGTGCTGGTGGAGCGGCTGGAGCACCGCACCGGCCACTTTATGAATCCGGGCCTGCTGGACAGCCAGCTCGCGACGCTTGAGGTTCCTGAGCACGCGCTGCATATCTCCGTCGCCGGCACGGCTGTTGAGGCGGCCAACGAGATACTGCAAAAGCTGGGCACGCCGGCCACCGCGTGAGGCAGGCAGCCGCGCGGTAGCCGGTAAGATAGTACCTGGAGCGACGAGACCCCCATGGCACGGTTGACCATCCTGTTCGGCATCATCCTTATCCTGCTCGGCGTGCTTACCTACATGGGCACCGGGCGCCATTACCCCACGTCGCTGATCCCCGCCGCCTTCGGCGCGATCCTCGCTATCTGCGGGATGATGGCACGCACCACGGACCTGAAGCGCCGCGCGCTGATGATGCATATCGCCGTCACGATCGGGCTGCTGGGCTTTCTCGGCACCGCGAAGTCCATCTTCGACTACGTGCGCATGAAGCAGGGCGTGCAGTTCAAACTGCCGCTGGCGGTGGACGAGAAGGCTGCGATGTCGGTGCTGCTGCTGGTGTTTGTGGTGCTGTGTGTGCGCAACTTTATCCAGACACGGCGGGCGCGGATTTGAGCTCGATGCGCAGCGGCTCCGCCATACCGCTGAATGCGGAGCGCGGCGGCGGCACGCGCGGAGCGATGCGCGCGGCGGCGGGGGAGCAGCCCAAGCGCAAGCCTGACTTGAAGAAGGTGCTGCCGGAGGTCTGGAGGCTGATTCGCCCGCGGCGCTGGCTGCTCTTGTTCGGACTTTTCCTGGTCGGCATCAAGAGCGCAGCCAGCTTTGTTTTGCCATTGACGAGCAAGTACCTGCTGGACGATGTCTTTCACCAGCATCGCAGGCAAATGCTGTTGCCGCTGGTCCTGATCGTCTTCGCAGCGACGACGGTCCAGGCTATAACTTCCTACTCGCTCACCCAAGTGCTCTCGAAGGCCGCGCAGCGCATGATCACGGAGCTGCGCGAGCAGGTGCAAGGCCACATTGGCCGCCTCCCCGTGTCCTTTTACGACAGCAATCGCAGCGGCGTCCTGGTGTCGCGCATCATGACTGACGTCGAGGGCGTCCGCAACCTGGTCGGTACCGGCCTGGTCGAGTTCATGGGGGGAATCGTAACTGCTCTGGTGGCATTTTTCATCCTGTTGCATATCAGTCCCCGCATGACGCTGGTGCTCTTCGCTATCCTGCTGGTGTTCGTCTTCATCCTGCAGTCCGCGTTCAAGACCATTCGCCCTATCTTTCGCGAGCGCGGCAAGATCAATGCCGAGGTTACCGGCCGGCTCACGGAGTCGCTCGGCGGCGTCCGCGTCGTCAAAGGGTATTACGCCGAAGAGCGCGAAGCGCGGGTCTTCTCAGCGGGTGTGCATCGCCTGCTCGACAACGTCATTTCCTCTCTCACGGCCACCAGCCTGCTTGCTCTCTCGGCAACGGCGGTCATCGGTATCGTGGGCGGCCTCGTCATGCTGCTTGGCGGCAGGCAGCAACTCGCCGGGCACATTACCCAGGGTGACTACGTCGAGTACACATTCATTCTCGCGCTTATGATCGCGCCCATCTTCCAGGTGGTGAACGTGGGGACGCAGTTGACCGAGGCGGTCGCCGGCCTGGACCGCACGATGGAAGTGCTGAGCGAGCGCCAGGAGTTTGGCGACCCGGAGCGCACGACCGAGCTGCCGCCGATCCAGGGCGAGGTCGAGTTTCGCGATGTCCGCTTCGCATATGAGCCGGACAAGCCGGTGCTGCACGGGATCACTTTCACGGCGCAGCCCGGCACCGCAACTGCCCTGGTGGGCTCGTCGGGCTCCGGCAAGAGCACGATCATTTCGTTGATCTGCGCATTCCACAAAGCCAGCTCCGGGCAGATTCTTGTGGATGGATACGATCTCTCGCAGGTCGATCTTGCGAGTTACCGCTCGCAGCTGGGCGTGGTGCTGCAGGAGTCGTTCCTGTTCGACGGCTCGATCCGGGACAACATCGTATTCTCGATGCCGGCGGCGACGGATGAGGAGTTCCTGCACGCGTGCCGGATTGCGCGGGTAGATGAGTTCGCGGAGCGGTTTGAAGAGGGCTACGAGACGATCGTGGGAGAGCGCGGGGTGAAGCTTTCCGGCGGCCAACGGCAGAGGCTTTCGATCGCACGCGCGCTGCTGGCGAACCCTCGGCTGCTGATCCTCGATGAGGCCACGTCGTCGCTCGACTCCGAGAGCGAGGCGATGATCCAGCAGGGGCTCAACACGCTGATGCAGGGACGGACGACGTTCGTGATCGCGCACCGTCTGTCGACGATTCGCAAGGCGGATCAGATCCTGGTGGTTGAGGGCGGCGAGATCGTGGAGCGTGGGACCCACAGCACGTTGTACGCGCTGGGCGGCCGGTATTACGACCTCTACACGCGCCAGCACGGGATTGAGGAGAACCTGTTTCTCGCGCCGGGTGAAGGGGACGTTGAGCCCGTCGCTCGCTGAACCGCATGGAGCGAAGACCGCCTGCGCGGCTGGCGGTCACTTCGTGACGTGTGCTTGTCCCTCGCGATGCTCGGGTTGTTTTTGGGCCGCGCTATCCTAAGCACGTATGTATTTCGATCCAGCTGCCGGCTCGGACCAGGCGCTGCTCATCACCGAGCAGCTGCTGGTGTTCGCCACAGTTGTCGGCTCGGTTGGTGCGCTGCCCTCGTTTATTGAGTTCATGACGGAGCGCCGCAAGCGCAAGGAGCGCATCGATCTCTCGCTGGAAGACGAGCCGGTTGTGGGCCTGCAACCGCGCCTGGCCGGCATGGACGAGTTGCTGAAATCGATCGAGGACCTGGTCGACCGCGCGCGTCACCCCGAGGTGTATGAGGACCTGAAGATCGGTAACGAAGTATTGATCATCGGGCCGCACCAGAGCGGGAAAAAATCATTAGCCCAGACCATCGCGAAGCTGACCGGGATGGAGCGGCTGGTGACGGTCTTCAACCCGCGCGATTCGGACGCGCTGGCGCAGGCCAAAAGTCTCGTCCGCGGTTACAAATGGCAGAAGGTGATGCTGCTGCTGCCGCGCATCGATCTGGCTTACAAAGAGAGCGACCCGGAAGTGCTGGCCGAGCTGGACGCGCTGATCGAGAGCACGTCGGAGCGCGCGAATGTGCTGGTGATCGCAACTGCAACCACGTTTGTGCCAGATTCGGACCTCGACAACACGTTCGGCATCAAGCTGGTGTTGCCCGGTGCGGAGGTGTTGGAAACAGACCGCCGCGAGATTCCCGAAGATGCGCAGCGCATGTTTGCGTCGGTGGCGGAGTTTTACCTGAGCGAGGCGCGCCGGCGCGGGTTTACGCTCGCCGGGGTGAGCGACGAGCAGTTCTGCGCGCGCGTGCTGGAAGGGGCGATGAACCCAGCGGAGATCGAGGATATTGTCGTGCTGTGCGAGACGACCGCGCTTTACCGGCGGCGCACCAAGCGAAGCGAAACGCTCGTCATTACGCCGGAGATTCTGGAGACCGCGATCGAGCGGGTGATCGTTGGGTAAGCGCGCTGTGCCGCTGGCGCCCGCATACCCAGAGCAGCATGCGGGCGCCAGCGAAAACGTGTCACCTATTTCGCGGCACTATTCAGCGTGGCTGCGCAGCGGTTGAGCGCCTCGGTGATAACGCCGAGCTGCTGCTGCGCGACGCTCGTATTCTTCGCGTCGAGCGCCTCGTTCACACCGGGGATCACGACCGCCGCGTAGCCGGTGTATTGGCCTGGCGCGTAGATGGTGTGCTTGTACCAGCTGCGATTCGGCAGCCCGGGCTCCGACAACAGATCACCTTCAGCTGCGCGCAGCGCGGTGTTCAGCGCTGCATCGCCGGTAGCGGGCGCATCGGCCTGCCGGGTATGCGCTGCTTCAGCCGCTGCCAGCATCTTCTGCGCGGCGGCGTCCGCGGCCGTGGTGTCGAGCGTCAGCCCATCGTCCTGGGCTTTGGTCTTCGCGGCAGAAAGGTACTCGGCAATCTCCTTCGCATACGTCACGTAGTCGTAGGGCAGCACATCCGCGTCGGCCATGTGCAGCACCTCCAGGCCAAAGACGCGGGCTTGCTGCTGCTCATACACAAAGGTCGGGTCGGCAAACCTGGTGAACCACGCGTAGTTGTCGAATACCGAGTGATACACGCCGTACGGCCCGTCGGAACCGATATCGGTTGCGGGCACGCCGAGGTGCTGCAGAAACGGCGTGTAGTCAGAGCCGGAGCCGAGGTCGCCGATGTGCACTGCGTCCGCGCTTTTCGCGGCCCCCGGGCGCTGCTCGTTAAAGCCGTTATTCACCTGGCGGGTTCGCTGGTTCTTCTGTGTGTCGAGCCACGCGTCGTACACGCTGCCGCCTTTCGGGCTCGGCACTTCGTGGCTTACATCGCGCACAAACTGCTTGAGCGAGGGCACCGCGGACGAGTTGAACTCCGGCCCCGACACACCCACATCCATGTTGAAGTAGGCGACCGCACCGGACAGGTGATGGGCCTTGTCCTCGGCCCACTCGGTCGAGCCGATCAGCCCTTCTTCCTCCGCGTCCCAGCTGGCGAAGATGACGCGGCGCTTCGGCTTCCAGCCTTCCTTCAGCAGAGTGCCCACACCGTGCACCGCTTCAAGCATCGCCGCGGTGCCGCTGTTGGGGTCGACCGCGCCATAGGTCCAGGCGTCGCGATGGTTGCCGGCGATCACCCACGCGTTCGGGTCTTCCTTGCTCGCGGGGTCGGGATCGATGTTGCCGGTCACATCCCAGATGGTGCGGTAGGCATAGTCTTCGTGGAGCTCAAGGTGCACCGAAACATCGGCCGCGCCGCCTACGTGGTAGTGGAAGGGCAGTGCGCCCTGCCAGCCCTGCGGCGCGCCGGGGCCGCCCATGTTAGCGAGGATTGGCTCGGCATCATGGTAGGAGATGGGCAGCGACATGATGTGAGGCTGGCTGGGGGCCTGGTCGGGCGGAATGCGCTTGGACTCCGGCAGGTCGGGCGTGGAGGCGATGCCTGGCGTAGTGACGTCGCCCGAATACTGGAACATGTACTGGATGGAGCCGCGCTGCACACCGGTTTCAGGCCGGTAAGGCCCGGCGGGATAGATATCGCCGCGCGTGTAGCCGTCGTCGGCGGGGTCGGAGTAGATAAGCACGCCGGCCGCTCCGTGCTCCTGCGCGATGTAGGCTTTGACGCCGCGATAGTTGGTGCCGTAACGCACCAGCACGATCTTGCCCTTGACCGAGATGCCGAGCGCATCGAGCTTCGCGAAGTCGGCAGGGCTGCCGTAGTTGGCGTACACGACAGGGGCCGTCACGTCGCCCGAGGCCGAGGAGCTGTTGAAGCCCGGCATCACGCGCGGGTCGTCCTGGAACGGGTCGCTTGCAACGTGCTCGGGTGTGGGCCCTTGCAGCAGGACCTTGCCATCTTTGCCGAGCACGGTGAGGTGTTGCGCGCCCGGGTGGTTGAGCCACGCCTTGTACTCGGTGATCTTGGTTTCAAGCCCGGCAGCCTTAAACTTCTCAGCGACGTATTGCGCGGTCTTGTAGTCCTCGGGCGAGCCGGCGATGTGCGGCTCGGCGGTGAGCGTTTTGAGCTCTTCGCCGGCCAGCTTCGCATCGGGCACGGCGAGAAAGTCGCGGTCCCACTTGGCCTGCTCGGTGGCGAAATCGTGAAAGCCGAAGACCTGCTGCGGCAGGGTCGGGGCGGTCTGGGCAGGGGGGAGGGCAGCGAGGGCAAGACCTGCGGCGGCGGGGAGAAGAACAGCGGCGAGGCGTAGGGGCAAGCGGCGGCGCTCCTTGCGGGGAATGGGATGAGTGTACTGCGCGGTCTCGCGCGGCGGTTAGAACAAACGCAGCGATTTGGGCCGATGCCGCGGGATGCGGCTTCAGGCGATTGCTGAGAGCGGGACGTTCATCTGCGCCGCTTGCTCAGATGGATCGCAGTCCCTGTGAGGATGCGGTCAGGCGGCTGCCACGGGCTGGGCGCAGTGCGAGCAGCGGTGCGCGGCCAGCGGGATCTCGCTCAGGCACTCCGGGCAGGGCTTGGTGGTGACGGCGGCCGGGGGCGCCTCATGGTGCAGGCGCTTGAGCAGCGCGTTGATGGGCAGCACCACGAAGAAATACATGGTCGCGGCAACCAGCAGGAAGCTGATGGCGGCGTTGAGGAAGTTGCCGTATGTGATTTTGCCGCCGTGCACGACAAACTCCAGAGAAGAGAAATCGGGCTTCTTGACGATGGCCGCGATGAGCGGCGTGATGATGTCCTTGACCAGTGAGTTGACGATGGAGGTGAAAGCGGCGCCGATGACGACGGCAACCGCGAGATCGACGACGTTGCCGCGCAGGATGAAGTCGCGAAAACCTTTCAACATGAAGAGCTCCTGTGTTGGGGTGGGCGTTTGCAGCCGCGCTGGGGAAGTGCACGCGCTGGCAAGCACTGTACGTGCACGCGAGAGCCATCGCAAGAGGGAAGCTGCCCGGTTTACGGGCTTTTCGCAGGCGGATGCTGGCTGCCCTGCCGGAACTGCTGCTGCACGGCGGCGCAGGGCTTGCGGTACTGGGCGATGAAGTGCGCGGCGAGGAAGAAAGCGAGCCCGGCGAGAATGGCAGCGCCGCCTGCGATGCGGCTGTCTTCGCTGAGGCCCTTTTGCCTTGCCGCGTAGGCGAGAGCGAGCGCGCGGAAGCTGAAAACCAGCAGGCTGGCCGCGCAGACCGCGAACGCGGTGAGCTGCGGCAGCTGCTCACAGAAGACCGCCCCGCGCGTGGGCCAGGTGAGATAGACGACGACCCCGGCGAGCACCGCGGAGAGTATCAGCAGCGCCGAGTGGGGCAGGCGCTTGCTCAGACGGGGGACGCGCTTTTTCAAGCCGGGAGCGGCGTGGCGGCGGCCGAGGCCCCGGCCAGTGCGGCCACCGTGGCTATGGATGGCGTGTGGATGACGCCGCGTTCGGTAATGATCGCGGTGACGTATTTTGCCGGGGTCACGTCGAAGGCGGGGTTCTCGATATCGACGTTGTGCGGGGTCTGCTGGCGGCCGCCGTGGTGGGTCACTTCACTGGCAGAGCGCTGTTCGATCTCGATGAGGTCGCCGGTGGCGGTGGCGAGGTCGACAGTGGACCAGGGAGCGGCGACATAGAAGGGGATGCCGTGTTCTTTCGCCAGAATGGCAACGCCATAGGTGCCGATCTTGTTGGCGACGTCGCCGTTGGCGGCGATGCGGTCGGCGCCGACGATGACGGCCTGGATCTTGCCCTGACGCATGAGGGTGGCGGCCATGTTGTCGCACAGCACGGTGGTGGGGATGCCGTCGTGCATCATCTCCCACGCGGTGAGCCGGGCGCCCTGCAGAAAGGGACGGGTTTCATCGGCGTAGACGCGCAGCGTAGCGCCCGCGGAGACCGCCGAGCGCACGACGCCGAGCGCCGAACCGTAGCCGCAGGTGGCCAGCGCACCGGCGTTGCAGTGGGTGAGGATGCCGCCGGCCCTGGGCAGCAGCGGGGCGCCATGCGCGCCCATGGTTTTGCAGGCGGCGATGTCCTCGGTGTACATGGTCTGCGCCTCCGAGATGAGGCCCTGGCGGATGCTGTCGACGGTCGCGCCGGGAGCGGCGGTGAGGGCTTCGAAGCGCTCGCGCATGCGGGCGATAGCCCAGAAGAGATTGACCGCGGTGGGCCGGGTGGCGGCGAGGGTCGCGCAGATGGTCTCGAACTCGGGCTTCAGCGCGGGGAGGTTCGGCGCGGAGCTGCCGGCTACGCCGAGCGCGACGCCCATGGCGGCGGAGACGCCGATCGCGGGCGCGCCGCGGACGACCATGGTGGTGATGACGTCGGCGACCTGGCCGTAGGTGGTCGCGAGGACATAGGTTTCTTCAAGCGGCAGGCGGGTCTGGTCAAGAAAGCGGACGCCTGCGTCGGTCCACTCGAGCGTTGGGATCATGCCTTCCAGTTTAGCGCGCCTGCCACCCGGAACCAGGAAGGACTAAGCCGAATTGTCTTCGTCGAACTCGGCGAAGAGCTGCGCAAGGTCTAAGTAGATCGGAGTGTTGGCCACCTCGAAGCGCGTCACCTGCCGTGCCGGTGCATCGGTACGATAAACGAAGCCGATGCGCGCCTCCGGATCGATAACCCAGACATTCGGTGCGCCCATGGTCAGGTAATCCGTGAGGCGCTTCTGCATGCCGGCAAAGGTATCGGAGGGAGAGAGGATTTCAATCAGGATGAGCGGCGGGTCCGTGAGGATCTCAGGATGGCGCCCCCGGTAGTCGACGACGATGTCCGGCAAGCGAACGCGCGTTGGTGACACCTGCATGCGAGACTCGACACCAAGGGCGATCTTCCATTCCTTTCGGTGTTGGCCAAACCATAGGCAGAGGCTGGCTTGCAGGCTCGAGTGTGTCCATTGAACCACCGGCTTCTCCTTCAGCTCGCCGTCGATGTACTCGGGGTCCGGCTCGTAGCTGGTGCGCAGGTACTCTTCGAGTGGAACAAGCGTTGTCGCTGCCATGGGACCTCCCTTTGCAGGCGCATTGCCATATGGCGAAAGTATAAGCCCCGCGCTTTTTGCCGGAACAGAGATGCTGGGCTCTCGCCTATACTGGGGCGGTGCTGGCTCCCTTCCGATTCCTGTGGAATGCGACCCGCGGCTACCGCTGGCGGCCGTGGCGAAGCCCTTACATCCGCTGGCGGATCGAGACTTACTCGGGGCTGCACGCGGAGACGCTGACCGGGCGGGACGTGCTGAGGTTTACCTGGCGGGAGCGGCGGCAGTTGTGGAGCTTTCTGCGCTGGACCTCGACGATGGGCGGGGACAAGACGGTGCGTAAGAATGCGTAAACTGTGCTTTCTCGGGGCTGCGTGGCTGGGGCTCGCTGTTGCGGCGTACGCACAGAGTGGAGCGCCCGGGCAGACCCCAGCTCCTGACGCGACGTCTGCTGCGCCGACCGCCGAGCCAACGCAGGGACCGACTCTGCGCGTGAACACGAGCGTGGTGCTGGTGCCGACCCTGGTGGAACAGAAGAAGGGCGAGGTGGTGTACGGGCTGGGGGCGGATGCGTTCGCACTGACCGACAATGGGGTACCGCAGAAAATTCACGTCGATGACGACCTGGATACCACGCCGGTTTCGCTGGTGGTGTGCATTGAGAAAGGCCGGACGAGCGCGCTGCAGTTTGCCAAGTTTGCCCGGCTGGCGCCGCTGCTGAACCTCTTTCTGGGCGACGGCAAGGGCGAGGTGACGCTGGTGGAGTTCGATTCGCAGCTGGAGTTCCGCGAGGACTGGACGCGGGACACGGATGCGATCGCGAGCGACCTGGACCAGCTGCAGCCGGGCGACGGCGGCGCGGCGCTGCTGGATGCGGCGGGGTACGCGATCGACCTGCTGGAGCAGCGGCCGGCGGACCGGCGAAAAATCCTGCTGCTGGTGAGCGAGTCGCGCGACCACGGGAGCAAGCGGGTGAGCGCGCCGGAGCTGGTGCAGCGGATCGGCACGAGCAATACGCTGGTGCTGAGCCTGACCTGGTCGCCGGTGAAGGCGGAGTTTCTGGACCAGCTGGTGAACCCGGGCTCGGGGTCGCTCTTGTCGCTGGCGGTGCTGGCGGCTAATGCGATGAAGTCGAACGCGGCGAAGTCGCTGGCGGTGATGAGCGGGGGCGAGGCGACGAGTTTTACCTCGGAGCGCGCTTTTGAGGATCGCGTGTCGGAGATGGCCAGCCACGCGCGCAACCGCTACATGCTGAGCTTTCGCCCGACGGAGCTGACCCCCGGGCTGCACCGGCTGCAGGTAGCATTGAAGGCGGATGTGCCGGGGCGAGTGGTGGCGCGGACGGATTACTGGGCTGTGAATGAAGCCGGTTCACAGCCTTGACCGTAGCGGTATTTTCCGGAGCTGTATGTTGAAGTTGTGACGAAGCGATGGCTGCGAACGTGGAGAAGTCATGGGAGTTGCCGCGGATGTTCGAGACATCATTCAGGATTTGGTTGCGCCTGAGTTAAGAGAGATCGGCGCGAAGCTGGACGCATTGGCACAACTCCAGGGCGCGAATATAGATGAGCTTTCGCAAAGTCAGGGCGCGACGAAGACGGAGTTGCTTGAGGCCATAGTCCGCTCAGAGGAAAGGGTCATGCTTGCGCTCAAAGTGGCGCTTTTATCGCAGCAGAATGAATTGTTATCGCAGCAGAATGAACAGTTGCTCAAGCAGGTGAGCGGGCTGCGCAAGGCAGCACAGTGAGATTGAAACGAGGAGAACCGATGGGTGAGATGGTGAGGTTGCATGCCGCGGACGGGCATGAGCTGGGCGCGTACGTGGCGAAGCCGGAGGGCACGCCGAAGGCGGCGCTGGTGGTTGTGCAGGAGGCTTTCGGGGTGAACCACCATATCCGCTCCGTGGCGGACCGGTTCGCGGGCGAGGGCTACCTGGCAGTGGCGCCGGCCTTGTTCGACCGGTATGAGCGTGGCTTTGAAGTCGGCTACGACACGGCGGGGATGGAGCGCGCGATGGCCTTGATGCCGAAGCTGAACATGGAGTGGGCAGCGGCGGATGTGCTGGCCGCGGTCGAGTATGCGCGCGATGAGTACAAGACCAGGGTGGGCGTGGTGGGCTTCTGCCTGGGCGGGTCCATGGCCTGGGTGGCGGCCCTGCAGATGCCGGTGAGCGTGGCGGTGGGCTACTACGGCGGATACGTCGTCAGGTTCAAGGATGCGGAGCCGAAGGCGCCGGTGATGCTGCACTTCGGGCGGGAAGACGATCACATTCCGCAGAGCGATGTGCAGGCGATTGAGGCCGCGCACCCGGAGGTGCCGGTGTTTGTGTACGACGGCGCGGGGCACGGGTTCAGCTGCGATGAGCGGGCGAGTTACAACGAGGCGGTGGCGAAGCAGGCGTGGGGGCGGACGCTCGGGTTTCTGAACGAGCACCTGGGTGGGCGGATCGACAACACGGAGAAGGTGCGGGCGTAGCTGCTGCGGTGTGGGCGGAGATCAGGGTGGTCCGCAGATCGAAAGCGAGATGGAGATCACCCGCTCGGGCAGCGAATTGTCATGGGTTGGCGAATCGTTTTCATCCTTCAGGTTCGCGGAACGTGAACGATGACCTTCAGTGTGCTCAGTCTGCTGTTTCCCGTCGTGCTCGCGATTCACAATCTCGACGAATATTCCCGTTATGACGACTTCGTTCGCACCTCCCCTCTGCTTCAGCAGACAAAGCTGAGGAAGCTGATAACGCGCAGCGTCATTCGAGACGCAGCGATTTTGTTAACACTGGGCGCCGCGGTGCTTGCCGCAGTGACATACGTCGACAAGGGCGCTGTGCCGGTGGCGATCTCGAAGACAGCCATCTTTGCGCTGCTGCTCAACGGCATCGGGCACTGCGTTTTGTCGCTCAAGCGACGCACCGTGGTTCCTGGGACGCTCTCGGCTGCCGCCCTGGTTCTGCCGTATGCAGCGCTTGCGATTTTCACCATGCGAAGAGAGTGCGGAGATTCGTTCCATTTATTGCTTCGCTACGCCACGCTCGGCGCGCTCATGGCACCGCTGGCAGTTCTTTTGTTTCTCTCGATCAGCTACTGCTTCTCCCGGGCGACAACGCGCTTAGAGGAGCCGTGGCGGTCCAGACGGTAAACGGCTCCGTACGGCGCGCGCCGGGTTGGAACCTCCGGTTCTGGTTGGAATGGATGTCTTATCCAATGTAGGTTTCATTGCGAAGGCGACCCGGAAGTCCCAAGTTTCCGCGCCCTGGCGTGAGTCTCTGGCATCTATCACCCAAGGCTTTGCCCAGAGCAGCGCCTTTGCGGAGCATGAATGGCGGGACAGTATGACGTAAACTGGCGGCCGAAAGTCAATCCCTGGCTGATCGCCGTGACGGTCGCGCTAGCGGCTTTCATGGAGGTGCTCGACACCTCGATTGCCAACGTGGCGCTGCCTTACATCGCGGGCTCGCTGGGCGCAAGCAACGACGAAAGCACCTGGGTGCTGACCTCGTATCTGGTGGCAAACGCGATCGTGCTGCCGCTGGGCGGCTGGGCCTCAAGCGTACTGGGGCGCAAGCGCTTTTTCATGAGCTGCATCGTGGTGTTCACGGTGTCGTCTTTCCTGTGCGGGCTGGCGCCCTCGCTGGTGTTTCTGCTGCTGTTCCGGGTGATGCAGGGTGCGGGCGGCGGCGGTCTGCAGCCCATGGCGCAGGCCATTATGGCCGATTCGTTCGAGCCTCGCCTGCGGGGTCTTGCGTTCGCCCTGTACGGGCTGGTGGCGGTGCTCGCGCCTTCCATCGGGCCGACCATCGGCGGCTGGCTCACGGACAGCTACAGCTGGCGCTGGATCTTCTACATCAACATCCCGGTCGGTGTCCTGGCCCTGGTGCTGACCGCGCGGCTGGTGGATGACCCACCCTGGCTGGGCGCGGACCTGAAGAACTTCTTCCGCGTGGACTACATCGGGGTTGGGTTCCTCGCGCTTTCCATGGGCGCTCTCCAGGTGACGCTCGACAAAGGGCAGGAGAAGGACTGGTTCGGATCGCACTTTATCCAGTTTTTCGGAATTATTTTTGCGATTGCCTTCGTCGGCCTGATCGTGTGGGAATGGTGGGGCGCGAAAGTACCGATCATTGAGCTGCGGCTGTTCAAGAACCGCAACTTCGCGGTCTGCTGCTTCCTGATGCTGCTGACCGGCGGCATCCTGAATGCCACGACAGTTCTGCAGCCGCAGTATCTGCAGGCGCAGGTAGGCTATACGGCGACCATCGCCGGGCTCTCACTGGCGGGCGGCGGCCTCGCGCTGCTGCTGGTGATGCCGATCGCCGGCCAGGCCGTCACACGCTTTCCGGCGCGCAACATCATCGCGTTCGGGTTCGCGATCACGGCCCTATCCTACTGGCTCACGGCAACCAAGCTGAACCTGGGCATGTCGTTTGTGACGGCTTCCTGGCTGCGGGTCTGGCAGATCGGCTCCATCCCACTCGTCTTCATCGCGATTACGACGGCGGTGTACTTCGGGCTGCCCAGGGAAAAATCGAACCAGATCTCCGGGCTGATCAACTTCGTACGCAACATCGGCGGGTCGATCCTGATCGCGCTGACCAATGCCGAAGTGACGCAGCGCAGCCAGTTTCACCAGGATCAGCTGATGAAGTACATGACACCCTCCAGCAGGAACTATCAGCAGATGCACACCATGTATCAGGGCACGTTCGCAGGCAGAATGGGCCCGGCGAACGCGTCGCAACTGGCCGACGGGCGACTTTTGACGAATCTCCAGTCGCAGTCGACCACGCTTGCCTACATCGACGTATTCTGGCTCCTGTTCGGGGCCTGCATCGTCATGACCCTGCTTGCATTCCTGCTGAAGCGAAACGACCCGCGAGCGGGCAGCAGCGAGCCGGTCGCGGCACACTAAGAGAGAAGCTCGATTATGCCGGCACCGAGCCTGAAACGGGAGAATGCGCCCGGCGGCTATGCGCATGCCTGGCGGGCGCTGCGCGGGCGCAACTTCCGGCTCTTTTTTTCCGGGCAGAGTGTCTCGCTTATCGGCACCTGGATGACGCGCATCGCTACGTCGTGGCTGGTATACCGGCTGACCGGCTCGGCGCTGCTGCTGGGCACGGTGAGCTTTGCGGGGCAGATTCCCACGTTTCTGCTGGCGCCGTTCGCGGGGGTGCTGGTGGATCGCATGGACCGGCGCAAGGTGCTGATGGCGACCCAGATCGGCGCGATGGTGCAGTCGCTCGCGCTGGCCGCGCTGACGCTTTCGCATCGCATCACGATCCGCGAAGTGCTGTGGCTGAGCGTGCTGCAGGGCGTGGTGAACGCGTTTGACATGCCGGTGCGGCAATCGTTCATGGTGCAGATGGTGGACGAGCGCGCGGACCTGCAGAATGCCATCGCGATCAACTCATCGATGGTGAATGCGGCGCGGCTGGTGGGGCCGTCGATCGCCGGCGTGATCATCAGCGTGCTGAATGAGGGCTGGTGTTTCCTGATCGACGGCGTGAGCTATATCGCGGTGATTGTGTCGCTCGCGTTGATGCGGATCACGGCGCCCAAGGCGGTGCGCGCGGCAGCCGGGGCGGCCGGTATGGTTGCGCAGCTGCGCGAGGGCTGGGTGTATGTGTCGGGGTACCGGCCGATCCGGACGATCCTGCTGATGTTTGCGATCGTGAGCCTGATGGGTATGCCCTACATGGTGCTGATGCCGGTGTTCGCCGGGGCGGTGCTGCATGGCGGGGCGCACACGCTGGGGTTCCTGATGGGCGCGGCGGGCGTGGGCTCGCTGGTCTCGGCGTTGTCGCTGGTGCTGCGGCGGTCGGTGCGGGGATTGCTGAAGATGATCCCGATTGCGGCGGTGGTGTTTGGGGCAAGCCTGGTGGCGTTTGCCGCGTCGCATGTGATGTGGCTGTCGATGGCGCTGATGGTGGTCACGGGCTGGGGCATGATGCAGGGCTTGACGGCGAGCAACACCATCATCCAGACGCTGGTGCCGGAGGACAAGCGGGGCCGCGTGATGAGCTACTACACCATGGCGTTTGTGGGCATGGCGCCGTTCGGGAGCCTGTTGGCTGGGTGGCTGGCGCACCTGTTCGGCGCGCCGCATGCGGTCGAGCTGACAGGTGCGTTGTGCTGCCTGGGCGGGGTCTGGTTCTTCGGGCAGATGCCGGCGGTGCGGGAGGAGATGCGGCCAGCGTATGAGCGGCTGGGGATTGTGCCGGCGGTGACGGTGGAGGTCGAAGAGGCGGGGGCGAACTGAGCGGCGCAGTTGCTGCGCTCCGCAACCCTGTGCGATCTGCATCGCCGCTTCCAAGTCGGCGTGCTGCGTCTGCATGAACTATGGAGCGCATAGGCGCCGATGGGCAGGATCAGGGGTGGAGATGGTGCGCCCGGAAGGATTCGAACCTCCGGCCTATTGGTTCGTAGCCAATTGCTCTATCCAGCTGAGCTACGGGCGCACAGGGTGTGCTCGCGGAAGAAGGCACGCGGCGACTTTTCTAAGATAGCAAGAGGGCGGGGCAGTGTCCACAGCGGCGGCTCGACCGGTCGCAGCTTACTTGGCGGGCGCCTCGACCGGGGCGACAGGCTGCGTGGGGAACAGCGAGACTTCTCCCACGATATCGAGCCCGGATCGGCGGAGCAGCTGCTGGACGATGACCCGGGTGAGGCGCGTGCCGTCGAACTCGACGCGAATCTGCCGGGCGGCTTCATCGACGCGGACAGCCCGGATGCCGTAGACCTCGGAGAGCTTGTTGATGGCGAACATGGTGCGTTCGGTGGGGTGCTCCGCATAGCGGAACAGGACGTCCAGGGGCATCATAGTGGCTTGATGATAGCAGCCTAGTGGATGGCGCGGAGGTAGCTTTCGATCTCGGTGCTGGTCCAGTCCTGCGCGCCGACGAACTTGCGCCGGACGCGGCCCTCGCCGTCGAGGATGTAGGTCTCAGGCGGGCGCGTGGTGCCGTAGGCTCGGTTGGAGCGGCCGCTGGTATCGAGCGCCGTGCGCAGCGTAATGTGCTGCCTGCGGAGGAAGCTGGTATAGGCGGCGGGGTCGGTGTCGAAGGAGACGGCCAGCACGGTGACGCCGGGGAGGTCGTGCTGCAGGGCTTGAAGCGAGGGGAACTCGACCAGGCAGGGTGCACACCAGGAGGCCCAGAAGTTGAGCACGACAACCCGCCCGCGGAGCGCGGAGAGCGGGTTGCCGGGCGATGGCCCGGGGATGCTGAGCGGCGGCGCGGGTTTGCCGATGGGGCCCAGGGGCGCGCTGCCGGTGTTGCAGCCGGGCAGCAAGGCGAGTGCGAGAGTGGCGGCGGCGAGCAGGCGGCGGGGCACGCTTTTATCATAAGAGACGTGAGGCTGCGCCCTGTATGCAGCGGCGGCCCAGGGATGGGAATGGATGGAGTGGACTGAACCGGCGGCGCTGGCGGCGGTACAGGCGCAGGGCATGGTGTTGAGCGTGATTGTGCCGGCGCGTGATGAGGCGGCAAACCTTGGCAGGTGCCTGGCCTCGCTGGTTGCGCAGAGCGAGCCTGGCTGGCTGCTGGGCGAGCACTGGGAACTGCTGGTGGTCGATGACGGCTCGACCGATGACACGGAAGCGGTGGCGCGGGAGTTTGCCGGGGTGCAGGTGCTGGCCGCGCGCAGCCCGCTGCCAAAAGGATGGACGGGCAAGAACAACGCGTGCTGGACCGGTGCCGAGACGGCGCGCGGGCGCTGGCTGCTGTTTACCGATGCCGACACGGTGCACCAGGCGGGTTCGGGCAGCCGCAGCGTGGTGGAGGCGGAGCGCTATAAGGTGGCGATGCTGTCGTACGCGCCGCGCCAGGCGGTAAGCGGCGTGCTGCAGCGAGCGGTGATGCCGCTGGTGTTTTCAGAGCTGGCGACGGCGTATCCGCCGGCGCAGGTGAACGACCCGGGCAAACGGATCGCGGTGGCGACGGGGCAGTTTCTGCTGGTGCGGAGCGAAACGTACCGGGCGCTGAGCGGCCATGCGGCGGTCGCGGCTTCGCTGGTCGAAGATGTGGACCTGGCGTTCCTGGCCAAGCGCGGGCAGGTAGGTCTGCGCTTCCGCTACGCGCCGGAAGCGGTGGAGGCGCGCATGTACGCGAGCTTCGGCGCGATGTGGCAGGGCTGGGTCAAGAACTTGGCGCTGCTGATCAACAATGCGCTGGCGCTGGCGGCGTGGAGGCTGCTGGATATGGCGCTGGTGTGGGGTCTGCTGCTGCTGGCGCTCGGGTACCCGGTGCCGTTTGTGTGGGAGCGTGTGGCGCTGTGGCTCCTGTGGCTGCGGACGCTGTGGCGCGTATATCGCCGGGCCGCGCGGTCGAACTTTGCGGCCGGGGACGTGGCGCTGAGCGTTGGGCTGGGCCTGCCGTTGTTTGCTGTGCTGCTGTATGCGAGCTGGTATCGCACGCGGGTGCTGCGGCGCGTGGGCTGGAAGGGGCGCGAGTACCCGGTGTAAGCGGGCGGATGCGACAGTTGGGCACGGGACGCATCCCATGCGAGGGGGAGTTTTGGATGATCCTGTTGACACGCAAAGCCGAGTGGAGTGCCTCGCACTACTACTGGGTCGAGGAGTGGAGCGAGGAAGAGAATGTGCGCCGGTTCGGCAAGTGCGCGAATCGTAACAGTCACGGTCACAATTACACGGTCGAAGTCACGGTACGCGGCGAGGTGGATCCGCAGACCGGCTTTGTGGTCGACCTGAAATGGCTGAAGGACGTGATGGAGCGCGAGGTGATTGCGGTGTACGACCATCGGCACCTGAACCTGGAAGTGCCGGAGTTCCGCCGGGCGCAGCCTACTGCCGAGAATATAGCGGTGGCCATCTGGCGGCGGCTGGACGGCAAGGTGGGCGCGACACTGCACCAGGTGCGGGTGTATGAGATGCCAGACCTGTTTGCCGATTACTACGGTGAGCCATGACGGCATATCTGGGCCGCCGGTATCGTCTGAGCGCCTCGCACCGGCTGTTCTGCCCGGAGTGGGATGAGGTGCGCAACCAGGAGGTGTTTGGCAAATGCGCGAACCTACACGGGCACGGCCACAACTATACGGTGGAGGTGCTGGTGGGGGGTGTTGTGGATTCTGTAACCGGGATGGTTGCTGATCTGGCCGGGCTGGACGCGGTGGTCGCGCGCGAAATCATCGAGCCATTCGATCACACCAACCTGAACCTGCACGCAGCGTTTGCCGGGCGGGTGCCGACGAGCGAGAACTTCGCGATCGAGATCTTTGACCGGCTTAGCGAGGGATTGCCAGAGGGCTTGCTGCGACAGGTGCGGCTGGAAGAAACAGCCAACAACTCTTTTACGTACACCGGGAGGCTGGGAGCGCCCGGAAGCAGAGGGGTTTCCAGACCATGAACAGCAAAGACGAGAACGGCGCACTGCCCGCGACGGGACTCAGTGATGTGAGCACCGAGGACCTGTACCGCGAGCTGATTTACCGCTTCGACCGCGACCCATCGCGGGATGGATTGCTGAAAACGCCGGAGCGCGCGGCGAAGGCGATGCAGTTCCTGACGAGCGGGCTGGAGCAGGACCCGGCGGAGATACTGAAGAGCGCGCTGTTCAACGTCGATTACAACGAGATGGTGATCGTGAAGGACATCGAGATGTACTCGCTGTGCGAGCACCACATGCTGCCGTTCTTCGGCAAGGTGCACATCGCGTACATTCCGCAGGGCAAGGTGGTGGGTTTGAGCAAGCTGCCGCGGCTGGTGAATGTGTTCGCGCGACGGTTACAGATACAGGAGCGCATGACCCGGCAGATCGGCGAGGCGATCGTAGAGGCGATCCAGCCGATGGGGGTAGGCGTGGTGATCGAGGCGCAGCACCTGTGCATGATGATGCGCGGGGTGGAGAAGCAGGCCTCGCGCACCGTGACCTCGGCGATGCTAGGGGTGTTCCAGAAGCAGCGGACGAGGGCGGAGTTTTTGTCACTGGTACGAGCGGGCGCGCAGAGCGGCACGTGAATGCATTGCTGCTGGTCGATAAGCCCGGGGGCATGACCTCGCATGACGTGGTGGCGCGGGTGCGGCGCGCGACGGGGGAGACATCGGTCGGGCACCTGGGCACGCTGGACCCGATGGCGACCGGGCTGCTGCCGCTGCTGCTGGGTAAGTGGACGCGGCTGGCGAAATTTTACGGCTCGCTTGCGAAGACGTATACCGGGGTGATGCGGTTCGGCTTTGCGACGGATACGTTCGATGCCGAGGGCGAGCGCGTGGGCGAGTTGATCGCGCCAGTTTTGACACTGGAGCAGGTGCGCGCGCTGGCCGCCGCTTTGCTGGGCGAGAGCGAGCAGATGCCGCCGGCATTTTCCGCGAAGAAAATAGCGGGTAAACCTGCGTATGCGCTGGCGCGCGCGGGCCAGACACCCGAGTTGCTGCCGGTGCGGATCGCGATCGATGCGTTTGCGATCGAGCAGATCGAGAAAGCTTCGGATGGAACGCTCGATGCGACGTTCACACTTACGATCTCATCCGGAGGTTATGTGCGCTCTGTTGCTCATGGCCTGGGGCAGGAGCTGGGGTGTGGAGCGCACCTGGCCGCGCTGCGGCGAACTGCGGCAGGGCCGCTGCGACTCGCAGAGGCGATGACGCTCGCGGAGGTTGAAGCGCGCGCGCAGTCGGGAACGCTGGAGGCTGGGCTGCCGCACCCGCGCACCCTGCTGCCGCAACTGCCGAATGTAACGGCCGACGCGGGAACGCTGGAGCGGATTCGACACGGTAACATGGTCGCGTTGCCGGAGTTCTCGCGCGTGCCGCTGGTCAAGGTGTTCGCGGGGCAGAGGGAGCTCGCCGCAGTTGCGAGTCGGATTGCCGGAGTGTTGTTTCAACCCAGCATTGTGCTGCTTTGATGAGCTGCTCTCGTCGCTGCAGCGCCTTTATTTGCTCAGCAGGGGCTCCAGATACACGAGCACAGTCTTCGCCACACGCCCATATCCATCGCCATTCGGGTGGATGTAGTCGGGGCTCATCAGCGCATCGTCGCCGTATACGCCCTGGAGCAGAAAGGGGATGAGCGGCAGTTTGTATTTCGCGGCCAGCGCGGGATACATCCCATCGAACTGCTTGACGTAGTCCGGACCGAGATTGGGCGGCAGGTCCATGCCGGCGAGCAGCACCTGGATGTGCGCACGCTGAAACGCGAGGATCATGGTGGTGAGGTGCTGTTGAATGCCTGCGACAGGCTGTCCACGGAGCCCGTCGTTGGCGCCGAACTCGAGGATGACGATGGCCGGGTGGACACGCAGAACGGCCGGCATGCGCGCGAGACCGTCCTTGGTGGTGTCGCCGGAGACGCCCTGGTTGACGAGCGTGACATGGTAGCCGGCGGCGGCGAGGTCTTTGCGCAGGAAGTCAGGGTATGCGCTGCCGGCGGGCGCGCCGTGGCCCGCGGTCAGGCTGTCGCCAAAGCAGACGATCGTTTGGGAGCTCTGGGCGCGAACAGAGAGAGCTGACCAGAGCAACAAGAGCAGCAGAGTTGTGAGGGGGCGGAACATGCTTGCTTTAGTGTAGCGGCAGGGCCTGCTTCGCTCCGGCTGTAACGGATTTGGGGGCAGCGCATCTCGGAGGCCTCTGGGGCGCGTCGAACAGGCAGCAGGCAAGGAAGCACGGGGAGCCGATGGTTGAAGCGCGCGGGTTGTGGAAGCGAATGCGCAATGGGAGCACGACGGTCGAAATCCTGAAGGGGATCGACCTGCTGGTTCCGCGCGGGCAGTTTGTGGCGATCATGGGCTCGTCCGGCTCGGGCAAGAGCACGTTGCTGGGGCTGCTGGCGGGACTCGATAACCCGAGCGAGGGCGCGGTGCTGGTGGATGGAGTTGACATCAGCCACATGGCGGAGGACCGGCTGGCGCAGGTGCGCGGGCAGAAGATCGGCTTCGTGTTCCAGAGTTATCAGTTGATCCCGACGCTGACCGCGCTTGAGAACGTGCTGCTGCCGTTTGAGTTGAATACCCGCGGCGATGGCAAGGCGCGGGCGCGAGCGCTGCTTGAGAGCGTCGGCCTGGGCAGCCGCTTGCATCACTACCCGGTGCAGCTTTCAGGCGGTGAGCAGCAGAGGGTGGCGCTGGCGCGGGCTTTTGTGCTGGAGCCGCCGATTGTGCTGGCCGATGAGCCGACCGGCAATCTGGATACGACGAACGGGCAGCATGTGCTGGAGCTGCTGACGACGCGGCAGCGCGAAGCGGGCACAACGCTGGTGATGGTGACGCACGACCCGCTGATCGCGGCGCGAGCGGACCGCCGAATTGTGCTGCGCGATGGGGTGATTGTGAACGACGAGATTGTGCACGGGACCGCGGCCGAGGGCGGCGACAGTGAGGGTACTGCGATGCTGCCGATTGGCGCAGGTGGTTCAGGCACAGTGGGGCGGCGCTAGATGGCCGCGAAGCCGGCGCTGCCTTGGTCAACGGCTCTGCGCATCGCCGCGCGCGAGCTTGTGTTTGCGCGGGTCAAGTTTGTATTTGTAATCCTTTCGGTTGCAATTGGCGTGGGCGCGTTGACGGGCGTGCGGGGCTTTGCGGACTCCTTCTCGACGACGCTGCTGGGGCAGGCTCGCTCGATCCTGGCCGCGGATCTTTCCGCACGTATGAGCCGCGCGCTGCGGCCCGAGGAGCAGGCGCGTTTGCAGGGCTTTGCTTCCAAGGCAGACGCGCAGATGACGCAGGTGACCGAGATGGCATCGATGGCCGGAGTGGTGGGTGATCCGGTGCCGCTGCTGGTCTCGCTCAAGGTTGTAGATCCGGCGAAGTACCCGTTTTACGGCACGCTCAAACTGGAGCCGGCGCAGCCATTCGCATCTGTGCTGACCGATCACACGGTGGTGGTCGATGAGAGTCTGCTGGTGCGGTTACACACGCAGGTAGGTGCGATGCTGCGCGTGGGCGGATCGCAGTTCCGCATCGCGGCATTGATCGTGAAAGAGCCGGACCGGCTGACCGCGGGTGTCGGTATCGGACCGCGCGTGATGATGACGCGGCATGCTGTGGAAGCCATCGGCCTGCTGCAGCCGGGCAGCCGCTCGACGGAACGCTTTCTCTTCCGGTTGCCGTTCGATGCGTCGATCACAGGCGACCGCGCGGCGCTCGAACATGCGCTGCCAGAGGCGCAGGTCGCGGACTACCGCGAGGGCTCGCCGGAGCTGACCGAGGGACTGGACCAGGCGCGCGGCCTGCTGAGCCTGATCTGCCTGGTGGCGATGGTGCTGGGCGCTATCGGCGTCGCGATGGCGATGCGCGCACACCTGCAGCAGAGGATAGACGGTATCGCCATCATGAAGGCGATGGGTGCGCGATCAGCGGATATTTTGCGCATTTACGTGCTGCAGACGCTGCTGCTGGGCTGCGCAGGCGCGCTGCTGGGTGTGGTGCTGGGGGTTGCGGTGGAGTGGGCGTTGCCGAGCGTGCTGGGCTCGCTGCTGCCCATTCGTCCGCCGCTGCGTTTGCCCTGGCTGCCGGTGCTGGGGGCGTTTTCGACCGGCATTCTGACGACGATGTTGTTCGCTCTGCCGCCGCTTCTTGAGGTGCGCAATATTCGGCCCAGCGTGGTGCTGCGGCGCCTCGTCGAGACCGCGGAAGAGGGCCAGCGGCTGCGCTCGTTTGTGCGGCGCCTGCGTGAGGCGTGGGTGCAACTGCTGGCTGCGACGGTGATTGTGATGGCGCTGGCAGTGATAGCGGCGCTGCTGTCAGACTCATGGAAAGGCGGAAGCTGGTTCGCGGGCTCGCTCGCGTTGTCGCTGCTGATCCTGCTGCTGCTCGCTTCCGGGCTGCTGCGGGTTCTGCGGGCGGCGCTTGACCGCACGCGGCTCTCGCTGCCCTCGACACTACGGCATGGTCTCGCGAATCTGTACCGCCCCGGCAACCAGTCGGCCGCGGTGCTTGCCGCGCTTGGTGTGGGTGTCATGCTGATTCTCAGCGTCTTCCTAATGCAGCGGTCGATCGTCTCGCGCATGCATGAGGAGATGGCCTCGAACACGCCCAACGTGTTCCTGATCGACATTGCATCGGATGAGCTGGATGGCGTGCGCAAGCTGGTGCTGGGGCAGGCAGGCGCCGAGAAAAACTTTGAGGCGCTGCCCATCCTTACCGGCTCGCTCGATACGCTCGAAGGGACGCCGGTGCGTCAGCTCGACCGCAAAAAATATCCTATGCATCTGCGGCGCACGATGTCCCTCACCTGGGCTGAGCAGCCGCCGCCGGGCATCAAGGTGGAGAAGGGCGCCTGGTGGAGCAAGGGCGATCCGCACTCGGTCGCGGTGATCGACCGCATCGCGGCCCGGCTGCATGTTCATGTGGGTTCGCAGATCGGATTCTCCTCCGACGGGCAAAGGTTTAACTCGACCGTGAGCGCGATCTACAAAGTCGACGGGCAGCATATCTCGAGCCGCAGCGAGTTCATCTTTGCGCCGGCGCAGCTGAGCGGGATGCCGGTGGTGTGGTATGCGGCGATCCACATGCAGCCGCGCCGCATCGCCGAGCTGCAGCGGGTGCTGTTCGCGCACTACCCGACGGTGACCGCGATCAACATCGCCGACATTCTCGACACGATTCAGAGTGTGGTGGGGCAGATTACGATTGTGATCCGGTTCCTGGCAGGCTTTTCGATTTTGTCGGGCATGGTGATTCTGGCTTCGAGCATCGCGAGCACACGCTTTCGCCGGGTGCGCGAGGTTGTGGTGCTCAAGACACTCGGCGCGACGCGGCCGCGCATCGCCGGGGTATTTTCAATCGAGTTCGTGGTGCTGGGTCTGCTTGCAGGTCTAACGGGCGCGGTATTCGCCAACGGACTGTCGCGCCTGTTGTTGCATGTAGCGGAGGTGCCATTTGTAACTGATGCGGTGGCAGATACACTCGGCGTTCTGCTGACGGCGTTTCTCGCGGTGGTGACGGGATGGGTTGCGAGCTTCAGGATACTGGGGCAGAAACCGCTCGAGGTGCTGCGCGAGGAGTGATGGTTGCCCCCCAGGGATTCGAACCCCGATATGCTGAGTCAGAGTCAGCTGTCCTACCATTGAACGAGGGGGCAAGGGCGTGTGCATCGCGGTGGTAAAGCCTCTCGCGACAAACCTGATAATACGAGCACGGCGTCGTTTGGTCAACGTGCATGGGCACGGGCGAGTGATAGCCTAAGTGGTTCGGCCAATGACATGGCAAAGATGGGGAGAGCAGATGCGAAAGAAGGTAACGATTGTGGGGGCGGGCAACGTGGGCGCTACGGCGGCACACTGGCTGGCGGCCAAGGAGCTGGCCGACGTGGTGCTGCTGGACGTTGTGGAAGGCGTGCCGCAGGGCAAGGGGCTCGACCTGCTGGAGGCCATGCCGATCGAGAAGCGCGACTGCCTGATTACCGGCACGAACGATTACTCCGACTCGGCGGACTCAGACGTGGTGGTGATTACCGCGGGCATCGCGCGCAAGCCGGGTATGAGCCGCGACGACCTGCTGCATACCAATGCGAAGATTATGGCGGATGTGATTACGCGTGTTGTCGCCACCTCGCCGAACGCGATCCTTATCGTGGTCTCAAATCCGCTGGACGCAATGGCGCAGGCGGCGTTTAAGCACTCCGGCTTTCCGCGCGAGCGGGTGCTGGGCATGGCCGGTGTTCTCGATTCGGCGCGCTTTCGGACATTCATTGCGGAGGAGCTGAAGGTTTCGGTTGAAAATGTAACCGCGTTTGTACTGGGCGGCCATGGCGACACCATGGTGCCGCTGCCGCGCTACTCGACCGTTGCTGGAATCCCCATTACCGAGCTGCTGGATGAGGCTGCACTTGCGCGGCTGGTGCAGCGTACACGCGATGGCGGTGCGGAGATCGTTAAATATCTCAAGACCGGCTCGGCCTACTATGCGCCGGCCGCTGCGGCGATCGAGATGGTTGAGGCCATCTTGAAAGACAAGAGAAAGATTTTGCCGTGTGCCGCCTATCTGCAGGGAGAGTACGGGATTGACGGCTTGTATGTCGGCGTGCCGTGCAAGCTGGGCTCGAAGGGACTGGAGCAGATCATCGAGATCAAGCTGACCGCGGATGAGCAGGCGGCTCTGCAGAAGAGCGCCGACTCAGTAAAGGAGCTGTGCGGGATCATTGGGGTTTAAGAACAGAACCGCCTACGCGGCTCGCGGTCCCTTCGGGACGGGTCTTGAGCGCTTCGCGCCGAGTACACGCCACGAAGTGACCGCGAGCCGAGCAGGCAGCTTTGCCTGCTACACACGCGCGATCGTAACTTTTTCGAGCACCACCGGCGTCTTCGGCTTGTCCTGCGCGCCCCGCGGCAGCTTTGTGATTGCGTCCACGATCGACTGGCCTTCAATTACCTCACCAAAGATGGTGTGATTGCCCGTCAGCCACAGCGTCGGTGCGACGGTGATGAAGAATTGCGAGCCGTTTGTGTTGGGTCCGGCGTTTGCCATCGCGAGCTTGCCCGGTTTATCGAACTTGTGCGGCGAGCCCTTTGTCTCATCTTCAAACTTGTAGCCGGGACCGCCCATGCCGGTGCCGGCCGGGTCGCCGCCCTGCACCATGAAGTCAGGAATGACGCGGTGGAAGATGGTGCCGTCGTACAGCTTCGTGTTGGTCTGCTTCGCGCCTTTCGGGTCGGTCCACTCGCGCGTACCTTCGGCGAGCTCGATGAAGTTCTTCACGGTCTTGGGTGCGACATCTTCAAACAGGCGGCAGACGATCTCGCCCTGCGTGGTTTGGAATGTGGCATAGGTGCCGGGTTGGTTTGGCATTCTTTTTCAATTCTCCTGTCTCTATCTTACTGAGGTGGTATGGCTGCGGGCGCGGTCGGCTGCGCGGGTGCTGCTGGGACTGCTTCTCCTGCGGGCACGATTGTTACCTTGTTGAGGGTGACCGGCGCCAAAGGCTTGTCGCTCGAGTCGCGCTGGACCTCTGCGATCGACTTCTCGACCGCGACACTCGCGTCATCGCACTGGCCGAAGAGCGAATAGCTGCCATCGAGCGAGGGGTAGGCCTGCTCGGTGATAAAAAACTGGCTGCCATTGGTGTTGGGTCCGGAGTTGGCCATCGCGAGCCGCCCGGGCCGATCAAAGTTGAGCTCCGGATTGATCTCGTCCGCGAACATGTAGCCGGGGTCGCCTGTGCCGTCGCCTACCGGGTCGCCGCCCTGGATCATGAATCCCGGAATGACGCGGTGGAAAGTCGTCCCGTTGTAGAGCGGCTTCGCGTGCTCTTTTTTGTGGGTTGCGGGGTTGGTCCAGTCTCGGGTGCCCTGTGCGAGCCCGATGAAGTTAGCGACGGTCTGCGGGGCTTCTTTGCTGTAAAGCCGGCACGTCATGCGCCCCATGCTGGTGTCAAAGATGGCGGTAGGGCCGGTGGGTTCGAGCGCTGCTTTGACGGTCGAATCGGGTGAGTCTGGCAGAGGCGCTGCCGCTGGCGCATTAGTTTGCACGGGCGGCGTGGTAGCGGGCGTTGTCGACTGCTGGGCAAGTGCGCCGGCGCCGAGCAGAAATGGAGCGAATAAAATGTAGCGGATTGCATATCTCATACCATCTCTAAGGATACCGGATGCTTCAAGAATAAGCCCAGCGGTGAAGTAGCTGGTAGCCCGGTATTGCGAGTACACAGGAGATCACGGGTGTCCCAGGACCTAACACTTGGACTTTCAGGCAAGGTAGCCATTATCACTGGTGCGGCGGGCGACATTGGACGAAAAACTCTGGAACTGCTACTCGCGCATGGAGTACGCATCGTCGCAGAGGACCTCAATCCGTCTGTCAGGGAATTGGAACAGTCCGGCAAGATAGTGACACTTGCTGCCGATGTGGCGGAAGAGGACAGCGCGAAACAGGCGGTTGCGTTGGCGACCGCGAGCTTTGGAACGCTTGACATTCTCGTCAACAACGCAGGCAAGACGCTGAATAAGCCGCTGCTCGAAACCAGCGCAAGCGAGTGGGACCAGATCATGGCTACCAACGCGCGGGGCTATTTTCTGCATACGCGAGAAGCTGTTCGAGTCATGCTGGAGCACGGCGGGGGCGCCATCGTAAACGTCGCATCCATTGTAAGTGCTGTTGCGCTTAAAGAGACGGTGGCTTACTCCGCATCCAAGGGAGCGATTGCACAACTGACCAGGGTGACCGCCGCCGAGTATAGCGGCAGGGGTATCCGTGCAAATGCGATCGGCGCGGGAGTGATCGAGACCGGTTTTCTGGGCGGCTCTGACAGCAAAGCCACGCTTGCAGGTTACGGCTACATGCACCCGATCGGGAGGGTTGGACAGCCGGAAGAGATTGCAGATGTTATCGCGTACCTGGCATCGCCACGTGCCAGCTTCATTACCGGGGCGCTGGTCATGGCAGACGGCGGATACACAGCACTCTAAAAGGGAATCAACACTCATGCCGGATCAGAAAAGCATTCTTATTGTGGCTGCGGAGCGCGGCCTTGGGCTGGGACTTGCCGGGCAGTTTTTTGAGCGCGGATGGAACGTTCTCGGCACCGCACGCAAAACTGCAGACAGCGTAGACGCACTCCGCTTTATTGGTAAAAGCGATCCCGGCAGGCTGGGAATCGAGTACATAGATGTCACCGATGCAGAAGCAATCCCCGCTTTCAGAGAAGTGCTGGGGGATCGCCGCTTCGATGTAATTTTCATGAATGCCGGCATTTATGGACCACTGCACCAGTCCGTTCTACAAGCCACATCAAGCGAGATCATGGACTCGTTCCTGATCAACACAATTGGCCCGATCCGCCTGGCCTGGCACTTACTGGACAAGCTCACAGAAAAAGGAACGCTCTGTTTCATGTCTTCGCATCGCGCCAGTATCGCCGGCAATGTCGAAGGCGGTCTGGAACTGTATCGCGCAAGCAAAGCGGCGCAGAATATGTTGTCGCGCGGTATTTATGCAGAGATCAAGAAGACAGGGCAGACGGTTTTGAATATACATCCGGGCTGGGCCGCGACCGATATGGGAACGCTGAATGGAACGGTGGCCGCAGAAATCGACGTCGAGACAAGCGTGCGGGGCGTGGCCGATGTAGTTGAGAGGCATATGGGCACTGGCGAACAACTTTATCTTGACTATCAGGATCAATCGCTTGTGTGGTGACGCCCGCTCCACTTACATCCAGTAACTTATCGCGTAAACACATCCTTGACGACCTGGATCATTACATCGCGGCTTACATCGGAGATAGCCTTGGTGAGCGGCAGCATTTTGGGGCAGGCATTGACGCAGTTTTGCGCGAAGCCGCACTCCTGAATGCCGCCATCGCCCATCAGCGCGTGCAGCCGGTCTTCCTTGAGGACCTTGCCGGTCGGGTGATCGTTGAAGAGCTTGGCCTGAGCGATGGTGGCGGCGCCGACAAAGCCGGTCTCCTCGTTGAACTGCGGGCACACCTCCATGCAGATGGTGCAGGAGATACAACGCGAGAGCGGGTAGGCTTCCTCCTGCTGCTGCGGGGTGATGCGCGGGCCGGAGCCGAGGTCGTAGCTGCCGTCGAGCGGCACCCAGGCTTTGACGCGCTTGAGGTTCTCGAACAGGACGGAGCGGTCGACAGATAGGTCGCGAACTACCGGCATCTTCGAGAGCGGCTCGAGCCGGACGACGCCGTTCTCGTGCACGTTCTCAATCAGCGCGGAGCAGGCCATGCGGGCTTTGCCGTTGATGCGCATGGCACACGACCCGCAGACTTCTTCCAGGCAGTTGGCGTCGTAGGCGATGGGCGTGGTCTCGCGGCCGTCGAGCGTGACCGGATTCGCGGCGATCTCCATCATGGCCGAGATCACATTCATGCCGGTGCGACGCGGCAGGTCGAACTTGTCCCAGTAGACTTCCGCGTCGGGGCTGGCCTGGCGCTTGATTTCGATGCGGACTGTCTTCAGCTTTGCAGAACTGCGTGTGTCGAGTGGTGCTGTCGTTGTTGCCATTTCACGTTTCCTTGCGCCCGTACATGGGGCGTCATCAATCCTGGTTATCTTGCAATCTCCACGAAGCTTTTATGCCTGATTGCATAGAGAGCCTTGAGTATCGTTGCGGTATCCACAACAGTTGCAAATTCGCCGTGGAGATCGCTGAGAGCAGCTGCGTGAACATCCTCTGCCCGACGATTACGGCCGTCGATCCCAACCCGGTCGAAAGTGGCAGTAGCATCGGAAACGACGTACGTAAGGAAACCCAGGTTTCCCGCCATCCGCGTTGTTGTGGATACGCAATGATTGGTGGTTAGTCCTACAACGACGAGTTTACTGATCCCCGCACTTTGCAAATCAGCTTCAAGAGGTGTGCCGATAAATGCGCTGTTTACAGATTTACGGTAGATCATCTCCCCGGCGCACGGTTGGGCTTCAGCTTTCGGTGCGTTGCCTGACATGCGTGGGTTGAGAGGACTCGTCGGAAGCAAGGA
Organism: Acidobacteriaceae bacterium; assembly: GCA_965276605.1. Taxonomy (GTDB): domain Bacteria; phylum Acidobacteriota; class Terriglobia; order Terriglobales; family Acidobacteriaceae; genus EB88. The sequence goes on from OZ255619.1 coordinate 2,584,317, forward strand.
ATCGTGCACGATGTGGATAACTGGCCATCCAGCCTCGCGCCATGCGGATAAAAGCTCGGCTATTTTGCTTTCAGCGTCAGGATTGTTGCGTGGTCCCCACGAAGGATCGTCGAAACCTTGTTGTACATCTACGAGGATAAGAGCACTACAGGAGGGCAGCTCCAGCGCAATATCTCGCAATTGATTCAACTCCTGTTCTGCTTTACCGACTGAAAGCTGCGGCACCAAAAAGTGAGTTTTGCTTTTTACCACCCTTTATTTCCGCTACGGCTTCGCCTCTGCAATGATCCTGAGCAAGCAATGATTACTGCAAAGCTGACGGGGATGGCCAATGCCGGGCGAGCTTGATGGAAGCCGGTTCGATAACTCAAAGCTACTAGAGACCCAAGAACGGCAAGCGACAATACCATGATGGCAGGATGGACGGTAGGTATAAGTTTTAACCTGCGCTTGTGCATGCCGGTCCTCTCTCGAAAATCATAAGTCAATCTAAGCATTACTTCACCGCGTCATACCGGCGTGGTCTCGGCTTGATGTACTGCGTATCGACCGCCTCAAACGTAAACCGTGGCTCATCTGCATCCGGCGCAAAGCTGGCCTTGGTGGTTTTCAGGAAGCGCTCATCATCGCGCTCAGGGAAGTCAGGCTTGTAGTGGGCACCGCGCGACTCGTCGCGCAACTGCGCGCCCTGGGTGACGACCCGGCCCAACTGGAGCATGTTATACAGCTGGCGTGTAAACGCGAAGCTCGTATTGGCCCAGGCACTTTTGTCGCTCAGGTTGATGTTGCGGAAGCGCTCGAGTAACTCAACGATCTTCTCGTCGGTCTCGCCGAGTGCTTTGTTATAGCGCAGGACCGTAACGTTCTTCGTCATGGTCTCGCCCAGCTCGCGCCATAGCTTGAAAGGGTTTTCGGTCCCGGTCGAGGAAAGCAGACGCCCGTTGATCTCCTGTTGTCGCTTGCGCTCGTTGTCGCCGTAGCCGTTCGCGGGAGCGCTCGCTAGCCCCTTGGCGTATTTCAACGCATTGGGGCCCGCCTGGAAGCCGCCGTAGATGCAGCTCAGAAGGGAGTTGGCGCCAAGCCGGTTCGCGCCGTGATAGTTGTACTCCGATTCACCGGCGGCAAAGATGCCGGGAATATTCGTCATTTGCTCGAAGTCGACCCAGAGGCCACCCATGGTGTAGTGCATGCCGGGAAAGATCTTCATCGGGACCTTGCGCGGATCGTCGCCAACAAACTTCTGGTAGATCTCGAGGATACCTTCGAGCTTGCGGTCGAGCGTGGCGGCGTCGATGTGGGTCAGGTCGAGATAGACCATCGGCTGGCCATCGATTCCGAGCTCATGCTCATAGACGACCTTGTGAATAGCTCGGGTGGCGACGTCGCGCGGGACAAGGTTGCCATACTTCGGGTACCACTCTTCAAGGAAGTACCAGCGGTCAGCCTCGGGGATACTGGTCGCCTCGCGCGGGTCGTTGAGCTTGCGCGGCACCCACACGCGGCCACCTTCGCCGCGCGCCGACTCCGACATCAATCGCAGCTTGTCTTCACCTGGAATTGACGTCGGGTGTACCTGGATGAACTCGCCATTGGCGTAATGTGCGCCCTGCTGGTAGACGGCAGACTGCGCGGAGCCCGTGCAGACGACCGAGTTGGTGCTCTTGCCAAAGATAGCGCCGATACCACCAGTCGCAAGGATGATGGCATCGGCGTCAAACGTGCGGACCGACATATCGCGCAGGTTCATGGCGCAGATACCACGGCACACGCCTTGATTGTCCAGGACCGAAGACAAAAACTCCCAGCCCTCGTACTTGGTAACCTTGCCTTCGGACTCATACCGGCGCACCTGCTCGTCAAGCGCGTATAGAAGTTGCTGGCCTGTCGTCGCTCCTGCGAACGCAGTGCGGTGATAAAGCGTCCCACCAAAGCGGCGAAAATCGAGCAGCCCCTCCGGCGTGCGGTTGAACGGTACCCCCATGCGGTCAAGCAGGTCGATGATTGCCGGTGCGGCGTCGCACATATTCTTAACCGGCGTCTGGTTGGCGAGAAAGTCGCCGCCATAGATGGTGTCGTCGAAGTGGGCGGCAGTGGTGTCGCCCTCGCCCTTCAGGTTCTTCGCCGCGTTGATGCCGCCCTGCGCACAGACCGAGTGCGAGCGCTTGACCGGCACAATGGAGAATAGGTCAACGGTCCCGCCGGCCTCGGCGATCTTGATGACGGAGGACAAGCCCGCGAGGCCGCCGCCTACGACGATGATCCTGGGTGCTGCAGCCATGCAAATCCCTCAATCTCTAGTGTGCGCCTGCCCGATGGGGGCGGTCGCCTGGGTACCTTCAGTGATTTGCGCAGGAGTTAAATCCGGTGGAGCGTTGCGGTATTTCGGCTCGACGAAAGCGTACATGCTGGCCAGGCCGATTGTGCATAACAGCAGGCCGGCGACCGCGCAGACCCAGCCGAAGTTGCGCCGCGCGCGGTCGCCCGGCGTGATGCCCCATTTGGCCGAGAATAGCCACACGCCATAAGCAAAGTGGTAGCAGGTGGCAATCATTGCGATCGCGTAAATGGCGAACATCCAAGGGTGCAGCAGCTCCATCTGCACCTTGTGGAAGGCGGCGCCTGGATGGTCGGGCAGGTTGACGCCCGAGAAGCGCTGCCGCCACACGTGCTGCAGGATGTAGGCCAGCGCGATGCCGCCCGTCCAGCGCTGCGCGGTGTATAGCCAGTTGCCGGCCCACGGATAGTAGACGACGTTGGACTTGCCGCGCAGCCAGATATACATGCCGTAGCCCGCATGGTAGATGAGCGGGAGAAAGATGAAGACCCACTCCAGCACGCGCACAAATGGCAGCGCGTTGAGGAACTTGACCTGCGCCGCATAGGCCGCGGGGCCTTTGAGCGCCTCAAAGTTCGAGACCAGGTGCTCAATGAGAAATGCGCCGATCGGCACGATGCCGGAGAGCGAGTGCAGCCGGCGCAACAGGAAGGAGTGGCCCTGGCCCGCACGCAGCGGCGGAACCCCCCCAAAATTACGAGGAGCGCGGGTGCCCTTGCGCGCGCCGGAAGGCGGGCCTGAAACGGGAAGCTCGACGGGTTGCTGAGCGGGATGGGTGGTTGTCGCCATGGGTGCGCAGAAAGCTCCTTGTGGCCGGAAGGCTAGCCCCGGCGCGGGTGCGGCAGCGCAGGGAAGAGCCATCCCTGATTATTCGCGGGGGCGCGAAGGGCGTCAAGGAACGGCAGCCGAGTGGATGTGACCCCGGGGAAAATTGGGAAATTGGGAAAGCGGTCTTGCTCTTACAATCGGGTGCAGAGGGCAGACCCGAGCGATGCGGATGAAGACGATGCAGACATGGATGGCAGCAGGAGCGCTCGCGCTGGGCAGCGCGGGCGGTACACAGGCGGTGCGGGCGCAGGCGGCATTTGGCCCGGCAAACCCCTTCTATGCAGAGAGCACGCTGCCGTTCCATGCGCCGCCCTTCGATAAGATCACGGACGCAGACTACCAGCCGGCAATTGAGGCGGGCATGGCGGCGCAGCTTAGGGAGATGCAGGCGATTGCCGACAATCCGGCGAAGCCAACCTTCGACAACACCTATGCCGCCATGGAGCGCAGCGGCTTGCTGCTGGAGCGCGTGTTGCAGGTGTTTCGCGGGGTGACGGGCGCCAACACCAACCCGGCGCTGCAGAAAGTGCAGAAGGAGGAAGCGCCGAAGCTGGCCGCGCACGCCGATGCGATCCACCTGGATGCAAGACTTTTCGCGCGAGTCAAAGCGGTCTACGACGAGCGTGCCACGCTGCATCTGCAACCGGAGCAGTTACGTTTGGTCGAGATCACCTTCCAGCGGTTTGTGCATGCCGGAGCTGAGCTCTCTGACGCGGACAAGGCGAAGCTCAAGCAGCTGAATGAGGAGGAGTCAACCCTATCGAATGCGTTTGAAACGAAGCTGCTGGCCGCGACCAAAGCTGCAGCCTACACGACGGCCGACAAGGCCGCTCTAGACGGGCTGAGCGACGCGCAGATGCAGGCTGCCGCGGGCGCAGCGAAGGGGCGCAAGCAGGAGGGCTACGTGCTGCCGCTGCAGAATACAACGCAGCAGCCGGAGCTTGCCGCGCTGAAGGATCGCGCGACCCGCGCGGCTTTGTTTCAAGCCTCGCTGAACCGCGCCGAGCGCGGCGGCGACAATGACACACGTTCGACGATTGCGCGGCTGGCGCAGGTGCGCGCAGAAAAGACAAAGCTGCTTGGCTACCCGACCTATGCTGCGTGGAAGCTGGAAGACCAGATGGCGAAAACGCCCGAGGCCGCGCTGCGCTTTATGGACGCGCTGGTGCCTGCTTCAACCGCAAAGGCGCAGAGTGAGGCTGCGGAAATCCAGAAGCTGATGGATGCGCAGGGCGGCGGTTTCCAGCTCGAACCGTGGGACTGGAACTTTTACGCCGAGCAGGTGCGCAAGGCGAAATACGACCTTGACGAGTCGGCGCTGAAGCCGTATTTCGAGATCGACAACGTGCTCGAGAATGGGGTCTTCTACGCGGCGCATCTTCTGTACGGCATCAGCTTTAAAGAGCGCAAGGACATCCCGGTATACGAGCCCGATGTGCGCGTGTTTGAGGTGACGGATGCCAATGGCAAGCCGCTGGCACTGTTCTACTGCGACTACTGGAAGCGCGATAACAAGAACGGCGGCGCATGGATGAGCGAGTTTGTCAGCCAGGCAAAGCTGCGGGGCACGCTGCCTGTCGTTTACAACGTGGCCAACTTCACCAAGCCGGCGCCCGGGCAGCCTGCACTGATCACGTTTGAAGATGTGACGACGATGTTTCACGAGTTTGGCCACGCGCTGCACGGCATGTTCGCGGACGCGGAGTACCCGAGCCTGAGCGGTACGTCGGTGCCGCGCGATTTCGTCGAGTTCCCGTCGCAGTTCAACGAGCATTGGGCGCTGTACCCCGAGGTGTTCAACCATTACGCGAAGGATTATCGGACGGGCGCGGCGATGCCAGAAGACCTAAAGGCGAAGCTGCTCAAGGCGCGCACCTTCAACCAGGGCTACGCGCTGACTGAGCTGCTGGCGGCTGCTGAGCTCGACATGCAGTGGCATACGCTGCCGGCAGATGCACCCCTCCAGGCGCCAGACGCATTCGAGCAGCAGGCGCTTGAGAAAACACACCTGGCGCTCAAGCAGGTGCCGCCGCGCTATCGCTCGACCTACTTCATGCATATCTGGGGCAATGGCTACGCGGCCGGCTACTACGCGTATCTGTGGAGCGAGATGCTGGATGATGATGCGTACCAGTGGTTCGAGGACCACGGCGGGCTGACGCGCGCCAACGGCGACCGGTTCCGCGGAATGGTGCTGTCGCGCGGCAACACGGAGGACCTGCAGGCGATGTACCGGGCGTGGCTGGGCGCCGAGCCCAGTGCGGCGCCGATGCTGAAGTACCGGGGTCTTGGGGATTCAGCCGCGGAGAATAAGCCACAGTAGCGGTTACAGAAGAGCTTCGAGCTGCGGCAGCAGAAGCCGCAGCGCCGCGCCCCGGTGGCTCAGACTCAGTCGGGTCTCGGGATCGAGCTCGGCCATGGTGCGGCCCAGATGCGGGAGCAGGAAGAGCGGATCGTAGCCGAAGCCACCTGAGCCACGCGGCGCCGTCATGATCTCACCCGAAACGGACCCTTCGGCGGTGCTGAGAACCGCCCCATTGCGCGCTGCCGCCAGGACGCATCGATGGTGGGCGTTCGGCGCGGCGTTGAGCTGCAGGCGGCCAAGCTCCGCAAGCAGGCACAGGTTGTTGCGCTCGTCCTGCGTTGCAATCGCTGCGCCGTAATAGTGCTGCCGGTCGGCAAAGCGCGCGGAGTACACACCCGGTGCGCCATCAAGCGCGTCTACGGCGAGACCTGAATCATCGGCAAGCACGATCGCTCCTGGCGCGTGCTGCGCATAATAGAGGGCTTTCGCGCAGGCGTTTTCGTAGAAGGTCGCCCTATCTTCCGGCGGAGGTGCGATGGCTGCAAGACCGGGCAGCGTGGCGATGGTCCACGCTGCTCCGACGCTGGCTGCGGCCACGGCGAAGTCGCGCAGCTTGCCCGCATTGCCGGTGGCGACATAGAGCTTGCGTTCGGTCATGCAGACACTTTGCGCGTCCGCGGCGCTGCTTCCGAAATCGCAGGCGGTGCGAACCGCGGCTGGTTGAGCGGACAGCCTGCGCAGCGCGCCACGCCACCACAGTGCGTCTTGCCGACCATCACGATGAGCGCATGAAACTCGTTGTAGTGCGCGAGCCGAGTGGAGGGCGCGTCGCCGGCGAATGCTTTGAGCGCCAGCTGCTGCACATCCATGTAGCGGGCAGCCTCATCCATCAGCCCGTGACGTGTGACTACGCGTCGCAGGTACTCATCGACCACCATCACGGGCTGCGCGAGCGCGTACAGCAGGATCGCATCCGCGGTTTCAGGGCCCACGCCGGGCAGCGCCAGCAGGGCCTCACGGGTCGACTCGATCGGCGCCGCAGCCATCGCATCGAGCGTACCTCGGTATTCGCGGTCGACCAGTGAGATAAATGCTTTGAGCGCCGCGCTCTTGCGAACCATGTAGCCCGAAGGCCGGATAAGCGTTCGCAGTTCTTCGTCCGCAATGTCGCGGAGCCCTTTGACAGAGAGCACGCCCGCAGCCTTGAGGTTTGCGATGGAGCGCTCGACGTTGCGCCACGATGTGTTCTGCGTGAGGTAGGCGCCGACTATCGTTTCGATGGCCGTTTCAGAGGGCCACCAGTACTGTAGCCCGTACTCGGCAGCCAGGGTGTCGTAGAAACGCCGCAGCATCTGCGCGGGCTTGCTCACTCGTTCTTCCCGGGAAGCGCGCCGTCGCGCAGTTGCTGCTTCCAGCCAAGCAGCTTGGCGCGGGTTGCGGCTTCCTCCGCCTCGGGGATCATGCCTTTGCGCTGGTAGAGGATCGAGAGCGCAGTGTAGGCCAGCACATCTTCGGGCGCCTGCTCGGCCAGCGACTTCGCAGCCGCAATTCCTTCGTCATACGCGCCCGCGTCCTGCAGTGCGCGAATGAGGCCGTGCTGCGCATCGAGAAACGTAGGGTCCGCTGCGAGCGCGGCGCGAAAGTTTTGCGCGGCGCCGGCCGCATCGCCGGCAGCGATCTGGTCGACCGCGGCGTAGTACAGCTCCTCAGCGCTTCTGCGGTCGGGTGTCATCTGCCCTGATGATAGTGGATCGGCATCTATTCAGAAGAGATGAAGACACATACAGAATATCTTTGGTTCAACACTGCGCGCGAGCGCGAGATGGTGCACATCACTCCGCAGATCGAGGCGATTGTGAAGGCCAGCGGCGTGCAGGACGGCTTGTGCTTCGTGTCTCCAATGCACATCACTGCTGCTATTTACGTCAACGATCATGAGAGCGGACTGATTGAGGACATTGGCGAGTGGCTGGAGAAGCTCGCCCCCGCCAAGCCCGGATACCGGCACCACCAGACCGGTGAAGACAATGCCGATGCCCACCTGAAGGCGCTGCTGCTGCACCATGAGACGACGCTGCCGATCACCGGCGGCAGCCTTGACCTTGGGACGTGGCAGCGGGTGTTCTATGCGGAGTTCGACGGGCAGAGGAGGAAGCGTGTGATCGTGAAGATACTAGGGGAGTGATCAACAACAGATACGAGAACTGCCTTCGTGAAGGTCAAACATGAGTATTGAACGAGAGTATGGGCCGCTGCTTGTTCAGCTCACGACAGCAAGCTCTTCTTCGAGCATCTGTTTCTCGTAGAGGCTTGCATAGTAGCCAGCTTGCGCAAGGAGTTCGTCATGCGTGCCAAGCTCGGCGATGCGCCCTTCAAGCAGCACGGCAATCTGGTCGGCGTTGCGTATCGTCGACACGCGATGCGCGATCACGACCGTCGTGCGGCCTTGCATCGCATGGCTCAGCCCGGAGAGAATCTGCTCTTCGGTGTAGGTGTCGACATTGGCCAGTGCATCATCCAGGATGAGGATTCGGGGGTCGCGGATGAGCGCGCGGGCCAGCGCTGAACGCTGCTTCTGTCCGCCCGAAAGCGTCAAGCCCCGCTCGCCGATCACTGTCGCAAACCCGGCAGGGAACTCCTCGAACTCGCGCCGGATGTGCGCGGCCTCGGCGGCTGCGAGCAGCTCGGGCTCGCTCGCATCAGGCCGCCCGAGTGTGATGTTGTCGCGGATCGTCGTCGAGAAAAGAAACGTCTCCTGCGGCACATAGCCGATGCCGGAGCGCAGGGAATCGAGTGGGTACGCGCGTACGCCGCGGCCATCGATCAGCACTGTATCTTCCGGGGCGTCATGCAGCCGCACGATGAGGCTGGCGAGCGTGCTTTTGCCCGCGCCGGTGGGGCCAACAAGCGCCAGGCTTGACCCCGCGGGAACCCGCAGCGAGATACCGCGCAGCACCTCCTGCGGGGCGCCCTCGTAGCGGAAGTGCAGATCGCGGAATTCGATTGCGCCTGCGCCAATGCTCTCAAGCGTGGAGTCACTCTGCGCATCGTCGATGGAAGGCTTCTCAATCAGAACCTCTTGGATACGTGTGACTGAAGCCTTGCCGCGCTGCACCAGGTTGATCACCCAGCCGAGTGCGATGATGGGCCACGTCAGCATGACTGTGTATGTCGAAAACGCGACAAAATCACCGATCGAGATACGCCCGCTCAGGACCTCGTGGCCGCCCACCAGCAGTACCATCACCATTGCGATGCCGAGCAGGAACTCAAGCGTGGGCCACAGCATGCCCATCAGCTGAACGAGGCGCAGGCCGCGGCGAATGTATTCGCGGTTGGACTGCTCGAACGAGGCGATCTGCGCCTCCTCTTGCGCGAAAGCGCGCACCAGACGTGCGCCGGAAAAGTTCTCCTGCGCCTGCGCCGAGATGTCGGAGAACATGGCCTGGATGCGTTCGAAACGATCGTGAATCTTGCGCCCGAGCGCCTGCACCAGGATGCTCGCCAGCGGCAGCGGCGCCAGTGCGACCAGCGTGAGAAACGGCGAAATCCGCAGCAGGAAGTAGAGCGCGCCCAACGTGAACAGGATGGTGTTGGCGCTGTACATGATCGCCGGGCCCAGCAGCATGCGCACGGCGTTCAGGTCGTTGGTCATGCGCGCCATGATGTCGCCGATGCGGTTGCGCTGGAAGTAGTTGGCGGGCTGCTTCTCGAGCGTCGCGAACAGGTCGTTGCGCAGGTTGAACTCAATATCACGCGAGATGCCGATGAGGATCCAGCGCGTCCAGAACAGGAAGAAACCTTTCGCCACGGCAAGCCCAACAAGCAGGCCGGCGTAGTACAGCAGCTTACCCCGGGTGACGCCGCGCGACAGATCGTTGACCGCCGTGCGGATAACGAGGGGGAAGAAGATCCAAACTGCGTTTGAGAGCACAGTCACAAGCGCGCCCCACGCGTAATCGCGGCGGTAGCGCTTCAGGTAGGGCACCAGCGGTTTCAGCTCCGGCAGCATCGGCCCTCCTTACGTGGGTGTGCGCAGCAGCAGGTAGCTGCCGGCCAGCGCAAACAGCAGGTCAGGCGACCAGGCCGCGAGAAACGCCGGCAGGATATTCACATCGCCCATAGCTTCCAGTGTATTGGAAGAGACCCAGTACACGATGGCGATGCCGATGGCGACGGCAATGCCGGCCAGCGAACCGCTGCGGCCCATGGACAGTGCGAACGGGACGGCAAGCACCGCCATGACCAGCGTAATGAGCGGGTAGGCGAGCTTGTGATTGAGCTGGACACGCAGCCGCATGGTGTCAAAACCGCTCTGGCGCAGGCCGTGGATGTAGTGGTTGAGCTCGCCGAAGCTCATCTCCGACGACTGCCGCGGATCCCGCTTGAAGTACTGCGGCTGCTCGGTCAAATCTGCCACCGTGGTGGTTGCAAATGTCGAGTAGTTCTCAATCTCGTCGCCGGCGAAGCTGCGCTCCCAGCCGCTGCGGAACACCCACGCATTGCGCTCCGGGTCCCACTGGGCGCTCGCGGCATAGAGGCGCTTTTGCAGCTCGAAGGTGCCGGGGCGGAAGGTGAACACGCTGATGTTGGCGAAGCGGTCGCGGTCCTGGTCAAAGAACTGGTAGTAGAAGATATGGCTGGGCAGCCCGGGCTTCTCGACGCCGAACATCCACTTCTCATCGGGCCGCTCGAAAGTCTGCGCGGGGCGGCCCTTGATGGTGGCGCGCAGCGCCTCCTGCCGGCGGTTGGCGCCGGGAATGTAGGTCTCGTCGAAGACGAACAGCGAGACCGCGAGCACGGAAGCAATGGCCAGGATCGGCACGACGATGCGGTAGAGGCTGATGCCGGTCGCCTTCATCGCGGTCAGCTCGTTGGTTCGGTTCAGACTGCCGAAGACGACGAGCACGGCAATCAGCACGCTCAACGGCGCGATGAGATAGATCATGCTTGGGGTCAGGTTGAGCAGGTACTCGCCCACCACGATGAAGGGCGAGCGGTTGCGGATGATATCGCCCAGCAGCTCAAAGAAAGTAAACAGCAGCATGAGCATGACAAAGGTAGTGAGCACCAGGGCAAACGTCTTGAGGAACTCGAAGATGACGTAGTTGTCGAGCAGCAGAGGGAAGTGGCTGCGAGCAGTACGGATGCGGCCTGAAGTCGATTCGATGCGCGCGCCGTTGGCGGCTCCGTTGCCGTGTCCGCGCCGGAACCAGGCGGTGAAGTCAGGCAGCGCAGGTAGCCCGGCGCCGCTGACCGAGAGATGCCGCAGCAGCAGCAGGCCTGCTGCGCCGAACAGGATGTTGGCCGCCCACACGCCGACTGCCACGGAGATTTTGTTCTGTCGGGCCAGCGCCACGCCGGTGTTGGAGAGAAAGTAGTAAATGAACACCAGCGCGATGGTGAGCACGAAGCCCGCGCTCTTGCCGCCGCGTCGCGAGCTGATGCCAAGCGGCACCCCGACCAGCATCAGCACCAGGCAGGCGAATGGATAGGCGTAGCGCTTCTCGATCTCGATCTGGTACCGGCGGCCGTCCGGCCCGGGCGAGAGCCGGCGCAGCTCCTGGTTTGACAGGCCGAGGAAGGGCGACGGCGCATGCGCGGAGTGGTCGCTGTCGTCCGCGTCCGAGACCAGCGGCAGGTCAGTCTGCGAGAACGTGGACACGTTGTACTGGTTGGGGTTGGCAGGATCGATCTGCTGCTGGGTCCCGTTGCGCAGCCGCATCAGCACGGAATCATTCGCGTTGTTGACGACGGTCGCCGCTGCTGCTGTGGTGATGCGTGGCGAGATCGGGTCTGAAAGGTCGGCGAGGAAGACCTTGCGCCAGGCGGAAGCGCCCGTGGTTGCCCGAACGTCGTCTACATACATCACGATGTTTTTGAAATCTTCGTAGAAGACCCGCGGCTGCACCTCGAACGAGGCCTGCGAGTTACGCAGAGAATCCTCGAGCGTAAGCGACGCTCGCCACGCTGCCGGTGCGATGTACAGTGAGTTGGCGAGGCAGACCAGAAGCGCCGTGACCGCTACGATGCTGGTGGTGCGCACAAAGGTCCAAACTCCGATGCCGGAGGCACGCATGGCTGTAATTTCGCTGTCGGCGGCAAGCCGGCTAAAGCCGAGCAGCACGCCCACCAGCACCGCCATCGGCACTGTCAGCACCAGCGTGCTGGGGATGGCGTAGAGCACGATCAGGAGGACCGCGCCGATCGAGCTGGTGTTGCGGATGATGAGCTCGAGCAGATGGCCGAGATCCTTCGCGATAAAGATGACGAAGGTAAACAGGATGCCGCCGAGCAGGGCATGCGAGGTGATTTCGCGCAGGATGTAGCGTGTGAGGAGGCGCATCGGCAGGCAGACTTCAGTCTACAGGAGCATAGCTCTACAGGAGCACAGCTCTGTCGGAGCACAGCTCTGTCGGAGCACAGCTCGCAGACAGCCGCTACTCGCCGTTGGGCAGGAAGCGGTAGCCGACGCCGCGCACCGTCTTGAGATACACCGGGCTGCCCGGCTCGTCCTCGATGTAGCGCCGCAGACGCACGACAAAGTTGTCGATGGCGCGGGTGTCGGTGTCCTCGTGCACCCGCCACACCTGCTCCAGCAGCTCCTTGCGCGGAATGATGCGCTGAGGGTGCTCGAAAAGATAGCGCAGGAACTCGGCCTCCATCAGGGTAAGTCGCGTGCGCTGGCCTTTGGCTTCCAGCTCCAGCAGAGAGAAGTCGACTGTGCGGCCGGCAAACCGGTAGGTCTCCGGGGGCTGCTCCTGTTCCTCAGCCAGTGCCCTCGACTCTGAGCGGCTGGCGCGCTGCTGCCACTGCATGCGCCGCAGCAGCACGCGCAAACGGGCCAGCAGAATGTCGAGGTCGAAGGGCTTGGGCAGGTAATCGTCGGCGCCCGCCTCCAGGCCGTCGAGCACGTCCTCAGGGCGTCCGCGCGCGGTCAACATCAGCACCGGGACGTAGTTCCCCGCGCCGCGCAGCTCCGCGGCCACGGTAAAGCCGTCCTTGCCCGGGAGCATCACGTCGAGCAGCACCGCTTCAAACTCCGGTTTCCGCGCCAGCAGTGCCAGAGCCGTCTCGCCATCGTGCGCCAGCTCGACCTCGTAGCCCTCTGCCTGCAGATTGAACAGCAGCCCCTCAGCCAGGTGCAGCTCGTCTTCCACCACCAGGATGCGGGCAGCCGTGCTGCCTGGCGCAGCAGCGGTCACCGGTGTGTTCGCCGGAATGTTCATAGCGGGGCTTTGCTGGGCAAAGCCGCCGCGGCGGCCGGCAGGCTCTCCGGCAGCTGTGGCAGCCGCAGTGTAAAGGTCGCGCCCTGGCCCTCGCCTTTGCTCGCGGCGGAGATGCTGCCGCCATGCTGCCGGGCGATCGCCCGCACCAGGAACAGCCCCAGCCCGGTGCCCTGCCTGCGCAGTACGGCGCGCGCCGGAACCCGGTAGAAGCGCTTGAAGATGCGCTTGAGATGGACCGCATCGATGCCAATCCCGTGATCGGAGACCTCGAAGCAAGCCGCGCCGCGCTCATCGGCAAACACCCGGGCCCGCGCCGCGACGCCCGCCGGCGAGTACTTGACCGCATTGCCTAGCAGGTTGCCGAGCGCGGTGTGCAGCTCTTCCGGGTTGGCGTTGACCAGCAGCGCTTGTGGCGGCAGCTCGAGCGAAATGGCGTCTGTGGCGAGGCCGTTCTGGTCGAGCGTACGGGTGACGGCCTGCTCGGCGGCGGCGCGCAGGTCCAGCGACTCAAAGGCATGTTGGCCGCCACGCTGCGTCACCTCGCCGGCCTTCAACACCTGCTCGACGGTCGACAGCAGGCGGTCGCTGTCGGCCAGCATGATGCGGTAGAACTCCTGCCGCTTCTCTTCGCTGACCGGCCGCCGCTGCAGGGTTTCAAGGTAGAGCCGGATGGAGGCGATAGGGGTCTTGAGCTCGTGCGTGACGGCGTTGAGGAAAGAGTCCTGCCGCTCGTTGCGGCGGACTTCCCGCACTAGAAAAATTGTATTGAGCGCGACGCCTGCGATCAGCAGCAGAGTAACGGGAATGCCGACGGCCAGCGGCCAAATCTCGCGCCAGTTCAGAGCGATCCAGCTGACGTTGAGCGCGGCCGCAAGCCCGACCAGGCAGACGCCCAGCAGGATGGCGAGCACAATGGCGGGACGTCGGCGGCTTATGCGCATAGGCGTTGGTGGCGAAGAAAAGCCCCCGCAGGCAGTATAGCGACAGGCTTATGAGCCGGCGATATACATCTGCGGGGGGCTTACTGCTTCGGGTCCCGTTTACGCGCTGCCGGCGGGCCGGGGATTGGCCGGATCCCAGGCCGCAGTCTTGATGTTGCGGGCCAGGCCTAGCTTCTTCAGGAGCCAGATTCCGTAGTAGTTCGGGTCAAACTCGTACCAGCGCAGGCCGTGGCGCGCCGAAACGGGGTGCGCGTGGTGATTGTTGTGCCAGCCCTCGCCACCGGTCAGCAGAGCCACCCACCAGTTGTTGCGCGATTCGTCGCGGGTCTCAAACCGGCGCGAACCCCATAGGTGCGTCGCCGAGTTGACTAGCCACGTCGCATGCAGTCCGAGAGTTACGCGCAGGAAGATGCCCCACAGCACCGCCGGCCAGCCGCCCCAGGCCAGCAGCAGCAGCCCGACCGTCGTCAGCGGAATCCAGTGGTACTTCGACAGCCAGACATAGAAAGGATCGCGGCCCAAGTCGGGCGCGTAGCGGGTCAGCATGGAAGTTTCGGCATGCAGGCTCTGTCCGCTCATGATCCAGCCCATGTGCGCCCAGAAAGTGCCCTCGGTCGGCGAGTGCGGATCGCCTTCCTGGTCAGAGAGCTGGTGGTGAACCCGGTGGGTGGCCACCCAGAAGATCGGTCCGCCCTCCAGCGCAAGCGTGCCGCAAACAGCCAGAGCATGCTCGAGCCAGCGCGGTACCTTGTAGCCCCGATGCGTCAGCAAACGGTGGTAGCACATGCCGATGCCGATGTTGATGGCCAGCACATACAGCACGACCGCCGCGGCCAGCCCCTTCCAGGTAAAGAAGAACAGGGCCACGAAGGCCAGCACATGGAAAATGCCCATGAAGATCGTCGTTACCCAGGACATCGAACCGCTCTGGTTCGCGCGGCCCATCTTGCGAACCTGCACGGGGGCCGCTGGCTGCGGGCGGCTGTGCACTTCTGGCGTGGGGCTTGCGGATTGCGGATTGGCCTGAGTGTCGGCCTGTACATCGAGAAGCTCTACTGGCATGAGGGATTCCTGTTCCAAGCATGGGGAAGGCTGCTTGATTTCGAGCCTAGCAGTGGACAAGTGGCCCCGGTGTAAGACTTGTGTAATCCCAATCCGGCGGCGCATAGCATGAAATTCGGCGGTGTCGCGCTTGTCCCGCTTTTCCTGGAAAAGCAACCCCGATGCCAACTTTGCAGAATGCGTTGCGCAATTCAGCAACACATTACTGAAGTGTGCATCTATATTGATATTCAGTCCGTCTGCAAATGAGGCCACCCTCATCCCCGGTACCAGCTACGGCGCAACTGAAGCGCCGGCGAGATACCGCTCACCGAGGCCCCATGAGCCCGAGGAGAAGTGCCATGATCACGACAACCCACGCACGGCCGCATCCGCATGTCGCACTGCGCGGCATGCTCCACAACCAGATCATTCTTTGCCCGCGATGCGCGAAGCCTGTCGGCTCGGCACGCGGCGGCCGCGAGGTGCAGCAGCTCCTGGGCATGCACCGGTGCACGGCTTCAGCTCGCGATGTGCTTCAACCCTCGACCGCTGTTCCGTTCAGCTGAAGGCTCTGCTGGAAGCCTCGCGCCGGTGAGTGCCGGCGAGTGAGGCCGGCAGCGGGCATGCAGGGTGGGAAACGCGCCGTTCTCGGCGCGTTTCTTCTTGCCCGCGACCCTTGCCAGCAACCCCGCGCAGCCAGTATGTGCGCCGGAGCGCACTGGGGTAAGCCGTTTGGGAACACGTGCGCTATGGCTCAGGCGAGCTCAGGAGATTTGCGCCGCCTGTGCCTGCTGGCCCGGTCTCCGCTCTGTCCCGCCCGACGCCAGCGCCTCACGCACCCTCTCCGCAATGCATTGCTGCGCGTGCTCCTGAAGCCTGTTGCCCGCGGATGTGAGATAGAAGACGTCGATCGCAATCTCGCCTTCCGTATCCACCAGCGCCACCTCGATATTGCAGTTGCACGCCGCGATCGCTGCCGAAAGCGCGCGCAGCAGTCCGGGCGAATCCGGCGCCACCACCTGCAGCAGCGTGCTGTGGCTTGAGCTTTCCTGGTCGAAGTGGAAGCGGGGTTCCATGGCCGAGCGGGGGCTGGTGCCGGCCCGCGCCGCGCCGCGCCGCGGACGCTGCCGCGCGCCCAGCATGCCTTCGAGCGTGGCCTGACCGCTGAGCGCTGCGCGCAGGCTCGCGAGGAAACGCTCATGCTCGCCCGGGTTCAGCTCCAGCGTGCGAAACGGGTCGGTGAACTGGAACGAGTCGAGAATGATGCCGGCCGCGTTTGAGAACGCGTCGGCCTTCACGATGTTCATCCCCCAGGCCGACAAAGCGCCCGCCATGTCAGCGAACAGCATGGGCCGGTCGCGCGTCAACAGCGTGACCTCGTTGAACTGGCGATGCGGCCGGAACGCCAGCTGCACCGGCTCCTCGCCCAGCGCGAGCGAGAGCTTGTAGTGCTCGCCGATCTGGTCGGGCAGGCGAGTCTGCAGGTAGCGCTGCGGCATGCCTTCCAGGAAAGCGCGCAGCCGCTCGTTCTGTACATCGTTCTCCCCGGCAAAGCCCCCATGCACCGCAACCCGCGACAGGATGCGTGCCAGCAGCACCGGGTCCGCGTCCACGTGGTAGCGGCTCTCGTCGACGGAGCGATCGAGAAAGTTGGCCGTCGCGATGTAAAGCTGCCAGATGTTCTCGGCCTTCCACGGCGTGAGCGCATCCGGGTGCACCGCCTTGATATCGGCAAAGGTGAGCAGCGTCAGCATCTTGAGCTGCTGCTGGCCGGGCGCGTGCTCGCTAAAGGCGCGAATGCTTTCGGCATCGAAAATATCGCGACGCAGTGCGTGCGACATCTCCAGGTGATTGCGGATCAGCTTGCGGACGATGTCGCGCTCTTCGAGGTCGAACTCCAGCCGCGAGAACACCCGCTCGGCCAGCTCGATCGACTCGCGCGCATGGTCGCCCGTGCGCCGGGCCTTGCCGGTGTCGTGCAGCAGCAGTGCCAGCAGGAACAGGTCCTTGCGCTCGATCTCGGGCAGCAGCGTCGAGAAGCGCCGCTCCCACTCGTGGCGCGGGGTGCGCAAAGCGTGCACGTTCTCGATCACGAGAAAGGTGTGCTCATCAACGGTGTAGCGGTGGTAGGCGTCGCGCACCACCAGCGAGTCAATGCCGTGGAACTCGGGCAGCACCAGCTCCAGCAGGCCCAGCGCATGCATCAGCCGTAAAGCGTGCGCGGCATGGGGCGCCAGCAGTACGTCGCGCATGCAGTTCCACAGGAACGGCCCCTCGGGCAGGTTCACCGCCAGCGCCGGCAGCGCTTCCGTAATGCGGGTCTCGGTCTGCTCGTCAAAACGCGAGCCGTATTGGGCCACGTGAGCAAAAATCCGTAGCAGGGAATCGGCATCGGTGAGCGGGCCGCCTTCAGGCGCAATATTGAGCGAAGTATCGAGCGAGATCCGGTTGTCCTCGACCCAGAAGCCGGTGCCGTCGATCTGGCTGCGCTTGCGCCGCAGCGCCCGGACCAGCGGT
Source organism: Acidobacteriaceae bacterium (assembly GCA_965276605.1). Lineage (GTDB taxonomy): Bacteria > Acidobacteriota > Terriglobia > Terriglobales > Acidobacteriaceae > EB88. The sequence continues at coordinate 2,601,516 of OZ255619.1, forward strand.
TTTACCAGCGGAACGCGCCCAGATGAAGGCGCTGCGTCCAGCAGCAGCCCGGCCCGTCGCGCCACGGTGCGCGCATGCCGGTAGTAGGTGCGCATCCAGTACGCCGGGTCGGCCGAACCCAGGGTTTCAAGCCCGATACTCTCGGCCGCTGCCTCGTCCTGCGCCGCCCAGTCCAGCGTGTTCTCATCGCGGCCGTTGCGGAAGTGCAGAAAACAGCGCGCGCCGGCGAGGAAATCGAAGGCAGCCGCCAGGTCGCCTTGCGCGCTGCTCAGGAGCCTTGGCGCCGAGGCCGCCTGTGGACTTCCGAGCAATCGCAGCGCCTGCAGCCAGTGGATCAGGTGGTAGTCGCGCAGACCGCCCGGGCACTCCTTCAGATTGGGCTCCAGGTGAAAGATGGTGTCACCGAACTTCGCATGGCGGGCGCGGGCGGCCTCGGCCAGCTGCGCTTCCAGCCCGGGCGCCTCGCGCAGCAGTGGGCCGGCCAGCAGATCGCTCTCGAAGCGCGCGGCGAGCGAAGCATCGCCCGAGAGAAAGCGGCGGTCCAGCAGAGAGATTGCGAACTCAAGCGGCCCATCCAGCCGTTCGCACTCCTTCAGCGTGCGGGTGGCGGGGCTGGCGCGCAGCCCGGTATCCCACATCGCCTGGGTGGCGCTGCGAATCAGCTCATGAGCATCGCGCTCCGCGCCCTCGCTGGCGCAGAGGAACAGCACGTCCACGTCGGAGTAGGGAAACAGCTCCTGCCGGCCGAAGCCGCCCAGCGCAAAGACGGCCACCGGCGCCTCCCGGCCTTCGAGCAGCCCCGTCCAGAGCTCGCAGAGCAGGGCCTGGACCTCGGCCGAGCGCCGCCGGATCGCAGCCCGCCCATCGCCGGTCCGTGCGAAACTGGCGCGGGACGCATCGGCGTTGGCAGCGATGCGGGCACGAAGATCGGCGAGCGGCACGGCTGCTGGTTTCCACATGCGCCTTCGTCTCCTGATTCAGTGCGATTGCTATGCGGCGTAGGCTACAGCGCGGTCGGGCCGCGCTCGTCATTGCGGATGCGAATGGCTTCCTCAATCTTGGTCAGGAAGATCTTGCCGTCGCCGATGCGGCCGGTGCGCGCTGCGTTCGAGATCGCGCTGATCGCTTTCTCGACCAGCTCGTCGGGAACCACGGTTTCGAGCTTGATCTTCGGCAGCAGGTCGACCGTGTACTCGCGGCCCCGGTAGAACTCGGTGTGGCCCTTCTGCCGGCCATGTCCGCGCGCCTCCAGGATCGTCATGCCTTCAATCCCGGCCTCGACCAGGGCGTCCTTGACCGCATCGAGCCGCGAGGGCTGCAGAATCGCTTCAATCTTGTACATTCGGTCGACAAGCCCTTCTTCTTCAAACTGTGCTCAGTATGCGCTCTCGCCACCCTGCTTCCAGCACAACCCTGTCACTCACGACGCGAAATCGTAACCCTCTTCCCCATGCTGCGTGATGTCGAGGCCTTCCTCCTCGTGCTCGGTCGTGACCCGCAGCCCGATGACCAGGTCGACTAGCTTGAGCAGCACGAGTGTGCCCACGATGGAGAGCACCCAGGCGATCGCGATGCCGATCAGCTGATTGCCGACCTGGTGCCAGTTGCCCTGGATCGCGCCGGAGGGCAGCGGATTGCCTTTGGCATCCTTAAAGACGGGGTTGATGGCCGAGGAAGCGAAGACGCCGGTGAGCACCGCGCCCAGGGTTCCGCCGGCGCCGTGCACGCCGAAGGCGTCGAGCGAGTCGTCGTAGCCGAACCACTGCTTGACCCACACCACCATGGCGTAACAGAAGATACCGGCCAGCAGGCCGATCACCAGCGCGCTCATGGGCTGCACGTAGCCGGCCGCCGGGGTGATCGCCACCAGCCCCGCCACCGCGCCCGAGATCGCGCCCAGCGCCGAGGGCTTGCCGGAGCGGATCCACTCCGCCCCCGCCCAGGCCAGCGCCGCCGCCGCCGCGCCGAAGTGGGTGTTGACGAACGCGCTGGTCGCGAGCGGCCCCGAGGAGAGTGCCGAGCCGGCATTGAACCCGAACCAGCCAACCCACAGCAGGCACGCGCCGACCAGCGACAGCACCACCGAGTGCGGCATCATCGGTTCTTTCGGATAGCCGACACGCTTGCCCAGATAGAGCGCGCAGACCAGCGCCGAGACCCCGGAGGTGACGTGGACGACGGTACCGCCGGCAAAATCGAGCGTAGGAAACCGGCCGCCGAGCGAGGCGTTCAGCAGGCCGCCCTTGCCCCACACCATGTGCGCCATGGGCGAGTACACCGCCAGCGACCACAGGATGAGAAACACCGCCATCGCCGAGAACTTCATCCGCTCCGCAAAGGCGCCCGTGATCAGCGCCGGGGTGATGATGGCGAACATGAGCTGGTAGATCATGTAGGTCTGCAGCGGAATGGTGGCCGAGTAATCGGGGTCCGGCGCCAGGCCCACGCCGTGCAGGAAGAGATGGTGCAGGCCGCCGATGAAGGCCGAGCCTGAATCGAACGCCAGCGAGTACGAGACCAGCGCCCACACCACAGTAATGATGGCCATCATGGCGAAGCTCTGCATCATGGTTGCGAGCACGTTCTTGCGCCGCACCAGGCCGGAGTAGAACAGCGCCAGGCCGGGACCGGTCATCAGCAGCACCAGCGCCGCCGAGACCAGCATCCAGGCATTGTCGGCGCCGCTCTGGGCAGCGGCCGCCGCGGCTTCGAGCTTGGCCATCCGCGCCTCGGTCACAGCCTGTGCGAGGGATGCAGCCGGACACAGGACCGCAAACGCGGGCACGAGGAGAAGAGCGAGGCGGCGGCTGGCGCAACAGGCAGGCATGGCACTCCGGTACGTAAGCTGGCTCAGGATCGATCCGCCGGGCGCTCAAGCTGGGAGGGCAGGAGGCGCAAACAGGAGGATTGTGTCCCGCATTGCAGATACTTTTACATACTTCGCCGCCAAACCAGAAGAAAAGCGGCCTGCCCCCGCCGCTCGCGAACTGCGGACTACGCCGGGCGCACCACGGCGGGACGATGCGTGCGGCGAAAATCCGGCTGCGGGTCAAGCGTTATAGTTGACATATGAGTATTCCGACACAGCAGGACCGCTACCTTTTCGGCTCGCTCGACTCCTCCGGGAAGAATCGGGAGAAGCTGCGTGAGGTTACCTACGGAGACCAGCAGCCCGAAGGCATTCTGCTTGCTTCTCTGGATTCGGCGCTGAACTGGGCGCGCAAGAGCTCGGTGTGGCCGATGACGTTTGGCCTGGCCTGCTGCGCGATCGAGATGATGTCGATGGGCGCCTCGCGCTTCGACGTGGCCCGCTTCGGCATGGAGGTGTTCCGGCCATCGCCGCGGCAGGCAGATTTAATGGTGATCGCCGGGCGCGTGTCGAACAAGATGGCGCCGGTGATTCGCCGGCTGTACGACCAGATGCCGGAGCCGAAGTGGGTTATCTCGATGGGCGCCTGCGCGACCTCGGGCGGCGTATTCAACAACTACGCGATCGTGCAGGGCGTCAACCAGGTTATCCCGGTGGATATCTATGTGCCGGGCTGCCCGCCGCGTCCGGAGCAGCTGATGTATGCACTGACGCTGCTGCAGGAAAAGATCCAGCGGGAGAAAGGCACTACTCGCCGCGCGCTCAATCTGGCGTAGAGCGGATGCGTTCAGGCTGGCTTGGGAAGGGCCGCCCGCGGGCGGCCCTTTTGCTGCGCAGTGTTCTGACACCAAAGTGTTACAGATGCTCCGATTTTGCTTGCTTTGTGTTGACAGAGCGGACACTCTTGTTGAGGCAGGTCAACAGGCCGATGGAAGAGATGCCAGCAGGGAGCACGATAGTTCTCCTCTGGCGATCAAAGCAAGGCTGGTTGACCATTCGGATACGGGTGAAAAACGTCTGACCGCAGGCAACTTGTCAGCACTTTTTTGCTCTAAGGTAGTAAACGTACGGTGACTTCAGTTCCGCGGAAGCATTCCGCACAGGAACGGTGGTACGCATCGTCGTTCCAACAGGGAATTCTGTACGACTTTGTAAGTAACGTTGCGGAGGATAGACGCATGTATCGTGGTTCAACGCATTCTCTGAGCCGAATTCTGTTAGTGGGTTGTGCTGTGGGGCTCAGCGCCACGGGCCTGCACGCACAGGATTCGACTCCAGCACCGCAAGCAGCGCCTGCGGCCCCGGCCCAGCAGGACGCAACACCGGCAACAGCTCCAGCGCCTGCCCAGGACTCGTCTGCGACACCGGCGGCTCCGGCAGCAGGAGCCGCGGCCCCCAAGGCTCCGCCCATTTCGCGTATCGATATCTTTACCGGTTACTCCTATCTTGCGCCTCATGGGACAGTAACCACGAACAGCGCAGTCACCGGACAGCCCTACCCGGTGCGCTACGGTTCGGTCGATTACGGCGCGATCGGCTCCGTGGCGTACTTCTTCAACAAGTATGTCGGCGGCGTGGTGGAGTACGCGGATCATACCCTCGGCAAGAATGACGGCTTCAACGATCTGTCGGCTGGTCTGATCGGGCGGTATCCTTCCGCGCTCGGCGTTACCCCTTTCGCTCACGCGATGGCCGGTGCAGTGCGCGTCGGCGGTCCCAATGCAGAGCCGAATGTCTATCACAACTACCAGTGGGGACCGATGCTCAAGGTCGGCGGCGGTCTGGACTATGACACGCCGTTGTTTAACCACCATCTGGGCATCCGGCTCTTCCAGGCCGACTACGTATATATGCATGCCGACTTCGGTCCGCAGCCGGTCAACGGCGGTCGCGCCAACATCGACTCGGCTGAGCTGAGCTCGGGCCTGCTGTTCAAGTTCGGCAACATCGTCCCGCCGCCGCCGGTCACCTACACCTGCGCGGCCAACCCCAAGTCCGTTTTCCCGGGCGACCCGATCACCATTACTGGGACCGCCGCCAACCTGAACCCCAAGAAGACCGCGGCTTACACCTGGTCCGGACAGGGACTTACCGTCAAGGGTGACAGCTCGACCGCCACTGTCGACACCGCGAGCCTGCAGCCTGGCCAGTACACGGTCACGGGCCACGTCAGCGAGGGCGCAAAGCCCGGCCAGTTCGCCGACTGCACCGTGCCGATTACGGTCAAGCAGTTCGAGCCGCCGACGATCTCCTGCTCAGCGAACCCGACCAGCCTGAACCCGGGTGACAGCTCGACAATCACCGCCATGGGTGTGAGCCCGCAGAACCGTCCGCTTACCTACAGCTACTCGGCTTCGTCGGGCCAGATTTCGGGCACGTCGAACACCGCGACGCTGGCAACGGCAGGCGCACCGGCTGGCGCCATCACCGTAACCTGCAACGTGGCTGACGACAAGGGCCAGACCGCGACGACGACGACCACTGTCACCGTCAACGCGCCACCGGCTCCGGCACCGAAGGTACAGACGCTGTGCGACATCACCTTCGACCGCGACCACAAGCGCCCCGCACGTGTGGATAACGAAGCCAAGGCTTGCCTTGACGACGTGACCCTCAACATGCAGCGCACCTCTGACGCATCGCTGACCGTGGTGGGTAATGCCGCCGACCAGCCGACGCCGACGGGTCGCCACAAGAAGCACATGGCTGCGATGACGCCTGAGAAGCTGGCCGCTCAGCGTGCCGTCAACACCAAGGACTACCTGGTGAAGGAGAAGGGCATCGATGCCTCGCGCATCTCGGTCCGCACCGGAACCAAGGGCACCAATGAGGTGGACGACTACCTGGTACCGGCAGGCGCAAACTTCGACAGTGAGATTCAGGGCACCACAACTGTCGATGAGTCGGGCATCAAGGCCCAGCCCCGCACCGCACACGCGGGTCACCGCCGTCACCACACCAAGAAGTAACTCCAGAAGCGGGGGGCACCAGCCTCCCGCTCCTGCTTTACTACGAGGGGCTGGCCGTTTCTACGGCTGGCCCCTCTTTCTGCCTAACGAAAACCGGTCCACGCGCCGATAGGTACAGTGAGACTGGAAACAGAATTGACAGGTACAAAGGAGACCGGCCCCCGCCGGCAGAGACTTTTATGAAAAATGAAACTTCCAGCCAGGGCGCAAAGCGCCCTACCCGATCCCGCGGGCGTCTCTTCAGGGCCGCGGCTTTCGCCTCCACCCTCGCGCTCACCCCGGCTGCTGTTCTGGCCCAGGCAGCCACCCTTTCTCCTGCGGCTGCCAGCCTCCCGACCCAGGCCTGGAGCTCGGTCGGGCCCGACGGCGGCGACGCGCGCGCCTTTGCCGCCGACCCGAAGAACCCGCAGCACCTCTACCTCGGCACCCTCAGCTCCTGGATCTACGAGACCAAAGATGGCGGCAGAAGCTGGCGCCGCCTGGCCAAGCTCGGCGGCTCCGACGACCTGGTCGTCGACAACATCTTCGTCGACGCGAGCGACCCGAAAACGGTAGTCGCCGGGGTCTGGAAGGTGGACGGACGGGGCGGCGGCATCTATGTCAGCCACGACAGCGGCAAGAGCTGGATAGCCGTGCCGGACATGGACGGCCAGAGCGTCCTCGCTCTCGCCCAGGCTTCTTCCAACTCGAAAATGTACGTGGCCGGCACGCTCACCGGCGTATATCGCTCGCAGGATGGCGGCCAGCACTGGGGCCAGATCAGCCCGGCCGGCTCGAATGAGCTGCACGAGGTAGAGTCGGTCGCGATCGATCCCGTTGATACCAACATCGTCTACGCCGGTACCTGGCACCTGCCCTGGAAAACCACCGATGGCGGCGCGCACTGGTCCAACATCAAGGAAGGTCTGATCGACGACTCCGACGTGTTTTCGATCATCATCGACCCGCACACCCCGTCGGTTGTTTACGCCAGCGCCTGCTCGGGGATCTACAAGAGCGAGACCGGTGGCGGCGTCTTCCGCAAGGTGCAGGGCATTCCCTCGACCGCACGCCGCACCCGCGTGCTGATGCAGGACCCCACCAACGGCGCGGTCGTTTACGCCGGCACCACGGAAGGCCTGTACAAGACGGCCAGCTCCGGCACGGACTGGACAAGGCTGACCGGACCCGACGTTATCATCAACGACGTTTTCGTGGACCCGACCAACGACCAGCACCTGCTGCTCGCAACCGACCGCAGCGGCGTGCTCTCGAGCGAGGATGGCGGCAAAACCTTTTCGAACGCGAACAGCGGCTTCTCGCAGCGGCTGGTGCAGACGCTTCTGCTCGACCAGAAGCAGCCCAAGACCCTCTACGCCGGTGTACTCAACGACAAGGTTTACGGCGGTGTTTTCGTCAGCCGGGATGACGGGGCAAGCTGGCAGCAGCAGGCCGACGGTTTGAACGGGCGCGACGTGTTCGTGCTCGCCCAGGCGCCTGACGGCGGCATCTACGCCGGCACCAACGACGGCATTGCCAAGCTCACGGACGGCAAGTGGCAGCCGACCGGCGACCTGCTGACCCACACCAGCCGCCAGGTGGTGGTGCGGGAGCACAAGCGACGCGTGACGAAAACGGTTGACAGTGTGAAGAAGACCGGCGCCATCGAGGGCCGGGTCAACGGGCTGGACTTAGGCACAAACGGCTGGTACGCCGCTACGGCGAAGGGCGTCTACCGCTCGACCGACAGCGGCGCGAGCTGGGAACAGACCAGCTTGCCGCCCATGGACTACCACTACATCGACGCGCTCGGGGCCCACGTCGTCGCCGGCCAGCGCAACAGCCTCATGCTGTCGGAGGATTCCGGGGTCAACTGGAAGCCGATCCCGATCCCGACGGCTTTGTCCGGCATCGGCGCGCTGTCGCTCTCGTCCGACGGGGCCATCTGGGCCGGTGGGCGGGAGGGCGTCTTTTATAGCAAAGATGGGGGCACTACCTGGGACCCGATCAAGAACCTGCCCCTCGGCGAGATCGGCGGCCTCGACTACGACCCCGCCCTTAAGCGCGTGCTGGTCTCCTCCCGCACTTCGACCACCATCTTCGGTGTCGATGCTTCGGGGAGTCCCTGGAAGTACTGGCAGGCCGGCTGGCGGGTGCACCAGGTGCTGCAACAGGGCAATCGCCTGGTCGCGGCGTCGCTATTTGACGGTGTAGTGCTGGAACCGAGGCCAGCGGAGGCAGCCGGCACCGCGTCCACCGCTGCCCCGATCCCGGCGTCCGGCGTGCAGTAACCACGATGAAGCTGCGCGGGTACACGGCGGCAGACCTGCCCGCGCTCCATGCGCTCGACCAGGCCTGCTTCCCCCCGGGCATCGCGTACAGCCGGGCGGAGCTGCGCAGCTTCCTTGACCATCCCAGCTCGTTTACCGCCGTTGCCTGCAGGCAGGACGGATTGATTGCCGGCTTCGCTATCGTGCGCTCCACGCGCCGCTTCTTGCCCTCTGCTGCTCCTGGGCTTACGGCTGCTCCGGGGCTCATGGCTGCCGTGCTGCATGTCATCACTATCGATGTGGCGCCCGTAGCCCGGCGGCAGGGCGTTGGCGGCCTGCTGATGCAGTGGATCTTTGCCAAAGCCGAGGCGCTGCATGCGCGCGCCATCGTGCTCGAGGTCGCGGTGGACAACGACTCGGCACAGCGTTTTTACCGGCGTCACGGATTCGCAATTACGGGCACGATCCCGGGCTACTATAACGGGGTAACCGATGCGCTGGAACTGGAGCGGGCGACGACTTAGGGCCGTTCTCGGACAGACGTACAGAAGCCAGCGGCACTCAACGCTGCGTTTCCGTCAGGAAAATCAGCCTGCTCCTGACCTTCCCTAAGTACACGAGAACGGCCTTAGTGCGAGTCCCGCGCCGCCTCGAGCAGGCTGGCGCGGGTCGCCGCGGTCGAGGCGCCCTGCGCCTTCCATAAAACATGCCCGGCGCGGTCTACGAGCACGGCGGCCACGGCGTGCTCATTGGCTGCGATACCGAGCGCCTGCCGCAGCGCGACCTTATCGGTGTACAGCGGCACGCTCCAGTGCAGCAGGTCCGGGTCTGTCTCCTGCGTTCGCAGCGACGCATTGTCCCACCAGCGGTACAGCGCATTCTCCGGCATGCTGACCAGCATGCGATATACCCGGAAGTCGGCCTGCGTATGCTGCAGCGCCTGCGATACTGCCGTCCAGGTATCCAGCTGCGTCTTCTGGTCGCGCGCCCACGAAAGCAGCAGCAGGTTCTGCCTGCCCTCAAGCTGCGCCGGAAGGGTCAGCGTCGTCTTGTCGAGCGCCTCGGCGGCGATCGTCGGCAGAACGCCCGGCTGCGGCTGCTGAGCGCCGCCCACGCGAAATCCCTCCAGGCTCCAGGGAGAACCGGGGGAGTTCGCCCCGGCCGGAACAGCGAGAGCGGCAAGGCATCCGGCAAGTGCAATCGGAAGAGAGCGACGGCACACACGAGAGGTCGGCATCTGTCGGCATACTAACAGCGCCGCGCGTGGCCGAACGCTTACCGTGTTTTTGATCGCATGGCGAGCCGGCCCAGGTCGCGGCAGAGGGCGCCATTGTCGCTTCGGTAAAATCACTGCAGGGTGACAGGCATGGCAGCAGTACTGGCAGCACCGGTTGTGCAGCACGGCTTCGTGACGAGCGATGAGGCTCTCATGCCGATCGCGGAGAAGGTAGCAGCAGGCGAGCGTCTGAGCTTCGCCGACGGGCTTGCGCTGTATCGCTCGCCGGATATCCTCGCCGTCGGCTGGCTGGCCAATTCGGTGCGCGAGCGCATGCACGGCGATCTCGCCTACTTCAATGTCAACCGGCACATCAACCCCACCAACGTCTGTGTCGCGTCGTGCCGCCTGTGCGCATTTGGCCGCAAAAAAGGCGCCGAGGGCACCTACACCATGGCGCTTGAGGAAGCCTGGGATACGGCCGCCGAGGGCTACACCGAGGCCGTCACCGAGTTCCATATCGTCGGCGGTCTGCATCCCGACCTGCCGCTCGAATATTTCCTCGATCTCGTCTCCGGCCTCAAGCAGCGTTTTCCCAAGGTTCACATCAAGGCCTTTACCATGGTCGAGATTGCGTTCCTGGCCCGAAGGGCGAAGCTCACCATCCGCGAGGTGCTGGAGCGCGTGCGCGCAGCGGGCGTTGACTCGCTGCCAGGCGGCGGGGCCGAAATTTTCGCGGACCGCGTGCGCTCCATCATCTGCGACCACAAGATCGACGGCAATGAGTGGCTCGAGACCGCGGAGATCGCGCACGGACTCGGCCTGCGCTCGAACGCGACGATGCTGTACGGCCATGTCGAGAATGATGAGGACCGGGTCGACCACCTGTGCCGTCTGCGCGCGGTGCAGGACCGCACCGGCGGCTTCCAGACCTTCATCCCGCTCGCGTTCCACCCGGACAACACGGCGCTCGACCACCTGCCCCGTACCACCGGCCTGTCGGACCTTCGCCAGATCGCGGTCGGCCGGCTTATGCTCGACAACTTTCCGCATGTCAAGAGTTACTGGCAGATGGTCTCGCCGGAGATGGCGCAGATCGCCCTGCGCTTCGGAGCGGATGATATCGACGGCACGGTGGTTGAAGAAAAAATCTACCACGACGCCGGCGCGACCACGCCGCAGGGCATGCGCCGCGAGGGCCTGATGCGGCTCATCACCGCCGCCGGCCGGGTCCCCGTCGAGCGCGACACGCTCTACCGCGCCGTCACCCGCACCGAGGACAGCTTTACGGTTGCTGTGTAGCGTCTTGCTCTCGTGCCAGCTTCTGGATGTACATGCGGCACCAACCAACGTCAGGAGCGGCGCGATGAAAGCTCCCGGGCTTTCAGCTAGCGATGCTCCCGGGCAGTCGACAATCCAGAAGTGGATGACGAGATGCGCGTCTCCCGCTACTAATCGGGCGCTTCCGTGCATCTGGTCTGATCGTCTATCAGGATGCGAGCGTTCGCGAGGGACTCCCTTTCCAGCAGAAGTTTTTTTAGTTGCACACCCCAGCGGTATCCTGACAGGCCTCCGTCACTGCGGACCACACGGTGGCACGGGATAGCGACGGCGATACAGTTCGCTGCACAGGCCTGGGCCACTGCCCTTACCGATTTCGGCAGGCCGATAGCGTTCGCAATTTCCTTGTAGCTCGCCGTGGACCCGGCCGGTAACGCCCGGAGCGCCTGCCACACTCTTTGCTGGAAAGCCGTGCCGCGAATATCAAGTGGGAGGCCGAGACCCGTACCTGGGACCTCGATGATCCCGACGACTTTCGCTACGAGCTGATCGAAGTCTGTGTCGCCTCCCGTAAGTGCGGCGAGCGGAAATCGCTCTTCCAGATCGCGAATGAGCTGCTGCGGATCGTCTCCTAGGAAGATGGCGCAGATGCCGCGCACGCTTTGTGCGACCAGAACCGACCCAAGCGTGGACTCTCCCACCGCAAACCGTATCTCGACGGCCTCCCCGCCCAGACGAAAGGCAGAGGGAGTCATGCCGAGGGTTTGATTCGAGTTGGCGTAGAACCGCCCGTTCGAGTTGAAGCCTGCCTCGTAGATCGCCTCTGTGACCGTCGCGCTTCGCGCGAGCTGCGTTCGCAGAAACTTGCCACGGTGCGCCGCAGCGTATTGCTTGGGCGTGAGCCCGAGAGTCGTCCGGAACACCCGATGGAAATGAAATACGCTCATCTCCGCCGCGCTGGCGAGTTCCTGCAGTGTCGGCTCCTCGTTTGTACTCTCGATCTTTCGGCAGGCCTCCGCGACTATGACAGCGTGCTGCTCTGCGAGGCTGGCCTGCTTTGGCCTGCATCGTTTGCATGGACGAAAGCCTGCCATCTCCGCTTCCCGGAAAGTCTCGTGAAACGTGACGTTCTCAGGCCTGGCAAGCCGGGCGGGGCACGACGGACGGCAGTAGACGCCGGTTGTTTCCACCGAGTAGTAGAAGCGGCCGTCTGCCTGCGGGTCACGCGCTATAACAGCAGCCCAACGGGTGTCCTGCAAGGTAAGCGCGGCGCGCTTGCGCATATCGTGTTTCTGACGCATGCCTGTCTCCAGGAGTGTCATGAGCGCGCCATGTGAGGCACCGGCCGGTAGGCCTCTTCTGGAATCTCTGCGAGGGTCGAATAGCCGGCCCTCTCGCCCAGTCCATAGAACTGGCAGAAGCTCATCATCAGAGGCCTCCATTTGTCTGGATCGATGTAATTGCTGAGACCAGAAACAAGAATGCCCGGTTCAGCGTACGCTTTCACCACTCTCATTTCAAAAGCAAGCGCAGTCGCCGGCTTGTCCGGGCGTGTGCCGAACGGATGGGTCGTCTCTAAGACCACTTCCAAGTGCACTGGACACTCCTCCACGCGGGGAGCCCGAACCTGTTCAGACGGAAGGGCGTTCAGGCCAGCTACCGAGAACTTCTCCTTTTCGTGTCGATACCCCATGGCTGTCTTGTGTGGAGGGACTGGATCGGAACCGGTCAGCTTCGCCAGATTGTTGACGTTGCTGACCATCGTGACGGATGGCAGGTTGAGCACGGCCTCCTTTTCGCGAAGAAGGTTCTTTGCCGTGTGTCCTTTCGCACCCAGACCTAGCATGCAGTTCCAGCCAAGCCACCATACTGAGGACATCGGAGCCAGGTTCGCGGAACCGTCCTCATTCAACGTGCTCACAAGGATGACTGGTGTTCCGAAGTAAAGGATTGAGGGTTCAACGGGAACATGCATGCCCTAAGGATCGTCGACTCTTCCCGTAGCCACACTCCGTTTCTTGCTCTCGAATTCAGAACTTCCGAAAGCCGCTTCGTCGAACAGCCTCCTATTCGATGAGAGATCGGTGCCGATAAGCCGTAAAGGTGAACAGGGGGTGACCGGACTGAGTCAGGCCATCGCTCAACTGTGGGTGCTGGCGATGCTTCGGCTGTATTGCTCTTACTGCGCAGCGGCGACAGTCTTATGCGTGCCGTGTAGCCAGATCCTGGATGTACTGGCGTAGAGTGCGCGGCTCACGGCCCAGAATCGCCCGCAGCACCAGTGCGTTCCCGCCGGGAAAGCCGTACGCGTCGTAATACGCGTTCATGCGCTTCAGTCCTTCGCGTCCCGGTCCGTCCGGGACTTTCGCCGCCTGCGCCCATTTGTCGAATGGCGGTGCGGCGGCTTCGATAGTTCGCCCCAGCGCCTCGCTCATCATCGCGGCGATCTCAATACGGTTCACCCGGTCCCCACTGCACAGCTCGAAGGTGCCGTTATCCAGCGCATTCCCAGTCAGCGCCAGTGCCGCTGCTTCGGCTACGTCGCGGTAGTCCACGTAGCACGCCTTTCGCTCGACGGAGTAGGGCAGAGAAAAGCGCCCCTGCTCAAGAACAGCGTTCCAGCCGCCGTCCAGCGTCTGCATAAAGATGGCCGGCTGCAGCACGGTGAAGGTCATCCCTGACTCGTAGACCGCCTCCTCAACCAGCTGTTTCGCCGCGTGATTGGTCATCCTGGCGATCGTGGGGTGGATCGCGCCGGAGAAGAGAAACTTGCGGACACCGACGGTCTTGGCCGCTTCGACCATCGTGACACCCAGCTCTGCTTCATCGGGCGCAAACGCCGGGCCGATGTGGAAGACACCGTCCACTCCCTCAGCCGCGGCGCGCAGACTCCCGGCGTCGCGCAGATCGCCGACCGCTGTTTCGGCAGCCCCTTGTTCGCGGGCTGCGTCTGCCTTGCTCTTATCGCGAATCAGTGCGCGAACCGTCGCGCCGCGTCTGGTCAGCTCCGGAACCACGAGACTGGCGAACTTGCCGGTTGCCCCCACCATCAGAATCTTCATGCGTTCTCCCTCTCCTTATCTGGATGCAGGTGAACAGGAGGCTGCGCTTCAGGCGCTCTCTTCTTCCACGCAGGCCAGCGGCGCAGCCTGAACCCTGAGCAAGGGGCTCGCACCTTCCGGAGACGGGTGCTCTTCGTCCGGATCGGGCGAGCGGGGCGGGGTTTCCCCGCGCTTGCGGGCCGCCCGGCGCCGCTTGACCAGCTGCGAGGCGATCAGGAAAAGCCCGGAGAACGTGAGGATCAGCACGATGATAGCGACCGCGCCATGCAGCTCCGACACGTCGTTGTAAAGCAGCGCCAATGCCAGAAAAACGAAGACCACGTGCGCACAGAACACCTCGAGCGAGGCCTTGCCCAGGGTCAGGAACGGCTCTGTCTGTACCAGCGGGAACACGAACCGCCGCAGCCAGTAGAACAGCGCCGTAAACGCGACCAGATTGAGCACACGCAGCGGGCCGATATGCCACTTGTCCAGCTGGAACGCGAGCGCATCCTGCGTGAGGTGCGCGCCCAACCAGCCATGCCGCACCCCGAGAAAGAACAGGCATACCGCGCCCGCGCCGGCTGCGATAGCTCCGTTGACATGGCGCAGAGGGTTTTTGCCCTCAGCCGAGCCCGCGCCCAGCCACAGCCCCGCCATCCACACACCCTGCCACGCCAGCAGGTTGAACGCGCCGCCCTCCTGCACCGGAATCTGCAGATGCGTGAGGTGCACGATTCCCGCGTGCAGCCAGTCGCGCAGGCCGAGCTGTGCGCCCAGCCAGATGAGAAAGCTGGCGGCCAGCGGCACCCGCCAGCCGCGCCGCGCCGCCCACGCCAGCACTACAGGCGTCCCGGCGAGGAACAACACATACATGGGCAGAATATCGAGCAGGGGCGGGCAGTAAAGCAGTAGCAGCGAGCCCGCGATCGCCGTGCCCGGATGCGCGAGGTAGAACTGCAGCAGGTTGTGGATGGCCGCGCGATGCGTCGAGGTGGCCAGCGCCGCCACCACGGTAAACGCCAGCGTGAGCATCAGGATGTGGATGCCGTAGATCTTGGCCGCACGCTTCCAGAGCTTGCTGTGCAGCGCGGGGCTGTCCTCGGCCGCCTGCTTGCTGTAGATGCGCGCTACCAGAAGAGCCGACAGAAAGACGAAGCCCTCAGCCGAGGAGAGAAACCCAAACGGCTGGTTGACCCACCCGCTGATGCGGGTTGGCAGGTGCGTCAGCGTCATCCAGACGAGGAAAAGGCCACGGAGCGCGTCGAGTTCCGGGCGTCGCTGGAGTTTTGGGAAGCGCATGCTGCCTTGTTTAGACGGTATTTCGCGGGCCAAGTTGCGGAGGCTTTTCCTGAGAGTGGCAACCGGAGCGCTGGAAGCGAGCACTCAGCCCAGATATTCAGCCTAAATATTCTTTGATGAACGGATCGTCCGAGTGCACCAGGTCGAGCGTCGATCCGTCAAAGACCAGCTTGCCCTCATGCAGCACCAGGAAGCTCGTCCGATCGTCGACCTGACCCTCCGGCAGCCGCTCCATCTTCTGCGACTTCTTGTTGAACCAGTGGGTCGCCAGGGTAAACGCGTCCTGCAGCCGGTGCGAAACGAGCAGGGAACTGGAGCCGAAGACATCACGCTGCTTGATGACCAGCTCAATGATCGTGGTCGACGTAATGGGGTCGAGGCCGCCGGTAGGCGAGTCATAGAGCACCAGCTCCGGCGAGCTGATAATGGCGCGCGCGATTGAGACCCTTCGGCGCATGCCGCCCGACAGCTGCGAGGGAAACTTGTCGATTGTGTCTTCGAGCTCGACGAAGCGCAGCGCCTCATGCACGCGCTTGTCGATCTCCTCGTCCGGAACGTGATCCTCGGTGAGCCGGTACGCCACGTTGTCGCGCACGGTGAGCGAGTCGAAGAGCGCGCCCTCCTGAAACACCATGCCGATATGCGCGCGCAGAGCGAACAGGTCGCGCTCTTTCAGGCGGCGCAGGTCCTCGCCGAAGACAGTGACGCAGCCCGCATCGGGCTGGATGAGCCCGTTCGCAAGTTTGAGCAGCACGCTCTTGCCGACGCCGGCGGGCCCCAGCAGGACGCGGGTCTCGCCACCTTTCACTTTGAAGGAAATATCGTCGAGCACGGTGCGGCCGGCGGACAAGAGCGACACGCCCTCAAAGACGATCACCGGCTCGTCCGGATGTTCCTCGTGCCAGGTCTTCGGCCTGGACTGCTGTGTTTCCTGCGTCTGCTCGGTCTCTGTCATGGCGTCCATCGTGTCAAAGCATTTTCACTCTTTGGTGTATAGGCCCCAATTCTCGCTCCAGCGGCTTTTCCCGACGGAAAAGCCACGCGCACATCTGCTGGCCCCTCCACGTGTGAAGTGAAAATGCCCTAGTGCCCGAAAACGCCGATCATAAAGCGGCTGATGACGAAATCGCTGGCGATGATCAGCACCGACGACACCACCACCGCCTGGGTCGTGGAGCGGCCCACACCCTGCGTGCCGCCCTTGGTGTTCATGCCGTAGAAGCAGCCGATGGTCGCGATGATGAAGCCGAAGAAAACCGGCTTGATCAGTCCCTGGAAGATGTCGCCGAAGACCAGCGACTGGTACGCCGAGTGAAAGTACTGCGAGCCATCCTGCCCGAGAAAAAACACCGCGACCGCGCCGCCGCCCATGGTGCCCACCGTGTCGGACAGGATGGTGAGGAAGAACAGCATGACGATCGTTGCGACGATCCTGGGCATGATGAGCTTTTTGAGCGGGTCGGTGCCGAGCGCGCGCATGGCGTCGATCTGCTCGGTCACGACCATCGAACCCAGCTCCGATGCCATGCCTGAGGCATTGCGGCCCGAGACCATGAGGCTGGTGAGTACAGGGCCCAGCTCCTTGATCATGGAGAACGAGACCAGCTGGCCGGTGATGGCCGCGGCGCCGAACTGCGACAGCGACGAAGCCGACTGCAGCGCGAGCACGCCGCCGGTAAAGAAGCCGGTAAGCAGCACGATCGGGATAGAACCGACGCCGATTGAGTCAGCCTGCGTAAAGATGTCGGCCAGGTACAGGGGGCGCTGAAAAAGATTCAACAGGGCGCGCCCGCTGAGCAGCGCGTAGTTCTGCAGGGCCAGGATCAAGTTCTTTACAGTGCGGTCCAGTTTGCTATCTGCCATGATTTAGCTGGACGCCGAGGGAGTCGGACGCCGGAGGATGCTGGCTCCTTTGGATGCTTTCACGCGTGCTTGGATGCAGGACCGGCAGGAAACGCCAGCTTTACTGACATAGACTGCGCACCATGCGATCTTCCTCCCTGCGCCGCGTTCCCGCAAGCGCCGCCGTGGGAACCGGCTGTTTACGCCTCCCGGATGCGTTTTTTTATCTCGATGGTCAGCCGCTTGATCTTCTGGTTCAGCGTCGAGAGCGGGATGCGGAACTGCTCGGCGGCATCGGTCTGGTTCCAGTTGCAGCGCTCCAGCTTGTCCATGATGATGCGCCGCTCGATATCCTCCATGATGTCGAACAGCGAGGCATTGCTCGAGTGCTCGAGCAGGCTCGACGAGTAGCTTTTGCCGGTGATGTGCGACGGCAGCAGCTCAAGGCCCACCACCGGACCGGAACTCAACACCACACCGCGCTCCATCACGTTCTCAAGCTCGCGCACATTGCCCGGCCAGTCATAGTCCACCAGCGCACGCATGGCTTCAGGCGAGAGCGTACGCAGCGCCAGCTCGTTCTCATCGGAGTACCGACGGAGGAAGTGCGCGGCCAGCGCCGGGATATCTTCGCGCCTCGCGCGCAAAGGCGGCAGCTCGAACCGGATCACGTCCAGCCGATAGAACAGGTCCTCGCGGAACTTGCCCTCGCGCACCGCCTGGCGCAGGTCCACGTTGGTCGCGGTGATAATGCGCACGTCGACCTGGATCTCGTGCGTGCCGCCCAGGTGCATGAAGCGTTTATCCTGCAGCACGCGCAGAATCTTGGCCTGGGTATCGAGCGGCATGGTGCCGATCTCGTCGAGAAACAGCGTGCCGCCATTCGCAACCTCGAACAGCCCCTTTTTCGCGGCGATCGCCGAGGTAAACGCGCCCTTCACGTGGCCGAACAGCGTGGACTCAAGCAGATCGGTTGGCACGGCGCCTGTGTTGACCGGCACAAACGGTTTGTCCTTGCGCGGCGAGTTGGCGTGCACCGCTTTCGCGATCAGCTCCTTGCCGGTGCCGCTTTCGCCCTGGATCAGCACCGTCGAGCGCGAGGGCGCCACCTGCGCTACCAGGTCGAAGATGCCCAGCATGATGTCGCTCTTGCCGATGATGTTGGGGAAGTTGTAGCGCTGCTTGAACGCGCGCTTCAGCTGCACGTTCTCTTCCTCGGCGCGGTAGCGGGCGATCGCCGCGCGTATATCGGCCAGCAGCTTCTCGTTGTCCCACGGCTTCTGCACAAAGTTCTGCGCGCCGGCGCGGATGGCATCGACCACGTTGTCGACCGTGCCGTAGGCGGTCAGCATGATGACCGGCAACTCTGGCGCTCGCTCGCGGATCAGCGCCAGGATTTCGATACCGTTCTTGCCCGGCAGCGCCAGGTCCAGCAGCACCAGGTCGTAAGGCCTCTGCTCAATCCGCGCCAGGCCGGCCTCGCCGTCGATGGCCATCTCGACCGCATAGCCTTCGAGCTCCAGCAGCGCTTCGAGCGTCTCGCGGATGCCCGCTTCGTCGTCGATGATGAGAATGGTCTCTTCGACGCCGCGGGTGGGGGGAGCTTCGGCGAGAGGTGGTGCCGGATAGGTGATCTCAGACATGCGCGGGCTTCTCTTTCAAGGGGAATTCGAGCGCAAAGGTGGTCCCGGCGCCGGGCTGGCTTTCTACGTGGATCTTGCCTGCGTGCTCCTGCATGATGCCGTAGGTGACGGCGAGTCCCAGGCCGGTGCCCCGGCGCTCGCCCTCCTTCACGGCCGTCTTGGTGGTGAAGAACGGGTCGTAGATGCGCTGCACATGCTCGGGAGCGATGCCGCTGCCGGAATCTGCAACCGACACAGTGACAGATCCATTGCAGCTGGTGCTTACCCGCAGGCAGCCGCCCTCGTGCATCGCATCCTTCGCGTTGAGGAACAGGTTGAGGAACACCTGCTGCAGTTTGCCGCTGTTGCCCTGGATGAGCGGAAGGTCGGCCTCGAGCTCGGTCACAAGCTCGATACGCGCGGTCTTGAGCTGATGTTCCAGCAGGTTGAGTGTTTCACGGACGACCGCATTCAGGTCGGTGGCGCGGAACTCCGCCCCGCCGGTCCGCGAGAAGTTAAGCAGGCCGTTCACAATCTCAGACGCGCGGAAGGTCTGCTTCGTAATCTTGTCGAGCAGCGGCGCCAGCCGTTCGTCATCCCGCAGTTGCTTGCTCAGCATCTGCGTGTACGACGAGATGACGGCGAGCGGCGTGTTGACCTCGTGCGCCACGCCCGCCGCGAGCAGCCCGATCGAGGAGAGCTTCTCCGCCTGCGCCAGCTGCGACTCGAGCCCGATGCGCGCCGTGATGTCGTCGACCAGCACGATGCGGCCCAGCGTCTTGAACTCACGCGAGACCAGCGGCGCAATTGAGATGTTCGCGACGCGGCCTTCTTCCTGCAATGCCTCTGCCGACAAACCTTCCCCCCGGCTGCCCAGGGGAAACTTGTACAGATGATGCACGCCCGGGTCGCCCTTCACCCGGTCGAACTCGCGCACAAACGCCTCGTCGAAGACGTCCGCAAGTCGCTGGCCCAGCACCAGCGCCCGCGGCATCGCGAACAGCACTTCCATCTGCGCGTTCCAGCTCTCGATCCGCTCGTCGAGATCGACCGCCAGGATGCCGATATTGGTCGACTCGACGATGTTCTCGTTGAACTCCTTGAGCCGCTCGAACTGCTCGATCTTGCCCTGCAGGCTGGCGTAGAGCGTCGCGTTCTGGATGGCAATGCCGACGTAGCCGGCCAGCGATTCGAGCAGCTCCACATCCTCGCTCGACAGGAAGTCACCCTGCGTGGTGCGGCCCAGCCCGATGACGGCGATGGTGCGATCCTGCACCTGGCAGGGCAGGTAGTAGTGCAGCTCCAACGCGGTCGCGGTTCGGCGTTCCTCTTCGGACAGGTGCAGCGCCTGCTGCGGGTTCTCAAGGAAGATGTGGGTGCCGGCGTCCGGCTGGTCGAAGTCGAGAAAGCCGAGGGCGAGCTCGCTACCCGCAAGCGCCGGCGGCATCCCGTGCGCGGCGCCCATGCGGAACGCCTGTTCCTGGGAATCGCTGGCCAGAAAGACCGCGACCCGCGCCACCAGCAGCGTCTGTGACAGGCGGCTGGTGATCGAAACCAGCAGCTGGTCGAGGTCGGTCTGCGTGCCCAGCTCGCGGCCGAAATCGATCAGCGTCTGCCGGTAATCGTAGCGCTTGCGGTCGAACAGCCGGTCGACCTGGTTCTGGATGGCGCGCTTGACCGGATCGAACAAGGCCGAGGTGATGATGATGGCGGCAAGCAGGCCGTAAACGCCGGCGCTGGGCAGCCGTTTCCGCACCAGCTCCGCCGCCACCGCCACCAGCAGGAAGTAAAAGCCAACCAGCGACGCCGTGGCGAGCGTGTAGGTCACGCCCCGCTTGAAGATCAGGTCCACGTCCATGAGCCGGTAGCGCACGATGGCCCAGGCGAAGGTAAGCGGCAGGATAGCCAGCGATAGGATGGCTAGATTCCGCACCAGCTCCGGCGTGCCCAGGTCGAGCAGGTAGGGCAGCACGTACAGCAGGGAAAACGGCGCGACCGACAGCACCGAGCCGCGGGTGAGCCATTTGAGCTGCTGACGGCGCAGCACCTGCCCGGGGCCGGAATCACGCCCGGCGCGGCGGTACTGGAGCGAGAACAGCACTGTCGCCAGGATGTAAAAGGCATCGAGGTAGGCCATCGCGGTCTGGTCCAGACGGTGTTCCAGCCGCTCCGTCGCCTGCCAGCGCCATTGCGCGTACACCTGCAGGCCGACGATCAACGCGGCTGGCCCGTAGGTAAGCACCAGCAGCAAAGCCTTGCGCCGCTGCGAGCGCCCGCTGAACGACAGCGCGAAATGCAGAAACAGCGCCGGTTGCAGCGCCCCGGCCACGATCCAGCCCCAGTACACCATCTGGTCAAAGGTGTTCAGCTTGCTCGTGTACAGGAACGAGTACATGACAAACGAGAGCAGGCAGAAGATGTAGAAGTGGGTGGCGTGGGGCGCCGTCCACCTTCGAAACAGCACGTACAGGCCGATGCCGAGATAGACGAGGGCGATCAGCCGCATGCCCAGGTTGATACCGGTGTCAGCACTGTCCAGGATCACCGGCACATCGAAGCGGATGCCCATCCGCGAGATGACGTAGCTGGCTGAGCCGTAGACCTTGGTGTGGAACATCTCCCGGGTCAGCGCCGCAACCCGAGTGGTGGGCTGCTGGTTGACCGAGAGCAGCAGGTCACCGGCCTTGATGCCGGCTCGCTCCCCGGCGGAGTTCGCCGGAACCCGCTGGGCCTGCAAAGCTCCCTGCGATTCGACCCACCAGATGCCGTCGGTCGGCCGCTGGAAGTGCTGCTCCTGCTGAAAATTGAAGATGGCGAGAAGAACGGCTGCCGCGGTCAGCAGCGCCAGCGCGATGGCCGTGACCCGAGTTTGAAGTGACCGTTCCATGCCGACGCGCAGCCACCCCCGAAGGTGACCTGCTGAAGGTTACCTAGCAAGTAGATGGCCACTTTGAGCTGCTCGCCCCTTCTTCTTTCCGGGCCTGCTCCCACATCTCTTTGGCAAAGGCGCGAGCGTCCGCAGCCCAAAGCCTCAAAAATATGGAAGGAGACTACGGGAAACTATACAACTGGGATTTGGCGTCTGGCGCTTCTTCACAGAACTCAAATGAGAGCGGCGCGATGAGTTTTTCGCTTGGCTTCGATTCACAATGCTGTAACAATAACCTTTCGGGCTGAACCCGGCCTGACTGACATTCTGGAGACGAGCAGTGGAACGAGCACGAGAGAGCCGTAGGACCCTCATCAGGGTGAAGGCTCCAGCAGAAACCCGCACCAGCGATCTTCACGATTTCCCCGTGATCCGCGAGCAGAGCACGCTGATTGACGGCCATCGCATGCACGCGCTGGTCGCCGGATCGGGTGAGCCGTTGGTCCTAGTCCATGGACTGCTGGGTGCGGCTGCCTGCTGGGCGCCGGCTATGCGGTTGCTGGCGCGCTCGGTTCGCGTATACGCGGTGGATGCGATCGGGATCGGGCACTCCGAGAGGGTGAGCGGCCTCGACGCCAGCCTGCAGGCTTCTGCCCGGCGGCTGGCCCTGTGGATGGACAGCGAAGGTCTGCATCGGGCGGACATGGTTGCCACCTCGCACGGCGGCGCGGTCGCCATGTGCTTTGCTGCGCTGTTTCCCGAGCGGGTCCGCTCGCTTGTGCTCCACGCGCCGGCCAACCCTTTCTGCGTGCAGTCGCGACCGCAGATTCAGTTCGCGGGAACCCCGCTGGGGCGCCGGCTCGCTCTCTGGCTGCCGACTGCGCCCTCATGGGTCCACTCCGTCGCGCTGACCCGCATGTACGGCGACCCGCGCCAGCTGCGCCCCGGTTCGCTGGCCGAGTATGTCGCTTCGCTGCGCGTGCCCGGCACCATTGACTACATCCTCTCCGTGCTGCGCAGCTGGGTGCCCGACATGGCCGCGCTCACCCCGATGCTGCCGCGCCTGCGCCGGCTGCCCACATTGCTCTTGTGGGGCGCCGAGGACCGCGCTGTTTCGCTGGCTTCGGCCACCCGTCTGCGCGCGGTGCTCCGCGCTCCGCTCGAGGTACTGCCCGGCCTCGGCCATCTGCCGTTTGAGGAAGCCCCGGAGCTGTTCGCCGGCCACGTGCTGCGCTTCCTCGCGACCTTCGCAAGCCTTGCCCCCAAGGCTGCCGAGCCGGCATCCCTGCGTACCGCCTGAGCCATCGTTACTGCAGATTTTTGAGGTACGCTCGCGCAGCTTCGAGCTGGGGAAACCGGCCCTCCTCCTGCTGGAATGCGACCGGGTGCACACATCGCCGGCCCCGGCGCACCGTCACCGGGTGCTTCAGGTGCAGCATCTCGTGGTACATCAGGTACTCGACCGCATAGCGCGGCGTGTCCGGCCGGTCGAACACCCGGCTCACCATGATGGTGTTATGCGCGGCGTCGTAGTGGCCCAGCAGCCGGCGCGCGCTGTGCTCGCTCCAGGTCAGCACCGGGCGACCCAGCAGTCCGAAAAAGAAGCGCGTGTTCAGCGACTCGAACACCTCCTCCAGGTCCCAGCGCTGCCCCTTGGCGGTGACGACCCGTTTGCGTCCACGCAGCTGGCGAATGCGCTCGGTCTGGCGCACCACGGACTCTGAGAGTGTGTAGCGGCGGTAGCGCGCGTTGTGCGCAGCCTCCACCGGCTTGCGATAGAGCTTGGCCAGCAAAATGTGCGCAATGGCCCGCAGCACCGGCTCCGGCGCGCCCTCAAGCAGGTCAGACAGGCTCGCCCGGAGCTCCCCCTCGCGCAGGCGGATGGTCGTGTTCAGGCTGGTAAAGCGATAGAAGCGTGCGCGAATGGGAGGCATGGGAGCCCGAGGCCGCAGTGCGCGGTACTCCTCGGCAAAAATCTGGTTCAGCTGCGTTTCCACCAGCGTGAGCGTAGCACAGGAGAAAGCAGGGGTCAGGGTTTAACAGGCAAGAGCACAAGGCAGGACATAGGGCTTAACAAGCAAGGCTTTAACAAGCCTGTTAAATCCTCGACCCTGGAAAGCCTGTTAAGCCCTCCACTCTGGAAGGCCTGTTAACCCCTCGTCCCTCCACCCTAGTACTGGCCCTTCTGCGCGTTCTCTCCCCGCAGCGCAAACAGCAGTACGGAGCGCGCCGTCACTGCGTAACTCTCCCCGGTCTTGCAGCTGCCCTTTGCGTCGTTCTCTTCGAGGTTGGTGTCGAACAGCAGCGCCCAGTCCTCACCGCCGTACGACTCCGGCAGCGTGAACTTCACCAGGTCGTCATGCGCATTGATCACCAGCAGCAGCGTCGCATCGCCGCCGCGCTTCTTGATGCCGGTCGGCTGCGCGCGGCCATCCATCAGCATGCCGAAGCAGCGCATGTTGCTGTCGCCCCAGTGCTCGTCCTCCATCTCGCTGCCGTTCGCGTTGATCCACATCAGGTCTTTCACGCCGAGCTCTTCGTTGAAGGCACCGGTGTAAAAGCGGTTACGGCGCAGCAGCGGGAAGCGGTGCCTGAGCCGCGTAAGCTGCCGCACAAAGTCGACCAGGTGCTTGCCCTTGTCGTGCAGGTCCCAGTTGAGCCACGAGATATCGTCGTCCTGGCAGTAGGCATTGTTGTTGCCGTTCTGCGTCCGTCCGAACTCGTCGCCCGCGAGCAGCATCGGCGTGCCCTGCGAGAGCAGCAGTGTCGCCAGCATGTTGCGGATCTGCCGCGATCGCAGCTCGTTGATCTTCGGGTCGTCAGTGGGCCCTTCCACGCCGCAGTTCCACGACCGGTTGTCCGAGCTGCCGTCCTTGTTGTCCTCCCCGTTGGCCTCGTTGTGCTTCTCGTTGTAGGTCACGATGTCGTTGAGGGTAAAGCCATCGTGCGCCGTGATGAAGTTGACCGAGGCCCAGGGTTTGCGCCCGTGGGAGTTGAAGATGCTGCTCGATGCGCACAGCCGCTCCGTGAGCGCGGACGCCGGCGCTTTATCGCGCCAGAAGTCCCGCACAGTGTCGCGGAACTGGTCGTTCCACTCCGCCCAGCCCGGCGGAAAACCGCCCACCTGGTAGCCGCCCGGGCCGCAGTCCCACGGCTCGGCGATCAGCTTGATGGTGCCCAGCAGCGGGTCCTGCGAGCAGGCCTTCAAAAAGCCGCTGCGGTTGTCAAAACCGTTCGGCTCCCGCGCCAGAATCGTCCCCAGGTCGAACCGGAAGCCGTCCACGCTGGTCTCCTCGACCCAGTACCGCAGCGAATCCATCACCATCTGCAGCACGCGCGGGTGGCTCACGTTCACGGTGTTGCCGGTCCCGGTCTCGTTGATGTAGTAGCGCGGCTGGTCGGGGATCAGGCGGTAGTAGCTGGCGTTGTCGATGCCCTTGAACGAGAGTGTCGGGCCGCGCTCGTTGCCCTCGGCGGTGTGGTTGTACACCACGTCGAGGATGACCTCGAGCCCAGCCTCGTGGTAGGCCGCCACCATCTCCTTGAACTCCTTGAGCGTCTCGGCCCGGTTGGAGGCGTAGCGCGGGTCAGGCGCGAAAAAGCCGATGGTATTGTAGCCCCAGTAGTTCACCATGCCTTTTTCAAGCAGGTTGCTGTCGTCGACAAATGTGTGGATCGGCAGCAGCTCCACCGACGTCACGCCGAGCGACTTGATGTAGTCGATGACCGGCTGCTGCGCGAGGCCGGCATAGGTGCCGCGCAGGTGCTCCGGAACATCCGGGCGCAGCTTGGTGAAACCCTTGACGTGGGTCTCGTAGATGACCGTTTCATCCCACGGCACGTGCTTGCGTCCGCGCTCACCGGTGAAGTCGAAGTTCTGGTCCACCACGATGCATTTCGGCATAAACGGCGCCGAGTCGCGCTCGTCGAAGGTCAGGTCGTCCATCGATTCCATGGTGTAGCCGAAGATCGCCGGGTCCCAGATGACCTTGCCGATGTGCGCATAGGCATAGGGGTCCAGCAGCAGCTTGTTCGGGTTGAAGCGGTGGCCCTTTTCCGGTTCGTAGGGCCCGTGCACGCGGTAGCCGTAGCGCTGCCCAGGGGCCAGGTCGGGGATGTAGCCGTGCCAGATCTCGTTCGTGTGCTCGGGTAGCGTGATGCGCTGCTGCTCGGTCTTGCCGTCCTCTGAGAACAGGCAAAGCTCCACCTGCGTCGCGTTCGCTGAGAAGAGGGCGAAGTTGACGCCCTTGCCGTCCCAGTGCGGCCCGCGGTGGAAGGGCACGCCCTCCTGTACCTGATACTGTCTTGCCTCTGCCATAGGGAATCCTGTTCTTTGTTGAAAGATGGTGGGTATGCTCAAGCATATCGTCCCGTTAGGATGCACGATTTTGCCGTCCGCCCGCTGCAGCCGTAGTGAGACAATAAGCCGGGAGTGGCCCCGTAGCTCAGGTGGATAGAGCGACGGTTTCCTAAACCGCAGGTCGCAAGTTCGAATCTTGCCGGGGTCACCATTTCGCTTTCCGTGCGAAACCATTTGCAGGGGGGGCGCACCACCAGCACACGACTGCGTGTACGGAGAAAGACATCTGGGAAGGCGGTGCAACTCCGCCACTGCCCCGCAACTGTAAGGCGCGGCACTACCCTTGCGGCGTACTAGGCCACTGGCAAGCGCAAGCGAACCGGGAAGGCAGCCGCCAAGCGGAGCGTCAAGTCAGGAGACCGATTCGTACGCGCGCGACTTCAACAGCCGCTGTTCCGAGGGGAACAGGGAAAGCATTCGCACCGATGACCGAAGTAAAACGCCCGCGCGTAACTGCGCCTCTTCTCGCGAGGGCGCCCAAACGCCGCCTGCTGCTCGTCGCCAGCGCCGCCCTTTTGCAAACCCTGCCACTGCACGCCGTGGCCGTCCACGGCGTCGTCGTCGACCCCTTGAACCAGCCCATTCAGGGCGCCGTCGTTGCGCTCGTCGATAATGGCAAGATCGTCATCTCCGCGCGCACCAACGCCGATGGCAGCTACAGCCTTTCGACTTCGACCGCGGGGCGCTACTACGTGCTGGCCACGGGTATCAACTTCCGCCAGCTCGCGACCGAGAGCTTCTACGGCGAGGCGCTTGGCAGCCTCGAAAAAAACGTCACGCTCGAGCCCAATACGCTGCGCGAGGCGATCGTCGTCACCGCAACCGGCACGCCGATTCCGCAGACCCAGGTCAGCGCATCGATCACGGAGCTGAATAAGACCGACTTCCAGAACCTGCAGAATGTGACCGATGCGCTGCGCCTGGTGCCCGGTTTTACGCTTGCGACTACCGGCGAGCGCGGCGGCGCTACCTCGCTGTTCATCCGCGGCGGCAACTCCGACGACAACAAGGTGCTGCTCGACGGAGCGCCTCTTGAGGATGTCGGCGGAACCTTCGACTTCGCCAACCTGTCGACCACCGGTATTGGCAGCGCCGAGGCGTATCGCGGCCCCGATACTGTCGTATACGGGACCGACGCGGGCGCCGGTGTTGTCGCGTTTACGACACCGCGTGGCTCGACCCCGTTTCCGTCTTTCTTTTACGAGGGCGATGGCGGCAACTTCGGCACCTATCGCAATGAAGTGCAGCTGGGCGGCACACGCAACTCGCTCGATTATTACGGCGCGTTCGGCGACTACCAGACGACCAACTCGGTGGAACACAACAAGTACCACGATGTGACGTCGGCGGCGAACCTGGGCTTCGCGCTCTCAAATGCGACGCACCTGCGGGTGACCGCGCGCAACAGCGACTCGGCCACGGGCGCGCCCGGGCAATATGCGTTTACGCTCACGCCGACCGATATCAAACAGGGCGACCAGAATATCTACATGACCGCGACCCTGGACCACACTTTCTCTGACCGCTGGCACGCGGAAACCGAGTACGGGCTGGCCCGCAAGCGCGAGCGGGTGCAGCAGTTTGCAGCAACCGGTATCGTGGACCCCATAACCGGCAACACCCTGGGCCAGCCTGTAACCGTAACGGGAGCGAATGGCTACACCGTAAGCGGCCAGGTGATCACAGGCTCTACATTCTTCGGCAGCTACATCAGCGATTCCGCGTCCAACCGCGATTCGCTCCACGCGCAGACCAGCTATGCCTTCACACCTCATCTTCTGGGGGTCGCCGGCTTTCGTTATGAAGCCGAGCGCGGCTTGTATTTATCTCAGCCCATCACCCGCGATAACTACGACTACACGCTCGCGCTGCAGGGCGACTTCGGCAGCCGCTTCTTCTACACGCTCGGCGGTGGTATCGAGAAGAATGGCCTCTACGGAACTGTTGGCGCGCCCCACCTGGGAGCGTCCTATTATCTGGTGCAGCCCGGCCGCGGCTTGCTTCAAGGCACGCGCGTCAATTTCAACTTCAGCAAAGGTTACAAGGAGCCGACGCTCGGCCAGCAGACCGGTTCGCTGCTTGCCTTTCTCCAGCAGAACGGCGGGAGCAGTTTGGTAAATCAGTACCAGGTGCAGCCCATCGGCGCGGCACTCACCCGCTCCTACGATGGCGGCGTCGAGCAGAGCATCGCAGACGAGCGCATCCTGCTCAAGCTCACCTATTTTCACAATGAGTTCGGCAACCAGATTGAGAGTGTCGACCCGGGTGCGGTGCCTCAATTGCTGCCGCAGCTCACGCCGTCGCAGCAAGCCTCGCTGTTCGCCTTTCTTCAGGCGAACCCGTCCTTCGGCATCGACCTCAACTCACTCTCCTTCCGGGCGCAGGGCGCTGAGTCGGAGATCGAGTACAGCCCCAAAGCAAACATCTTCCTGCGCGGCGGCTACACCTACCTCGATGCGGTCGTACAGCACTCCTTCTCGACCGACGCGCTCGGCCCGAGCATGAACACTGCGTCCAATTTCGGAAACATTCCCATTGGCGCCAGCTCGCCGCTCGTCGGCGCCCGGCCGTTCCGCCGGCCGCCGCACACCGGCTTCGTGTCCGTCACGTACACGGGCAAGAACTGGAGCGGGGTCGCCAGCGGGTCTTTCGCCGGCCGCAGCGACGACACGACCTTCCTCGGCCCGTTCAGCACGGCGGCGGGCGACAACTCACTTCTGCTGCCGAACCGCAATCTCGACTCCGCTTATAGCAGCCTAAACGCCGGAGCGACCTACCAGGCCACCCATCGGCTCGGCATCTACACCCAGCTCGACAACGTGCTGAGCCAGCAGCACATCAGCCCCATCGGCTATCTCTCGACACCGATGACCGCGCGCGCAGGGGTGCGGATCACCCTGGGGCATGCAGCAAAGTAGGCGAGTGCGGCACAGATTACGGCATCAAATGGTGCCGTGGTGTAGGATAGTCACAGCAGGAGGGTGCATGCGAACGACAGTGGCAATTGACGATAAGCTGGTCGCGAAAGCGAAGGAATTCACCGGCGTACAGGAGACAGCGACCCTGGTTCGCATGGGTTTGACCGCACTTGTCGAGAGAGAAGCCGGTAAGAGGCTGATCGCGCTTGGAGGCAGCGATCCGGACGCGACCTTCCCGCCTCGGCGGCGCCCGAAGAAGTGATACTGGCCGATACGTCCGTGTGGCTCGACCATACCCGGCATCCAGATGTCGCTCTTTCAAGACTTATCTCGGAAAACCGCATCCTCATTCATCCTCTTGTCATCGGTGAAATCGCCATGGGAACTCTTGCACGGCGCGAGGCCACCATAGAGGCTCTGAACACGATGCCAATGCCCGTCATCGCTTATGACGAAGAGGTGTTGGCGTTCGTCTCTAAGCATAAGTTGTATGGCACGGGCATCGGCTACGCCGACGCCCATCTGCTCGTCTCCGTTCAGATGACCGCAAATTGTACCTTGTGGACGCGCGACAAAAGGCTCAGGACCGCTGCCGAGAGATTCGACCTGGACTGGCCCGAACCGAAGCCTTCGTAGGTGCTTAGTACCCGCGGTGCCGCAGGAACTCGCCGACGATGTTGCCGAGCGCGTCGGCGGCGAAGTTAAGCCCGATCGTGGTTGCCAGCACGCCGCCAGACGCGAGCTTCGGTGTTTCGAACTGCGGGTAGTACACCTCTTTCGCCAGGAACGCTGCCCCCACCGTGCCGCCCAGCACCGGCAGGTTTATCGTCTTTGCGCCGGAGTCGGTGTGGCTTACGACCAGGCCCTGAAACGCATGCCCCAGCCGCTGGCTGCCGCTGTAGCCCGTGCCCAGAGGGATGTAGCGCGGGTCCATGTCGAACAGGACCGGGATGGCGAAGTTGGCCAGCAGCTGCTGCGACTCTGACTCGGCCAGGCCACCCGCGAACCGCTGCCCGTGGTAACGGAGGCTGTTTTCAAGGTTGTCTTTCCAGACCAGCACGGTTTGCCCGTAGCTCATCTCGGCGGTGTCGAAGTCCGGGAAGCCGTCGTAGGTGGAAGGATTGCCGGCTCTTGGATCCTTCGGGAAGTCGTGGACAGTCGGCAGGCCCGCAACCAGGGCTGCTTCGGCGAAGTTGCGTCCGGCATCGATGCCGCGAGCCCAGTAAATGAACTTGCCGCCAATCGACAGCGGGTAGTACGAGTCGTCAGTCGAGCGCCCATGCAGGTTGTACATGGTCATGTCCGGCTCTACGGCGGCGCGGATCAGTTCGTGCGCTGTATTGGTCGCAAGGTCGCCGAGCAGGCTGTAGCCAACGTAGCGCTCGACGAAGTGGCCGGAGTTGAGCTCGGGCGCTTTGAAGGCGCTGGCATACAGACTCTTGCCCAGGAAGGCCGCGGCGACCGTGCCGCCCAGCTTGGAGTAGTTCGGCACCAGGTAGCCGGCATCGTTGTGCGTGACCACGATTGAGGCCGCGGCATTGCCCAGGCGCTGGCTCAGGTCGGAGTTGACTGGCGCCGGGATATACCGTCCCTGCTGGTGCAGGGCCACGGGCAGCACCAGGTTGCTGAGCAGCTGCCGCGATTCAGCCGTGGCCAGGCCCACCTCGAAGCGCCGGGCATGCACGCGGACGAGGGGCTCGTTCACATGCAGCCAGTCGTCCATTCGGTGACCATAATCGTTCAGGTCGTCTTCATAGGTCTGGTCGCTTACATCGCCGTTGGGGGGGCGCGGCTGGGTCGGGGCAGTGGTGACGTTGGGCACTCCGGCGATCGCCAGGGCCTCCAGCAGATTGCGGATAGACCAGGTGCTGCCCAGGTAGTAGGAGACCTTGCCCGGCACATTGGTGCGGCTGGCCGCGGGTGTGATGCGGAAGTTGCGCGGCAGCACTAGCGGCTGCTCGCCCGGCGGGATCGCGCCCCGAACCATCGGCAGGTTGGGCATAGGCGCATTGGGCAGGCTGGGTACGGCGGCGGCAAGCGGCTCGGGCGCCGGCGAGCCTGAGGAGCTGGCAAACATGGAAGCGCCGGGCATCTGTCCCCATGCGGCTCCGCAGCAGGCAGCCAGGCCGCCAGACAGGAGAAGAAGTCGGGATGTTCGCAGCGAGCACGACGCGATGTATGTCAACCCAGGGTCTTCCTGAAGATGGATGTCCTCAGAGGTTAACCCGAGAGCCAGAGAATGCAAGCCGTTGCCAGTGCAGGAGCGACCACTGCGAGAGCAGGGAATATGCATTTATTACGCACAATCGCGTATATCTGCGTTTTAGCACCCGAAAACTGGATGTCTGCCATCCGAATTTTTCCGGTTTTTCTTATGACGGAAGTAACAAAAAATTCTGTTCACAAAAGAGGCCCCGCCTGAGCGGGGCCTCTTTTGCTGCTTCAGGATGGCGTTTGTCTTAGTACATGCCTTCCATGCCGCCGCCGTGATTATGCCCACCACCGGCAGGCGCACCCTTCGGCTCGGGGATGTCGGCGACCATGGCCTCAGTCGTCAGCATCAGCCCGGCGATCGAGGCTGCGTTCTGCAGGGCAGTGCGCGTCACCTTGGTCGGATCGATGACGCCGGCCGCAACCAGGTCCTCGAACTTGTTGGTGCCGGCGTTGTAGCCGAAATGGTGATCCTTCGACTCGTGAATACGGCCCACGACCACCGCGCCCTCTTCGCCGGCATTGCCGACGATCTGGCGCAGCGGCTCCTCGATGGCACGACGGATGATCTGCGCTCCGATCTTCTCGTCGCCTTCGAGCGTCTTGATGAGGGCATCGACGTCAGGAGTGCAGCGAACCAGGGCCACACCGCCGCCCGGAACGATCCCTTCCTCGACAGCCGCGCGCGTTGCATGCATCGCATCTTCCACGCGGGCTTTCTTCTCCTTCATCTCGGTTTCCGTAGCGGCACCGACCTTGATGACGGCCACGCCGCCGACCAGCTTTGCAAGGCGCTCCTGGAGCTTCTCGCGGTCATAGTCGGAGGTGGTCTTGTCGATCTGGCTGCGGATCTCCTTGACGCGGCCTTCGATCGCGGACGACTCGCCACGGCCTTCAACGATGGTCGTGTTGTCCTTGTCGATGGTGACGCGCTTGGCCCGGCCCAGGTCCTCGATTTTCACGTTCTCGAGCTTGATGCCGAGGTCTTCCGTGATGGCCTTGCCGCCGGTCAGCTTCGCGATGTCCTCCAGCATGGCCTTGCGGCGATCGCCGAAGCCCGGCGCCTTCACCGCGGCTACATTCAAAGTCCCGCGCAGCTTGTTGACCACCAGGGTCGCCAGCGCCTCGCCATCGACATCCTCTGCAATGATCAGCAGCGGCTTCGAGTTGCGCGCTACCTGCTCCAGCAGCGGCAGAAGATCCTTCATCGACGAGATCTTCTTCTCGTGGATCAGGATGTAGGGGTCCTCGACGACGGCTTCCATACGGTCCGGGTCGGTGACGAAGTAGGGGCTCAGGTAGCCGCGGTCGAACTGCATGCCTTCGACCACTTCCAGCTGGGTCTCAAGTGTCTTCGACTCTTCAACGGTGATGACGCCGTCCTTGCCGACCTTCTTCATCGCTTCCGCGATGATGGTGCCGATGGTTGAGTCGCTGTTCGCAGAAATCGTCCCGACCTGCGCGATCATCTCGCCGGTGACCGGCTTCGAGAACACGGAAAGCGCGCCGCCCGTGACAACGCCGTTCTCGTCGCGCTTGCCGACGATGGCTTCGACGGCCTTGTCGATGCCACGCTTGAGCGCCATCGGGTTGGCGCCGGCGGCAACGGTCTTGACGCCTTCGCGGTAGATGGCCTGGGCCAGGACAGTTGCGGTCGTGGTGCCGTCACCGGCCACGTCCGAGGTCTTCGAGGCGACTTCGCGCACCATCTGCGCGCCCATGTTCTCGAGCGAATCCTTGAGCTCGATCTCCTTGGCGACAGTGACGCCGTCCTTGGTGATCGTCGGCGAGCCGAACTTCTTCTCGATCACGACGTTACGGCCCTTGGGGCCCAGCGTTACCTTGACGGCATCCGCCAGTGTGTTGACACCGCGCAGGATCGCCTGGCGGGAGTCTTCTCCGTGCAGAATCTGTTTTGCCATGATGCTTTTTTTCTCCTGGAACGAAATCTTGAAACGGTTGTTTCGACTGCGCCCGGGTCAGTCCGGGCCTGAAAAAACGCCGATTGCCGGCGTGGAAAGCTACTTCTTGAGGATGCCGAGGACTTCTTCCTCACGCATGATGAGGAACTCTTCGCCATCGATCTTGATCTCGGTGCCGGAGTACTTGCCGAACAGCACGCGGTCGCCGGCCTTGACGTCCAGCGGGAAGGTCTTGCCTTCATCGTTCGACTTGCCCTTGCCTACGGCGATCACTTCGCCTTCCTGGGGCTTTTCCTTGGCGGTATCGGGGATGATGATGCCTCCGCGAATCGACTCGCCCTCTTCGACACGGCGAAGCAGGATGCGGTCGTGCAGCGGTGTAAACGTGGACGTAGCGGTGCTGGATGCCATAGTGTTCTTCCTTCTCCTTTGAAGCTTTGGTGAAGCTGTTGAACCAGAAAACGTGCCCGGCGGCCTGGAGTAGCGCGGCTGGACGGAGTGACCGCCGGCGGGGCTGGCAGTGGATGCAATCACCGCTGGCAGAGCCGGCCTTCGACTGCTAACGTAGCGGAGCAGAATGGTAAGTGTCAAGCGGCCCAGTAGGAATGTGAGTGGAGAACGCTCATATTCATCGAGTGTTTACCATGCTGCTGCATGCAGGCCGTTTGAGGGTTGTGGCGTGGGTTAGTTCTCGCCAGAACACGGCTGGCGGCGCTGGGCCTTACTGCAGCGTCGGCAACTCGGTCTCGTAAGCGTAGTCGGCCGGCAACGACTCCAGCGGAAACAGGATGCGGAAAATGGTCCCCGAGGGCGCGCTCTGACGGCTGCGCACCTGCACCCGCCCATTGTGTTTGCCGATGATTTCGCCGGAAACCCACAACCCGAGGCCGGTGCCGGTGACGCCTTTGGTCGAAAAGAAGGCCTCGAAGATACGCGCGAGCGTTGCCTTGCTCATCCCGGTACCGCTATCGGCAATCAGGATGGCGACACCGATGCTGCCAGTGTGCCAGGACCGGCGGGCGCGGACCCGCAGCCATAGCGTGCGTGGCTGCGGCTCCGCGGCCGGTTGGCCGGTGGTTACGGGCGGCGCAGCGCCCGCGGGCCCGGCGAGCAGGGCATCGACCGCGTTGCCGACGATATTGGCCAACACCTGCCGGATTTCGCCGTCGAGGGCAAGGATGGGCGGGGCTCCGTCAAAGTCACGGACAACCTGAATGGCATTGCCGCGGATACGCGCCTCGTAGAGAGCGAGCACCGATTCGAGCAGGTCGGGGATGTCGGTGAGCGACGGACGGGTGCTCTGGCGGTAGAAGCGCAGCGTCTGGGTGGTGATATGGGTGACGCGGTCGAGTTCGCCCTGCGCCATCTGCAGGTAGCCGCGCGCGTCGGCATCGAGCGGGCTCTGCTCCAGCAGGTACAGGCAATTGGTGATGGCCTCGAGGGGATTGTTGATCTCGTGCGCGATGGAGGCCGCGAGCCGGCCGGTCGCAGCCAGCTTTTCTGTGCGCCGGAGAGTCTCCTCCGAGTGCTTCTGGTCAGTAAGGTCGACGAAGAAGATGGCGAGCTGCAGATCCTGGTGCCGGGCTTCCGGGTTGAGAGCTGCGGCACCAATCAGGACCGGGATCGCGGTGCCACTGGAGTGCAGGCAGGTGGACTCCCAGGTCTCGCCATCGTGGCTCGCCACTTTTCCGTGCAGCTCCTCGGCAACATGCTGGTTGGCGGTGCCAGGCTGACCCTCGCCGGCTGCGGGGCTGCTGTGAAGCTCGACGGGAAAGATGCGCGCCAGGCTGACCCGGTCCGCTTCAAGGTCCTCTGGCGCAAAACCCAGCAGCCGCTGTGCACCGCGATTGAAGTAGGTGATGCGGCCCCGCATGTCGCTGATGAGCAGGGCCAGCGGCGTGGCCTCGACCAGGCGATGGAACCGTTCTTCGCTCGATCGCAGGGCAAGCTCGATGGCGCGCTTGCTGCGGCGGCTGGCAGCCTCGGCCAGCTCGCGCTCGATCGCGGGGCCCAAGCGGGTCAGGTTTTCCTTGGAGACATAATCGTGGGCACCGGCGCGCATGGCAGCGACGGCGGTCGCCTCGTTGACCGCTCCCGACATCATGATGAAGGGAATATCGTGCGCGGTGCTCTGCAGCAGCCTGAGGGCTTCGGGCGCGGAAAACACGGGCAGGTTGTAGTCGGCGAGGATGCAGTCCCACGGCTTGCCGAGCGCTGTGAGCATGTCCTCGGCGGTCTCGACGCGGTGCAGGTCGGGCGCGAAGCCGGAGCGGGCCAGGTGCCGGTGCAGCAGCAGTCCGTCGTCGGGGTTGTCCTCGATCAGCAGCACGCGGAGAGGCCGCGGCGTGGCGACCTGCCTGGCGACAGCAGACGGGCCCGGCTCTACTGGAGGTAAGGAGGACATTCGTTCAGCACCAGCCAGTACATACCGAGCTGCATGGTGGCCTCGGCGAAATCGGAGAAGTTGACCGGCTTGCGGATGTAGCTGTTGACGCCGAGTTTATAGGACCGCACGATGTCGCTCTCCTCATCGGAGGAGGTGAGGACGACGACCGGCAGCATGCGGGTGCGCTCGCTCTCGCGGATGCGCCGCAGCACCTCCAGTCCGTCGACCTTGGGCAGTTTGAGGTCGAGCAGCACGACCTGGGGGCTTGAGGTCAAAGCATCCTCACCGTTGCCGAAGAGCATGGCCAGGGCTTCTTCGCCATCGCGGGCGACGCGCACGTCATTGGCGATATGCGATTTGCGAAGCGCCCGGATGGTGAGCAGCTCGTGGTCCGGGTCGTCTTCCACCAGGAGTATCAATCGTGAAGAGGTCATGTAGTCGTGTTTCCCTGTCCCAGCGTAAACCAGAAAGCGGCTCCCTTGCCGACGATGCCTTCGGCCTGGATGGTGCCGTGGTGCCGCCGGATGACCCGGGCGACAGTGGCGAGGCCGATGCCCGAACCCTGGAAATCCCTGTCGCCATGCAGACGCTGGAAGGCAACAAAGAGTTTGCCCGCGTACTGCTGGTCAAACCCGGCGCCGTTATCGCGGATGAAGTAGGCTTTGCGCCCGGCCGACCAGCCGAACGCGATCTGCGCGTGCTGGGTTTTGCCGGTGAACTTGGCCGCGTTGCCAAACATGTTCTCAAAGATGACGCGCAGCAGGCGGGGGTCGCCGTCGGCCAACAGACCGGGCTCAATGGCGAAGGCGATGGCACGGTCCGGCAGGGCCTGGGCAATCTCGTCCGCGACCGAACCGGCGAGTGCGGAGAGGTCGACGGTTTCGGTCGAGAACTCGGCGCGGGTGATGCGTGAAAGCTGCAGCATCGCGTCAATGAGCTGGCCCATGCGCTGCACCCCGACGCGGATGCGGGTGAGATAGTGCTTGCCGTCACCCTCGAGCAGGTGCCCGTAGTCCTCGGCGAGCGCGACCGAGAAGCCGTCGACCGAGCGCAGTGGCGCGCGCAGGTCGTGCGAGACGGAGTAGGAAAAGGCTTCGAGCTCGCGGTTGGTGGTTTCAAGCTCAGCAGTGCGCTGGTGCACACGCTCCTCGAGCACGTCATTGAGCAGCTGGATCTGAGCCGTACTAGCTTCGGCCAGTTGCCGTGCCGAGCGCTCCGCCTCGTACGCCGCGGCGCGGTCAAGCGAGACGGCGATGCGGTCGGCAGCCAGCGAGAGCAGTTCTTCATCGTCGGCAGAAAAGCCGGCCCCGCGCTGGCGTCCGGCGACGAGCACCGCGATGACCTTCGACGAGATGGTCATGGGCAGGATGAGCGCGGAGCCGAGCCCCAGCGCGTCGCCTGGCAACGCCTCCAGCGCCACCGCCTGCAGCTGGTCGCCCGTGAGCCGGAGCGCGCGGCCAGTGCGGGCGACCTCGGCCATGGCGCTCTCGCTGCCGACAGCGCGGCGCTCTCCGGCTACGATGGCAACTCCCTCGGCTGCGACCAGCTCGATCTCGTTCCCGTGCCAGCGGCTCAGCACCAGACTGTCGATCTGGGCCGTGACACGCAGGCGCGCCAGCAGCTCCCGGGTTAGCTCGCCCACGCTGAGCTGGGTAAAGGCGATCTCGGTGATGGCCTGCAGCTTCTCAAGCCGGGCGGAGAACTCGGCGGCACGCTGGCGCAGGCGGCGCTCGTAGGAGAGCGAAGAGAGCGACAGGATGACGAAGAGAATGTCGAGCGAGCTGGCCAGGGCGACGGTGAGCTTGGCCTCGGTGCGGGCGTGGGCCGAGTCGCGCAGCCGCTCGGCGAGCAGCAGGCGCTCCCGCTGCTGCTCGCTCTGCACCATGGCGACGAGCCTGGCCCTGAGGTCCTGGCCCTCGCCGGCGCCCAGCATCGCTGCCTGGCCAGCCCGGTTCCGGTCGCGATACATCTGGATAGAGCTGGCCAGAAGGACCATGCGCTGGCGGGCGACACCGGCGGTTTGCTGCAGCTGCTCGACCTGCAGGGCGTTGTCGCTGGTGAGGTGTTCCAGCAGCTCGAACTGGGCGGGCAATGCGTTCGCGGCGGCTTTGTAGGGAGCCAGAAAATACTCCTGGCCGGTGAGCAGAAAGCCGCGCGCGCTGGACTCGGCATCGGCCGCGGTGTGCAGCACCCGCTCCAGGTTGGTGATGACCTCAAGGGTGTGCGTGACCCAGCGCTCAGAGTTGGCGAGCACCTCCTCGGCATGGAACGCGAGCCAGGCATTGGCCGCAATGAGCAGGGCAGCGAGCAGGAAGAGCGCGGAGAGCAACTGCTGGAAGCGTGTGGATCTCATGAGGGTCGGGTAGGGCTCGCTGCCTGGGTACGGCGCTCCCATAGTAGCGCGGCGGCAGCGTTCCGGGCGTACCGGCGAGAAGGCAGGGGATTACTCCAGGCGGAATTTTGTTTCGGCAAGGCGGTTGAGCGGGCGCCACAGCAGTCGGTTGACGGTAACGACGATGAGCGCCATGATGATGGTCGCCATCAGCAGAACAGGGAACTCGCCGTTGTTGCTGGCCTGGGTGATGTCGGCGCCGAGGCCGACGGTGCGGATGTCGCGGCCGTGCAGGGTCATGTACTCGGTCACGATGGAGGCGTTCCAGGCACCTCCCGAGGCGGTGATGAGGCCGGTAATCAGATAGGGAAAGATGCCGGGCAGGATGAGGGTGCGCCAGCGCTGCATGGTTGAGAACTGGAAGAGCGTGGAGACCTCCTTGAGATCGGTCGGGATGGCCATGGCGCCCGCTATGACGTTAAAGAAGATGTACCACTGGGTAGTGAGCATCATGAGCAGGACCGCATCGATGCCGAGGCCTGCGCCAGCCTGGATGAGCACGATGAGGATGAGGGGAAACAGCGCCGTCGAGGGAAAGCTGGCGGCGATCTGTGCGAAGGGCTGCACGATGCGAGCCAGTCTTGGGTTAAAGCCGATGGCGACGCCGGCCGGGATGGTCCAGGCGGCGGCGAGCGCGAGCGCGACGATGACCCGGAGGAAGGTGACGCCGGCGCCGGCGAGCAGGTGGCGGTACTCGAACCACTGCATGCCGCGCAGCAGCAGCGATGCTTTCCAGATGGCGGCGCCCGCGAGCAGGAGCAGAAAAACGCCCAGGACCGCCGTGGCTAGTGACGAGCGCCGGCCGCTGTCCGGGTCAGGCAGTGCGCCGGCACGCTTCTCCTCGCCGCGCGCAAGCGAGGCGTAGAGGCGTTCGGAAAGCGGCTCGACCGTGTACTCGTTGATGCGGGCGACGATGTTGGAGCGGCGCAGCAGGTCGAGTATGGGCGAGCGGGAGCGGTCGGCGCTCTCGACATTCTCAAACTTGAACTTGTCGGACCAGGCGATCAACGGGCGCCAGAGGAGCTGATCGGTGGCGACGATGATGGCGACCACCGTGACCAGGCCGTAGGTCATGGCTCGCGAGTTGCCCTCGTTGGCCGCGGTCTGAAGGTAGGAGCCGAGCCCCGGCAGCCGGAAATGGCGCGAGCCGAGCGGAAACATCTCGCAGATCATGAGCACGAACCAGCCATTGGCCACCGAGATCATCGAGTTCCACACCAGGCCGATGGCGGCGAAGGGCAGCTCGAGCTGGAACGAGCGCTGGACGGGCGAGAAGCGGTTGATCTTGCAGGCTTCGCGCAGCTCCCGCGGAATGGATTTAAGCGAGGCGTAGAAGGAGAACGCCATGTTCCAGACCTCGCTCGTGAAAATCACAATAATTGCACCCAGCTCGATGCCGATCTGGCGAGTCGGGAACAGAGAGATCAGAGCCAGCATGATGCCGGGCAGCAGCGAGAGCACGGGGATGGACTGCAGGATATCGAGCGTCGCGATCAGCAGCGCTTCCGCCCGCTTGTTGTAAGCGGCGAGATAGCCGTAGCCGATGGCGAAAGCCAGCGAGAGCAGGTAGGCGACGAAGATGCGGACGCAGGAGTAGAAGGCGTAGGCTGGCAGCTTCGCGGGCGAGAGCGAGATAGCGACCTCGGGCACGGCGCCCCCGGCCCAGTAGCGCGCGATGAGCAGGACGCCGTAAAAGCCGGCCAGCAAAGCCGCGCCCACGCCGAGGTCGAGGACAATGGGCCAGGAGCGCTCGACCAGCAGTGCTCGGGAGAACGCGAGTTGAGGCTGCTGCCTGGGTGGCCCGCTCA
Organism: Acidobacteriaceae bacterium; assembly: GCA_965276605.1. GTDB lineage: Bacteria > Acidobacteriota > Terriglobia > Terriglobales > Acidobacteriaceae > EB88. The sequence continues at coordinate 2,640,773 of OZ255619.1, forward strand.
CTCGGTCCCCGCTTCCGCTGTCTCTTCCTCTTCTTCCTCTTCGTCCTCGGGCAGCGTAAAGCGGCGGCGGCCGCCGTCGAAGTCGAACAGCTCGGCATACCGGCCCCAGTTGATGGCGGTCTCCAGCTGGCGCCGCGTCTCCTCGTCGGAGAACTGCTCATCGAGCATGTCGAGGAAGAACTCTTCGGGCACAGTGTGGTCGCTCTTGTTATCAAGCGCGCGGGTGATCTGGCGCAGCAGCAGGACGTGGTCGAGAGCAGCTTTGCGGAAGAGGTCCTTTTGGGTCAGGATTTCGGATTCGGCGAAGGCGCGGCCTTCGGGGGTGATGGCGACGTCGCCCTCCTCGACATGGAGAAAGCGCAGCAGTTGGGCGGCGTCCACGATCGGCAGCAGGTCGTCGATCTCGAAGGCGAGCTCGTCGGCAACGCGATAGATATCGGCGCGGCCGTTGGCGTCGCTCATGTCGATGATCATCTCGAGCAGCCCGGCAATGCCGCCGGGGCGGGCGTGGGGCAGCATCTCGTAGTGCATCTGGCGCTGGTCTCGGACGGGCCGGCCGGCTTCGAGCCGCGGCACCTCCGGCGTTACATCGGGGCGTGTCAAAACCTTGTAAATATAGTCGACCAGCTGCGTAAACGGGCCGCTCTTGCGGTCGCGCGGGTGGCCGAGCGTGACCTTGAAGTCGGTGCGGACGTGGCCCGGATTGCGGCCCAGCACGATGATGCGGTCCGCCAGCAGGACGGCTTCCTCAATGTTGTGCGTGACCAGGAAGACGGCTTCGGTGGGGATGGTTTTCTTGGCCCACAGCTCCAGCAGCTCCGAGCGCAGATTCTCGGCGGTCAGCACGTCGAGCGCGGAGAAGGGTTCGTCCATGAACAGAACTTCCGGTTCAACGACGAGCGCGCGGGCGAAGCCGACCCGCTGGCGCATGCCGCCGGAGAGCTCCTTCGGGTAGGCGCTCTGGAAGCCGTCGAGCCCGACCGTGTCGAGGATCTTAAGCGCTCGCTCGCGGCGTTCCGACGGGCCCATGCCGCGGGCTTTCAGAGGCGCTTCGACATTCTCAAAGACGGTGAGCCAGGGGAACAGCGCGAAGCTCTGGAAGACGATGGAAACATTGATGGTCTGGGTGCGGATGGGCTTGCCGTGCCAGTACACCTCGCCGCCCGAGGGCTTGGAGAGCCCGGCGAGCATGCGCAGGAGGGTCGACTTGCCGGAGCCGGACGGCCCGAGCAGCGCGACGATCTCGCCCGCGACGATTGACAGGTCGGTTGGCGCGATGACCTGGATGCGGTTCTCACTGGGCTGGGCGTAGTACTTCTCGATTTTTTCGGCACGGATGATCGCGTCTTCGGGCATAACACGCCTCGCTCCAGTCGCGGCAGGGGACAGGCGAGCCCGCGCCTCGCGGGCGGCTGCGTCCTGCGCTACGCAGCCAGTGTTAAACGTGCAGTGTCATACGTATCGGGTGAGAGCCGGATGCGGCGTCTATCTTCAAGCAAAGCGTATCATCGTAGCTGCGGTCGCTTCTCCTTCCAGCCGCTGAAAGTCTAACGAGAGAGCTGCCGATGTACGGCGTCAAAGAGTGTTGATGCGGGCGCCCCAGGGTCCGTACCCGAGATTGCCCCGTCAGCATCCATAGGTTTACAAAGGAGCGCATGCAAGAAAATTCGGTAAAGCCCAAAGTGCTGGTGGCCGATGATGAGCGGGTAATCGCGGACACACTGGCGATCATTCTCAATCAGAGCGGCTTCCAGGCGACCGCCGTGTACAGCGGCGAGAAAGCAGTCGAAACGGCCAGGACCCTGCAGCCCGACATGGTGATTTCCGATGTCATCATGACCGACCTGAACGGGATTGATGCGGCGATCAAAATCCGGGCTATGCTGCCCGCTTGCAAGATCCTTCTGTTCTCAGGCCAGGCCGCCACAGCCGATCTGCTGGACCGGGCCCGCGGGCAGGGCCACGAGTTCGAAATCCTGGCCAAGCCGGTACACCCACAGGATTTGCTCGCACGCTTGCGCTCGTAAGCTCAGGTCAGGGGCGCTGCTTTTCCGCAGCGCTCTTTTCGCGGACGGCTCTTCGGCAGCCGGGTTCGCAATCGGGATTGTTACAAATCACGCCGCCCCTCGAGCGAGCGCGCCATCGAAACTTCATCCGCATACTCAATATCGCTGCCGGCGGGGACGCCGGTGGCGATGCGTGTGACGCGCAGCGCCGCAAACCCGGCCTGGCGGCTGCGCTCGGCGGTGCGAAGCAGCTCGGCCAGGTAGCCGGCCGTGGCCTCACCCTCGATGGTCGGCGAGGTCGCGACGATGACCTCGTCCACATCTCCCTTTGTAACCCTGGCCAGCAGGTTGGCGGTGCGCAGGTGTTCCGGCCCCACCCCGTGCAAGGGCGAAAGCGTGCCGTGCAGCACGTGGTACACGCCGTTGTAGGCGCGGGTCCTCTCCACCGTGTCGATGCTGGTCGGCTCCTCCACCACGCACACCATGCGGCCGTTGCGGGTGGGGCTTTCGCAGTAGACGCAGGGGTCGATATCGGTCACGTTGTTGCAGATGGAGCAGAGGCGCAGCTGGCGTTTAAGCGCCCGCACCGCGTCGGCCAGCGCCTCCGCGTCTTCGCCGCTCGAGCGCAGGATGTGGAAGGCATACCGCTGCGCGCTTTTCGCACCGACGCCCGGCAGTTTGCGCAGCTCGTCGATGAGACGCGACATGGGTTCGGCAAAGCGGGATGGCATGGTTTCTCCTGAGATGACGGCTTGTTAAAGGGCGTCTTCCGGCAGGCCGAGCCCGCCGAGCAGCCCGGCCATGCTGCCGCTCGCAGCCTCATCGGCGCGGCGCCCGGCATCGTTGAACGCGGCGCGCAGCAGGTCTTCAAGCATCTCCAGGTCTTGCGTGGACGCATCGGCAGAGCCGCCGAGCGCGCCCAGCACAGCCCGGTCCAGCGTGACGCCGAGTACCTCTTTTTTGCCGCTCATTTTCACGCGCACGGCGCCTCCGCCGGCAGAGCCTTCCACCGACAGCTTCGCCAGCTGCTCGCCGGCGACCTCGCTCATCTGCCGGGCCTGCGCCATCATTACTTCCATCTTGCTCATGTCCATCGGGGGCTCCTTGCGGGTTCAGGTCTAGTGGGCTTGGATGGAGAGTAACCGGTGCAAGAAGTCTCGCGCTTCGCGCTGCTCCCGCCTCTACCCCCCACCCTGGCTCTTACCACGCAGGTCGACGACGCTGCGCACCTCAGCCTGGAAGAGCTCGCGGGCCTGCTGGACCAGGGGATTCTCAAGCGCGCGCGCCTGCACGCTGCCGGTCGGAGCTGGCCGGGGCGCCGTTTTGGCGGGGGCGCCGTCGCCCGACACCCACTGCACCGGCCTGGGCGGCTGGCCGGCAAAGGGGCGAACCGCGGCGCGCGCCAGCTTGTCCGCCTCGGCATTCATCGTAAGAGCGAGCATGGTTTTTCTGGCGGCGACTTCGACTCGCACCGCGTCCGGCGTTTCAGTCCACGTGCCCGCGCCCAGAAGGGTCGCCGCCGTGGTATGGCCGGCAGCTTCCAGGGCTGCGGTAGCTGCTTCGCGCATTGCGTCCAGATCGAGCGGAGCTCCAGCTGTGGCGGCGCTTGCAGTTTTTGATTCGGCAGTCAGCGTTGCGGACGCCCCTAAAGTTTCGATCGCGGCTCCGTTCGCGGTGGGCGCGGTTGACTGTGCGAATGGTGTTTCGGATCTCGAGGGGAGGGTCGCGGGCTCGGGCGCAATCGCCAGCGTGACCGTAGCCTGCCTGACCGCAACCTGCGCTGGCGCGTCCGGAGCCTTGAGAGCAGGCGCCTGGGAAGCGGCGATTGGCATGGACCTGCGCTGCGCATCGCGCTCAAAGGGAGAGAATGCCGGGGCCGCTGGAGCCTGCGAAACCGGTGTTTTTGAGGCCGGGCTTGCTACAGTCGCCGGTCGGGCTGCCGGTCCGGGGTTTGCTTGTATTGAGGGTGCAACGGCGGCCCGGCCTGCACGGGGCGCGCCGCCCAGCTGGGTCAGCAGCTCCTCAACCGGAAGCAGCCGCTGCAGGTGCACCAGCTTGAGCACGCCCAGCTCCAGGTGGAAGCGCTGCTCCTGCCGGTAGTTCAGCTCGTCAAAGGTGCGCAGCATGATCTGCAGGAAGCGCGTCAGCTCCTCCTCGCCGAACAGCAGCGCCGAGCCGGCGGCGCGGGCGCGTTCATCAGGTGAGAGCTGCAGCAGCTCCGTCGCTTCGCCCGCGATGCGCGCCATCAGTACATTGCGCAGGTAACGCAGCAACTGCCGCGCGATCTGCGAGGGGCTGTTGCCGGCGCCGAGCAGGCGGTCGAGCTCGGCGAGCACGGCAGACGAGTTGTTCTCGCTCACCGACTCAAGCAGCCGCGCAAATACCGCGTTCGGCATCGCGCCCATCAGCTCGCGAATCTGTGCCGCGGCGAGCTTCGCCTTCCCATCTTCCAGCGGAGCCGACGCGATCGCCTGGTCCATGATTGAGAGCGCGTCGCGCATCGACCCGTCGCCGGCCTCGGCCAGCAGGCCCAGCGCTTCATCTTCAGCCAGCACCTGCTCATCGGCGGCGATCCTGCGCAACTGCTCCAGGATCGCGTCGAACTTGACCGCGTGGAACGAGAAATGCTGACACCGCGAGCGGATCGTCTGCAGAATGTCTTCGGGCTGGGTCGTCGCCATCATGAAGACGACGTGGTCGGGCGGCTCTTCCAGCGTCTTCAGCAGCGCGTTGAAGGCGGCATCTGTGATCTGGTGCGCCTCGTCGAGGATGTAGATCTTGTAGCGATCGCGTGCGGGCCGGTAACGCGCCGCGTCGCGCAGCTCGCGAATCTCGTCGATGCCGCGGTTGGTCGCCGCGTCGATCTCAATCACATCGACCGCGTTGCCCGCGCGCACCTCCTCGCAGCTCTCGCAGGCGCCGCAGGGCTCGTAGGTCGGGCGCTCCGCCGAGCCAATCGCACGGCGGCAGTTGAGCGCCATGGCCAGGATGCGCGCGATGGTGGTCTTGCCGATGCCGCGATGGCCGGAAAAAATGTAGCCGTGGGCGATTCGGTTCTGTTCCAGCGCATTGCCAAGCGTGCGGGTGACGTGGTCTTGTCCCACCACGTCGGAAAAGCGCTGGGGGCGGTATTTGCGGGCTAGAACCTGGTAGGCCATTCTTTTCTATTCTAAAGACTTGAGACCCCCTGCGCGGGAGGCGGCCACTTCGTGGCGTGTGTCCGTTGTGGCGGCGGCCGCAAGCGCTGTGGCCCTCCCGTTGGTCGGATCGACATCACCAGCGCCGACCAGCGGGAGGCCCACATGGTATACACGCCACGAAGTGGCCGCCTCCCGCGTAGGGGGTCTTAGCTCTTCTCGCTCGAAAACATAGTTTTGCGGCAAGTGGCCGCTCCGCAGTGGCAGGGGGCTTCGGCTGGATCGCCGTCGTAGAGGTGGTAGTCGTAGGTCAGCTCTTCGCCGGCGGCAATGTTGCGCAGGGCCAGGATCCAGACGCGCTCGTTCTCCTCCTCGGTCTCGCAGTTGGGCTCGCAGGAGTGGTTGAGAAACATGGCTGTGCCGTGGCCATCGATCACGGTGGTGCCGTCGCCGACGCCGAACAGGTAGGTCATGGGGAGGTTCTCATAGCGGATGTCGGCAAGGTCCTTGGAAAGGCGCGGCCCGGTGTACTCGACCACATGCGCGCCCTTGCGGATGGGCGTGGTGGTATAGCAGCCTGCGGCATGGATGGCGGAGGAACGGATGACGAGGGCCATGATGCCGGAGTATAGATCGGGCGCGCTGGGGAGGCGAAACCGGGGCTTTTCGCGTCCAATAGCATGGACGTAAAATGGTGTGCATGAGCAGAAGGCGAGCCAGGGCGATGGGAGCAGGGGGCGCGGCGGCGATGCTCTTGCTGGCTGTTTGCACGCCGGTGCAGGCTCAGAATGCGCCGGCACCGCCGGCTGCCCAGTCACCGCCACCGGCTGCGCAGCCCAAGGCTCCACCGGCGGATGCGAATGCTTTTCCTGAAGCAGAGTCGAGAGCCGCGGAGAAGGACGCAAATGCCGCGGAGAAATCCGCGTCTGACGGGCCGGCAGAGACGCCGCCTGGGGACGTGCCGGAAAGCTCCAGTCGCTCGAAGATGAAAGGACTGGACCTGCTGGGCGACCATGACTCGCACGTCAGCAACGGGGCGGGCGGCATGGTGAACGATCCAAAGCTGGCCAGGGAAGATATCCGCGTGGGCCAGCTTTACATGGCCGATGGCAACTATCCGGGCGCATATCTGCGGTTCAAGGAAGCGACGCAGGTGGGTCCAGGGAATGCCGATGCTGTGTTCTATCTTGCCGAGGCTTCCCGGAAGACCGCCCACCTGGATGAAGCGGCAACCAACTACAAGCTCTACCTGGAAGCCGATCCGAAAGGCAAGCGCGCCAAGGATGCCAAGAAAGCGCTGACCGAGCTGGCAGGTAAGTAGTTCCGCTGCAACCGCCTAGCGAAAGAAGCTGAAGTACCAGGCGAGGATTGCCCGACCTGCAAACAGGGTTATGAAAGCCGCTGCACAGAGGAAGCTGCCGAAGGGCAGTCTGGCACTGCCGGTGAGGCCCCTGCGCAGCAGCACAAGGCCGACGAGGGCCGCCAGCAGGACTCCCAAAGCCAGGCTCAACGCGACGCCCGCTATCCCGAGCCACGCGCCGAGCATGCCTGCCAGCTTCACATCGCCCAGGCCCATTCCTTCGCGCCGGCGCAGCAGCCAGTAAAGCCAGCGGACCAGCAGCAGCGCACCAGCGGCGCCGGCAGCACCGAGCAGCCCGGAAAGCCAGTTGGGCCATGGCGGCAGAGGAAAGGGCGCATTCGCGGAAAGGCGAAGCGCCGCCGGCAGCCCACCGCCGGGCAGAAACGTCTGCACGAGGCCCAGAGCGAGGCCCGGCAGGGTGAAGCTGTCTGGCAGCAGAGAGGTTTCCGCGTCCATGACCAGCAAACCCAGCAGCAGGAAGCAGAGCAGTGCGGCCTCAGCAAGGTTCCAGAGATCGGCAAGGCTGGTGGGATCGGCAAAGCGCGCGGCAGCCGCCACAAAAAGCACGGCGAGCGCGGCCTCGACAAGCGGATAGCGGAACGGGATGGGCTGGCGGCAGTCGCGGCAGCGGCCGCGCAGCAGCGCATAGCTTAGCAGCGGAAGGTTATCCCAGGGGCGGATTGGCGCCGCACATCGCGAGCAGTGCGAGCCGGGCCACACGATGGACTGGTGGCGGGGCAACCGCGCGATGCAGACATTGAGGAAGCTGCCCAGCAGCAGCCCCGCCGCGACCGCCGCCACTGCCAGCCATGGAGGAAGCAAAATCACTGCGTCCGAGTTTAGGCCATCGGTTACAGTGGTGGCATGGCTTTGGACCTGGCTCCCGAGCAGTTGCAGCAAACCGGCCGCGGGCAGGCGCCCGTGCTGTTTGCTGAAGTAGTCGCCATCATGGCTCGGTTACGCGCTCCTGGCGGATGCCCGTGGGACCGCGAACAAACCCCGGACACGATCCGCAAATACACGCTTGAAGAGACATACGAGGTGCTGGACGCAATCGAGCGGCGGCATGCCGACGACCTGTGCGAGGAGCTCGGCGACTTGCTGCTGCAGGTGCTGTTCTATGCGCAGATGGCGTCGGAAGCCGGTGATTTTTCCATTGACGATGTGGTGAGCGGACTGGCTCGCAAGCTGGTGCGCCGGCACCCGCATGTGTTTGGGGAAGAAGCGGCAGCCGCAGCTGGCAACGCTGCCGTGCTTGGAAAGTCGGGCGGCGATATTGGAGCCGCTCAAGTTCTCAGTAACTGGAATACCATCAAGCAGATGGAGCAGAAAAGCAAAGCTCCGCTTGAGGCGGGAGGGCGGGCCCGGCTGGCTGGTGTGCTTCGTGCGCAGCCTGCCTTGCTGGAGGCGCAGAAGCTGGGTTCCGCAGCGGCCAGGTGCGGCTTCGACTGGCCCGACGCTGCGGGCCTGCTGGCGAAGATTCGCGAAGAGGTAGACGAGGTCGAGGCGGAGATCGGCGCGCAGGCGGCGGGTACACCACCGCCGCCGGAGCTGCAGATGGAGGTTGGGGATCTGCTTTTTGTCACCGCAAACCTCGCCCGGCACCTGCACGTGGACCCAGAGATGGCGCTGCGGGATGCGAACGCGAAGTTTCGCCGCCGGTTTGGGGCGATGGAACAGATGGAAGCGGCGGAGGAGCAGAGCGCCGGTTTGCCGCTCGAAGAACGTTCGCTGGAGGCACTGGAGGAGTTGTGGCAGCGGGCCAAGCAGCTGGAGAAGCCGGCTGCTGGGGAGCCGAAGGCATGAGCGCCGGAGCCGTATCGCAGGTTCGCGCGGAGACCGGCGTCATCCATTCAGGGCGGGACGGGCGCGTGTTCCGGCTGCGCCGCTGCGCGGATCTGGAAGAACTGGACCAGTGTGTCGCGCTCGAGCAGCAGAGCTGGGGCTATCCGGACCGTGAGGTGGTGCCTCGCAATCTTTTCGTGCTGGCGCAGGCTTTGGGCGGCCACGCTCTGGGCGCGTGGACAGACGACGGGCAGCTGGCGGGTTTCTGCCTGGGCATTGCCGCGCATGAGCCTTCGTCCAGCGCCGGCCAGGGGGCGCGAGAAGAATGGATGCGGCCTGTGGGGCCCAGCACGAGGAGCAGTAACGAAAGCGGCCCCGGAACAGCAGCAGCGCCGATCCCGTACCTTCACTCGCACATGCTGGCCATTGCACCGGAGCACCAGAACTGCGGTCTGGGTTTCGCTCTGAAAGCCTTGCAGCGGGAGCACGCGCTCGCACGGGGTATCCGCGTCATCCGCTGGACCTTCGACCCGCTCATGGCGAAGAACGCCTACTTCAACCTGCACCGGCTTGGCGCGACCGCCCGGATGTACATCCCGGATTTTTACGGGCGGCTCGGCTCTGCTTTACAGGGAGGCTTGCCCACCGACCGGCTGCTCGCAGAGTGGCGGCTGGAGACGAACCGCGTCAGCCACGCCCTCGACCGGGAACCGGACCAGCGACGGGATATCGTCGAGAGAATCGCTCTTCCGGCTGCCGTGGCGGCGGCAAAGGCGCGCGGCGACCGGAACAAAGCCGAGGCGATGCAGCGTGAGATTCGCAGCCGTTTCGAGGCTGCTTTCACCTGCAACCTGCAGCTGATTGACTTTGCCCCGAATGGACAGGGTGGCGGCGAGTACCTGCTAACCGCCGCCGCAAGCCCCTGAGAACTGCCTCGCAAATTTCCTGCGGCCGCCGCGCCGCTCTTGTCGATTCCGAAACAGGCACGGTTCCACCAGAAGGCAAGCTACTCATGAAAATCGACGCCATTGTGCTCCGCGAACTCCAGATGCAGCTCGTCGCCCCGTTTGAAACGAGCTTTGGCCTGACCACCCATCGGCGCATTCTGCTGGTCGAGGTACGCGCGGAGGGTCTGCGCGGGTGGGGCGAATGCGTGGCTGGGGAGCACCCCTGGTACTCGGAGGAGACCGTCGACACGGCCTGGCAGGTGGGCCGGCATGAGCTGGTCGATGCGCTGCTCGAGGCCGAGCCGGAACATGGGGGGCAGTGCCACACCATCTTCCGCCGCGTGCGCGGCAACCGCATGGCCAAGGCCGCGTTTGAGAATGCCGTCTGGGATCTGCAGGCGCAGCAGGAGGGTGTAAGCCTGGCCTCGCTGCTGGGCGGCGCGCGCGAAACCATCCCGTGCGGCGTCTCGCTTGGTATCCAGCCTTCGGTCGAGCAGTTGATGGAGCGCGTTGAGGTGTCGCTCGCAGCCGGGTACCAGCGCATCAAGGTCAAGTGCGGTCCGGGGTGGGACATGCAGGTGTTTGAGGCGATCCGCAAGCGCTGGCCGACGATCCGGCTTTCCGCCGATGCCAATGCTTCGTACCGTCTGAAAGACATGGACCACCTGGCCTGCTTTGACCATTATGATCTGCTGATGCTGGAGCAGCCGCTCTGGCAAGACGATTTCTACTACCATTCGATGCTGCAGCGGCAGATCGAAACGCCGGTCTGCCTAGACGAGTCAATCCGCAACCGCCGCGATGCGCTGGCTGCAATCGAGATGGGTTCGTGCCGCATTATCAACATCAAGGTGGGCCGGGTCGGCGGGTTTTCCGAGGCCATCGGCATCCACAACGCAGCCATGGAGCGGGGCGTCCCGGTGTGGTGCGGAGGGATGCTTGAGACCGGCATTGGTCGCTCGCACAACATCGCGCTGTCATCGCTACCCAACTTCTCGCTGCCGGGCGATGTCTCCGCTTCCAGGCGTTATTGGAAGGACGACATCATCGAGCCGGAGGTGGAGGTGTCGAGCCTGGGTGAGATACAGGTGCCGACCGCGCCGGGCCGGGGCTACACAGTGCGTGAAGACTTGATCGAGCGCCTGACAGTGCGCAAGGACGAGGTGCGGGCCTACGCGCTGGCCTGAGAGTGCCGGTAGATGTGCTTGTGGAACGAGCAGCTTGCGATTTGCGCCAACTCCGCCGGCCCGGTTGCGTCTAATGGTTTGGAAGCCGCTGGACCCACAGAAACGCCGCGGCGAAGGGGAACGGTTATGACGTCTCAAGAAGAAGCGATGTTGAACGACCTGGTGCGCAAGATCAACAGCACCAGCCTGCAGGAGAAAGACGACGATGCGGAGCGCCTGCTGCGCGATGGGCTGGGCCGCAACCCGGACGCGACGTACATGCTGGCGCAGACGGTTTTGGTGCAGAACATCGCGCTGGAGCAGGCGAAGCAGCAGATGATGTCGTTGCAGCAGGCGCCTGCACAGCCTGCGAAGGCGACCAGTTTCCTGGGTAGCCTGCTGGGCCACCACGATCCGCCGCCCGCGCCGCCCGCGCAGGGGTACCAGCCGGTGCAGTATGCGCAACCCCAGCAGTACGGCGGCCCGCAGTATGGGCAGCCCCAGTACCAGACGCCCGTAAGCGGGCAGCCCAGCTTTTTGCGCTCCGCAGCGACGACCGCGGCCGGGGTAGCAGCCGGCGCGCTCGCATTTGAGGGCGTCGAGTCACTGCTGCACAGCGGCAGCGGGGGCTTCGGCGGGGGTGGGTTTGGCGGAGGCGGTTTTGGAGGCGGCTACGGCGAGGCGCCGCGGGAAGAGGTCATCAACAATTATTACGACTCGCCTGGCGGGGGCGGCGGCAATGCCGGGTCGGGCCCGGACGAGCAGCCGCAGGGGCCATTCGATTCCGGTGCGCAGGATGCGAGCTATGGGGATGACTTCACCGACGGCGGCGGCGATTTTGGTGGGGATGACGATTCGAACTTCAGCTGAGACGCGGGGAGAAAAAGGCGGCGCGGCCTGACGGTCGCACCGTTTTCGCTTATACGCACCGGTGAGGATTGGTAGCGCAATGGAGAGATGATTGAACCGAACGCCTAAGGTTTCCCGCTGGCGTTTCCCGATGTTCAGCTCTTGCTATTTTGGCTTGCTGCAAACCGGGAGCAGTCTGACGATAAGCGCGTTTGTCGGTATTAACGCTCAGATGTTGCAAACGTAGTAATGCTTGACCAGTCGTTGAACCTTCCCTGCACATTCTTCCCCAAAACCTTCTTCGATTGATGGGCGCGTGTGCTGAGCCATCGGCAAGGCAATCTCGTCAGTGACGTCGTAAATCAGAAACGTGTTTGCCCCAGCGAGTCCCACCGACCAGTCATAAACCGCAAAACGGTCGTCACTGGAGTTTGATGAAGAGCCAAGCTGGCCGACCCCAAAGTTAACTGTTAGCGCAAGGTGTGTCACATCGTCTGCCCAGTTCAACGGCTGCCACAACAACACAGGAAGCAGGAGTACGAAAAAGACTGAAGCCCCCCTTCGTGGACGTTTTTTGATTCCACAATAAAGGGCTATCGCCAAGATGACGACAGCTGCAATCCCGTAACCGAGCACCGTAAGCGGAATCAGCAGGAAGCTGACCGAACCCGGGAGCCGACAAACGAGTCCGAGTACGGCGACCACCATCAGCGACATAGACGCGGGCTTGAGCGACCAGTGATCCGTCTCTGGGAGAATGCCTCTCAGCTTCATAGGCCCAATGTAGGCAACGAGGCTACCGTCCGACAAGGAGATAAGTACCGCGAAGTCTTCATAGCGAAAGCGACCCGCGGTTTCGTTGCCAGCTTTCCCGGATCAGAGACGAATTGGAAGCATTTGAATGCCTGCTCAGCGCGCTGCGCAAACAAGCGTTACTGCAGCGATCATCCATCGCTATCAGCCTGTCAGCTCGCATTGCGCGAAGGCATTGCGAGGGGTGTCCCGGTAGACGCTATTTCGTTGAAATGCGCTGCCGCCCGAGTTATTCCTTGGGTAACGATAGCTACTTACCCTCTTCCGCCGGCATGCTCTTCAGCAGCGCGATCGCGGCCTGGTAGCCGGCGTCGGGGACGGGGCGGAAGTCGGTGGAGTCTTCTGTCGTGTCGATGCGCAGCGATTTGACCATAAGGATCTTGCCGGTCAGGTTGAGCCGCATGTGGGTGGTCTCCCAGTGGTGGTCGCCGACGTCGCGCTGCTCTACCAGAATGGTGCCGCCTTGAAAGAGGCGGCCGACGATGCCCCAGCCAAAGTTCACGTCCGAGATGAGGTGGGCGTCGAAGCGGACCATGCGCTGCTGGCCTTCGTCAACCCATAGCTCGCCCGCCATGCCGTGGTAAACCTCGCCCTGGCGGTCTGGTGGCTGAAAGGCGGGGTTCGGCTTGAACTGGAAGCGGTACGCTGGACCGTTCGGACCAGGCACCATGCCGAGGAACGTGTAAAGAAAGGCGTCCGGCAGCAGCTTCACCATCTCGTTGTCGCGGTCGTTGTTGGCCTGGGACTTCTTGTGCCGGCTGGCCTGCTCATCGGGGTTCGCGTTGAGCTTGTCGAGCCGCGCCAGCTCCTGCTGGTTTGCAGCATCGTCGAGCGGCTTGCCATCTCTTTCAACCAGGCGTGAGATGTCTCCGTCGCGGGTCTCCACCGTTTCCTTGACCGTCGCCTTTCCGTCGTCGACCGCGTGCAGACGGTAACGGAAAGGGTGGCCATGGTTGGACGCCCGCAGCTCGTTGTAGGAGGCGTCATGGACGATCTTGAGGGTATCGGGCGGAGCCTGGGCGTAGCAGGCGGCGGTCAGCAGAAATACGCCGCAGAGGAAGGCAGCTAGCAGGCGGAGGCACTCGGCGGCAGAGGCCAGGGACCCTTTGCGTAGAGCGGCGTTGCCGGAGTTTGGCTGTATGTGCATTGCACCCTTCTTATCGGCACAAGGCATCACTCCGCCAGCGCTTTCTGGTTGGACGCAGAGAAGGGGTACCCGGTGTATACCCAGCCGACCGGCCCGAGCGGGCATGTTTGCTGCGCTGCAAGCGCTCCATATAGAGTGAACGTGAGCCGGCGGGACGCGGGCGCTGAGGAGAAGGCATGGCAGTGGTGGAAAACGTAAGCGCGAGCATCGGCAAGAGCGTGCAGGTGCGCGGCGAAGTCAAAGGTAGCGAGGACCTCACGGTCGAGGGCTTTGTGGAAGGCACCATCACGCTGTCGGGCAGCCGCCTGACCGTGGGGGCGAATGCAAAAGTGCAGGCCGACGTGTCGGCTCGCGACGTCATCATCATCGGCCAGCTGCACGGCAACATCACGGCCACGGGCCGGGTGGAGCTGCGGTCGGGTGCGACGCTGATCGGCGACATCCAGGCTTCGCGCCTGTCGATTGAAGAGAATGCCGGCTTCTCCGGCAAGGTCGACCTGGTGCAGAGCACCGCGGCGGCTGCGACCGGAACCACCGGTCAGGCGGCGGCCCAGGCACCTGCTTCCGCACACGTTCAGACCAGGTAAGGGCGCAACACCGGCAATGGGGCGACCGGGCCTGCGGCTCGGCTCGCCCCTGAAATTTTCAGGTTCAAGAAAGAACGATGAGGCTATCCCGGTGCTGCGTAGCTTGTTTGCAAGGCGCGATGAATCGAAGGGCAAGCACCCGGGGCGGGGCCCCCGCATCCCACGCCATTCGAGTGCGTGGGCGGCGATGCGCAAGCACCTTGGGTCGGAGCCAAGCCTGCGCGTGCTCGATGTGGGTCCTACCTCACCAGCCAATGTCAACTTCCTGACCCAGGCCGGCCACGGCGTGTGGATGGCAGATCTGGCGGCAGAGGCGCTGAAAGGCGCGTGGGAGCTGCCGCCGGTTGAGCCGGGTGAGCCGGTCGGCTTCGATACCGCGGCCTTCTTCAGAAACAACATGGACTTCGGCGGCCGCGAGTTCGACGTGGTGCTGTTGTGGACTGCGCTCGACTACATCCCGGAAGCGCTGGTACAGCCGCTGATAGCGCAACTGCATGGAGCGATGCGGCCCGGTGGACGTCTGCTCGCCATCTTCCACACCAAACTGACAGGTCCCAATACCGAGTACTACCGCTATCACCTCACGGAGTCCGACTCCGTCGAGATGCAGGAGACCGAGAAGTACCCGGTCCGTCGTGTTTACACCAATCGCAACATCGAGAAGCTGTTCTCCGCGTTCAGCAACACGCGCTTCTTTCTAGCCAAGGACAATCTCTACGAAGTAATGATCACGCGCTGACCGGTTCCGCCTGGGGCCAGAGCGAGGCCTGCGCCGGAGCTTTCTTCGGCGCCGTGCCCTCCGGCTCCCGGGTGAGGATTGCGTCCAGGCTGCGGTGCACCAGGCCGTGCCGTCGCGCGGTGCTCGCAACCAACGCCCGGATGCGGCTCGCGTAAGCCGGGCCTACAAAAGCATCGGCTCGGTAGCGGTCGGCGTAGCTGGCTGACAGCTGCGGAAACTCCTCCGTTATGAAGCGGAAGAAGGTTTCGCGCGAGCAGGGTTTGAGGAACAGCGGCTCAGCCGAGAAGAAGCTCGCTCCCGCGGCGGCAGCCTCCCGCGCGACCAGGTTGAGCGCCGGGCCATTATCGGTAATGCCCGGCAGCAGCGGTGAACACAGGACCCCCGTGGTAAGCCCTGCTTCGCGCAGACGCCGCACGGCGTGGAAGCGCAGGTCCGGCCGCGGCGCGCGCGGCTCCAGCTTGCGCGCGAGCGCGGCGTCGGTGGTCGTAATGGTGATGTGCAGGGTAAGCGTATTGCGCTCCGCGATCGCCTGCAGCAGGCCGATGTCGCGCTCGATCAAGGTGGACTTGGTGACCAGGCCGATGCGCAGGCCGCTCTGCCGCGACAACACCTCGAGCACCGCCTGCGTGACCCGCGCCTGCCGCTCAATGGGCTGGTACGGATCGGTTGCGGTGCCGATCGCAATCTCCTCAGCCGGGTCAAAGCCGTGCAGCTCCTGCTCCAGCAGCCAGGGCAGGTTCTGCTTGATGTAGATCTCCCGCTCAAAGGCCGCGGGATCGCTGAAGTTCAGAAACTCATGCGTGTAGCGGGCATAGCAGTAGCGGCAGGCGAACTCGCAGCCACGGTAGGGATTGATGGTCCGCGCAAACCACAGCTTGCGCTTGGAAACAGATCGATTGAGCGCCGAGCGAACCGGCAGCGCGTGGAAGTGCACCAGATGGCCTGAGCCCGCCGCCGTAGCTTCAGCGGCAAGCTTTGCCAGGCCCGTCAGGGGAGTTGGACCGTCCGGCAGGATCGGGAATAGATTCGCCTTTTCTTCGCTCATAGACAGAAAGCTACTCGCATCGATGGCGAAGATCAAGCGAAGACAGCGCGGATGATTATGTGCGCCGATTTACCTGAAGCGAGACCCCATCCCGCGGCCGCAGCGTCACCTTCGGGTCCAACCGGAGCGCAGACGGGCTGTCCGGGCGCGACACGAGCGTCCAGTCGCGGGCGATCGTCGCCAGGATGAGTACGCCTTCCATCCAGGCCAATCCCTCGCCGATGCACTGGCGGCTGCCGGCAGCGAAAGGGAAGTAGGCGAATTTCGGGCGGCTCTCCTTTTCCCGGTCCCCGTCCAGAAATCGTTCGGGCCGGAAGGCTTCGGGCTGCGGCCAGAAGCGCGGATCGCGATGAACGACCCATTGCGGAGCCAGCAGAATGGAGCCGCGGGGGACGCGGAAGCCCCGCCACTGGTACTCTTCGGCGGCGGTGCGGGCGATGGTCCATACCGGCGGGTAGAGGCGCATGGCCTCAGCAAAGCAAGCGTGTGCAAACGGCAGAGCCGGGTAGTCGGCAGCGGTAGCCGGGCGGCGTGCGAGGGCCTGCGACGCCTCGACCTGCAGGCGAGCCTGCGCGTCCGGATGCCGGGCGATGAGCCAGAGAGCGAAGCTGAGGCCGTTGGCGGTGGTCTCGTTGCCGGCCAGCAGCGCCGTGACGCACTCATCGCGCACCTGCTCGTCGCTCATACCGCCGGTGCCCTCTTCGGTATCCTGGCTGGCCATCAGCATGGAGAGCAGGTCGCCACGGTCGGCACCGTCGGCACGGCGCTCGGCGATGAGCCGGTAAATGAGTGTGTCCAGGTCGAGCCGCGACTGCCGGATCCGGTTCATCATGGGCAGCGGCAGTTTGTAGAGCAGCTCGGACGCAGGCAGGAAGGCGAGCGGCAGAAATGCCATGAACGCCTCAATGGCGTGGCCGATGCGGCGATTGTCGGCCTCCATCTCGGAGTTGAACAACGTCTTGCCGACGATGCGCAGCGAAAGCAGCTGCATATCCTGGTGCAGGTCGCGAGTCTCGCCATCGTTCCAGCTGGCGAGCAACTGCCCGGCATAGTCGCCGATGATGCTGCCGTAAGCAGCGATGCGGTCACGATGGAACGCGGGCTGTGCGAGCCGGCGCTGCCGCATGTGGTGCGGGTCTTCGCTTGAGAGCAGCCCCTGGCCGAGCACAAGCTGCGCCTTCTGCATCACGATGCCGCGATCGTGATGCCGGGCATCGCGGACGAGGAACTCCTGCACCAGGTCAGGGTGGTTGCACTGGAAGACATGGCGCCCGGCGGCGCGCAGGTGGATCAGGTCGCCGTAGCGCTGGGCGCTCGCGGTGATGAAGGGCAGGGGGTTCAGCCGGAAGAGATCGCCTGCGAGCACACGTGAGAGGAACGTCGGCCCTTCCGGGTAGCTGCCGCCTACCCTGCCGCGGAGAACCGGCTCTGTCGCGGAGCTATCGGGCGTAGGACTCGCAGCGCTCACTGAGGCTGAGTCTACATGCGCAGCGGTGTTGCCGGGCTCGCTCCGCGCGGGGTCTGTTTTGATGGCGGGCGCGGGTGACCAAGCCGGTCTGGCGGGTCGGTCCAGCGGGACGATCCGGGGCGCATCTCAATACTCAGACAGTCTCTCCAATCACCGGCTCCAATCACCGGCTCCATGCACGGCGCCGGCAACCCGAGACAACAAGAGGAGATGTTTCTACATGTCAGACCTGAAGGGCACAAGCGTTACCTGGCTGGGCCACGCCACTGTACTGGTAAAGACAGCCGCCGGCACCACAATTCTGATCGACCCGTTCATTGAGCAGAACCCGAAATTCCCCAAGGGTTACCAGCTTCCCGACAAGCTGGACCTGATCCTGGCGACGCACGGGCATTTCGACCATATCGCCGATGTGGTGCCGCTAGCGAAGAAGACTGGCGCGCCAGTCGTTGCGATGTATGAGCTGGCCGGATGGTTCGGGGCGAAGGGCGTCGAAAAGACGATTCCACTGGGCTACGGCGGCAGCACCACGCACAAGGACGTGACGCTTACGATGACCGAGGCGCGGCACTCATCGGGCATCCAGGAGGGAGACAGGTTTGTGTATGGAGGGGAGCCGGCAGGCTACGTGCTGACCATTGCGGATGGGCCGGTGCTGTACCACGCGGGCGACACGAGTGTGTTCTCGGACATGCAGCTGATCCGCGACCTGTACGAGCCGAAATTTGGCATGCTGCCGATCGGGGGAGGCTTTACGATGGACCCGCGCGGCGCGGCGCTGGCGACGAAGTTTCTCGGCCTGGATGTAGTGCTGCCCTTGCACTGGGGCACGATGCCGAACCTGACCGGGACGCCGGAGGAGCTCGAAGCGCATATCGGCAACACGGGTGTGCAGGTGCTGAAGCTGCAGCCCGGGGAGACGGCGTCCTAAGTCCCGTAGGTCGCTTACGCTCACTTGACAACTGTGGAACCTGAAAGATATCTAGTGGGCCATAGGAAATAGAACCGGATCGTGAAGTACATTCAACCCCGTCTGCGTCCACTCTGGGTAACTGTTCCAAACCCGGGCTTCTCAACGAACCAACTCCGAGAATCGCAAGAGCCGAAAGGCTGCGTGAGGTTGAGTATGCAGAAAATATTTCGCTGTTCTGTGATGTGCATTGGATTGGTGCTCGTGTGCAGCAGTAAACCCGCTGCCACTGAGACAATTCCGTCCGCTGTACCTGTTCCGAGCTGCACCAATCCTGTGTGCGTTCCGCATGTTCCTTGTCCGCAATACCGCTGCAAGACTTAGCAATACAAGTGCTAAGTGCGCATAACTACAATCGGCAAGTTACACAGTAACAAACAGGGCGAGCTGCTTACGCGGCTCGCCCTGTTTATGCGGCCGCGCGCTACGGCTTCGGCTTTGCGCCCACCTCCAGCAGCGCTCTTCCCAGGTTGGGGGTTCCGTAACCTGTCACGTTGTCCCAGCCCTGTGTCACCGACAGCGATGAGTCGGTGCCGAAGCTCAGGTTGTAGTAATACCCGTCACCGGCGTTCCACAGCGAGCTGACAAACTCCGTAGTCGTAAATAAGGGCTGCGACAGCGCAGTAGCCGAATAGTTGGTGGTGCCTTTGGGATCGGTAACCGAGCCGGTTACATTTGCCGGACCGGGCAGCGGCAGCACGTCATCGATGAATGAGCCGACGGTCGCCGCGACATACGGGGCCGCCTGTCCCAACGGGCCGCCCGAGTACTCATCGATGATGGTCCAGATGCCCGAGAAGATCGGCGCGGCCAGGCTGGTGCCGCCTACCACGCTGACCAGTTGCTGGCCGGTTACTGGGTCCGTGTAGACGAATTCAGCGCCGGTGTAGGGGTCGGCCAGCGCGGAGACATCGGGCAGGAGGCGGTTGGCTCCGGGCAGACCGGACTGGTAGGCGGGTTTGGCGAATTGGGCGCTGACGCCGCCGCCGGAACCGGCGTAGAACTCGCCCTGCGGCGGGTCATACAGATAGGTCTGCCCGCCGATGTTGTAAGAAAGAAAGCCGATGTTGTTGCCCCAGCCCGTCTGGAAGACTGGGCTGCCCGGGTCAGGAGTCGTCGCGATGCTGGTGCCGCCGACCGCGGTCGAGTAGGGCGAGTCGGCCGGCGCCTCGACGTCGGTCTGGCCTTCGTAGACAGACTCGTCGCCCGCGTCGCCGCTCGAGACATTAACCGCAATCCCTTCAGCAGCGCCCATCTCGACGATCTCGTTCCAGATCTCGAGCGCCAGCGGGCCGGAGGTGTACTCGGGGTAGCCGTAGCTGACCGAGACAACGTTGCCGATCTTGTTGGTCACCGCGTAGAGAATGGCCGACTGGATGTCCTCCTCATCCTCGGAGAAGCCGAGGACGAGCGCGAGATTCGCTCCCGGAGCTGTGGCATGCGCCCACTCCACATCGAGGTCGGTCTCGGTATCCACGCCGTACAAAGAGCCGGGCTGGTTAGCCTTGAAGGGGTTGTAGATCTTGAAGTTGTTGGAGGTGATGGCCGGCAGCCCGTAGATATTGCTGAAGGTGGCGGCGTCGGCCTGGGCGGTCGGCTCTTCGAAGGCGTCGATCAATACGATGGTCTGCCCGGTGCCGGTGTAGCCGAGGCCGAAGGCTTTATCGAGCCCGTAGAAGCCCTGCACCTCAGAGGGCGAGTAGCCGCAGGAGGCTGCCGTGCCCGCGGGGGAGTTGCTGGGAACCGCGCCGTAGACCAGCCCGTTGTAGGCGCTGCTGACAGGCGTGGAGCCGTCCTGGCTGCTGACGCCGGAGAGTTTAAGCGCCTCTGGATAAAAGAAGCACTGGCCGGAGAAGTACTTGCCGTTGGCTTTGACCGCGGCTACCGGAACGCCGGCCAGCTTTTGCCGGGTGCGCGGGTTGACGGGGAATGTGACATTGTGGCGCGGAGCCAGGGTGTTGAGCCCAGACAAGTGATGGATGAGCCCCGCAGCCCCGCCGGACAGCTGCGGCAGGTTGGAGCTGGTCCGGGTGAGCTCGCCCTTGACGGTGTAGCGGTTGATCTGGGTATGGAAGGCACTTTCCACATCGGAGGCCTTGCCTGTGAAGCGCACCGAAAGGTTGAGCGGGTCAATCGACTGCACGGCAAGGTTGTGCGCCTTGAGCTCTGCCTGCACAGCAGTGAGTTCGGCGGGGGTGGGCGCGTAGGCTTTGAGGTCGGCGCTGGTCAGCCACTTGTGGAAGGTGGGCGAGCCGGGTGTGTAGATGTCCTTGACGCGCGCATCTAGCCCGGCGCTGTTGTGCAGGTTGAGCCATGCGGTCAGGGTGAGCGGAGTGGAGGGGCTCTCCTGGCCAAGGTTCTTGCCGATCTGGGTGATGGCGGGCGCTGTCTGCAGATCGGCGGCCTGGGCGAGGACGGGAGCGCTGAGCATGCCGAGAGCCAGCAGGCCGGCGGACAGGCAGGGAGCGGGAACGGCTCGTATGAGGGGCTTCATTCTGGGTGCTTCTCCTTTATTTCTTCATTTCGTAGGTTTCTTCGGTTTTGCGCATGAGGCTGCGCAAAAAGCCGGGGAAGAGCAACCGTGTGAAATCGAGACGGAGAGGAAAGCCGTGGGTCGCGTGCAGCAGTCAGGCAGGGCAGGTCTGGACCGGGTGGCCGCTAGTGCACTCGTGCGGACGGCTCTCCCGAGATGCCAAACGGTATACCACGGAATGAACCGCGCTGGACGAGATTTTTCGCGGGCTGGGCCTGGGCGGCGATGCGAGCGAGGCAGATGCGCGGCGCGGGCTTGTGCTACTCGTCGCCTTTTTCGCTGTCGCGCAGCGCCCGCATGGGCATGCTCTCGGTCGCGGCGGGGACGGGGGCGCGCAGAGAGGGAGCAGGGCGGCGGCCCTCGGAGCCGGTGCGCTTCAGATCGTTGAGGATCTCGGTCTTGTTACGGGCGTAGTCGGAGGCGAGCCGGGTGAGCGCGTAGGTCACGATGTCGGAGTGGTGCAGGTTGGCGAAGCTGGGATCGCGGCTGATGTTGAGCCAGAGCCGGTGCACCAGTTGCACATCATCGCCGCCCAGAGCTGGGGCGTGCGCGCCCAGGTTGAAGGTCTGCGCCTGCCCGTCGGGCGTGACGATGATGTAGGTGAACTGGTGTTTGGGCTCGGGGCAGGTCTCCCATGCATGGCCGATCTGGTAGGCCTGCTCGGCGGCGGTCATGGTGGAGGAGAGGCCGGAGACCAGCAGCGAGGACTCAAGCGAGATGGCCGTGCGCACCAGCGCGGCGAAGATGTCGGCAGCCGGCACAACCAGCAGGGCGATGTGCTTGCCGAAGCTTTCGGCGACGGAGACGGCCTTGGTGAACAGCATCTGCTCGTGCTCTGAGAAGCTCTGCTCGCTGGGGTCGAGATACTCCGATCCGCCGGCGCCGACCATGCGCGCGGTTAGCACGACAACATCCTGCTCATCGGTATCGGTGCGGGCCAACGCCCACTTGAGCGCCGCCCCGCGCGAAGGATCGGAGAGGGTGACGAGCACGCCACCGCGCTTGATCTGGAGATTTTCGCGGCCGATGTCCTCTTCGTGTTCAAGCTGGAAGTGCTCCTTCATCTGCTTGGCGGAGAACTGCTGGCGCTTTTTGTTTTGCCGCTCAGAGAAGGTGAAGATGGCGAAGAAGACGATCGAAAAAGTAATGCCGGAGATGGTGGCGACGCTCTTGGTAAGCAGGTTGGTGAGCGCGGTGCACAGCAGGACGAGGAAGACGGAGGCAAGGCCGAAGGGGATTTCGCGGCCGGCGATGCGAAGGTTGAGCGGCACCTTCCACCCGCGGTCGCCCTTGTACTTGAAGCGCAGCACGAGCATGGCCAGAGCGTTGAAGGTGAAGCTCCAGATGACGCCGAAGGCATACGCCTCGCCCAGCATGATGACATTGCCGCGGCTAGCGACGATGGTGAACAGCTGGAGGATGGTGACCAAGTTGACGATGCGGTAGGAGGTGCCGAAGCGGCGGTGCGGCTTGCGGAACCAGTCGGTGAGCACGCCGTCTTCGGCGATACGCATCAGCACGCCGGTGGAACCGATGATGGAGGTGTTGACCGCGCCCGAGAGGATGAGGAAGCCGACGACGACGACGAAGACCCGGAAGATGATGCGCAGGGTGAGCGGGCCGACCAGGTACATGGCGACACCGGCGATGAGGTTGTCGCGATAGACGGGCACGCGCACCGCGTCGGGGATGATCATGACGGCGAGCAGCGAGACCAGCCCGGTGAAGCAGAACGAGTAGATGGCGATGACGGTAGCGGCGCGTTTGAGGTTCTTGAGCTTGGGGTGCTCGATCTCGCGGTTGACCTGGGCCAGGGTCTCTTCACCGCTCATGGCCAGCACAGAGTGGCCGAAGGCCATGACGATGCCGAACAAACCAAGCGTAGTGGCGAAGTGGCTGCCGGCAAGGAAGCCCAGCGCATCGTGCGAAAAATGCAGGTTGCCGGGGATGGGCGGCGGGGGCAGGCTGCTGTGGTTGTGCAGCACGGTCATCAGGCCCCAGCAGAGAATGATGATGACCATAACGCTGGTGATCTTCATCACTTCGAGCGCCTTGCCGGTCGACTCGCGGATGCCCTTGATGTTCTCCCACCAGTAGAAAAGCGTGACCGCGATGGCGAAGACGGCCGAAGTCGCGTCGACGGGGAGCTGGCGCGCGGCGTGCGGGGCGGTGAGCAGCGCCGGGGGCAGCCAGTTGTGCATGGCGCCCACCTGGAACAGCTCATTGAACAGTCCGGTGATGTATTGCCCGGCAGAGACGCCGGAGATGGGGCCGGTGAGGATGTAGTCGAACATGAGCGCGGACACGCTCACCTTGGCAAAGGTGCCGCCGAGGGCCTCCTTGACGTTGCGGTACACGCCGCCCCGCGTGAACATGGAGCAGCTTTCGACATAGACCTTGCGCACCGCGAAGGCGAACACCATCACGCCGAGGATGAACCAGGGCGCGGACTTGCCGATGGCCTCTTCCGCGATGCCACCGGCGTAGAAGGCAGACGACGCGAGATCGTTGAGCACGACCGCGGCAGCGCGCCAGAATGAGATGAAGGTCAGCATGACCGACGAGGCGACGACGAGGCGGACGCGGGCAGAGGAGCCGAGAAGGCCGGGCGCGGTGACAGTCTTACTGCTGCTGGGGGGGGCGCCTGGGATAGAGGTTGAGCTCATGGAGTGACTTGGCTGGAGGCCGCGTGGCTGCAGGGCGCGGCTGAAGGAAGAACGTGTTGGGCGGCGCGGGAGATTGCTGGCATGGAGTGCGTCAGGCCTGCCCGTCGCTGCGGAAATAGCCCCGCACATCTTCAACGATTGAGAACAGAACGACGCTCACGGAGCCGATCAGGCCGGTGAAGAAGGCGATCTCAAGCAGGTGGACGCAAAAGTGGCCGAGCTGCCGCATGCGCCGATTCTAGCGCAGGCGCCGCCAGCGGGAGAGCCGGGGTTTGATGGCGCGATGTTACTCTGGGCGCGCATGCGTCTCCCTTCTGCTTCAAGCCTGCGTTTCAGGCTGGCCCTAGCCGCTGTATCGGCCGTGCTGCTCGATCTTGCATTCCCCCTGGCCGGGCCGCTGCCGCCCATGCGCGCGATGGTGAGCATGGTCGCGCTGCTTCCGTTGCTGTTCGCGCTGGTGCACCCTTCGGCGGTCATGCGGCCGCGGTACCTGCGGGAGTCGGCGCTGGTAGGCTACGTCGCGGGCGTGCTGTGGTACGGGCTCAACTGCTACTGGATCTACGCGACGATGCACCAGTATGGCGGGCTGCCACCGTGGGTTTCGGTCGGCATCGTGGTGCTATACAGCTTGATCCTGGGGCTCTACTTCGCGCTGTTCGGGCTGTTGGTGGCGTTTGTTCGCCGGGCCTCAGGCAGGCTGCTGTACGCGGCCTGCGCGCTGCCGTTCCTGTGGGTCGCGGTTGAGTACCTGGCCGCGCACCTTACGTGCGTGCCGTGGGACCAGCTGGGTTACTCCGAGGTGGACAACCTGGTGCTGACGCGGCTAGCGCCGGTGACCGGGGTGTACGGCCTCTCATGGGTGCTGGCCGGGGTCAACGCGGTGTGGCTGGGCGTGTTTTTCGCGCGATCGAAGCGC
Organism: Acidobacteriaceae bacterium; assembly: GCA_965276605.1. Taxonomy (GTDB): domain Bacteria; phylum Acidobacteriota; class Terriglobia; order Terriglobales; family Acidobacteriaceae; genus EB88. The sequence continues at coordinate 2,664,907 of OZ255619.1, forward strand.
CGGCAGGTGCGGTTTGCCGCCGGCGCGCTGGTTCTGACGTGCGCGCTGCAGGCGGGGTCGCTGCTGCAGCTCGCGCCCCAGGCCGCCGGCGAAAAAGCAGTGTTGCTGCAGCCCAACCTGCGTGTGGGCGCCGGCATGACGGATGAGAACGAATGGACCGACACCCCCCGGGACCCGGCCTGGACCCGGCACACGAACGAGTACCTGCGGCTGAGCCAGCAGAGCTGCACCCCGTACCTGCTGGGCATGCCGCAGCCGACACCACAACCAGTCCAGCGCGTTTGCCTTGGTCCCAGGCTGCTGCCTGCAATCGTGGCATGGCCGGAGTCGCCATCGCCGTTCCGGACCTGGGACCCGCGTTTCCTGCTGCTGCTGGGGCAGCTTGCGCGCACCACGGGAGCCACCTCGGTTGTCGGTGCGCCCAGGGTCGATACCGCCGGCCACCTCTACAACTCCGGCGTATTGACCGGCCCGGACGGACGGCAGCAGGGCGATTACGACAAGATCCACCTGGTGCCGTGGGGTGAGTACGTCCCCTTCGCGCGGTTCTTCGGCTTTGCCGGCACGCTGACGCAGAACGTGGGCCGCTTTACGCATGGGACGGAACGCGCCGTGTTCACGCTGCCGGATGGGCACCGGATGAGTATCTTTATCTGCTACGAGGCGGTGTTTGCCTCGGAGATACGGCTGTTTGCAAAGAATGGCGCCCAGGTACTGGTCAACATTTCAGATGACGGCTGGTACGGTGACACCAGCGCGCCCTGGCAGCACCTGAACATGGCGCGGATGCGGGCGATCGAGAATGACCGCTGGATCGTCCGCGACACCAACTCCGGTGTAACTGCGGCGATCGACCCGCTGGGGCGGGTAACCGAATCGATCGAACGACACCGCCTGGCTACACTTACGGCGGACTATGGCTACCGCAGCCACGTGACCTTCTACACCCGCTACGGCGATGTGTTTGCCTGGCTGTGTGAAATACTTACATGGATGGCGGTTATCTATCTACAGCGCAGGCATGCTCGAAAGCGCGCGGCCTAGACGCTCTCTGCATTGCTTCGTGCATTGTCCTGATTCGCCGGATGGCAACTTTTAAAACTGCAAGCTGAACAAAGAAGTGAGAGAAAGATAAGGGAAGCATGTTAAGCGATTTGGAGTTTGCCTATACCCCGGTTCGTGACAAGGTCGCCGACCTCCGGGAGTATCTTTGACCCGGACAGCATGCGGGCGCAGCTTGCGCAGATAGAAACAAAGCTGTCAGACCCTGCGCTGTGGGGTAACGCAGCCGTGCTGCAGCCGCTGATGCGGGAGCGGCGTCGCCTGGAGACGCTGCTCGGGAACGCCGAGGAGCTGGACCGGCGCAGTGGCGATATCGATGCCTATTTCGAGCTGGCGCGCGAAGGCCAGGCGGGTTCCGGTGAGATAGAAGCCGAGCTGCAGCGGGAGATCGCCGGGCTTTCCTCCTTTGGCGACCAACTGGAAGAGCGCACGCTGCTCTCAGGCGAAACAGACGCGCTGAACGCGATCGTCACCGTGCACCCCGGCGCCGGCGGCACCGAGAGCCAGGATTGGGCCGAGATGCTGATGCGCATGTACCTGCGCTGGGCCGAGAAACACAGCTTCAAAACCGAGATGAACGACTACCAGGACGGGGAAGAAGCCGGCATCAAGTCGGCAACCTTTACCATCACGGGCGAGTACGCGTTCGGTTTGCTGGCCGGCGAGACCGGCGTGCACCGTCTGGTGCGCATCTCGCCGTTCGACCAGGCGAAGCGCCGCCACACTTCTTTTGCATCGGTGTACGTCTCACCGGAGATCGACGATTCGATCGTTATCGACATTAAGCCGGATGATATCCGCACGGATACATACCGCTCGGGCGGCAAAGGCGGCCAGCACGTCAACACGACCGATTCCGCGGTCCGCATTACACATCTGCCGACCAACATCGTGGTGCAGTGCCAGAACGAGCGCTCGCAGCACAAGAACCGCGAGAAGGCGATGAAGATGCTGCGGTCGCGGCTGTACGAGTTCGAGCTCGAAAAGAAGAAGGACGCAACGCGCCAGGTGGAGGATGCGAAGCTGGACATCAAGTTCGGCTCGCAGATTCGCTCCTATGTGCTGCAGCCCTACCGCATCGCCAAGGACCACCGGACGAAGGTGGAGGTGGGCGATGTGGACGCGGTGCTCGATGGCTCGCTCGCGCCTTTTCTGCAGGGATATCTGCGGATGCGCCGCAATGGTAGAGCAGTTGCCGACGCTGGCGCATCGGATGATCTGGATGTGTAGCAGCAAGCGAAAGCGGGTGCGGGCATGAACGAGCCGGAGACGATCCAGAGAATTCTTGAGGACACGAAGACTATCGCGGTGGTAGGGCTGAGCGAGTCGCCGGGCCGCGCCAGCGCCGGGGTAGCGCGATACATGCAGGCTGCCGGGTATCGCATTGTGCCGGTGAACCCAAATATCGAGACCACGCTGGGAGAGAGGGCTTACCCTACGCTCGATGCCGCTTGCAAAGCGATGGCTGCGCAGGGCACGGCGGTGGACCTGGTGGATGTGTTCCGCGCGCCCTCGTTTGTGCCGGAGATTGTGAAGGACGTGATGCGGTTGAAGATTCCTGCGGTCTGGCTGCAGCTGGGCGTATGCCATGAGGAAGCCGCCGATTGGGCCGAGGCCGATGGAGTGCTGACGGTGATGGACCGCTGCCTGATGCAGGAGCACGCGGCGCGGCAGCAGGCGAAGACCGGAGGCGGGCTATGAAGTTTGCCGCGACACATACACGCGCATTCACGGGGTCGGATATCACGGTGACGGTGACCGCCGGTGAGGATGAGTCAATCGCAACCGTGACGGTTACATTAGACAGCTTCGACCTGGAAGAGCTGGAGCTGGCCGGCGGCACGGAGAGCTATACGCGAACCTTCGCCCATACCGGCGACAGCGCACCGGGCATGGAGCACACCCTGGTGGTGTTGGCAACCGATGCGGCCGGGGTGGCCCACAGCGCAACGACCCAGTGGAGCGACGCGTAGCCATGCGGACAGGACAGCGCCTTAGCGCAAAGCTGCTGGTGCTCGCGGTCTTTCTGCTGGCGGGCAGCGTAGCGTATGCGCAGGCAAAGGTACAGGCGGAGCACCTCTCGGTCGAGCTGGTGGTGCCGGAGCAGCAGCTGGTGCGCGGAGCCTCGCTGACCGCCGGGCTTCACTTCACGCTGGAGAAAGGCTGGCATATCTACTGGGTCAATGCGGGCGACTCCGGCGAGCCGCCGCGCGTCCGCTGGACTTTGCCGGACGGTGTCACTGCCAGCCCCTTCGCATACCCGACACCACAGCGTCTGCCGCTCGGTCCGCTGATGGATTTCGGGTATGAGAATTCAGTCACCTTTCCGGTCCCGATGCAGGTTGCCGCCAGCGCGCACACCGGCCCGGCCACTTTGCATGCGGATACGGACTGGCTGGTGTGCCGCGAGGTATGCCTGCCGGGCAAAGCGACGCTCGCACTGACGCGGCCTGTCGTCGCTGCGGGAACGACGGCGCAGGTAGACACGGGTCAACAGGCGGTGGTCCAGAAGGGGATCGCGTCGCTGCCGAAGCCGCTGCCCGCCGGGGCTTCCGCGCATTTTGCCACAGACGGCAAGAGCTATACGCTGGCCGTGTTGACGGGGCAGAAGACAGCTTCAGCCCTGTTCTTCCCGGCGGAGCAGACGGTGATCTCTGCGCCAGCGCAGCAGAGAGCGGCGCCGCTGGCCCAGGGCGTGCGGCTGCAACTGGTGCGCGATGAGAGCCAGCAGGGCACGCTCAAAATGCTCAACGGTGTTGTGGTGCTGCCGGGCGGAGCGTCGTACACGATCGCGGCGACTCCAGGCGTGATCCCGCCCGCTGTGCTTGCCGACGGGCACGCCGACAGCGGATTCTTGCAGGCGCTGGCACTGGCTTTCGGAGGCGGCATCCTGCTCAACCTGATGCCGTGCGTTTTCCCCGTGCTGTTTATCAAGGCTTTGTCGCTGGTGCAGTCTTCGCGCGAAGAGCGCAGCCTGATGCGCGCGCACGGGTGGGTGTACACGCTGGGCATCCTGGTCTCCTTCTGGATCATCGTGGCGGTGCTGCTGGTGCTGCGGGGGCTGGGGCACAACCTGGGGTGGGGCTTCCAGTTCCAGTCGCCTGTGTTCCTCGCGCTGATGGCGCTGTTCCTGTTCTTCCTCTCGCTGTCGCTGGCCGGGCAGTTTGAGGTCGGGCTCTCGTTGACCAGCGCCGGAGGCGGGCTCGCGCAGAAGCAAGGCTATGCGGGATCGTTCTTTACCGGAGTGCTGGCGATGGTGGTTGCAACCCCGTGCACGGCGCCGCTGATGGGTGTCGCCATTGGGTATGCGCTGGCACATGGCGGGGCGGGCGTGGTGACGTTTGCCGTATTCACGGCGCTGGGCCTGGGCCTGGCCGCGCCGTACCTACTGCTAGCTTACAATCCGGGCTGGACGCGCTTGTTGCCGAAGCCCGGCGCATGGATGGAGGTACTGAAGCAGCTGACAGCGATCCCGATTTTTGCGACGGTGATCTGGTTGGTGTGGCTGTTCACGCAGGCTGCCGGCGTCAACTCGCTGTTGGGGCTACTGGCCGGCTTTCTGCTGCTGGGCGTGGCGGGCGCACTGCTGGGGCGACTGCCGGCGCGCCGCGGTGCGACGATTGCCGCGGTGCTGGCGGCGATCGTTGCCGTCGGACTCTCGGTGTATGCGGTGCAGGCGTTTGGGGCGCCGCTGGGCGTTGCCGCCGCCGTGCAGGGTAAGGGGAACAATTGGAAGCCGTTTACCCGGGACGCGGTGGCGATGTATCGCGCGCAAGGGAAAGCCGTGCTCGTGGACTTTACCGCGAGCTGGTGCCTCAGCTGCCAGGTGAACGAGCGCGTCGTGCTGGACCGCGCGGATGTACAGCAGCGTTTGCGGCAAAGCGGCGTGGTGCTGGTCAAGGCAAACTGGACCCGGCACGATGAGGCAATCGGTGACGCGCTTGCGGCGCTCGGTCGCAGCGGGATCCCTGCGTATGCGCTGTATCCGGCCGATGCCGACGCCGCGCCACGGCTGCTGCCCGAGGTCCTGACGACCGGCAGCGTGTACGCGGCGCTTGACAGCCTTTCCAAGCAGTAAACCGCCTGCGCGGCTGGCGGCCACTTCGTGGCGTGTGGCGTGTTGTTGCGCGGTAGGAATGGTGGCCGTCGCGATGCTCCGGGTTTGAGGAAGTTGACCCGAGCATCGCGAGGGGCCACAAAGGTTTGCTCGCAAACAACAAGAAAAAAGCCACGGAGTGGCCGCCAGCCGCGCAGGCGGTTTTATTTTTTACCCTGCCTCAGCCTGCGAACTTCCTCCATGCGCTGCTTCAGCAACTTCTCGCGGCCTTCCTCGGTGGGCTGATAATAGCGGCGGTCGCGCAGGTTTTCCGGCAGGCACTCCATCGCGGCAACGCGGCCTTCTTCATCGTGCGCGTATCTGTAACCGTCGCTGTAGCCGATCTCTTTCATCAACTTTGTCGGCGCGTTGCGCAGGTGCAGTGGTACTGGCTCCGCCCGGGTGGTTTCCACGTCCTGGCGCGCGGCGCTGAAGGCCGTGTACACAGCATTCGACTTCGGCGCGAGCGCGAGATACACGACAGCCTGCGCCAGCGCGAGCTCGCCCTCGGGCGCGCCCAGGAAATCCATAGCCTCGCGTGCGGAAAGGCAAAGGTTGAGTGCCTCCGGCGCAGACAGGCCGATATCTTCGACGGCCATGCGCACGATACGTCGCGCGATGTAGCTCGCGTCTTCGCCTGCGGCAAGCATGCGCGCGAGCCAGTAAAGAGCGGCATCCGCATCGGAGTTGCGCACAGATTTGTGCAGCGCGGAGATAAGGTTGTAGTGCTCTTCGCCGCCCTTGTCGTACAGCAGCGTCCGCTTCTGCAGTGCTTGCGATACCAGCTCGACAGTGATGCGGCGGTCCGCTGCTACAGCCAGCTGCGCGGCAGTCTCAAGCGCGTTAAGTGCGCTGCGAGCATCGCCGCTGGTGTAGTCCGCGATGCGTGCAAGCGCCTCGCGGTCCGCCGTGAGCTGGAGCTCGCCGAGGCCGACGGCATCTGCAAGAGCCCGTTCGAGCAGCCCGATGATCTCGTCTCCACTCAGCGCGAGCAGCGTGTACACGCGGCAGCGTGAGAGCAGTGCGGCAATGATCTCGAACGAGGGATTCTCGGTGGTCGCGCCGATCAGCCGGATGGTGCCGCGCTCGACATAAGGCAGGAACGCATCCTGCTGCGCCTTGTTGAAGCGGTGGATCTCATCGACGAACAGGATGGTGCGTGAGCCGAACTCCGCAGCCTTCTCTGCCTCGATCATCACGGTCTTGATCTCCTTGATGCCGGAGAGCACGGCGGAGAACTCGATGAAAGTTGCGCTGGTGGTTTCAGCGATGATCTTGGCGAGTGTGGTCTTGCCGATGCCGGGCGGTCCCCAGAAGATCATCGACGAGGCGTCGTCCGACTCGATCTGCAGGCGGAGCGGCTTGCCCGGTGCGAGCAGGTGCTGCTGCCCGGCATACGCAGCCAGCGTGCGCGGCCGCATGCGCTCGGCCAGGGGCGCGGTACGCGGCGCGCGAGTGGCGCGATCGGGAGTTCCGCCGAAGAGGCTCATGTGGGCCTGCCGGCCGAGCGTTGGCGAGAGGCCTCATAGAGAAGCAGGCTGCCGGCGACGGCTGCGTTGAGCGATTCGACGGCACCGGGCATGGGTAGTGTGATGCGGGCATCGCAGGCGGCCAGCTCCGCGGCGCTCAGGCCCGCGCCTTCGTTGCCGATCCATAGCGCCGCTGGCTGGTGCATCGGTTCGTCCGCCGGTGCAGAGCCCCCGCAGGCTACGGCCGCGTAGGAGCGAATGCTGTGCGAGCGGAGCAGGCCTGCTGCCTCCTGGGCATCGCGCATCGCCAGCAAAGGCAGCCGCAGCGCCGAGCCCGCGGAGGCGCGCAGGCTTTTGCTGCTCCACGGCGTAGCAGTACCTGCAAGCAGCAGCGCGGCGGTTGCGCCGAATGCTTCCGCGGAGCGCAGCAGGGTGCCTGTGTTGCCGGGGTCCTGCAAAGCGGCGAGCACCAGCACCAGCGGAGTCGTGCCGCTTACCATGTCTGCAACCGAGCTCTGCGGCACGGGAATAAGCGCGGCGATGGGTTGCGGAGCCGCTGTCTGCATCAGGTTCGCAAACAGCGATGGAGCCAGCGCGAGCAGCTCGGTGGCATGCGGAAGCCGGAAGCCCTCGCTCCCAAGCGTGTCCTGAAGCGTATCGAGAGTCGAGGCCTCCTCGCCCACGCGCAGGAAGAGTGCAGCAGGCGCCAGGCCGCTGCGCAGAGCTTCGCCGACCAGGTGGAAGCCTTCCAGTGCAAGCAGCGGAGCCTCGCCGCCGGACGCCGCTGCGAGCGCAGGCGGACGCAGCAGCGCCGCGCGTAGCGCTTTGACCCAGCGGTTGGCCGGACTCTGTACAATTCGGGTACGCGCCTGAAGCGCAGCGTGCATGGCAGCGATTGTATCGAGCCGGTGTCTGGCTCGCCCAGCGCGCCTGCGTTCCACCACTTTCCCCATCTGCGGAGCGAGACGTGTCAGCAGAGATTTTGCGGATGCATCCGGATGAGCCGGAAGCCGATCGCGTGCGATATGTCGTGCAGTGCCTGCAGAGCGGCCAGGTGGTCGGCATGCCGACCGACACCTTCTACGGTTTGGCTGTGGACCCTGTGAACCTGCGCGCGGTCGAAAGCATTTACGAGATCAAGTCGCGTATGAAACACAAGCCGTTGTCGCTGTTGATGGCAACAGCCGCTCAGGCCTACGAGTTGGCGCGCGACATCGGCACCAACTTCGACAAGCTGGCGGAGCGCTTCTGGCCGGGGCCGCTGACTGTAATCGTGCGCGCAGGCTCGCGGCTGCCGCTGCGTTCGACTGCGAACACCGGCAACGTGGCGCTGCGCGTCCCTGATGCGGCGATTCCGCGGGCGATCGTCGAGGCGTTTGGACTGCCGATTACGGCGACCAGCGCGAACCTGCAGAATGCGCCGGAGTGCACCTATGCCAACTGTGTGCGCGACCAGATTGGCGAGAAGATTCCACTGATCGTCGATGGCGGACCCACGGGGCGCAGCCTGCCGACAACCATCGTGGACCTGTCGCACGGCGATGGACACTGGCAGATTCTGCGCGAAGGCGCGATCCCTACCTATGACATCGCGCTGGCGCTGGGGCGGTAGCTGAAGGCCGGCGGATGATTGTCCCCGGAGGGCCCATGCGACGGGAGCTGCGAGCGAGGCCGGCACGCCGGCCACCATGGCTGGGGCTCGCGGTGCTGGTGGCAGCCGCGGGTACGCTCGCCTGGATCGCATACGTGTACCTTGGCATCCGCTACTACGCGACGCACGATGAGGCGCAGCCGGCCGATGCGATCGCGGTATTCGGCGCAGCGGAGTATGACGGACGACCTTCGCCGGTGCTGCGCGCGCGGCTGATGCATGGTCTCGAGCTATACCGGGAGAAGCTGGCTCCGCTGATGATTACCCTGGGCGGCGGCGAGGGCGGCGAGGCGCACTCAGAGGGCGGCGTGGGCGAGGACTTTCTGCTGGCGCACGGCGTTCCGGAGCGCGCCATCATTGCCGAGACGCGGAGCCGCGACACCCGCGAATCCGCCGCGCGGCTGGCCGACATCGCCGGCGGCAACCAGCTGCACCGCATCCTCGTGGTCAGCGATGGAACCCACCTGTTCCGGATCCATGCCTTGTGCGCGCAGGCGGGGCTCGAGGTGTATACCTCGCCCCGTTCCCAGCTGGTCAAGCTGCCGTGGGGCGACCGCCTGAGCCGGGTCGCGCACGAGGTGCTGAGCTACACAGCGTGGCGGCTCGGGATTCTCCGCTAAACGGCTTCCAGGCTGGCTGGCGTTGAGCAATGACATAGCTCCTGCCGCGCGCCAGGCCGCGCTCCGGGCCGTAAGTCCCGTACCTGATTTACAATCAACCAGCAGCAGGAAGCCTGCGGTGCAGGTTTGCTGTTCGGAGCGCGCCGAACTGGCCGTTTCATTTTGTCGTGAGGGTACATAAGAGTGCGAAGCATCGCAGGGCCAGCGCGCCCATGGCTTGCTGCCGGGCTGGTGCTGGTAGCTGCAGCAGCCACCATAGGCTGCGGCAACAAATTTCGTTCCGTCGTCGCCCCGCTGACACCTACAGGTCCCGCTGGCAGCCCTGCAGGGGGCCTAGCCATGGTGTTGACGCAGCCTCTGCTGCAGCCGGCCTCCTCTGCAAGCAATCCATGCCCGACCGGCACCGGCAGCAACCCCAACAATCCCTATGCGCAGCCCGGGATCGCGACGGTCATCGACTTCTCCGGCGACAGTGTTCTGGCCCAGGCGACTGTCGGATACGGCCCACTCACCTCGGCCATCGCTCCCGATTCCAATGAACTGTTCAGCCTCAACTGCGACGGAACCATCAGCGGCATTCCCGTGAGCGCGATGCTGCAGCAGAATAACGTGACAACGACAACACTTTTCGCCAATACTGCGAACGGCGGCGCTTCGCTGGGCCCGGCTTCGATCCAGAGCAACATGATTGTGCAGAACACCGCGCTCTACGTCGTCAACAAGGACCGTGACAGCATAGGCGCGCTGACTGTAAGCACGGCCAACTCCGGCGCACCCTCGCTGCTGACAGAGATCGGTGTGGCGCCAGCCGTGGTCGCGCTCGCCGGTGCGCCATCCTCGCAGCGCGTGTATGCCATCAGCCAGGGTGCAGACAACAGCGGCGTGCAGTGGGGCGACTGCGCAACGCCCAGCGCTGTGGCCAGCAATGGCCAGGCAGACAGCATTGATACTTCCACAAACGCAGTCGCGCAGCGCATCCCGCTGGGCAAATGTCCGATCTTTGGAGTCACTACTCCTGATGGCCTGCGCACGTTCATCCTCAATCGCGGTTCCGGCACCATTACGGTGATCAACTCCCAGCAGGATGCGCTCGACACCAGCCCCAACTTTGTGAATAACAGCGGTCAGCCGGGCACCATCTCGCTGAACCAGGGACTGCCCGGCGGACAGACGAACGCCGGACCGGTGTATGCCGCGTACTATCCGCCACAGCAGCTGCTGGTGACGGCGAATTACGACTCGGGTACGATCAGCTTCATCAGCCTGCATACCGATTCGTTCGGCAATGACGCACCGGGTTTCGGGACGGTGCTAAAAACGGTTTCGGTGGGTCAGTACCCAGCGGCGCTGTCGATCCTGGCTGATGGCAGCCGGGTGTATGTCGTGCTGCAGGGCGATCCGACAAACGCGAGCGCGACAGGAGCGGTAGCCGTTGTGAACGCGACCGGCTTCAACCTGCAGAACACAATTTCCGTTCCCGGGCATCCTCGCTCTATTGCGTCCACCTACAACAACCCTGAGGGCAAGGTGTATGTCGTTGCGCCGGACAGCCAGCTGCTGACGATTCTGCGCACCGACAGCGATACCATATCCGCACAGCTGCAGTTGCAGGGCTGCGGCGTGGATGTGCACACCAACTATCAGTACGCAGGCCAGAGCAACATCGCGGGCAGCGCGGTGGCGGCAAACACCATCGTCAACATGAGCGACTCGCCCGGTTCCGGTGCGCCGACCATCTCTTTCACCCCGACGACGGCATCGCTCTGCCAGTGACACCGGCACTCTGTCTGTGACTTGCTTCCCTTGAAGACACGTCTTGACAGGCTGCTGATGGAACGTGGGCTCGTGGTGACGCGAGAGCGGGCCCAGGCGCTGCTGCTTGCCGGTCGTGTGCTGGTAAATGAACAGAAGCAGACTAAGCCGGGGCTTGCCGTCGAGCAGGATGCGGTGCTGCGCCTGCTCGGCGAAGACCTGCGCTATGTGAGCCGCGGTGGGCTGAAGCTCGAGGGTGCTTTACGGCACTGGAGCCTCTCGCTCGAGGATCGCGACTGCGTAGACGTAGGCGCCTCGACAGGCGGCTTTTCCGACTGCATGCTGCAGCATGGCGCCCGCAGCGTGCTCGCCGTGGATACAGGCTGGGGACAGATCGCGCAGCAGCTGCGAAGCGACCCGCGCGTGGTGCTGATGGAGCGTACCAACGCGCGCAAGCTCGCGCCGGGGGAGCTGGCGCTGGCCGCTACAGACCGGGACCTGACGTTTCTCGCGATGGATGTCTCGTTTATCTCGGCGACCCTGGTGCTGCCGCCCGTGCTGCTCGCCGCGCCGTCATTGCGGGAGGCGGTAATCCTGGTCAAGCCGCAATTTGAAGCAGGGCGGGAGTGGGTAGGCAAGGGCGGTATCGTGCGCGACCCCGCCGCACATGAGCTGGCGAAGGCGCGGGTGCGCGACTGCGTGCTGGCGCATGGAGCGCTGGCGGTGGAGATGACGGAGTCCCCGATTACCGGAACCGAGGGCAACCGGGAATTTCTGCTGCATGCCCGCTGGGAGCTCGGGTGAGCGGGAACTGCTCCTGACCCCGACCCATTACACTGAGCAGTATGCGCGCGATAGCGATCGTCTCCAAACCACAGAAGCCTGAGCTGGCCGCGATCCTGGTGGAGTTGATCGGGTGGCTGCGGGCCCGCGGGTTTGAGCCGGTGCTCGATGCTATCAGCGGCGCCTACACCACGCTCGCGCCGGTCATCGCGCGCGAGAAAATGGCCGAGCAAGACCCGGCACTGGTGATCGTGCTGGGCGGCGATGGCACGCTGCTGGCGGCGTCACGTGTGTTTGCGCGGCTGGGCACGCCGATGCTGAGTGTGAATCTTGGCTCGCTAGGCTTTCTCACAGAGGTGCGGCTCAGCGACCTGTATGCCACTCTCGACGCATGGTGTGTGGACTGCGGCACGCTCGATGTGCGCTCGATGCTGCATGCCGAGCTGTGGCGGAAGGAAGAAAAAATCTGCGAGCACGAAGCGCTCAATGACGCGGTGATCTCGAAGGGCACCATCGCGCGCATCGGGCAGTTCAGCGTTACGGTCGATGGCCACCTCGCCGCTGAGTACCGCGCCGATGGCGTGATCGTCGCGACGCCGACCGGCTCGACCGCGTACTCACTCTCGGCGAACGGGCCGGTGCTCGATCCCGGCGTAGACGCGCACATCGTGACGCCGGTGTGCCCGCACCTGTTGACAATGCGGCCCCTTGTAGTACGCGGCGATGCGAAGCTGCAGATCCGTGTGGTGGATGGCGCTGAGCCGACGTTCCTCACGGTCGACGGGCAGGAGTCGCAGCCGCTGCGCGAGGGCGACGAGCTGCTGTGCTGGCGCTCGGAATACAAGGTCAAGCTGCTACGCGTGGGCACGGGCTCGTTCTACGACGTGCTGCGGACCAAGCTGAAGTGGGGCGAGCGGTAAGGTTTACTGCGAAGACACAACGCGCACCGTGCGCAGAAAATCGAAGTTACCCGAAGGCACAAGCGCAAGCGGGCTGAGCCGCTTGTTCACGACGGCGATTGTATCGAGGTACCAGAGGTTGAACACCGGCAGATCCTGCGCAAGCTGTTGCTGCACGGCGTGGTAATCGCGAATCTGCTGCGTCCGATCCTGGTTGGCGGCTGCGTCGGCGAGCAGCGCATCCACATGTGCATTTGCATAGAAGCCGCGATTGGTCCCGTGAGGCGGCGTGTTCGCCGAGTTGTAGGCGTAAGTAAGAATCTCCGGAGCCTCGTTCCCGCCGATCCAGCGCGAAGGCGCCATTGCGAAAGCGCCTTTGGTCAGGTCTGCGTAGAACGTGGCGTATTCATAAGTGCGGACGTCGAGCGCAATGCCCACGCGCGCAAGCTGCGACTGCAGCACGGCGCAGAGCAGCCGGTTCGCTTCGTCCGTCGAACTTTTCATCACCAGGTGAAAGCGCACTCCGCCTGCACCGCGCTTGTAGCCTGCGGCGTCCAGCATCGCGCTGGCAGCGGCAGGGTCAAAGGGGTGGCGCGCTGCGGCATCGGTCTTGTCGTCAAAGTACGCCCAGTGCTCGGGCGGCAACACACTGTTGGCGATGCGGGCGCGGCCGCTGTAGAGGGTGCGGATGATGAGGGCGCGATCGATCGATTCCGCAATGGCTGTGCGGACGCGCACGTCGCGCAGGTGCGGGTCGCGCAGATTGAAGATGGTGTAGATGATGGTGGTTCCCGGCGCGCTCTCCACGCTGAGGTGCGGGTCGCGCGCGAGCGAGGGCAGCACGTCAGCCGGCAGCGCATTTACCTCGATGTCAGCGGAGCCCTTCTCGAGTTCAAGCGCCCGCGTGATGGCATCAGGAACGACCGAGAAGCGAATGCCCTGGATCGCTGCAGCCTGTCCCCAGTACGCAGGATTGCGGCGCACAATGACATCCTTGTCCTGCTCCTGGCTCACGAAGAGAAAAGGCCCGCTGCCCACGGGATGGCGCCAGAAATCGCGGCCACTGCCGTACGGAATGACACCGAATGCGCCGTCGCACACGTTCCACAGTAGCCCCGTGTCCGGCTTCTTCAGGTGCACGATCACAGTCGCGGGGTCGGGCGCCTCGACGGATTTCCACGTCCGGTACGACGCTGTTTTCACGGTCGTCACCGCTCCGTTCAGCATCGTGTCGAGCGACCACTTCACATCGCGCGCGGTAAGCGAGCGGCCATCGGCAAAGCGCACTCCGGGGCGCAGGTGAAAGACATAGGTGAGTGGGTCGGGCGTCTCCCAGTGCGTGGCCAGATCGGGCGCAATGCCGAAACTCGAGTCGCGGCGCACCAGTGCATCGAAGAGCAGGGAATCGATGCGCTCCGACGATGCATCGGTGCCCACCCGCGGGTCGAGATTGGTAGGGCTGCTCTCGATCAGCACAGTAACCGCATCGCCGGCGGCCTTGTGCGCACCGCAGCCTGCGAGCAGCAGTGTTACTGCAACCGCTACGGTTCCATATATGCGGCTACGCACAGGTTACCTGGCCAAGGACCACAGCTTCGCGGGCTCCAGTTGCTGCCGGAACATTGCCTGGACGGCGGTGCCAGCTCATGTAGGCGAGCAGCGCGAAGGCCGCGGCTTCCTTCGCTTCAACCGGCATTGGCGAAGGCAGCGAGGGGTCTGACAAGGAGAGCACTCGGACGTCGCGGGGCGCCAGAAGCTCGGCCAGCATGCGCATCAGGGTAGCATTCTTGGCGCCTCCGCCAGAGACGACCAGGTCGGTCTTCTGATCGTTCACTGTGACAAATCGATCGAGCGCGAGCAGAATGGAGTGCGCGGTGAGCGCGGTGGCAGTGGCAATCACATCCTCCGGCGTTTTGCTGAGCCTTTGGCAGGCGCGTAGAAAAGCCGCCGCAAAGCGCGCGCCGAACTGCTCGCGTCCGGCAGAACGCGGCGGCGCCTCAGCAAAGAATAGCTCACGCAGAGTCTGTTGGATGACAGGCAACAGAACCCGGCCACGCGCGGCAATGCGACCATTGCGGTCGAATGCCTTCCCGAAGAGCTGCTGCATGAGTGCGTCCATCACCATGTTGCCCGGTCCGGTGTCGAACGCGATCGTAGCCGCGGTGCTCGCGTGCGGCGGCACGACCGTGAGATTGCCGATGCCGCCGATGTTCTGCAGCACGCGGGTGCGTTGCGCGTCGCGGTAGAGCGCTTCATCGAGCAGGGACACGAGCGGCGCACCCTGGCCTCCTGCAGCCATGTCGGCCGGGCGAAAATTCGACAGCACCGGCACGCCGGCGGCGCGCGCCAGCAGCGCCACCTCGCCAATCTGCCAGGTGCAGCTGAATCGCTCGCCCGCGTAGAGCGCCGGCGTGCCCTGGTGATAGATCGTCTGGCCGTGGCAGCCGACGAGATCGATGGCATGAGTATGGGAAGCTCTCATCGTGTCGAAGGCTTTCGCGTAGGCAACGCCAAGCCGCCAGTGCAGCCGCGCCAGCTCCGCTGTGCTGGTGCGCCTGGCATCCTGCGCCGCGAGCACCGCTTCGCGCAGCGCTTTCGGGAACGCGAAGCTGCGATGCGCAAGCAGTGCGATCGAGACGTTCGGAGCTATGCCCGAGCGGTCACTCTGGGAAGTATTCCGCATGCGGGGTGCAATACGCACGAGCGCGATATCGATGCCATCCGCCGAGGTGCCGCTCATGATGCCGGCAACGGCGAGTGGCCGCAGCGGAGGCAAGCGGTGGTCTTTCACAGGACGTGTTGCATCGCGGTCTCTTCTCATGGTCCACCTGCTTTCGTCCGCGGTCTACTGCGGGGCTCCTCCGGCTGTGCGCGGGTTCGCTCTGCAGCCTCGATCTCTGACGCGAAGAGCCGAATCTCCGTGCGGATGCGTGTGATCTGCTCGCCTGTCGCGTTGCGCGGCAGCTGGGGGTTCAGCAAACGCCCCTTGTGAGCCACTACGCGGCCAGAGGCGCGGCGCACCAGCGCGCGAAACGCCGGCGAGCTTTCCGCCTCGGTGAGCACGGCTTCGTAAGCGCGAAAAATAAGCGCGGGTTCCCTGCAGATCTCAAGCAGGTCAGAGCCCGCAATGAGCGCCTGCACCGCGGCCTCTTCCATGCTCATCTGAGTTAGCAGGCCGCCCATTTCCATATCGTCTGACAGGATGAGCCCGTCGAAATCAACGCGCCGGCGTAGCGTGTCGGCGATCCAGAAACGGGACACAGACGCCGGCGCCCCGTGCGCCTCCGTCACTTTTGGATAGCAGGCATGCGCGACCATCACAATGGGCAGATGCGACAGCAGCTCGCGATACGGCGCGATGTCTTCATCCCACAACTGCTGCCAGCTGCGCGCAATACACGGGGTGGCAGCGTGCGAGTCGAGGGTACCGCCGCCGAGACCGGGGAAGTGCTTACCGCAGCCCAGCACGCGCTCCGTGCGCAGCCCCTGCAAAAACGGCAGCGCATACTGAACCACCTGCTCGGGGGTTTGCCCGTAGACACGTGTGCGCATCACCGGCGCCGCGTCTGGCAGAGCGAGATCAAGCACCGGCGCAAGCGTCGTGTTAAAGCCAAGCAGGCGCGCAGCGCGACCGATGAGCTGTCCATGCCGCTTTGCATCGTGGGCGTTACCGGTCGCGGCCACAGCTGCCGCGGAAGGACTGGGTGCGAGCAGGTCGCGCAAACGGTCCACCAGGCCGCCTTCAAGGTCGAGCGCGCGCAGCGCCGGCAGGTGCTCGCCCGCGCCGGCCGCCGCCTGGGTCGCTTCGCGCAGCAGCGTAGTCGTCTGCGCGGCCTCCTCGATATTGCGGCGGAAAAGGACAACCCCCCCCGGGCGCAGCAGCCGCAGCCATGCGCGCTCGGCTGCATCGAGCGCGGCGCCGCTGAGGCCCACGAGCAGCAGCTGGCCCACCTGGTGGCGTAGAGGCATGCTCATGTAGAGGCCTTGCTCACGCGCAGCTCCTCCTGCAATTCCTGCAGCAGGTTGAGTGCCTGCAGCGGTGTCAGGGTGTCCACATCGGTCTGTTCCACGCGATCGACGATGCGCTGCGACAAAGGCGTAAACATGGTGAGCTGCATGGCTTCAGTAGCGGGCGCAAGCTCTGCAGCCAGCTCATGGCGTTCGGCACGCTCGTGCGCGCGCAGCACCTGCCGCGCACGTGTCAGTACACGCTGCGGCACCCCGGCCAGGCGAGCCACGTCAATGCCGTAGCTTTTGTTGGCGGCGCCGGGCTCAATGGTGTGCAGAAACACGATGCCTTCCGGCGTCTCCTTAACCGAGACCCGCACATTGCGTAGATGCGGAAGCTGCTCGGCGAGCAGGGTGAGCTCGTGATAGTGCGTAGCGAACAGCGTGCGCGCGCCGATCAGGTTGTGGATGTGTTCGAGCGTTGCCCACGCCAGCGCTAGGCCGTCGAAGGTCGCGGTGCCGCGGCCCATCTCGTCGAGCAGCACCAGCGAGCGCGCGGTGGCCGTGTTGAGAATCGTCGCAGTCTCGGTCATCTCAACCATGAAGGTTGACCGGCCATGCGCTACGTTGTCGCTCGCGCCAATGCGAGTGTAGACGCGGTCGACCAGCGAAAAACGCATGCTGGTAGCCGGTACAAACGAACCCATCTGCGCCAGGATGACGAGCAGCGCTGCCTGGCGCAGGTAGGTGCTCTTGCCGCCCATGTTGGGCCCGGTGATGAGCAGGATGCTGCTCGATTCGCTGTCGAGATAGAGATCGTTCGGTGTGAAGCGTTCGACCCCGGCTCGCTCCATCATCGTTTCAATCACGGGGTGACGCGCCGCCACTGCTTCCAGCATGCATGCCGGGCCTTCCATCAGGACCGGTTCGGTGTAGCTGCGCTCCGCCGCAAGGTGCGCGAAGTTGGCCAGCAGGTCGATCTCGGCCAGCAGGGAACTGGCAGCCCGGATGCGCGCCGCATGCTCCAGAACTGTAACCCGCAAAGTTGCAAATAGCTCTCGCTCGATCTCAACCGACCGCTCCTGCGCGGTCAAGACGCGGTGCTCCAGCTCCTTGAGCTCGGGCGTCGTGTAGCGCTCCGCGTTCACGAGCGTCTGCTTGCGCTCATAGTCTGCCGGAACGTGCCGCAGGTTGGCGCGGGTGATCTCGAGGTAGTAGCCGAAGACTGAAGTGAAGCGGACCTTGAGCGACGCGATACCGGTGCGCTCGCGCTCGCGCGACTCGATCGCAGCAATGGCGGAGCGGCCATCGCCGCTGGTGGCTCGCAGCAGATCGAGCTCCGCATGCACGCCGGGCGCGATCACGCCTCCTTCGGCGAGGCTCACCGGCGGCTCGGGCGCAAGCGTTGCGGTAATGGCCGCTTCGAGCTCCGGCAGGGTGTCCATGCGCTTGCGCAGCAGCTTCCACGACTCTGCAGCAAGCTGGTCGAGCGCTACGCAGACCATTGGAAGCACCCGTAGCGAGCCCGCAAGCGCGAGCAGGTCGCGCGGCCCGGCGTTCTCAAGCGCGACGCGCGAGAGCAGCCTTTCCAGGTCGAGCACGGCGCCCAGCGAGCGGCGCAGCTCCTCGCGTGCGATTAGATTGCTTTTCAGCTCGGCAACCGCGCGGTAGCGTGCGCGGATCGGGGCAGCCTCGGCAAGCGGCCGCAGAATGCTCGCGCGCAGCAGGCGCTTGCCCATCGGTGTCTGGCAGCAGTCAAGGGTGTGGGCCAGCGTGGCTTCGGCGCCGGTCGAGCGGAACAGCGGCTCAATGAGCTCAAGATTGCGCACCGAAACCTGGTCGAGCTGCAGATTTTCGCCGCGCTCCTCAAAGCGCAGTGTGTCGATATGCTGGAGCGCGCTGCGCTGAGTGTTCTGCGCGTAGTGCAGCACGGCGCCCGCGGCAATGGCAGCGGCGGTGTGCCCGGCCAGGCCGAACCCCTCAAGCGAGCGCGCGCCCAGCTGCCGCTCGAGCAAAGGCAGCGCGTAGTCGACGGTAAAGACCCACTCATCGAGGGTGGTCCTGGTCCGCACCCGCTGCAGTGCACGTACAGACGGCTCATCAGCCAGCAGCAGCTGGTTTGCCGCGGGCAGCAGCACCTCGCTCGCGCCGGAGTTCGCGAGCGCGTCGGTACACTGCGCAACGGCGTCCGGTCCGGTCCACTCGCTGGCGCGGAACTCGCCCGTCGACAGATCGAGCAGTGCGAGCCCGGCCACCGGCACCGCGGCCTTGCCGGCATCTCTCCCCGCGGAGGCGAGCGCAGTAACATGCAGCGCGGCCAGGTAGTTATTCTCTCCGGCGTCGAGCGAGATATCGGCGACGGTGCCCGGCGTAAGCACGCGCGTCACCTCGCGGCGAACGATTTTCTTTGCCTGCTTCGGGTCTTCCATCTGCTCGCAGATGGCCACGCGAAACCCGCGCCGCAGCAGCCTCGCAATATGCGCCTCGGCGGCATGGTGGGGTACGCCGCACATGGGCACGGCGCGCTCTCTGTCGCGTGAGGTCAGCGTGATGCCGAGCTCCCGCGCGGCTAAACGCGCATCTTCAAAAAACAGCTCGTAAAAGTCGCCGAGGCGGAAGAAGAGCAGCGCGTCCGGGTTCTGCTGCTTGGCCGAGGCGTACTGCCGCATCAGCGGCGTCAGCGCTTCGCCCGCAGCCTTAGCATCGGCTGCCGCCGATGGAACATTTTGGGAAGATGCGTCGCTCACAGGCACGCACAGAATACCGCAGCGCGCCTAACGCATTAAACGGAAGTCTGAGGGAAAGCCGTACCGGAACGCCCCGCAGCAAAAAGGCCGCACGCGCGGCGGCCTCTTCTCTTTAGTATGTATGCAGTTCCTAGTTTCGGGTGTCGGCGTCCGAACCGTGCTGCTTCACCATCTTGTTGTAGATACCCAGCAGCAGAAACGGCGCAGCCCACTGGCCGACGAAGAGCGCATTTTCATCTTTGCCCTGCGTCTTGAGAATGAGCGAGCCGATAATCGACGCGAAGGAAGCGCCAAGAAAGAAGGAGCTCGGCAGCTTCGCGCTGTAGCTCTCCATCAGGGATGTGACCTGGTCTTCGTTGATATCTCCAGCGTGTACGCGATAGTCCGACATAGAAATCCACCTTCCGTGGCTTGTAGTGTACGTAGTCGAGAGCGCGCCGCCCGGGTACCGCTCGGCACACTGCATCATGCTGACAGTGTGAGAGATGAAGCGGTTCAGTGTTTTCGTTGCCGCAGGTGCTCCGAATTTCTTTTCCTGCACCAACATCCAGCTGGCCCCACCGCTCAGGACACGCGAATCGCTTTCAGCAGACCGAGGCCCTGAGGCTTCCTAGGGCGCAGACGGCGCCCAGCACCCCAGTATACTAGATAGTCAGGCGAGGCTCGTAAAAGGTCAATGGAACTGCTCTGGATACGCGCCGCAACAGCAATGTACGGGCTGGCCAGCATCTGCGCGCTGCCAGCCGTACTGTGGGCCCGCGTCCGCTTCCGCACGGCCGCCTTGGCGCTGGCGCTCGCGGCTGCCGTGCTGCAGTGTGTCGCGTTTGCTGAGGCCTTTGCGCGAACGCGCCGGTTCACGCCATCCGGCCTGCATGAGGTCCAGGCGGCGCTGGGCCTGCTCATCGCAGTCGCTTTCCTGCTTATTGCTGCCCGCTATCGCACGGTTTCCTTCGGATTGTTTGCCATGCCGATGGCGTTTCTGCTGGCGATGCCTTCGGCGCTGGGACCGGATCGTTACTCCTTCTCTTCGCCCCTGGTGCGCGGCGGCTGGATCGCGGTCCACGTCGCGGCGCTGCTCGCAGCCGATACCGCGCTGGTCTTCTCGCTGCTCGCCAGCTTTCTTTACCTGCTGCAGGAGCGCCGCCTCAAGGACAAGGCAGCGCCGGGGTTCTTCGCCTGGCTGCCGCCGCTTGAGACCATGGACCGCATCGCGCAGTCCACTCTGGTGCTGGGCTTCCTGTGCATGACGCTCGGCCTTTTCGCCGGCTCGTTGATCGCACAGGAGCGAGTCGGCGCCGCCTACTTCCTCGATCCCAAAGTGCTGCTCTCTTTCGGCATGTGGCTCATCTATGTCTTCATCCTGCTGGTGCGGCAGTCCAAAGGGTTGCGCGGCCGGCAGGCGGTGTATGTCTCTTCGATCGCCTTCCTGGTGGTGCTCAGCGTGTGGGCGGCCAACCTCCTCAGCTCGGTGCACAGGTTCCCCTCGCAATGAAGTTTCTAGTCACAGGCCTCAACCACCGCCACGCGCCGGTCGAGCTGCGCGAGCAGGTGGCGATCCCCGCCGAAGACCTGCCGGCGGCGCTCGCGGCGCTGCGCGCGTGGCCCCATGTGCGCGAGGCGATGATCCTGTCCACCTGCAACCGTGTCGAGCTGTTTGTCGCCTACGCTAATGAGGCTCCCGATCTCACAGCGTTTCTGGTCCAGCGCTTTCCGGTCAGCGCGAGCGATCTGCGCGCGCACCTCTACCAGCACCGCGACTCGGAGGCAGTGCGCCACCTGTTCCGCGTTGCTGCCAGTCTCGACTCGATGGTTGTCGGCGAGCCGCAGATCCTGGGTCAGGTCAAGGAAGCTTTCGACGCCGCGCGCGTAGCCGGGGTTGTCGGCGGCGAGTTGGAGCGGCTCCTGCAGAGCGCCTTTTCCGTCGCCAAGCGGGTCCGTACTGAGACCGCCATCGGCTCCAGCTCAGTCTCGATTGCAAGTGTCGCGGTCGACCTCGCGCTCAAGATCTTCGGCTCGCTCCACGGCAAGCGCGTGCTGCTGGTGGGCGCAGGCAAGATGGGCGAGCTGGCGGCGCGGCACCTGCTGGCGCGCGGCGCCAGCTCCATCACCGTTACCAACCGGACCGGGCCGCGCGCCGAGCGGCTGGCGCAGAGCTTTGGCGGCCGGGTGCTGCCCTACGGTGAGCTGCTGGCCAAGGGCGACCAAGCCGACATCCTCATCACCTCCACCGGCTCCCACGAATTCGTCTTCTGCCGCGAAGACGGCGCCCGCTTTCTGCACCGCAGACGCGGCCGCCCCATGTTCTTCATCGATATCGCGGTGCCGCGCGATGTGGACCCGGAGATGAACAAGGTCGATGGTGTGTTCCTGTACGACATCGACGACTTGCAGAGTGTTGCTTCAGCGAATCTTGCCGATCGCTCGCGCGAAGCTGCCGCCGCAGAGCGCCTTGTGGAGCGCGAGGTGGAGCAGTTCGCCCGGCGCACGCAGGTGCTGGACGTGGTGCCGTCGCTGCGGGCTCTGCAAGGCAGCGTGGAGGCGATGCGGCAGACCGAGCTGCGCCGCGCCGCGGGCCCTCTGGAAGGGCTGACGCAGGCTCAACGGGAAGCAGTCGAGGGCATGACACGCCGGCTCACCAACAAGTTCCTTCACGCGCCGCTGCAGGCGTTGCGGGCAGCCGCGCAGCAGGGCGACAGCGAGCGCCTGTCGCTGCTGCGCGATACCTTCCATCTGCCCGAGGGCGAGTCCGTCGAGGCGCAGCATGGGAGCATGGCCGAGGCGCCAGTCGAGGAACACCGCGATGCGCCGGAGCCGGTCCCGGTGCCAGTCCCGGTGGAGCGCCGCTGATGCGGATTCGCATCGGCTCCCGAGGTTCGGCGCTGGCCGTGTGGCAGTCGGAGCATATTGCCGGAGAGCTCCGCGCCGCCGGCCATGAGGTTTCCATCGAGGTGATCCGCACCACGGGCGACCGCCTGCAGGGTGTGGCCTTCACCAAAGTGGGCACCAAGGGCATGTTTACCAAGGAGATTGAGGAGGCGCTGTTCGACGAGCGTGTCGACCTCGCGGTGCACAGCCTTAAGGACCTGCCGACGGAGCTCGACGCGGCGTTCGCCCTGGCTGCGCTGCCCCGGCGCGCCGACCCGCGCGACGCCTTTGTCTCTGAGAGATACGCAACCTTTGCCTCGCTCCCACCGGGTGCGCGCGTCGGCACCAGCAGCCTGCGCCGGCAGTCGCAGTTGCGCGCGCACCGGCGCGATCTGCAGTACATCGAGTTTCGCGGCAATGTGGACACGCGCCTGCGCAAGCTGACCGACGGCGAAGCAGAAGCCTGTGTGCTGGCTTGCGCAGGACTGGACCGTCTGGGCCGCACTGCGCTGCTGCGCGAGCGTCTGCCGGTGGACGTCGCCTGCCCCGCGCCGGGGCAGGGCGCGCTGGCCATTGAGGTTCGGGCCGGCGACCAGGCCATGCGCGCCGCGCTCGCATTTCTGGACGATGCCGCAACCCGCTTTGCCGTCACAGCCGAGCGCGCCGCACTGGGCGCGCTCGGCGGCGGTTGCCAGGTGCCCATCGGTATCTACTGCGAGCCGCACCGCAATCACTGGATGATCCGCGGCGCTGTTTCACTGCCCGAAGGCGAAGCCTCAGTACGCGTGGCGCTCGAACATCGCACCGAGGAAGCGCCTGTGGCGCTGGGCCTGCGGCTCGCCGACGAACTGCTGCGGCAGGGCGCGGGCGAGCTGCTGGCCGGGTAAACTGCCTTGCCCTCGCTGCCGCTCGCAGGCCGCCGCATCGTGGTCACCCGTACGCGCGAGCAGTCGAGCACCCTGGCCGCTTCGCTACACGAGCTCGGCGCGAGCGTGCTGGAGGTGCCGACCATCCGCATAGCCCCGCCGGCCTCTTACGCGCCGCTCGACCAGGCCCTGGCGCGCCTCGTCGAATATGACGTGCTGCTGGTGACCAGCGCAAACACTGCGCAGGTGCTCGCCCACCGCCGGCCGCCGCCATGGGGCAGCTCCCAGCCATGGACCGTAGCCATTGGCCCGGCAACCGCACAGGCGCTCCGGCAGCTTGGTCTGCGCATCGATCTGCAGCCCATGCCCGCGATTGCGGAGTCGGTCGTGCGCGACTTGGCGCCGACGGCTGCAGGCAAGCGCATGCTGCTGGCGCGGGCCGCGGTTGCGCGCGATCTGTTGCCAGATACTCTGCGACAGGCAGGCGCTATCGTAGACATCGTGGAGGCTTATCGAACCGTATTGGCCGAGGAATCGCGCCCGCTGCTTCAGGCCGCGTTTGCCCCAGGCGCAGAGCCGGTGCACGCAGTGACATTTACCAGCTCCTCCACTGTCGAAAACTTCTTTGCGTTGCTCGGTGCAGACGCGGCGCGACACGCTTTGCACAGCAGCCGCGCCTGCTCCATCGGCCCCATCACAAGCGAAGCACTGCGGGCCCACGGAATAGAGCCCGCAGTCGAGGCGACCGAGCACGATGTGACGGGCCTGCTTGCAGCGGTGCGGCGTGCGCTGCAGCCCTGACCACGTCTCGCGGGGGCGTCCATCCACCCGGCAAAACTGTCATCCTGAACGAAGTGATCTGCTCTTCTCTCAGTCCGGGAACGGTAAGCCAGGACTTAACCGATCGTCAGCACGACTTTGCCGCCCGCTCCTTGCTCCGCTACACGCGTCGCTTCCTGCACCTCCGCAAGCGCGAACGTTCTCGCGATCGGAATCCTGAGACCGCCGCGCGCGACCTCATCGGCCAGCTCGTACAGGCGCGATGCATCCGGCTCCGCCATCAAAGCCTCCACACGAATGCCGCGTCCGGGCGCATGCCGGGGCGGCCCAATCGTTGAGGCGTACACCCCGTTATCGCGCAGCATCTTGATCGTATGCTCCTGCACCAGGCCGCCGACGGTGTCCGCGACTACATCGAGATCACGCAGGTGCCCTATCTCGGCCGGGTCGTCGAGTGCGACCACCTGGTGCGCGCCCAGCGTCGCCGCTTCTTCCTTCTGCGATGCGCGAACGCCGGCGATGATCCTCGCGCCGCGCTCCCGCGCAACATGCACGGCGGCTCGCCCCACGCTGCCCAGCGCACCGGTAATCAGCACGGTCTGCCCGCTCTGCAGCTTCGCTGCGCGCTCAATCAACTGCGCCCCGGTCAGCAGCACCAGCGGCAGCGCGCCCGCCTGCTCAAAGCTCAGCGCGTCTGGAATAGGCGCGAGCACATCGGCTTTCGCCGTCGTGTACTCGGCGTAAGTGCCATTGGCGAGGCCCATCACGCGCATGCCCTTCGCAAAGCCGTCTACGCCGGCGCCAGCCTCGTCCACCTCGCCGGCCAGGTCGCGGCCCAGGATTTCAGGCAGGTCGAGCGGAAACATCTCCTTTTCCGCACCGGAACGGATCTTCCAGTCGACCGGGTTGATGCTGGTTGCACGCATGCGGACGCGGACCTCGCCAGCGCCTATCTCCGGCAGATCGTCTTCTTCATATTTCAGTTCCGTTACATCGCCGTAGCCATGCATCACGACTGCTTTCATCTGGGCTCCAATCCCTCTGCTGGTCTAAGATGCGAGGGCCGGAACAGCGGGGCGCGGAGCGTCTGGGGAGCATTCCTGCTATCGTAGAAAGAATCTACGCATTGGAGCTGGGATGCAGGCGATACTTGCGCTCGAAGACGGGCGCATCTTCTTGGGGGACGGCTACGGAGCCACGGGCGAGTGCTCCGGAGAGGTCGTTTTTAATACCTCCCTGACCGGCTACCAGGAAATTTTCACCGATCCGTCCTACGCCGGGCAGATCGTCGTCCTCACCAATCCCCAGATCGGCAACTACGGCACCAACCAGGCCGACGCGGAGTCGCCCCGGCCTTACATTGAAGGGCTGATCGTGCGCGAGTTTTCCGCCGTCAGCTCCAACTGGCGCTCGGAGCAGGTCGCCGACGAGTACCTCGAGCGCTACGGCGTACCGGTGCTGTCAGAGATTGACACGCGCGCGCTGGTGCGGCACCTGCGCGCCAATGGCGTGATGCGCGGCGTGATCTCGACCGTCGAGCACGACCCGGCTGTACTGGTGGCCAGGGCGCGCGCATTGCGAAAGATGGACGGCACTGACCTGGCCAGCGTAGTCAGCACCAAAGCCGCGTATGAGTGGAAACAACGCGAGCGCGACCCGCTGCAGCCCGGCGTGGAAACAGCGCTGCCAGAGTGTGACCTGCACGTCGTCGCGTACGACTACGGCATCAAGCAAAACATCCTGCAGATGCTCGGCGACCAGGGCTGTCGGGTCACGGTGGTTCCGGCGCGGACGACCGCCCATGACGTGCTCTCGCTCAAGCCCGACGGCGTTTTTCTCTCGAACGGACCTGGCGATCCGGAGCCGCTGACCTACGCGAACCAAGCGATCCGCGGCCTCGCCGGCCGCACGCCTGTATTCGGCATCTGCCTCGGCCACCAGCTCATCGGCCAGGCGCTTGGTGGCAAAACGTTCAAACTCAAGTTCGGCCATCATGGCGGCAATCATCCGGTCAAGCAGCTTTCGACCGGCCGCGTCGAGATCACCAGCCAGAATCACAACTACGCCGTCGATCCGGACTCGCTCAACGCGAACGAAGTCGATCTGACGCACATCAACCTAAATGACCAGACGCTCGAAGGCCTGCGCCACCGCACGATGCCGCTCGTGAGTGTGCAGTACCACCCCGAGGCCAGCCCCGGGCCGCACGATTCGCACTACCTCTTCGGGGATTTCCGCAGAATGATGGATGATTGGAAGAGAAACTAGCTTCACGAATGGCTGAAGGAGCGTGACATGGTCGTGCTGGAGATCAATGAGGAGTTAAGCGCGAAACTAGAGCAAATGGCGGCCTCTGCGCATATGAGCACTGAAGCTTATGCCCAGGAACTTCTGAAACAGGCAGTCGAGGAAGCAGACGATCTGGATTTGGCAGTTGAAGAGTATCGCCGAGAGGAGCGCAGCAAGCCGCTCGAACAGGCCGAGCGTGAGCTTGGCTTGAAGCACTAAGGCCGGTGAGCTGGACGATCGCATTTGAACCTCGGGCACTTCGGCAGCTCGACAAGCTGGACAGGCTTGTGGCCGAGCAGATCAGACGAGTCCTGATGGAGCGCGTTGCGACGCAAGACAATCCAAGGAAACTCGGCAAAACTATGCTTGGCAAATGGAAGGGGTTGTGGCGCTTTCGCATCGGCGACTATCGCGTGATCTGCGATATTCGGGACTCTGAACTGGTCATTCTTGCCGTTTCCGTCGGCCACCGCAAAGAAATCTACGACTAGGAGCACGATGCCACGCAGGAACGACATCGCCAAGATACTCGTCATCGGCTCCGGGCCTATCGTCATCGGGCAATCGGCAGAGTTCGATTACTCCGGTACCCAGGCCTGCAAGGCCCTCCGCGCAGAGGGCTACGAGGTAGTGCTGGTCAACTCGAACCCGGCCACGATTATGACCGATCCTGAGTTAGCCGACCGCACTTACATCGAGCCGCTTACCATCGCCTATGTTGAAGAAATCCTTCGCATCGAGAGCGAGATGCTTGCTGCCGAGAGCCGCTCGGGTAAGTTCGCCGTGTTGCCGACGGTCGGGGGTCAGACTGCGCTCAACTTAGCCGTTGACTTAGCCGATGCAGGCATCCTGGATAAGTTCGGAATCGAGCTGATCGGCGCCAAGCTCGAAGCCATCAAGAAAGCCGAAGACCGTCTTCTGTTCAAGGATGCAATGGCCCGCATCGGCCTCGATGTTCCTAAGTCAGCATTGGTCGACAACCTGCGTGACGGGCTCGAGTTCGCAACCAAGCTCGGTTTCCCGGTCATCATCCGCCCGTCGTTTACCCTCGGCGGCTCCGGCGGCGGCATCGCCTACAATCGCGAAGAGTTGATGGAGATTCTCGCGCGCGGCCTCGACCTCTCACCCGTGCACGAGTGCCTGCTCGAAGAGTCGGTGCTGGGTTGGAAAGAATACGAGCTCGAGGTGGTGCGCGACCTCGCCGACAACGTCATCATCATCTGCTCCATCGAGAACATGGACCCGATGGGCGTGCACACCGGTGACTCCATCACCGTCGCGCCTGCGCAGACGCTCACGGACCGTGAGTACCAGGCAATGCGCTCGGCCGCCATCGCGATCATCCGCGAGATCGGTGTCGAAACCGGTGGCTCCAACGTACAGTTTGCTGTCAACCCAGCGAACGGGCGCATGACAGTCATTGAGATGAACCCGCGCGTCTCGCGCTCTTCTGCGCTTGCTTCAAAAGCAACCGGCTTTCCCATCGCCAAGATCGCGGCCAAGCTCGCCGTCGGCTACACCCTCGACGAGATTCCGAACGACATCACCCGCATGACACCGGCTTGCTTTGAGCCATCGATCGACTATGTCGTTGTCAAGATTCCCAAGTGGCAGTTTGAAAAGTTTCCCGACGCGGACCAGAGCCTGAGCCCGCAGATGAAGTCCGTCGGCGAGGTGATGGCCATGGGCCGCACCTTCAAGGAATCGTTAATGAAAGCCGTCCGTGCGCTTGAAACCGGCAAGCGCATCGGCGCTGAAATCCTTGATGCGAAGCAGCTCACCTATCGTCTGGTAACGCCGCAGCCCGAGCGCCTGAGCTACATCCGCTTCGCCTTCAGCCGCGGCATGAGCGTCCGCCAGGTCGCACGCCTCACGTCGATGGACCCCTGGTTCCTGCACCAGATCAAGGAGATCACCGACGCTCTCGGAGCTCTGGCCCTAGGCCCGGCAAACGATGTGCAACCGCAACAGTTACGGAAGGCCAAGCGCATGGGCATCTCTGACGAGCGGCTTGCCGACGCCTGGGGGCTAGCCGGCGCCGATGGCGTGGAACAAGTGCGGCAGCAGCGCAACGGGCTTGGCATCAAGCCGGTCTTCAAGCTGGTCGATACCTGCGCCGCCGAGTTCGAATCGAGCACGCCCTATCTCTACTCCACCTACGACGAAGAAGACGAAGCGCCCGCGACCTCGAAGCGCAAGGTCATCATCCTGGGCTCGGGCCCCAACCGTATCGGGCAGGGAATCGAGTTTGATTACTGCTGCTGCCATGCCGCGTTCGCTCTGCGCGAAGACAGCTTCGAAACCGTGATGGTCAACTGCAATCCCGAGACCGTCTCGACCGACTACGACACCAGCGACCGGCTCTACTTCGAGCCGCTGACGCTTGAAGACGTGCTCGCCGTCTACGAGCATGAGGCCTCGGCAGGCGCAGAGATCGGCATGATTGTGCAGTTCGGCGGACAAACGCCGCTCAATCTTGCCCAGCGTTTGAAAGCAGCCGGTGTGCCGATCATCGGCACCAGCCCAGAGTCGATCGATCTTGCTGAGGATCGCAAGCGGTTTGGCAAACTTCTCCGGGACCTGGAAATCCCGCAGCCCGCGGCCGCCATCGCTGTCAACGTGGAAGAGGCGCTCGCCGGCGCGGACTCGATCGGTTATCCCGTGCTGGTGCGTCCGTCCTATGTGCTGGGCGGCCGCGCCATGGTCATTGCTTACGACCGCGTCGCCATCTCGCGTTACATGGCCGAGGCAGTTGAGTACTCGCAGGAGCGGCCCATCCTTGTCGATCGCTTCCTCGAAGATGCCATTGAGGTCGATGTTGACGCGCTATGCGACGGAAAAGATGTCGTGATCGCCGGCATCATGCAGCATATTGAGGAGGCCGGCGTGCACTCCGGCGACTCCTCCTGCGTGCTGCCCGCGGTCGACCTGAGCGCTGCCGTGCTTTCGACCATCCGCGAGTACACCCGCAGGCTCGCACTCGCGCTCGACGTAGTCGGCCTCGTCAACCTGCAGTTCGCCGTGCAGCGGGAGAAGGTTTTCGTCATCGAAGTCAATCCGCGCGCCTCGCGCACCGTGCCTTACGTTTCGAAAGCGACCGGAGTGCCGCTGGCCAAAATCGCGTCGCGCCTGATGACGGGCCGCACTCTACGCGAGCTTCTGCCCGCAGTCGTCACCAGCGGAGACGACCTCAGCACTGGCCGCCACTACTTCGTCAAATCTCCGGTCTTCCCGTGGAACAAGTTTCCGGGCGTTGACGCAGTGCTCGGCCCCGAGATGCGCTCCACCGGCGAAGTGATGGGTGTGGCCGACAACTTCGGCGAGGCCTTCGCCAAGGCGCAGCTCGCTGCCGGTCTCAGGCTGCCGGTGCGCGGCACGGTTTTTTTCAGCGTCAACGATCGCGACAAGTCCCAGCTGGTCTCGCTGGCGACGCAGTACGTCGACCTTGGCTTTGCGCTGGTCGCGACCGAGGGCACAGCCAACGTCCTTGAGGATGCCGGACTCTCGGTGGAACGCGTTTTCAAGGTGAAAGAAGGCCGCCCCAACGTGGT
This sequence comes from Acidobacteriaceae bacterium, assembly GCA_965276605.1. Taxonomy (GTDB): domain Bacteria; phylum Acidobacteriota; class Terriglobia; order Terriglobales; family Acidobacteriaceae; genus EB88. The sequence goes on from OZ255619.1 coordinate 2,694,285, forward strand.
CGATTACATCAAGGGCGACCGCATCCAGCTCATCGTCAACACGCCCCGCGGCGCTGAGACCTTCTTCGACGAGAAAGCGATCCGGCGCTCGGCGGTGCAGCAGCGCATTCCCATGATTACGACGATGGCAGCTGCCCGTGCGGCTGCCGGGGGTATCGCCGCCATGCAGCGGCAAACCGTTCACGTCTATGCGATGCAGCACCTGCATAGCGAGCTCGCAGCCGAGGGGCTGGCGCGTGCGTAGTCTGCGCGCAACCGTGCCCTTCGTCGTGGCGCTCACCGCGACGGTGGCCCTGGCACAACCGCCACCGGCACAGTTACAGAACGCGCCTCCTGCGCAAGCCGTTCAGCATGGCCAGCCATCACAGATAGATCAGGGCGAAGCCGCTCTGCACGCAGGCCAGCCCCAGCAGGCGCTCACGCTGTTCCAACAGGCAATAACCGCTGACCCGCAGAACGCCGCCGCCAACCTGCTGGCCGCCACCGCCGAGATCGCGCTCTACCAACCCGCAGACGCGATTCGCTACGCGCAAAAGGCGCAAGCCCTCGAGCCTGAAAACTGGAAAGTGCATACGACCCTCGTCACCGCCTACGCGATGACCGGCGACCTCGCTCATCGCGATGCCGAGCGCGCCATCCTGCGCCAGGCGCACAATAACCCCGCGCTCGCGGATGCACGGCAGACCAGCGGCTTTCTACTCGACATGTTTCGCGCTGGCAGGTACCAGGCCGATGCAGTCGAATACTTCAAGCCGCTCGGCACTTACAACACCTACTTCCGCTTCCTCATCCGCAACGCGGCCGGTGCGCGCGTGTGGACCATCGAGATCAACAGCGACTCGCTCAACCAATCATCGTGGGCGCAGGCCTATCCCAGGCAGGCCGCGCAGGGCCAGCGGCAGTTCCAGATCGAGAGCGCGCCGGGCGAAGCGCATGTGGAGTACCGCACCTTCTCCGGAGCGCCCGGCTACGACTACGCAAAGTCGCAGGTCGTCAAGATTCTGGAAGCACAGACCGCACCATTTCCCAGCGAACCGCCTGCCCCTGGCAACTCCCCATCAAAGTAGCGACACCAGCTCAGATTCCGGGACCAGAGTCATTACGCAAAGCGCCCTTCGCTGCGGCTTACAATAAAGCATGCTGCTTGAAGGCATCTTCCCCGCCGTCACGACGCCGTTCCGCCGCGACGGCAGCCTGTTTCTCCACAAGCTCGAGCACAACATGGAGCGCTACTCACGCACGCCTGCGTCCGGCATGGTCGTGCTCGGCTCCACCGGCGAAGCAGTCCTGCTCGACGACGCGGAGACACGCGAGGCACTACAGACAGCAGCCTTGGCCGCCGCGCCTGAGAAGGTTCTGCTGGCTGGCGTAGGGCACGGCAGCGCCATCGCGACCATCCGCATGGCGGAGTTTGCGGCCAGCGTGGGTTACGATGCCGCGCTGGTGCGCACCCCCAACTACTACACTCCGCAGATGTCACCGCTTGCCATACTGACCTACTTTCGCACCGTTGCCGACCAGTCGCCGCTCCCCGTGGTGCTCTACAGCATTCCCAAATTCACGCACTACGATCTGCCGGTCGCGCTGGTCGCCGAGCTTGCGACGCACCCCAACATCATCGGCCTTAAAGACTCAAGCGGCAGCGTCGAGCGCATCGCCGCGGTGGCCGCAGCAACGCGCGATACGCCCCGCCGCAGCGTGACCGTTACACAGATATTCGCAGCCGTCACCAGGCGCATGCAGGCGCCTCTACCAGATGCTGGGGCATTGACTGTTGTGCAGCCGGCAGCGAGCACCCTGCGCACACGCACGCGCGAGGTCGGCTTCCAGATTCTGGCTGGCGCCGCGGACAAACTGCTGTCCTCACTGCAGGCAGGCGCCAGCGGTGGTGTGCTGGCGCTGGCTGCCTGCGCGCCACAGGCCTGCCATGAGGTCTACATCGCGTGGAAAGAGGGCGACGAGCCGCTCGCCCTTGAAAAGCAGACGCGCATCGTCGACGCGTCCAGCGTTGTTGTGAGCAGTCTTGGCGTCGCCGGCATCAAGTACGCCTGCGACTTGAACGGTTACTACGGCGGCGGCGCAAGGCTGCCCCTGCTGCCGCTGCTGGCCGAGCAGCAGGCTGAAGTGGAACACGCCATGCGCGACCTGCGTAATTAGAAAAAGGAGCCGCTACTCACAGCCCGTTACGCGCGTCTTTACAAAAGGCATTCTGTTTTTTTTGAGCGAGGTTGAAAACTCACATGCATCGTCTTCTCTGCTTCCTGTTCCTGGGCCTGGCGCTCCCCGCAAGCGCGCAGATCGGTCTCTACGGCACCTTCTCCGCCTCCAACTTCCGGGTGCCCAACACCAGCTGGCAGTACGGCTCAACCTTCGGCATCTACGACAATCACTGGTCCATCCCATTCTTCGCGCTCGGCCTCGATGGCCGCGGCTCCGTCCTTGGCACCGGCTCCACCACCAGCGTGAGCGGGCTGGTCGGTCCGCGCCTGGTCTTCAAGCCGCATGTGCTGCCACTCATGCCGTACGTTGAAGCCCTAGCCGGCGCGGGCCACGTCGAGGCCGGCGCGGGGTCTGCACGAATTAACGCCACCAAGTTCGAATACAACTTCGTCGGCGGCGTTGACTACACCTTCTTCCCACGGCTCGACTGGCGCGTCGTCGAGTTCTCCTACGGTGGTTTGTCAGGCTTCTCCGGCAGCTTCAATCCGCGCACGCTCAGCACCGGGATTGTTTTCCGCCTGCCGTAGCTCTACAGGCAAGAAAACGAAGCGCCGCGCCTGACGCTTTGCTACGATGCGGGCATGCCCCGCCTCCTGCTTGCCGCGCTTCTGCTCTTTACGTTGCACAGTACTGCACGCGCCCAGCAGGCAGGCCAGCCCACACCCGCCATGCAGGCTCGCCTGCAGCGCTTTACCCCGGACGCGCCCGGCGCCTGGAACCCTGAGCAGCTCGCAACCATGGCGCGTCTGCGCGAGGCCGCGCTCGCCGACACCTACGCCTACGCCGAGCTTGAGCACCTGACCGACAGCATCGGCCCCCGGCTGAGCGGGTCACCGCAGGCGCAGGCCGCGGTCGAGTGGGTCGCCGACCAGATGCGTGCCCTCGGCGCGACGGTAGCACTCGAGAAAACGATGGTGCCGCACTGGGTGCGCGGTGAGGAGACGGCAGCGCTCACCGCCTGGCCCGGGGGCGCCTCCGGGACCGAGCAGAAAATCGTCGTCACCGCGCTGGGCGGCAGCGTCGCCACGCCCAGGCAGGGCATCATCGCTCCCGTGGTCGTCGTCGACAGCTTCGCCGAGCTCAAGGCGCTTTCGCCCGATGCGACCAGGGGCAAAATCCTCGTGCTGAACCACGCCTTCGACAAGCAGCTTGCCGCCACCGGGCAAGGCGGCGTCGCGTATGGGCAGGCTGTTATCTACCGCGGCCTGGCGCCAACCGTGGGAGCCGCGGCAGGCGCGGTCGCGGTGCTGGTGCGCTCCGTGGGCGGTGCTGACTTTCGCCTGCCCCATACCGGCGCGACCTCTTACCCTGAAAACGAAAAGAAGATACCCGCCGGCGCCGTGACTGCAGAGGACGCCGACCTGCTGGCGACGCTGGCCCGGCAGGGCAAAGTCACCATGCGGCTCACACTCACACCGCAAACGCTGCCGCACGTGCGCAGCTATAACGTCATCGCCGACTGGAAAGGTTCCCAGAATCCCGAGCAGGTCGTCATCGTCTCCGGTCACCTTGACTCCTGGGACCTGGGCACCGGCGCGATCGACGACGGAGCCGGCATCGTCGTTTCCATGCAGGCCATCCACCTGTTGCAGAAGCTGGGCGTGCATCCCCGGCGCACCGTGCGCTTTATCGCGTGGATGGACGAGGAGTCTGGCTCGGAAGGCGCCGCCACCTATGCGGAGGAGCATGCAAAGCAGCTCGGCGACCAAATCGCTGCGCTGGAAAGCGACCTCGGCTGCGATCATCCCACCGGCATCACTTACGCCGGTTCCCCGCGGCTTGAGGCATACCTGCGACCCGTGGCCGATGCGCTCGCGCCCATAGGCGCCAGCGTCCTCACCCGCGGCGAAGATGCCGGCGAAGACGTCGCCGCGATCGTGAGCAAGGGCGTCCCCGGCTTTACACCGACCCAGGACTCGCGCTTCTACTTTAACTATCACCACACTGCCGCCGACACGCTCGACAAGGTCGACCCGCGGCACCTTGCAGAGAACGCCGCAGTGGTCGCGGTGACCGCGTATGCACTGGCCGACGCACAGGAACCGGCGCCCCGGCAGCCAGCAGTTGCGGCAGGGAACTAGCTCGACGGCAGGTCGACGCCGGCGCACGGCATAGTGCATACTGCCGTGCAGGTCCGGAGGGGCGCATGACAGCACCGAGCGACAGCATTCCCCGGAGCGTGAGGCTCACACTTCTCTGCTTCTCACTCTTGTTTTTCACATCGCTCCACGCACAGCAAACCTCTCCCTTAAGCGGAGCCGCGGCCAGTGATGCATCCGGAGCGTCCCAGATCGTACTCGACGTCGTTGTCACCGACAGTAACGGGAGACCCGTCGGCGGTCTCGACAAACAGGATTTCTTCATCACCGAAAACAACCATCCGGAGCCGCTGCTCAGCTTCAAAGCTGTGCCCCCGGCGGCCACGGCGGAGCAGGCGATCTTCGTCCTGGACGAAGTCAACATGGCCTTCGGCGATGTCTCCAGGGCGCGCGGGCAGCTGGCCACATTCCTGCGCAGCAGCGGCACCTTGCCTCTGCCTGTCACTATCCTGCTGCTCACCGATACCAGCCTCGCCAGCAGCGGAGAGCCTTCGCGCGATGGCAAGACGCTCGCAGACGACCTGAACCACGCGGCCTCGGGACTGCGCTCGATCCGCAGGTCCGCAGGCTTTGACGGCGATCTCGAACGCGTCAACCTATCGCTGCGCGCACTCCGCTCGCTCGTCACCTACGAGGCGCAGAAGCCCGGCCGCAAGCTCGTCATCTGGCTCAGTCCCGGCTGGCCCTATCTCGCCTACCCGGGCACTAACTACAGCGCCAGAGATGCGCACGATAACTTCGCAACCATCACAAAGCTCTCCGCCGATCTGCGCAATGCCCGCATCACGCTTTACAGCGCCGACCCGCGCGGCCTCGACGACGCCAACGGCTTCCAGACGACCTACTACAAAACGGTCCTCAAAGGGGTGCGCAAGCAGAAGGACGCCAGCATCTCCGCGCTCGGCCTGCAGGTGCTCGCCTACCAGAGCGGCGGCCTGGTGCTCAACTCCAGCAACGATCTCGCACCGGAGATCGCCGCCTGCCTGCGCGACGCCACCAGCTACTACGTGCTGTCCATCGCCTCCGCTCCGGCGGAGCGTGAAGCCGTTTACCACGAGCTTGCCGTCAAGCTCGGCAAGCCCTACCTGACCGCGCGCACCCGCGCCGGGTACTACTCACAGCCTTGATACAGTTCTCGTACTGTTGTATGGACCTGAGAACCGTGCCGTGTAGCTTTTCTCGACGGAAAAGTCACGCCCTATCCCGCTGACCTCTCAGTGAGCGTACAAGAACAGCTTTCGCTCTCCCGCTCCTCACCGGGAAAATCGTATTCTCCTCAGCACTTTCTCGCGACGCTCGCGCATCTTTGTCTACAACACATGTCTACCTTCGCGCTGCTCAGCCTCCTGGTTTCGACCGGCGCGCTGTTCAGCTTTCTCAGTATCCGGGTGCTTCGCCTGCCTACCTCGGTCGGCACCATGATCCTGTCGCTCGCCGCGGCCGCCGCCCTCATCGTAGGCGGCCAGCGCGCGCCGTGGCTGCATGCGGGCGCGGCGCGGCTGGTTGCCGGCATTGACTTCAACCAGGTCGTGCTGCACGGCATGCTCGCCATCCTGCTCTTTGCGGGCGCCCTGCAGCTTGATTTCTCGCAGCTCACCCGCGAGAAGATCCCCGTACTGTCTCTCTCCGTCGGCGCAACCGCCATTTCCACACTGCTCGTCGCGGGCCTGCTCAAGCTGGCGCTGCTCGCCGTGCATATCCAGCTCAGCACCATGAGCGCTCTGCTCTTCGGCGCGCTCATCTCACCCACCGACCCCATCGCGGTGCTTGAAATGCTGCAGCGCGCCGGCGCCCCGCCGCAGCTGCGGGTGCAGCTTGCCGGCGAGTCGCTGTTCAACGATGGCGTGGGCGCGGTCCTCTTCCTGGCGCTGCTCAGCGCCTCCAGCAGCGGCTCCTTGCCCTCCGTCAAAGACTTCACCTTGCTACTACTGCTGCAGGCCGGCGGCGGCATCGCGCTTGGCTTCGCGCTTGGCTACTTTGTCTACCGCGTCATCCTCCTGGTCGATAGCTACCGCGTTGAAGTGCTGTTGACCCTGGCGCTGGCCATGGGCGGCTACGCGCTGGCTGACGCACTGCACCTCTCCGCCCCGCTTGAGGTGGTCACGGCCGGTCTGCTGGTCGGCGGACGCGTCCGCAAGTTCGCTATGTCCAGGGCGACCCGTGACAATCTCGATCGATTCTGGGAGCTGCTCGACGACATGATGAACGTCGTGCTTTTCCTGCTGCTCGGCCTTGAGCTGCTGGTGTTGCCCATCCGCGAGGTTTTTCTGTTGGCCGGCCTCATCGCCATTCCCATCGTGCTGCTGTCGCGGCTCGCCAGCGTATCTGTAACCGTGGCTGTACTGGCGCTCTTCCGGCAGCGCATGCCGGGCAGCATCCTGGTGCTTACCTGGGGCGGCCTGCGGGGTGCGCTCGCGGTGGCGCTGGCGCTCTCGCTGCCCGGCGGCCCCGGCCAGCAGCGCAACCTGCTGCTCGCCACTACTTACATCGTCGTCGTCTTTTCGATCCTGGTGCAGGGCCTCACCATCGCGCCTTTCCTGCGCCGACACACGGCCTGAAAGCCGTTCGCTTGCCGCAGACTTAGGGCTTCGCCGCCGTAAACGGGATCTCGAGCGAGCCGGTGCGCCCCGTGATGTTATCGATCAACGCGAGCGACACAAACACGCTTCCGCGCGGCAACCGGATCTGCTGCCGCAGTGGCGTGCCGGTTCGGTTCGCAATCTGCATCTGGTCCTCGGTAAAGTTCAGCTGCACCCGGTCCAGCGCCGTGCTCACGATCTCGCCACCCTCGGTGTATGCCATGGCTGCGGCGATCAGCTCCGCGTGCTGCTTGCCGGCCGGCGTCGGCACAAAGCGCAGGTCTTTCGAGAGCGCCGCGTACTCGATCACATACGGCACGTCATGCGCGTTGCCAATCAGCTTGCCCCGCGCATCTCGGGCCTGCGGCAACACCTGCCAGCCGGGCACCTGGGCCACCGGCACAATGCGCGCTTCAAACAGGATTGCCGCCGCCGGCCCGGGCGTGTTGTAGTCGGTCAGGCTGTCCTCCACGCTCTGCTTTTTTTGGCGCGCCAGCTTGCCGCCACTGGCCAGCTGGTCCAGGTCGGCGTTGGTTTCGCTCAGGCGCTGGCCGCTCAGCGTCTGGCTCGCATCGTCTTTCATACCGAACGCGACATACCCCGACCGGTAGCGCAGCGTATACGGGCCGCCCGCAACGTCCACATGGAGCGCGTGGAACTTGTTATCCGCGACAAAGTCCTTCGGCGCATAGGTCAGGGTGTAGTAGTCTGACCCGCCCGCCACCGCGTCCACGGCTACGCGCCCCAGGTCGTTGCGATCGTAGTAGGCCGCGCCGCCGGTCGCCTTCGCCAGCTGGTCCATTGCGGTTTGCTGGTTGACCTGCGGCGCCTCGGTCGTCTCCGGCCCCTTTACGTCGATCGGGTACACCGCCACCCGGTCCAGCGAGAGCTGGTTGTAGATATGCACCAGCCGCTGCCGGTCCTGATCGTCGAAGCCATCGATAAAACCCTGCCGCTGCTCCGTGAAAGGGAAGTAGTTTGAAAACCACAGCAGGTTCTTGTGTCCCGGGATGCGGCTGAGATAGTTGCTGATGGTGCCGATGGCGCCGAGCGCGTCCTGAAAGTGTTCCACCTGGTTGCCGCCATTGTTGACCAGCCGCGGCAGCTCGCGGGCGACCGCAGCCTTCAGCAGCGCGGGGTCGCTGGTAAAGCTCTGCAGCAGCACCGCTGCATGCCCACTGTTGATGGCGAACACCGCCACCGCGCTCTTGCCATCGAACCCCCGCACCGCCCGCATCAGCTGAATGCGCAGGTACATCTGCTCGGTCACATCGGTGTTGAACGCGTCAATCAGCAGCACGTTCGTGGTGTTCGGCAGCTGGCCCACCGCAACATTCGAGTACACGCCCTGCGGCAGGTTTGGCGTGGCCCCGGAGCCAACAGCCGGCTGCTGCTCGTCGAAGGAGCGGATCGTCTGCGGCTTCTTATCTTCAAAGAGCGAGAAATCGCTCTGCTTCAACCCGTGCACCGCATGGCCGCTGCTGTCGGTGACCGAGACATCTGTAATCACCAGACGCACAGTTGTGCTCAGCGTGTACGGAGCTTGGTCTGGTGCTTGGCCCGGCGTCTGGGCGCAGGCCGTAGCAGCAACCAGTAGGAGTGCAAAAAAAGATCGGAAACACCAGCACATGATTGCCTCCGGAAACGCTTGCTGCCCCATCGGGCCGGAGATCTAGAACTCGATTCAGCCAGAGAACTGAACCTTGATCCAGCCCACCCATACAGACGCCCCCGCCCGCTCTAAGTTCCGCCCCGACAGCAACAAACTTTCCCGTCAAGTCGGCGGCGGTCCAGATTGGTATACATTCAGGCATGCGCCGCGCCCTGCTTCTCCTCGCCCTCCTGCTCTGCTGCGCCGGCCGACCCGCCCCCGCTCAGCAGACACTCGACGCAACGCCGACCACCGTGGCCTGGGGCTACTACTGGGCGCACTCCAAACCAGTGCTCAGTGTCAAGAGCGGCGACACCGTCGTGATGCACACCCTGTCCACCTGCGGCGACCCGGACCGCCTCAAAGGCATGGGCATTCCCGCCGCCGACATTCCCCCGTCCGTTACCGCGCTCTACGACGCTAAAGGTATCGACAAAGGCCCCGGCGGCCACATCCTCACCGGCCCCATCGCCATCGACGACGCCGAGCCGGGCGACGTGCTCGAGGTTGACATTCAGAAGATCGACATCGACGTTCCCTGGGCTTGCAACGGCTTCGGCGCCGGCCGCGGCTACCTGCCCGACGAATACCCATACGGCAAAATGACACGTATCCCGCTCGACCGCCAGCGCATGGTGGCCGAGTTCGCACCCGGCATTGAGATTCCGCTACACCCCTTCTTCGGCTCCATGGGCGATGCGCCGCCCGAGTCCGCCGGCCGCTACAACAGCGCGCCCCCGTGGATGCACGGCGGCAACATGGACAACAAGGAGCTGGTCGCGGGCACAAAGCTCTTCCTGCCTGTGCACGTAAAGGGCGCGCTGTTTGAAGCCGGCGACGGCCACGCCGGGCAGGGCAATGGCGAGGTCGACATTACCGCGATGGAAACCATGCTCACCGGCACCTTCCACTTTGTCGTGCACAAGGACACCCACCTGCTGTGGCCGATGGCCGAGACCCCCACCGCCTACATCACCATGGGCTTCAGCCCGGACCTGAACAAGGCGACCGAGATGGCGTTGCACAATATGCTCACTTTCCTCGAAACAGAAAAGCACCTTACCCGGGACCAGGCCTACCAGCTCTCGAGCGTCGCCGTCGACCTTGATATCACGCAGCTGGTCGACACCAACGTAGGCGTGCACGCGATGCTGCCCAAAGCTCTTTTCAAGACACAAACGACGACCGGAGGCACGCAGTGAAGCTGGCAGTTCCGTCCGAAGTACTTCTCGCTCTCACCCTTGCCGCAATCGCCCCAACGGTATACGCGCAACAGTCGTCTGACCCGACCCTCACGCTCCTCCAGCAACTCTCCGATGCTCCGGGGCCGCCCGGCGCAGAAGACCCGGTCCGCGCCATCATGGTGCCGATCATGAAGCCGCTCGCGACCAGGCTCAGCTACGACGGCATGGGCTCGGTCATCGCGCAGTCCGGCACGACCGGGCCGCGCATCATGATCGACGCGCACATGGACGAGCTCGGCGGCATGGTCCGCCGCATCGCTCCTAATGGCACGTTGACCATGCAGATGCTCGGCGGCTGGCTCGACCAGGCCCTAGTCGACCAGCGCTGGACCATCCTCGGTTCCAGAGGCCCGGTGCACGCCGTCACCGGCATCCGCGACATCCACGTGCTACCGGCGGAAGACCGCACCAAGGTTTTCCCGCGTGACGGCTTGTACCTTGACATCGGCGCAAAGGACGCAGCCGAGGCCGCCGCCATGGGCATCGAGCCCGGCGACCCCATCGTCCCCGACTCGCCATTCACCGTCATGAACGGCACCCGGAACTATCTCGGCAAAGCCTGGGACGACCGCATCGGCTGCGCGGTGCTGCTTGAGGCCATGCGCCGCATCGCAAAGCAGCCCCACCCCAATCAGCTCTTCTTCGTCGCGACCACCCAGGAGGAGATCGGCCTGCGCGGAGCCAGGACCGCCGCCGACGCCATCAGGCCCGATATTGGCCTCGCCATCGAAGGCGGCATCGCCGGCGACACCTATCTGGGTCATCCCGAAGAGACGCAGGTCAAACTCGGCGCCGGCCCCGGTATCTTCCTCTACGACACCAGCGCCCTGCCGAACCGCAAGCTGGTCGCGCTCGTGAAGAAAACCGCCGGCGAAAAGTCCATCCCTCTGCAGCTTGACCTCGTCCAGGGCTACGGCGACGACTCCTCCGCCATCCAGGAGAGCAGCGGCGGCGTGCCCACGCTCAACTTCGTGGTTCCGGTCCGCTACACCCACGCCCACAACGGCATCGTCAACCGCGGCGACTTCGACCGGATGGTCGACCTGATGGTCGCGGTGCTTGCGCAGCTGGACGCAAAGACAGTGGCTGACCTGCGCGACTTCGCGCCCTCTGGCCAGTAGGGAGAGCGGCCCATGTCCGTCACGGCCCAGGTAGTGGAGGCTCGGGCAGTCGAGGCTCGGGCACGCACCGCTCAAAACCGGCGGCATGGGCAGCCGCCGCGCAGCCACACCCGGCTTCATTCCGCGAGTTTCGCCGTCCTCGGCCGCCGTCCATGCCGCGGGGATTCGCTCGCGTCCCTCGGTCACTACGCCGCCCTCGGCGCGGTCGCCGCGCCGCTCACGATCCTGGTCTTCTCTCGATCGGCCGCGGCTTCTCCCGGCTGGCCGCGCGCGCCCGTATGCGCAGGCTCCGCCCGGGTTAGCGCTTCCTGCTCGGTCTGCCAGGCAGCTACTGCCGGTAGGGACTCGGCTTGCTCGCGCTCAGCCGCACGCCCATGCCGTTCAACAGGCTGCGCGCCTGCGCTCCCTCGGGCGATGTCGGGTACCGCTGCACCAGCGCTCGCAGGTCGGTCACGCCCGCATCGCGCTGCGAGCTCGCGAGCTCCGCCTCTCCCTTGCGCAGCTGCGCCGCCGGCGCCTTGCTGCTGCCGGCAAACTGCTCCAGAACGATGTCATAGTTCCGGATCGCCGCCGGGTACAGCCCCTGCCGGTACGCCACCTCACCCAGGTAGAACGATGCCCCCGCGGCCTGTTCACTCTGCGGGTAGTACTTCACCACATCGGCAAACTCGCTCGTCGCCAGGTCATACTTGGCCCCGTTGTAGTCCCGCACGGCGCTCTGGTACAGCTGGTCGACCGGCGGCGCCTGCGCCTGCGGGCCAGCCGGGGGAGCCTGCTGCGGCTGCGACCCGGTCAGCGGTACATTCGTCCCGCCATTCGGCGCTCCAGTCGGCGGTGGCGCGCTCTGCTGGGCAGCCCCGCCATTGTCCGGCTGCTGCGGCTGGGCCGCTCCGGCCGGCGGTGCGCTCACGTTCTGCATCTGGCTCTGGATCCCGGTCAGCGTGGTATCGATCCGGCTCAGCCGCGTCTTCAGCTCATCGACTGAATCGTTCAGGCTCTGGATCTGCCCCGACAACGGATTGTTCTGCCCCTCGGCATCGATCTTCGCCTGCAGCGCGGTCATCTGCTGGGTCATGCGGTTGATGTTGTCGTTTGACTGTTCGACCAGGTGCTGCAGCACGCCCATCTGTTCCGAGTTCGACCGCTGCATCTGCTGCAGCGCGTCCTGCAGCGATTGCACCTGCGTCTGCAGCTGCACAATCTCCTTCGATACGGCATGGGCCGGTCGCGCCGGGACAAAGAGCGCGAGCCCCAAAAGGGCCGAGGCTGGGATCAGTATCTTTCGCATGTTTCGGAGTCTCCTTCAAGCCGCGTGCACGCAGCCGGTGATCTGGATGATCTGGATCGCTTGCCGTATCGTTCTCGCAGCCCCGGCAGGCCCGGTTCCGCGGAGGATGGTTTCACGATAGCAGGGAGCCATCCTGGCTGGCGCTCCCGCCGGCCGCCAGTCGTTCGCCGGCTGGCACCCTCTAGCTCCTGCCGGCCGCCAGTCGTCCGCTGGCCGGCACCCTCTATCTGACGCAAAAGCCCCCGCGAGGTACCGCCAGGCGGCGATCAACACACCACTCCGGGCGCCGGCCCGCCCCGCCCGGTAAGAAAGAAGAGCCCGGCGCGCTTCCTCGGCGCCGGGCTCTTTCCTGTCTGTACGCGGTTTCCAGTCTGGTTAGCGATCGACCGTAAACTGCGCCCGCCGGTTCTGCTGGTAGCAGCTTTCGTCCGTCTCGCTGCAGAACTGCTTTTCCTTGCCGTAGCTCACCGTGCGGATGCGGTCCGCCGTGACCCCGGCAGCGACCAGCGCCTGCTTGGCCGCGTTCGCCCGGTTCTCGCCAAGCGCCAGGTTGTACTCGGTCGACCCGCGGGAGTCGCAGTACCCGCCCAGCACGATCTTCAGGTTCGGGTGCTGATTCAGGTAGTTCGCGTCGGTGGAGACAATCGCCTCCGACGGCTGGTTCACGTCATAGCTGTCGTAGTCAAAGAACACGTCCTTCACATTCTGGTGGAAGGTCGCATCGTCCACGTCGCCTTCGTTCATGTTGTTGCTGGGCGGCGCAGCGGCCGTCCCCACCGTCACGCGTGCCGTCGCATCCGCCGTGCCGCCATCCCCGCGCGCCACCAGGTGGTAGTTGGTTGAGGCCGCCGGCTTGACCGTCTGCGTGCCCGAAGTCGCCACCGCGCCCATGCCTTCAATCGAGACATCGGTCGCGCCGGTGGTATGCCAGGTCAGCACGGTGCTGTCGCCCGTGCTGATCGCCGTCGGGGTCGCCGTGATGTCGGCTGTCGGCGCGGTGGCGCTCATCGCCGGGGGTGGTGGCGGTGGCGGCGCAGCCTTCTTGTGGCAGCCGGTCACACTGGCCAGCGCGAGCACGCCAAGCAGCGACATGGAAAGGGAAGTGCGGTGTTGGGTGCGGCGAACAGTTATCGGCACAGATGTCTCCTTGACAGCAGTTGCAGTGATGGTTCTCAGGCGCAGCGGGTTATCCCCCGCCTCTATTTCAAGCTCCAGTTCGGCTGCGAGTAGCTGCCCCCGTGGGTCAGCGCCTGCTGCTCGGTTCCGTCGGCCAGCATCGTCCAGATCTGCATCCCGCCCTCACCCTCCCGCTGGAAGGCGATGTGCCGGCCATCCGGCGACCACGTCGGGAAGTCGTTGCGGCCTGCATCGTGCGTCATCTGGATCCAGCGATGGCTGGCCACATCCATGATGTAGATATCCTGGCCGCCCGGCGCGCCCGGCCCATACTTGCGGTTCCAGGCAAAGGCCAGGAACTGTCCATTCGGCGACCACGACGGCGAGGTCGCGTAACCGCCATCGGTCATCCGCTGCACGTTCGCGCCATCCGAGTCCATGATGTAGATCTGCGGCAGCCCCGTCCGCCCGCTTACCCAGGCAATCTGCGCGTTCGTCTTCGGGTTCCAGCAGGGCGAAACATCGGGCCCACGAAAGTTGGTCACCCTGCGCACATCGCCGCCGCTCGCGTCGGAGGTGTAAATCTCCGAGTCGCCCGCCGGACGGTCCGACGAGAACGCCAGCCGCGCGCCATTGCTCGACCACGCCGGCGAAAGCGTAGTCCCGGTCGGGGAGTTGAACCCTACCGCCCGGTCCAGGTCGAGCGAGTACAGCTTGATCGACCAGCCCATGCGCCCCAGCGACGAGAACGCCACCCGCGCATTGTCCGGCGTTACATGCGGCGACAGCGAGATGGTGCCCAGATGCGTGATCGCCCGTGGCGACTGGCCATCGTAGTCCATGGCCATGATCTCTTTGTTTCCGCCGTGCGCAGCCACATAGTAGATCGTGGTCTCGGCGATCCCCGGGATGCCCCCCAGCCGCTCGATAATCTCATCCGCGAACCGGTGTGCAATGTGCCGGGCGCTCGCCTCCGAGGCCGCATCGGAGTACTGCTTGCCCAGGATCTGCGGGCTCTGCGTGTTCTTCGTGTCGTCCAGGAAGCCGGTCACCGCGATCTGCCCCGCGTTGATCGAGAACGTTCCGAACGCGAGCATCTCGGCATTTGATGGGGCTGCCGACCAGCCTGCCAGCTGCACATCCTGCTGCGAGCCCGGCATCAGCGGCGGCGCCATGCTCTTCGAGACCATGTCAAAGATGCCCGCATTCTGCAGATCGCTGAAAAGCGTCGTGTCGAACACCTGCTTCAGCGCGCTGATCTGCGGGTCGCTCGAGCCCGGCTTGAAGTTCGCAGCCGCAATGCGAATCTTCTGCGCGCCTAGGTTCGTACCCGTGCGTACCCAGTCCTGTGCCTGCGCCAGACCCTGCCCACCTACCCAAACCGACAGGACGCATACAGCGCCCAAACCCAACCTGCGCATCGTGTTCATTCGTTTCGCCTGCCGCGGGGTCCTTTCCATCTAGCGCCCCGACTGCTCACAATAGTACTGCACCAATAATGTGGAACCGTTGTACCCGCTCGGCAGTGGACCATAGCTGTCAACCCGCTGCACCGCCCGCATGCACGAGCTGTCCAGCGTCGGCGAGCCACTCGACTGCTGCACCCGTACATCGCTCGGCGACCCGTCCCGGCGCACCGTGAAGGTCAGGTACACCTTCGCGCCCTGGGGAGTGCCCGGGTCTACCTCCTGCTTGTACCAGTTCTGCGCCGTGCGCCGCTTGATCAGGTCCACGTACCAGGGGTACATCGCACCAAAGTTGCCCCCCTGCACGCTTACCTGCGTCGCCGGCTGCGCCTGCGCCATGGACTTCGGCACCGCCGCCGGCGCGGCCTCTCCATAGTTCGCGCGGTTGGTCGGCTTGATCTGTTCCGGATGCAGCGGCGCGGGCACCAGCGGCACATGCTGCACCGGCACCTTCAGCGGCTTCTGCTGCTCCACCTGCTTCTTCGGCTGGATCTTGTCCGGCTGCTTGGCGGCGATCGGGATCGAATCCTGCGGGGCGGCAGCCGGTGCCTGGGGCGCCGGTGGTGCCGGGGCCGGGCTGGGCGTCTGGGTCGCCAGCACCTGGTCGGTAGGCTTCTGCTCCTGCGGCAGGGGGATCGACGGAGCCGAGGCCACCATCGTCGCCTGGATCGCGCCCTGGGTATCGTTGTGGTTGCCCCAGGCATTGCCGTGGATGTGCGCGATGATCAGCGCGTACGCAACCAGCGACCCGAAGATCGCCACATGCAGCAGCACGGAGCCCAGCGCCGGCCTGCCCAGCGGGTCGCCCGGCAGGCCCTGGCGCTCGAGCCTCATCTCTGGCGATCGCAAAGCCATCTACTTCTGCTCGATCGGCTGCGTCACGATGCTGATGTTCGTGATGCCCGCCTGTTTCACCGCGTCCATCACTGAGGCAAACGCCCCGAACGGCACTTTCTCGTCGGCACGCAGGTAGATCACCTGCTGCGCCGGGTCCTGGTCAGGCTTGCGCAGCTTGCCCGGCAGCTCCGCCAGGTTCACCGGCGCATCGCCCAGGAACACCCTCTGCTGCCGGTCGATTGTCACCACCGCCCGCTGCTGGGTTACTTCCTTCACGGTGTGCGTCTTCGGGACATTTACCTCGATGCCCGACTGCAGGACCGGCGCCGTCAGCATGAAAATCACGAGCAGCACCAGCACCACATCGACCAGCGGCGTGATGTTGATCTCCGCCAGGGCGGTCTGCGTGTGCCCGCCTCTAGCTGTGAACGCCACGCGCGGGCTCCCGTTCTGGCAAATCCCGAGGCGCTTCGCGCGGGTCGTTACCGCCCTGACGGGGGTCCTGGCCCGGCCGCAGCTGCACCTCTTCGAGCGAGTTCAGCAGCTCTCGCGCAAAATCGTCATTGCGCGCGCCAAACTCCCGGCACCGCGCCGTGAACTGGTTGTAGGCCACCACCGCCGGCACCGCGACCAGCAGACCGGCTGCTGTCGTAATCAGTGCTTCTGAGACGCCCGGCGCGACTGCCCGCAGTGTTGCGGCCCCCGCCGTGCCCAGCCCGTGGAACGCATCCACAATGCCCATCACCGTGCCGAACAGGCCGATGAACGGCGAGATCGCGCCAATCGTCGCCAGCCAGGTCAGCCGGTGTTCCAGCACCGTCAGCGACTCGCTCGATGCCGTTTGCGCCGAGCGCTCCAGCGCCGTGATGTTGCGCGGCGGCCCTGCTCCGCCCGTCTGCCGGCGATAGGTCTCGTACACCTCGTCGAAGACCGAAACCAGCGGCGACGGCTTGAACTGCTCACTCACAGTGGCAATCTCCTGCAGCCGCTGCGCCTTGCGGAAGGCTCGCAGAAACCGGACGCTCTGCCCCCGCGCCCGGCGAAACGTGCCCAGCTTGCCCAGGATAATAGCCCACGAGTAGAGGCTCGCGATCAGCAGCAGCCCCAGCACTGCCAGCGCCACCGGCCCAGAATTTGTAATCAGCTCGACAATGGCCGAGCCATGGTCGACCGGTGGCGGCGGCGCTGCGGCGGCATCCGGATCGGCCTGGAGCAGAACTGCGGCTAAAGAGAAAAGATATGTCATCGGATTGATATAGGCCCGCGTCCCACGTTAGCAGACGCTCTATCGCAGGGCCAAGTTCTTACCCTACCTTCAGACTGCGTACGCATTACGGAAGTGAGCAGCCCCCGGTCCGCGCTGGCTGCTATGCTGCCCAACAGGATCCCCTATGCTGCTCGAGCTGCGCGCTGAAAACTACGCCGTCATCGACCACGCGATCGCCAGCTTTGGCCCGGGGCTTAACCTGCTCACCGGTGAGACGGGCGCCGGCAAGTCCATCCTCGTCGACGCGCTCGCTCTGCTGATGGGCGACAAGGCTTCAAGCGATATCGTGCGCCACGGGGCCGAGCGAGCCGTCGTCGCCTGCGTCTTTGAGGCCACCCCCGGCGCCGAGCTGGTCCTTGAAGAAAACGGCCTCGACCCGCAGGGCAGCGAAGTCATCCTGCGCCGCGAGGTGCTCGCCACCGGCAAGGGCCGCGTCTTCGTCAACAACCAGCCGGCGACCGTCGGTGTGCTGCGCCAGCTCGCACCCGAGCTCGCCCTGGTGCACGCGCAGTCCGAAACCGGCGGCGACTTTGACGAGGCCCAGCAGCGCAGCCTCGTCGACCGCTACGCCGGGCTTTCGTCTGAGCCGGTCGCCGCCGCCTACAAACACTGGCGCGCCGTGCAGGCCCGTCTGCTCTCGCTCGAGCAGGAAGAGCAGGACCGCCTGCGCGCGCTCGACCTGTGGAGCTTTCAGCATCAGGAAATCACCTCCGTCGCCCCCCAGCAAGACGAGGACACGACCCTCGAAACCGAGCGCCGCGTTTTGTCCAACTCCGAAAAGCTGCTGGCCGCCTCCGTAGGCGCCTACGACCTGCTGTATGAGGGCTCAGCCTCCGCCGAAACCGTCCTCGCCGCCGCCCTGAAGCACGTCGAGGAGCTGGCCCGCTTCGACCCGCGCTTTCAGGAGCAGGTCTCGCAGCTCATTGAAGCCCGCGCCACAATCGGCGATGTGTCTGCAACAGTCCGCGACTACTCCGAACACGTCCAGAGCTCCCCGGACCGGCTCGAAGAGATCGAAGACCGCCTCGCCGCGCTCGATCGGCTCAAGCGCAAATACGGCGCGACGCTGCCCGAGGTTCTGGCCTATGGCGAGGAGGTCGCAGGTAAGATCGCCGAGATCGAGAACCGCGACGAGATCGTCAGGCAGCTCCGGGTCGAGCTGGCCGAAGCAGAGAAAGGTTACGCCGCCGCCGCCGGCGCTCTTTCCGCCGACCGCAAGGCAGCCGCCACCAAACTCGGCAAGCTCGCCGAAGCCCAGATCAACGACCTCGCCATGCGCGTCCGCTTTGAGGTTGCCGTCACCCCGCGAGAAGACCAGTCCGCCTGGCAGACCTACGGCTGGGACACGGTTCTGTGCCGCATCGCCACCAATCCCGGCGAGCCGCTCAAGCCGCTCAACGAGGTCGCCAGCGGCGGCGAGATGTCCCGCGTCCTGCTCGCGCTCAAGGTCAGCGTCGAGGAAGGCGCCAGCGCAAAAGGCCGCCGCAAAACCCCCGTCCCCCGCACCCTGGTCTTCGATGAAATCGACATCGGCATCGGCGGCCGCGCCGCGGAGGCAGTCGGCCAGAAGCTCAAGGCGCTCTCCCGCTCGCAGCAGGTTCTGTGCGTCACCCACCTGCCCCAGATCGCCGCTTTCGCCGACCAGCACTTCCTCATCGAGAAGCGCGAAAAACAGGCCCGCACAGCCACCAGCGTCCGCCTGCTACCCCCCAGCGAGCGCACAGAAGAGCTGGCAAGAATGATCTCTGGCGCCAAAGTAACAGAAACCAGCCGCAAACACGCCGAGCAGATGCTCGCATCAAGTCGTTAGGTCGGAGGCTCGCGGTCATTGCTGCTTCCGCAAGTCTTCCATGAGCGTCTGATCTTCCAGAATACCCACTTTCGAGCAGCGCTCAACCCTTGGAGTTCGCCTTCGCTCCATACTTATCCAGCCTCGTAAACAATGTATTTACGTCTAGATAAATAGGGCTATTCTCGACGGCAAGCCGCGTTATCTCGGTCCATCCCTCGCCGTTTAAAACCCTGGCAGTCCGGGTTGTAGGGTCAATCAGCCAGACGTTTTCTATTCCCATTCTCTGATAGTCCCGCGCACGGCTCTCCGTTTCGTCATAGCTATCGTCCGGAGAAAGGATTTCCACGACGATCAAGGGCGGCTCAATCAGCGTTTGTGGGTGCGGGCCAGCTGGAACGACGACAACATCGGGAAGACGCACTGAGGAGACCGTAACCTGTGTTCTCGCATCGACGCCTACCTGAACACCCCATTCATCGTCATGTTGTACGAACCACGCGCTGATCAGGGCCTGGAGCTGCGCATGCACCCACTGAACCAATGGATCGCCTTTCGCTTTGCTGTTCTTGGGCCTAAGTTCGCCGTCAATGTACTCGACGTCCGGCCGGTAGACAGTACTGAGATACTGTTCGATCGTGACGATTGTGGAGGTACTCATGAACGCCTCGCGACGGGAGAGTTTGGGGTCTGCAAGCTACAAGTATAGCTCTGGCAACGATGACAAAGTGCCCTCCCTATTGTGCAATTCTCTATCGTCCCAATGGTGTGGCGGGTATACTTACTGTTGTGACAACTACCGTCCAGATCAGCCTCACCCCGGCCCGCGCCCCTGGCGCCAAGCGCATCCTGTTGCTCAAGCCCCGCGGCTTCTGCGCCGGCGTGGTGCGCGCCATTGACATCGTCAATATCGCGCTTGAAACCTTCGGCGCGCCTATCTATGTGCGCAAGGAGATCGTCCACAACAGTTTCGTTGTGACCGAGCTAGCCGACAAGGGCGCAATCTTCGTCGAAGACATCTCCGAAGTTCCCGAGGGCGCGCGTGTCATCTACTCCGCCCACGGTGTCTCGCCCGCGGTGCGCGAAGACTCCAGGCAGCGCAAGCTCAAGGTTATCGACGCGACCTGCCCCCTGGTCACCAAGGTCCACGTTGAAGCCATCAAGTTCGCCAAGCAGGGCTACTCGCTGGTGCTGATCGGCCATCGCGATCACGACGAGATTGAAGGCACGCTCGGCGAGGCTCCCGACGTAACCCAGATCGTCTCGACCGTCGAAGAAGTGCAGGCGCTTGAGGTTCCCGATCCCAACCGCGTTGCCTACCTGACCCAGACCACGCTCTCGCTCGACGAGGCCCGCGACATTATCCAGGCGCTCAAGGAAAAATACCCCCGGATCGCCGGGCCGCATTCGCAGGACATCTGCTACGCGACGGAAAACCGCCAGGTTGCAGTCAAGAACGTCGCGCATCAGGCAGATCTGGTACTGGTCGTCGGCTCAACCAATTCGTCGAACTCCAACCGCCTCGTTGAGGTCTCGCAGAACCTGAGCACCAGCAGCTATCTCATCGACAAAGCCGAAGACATCCTGCCGGAGTGGCTGGAAGGCGTCGAAACCGTCGCCGTAACCGCCGGCGCCTCCGCTCCCGAAGTTCTCGTCCAGGGCGTCATCGAGTTCCTCAGCAGCCGCGGCTACGGCGAGGCCGAGGAGGTCGAAGTCATGCCGGAAAATGTCCGGTTCGGCCTGCCCCCCGAGATTGCGCAGGCTGCGGCGGCACAGGCGGCAACCGGCATTTCCGCATCGTGAGGCAGTAAGGCAGTTTTTGTCCCCAACTCGGGATGGCTCCCGGGACTGCTCTGGAGTCGACTTGAGCCGTTTGCCTGCTGCTACAGAGAGACCAACGACTCTCCACGTGGCTTTTCCGTCAAGAAAAGCCACATGCGACAATACTGGTGCCTCGCCAAGTACAGGCAAACGGCTCTAGAAAGCGATCCGCGAATCCGGGCGCGTTGGCGCGCAATCAGATAAGGACGCATGAGCACTCTACCGCAGCGTGAACAACTCGGCGAACCGGCAGCCACACCAGGTGAACAGGCCAGGCTCAAGTTCGGGCGCCTGGATGCTGCGCTGGACAAAGTCCAGGCCGCAATCGGCCGGGTGCGCGACCACATCTTTCAGAAGCAGCACACAGAAGGTTACTGGTGCGGCGAGCTGGAAGCCGACGCCATGCTCGAGGCCGACTACATCTTCGGCCACATGCTGCTCGGCACCGGCGACCGTGGGCACCTGGAGCGGGCGCTTACCGAGATGCTCCGCTACCAGAACGAAGACGGCGGCTGGTCGATCTACCCCGGCGGCCCCTCGAACATCTCGCTCTCCGTCAAGTGCTACTTCGCCTGCAAGCTCATGGGCTGGTCGCAGGGTGAGCCCGTGCTGGTCAAGGCGCGGGCGTGGATCCTCGCTCACGGCGGCGTGGTCGAGTGCAATACCTTCACCAAAATCTATCTGTGCTTCATGGGTCAGTACGACTACGACGCCGTGCCGGCGGTTCCACCCGAGATCGTCCTGTTTCCCAACTGGTTCTACTTCAACATCTATGAGATAAGCGCCTGGTCCCGCGCCATTCTCGTGCCGCTTTCCATCGCCTACGCGAAAAAGCCCTTCAAAAAGATCGCTCCCGAGCAGGGCATCGAAGAGCTGTTCGTAGGCGGTCGCGAGCAGGCAAACCTGCACCTGCGCTGGGACCACAAAAGGCCGCTCTCCTGGCGCAATCTCTTCCTGTTCTGCGACCGCATTGTTCACTGGGCCGAGCGGGTCCACATCCGCCCCTTGCGCCGGCTCGCTCTCAGGAGAGCAGAGCAGTGGATGCTCGCACGCCTCGAGATGTCCGACGGTCTCGGCGCCATCTACCCGGCCATGCTTAACGCCATCATCGCGCTGCGCTGGCTCGGCTACTCTATGGACGACCCGCAGATGATCCGCGCGCTCGACGAGTTTGAGAAACTCGGCATCGACGAGCCGCGCGGCACGCCGGAATGCCCAGCCCCGACCTTCCGTATGCAGCCCTGCATGTCGCCCGTCTGGGACACCGCGCAGGCGGTTTTCGCGCTGGGCGAAGCAGGCGTTGACCGCACCGATCCGCGCATGCTTAAAGCAGTCGACTGGATGCTCTCGAAGGAAGTACGCCACCGCGGTGACTGGGCCGAGAAGGTAAAGACCGAGCCCGGCGGCTGGTACTTCGAGTTCAACAATGAGTGGTATCCCGATGTGGACGACACCGCCCAGGTGCTGCTCGCGCTCAACAAGGTAGACAACCCCCGCGAGCGCTACCAGTACGACGTGGGCCGCCGCGCCATCGACTGGATCTTCGCCATGCAGTGTCGCGGCGGCGGCTGGGCCTCGTTCGACAAAGACAACACCAAAATGATCTTCCAGTACATTCCGTTCGCCGACCACAACGCGATGCTCGACCCGCCGACGGTCGACATTACGGGCCGCGTGCTGGAAACGCTGTCGACCTACGGTTACACCCGCGCCGACAAGCGTGTCGAGCGGGCGATCAAGTTCATCCTGAGCGAGCAGCAGCCGGACGGCTCCTGGTTCGGCCGCTGGGGCGTCAACTACCTCTACGGCACGTTCCTCGTCCTGCGCGGGCTTGAGGCCATCGGCATGTGGAACCACGAGCCCGAAATCCAGCAGGCCGCCGAGTGGATCCGCATGGTGCAGAACGCCGACGGCGGCTGGGGCGAGAGCTGCCTCAGCTACGATGAGCCAGACAACCGCGGCATCGGCGTCAGCACGCCCTCGCAGACCGCGTGGGCTATCCTCGGCCTGCTGGCTGCCGGCGACAACCGTTCTGATTCCGTCGCGAAAGGCGTTCGCTGGCTGCTCGAGCACCAGACAAACGCGGGCGGCTGGGATGAGTCCACCGGTGCGGGCGCGCAGAAGCAGGCCATTTACACCGGCACCGGTTTCCCGCGGGTTTTCTATCTCGCCTATCATCAGTATCGCGAGTATTTCCCGCTGCTCGCTCTGACCACGTACAAGCGCGCGATCGAGCGCGGTAACGAGTAACGTTTGCCGGCTGGAGGGTGCATGTCGATTGTCGGTGATCTGAGGGAAGCCTTACAGGACGTTGTCGCCCCGGATTTGAAGGCCGTCGTACGCGGACTGGCTGACTTGAAAGAAGAAGTCCGCAGCAGCAATGCCCTGCTGCGGGAAGAGATGCGTACCGTGGAACGTCGGACTGCTGAACGCATTGAAGCTTCGGAGCAGCGGACCGCTGAGCGCATCGAACGCGTCTATGACAAGATCGAAATCGCCGAACTGAAGTCTCGTAACCAGGAGCTTACGCGAGAAAACCAGCAGCTCAAAAGTCCACAGCTGGAACAGCAACACTAAACGAGGTTCACACACAATGGCAGTACCCATATCCCAGGCCTGGACCGTGGCCACCTACATTCTGAAGCAGAAGATGAGCGGACGAAAGCGCTTCCCGCTCGTCACCATGCTCGAGCCGCTGTTCCGCTGCAACCTGGCCTGCGCCGGCTGCGGCAAAATCCAGTACCCTGCCCACATCCTCAAGCAGGAGCTCTCGCCCGAGGAGTGCTTCCGCGCGGTCGAGGAAGCCGGCACGCCCATGGTCTCGATCCCCGGTGGTGAGCCGCTGCTGCACCCGCAGATCGACGAGATCGTTGCGGGTCTGGTCGCGCGCAAAAAATATGTCTATATGTGCACCAACGCGCTGCTGCTCAAAGAGAAACTGCACCTCTTCAAGCCTTCCAAGTACCTGAGCTTCTCCGTCCACCTTGACGGCCAGCGCGAGCACCACGACTTCTCCGTCTGCCGCGAAGGCGGCTACGACATCGCGCTCGACGGCATCAAGGCCGCCGTTGCCGCAGGCTTCCGCGTCACCACCAATACCACATTGTTCGACGGCGCCGACCCCAACTCCGTTCGCGCCTTCTTCGACGAGCTGATGGAGGTCGGCGTCGAGGGCATGATGGTCGCCCCTGGCTACACCTACGAGAAAGCCCCCGACCAGAAGCACTTCCTCGGCCGCGCCCGCTCGCGCCGGCTGTTCCGCGCCATCCTGTCCAACCGCAAGCAGACCTGGAAGTTCAACGCCTCGCCCATGTACATGGAGTTCCTGATGGGCAAGCGCGAGTTCACCTGCACCCCTTGGGGCATGCCCGCCTACTCGGTCTTCGGCTGGCAGAAGCCCTGCTACCTGCTGCAGGACGGCTATGCAGACACATTCCAGGAGCTGATCGAGACCACCGACTGGGCCAACTACGGCACCGAGTCCGGCAACCCCAAGTGTGCCAACTGCATGGTTCATTCCGGCTACGAGGCCTCGGGCGCCTACTACACGTTCTCGTCGTGGCGCGGCCTGCTCGATACCGCCATGGCCACGCTGTTCGACAAGTACGAAGACCGCGGCGCGCTCGACCTGCTGAATGAGTCGGCAAAGTCTGCGCATGCGTCCAATGGATCCCTCGTACAGATCGGCGTCGGCTTACCCGCCGAAGCCCGCGCGCATGCCGAGCAGGAGACCACAGTTTGACCCAGCCAGCCGAAACAATCACAGGCAAACACATGGACGCGCACGTCGCTGCCGACCAGCTGGAGATTGCAGCCGGACGCGAGAGGGAAGACCTGCAGGGCTGGGTACCCGCGCTTGCCACCGACGAGGAAAAGCGCAGCGCCTTCGAGAAGGCCTTCGACTACCGTGGCGACGTCACCCTGACCCTGCACGACGGCCGCGCTCTCACCGGCTACGTCTTCGACCGTCGCAGCGGCGCCTCGCTCGCCACCTCCGCGGTTTGCATTATCCCCGCCGGCGAGCGCACCAAACTGTCCATCCCCTACAGTGATATCGCGGCACTTACCTTCAGCGGCCGCGACACTGCCGCAGGCAAGAGCTTCGAAGCCTGGGTGAAGAAGTACAACGAGAAAAAAGCGGCCGGCGAAACTGATATTGCAATCGCACCCGAAGCGCTCGATTAGCTCACACGCAGCGCTGAAGCGCAAACAACGGTGTCATCCTGAGCGAAGCGAAGGATCTGCTTTCCCGCTCCTTCAAACCTCTCCGCAATCTGAGCGAACAGGAAAACCCGCGCTCCCCAGCGCGGGTTTTATCGTCTCAGGCTCCCGGCGCCTTCGCCGCCAGGATCGTGACTTTCTCAATCTGGGGCGCCTTCACAAACAGGTCCTCCGCCTTCGCCATCAGTGCCTTCGCAATCTCCCCGGATAGGTGCGCTTCGCGCCCCTTGTCATCGGCAAAGGTGTCGAAAATCCCGTACTGCGACGGACCAATCTTCAACGCGTACCAAGTGGTTGTGCCGGGTTCTGCCTGCGCCAGTGGCAGCGCCGATTTCAGAAACTCTTCCACTGCCTGTTCCTTGCCAGGCTTTGCTTCCATGTAACCCCAGATTGCTAAGTTATCCATCGTGTTCCTCCGGCTTAGTGAGATGCCGCCGCCCCCTCGTACAATCGTGAGCAGGCGATGAAAGTCTTCGTAACAGGAGCCACCGGTTTCCTCGGCGCCCATGTGGCCCGTGCCCTCGCCGCTCAGGGTGCTGACCTGCGCCTGCTCGTCCGCCCCACCAGTGACCTGCGCAATCTGGAGAGCCTTCCCACCCTCGCCGGTCTCGATCAGGTCTCCGGCGATCTGCGCCGGCCCGAGTCGCTCCGCACCGCCCTGCGCGGCTGCGACGCGCTCATGCATGTGGCCGCCGACTACCGCCTCTGGGTCCGCGACCCGCAGCAGATGTATGCGGCCAATGTCGAGGGCACCCGCACCCTGCTGCGCCTCGCCCGCGAAGAGAAGGTCGCCCGCACCGTCTACACCTCCAGCGTCGCCACCATGGGCTTCCAGCGCAGCGCCGTCATCGTCGACGAGCAGACCCCTGTCTCGCTCGCCGATATGGTCGGCCACTACAAGCGTTCTAAGTTCCTCGCCGAACGGGTTGCGCTGGATGCGGCTCACGCCGGCCAGCACGTCATCACGCTCAATCCCACCACCCCCATCGGCCCGGGCGACCGCAAGCCCACCCCCACCGGACGCATCGTCGTTGACTTCCTCAACGGGAACTTCCCGGCCTACATGGACACCGGCCTCAACCTCGTCGATGCGACAGAAGTGGCTCGAACGCACGTCGCCGCACTCGAGCGCGGCGCCCCCGGCGAGCGCTACATCCTGGGCGGCGAAAACCTTACCCTCAAGCAGATCCTTGACAAGATGTCCGCCATCACCGGCCTGCCTTCGCCAAACTACAAAGTCCCCATCCCCGTCGCCATGACTTTCGCTTTCTTCGACGAGTGGATCACCGGCCGCATCCTCGGCAGGGAGCCACGCGCCACCGTGGAAGCAGTGCGCATGGGCCGCAAGAAGATGTTTGCGTCCTCGGCCCGGGCAGAGCGCGACCTCGGCTTCCGCGTCCTCCCCATCTATGCCGCCCTGCGCTCGGCAATCGACTGGTTTCGCACCAACGGCTACGCGCCGGCATCAGCTCAGGCTCGGCCCGCATGACGCGCATCGGCATCGTCGCTGCTTTGCCCGCGGAGCTGCATCCGCTCGTGCGCAAGTGGCCCCGCACCGACCAGGTCTACATCGGCCACGTCGCCGGGATCCAGTGCTTCGCCGCCTGCGAGGGTATCGGTGAGATGGCCGCGGCGCGCTCCATCTCCGCCATTCGCGCCGCGGCCGAACAGGACGGACCACTCGACGCACTCGTCTCCTACGGCTGGGCAGGCGCGCTCAGCTGCGGCGTCAAGCCGCCGGGCGTCTACTCCGTCGCCGAGGTCGTCGACTCGCGCACCGGCGAGCGTTTCCACACGAGCAATCTCCACTCAGGCCCGGAAGCTCCCCTGCGTCTCGTGACCCTTGACCATGTCGCGCGCAAACAGGAAAAGCGCGCGCTTGCCGAGCGCTACCAGGCTGTCCTGGTCGATATGGAAGCCGCCACCGTCGCCCGCCTTGCCCGTGCCCGCAACCTGTCGTTCCTCTGCCTGCGCGGCGTCTCTGACGGCTACTCCGACGATCTGCCGGACTTCAATCCCTTCCTCACCTCCCGCGGCCAGCTCCGCACCGCGGCCTTTGCCCTGCACGCTCTCCTGCGCCCCGCCACCTGGGGTCCGCTGGTCGAGCTGCAGCGCAACAGCCGCGCCGCTGCCCAGGCATTGGCACATCAACTTCCTGACGCGCTCAGCCGCGCGAAGTTGGTATCCTAGAAGCAATGGCGTCGGCCACATACATCGCGCAGTCTGTCTCCACGCCCGCGGTTCCGGCCGTCATGCAGGCGGCTGTCTATCGCGGCGTCAACGACGTCCGCGTGGAACAGGTGCCGGTCCCCGCCATCGGCGCCGGAGAAGTCCTGCTCCGCGTTGAAGCCTGCGGCATCTGCGGCACCGACCTCAAGAAGATCCACACAGGCTCCCACTCCGCCCCGCGCATCTTCGGGCATGAGACCGCCGGCACCGTCGCCGCCATCGGTGAGGGCGTCGTAAATTTCGCCCCCGGCGACCGCGCCATGGTCTTCCATCACATCCCCTGCGGCGCCTGCTACTACTGCCGCAAAAAGACCTTCGCCCAGTGCCCGGTCTACAAGAAAGTCGGCGTCACCGCGGCCTTTGAGCCTTCCGGCGGCGGTTTCGCCGAGTACGTCCGCGTCATGGACTGGATCGTCGCCCGCGGCCTCGTCAAGATCCCCGACGGCATCCCGTTCGAGCAGGCCGCCTTCATTGAGCCGGTCAATACCTGCCTCAAGGCCATCCGCAATCTGGCTCTCGCTCCCGATGAGACTGTCCTCGTCATCGGCCAGGGCCCTATCGGCATCATCCTCGCCGCGCTCGCCGCCCGCTCCGGCGCCCGGGTTCTCACCTCCGATCTCTACCCCGAGCGTCACGCCCTCGCCGCGACCTATGGCCTCATCCATCCCATCCACGCCGGCACAGAAGATGTCGTCGCCCGCACGCACGCGGAGAGCGAAGGCCGCGGCGCCGATGCCGTCATCCTCGCCGTCGCCGGTGACCCGCTCATCCAGGTCGCGATGGATGCTGCCCGCTGCGGAGGCCGCATCCTGCTTTTCGCACAGACCCAGCATGGTCAGGCGCCCATTGACCCTGCCGCCGTTTGCATGGACGAGAAGTCGTTGGTCGGCTCCTACAGCGCTTCCGTCGAGATGCAGAGCGAAGGCGCGGCGCTGGTATTCGATGGCTACCGCAATGGTTTCGATCTCACACACCTCATCTCGCATCGCTTTCCCATCGAGGAAGCAGGCCGCGCCATCGAGATAGCATCGCACCCAGCAGCAGACTCGATGAAAATCTTTATCAGCCCGCAGGCAGGCCGGCGATGAGCGCCGCTCGCACCATGCAAGCTGCCGTGTTGTACGGCAAAGAAGACCTGCGCCTGGAAACCCTGCCTCGCCCCCGCGCCGGGACTGGTGAGCTGGTGCTGCGGGTCGCCGCCGCCCTCACCTGCGGCACCGACCTCAAGGTCTTCCGCCGCGGCTATCACGCGCGCATGCTGCAGCCGCCTATCCCCTTCGGTCACGAGATCGCAGGCATCGTCGAGGAGGCTGGCCCGGGCTCGAAATTCCGTCCCGGCGACCGCGTCGTCGCGCTCAACTCTGCGCCCTGCGGCCGCTGCTTCTTCTGCCGCAGCGCCCAGCCCAACCTCTGCGACGACCTGCTCTTCAACAACGGCGCCTACGCCGAATACCTCCGCGTTCCCGCCCGCATCGCCGCCAAGAACACCCTGCATGTTCCCGAGCACCTGCCGCTCGAGCAGGCCGCCCTTACTGAGCCGCTGGCCTGCGTCGTGCTCGGGCTTGAGGAGTCGAATGCCCGCGCCGGCGACACCCTCGCTGTCATCGGCGCCGGCCCCATCGGGCTGCTCTTCGTCCATGCCGCCATGCTTGCCGGGCTGCGCGTCATTTCGGTTGCCAAGCACCCTGAGCAGGCTGCCGCCGCCCGCGCGCTCGGCGCTGCTGAAACCGTCCTGCTGCCCGCCGACGGCAGCAGCCCCGTCGCCGCGGTGCGCGCGCTCACTGAGCAGAACCGCGGCGTCGATATCGCCATTGAGGCTGTCGCCACCCCCATCACCTGGGGCTGGGCTGTCGATATGGCGCGCAAGGGCGGCGCGGTCAACTTTTTCGGCGGGCCGCCCGCAGGCACCCGTGTCGCGCTCGATACCAACCAGCTGCACTACAGCGGCCTCTCGCTGCGGGCCAGCTTCCATCACACCCCGCATACCGTCCGGCGAGCGTTTTCGCTGCTCACCAGCGGCCGCTTCCAGGCGGAGAGCTTCCTTACCGGCCGCGTCGGCCTGGCTGATGTCGTCGCGCTATACCGCAGCATGAACGACGCCTCCGGTGGCAGGGTGAACACGACCGCGGCCAACGTCGCCCCGCGCGGCATCAAGACGGTTATCCTGCCCTGAACACCTCTCAGACCATGGCCACTGTTCCTCTCGATCAGGATCGCGACACGCTTCTCGCCGCAGGCTGGGCCGCCCTCCCGGCGGCCTACCGCCCGCCCACCTACACGCCTTCGCTGCTGGAAGCGCAGCGCTGGTGCCGGCAGCTGACTGAGACCCATTATGAGAACTTCCACGTCGCCAGTTGGTTCCTGCCGGAGCGGCTGCGCGCGCATTTCCACGCTGTCTACGCCTACTGCCGCGTCTCCGACGACCTGGGCGACGAGGTTGGCGACCCCGCCCAGTCGCTCGCCCTGCTCGACTGGTGGCAGCAGCAGCTGGTGGCCTGCTACCAGGGCCACGCCACGCACCCGGTATTTGTAGCGCTCATGGTTACAATTCGCGCCTGCGACATCCCCATTGAGCCCTTCGCCGACCTGCTCACCGCCTTCCGGCAGGATCAGACCGTCACCCGCTTCGCCACCATCGAAGATCTGCTCGCCTACTGCCGTTTTTCCGCTAATCCCGTCGGGCGCCTGGTGCTCTACATCGCCGGCTACCGCGACGAGGAACGCTTCCGCCTCTCCGACCAGACCTGCACCGCGTTGCAGCTGGCCAACTTCTGGCAGGACCTGCGCGACGACCACGCCCGGGGCCGCATTTATCTGCCGCAGGCAGATATGGCCCGCTTCAAGGTGACGGACGCCCTGCTCGCCGAAGGCATCGCCCAGCGCCAGGCCGGCCCCGCTGTACGCGAGCTGCTGCGCTACGAGGTCGGCTACGCCCGCGTGCTCTTCCACGCCGGCCTGCCGCTCGTCGGCATGGTCGACCGCGAGCTGGCGATCGACCTCGACCTGTTCTCCCGCGGCGGCCTCGCCATCCTGGGCGCCATCGAGGCCCGGCAGTTCGACGTGCTCCGCGCCCGGCCGTCGATCTCCAAGCCGCGCAAAGCCGCCCTGCTGCTCCGCGCGCTCGCCAGCAAGTACCTTCCCGGCAGGCGCACGTGACGGTCGAGCAGGCCTACCAGATCTGCCGAGGCATCGCCCGCCGCCAAGCCAGGAACTTCTACTTCGCCTTCCTCGCCCTCCCGGCGCCCAAGCGCAACGCCATCTGCGCTGTGTATGCCTTCATGCGCCACGCCGATGACATCTCCGATGACGAGTCGCTGTCCCGGCCCGAGCGCCGCGCCCGCATGGCTGCCTGGCGCGCCGCCTGGCGCCACCACGCGCAAACTGGCTCCTTCGAGAACACTCCCAATCCTGTCTTCCTCGCCCTCAACGACGCCCGCCTGCGCTTCCGCATCCCGCTCGACCTGCTCGAACAGCTCGTCGAAGGCACGGCCATGGACCTCCGCGAAGAACACGACGCGACCCAGACCTTCGCCGACTTCGATGCGCTCCGCCGCTACTGCTATCTTGTCGCTTCAGTCGTCGGCCTGGTCTGCATCCGCATCTTCGAGTACAACTCGCCCCAGGCGGAACAACTCGCCGAAGAGCTCGGCCTCGCCTTCCAGCTCACCAACATTCTGCGCGATGTGCGCGAGGACGCCGAGCGTGGCCGCGTGTACCTGCCCGTCGACGAGCTCGCCCGCCACGGCCTCACCACGTCCTCCCTCGCAGCCGAAGCGCAGACCGGCGCTCCGCCGTCGCCCGCCGCCCGCGCCATGCTCGCCGAGCAGGCCGCCCGCGCCGAGCACTTCTACCAGGCCGGCACCCGCCTGCTGCCCCTCATCGCCCCTGACAGCCGGCCCGCCCTCTGGGTCCTGATGACCATCTACCACCGCCTGCTCGGGCGCATCCGGCAGGCGCGGTACAACGTCTTCTCCGAGCGGCTCAGCGTCCCTACCTGGCAAAAGCTCCTGCTGCTCGCCCGCGGACTCGCCCGTACTTTCGTCGCACGCCTCCGCAGCCAACCCGCCCCCCGGGTCACCCTTACCCCAGCCGACCCCACCCGCCGCATTGCCATCGTCGGCGCCGGCGTCGCCGGTCTCTCCGCCGCCTGCGCCCTCGCCGACTCGGGCTACTCCGTCACCCTCTTCGAGCGCCGCCCCTACGTCGGCGGCCGCGCCTCCTCCTACCCCCATCCCGGCTCCGGCGAAACCATCGACAACTGCCAGCACATCCTGCTCGGCTGCTGCACAAACCTGGCGCACCTGCTCACCCGCGTCGGCCGCGCCAACGCCATCGCCTGGACCCGCACCCTCACTTACATCGAGCCCGGCGGCCGCCGCAGCGTCATCCAGCCCACCGCCCTCCCCGCGCCATTTGCCGCCGCGCCGTCTTTCCTGCGCGCCCGCTGCTTTTCCCGCGAAGACAAGCGCGCCATCGCCCACGGCCTGCGCCAGTTCTTTCGCGGCTACCCCGCCGACGTTCCCGGCGGCGAAACCTTTCTCGCCTGGGCCCACCGCCACAAGCAAACCCCCGGCGCGCTCCAGCGGTTCTGGGAACCCATCCTCAAGTCCGCCCTCAACGACGACCTTGACCGCGTCTCAGTCCACTACGCCGGCAAGGTCCTGCGCGACTCCTTCCTCAACTCCCCCGAGGCCGGCCACATCGGCGTCCCCCTGCTGCCTCTCTCCGAGATGTACTCCGGCGCCGTCGCCTACCTCGAGGCCCGCGGCGGCACGGTCCACCTGCGCACCGGCGTCGAGCGCATCGAGCAGACCACCGAGGGCTGGCGCGTGCACACGAGCGAGCCAGAGCCTGCCCCGTCGAACACCTTCGACGACCTGATCCTCGCGCTGCCGTTTGAAGCCGCGCAGCGCCTCATCCCCGGCCTGCCCGAGAGCGCAGCCCGCGATCAACTGGAACAAGCACTGTTACAGTTCCAGCACGTCCCCCTCGCCGGCATCCATCTCTGGTTCGACCGCGAGATCACCGAGCTGCCCCACGCCGTGCTTCTCGACTCCACCATCCAGTGGATGTACCAGCGCGACAAGCTCCAGCCCGCGCAGCCCAGGCAGGGAAGCGCCAGCCACCTCGAGCTCGTCGTCAGCGTCGCTCACTCGCTCGTCCCCATGTCCCAGTCCGAGATCATCGAGCTCGCCCTCCGCGAGCTCGCTCTCTTTTTCCCCGCCGTCCTCGACGCCAGACTGCTCAAAGCCGTCGTCACCAAGGAGCTGCGCGCCACCTTCGCCGTTCCCCCCGGCCTCGATGCCCACCGCCCACCCGCGCGCACCGCCTGGCCCGGCCTGTACCTCGCCGGCGACTGGACTGACACTGGCTGGCCCGCGACCATGGAAGGCGCCGCCCGCTCCGGCTTCCTCGCCGCCGAAGCCCTCACCGGCAATCGCTATCTCGTTCCCGACCTGCTCCCGCGCGGTTTCATGCGCCTGTTCGGCTAGAGCGTTTCTCCCATAGGTATGCACTTCAAAGATTCGTGGTGTGTGGCTTTTCTTGACGGAAAAGCCACGTGAAGTGGGTTGGCTTCGGCTACATCTGTGGGAGAAATGCTCTAGCCCGTTTACCCCAGTCTCATCGCGCAGCTATAGTGAGGCGCGAGTATGTGCTTTCAGGAGATCGCGCCGTGCCCAGCACCCCCCCATCCGCCCAGCTCATTGAGAACCACGGCATCATCGGCAACATGCGCTCCGCCGCCCTGGTCTCCATCGACGGCACCATGGACTTCTACTGCTTCCCCGCCTTCGACTCGCCCACTGTCTTCGCCGCGCTGCTCGACACCGAGAAAGGCGGCTCCTTCCGCATCGAGCCGCAGATGGACAACGTCCGCTGCAAGCAGCTCTACCTCTCCGACACCAACATCCTGCTCACCCGCTTCCTCTCTGAAGATGGTGTCGCCGAGCTGACCGACTTCATGCCCATCGACAAGGAAGGCGAGCAGTCCGCCTACGCCGACCAGGTCATCCGCATGGTGCGCGTCATCAAGGGCTCGGTCACCTTCAAAGTGCGCTGCGCCCCGCGCTTTGACTACGCCCGCGCCGCACATACTGCCTGCATGGAAGAGGAGTCCATCTGCTTCCATCCCGAGAACAAGCGGTGCACCTCCATGGCTTTGAACGCCACCATCCCCCTCGCGATCGATGGGCACGATGGTGTCGCCGAATTCACCGTCGAGGCAGGCCAGATGGCCGCCTTTGCCTTTGGCTCCATCAAGGCGGAGCAGACGCAGTCCGCCCAGTTGCTCGACCCGCAAGAGCTTGAGCAGCGCTTCCACGCGACTGCCCAGTACTGGCGCGACTGGGTCGCAAAATCCACCTACACTGGCCGCTGGCGCGAAATGGTCAACCGCTCCGCCCTGGCGCTCAAGGTGCTCTTCTCGCAGGAGCACGGCGCCATCCTCGCCGCCGCCACCTTCGGCCTGCCTGAGAAGCTCGGCGGCAGCCGCAACTGGGACTACCGCTACGTCTGGCTGCGCGACTCCGCCTTCTCGCTCTACGCGCTGGTGCGCCTCGGCTTCGCCAGCGAGGTACGCGCCTACACCAACTGGATGCGCAGGCGGGTGACCGACGGCCTGAACGCGACCGCTGGCGACGGGCCCCTGCGCGTCCTCTACCAGGCCAATGGCGGCGCCGAGCTCGAAGAGACCGAACTCACCCATCTCGCCGGCTATAAGAATTCGCAGCCCGTTCGCATCGGCAATGGTGCCAACACGCAGCTGCAGCTCGATATCTATGGCGAGGTGATGGACGCGCTCTACCTCTCCAACAAGTATTCCGACGGCATCTCCAGGGACGGCTGGGGCAGGGTGCAGAAAATCCTGGACTGGCTCGGCGAAAACTGGCAGCGCCCCGACGAAGGCATCTGGGAGGTCCGTGGCGGCCGCCGCGAGCTGCTCCACTCCCGCCTCATGTGCTGGGTCGCGTTCGACCGCGCCATTCGCCTCGCCGACAAGCGCTCGCTCGACGCTCCGCTGCAGGAGTGGTACGACATGCGCCGCGCCATCAATGACGACATCCTCACCAACTTCTGGAATGAGGAGCTCGACTCCTTTGTGCAGGAGAAAGGCGGGACCGAGGTCGACGGCTCGCTGCTGCTGATGCCCATGCTGCGCTTTATCGGCCCGACAGACCCGCGCTGGCTCGGCACCCTCAAGCGCATCGAGCAGGACCTCTCTGAAGACAGCCTCGTCTTCCGTTACCGCAGCGGCACCGACGGCATCGAGGGCGACGAGGGCAGCTTTACCGCCTGCTCCTTCTGGCTGATCGAGTGCCTGGCCCGCGCCCACCAGGTGGAGAAGGCGCGCCTGCTATTCGACAAGATGCTGGGCTACGCCAACCACCTCGGCCTCTACTCTGAGCAGCTCGGCTCAAGCGGCGAGCACCTGGGCAACTTCCCCCAGGCGCTCACCCACCTAGCCCTCATCAGCGCCGCCACATACCTCGACCGTGCCCTCAGCGGCACCAAGGACACCTGGGCCTAGCGTGAACCGCAGCTGGAGCAACTCACCGCGTCAACAGCGCCACACCTAGGCAGACGAACACCGCCGCAGCCCAGCGCCGCCGGTCGACATCCTCTTTCAGAAAAAACTTTGCCGCGATCGCGTTTGTCACAAACGTCAGCGAGGCCGACGCCGGCGCAATCAGGCTCACCTCAGCATGCGAGAGCGCATACAGCAGCGAAAAGAAGCCGCACGCCATGCCCAGCACGCCGCCACAGAAGCGTGGACTTCTGACTACCGCCCAGCTTGCCCCGGCCAGCCCCTGTTTCGCGCGAATCCCGTCCAGATCCAGCCTTCGCATGGCGGAGGCGATCAACAGATCACCGACGGTGGCAAATATGACGATCGCCGCGATCATGGCCGCCACCTCCCAGCCCGCGGCCTGGTGCGTCTGCGGAATCGCGCCGCCCATACCCTGCGCCGCCATCACAGCCGCCGCGCCTCTGTCGCATGAAACGCCGCCGCCGGCTCGCTCGGGGCGGCGGCCACGGATGCTTCGGTGTAGCTCTTGCCGTTGGCCACAAAGCCCACACCCATGGTGATGAGCACGATGCCCAGCCAGCGCGACGGCGTGATCTGCTCGTGCAGCCAGAAGCGCGAGAGCAGCGCAATCACGACATTGCCGATCGATGTCGTAGGCAGCACATAGGTCAAGTCAGCCCAGGAGAGCGCCGCCGTATACGACGCGAAAAAGCCGATCAGCATCGCGATTCCGAGCGCCACATACGGGGTCAGCACGGCGTGCACCAGCAGGGCAGGGTGGTCGAGCGAGACAGGACCCAGCTTCTTCATGCCGACCGCGAGCAGCGTATCCCCCAGCGGCGCGGTGACCGCCACAATCAGCAGAACCAGGTACCGGCGAAGCGTCATGGAGGAGTGAGCCATCGACTTTCAGGATGTTCTAACGCCGGGAAAGATGCGGAAATGAAAAGCGCGGCCAGCGATAGCCGGCCGCGCCGTCCGGCAGCCAGCGCTCAGGCCCCGGCGCCGACCACCTCGCGGCTCTCCTGCGCCTTGCTGCTCTTGGTCTCCTTTACCATGCGGTTTCGCTCGCCACGCAGCTTCATAAACGCCTTCGCCTCGACATACAGCCGCGGAAGGTCACGGTTTACGACCGCTTTCCATACCACGCGGAACGCCGCCTTGGGCCGGAAGTAATATTCGTCATAGAAACGGTGCACCATCTCGAGCACATACTCGGTCGGCAGCCCTGGATACTCGATGTGCGCCAGCTGGTGCCCGCCCTCGTCGACCATCTTGGCCTCGTTGGTGATGAACCCGTGCTGCTTGGCGTAGTCGTAGAACTCGGTGCCGGGAAAGGCATGCGCAATCGAAACCTGGATGGTTTCCACGTCGAGCTGTTTGGCGAAGTTGATCGTGTTGCGGATCGAATCCCTGGTCTCGCCCGGCAGCCCGAGGATGAAGTCCCCGTGGATGGTGAGGCCGAGATCGTGGCAGTCCTTCACGAAGTCGCGCGCGCGCTGCACGGTCGCGCCCTTCTTGATGTTTTTGAGAATCTGCGGGTCGCCAGACTCAAAGCCCACGATGAGCAGCCGGCAACCGGCCTCCTTCATCGCCTTCAGCGTGTCGCGATCGGTAGTCACCCGCGAGGTGCAGCTCCAGGTCAGCCCCAGCGGCTTCAGCTTCTCGCACAACTCAATGGTGCGCACCTTCTGGATGTTGAAGGTGTCATCATCGAAAAAGAACTCCTTCACGTCCGGAAAAAGCTCCTTCGCGTGCGCCATCTCGGCGGCCACGTCATCGGTCGAGCGCTTGCGCCATGCGTGCCCGCTCAGCGTCTGCGGCCACAGGCAGAATGTGCATTGCGCCGGGCAACCCCGCGTCGAGTACAAAGCCACATACGGGTGCAGCAGGAACGGCACGTTGTACTTCGTCACGTCCAGGTCGCGCTTGTAGATATCCGTAACCCAGGGCATGTCCGGCCTGTCGAGTTTCTCAACCTGCGGACGATCCGGATTGTGCACAATTTTGCCCGACTCGTCCCGGTACGAGATGCCAAGGATTTCATTGCGCGCCTTGCCCTGCGCGTATTCGACGACAGAGAAGTCGAACTCGCGGCGGCAGATGAAATCGATGGCCGCACACTCATCGAGCGCCTTCTCGGTATCGGTGGTCACCGGCGGCCCGACAAACGCGATCTTCAGGTTCGGATAGGCAGCCTTGACCCTCTCGGCTGCGCGCTGGTCGCCTGTCCAGCCAATCGTGCTCGTAAACAGCACCAGGAACTCGTAATCCTTCAGGATCTCGATCACGCCGTCCCAGGAGACATGGTGAGGGTTCGCATCCAGCAGGCGCGAGCCTTCCAGAAGCCCCGCCGGGTACGCCAGCCACACCGGGTACCAGTAGCTTTCGATCTCGCGTGTCGCGGGCCAGCGGGAGCTGGCGCCACCGTCGAAGTTCTCAAAAGAAGGCGGGTTCAGAAACAGTGTCTTAAGTGGCATATCGGTCTACCACCAAGTTTACCATTGCGGCTCCTTGCGCCCTGCCTGCATGGCGCATACGTACACCCGCGAACACTCCCGTCAGCGAGCCCCCGTGTTGATCCAGGCCGCCAGCCCTCCGGTCGCCCGCAGCGCCGAAAGCTGCGCCTTCAAAAGCGCAAACCGAGCCTCCAGCGCATCGCTGTACTTGGCCCGCTCATTGATGCGCGCCTGCATCTCATCGGCCGGCGTCAGCGGAACCCCGGTCGCCGTCGCCGGCGGGTTCTTCAACTGCAACAGCACCGATTGCAATTGCTGCCCGGCAAGCTGCGCCTGCAGGTCCGCGATACGCGCCTGCGCCCGCAGCTCCGGGAAGCTCTGCTGCAGCTGCACAATCTGCTCCTCTGCCGTTTCGCGCCCCTGTTCGGCCTGCACGTCGGCGTGCGCCGCATCGGCTGCGGTCTCTCGCGCATGCGCCGAGTTGATCACGTTAAACAGCGGGAACGTGATCTGCGCCGCGATGCCGAAGTTGTTCGGCTGGAGTTTGCCGGGAGAGTAGAAATTGTTGTAATTGTTCAGCGTGGTGTCGAGATACTCGTAGTTAAAGCCGAAGCCGATCTGCGGCCGGTAGTTCTGCCGCGCGTCTCCATGCGCGGCGTAGTGTTTGCTCACCGCGTTGCTGAAGCCCGCCTGCACCCCCGCTGTAAATCCGTTGACGATCGGACTGATCTCCCTAGTCGGCGCTCCCGGCACTGTCTGCGGCTCGGGCTGCATCTCGTCCGCCGGCATCCCGGTCAGGTCGCCGAGACGTTTGCGCAGCAGCGCCGCCTGCGCCAGCAGGTCCAGTCGCTTCAGATCGGCCTGCGCCGCGGTCAACTCGGCCTGGGTCGCTGCAATCTGACTTTCCACCCCTGCCGAAAGCCTGTCCTGCTCAATCGAATCCAGCCTTTCGGCGTAGCTCTTTTCTTCGGCGAGCGCGCTCAGCTGCTGGCCCACAGTGTTGAGCTGCAGGTAATCGAGCGTGGTATCGAGCTCCACCTGGTCCAGCGCGTCTTTCAGACCCAGTGTCGCCGTATGCAGCCCCGCTCTGGCTGCGCGAATATAGTCCGGCTGCGAGAAGGAAATAACCAGCGACTGGATTTGTGCATTGAAAACGCTCGGCACTCCGCCCAGAAAGCCGTACGAGTAGCCCGCCGCGGAGCCCGCCGTCAGCGATGGCACATACACGTCCTTCGTCTGTGACAAGACCGCATTCGCCTTGTTCACGTCGGCCTGCGCAATACGCACCGCCGGACTGTTGCGGCGCGCCAGGTCCACCGCCGAAAAAAGCGAAAGCTGTGCCTGCGCCCCGGTAGCGAACAGCCCAGCGACCAAACAGACGATCGCGGCCAGCGTGCCGCGCAGGGTAGAGCTCGAGCTCAAATCGCTTGTTCCTTTTCCCGGCCGCATACCCCTCATCCGGGGGCGCGAGGCTCTACCTCTCCAGCAGCTACCTGCGATGCGACCGGCTCACGCTTGAAGAAGATTCTATCCTGAGGCGCCTGCAGGCAGTTCGCATCTCGGAGTAGGGCTTCGTGGGAGCCGGGCCCTCTGCTTTCTCAGGACCAAAAAGCCACACCGTGCCCCGCCGGTCTCTTTCCGAGAGTACGGGAATCTCCTTAGCGCAGCCTGAACTCCGCGACCTGAACTTCACGATCAAGGCCATCTGCCCGGCGCACCTGGAGCCCCCGCAAGCCGCCTCACTCGCCTTTGTACTCGTCCAGGCGCGGCTGCCAGCCGGAAGCATCAACATCGCGGGCATGGGTGTTTATCTGCCTATTGCCCACAGGTAATCCGGCAGCGCACTGACCTTGGGGGATTGGAAGGCGGAGAATTTCGCATGTTCGCAATCTGTCTGGCGGAAATCAGGGCTTGCCGCTAGGCGTCGCGGCTGCGGTTTTGAGCTTGACCAATGATTCATCCACACGCTTTTTGAAGTCACCTGCATCGTTATTAACGAAGCCGCTGTATGCAGTCTGGA
The DNA here is from genome assembly GCA_965276605.1 of Acidobacteriaceae bacterium. GTDB lineage: Bacteria > Acidobacteriota > Terriglobia > Terriglobales > Acidobacteriaceae > EB88. Next base: position 2,733,240 of record OZ255619.1, read on the forward strand.
TTTGCATTTCGCAATTATCGCCTTGGGCATTCAGGAGTACGGTGTTGATGCGCTTGCCAGTAAGGCTGCCTCCGATGTTGTAGGACGCAGTCAGTTCGTCATTCACAATCGAAATAATGCCGTACTTACCCGAGTTCCGGAGCACGTCCTTCACAGCAGGCCACAGGGTGCTGCAGGGAACGTTGAATGTGTCTTTGTGGGTCTTGGCGAGCGCTGGCACGGTGACTGACAGCAGAAGACATGCAGTTAAAAGTCGTTTCATTGCCGTAGCTTATCCTTGACTCAGCCCGCACTACATACTCTTTCGGCACCAGGCTAATCCTTAGTCACTAGAACGGTTGGTCAGGAGAGACAGTCAGGCATAAGGGAAGACAGAAGACCGTTTCTCTGTCGGGTTCACACCTACTCAGAGCATCTCGACCCCCGCAAGCCACCTCACTCGCTTTTGTGCTCGCCCGCGCGCGGCTGCCAGCCGGAGGCCAGCGCGTGCGCAGCCGCAAGCTCACTCTGCGCACCCGCGTTGTCGCCCTCGTCGGCCGGCAGCTGCGCCAGTTCGGCATGCACCTCAAATGCTGGCGCCTCCTCTGCCTGGTTGCTGGAGGCGAGATAGGAGCGCAGCAGCGCCACCGCCTGCTCCGGCCTCTGCCCGCGCCGCGTCAGCTGCTCCGCTGCCGAAACCAGCGCGTCGTCGTGCGCCGAATCCATGGCCACCGCCTTGTCAATCGCCGTCAGCAGGTTCAGCGCCGCCGCATCGCCCCCGTTCGCGTTCAACGCAGGAGCCAGCATCGCCAGTGCCTGATCGGCATGGCCCTCGTTCAGCATCTGCGCCGCGGGCTCCGGCGAAGAGCCAGGGGCGGCCAGTGCTGCGGAAACAAACACTACTGGGATCAGTAAGGAAAGCCGCATGACACGTCGAGCCCACATCACGGCTCTATGAAAAAGATGAGGCCGGGCGCCCCTGCGATGCAGGCTTCCCACCCGAGCCGAGCGGCTGCAAACGGCACCATCCTGACGCAGAACGGGATACAGGACCTGGGCACATCGCGGCATCCTGCGGCGCCCGGCGACAACCTACCGCCGCTGCACCTGCACAGCAGTCCCATCCGTTAGCGGCTGGCCGCCGGTGCTGCCCAGCGCCACCACGTCGCCGGCCTTTACACCGGAAAGTATCTGCTCCTGCGTCACGTTGAAGCCGCCCACCGTCACCGCCGACCGCTTCAGCGAGCCATGCGCCACCTTGTACACATAGTCCAGTCCCTGCTCGGTATGCAGCGCCTCGCGCGGCACAAACAGCGCATCAGCCACGCTGTTGGTCGTTGCCGTCACGTCCACGTTCGTATCCGGCAGCAGCCCGTCGTGCGCATCGTCAATCGAGCACAGCACCTCGCCCACGTTGCGCGTCGTGTAGGCCACAACCGTCGATGGCAGCCGGCTGATATGCCCATGCCAGGTCTCATTCGGTTTCGCAACCCAGGTGATCGTCACCCGCTGCCCCACGCTCAGCTTGCCGATATCCGGCTCGTCGAAATACGCCAGCACTTCCATGTGGTTCAGATCGGCCATCTGCAGCAGCTTGTCGCCCTGCTGCACATACTCGCTCTGCGAGGCAGAGATCGAGTACACGGTCCCGGCGATCGCCGCGCGCACCTGGCTCTTGCCGATGGCGTCTGACGATGCCGCCACCGCGGCCTGCGCCTCGACTAATTCGGCCCGCGCCTGCTCGGCATTCGGCGGGTTTCGGCGCGCGGTCTGCCGCTGTTCCAGCACCTGCAGGCTGGCCTGGTCGCCGTTCAGCCGGTTCAGCGCCTGCGTCACCTCGCTGGGCGATGCGGCGCCCTTGGCAGCAAGCTGCTCCAGCGTCGCCAGCGACTGCTCCGCCGCCTGCTGCTCGGCCCGCGCCTGCGCCACCTGCCCGTTGAAGCTGTAGCGCTCCTCGGGCGCGCCCCCCGCAGCCACGCTCGTCTCATTGGCCTGCGCCCCGGCCAGCGACGCCCGAGCCTGCGCCAGGTGCGTCTGCGCGTCGGCGTTGTCCATGGTCAGCAGCAGCTTGCCAGCCGGCACCTGGTCGCCCTCGTGCACGTAGATCGCCCGCACCAGCCCGGGAAACGGCGCGTGCGACTCGTAGTTCGTCACCGGCTGCACCTTGCCGTTGGTCGACACCGTGCTGCGGATCGAGCCGCGCACCACGGTGAACGCCCGCACCTCCAGAACCGTGCGCGTCGCGATATGCGCGAGATAAAAAACCCCGGCCACCACCAGAACTGCAACCGTCCAGATAACAATGCGTGTGTTCTTGCTCGGGCGCTCATTTGCCATGCATAGGTCTTCAGGAAATCCGAGCTTGAGTATACCGGAGCACGCCCCCCGGCTTGCTTCAAGGCCGATGCTGCAGCTTCGGATCGGCCGTCGCGCCGCCTGCCAGGCCGCCCAGCTTGCCCAGGTCGCTGAGTGACACACGCCCGGTCAAGTGGATGAATGTCAGCTCCTTCGGCTCGGCATCAATCAGTACCAGCTCGTGCCACTGGCCCTCGCTGTCGGTGCGGACACAGATGTCGGTCGAGTCCGTCGCGCTATGATCCTTCAGAATATGTACCCAGCCATCTCCCTCCAGGCGCTTGCGAAACTGCTCGACATCGGCCATTCGGTACATCCCCTCGGAGGGGTAGTCGTAGGTGCGCAGAAACACGGCATCCATCTTTTTTGCCAGCCCCGCCGTGTCGCCGCCCAAAGCGCCCGCCATGCCCAGCATTTTCTTGTCGAGATTGATCTCCGTCTGGTCCGACGAGCCTTTGCTGAACTTGTCTGCCCCGGCAAACAGGCTGTCCTGCGCGTGTGCCGGCACTGCTGCCAGCAGGCAGGCTGCCAGGCCGATCGACGGTGCTATACGGCTCTTGAAGTGACTCATTGTTCCTCCCCGATGGCTCTAGCGGCGCTCTGCGCCAGTTGTCTGTCTACCCGTTGCCCGGCGCCGCGAAGACTTGCGTCGGTGATCCTCAAGGCGAGTACCAGCTGCTGCTGCGCCTCAACCGCAGCCTGGTGCTTGGCCTGCCGTCCCTGCCAAATACCACTCGTTGCGCCCAGCACCGCGACCATGGCCGCCACGGCCGCGATCGCCTGCCACCGGACCGGCCTTGCCCCGGCCGCCCGTGATCGCGCGAGTTGCTGCATGGGCTGTTGCGCGGGTGCTCGCGCGGATTGTTCGGATTGTTCCGATTGTTGCGCGGCAACCCGCTCCAGCACCCGCTGAGCGAAGCCCTTCGGGATCGTCATCGGCTCGCGCAGCCCCTTGCGGAGCGCTTCTTCAAGCGCCTCTAGCTCCTGCTCTTCGAGATCCCGCTTTTCCTGTGAATCGATTGGATCGATTGGTCCCATTGGTTCCCTCGGGTCAATCACGAGCAAACTCCTTCAGCATCGTTCCCGCCTTCCGCCGCAGCAGCCCCAGCGCGCGATGCAGATTGCTTTTCACGGTCGCGACCGGCTGCCCCAGCAGCGCGGCAATCTCCTCTGGCGCCATCTCATCCTCCCCGTACCGCAGTACGACCGCCGCGAAGCGCCTCCGGCAGCGACTGGAGCAGGCCTTCCAGCCGGCTGGCGAGACACGAAGAAAGCTCCCGGCCGGCTCCCTCCAACCGCCCATCCTGCTGCTCCGCCACCTCGTCTGCGGCTACCAGTACCGGTCGCCTCATGCGCCTGCGCAGCAGGTCCGTCGCCCGGTGAACGGCCACGCGTCGCAGCCAGAACCGTGCATGCTCCGCCGAGGCGAACTCGGGCCTGGTTCGCCACAGTTCTAGAAACACATCCTGCGCAATCTCCTCCGCCGCGCCCCGATCGCCGCTGAGCCGGAAAGCGATGGCATACACAGCGCCACCGTGCGCCTCGATTGCGTCCTCCAGGCTCACCGGCGCAAGCCCAGGTCCAGACCCGGAGCTCTGTTCCAGTTCGGTAGTCGGTCCATCCGGATGGGGAAGGGTCGGCATGCGCGTCTCATCTGCTGATACGCACGCATCGCTGAACTCGACTGCAAAATCTTTCAGCGGTCCGCTCATTTAAGATCGAGCCATGGCGACCGCGACCCAACGCTCTACCCCGCGTTACACCGACGAGCACGCAAAAGCCGGCCTGGATACGGTTTTCCCGAGCATCGAGACCTGGGAAAACCAGTTCGCCGGCTACGAAATCCTCATCGACGACCCGGAGTTCACCTCCGTCTGCCCCAAGACCGGCCTGCCCGACTTCGGCGTCATCCAGTTGCGCTACATGCCGCGCCATCACTGCCTCGAGCTCAAGAGCTACAAAGAGTACCTCTTCTGCTACAGAAACCTGGGCATCTTTCAGGAAAACATCGTCAACCAGGTACTCGAAGACGTGGTGAAGGCCTGCGACCCGGTCTGGGCGCATGTGCACGGAGACTTCCGCCCCCGCGGCGGTATCTCGACAGTTGTAGACGCGCGCTGGCCGCGGCCCCTGAAATAGTGAAACGCCAGCTCGACAAACCACTTTCTATTTCGGAAACGTTCTGGAAAGTAGCAAGAACGTCGCTTTAGTTCGAAAAAGTGCTTGACAGCAAAGAAAATGAACTCCCAACCCGCAAAGTGAACTTTAAGCACTGGTTTTCTCTGCTATCTGTAACCTGCTTTACCGAGTTTCTCAGGTTACAAACTGACTTGCTGGGCTCTAAGTAACCCCTCTGATCGAATCACACAGGTTACCGAACCGGTCTTTTGACACCATGCGCTCCGCACATCTTTTTTTTTTCGCGTTGTTGACCGCCGTGCCCTGGCTTGTTTCGATTGCCTGGCTGCTGCGTACCGCTGAGTTGCTCGCCTCTACCGGCAAGGTGCCGGACCTGGCGCGAATGGAGGAGCCGGCGCCGTTCCCGGCGCGGGAAGGCGCGCCATTGCTGAGCGTCGTAGTTCCGGCGTGCAATGAGGCGGCCGCGATCGAGGCGACGATTCGCTCGCTGCTCGCGAGCCGCGGCGTCCCGCTTGAAGTGATCGCGGTCGATGACCGCTCGACCGACCGCACCGGGGCGATCCTGGACACGCTGGCGGCGCAGCAGGCGCAAAGCGCCGTCGGCGGCGGCCATCGGCTCACCGTTCTGCATATCCAATCGCTGCCGCCGGGCTGGCTGGGCAAGCCGCACGCGCTCGCCGCAGGAACGGCGGTGACCCGCGCGCCCTACCTGCTGTTTACCGACGCGGACATCTTTTTTCGCGAGGACACGCTGCTGCGCGCGCTGGACTTCTTCAAGCGCCAGCAGCTCGATCACCTCATTCTCGCCTCCACGCCCATCACAAAAACACCAGGCGAGCGCATGATGCTCTCCGCGCTGCAGGCCGTAGGCGTCTGGGCTCTCCGCTTCTGGAAGATCAGCGACCCGAAGGCGAAAGAGTCGCTCGGCGTCGGCTCCTTCGGCCTGGTGCGACGCGAGGCCTATGAGCAGGTAGGCGGCTGGGCGGCTTTTCGCATGGAGGTGCTTGAAGACCTGCGCTTCGGCTGGGAGCTGAAGCGGAAGCATGGACTGCGGCAGCAGATCGCCTTTGGACGAGGACTGCTCGAGCTGCACTGGGCAGCCGGGGCGGTGGGTCTGGCGCACAATCTCACCAAGAACGGCTTTGCCCTGTTTCGCTACCGAACCCTTCCCGCGCTCGGCGGCCTTGCCGCACTCAGCGTGCTTTTGTTCGCGCCCCTGGCCGCGCTGGCCGGCCCGGCAGCGATGCGCTGGTCGTTCCTGCCGTTCGCGGTGGCGCTGGGGCTGCTGTACCGGCGCGGCGCGGCGCAGAGCGGCATCCCGGCACGCTATGGGCTGCTGTTCCCCTGCGGCGCCGCGCTGCTCGTCTACGCGCTGGCCCGCTCCGTCCTGCTGACGCTCGTACGCGGCGGCGTCCAGTGGCGCGGCACCCTGTACCCCCTGGCGCTGCTGCGCAAACACGCGGGGCAGCTCCGCTAGAGCCGTTTGCCTGCTGCTGTAGAGCGACCAATGACTCTCCACGTGGCTTTCCGCCGGGAAAAGCCGCATGCGACAACACTCGCGCCTCGCCACCTACAGGCAAACGGCTCTAGTACTTCGAATCGGGCCGGCTGCCGGCGAACACGCTCGATTTCTTGCTCCTGTGCGCGCTCATTGACGGGTCCCGGAACGCGGTTCCCGCGCTCCCTGCCGAAAAGCCGCTTATCAGCTCCGGGTTTGGGTGGAACTTCTCCGGTCCGTCGCGGAACTGGCGCGCGTTGCTCAGCAGCATGATCGCCTGTCCATGCATGGCGTGGACTGTCCCGCGCAGGTGCACATCCTGCTCGCGAATCGCGTCGAGCGCGCCCACATCCTTGCGGTCGGCGGCCATGCTCACGATGGTGAACCGGCAGCTCTCATCCGGGATATCGGGCTTGCATACATCCAGGTAGCGGGTGCCGTCGGCGTTCTCGACCACGTCATAGATATGCGCACTGAGGCAGATTTCCTTGCCCGCGTGGTCAGCCGCTTCCTCCGGCGTGTAGCAGGGCCGGCTGGCGGCAAGACACGCAGTAGCGACCAGCAATGGACCCAACACGAACATGAGCAGAAGCCGCCGAGACATCATGGAAGCGCACCTGTATTCAAAGACAACAAGAGAAGTGGTGCGATGCTAAACGGTCTCGCCTCTCTGCGACAGAGTACGTCGGTCACTCCAGCGACACACGAAAAAGGCGCCGTCCCGAAACGGGAACAACGCCTTCATTCATCGCCGAAATCTCGCCGCCGAGCTAGTGCACTTCCACCAGCTGCGAGCTCTCCCGCGCTGCCCCGTAGTGGCTGCGCACGTACTCGTCCAGCAGCTTCTGGAAGTCGGTCACGATGGTGTCGCCGCGCAGCGTCGTCACCAGCTTGCCGTCGACATAGACCGGCGCCTTAGGCTCCTCGGCGGTGCCGGGCAGGGAGATGCCGATGTTGGCGTGCTTGCTCTCGCCGGGGCCGTTGACGATGCAGCCCATCACCGCCAGCTTCATCTCTTCAACGCCCGGGTACTGCTCGCGCCAGGCCGGCATGGAGGCGCGCAGGTAATCCTGGATCTGCTCGGCCAGGCTTTGAAAAAACGTGCTCGTGGTGCGCCCGCAGCCGGGGCATGCGGTCACCTGCGGCGTAAACGAGCGGATCGACAGCGACTGCAGAATCTGCTGCGCGCATTGCACCTCCTCGGTGCGGTCGCCGTTCGGCTTCGGCGTCAGCGAGACGCGGATGGTATCGCCGATCCCAGCCAGCAGCAGGGGAGCCAGACCAGCGGCCGAGGCCACGACACCCTTGACGCCCATCCCCGCTTCGGTTAGTCCCAGATGCAGCGGGTAGTCGCAACGCGCGGCAAGCATGGTGTACACGTCGATCAGGTCGCGCACGCCGGAAACCTTGGCGCTGAGGATGATCTGGTCGTGGCGCAGGCCGTAGCGCTCGGCGGCTTCGGCGGAAGAGAGCGCGGAGACCAGCATCGCCTCCATCATCACGTCACGCGCGGGCAGCGGGTCCGGCCGGCGGGAGTTCTCGTCCATCATCACGGTCAGCAAAGCCTGGTCGAGCGAGCCCCAGTTGACGCCGATGCGCACCGGCTTCTGGTTCTCGACCGCGCACTCGATCATGGTGCGGAAATTGTCGTCGTTTTTGCGCCCGATCGACACATTGCCGGGATTGATGCGGTACTTGGTCAAAGCCCGCGCGCAGGCTGGAAATTTGCGCAGCAACAGGTGCCCGTTGTAGTGGAAGTCGCCCACGATGGGCGTATCGAGCCCCAGCTTGTCGAGCCCCTCGACGATGTACGGGACAGCCGCGGCCGCTTCCTCATTGTTCACCGTGACGCGCACCAGTTCTGAGCCGGCGCGGGCCAGCGCGGCGATCTGCTCGACGCTGCCGGGCACGTCGGCGGTGTCGGTGTTGGTCATCGATTGCACGACGACCGGCGCCTCGGAGCCGACGCGCACCTGGCCGACCATCGTGGTCACTGTTTTTCTGCGGTAGACCTCGGGCATGCTGACCCCCACAGGTAGTTTACAAGAGAGGCCGCCGCGTTCAGTTGCATTGCGGGCCGATGCTCTGTGTCAGCGCTCCGGAGTGGGCGCTTTGCCGTTCTTGCCCGCTTCGTCCTTGTGCGCGGCGAAGTAGGTTTCCTCGCTTGCCAGCAGCTTCTGCGCCTGCTCGCTGCTCGACTGGGCTGCATCGAGAGCGGTCTTACGGGCGAAATCGTAGGTGCCGTCAGGCGGCGGAGCCTTCAGGACCGCCGGCCATTTGCCGCTGCTGTCCACAATCATCCGCAGCGCTTTGCGAATGTCGGCATGGTCGCCGTCATAGGTTTCGACATTGTCGGAGAGCTCGTCGGCGAGCCGGGTGAACTCCTCGTAGCGCGCGCGCAACTCGGCCGGGCGGTTGTTTTCCTTGCTGTCCGGGGTCAGCTCCTTGATGGCGGCGGCGCGCTCGTTGACGAACTTGAGGAAGAGCTTGAGCCGATCGACGGGATGGTCGCCCAGGTCGCGCACCTGGTCTACCTGCGTGTTCGACAGGGGATCGCGGGGCTTTTGCGCCGCTGCCAGGCCAACTCCGCAGAGGAAGCTGCCGCAGAAGCTGACGAAGACCAGCAGGGCGGCACGCATTTGCAGTCGAGACAGCCAGGTTTTCATTGTTTCAACGCTCCCTACGTTTCAGAGCAGCGTACGCCGACCAGATGGGTTCGGCATACAGGGACCGGCGGCGAGCCTCAGAGGGTCTCAGCCGCCGCCAGGTCCACAGCGACCCGGCAGCCGCTGCGGCTGCTTTCCCGCGCCAGCTCGATGAGCCGCGCGACCGACCAGGCCGCGCCTACTGTGACCACGGGCGGCTTGACGCCGAGGATCGCATCCCGCACCCCGGCGTAATACTCGCGGTAATCGCCGGGCAGCGTCGGCACAGTCTGCGGCGCGGCGTCGGGCGCCGTGAACACACCGAAGGACGCCGCGGACTCCATGCCAAAGCCCTCATCCGCGAAATGCGCGCCCTGCTTCAGCGCGGCTTCCTGCGGATCCAGCCCCCACTTTTCAAAGCTGCCCTTGCTGCCATGCAGGGTAAAGCGTGCGCCGGGGCTGGCGGCTACCATGGTCGAGCGCAGCCAGGTACGCAAGGCGCTGGGCCGGGCTGCGCTCTCATAGGTCAGCTGGATATCGAAGGTATCGTCGACCGCCGAGCCGGGGCGTGTGGCGCGTACATCAGCCCACAGGCTGGAGGGCGGCCCGAACAGGGCTAGCGCCTGGTCGATGAGGTGCGGCCCCAGGTCAAACAGGATGCCGCCGCCTTTCTCCTGTGTCTCGCGCCAGGCACCGGCGCGGGGCTCCATGCGGAAGCGGTCGAAATGCGACTCGAAGACCAGCGGCTCGCCCAGGCGGCCGCTTTCGAGCAGGGTTTCGAGCGTGCGATAATCGCCGTCCCAGCGCCGGTTGTGGTAAGCCGACAACACCAGCTTCTTTTCCCGTGCAAGCCTTGCCAGGGCCGCCGCGTCATCGCTGTGCAGCACCAGTGGCTTGTCGACGACGACATGGCGGCCGGCCTCAAGACACTGCTCCGCAAGCAGCCGGTGCACGTCGTTGGGCGTTGCCACCACGCAGAGCTGGATGGACTCGTCAGCGAGCATCTCCTCAACCGAGGAGACTATGCGAGTCTCCGGGTAGCGTGCCGCAGCCGTTTTGCCGGAGCGCTCTACGATGCAGGCCAGCTCCAGGCCCGGCGTCTCGTGGATCACAGCCGCGTGAAAGACCTGCCCGGCGAGCCCAAAGCCCACTACCCCGACCCGGATCGTTTCTGCTTTCTCAGTAGTCACGCTTTCCATTCTCGCACTGATGGCACGGCTGCAACCTTTACCTGAAATGCCTCGGAAATTTCAGGAGGAATCCAAAGGAAAAGGCGGCCCTGTGAGGGCGCGCCTTTTCAGTTTGCAAATGCGCAGCTTTACTGTACGTCGCCTGCTTCCAGGTGGGACTCGAGGAAGTAGAGCACCTCTTCAGCCTCCACATCGAGCTGCTTGAAGAAGTCCGCACTGGGTGGATCGTCGATCTCGTCGATCTTCTCGGAGGCATCGCGCAATGCATGGCAGTAGAGCCCCAGGGCATCGGCGAGCGCCTTTACATGATCCATACCGTTGACCAGCATCACGTCGTATTCCGGAATCTGCGAGTGCTGCGCTGCCTGCCGGACGGTCCCGTTCGCGACGCCGCCCAGCTGGGTCAGCCGCTCCGCGATCGCGTCGATCTGCGGGAAGATCGTTTCCGCCACCTTGTCGAACACCAGGTGCAGCTGGTAGAAGTTGTCGCCTTTCACGTTCCAGTGGGCGAACTTGGCCTGAGAGTACATGTCGAGGGCCTCGGCGAGCCGCTCCTGCATCACGTCGACCACGTTCTTCTTCTGTTCATCGGAAAGCGCAACGCGATTGGGATACATTTTGCTGTTGACCCTGGTTGCCGGGCCGGGTGCTCCGGTGTTGCTGCGCGACTTCCTGGACGGCATTTCCTTGACGCTGTTTTGAGCCATATCGGGTTCTCCAAATCTCCTTTGCGGCGTTGCTTCTGTCTGGGTGGGGGCGATTTCGCCAGCATTCTGCTTCTGCTGCCAGGCATTGGGATGCATTTTTGGCACGCGGAGCCGCCGGGCCGCTTTGATGGCGCACCGCTGGCTCGCCGCAGTACAATCGCGGCATGAAGTTGCCTCGAATACGATGCGGATCGGCTACCGGTGTCCGGCGTCACACCCTTTACTCCGGATCGGTTCTGTTGCTGGCCGGGCTCAGCTGCGTGCCGGTTCACGCGCAGGAGCAGAAGCGGGGCCGCAAGTACAAGGAACCGCCGCCGGTTGCGCATATCGCGGTGACGGTAACGCGCGCCTCCAACGGCAAGCCGGTAGAGAATGCCGCGGTCATCTTCCATACCTTCCACGAGGGCAAGGACCAGGGCAATATGGAGATTAAGACCAACGAGGATGGCAAGGCCTCGCTGGATGTGATCCCGATCGGCGACGAGGTCCAGATGCAGGTCTTCAAGAGCGGCTTCCAGACCTATGGGCAGGACTTTACCAACGATATGGAGAGCCGGGAACTCGCGGTGCAGGTGAAGCCGCCGCCGGGGCAGTATTCGATCTACCAGAAGGGCCCGGTCGATGGAAACAGCCAGCAGTCAGTCACGCCGCAGCCTACGCAAAGCACAGCCAAGGCGCCTCCCAAGCCGCACTGACGGGCGAAGCAGGAATCAGTTAGGGTTCGACGGGGAAACGGCGGTGATGAGCACCTGATCCTCGCAGACCGCCAGCGGGCGCGAGATGAGGATAGACCGGGTAGTTCCGGGCGCGGCAACTGCGATGTGGCTGACCTGAGCGCAGTTGGGGCCGCTATTCCAGCCTAGTTGAAAGTCCGCCTCGCCTTTGGCGGAGAGCAGGACCTGCGGCGACGGAATGTCTGAGGACTCATCCTGCTGCGCGGAAGCCGGCTGGACCGGGGAGGCGAGGGAGGCGGTCATGCTGCCCGCCGAGACCTTGCGAATGCGGATATTGCCCAGCACCTGGTTGCCGCTGCCCAGCAGGGTGATGGAAGGAAAGCCGCCCAGTCGGCAGGCTTGTCCGGAGTTTGCCAGGCTCAAGCGCAACGTGTGGTGCGGCCCGTTGGCCTGGGCACGCGATTCGAACAGGGTAATCTGCGCAGGCTGGCAGGGAGCGACGCCGTTGACGTCGAGCATTGGTTCGCGAGTTGCCAGGTGGGGCGCCAGCACAGAAAAGGGCGCGTTCGGATCGGCGACATTGCGCGCCATCTGGCCGTCTTCGCCCCGCAGCCCGGGGGCGCCGGCACGCGAGGACTGCCCGGAACGCACCTGGTTGCAGCCTCCCAGCAATACGATTGCGCACCCGGCGAGAGTACCCGCCACAACAGCTGCGCCAGTCCTGCGGGCGAGCCTGTATGGCAAGGTTACGGTGGCATTTTTGTGCGGAGTTGTGGGGTGGAGCGCTTTCCGTGACATAGACGGCCTGCTAACAGTCACTAGAGATGGCACATTCGCCGCATTAAGTTGTGTCGTCCAGCCAACCTTTTTGCCAGATCTCTCAACACGAAGCCGCGTGTGCGAAAATCCACGGCAATGCACAAGAAGATCTTCGATCGGGAATTCAGTTTTCCGAGGGTTTCTCGATATGATCGATAACCAAAACCTGCACAGGGCCTTTAGTTTGTTCGAGCTTCAGGCCAAGAACATTCTGAATGGCTTGATCGAGCGGCGGGGTTGGGTCTGTAGATGCAGGATCCTCGTCTTGTTCGGTCGCGCCTCGATAGCGGAGCACGAAGTCGTACTTGCCTGAAAGGCCCGTCTTATCTGTGACGGGCCGATTCAGTTGCGTGCGAATCATTGCAACGATATTAATCATCGTAGCTCCATGGGCAACATAGTCATAGCCAGCACCATCGTTGCGCTGATAGAGAGGTGGGATTGGATGTTCACCCCAGACCTTGAGTTCTGCTGCGTCTGGGGGAGCACCGGTGCTCCTTTGAAGTCGTCCTGGTTTTGCGACCACAAGGTTGTAAGCAGGAAGCTGGCGCGTCTCCCAGTGGCTCTTCATCTGGAAGCGATCGGCTAACAGTGCCTGCAGCATATGCTGTTTCTCCAGCCGCGCGTCCTCATCACTCAGCCTGGCCAGCTTCTCATCTGCGGCACTATCGGATTTTGCTGTAATGGTGAACATGGCCGGGAAATCCCACTTTGGCATTCCCAACATTTGATAGGTCTCGATTCCGTATGCAAGCACCAGCAGGTTGCGCATGTCGAAGTTCTGGATGCGCAGCGTGCTGAGATGAATTTGGAGATTACCCGAGACGGTATACGAGTCAGCAGGCTGCGTTTCTCTTACCGATGCCACATCAAATGTCATCGTAGGAACATACGCAGCCTTTTCAGGTGTTCCTGATACAGAAGGAGCCGTAGGACGGGAAACTGTCTGTGCACAAGCGAAACCTGCCAGCATCACGCAGAATAAAAGACCCGCATACCGCCTCATCTTCCGGCATCCGTCCATAAGCTGACCATTCTAGCCGAGCAACGGAAACTATCACCTGACAATCTGGATTGTGCGAACTGCAGGTGCAGATGACCGGTGCTCCACGATTGGTGCCGGTGTCCTCTCCCTAGGAATGACGTTTATGCACTCTTGCCGGTGCGGAGAACCGCCGACCAATCCTCCGGGAGAGCGGCCGCGGTAGTATTCGGGAGTGTCTTCCGCTTTGTTTACGGCTCTTCAGACCCAGCCACTCGCCGGACGGCGGGCGCTGGTCACAGGGGGCGCCCGGCGTATCGGGCGGGGCATCGCATTGGCGCTCGCCGGGGCCGGCGCCGACGTGGCCATCACTTACAACCGCTCTGCCGGGGAGGCGCTGGAGACGATGGCGGAGTTGCGCGGCCTGGGCGTGAGGGCTCACGCGGTCGCCTGCGACCTGCACGTGCCCCAGGCCATCCGCGACGCGGTGCGCGAGGTTGCGGAGTGGGCCGGCGAAGGGGAGCCCGCGCTCGACATCCTGGTCAACAATGCTGGCGCCTTCGAGACGGCAACGCTCGAAGAGGTGAGCCCGGAGCAGTGGGACGCCATCTTCCACACCAACACGCGCGCGCCCATGCTGGTGGCGCAGGCTGCGCTGCCCTGGCTGCGGGCTTCGGGTCGGGCTGCGGGGCGAGTCTCGGGTGAGCGGGGCGGCGGTGGTAAATCGGACGGATCGGACCAAGCTGCAGCCTTTGCAGGCGGCCGGATCGTCAACATCGGCTCGCTGGGCGGCCTGCATCCCTGGGCCACCCACGCACACTACTGCGCCTCCAAGGCCGCCCTGCACATGCTGACGCAGACCATGGCCAAAGCCTGGGCGCCGGCAGTGGCGGTCAACTGTGTCGCGCCGGGGATGATCGTCACCGGACCGGAAGCAGACGAAGGCTATGCGCATTTTGCCGGCAAAACGCCGATGCTGCGCAACGGCAGGATCGAGGATGTGGCAGAGGTGGTGCTGTACCTGGCTGGCGCGACGATGTTTCTTACCGGTCAGGTGATCGCGGTGGATGGCGGACTGGGGTTGTAAAGGCGAGGGTGTAAGGGACAGGGTTAGGAGTTAACGAGCAAAGGCAAATAGGCAAGGGCTACCAGGCAAGGGCGGACGGGCAAAAGTGTAGGTGGCAGGGTTGGCTTCCGGGGCAGAACGGGTTCTTTAAACCCTAGACCCTACACCCTACACCCTGCCTTCCCACCCTCACCCCAGCCCGAAGATCCGGCGGAAGAAGCCGACCTTGCGCCGGCCGTAGGGGACCTGCTGTTCTTCCTTGTAGTGTGTGTACAGGTCGGTCGCTTCCGGCTGCTCGGGCAGTTCGAGTCCGTCGAACACTGCGCGCGGATTCGTGAGGCAGAGCCGCTCCGCATGCTCCGCACCAAAGTGCTTCTTCACGAACTCGAAGCCGGCGCTCATCTGCGGGGCGCGTGACTCGAGATTGTGCGCATCGGTAGCCAGGAAGTGCACCCAGTTACGCTTCATCAGGCGCTCGGCGGTCGCCTGCGCCGTCTTGCCGAAGCGGCCGGTAAAGCTGGATGCGGTCACCTGCACCAGCGCTCCTTCGCGGACCCACGCAGCCAGTCGCTCAGGGTGCCGCTGCAGCACCGGGTTGCGCTCCGGGTGGGTGATGATGGGGCGCTGCTTCGAGACGATCAGCTCGTACAGGCTGTCGGTCGTGCTCTCCGGGATGGCGGTGTCGGCGAACTCGATCAGCAGGTACTTGCGCCCGTTGATGGAGTAGCGGCCCGGGTGGTCCAGCGCATCCTGGATGTTGTCGTAGGACATGTGGAAGTCGCAGCCCAGGCCGAGGGTGATCTTGCGGTCGAGGCCATCGATCTGGGCGATGCGGGCGCGCAGCTCATCGAGCAGGGCCTCGTTCTTTTCGCGGCTGTAGTTAAAGCGGTCGTTGGCGTGCGGGGTGCACACGATGTGCGTGATGCCGTCCGCCGCCGCCATCTCCACCATCTTGACGGAGGTTTCCATATCGCGCGGCCCATCGTCCAGGCCGGGAAGCAGATGGTGGTGGATATCGATCATAGGTCCTCCCTACAAACGCGCGAGCGGCTTCTCTTGTCTCTCTTGGAGAGCGCTGACCAGCGAGGTGAAGATGCCGAACCCGTCGGACGAACCAAGCATCGCTTCGCTCGACCGGTCCGGATGCGGCATCATTCCCAGAACATTACGCTGCGCGTTCAAGATACCCGCAATATTGGCGAGCGATCCATTGGGATTGCTCTCGGCCGTCACTTTTCCTGACGGGTCACAGTAGCGAAATGCGATGCGCTTGTCACGCTCCAGTAGTGTAAGTGTGTCGGGGTCGCAAAAGTAGTTGCCTTCCATGTGGCCGACGGGTACTTTGAGCACCTGTGCAGATGCCAGATTTCGTGTAAAAATCGAGTCCCCGGTCTCTACCCTCAGGTGCACCTGCCGGCACACATAGCGGAGCCCGGCATTGCGCAGCAGCGCCCCGGGTAGCAGGCCGCTCTCACACAGGATCTGGAAGCCGTTGCAGATGCCCAGCACCGGGCCCCCCTGCGCGGCAAAGCGCTGCACCGACTGCATGACGGGCGAAAAGCGGGCGATGGCGCCGGTGCGCAGGTAATCGCCGTAGGCGAATCCGCCGGGGATGAGCACTGCGTCCACATCCTCGAGCGAGGGAGAGTCATGCCACAGCATGACCACAGGCTGACCTGCGATGGCCGACAGCACATGAGCCGTATCCTGGTCGCAGTTGGAGCCGGGAAACACCAGAACGCCGAACTTCATGGCCCTAGCCTAGCAGCTTGGCGGCTTCCGGTTGCGCAGGTTTACCATCCTTCAAGGCAGCGGCGGAGTCCAATCAAACAGCCTGTCTTTCAGGCAGCAAGCCAGCCTGCATGCCTGCCCGCATTCCTGTTCGTGTTCCACGAGTATGAGCCGCCACCCGCTGCGCAAGAGGAACCCGACGATGCCGCTGCCTGCTCTGCCTGACCAAGACCGTCCCGTTCCCGCACTCCCCGGACGCTCCGGCCCCGGCGGTGTGGCCCGCACCGCCGGCACGGCTTTGCTGAACTGGTGGCGCGCCGCAACCCTTGAAGGCCTGTGCGTCGGGATTCTGTGGTGGATCGGCCTGGCGCTGCTGCACGTGCCGCTGGCGCCGCTGTGGGCGATGCTGGCGGCGCTGGCCGCCTTTATCCCTCATTTCGGCGGGGTTATCAGCGTCATCGGGCCGGTACTGGCCGTCGCCTTTTCCGGGCACGATATCTCGCGGCTCGGCCTGGTGCTTGGGCTCTACGCCGTCATCGTCGTGCTTGACCAGCTGCTGATCCAGCCGCTGCTGCTCAACAAGACCACCCGCGTGCCTGTGTGGGCGTCTATACTTTGCCCCATCCTGCTGGGCATCGTCATCCCGTTCTGGGGAGTGCTACTGGCGGCGCCGCTGCTCGCCATCGTGTATGCCTTTCGCAGGCCGCGCACGGATTGAGGCCGTGACTGAAGCGGACGAGGCAGCGCGCGCATCTTTCCCAGCATGGAATCCAGCATGGAATATAGACAGCTTGGCTACTCAGGATTGAAGGTCCCCGTGCTTTCGCTCGGCGTCGCGACCTTCGGCGGCGGCAATGAGTTCTTCAAGAACTGGGGCGAAACGCAGGTGGAGGAAGCGAGCCGCCTCATCGACATCTGCCTCGAGGCCGGCGCGAACCTCTTCGATACGGCGAACGTCTACTCACACGGGCTTGCGGAGGAGATACTGGGCAAGGCCATCGCGGGCCGCCGCCACCAGATGCTGCTCTCAACCAAGGCCACGTTCCCCATGGGCGATGGACCGAACGACAAGGGCTCGTCACGGCACCACCTGACGGAGCAGTGTCACGCTAGCCTCAGGCGCCTGGGCACGGACTACATCGACATCTACCACATGCACGGGTTCGATGCCCTGACCCCGGTTGAGGAGACGCTCGAAACCTTGGACACCCTGGTCAAGCAGGGCAAGATCC
The DNA here is from genome assembly GCA_965276605.1 of Acidobacteriaceae bacterium. GTDB lineage: Bacteria > Acidobacteriota > Terriglobia > Terriglobales > Acidobacteriaceae > EB88. Next base: position 2,750,257 of record OZ255619.1, read on the forward strand.
GCTACATCGCGGCCTCGAACTTCTCCGGCTGGCACCTCATGAAGTCGCTGGCCGCGAGTGAGCGCCACAGCTGGCAGCGCTATGTCGCGCACCAGGTGTATTACTCGCTGGTGGGCCGCGACTACGAGTGGGAGCTGATGCCGCTGGCACTGGACCAGAAGGTAGGCGCGATGGTGTGGAGCCCGCTGGGCTGGGGCCGTTTGACTGGCAGGATCCGCCGTGGACAGCCCGCGCCCAAAGATTCGCGGATCGGCCAGGGCGGCGACACGATGGGACCGGTGGTCGAGGACGAGTACCTGTACACGGTCGTCGATGCGCTGGACGCGGTGGCAGCAGAGACTGGGAAAACGGTGCCGCAGGTCGCGCTCAACTGGGTTACGACGCGCCCCACGGTGGCAAGCGTGATTGTCGGCGCTCGCAACGAGAAGCAACTGAAGGCGAACCTGGCCTCGGTCGGCTGGACGCTGAGCGTGGAGCAGATCGCAAAGCTGGACGCGGCGAGCGAGCGTCCAATGCCGTACCCCTACTGGCACCAGGACAGCTTCCGCGAGCGCATCCCGCTGCCGGTGCCGGCCCGATAAAACCGCATTCGCAGGGCGCGGTTGCAGAAACGGGCGATCATCTGGAGCGGAGCACGCCGGCCTCATTGGCCTGCGCGGTGACAGCCCCTGGGTCTCCATCCGAACGTGCTTCGGGTACATAGGGCAGCGCGATATTGGACGAGCGGATGTGCAGGTCGCGCTGCGGGAACGGCAGCTCGATGCCCCGCTCCTTGAAGAGGCGGAAAACGGCGAAATAGAGGTCCGACTTGAGGATCTGCGGCGTGTGGGTGTGGACCTCAGTCCAGACCCGCAGTGTGAAGTTGAGGCTGTTGTCGCCGTAGTCGGTGAACATGACGTCGGGTGCCGGGTCTTTGAGAACATTGGGGTCGGCGCGCGCCACCTGCAACAGCAGTTCGCGCACCTCATCCGGGTCGGAGCCGTAGCCGACGCCGACCGGCAGCTTGATGCGCACGCGGCCATCGTTGCCGGTCCAGTTGATGGTCGCGTTGCTGATGAAGTCGGAGTTGGGCACGATGATGACGATGTTGTCGTTGGTGCGGATCCAGGTAGAGCGAGCGGCGATGCGGACGACGTCGCCGAGCGTCTCCTTGACCTCGATGCGGTCGCCAATACGGATGGGCTGCTCGATGAGCAGGATGAGGCCGGCGACGAAATTGGAGACAACGTTCTGCAGGCCCAGACCGACGCCGACACCGACCGCGCCGCCGAAGATGACGAGCGAGTTGAGGTTGACCCCGAGCGACTGCAGGCCGACAAACATGCCGACGAGGAAGAAGAGGTAGGTGACGAACCGGCTGAGCGCGAACTTCTGTGCCTCAGCAATGTGGATATGCCGCAGCAGGCGCGCCAGCACGACGGACTGAAGCCCCCGTGAAAGCAGCACCAGCAGCGCAATGAAGATCGCCGCCTTGATGAGGAAGACAGCCGTGATGGAGACGGAGCCGATCTTGACCAGCGAGTAGCCAAGCGCATGGCGCGCCTGCGAGTCGATCCCGTTGAGCAGGTTGGGCATGGCGGTGGCGGCGGCAAGAGAGGGCATTTTCGGCAGGTCCGTACCGGGAAGGAAAGAGGACGCGCCGGCTTGAGCAGAATAGCCTCTCGCGGATGCGACAGGCCAGCGGCGGTGCGGATCGCAGCGTGTCCCCGCGCCGTTTGTGGGTCATGCCGAGTTGCGATTCAGGCGGCCTTTGGGCAGCACACGGGCCGCGCCTGGGCGGGTTTCGTCCCGGTGCCGGTCGTGGCGGCCCGCTGCTATACTCAGCTGTTGCTGCGGCGGTCTGCGCGCCTGGAAATACCGGTGGGCAGGGGTCCCGGCTCTCCTGAAACGCGATTCCAGAAACTCCAGAAAAGACGAGGTTTTCTCCATGTCCGGCCACTCCAAATGGGCGACTATCAAACACAAGAAAGGCGCGCTCGACGCCAAGCGTGGCAAGGCGTTCACGCGGTTGATCAAGGAAGTCACGATGGCGGCCCGGCAGGGCGGCGGCGATCCGGACGGCAATCCCCGGCTGCGCTCGGCGATTCTGGCGGCAAAGGCTGAGAACATGCCTGCGGACAACATCAAGCGCGGCATCCAGCGCGGCACCGGCGAGATCCCCGGGCTCACCTATGAGGAGATTTCGTTCGAGGGCTACGGCCCCGGCGGAGTCGCGATCATCGTGGACTGCACGACCGACAACCGCAACCGCGCGGTAAGCGAGATACGGCATACGCTCGCGAAAAACGGCGGCAACCTGGGCGAGCCCAACTCGGTCCGCTTTATGTTCGCGAAGAAGGGGCTGATCGTGGTCGACAAGACCGTCGCCGAGGAGGAGAAGCTGATGGCGCTTGCGCTCGAAGCCGGCGCGGACGACATGGCCGACGAGGGCGAGACGTGGGAGATCACGGCCGACCCCGGCGCTTACGAGGCGGTGGCCCAGGCGGTGCGCGATGCGAAGATCGAGACGCTGGTCTCGGAGGTGACGATGCTGGCCTCGACGTACACGAAGCTCGAGGGCGCGCCCGCCGCGCAGATGATCCGGCTGCTGGAGGCGCTCGAAGACCACGACGATGTGCAGAACGTGTACTCGAACTTCGACATGAACCAGACCGACGAGGAGATGGAAGAGGCTACGCGCTAGCTGCGGTTGTTGGGCTGGCCGGCGAGTTGCGGCCGGGTGGCGCGACACAGGCCTGTTTCACGTATGCCGCTCGCCGGAACTGGGATTGCTGTTGAACTTTTTTGCCTGGCTGCACGGCTGACAGAAGCGCTTCCGTTCTGCACGGTTCAACCCAGGCACCGCTTCATTTCGCTGCGTCCTGCTGCGCCCTGCTCGCATCCGATGCTGCAAACGTTTTACTTCTCCGGAGATCATGAAGGCCCACTTTTTTGCCCTGCCCGTTCTGCTTGCTTCAACCCATCTTTTCGCACAAGGCGTCGCAGCGCCGGCCAATCGTGCGCCGGCCTCTGCGGCGCTCGCTACCAACCCCTGGGAGTACGGGGTGTTCTTCGGCGGCGGCGTGGGTGTGGGCGACCGCTCCGATTTCTCGTTCACCAACGCCGGCGTGCGGGCAGGCAAGGTGCTCACCAGGCCCTACCTGCCGGGTCTGCTGCGCGGCCAGTTTGAGTACGCGGCCGAGCTGCTGCCGTATTGGCAATCGTTTACGCCGGCGCCGAACCGGCACGAGGCGCCGCTGGTCGGGGGCGGCTCGCTCGAGGAAAACTACAATGGGGGCACCTTTACCGGCGTCAGCATCACGCCCATCATGCTGCGCTGGGACCTGACACCGACGAAACGATTTGCACCCTATGTGCAGGGCGCCGGCGGGCTGATCTGGACCAACCACAAGTATCCGCCCGACATCATCGTGCCCGCAGGCGCGCCCGGGGGCACCAGCGTGTGGAACTTTACGCCGCAGGGTGGCGTGGGGGTGCACTACTTCCTCAAGGACCACCAGGCGATCGACCTGCAGGCCAGCGCCGTGCACATCTCGAGCGCCAGCCTGGGCGACCGCAACCCCGGCGTGAACGCGAGCGTGCAGTTCCAGATCGGCTACTCCTGGTGGAAATGACGCCGCGAAAGGCGCTGCGCCTGGTCACTGACTCGATGTAAGGCTCTGCTTGCGCTGCGCGGTGTGCCTGAGCGTGACCGGCCCGTAATCCTGATTGGGCCGTACGTTGGTTGGTTCAAGTGGCTGGTTCCAGGAAAGTGTCCATGAGCGAAGCGGTGATCGAGTGCGTTCCGAACTTCGCTGAAGGCCGCGACCTGCCGGTGATCCACGCCATCCTGGCCGCGATGCGGCTGCCGGGCGTTCTGCTGCTCGACTACGCGCTCGACGCCGCACATAACCGCTCGATCGTCACCATCGCCGGGCCGCCGACCGCGGTGTGCGAGGCCGCCATAAGGGCGGCGGGCGTTGCCGCCGAGCGCGTAGACCTGACTCGCAACGATCTGACTCGCAACGACCTGGTCCGCAACGAGCAAGGCCGCCGGAGCCCCGCGCCGGAAGCGCACCCGCGCATCGGCGCCGCGGATGTGATCCCCTTCGTTCCCCTGCAGGGGATGGACCTGGCCCAGTGCGCGATGCTGGCGCGTGAAGCGGCGGCCGCCTTGTGGAACCGCTACAGCCTGCCCTGCTACCTGTACGGTGCGGCAGCGGTGCGGCCTGACCGCGTGCTGCTGGAGGATGTGCGCCGGGGGCAGTTTGAGGGCCTGCGCGAGGCGGTGCTGCGCGATGCCGGCCGGCGCCCCGATGTGGGCGGCCCGGGCCTGCACCCGTCTGCCGGTGCTACCGCAGTCGGGGCACGCAGCGTGCTGATCGAGTATCGGATTTCGCTCGACACGGGCGACCTCGGCATCGCCCGCTCTGTGGCGCGCGCGGTGCGGGCCGCGCTGGGCGGCGTCAGCGCCTCGGGGCGTTTGCTCGACGGGGTGGCGCAGATCGCGCTCGGCATTGCCGATTTCCGCCGCTCGAGCCTGGGCGCGGTGTATGACGCGGTCTGTGCCGCGGGCCGCCCGCACAAGACATGCACCGTGCGCGGCGAGCTGGCCGGGCTGATCCCGCAGGCAGCCTACGAGGCGGGCAGCGCCTGGGCGGCCGAGCTGCCGCAGTTTCATCCCGCCACAGGCACGATTGAAGGGCGGCTTGCTAATCCCTTGCCCTGGCCTGCCGCGTTGTAACTGTAGGCACCGGGGATTACTCCCGTGCGGCTCAGGGCGCGAACTCTCGTGCGCTGCGTCTAAGATAGGCAATGAGAAATGCAGGGCCGGCCGCAGGGCCGCGCCCGCAGATGAGGTTTTCGCGTGACGATGGTTCGAGTTTTATCCCGATTGAGCAGCAAGGTGGGCCGCAGGGCTTCGCTTCAGGCCGTGGCGCTGGGCGTTCTGGCGGTTTCGCTGGGCGGCGTGGCCTGGGGCGCGCAGCTGAGCCAGGATGCCCTCGGCACCATCCCCAAAGATGTGCAGCAGCTGATCGTGGTCGACTACCGCGCCATGCAGAACTCGCAGGCCGCCATGGACCTGAAAGCGCGGGTGCTGCCGCCCGAGCTCAAGCAGCTCGAAAAGGCGCTGGTCACCTCCGGCATCGATGACAACCACGACATCGAGGAGCTCGCCTTCGCCAGCTTCCACACCAACCCGAACACCGATGACGCCAAGATCGTCGGCGTCGCGCAGGGACAGTTCTCCGTGCCCGACATCCTGGCCGACTTCAAGAAGCGCAAGGTCAAGGTGCAGATGCTGCGCACCAACAAGATGTATCCCATGGCAGGCAGCGGCATGCTGGTCTGCTTCGTGAACCCCACGACGATGGTCTTCGGCTCATCGGACGCGATCAAGTACGCGCTGAATGCCCGCGACGGCTTTGCGCCGAGCATGCTGGCCAACCAGCCGCTGGTGCAGCAGGTGGGCCTGGTCGATACCGAGCCGATCTGGAGCGTGCTCGACGGCAAGGGCACCCAGGAGATGATGCGCAGCGTGATGGGACAGGCCTCGCAGCTCACCGATTTTGAGAGCGTGCGCAAGCGCCTGATCAGCTCGCGCTACACCATGAACTTCGACAATGGCGTCAAATTCACGCTGGCGGTGGTGACGCCTGACACCTTTACCGCGGCTACCATGTCGAGCATGATGAACGCCGGCGCCATGTACGAGAAGGTGAGCGGAAGCGATGTGGAGAAGCAGGCGATCGACAACACCGACATCACCTCCAACGCGGGCACGTTAAGCGTAAACTTCAACGCCTCCGACAGCCAGTTCGCGACGCTGCTGCACTCCTCGCTGTTCCAGAGCGTGGTGCACTAGGGGCGGGTGGCCAGGAGGCATGCGGTGCGTGCGCTGCGACTGAAAGCGCGCGCGGGGATTGTCTTTCAGGGAACATCCTCGGATTGCTCCCTGCACTCTGCACACGGTTGAGGCATAAAAGAGGGATGACGCGTCTTCGCCATCCTCTCTTCCTTCTGGCTTGTACCTCTCTCGCACTGTCGCTTTCGACCCTCGCCGCGAGTGCCGGAGAAAGCAGCAACCCGACCGGGAATGAGCGCTCCGCTGAGCTGCAAAGTAAGCTGAATGCCCTCTCGCAATGCGCGCGACCCGGCACGTTCGGGGTTACGATCCTGGACCTGCAAAGCGGCTCCCGATGGACGATCAACGCGCATCCAGACGGTGGCCGGGGTCATTCTCCAGGCTATCCCATGATGAGTGTTTTCAAGGCTCCCGTGGCCGCCGTCGTGCTGTCTCAGGTCGATTCCGGTGCGCTCTCTCTGGACCGCAAGGTGACCGTGACCCGTGCGGAGGTTGACCCAGGGTCCGCCGTCCCTTCTATTGGAGACAACTTCAAGGGCGAGCGCATGACGTTCACGGTTCGCGAGCTGCTGGCGGCGGCCGTCACCCAGAGTGACAACACGGCTGTTGATGCGCTGATCAAAGTTGCAGGCGGCCCTCAGGTGGTCACGGCTTTTCTCCACGCGCACGGTATCAGCGATATGCGCGTAGACGAGGATGAAGCAGGAGTGGGGCGCGTCTTTGCCAACCTCGGCAGCGCTGCCGCAGCGCCGGCAGGGGAGACGCCGGAGCAGAAGGACCGGCGTTTGCGCGCCGGCTACAAGGCGTTTCTGACGGACGCCCGCAACCGCAGCACCCCGGACGCTGCGGCGGCTTTTCTGGAGAAGCTGTGGCGCAACCAGCTCCTCTCACGCGCGTCGACCCAGTACCTTCTCCACCTGATGTACGCGCAGTCCTGGACCCATCGCCTCCGGGATGGACTGCCCTCCGACGTGCGTCTGGCGGATAAAACCGGTACGTCCGGGACTGTCGACGGTATGACCGCGGCCAACAACGATATCGGCCTGATTACCTGGCCGGATGGCTACACAGTTATCGTGGCGGCTTTCCTCATGGATTCCAAAGCTCCGGAGAAGGAACGAGACGCGCTCTTCGCCGATGTTGCGCGTGAGACCGCCAAGGCGCTGCACCCTCCGAAGCCATAGCAGGCTGCATCGGGAGTGGCGCAGGAATCCGATTGCCAGGCGCTACCCAAATTTACGAAAGGCGGATAGTGGACTCGTTTGAATCCAGTGACCAGGGACGTCGGGAATCTGAACGACCACCGCATCCAGTAACTGCCGGATCATACGCCAAAGATTGAAGGATTCCGGTTCGATGGGCAGCGGTTCGCGTCTACTGCTGATCGTCAATAGGTGTTTCGTGAGCCATGCCCACATGGAGACGCACAATCTGCCCAGGCTGCGCATTCACGTTAAAGACAGCGAAGTTCTCGTTCGTTGTCGTGGGCTGGGGATCGGAATCGATCTGCCAGCCATCGGGAACTGCCTGCGCTACGACAAAGACGACTGGTTCGGAGTGAATGTTCTGCAGCAGGTAGGTTTGCTCCGCGATGCTCACGTTTGTATGCCGGACGATGCCATCTACTTCCTTCGCGGCTACATGGCTGGAGCGGTGCACGCCCATGCCATCGAGGTGGCAAACGTCTGGATTGTTTTGCAATTGACCCGTATCGGGGGATAGTACCTGGCAGTGATCGCCGACGTAGACGTGCTGCCACTGAGAGGAGTCGCCTGCGGCAGTCGACTGCGCACCCACGGTGAAAGCTCCTGTGAGCCCAAGGAGAAGACCCAGCCTCGACACAAGCGTGAACTTTTCCGACCCGATCATACGCAGCACAGTAGCACTACATGCGGCTGTCGTCAACTTTCGGGAGCGGCGCTTGCAACCGGCGTTATTTGCGCTCGAGAATCCGCGCCGTCAGCACGACGCCGCTTTCGTTGTTGTGCAGCGTCATGGGGAAGGCGAGCACATTCCAGACCCACTCTTCGCCCTTGCGGGGCAGGTTCATCAGGCCGCGGAAGGTGCGGTCGATGTAGGTTTCGCGCGTGGTGGCGACGGTGGAGACGATCTCGCGCCAATCCGGGGCCAGCTCTGGCATCTCGTAGAACATGTTGCGCCCGCGGAACCAGTCGCGGGGCCGCTCCAGCAGGCGCGCGCAGGTCTCGTTGACATACTGCCAGTTGCCGCGCGCATCCAGGACTTCGAGCACCACTTCATCGCCCATGGCCATGTTGATACGCGAGTAGAAGAAGTCGCGCGCATCGACCATGACCGGCTTGCCCTGGCGCTTGGCGCGAAACGAGCGCAGCGCCGATACCAGGTCCTCGACCGAGCTGTAGCCCTTGAGCAGATGCATGTCCTCCGGTCCGCCGAAGCGGCGCTCGAGCGTGGCTGAAAGAATAATGATAGGCACCTCGGGCCGCTGCCGGCGCAGTTGCGCCGCAACCTCGGTGCCGAACTGGCCCGCACCCAGGTGGTAATCGAGCACCGCGATGTCGATCGTGTGCAGCAGCGTCAGGGCTTCTTCCACGGAGGATGCGGTTTCGGTCTGGTAGCCGTGTTTGTGCAGGATCGTCGCCCGCAGCAGCAGGTTGTCCACCTGGTCGTCGAGCAGCAGTACGCGGACGGGAGATTCCTCCGCAGAGGCGAATAGATCCAGCAGGTCCTCGTCGGTCGGGTCAGCCATGAGCAGGGTAGATGCGCCGTCGCGCGGAACAAGATGCGCCTAGAGTGTGAAACAGAGGGGAAGTCGAGACAGACCGGGGCTGAAGGAAGCTGTGTTCTGCGGGAGGACGGGTGCGCGTGGCCGGGGTTTGCCGGGGAAACCGGGCTTGCTCTTCCTTATGGGTCTTGCGTCTTGCCCGGGCCGCCGGTGTCCCGGAGTGGGTCGCGCTCTGGGGACTGGTCTGGAAGCAGCCGGTCTGGAAGCAGCCGCTCCAGCCTGGCCAGACGGCGCAGCATCTCCGGCAGGCGCGCGAAGGCGGCCGAGGCCCGGAGCCATTGGCGGTTGGCGATGGCGGGGTAGCCGCTGACCACCTCCTTTGCCGCCACATCGGCGGGGATGCCGGTCTGCGCGGTAGCGATGGCGCCGTCGCCCACCGTAAGGTGCCCGGCGACGCCGACCTGGCCGGCCAGGATCACGCCGGACCCAATGTGGCTGGACCCGGCGAGACCGACCTGCGCGCACAGCAGCGTGTGTTCGCCTACGGTTGAACCGTGGCCTACCTGCACCAGGTTGTCAACCTTGGCGCCGTTGGCGATGCTGGTTTCGCCGATGCTGGCGCGGTCGATGCAGCTGTTGGCCTGGATTTCGACCCAGTCACCGAGGACCGTGCGGCCGCTCTGAGGAATTTTGTGCCAGGCGCCGTGTTCGTTTTTCGCAAACCCGAAGCCGTCCGAGCCGACCACGACCCCATTGCCGAGCGTCACATGGTCGCCCAGGCGGCAGCCCTCGCGGACGACTGCGTGCGCGTGGGCGAAGAAGTGGGTGCCGGTCTGCACATCGGCATACAGAACCGTATGCGCCAGTAAGACGCTGTCCGCGCCCACCCGCACGCGCGGCCCGATCACCGCGTAGGGGCCGACATGGACGCGCTCGCCGAGGCTTGCGGAGGGATCGATGACCGCTGAGGGGTGAACGCCGGGGGCGTACCGGGGCGGCTGGTAGAAGAGCTCGAGCGCTTTGGCGAAGGCCAGGTAGGGGTTGGGGATGCGCAGGGTGGGGACGCGCAGGGCGGGGAACTCGGGCTCAACCAGCACGGCAGCGGCGCGGGTGGCATGCGCGGCCGCGTGGTAGCGCGGGTTGGCGACAAAGCTGACTTCGTGGGGTCCGGCTGTCTCCAGGGCTGCCATGCCGGTGATCTCGACGGCTGCGACGGGCGAGCCGTCCGGGTGCCCGGCGCCTGGGCGCAGCTCCGCGCCGAGCATCTTCGCCAGTTCTTCGAGACGCATATGGGGAGATTGTAGCCTTGGCGAAGCAGCCGCCCAAATGGGTGCGGGAGTTCGCCAGCGCGGGTGCTCCCCTGCTGGTCAGGATGAAAAATGTCTGCTATGATCGCATTTTGCCTCCATTCGTCTGGCCGTAACATACTCAGGGCAAAGGGTTTCCTGGTGGCATCGGCTGGTCGGTTCCCGGGGGAATCTTTGTTCGCACGTCTGGACGCATGCCCGAATATATTTACCTGCTTGAGACCCGCCTAAGCGCCGCCCAGCAAGACGCCCTGGCGCACATCCGCGATGCGGCCCGGGAAGCCGGCACCACCGTATTTCTAGCCGGCGGGGCGGTCCGCGACCTGACCACCGGCTCCTCGGTCCGCGACCTGGACTTCGCCGTGCAGGGCAACGCGCTGACGCTCGAGAAGTCTCTTGTGGCGCGTGGCGCGACGCTGTGGGGGCGTCACGAACCCTCCCGCACCCTCTTTCTCTGGTTTCCAGGCTCGGTCCGGGTCGAGATCGCGAGCACCCGGTCGGAGCGGTTTCCCAAGCCGGGCAAGCCGGTTTACACCTGGAACGGCATCATCGACGACCTGCACCGGCGGGACTTTACTGCCAACGCGATGGCGCTGTCGCTCAATGAGGGATCTTACGGGCTGCTGCTCGACCCGCTGAACGGGGTTGCGGATATTGAGGCGCGGCAGCTTCGACTGGTCAGCAGCTACGGCTTTCTGGAGGACCCGGCGCGGCTGGTGCGGGCGGTGCGACTGATGCACCGGCTGGGCTGGACGCTCGAGGAGCGTACGGCGATTCGCTATGAGAATGCGAAGGAAGCGGACACGTTCGACGCCATTTCGCCCTTCCTGCGCGGGTACGAGCTGGAAAAGATCGCCGCCGAGGAAGAGGCGCTGGCGACGCTGAAAGCGCTTGAGGCCGAGGGCTGGATGCGTAGGTTGCTGCCTGCCTGGACCAGCGCGAGCGTGGATACGGCGGCGCTTGAAGATTTGCACCGCAACCGGATTCAGCTGTTGATGCAGGGGGTCGCGCCAGATCTCTCCGCGGCGCACCTGGAGGTGCTGACCGCGAAGATGGGGTCCAAGGATCGCGAGGCGCTGAAGGCGATGATGGTACGGCCCGGACTGCGGGCGCAGTGGGAGGGCCTAGACGCCGCGTCGCGGGAGTTTGCCCGGCTGCTGACCGGCAAGGAAGCGGCGACGCCATCGGCCACCTGGAAGCTGTTCCGCAGCCACCCGGCAGAGCCGATTCTGTGGCTCGCTCACACGCGGAAGACGCAGGCTGCGGAGGCCAGGTTCAAGAACTTTTTCACCGTCTGGCCGGAAGCCGCGAAGAAGGTTCCGGTGGCGATGATGCTGGAGATGCGCATCACGCCCGAGCTCGCGATCTACCCGGAGCTGTTGCGCGAGCTGTTCCTGCAGCAGATCGATGGCAAGCTCGAGACCGACGAGCAGATGCGGGCGTTTCTGGAGGCGTATTCGCCGCCCGCGCCCCCGCCGCCGGTCACGCTGCGCCGCTCGCGCAGCAAGAAAGCCGAGGGCAAGGGTAAGCGGAAGGGCGCTGCCCGCGATCACGATGGTGACGAGGACGACAGGGAGATAGACCGGCCCAACGCCCGCGGTGAAGACGACGAGGACGAGGACGACGAGGAGCGGAAGCCTGGGTCGGATGAGGAACGTGACGAGGACGAGCCGCGGGAGCTAGGGCAAGCGGGAGCGGGACGGAAGCTGGCTGCGGATAAGGCAGACGGGACGGACGAGGCGGAAGAGCGGGACCGCGACGAGGCTCACGAGAGCAGCGGCAAACGGACTGTGCCCGGACGCATGCAGCCGAAGGCAAAGCCAGGCGCCAGCGCGTTGCCGGTCGCAGACAAGGCTGCCGCGCCCGCGAAAACTGCGGAGTCCGGAAAATCTGCCGCGCCTGAGAAGTCTGCGACACCCGCAAAGGTGCCAGCTCCAGCAAAGGCTGCGGTGCCCGTCAAGGCGGTGCCATCATCGGCGAAGCCTGCTGCGCCCGTGAAAGCTGCTGCGTCTGCGAAGCCTGCCGCGGCGGCCACGCCATTGGTGCCGGCTGCTGTACCTGGGAAAAAGTCACTGCCCGTGAAACCGCAGCCGAGGCATGCCGGGCCGGCGGGGAAGCCCATAACTGAGAAGAGCCACGGGGCGGCCAGCAAGCCGCTGGCGGGGAAGAGCCATGGCGCCGCCGGAAAATCGATCGCAGCCGGCGCCAGAAAGGCTCCGGAAAAGCCGGGCACGCTGAAGAAAAGCGCTCCTGCAAAAGTGATCCCGGCACCCTCAGCCGCAAAGAAGGCACTCCCGGCCCGGAAGGCTGCCGCGCCGGCACCGAAAAAACTGGTGGTGCGCAAGGCAGCGCCACCAGCCCGAGCCGTGAAGAAAGCGGTCGCGAAAGGTAAGCCGGCTAAGGCCAGCAAGCCGGCTCGGCCCATAGCCAGGCTGGCAAAAAAACCGGCAGCAAAGCCCGCGGCGAAACCGTCGCCGGCAAAGAAAACAGCTGCGAAGGCCGCAAAGCCTGCCAGGAAGCGTTAGGGCGGTAGCAAAACTCGTGCGAGGCTGGTGCGAGGCGGCGCAAGCTCAGACGGCGGAAGCCTGCCGGATGAAGTGAATGAATGTCGGCGTGCGCAAACGCTCTTCTGCAGCGTGCAAGAAAGCTCGTTTGTGCATGGCGTGGCGCCCGCCTTCCGTCTTGCCGACCCGCTTCCCCTAAATGCGCTTGTGAGGACAATCGTATCTTCGTCCAGAATGGCTTTAGCTCGAACTACAATCCCACCGTGGAAGATGTTTCCCATGGAGGATCCATGCTCGGTTTGACCCCATTCCTTCTGTTCGACGGAAACTGTGCAGAAGCTTTGCAGTTCTACCAGTCCTGCTTCGGCGGCGACCTGACCCTGACACGGCTCTCAGAGACTCCGATGAAGGCCCAGTTCCCTCCGGAGCAACATCAGAAAATTACATATGCCCTTCTCAGGAGCGAAAGAATTGAGTTCTCGGCGACAGACTGGCTTCATCCCACCCAGCGGCCAATGCAGGGGAACACAACGGCGATGTATGTCACCGGTGCCGGGTACGACGAACTATCGCCGATTTTCGACAAGCTGCGTCATGGTGCCGAAGCCGAGTTTCTCGTGGAGCTCCGTGAAATGCCGTTCGGAATCTATGGGCACCTAACCGACCGATATGGAGTGGAATGGTTCTTTCGGGGAGCGCTAGATGTGGAGTCTCAACAGGTTATTGTCACCGAGAGCTGAACGGCTGATGGGTGGCGACAGGCCTAAGCTAGCATGAGGTCGATGCCAGTTGTACTGATGCAGCCAGGGGCGAAGCTCCTGGCTGCGTTCGTTTGAGTTGTTGTAGGAGCGGGCATAGGCCCATTCGCGCAGGGCCGTCTGGATGAAGCGTTCGGCCTTACCGTTGGTGCGCGGGGTGTACGGACGGGTGAAGCGGTGCTTCAGGCCCAGCACTCGACAGGCGGCAGCGAAGGCACGCGAGCGGTAGGCAGGCCCGTTGTCGGTGAGCAGGGCCTTGAAGCGGATGCCGAGCCGCGTATAGTAAGCCAGCGCTGCGTGCAGGAAGGCCAGCACCGAGGCTTGCTTCTCGTCCGGATAGATGGCCGAGAAGGCGATGCGGGAGTGATCGTCGATGGCCACATGCACGTACTCCCAACCTGCTCCATCGACCGAGTCGCGGCGATCGCCGGTGACCCGATGCGACGGCCTAACGATACGGCCCAGCTTTTTGATATCCAGATGGAGCAGGTCGCCCGCGTGGGCGTGCTCATAACGCTGCACAGCGGGCTTTGGCTCCAGGTCGCGCATCCGGCTGAGCTTTAGCCTCTGCAGGATGCGGCTCACCGTAGCCCGGCTCAGTCCGGTCTGCTGTGCGATCCTCTGGCCGGTCCAACGCTCGCGCCGCAGAGTCTGCACCCGAGCGACCAGCTCCAGCGAAGTGAGCTGCCTGAGCCGGATTGGACGCGAGCTGCGGTCCCATAACGCGTCCACTCCTTGTTCGCGATACCGCCTGACCCACTTGGCCGCCGTCTGCCGGCTAAGCCTGCACAGAAGCTCTCGACCATGCATCGTCAAACGGGCATGATGGTGATAGTCCATCTGACCCCCGAAGAAACTATTTGCTCGTCACAAACAGCCTCTCCGTTCTCGGTCAGATGGACAACAACCTATTGCAACCTCACAGCTAGCGACTTCTGATTCACCCCAGCCCTCGTAAACGCACTTTGCGGAAGGTGGCTGTGTTCAGCCCTAGGGTGCTACCGCACGATTTTTGACGTTTGGTGTAGTGACCCCATTCTGAGCTGGCGCAAGCAGGACCAGGCAGTGCCCTCCCGGGAACTGCCCGTCGCGCGTCTGCGTACTCACGATCTATGACATCCACCCCCGTGGTTCGCCCTGCCGACCCGACGTTGCGCCAGGCTGTGCGCCTAGCTGTGGTCTTCGCGGCCGTCAAGCTGGCGCTTCAGTTTGCTCTTACGTTGTGGACCGGGCACCTGGGCTATGGCTACTTTCGCGACGAGTTCTACTACATCGCCTGCGGACGTCATCCGGCCTGGGGCTACGTCGACCACGGACCGATCGTCGCCTTGCAGGCGCGTCTCGGCGAAATGCTTTTCGGCGATTCGATCTTCGCCATCCGCATCTTTTCAGCCGCCGCCGGTGCCGCCACTATCTTTCTTACCGGGGTCATCGCGTGGGCGTTCGGCGGAAGACGCCCTGCGCAGGCCTTGGCCATGCTGGGCCTGATCGTCTGCCCCCAATACATCGGCACCGATGGCTATCTCTCGATGAACTCCTTCGAGCCGGTCTTCTGGATGATCTGTGTGCTCGCCCTCGTCCTGATGCTGCGCGGCCACTCCCCACGCACTTGGTGGCTTGTCTTTGGCCTGTCCGCGGGAGTGGGGCTGCTGAACAAACCGTCCATGACCTTCTTCCTGGTCGCCATGGGGCTGGGCCTGCTGCTGACGCCGCAGCGCCGCGTACTCGGCTCGCGCTGGGCTGCGGCCGGTGTGGCGCTTATGATCCTGATTGCGCTGCCCAATGTGCTTTGGCAGATCCACAATCACTGGCCGACACTCGAGTTCCTCCGCAATGGTCAGAGCGGCCACAAGAGTATCGTCCTGGGCCCACTCCAGTTCTTCCTGGCCCAGATCAGCACTATGCAGCCGGTCAACGCGCTGCTCTGGATTCCAGGGATCGTGGCCCTGCTGCGTGCGAAATCCATCCGCGACGGGCGCTGGCTCGGTCTGACCTGCCTGTTCTTCTTCGCCATCATGCTGGTCCTGCATGCCAAGGACTATTACCTGGCTGCTATGTACCCTGCCTGCTTCGCCGCCGGCGGTGTCGCCTGGGAGCGCCGGTTTTCGGCCGCGCGCGGTGTTCAGCACAACCGCATCGCGGCCTTTCCAGTCTTCGAGGCCGTCCTGCTGGTTACGAGCCTCCTCCTCCTTCCGATGAGCTCCCCGGTGCTGGCGCCTGCCGCCTGGGTGCGCTACACCACAGCGCTCCACCTGCATGGCGACAAGATGGAGACTTTGGCCAACGGTCCCCTCCCGCAGTTCTATGCGGATCGCTTCGGCTGGCAGCAGGAGGTGAGCCTTGTTTTGCGGGGGTTTCGGTCGCTCTCCCCACAAGAGCAGCGGAGCGTCTGCATTTTCGGCAACAACTACGGCGAAGCCGGCGCTATCGATTTCTTGGCTTCCCGCCAGAACGGGGGACGGACTTTCCGTTTGCCGCCAGCCATCAGCGGACAGAACAGTTACTGGTTGTGGGGTACGCATGGCTGCGATCCTGATGTCAGCATCGCGGTGATCGGTGATTCACCCGAAGCCATCGCGCGGAAGTATCGGTCGGTTGAGATACTCGGCCGCATGGACAATCCATGGGCCATGCCCTTCGAGCACAAGAACGTGTATCTGCTCCGCGGACGACGCCCTTCGGCGCCTTTCTACTGGCACGATGAGAAAGTCTATTTCTGACTGCTTGGAGCGGCGGAAAATCGAATGTTGATGCCCATGAGGGAGCCTGCTAGACCAGTTTTCCTATAGGTGTAGAGGGAGAAAGTTGTGGCATGTGGCTTTTCCTTGCGGAAAAGCCACATCGAGCTTTGCTGGCCCGCTTCACAGCATTAGGAAAACTGGTCTACCGGTCGGCGAGCAGGACGCGGAGGTCGCGCAGGTTGTTGCCCGTGGGGCCGGTTACGATCGCGTCGCCGAGCGCGGTAAAGAGCGGGCAGCTGTTGAAGCGGGCGAGCGAGTCTTCCGGATCGAAATGGAACTGCCGGGCGCGGGCTGCGGTGGTGGGGTCGGCGATCGCGCCGGCGGCCGGGCTGTTGCCGTCCTGGCCGTCGGAGCCGACGCTCAGCACGACCATTGCGTTGTCGGCCGCGTTCTCTGGGCCGGGCTGATTCTCTCGGTCCATCTGGTCCATCCGGTCCATTCGGACCGCGCTTTCGAGCGCGAAGTGTTGGTTGCGGCCGCCGCAGCCGTGGCGCGAGCTCTCAATCCTTACCGTCACCTCGCCGCTCGAGAGCAGGCAGACCCGGCCCCACTCGGCGCGCAGTGCGGTGAACCGCTCCAGAAGATAGGCCGACGCGCGGTCGTAGGGCCAGTTGTCGCAGGTGTTGTCGATGACGACCTTGTAGCCGAGCACGCGGGCATGGTCGCGGGCGGCGTTGACGAAGTCGTGATTGGAGAGCAGCACCTCGACCTGGGTGTTTTCAAGCCCGTTCGCTGAGAGGGAAGCAGGCTCGATCCGCGCCAGGGCCTGGAACCAGGCCCGCACGGTGGCAGGGAAGCGGGGCAGCAGCTCCCAGCGGTCGAGCACGGCGGCGCAGTCGGCCCAGGTGGAACGGTCCGGCAGGGTGGGCGAGGAGGCGACGATGCCCAGGTCCTTCATGGGAACATCGGCCAACAGCAGGGTGAGCTTCTCAGCCTGGGGGGCAGCCTGGGCAAGACGGCCGCCCTTAACCGCGGAAAAGTACTTGCGCACGGTGTTGATCTCGGTGATGTCGGCGCCGCACAGCACCAGTGTCTCGTAGAAGGCGCGCACGTCTTCGAGCGGGATGGACCGGTCTGTCGGCAGCTCGAAGATGGCCGAGCCGCCGCCCGAGACCAGAAAGAAGACGAAGGTGTCGCGGCCGGCGTGGCGCAGCAGGTCGAGCGCGGCGCATGCGGCTTCGAGCGATTCTTCATTGGGCAGGGGGTGAGTGCCTTTGTAGTAACGGATGTGGCGATGCCGCTTTTCCGGGACTTCCGGCGAGGAGCAGATGCCGTCAACCCGCAGCTTGGCGGGCAAACGGGTGAGCAGGGCGTCGAGCATGGGCAGAGCGGCTTTGCCGAATGCGATGATCTGGATCTTCTTGATGGCGGCGAGCGACTGCTCAAGGGGCGGCAGCAAGGGAGACTGCTGGCGGCGCATCAGCTTGCCCTCGAAGCTCAGATGGCGGCCGAAGGCCTGGTCGATGTCGCAGGCGGCGAGCGCGGTCTTGAAGATGTCGACGGCATCAGTGCGCAGAGCAGCGAGGCGCGGTTCGACGGCTGTGGCGTTCACGAGGCTGCCTCGCGGTTCTCGGCAGCCTTGAGGGAGGGGAGAAAATCGGTTTGGAGCCAGAGGCGGAGCGCGCCTTGCATCTGGTCGAGCTTGCCGACGAAGAAGTGATCGGCGTCGGGGATCCAGACGAGCTGCCCGGCGGGTGCGCCGCTGAGCGCTGCCTCTACCTGCGCGACAGGGCCGAAGACGTCGGCTGCGCCGCTAAGAAAGAGCTTTGGCTTGGCGCAGGCCTCGAGGAACTCGTAGGTATAGGCCCGGTCGCCGGCCTCGATGGGGGTGCCAAGCGAAACCAGGGCGGCCACGCGGGGGTCGTTGCAGCCGGCGCGCAGCGCAACGTGCGCACCGAAGGAGAAGCCGGCGGCAAGGACCGGCAAGGGGTACTCGCGGGCGAGCCAGTCGAGGCCGGCGCGGAGGTCGTCCTGCTCGCCGAGCCCGAAATCGTGCCGGCCTTCGCTGCGGCCGGCGCCGCGGAAGTTGAAGCGCAGCACGGGCAGGCCGGCCTCGGTAAAGACCTTCATGGCGTGGTAGACGACCTTATTGTGCAGCGTGCCGCCGAACAGGGGGTGGGGATGGCAGAGCAGCACGGCTGCCGGTGGGCGCTCGGTGCCGGGATTGAGCAGAGCCTCGAGCCGGCCGGAGGGCCCGCGCAGGTCGTCGATGGTGCGCACTCCGCCTTCGCGCAGAGCTGGAGCTTCAGCCTGGGTCGTCACACCGAGTATTGTAGGGCCTGCCTCGCGACCGGGGGCCTGAGCCGGTGGGATATGCTGGGGGCGTGCACCCCGTTCAGCAGAAAGATGCGATTGCGCTGCTGCGCAGACTGATGGATATCGACTCGACGACCTTTCACGAAGGCGCGGTGGGGGCGTTCCTGGCCGAGCACCTGGAAACGCGCGGCTTCGCGGTGGAGACGATGGCGGTGCCGCAGCCGGAGGGCTCAGCAAACCGGAGCGAGCGTTTTAATGTGTATGCGACGGCCCAGGCGGCCGAGCCGGTAGTGGTGTTTTCGACCCACATGGACACGGTGCCGCCGTGGATCCCGAGCAGCGAGGATGAGCAGTGGGTGCATGGGCGCGGCGCCTGCGATGCCAAGGGGATCATTGTCGCAATGATGCTGGCCGCCGAGCAGCTGCGCGAGAAGCGGCTGCCGGTCGCGCTGCTGTTCGTAGTGGGTGAGGAGCGCGACTCGGCCGGGGCGAAAGTTGCGAACCAGCACCCCAAAGGGAGCCGGTTCCTGATCAACGGCGAGCCCACCGACAACCGTCTGGCGCTGGCCTCGAAAGGCGCTCTGCGGGCGGAAGTGACGGCGACGGGGAAAATGGCGCACTCGGCATACCCGGAGCTGGGCGAGAGCGCGGTGCACAAGCTGGTGCGGGCGCTCGACGCGGTGCTCAAGGTCGCGCTGCCGGAGACGGAAGACGTGGGCCCCAGCACGTTGAACATCGGTCTGCTGGAGGGTGGCCGGGCGCCGAACGTGATCGCCGACCATGCCTCGGCGCAGGTACTGGTGCGGCTGGTGGGGCCGTCGGAGGAGACCCGGGCGGCGCTGGCGGCAGCTGCGGCGCCGCATGCGGAGGTGGACTTTACCCTCGAGATACCGTTTGTGCGGCTGCGCGCGGTCGAGGGGCTGGCGACGCTCCAGACGATGATCGCTTCGTTTACGACGGATATTCCGGCGTTGACCGAATGGGGTGAGCCGCTGCTGCTGGGTCCCGGATCGATCCATGTGGCGCACACGCCGGAGGAGCGAATCCGCAAGCAGGAGATATGGGACGCGGTGCAGTTGTATGTGCGCGTGGCGGAGCAGCTGGCCGGGCCCACGGGATAGCGTTACAAAAGGCACCCCTGTGCTTCGGCTTCGACCGCAGCCAGGAAGGCGCGAAGCACAGCGATCCTGGGCTGGGCGAGCGCGCGGGTAGTGGGCAGGCGGATGGCGCCGGGCAGCTCGCGCAGGCTGCGCTCAAGCGAAGCGAGGACAGGGGTAAAGGTCGGGTAGCGGGTGTCGCGGCCTACCTTGGCGACGGCGCGCAGGATACCGATGCCGCCCAGCTGTTCGAGGATGTCCGCATCGCGCAGGATTACGGCCTCGATCGTTGCGGGAGCGTCCTGCGGCTGGTGGGTTTCAATGGCACGCAGGACGGGATCGATCTTTTCTTTGGGAAAATCGACGCCCCGGAGGATCTCCGGTGTGTTTTCCACAGCGTAGCGAACGTGATTCCAGTGTGAGAGCAGCTCAGGTTCTTCCGGCCTATGACCGATAAACACTCCGAGGTCGTGCAGGTAAGCTGCTGCGAAGACAATATCGTCGTCGTAGTCGAAACCCTCGCCGACCAGGCGGGTTAGGGCATACAGCCGGGGCTGGTGCCCGTATTTGTCGAGCGGCCTGGCCTGGCTGCGGAGCAGGACGTCCAAAGTATGCCGGAACGAGGTGGAGTGGGGCAGAGCCGGAGCGGATTGGGGCTGCACAGGAGGGCACCTTCTTCCAGAGTCTGCCGGATGTGGGAAAGCTTGTACGCTCCGAGACTGCTGGGAAGAGCATCTCACCGTCTGACATAAGTTACCAATGAACGGCACCGCTTCCACCCGAACCATGGGGCGCGGATGGGACAATGAGAGCCAAGAACGACCTGCGCGGCCGGCAAGGTCGCCAGAGTCGACCTTGAGCGGAAACGCAGAAATGAAGAGGAGACAGGACGGTACGTTTGCACAATTTGCAGAGAATTGCATTTGGGGGAGAAGCTTCATCAGTTACAGTCGGAGGACACGCAGAGCGGTCTCAACCGCCAACCATGCAGGCCCTCTTCCGGCAGAATATCTTGAGCTTCCCCTTTCTTCCACGGTTTGCCGTTGTACCGGCAGACGCAGCGATGGCTCCACATCGATCTAAGAAAGCAAGCCAAGGGTTTCCATGGGTAGTTCAGAGTTTGTCAGACGGAGTGGCGGCAGAGAGGCGCGGCTGCCTGCAAGCGCGATGCGCCCGTTGAGCCACTCGCGCAAGCATGCGAGCCCAGCGCTCGCAGCCGCGGCTCTGATGATGTTCAACGATGTGCTGGTCACCCTAGGCGCGTTTATCTTCGCGGTTCTGGTTCATTTCTTTGTCCTGATCCATATGCCGCGGTTTCGCGGGCTGCATGTGAGCATCACGCCGGAATCCTCAGACCTGTGGTACCTGCTGGGCTTCCTGCTGGTGCTGGTGTTTGTGCTGCGCCGGTACGGCCTGTACAACGGGGTGCCCGACCGCAGCGGGGCGCATGAGCAGCGGCTGATTGTGCAGGCCTGCCTGACGGCGGGCGTGCTGCTGTGCGGCTGGCTGTACCTGATGCACAATCTGGAAGTTTCGCGGATTTTGGTGGTGATCCTGGTGGGGACGACGGCGGTGGCGCTTGGCATTCGCCGGGCGCTGTGGCGGACGGTGCGTTTTGCGCGCTATGCCAAGGGCGTCGAGACGCGCAACGTCGTGATCCTGGGGACGAACCAGCTGAGCTTCGCCATCGGCCAGCAGATTGAAGACGACTACTACCTGGGCTACCGGCTGTGCGGGTTTCTGCATGCGCCGGGAACGACCGACGCGATGGAGGTGCCGAAGGATCGCATCCTGGGCAACATGGAGCGTCTGCGCGAGCTGACGCGGCTGCACTTTATCGACGAGCTGGTTATCGCGCAGCCGTGCGCGGTGGAGACGGTTATCAACCTGCTTGAGGAAGCGCACGATGTCGAGATCGACATTCGCGCCATGTCGGGCTTCTACGGCGAGCTGGCCCAGAACGCGCCGGTCGAGTACCTGGGCGCCTACCCAATGGTGGCGCTGCACCGCCGCGACCCGCGCATCGTGGCCTTCTTCATGAAGCGCGTGGTCGATATCCTGCTGTCGCTCGGGGCGCTCATCGCGGTGTTCCCCATCATGCTGGTGATCGCGATCGCGGTGGTGGTGGATTCGCGGGGGCCGGTGTTTTATGTGTCCGAGCGAATCGGCAAGCGGGGCCGGGTATTTCCCTGCTTCAAGTTCCGCACCATGGTGCGGGATGCCGAGGCCAAGAAGCGGGAGCTGGCGAAGCATAACGAGCGCGACGGCATCCTGTTCAAGATGACGAAGGATCCCCGGGTCACGACGATTGGCCGCATTCTGCGCAAGTACTCGCTCGACGAGCTGCCGCAGTTTTTCAATGTGCTGCGCGGCGAGATGAGCATCGTGGGCCCGCGACCGCCGATCGCAAGCGAAGTGGCAAAGTACGCGCTCGAGCACTTTCGCCGGCTGGAGGTGCTGCCCGGGCTGACCGGGCTGTGGCAGGTGCAGGCGCGGCATGATTCCTCGTTCGCGCGGTATATAGCGCTTGATACGGCATATGTCGAAAACTGGAGCTTCTGGCTCGATCTGAAGATTCTGCTGCGGACCGCGCAGGTGGTGGTCAAGGGGACCGGGACGTAATAGGGAGCAGAAAGCAGGAAGCAGGAAAACCGCTGCTGTCCTTCGAAACCTGACAGCTGACACCTGGGACTTCTCCCTGCTTTCTGCTTCCTCGCTCCTCTGAGTTGTATGCAATGATTTGATGCAACCTGATTTACCCTCCTGTGAACTCAGGCTGATTCCGCTCCGGGAGTTCCCGCTTGACCGATCTTCGACCCTGGCTGACCGCGCTTGTTCTTGCCGGCGGCACTCTCGTCTCTCCTGTTTATGCGCAGCAGCACCCTCCCGCCGAGCCGGCGACCCACGCCGGGGACGCCGATCACCCACCGGCGCAAAAGCCTGAGGAAGCCGCCCCCGTCGAGCGCTCGTCGGTGACCGCGCACCAGATCACGCTCGACGGCAAGCAGATCCACTACACGGCGACGGCCGGCACGCTGCTGATCCGCAACGACGACGACAAACCCTACGGCTCGATCTTCTACGTGGCCTATACGCTGGATGGCGCAGACCCGCATACACGGCCGGTGACGTTCCTGTACAACGGCGGCCCAGGTTCGGCCTCGCTGTGGCTGCATATGGGCGCACTCGGGCCGGTGCGCGTCGAGACCAGCTCGCCCCAGGCGACGGGGTCAGGGCCGTACCAGATGGTGCCCAACCAGTACTCGCTGCTCGACCAGTCGGACCTGGTGTTTATCGACGCGCCGCTGACCGGTTACTCGCGGGTTGTGGGCAAGGCCACGCCGAAGGACTTTGCCGGCGTGGACCAGGACCTGCATGCGTTTGCGAAGTTTATTGAGCGCTACATGACGGTGAACCAGCGCTGGAACTCGCCCAAGTTCCTCTTCGGGGAGTCCTACGGCACGACGCGCTCGGCGGGCTTGTCGTCGGTGCTGCAGGAGGACGGCGTCGCGTTGAACGGGATTACGCTGCTCTCCTCGGTGCTGAACTACAACGCCTCCATCGGCGCGGGGCTTGAGGTTTCGTACGTTAACTACCTGCCTTCGTATGCGGCAATCGCTTTTTACCACAAGAAGCTGCCCCAGCAGCCGCCGGACATGAAGGCCTTTGTCGAGGAGGCGCGGGTGTTTGCGCGGGGCGAGTATGCCGAGGCGCTGGCGGAAGGAGATAGGCTGCCACCGGCGCGTGCGGACGAGATCGCGGCGAAGCTGAACCACTTTACCGGGCTGCCGGTGAGTTACATCAAAGAGGCAAAGCTGCGCATCAACCCGACACGCTTTCGCCGGGAACTGCTGCGCGACGAGGGCGACGTGATGGGTCGCTACGATGCGCGGTTTGAAGGCACCGAGGCCGACAATGCCGGCGAGAACCCGGATTATGACCCCTCCGATACGGGCATCGCCGGCGCCTACGTTGCGGCTATCCACGAATACCTGGGCCGCGAGCTGAAGTATGACTCGACTGACGAGTACAAGCTGAGCGCAAACACCATTGGCGAGTGGGACTGGCACCACAAACCGGGCGGAGGCTATGGCGGGGCAGGCCGCGCGCAGCTGCTGCCCTACGTGGCCGGGGACTTGGCCGACACGATTCGCAAGAACCCCAAGCTGCAGGTGCTCTCGGCGAATGGGTGGTTCGATCTGGCGACCCCGTTTTTCGAAACCGAGTATGAGCTGAACCACATGATGCTGACGCCGGAGCTGCAGAAGAACGTCCACTTTACGTACTATCCGGCGGGTCACATGGTGTACCTGAACGTGGACGCGCTGCGACAGTTGCGGGACGACTTGCGGCCTTTCTATGCGCAGGCAGAGAAGTGACACTCGCCTGCAGGCCTATTGAAATTGGAAGAAAATCTGTGTAAAATCAGAGGAAATCACGCTTGACAGACGCGTTGGCAAACGTGTTTGGCTGGCGCACGAGGGAGCGTACACAACGCATGGCAAAGCGTCGCGGAAATCCAAACTGGGGCAAGCCGGAGCCCATTGGGCCGGTTGTTCCCACGGTGACCTCGTTTGAGCAGGTCGTCAAAGAGTTCAAGCTGACCCCGGACCAGTATGAACGCTCGACCCGTTTGCGGGAGTGGGCGCGCCGGAACCGGAACTCGAAGTATATTCCTGAGGCGCTGCTCGAGGCCTGGGGATTTGAGATCGAGTCGACCCTTTAGAAAGCAGCAGGCAGGGAAGTCCAGGCAAAAGCCGCAGAACAGGCGGCTTTTGCCGTTTCTGCTGGCGGGCGATTCGTCCTGGCTTCCACACGTTGCCGGATTAGCTGACAATGTGGAGTATGGCAGCTGGTCGGCAAGGCCCGTTCACGTCGGTAGAAGGTGCGCTCGAGGAGTTTCGCGCGGGGCGCATGGTGGTGGTCGTCGATGACGAGGACCGCGAAAACGAAGGCGACCTGACGCTGGCGGCGGAGTTTGTGACGCCGGAGGCGATCAACTTCATGGCGCGGTGGGGGCGCGGGCTCATCTGCCTGACCCTGACCGAGGAGCGGGCCGACTATCTGCGGCTGGGCCCCATGACGGCGGCAAACTCTTCACGGTTCGGCACGGCGTTTACCGAGAGCATCGAGGCGCGCGAGGGCGTGACGACTGGTATCTCCGCGGCGGACCGTGCGCATACCATCCAGGTCGCGATCAACCCGGAGTCGACGGCGGCGGACCTGGCGCGGCCGGGGCACATCTTTCCGCTGCGGGCGCGCAAGGGCGGCGTGCTGGTGCGGGCCGGGCAGACCGAGGCATCGGTCGACCTGGCGCGGATGGCGGGGCTGAAAGCCGCAGGCGTGATCTGCGAGATCATGAACGAGGACGGCTCCATGGCTCGGGTGCCCGACCTGATCGGGTTCTGCGAGACGCACGGGCTCAAGATGCTGACTGTGGCGGAGCTGATCCGCTATCGCCTGCAGCATGAGCGCTATATCTACCGGGTGGCGGAGTCGATGCTGCCGACGGCCTATGGCGAGTTCCGAATGATTGCATACGAGAGCGAGGTGCATGGGGGCGAGAGTCACCTGGCGCTGGTACGCGGCGATGTGGGGCAGAGTGGAGACGGCCTGGACGAGGCGCCGGTGCTGGTGCGGGTGCACTCGCACTGCCTGGCCGGTGAGGTGCTGGGATCGAGCCTGTGCGATTGCGGCGGCAGTGTGCAGCGGTCGCTGCGGGCGATTGCCGAAGCCGGGCGCGGCGCGCTGATCTACCTGCACAATGGCGGGCGTGGGTTCGAGATTGATCCGACGCCGGCGCTGGCGCCGGGGGTTCCGGCGGCGATCATGCTGCATCGGGATCATCGCGGCGATCACCGGGGGGACCAGCGCGGGGATCACCGTGGCGACTCGCGCGGGCTGGAGGTTCATGAGGACCGGCGGATTCTACGCCAGGTGGGCCTCGGCGGGCAGATCCTGTCGGACCTGCAAATCCGCCGCATCCGGCTGCTCTCAAACACGCGCACGCATGTGCCGGCGCTGCAGGGCTTTGGCGTCGAGATCGTGGAGCAGGTGCCGATCCCGGAGTACCGGGCGGTGAAGCCGTGAAGCTCGCCTGAACCAGCGCTCCCGGCGGCGCGGATCAACAACGTCCCCAAATTGCTAGGAAGAGTTCCGTCCCGGTTCATACACTTTGGTAACTGCTTGCTGGTTGCGGAATGGTTGATCGGTATCCACACGCCCCTTATAGTGAAGGCTCTACCAACAAAGAGCCTTTCCAAGACAGCAGCGAACCGACTTACAAGCTGCGACGTAGAACGCGCACCACCTTTCCCTCAGAACGCGCTCAATCGCACTTACAGGGAAGGAAGCCGGATGCGCTTGTTCTTGGACGGAAGGCGTTTCAAGCGATTCACTCCTTACCCTGAGCCGACAACTGAGTCTTCCTTTACCCGTGTAATGCGGCTGCGAGGCCTGATGCAGGAGTTTCCTGCCAGCGGTGCTGCTTGCACGATATCTGCCGGAAGGGTGCCAAGGATATGCGAGTTCTTTTGACGAGGAAGCTGGGAGTTTTGCTTGCGCTGCTGAGCGCGCCGCTTTTTCTAGTGGGTCAACAGGGTGTCTCGAGCGGTTCGGGACGGAATACAAATGCGGTTTCTCCAGGCGCAGCGACACCGGCAGTTGGATTGCCGGTCTTCGATGTGGCCAAATATGGGGCCTCGGGTAGCCCGGGCACCGGCGCCTGCTCGGGCGTGGCCGGCACCAGCACACTTACCTCCTGTTCTGCGAACACCTATGATTGGGTCATCGGACAAGGGATACGGATTGTCGGAGGGGGCGTGCCTACGACAACCCGTGCTCTTACCAGTCCGCCGACCGTCACGCGTAACGGCACCGGGTCGGGCAGTCACAGCTACTGCTATGTCGTCGATACGGTCGATCCACTGCAGGGCATCAGCGCGCCAAGCCCGCGAGCGTGCGTCAGCAATGAGCCAGATCTTTCCTACCAGGTTACGTGGAATGCGCTCAGCGTTCCTAATCCGGCCAACATAGGCCCCTCGCCTGCTTTTCTCTGGTACGTGTCGGAGGATGGCGGTCCGTTTCAGCTTGTCAATGTAGGTGGGTTCTCAAGCACTGCCATGGACGTAGGCGAGAGGTCGGGTACTCGCGGCGGCTGGCCCAATAACTTGCCCGCCGGCAATCCCGATATCTCTAAGAACGAGGATTTCTTTACCTATATTGCGGGGAGCAATGGAAACCAGGTAATAACAGGCGATCCGCTGACCCATTCCTTTGTGAATGCGACGATCGCGCATGACGATACGCGGGCGGTGCAGAATGCCGTGAATGCCGCAGTTGCCGCGGGTGGGGGAACGGTGCAGTTCGATCGCGGGATTTATATGATTCAGCGTCCCAGCTTCCTGGTGCGCGGAACGCTGCTGAACCCGATGTTCTCTACCGATCTATCGCTGGATTATGGGTTCGAGGGCTTTAACTATATCGACATTCCGAGTAACTCAGCCGGCAAGATCCACATTCAAGGGCAAGGGGCAAATACAGTGGTGGTGACACCGCCCGATTATGGAGGCGGCGTCGCCTTTCTCGAAGTCGGCTTCGAGACCCGCCCCAATGACCTGCCGGGTGTGATCAAGATGGAGGACGTAGCGAAGGGAGCAACCACGCTGGTGCTTACCGGGAATACCGGAGGCTTGAGTGCGGGGGATGATATCTGGCTGTACTCCGGTTCGTTTGTACAGACTCCGTGTTCTGACACCAATGGGACTTCCGGCGAATGTCATTTCTCAGAGCTGAACACGGTTGCTTCGATTAGTGGCAACACGGTTAATCTAGTCTATCCGACATCGAAGCGGTATTTCGACGATGGCGGCAGTTCGTTCGGCCTGGTAAGAATGCCGAAGGTCCCGACGGTGCCGCATGATATCGCCCTGCAGAACCTGACTTTCTACACGTATAACCAGATTCTTGCCACCGGTATGGTCTACGATCTGCTCATCGATTCGGTGACGATCGACGGCTTCGTCAATCATGGGCCGTTCGGCGGGGGATTCAAGCGGGATGTGACGATCCAGAACTCGACCTGGGGCTTCGGAATCGGCGACTTATCATTTGGAGGAACGGACGAGTATGACCAGTTTACTAACGTTTCTTTCCTCCACAATACCGTCGTAGGATATGCCGCGCCGGGAGCCGAAGAATATTCCGAGATGGCGCGCATTTACGCAACGGAGGGATCGTCGCAGTTCACCTTCAGAGATAACACCTTTTACGATGTGTCGCTCTATCTGGATCAGACGACGGACGATGTTATCAGTCATAACCAGTTCACGAATGGAATTATTAATATCGGGACTGCTTTTGGGGGAACAGACTTCCTGTTTGGCCCGGAACACGATGCATCGTTTGACTCATTCGGTTCTCAGGCTTCGGCGGACATTGACAACAATACCTTTAATTCTGACGCCTCCTATGTCCCGCCTTTCCTGCTCCAGATCGGACACTTTACAAATGCGACCATCACGGGAAACACCATAAGCTACCAGGGTAGCGAGCCGATGGCGGCAATCAATGCGTATTCGGGTGATTTCAGTGGGAACACAATCAACCTGTCCGGCGAGCAGGAGTCGATTGCGATTGCCCTGGTTCCGGACGAAAGCGCGAAGACCACAGCGGCGCCGTTTCGGCTCGAAAACAATACGTTCAACATCTCGGGCTTTTCCCTGGGCGCGCTCGTCCCGGACCCGGGCTTTAACGACCCGGCGAGCATTTGCATCCAAAACAACGTCTTCAACCAGTTTGTCGGGCTGGGATCGTACGTGCTGAATCCGGGGAGTGTGAACCTGAGCTGCACGGAGTAGCACGCATTTGCCTGCCGAGGCCGCGCCGTTCAAATCTGGGCGGCGCGAGCTTCGGAGGAGGTGCGAGCCCTGGGGGCGACGGGCGCGGGCAGCTCCGAGAGCAGGCCCCGGCGGTCGAGCTCTGCCTGGAGCGCTTCAACGGTTGTGAACTGGATGGCCTGCATGCCGACTGATTCGGCGGCGGCGATGTTTTCCGGCTTGTCGTCCAGAAACAGGGCGCTGACCGGGAGCACGCCGAGCTTGTCGCAGGTGTAACGGTAGATCTCCGGGTCGGGTTTGGCGATGCGCAGCTCGCAGGACCAGGTGTGATGGTCGAAGCGGCCAAGCCAGCCGAACTCCTGGCGCATGTAGACCATCAGTTCCTCGCCCATGTTGGACAGGATGGCGGTGCGGAAGCCCGCGTCCTGCACTGCCTGCACCCACTGCAGCATGGCCTCGTTGAGTGTGCTCCACATAACAATGTCGTTTTCGATCAGGCGCTCAATCTCGGATGAGCCTAGGTTGAGCCCTGCGTCGTCGGAGATCTTCTGCCAGAAGCTGGCGCCGTTCAGGTGGCCCAGGTCGTAGGAGTGGCGGTGGCGCCAGTAGTGCTGGTCGAAAGCGGCATCATCGAGTCGGGTGATGAGCTTGAGAGCGGCGAGGGCGTCCGGCTCCTGTGCCGTGCTGAGGACCATTCCGTAATCGAAGATAACTGCTTCCAGTGCCATGCCTGCCTCGCTTGTCGAGAGTTCTGCTTCTATTATGCGGGGTTTTCATGGCACGGGGATCGGGTGCAAGAATGGGCAGGGGTGTCTACTGTTCTCAGCCCGGACCTCGTGGAACAGGGAGGAGTCTCCGCTTGCCATGGCGGCGGCCGCTAGGCGCGCGCAGGCGTTGCCAGTGCTCGACCTGACGGCTGCCAACCCGACCCGGTGCGGGTTTGCCGTGGATGCCAGGGCGCTGCTTGATCCGCTGTCGGCGGCGGGCGCTCTGGACTATGACCCGCAGCCGTTTGGCCGGCTGGCCGCTCGGGAGGCGGTAAGCGGCTACTATCGTGAGCGCGGAGCCGCTGTGGATGCTAGCGACGTATGCCTGACAACCAGCACCAGCGAGGCGTACAGCTTCCTGTTCAGGCTGCTGTGCGACCCGGGCGATGAGGTGTTGATCGCGACGCCGAGCTACCCGCTGTTCGACTACCTGGCGGGGCTCGACGATGTGCGTTTGGTCGAGTACCCGCTGCTGTACGAGCATGGCTGGCAGGTGGAGCCGGGAGCGCTCGAGAGCCGGATCGGGCCGCGCACGCGTGCGCTTGCGCTGGTGCACCCGAATAACCCTACGGGGCACTTTCTGAGCGAGACCGAGCGGGCGCAGATGGAGGCGCTGTGCGTGCGGCATGGGCTGGCGCTGCTTGTGGATGAGGTGTTTCTCGACTATGCGTGGGTCGGGGCATGGGCCGGGAAGGCCGGCGGGAGTAGCTTTGCCCGCAGGCCGCATCCGGCGCTCACGTTTGTCCTGAGCGGGATGAGCAAGATCGCGGCGCTGCCGCAGATGAAGCTTTCGTGGCTGGCGATGTGTGGGCCGGAAGGATTGCGGGAGGAGGCGCGGGCTCGGCTGGAGGTGATCGCGGATACGTTTTTATCGGTCAACGCGCCGGTGCAGCAGGCGCTGCCCGCTTGGCTGGCCGGATGCGGCGGAATGCAGGAACAGATTCGCAAGCGCGTGGCTAGCAACCTGGCGGAGCTGGACCGCCTGCTGGTGGGGACCGCCGCCTCGCGGCTGCAAGGGGAGGGTGGATGGTATGCGGTGCTGCGGATTCCGGCGCTGGGGCCGGACGAGGCGTTTGCGCTGGCGCTGCTGGAGCGGACAGGTGTGCTGGTGCATCCGGGGTCGGCCTTTGGCTTTGCGGGGAAAGGCTGGATTGTCGTAAGCCTGCTGCCGGAGTTGGAGGTTTTCGGGCGCGGTATCGAAGCCCTTGTGACGGAAGTGCGAAGTTTTCTTGTGTAGAAGCGATAGAAATGTAGCTCGAACATGACGTTACAAAAGGCGGCGCAGGAACGGGTTGCTTTCGCGCTCTGCGCCGATAGTGGTCTGCTCGCCATGGCCGGGAATGACGAGAGTGTGGTCGGGCAGGGGGAGTAGACGGTCGTGGATAGAGTGGAGAATGCGGCGGCTGTCGCCACCTGGCAGGTCGGTTCGACCTATAGACCCAGCGAAGAGCGTATCGCCGGCAATCAGCAGGCCGGCCTGGGCAAAGAGCACGCAAATGCTCCCCTCGGTGTGGCCCGGGGTGTGTAGAACCTCGCCCGCAAGGCCGGGCAGTCCGACGTGCAGGCCGTCTTCAGCGCTCAGGTCTGGTGGCGCGACCGTTGGCGGCGCGACGCCGAGCCAACCGGCCTGCTGCTCCATCATGGCGAGCAGCGGCAGGTCCGCCTGGTGGAGCAGAATGGGGGCTCCGGTCGCCTCTTTCAGCGCGAGCGCGCCGCCGATATGGTCGATATGGGCGTGGGTGATGAGGATCTGCGTCAGACGGAGCCCAAGCGCCTGCAGGCGCGAGAGCAGGTGCGCCGGGGCGCCGGGTGCGAGCGGGTTCGGCGCGAGACCCAATGCGAGACCCGGATCGATGACGATGGCCTCGCCCGTTGCCGGGTCGCCCAGAAGGGTGCAGTTGCAGGCCAGCAGGCCGACGGGGAAGGTCTCTCGGATGTAGGCGGCCATAGCTCCATTTTGAGGCATGCCTTGAGCAGGGGTGGCCTTGCATAATGGAGGGTATGGCGATTCGCAATGAGTGGACCGAGTGGCACCTGACCCCGGCGGGATGGCAGCGCGGGTCGACGCGTGTGCAGGGAAGAGGCAATGCGTGGGTCGATGAGCCTGAAGCGCGGGTGATTTCGTTTGTGTACAAGGAAGTAGAGACGGGCGTTTCGCCCGAGACGTCAGTGAGCTCAGAGGAGACGTGGCGCTCGAAGACCGCGACCGATATCGATGCGCTGCTGCGTCAGCATGGGCCGAGCCCGCGGGAGCTGTAGGCGCGGGCAGGGAAAAGGGAGGCCTGAGGCCTCCCTTTTTGTAAAACGCGGGCGAGTTGCCGGAGACTACTTCTTGGCCGGCGCGCTGTGTGTTGTTTTCGTGCCTTCCAGAACCGAGTGGCCCGTGCCGGCGCTCTTCTGCATCAGGACGAACAGGCCGATACAGGTAAGCATGAAGGCGACGGCGCACCAGGTGGTGGTTTTGGAGAGGACATTGGAGGCGCCGCGAGGGCCGAACGCGGTTTGCGAGCCCTGGCCGCCGAAAGCGCTGGCCAGATCGGCGCTCTTGCCCTGCTGCAGCAGAATGACGCCGATGAGGAACAGGCAAAGGAACACGTGGATGACTGTGAGCAGAATGATCATGGTGAGTTCCTTGGGCGGTAACTGAGGGGCAAACTGTCCGGTAGCTGTCCTGGATTGACTCTAAATCTAGTATTTCTGGTGCGGAAGGGGGGACTTGAACCCCCATGCCTCTCGGCGCCACCCCCTCAAGATGGTGTGTCTGCCATTTCACCACTTCCGCTTGAACGAACGCCCGGCGCAGCGCTGGGCGGGCGCGAGGCGGCTCCGAGCCTGAGTATAGCAAAGGCGTCTGCGCGAGCAAACGCGGCTACAGAGCGGGCGAGGTTGAAGCAGGCGACGGGGCGGCGAGCGCCTGGGTGATGGCAGCCTGCGCGAGCGGCGCCATTACCGCATACCCGGCGGCGTTGGGGTGCAGACCGTCGCCGGAGAGCTCCTTGCGGAACGAGCCGGTGGAGTCGGCCATGGCAGGAAAGTAATCGAGATAGACGAGGCTGTTGGCAGCGCAGTACTGCTTGAGCCAGGTGTTGAGGGCGAGGATGTCAGAAGGGCGCCGGTGGACGGTCATGTCCGGGTGGATGTAGTCGCTAACCGGGGTGACGGAGGAGAAGACGATGCGGATGCCGTGCGCGCGGCTGAGCTCGGCCATGGTGGCGAAGTCTTCTTCAATCTGCTGGAGCGTCTCGGGGCCGGTGTTGCCGGCGAGGTCGTTGGTACCGGCGAGCACGACCAGGACAGCGGGGTTCAGGTCGATGACGTCCTGGTGGAAGCGGACCAGCATCTGCGGGGTGGTTTGCCCGCTGATGCCGCGGTTGACATAGTTCTTACCGGGGAAGGACTGGTCGAGGTGCCAGCCGTCGGTGATGGAGTCGCCGTAGAAAAGGACGCGCCTGTCACTGGGGGATGGTGCCGGCAGACTCGTATTGTCGGCGGCGTAGCGGCTGAGCTGGCCGTAGTCGTTCGCCAGGCGGCGGTAGCGGTCCAGCTCCTGCTGCTGCGCCTGGGTCGCGTTGGCGGAGAGGCGCGCCGGGTCGACGGGCTGCTGCGACTTGCCACTGACGGAAAGCATGGCCGCAAGAGGAAGCAGCAGGAGGGTGCGTGTGATTCGCATGCGGAAACGCTATCACTGTTCCGCGGCGTTGCCCAGTGGGTCGCGCGTGAAAGGTGGCGGAGCGATGATGGTAGACATGATTGCCGAAGCGATGGAGCGGGCGGGTGCGGATGCGTTGACCGAGGAGGCCATCGCGCGAGAGATTCGACCGCTGTTTGCGCGGACGCTTTCGGCTGGCGGGATCTATCTGGCGAACCATACGCTGGGCCGCCCGCTGGACCAGATGCAGGCCGATGTGGCGGAAGGTACGCGGCTGTGGGCCGAGGGGCTGCGCGATGCCTGGGGGCCGTGGCTTGCGGAGGAGCAGGCCTACCGGGCATCGCTGGCGGCGCTGCTGGGGCTGGAGCGTGTGGATTGCGTGCTGCCGAAAGTCTCGGCCGGGCATGCGCTGCGGGCGGTGCTGAACACACTGCCCGTGGGGGCGACGGTGGTGACAACTGCGGGCGAGTTCGCATCAGTGGCGGTGGTGCTGGCGCAGTATGCGGCGCTGGGGCGGTTGCGGGTGGTGGTCGCAGCGCGCGATGAAGAGCGGGGCTGGACGGCGGAGTACCTGTCCGGGGTGCTGCGGCGGGAGGGCCGGGTAGCCCTGGTAGTGGTGTCGCAGGTTTTTTTCGCAGACGGCCAGGTGCTTGACGATATGGCGATGCTGGCGAGCGCGTGCCACGAGCATGGAGCGGCGCTGCTGGTGGACTGCTACCACGCGCTGGGCGTGGTGCCGGTCGCGATGGCCGAGCTGGGCTGCGACTATCTGATCGGCGGCTGTTACAAATACCTGCGTGGGGGGCCGGGGGCGGCGTTTCTGGCGCTGGCGCCATGGGTGCTTGCAAGCGGCCTGCGGCCGCTCGATACCGGCTGGTTTGCGCAGGAGGCAGGCGCAAACGCTCACGACGCCTGGGGTGAGCGGGGGCCTGTGCTGCGCGCGGGCGGCGATGCGTGGCTGGAGGGAACGCCGCCGGTGCTGACCTACTACCAGGCACGCAGCGGCCTTGCGTTTACGCGCGCTGCGGGGGCGGAGCGGCTGCGGGCGTACTCGCTGGGACAGTTGCAGTATCTTCGCGGGCTGCTGGCGGAGCGGGGAATCGCGAGTGCGGGTGGGGATGCCGGGCATGGGGCGTTTTTGACGATCGCGGCTGCCAACGCGACAGAGGTGGTGCGGCGGCTGGGCGAGCAGGGGATTGTGGTGGATGCGCGGGACGGGTGTGTGCGGGTTTGTCCGGACTGCCTGACGACGCGCGAGGAACTGGCGGCGGCGGCGCGGACGGTCGCCGAATGCTGGCGCGGCGAGGGCCGTTAGTCGCGTTTCCGGACCGGTTTTCCTCAAAGCGGCAGGGCGATCCTCAGTCGAACGCTCCCAGTGTTCTCGCCGGCTATCGAGCGACTGCGGACTAAAATAAGGAATCGCGATGGCCGAATTCACACACCTGCACCTCCACACCGATTTTTCCCTGCTCGATGGCGCCTGCGATGTCGACAAGCTGGTCAAGCGCGTGCAAGATATCGGGCAGACCTCGGTCGCGATCACCGATCACGGCAATATCTACGGGGCTGTGCATTTTTTTGAGGCGGCGAAGAAGCAGGGAGTCAAGCCGATCCTGGGCTGTGAGCTGTACGTGTGCCAGAAGGAAGATCACCGCGCCGATCCTCAGGGGGACGACTACAACCACCTGCTGGTGCTGGCGGAGAACGAAGAAGGCTACCGCAACCTGGTGCGGATTACGAGCGAGGCCTCGCTGCACGGGTTCTATCGCAAGCCGCGCATCAGCAAGAAGTATCTGGCTGAGCATGCATCTGGGTTAGTGGGATTCTCAGGCTGCCTGGCGGGTGAGTTATCGCAGCACCTGATGAAGGATAACTACAATGCCGCGAAAGCGACCGCATCGCAGTACCAGGATATCTTCGGGCGCGGGAACTTCTTTCTCGAGATACAGGACCATGGTCTTGAGTTAGACAAGAAGATCCACTCGGATATGTTTCGGATCGAAAAAGATCTCGACATACCGCTCATCGCGACTAATGACAGCCACTATTTGTGCGAAGACGACCATCACGCGCATGAAATCCTGCTGTGCGTGCAGACCGCGGGTTCTATCCACGACCCGAAGCGGTTCAAGTTTGACTCCGACCAGTTTTATGTGAAGACCGCAGACGAGATGGAGCGGGTCTTCTCGCATGCACCGCAGGTGGTGAGCCGAACGATGCAGTTCGCCGAGCGCTGCCAACTGAAGCTGAACAAGGTCGAGAATCCGTTTCCGGAGTTTGCGGTGCCGACGGGGCACACGGTCGACACTTACTTCGAGCAGGTGTGCCGCGAAGGGTATCGCCGCCGGCTTGACACGAGCGTGAAGCATTTGCAGGATCGCGGTCTGCTGCGGTCGCCGCTGACTGACTACGACGCACGGCTGGAGCGCGAGATCGACTGTATTAAGTCGATGAAGTTCCCGGGTTACTTTCTCATCGTGTGGGATTTCATCCGCTACGCGCGGGAGCATGATATTCCGGTGGGGCCGGGCCGCGGCTCGGCGGCCGGCTCCCTGGTCGCGTATGTGATGGGAATTACTGACGTCGACCCGCTGCAGAATGCGCTGCTCTTCGAGCGGTTTCTCAATCCGGAGCGGGTCTCGATGCCCGATATCGATATTGACTTCTGCATGAACCGTCGCGGTGAAGTGATCGACTATGTAACGCGCAAGTACGGACGCGAGCAGGTGGCGCAGATCATCACCTTCAACACCATGGCGGCCAAGGCGGCGATCAAGGATGTAGGGCGCGCACTCGACCTGCCGTACGGCGATGTGGACCGCATCGCAAAGATGGTGCCGGCGACGATCGGCATTACGCTCGAGCAGGCGTTGAAGGACTCGCCGCCGCTGCAGGATGCTTACGACAAGGACCCGCAGATGCGCGAGGTGATCGACACGGCGCTGAAGCTGGAGGGCCTGGTGCGGGGCGCGGGCGTACATGCGGCGGGCGTGGTGATTGCGCCGCGGCCACTTACTGATTTGGTGCCGCTGTCCCGCTCGAAGAACGACGAAATCGTGACCGCGTATGACATGAAGGCGATCGAAAAACTGGGCCTGCTGAAGATGGATTTCCTTGGGCTCACCACGCTGACAGTGATCGACGACTGCCTGAAGCTGCTGAAGAAGGAAGGCATCGAGGTCGATCTCGACACGATTCCACTAGATGACCAGGAGACATACGAGAAGGTGTTCCACCGCGCGCTCACTTCGGGTGTGTTTCAGTTCGAGTCGGGCGGCATGCGCGACGTGCTGCGGCGTTACAAGCCGACGAGCGTGGAGGACCTGACCGCGTTAAACGCGCTGTACCGGCCCGGGCCAATTCAAGGCGGCATGATCGATGACTTCATCGAGCGCAAGTGGGGGCGCAGAAAGGTCGAGTACGACCTGCCGCCGATGGAGTCGATTCTCAAGGAAACGCTCGGCGTCATCGTGTATCAGGAACAGGTGATGCAGATCGCGAATGCGGTTGCGGGATACTCGCTTGGCGAGGCGGACCTGCTGCGCCGCGCGATGGGCAAGAAGAACCTGGAAGAGATGACCAGGCAGCGCGAGCGATTTGTAACCGGCGCTGCGACAAAAGCGTTTCCGAAAGATATCGTCACAAAGGTGTTCGACCTGATGGAGCAGTTCGCAGGGTACGGCTTCAACAAGTCGCACTCGGCGGCCTATGCACTGCTCGCCTATCACACGGCGTATCTTAAGACGCACCACCCGGTCGAGTTCATGGCGGCGCTGCTGACTTCGGAAATCTCAAAGCCGGAAAACGTGGTCAAGTACATCAAGGAGTGCCGCGAGATCGGCATCGCGGTCGAGCCGCCGGACGTGCGGCTGAGCGGTGCGGACTTCACGCCCAACGGCAATGCGATCCGCTTCGGGCTGACAGCGATCAAGAATGTGGGGCGCAACGCGATCGACTCGATCCTCGAGGCTCGCCGCTCGCTCGAAGAGAAGGGCAAGAGCTTTGCAAACTACTGGGAGTTCTGCGAGCGGGTGGACCTTCGTTTGATGAACAAGCGGGTGCTTGAGTCACTGGTCAAGGCCGGCGCGCTTGACTCCTTTGGTAGGCGGTCGGCGCTGGTCGCGGCAGGGGACAAAGCGATCGAGCGGGCGCAGAAATCGCAGCGCGACCTGGCCAGCGGGCAGCATGGACTGTTCGGCATCTTTGACGATCAGCCTGCCACCACGGCGGTTACAGATGCGCTGCCGAACGTGCCGGACTGGGACGAGAACGAGCGTTTGCAGGCGGAGAAAGAGGTGCTGGGCTTCTTCGTCTCCGGCCACCCGCTCGATAAATATGCCGACAAGCTGCGTAACCTGCCGGGCGTGATGGACACCGCTGCCGCGCTCGAGGCGAAGCCCTCGCCGCCGCCGACCCGGCGTGGAGAAAAGGGCGATGAAGTCCAGATAGCAGGCGTGATCGTTGGACTGAAAGTAGCGAAGTCAAAGCGCTCCGGCGAGCTGTACGCGCAGGCTTCGCTTGAAGATACAGTCGGCAAGATCGACCTGATCTGCTTCCCGAAGGATTACGCGGCGATGGCCGAGAGCCTGAAGATTGAGGTGCCGGTGGTGGTGCGCGGCGCGCTGCGGGCCGAGGAAGACGCGGCGAATAAGCTGTGTGTTTCATCGATCCAGGCGATTGAAGACCTGAAGGTGCGGCTGCCAAAAAATCTGCGCATCAAGGTGCAACTCGACGTAGCGAGCGGTGCGCTGCTCGAAGAGTTGCACGGGATCATCGGGGCGGCGCCAGGCCCCGGGCGGGTGATGATTTCGCTGGAGCAGCGCGGCGACTACTGTGTGGTGCTGGAGCCCGCGGGCTTCGAGGTGCTGGCGGATCGGGCCTTCATCGACCGCGCGGAGACGCTGCTGGGACGAGGCGCCGTGCAGGTAATGGACTAGCCCGGAAACCGCGCCTACAATCACAAGGATGCCGAGCAAAGCCAGCCCCGCACGTGGGGGCACACGGGAAAACAAGACTGCCGCGATGGCCGAGGCACAGACGAGCGCGCCTGCCAGCGCCCAGCCAGGCACGCCGGTGCCGGAGCGCTGGGCTAAGACCGAATTGGCGCGGCATCCCCAGCGGCCCGACCCTGTGTTTTTCGTCGAGAACATCTTTACCGATTTCGCCGAGATCCATGGCGATCGCGCCTTCAGCGACGATCCCGCGGTGCGGTGCGGCTTCGCTCGGTTTCGCGGCGCAGAGGTGATGGTGATCGCCAACGTCAAGGGCCGCTCAACCAAGGAGAAGATCGCACACCGGTTCGGCATGCCCGACCCCGACGGCTACCGCAAGGCGCTCCGCGTGATGAAGGTTGCGGAGAAGTTTGGCCGGCCTGTTATCACGCTCGTCGACCTGTTCGGCGCCAACCCGGGCGTAGGCGCGGAGGAGCGCGGGCAGGCCGAAGCGATCGCCCGCAATCTGCGCGAGATGTCGCGGCTTCGCGTACCTACCATCGCGGTGATTACCGGTGAGGGCGGCTCCGGCGGCGCGCTGGCGCTGGCAGTCGCCGACCGCGTGCTGATGCTGGAGAAGTCGGTCTACTCGGTGATCTCGCCGGAGTCCTGCGCGGCCATCATGTGGCGCGACGCGGGCAAGCGGGCACTCGCAGCCGAGGCGCTGCGGGCGACGGCGGACGATGTAAAGGCTTTGGGCTGCATCGACGATATCGTTCCGGAGCCGGCGGGCGGCGCGCATCTGCAGCCGATGGAGGCTGCGGAGATGCTGGCCGGCAAGCTGGCGGAGCACCTGTCCGTGCTGCAGGCGCTCTCGAGGGAGCAGCTGGTAGAGCAGCGATACGCCAAGTTCCGCAATATCGCACAGTTCTATGCCGGGTAGCATGCCCTCGCCTGTGGAGGCGG
Organism: Acidobacteriaceae bacterium; assembly: GCA_965276605.1. Taxonomy (GTDB): domain Bacteria; phylum Acidobacteriota; class Terriglobia; order Terriglobales; family Acidobacteriaceae; genus EB88. The sequence continues at coordinate 2,788,619 of OZ255619.1, forward strand.
CCGCTCGTGGTTGAGCAGACGGCGCAGCGACGCGACGAGCAGGGCCTGGCGCGGGCGCGACGGCTGCGCGCGCTGGGCTGGTTCCTGCTGGCGGGCGTGTACGCGATCTTCGCGCAGCAGTTCGCCGACCGCGCCGCTACGGTGCTAGCCGCCGGGCCATTCTTCTCCCTCGCCAGCCGTTTTTTTTACGTCCTTCTTCTGGTCGCCGGCTTTGCGGGCATGGGCCTGCTGGGGCAGCGGCAATCGAAGCCCCTGGCTGCGATGGGGCTGCCGCGACGCGCGGGGTTCGGACGGGAGTGGGCGCGGGGCGCCGCGCTGGGCTGGGCCGGGATCGTCGCCTGCGTTCTGCCCGTGGCGCTTACGGGCGGCATGCTGGTGACAACGGGCAGCCACGATGCGGGCGCGATCGGGGCGACGCTGATCGACCTGTTGACGCTGCTGCTGGCCGCGCTTGCGGATGAGGTGCTGTTTAGGGGCTACCCGTTCCAGCGGCTGATGGAGGCGACGGGACCGGCGCTCGCCGCGATCTTGATGACTGTGCTGTTTACCCTGGGGCGCGGAGGTGGCACGGGGGCCAGCCCGGCCAGCATCCTGGTGACGATGCTGCTCGGCTTCCTGCTCGCGATGGCCTACCTGCGGACGCGCGCACTGTGGGTCGGGTGGGGTTTCCACTTTGCCTGGACGGCGAGCACGGCGGTTCTGTTCGGACTGCCGGTGAGCGGGCTTACGGAGTTTTCGCCGGTTTTCTCGACCTACACCAGCGGTCCGGCGTGGCTTACCGGCGGCGGCTACGGGCCGGAGGGTTCGGCTGTGGCGGCCCTGGTGCTGCTGGGACTGCTGTTTGTGATGGCGCGGCTTACACACGAGCTGCGCCATCAGTGGGGGCACCCGGAGATCGTGGGCGCTGGCATCCCGGTCGATATCGACGCGATCTCGCAGCGGCAGCACGAGCAAGGCATGGGCCCGGGCACCGCGCAGGCGCCCGCCGGCTCGCAGCTGGTGCAGATTGCGCCTGTCTCCGACCAAGTTGAGGACAAGAGCTAAAACCGCCTACGCGGCTGGCGGCCACTTCGTGGCGTGTCTTCGTTGGTTTTGCGGCTCTCCGTTAGTCGGGATTTGAGAACGCCGGTCCCGAGCACCGCGAGGGCCACAGAGGCCCGCACCCTAAGCACCACGCAAAACGCCACGCGAGTGGCCGCCAGCCGCGCAGGCGGTTTTGCTGCCTTTCATGCCACTTACTTCAGATGTGCAAGAGGGGCTTGCGCGTGGAGCAGAACAGGTGCATGCTGGCTCTGTTCCTGCCCTGTCACTCAGGATGGCGCCATGTTTTCTGGGCTTGCGGCTCTGCGATCCACAACTGTGCTTGCCGGCCTCTTCCTCTCCGGGATGGCAATGAGCGCGCAGGTATTTGTGGTGAGCACGGAGCAGATCGAGGGGCGCTTTCTCCAGTTTCAGCCGACCCATGTGGAGCTGCCCAGGATGCATGCGGGGCCTTTCACCCAGGCGGCGCTGGAGCGCACGCTGGCTTCGGAGCAGGGCTACGCGATGCGTCCGCTGCCACTGGCCAGCAAGGGTCTGCAATTGGTTGCGAACGGCGCGCTGACGCCGAGCGGCTCAGACTATGTGGAGGAGCTGAATAGCAAAGGGATTTCCTCCCGCCCCGGCGACCGCGTGACGGTGACGAAGATCACCTTCAAGGGAGACCGGCTGATCCTGGAGCTGAACGGAGGCCCGGACCTGCCGCACAAGTATCTGCGGCACCTGGAGGTCGGTGCTGGCGGTGGATTTGTTCCATTGGCGCAGGACCACGGGGAGCAGGCGGTGGGTTCGCGGCTGACCCTGCTGTTCCCGGGCGGCGTGCCGAACGTGACCGGGGATGAGGTGAAGGCGTTGATTGCGCCGCTGGTCGGCTTTGGCGAAAAGTCGCCTACCGAGGCGTACGTGGAGACCTTGCCGCCGCTACTAAAGAAGGCGATCCTGGACCACCGGGTGCTGGTGGGCATGGATGGAGACATGGTGCTGCATGCGGTGGGGGCGCCGGCGCAGAAGGTGCGCGAGCAGGACGCGGGGAAGCCGTTTGAGGAGTGGATTTACGGTGTGCCACCAGAGAAGACCGAGTTTGTGCGGCTGCAGCACGACCGGGTGACGCGCGTGGAAGAGGCGGCGGTAGGGACCAGTCCTATGGTGCGCACAGCGAACGAGGTCGGCGATTACTGGCAGAGCCAGCAGGGCGTGGAGCAGGGCGAGCGAGTGATCAAACTGGGGGATCAAACGGAGGCAGACCGCGTTGCACAGAACGCACCACCGGCGCCGCCGCCCTCGCTGCGCAAGCCCGGCGAGACGCTGCCGTCGGACAAAGACACGAACCAGCCGACGATGAAGCCGGTGCAGTTGCCGCCTGGCACCGCACACACGCCAAGCCAGTAACGGCCGGGGCACTTCGTGTAAACTCTGGACTGAGCGCGTTTCGAGTCGCGGCAGGGCTCCCCTTTGGGTTGAGCGTCTGGTATCGGCAGCGCACACTTTTAGATTTCTACAAGGAGCACCAGAGCATGGCGAAGATTGCGAAGACGGCTGACCGGAAGAAGGTTATGGATACGACCAAGAGTACCGACTGCCCGAAGTGCAGCAAACCGACGCGCATCGTCAAGCGCGTGAAGGATCGGGAGCGCGGGGCGCCTGGCGGTGTGTATATCTCTTGCTCTGCGTGTGAATTTCACGAGAAACTTTAAGTAGTTTATGAAAAAAAGCCCGGCTCTGATGCCGGGCTTTTTTCTTTTAGAGGACATAGCTACAAAGTGTATTGATTTGTTCTTCGATCTCCGACAGAATCGCCATATAAGCAGCGGCTGGGTCTTGTGCAGCGGTGATTGGACGCCCGATCACGAGTTGGCTGGCGCCATTGCGGAGCGCCTGCGCCGGGCTGCTGGTGCGTTGCTGGTCGTTCGCCGACGTGCCGGCAGGGCGAATGCCTGGGGTCACAAGATGGGCAGCAGGCAGCAGCGCTTTCAAGGCGCCTGCTTCCTGCGGTGAGCAGACCAAGCCATTGATACCTGAGCTTTGCGCGGCCAGGGCTAGCCGGGTAACCTGCGCTGCGGGCTGATCGGCGATGCCAATCGCTGTTAGTTGCGGCGCATCCATACTGGTCAGCACGGTTACGGCGAGCAGACGGGTTTTGGACCCCTCGGCAGCTTGCGCGGCAGAGTGGAGCATGGCGGGGCCGCCGATGGCATGCACCGTGAGGAGTGCCGGCTCCAGCGGGAGAACCGAGCGGATGGCTCCAGCAACGGTGGTCGGAATGTCATGGAATTTGAGGTCCAGGAACACCTGGTAGCCCTCGTTGTGGAGCTCGGCCACCAGCGACGGGCCCGCAGCGACGAAAAGCTCCAAACCGACCTTGACCCACCGTAGTTGCGCGTCGGTGGGAAGGCTGGACTGCAGCTTATTGAGAAAATGGCGGCAGGTGGCAGCGGCGGGGAAATCCAGCGCGAGGATTAAACGCTCGCGCGCGCCAGAATAGCTGGAGACGCTCCCAGAATTGCTCAAGGGAGTAAAGACCGCCGCTAGCGGCCCATCACCGGGAGGGGACTCTGGATGTTGGCCAGTTCGGTTCCGTGGTTCAGGACGTCCAGGCGTACTTTCGCAGTGCCATCGAAGCCCAGGAAATGGGCTGCCGCGTAGGAGAGGTCGACTACCCGGCTGGCGAGGAAAGGTCCGCGATCGTTGACGCGGACGACGACCGACTTGTGGTTCATCAGGTTGGTGACGCGGACCAGGGTGCCCAGGGGCAAGCTGCGATGCGCGCAAGTCAGGTCGGTCATGTTGTAGTTTTCACCGCTCGCCGTCTCGCGGCCCTGGAAGCCACCGCCATACCAGGAAGCTCGCCCTACCTGGTACCAATGCTTCTTGACCGCAGGCGCGTCGGTGTCGGCGGAAGAAGCAGATGCTATCGAGGGAGGTTTCGCAGACTTGGCGACAGTTGCGCTCGACAGAGCGAGCAAGGCAGCAAGTCCAAGGCCCGCATAGGTGGATACACGGCGGGTGCAGCGCTTTAGGTCTGGACTGTATCCTGTCATAATTCTCCCACGTGATTGAACCAGATCAAATCGCGTAAGTCAAAGCTGCAATGGTACTTAGAAGATGACGTTTCATGCATATTTGCATAAAAAGTGAGGCATTATCGCTGATCGTGCAGATAGTTTCCGGGTGTGTACTTCTTTCGTACCCGGCGCATGGCTCGCAAGTGAGGGGCTTGCGGGGTGGAGGTATGCAAATCATTCCCAGTAGCGGTGAGGTTACCCAGGAGGGTGCCGGCTTGAAAAAATCTCCTCCGGCAGTGCTCAGTATTGCCGGATTTGACCCGTCTTCGGGCGCAGGCTGCACGGCCGATCTGAAGGTTTTTGCCGCCCACGGGCTGTACGGGCTGGCCTGCCCGACCGCGTTGACGGTGCAGTCGACCCGCGGTGTGGAGCGGAGCGATGCGGTGAGCGCGGAGCTGGTGGGCGAGATGCTGGAGTGCCTGGCAGGCGATATCGAGATTGCCGGGGTCAAGATCGGCATGCTGGCGAGCGCACCGGTACTGCTGGCGGTAACGCGCTGGCTGGCTGACTACCGGGCGCGCATGCCGGGGCTGCCGGTAATGCTGGACCCCGTGCTCCGGTCGAGCTCAGGCTGCGCGCTGCTGGATCCGGAGGCGGTCGAGCTGATGCGTGGAGAGCTGCTGCCGCTGGTCTCTGTCGTGACCCCGAACCTGGCGGAAGCCGCGCAGCTTGCGGGCTTTTTCGGGCTGTGTGAACGGGAGACCGTACCGAAAGCGGCGCTAGCGATCCGGGAGCAGATGGCGCCCGGCGCCGGGGCGGTGATCGTGACCGGGGGCCATCTCGGGGAGACGCCAGACGACTTTCTGCTGGAGGCCGGCTCGCGCGAAGGAGCGTGGTTTCGCGGAGCGCGGGTGCAGACGCAGTCGACCCATGGCACGGGCTGCGCGTTCTCGTCCGCGTTGCTGTGCGCTCTGGTCAAGGGGCAGACGATGGCGGCGGCTGTGCGCCGGGCAAAAGAGTACGTGCGGCTGGCGCTCGAGGCCGCGTACCCGATCGGGCACGGAAGGGGGCCCATGCACCACCTCTACGCGCTGGATGGGCCGCCGCCGTCGGCGGAGTAACTTCGTGCGGATGCGGCCCACATCTCTCGATAGCCGTCAGAATAGAAGTGTGGCGCGCACAGCGTCGGCAGGAGCGGGTGGATACAGGTGAACTGGAAGCTGCAAGGGTGGGGCGCCGCGTTGCTGGCGCTGAGCGGGGCTGCGCATGCGCAACAGCCTGTGGACACGGCGGCGCTGAACAAGACAGACGCGGTGCGGACGAGCTTCGCGGCCTTTTACGTGATGGATTATGAAACCGCGATGCAGGGGTTTGTGAAGATTGCCGCCGAGCATCCGAACGATCCGCTGGCGACCGATTTCGTGCTGGATGCGACGATTTTCAGGGAGCTGAACCGGCTCGACCTGCTGGATACGACCTTTTACGCGAACGATGGCTTCCTGACCGGCAAGCACACGGTCGTCGAGGATACGAAGGTACGCAACGAGGTCAAGAGCCTGGCGGACAAGGCGATCGGGCAGGCGAATGCGCGGCTGGCGGCCGATGGCAAAGATGTGGACGCACTGTATGCGCGGGGCTGGGCGCGCTCGCTGGAGGCGACGTACACGGCGCTGGTGGAGCGCAGCTTTGTGCCCGCTTTGAAGCTGGCGATCGGCGCGAAGAGCGACGATGAAGCCGTGCTCAAGATCGACCCCAACTACGTGGATGCCAACCTGGTGGTGGGCACCTACCAGTATGTGGTGGGCGCGCTGCCGGTCTCGTTCCGGCTGGTGGTGGGCATTGCCGGCATTTCCGGCTCGAAAGAGAAAGGGATGGCAATGCTGCGGACCTCCGCAGCAAACGGGGTGCGGACCTCGATTGAAGCGCGCACCTGCATGATGCTGTTTCTGCGGCGGGAGGCGAAGTACGGCGAGGCCGAGGCAATAGCTGAGACGCTGGCCAGCCAGTACCCGCACGGCTACCTGTTCCAGCTGGAGGTGGCGAACCTGCAGAAGGATGCCGGGGAAGGGCAGAAGTCCATCGAGCAGTACCGGCACGTGCTGGAGCAGGCGCAGCAGCCGGGATACTTCCACAATGCGCACCTGGAGCTGGGCTACTTTGGTCTGGGCGACACGCTGCGCGGCCAGAAGCAGTACGAGCAGGCGGCCGCGGCGTACCGGAGCGCGGCGGGAATGCCTGGGGTGAGTCCAGAGCTGAAACAGCGCTGCCTGGTAGCCGCGGGCAAGTCGTTTGACCTGCTGCACGACCACACCCGGGCCAGCCAGAGCTACCAGGAAGCGGTAGATGCGGGCAGCGATACGGTGCAGGGCGCGGAGGCGCGCAAGCTGATGCGGAAGCCGTTTACAGGCAGCTAGGGCGGCCAGGGAACTGGCGGGCGGCCCCGCGCGTACCTTCTGTGTGCGCAAGCTGGGCGCGCGAGTACGGAGGAGTTTAGTCATGTTTTGCGGACGGTGTGGGAGTGAGTTGGTAGCGGGAGCGCGGTTCTGTTCGGCATGCGGGGCGCCGGTCGCGGCGGAGCAGGCCGGGTGGGGCGGCCAGACTGTCGGTGGACAGCCGGTTGGCGGACTGGACCGGCTGGAGCGGCCGCGGGCCCATCGCATGATCGCGGGGGTGTGCGCCGGGCTGGCGCAGCACTACCGGTGGGACCTCACCTGGACTCGCGTGCTGACTGTGCTGATCGCGGTGTTCTCAAGCGGCGCGGGGCTGGTGGCCTACATCGTGTTCTGGATCGTGATGCCGGAGCAGATGTGGATGCTGCCGGCGACGGCCGGCTCGGCTCCAGCTTCGCCGCCGACAGGCTCGTAGCGAGGCGCGCCGTTGGTCCACGCCAGGCCAGCGCGAAAGGGAATGTCTGCCGTCGATTGCTTCGAAGGGCTCGTCCGAGTCTGTCAGCAGAATTGAAATCCAAGCGCGTGGCCGGGGCTTTTTCATCGAGGATAGCCCCATCTAGATACCGCGGGCGCTACACGGAAATGAGGCAGATGCTCTAGGCTCAGGGGGTGAGCCTTCCTGTGCAGGTCGCCGAGCCCGTCCGTCCCTTTCATCGCCCACGCGGCAAAGATCCGCTGCACTGCGGGGCCGTGGCGCTGCCGAAGCTGGCCCGGTGCTGGGGAACGCCGCTGTATGTCTACTCCGCGGATGCGATTGTGGAGCGGTACAGGCTGTTTGCAGAGGCGTTCGCGGGGCAGCCGCACCTGGTGTGCTACTCGGTGAAAGCCAACTCGGCGCTGGCCGTTCTGAAGCTCCTGGCCAGCCTGGGCGCCGGGTTCGACATCGTTTCGGGCGGCGAGCTGGAGCGGGTGCTCACGGTAGACAAGCGGGCGGCCGCGAGGGTGGTGTTTTCAGGCGTGGGCAAGACGGCTGCGGAACTGGACCTGGCGCTGCGGGCGCGCATTCGCGTCTTTAACGTGGAGAGCGAGCAGGAGCTGGAGCTGCTGGCGGAGCGCGCGGCGAAATGCGGCATGCGTGCGCCTTTCGCGCTGCGGGTGAACCCGGATGTATTTGCCGAAACGCACCATTATATTTCGACCGGGCTGAGCGAGCACAAGTTCGGCGTGGCAATGGGCGAAGCGCGGGCGTTGTATGCCAGGGCGCGCCGTAGCAAACGGCTGCAGGCGATCGGGGTGAGCGTGCATATCGGCTCGCAGATTCGTGAGGCCGCTCCGTTTGGAGCGGCGGCCTCGCGCGTTGCTGCGCTGGTGGGCGAGCTGCGCAGCGATGGAGAAACAGCGCTGCGATCGGTCGATATGGGCGGCGGCCTCGGGATCGAGTATGAGGCGGATTGGAACCCGCGGGCGCGAGTCGCCGGGTATGCCGAGGCGATCCGCGCGGCGCTGCAGGGAGTAGATGGGATAGAACTGCTGCTGGAGCCGGGACGATTTCTAGTCGCGCAGGCCGGCGCCTTGCTGACGCGGGTGCTGTACACCAAGCAGAACGGGGGCAAGCGCTTTGTCATTGCCGATGCGGGCATGAACGACCTGATCCGGCCGTCGCTCTATGGTGCGCACCATGCGATGGAGCCGGTTGCCGCGCCGGGCAAGGCAGCCGCCCTGGAGACAGTCGATGTAGTAGGGCCGGTGTGCGAGAGTGGGGATTTCTTCGCGCGCGACCGTATGTTGCCCCCTCTGGAGCAGGGCGACCTGCTGGCGATTCTCGATGCGGGCGCGTACGGGCTTTCGCTTTCTTCGAACTACAACACGCGGCCTCGCCCGGCAGAGGTGCTGGTGCAGGGCAGACGGGCGCGGCTGATCCGGCGGCGGGAGACGGTGAAGGAATTGTTGGCGCCGGAGCTGCTCTAGCAGCGCACGATGTTGCCGCTGGCGATGCCCTTGGTTGCGTTGCGGGTGTCGATGACGAGCTGCGACTCGGCGCAGATGCGGGCGTAGTCGTACTCGGAGTGGTCGGTGGCGATAAGAACGCAGTCGTACTGCCCCAAGTCGGTGAGCGGCGTGCAGTCCATGTTGAGGTCGTAGTGGCGGCCGCGGCCCACGTGTGCGAAGAAGGGATCGTTGTAGCGAACCTCGGCACCGCGCGCGCGCAGCATCTCAATGATGGGCAGCGACGGTGACTCGCGCAGGTCGTCGATGTCGCGCTTGTAGGAGAGCCCGAGCACCAGCACGCGGGAGCCGTTGAGCGCCTTCCGCCGCTGGTTGAGCGCCTCAATGGTCTGATCGATGACGAAGTAGGGCATCGCCTCATTCACCTCGCCGGCGAGCTCGATAAAGCGAGTGCGGAAGTCGAACTGCTTGGCCTTCCAGGAGAGATAGAACGGGTCGATGGGGATGCAGTGGCCGCCCAGTCCGGGGCCGGGATAGAAGGCCTGGAAGCCGAAGGGCTTGGTCTTGGCGGCGTCGATGACCTCGAACAGGTCGATCTCCATACGTTGACAGAGCTGCTTGAGCTCGTTGACGAGCGCGATGTTGACACAGCGATAGATGTTTTCAAGCAGCTTGGTCATCTCGGCCGCGGCTGGGGAGCTGACGGGCACGGTGCGGTTGAAGATGGACCCGTACAGGGCCGCGGCAAGCACGCCGGCCGGTTCGCCGTAAGCGCCGATGACCTTAGGAATGTCGCGGCGCGCGATGGTGTCGTTGCCTGGGTCCTCGCGCTCGGGGGAGAAGGCGACGTAGAAGCCTGACTCGTTTGTGCGTGTCGCTTTCAGACCGCCGGGCGCGCCGGCTTCGAGCAGCGGGATCAGCACTTCTTCGGTGGTGCCGGGGTAGGTGGTGCTCTCAAGCAGGACGAGCTGCCCGGCGCGCAGGTGCGGGGCAATGGCCTGCGCGGTCTGCTCAATGAAGCTGAGGTCGGGTTCCCGATGCTCGGAGAGCGGGGTGGGCACGCAGATGATTGCCACATCTATCTCGCGAATCAGGGCAAAGTCCGCAGTGGCGCGAAAGCCGGAGCGCTGAGCCGCGGCGATCTCGGTGCCGGGGATTCGGACGATGTAGGAGCCCGCTGCGTTGAGGGTGGCGACCTTGGCAGGGTCGATATCGAAGCCGGTGACGGCGAACCGCTCCTCAGAGAACAGCAGCGCCAGCGGCAGCCCGACGTAGCCCATGCCGATGATGCCGACCCTGGCGGTCCGGTTCTGGATGCGGGCGAGCGTTGCAGTATGCGCGGCAGGTGCGGCGGAGGCCGGAACGGCGCTGGTGTTTGCCATGAGGCTCATCATACGTTGCAGGGAGCGGGCGTTCCGGCCGTTCCACCAAGCGAGCTGCCGATCGCTCATCGTAGGTGCCTTATGTCCCTTTCCATGGATTTCGATGGACCCATGTCTATGGAAAGGTCCCCGGAGCCACCGTGTGTTCTTGACACATGCCCGCAGAAGCGAGAGAAGATCCACACACAGCTAATACATGCATGTATAACTCAGGTAATACAAAGTAACCTAAGTCGTTGCGCCGACTCATTTGCAGAGGGATGTTTAAACAAGGCGTGAGAACATTCAAAGACTTCCTGTGTCTTATTTTCCATCACGGCAGGACAGAATCGCTGGGATGTGTGACAGAATTACATCTGAGTCAGGGATTCACCCTGCATTTTTTGCACGATTAAAATTTTCGGTGTCGATAAAAGATGATTCAGCAGAGTACAGAAAACCCCGCGCGCATTCGAAGCCTGGATGGTATCCGGGCTTTTGCGATCCTGACCGTCATTCTCTGTCATCTGCTGCAACGTTTCATATTGATATCGTTTCCACTCCCGGCGTCGGATGGAGTCGAGCTCTTCTTTGTTCTCAGCGGCTTCCTCATCACCGCGATGCTGCTGCGCGAGTATGACCGCAGCGGGACCATCGGCCTGGGGCGCTTTTACGCCCGCCGCATCGCTCGCATTGTGCCGCCGCTGCTGGTCTACTTAGTTGTTATCGCAATCATGTATCTGCTGATGCGACGGAGCGTGCCCTGGCCTGACCTGGCGGGTGCAGCTTTGTTTGTCAGTAACCTATGGCCGCACACAGCGGCTTATCCTACTGAGCACTTATGGTCGCTCGCCGTGGAGGAACAGTTCTATCTTCTGTGGCCGCCGCTGCTGATCGGCTGTCTGCATTACGGGGGCAGGCGACTGCTTGCTCGCGTCTCGATTCTTGTTATCGTGCTCAGCCCGCTGTTCCGCGTTAGCCTCAGCCTGATCCATTTGCCGTTCCTGGCGCACAAGCAAGGCATCCTGCTGCCGGGCCGGATGGATAGCTTGTTTGCGGGATGCCTCCTGGCAGTGTGTATCGGCAGTGTGCGGTTTGAGCGGATCTATCGCCGGGTGGAGCGGTTCTGGTGGACGGCGCCACTGTTTTTCCTGCTGCTTTCGCCGGTGCTGCGGGTCGCGCTCGGCAATGCTTACACCTTTACCATTGGCTACACGCTGGAATCCCTGGTTGCCGCGTATTTCATCGTGTGGGTAGTCCGCAGTCCGCAAAGCCGAACCAGCCGCGCACTTAGCTCGAGGCCGATTGCTTTTCTGGGTGTTACCTCCTATAGCACTTATCTCTACCAATCGCCCATTCTGCATAACTGGCCGGCTTTCGCGGGCTACGGCAATCCCGTGCTGGCGTTCGCAGCAACGCTGCTTGCGGGCATTGCTTCGTTCTACCTGGTAGAGAAGCCTGTGTTCTGGCTGCGGAACCGCGCGGTGAAGCCCGACGTAAGCGAGACAGCAGCAGCCCCCGTGGGCGAGCCGCTCGCGCAGGGCATCTCCAGCGCCGTCTGACGCAGGATCCTCGTCCGCCTTTGCAGTCAACGCTGGCCAGCCGGACCAAGGGTGCCTGACGGTAAGGCGACGGGTAGACTCGAAGTAGTTATGAGTCAGCCTGAAAACCATCCGACCAACGCCCTCTCTTCCTCCGCGTCCGCTTATCTGCGCTCCGCCATGCACCAGCCCGTCCAGTGGCAGGAGTGGGGGTCGGAGGCGTTTGCGCTGGCCAGTCAGCAGGACAAGCCGATCCTGCTCGACATTGGCGCGGTGTGGTGCCACTGGTGCCATGTGATGGACCGTGAGTCGTACGAGGATCCGGCGCTGGCCGCGGTTGTGAACCGGTACTTTGTCGCAGTGAAGGTGGACCGCGACGAGCGGCCGGACGTGGACGCGCGGTACCAGGCGGCGGTGCAGGCGATGGCGGGGCAGGGTGGGTGGCCGCTGACGGCGATGTTGACCTCGGACGGGCGGCCATTTTTCGGCGGCACGTATTTTCCGCCGGACGACCGCTATGGACGCCCGGGTTTCAAGCGTGTGCTGGAGACGATGGCCGGGGTGTGGCGCGAGCGAAGGGCCGAGCTCGACAAGACGGCGGAGCAGGTGCTGGCGGCGATCGACCATGGGGAGAGCTTCTCAGGGCGTGCGGGCTCGCTGGGACCGGGAATCGTGGATGCCTTGGTTGCGAGCGCGGTTGGCAACCTGGACAAGGAGCACGGGGGCTTCGGAACGGCGCCGAAGTTTCCTCACCCCGGAGCGCTGGACCTGCTGATCGATGTCGCGGCTCGTACTGGTTCGACAGAGGCGCGGCATGCGGCGGTTTTCACGCTGGAGGCGATGGCGCGCGGCGGCATGTACGACCAGCTGGGCGGCGGGTTCCATCGCTACTCGGTGGACGAGCGGTGGGTGGTGCCGCACTTCGAGAAGATGCTTTACGACAATGCCGGCCTGCTCGCGAACTACGCGCATGCGTTCCAGACGTTTGTGGAGCCGGAGTTCGCGCGGGTGACGCTGGACATTCTGCGCTGGATGGACGGGACGCTGAGCGACCGGGAGCGGGGCGGGTTTTATGCGTCGCAGGACGCGGATATTTCGCTTGACGACGATGGAGATTTTTTTACCTGGACGCTGGACGAAGTAGAGCAGGTGCTGGGGGATGCGCCGGACGAGCTGCGGCTGGCCGTTGCGTACTGGAACGTGCGCGCGCAGGGCGACATGCACCACAATCTAGCGAAGTGTGTGCTGCATGTGCCGCGGGCGCTGGCCGAGGTGGCGCGCGCGGCCGGCCTTGAGCCGGAGCGGGCGGCGGAGCTGCTGCGCTCGGCGCACGCGCGGCTGCTCGCCGGCCGGGAGAAGAGGCAGGCACCGTTTATTGATCGGACGATCTATACCGGCTGGAATGCGATGGGTGTGTCGGCGTACCTGGCGGCGGCCGAGGCGCTGGAGCGTCCGGCGCCGCGCGCGTTCGCGCTCCGCACATTAGACCGGCTGCTTGCTGAAGGCTGGCACGAGGGCCGGCTAAAACATGTGATCGCGTATGCCGATGGGCACACTGCGGCATCGGCGGCGCCGGGCGTGCTGGAAGATTACGCCTTGATGGTGCATGCGTGTCTCGACGGATGGCAGGCGACGGCGGAGCTGCGGTACTATGCGGCAGCCGAGGCGATTGCGGGCGCGATGGTGGAGCGGTTTGCGGACCGCACGGCGGGTGGGTTCTTTGATACGGAGCAGGGCCCGGGGCAGTTGGGGGTTCTAAGCGTGCGCCGCAAGCCGCTGCAGGATGCGCCGACGCCGGCCGGGAACCCCAGCGCGGCGGCCGCGCTGCTGCGGCTGCACGGGCTCAACGGCGACGAGCAGCTGCGCGAGCTGGCTGAGGATACGCTCGAGTGCTTCGGCGGCGTGGTGGAGCAGTACGGGCTATATGCGGCGACCTATGGCCTCGCGCTGGAGCGGCTGCTGCTGGCGCCGGTGCAGGTGGTAGTTATTGGCGAGGACAATGCGGCGCGGGTTCTGGCGTCCACGGCAACGGCGCGGTTCGGGGTGAACAAGAGCGTGCTGCGGCTCAAGCGGGAGCAGGTCACAGCGGAACGACTGCCGCCGGTGCTGGCAGAGACGCTGCCGCACCTGCCGCAGCTGGCTGAGCCGGGAAGCTTCGCAGTGGTGTGCCGCGGCGCGAGCTGCCTGCCGCCGGTGCGCGATGTGGAAGAGTTATTGCGCGACTTAGAACCTGTGTAGGTGGGCGCATGAGGCTTTTGAGGAAACGCCCATGACAATGATGCCGGAGCACGGACTTACTAACTTCTGCATCAGCTGCACCCGCGGGCCGGCCTTCGTCACAGCGTGAAATGCCCGGCGTGGCCTGCTAGTAAGTGACTTATGCCCGTCCCTCTACAGAGCAGGCTCTTCCTGCATCTGGCTCTCGACTCTGCGAGCGGCTTTTCCATCCAGGCGATTGCGCAGCAGCATGAAGGGACGCTCGATGCAGCCATACAACAAACCCGCCGCTATCAAGCAGCTGCCTGCATACAGCAGCGTGGCCTTGGCATCGCGGCCCTGCGTAATCGATGGGAAATAGATACGGTCCAGGTGAGCCATTTCCTTGTGGATCAGGTAGAGACTGAAGGAAATGGTCGCGACTAATCTTGCTCCGGGTACTGGGAACCTGCTGAGGAGCCCGTTCCTGCTGACGCTCGAAGCCGTGAGCAGAGCAAGCGCGATTGCCAGAAGAGGAAAGCCGAGGACAGTGCTCCAGGCGCCCGCTCCCGTCACATCAAACCGATTCTTGAACAGCCAGATGGACACGGTGAGCAGGAGCAGACTGGCGAGCAATGAGGAGTGGCCTCGACGCGATGCTGCCATCCACCATGCAGGCCGGAACGCTTCGACCAATGCCAACGCGACACCCATCAGTAAGCCATCCATATGTGTATAGGTTGGATAGTAAATGCGCTCAATATAGAGCAAGCCATCGTTGTCTGGACCAAGCGGGCGAAGAGTATGGATCAAGACATAAAACCGCACGAACATACCAAGAACTGAAAAAAATGTAAGCACAGATACAGTCTTCTGGATGGAAGGTTTGCGCATCATCCAGATAAGTAGCAGCGGAAGTGCGAGATAGAAGTGTTCCTCGACGCAGAGCGACCACACATGGGAGAACGCCTGGTTTGTTCCATAGTCGACGAAGAGATTCTCGGTAAAAGTAAGGAACTGCCAGAGCGGCGAGATACCGTCTGCCTCTCGCCAGAAAGGAAAGGTGAAGTAGAGAAGCAGGACGAAGAGATAGGCAGGCAGGATGCGAAAAGCGCGTCGACGGTAGAACGCCAGCAACGACGGCCTGCCGCCCGAGGAATAGGACTTAAGCAGTTGAGAGCCGATGAGATAGCCGCTCAGGACGAAGAACAGGTCGACACCCATCCAGCCGAACTGTGCGACCTGGGAAAAGAGCGGCGGCAGGAATACCTGCAGGTGAAACAGCATGACACTGAGGATTGCTGTCGCTCGTAGGGTATCGAGGCCGGGCAGCCTTGAAGACCGGGAAGACCGGAAATGCAGCAAGAAAGGCTCCGCGCGGAAGGAATGCACTCAGCATAGGGGCAAGGCCGCGTGGCGCCGAGGCTCTTGTACCAAGGTAGGCAACAGTAGGCAACACGGTATCTAGAGGCGGAACGCAGGCACCCTTGTATAGCGCTCCAGGTACAGCGCTCCAGTTCTGAAAACTAGCGGCGCCGCACTCTGCAGGCGCAGCGGAAAGGTCCTACATTCCTTCGCCCGTAAATGGATTGATATCCGTGACGGGGGCGGCGGTGGGGTCCTGGGCGCTGGCTAACTCGGCGGCTCCCTGGCCGTGCTGGCCGGCGCCAAGGGCACTGGGGCCGGTGATGGTGAAGACGCGGAGCGGGTCGCCGGGGAGCATGTGGTGTTCTTCAAGCGCGAGGCGGATGCGGCGCTGCAGCTCGCGCTTGGCGCCCCACTGCTGGTTGGCTTTGGTCTTCAGAATGATGGGGTAGGTGACCTGCGAGCCCTTGATAGCATCGACGCCGAGCAGGGTGGGATTGTCAAGGAAGGCGTCTTTGAAGTCGGGATCGCTGCTGACGCTTAAGGCCGCTTTCTTGAGCACTTCCATCACTTCGTCTGGGTTTGCGGAGAAGTCGACATCGACGTTGATGGTGGTGACGGAAAAGTCGCGCGTCTTGTTGGCGACGATGGTGATCTGGGAGTTGGGGATGATGTAGAGGGTGCCGTCGCCATCGCGCAGGATGGTCTTGCGCAGGCTCATAGCCTCAACCTGCCCGGTAAGCCCGGCGACCTTGATCCAGTCGCCTACGTTGTACTGATCCTCAAGCAGCACGAGCATGCCGTTGAGGCAGTCTTTGACGACGGTCTGGCAGGCGAGGCCGATGGCGACGCCGGCGACCCCGGCCGAAGCCAGCAGCGGGGCCAGATTGAACCCGAGCAGCGGCAGGATCCACATGACCGCCAGCAGGCCGATGACACCGATGCCGGTGGCGCGGAGCACGGAGGAAAGCGTACGTGCCTGCGAGATGCGGGTTGCGGCGGCGGCATGCTTTTCGGCAATGCGGGCCATGCGATCGGTGAAGTAGGTGAGGATGCGAATCAGCACCCAGGCCAGCGCCAGGATGATGAGGACCTTGGGCAGCACGTCCATGAGCAGGTGCTGGCCGGTATCGAAGAGCTTGTCGGGCGAGAGCAGGTCGCGCAATCTGTGGTGGGGCGCGACTACCGGAGCCGCTGCGGAAAGGAGTAGCATGCGGTTGTTTCTTCCTTTGCGAACGATGGGTCAGGGATAGAGAGACAGAGACAGACTGGTACAGGATAGACGCGATGCGAAAAAGATTGCTGCTGAACGCCCGATCGGGGCGGCAGATTCTTCCTCTCCCGGATGCGAAGCACCCGTCGGGGTTGCGGCTGCATTTCGGGCTGGCCTTGCTGGTTCTGGCTGCGCCGCTGGCGCTGCCGGCGCAATATAGCGGCACCGATGGCGCGGGCAATCCGGCGAATCCAAGTAATCCCAATGGATCCAATGGATCCATGAACCCGCACGGCCTGGATGGCAGTCGTGACCGCGACGGGCCTTCGGTCAACCCGCAGTTGCAGGAGCAGATGGCCCAGCGGCGCAACTCGGAACGGCAGAAGGAGCTGGTCGCGGATACCGAAAAACTGTTCCAGCTGGCTCAGCAGCTGCGCGACGAGGTGGCGAAGAGCAACAAGGACCAGCTCGCCATACCGGTCGTGAAGAAGAGCGAGGAAATCGAGAAGCTGGCCAAGAGCGTCAAAGAGAAGATGCGCGGGTACTGAGGGTGAACCGCGACGGGTTATAAACTGGCAGCATTGGCAGCAGAGGCATAGGGAGCTTGGATGGCGGCGGGTGAGTTTGTCTTTTCGGAAACGGTGCCGGACACAGCCCCGGCAGCAGGGACGGCGATCCTGGAGACCGGGTCCCGGCACAAGTTGACCGGGGAACAGATGGTCGAGATGTACCGGCTCATGCTGCTCTCGCGCCGCACCGACGACCGCGAAATCCAGCTGAAGCGGCAGCAGAAGATTTTCTTTCAGATTTCCTGCGCCGGGCACGAAGCGCTGCTGGTGGCCGCCGGTATGGCGATGAAGCCGGGCTACGACTGGTTCTTCCCCTACTACCGCGACCGTGCGCTGTGCCTGACGCTGGGCTCGACCGTGGAGGAGCTGCTGCTGCAGGCGGTGGGCGCGGCGAGCGATCCGGCGAGCGGCGGCCGGCAGATGCCGTGCCACTGGGGCAATCCCCGGCTCAATATTGTTTCGGCCTCCTCGGTTACGGCGACGCAGTGCCTGCACGCGATCGGCTGCGCGGAGGCGGGGCGGTACTTTGCGCGGCATCCGGAGGCCGCGGCCAAGGTTGACGGCGACTATCGCGCGTTCAAAGACGTTGCGTTCCACGGCGACGAGGTGACGTATCTCTCGATCGGTGAGGGGTCGACCTCGCAGGGTGAGTTCTGGGAGTCGCTGAATACAGCGTCGAACCAGAAGCTGCCGGTGGTGTACGTGATCGAGGACAATGGCTACGCGATCTCGACGCCGGTGGAGGTGAACACGCCGGGCGGGAATATCTCGCGGCTGGTGCGGAACTTTCCAAATTTCTTTTTCGCCGAGGTAGACGGGACCGACCCCATCGCGAGCTACGGGGCGATGACGGAGGCCGTGGCGTGGTGCCGGGCAGGGAATGGGCCGGCGTTTGTGCATGGACATGTGGTGCGGCCCTACTCGCACTCGGAGTCGGACGATGAGCGGGCTTACCGCAGTGCGCGGGAGATTGAGGCGGATGTTTTACGCGACCCGATTCCGCGGTTTCGCGAGTACCTGCTGCGCGAGGGCGTGACCGGCGCGGAGGCGCTCGAAGCGCTGGAGCGCGGGGTCGAGGTTGAAATACAAGCCGCGTCGGACCGGGCTGTCGCGGCGGCGATCCCGGAGATTGCGAGTATTCCGCTGCATGTGTACTCGGAGGACCTGAACCCGGCGGGCGCGGCGTTTGCGCGGGAGCCGCGGGAGACGCCAGACGGCAAGCCGAAAACCATGGCCGACCTGATCAACAGCTGCCTGCACGAGGAGATGCGGCGCGACGAGCGGATCGTCGTCTACGGCGAAGACGTGGCGGACGCGAGCCGGGATGAGGCGCTGCGCGCGGGCGAGGTGAAGGGCAAGGGTGGCGTGTTCAAGCTGACGGCTGGCCTGCAGACCGAGTTCGGCGCGGAGCGGGTGTTCAACTCGCCGCTGGCGGAGGCGAACATCGTGGGCCGGGCGCTGGGGTATGCAGTGCGCGGGATGAAGCCGGTGGTGGAGATACAGTTTTTCGATTACATCTGGCCGGCGCTACACCAGATGCGCAACGAGCTCTCAAACCTGCGCTGGCGATCGAACGGGACGTTCTCGGCGCCGCTGGTGATCCGGTGCCCTATCGGCGGCTACCTGACCGGCGGCTCGATCTACCATTCGCAGTCGGGCGAGGTGATGTTTACGCATACGCCGGGTATTCGCGTGGTGATGCCGTCGAATGCGCGCGATGCGAACGGATTGCTGCGCACGGCGATCCGTTGCGACGACCCGGTACTGTTCCTCGAGCACAAACGTCTGTACCGCGAGCCGTATGGCCGCGCGACCGACCCGGGGCCGGAGTATACGATCCCGTTCGGCAAAGCGGCGACAGTGCGCGCGGGGACCGACTTGACCATCGTGACCTACGGCGCGGTGGTGCCGCGGGCACTGCAGGCAGCGCAGCGAGCCGAGCGCGAGCTGGGTCTGCAGGTCGAGCTGCTGGACCTGCGCACTCTGAGCCCGTACGACTGGGAAGCGATCGCGGAGTCTGTACGCAAGACGAATCGCGTGCTGGTTGCGCACGAGGATATGCAGAGTTGGGGCTACGGTGCGGAGATTGCCGCGCGGATCGCGGATGAGCTGTTCGACGAGCTGGACGCGCCAGTGCGCCGGGTGGCGGGGATGGATACGTTTGTGGCGTATCAGCCCGTGCTGGAGGATGAGATTCTGCCGCAGCCGGAGCGGATCTTTCGAGCGATTGAAGCTTTGGCAAAATACTAAAGGCAAGACCGCCTGCGCGGCTGGCGGCCACTTCGTGGCGGGTTTTCGTTATTAGTGGCCCTCCCGTTGGTCGGGGTTCAGGGATGACGATCCGGAGCATCGCGACAGCCGCAACTGCTGTCGCTGCAGCCACACGCCACACGCCCCACGCCACGAAGTGGCCGCCAGCCGCGCAGGCGGTTTTTCTTGCCTTCCTGCCACAACTTCGTTCCCGTACCCGCGTCTGCATTGCCAGAGGATTGAGTCATGGCGGTAACGAGAAGAGTTTTCATGCGGGGCGGGGCAATGGCGGTGGTGGGCACGACCATGGTGCCCGGGTTGCTGACGCGCGCCGTTCTGGCGCAGACGGAAGGGTTGCGCAGCGGCGGCAAGCGGCTGGTCGTGATCTTTCAGCGTGGAGCGGCGGATGGGCTGAATATCGTGGTGCCGTACCATGAGCCCTCGTACTACCAGATGCGGAGCTCGATCGCGATCCAGCAGAAGGACGTCATCGATCTGGACGGCTTTTTCGGGCTGCATCCGGCGATGGCCTCGCTGAAGCCGCTGTGGGACGGAAAAGAGCTGGCGATCGTGCAT
Organism: Acidobacteriaceae bacterium; assembly: GCA_965276605.1. Lineage (GTDB taxonomy): Bacteria > Acidobacteriota > Terriglobia > Terriglobales > Acidobacteriaceae > EB88. The sequence goes on from OZ255619.1 coordinate 2,808,067, forward strand.
GCCTGCGGCTCACCCGACCCCAGCCGCTCGCACTTCGACGCGCAGGATTACATGGAGAGCGGCACGCCGGGGGTCAAGGCGACACCCGACGGCTGGCTGAACCGCGCGCTTGCGGCCGCGCCAGCGGGTGACCCGGTCAGTGCGTTTCGGGCCATCTCCATGGGCACGACTGTGCCGCGAACCCTCGAAGGCCATGAGCCCGCCATTGCGATCGGCAACATCCAGACCTTCGGCGTGCACGACCCTGGCGCCCCGAAGATCGTGCCGGCAGTGGCAGCAACCGGCGGCCAGGCACCAGGGCAGGCACCGGATGGATTTGCCGCGATGTACGCGGATAGCTTGAACACTGTATTGCACGGCACGGGAGCTGAGACCTTTGAGGCGATCCGCATGTTGCGCTCGTCGGCTTCGGCTAACTACCAGCCGGCCAACGACGCGCAGTATGGGCGCGACGCCTTCGGCCAGAGCATGCAAGGCATCGCTCAGTTGATGAAGAGCAACCTGGGGGTGGAGGTTGCGTTTGCCGAGATGGGCGGCTGGGATACCCACCAGAACCAGGGTGGCGCAAACGGCCAGCTGGCCAGCCGATTGCGGGAGTGGAGCGATGGGCTTTCCGCTTTTCGGCAGGATATGGGCCACCAGGGCGACGATGTTGTTGTGGTCACCATGTCGGAGTTTGGCCGCACCGTGCGCCAGAACGGGACCGGCGGCACCGACCATGGGCACGCCAACGTGATGCTGGTAATGGGCGCTCCGGTGCGGGGCGGCAAGGTCTATGGGGCGTGGCCCGGATTGGCTGCCGGGCAACTGAACGAGGACCGCGACCTGAAGGTGACGACAGATTTTCGCCAGGTGTTGAGCGAGGCCGCGGCCGGGACACTGCAGGTGCGGGCTATGCAGACTGTTTTTCCCGGTATGTCATTGCAGCAGAATGCGAAACTGCAGCTTCTTAAAGTATAGGATGAAGGCATCTGACTCATAACCAGCTGAGTGGATCCACTTTAGCGGCTAGTGTCTGCGCAGAAGAATCCACGCTGAAGCAAAAGCGACGAGCAAGGCAAGTGCGAACACCAGGCCGAGCGTGCCAAGGATCCAGCTGAGCTTTCCGGGCAACGGGCCGGAACGGGAAGGTCTACGGGTGGGCCCATCCATGGCGCGGGTGAACGCTGCCCCGCGGCCAGGCCGATTCTCCAAAGCCCTGCGGGCTACCCAGGGCTGTTCTCTTCGAGGTTTATCCGGCGACCGCAGTCGGTTGCTCAAAGTTCTCCCTAATCATGGCGGACGCTCTCCTATGCAGGGAGCCATCGTCCGAACCCACCAGACGGATAGGATGGTGAAGAACCGCGGAGGATTGCCTTGCGATTTGTGCGGCTGTGTGGGGCGGCTGAATTGCCGAAAGTGGGCATGCTGAGCGAGTTTGACGTGGAGGGTCGACCCCTGTGCATCGCGAATGATGGAGGCCGGCTGGCGGCGGTAGACAACGTGTGCCCGCATCGGCAAGGGCCGCTGGCCGAAGGCGAGATTGAGAACGGCAAGGTTCTGTGCCCCTGGCACGCCTGGGCGTTCGATCTGCAAACAGGAGAGGCGGAACACGATCCGTCGCAAAAGGTGGCCGTGTTTCCAGTCGAAATCCGAGGAAGCGACGTGGTTGTGGGACTGGAAGTCTAGCTCAGGCTTTCCTGCGGGCGGTGCGCCGGACGATCTGCTGGAGCGTCACCTCGGCGAGCGATCCAAGGAGCTGTTTTTCAGCGAGGGAGAGAACGCGCCGCAGCTCGAGCGCAATCCGCTTCGCGTCAGCCCCGTTCACCGCAGCGTCGTTGAAAAGGGAAGCGTGCTCGATGGCCTTGTAGACATCGGCGAGCGTGAGCTGGCTGGCGGGGCGCACCAGCTCCGAGCCGCCAAATGGTCCTTTATGGTTGCGCACCAGCCCGGCCTCCTGCAGCTGGGCGAGGATGCGCCGGATCACGACGGCGTTGGTCTGCAGCCGCTCCGCAATCGTCTCTGAAGAAAGCAAGGAGTCCGGTTCCCGGGCCAGCAGGACCAGTGTGTGCAGACCGGTTGCGAAGCGTGTATTTGTAGCCATAGCAGTTGCACCCTCTTGCTGCACCCTTTTGAGGTTGAGCTGCAGCTCAACTGGTAATGGCTTGAACTTACCCTGTCGCTACGCGGGTGTCTACGGCAATCGCGCAGACACGGTACTGGCGTGCCGGGCGACACATGCTAGCATCAGGCTTCGCTGACGGCGGCGCGGGGGAACGGAGCTCGATTGCGGATATTGTTTGTAGGCGATGTGTTTGGTTCGGCGGGTCGGCGCATCGTACGCGAGCACCTGTCGGCGTTGGTCGAAAGCCAGCAGGTCGATCTGCTGGTGGTCAATGCGGAAAACTCCGCCGGCGGCTTCGGCGTGACACCTGCCACCGCGGATGAACTGTTCGACCTGGGCGCGCATGTGCTGACGACCGGCAACCATGTATGGGACAAGCGCGAGATCATCGACTATATGCAGGGGGCGCCAGCGGAGAGCCACGACCGAGCGCGGCGCCTGCTGCGCCCGGCCAACTATGTAGACGGCAGCCCGGGCTTCGGCTGGTATGAGGGGCAGCTGCCCGGCGAAGGTGGCCAGCGGTTTGCGGTCATCAACCTGCAGGGACGGGTTTTTATGGCTTCCAATGAAGATCCGTTCCGAACTGCCGATAAGGTCCTCAAGCAGATCGAGGCAAAGGTAATCCTGGTGGATTTTCATGCCGAGGCGACCAGCGAAAAGGCGGCGTTGGGCTGGTACCTGGATGGACGGGTCACGGCGGTTCTGGGCACGCACACGCATGTGCCGACAGCGGATGACCGCGTGCTGCCGGGTGGAACCGCGTACCAGACAGATGTGGGCATGAGCGGGCCGTATGCGAGTGTGATCGGCGTGGAGAAGGAGCAGGTGGTGCAGCGATTCCTGACCGGCATGCCGGTTCGCTTTGAGCAGGCCAGGGAAGACCCCCGGATGAGCGCCACGCTGATCGAGTGCGATGGGCAGACAGGTCGGGCAACGGCCACACGACGCTTTCTGCTTGGAGAATAGTGCCTCTTTGGGGAACGGCCGGTGACCTTGGAGCAGCAGCTAGGAAGAAGTCATTGCTTTTCTGCTGATTTCTGCCGTAGAGTCCCGCCATGCGGAGTGTGCAGCGGCGGTTTCTTCAGTACTGGAATTGCCTCCGGCCCGGCACAGGAGCCGTTTCAGGTCTGGAACAAAGCCCGGACCCGAGCCTGGATCCGAGGTGGCATCGGCAGGAACAGGCGGGGCATTGTGAAGGGTATGCGCGAGACCGGGGGCAGTGCAGCGGGTAGGGCTTCAGCCCTGCTGCTTGTCTCGCTCGTATGCCTTCTGTCGAGCCTGCTGACTCCCTTCGCAGCCCAGGCGCAGCATTACACCTTTGCGCAGTTCGGGCCGCTGGATGGCCTGCTGAACCAGGACGTGAGCGCCATCGTGCAGGACAGGCGCGGCATCCTGTGGGTCGGTACTGAGAATGGCCTGTTTCAGGCCGATGGCAGCCACTTCGTCAAGGTAGAAAGCTACGCGAATGCCGCTTACGGCTCCGTTCTGGCCATGCATGTGGACGCCGCGGGACGCGTTTGGGTGCTGGGAGGCAAGCGGCTGGTCTTCTTCCCGGATGATGGCGTCCTGCATCAGGTTCCGGGGATCGATCTGAGCCTGCTTCTGGACAACGGCGTGGCCCTGACCTCACTGCCGGATCGCCCGAACACCGTCTTTCTTCTCTGGAACGGACACCTGCAGCAGGTTCACAGTCCAGACGGCGGAACCGCGTGGGAGAGTACCCCGGCAATTGCGGAGCCTGTGCTCGCCGCGCACCCGGCGCTTGGTCATTTGAGCGGACTGGTCGCCGACGCAAAGCGCGGCGAACTGTGGGCAGGTTGCGGGCAGGCGCTCTGCGAGCTGCACCCTCCCGGAGCCGATGCCGTGCAGTCAGGCACGCTGGCGACCGAGTGGGATGCAAACAGGGGTGTGCCTGCCAATGGCTGGCTCAACCTGCTGCTGGCGCGCGATGGGCGGCTATGGGCCCGCGGCAAAGGCGAACTGCTGCGTCTGGACCCCGCGACCTGGGCCGTGGACCGGTTTGGCGACCCGTCCGGGGGTAGCGATCCGCACGTCCGCTACGGCCAGATCGCCGAGGACTTGGACGGGAGCATTCTGGCCATTGTTCCGGATGGACTGGCCCGGCTGAAAAATGGCAAATGGAACCGGCTCACGGCGCAGAATGGGCTGCCGCCGAGTCAGATCGTGTCCCTGTTCTTCGACCGCAGCGGAGGCTTCTGGCTGACGCCCATCGGCGGAGGCATCTGGCGCTGGCTGGGGTATGGAAACTGGCAGCACTGGACGAGTGCGGAAGGCCTGAGCAGCAATGTGAGCTGGAACATGCTGCGCGACAAGGCAGGCCAGCTCTGGGTCGCCTCGAACAACGACCTGGACCGCATCGATGACGCGGCCGGGGGGCTGCAGGGCAAGGTTGAGCCGCAGCACTCGGGAGCACCCATGCGCGGCGTGCAGACCATCGCCGCCGACGCGCGCGGCCATCTGTGGATCGGCACGAGCGGCGGCCAGCTGATGGATTTCGACCCGAAGACGCACCACTCACAGCAGGTCGCCGAGGGGCTCGGCTTTGTCGACAGGGTAATGGAAGAAGATGCGCTCCCGGGTGAACCCGAGCGGGTCTGGGTCTGTACCTCCAGCGGTCTCGGGTATGTCTCGGCGGTCGACCAATGGAGCCGCCTGCACGCGGTCCACGATCCGGGAGCTCCGCAAGCGAATGTCTGGGGCATGACCCAGGATCGCGACCGGAACGGCTCTGGCGCGCTCTGGTTTTCCGCGCAGGGTGGTATTTATCGGCTGGTGAACAGCGCGTCCGGCCCTGTGTGGAGCCATATCGAGTTTCCCGACGGGGCGCGGATGATGAACTATCCCATGCTCGAGGCCGCGCCCGACGGCACGCTGTGGCTGCAGGCGACGATGCCCACGCCGCTGCTCCACCTGCGGGTCACTGGCAATCACGCGACCATTCTCGCCTCGGTACCCGGGAGCATGATCGGCTCGGACGACATCAGTTTCATCAAAGTGGATAGCCGTAACTGGCTGTGGGTCGGCACCGACCTGGGCGTCTATGTCTCGGATGGGCGGCGCTGGGTGCACTGTACCGAGGAAGACGGGCTGATCTCGGATGATACCGACACGGCCAGCGTCTTCGAGGATGGGGACGGCTCGATGTGGTTCGGCACCGCGGGCGGCGTGTCGCACCTGCTGCACCCGGCAGAACTCTTCCGCGTGGCGGCTCCGCAGATCAGTGTGCGCGATGTCCGTCTGAACGGGATCGAGCTCGCGACCGGCGTGCAGCCGAACTTTAACCTGCGCGACCCGGAGCTTTCGGTTGAGCTGTTTTCGACCTACTACAAGCGTCCGCGCGCGGTCGTGTTCCGGTACCGGCTGCTGGGCTTGCAGAACGAGTGGCAGACTACCCAGGAGGGCAGCCTGCATTTCTCCAGCCTCGCCGCAGGGGACTATACCTTCAGCGTGCAGGCGATGGACCAGCGCGTGCACGCCGCCTCCGCGCCGATCGAGTATTCCTTTACCGTTCTGCCCCCGTGGTACCGGCGCGACCGGGCGAAGGTTGGCGGCGCGTTCCTGCTGCTGCTGCTGATCGCGGTCGGCTGGCAGTTGAGCCTGCATCGGCTCAAGACGAGTGAGGCGAACCTGAAGCGGAAGGTCGACCAGCAGACTGCGCAGCTGCTGGCCGAGAAAGAGCAACTGGAACGTACGCAGCAGGAGCTGCTGGAGACCTCGCGCCGCGACGCGCTGACGGGCCTGCTGAACCGGTCGGCGATTTTCGAAGTGCTGGCCCGGATGCGCCGGACGGCGCTGAACGAGGGCTCGACGCTGAGCATCATCATGGCGGACATGGACCACTTCAAATCCATCAACGACCAGTGCGGCCATGCGGTCGGTGATGCGGTGCTGCGGGAGTGCGCGGAGCGCTTCAAGGAGATGCTGCGGCCCGGCGACGCGGTGGGCCGGTACGGCGGCGAGGAGCTGCTGTTGGCGATCCCCGGCTTGACTCCCGCGCACGCGGTCGCCCGGATCGAAAGCATCCGGGAGGCGATCGCCGCACAGGCCGTGGTGCATGGCGAGCACGTGCTGCAGGTGACCTGCTCCTTCGGCGTGGCGTGGCTCACCGAGCGCAACCGCGATGTGGAGACGGTGGTGAACGCCGCGGACGCCGCGCTTTACCTGGCCAAGCAGAACGGCAGGAACCGTGTCGAGTTCACCCCGGATGCGGCGCAGGAGGCGTTTGTGGTGGGCCGCTGCTGAGGGTTCAGCTTTGCGGACGGAGCAGCGGAAACAGGATCACATCGCGGATGGAGCGGGCGCCGGTCAGGATCATGGTGAGCCGGTCGATGCCGATGCCTTCGCCGGCGGTGGGCGGCAGCCCGTACTGCAAGGCGCGGATGTAGTCCTCGTCCATGGCGTGGGCCTCTTCGTCGCCGCGGGCGCGCTCGCCCAGCTGCTGCTCGAAGCGCCGGCGCTGTTCGCCCGCGTCATTCAGCTCAGAGAAGGCGTTGCCGAGCTCGAAGCCGCCGATGTAGAACTCGAAGCGCTCGACCCAGTCCGGGTCGTTGGGCTTGGTTTTGGAGAGCGGGGAGACGGCGACAGGAAAGTCGTAGATGATGGTCGGCTGGGTGAGGTGGAACGCAGCGAGAGCTTCAAACATCTCTGAGATACTTCGACCTAGTGGCTGTCCATCAACCTCCTTCAGTAAATCACCCAGCGCAATTCGGTGCCACTTCGCTCGTAGCTCTTCCCAGGTAGGTGGTTCATTCGAAGAGTGCTCAATCCTCTCGAAAAAAACATACGCGCGCTGTATTGACGACTTAAGAGTTTCGACTGAATTGAAATCCTGGCCCGTAGGTCGAGGGGCTGCTCCCGCAGGAAAGAACTCTACAATCGCTTCCCGCATGGAGAGCCGCTTCCAAGTCCGCTTACCGTCTTCATTTATCGAGTCACCAGCCAGATCGATCTTATGCCCATTGAAGTGGGTCACCGTGGTGCCGTTCACTTCCTGCGCCACGAACGCGATCAACTCCTCCGTCAAGTCCATTAGGTCCTGATAGTTCGAGTAGGCCTGGTAGAACTCGAGCATGGTGAACTCGGGATTGTGCTGCGTGGAAACGCCCTCATTGCGGAAATTGCGGTTGATCTCGTAGATGCGGTCGAGACCGCCGACGACGAGGCGCTTGAGATACAGCTCTGGCGCGATGCGCAGGAAGAGGTCGAGGTCGAGCGCGTTGTGGTGCGTGGTAAACGGCCTGGCCGCAGCGCCACCGGCGACCGGCTGCATCATCGGCGTTTCCACTTCCAGGTAGCCGCGCTCGTCGAAGAAACGGCGCACGGCGCGCAGCACCTGGGCGCGCTTGACAAAGACGTCGCGAACCCGGATGGCGCCCGCTTCTGGCACAGTCGCGGTTACAGATTCGAGCTCGGCCTGCGCCGCCGTGTGCGTTGCATGCTTGTCGTGATCGGTGTGCGGTTCTTTCCCCGATGCGCCCGGCGCGCCCGTGTCGAACTCCGTGTTCATGAACAGGTCGACATAGCGCTGGCGGTAGCGCAGCTCCACGTCGGCCAGGCCGTGATACTTCTCCGGCAGCGCGAGCATGGCCTTGGTCAAAAACGTGATGGTCTCGACATGAACGCTGAGCTCGCCAGTGCGGGTGCGGAAAAGATAGCCGGTCACGCCGATGTGGTCGCCCGCATCGAGCAGCTTGTAGAGCGCAAAGCCCTGTTCGCCGACCGCATCCTGACGGACGTAAATCTGCAGGCGCCTGCCGCCTTGCTGCAGGTGCGCGAAGCCGGCCTTACCCTGGCCGCGAATGGTCATGAGGCGCCCGGCGACCGAGACCTCCACGCGCGGCGCTTCGAGCGCCTCCGCAGCAGCCGCGCCGAACTCATCGAGAACAGCGGGGAGGGTGTGCGTCGTGCGATAGCTGTTGGGGTAGGCAGCCTGGCCGAGCGCGACGATCTGCTGCAGCTTGTCCTGCCGGAGCGCCTGGAGACTGCGCTCGAATTCCGATTCAGACACGTGTGGGGTCCTTGACCGAGAGGGTTTCCGCCCAGTATAAAGCGCGGCGCGTCGGGCCTTGGTAGAGTGGCAGCAGCGCTATGACTCCCCAGCCGCCTACACAATCCGGAAAGCCGAAGACCGGCAGCGTGCAGGCGCTGGTCAAAGTGGAGAAGCTGACGCAGATTGCCTTCGCGGTGCCGGTCGCGGTGGCGGTGGGATGGCTGCTGGGCGCGGGGCTTGACCGGTGGCTGCACCGGCACTGGATCTACATCGCAGGTTTGCTGGTGGGGATGATGGCGGGGTTTGTGCAGGTGTTTCGGATGATCGCGGAACCGGGCACGCTTGCGGCGACGGCGATTGACCCGGCAGCTCCCGGCGGCCCGGGGTTTGGCGAGGGCTCGAAGGGCAAGACAGAAGACCGGCCCGAAAACCGGCCCGAACACGAGGCCGGCCGATGAACACGCCCGAAATCGAAGCCGGCTTCACCGAGATCACCGATGCGCGCCTGAAGAGCGCCATGCTGCGCGCGATGCGGCTGGTGGCGATCTTTACCGTGGTGATCGGCGCTATTCTGGCGTTCACGGCGGGGTGGCAGACGGCCTTGCTCCTGGTGGTGGGCGCGGCCATCTCGGCAAGCAGCCTGTGGGAGTGGCAAAAGCTGCTGGTGGTGATCTCGGCGAAACTCGAAAATCGGCAGGGTGCCGGTGGCGCGCGGGTGATTGTGGGCTTTCTGCTCCGCCTGCTGGTGGCCGCGGTGATCCTCTATGGTAGCCTGAAGAGTCTCCACGGATCAGTGTTTGCGCTGGTGGGTGGGCTCGCGCTCGCAATGGTCGCTTTGGCGATCGAGGGAGTGCGGCTGGTCCGCTCCTGAACCATGCGCGCGGTGCTGCGCCGAATATTCCGGAGCGAACGAAGGAACCATGCTTTTTCTACTCGATGCGCTGAACCGGTTCTTGAACGGGTTGTTTGCCGGCCCCATTGACGCGCTGCTGCTGCACCTGGGCATCCACCCGGCGCAGCCCAAGGCGCCCATCACCAACGGGCTCACGCTGGAAATCGTCGTTTTCTTCCTGCTGCTGGTGTTCTTCCTGGCGGTCCGCGCGACGCTCTCGATCGAGAAACCCGGCTTTATCCAGATCACGGCGGAGAGCGTCTATGGCTTCGTCGATGGGCAGGGCGAGACCATCATCGGCCACGGGCACGAGCGGCACATGCCGTTTGCAGCCACCATTCTGCTGTTCGTACTGCTGTGCAACATGATCGGCCTGCTGCCAGGCATTGATACACCGACGGCAAGCCCGGTGGTGCCGCTGGGGCTCGCGATACTGACTTTTATCTACTACAACGCCGTGGGCCTGTTCGTAAACGGCCCGGTGGGCTACTTTAAGCATTTCCTGGGGCCGGTATGGTGGATGGCCTGGTTCATGCTGCCGCTTGAGATCGTTTCACACCTGGCGCGCGTTCTTTCACTCACCGTGCGTTTGTACGCCAATATGTTTGCCAGCGATCTGCTGACGGCAGTGTTCTTTTCGCTGATCCCCATTGGCATTCCCATCGTCTTTCTGGCGCTGCATTTCGGGGTCGCGCTTATCCAGGCATATGTGTTCATGCTGCTCTCGATGATTTACCTGTCGGGCGCCGCTTCGCATGACGAAGAGTCGATTTAAGTTTCCTGCCGGGGAGCAACGCTTCCGCCCGGGCGCACGGGGAAGAGCAGCAGCGTGAGGGACGCGCCTGAAGTGCGCGGTTCAACCACCAACTGCGGCTTCTAAAATCCACTGGAGGCGACAAGGAGAAAGACCGAAATGAAACAGCTACAGTATTTGTTCATGACACTTTCCGTGCTGCTGCTTGCGGCGCCAGCCTGGGCGCAGACGGGCGGCAGCGGCGGCGGGATGAGCCTGGTGCCGCTGGGCGCGGGTATCGGCATGGGCCTCGCCTCAGCCGGCTGCGGCATTGGCCAGGGCCTGGCCGCGGCCAAGGCGGCGGAGGGCTTCGCGCGCAACCCCGGGGCGCGGGCCGGCATTCTTTTCTTCTACGTGCTGGGACTCGCGTTTATTGAGTCGCTGGCGCTGTTCACGCTGGTCATCGTCTTCGCCGTGGTCGCCAGGTAAGGCGAGGGTCAGGCCTGCAGGCAAAAGAGGAAAAGCTCTCACTCGGGTGAGGGCTTTTCTGTTGCGCGCGCCATCCAAGTTGGGGATGGCGGCGCGGCTTCTGTTCGACAGCATCGGCAAGCGATTCGGGCGCAGCGTTGCGCTCGAAGGGCTGTCGCTGGCAGTCGAACCGGGAGAGATCTTCGGGTTCCTGGGACCGAACGGCGCGGGAAAAACGACGGCGATCCATCTCGCGATGGGCTTTCTGCGCGCCACCAGCGGCCGGGGCGAGCTGCTGGGCAAGCCGTTTGGCCGTGCGCGTGCCGCCCGCGCCCGTGTAGGCTATGTGCCGGATGCACCTGTCTTCTTCAGCGGAACCGCGCTCGACGCGGTGCTGTTTGCCGCGCGGCTCAACGATACCGAGCAGCGCCGGAGCACCGCGGGTCTGCGGGCGCGGGCACTGGAGCTGCTGCGCTGGCTCGATCTTCCCGCCGGCAATGAGACTGGCGACGGCAAGCGTCGTGAGAGCGACGCACGCAAGTTCTCGCGTGGCCAGCAGCAGAGGCTGGCGCTGGTGCAGGCTCTGGTAATGCGGCCGCAGCTGCTCATCCTGGACGAGCCGACCTCGGCACTCGATCCGCCTGCGGCCATGCTGGTCCGGGAGGCCCTGGAGCGCGCACGCAGCGAGGGGGTCGCGGTGTTCTTCTCCTCGCACCAGCTGCAGGAGGTAGAGCAACTGTGCGACCGCGCAGCGTTTCTCGACCAGGGACGGCTGCTGCATACCGGCGCCATGGCGGAGCTGCTGGAGGAGGGCGCAACGGCGAGGATTACGCTCCGCGGGATTGGCGGCGGTCACACCTTCGTTGCGGCGTCCGGAGGGTCGTTGCATGCGGCTGCTCCGGGTACAGCGCGGGGCGATCTGGTCTTTGCGGTGCCGCTTGCCGGGCAGCAGGCATTTCTTGAGCGCGCATGGCTCAATGGTGCGGAGCTGGTGCGGGTGGAGCGGGAGCGCCGCACGCTCGAGGACCTGTTCGCCCAGCGCCGCGGGGCCCGTTCCACTTCGCCGGAGAGCTCGAAACCGCAGGAGGGACGATGAACGGCAGCCTGCTCCGGATTTCGCTGGTCGCCCGCACGCTGCTGCGGCAGAACCGCGTGCTGCTCCTGCTGCTGCTGCTGTGGCCCTTCGTTCTTTCGGGCATTCTGCTGGCGGCCGATCACGGTGCGCCGGCGACCGAGGACATCGCCGCCATCCTCGAGCAAGAGCTTTTCTACGGGCTGGTGCTGGTGTGCCTGGGCGCAAGCGTGGCGCTCGGCACAGAGCAGCGGGCGCACCGCACCCAGCAGGTGCTGGGGCGCGCGGTGGGGCGGGCCGAGTACCTGCTGGCCCTGGGTGTGAGCGCTTACCTGCCGTTCGCCGGGTATGTGCTGGTGTGGCTCATCAACGCGGCGATGTTTGCCGGGCTGCTGCACCTGCACACCCCCATGCTGCTGCCGCCGGTCGTCGCCGAAATTGCTGCCGGGCTGCTGCTGTGCGCTGCGGGACTGTTGTGCTCGGTGGTGCTGCCGCAGATGCCGGCAGCCGTGGCGACGGGGGTCGTGCTTGCCGGGCTGCTGGCTGCGGGCGCCGAGGGGCTGGGCAGTGTCGCCCGACTGTTTGCTGTGATCGCGGGAAACTATGGGTCGAGACTTGTTCCGTGGGCTGCCGCTGGAGAGGGAGTACTGGCGGCGGGGATCGTCGCGGCGGCGGCGTGCCTGATCTTTGTCCGAAAAGACTTGAAGCTGATCTGAACTGTGTTGAGCAGCAGTCGGGAAAAATCTACGGCAGCGCGATCGGTTTGCTGCTGGAGACAGCAGGTGCGCTTCCCGGCGCTGTGACGGAGGTATCGTTCAATCCAAACGTAAGCGCTGCTGCCCGAGCGGAGGCCAGCACGCGGCCCGGCACGACGCCCAGGATCAGCGTTGCCGCCGCGGTCAGAAAAATCGAAAACAACAGAGGCATCTGCACGGGCGGCATGCTTTCAAGCGGCATATTCTCAGACGGCCGCGAGTAGATCGCAGCGAGCAGCCGGACATAGTAGAACGCGGCAATCCCGGAGTTGATCAGGCCGATGATCGCAAGCCAGACCAGTCCCGAGTGCAGCGCCGCGGCGAAGACATAGAACTTGCCGAAGAAACCGCCGGTGAACGGGATGCCGATCAGTGCGACGAGAAAGAAGGCCATCGCGCCGCCCAGCAGGGGCGACCGGTAGCCGAGGCCGCGGTAGTCCTGCGTGGTGGTGAGCCGGTCCTCGTAGCCGCCCGCATGCGAGACGACGGCGAAGATGCCGACGTTCATTGCGGCGTAGGTCACGGCGTAAAAGCTGGCTGCGGCCACGCCTTCCGCCGAGAGCGCGCAGAAAGCGACCAGCAGGTAGCCGGCGTGCGCGATAGACGAGTAGGCCAGCATGCGCTTGACGTTGCGCTGCTTGAGCGCGCCAAGATTGCCGATGGTCATCGAGAGCACCGCCATCCACCAGACCAGCGGCTGCCAGTGCGAGGAGAGCGTGGGGAAAGCGACGAAGAGGATGCGCAGCAGGACGGCGAACGCGGCGGCTTTCGGCGCGGTCGACATCATGCCGACGATCGGCGACGGCGCGCCTTCATACGCATCGGGTGTCCAGACATGGAAGGGTGCGGCGGAAACCTTGAAGCCGAGCCCAATGAGAACCATGCCGACGCCGAGCGTCGCGAGCATGGGCGTCGTTGTGCCGGCGAGCTGCGCCGCAATGAGCCCGATGCGGGTGGTGCCAGTCGCGCCGAAGATGAGCGCAATACCGTAGAGGAAAAACGCGGTCGCAAATGACCCGAGCAGAAAGTATTTGATGGCTGCCTCGGGCCCCTTGGCGGTCTTGCGGCGGAACCCGGCGAGGATGTAAGTCGAGATAGAGGAGATCTCAAGCGCGATGAAGATGAGCAGCAGCTCGACCGCCGAGGTCATGAGCATGGAGCCGACGGCGCCGAAGATGGTGAGCGCGAACAGCTCGCCGAGATTTTCAGTTTCCGCGGTGACAACATCGAGCGTGGTGAGCAGCGAGACGAGCACGATGCCGGCGATGAGTACGTGGAAGAAGCCGGAGAACGCATCGGTCTGGATGGTGTTGTAGTAGGCGGTGCCCGCAGGCAGATCGAGCTGCTGGATCGAGGCAAACAGGGCGATCAGCGTGCCGATGACGGCGAGCCATCCCATATTCCTGCGGCTCGCCTGCTTTGGCAGCACCGGGTCAATCAGCATGATGAGCACGCCGGTGACGGTGAGGATGACCTCAGGCAGGATGCGGAGGAGCTGCGGGTTCATTGGGCCTCCACGTGGTGCGATGTCGGCCGTAGTTTTCTTACCTCGATGTGAGAACGGATGTGGGGTCCATATTTCGCGGTAGCGTAGCCGCTCACTGCCGGATCGATCGCCCTGATCCAGTACGGAGATGCAACGCCCATCACCAGCATGAGCACAATAAAAGGCCACATCGCGATGTGCTCGCGCGCGTTGAGATCAGCGATGCCGGTGCGGCCCTGCACCAGCGCTGACTGCGAGCCGTAGAAAACTTTCTGGACCATCAGGAGCATGTAAGCGGCGCTGAGAATGACGCCGAGCGTGGCCCACGCGCCCCAGGCTGTGTGCGTGGCAAAGGTGGAGGAGAGCACCAGGAACTCGCCGACGAAGCCGTTGAGGATAGGTAGGCCAATCAGCGCGAGCGTGGTGACGACGAAGAAGGTAACCATCCAGGGCAGGCGCGCGGCGAGGCCGCCATAGGCGGACATCTCGTAGGTGCCGTAGCGCTCGTAGAGCAGACCCAGCAGGACGAGCAGCGCGGGACCGATCATGCCTTCGTTAAGCGTCTGGTAGACAGCGCCGTCGAGCCCGGCAAGCGTAAAGCAGAAGATGCCCAGCGTGCAGAAGGAGAGCGCCGCGATGGTGGCGAAGGCGACCAGTCGCTTGAGGTCGCGCTGCACCAGCGCGTTGAGCGAGGCGTACAGAATGCCAAGGACGGCGAGCGCGATCATCCAGGGCGCAAACTCGCGGGACTGGACAGGGAAGAGCCCAAGGTTGAAGCGGAGGATAGAGTAGAGGCCCAGCTTGCCGGCGACCACCATCGCCATCGCGGTCGGGGCTTCTGAAAAAACATCACCCAGCCAGCCGTGCAGCGGAAACACCGGCACCTTGACCGCGAAGGCGAACAGGAACGCGAAGGCGGTCCAGCCGAGCGCGGATGGGGAGATGCCGAGATGGCCGTTAGCCAGCATGGCCTGCAGCTCGGTGAAGTCGAAAGTGCCGGCCTTCGCGTAGAGATACAGGATTGCGACCAGGAACAGCGCCGATGGAATGAAGGTGTAGAGAAAAAACTTGATCGCCGCCGCGGGGCCTTTCGTGCGGCCGAACATCGCGATGAGGATCGCCATGGGGATCAGCGAGAGCTCCCAGAAGCCGTAATAGAGGAACAGATCGAGCGAGGCGAAGACACCCAGCATCGCGGTCTGCTGCAGCAGGAAGAAAAAGTAGAACTCCTTGCTGCGGGTCTGGATGGCGCTCCAGCTGGCGAGCACGCCGAGCGGCGCGAGGAAGCCGGTGAGCACAAACAGCCACAGCGAGATGCCGTCGATGCCGAGGTGGTAGTGGATGTTCGGGCTCTGAATCCAGTAGTAGTTCTCGACGAACTGAAAGCTGTGCGCACCGTAGTCGTAATGGAACGGCAGGTGCAGGGTCAGCGCGAAAGTCAGCAGCGAAACAGCGAGCGCGCACCACTGGACCAGCTTGCCCGTGCGCGGTAGCAGCGCAATGAGGATCGCGCCCAGCGTGGGGACAAAGACCGTGATGGAGAGGATGTGATCGTTCAGCACTGGTTCGTGTCCTTATGCAGTCGTAAAAAGCTAGCGCGGCGCCATGTGGGTTCCAAAGCCGAAGAAGGTGAGCACCAGCAGCAAGCCTGCGCCGAAAGCAAGCCAGCCTGCGTAGGAGCGGATGTTGCCGGACTGCATGCGCTGCGCGACGGAGCCAAGCCCCTTGACGCCCGCGCCGAGACCGAAGCCGGTGCCGGTGATGAGGCCGCCATCGACGAAAGCACTGAGCACGTAGCGTGACAGGAGCAGGACGGGGCGGACGAGGATTGCGTCGTAGAGCTCGTCGATGCGGTACTTGTCGAGCAGCAGCAGGTAGAAGCCATGAAAACGCGCCGCAAGCTCGCCCGGCAGAGCGGGGCGGCGCATGTAAAAGAGATACGCGAGACCGAAGCCGCTGAGCGCCGTAAGAGTGGAGATGAGGGCGAGGGTAATCTCGAGGGCGCCGTTCTCGCGGGCTTCCGGCGCGCCGGCAACGCGGAGCACCGGCGAGAGGAAGTTTTGCAGGAAGTTGCCCTCGCCCGGAAGCCCGAGCGCGCCGCCGAAGAAGGCGAGCAGGGCGAGAAGCACGAGTGGAGTAAGCATAGTCCACGGGCTTTCGTGTGGCTCGTGCCCGTGCGGGTCGGGCGAGTGGGACGATTGAATGGACGCATTCGGTACGGCGTGGGCGGTCGAGGCCTCAGCCATGCCGCTCGATGCTTCCGCATGGTGGGTCGGCTCGGGCGTATGCGCGTGGGCCCGGGTCGCGCGGCTGTCGCCGAAGAAAGTGAGGAAGTAAAGCCGGAACATGTAGAACGCCGTAACGCCGGCAGTCACCAGCCCGACAAACCAGAGCAGCTTCGCGCCCGGCATCGGCGAGGTAAACGTCTGGTAAAGAATCTCATCTTTTGAGAAGAAGCCGGAGAGCGGCGGAATGCCGGAGATAGCGATAACGCCGACAGTCATGGTCCAGAAGGTGACGGGGATCTTGCGCCAGAGGCCGCCCATGACGCGCATGTCCTGCTCGCCCGAGAGCGCATGAATGACCGAGCCGGCAGCGAGGAAGAGCAGCGCCTTGAAGAAGGCGTGGGTGACGACGTGGAAGATCGCAGACGAGTAGGACGCGACCCCGCAGGCAAGGAACATGTAGCCGAGCTGCGAGACAGTCGAGTAAGCCAGCACGCGCTTGATGTCGGTCTGCATCAGCCCGATGGTCGCGGCAAAGAACGCGGTCGCGCAGCCGATCACTGCCACCGTGCCGAGTGCAAATGGGCTGCGGTCGAAGATAGGGTGCGCACGCGCAACCATGTAGACGCCCGCCGTAACCATCGTCGCCGCGTGGATGAGCGCGGAGACCGGGGTGGGGCCTTCCATCGCATCGGGCAGCCAGACGTATAGGGGAATCTGCGCGGACTTGCCGGCAGCGCCGAGTAGCAGGCACAGCCCGATTGCAGTAAGCCAGCCGCCATGCAGTGCGGGCTGCGCTGCGAGCTCGGCCATCACAACGTGGAACGAAAGCGTGCCGAAGTGCAGAATGACGAGGAACATCGCGAGCAGGAAGCCGAAGTCGCCGATGCGGTTGACGACGAAGGCTTTCTTGCCGGCGTTCGCGGCTGAGTCGCGGTCGAAGTAGTAGCCGATCAGCAGGTACGACGCCAGCCCCACGCCCTCCCAGCCGACGAACAGCAGCAGGAAGTTTTCCGCCAGCACCAGCGTGAGCATGAAAAACATGAACAGGTTGAGGTAGGCGAAGAAGCGCCAGAAGCCTTCCTCGTGCGCCATGTAGCCAACTGAATAAAGGTGGATGAGAAAGCCGACGCCGGTGATGACACACAGGAAGACCAGGGTGAGCTGGTCAACCGAGAAAGCAAAGTCGGCGTGGAAGTTGCCGGCGACAATCCAGGGCGCTACATACTCAATGTGCGGTAGCGCGAGCGAGTGAAACTGGAGAAGGATATTAGCCACCAGCGCGAGCGAGCCGCCGGTGGTGAGCAGCGCGACAGCGGAGACGGCGGGGCGCGACAAACGGCGGCCGATGGTGCCGTTGATGAGGAAGCCGAGAAACGGCAGCAGCGGGATCCAGAGCAGGTACAACGCATGATCGTGCAAATCGGTCCCGTTCATAGTTTCATCAAATCCACTTGGTCGACGTTGAGCGTGTTGCGCGCGCGGAAGATCGCGATGATGATGGCCAGGCCCACGGCGGCCTCAGCCGCGGCCACCACCATCACAAAGAAGACGAACAACTGGCCGGAGATCTGGTGCCGCTGGTGCGAGAACGCGACGAAGGCAAGGTTGACGGCGTTGAGCATCAGCTCGATCGACATGAAAATAGTGATGATGTTGCGCTTGATGAGGAAGGCGCCGACGCCGATCGAGAACAGGATAGCGCTCAGCACAAGGTAGTACGCGATGGGGACCGACATGCTAGTTCTGCTCCTTGCGCGCGAGCGCGACAGCGCCGAGGATCGCGATCAGGATCAGCACGGAGGTGACCTCAAACGGCAGCAGAAGATCGCGGAAAAGAATGCGCGCGAGCGCCGTGGTCGACACAAGCTGATCGCCAAGCTGCGTGGTGCCGAGGTGCAGCTTTTCAGAAAGGAAGACAAAAGAGAGCAGACAGACTAGCGCGGCTACCCCGGGAAAGCCGGCTGCAGAGGCGACCCTGCTGGTCGAGCGCGAGCGGTCTTCCTCGCCGGCATTGAGCAGCATGATGACGAAAGTGAACAGCACCATGATGGCGCCCGAGTACACGATGACCTGGGCGGCAGCCAGGAACTCGGCGCCGAGCAACAGGTAAAGCACGGCGAGCGAGGTCATGACGACGATGAGCGAGAGAGCGCTATTGATGGGATGACGCTGGAGCAGCAGGTTGAGGGCACCGGCGATACAGAGTGCCGCGAATATGAAGAAGAGAACGAGGTACATGGTGGATCCACACTCACTTGAGCGATCGCGCGCTCTGGATTCGGCTTGTCTTCCGGTGAGGGCCTGCGGGACCCTTTGCTGCTGTGTAGCGTTGAACAGATGAAACTGCGGAAAGTCGATTGTAAATCACTTGCGGAGAGTGGTGCAGCCTAGAACGGCGTACGCCAGGCGAACCAGAGGCTGCTGGCGATGATGTTGAGCACAGCGACTGGCATCAGGAATTTCCAGCCGAAGCCCATCAGCTGGTCGTAGCGGAAGCGGGGCAGCGTGCCGCGCACCCAGATGTACAGGAACAGGAACAGCAGCACTTTGAAGACGAACCAGAAAATAGGAAGCAGCGCCTGCACGATGGGGCCGCCAACCGAGGGCAGCAGATTCCCGAACGGGCTGAGCCAGCCGCCGAAAAAGAGCAGTGTGGCGACAGAGGCGACGGTGATCATATTGGCGTACTCGGCCATGAAGAACATGGCGAACTTCATCGAGGAGTACTCGGTGTGATACCCGGCGGCCAGCTCGCTCTCGGCCTCGGGCAGGTCGAACGGAGTGCGATTGGTCTCGGCGTACGCGGCCATCAGGTAAATAAAAAAGGCGACAAACTGCAGGCCGCCGAAGAAGTTCCAGCTCAGCAGCCCATGGGCTGCCTGCACATTGACGATGTCGCGCAGGCGCAGCGAGCCGGCCCGCATGACGACGCCGACCAGTGAGAGCCCGAGCGCGAGCTCGTACGAGATCAGTTGCGCGCTGGCTCGCAGTGACCCCAGCAGAGAGTACTTATTGTTCGAAGCCCAGCCGGAGAGCGCGATGCCGTACACGCCGACCGACGTGACGCCGAGGATGACGAGCAGTCCGATGTTGACATCGGCGATGTCGAAGAGCTCGACCCCGTGGAAGCTGTTGGAGCCGCCGAAGGGGACGACAGCGATCGAGGTGAGCGCACAAGCCAGCGCGATAATGGGCGCGGCGATATACAGGGGACGGTAAACATCGGTCGGCATCAGGTCTTCCTTGAGGAAGAGCTTCAGTCCATCGGCCAGGGGCTGCAGCAGCCCAAAGGGGCCGACACGCGAGGGTCCCCAGCGGTTCTGGATGCGTCCGACCACCTTGCGCTCGAGCAGAACCGTGTAGGCGACGGCGGTGAGATAGATGCCGAGCACAACGGCAATTTTGACCAGGCTCAGCAGGGTAAAGATGAGGATCGTCGACACGCGTTCAGCCTTCCGTGTTGCTTCGATTCTGTGTTGCACGCACGGGGACTGAGCGCCCCCGCTGACCTAGTCCGCTGCTGTTTGTTCGGGAGTCGTTTCGCGGCTTTCGAGCACCTCGTGCAACACATTCGAGTACCGCCCAAGTGTACCCGATGTAAAGAGCGTGTCGTTGGCCGGGAGCACCAGGTCGGCGCGCTCGGCAGGGAAGCTGGCGATCTGGACGAGGTCAGTGTGCACAGGTTTGTCCTGGCCCGAGAGCAGTTCGAAGCGCGAGATGGCGTACGACGGAACCAGTCGCTGAATCTCATCGAAGGTAGCGAAGGGATCAAACGGGCTCATCTTCGGCTCGTAGTCGTTGGCCGCGAGCCAGACGGCGTGGCGGTCGGCCTCGCCTGACTGCGCGCCCCTCGACTGGCCCATGTCAGCGCGCAGGCCCTTGCCGAACGGCACGAGCGAGCGCGCTGAGATCCCCATCTTGTCGGCGATGCGTACGATCAACTCGAAGTCGGCACGAACGCCCGCGGTGTCGCCTGCTTTTTTCACCAGCTGGATATCGCCGTAGCTGTTGGTGACGGTGCCGCCCTTCTCGTAGAGATAAGCAGCCGGCAGCACGACATCTGCAACTGCGGCGGTTTCAGTTAAGAACATGTCCTGCACAACGACGAACGTGTTGGCAAGCGCCGCAGGGTCGACACCGTAGCGCGAGACCGGGTTGGAGCCCACGACATACATTGCTCCCAGTTCGCCGCGGGCGGCGGCGTCCATCATTTCGATCAGGTTCATGCCGGGCACGGTTGGCAGCGCCGCTCCATATTCCTCGGCAAAAACGCCGCCTTGTGTGGCGGGCGTGTAGCCGGGGAGGAAGTCGGGAAGCACGCCCATATCGGCCGCGCCACGCGAGTTGACGTAGTCGCCCAGCGCGGCGAGCTTCGCGTTGGGCATGGTGAGCGCCCATGCGACCAGGGCCTGCAGGTCGCGCCCACGGAACTCGGAGCCAAACGCGATGACCAGTTCCGGCTCGGCGAGCAGCGCTTCGCGGAACTTCGCGGCAGTGTCATCAGCGACGAAGTCGGACTCGCGGCCAGCGAGATAGCTGATGAGCGCGCCATAGCCGTGAGCGGGAATCTGCAGCGCGGCCTTGGCCTGCCGCCGCAGCTTGATATCGGCATGGTTGGCGAGATAGAGCTTCGCGCGGTTCAGCCGCACATTGGTGCGGATGTTCCAGGCCAGCGCGGGGTGCTGTTCGGTCGGGTCATTGCCCAGCACCAGCATCGCCGGCGCTTTCTCGAAGTCGCGCAGGCTTGCGGTGCGATTAGCCTTACCGCCGAGCGCGGCCAGGAACGCCGGGTAGTCCGCCGTGCGGTGGTGGTCGATGTTGTTAGTACCGAGCACCATGCGGGCAAACTTCTGCAGCAGGTAGTTTTCCTCGTTCGTGGTCCGGTTCGAACCAATAACACCGATAGCCTTGCCGCCACGGGTATCAAGCACCTCGCGCAGGCGCTTGCCGACGTGGTCAAGCGCAACTTCCCAGGTCACGGGCTCGAGCTTGCCGCTTGCATTGCGAACCAGCGGCTTGGTGATACGGTCTTCGCGGCTGGCGAAGTCGAAACTGTAACGGCCCTTGATACATAAGAAGTCGCCGTTGATGCCGCTCTTATCGCGGTTGTCGCCACGCACGATCTCCGAGCCCTCGTTATCGCGCCGGGTGCCGAGTGTGGTCTTGCATCCGTCGCCGCAGTGGGTGCAGATGGTCGCAGTGTGGTTCATCTCCCACGGCCGCGTCTTGTAGCGATAGGAGCCGGAGGTGAGCGCGCCGACGGGGCAGATATCGATGCAGGCGCCGCACTCTTCGCAGTCCAGGTGATCGCCCATGTTGGGCGCGATCACGGATCCGGCGCCGCGGTTCTGCACGCCCAGCGCCCACACATCCATGCCCTCGCCGCATACGCGCACGCAGCGGTAGCAGAGGATGCAGCGGGGCCGGTCAAAGAAGACAACCGGCGACCACTGCTGCTCCTCGCGGTGGTTCTTGACCTCGGTGTAGTTCGACTCGGCCGCGCCGTACTTGAAGGTCATGTCCTGCAGCTCGCACTGGCCGCCAGCGTCGCACACCGGGCAGTCGAGCGGGTGGTTGCCGAGCAGCAGCTCGAGAATGCCCTTGCGCGACTGCGCGATCTCCGCGCTCTCGGTGGTCACGACCATGCCCTCGGCCACCGGCGTGGTGCAGGCGGTCTGGAGCTTGGGCATCTTCTCGACGCGCACCACACACATGCGGCACGCGCCCTGGAGCGAGAGGCCGGGGTAGTAGCAGAACGAAGGCACATCGATGCCTACGTTCTTGCAGGCATCAATGAGCAGCGTGCCCGCGGGTGCGGTGATCTGCTTGCCATCGATGATGAGGGTTATTGTCTTTATTTCAGCCATGATAGTGTTTTCTTCCTCTTGTCGCGTGCAGGCTTAGTGTGTCTGCTTCTGGAGGTCATCGATCTCTCGCTGTTTTTCAGCTAGAAGCTGTTCGAGGACTGCATTCCGGATGAGAAGAGGCATATCAGAACGAAGCCGCTCAATCGCCGCAGTGACCCTAGCCTCCGAAGTCACAATTTCGCCCCGCAATCTTCCTTCCGCATCCTTGAAATCAGAGCGTAACTCGCTGCGGAGCTGGGCTTGTTCCTTCGCGAGAGCTTCCATTTGGGCCGCTATTGTTCGTATCTCTGGAGCCAAGAAATCTTGGATTGCCTTGCGCGTTTCCTCAACTGCACCCATGCGGCCTACCTACTCTTCTCGAAATTGAAGAACTACGATCTCTTCAAATACGAATATCGCCACCGTCTTGAACAAGCATGACGCCATTCACGCAGAACCAGCAAAGTTATGCGCGTCCCTGTCAGATGTCCAGTATCTTCGCCAAAGCAAGATTCCCGATTCCCAAAGCTTCACGGAGCGATCCTGACTGATCCTCAAAGTTGTAAAACCCAATGACCCTCTAATGCGCCGCGAGCTGCACCAACCCCGGCGGCTGCGCGAGCACCAGGCCCGGCATCTGCGGGTTCTCGCTCAGGAACGCCTCGAACTCATCGCGGAACTTAGTAATGAACCCAATCGTCGGCATCGCCGCAGCATCGCCAAGCGGGCAGAAGGTCCGTCCCATCATGTTCTCGGCCAGGTACTTGATGTTATCCAGATCCTTGGACACGCCCTGCCCGCGATACACGCGCGAGATCGTCTTCTGCAGCCAGTCCGTGCCCTCGCGGCAGGGGATACACCAGCCGCAGCTCTCGTGTCGGTAGAACGCAATCGTGCGCAGCGCGAACTCGACCATTGAGACGGTTTCATCCAGCACCACCACACCCGCCGAGCCGAGCATGGTGCCGGCCTTCGCCAGCTGGTCAAAGTCCATGCCGACATCGATCTCGTCGGCTTTCAGAATCGGAGTAGACGACCCACCCGGGACCACCGCTTTGAGCTTCTTGCCGCCAAGAATCCCGCCTGCGACCTCGTAGATCGCCTTCTTCAGCGAGTAGCCCATGGGCAGCTCGTACACGCCGGGCTTCTCGACATGGCCGGAGATACCGAACAGCCGCGTGCCGCCGTTGCGCTCCGTGCCGATCTTCGCGTACTCCGCACCACCAAGCCGCAGCACATGGGGCACACTCGCGATGGTCTCTGCGTTGTTGATGACCGTGGGGCCGCCGTACAGGCCAACGACAGCAGGGAAGGGCGGCCGGATACGCGGGATGCCGCGTTTGCCTTCGAGCGACTCCATCAGCGCCGACTCTTCGCCGACCTCGTAGGCGCCGGCGCCGGTGTGCGACATGCAGTCGAAGTCCACGCCTTCCATGCCGAAGATGTTCTTGCCGAGAAAACCCTTTGCGTAGGCATCGGCAATGCACTTATCCATAATATCGAGCAGGTAGCGGTACTCGCCTCGCATGTAGATAAAACCCATCTTCGCGCCGGTCGCCAGACCCGCGATGATGGTGCCCTCAATAATGGAATGCGGGTCATACTCGCAGATAGGCCGGTCCTTGCAGGTCCCCGGCTCGCTCTCGTCGCCGTTGACTAGGATGTATTTTGGGCGCTCCGAGGTCTTCGGCACAAACGACCATTTCAGACCCGTCGGGAAGCCAGCGCCCCCGCGGCCGCGCAGGTTCGACGCCTTCATCTCGTTGATGATCCCCTCGGGCCCCATGTCGATGGCGCGGCGCGCCTGCTCGTACCCACCAAGCTCGATGTACTTGTCTATCTTTTCGGCGCCCTGGCCGAACCGGAACGAGATGACCTTGACTTCATCAGGATGAGAAACCAGAAACATGGTGCCTCCGTAGAATCCTTGTGTTGCTGAAATGCCTTACTGCACGCGCGCTTGTGATGCGTACTTGGCAATGGTCGCATCCATCGATGCGGGAGTAACGTCTTCGACGTAGTCGTAGTTGACTTGCACGGCCGGCGCCCAGCAGCAGGCGCCGATGCATTCGACTTCCTCGACCGAAAACAGCCCGTCCTTCGAGACGCCCTTGTTCTCGTGGATGTCGAGCTTCTGTTTGCAATGCTCCAGGATCTCGTAGCCGCCACGCAGCATGCAGGAGATATTGGTGCAGACCTGGATATTGAACTTGCCCGCCGGCTTGGTGCGCAGCATGGAGTAGTACGAGAGCACGTTGCGTACGTCGAGCTCCGTGATGCCGACCCGCTCGGCCGACTCGCGGATCACCGCGTCCGAGCAGTAACCGATCTCGTCCTGCGCGTACAGCAGCATGGGGATCAGCGCCGAGCGCTTGACCGGATACAGCGTGACCAGGCGGTCGAGCCGAGCTGCCAGTTCCGGCGAGAAAATTGTTGTTTGTGTGCTCATCGTCCTTATCGCTTCCTCTTGTTTTGGCAACTGTCATTCCGTACTTAGAAGTCTGAAGATCTAACCAGTAATTCTCGATTCGTCGCCGAATTCAGTGATTAACGCTTTTCTGATCTTCGTCATCTACCGCCCTTAAAGTTCAATGCGCCGAAAAGCCATACTGCAGGGCACGCTCGTCTGTCCGTCTAACTCAAAACCAGTGTAGCCAATGCTTCGGCCACCGCATCCATCTCCAGCCGCCCGGGCTTGCCGCTCCACTCGAAGCTGGCGTCCAGGTGCAGGCGGAATGCGCCCTCATCGAGCAGCGCGGCCTGCTTGTACATTGCCCAATAGCCTTCGCCGGTTTCAGGCCGCATCTCGAGAGTGACGGTGTGCGCTGCGGCAACGATCTGTAACTGCCGCGGTTGCGGTTCCACAACCAGCGCTTGCGGAACCTCGGTACCTGCTGTCGCAGCCGCCAGGTACGACTGCAGTAGAGAGCGGAAGGAGATCCAGAGCTCCTCGCGTGCCGCCTTGTCTGTAGCGTCTGTTGAGTTACCGGTCAATTTCGCCCAGCACGATATCGATCGATCCGATAACCGCAACCACATCGGCCAGCAGGCGCCCCTTGCACATCGTCTCCAGCGCCTGCAGGGTCGCGAACGACGGGTTGCGCATGTGCACGCGGTAGGGTTTCGCGGTGCCGTCAGCAACCACGTAGTAGCCCATCTCACCACGCGGCGACTCGATGGCCTGGTACACTTCGCCGGCCGGCACCGGGAAGCCCTCAGTCACGATCTTGAAGTGGTAGATGAGCGACTCCATCTCGGTCTTCATCTTCTCGCGGTCGGGCAGCACCACCTTGGGCGCGTCGGCCGTCACAGGCCCGTCTGGAATGCCATCGAGCGTCTGCTGGATGATCTTGACCGACTCGCGCATCTCTTCAAGCCGGATGACATAACGCGCCCACACGTCACCCTCGGTCGCGATCGGCACCTTGAACTGGAACTTCTCGTAGCCGGTGTATGGCATGTCGCGACGCAGGTCCCAGTCCACGCCTGAGGCGCGCAATGGAGGTCCGGTCACACCCAGCGCAATCGCGTCCGCGGCGCTCAGATAGCCGACTCCCTTCAAGCGGTCCACCCAGATGGGGTTGCCGGTAAGCAGGTTCTGGTACTCGTCGATCTTCGACGGCATACGATTGATCAGTTTCTGCACCATGGCGAAGAAATCGAGCGGCGGCTCGAGCGAGACCCCTCCAATGCGAAAGTAGGACGTCATCATGCGCTGGCCGGCAACATGCTCAAACAGCCGTAAAATGTCCTCACGCTCACGAAAGGTGTAAAGAAAAACCGTCAACGCGCCGATATCCATGGCATGCGTACCCAGCCACACCAAGTGCGAGTTCAACCGGGTCAGTTCGTTGAGCATCACCCGCAGCCACTGCGCCCGCTCGGGGATCTCAATCTGCAGCAGCTTTTCGACTGCCAGGCAGTAGCACAGGTTGTTGCTCATGGGGGACAGGTAGTCGATGCGGTCGGTGAGCGGGACCACCTGCTGGTAAAACTTCGCCTCGCAGGTCTTCTCGATCCCCGTGTGCAGGTACCCGATGTCGGGCACCAGGCGTAGCACCGTCTCTCCATCGATCTCGACCACCAGGCGCAGCACCCCGTGGGTCGACGGGTGCTGCGGCCCCATGTTCAGGATCATCGTTTTGTCTTTGGTCGGGTCCTCGGGGCGGGGCGCGATCAGCGATGCGGTTTCAGTGAACTGGCTCATCGAGGCATTTCTCCCACACGGTTATGGGTTTGAGATTGCTTAGGGTGTGGCTCTCGTTTACAAAGCAGCCACGTTGGCTCACCAGCGATACAGCAAGGCTTCAGCGGTATCCCTCCACAGGAAAGTCCTTGCGCAGCGGGTGGCCTTCGAACTCATCAGGCATCATGATGCGGCGGAGGTTGGGGTGGCCATGAAAGCGGATTCCGAACAGGTCAAAAACCTCGCGCTCGTAAAAGTCCGCCGACGGCCACACGGGAACGATCGAATCCGCGCCGCCAACGACCGAATCGACGAAGATGCGCAGCCGGAGGCGTTCTTTCAGCTCATAGGAAACGATGTGGTAGGTGACCTGGAAGCGCGGCTCGGCCGGCAGCCAGTCCACCGCGGTTACGTCTTCCAGAAAGTTATAGCCTGCTTCCTGCACGATGCGGGCGGCAGAGCGGATCTGGTCCGGCGCAATGGTTAGCGTCAGCTCACCGCGGTCGAATTTGGCGTCGGTGATTCGCTCCGGCCCCAGGGCGGCAACAGCCCGGTTGGTAGACATCTGCGAGAGCACAGCATCTTTATCAAGCAGATCAGTGGGCATGGTTACAGGTCCGCCTTGTCTGACGACCAGTCGAGGATGCCCTTCTTCCAGATGTAAAAGAAGCCCACCATGACAAAGCCGAGATAGACCAGAATTTCCCAGAAACCGAACAGGCGCGAGCCCGTAATCGCAGGCAGCTGGCGGTAAATCACAGCCCAGGGCAGCATGAAAACCGCTTCCACGTCGAACAGAATGAACATCATCGCAACCATGTAGAAGCGGACCGAAAAGCGTCCCCGCGCATCGCCCTCAACGGGAATGCCGGACTCATAGACAGCCAGCTTGGCTTTGCTCGGGTTGCGCTTGCCGATGATCCACGAGCCTGTCGCCATGGAGCAGCCCATGGCCGTCGCAATGAGGATCTGGATCAGCAGCGGCAGATAGTTCCAGAAGTAGTGCGGAGCGGAGGTCACGGAGCGGTCACCTGTTTCTGTGGGCTTTCTTCAATCTAGAGGGGTGCCTGCGGGGCGTCAAGGATGCTTCGGCAACGGTTTCGCCCCGATGAAGGAAAGCAGCTGGAGAGCCGATAGGACGGAATGGGAAACACTCTCAGGGCGAAACAGAGGACCGATTCGGGAAGCTGCGGCAAGGATCGTCCCGGAACAGGCCAGGGGTGAAGTTTCTACGCAGAATGGCTCGCAGTTCCCGGGCGGTTCGCCGATAGAGTCGAGGACGGAAAGGAACCAGACCCCATGCAGCCAGCCTTGCTCACCCACACGCATCCTGCCCGAAACCCACAGCAGAGCGGCATTGTTCCGCCGGTTCCCGCCATCCCGATACCCCCGGCGGCGCCGGTGCAGGGAAGGCAGCCCCGGCGAAGCGACCTCGACTCGCTGCTGAAGACCCACATCGTGCCTGGCCAGGTCACCCAGCAAGCTCCGGAACCAGCCTCGGGCATTTTCCTCGGCTTGCGGGTGGCGCTCTTCTTCAATGCAGGGCTGTGGATTGCAGCGCTGCTGGCCTATGAAGCCTGGTCGATGCTGGCGCACTAAAGCAGTTCTCGCGCGCTCGTGGAGGCCGCAAAACTTCAGCAGGCTGCTTTTCCGTCATGAAAGGCCGCCTGCCGCAGATCCGGGGTGCATGGCTACCGGAGAAATGCACGAAAATTAATTCCGGGGTGACACCAGACGCAGTAGCCAGGGGCGCTTCGGGGTTACAGTTCGACCAGGCTTCGATCGGCGCGCTGCGGGCCGCGCTGTTCCGCGGCGGCAGCCTCGACCAGCGCGCGAATGGATGCAGCGCAGTTGCGCATGGAGAAGCGCTTCTCAAACGAAGCGCCGGTACGCCCTACCATGGCGGCCCGCTCTGCAGCGGTCAGCGCAAGCCAGCGTTCCAGCAGGCGCAGCGTCCCGGCCTCCGTATCATCTTCTACAAACCCAGTCCCGTCCTCGGTGACGTAATGCCAGATATTGATCTTGTTCGAGATCAGAACCGGCAGGCCGCAGGCGATAGCCTCGGCAATGGCGATGCCGAAGTTTTCCTGGTGAGAGGGTAGAACGAATGCTTCCGCAGCATGGAACGCGCCCCACTTCACGTCGCCTTGCAGCATGCCGGGCCAGTGCACGCGGCCGGCAAACCCTTTTTTCTGGGCAATCGCCTGCAACCTTCCCTGCAAACGGTCTGTACTCGGCCCGGCTAATACCAGATCCAGATCGGGGTGCGCCGCCGCCACCTGGCAGAAGGCCTTCAGCAGCAGGTCGCAGCCTTTTTTCTCGTGGATGCGGCTGAGGAAGAGAAGAAAGCGCCGCCCCCGCAGCTCCGGACATGCAGCCTGGAAGGCCGCCCGCTGCTGGTCCGGGTCGCCGTCAGGCCGACCCGTTCCCAGCGGCACCACCGCGCTGCGCCACCGGCTCGGCCAGAAGGTTTGCGGAGCCAGCTCCCGTTCCGCCTCGGTCGTAAAGATGACGCGGTTCGCATCGCGCAGAATGCCGTACTGCGAGACCCACCAGAAGAGCTGCTTCTTGAGATGTTTGAGCGGATAACGCCTGCGAAACCACGGATCGAGCATGCCGTGGGGGAAAACGAAGTATGGGACATTCGCAGCCATGGCGCTGGAGCGCGTCGCAACAGCCGGGTACTGCCACAAGCCATCTACCAGGATTGCGCTGTAGCTGTGAGCATTTTTTCTTAGCCAGGCCCGTGCCGATCTTCTGTAACCAAAGGTCGAGGAAACCGGGCCAAGCGCATGCACGGGACAGGGATAGCGAGCAAGATAGGCTGCATTGGGCGCATCCAGCGAGAGCACCTCAACGTCCACCCCGAGCTCGCGATAGCCGCGCGCCAGCTGCAGAAGGTTCTCCTGCGGGCCGCCACCGGCTGGCGAAAGATCGTGAATGACGTGAAGCAGACGCATGGAAGATTGCTGCAAGCGCGGCCCTTTTCGTGCAACAGGCATGCAAGCTGTTGCTTCAGAGTATTAAAGAAAACTGAAATTCCTATGAAGAGAATGCTCGCCGTCCCGTTTTAGGAGAGCAACTAGCCGAAAGATAAGCGGCAAGCCTCTGGGCTGGTCAGGCCTGTTTCGTCTGCTGTGAGATGCGCCGGGTGTGAGACGCGATGACAAGGTCTTCCTCCGCGGGCAGGATTCGAACGGGCACCTTGCTGGCCGCCGTTTCGATACTGGCAGCATGCCGCGTGTTCGCGTCCGGGTCAAATCGGATGCCGAACGGCGCCAGCCGCTCGAGGACAGCAGCCCGCATGGGAGCGCTGTGCTCGCCGATGCCGCCCGCGAAGATCAGCAGGTCGAGTCCTCCAAGCGAAACTGTGAGAGCGGCAACTTGCTTGGCGATCGCGGTGGCGAAGATGGCGAAGGCCAGGGCGGCATCGGCCTGCCCGGCAGCGCTCGGGTCACCGATCGCTTTCTCAAGCTGCTGCATATCGCCGCTGCCTTGGGCGATGGCTGCGAGGCCGGCTTTGTGGTTGACCAACTCTTCCAGCGCATCCATCGAGAGGCGGCCTGCGCGGGCCACGAAAGTCAGCACCCCGGGATCGATATCGCCGGTGCGTGTGGCCATGGGGATGCCACCTGCCGGCGTCAGCCCCATGGTTGTGTCAACCGATGAACCCCGGTGCACGGCACAGAGGCTCGAGCCGCTGCCGAGGTGCGCCAGCACGATCCTGTCGGGCAGCCGCGAGGGTTCGGCGCGAAGCTGCGCGACCAGGGACTCATATGAGAGACCGTGGAAGCCGTAGCGTTCCACCCCTTGCGCGGCGAACTCCTCCGGGATGGGCAGGCGCCGGGCAACGGCCGGCATGGTCCGGTGAAACGTGGTGTCGAAGCAGGCGACCTGCGGCGCCCCCGGGTAGAGCTTGCCGGCCTGCTCAACCAGTTCGAGCGAGCCCGGTAGATGCAGAGGCGCGTAATGGATCGACTGGCGCAGCGTATCGAGAACCGCCGGCGTGAGCAGCGTGTGCTGCCGTAAACGCGGCCCCCCGTGCACGATCCGATGGCCAATAGCGAGTAGCCGCGGCTCGCGTTGATCTCCCTCCCCGGCATGCTCCTTCAGCGCCGCAGCAATGGCCGCCAGCGCCTCCTGCTGCGAGCCGAGCGCGTGGCCGCCCGATGCCAGCTCCTTTCCGTCCGCATCCCGGATCGAAAGCGTACCTCCACCTTGGCCGATGCCGCTGGCCTGCGCCGTCATCGCAGCGCGCTCTCCGGCAAAGTTTGCCTGCGCATCCGCCACAAACAAACCAGCCTTGAGCGAAGACGATCCCGAGTTCAGCACCAGAATCGCGTCTGCCCCGGTACCACCCGGTGAAGCGCTCATCCGTTGTCACCGCCGGTCTCCTCGGCCAGCGCTCCGCCATCCCGCTTGCTGCCCCACACCCAGTCGCGCACCTCGGGCAGGTCCTCCCCATGCTCTGAGACATACAGCTTGTGCTGCTGCATTTTTTCAGAGTGCAGCTGCTCCGCCTCCGCCAGGTGCGCGGCCAGCTTCGGCGTGCGGCGCACTACGTCGAGCACCAGCGTAAAACGGTCGATGTGATTCAACACGCACATGTCGAAGGGCGTCGTGGTCGTGCCTTCCTCCTGGTAGCCATGCACATGGAAGTTATGCTCGTTGGTGCGCCCATTGATCAGCGAGTGCACCAGCGCCGGGTAGCCGTGATAGTTGAAGATGACCGGCTTGTCCTTGGTAAAGAGGCGGTCGAAATCCTCGTCAGCAATGCCGTGCGGGTGCTCGCTCGGCCGCTGCAGCGTAAACAGGTCCACTACGTTGACGACGCGCACCCGCAGCTCCGGGAAACGCCTGTGCAGGATCGACACGGCTGCGAGACACTCCAGGGTCGGCACGTCACCCGCGCAGGCCATTACTACATCACACGCATGGCCCGGTGTGCCCGCGCCGTCCGGCCCCTCGCTGCCGTCACTGCTCGCCCACGCCCACACGCCCAGGCCGGCCGTGCAGTGCCGCACCGCATCCGTCATGCTGAGCCATACCGGCGCCGGCTGCTTGCCCGCGATGATGAGGTTGACGTAGTTGCGGCTGCGCAGGCAGTGGTTCGCCACCGAGAGCAGGCAGTTCGCGTCGGGCGCGAGATAGATCCGCACCACGTCCGCCTTCTTGCTGGCCACGTGATCGAGAAAGCCGGGGTCCTGGTGCGAGAAGCCGTTATGGTCCTGCCGCCACACGTGCGACGACAGCAGGTAGTTGAGCGATGCGATGGGCTTGCGCCAGGGAATGTCGCGGCACACCTTCAACCACTTCGCATGCTGGTTGAACATCGAGTCGATGATGTGGATAAAGGCCTCGTAGCAGGAGAAGAAGCCATGCCGCCCGGTCAGCAGGTAGCCCTCAAGCCAGCCCTCGCACATATGCTCGCTCAGCACCTCCATCACGCGGCCGTCGATGGCGAGGTTTTCGTCCACGTCCTCGTACATCGCGTCCCAGCGTTTGGGCGATACCTGGTAGATCGCCTCCAGGCGGTTTGAGGCCGTCTCGTCAGGACCGAAGACGCGGAAGTTGCGGCTGTGCAGGTTGGCCTTCATCACGTCGCGCAGATAACCGCCCAATACCCGCGTGGCTTCAGCTTCGGTCGTGCCAGGCCCGTCAATTTTGACGCCGTACTGCTCAAACGAAGGCATCTCGAGCGGCTCCAGCAGCAGCCCGCCGTTCGCGTGCTGGTTCATGCCCATGCGCAGCCGGCCCTTGGGCGCAATGTCGGCGTACTCCTTGCGAAACTGGCCCTGCTCGTCGAACAGCTCTTCCGGTTTGTAGGACCGCATCCACTCTTCCAGCATGCGCAGGTGCTCAGGGTTGGTGCGCACCTCTTCGAGCGGCACCTGGTGCGCCCGCCACGTGCCTTCAATCTGTTTGCCGTCGACGACCTTGGGCCCAGTCCAGCCCTTCGGCGAGCGGAAGATGATCATCGGCCAGCGCGGGCGGTCGTCAGCGGATTCCTTCTCCTTTGCGGCTTTGCCCGTCGGCTTGCCCGTGGCTTGGTCAGCCCGCGCCTTCTGCTGGATGGCGCGGATGTCCGCGTAGGCCTTATCCAGCGCGTCGGCCATCTTCTGGTGCATCTCCATGGGCTCATCGCCAGCCACAACAACCGGCGCATAGCCGTAGCCGCGGAACAGCGAGAGCAGCTCTTCCTCAGGAATGCGCGCCAGCACCGTCGGATTGGCGATTTTGAAGCCGTTGAGGTGCAGGATCGGCAGCACCGCCCCATCGGTCTTCGCGTTCAGAAACTTGTTCGAGTGCCAGCTGGTCGCGGCCGGCCCGGTCTCCGCTTCGCCGTCGCCCACCACGCAGGCCACGATCAGATCCGGGTTGTCGAACGCGGCGCCATACGCGTGGAGCAGGGAATAGCCCAGCTCGCCGCCCTCATGGATCGAGCCCGGTGTCTCCGGCGCGGCGTGCGAAGGAATCCCGTACGGCCAGGAGAACTGCCGGAACAGCAGCTTCATGCCGTCCTTGCTACGCTCCACATTCGGGTACAGCTCCGTGTAGGAGCCTTCCAGGTACGTCTGCGCGACGAAGCCCGGTCCGCCATGGCCCGGGCCCATGATGAACAGCATGTCGATGGAGTGTTCGCAGATGATGCGGTTCAGGTGCGTGTAGAGAAAGTTGCACCCGGTGGTGGTGCCCCAGTGCCCCAGCAGCCGCGGCTTGATGTCGGCTGGGGTGAGCGGACGGTCGAGCAGGGGATTGTTCTGCAGATAGATCTGCCCCACGGTGAGGTAGTTTGCAGCACGCCAATAGGCGTGCATTTTCTGGAGCAGTTCCGGGCTGAGCTGGGGCACGCGCAATCTCCTTTTACCCTGCGCACTAGCCGCGCTGGGACGCATACAGAATGCCTTCCGGCGATGGACCGCAGATGAACAGAGGAAGCCACCGTAGGCGCTTTTGCAAGTAGGGATGCATCTTGCGGCATGCAAGACCGCCTGCCGCCCGGCGGGGAGTCGCTGCCCGCCCTATGGTAAAGTCTGGTGAAGGCCGGAGAGATGGCAGAGTGGTTGAATGTACCGCCTTGGAAAGGCGGCGTACTCGCAAGGGTACCCAGGGTTCGAATCCCTGTCTCTCCGCCAAACTCTTCTCCTGGCTCGCTATTCAGGGCTTGGATATAGGTTCGCTGCAGACTTCGCAGCCGGTACTGGTAGCCCTCCCCAACTTCTTCTTACATCCGGAAACGGAGAAAGAAGTCTGCAACAGGGCAAACCATTCCGCTCTTATTGCTTCTGAACCAAAGTAAATCCGGACGTGAGCTGCAGGTATCGACCCGAATGCCACTCCGCGTGTTTCCTTCCTTTTTTCTCAATCCAGAAAGAGCACACATGCTATCTGAGCTGGATTCCAGCCGCTCGACTTCGAGCGGGCCTTTTACCACGTTCCGTGTTTGTCGATTCCTCCTGCTGTGGCTGGTTGGCATCGCCGCCATCTGCGGAGGCTTTTATACCTTGTTCCAGGTGAGAGCCGGGCAGAGCATCACCGCGCCGCAGAGCAGCGGAACTCAGCGACGGTGACCTGCGCGTAAAGTCGGGCCGGCGATTTCTTCACCACCGGTAACGAACCGGTCTTTGCATGGCACAAACCCGTGTTTCTGCGCCGCGGCCGCATAGCACACCGCGCGTCGTATGGTGGTAGCCATGTCCACTCAACGCGCACCACTCTCTCGTTCAAAAAGTTTCGGGTTGCCAGGCTGGGCATGGCCCCTGATCGGCCTCGTGGCCGGCGCCGCTTTGGTGCTGGCCGTTCACGGTGCCTGCTTCGCAAGCGACGACTGCTAACCCGCGCTCTGCCGGAGGCAACCCCTAAGCAGGGCAACGCTGGAAGAATGCCCGACAAACACGATCACAGCAATCGTGTCCGATAACACATATTCTGTTAATTAATAAGACCGCGAAATCGCTGACTTCAGAAGCAAACCTGCATGGCAAAATGCGCAGCGGCGCGTGCCCAGCGACGCCCTGAGTTCAAAGCATCCGTGTAGCCCGCCACTGGAGCTCGGGTTCGCGCCTTTCATGCCTGGACCCTTCTCGATAACTTCCAATGGGCGGAGGGTTACACCGAGCGCTATGGGCTGATCTACACTGATTTTCGCAATCAGAAACGGACAATAAAGGATTCTGGCTTATGGTACGGTCGCGTCGCTGCCTCCAATCGGCTCAATGTGTGAGGCTAAGGCTAACAAGCAAGCGAACATCTTTACTTGGCTTAAGTAGAGACAAAATCAACTGAAAGCAGAGGAGCTCCCCGGAATGAGCTTCAAGAGCTGCCGCTTCCTGTGTTCCCTCTTTGTCGCGAGCATCGTTTCTTTCGCTTTTGGCCAGGCGAATACCTGGCCAATCTCGCCATCCGGCTACACCCAAGCATCCACCTACTCCTTCCTCCCTCCTCTTCTGCGGGACGTCGACATAGTTTCCCTCGGCGAATCGATCCACATGACGCACGAGTTCCCGCTCGTCCGGCTTGGCATCATTAAAGAACTGAATCAGAATCTCGGCTTTCACACTGTCGCCTTTGAAGGCTCACCTGTCGACCTATGGGTGACGCAGGACCGCTTCCTGGCCTCCGGCAAACAAGAGCAGGACGTGAAAGAAGCTATGAGCGGTCTGTTCCGCATCTGGAACACCGCGGAAATCGAACAGTTGTTCGCCTACGAGGCCGCAAGCTGGTCCAGCGCGCAACCGCTCTATATCACTTCTTATGACATTCAGCCCGGTTTGGGCATCGGCACCCCCCATCAGCAGGTCTTTACTCTCCTCAGCCAGCGCCTGCGTACCTATGCCGAGCCTCCCGCCGGCTTCAATCAAGCCGCGTGGCTCCGAGACATCGACCGCACCCGCTGTCCCGCCGGCGTCACCCCACAGGACGCTGCTGCCAACCGAGCCATCGACCAGCTCCAGCAATGGATCCAGCTCGCCCTCCCGCAGGTGCAAAGCCGTTATCCCAATCTCCCGCACGCCACAATCCTTCAACTTATCCCCGGCAACCTTCGCCGAAGTCTGAACCTATGCCCACCGCCGGGATTGACTTACTGGGACATCGTCGGCACCGTTCGAGAGCAACAGGCAAGCCAGTACACTCTGGAGCTTCAGCGCGCGCTCCCTGACGCGAAACTCATGCTGTGGGCACATCTGCACCACGCTGGCTACTTTCCGGGGAGCGTCGCCACCAGGCTTCGCACGCAACTCGGCCTCCGGCTCTACAGCCTGGGCGTGCTTAGCGATGGCGGTTCGGCCATCGTCATCTACTCCGATCGAAACGACGATGTGGGCTACACATGGCTGCACCCGGCCCGCGGCGCACTGCGCACCTGGCTCGACCGCCACGGTCCCGGCAATCTTTATGTCAATCTGCACGGAAATCCTGACCCGGTATTCGCCGCCCCTGTAGAAATTCAGTATGAAAGCGGGATACTGGAAACAAAGCTACCTCAACTTATCAACGGCGCTATCTGGATCCGCCGCGTTCACCCACCCCACTACCCACCTGGGGTACAGATCTTCCTGTCAGTCTGGCATGTCAGATACGAGATAGCAGCCCTCGCAGTCGCCCTGCTCGCTGCTCTCGGCATTTTCCTGGCGTGGCGCTTTCGTAAGCGCAGGCGAAGGGGGACAGCCACTGCTCTTCACATCTGAGCCTTAGGCAGTAAAATCCTTCGCAGCATCCAGAATGCGTGGGTGGCCCTTCACATCAAAAAGGACGGCAACAAATCGTCTGCCCGTCCGTCTTTACTTATAGAAACCACTCGAGATCGAGGATCGCCACACAGAGTATGGAAAGAAAAGTACCTGAGCCCGCGCATGGTCCGGCTGCAGCCCGTGAGCAAGATTTCGAAGAGGCGCCGCCGCCAACCTACGCCGCGGCTTTTCAATGTATCGGCGCCAGCTGCGAAGACACGTGCTGCCGGACCTGGAACATCCCTGTCGACAAGAAAACATACGAGCAGTACCAGCAGTTTTCCGCTGACAAGCTGGGCTCGCTGGTGGACCAGCATGTCTTTGTTGTCGAACCCGTGACTCACGACAACCTATTTGCGCAGATACAGACCACACCATCCGGCTTTTGTCCCTTTTTCACCACGGAGCGAACGTGCGGCATCCAGCATGAGTATGGAAGCCAACTCCTCTCGGCAACCTGTTCCATTTACCCCCGCGCGCTAAACCGGGTCCATGGAAGGCTCGAAGGTTCCCTGCTGCTCTCCTGCCCTGAAGCTGCCCGGAACGTGCTGCTTGTTCCCGACTCGACAGAGATCGCCGGCAATCTCTTCTCAGGCAGTTTTCGAACGGATAACTCGTTTCCTTTAGCAAGCAACGCGCCCGGTTCCATCTATAAGCCCTATTTTGCGTTCCAGCGAGTGCGAGCATTGCTGGTCGACATAGTAAAAGATCGCTCTCGGCCTATGTGGCGGCGGCTCCTGCTGATCGGGTCGCTATGCAAGCAGCTAAACGAGATAACAGATGAAGAGCTAAGCCAGACGGTTCCCGCACTTATCGATAACTATCGCCAGATGATTGGAGCCAGCTGGCTTCGGGCCGAGATGGAAAGCCTTCCAGGCAACTGCGAGCTCAAACTCTCAGTAATTTTCAGGCTGTCTCAGGACCGGGTACAAGAGAAGACCTGCGGAACTCGCTTTGTCGATACATTCTGGAGCTTTGTCGAAGGCATCGGTTCACCAGCCGGATCGACTCCTGAAAGTGATGTGCAACGCTACCAGGAAGCCGAGAAGAGATATCACCGGCCTCTCTTCGAACGCTTCCCTTTTATCCTCGAAAACTATCTGCTCAATTACATTTACAGGAACCTGTTTCCTTTCGGGCGCGAAGGCAGCCCGAGCTTTACAAGCCGCCCCATCTTCGACGAGTACATCCTGATGACCACCCAGTTTGCCTGGATCAATGGACTGCTTATCGGCATTGCTGGACACTACAAAGAGGCGTTTGCGCAGGAGCACGTCGTACGCGCGATCCAGTCCCATGCAAGAGAGATCGAACACAATGCCTCCATCCTGGCCTCAATGCTCGGCTTCATGCAAGACAACGAGCTCGACAACCTGCCGTCTATGGCCGTGATGCTCAGGGACTAAGTGCCCGCTGTCCCCACCTTCGTGTCAGGGCGCAGGCACTGTTCCGGCAAGAGGCGCCAGAGTCTGCATGCCCAGAGTCTGCATGCTAGGATGGCACCATGAACGTCGCCATCTCCGTCGTGCGGCCTTTCCACGCCACAAAGATGGCGAACGCGCTCCGCAGGCACACCGGTGCCGTCGATATCTGGACCACCGCTCCGCGGCGCTACTTTCACCATCTCGACGACTCGATCCGTACCCACCTGGTCCCGGCGCCGGTCGAGATCGCCGCGCGCCTCTTGAAGCGCCAGCTATCTCCCGCGGCGTACCAGCACGGCATTGCCTGGTGGGACCGCATGGTGGCTGCCATGATGCCGCGCACAGAGCTCGTCATCGGCTTTGCCACGCAGGCGCTCCACACCGGGCAGGCCGCCCGCCGCCGCGGCGATACCTTCGTTCTCGACCGCGCCTGCCCCCACGTCGATTTCCAGCAGCAGCTTGTGCAGGAGGAAGCGGCGAAAACCGGCGCAGCCTTTGAGGCGGAGCCGCCATGGTTCCGCGAGCGCCAGCTTGCCGAGTACGAGCTCGCCGACACCATCCTGGTGCCCTCCCGCTACACCGCGCGCACCTTTCCCGCGCACCTGCAGCCCAGGCTGCTGCTCGCACCCCTGCTCGGGCGCGCCCAGGCCAAAGGCGCCATCCGGCTTGAGCGCAATACGCCCTTCACGGTTGGCGTGCTGGGCGGCAATGCCTTGCGCAAAGGCTACCTGTACCTGCTGGAGGCCTGGCGCCAGCTCAACCTGCCCAACGCCCGCCTGCTCATTCGCTCCTCCAGCGATTTCTCCGCCTATCCCCGGCTCGCCGAGCTGCTGCGCCAAACCCCAAACGTCGAGCTGATCGAATACATCCCCGATATCGCCGAGTTCTACCAGCGCTGCGACCTCTTCGTGCTGCCCAGCATGGACGACGGCTTCGGCATGGCTCTCTTTGAGGCCATGGCCAATGGCGTACCCAGCATAGCGACCCGCAACTGCGGCGCGTCTGAGCTGCTGACCGACGGTGTCGACGGCCTGGTCATCGACGCCGGCAGCGTCGACCAGCTCGCCGAAGCCATTGCCTCGCTCTACCGGGACGAGGAGCGCCGGCAGTCCATCGCCCTTGCCGGCCAGGCCACGGTCGAGCGAGTCTCCGCGACCACGGTTTACGAAGACGCGCTGTGCCAGCTTCTGGAGCCGCGGCAGACCGCCGTCGCCTGATTCCCTGCAGGAGCATCCCCGGCTTTGACCCATCGCTTCTTCATGGACAGCACCTACACCGGCGGCGCGGGGCTCCGCGAGCTGCCGCCGCCCCCCTGGACCGATGCCGTCCCGGCCGAGTTCCGCTTTCCCTACGACGTTCTGGAACAGGCGCTACCCGCGGTCCAGGCGGAAGGGCTGCGCTTCTACTTCACCAAGGAAGCCTACTTTCTGCCGGATTACGGGCGCGATGTTGTCGCCGTCCTGCTGCAGGAGGAGCGCTGCAAGGTGCCGGTGTACGGCCGTCAGGTGCGCGCGGTCATCCGCAACCTGCTCACTCATCCCTTCCTGGGTTACCGGCCTCACCGGGCGCTTACCGGCGGCTTTACCCGGCTTGAGGCGGTGCTGACCTTTGAGTTTCTGCGCGACAGCTACACCAGCCTGCGCGCCCGCTATGCCCGGGCGCACCCGCCCGCCAGCTTCCCTGCCCCGGTCCGCCGCGATCCCCGCACCCTCCGCCTGCCGCTCGGCTACCACAGCCAGCAGGATTTACCGCAGGTGCCGATGGCCGAGCGCACCCTCGACACCTTCTTTGCCGGGCAGGTACAGGAGAGCGTGCCGCCCGGCAGCTACCGGCAGTATCTTTCCACCTCCAAAATGCAGGCCCGCAAGCAGATCTGGCAGGTTCTGCGCGAGCTCCAGAAGGAAGGCAAGTGGCGGATGGATCTGGGCGACCTCGCGGCAGACCAGACCCGCGTCGCCGGCGCCAGCTTCGGCAGCTACTCTGAAAAGATGATGCAATCCCGCATCTGCGTGGCCCCGCGCGGCTCCATGGCCGACACCTTCCGCGCCTTTGAAGGCCTGCGCGCCGGCTGCCTCGTCATCGCCAATCCCCTGCCCAAAGATGATTTCCTCTACCCGCGAGCCCCGCTGCTCATCGTCGATCATTGGCGCGAGATTCGCGGCATCCTCGAGCGCTACGCCCGCGATGTAGATGCGCTGGAAGACTGGCGCGCGAAGAGCCTGGCCTGGTGGCAAAGCCATCTCCGCCCCGAGGTGCTGGCCGTTGCGTTGGCGCGGGACCTGAACGAGGCCGGCGCTACGCTGCTTCCCTGAAGCGAGATCGCAACTTTACGCCGCGCCGCCCCGCCCCGCCAGCGCCGGAACCCGCTGCGACAGCTTGCTCCACAACATCGAGCGCAGCTCATCCACCTGGAAGATCCAGTAGCAGAACGCTGTCAGCACCAGCGTGATGGAAATAGTGATAACGCCCTGCCAGCGATAAGGCACCGAGCGGATGTGCAGAATGGGCCACGCAAGCAGCGCCGTACATCCGGCCATGATAGCCAGCATCTGGTACACGGGTTTGTGGTCGAGCGTCACTTCTCCGGCAAATAGCCTGTCATTCAAATGCAGCAGGTAAAACAGCTGCAGCGTCTCCGAGATCAAAGCCAGTCCCAGGTACCCCTGGATGCCGAACTGGTGCATCAACGGGATCGACAGCAGGCCCGTAAGCCCGTACGCGGCCAGGGTCTGCCATGAGATCGACTCAACCTTGTTGGACGAAAACTGGAACTGGTATTTGTGTTCCTTGATCGACAAAATAGAAATGGTCAGACCGAGCACAATGCAGACGCCGGGCCGGAAGATCTGGCCCTTGTGCAGCCACATCTGGAGCAGAATCGGCGTCGCCAGCATCGAGCCAAAGGTAATCGGCGGCGTCATCAGCAGGATCAGCCGCTCTGACAAGGCGTAAAGCCTGTGCAGCCGCTTCCAGTCCCGCTGTCCGTAGATCAGCGTAATCTCGGCAGTGAGCGAATTCGTCACTAGATAGAGCAACCGCCGGCTCATCGAGTAGATGGTTCGAGTCAGTGTGTAGACCACCACGATATCCGGCCCCAGGAAGCGCTGCATGATTACCACCGGCAGCTGGTACGACAGCAGTTGCGAGCTGGCCAGCAGCATGTACTGTGCGCTCGGTTTCAGCGTGGAGCCAAGCGCGCCCTTCTTCCAGTAGCGCACGCTCGGTTTCATCTCCGGGCAGCGGCGCCCCACATCCACGAACAGGAATCCCGCCAGCAGCAGTGTGACCGACACCTGGCCTGCGGCAATAACGGCAAACGGCTGCCGCAGCAGAACCAGGCTCACAATTACGCCCATGCCGAGCAGCTGGTTCAGGTTTGACCAGTGCGCGCCTCGATGCGCCTCGCCGAAAACCATGTAGGAGCCGGAAAAGAAGCCGAACAGCATGCTCGCCATGATCTGCATGCCCAGCAGGTACAGCGTGGTCTGCGCCTGCAGGGGAGAGATCGAAAGTTTAAGCAGCGTCGTCAACGGAATCGCAAAGACCGCCAGCAACAGCACCGCAGCCAGCGCGAATGCAGCGAGAAGAATGCGCAGCCCGGCCGACTGCACCTCGTGCGCCTCTTGCAACTCGCCCCGGTTGTAGTGGATCGTCGTCTGCATGTTGGTGTACGTCTGCAGACCGTAGTTGAAGGTGCTCAGATACGAGATCGACGCGCTCAGCGCAATCCACTGCCCGTACAGGCTGGTTCCCAGCACATGGAGAAAGGCCGGCGGGAGCAACAGCTGCTGCACGATCACCACCAGCTGGTTGGCGTTCTGTGCGGCAAACAGCTTGGCGATGCGACGGAGACCCTGACTCATTCTGTCCTGTTCGGTGGCGCGGCAAACCATCAATCGACGAGCGAAGCAAGGCCTGCAGCATGCATCCGGTGCGGCAATTCAGAAACAGCCTGGTTGAAGGTCTGGCAATCTGAGGGAGCGTGCCTACATCTTATAGCGGCCCAGGTCCTCATCGTTCAGATTCTCAAGCCAATTCTTCAAATCCTCAGCACTGGCCTGGTCCGCGGGGCTCGGGATCACCTTCGCCGTGCGCAGAACATCCTCATCCACAAAGATGGGGCAGTCGGACCGCAGCGCCAGCGCCAGAGCGTCCGAGGGCCGGGCGTCGACCGTAACAATCCCGCCATTCTGCCGCAGCCAGATCACCGCGAAAAAGGTGTCATCGCGCAGCTCGGAGACCACCACCCGGTCCACCGATGCATTCAGCCCGTGGATCATATTGCGCAGCAGGTCGTGTGTCATCGGCCGCGGCGTCGCGGCCTTTTCTACCTCCAGCGCAATCGCGCTCGCCTCAAACAGCCCCACCCAGATCGGCAGAACCGTGTTCCCGCTTAGGTCTTTCAGGATCACGATGGGCTGCTGCGTCGATGGATCGACCATCAGTCCGCGTATTCTCATCTCGACTTCCATCGCAACTTCCTTCCCTGCTGCGGCACGCTTGCCGGCCAGACTTGCCGGCTCAGACCGCTACGCCCGCCAGGCTGTTGGGGAAACTCTCGGTCACGCGCACCGGCAGGTACGAGCCCGGAGCCGGCGTTATCGGCTGTGCGGTGGTAAAGTTCAGCGTCTTGTTCTGGGTCGTGCGGCCCGGGACCTGCCCGCGTGCATTCAGTCGACCTTCAACCATCACTTCAAGGGTCTGCCCCACATGCCGCCCATAGCTCGCGCGCTGCAACTCCCTCTGCCGGTCGAGCAGCACTTGCAAACGGGTCGATTTCTCGTCCTCCGGAATCGAGTCCGCCATGTGGATCGCCGGGGTGTTCGGCCGGCGGGAGTACTTGAACGCGAACACCGCGTCGTAGCTCACCTCGGCCAGCATCGTGATCGTGTCTTCAAAATCAGCAGGCGTCTCCCCCGGAAAGCCCACAATAATGTCTGTCGTCAGGCTGATCTGCCGCCGCGCCGCTTTGATCCAGGCAATCCGCTCCAGGTACCACTCGCGCGTGTACTCCCGCGCCATCGCTGCAAGCACCTTTGAAGACCCCGACTGCACCGGCAAGTGCACGTGATCGCAAAGCGCCGGCACCGCATCGATCGCCTGCACAATCTCCGGCGTAAAGTCCCGCGGATGCGACGTCGTGAACCGCACCCGGCGAATCCCCGCCACCTCGCCCACCGCCGCAAGCAGCTCGGCGAACGTCCGCTTCCCTTCCGGGTCGCGATACGAGTTCACGTTCTGCCCCAGCAGCTGAATCTCCGTGTACCCAGTCTCGGCCATCTGCCGCGCCTCGGCCAGCACACTCGTCGAGGTGCGCGACCGCTCATTGCCGCGTGTATACGGCACCACGCAGTAGGCGCAGAACTTGTCGCAGCCCTCCACAATCGTGATGTACCCGCGGTGCTGGTTCGACCGCGCCGTGAACTCGGTGACGAACGTCTCGTCCGTCTGCCGGTCGTCCAGGCCGGTCACGCGCGTGTTCCCTGCCTCCAGCTGCACCAGCATCTCGGGCAGTTTGCGGTAGCTCGCCGAGCCGGAGACCAGCGAAACATACGGCGCGCGCTCGAAGATCCGCTCGCCCTCCTGCTGCGCCACGCAACCCAGCACGCCGAAGCGCTTGCCCTGCTTCAGCAGCTTCTTCGTATCGTTCAGCCGGTTGAAGACCTTTTGCTCCGCCTTATCGCGGATCGAACAGGTGTTGTACAGGATCAGGTCGGCGGCTTCCTCGGTCTGCACCTGGGCATAGCCCTGCTGCTCCAGCGTGCCCACCACC
The DNA here is from genome assembly GCA_965276605.1 of Acidobacteriaceae bacterium. GTDB lineage: Bacteria > Acidobacteriota > Terriglobia > Terriglobales > Acidobacteriaceae > EB88. The sequence goes on from OZ255619.1 coordinate 2,850,775, forward strand.
TTCTCCGAGTCGTGCACGTTCATCTGGCAGCCGAACGTTTCGAGATAAAAAGTCTTGCCGCCGGCAGCGTTCATCGTCCCTTTACTATATCAACGCGACGCCCCGCGGCCCTGCCCCTGCCGCGCCAGGGCAGTTCTCATGCCTGCGGATGAGAGACCAGCAGGACCGATCTGGCTTTTCCGCAAAAAGCCCCATGACACGGCCAGCCGCTCGCCCCACCATTCCAAGAACTGCCTTATGCTGAGGTTCGAACCCCATGAAGGCACCCGCCCCTCCGCTCATCCCACTCGTCTTCGATGACCAGCACAACTGCTTCGGCTGCGGCGCCCACAACCGCATCGGCATGCGCCTGCGCTTCTTTGTCGACAGCCAAGGCGCTGTCCTCTCGACCCTGCGCCTTCCTAAACGCTTCCAGGGGCCGCACGGCTTTGTCCACGGCGGCGTCATCGCCGCCATCCTCGACGAGGCCATGAGCAAAGCCATCCACGCCAGCGTCCACGGCGCGAAAATCATGGCGCTGACCCGCCAGATGGAGACCGAATACCTGCGCCCCACACCGCTCGGCGCCCTCCTCACCCTGTATGGCCGGCAGGACCGCGTCGAAGGCCGCAAACACTTCTGCTCCGCCACGGTGACCGACACTGCAGGCCACACCCTGGCTCGCGGCAAAGCACTCTTTATCGCTGTCGCCCGGGAGCCGGACCATAAGCACTAACGTCTGTCAGAGACACGCTTGACACGCTTATGTGAACGGCTTTGTAATAAATGACGGCGTGGTATTACCTCGTTTCAGGTAGCACCTGCCCCAGCCGCCCTTGCCGCTGGTTCCCCCAACCTCCATCCACGATCCAAGGCGCCAGGCCGTTCGACCGCCGGCAGCTTACCTACCCAGATTGCGAGATCACCTCCCGCAGTCTTCTTTTGAGGCTTCTATGTTATCGATATCCGCTAAGTATTCTGGACGATTCGCGTCGTTGTCGATCGCGTCCACGCTGCTCCTCTGCTCCGCGGGGGCTCTCGCCCAGGGCGTCACTGGCGACATCCTCGGCACGGTCACCGATTCCACCGGCGCCATCATCGCCAACGCCAAGGTCACAGTCACCAACACCGGCACGCAGGAAGTCCGCAACCTCACCAGCACTGCTTCCGGCGAGTTCGATTTCTCCCTGCTGCCGCTCGGCGCCTATACGCTGACCGTCGACGCGCCCGGTTTCACCGCCTCGACCAACAACGGCATCACGCTCTCTGCCGGGCAGCGCCAGCGCGTCGACGTCAAGCTCGGGGTCAGCTCCGGCAAGGCCACCAACGTCACCGTCTCGGGCGCCGCGCCGTCGCTCCAGACCGACAGCGCCGTCGTCGGCACTACCATCAACGACCGGCAGGTACAGAACCTGCCCACCAACGGCCGCAACTTCATCAACCTCGCCCAGCTCACACCCGGCGCCAATGCCGGCACCGCCAGCGCCATCTCATCCGGCACCCGGCCTGACGACCGCCGCGAAACCTCCGCGGTCTCAGTCAACGGCCAGAGCACCATCGTCAACAACGAAGAGCTCGACGGCCTCGACAATAATGACCGCATCGTCGGCGTCATCGGCGTCCGCCCCTCCATCGACGCCATCCAGGAGTTCAGCGTCCAGACCAACCTCTACACCGCCGAGGTGGGCCGCACCGCCGCGGGCGTCATCAACATCATCACCAAGAGCGGCACCAACGGCTTCCACGGCTCGGCTTACGAGTTCCTCCGCAACGACGCCCTCGACGCGCGTGCCGTCAACTCCATCACCGGACCCAAGCCCGAGTTCCGCCAGAACCAGTTCGGCGGCTCCGTCGGCGGCCCAATCAAGCGTGACAAGACCTTTTTCTTCGCAGACGTAGAAGGCCTTCGCCGGGTGCAGGGCAACGCTGGCACGTTCACCGTGCCGACGCTTTTTGAGGAGCAGAATCCCGGTAACTTTTCAGACGCCGGCGGCCCGGTCATCCCGGCGGCAAACCTGAACCCGGTCGCGCTCAACTACTACAAGCTGTATCCCGCGCCCAACGTAGGCGGCCCCACGACCTTTGCGAATAACTTCAACTCGGCGCCGAACCAGGTCCAGTACCAGTGGCTTGCCGACGCGCGCGTCGATCAGCATTTCAACGCGAACAACCTCTTCTTTGCCCGCTACTCCATCAACAACACCAATACCCAGACGCCGGGCCCGTTCCCGGCCGTCAACGGCATCTTCCCCGGCGGCAATGCTGGCGGCGAAGACGGCACCGCCCAGCAGCAGGAGCAGAACATCGACCTCGACTACACGCACATCTTTACGCCCAACGTGCTGCTCGAGCTCAAGGCCGGCTATACCCGCATCAACAACGCCTCATTCCCGCTGAACTACGGGCAGTCGCTCTCCACGCAGTTCGGCCTGCAGGGCGCCAACTTTACCGATCCCACCTCGCACTTCCTCACGCCGTTCCAGCCCAGCGGCTACGGCTCGGTAGGCGATGGCACCTACCTGCCCCTGCAGGACCTGGACAACAACTTCCAGTACACCGGCGCGCTGACCGTCAACCGCGGCAACCACAACATGAAGATGGGCGCTTCGCTCATCCGTCGCCAGGCCACCAATATCCAGAGCGGCTTTGCTGCCGGTAATTTCAACTTCAACGACACCTACGCCGCCGGCCTTTATCCCAAGGGCAGCGCCACAGCCTGCTCCAACTCCACCGCCGACACCTGCACCCTGATCTCCATGCTCGAAGGTGTGGCGTTTCAAGCAGAGCGCCAGAACCAGCTCTTCCCCATCTCCTACCGCACCTGGGAGCCCAGCGCCTACTTTCAGGACAACTGGCGCGCCACCCCGAACCTGACGCTGAACCTCGGCATCCGCTACGACGTCTTCACGCCCTACACTGAGAAGCACAACCGGCTCTCCAACGTCGATCTCTCCACCGGCACCATGCTCATCGCCGGGCAAAACGGCGTCAGCAACACTGACAACATCGACGGAACCTACACCAACATCGCCCCGCGCATCGGCTTCGATCTCTCCCTGCCCCACCAGGCGGTGCTCCGCGGCGGCTTCGGCATCTCCTACTTCCCTGACAACTACGGCACCTCCGGCGACCGCCAGAACCAGCCCTTCATCTTCAACTTCGCCCCGGCGCCGGAGTACAACATCGCAGGCGGCCTGCCGGTGCCCACCTACGACACCGGGCAAATCGCCAACCCGACCGGCTCCATCGCCAATGCCATCGATCCCGGCTTCCGCGATGCATACATCTACCAGACCAGCCTCACCTACGAGCAGCAGTTCGGCGCCAACACCGTCTCCGTAACCTACGCGGGCGACTATGGCCGCCATCTCGCGCAGTTCATCCCCAACGTCGATGTGCCGCTGCCCTCGGCCCAGCAGTACTCTGACTTCTGCACCCCCAGCGCGACGGTCAGCTGCACCGGGCTACCAAGCCTGCAGTCGAGCCGCCCCTACACCGGCGTGCTGCCCAACATCACCAGCATCACCAACCTCTACAGCCGCGGCATCTCCTACTACAACGCCGCGGAAGTGGTCTTCAAGCGCAACCTCAACCACGGCCTCACCTTCAACGCGAACTACACCTTCGCCCACATGCTCGACAACGCGGCTGACCTGAACCAGGACAACCAGGCCGGGTACGGCCTGATCCCGACCCAGGAAGCGACTTACGACTACGGCAACAGCGATGCGGACATCCGCAACCGCCTCGCCGCCTTCTTCGACTACGTCCTGCCCTTCGGCAACAATCTCTCCGGCTGGAAGAAAGCGGTCGCGGGCGGCTGGGAGGCAAACGGCATCCTCACCTGGCAGTCCGGTCTGCCCTTTACCGTGCAGAACAACGTCCCGGAGATCAACACCGGCACCACTAACGACCGGCCTAACCTGGTCGGCAAGCCCACCCTCAGCAATCCCAGCAACGGCCAGTACTTCAACGTCGCGGCCTTCCAGCCGCAGGCCTTCGGTACCGCCGGGAGCGCCCCCCGCAACCCCCTGCATGGTCCGCACGAGCGTGAGTTCGACTTCTCCGGCTTCAAGGAGTTCCCGATCCACGAGGACTACCACCTGCAGTTCCGCACCGAGGTCTTCAATCTGACCAACACTCCCAGCTACGCCGTGCCCAATGCCGCGCTCAACACGCCCGGCGTCGGCACCGTGACTGGCACCGCGCCCTACTACAACCCACGCGAGATCCAGTTCGCGCTCAAGCTGCTGTTCTAGCTCCAGTCAGCTCTTCCCGAAGCGCCTTCGCCCCCAGGGCGGAGGCGCTTTGTTTGCTCCACTTCTCTTGCTCGACTTGTCCACGCCCTTTACAGCAGCGAAGCGATTCAGCCGCGGCAACCATCGGCGGCAGGGGCACTGCTTTAGACTGAAGAAGACGATGCACTGCGCATCCGGAAGAGGTTGAGCGTCATGGCAAATCAGAACGGCACCAACGGGTACAACGGCAACACCGGTTCGGGACTGCGCTTGAAGGTCGGCCTCGCCGAAATGCTGAAGGGCGGCGTGATCATGGACGTGACCGACGCCGCGCAGGCCGGCATCGCCGAGCGCGCCGGTGCCGTCGCCGTGATGGCGCTCGAGCGCGTGCCGGCGCAGATTCGCGCCGAGGGCGGCGTCGCCCGCATGGCCTCGATCAAGGTCATCCGCGAGATCATGGCCGCGTCGTCCATCCCCGTCATGGCCAAGTGCCGCATCGGCCACTTCGCCGAGGCGCAGGTCCTGCAGCAGCTCGGCGTCGACTTCATCGACGAGTCCGAAGTGCTGACCCCCGCCGATGAAGTCCACCACGTCGACAAACACAGCTTCACCACGCCCTTCGTCTGCGGCGCCCGCGATCTGGGCGAAGCCCTGCGCCGCATCGCCGAGGGCGCGGCCATGATCCGCACCAAAGGGGAAGCAGGAACGGGCGACGTCGTCCACGCCGTCAAGCACATGCGCCAGATCGTCAAGGACATCAAGGCCCTCACCGTCCTGGGCGAGGACGAGCTCTACGTCGCCGCCCGCGACCACCGCGCGCCGCTGGAGCTGGTGCGCCTGGTCGCCCAGACCGGCAAGCTGCCCGTGCCCAACTTCTCCGCCGGCGGCATCGCCACCCCCGCCGACGCCGCGCTGGTCCGCCAGCTCGGTGCAGAAGCGGTCTTCGTCGGCTCCGGCATTTTTATGAGCGATTCCTACACCTTCGCCCCGCCCGAGGAAGCCGAGACCCGCGCCCGCGCCATCGTTCGCGCCACCACCCACTACGACGACCCGGCGGTCGTCGCCGAGTGCAGCGCCGAATGCACCGGCGCGATGAAAGGCCTGGCCATCGCCGCGCTCGACACAGCGGCACTGCTGCAGACCCGCGGCGTGTAGCCTCTCGCATAAACACCGCGCGGGTCGGACCGGATTGAGGGGTCGCGCATGGCCGCTCCTCCTGTCGTCACACTCGTGGTGTGAGCGAAGTAGCAGCCAACCACACAGGAAACCGTCTTTCATGGCAGATAACTTCCTACTAGACGACATATAGGTACAAATGCGGTGTCGGTGAGTGCGTTGGCGATTTGGCATCAACTGACAGTGTTCAACGCCTCATGGCTGGGAAGCGCGTCTATCGGAACAAAGACCGTACCTAGCAAGCTCGTGGAATCCCAAGACTGGAAGAACGAGGCTTAAGACACCGAGTGCTCCCGAACTTCCAATGGGATCTGCAAGCTGGGTGTCTGCTAATGTAGGCTGGTTCTGCGAAAAACGCTGAATGGAGAATCGCGATGGCTGATAAAGAAAAAGCTCCGGGTAAGGCTTCGAAATCTAGCGTTGCTAAGTCTGCGAAGACGGCCAACAAACCCAAGCGCGGCCGCAAGGTGGCTCAGTTGAAGTCCAGCAAGGTTGCGAAACAGCAACAAATCCAGGTTTCAGCTGATCAGTTACCTCGACGTTCACTTGAGCAGGCGCTCAGAATCGCAAAAGCGATGCGCGAAACACTTGCAGGCGGCCCTGCCACATGGGAAGACATTGCAAGCGCAATGGATATTAAGCCGATCCCACAGAACAAGTATTTCCTCTGGTCTGCGCAGGCTTATAACTTAGTTACAAAAGATGAAAGCAATAAGTATTCCATTTCTGAAATCGGCCGTAAGATTTTAGCGCCCACGACAACGACGGAAGGGGCTGAAGCCACGGTACAGGCGGTGATGACGCCGGTCATTCTCAGTAGATTCTTTACTGACTACAATGCCAGTCCGTTCCCGGGCGAAGAACACATCGGGAATATCCTCGAGCGCCGCTACGGCGTTCCACGCGAACGCATAGACGAGGCAAAGCTTCTCATCAAGGAGAATGGAGAGTTTGCGGGGCTTCTTGAGAAACAGCCTAACGGATCTCTATTAGTCAGATTAGACCCGCAATCGACGGGCATCCCTCGTCCTCAGGCGCAAGAATCAAGTCAAGACCCGGCAACTTCCTCAGACTTGAATTCCAACGCGCCCACGATATCGTTTGAGACAATCTGCTTTGTCATCACACCAATCGGGGAGGATGATAGCGGGGAAAGACGCCACGCAAATATGATCCTCAAGAGCGTGATTGAACCGGTCGTTACCGAACTTGGGCTCGTTGCTCGACGAGCCGATCAAATTGAGAGGAGTGGATTAATAACTCGCCAAATCTTCGAGTATCTGGCAAAAGCACGCATCTGTGTAGCTGACCTGTCTTTCAACAACCCAAACGCTTTCTATGAACTAGGGATACGACACATGTGCAAGCTTCCGACGGTTCAGATCATTCGGAAGGGTGATAAGATTCCGTTCGACGTATCCCAGGGCCGCACTATCAAGATCGATATGACAGATGTGTATTCTGTGATGGATTCAGTCGAGTCCGCCAAAAAAGAACTACACCAACACTTTAAGCATTGTCTGTCTAACGAATACAAAGGTGAGGACAACCCGGTCAATACCTATCTGCCGGGCCTAGAGGTCAGAGTTCCTAAATAGAGGCAGGGCGGTCTAGAAATTCTCGCAAAGGATCTGCACCCGGGATTGAACCCCTGTCTACTCACAGTCAGCTTTTGAACCCTCAACTGGCGACTTTAGGCTAATGCACTCTTCGAGCAAGTGCTTGGGCGACCCCGGGGCATTAGCCCCCTGAAACGCGCTTCTCCCCACCTAGTCCCGCCTTCTAAACCGCCAATTCCTGCCCTCCACGCATATGCTGGGGTAGGAACCCTTGCATGACACCAGATCCGACTCACCCGTCCTACCCCCTCCGCATCGGCGTGCTCGCGATCCAGGGCGACTACGCCGCCCACGCCGCCGCCCTGCGCAACGCCGCGGCTGCCAGCGGCGCGCCACTCACCCTGGTTCTCGTTCGCAAACCCTCCGAGCTCGACGCCATCGACGGCCTCGTCATCCCGGGCGGCGAGTCCACCACCTTCCTCAAGTTCCTCGAGCGAGACGGTTTTCTCGACGCCCTGCAGGCCTTTGCCGGCAGTCGCCCCACCTTCGGCACCTGCGCCGGTTCCATTCTGCTGGCTACTGAGGTGCTCCACCCCGCACAAACCTGCCTCGCCGTTCTCGACGCCACCGTCGAGCGCAACGCCTACGGCCGCCAGAACGAGAGCGCCATCCTGCACGCGCACACCGGGCTGGGCGGCCCCCCGCTCGAGATGGTTTTCATCCGTGCCCCACGCTTCGCCCGCATCGGCCCCGGCGTACGCGTGCTCGCCGAGCGCGACGGCTCCCCCACCCTGGTCGAGCAGAACCACCTGCTCGCCGCCACCTTTCACCCCGAGCTTTCCCCCGACACCCGCGTCCATCGTTATTTTCTTGAAAAGGTTCGCGCCCACGCTGCATCTAGGTAGCATCCCGCGTTCACGCGCCCCTTCCGCGATCGAGCAAGCCCATGAAAATGAGTCGAAAACATGGGGATGGCAGGCGCTTCGCATGCGAGTAAGCTGATAGCACAGGGAGCCCGCCGATGCCCGCCACCTACACTCCCCGACCCTCGCACACCGAGCAGGACCGCCGGGAACAGCGGCGCGATCCAGGCTTCGGCGGCCGCCCCCCGCTGCAAAACCGGCCCACCGGCGGAGGCGGCGACGGAGACAATGGCGACGATGGCCTGCGTGGCCGCGGTCCGCGCGAGCTGCTCCAGCGCTACCGCATGGGCCTCTCGTTCGTACTCGCCGGCGACCTCGTCTTTTTCCTGTCGCTGGTCAGCGCATTCTTCGTACGGCAGAGCGCCGGCCATTTCGATGCAGCCGACAACTACATCGCCGACTTGCGGCCATTCCCCATTCCCGCCGCCCTCTGGTTCTCGACCGGCTTTCTGATCCTCTCCTCCGTCACGCTTGAGTACGGACGGCGCCAGCTTTTCCACGAGATGGACGTGATCGAAGAATGGCTGGGGCTCGGCCGCCCCATGGCCGGGCGCACCTGGCCCTGGCTCGCCGCGACCGCGGCTCTCGGGAGCGCTTATCTCGGCTGCATGTGGCTCGCCTGGCGGGAGGTCGCCAGCGAAGGCGTCCGCTTCGCAACCAGCCCCGACAGCGCCTTCTTCTTTGTCCTCACCGGCAGCCACGCGCTGCACATTGTCACCGGCCTGCTGCTGCTGGCCGTCGGCGTCTTCGGTCTCTACCGTCTGCACCGGGTCGAGCAGCGCCAGATTCTGGTCGACTGCATCGCCTGGTTCTGGCACGCAATGGGCGCGTTCTGGCTGCTGCTGTTCGGCCTGCTCGCGTTTTCCAGGTAGCTCCGCCCTGCGCTTCTACCATCAGGCTGCGGTCTTCGGCAACTCCCTAAAAAATGATCTTCGCGCCGAACTGCATCTGCCGGCTGGGATAGGCGCCATTCAGCCGTCCAAAGGAGGCGCCGCTGGCAGCGGTTGTGTTCAGGCTGCTGTAGTTGGTGTGGTTGAACAGGTTAAAGGCATCAGCCTGGATTTTGAACTGGATCTGACCGTGGAGCGGAAACAGCTTCGCAAAGGTAGTGTCAACCTGCTGCAGCCCGGGCAGGATGATGCTGCCAACTCCGGCGTTGCCGAAGCTGCCCGCAGGCGCGGCGGCAAAGGCAGTTGGATTGAGCCACTGGGCCTGGTGGCTGGGCAGGCTGAACCGGCTGTCTTTCTGGTACTTGCTGCCTCCCAGGTACTCTGCGCGGCGGCTGCCGGTTGAAGTGTTTGCGTCGATGGTGTAGTAGGGGCCGCTTTGGACGCGAACTACGGCGGTGACTTGCCACCCGCCCGCGGCCTCGCGCAGAAGGACATTCTGGCCCTGGAGAGAAGGCGCCTGCCATACAACCGTACCGATGAACGCGTGGCGCCGGTCGATGCTGAGCTCGCCGTAGTTGTAGGCCAGGTTCTGCCAGTTTTCGAGAGTAGCCCCATTGCTTCCAGAGTCACCGAGGGCCTTGGCCAGGGTGTAGCCCACGGTAGCGGTAACGGCGCCGCGGCGTTTCGAGAGGTAGAGCTGCAGCGCGTTGTAGTTGGAATTGGAGTCGCTGCGGTTCTCGTTGATAGCACTGAAGCCCTGGTAGGGGTTGAAGTAGTTGGTGCTGAAGGTGGGGTTGGCAGCGACCTTCGCGAGATCAGGAAAATTGATGTTGGGTTGGCGGAGGAGATGATGGCCGACGTTGCCGACGTAGGTAGCTTCAAGCAGCATGCCAAGAGGCAGCTCATGCTGAACGCCGAGGCTGTACTGCTCCACATATGGATTCTTGAGGGCCGGGTCGATGGCACTGAGCGAGCCTTGCAGTCCCGTGTTGTTGGGGGTGCCGGCGCTTATGTTGCTCAGATTGCCGAAATCAAACTCGGTGCTCTGAAGGTACGGCTGGATGTTGACCTGGCTGAAGCCGACGTTGGCTTCAGGCCGGTAGTAAAAGCTGCCGAAGCCGCCGCGGATGGAGGTCTTGCCGGTGGGCGCGAATGCGAAACCAACGCGTGGGCCGAACGCACCGTGCATGGTGTAAAGACCGCGCGGCGCCACCGCCGGAATGAGCGGATAGGCTGCGGTATTCACATTGGGAACACGCGCAACCTGGTCAGCAGGGATGGAGGCCGCGGTGCGGACTAGGCCGTCGAACTGATTGCCGGTGCCGGGAACGACTTTGCCATTGGTGGTGACGGTGATGGCTGACGCTGAACTATAGACGGAAGGATCGAAGTTGCCGTAGTTGTTGCCCTGGGCATAGAGGGGCAGGATGAGTTGCCAGCGGACGCCGAACTCCAGACTCAGGTTGCGGGTTGCCTTCCAGGTGTCCTGCACAAAGGCCTCTGGCTGGCTGAAGCGGAATTGGCCGACGGGGTCCGCGCTCGCTTCGGAGTAGCTGGAGAAGTTGCCGAGCAGCGCATCTGCGATCGCATTGCCGGTGGTGATGGGATTGCCGCTGGCATTAAAGCTGACATTCCCGTTATAAGTTGGGCGTCCGTTCTGGTCTATGCGGTCCCGGATGTAAACGGCGCCGGCTTTGATCAGGTGGTTGCCTTTGACGATCGACAGGGTATCGCCAGCCTGGATATCGGTGGTGGGTGAGTTAAGGCTGAAGTAGGGCCCGGTAAAGCCGCTGATGTTAGTGATGGCCGCCAGCGGGATGCCGTTGGGGTACTCGCCGGCGCCGGGATAAAGCTTGCTGTATTGGAAGCCGTAGGTTTCACGCTCCCAGTCCACGCCATAGGGAGGGATGTGCTGGGAGACGAAGCTGAAGTTCGCCGTCGCCTGGTTGACGATGTTTGGTCGCACCGTCCAGCTTTCCGACAGGAGATAGCTTTGGCCCGGGCGGTTGCGCGTCGTTGGGTCCGTGGGAAGCACGCCTGAGTTAGCGAAGGTGCCGAATGGATCGATCAGGGTATTGTGGTCATCGATCCAGTGACCGAACATGCTGTTGCTGGGGTTGATCTTGAAATCTAGGCGCACGAGTTCTTCGTGGAAGTTGAGCGGGTTGCTGGGGGTGACAATGAGCGTACTCAAACCCGCACCGGCGGCGTTGGCGGTATAGGTGCCCTGCTGGGTGATCGTGGAATAGACATTTGCGATGGCTTTTCCGTCGGACGTGATGAGCGAAGCTATGTTGTTGTTCGGGATGAGATTCTTGGTGCCAGGAAAGAAGAGCTGGCCCAGACCGGAGAAGTCGCCGGCGAGCTCGGCTGTGGTCGGGACGGTGAGGGTGGTAGGGGATTGCTGCTGCCGGAGGCGCTTGACCTCTTCGCCGAAGAAGAAAAAGAGCCGATCCTTGAGAATGGGGCCACCCACGCCACCACCGAAGTCGTTGTAGATAAGGTGCGTTTTCTGGGCAGAGAAGAAGGGACGAGCGTCGGTGGCGTTGGTCCGGAGATACTCGAAAACACTTCCATGAAAGGAGTTTGTGCCGCCCTTCGTGACGATATTGAAGGCAGGACCGGAGGTGCGGCCGTACTCAGCAGAGAAGTTGGAGGTCTCGATCTTGACCTCCTGGATGAAGTCCGGCCCCACGTTATTAATCAGGCTCCCGTTACTGCCGGAGGCCTGGTTGAACGCGCCGTCCACCGTCAGGTTGGCGGAGTCAGAGCGATTCCCGTTAATGACCTGATTGCCTGAATTGAGGCCGGTAGTGACAGAGAAGATGTCAGGGTTGGTTACAACGGCGCCGGGAATCAGGGTGAGCAACTGGGTGTAATTACGGCCGTTCAACGGCAGTGCTTCAACCTGCTTGGTGTCGATTACATGCGCAAGCTCCCCGCTCGTGGTGTTCAGCGTTTCCCCGGCAACTGCGCTCACGGTGACAGCTTCAGTCGCGCTGCCGACGGTAAGTCTAAAATCCGCGGTAACATGGGCGTCGGCGACGACAGAGAGCCCGGAACGCAGCTCACCTCGAAAGCCGGGAGTTGCGACAGACACGGTGTAGTTGCCGATAGGCAGGCCGGTCTCGACATAGAAGCCGCTGGCATCGGTGACAGTGGTGTGGACATCGCTCGTCCCCGTGTTCGTAATGATGACTTTTGCTGCCGGGATGAGACCGCCGCTGGCGTCAGATACGTTGCCGGCGATCTGGCCGAGGGAGGTCTGTGCCTGTGTGGGACAGGCGAAGCCGAGTGTTAGGAACAGAATCGAGGAAAGCAGCTTCGAGCGAAATGACATGGTAGCCCCCGGCGAATGGCAATGTAGTTTTTTTACATGGCATTCGTCAACCTCGGAGTGGGCGAAAGAGTGACCGGGGAGTCGTGTCGCCGCGCCTGGCGTGAACGATTTCCGCCGGATGTCGAGCCACGGCCGGCAAGCTGTAGGATCGTTCTGCTACTGTGGGCACGTTTGAATCAGCAACTCCGCTCGAAGACGCGATGCGTTCCTCGACGGCGAGCTCTTCTACTCGATGCGGGGGATCAGCGTGCCGGCGCCTCCACAACACCATCAGCCGGCCTCAGACCATGACCTCTAACTGCGAATAGCTCTGACCATTACTCACATCTCTGTCGTCGCGCAAGTCGAAGGGTCATGTCGAACGATAAGTCATCTGGTCTCACTTAGCCTGCGCTGTTTTCGCGCGGTAAGTGGGCTACAGCACTCAGGATGTGTTCCAACATTCGAGCCACGCCACGCTCCGGATGCTTGCACGAAAGAGATTCAGTCCCCGGCTTGCGCCAGGAAAGCCGCATGACACAGTCGGCGACTCAACGCCCAGATAGCCCAGCTGTAGAAATTGCTCTCACCGACACCCTGCGACTTGCTCAAAGGTGCCCACCGCCGACAAAGTGCACGATCTCCAGTCGATCCCCTGCGCTGACGGCGGTGTCACTCCAGGAGGCGCGGGAAACGAGTTCTCCATTACGCTCCAGCGCGACCCGGTCTGCCTGCATGGCCAGCGCGGCAACCAGGTCGGCCACCGTACTGCCGTCGCCTAGCACCGCAAACTCCCGCGCCTGCCCGTTGATAATCAGCTGCATACTGCAAGCCTAGCAAAGACAACTGCGGCGCACTGACACCGGCTGAGACAGCATGCGTCAGTTCCGCAACATCACCACCGATCCATCGAAATCAAACCGGAAATCCATCTCCGCCACGCCCGCGCCTTCCATCGTCGTCCGCAGCCGCTTGCGGTCCGTCGTCTGCGCCAGCAGAAAACCGCATCCGCCCGCGCCGACCAGCTTGCCCCCGCTCGCCCCGCCGGTACCGGTCGCGAGCTCGTACAACTCATCCACCCGGCTGCTGCTCATCCCCTCGCTGCGGCTGCGCTTGCGCAGCCAGTGCTCGTGCATCACCGCGCCATACGCCGGCACATCGCCGCTGGTCAGCAGCCGCTCGGTCTCGTGGCCCAGCTGCTTGGCGAAGTGCAAATCATCCAGCATCTTCTTGTTGCGGCTCTCTGACTGCGTTTTCTGCTCCTGCAGCAGGGTCGACGCCGACCGCGTCGATCCCACGAAGAACAGCATCAGGCTCTCGCGCAGCTCACGCGCGCTCTCCTCCGAGATCTGCAGCGGCGACACGGCTACTGTTCCATCCCGCCGATAGTCCTGGCAGAGCAGTCCACCGTAGGCCGCGATGTACTGGTCCTGCTTGCCGACCGGCTGGTTCAAGCGGTTCATCTCGATCTCGACCGCTTCCTGCGCCAGCGTTTCGCTTGCTACATGCTGCTGCTTGTAGGCGTACAGCGCATGCAGCAGCCCCACCGTAAACGCCCCCGAGGAGCCCAGCCCGGTTCCGGCCGGCACATCGGCTACGCTGGTCAGCTCGATCCGGTCCCCCACGTCGTGCATCTTCAACGCTTCGCGAAACAGCGGGTGCCGGATCGCATCGCGGGTCGTCGCATGCTCCATGTCGGAGTACTTGAGGAAGTACCCGGGGAAAAACGACCGGCTCGCCGTGATGTACACATACTTGTTGATCGCAGCCGAGATGACGAAGCCGCCAAACTCGCGATAGTACGACGGCAGGTCGGTCCCGCCGCCGCCCAGCGAGATGCGCAGCGGTGTTTTTGCGATGATCATGCGCTTTTCCCTAAATCACCCATGCGGTCGAGGAGCAGGTCATCCACCTCCGCCAGTCCCGCAGGCGAGCCGATCTCGTAGAACCGCTCCCTTACCTCCAAACCCGCCAGCTCGCGCCGCTTCAGCAGCTCCATGGTGACGCCCGCAAGATCGAAGCCAGAGCCCTCCGGCCACCCGCTCAAGGCCTCCGCCCGGAAGCAGCTCAGCCCATAGTCGATGTGTTGCATCTCCAGCGTCTTCGCCTGCTTGCTGTACTTCGTGATCCGCCCGTTGTCGAACGCGACGTTGCTCGTATCCCACCGTCCCGCGTTCCGGTACACGGTCATCAAGCCCTCGCTCTTCGACCTTAGAAACGCGTCCCACACCGGACGGAACGCCGTCGGCAGATAGCTGTCCCCGTACATCACCATGAACTGTTCGCCCAGCAGCGGCAGTGCCTTCCTGAGCGCGCCGCCCGTGCCCAGCGGCGCCCCACCGTCCGGCGAGTACCGCACCCGGCAGCCCCAGCGCGAGCCGTCACCCGCATACGCGCGCAGCTGCTCCTCCAGGTATCCGCAGCAGATCACCACATCGCGGATTCCCTGCTCCACAAGCATGCGCAGCTGGTGCCCGAGAAAAGGCTCGCCCGCAACCTCCAGCATCGACTTCGCTGTCCCCAGCGTCGCTGGCCGCATCCGCGTCGCCATGCCGCCCGCCAGCAAAGCCAGCGCCGGCATCGTCGAAATCGAGGCTTCAGGCATGGAGCACCCGTTTTTCCACGCGCATCGATTCGAGCGCCGCCCGGATCGCTTCGCGGCTGTTCCAGCGTGAGCTCCAGCCCAGCGCCCGCATGCGGTCGCTGTTCAAGCGAACCACTGGCACATCGCCTTTCCAGCCCCTCGCGCCGCCCGTAAACGCATAGGCCGGCATGCTGTCGAGCCCCAGGCAGTCAACCGCCTCGTCCGCGATCTCCTTCACCGTGATGGCGTCCAGCGTCGATACATTGAAGACCTGGAATGGTTCCTTGCTGCGCTCCGCGGCCAGCAGCACGGCCGACACCACGTCCAGCACATGGATGTAGGACTTACTCTGCTGCCCATCGCCCAGAATGCGCAGGGTCCGCGCGTCCATGGTGAGCCGGCGCAGGAAGTCGAACCCCACCCCGTGCGTCTGCCGCGGTCCCACGACGTTGGCAAACCGGAAAGCGCAGGCCCGCAGACCGAACATGGCGCAGTAGCTCGCAATCAGCGCTTCGCCGGCAAGCTTGCTCGCACCGTAGGTCGACACCGGGCGGAAAGGCCCCTCGTCTTCGCTGACAGGCGTCGCGTCCAGCTCGCCATAGACCCCGCTGCCGGAGGCATACAGCAGCTGGCCTGCGCCGGCGCGCCGCATCGCCTCCACCACATTGTTCGTCAGCAGCGTGCCCTGGTAGAAGTCGATCTCGGGCTCGGTCGCCGCGCGGGCGATGTCGGGGTTTGAGGCAAGGTGGATCACAACATCGTGCCCCGCCATCGCGGCGGTCAGCCGCGACAGGTCGCCCGCATCGCCTTGCACCACGGCCAAACGCCGGTCTGCCAGATGCTGCTCATAGTGCCAGGTGCGCCCGGAAGAGAAGTTGTCGTAGATGGTGACGCGCGCGGCAAGCTCCGGCTCGCTGAGCAGCTGGTCCACAAAGTGGCTGCCGATAAACCCGGCGCCCCCTACGATGCAAAAGCTACGGCCGTGGGCAGGGCTGGTCCCCGTTTGCGGAAAGGGTTGCGGAAAGGAAAGCAGGTTCAAGGCGTACCGCTCCTTCAGTCAGGCAGTCAGTTTGATCCATGCAGGATCCCGGGTTCGGGACGGCCTTGGGCAGGGGTTCAAACCCCTGCGCCCCAAGGCTCCCCCAGACACTGGCTCCTGCTCTATAAAAAGGTGATTGTTGAAAGGAGCATACGTGCCAGCGCCACTTTGCAGTGAGAAGTTTTTTCCTTGTTTAAGACTTTCGTAACAGTCACAGTAGCGATTTAATTCACGATCCTCCCCCGTCCCATCCTAGAGTCACGACAGTCCGGCGGATTCTTTCGCAGCCGCCCTCTCGTCGAGGCCAGACATGAATCTGAGCAGTGATCTGCAAGTCAAACTTTTCTGCGATGCAGCAGACATCGAAACCCTTCTTGCCATGCGCCAGAAGCCTTACATCAAAGGGTTTACGACCAATCCCTCGCTGATGCGCAAGGCTGGTGTCCGCGACTTCCAGGGCTTTGCCCTTGCCGTCCTGGCGGCCATTCCCGACCTGCCTGTCTCCTTTGAGGTGTTCGCCGACGATGAGGTCGGCATGGAGCGCCAGGCGCGCCTGATGGCCTCCTGGGGAGAAAACGTGTATGTAAAAATTCCCGTGACCAACACCCAGGGCTTTTCGACCATGCCCCTGGTGCGCCGCCTCTCCGGCGACGGCATCGCCGTGAACGTTACGGCGCTGCTCACCCTCGAGCAGGTAGGCCGCGTCGCTGCCGCGCTCGACCCCCGTGCCCCGGCGATCGTCTCGGTGTTCGCCGGACGCATCGCCGACACCGGCGTTGACCCGGTTCCCCTCATGCGCCGCGCCGTCGACATTCTCTCGGAGCGCCCCCGGGCTGAGCTGCTCTGGGCCAGCTCCCGCGAGCTGCTCAATATCTTCCATGCGGAGGAGTCAGGCACCCATATCATCACGGCCACGCCCGATATCCTCGGCAAGCTGGCCCTGCTGGGCAAGGACCTCACCCTGTTCTCGCTTGAAACCGTCAGGATGCTCTACAACGATGCCGTTTCTGCCGGTTTCTCGCTGCCCGAGAGAGCACCCCTGCTGCCCCAGAGAGCACCGCTGCTGCCGGGCAGGATCGGCCATCAGGGGACTGCGGTCGCGGCCTCCTGACCTCATGCCAAGTCAGCAGCCCATGTCTCGCTCTGGAGATATGAGATATAGGCTCGGTGACCTGAGTGCCGGTCGTCGACCGTGCCCCGGTATCCGCTTGGAAAAAAGACTGACTGCGTTGATTTCCGCGCTTGAGTGGGTCCGTCGTCTGCGCAAATCGTGCAGCAGTCCCACTCGCACCGTGATGCCGGAAGAACCGCGCCTGCCAGTAATTTTTAAGCTCCAAGGATCTGCTGCACCGCGTCCGGCAGACTCCCGCTGCGGAGGTCGATCAGTCGAGCCTCGGGCGCATGCGGCTGCTCCCCAGTACAAATCCAGGCGGTGCGCACGCCCGTAGCGCGGCCGCACTCCATGTCCGTCGCGCGGTCGCCGATCATCCAGCACAGATCGAGCGACAAACCATGCTGCCGCGAAGCCTGCTCCAGAAAGTAAGGGCTGGGTTTGCGACACACGCACGGGCCGGTGAACTCGGGGTGATGCGTGCAGTAGAAGACACCGGAAAAAGCCAGACCCGCAGCCCGGAGCTGCGTCTCCAGCATGCCCTGCATCGCCTGGAGCGCGTCGGGGCTCGATTTGCCCTTGGCAGCGTTCGGCTGGTTCGACACCAGGAACAGCAGAAAACCCGCGCCGCTAAGCCGGGCCAGCGCCGGAATGACCCCCTCCGCCACCACAAATTCGCGGGGGTCGCGCGGGGACTCCCAGGCGCCCGTGTCCGGGTAAAACACGTTGCGGTTCAACACCCCGTCACGATCCAGAAAAACGGCGCGCTTGCCCTGCATGGCTAGCAGTTCGCCGCTTCTGCGCCCACAGCCGCAACCAGAACCGGCACGTCCACCGGCAATTCCATGCCGACCGCGCTCTCCCACTTCATCTCTCGCGCGCGCAGCATCGGGTGCGATACCAGTAGATGCCACACCACTGCCTGGAACGACTCGGCATGCGCGGTGACCGTATCGGCGGAGAGCGTCGGGATCACGATCGCTTCATCCGCGACCTGCGCCGTGAACCCGCCATCGCGGCCCACAATGCCCAGTACCCGCGCGCCCACTTCCTGCGCCAGGCGCAGGCTGTTCACCAGGTTCATGCTGATGTTGTTCTGGATGGATCCGCCCCCGACCGAGAAGACGAACAGCGCGTCGTTCGCGCTCAAACGGCTGCCCCGCAGCCAGTTCGCATAGCAGCTGTCCCAGCCGTCGTCGTTGATGCGCGCGGTCAGCTCCGACACATTATCCGACGGCGCATAGCACTCGATCCCCGCGATCTTGCGAAAGTCGTTTACCGCATGGCCCGCATGGCCCGCGCCTCCGCCGACGCCGAGGAAAAACAGCCGCCCATGGCCGCTGCGTATCTCACCCAGGATTGCGAGCATGCGCTCGATCTGCGCCGGCCGGATGCTGGCCGCAATTGAGCAGACTTCCTGCAGGTAGCGCGTCGTGTAGTCGATCATCAAGGCCTGTCCTCCGCCGCAGATGCGCTTCGCGGCACAGCCCGATCTATCGGCGCAGACGGAATCGAGGATCAGATTACCTTGGTGATTCTTCCCAAATTGGGAAAGCACATTCTTTTCCGGCTCGGCAGCCTCAGCGCGCCGTCTCCTGCGCCACCGGCGCCGGCGTCGCCAGCGCGACCTCGGCGATGGCGTGCCGGCGCGCGTACAGCACCAGCGCCAGCCCTGCCACAATGCTGCCAAGGCTCGAAAGCTGCGCGTTGGTCAGTCCCCACAGCTGCGGCGGGTTGATGCGGATAAACTCGACCAGAAAACGAGCCACGCCGCTCAGGATCAGGTACTCGCCCGTAATCTGCCCCGTCTGCAGCAGCCGTCCGGCCGCCGGCGCGCTCCGCCGCCACAGGTACACGGCGATCGCAACCGCCACAATGAACTCGTACAGCGGCGTCGGATGCACCGGATAGTCGACCGGAACCGTGCCATGCGGAAAACTCATCGCCCACGGCAAATTGCTCGCGATCCCGTAATCGCCGTCGCCCGAGGTAAAGCAGCCGATCCGCCCGATGCCGTAGCCCAGAGCCGCCGACGGCGCGCACAGGTCGAGCAGGGTCAAGCCGCGCAGCCCGGCGCCCCGAGCCTGCCACAGCAGCGCCCCGATACCCCCAACCAGCCCTCCAAACCAGGCCAGCCCCGCGCGCTCCAGCAGCACCCCGGGATGCGCCATCAGGACCGCCGGATCCTCAAGCACATGCCACAGCTTCGCCCCCAGCACGCCGGCGATCGTCGCAATCGCGATAATGCCGATCGCATCGGCCTCGACGCGGTACCGCCGCAAATTCACCTGCAGCAGAAAACCCGCGCAGAACGCCGCCAGCGCCAGCATCAGCCCGAAGGTCGCCAGGGTGAAGTGGCCAATGTGAAGGAACGGGAGCATAGTCTCTCCAAAGTATAGACGCCGCTGCCCCTGCCGCCGGGAGCGCGGCGACGGTACGCTCGCGTCATTGCCTCGTGAGCAAGCCATGTGCCCGAGGCAACCAGCTATTGGTACGCGCGTGATGCTGAATCACTGAACCTGGCCCGGCTTGTCCCCTCACATCCAGACCGAGGCAGGTCCGAAACGCAGTGCGCCCTTCCGGTCCTCTGTTTCGCTCCTTCCGGATGCATCAAGTCTCGTAAGTCTTGCAACTGGTTTGCACCATCAGGCAGCTTTGACAAGGAAGCGGCGAGCGAGCCACGCTCGGACAGGCTCGTCATAGAGCTTCAGGCAGCCATACGCGATCGTGATACTCGTGATAAACAGCAGCGCGCCTCCGATGGCTCCATGTCCTGGAGGCACTTTGTCCCGGATCACCCAGGCTGTATAGACGTAGATCAGCGGATAGTGCGTGATGTACAGCGGATACGAGATGTCCCCCAGCAGCTTCGACAGCCTGTTCTGGAATCCTCCGCTCGTGCGTTCGCCGGCGCCCATCGCAACGATAATGGGGAACAGGACAATGATGCAGAACGAGTCATAAAGTCCATTCATCCAGAGCTGCTGCGGACCGCCGACCCTCGGCAGGCAGAGAGCGGCGATGACCAGCAGGCTGCAGACCGCGAAGCCTCCCCGCACGTGAATCCGTTTGCCGATACGCATCAGCAACATGCCTGCGAAGAACGGGTAGAGCAGGCGTGCGAACCCGATGTGGAGCTGTTTCTCGTCGATGCTCCATCCGCCGATCACATCCCCGTGCGGACTCGTCAAGGCAAGCTGAACCAGCAAGCCTGCCGAGAAGAGTACAAAAATGCCGAGTGCCTTGTTCGACAGCTTGCGAAGACCAACAGCGTAGAGGATGTTCGCGATGTACTCGAAAAAGAGGGACCATGCCGGGCCATCGAGCGGGTGCATCTCGTCCCATCCCCGGATGTCCATTGACGGCAGCAGCGGCAAAAGGGTGCAGCCGACCAGCATCACCAGCAGCATCTTCCAAAGGGGCGTCGCACTCACCAGCGGAAACGCAGGCCCGGTCTGGAAGTAAAAGAGAGCCGCTCCAATAACACTCCCCACGATCACCATGGGTTGCAGCCGGATGAGGCGGCGCTTGTAGAAGTCCCACTGGCTCATCTTTCCCCAGCGATCGTCGTAGGCATAGGCAACTACGAATCCGGAAAGAAGAAAGAAGAAATCGACAGCCAGGTAGCCGTGGTTCAGAATCTGCTTCGCGTGATCGCCTTTGGAGTAGACCTCGAAGGTGTGGAACATCACGACGATCAAGGCGGCTACGCCACGCAAACCATCGAGGATCTGGTAGTGGCTTTTGGTTTGAAGGGGGGCAGGAGTTCCGTTCATGGTGTGCCCACCATGATATAGAGTGCCGCGATCAGCCAACCTCCGGATTGCCAAAGTGGTAATCCTCAGACCGCACGACAGTTGACTTGTGACGTTTGGCGTTGTGACCCCGACCAGCGGCGCCGGACATGGCTTTGCGCTCAAGAAAAGCTACATGCGATACAACTTAGAACGACCCGCCTGCAGCGAAACGGCTCTAGCGTGAGGCCGCCGCACTCGAGCGGCAGCTCTTCAAAAGGGGGACAATCTCACATGGCGAGCGACCCCAACCTGCAAATCCTCTTCTCCCGCGAGCAGATCCAGGCCCGCGTGCAGGAGCTTGGCCACACCATCACCCGCGACTTCGCCGGAGAGCGCCTCGTGCTCATCGGCGTGCTCAAAGGCGCGGCTATCTTCCTCGCCGATCTCGCCCGGCACATCGATGCCGATTGCACCTTCGACTTCGTCTCCGTCTCCAGCTACGGCAAGGGGACCGCCTCCAGCGGGCAGGTCAAGCTCATCAAGGATCTCGACGAGTCCATCGAAGACCGCAACGTCATCCTGGTCGAAGACATTCTCGACACCGGCCTGACCCTCTCGTTCCTGCGCAGGGTTCTGCTGCATCACCACCCCCGCACCCTGCGCCTGGCCGCGCTGCTCGATAAGCCCGACCGCCGCCTTGAGCCGATCGAGGCCGACTACACCGGCTTCAAAATCCCCAACCATTTCGTCGTGGGCTACGGCATGGACTACGCCGAGCGCTACCGCAACCTGCCCGACATCTGCCTCCTGCCATCCGGGCACGAGTAGCGCTTCTCGAAGAGGAGCCGAGGAAGGAACCATGTACCAGGACACGCCAGACACAACCGCAATCGAGCCGCTCCCTGATCTGGCCACGCCCGACCTCCAGGCCCAGGCGCTCGCGCTCTTCCCTACCGTTGAAGCCCTCGCCGCCATGCTCGACCACACCCTGCTGAAGCCCGAAGCCACCCTGCCCCAGGTGCTCGCGCTGGCGCGGGAGGCGGCCGAGCACCGCTTCGCCTGCGCCATGGTCAACCCCGCCTGGGTTCCTGAGGCGCACCATGCGCTGGCCGGCACCGGCATCCGCGTTGGCACCGTCCTCGGCTTCCCCCTCGGCGCTTCCCTGCCCGCGACCAAACGTGCCGAGGCGCAGCACGCAGCCCGGGCCGGCGCGCTCGACCTTGACATGGTGCTCAACGTTGGTGCCCTGCGGTCAGGCCGGTTCAACGCTGTGCGCGAAGATATTCGCGGCGTCGCGGAGGCCGCTCATGGCGAAGGCGCCATCCTCAAGGTGATCCTCGAAACCTGCCTGCTCGACGACGCCGAAAAACGCATCGCGGCTGAGCTCTGTCTCGAGGCCGGGGCAGAGTTCGTCAAGACCAGCACAGGCTTCTCCTCAGGGGGCGCGACCGTCGCCGACGTGACCCTTCTGCGCGCCACAGTGGGCGGCCGCTGCGGCGTCAAGGCTTCCGGCGGCATCCGCACCCTTGCCGACGCGGTCCGGATGGCCGCCGCCGGGGCAAACCGGATCGGCGCCAGTGCTTCGGTAGCCATTGTTCAGGCGTACAAAGCGCTCCGCATGGCCTGACGCGGCGGGTACTCCTCGCGCTATCATCTGAGTCTCCGTCCCCTGCCGCCCGCTTTGCCGCCTGCAGCCGCCAAGTGACGTGAATGCAGACAGATATGGAGACAGGGAGCGGTGAGGAAGAGGCAGTGAGCACAGGCGAACACAACCCGCTGGGCGACCTGCACCCACCCTCCGGCGCGGAAGCGCGTGCGCCCGAGAGCCTGCGCGATGCCGTGCAGCAGGCAGCCCGCGCCCCGGCCGCGACCGAGTTCCTCATCCGCCTGGCCGAAACCCTCAGCACCACGCTCGATCTGCGCACCCTTCTGCGGCAAACCGCCGAGCTGGTCAGCGAGGTGCTCGACTTCCGCATCTTCGCCATCTTTCTCATCAACGACCGCACCAACGACCTGCGCATGCGCTTCCAGATCGGCCACGATACAGAGACTGAGCGCATCCGCCTTAACATCGGCAAGGGCATCGTCGGCAAGGTCGCCGAGACCCGCCAGGCCTTGCTGGTCAATGACGTCAGCCGCTCCACCGACTACATCGAGGTCAACCCGCAGGTCTGCTCCGAGCTCGCCGTGCCGCTCATCGTCAAGGGCCGCCTGCTCGGCGTCATCGACATCGAGAGCGAGCAGCTCAACTACTTCCGGCCGGAGCACCTGCACCTGCTCACCCTCACCGCCTCCCGCATCTCGCAGGCTATCGAGAACGCGCGCCTTTACTCCCGCGTCGCCCGCCAGGCGCACACCCTCAAGGTGCTCAACGACATTGCCCGCGAGTTCACCTCGATCCTCGATCTGCCCATGCTCTTCTCCCGCATCGGCGAGCTGCTGCGCCGCCTGCTCGACTTCCAGTTCTTTACCATCTGGATCATCAGCGAGACCGACGGCGTGCTCGAGAGCCGCTTCGCCACCCGCTTCGGCGAGCCGGTTGAGGTGCACGAGCGGCTGCCTGTCAACCGCGGCCTGGTGGGCGCGGCCATAGCCGCGGGCAAGCTTGTGCACGCGCCCGATGTGCGCAAGGACCCGCGCTACTTCCTCAAGAACAAGGAGACCCGCTCCGAGCTCATCGTCCCTTTGATCTACAAGAGCACCGTCATCGGCGTGCTCGAGCTCGAACACACACGCTCCCACTACTTCAACGAAGACCACGAGCGGACCCTCACCACACTCGCCTCGCAGGTCGCCATCTCGATCGAAAACGCGCGGCTCTACCAGCGGGTTGCCCAGCAGGAGCAGCGCCTGGAGCATGACCTGGAGATGGCGCGCGAGGTGCAGCTGCGCCTGCTGCCGCACTCAGCGCCCCAGCATGAGCATGCCGAGTTCGCCGCGCGTTTTCTGCCCGCGCGCGCCATCGGCGGCGACCTGTACGACTTTTTGCGCTATGACGCGGGCAGCTCCGCGCTCGCGCTCGGCGATGTGAGCGGCAAGGCCGCCCCCGCCGCGCTTTACGCCGCGCTGGTCAGTGGCATCATGCGCTCAGCCGGCAGCAACCACCTGGGCCCCGCGGAAATGCTGGCGCTTCTCAACGACTCGCTGCAGGAGCGCCACGTCACCTCGCAGTACGTCGCCATGGTGTACGCCGTGTGGAACGACGAAAACATGACGCTGCAGATCGCCAATGCCGGCGCGACCCAGCCCATCTTCTACCGTGCCCGGCCCGACGGCTGCATCCCGGGTGGCGGCACCATCGACATCGTCAAGGCCGAGGGCTTTCCGCTGGGGCTTTTTCCGAACGTGCGTTATGAGGAAATCTCCCTCGCCACCCGCCCCGGCGACGCGCTTGTCTTCCTCTCCGACGGCATCACCGACGCGCAGAACGCCGATGGAGAGATGTTCGGCAACGAGCGAGTCGTGGACCTGGTGCGGGCCCACTGCCAGGCCGGCGCTGCCGACCTCGCCTCCTCCATTCTCGCGGCCGTCAGCCGGTTCCAGGGCGAGGCGGAGCGTTTCGACGATGAGACCGTCGTGGTGCTGCGCGTCCGCTGAATCCTCCTGCCGCATCCGCTACCATGGTAAAAAACCAGCGGAGCGAACCTACCCTTGCACGATTCCCACCAGACTCACCTGATCCGGCCCGCGCGCGGCGTACAGGGCAGTGTGCAGATGCCCGGCGACAAGAGCATCTCCCACCGCTACGCCCTGCTTGCGGCGCTGGCCGGCGGAACCACCCGCATCACCAACTTCTCCTCGGGCGCCGACCCGTGGAGCTCGCTCGCCTGCAGTGAAGCGCTGGGTGCAGCCGTCACAAAAACCGATAAAGGTATCGTTGAAGTTATCGGTACCGGAGGCCTGTTGCGCACACCCGCAACGCCCCTCGATTGCGGCAACTCCGGCTCCACCATGCGCATGCTCTCAGGGCTTTTGGCCGCGCAGAACGGCAC
This sequence comes from Acidobacteriaceae bacterium, assembly GCA_965276605.1. Lineage (GTDB taxonomy): Bacteria > Acidobacteriota > Terriglobia > Terriglobales > Acidobacteriaceae > EB88. The sequence goes on from OZ255619.1 coordinate 2,875,322, forward strand.
TTTCACGCTGGTCGGCGACAGCTCGCTCACCCGCCGGCCCATGGAGCGCGTGCGCAAGCCGCTGCTCAACATGGGCGCCGATATCACCCTCACGGACGGCCACGCACCCATGGTCATCCATGGCAAGCCGCTGCGCGCAAAGGACTACACAACCCCGACCCCCAGCGCGCAGGTCAAGACGGCAGTCCTGTTCGCCGGGCTGCAGGCCGAAGGCGTCACCACTCTGCGCGAGCAGGTCCGCACCCGCGACCACAGCGAGCTCGCGCTGCTGGCTTTCGGCGCGGAGCTCGACCGCACCCTCGACAGCATCACCATCCGCGGCGGCCAGAAGCTCTCCGCCGTCGAAACCACCATCCCCGGCGATCTCTCCTCCGCGGCCTTTTTTCTCTGCGCCACGCTGCTCTTCCCCGGCTCCTCGCTGGTCTTTGACCAGCTCAGCATGAACCCGACCCGCGCCGCGCTGCTCGACGTATGCACTGCGCTGGGGGGCCGCCTGTCCGTGCTCAACCTCGAAGAGCAGCATGGCGAGCTGGTCGGCACCGTGCAGATGCACGCGCCGGAGGACGGCATGCGCGGCACCGTCATCTCGGGCGCGCTGTCGGCGCAGATCATCGATGAGCTGCCGGTGCTCGCCGCCATCGCGCCCTACACGCAGCAGGGCATCCGCATCCGCGATGCGAAAGAGCTGCGCGTGAAGGAGTCGGACCGGATCGCGCTGGTTGCACAAAACCTGCGCGCCATGGGTGCTGAGGTGGAAGAGTTCGAGGACGGTCTCGACGTCCCTGGAGGCCAGCAGCTGCACGGGGCCGAGGTCGACTCAGGCGGCGACCACCGGATCGCGATGGCGTTTTCCGTGGCAGGTTTGCGCGCCCAAGGCGATACGCTCATCCGCGGCGCAGACTCCGCTGCAATCTCGTTCCCGGAGTTCTTCACGCTGCTCGACGCGGTGGCGATCCGGTAGCGTACTGAGTTCAGCTCGGCAATTGCGGCCGCCCCCCGCAACCATCCTGAATCGTCCTGAATGATCCTGGGAAAACAGCCTCTGCGACCTGCCGAGCTACTGGGGCTGCACTGACGGCTGTGGGGGTACCGGCGGTTCTGGCGCGGGCTGTGGAGACCCCGCCGGCGGCGACACCGGGACTGGCTGCCCATCGGGCCCCAGCCCTTCGTTCGGGCTGCCGCCGGGCTGACCGGGTGTCGGCAGTCCAGGCGTCGGCGCACTCTGCTGCGAAGCCGGTTCCAGCCCCGGGATCGCAGGCGTCTGCGTCACCACGCCCGTCACCGCGTCGCCCAGGCTGATGCCGTACTTGTCCAGCGTGTCCGCCAGCACATTGTCCAGCTGCGCGCGGTCCTTCGCATAGGTCGCTCGCGAGTTGATCAGGTTGTCGTCTGCCGTCGCCAAGTTGCGTTCCTGCTGCAGCACATTGGCCGTCGTCGAGGCGCCCAGCTTCAGCTTCCGCTGCTCCGCGTCCAGGCTCTGGTAGGCAAACTCCCGCGCCGCATCGGCGGCCGAGACCTGCGCCCGGTCATTGGTCAGCGCGTACTGCGAGTTGATCACCTGCATCCGCACCTGCACATACAGCTGCTGCAGCCGCATCTGCTCCTGCCGGTATTCGAGCACCGAGCGGGCCTGCTCCGACTGCGCCTGCCGATTGCGGATCGGGATGGTCAGGTTCAGCCCCGCACCCTTGTTGGGCGAGCTGTTGTTAAACGCGTTCTGCAGCACCGAGCCGTATCCCACGTTCGGCGGCACCCCCGCGCATGGATTGCCGAACGCGCCCGACGACCCCCCTGGGGGCGGGCACAGCGGGCTCAGAGACCCGCCCAGCGCGGAGCCTCCGTAGAAAGCAAACGCGTCGAGGGTCGGCAGCATGCCGTTCTTTTCCCCCTTCAGCGTGATCTGGTCGTTCTTCAGCGCCAGCAGCGCCTGCTCGATCTCCGGGCGGTTCGCCTCGGCCTGGCGCACCAGGTCGTCGGCCGGCATCCGTTCCTCCGGCGTCTCGGCCAGGTTCACACGGTCGGTCGGGATCACCGGCGCGGCGGTCAGGGCCGGGTCTTCGAGATTGCGCGAGATGGCCTGCTTCATCACCAACTGCTGGTACTCAAGCGTGCTCCGGGCCGAAACCAGTCCCTGCTGATCGCTGGCTACCTGGCTTTTCGCGTTCACCACGTCGAGCGGCGCCAGCGTGCCGATGGTCAGCTGGCGCTGATCGTCCGAGGCCAACTGTGTCGACTGGTCGAGCGCTCTCTGTTTGGCCTGCACATCCTCATACGCGCTCACAAGGCCCCAGTAGATGTTCTCCACCTGGTTGACGGTGTACAGCACCTGCTGGCGGAATGCCGAGTCGGACACCCGCCGGTTGTTCCTGGCCTGCACGATGAAGCGGCCATTCACGCCGGTGCCGAAGCCGCGCAGCAGGTGCTGGGTGAGCTGCAGGTTGAAGGTGGTCTGCAGTTGCGGGCTATACGGATTGAACAAGTTTTGTGTGGTGATGTAATTGTTGTCGAACGTCAACTGCGCCGAAGTGCCGGTCTCAAAGCCCTGATTGTAGGTAAAGTTGTACTGGTTTTCGTTCTGGTTCAGGCGCGTGGCGCCGGCAAACGCCGGGCTTGCTTGCGGCACAAATGCGCGGTTCAGCTCGATCGTTCCCGTGACCGAGGGATCCAGCACTTCGGGCGCAGTACCGCCCTGGTTGGTGCTCAACGCCAGGCCCTGCGCGCCCGCGGCCGCACCGCCTGAGCTCACGCTGGTGCCGCCGGGACCGCCGCCGGAAGCCAGCGCCGCGGTCGTGCTGCCGATGGTTCCGGTGACCAGGCCGGTGTTGACGCCCAGCAGTGTCGAGCCGGAATGCGCCCGCAGCAGGTCGGTATCGGCAATGTCGAGGTTGTAGCGCTGGATCGCGATGTCGTAGTTATTTTCGAGCGTGAGCACGATCGCATCGCTCAGGCTCAGGTACAGCCGCCCATTGCGGAACAGGTCGTTCAGGTGGGGGGCATTGGTAAACCGCGCCGGCTCCGCGGTGGTTGCCGTGTAGGGCGCAATCGGGTTCGGGAAATAGCCGCGCGGGCGGGTAAAGTCGCGGCTGCCGGGCCGCATGAACAGGGGCTGCGTATCGTTCGGCTGCGGCTCGGGCGGCAGCCCCCCGGTCGTATTGTCTGTGTTCGGGCTGGCTGGCGGGGTCAGGCCCTTCTGCCCGGTAGCCCCGGCGCTCTGCGCCGGATTCTGTGCTGGCGTCTGGTTCTGCGGCGCGGCGGCTTGCGCCATCAAATCCTGCGGCAGCAGTACCTGCGGCGACAGCATGGCGCCGACCAGCGCGGCGGCGCGCAGTCTTTCAAACGTTCTGCCTGACTTCTGTTGCGGTGCGAAGCGAGTCCTGCCCTGGTGCATCCGGATCCTTATAAGAGTGCTTGTGGATTGGTTCGCCTGCGACGTTTCACTGCACTTGGCCGATGTCACCCGCGAGTATAACCCAGCAAACAGATGCACCTGACACGAAGAACGGCTCAGGAATCCGGTACGCTCGTGCCATGGCGGCTCAGCTTTCGGAGACTCGCAGCCACACCCTGTGGAAGCTGACCCTCAGCTACGATGGCAGTCCCTTCGCCGGCTGGCAGGTGCAGCCCGGGCGCTCGACCGTGCAGGGCGAGCTGGCCGCTGCTATCGCCCGCGTTGCCGGCGAGCAGACCCTGCCGCAAGGCTCCGGCCGCACCGACGCCGGCGTACACGCGCTGGCGCAGGTCGCCTCAGTGGCGCTGCTCAGCCCCATTCCACCCGGCAACCTGCAACGTGCTCTCAACCACACGTTACCCGCAGCCATCCGTGTGCTCGCGGCTGAGCATGCCCCGCCCGGCTTCCATGCCCGGCACAGTGCCTGCTGCAAGACCTACGAGTATCGCCTCTGGCGCGCTCCCCTCTGTGCACCCTGGCTCGCGCCCTACGTCTGCTCCTATACCTTTCCGCTTGCGCTCGAACCCATGCGGAGGGCCGCTCGCGCCATCCTCGGCACCCACGATTTCCGGTCCTTCCAGGCCCATGAACCCGACGCGTCGGCCCGCACCGCAGCCGGCCTGGACGCCGGGCGAAATACGGTCCGCACCATCTTCCACTCCGCCTGGGAGACCCCGGAGCCCGACCTGCTCGTCTATCGCGTCGCGGGCTCCGGCTTCCTGCACCATATGGTCCGCAACCTGGTCGGCACGTTCCTCGCTGTGGGCCGCGGCCAGCTCGCGCCGGGCGACCTGTCGGCAATCCTGACCGCGCGCCGCCGCTCTGCCGCAGGGCATACCGCCCCGGCCAGTGGGCTCTGGCTCCACTCGGTCGAGTACCCGCCGCCATAAAGCAGTCATGGCCCGGTGCTACGCTGAAGCAGCGCTGCCGATGCATTTCTCTACCCGGCGCCGCCGCAGCACGCCTTGCATCCACAAACAACCAGCCGATCCAGAAACGCAGAAGCATGACCCGTAAAAGAAGCAGATGACCAGCCGCGCCGTCACACCCGTCTCGGCCTTTGCCCAGATCGGGCAGATCGCCTCGCAGCGCCCGGTGCACGCCGCGCTCGGCTGGCTCCATCTGCACGAGCAACAGATCATGCGCTGGCAGGCGGAGTGCGTCGCCATCCCGGCGCCCCCGTTTGCTGAAGCGCCTCGCGCGCAGTGGCTCTTGGCGCGCTTTCAGGAGCTCGGCCTGGCGGAGGTGGAAACCGACCCGGCCGGCAATGTGCACGGCACGCTCCACGCCGACGATGCAGACCTCCACAGCCCGGTCATCCTGCTCTCGGCGCACATCGACACTGTCTTCCCCATCGATACCGAGCTTCAGCCGGTGCTCAACGGCACCCGCCTGGAAGCGCCGGGCGCCTGCGACAACGGTGCCGGCCTGGCCGCGCTGCTGGCGGTCGCTGCCTCGCTACGGCATGCTGCCCTCCGCCCGGCCTGCCGCATCATCTTCCTCGGCAACGTCGGCGAAGAAGGTGAGGGCGACCTGCGTGGCATCCGCCATGTCTATGCGCAGGCTTCCTGGCGAGCCGGTATCGTGGCCCACCTCGTTCTCGACGGAGCCGGCCATACCGTCGCCGTCACGGGCGCGCTCGGCAGCCGGCGTTTTGAGGTTTCGCTCTCCGGCGCGGGCGGCCACTCTTGGACCGATGCCGGCCGCCCCAACCCCATCCTCGCCCTCAGCGACGCCGTTACTCGCCTGCACCGGCAACGGACGGTCCTTTCCTCCTTGTCTTCCTTGTCCTCGTCGCGCGACGCCGCCCACTCGGCATCTTCAGCAGCGCGAACTGCCCGCAGTACCTGGAACGTCGCCACCATCGAGGGAGGCTCCGCTGTCAACGCCATCCCCGCCGGTGCTACTGCCCGCTTCGATCTCCGCTCCACCGATGCTGGTGAACTGCTGCGCCTGGAGGTCGAGCTGCACCGCGCCGTCGAGGACGCGGTGCTTGCGGCAAATGTAGGCATCGCCCCGGAGCACACCCTGCGCTCGTCCATCCGCTCCATCGGCAGCCGCCCCGCCGGCGCCTTGCCCGAGGACGCGCGCATGCTGGCACTGCTGCGCGCCGTCGACCGGCACCTGGGCCTGCGTACCGAGCTGCGTACCGCCTCTACTGACGCCAACATCCCGCTCTCGCTGGGCGTGGAAGCGATCAGCCTCGGCGCCGGCGGCGAAGGCGGCGGCATCCACACCACCGCCGAGTGGTTCGACGCGCGCGGCCGCGATCTCGGCCTGCGCCGCATTCTTTTGCTGCTGCTCGCTCTCGCCGATTGCCACGCTTTGCGGGAAGAGCAGTAAGACCGCCTGCGCGGCTGGCGGCCACTTCGTGGCGTGTTTTCGTTGTGATGGGGGTGCGGACTGTTGTGGCCCTCCCGCTGGTCGGGGTTGAGGAAGTTCGATCCCGAGCATCGCGAGGGCCGCAAGACCAACGAAGACATGCCACGAAGTGGCCGCCTCCCGCGCAGGGGGTCTTACTGCTACACTCGCCCCGTGCCCGGACCGCCTACCCTCTTCCACAACGGCCGCATCCTCACCGGCGAACAGTTGCTCTCGCCCGCCCCCCGCATCGTGCCGGCTCTGCTCGTCATCGACGGCCTGGTCGCCGCCGCGGGCAGCGTGGAGAATCTGGAGCGCGCCGCTCCCTCCGCTACCCTCCGCATCGATCTCCACGGCGCTTTCGCCATGCCCGGCTTCAACGATGCGCACCTGCACCTGGGCGAGGGCGCCCGCCAGCGCCGCGAAGTCAACCTGGCTGGCGCGCGCACGATGGCCGATGCTCTGGCACGCATTGAAAGCGCGGCCGCCAGCGCGCAGCCCGGTGCGTGGCTCACCGGTGGCGGCTGGGACGAGACCCTCTGGCCGGAGTCCGCACTCCCTTCCCGCCACGATCTCGATCGCTTCACTGGCGATCACCCCGCAGTCTTCGCGCGCATCGATGTGCATCTCGCTGTCGCAAACTCGAGAGCCCTGCGCCTCGGCGGCATCACCCGCGACACCCTCGCGCCGGCTGCCGCGGCCATCGACCGAGACACCGCCGGCGAGCCAACCGGGATCCTGCGCGAGCGGGGCGCCCGTGACCTTGTCGAGCGCCACATCCCCCCGGCCACGCTGGAGGAACGCAAGCGGGGACTCCGCCTCGTGCTCGCCGAGGCCCTCTCGCTCGGCATCACCTCCGTGCAGGACAACTCGACCGATGAGGATTTCGCCGCGCTGCGCAGCCTGCACGCTGCCGGCGAGCTGCCTCTGCGCGTTAGTGAGTGGCTGCCCTTCGACGCCCCGCTCGACGAGCTCATCGAGCGCCGGGCGGCTTTGCCCCAGGCGGCTGCGCCCCAGGACCGCTTCCTGCACACCGGCATGCTCAAAGCCTTTCTCGACGGCTCGCTCGGCTCCCGCACCGCCGCGCTGCTCGCGCCTTACGCCGACGCTCCGGACACCACCGGCATCCCGCTCTACAGCCAGGAGCGGCTCAACCAGCTTGCCCTGGAGCGCGCCGCCGCCGGCTTCCAGCTCGGGTTCCACGCCATCGGCGACCGCGCCGTGCAGATGGCGCTCGAAGCCTTCGCCGCGGTCGACGCAGCCAGTCGCGAAGCGGGGCGCCCGGCCGGAAACCGCTTCCGCATCGAACATGCCCAGATCGCAACCCAAAACGTCGCTACGCGTGCCCATGCGGTCGGAGCCATCGCCTCCATGCAGCCCTGCCACCTGCTGACCGACATGCGCTGGGCCCGGCAGCGCCTCGGGCCTGAGCGCGCAGCCGGCCTCCATGCCTGGCGCAGCTTCCTGTCTGCCGGCGTCCCGCTCGCTTTCGGCACCGACTTCCCGGTGGAGCCGCTCAATCCCTTCCGTGGGCTCTACGCAGCCGTCACCCGCCAGGGCGACCCGCCGCTGTCCGAGCCCTTCTTCCCCGACCAGCGGCTCTCCATGCCTGAGGCGCTGTTCGCCTGCACGCAGGGCGCCGCTTTTGCTGAGAATGCCGAAGCCTGGAAGGGTGTGTTGCGGCCCGGCTCGGTCGCCGATTTCGTGGTCCTCGACCGCGACCTGCTGGCGCTCGGTCCAGACCCTGCGCGGGCTTCTGACTCGGACCCGCGCGCCATCCTCGACACCCGGGTGCTCCGCACGGTCGTCGGCGGCCAGACTGTGTACCAGGCTCCGGCAGGGTGAGCCTGCGCGCCGTCTGAATCCACCGCGCACGAGGCGGCTCCACTCCCGTGAAAGCTCATCTGAGACAGTTGCGCGAAAGCCGCGTCTAACTCCAAAGCGTCCGCATCGCCCAAGGCAACGCGGCATGCAACCGGGCATCCGGCCCAGCCCATACCAGGCGACATCCCGGCAGCAGCACCGCTGTTCGCCGCTGTCGGTACACTAAGAGAGCCGCCACTGTGCAAGGGCCTGCCTTCTGCGCAACGAGAAAAGCCTCCACTGCCGCACTCAGGCTCCAAGAAAAAGAACGATTGCTGACCCATTTATGAAAGGTACGAGGGTAAACCCGAGATGAACGCTCCGCTCCAAAGGTTCCGGATACGCCGCCTGGCATCCGCATTCACCATCCTGGCCACTCTGTCCGCCGGCATCCTGATCGGCTCGATCGTGGCCCATGGTGTGCACGGGCAGGACAAGGCAGTCGACACCCGCGACGCCACCCCCCTGCATATTCCCGACCCCAAGACGCTCTCGACCAACTTCACGCAGATCGCAAAGCAGGTTGGTCCCGCAGTCGTCAACATCAACACAGAAACACTGCCCAAGGAAGACAAGATGACCCGCGGCGGCCGTCGCGGACGGGGCGCGCAGCCCCCGCAGCAGGGCCCCGATGACGGACAGGGCGGGGACGGCGATGATGGCGACAATGGCGGCGGCGATGATGGCAGCCCAGGCGGACAGGGAGGACAGGGCGGCGACAATGGCGGCCTGCAGGACTTCTTCAACCGCTTCTTCGGCGGCCCCGGTGGCCCTGGCGGCGAAGGGCAGGACCAGGAACGCAAGGCGCTCGGCTCTGGCTTTATCGTCGACGCACGCGGCTACATCGTGACCAACAATCACGTGGTCGATAAGGCCGACCGCATCTACGTCAAGCTCACCACCGACCCTGAGAACGACCAGGGCCACAAAGCCACCGTCATCGGCGTCGACAAGGACACCGACCTCGCCGTGATCAAGATCGACGTACCCGGCAAAACGCTGCCCACCGTCAAGCTGGGCAACTCCGACTCCGCGCAGGTAGGCGACTGGGTCGAGGCGATCGGCTCGCCTTTTGACTTGTCGCAGACTGTCACCGCCGGCATTATCTCGTCCAAGAACCGCACCGTTCCCGGCGGCCCCGCCTCCTCAAGCCAGTTTCAGCATTTCATCCAGACCGACGCCGCCATCAACCCCGGCAACTCCGGCGGTCCGCTGCTCAATATGGCGGGTGAAGTGGTCGGCGTCAACTCCGCGATCTACACCGGCGGAGCCGGCAACGTAGGCATCGGGTTTGCCATGCCGGCCAACACCGTCGTCAATGTCTATAACCAGCTTATCGGGCCGGACCACAAGGTCGTGCGCGGCTCTATCGGCATCTCCTACCAGGCGCAGGTAAACTCCGCGGTGGCCAAGATGTACGGCGCCAGCAGTGGCGTACTCATCAGCCTTGTCTCTCCCACGGGGCCGGCTGGCAAGGCGGGGCTCAAGCCGAACGATGTGATCGTCTCGCTCGACGGCGCCCCCATCAAGAACGGCGACGCGCTGGTCGAGAACATCTCGCCGCGCAAGCCCGGCAGTACGGTCACCGTCGGTTACCTGCGCAACGGCCAGAAGATGACCGCCACGCTCACCATCGCCGATCGCGCCATCACCGTCAGCGCCCTGGGCAACGACAACGGCGGTGGCGACAACACGCCTGAGAACGCGACGCCCAATGCCTCGCAGAGCAAGCTGGGCATTACCGTCACCGATCTGCCGCCGAATGCGCCGTCGGGCCTCCACGGAGTTGTCATTCAGACAATCAGACCTGGTTCGTTCGGCGACGAAATCGAAGTAGCTCCTGGTGTTGGACTCAGACCCGGCCTGGTTATTGAGGCTGTAAATAGAAAAGCGATTCACAGTAAAGCGGAGTATGACGCTATGGTCTCACCGTTGCACTCAGGCTCTGACGTTGTCTTTGAAATCGCTGATCCAAGAGCGCCTAGAAGCGGCGGATCACTAGTTGGAGGCACATTACCGTAAAATTAACATCGAAAAACTCTAAGGATATGATTACGTCTTGCATTTGCTATTAGCTTCGTGTCAATCTCCATTCACTCGATTTTTCGAGTGAATGGAGACATAGATATGACCATGTCCAGGTTGGCTGGCATCTGCGTTCTTGCCTTAGGTACTTTCACAGCGACGTATTCGTACGCGACCCCCAACAATCCTGATTGCAATTCGGATACGGGGTGCGGTTGGTTGCGGAATCAACCTTGCGGTTGCTTAGATCAAGCTGGAATACCGATCAGTAGCGATCCTGAACTGCTGAAGGCAGTCGACTCAACAAGCCTTTTGGTCCTTTCGAATAGGCTGAATTAATCGTTGTAAGAGAACAGATTTTGCAGCTAGAGAGCGAGTTAAGGCCTTTCAAATTACGAAAGGCCTTTGCCATTGCCGTTGCATTCCCTCCGCGTCCGATATACCCTCACCCAATAGTCAATCCCCCATCTTGAGGTTGTTGCATGGTTTTTCGCTCCAATCGGCTCGCCGCTACGCATTGTCTGGGTCTTGCCTTCCTGCTGGCGGTTACGCCCGCAGTCGCTTCGCGCTCTCACCACGTCGTCGCGGCGGCACATCACGGCAAGGCATCGCACGGCAGGCACCATGCCGCCCCGGCCGTCGCCCACTGGACCCCCGGCCAGCGCGAGATCGATCCTGACCGTACCCGCGCCATCCAGACCGCGCTGATCAGCAAGAACTATCTTTCGGGCGAACCCAGTGGCGACTGGAACGCCGAGACCGAAGCCGCCATGCAGAAGTTCCAGGGCGACAACGGCTGGCAGACCAAGCTCATGCCCGACTCGCGCGCACTCATCAAGCTGGGTCTGGGCCCGAACGGAACTGACGGCTCCGCGGTCGCGGGCGGCACCACTGCAGGGAGCTCCCTGCAGCAGTCCACCGGCGCCGATACCCTGGCCGCCGCGCACTCCATCCTGAACTAAGCACACGCTGGATCGCTGTCTTGGAAGAGTTTCCGCGTCTCGCCCGCCTGCCTGCCTACGTCTTCAACATCACTGGTGAACTGAAGGCCGGGGCGCGCAGGCGCGGCGAAGACATCATCGACTTCGGCATGGGCAATCCCGACGGCGCCACGCCCAGGCACATCGTCGACAAGATGATCGAAGCCGCGCAGAGGCCCGAGACGCATCGCTACTCCCTCTCCAAAGGCATTCCCCGCCTGCGCAAGGCCATCGCTAACTGGTACGGCCACCGTTACAACGTCGACATCGACCCCGCCACCGAAGCGATCGTCACTATCGGCTCGAAGGAAGGCATCGCCCACCTGTGCATGGCAACGCTCGACAAGGGCGATGTCGTGCTGGTGCCGAACCCGAGCTACCCCATCCACATCTACGGCCCGGTCATCGCCGGCGCCGGCATCCGTTCTGTAGCCATTCACGATACAGATACGTTCCTCGCCGAGCTTGAGCAGACCATTCCGCTCATGTATCCCAGGCCGAAGATGCTCATCCTCAACTTCCCTGCGAACCCGACGACGCAGTGTGTGGACCTGCCCTTCTTTGAGCGTGTGGTCGCGCTGTGCCGCGAGCACGGTATCTATCTCGTGCATGATCTCGCCTACGCCGACATTGTCTTCGACGGCTACCGCGCGCCGTCGATCCTCGAAGTGCCGGGCGCGAAGGAGATCGCAGTCGAGTTTTTCACGCTCTCAAAGAGCTACAACATGCCGGGCTGGCGCGTGGGTTTCATGGTCGGCAACCCCGGGCTCGTCGCGGCGCTCGCGCGGCTCAAGAGCTATACCGACTATGGCACGTTCACGCCCATCCAGGTCGCCAGCATCCTCGCGCTCGAAGGCCCGCAGGAGTGTGTCGCCGAGATCACCTCAACCTATCGCAAGCGCCGCGATTATCTGGTCTCCGGGCTCAACAAAATGGGCTGGCAGGTCGCCTCGCCCCGCGCCACCATGTTTGTGTGGGCGCCCATCCCCGCGCCCTACCGCACCGGCGAGGCGACCGGAACCCCGCTCGCCTCGCTCGATTTTTCAACCCTGCTGTTGAAGGAAGCGAAAGTCGCGGTTTCGCCCGGCATCGGCTTCGGCGAATATGGCGACGGCCATGTGCGCTTCTCGCTCATTGAGAATGAAGAGCGCACCCGCCAGGCGCTGCGCTCGATGCGCCACATGTTTCAGAAAGACGGGATACAGGGTATGCAACTGTAACGGTGACAGATACACATTCTCTTCATGCAGGACCAGTCCAGGCCGTTGCTGCGCCGTTATCGCAGCTCGGGTGTGGCGGCGCGGGCGATCAGTTTGCTGGTCGAGAAGCCTTCAACTGTCGGCACGATCTTGACCACGCCTCCCCAGCTCCGGACTTCCTTCGCGCCGACCACCGTGTCTTCCACGTAGTCGCCGCCCTTGACGATCACGTCGGGCTTGAGCGCGTTGATTAGCGCAAGCGGGGTGGGCTCGCCAAACACGATGACGGCATCGACCGCTGCGAGCGCCGCAAGCACGCGCCCGCGGTCGCGCTCTGAGACAACCGGCCTTGTCGGGCCTTTCAGCCCACTCACAGAAGCATCGCTGTTGATCGCCACGATAAGCCGGTCGCCCTGGCGTCGCGCATCTTCCATCAGCGTGATGTGCCCGACGTGCAGCAGGTCGAAGCAGCCATTGGTGAACACGACACGCTCACCCTTTGAGCGCCAGGCGTGCACGCGTATCTGTAACCGATCCAGTTCCAGAAGCTTCTCCGACGCCTGCAGCTCGATCTCCGGCATGAGGCTCGTGATGAGCTCGTCGCGGGTGATCGGCACTGTGCCGATCTTGCTGACGACAATGCCGGCGGCGATATTCGCTAGCCGGACGGCTGCCTCAATGGGCCGCCCGCTCGCCAGCGAAAGCGCGAGCGTCGCGATCACCGTATCGCCCGCCCCCGATACATCGAAGACCTGGCGCGCTACCGCCGGAAACATCTGCGTGGCTCGAGTAGCATCAGGCCACACGACCGCGATTCCCTTCTCGCTTAGCGTGACGGTAAGGTAGTCGAGCCCAAGCGCGGGCAGCATGGCAGCAGCGGCGGCCAGCAGCGGCTCCGTGTCCTTCGGCGGAATGCCAGTCGCAGCGGAAAGCTCGTGGAGATTGGGGCAGATGGTTGTCGCACCGCGATAGCGGCTGAAGTCGCGATGCTTGGGGTCGACCAGCACCGGTATGCCCAACGCGCGCGCTTCATCAATGACGGCACGGCAGACCTCTTCCGAAAGCACTCCTTTGGCATAGTCTGAGAGAACGACCGCACGCACACCGGGCAACGCCGCGCGAATTTGAGCGAGCAATGCATCGTAGGCATGCTGCGGATAGCCCCGTGTCTGCTCCACATCAAGGCGAAGGATCTGCTGCTGGCCACCTAGGATGCGCAGCTTGGAGGTAGTAGGGCAACCCGCAAAGGCAGTGAGCTGCGCCGTGACGCCCGCTTTCTCAAGGCATGCTTCGAGCGCCGCGCGGTCTTCATCCTGCCCGGCAAACCCGGCGAGCGTCACCCTGGCGCCCAGCCCCGCGATGTTCATCGCGACGTTTGCGGCGCCGCCCGGCTGCTCGCTGCGGTGCGCCAGCCGCACTACCGGCACCGGCGCCTCTGGCGAAATACGCTCCACATCGCCCCAGATGTAGCGGTCGAGCATCACGTCGCCCACCACCAGCACCCGCGTCTCCCGCCAATCGCCTTCCACCCGCGTTACGATCTGGTGCAGATCGTCCATGCTGCCCACGGCCAGCCCTGCGCTCATAGCTGACTCGCCCTACCCATTCTGCTTCGTGCCGCCATTCTGGCACCACGCAAGCTCCACCCAGTCGCACAGCATGTGTCCGCACAGGATGTGACCCTCCTGCACGCGCGCCGTGTCTTTGGTCGGCACACACACCGTCGCATCGGCAACGCCGGCCATCTTGCTGCCTCCTGCGCCGGTAAACGCAACTGTAAATGCGCCGCACTCTTTCGCAGCCTTGAGCGCTTCGACGACATTGGCGCTGTTGCCCGATGTCGAGATGCCAACGACGATGTCTCCCTCGTCGCAATGCGCCAGCACCTGCCGGCTGAACACCTGTTCGTAACCGTAGTCGTTACCGATAGCAGTCAGGATGGATGTATCGGTGGTCAGTGCGATCGAAGGCAGCGGTTTGCGCTCGCGCCGGAACCGTCCGACAAACTCCGCCGCAAGGTGCTGCGCATCGGCCGCCGAGCCGCCATTGCCGCACCATAGAATCTTTCCACCGTCGAGGACAGCGTCGGTCATCTCGCGCGCAATCGCTTCCAGCACTGGCTGCTGCGCCTTAAGTTCTTCAATGACTTTCAAGTGCTCGTCAAAAGCGCGCGTGAACACCGCGTCGCTTGTCAACTCTTCTGTCACGTCCGTGGCCATGCTCCCTCGTTTTCCCCCGGCCAGATTGCCGCTGCAAAGCCTGTGTGCTGTGGGCCATGCAGCTCATGCCGCTTCGTTTGGCTATGATACTCCGTGTGGCCCACGCGTTTGTTCCGCAGCAGATCAAGACTGTCTTTCTGGACCGTGACGGGGTGCTGAACCGCAAAGCGCCCGAAGGTCAATATGTTTCGCACTGGGATGTCTTTCGTCCGCTGCCCGGGATCGAGAAAGCGCTCCGGCTGCTGAACGACGCAATGCTGCCGGTCTATGTAGTCAGCAATCAACGCGGCGTGGCGCTTGGCCTGTACAGCCTTGAGGATGTAGACCGCCTGCATGCGCGGTTGAGCGAAGAACTGCGGCAACACGGCGCGCATGTCGACGGCTTCTTCTACTGCCCGCATGACAAGGGCGTGTGCAACTGCCGCAAGCCGAAGCCCGGGCTCTTCGAGCAGGCGCGCGCTCTGCATCCGGAGATTGATTTCAAAACAAGCGTGATGGTGGGCGACTCGCTCTCGGACATGGAAGCAGGCCAGCGGCTCGGCATGCAGACGATCTTTATCGAGGGCGAAGCGGATCGCCAGAAGGCCGGCGCGGAGCAGGCGCGGGCGATGGCCGATGCGGTGTGTGGGTCATTGGTGGATGCTGTTCACCTATTGTTAAAAACGCTATGAGCCGCAAAGTGCTACTTCGAGAGGACTCACCTGCACTAGACAAGCTCGCGTTTGGTTAATTCATTCACCAATCCTTGGATCAGATTTTGATAGACCTGAGCGCTCTCGCATTCCTCTGCTCGCTGGACTTCACCAGTTAGCACGTCTGATAACTGTCGGTAGGTGATAAACCCAGTCGATAACGAAGACACAATGTCGAAGTAGCGCGATTTCTGCTGCCGATATTTGTCGGCTTGCCTAGAAAGAAAGTCTTCCTTCTCGCTTTCCAGCTTCTGGTGTAGCTCTTCGAGATTATCAAGTCTCTCTGTCCACAGAGATGAGAAAGGTCCCTGGCTTAGAAGAATCAGGCAGTGCTGCCTCTGTTTGCTGTCCTTCTGTTCTACGCCGAGTGCAAGCAATGCGTACTTGAGAACTTGATCGACACTGCTCCTAGCCTTAACCTTCATCTCCAACGAGACGGTTGTCTCGTTATTCGTAAACAAGATGTCGGGTTGCGTGACGTTGTTCAATGCATAAGTTTTATCAACATCACGGCCAGCCATGTAAAAATCGCCCGCTATGAAGCGGCCTAGTGCTGCCTGGAACAATCTGTTTCTCAGTGAACGCGGTGCAATCGAGAGAAATTGTTTGATCTGATGATTGAGTGTGACCTCCATAATGCCGAGGTGTTTCATGACTTTGTCTGCTGTGTTGTATGTCGCGTCTACATACTTCTTTCGCCCGAGATGTTGCGGTTCCCAGTAAAAGAAGCTCAATGCTTCGTAATAGCTCTGAACCCAGGACTCTTCTTGCATGCTTACTCTCCAATCTTCCGGAGTTATCGCATGTGTGAGGGCAAATGGGTAGAGTACCGAGGTCATTGCCCATAACTTGCAATCTAAAGTCGACACAAATCCCAGATGGATGGATAAACTATTCCGCATGGTAAATAGCTATCCATTTATGGAGCTGAGCGTCGCGAATGTGTCCCTCACGCCTTGTTCCAGCGGCGTGAACTTCAAGTCGCAGCCGGTCTCGCGCAGCGCGTGCAGGTCGGCTTCGGTAAAGTGCTGGTAGCGCGCATCGAGGTCCTGCGGGAACGGAATGTACTCGACCGGGACATCGCCATGCACCGCCATCAGAGCACGCGCGACCTCGTTGAAGGTGCGCGAGGCGCCGGCGCCGGCATTGACGATCGCATGATACTTCTTCCTGTCCTTCGCCGGCATACCGATGCCCGCGAAGAATAAGTTGAGCCGGCACAAATCGCGCACATACACAAAGTCGCGGCGCTGCTCGCCGTCTGCGTAGCCGCCCGAGCCAGCGAACAGCCGCACCTTGCCGGTCTCGATCATCTGCTTCGAGAAATGGTGAATGACCGAAGCCATGCGGCCCTTGTGCTGCTCGCGCGGCCCGTACACGTTGAAGTAACGCAGGCCGACCACCGTGGTCGGCACCGCGCCGCGCCGGAAGAGGTCGCGTACATAGTGGTCGAAAACGAGCTTTGAAAATCCGTAGACATTGAGCGGCTTTTCATTCGCAGGCGTAGGCGAAAACTTGCCCGGCCCGCTTAGCCCATAGACCGCCGCGGTCGATGCATACACCAGAGGCGAGTTCATCTTGATGGCATAGCGCAGCACTTCCTTCGAATAGGTGAAGTTGTTGTCCATCATGTACACGCCGTCATCGACCAGCGTGTTGGAGCACGCACCCTGGTGCAGGATGGCCTCGACCCTCGGCAGCCCGAGGCAGTTGGCTGCCAGCGCGCGGCGAAACTCGTTCTTGTCCATGTAGTCGACGAAGCGCGCGCCGTGCAGGTTGAGCGACTTGCGCGCATCAGCAAGGTTGTCGACCACAAGGATGTCAGCAATGCCTTCACGGTTGAGCTCGTGGACAAGATTGCTGCCGATAAAGCCTGCGCCGCCGGTGACGATGTACATGGTTTCTCTCCTGAACGGACGGGCGGCTTAGTTGGAGAGAGCCGCTTCAGCGTTCTGTTTGCGTGCCTGCCCCGCAGCCCAGGCGCGCTCTGCTGCCTCGAACATCTCATCGGGCGCGATGCTGGTCAGGCAGCGCTTCTGGTTGACGGTACAGACCTCAAGGTCACAGCCCGAGCAAGGCAGCCGGTGGTACACGATCTGGTGACCGCGGCCGGCGGGGTACCAGATGCCGGGCTCGGTCCGCGAGGCGAAAGCAATGGCGCACGGCACGCCGGCGGCGGCGGCAAAGTGCATGGGGCCGGAGTCCGGACCGAGGAACAGCTCAGCCCGGGCCAGTGCTGCCGCGGTCACGCGGGGAGCGAGCGCGCCGCACAGATTGAGTGAGCGGCCTGCCCAGCCGGTCGAGACCTCTTCGCTGACAGCATAATCGTCCTTCGCCCCGACCAGCACCAGCCCGTGCTCCGGGTGCGCGGCGGCGAGCGAGTCCAGCAGCCTCCGCCAGGCCGGGGCGCCCCAGTCCTTGGCCTGCATCTTGGTGCCGGGCCCGCAGGCCAGCAGCGGGCGGCTGCCGAGCGGCCCCAGAGCCTGGCTGGCCAAGGCTTTCTCCTCCGCGGTCAAACGCAGGTCCCAGTTAGCCAGATCGTCCACATCGAGCGGCCCCAGCGGGGCGACCGTACGTGCCAGCCGCGCGGCCTCGCTCTCCCACAAGCCGCCGGGTGAAGCAGGCGGCTGGTTCTCGCCGAGCGCGCCGGTCGGCAGGCCGACTATGCGAGGAACGCCGCAGACGGTTGTGAAAAACCGCCGGTCGCGGGCCAGCACCCGCTCGCCGCGCGGCTTGGTGAGGTAAACCAGCAGGTCAGGGCGATAGGCGCGAATCGACAGCGCAATGCCCGCCAGGGTGAGCGGGTTGCGGGTGCCGACCGGGTAGCTCATGTAGCCGGTAATCAGGCCGGAGTGGTCAAGGATCGCGGATGCCGGTGCAGCCTTACCGTGTACCGGCTTATTTGACAGCATGCGCCGCTCGGCCTGGGGAAACAGCCGGGCGACCAAGTGGAGTGAGGGGAGCACCACCATCGTGTCGCCCAGCGAGCCGAGCCGGTAGATGAGGACGCGGCGGATACGCGCCCGCAGCGCCTGGTCGAGGAAGTTCGCTGTAGACTTGGCCACGCGCTCGTTCGCTTCCGTTAAGGGCGAAATGCCTACTTGCCCACGGTGGCGAGCATCTGGCTCTCGATCCAGGCATAGGTCCGGGCCATCCCGTCGCGCAGCTTGATCGACGGCTCCCAGCCCAGGTGTTTGTGGATGAGGGTGTTGTCCGAGTTGCGGCCGTTGACGCCCTTCGGCGCGCCAAGATTGTAGCGGCGCTGGAGCTTGATGCCGGCGATGTCTTCGACGATATCGACCAGCTGGTTGATGGTCACCAGCTCGCTCGAGCCAAGATTGATCGGCTCGTCGATCTCGCTCTCAAGGATCGCCTGCGTGCCCTTGGTGCAGTCGTCGATGTACATGAACGAGCGGGTCTGGTGGCCATCGCCCCAAATTTCGATCTCATGCCTGCCGCTCTGCCTGGCCTCGATCACCTTGCGGCACATCGCCGCCGGAGCCTTCTCCCGGCCGCCCTCGTAGGTGCCCAACGGTCCATAAACATTGTGGTAGCGCGCGACGCGGCTGACCAGGCCGTAGTCCTCCTCGAAGTGCCGGCACATCCGCTCAGAGAACAGCTTCTCCCAGCCGTAGCCATCCTCGGGCAGCGCCGGGTACGCGTCCTCTTCCTTCAGCGCGACAACATCCGGATTGGTCTGCTTCTCGCCGTTGTACACGCAGGCGGAAGAGGAAAAGAAGAAACGTTCGACGCCCGCCTCGCGCGCCGCCATCAGCATGTGGGTATTGGTCAGCACCGAGAGCATGCACAGGGCCTTGTTGTTCTCGATAAAGCCCATGCCGCCCATGTCGGCAGCGAGCTGGAAGACGACTTCCGTGCCATCGGCCGCAGTCTGGCAGTTGGCCCGGTCACGCAGGTCAAGCGACAGGTTTTCGACACCCTTTGAGGTCTGGTACCACTCGTCCAGCGGCTTCACATCCACTGCCCGAACGACATTCACACCCTTTTCCAGAAGATCCTTGACCAGGTGTCCGCCGATGAAGCCACCGGCGCCACATACCACTACCTTCTCGTTCTTGAGCTTCATCTGCGGCACCCCTCTGCCTGAATATGGATCACGACGGTTTGCGGCACGTGCATCCGCTTCCTACATTGCGCGCGCGGCTGGACATCGATTCGCGTCTGTAAAGTTTTGCCCAGTATCCCCGGCCTGTCGACCGGCGTCAAGGGTCATCCCTCTTTAGTAACGCCTGGTCCCGGCCTAGCGCACTGCTTCGCGGCCTGCCAGCGAGCCTTCCCGCGCCAACGTCTCCCGGCTGGGCAGCGCATCGCGGCGCCCCATGCTGATGTAGGTAAAGCCGTGCGCGGTCAGCTTCTCGGGCGCGTACAGGTTGCGTCCATCCAGGATGATCGGATAACGAAGATCCTGGTGCAGACGGTCGAGGTCCAGCTCGGCGAACTCCTGCCAGTCGGTAAGGATCAGCAGCGCGTCCTTGTCGCGGGCCGCCGCGTAGCAGTCCTCCACGTAGTGCATGCTCTCGGAAGCAGGCAGGACCTCCTCGGTACGCTCCATCGCCGCAGGATCGAAGGCGTCGATCGAGCAGCCTTCCTTCAGCAGCATTTCGACGATCTCGATCGCGGGCGATTCCCGGATGTCATCCGTCCCGCCCTTGAAGGCAAGCCCCAGAACGCCCAGCCGCTTGCCGCGGAAGGTCCACAGCGCGGAGCGCACCTTCTGGAAGAAGCGGCGCTTCTGCTCGGCGTTGATCTGTTCCACCTCGGTCAGCAGGCCAAAGGGAATGCCACACTGCTCGGCGACGTAGCGGAAAGCGGCGACATCCTTCGGGAAGCAGGAGCCGCCGTAGCCGACGCCGGCCTGGAGAAACTTCGAGCCGATGCGCGCATCCATGCCGATCCCCTGCGCGACCTGCTTGACGTCGGCCCCGACCGACTCGCAAATATTGGCGACCACGTTGATGAAAGAAATCTTGACGGCCAGGAATGCGTTCGATGCGTGCTTGATGAGCTCTGCGGCTTTGGTTGAGACGTGCAGCAGCGGCGGCCGCGCACTGGCGTTGCAGTGGCCCGGAATGCAGGTTGCCGACTCATAGTAGCTGCCGCTGGTCAGCGGTTCGTAGATGGCGCTCATCAGCGCTGCGGCGCGTTCCGAGTCCGTGCCAACCACGATGCGGTCGGTGTGGAGGAAGTCGACCACGGCCGTGCCCTCGCGGAGAAACTCCGGGTTCGAGGCGACGTCGAACAGCTCGCGCGAGACGCCATTGCGCTCGACCACGCGGCGGATCCACTCATTCGTATAGACCGGGACGGTGCTTTTTTCGACGATTACTTTGTACCTGTCGATCGAGCGGGCGATCTCGCTGGCCACCGCATCGACATACGACAGGTCGGCCGAGCCGGTACCGCTCTGGGGTGTTCCCACGGCGATGAAGATAGCGTCGGCCTGGCGGGTCGCGGTGCGCAGGTCGGCGGTGAAGCTGATCAGGCCGCCCCTGTGGCGGTCGAGCAGCTCGCGCAGGTGCTCCTCGTGGATAGGCACGCCGCCACCGTTGAGCATGGCGATCTTGGCCTCATCGTTGTCAACGCAGATGACGGTATGGCCGATCTCGGCGAAACACGCGGCGGCGACCAGGCCTACATAGCCGGAACCAACCACAGCGATGCAGATGGGACTCTTCATGCGTTCAGCAATCCTTTCAAGGGCAGTCCGCCGAGCCTGCATTCCCGATGCAAATGCGCTCCATGCAACTGGTGAGGGCCGCCGGAATTAGCGGATGATCGTCTGCGTCCCGAGGGTCGAGTTGTTGCTGTTCGAGTTGCTGTGATCGCGGTTTGTGCTGCCTTCAAGGTCCTGTAGCGTGGGGCTGTGCCGCCGCCGGCCGACACTCTCGCGATAATTCCGCAGGTCCTGCTGGTACAGCTCGGAAGACTGGCTGATATTGAGCCCATGGGTCAGGCGCAACTCCTGCGCGCGGCGCTCCGCCGCCTCAAAGGAACCGGACTCGCGCTGCCCGGAGAGATTCTTGAGGCTTGGATTCAAGCGTGTCGAGAAACCATAGACGGTGCCATCGCTGACAGGGGCAAACGGCGACTCGTTCAGCCTGCTGGAACCCACAAAGGGCGAGGCGGCGTTGCTGCTCTCCGTAGCCAGCCCCGCGAGGCCTTTGGTGGAATCAGGGAAGCCGGTCGGGTTCGGTTCATATTCGGGTGCCCCCCCTCCCAGGATTGATCCCGCGCGAGGCTGCATCCTAAGCGGTGGCGTTTGGCCGTCGTCGTACTGAAACGCGGGTTCCTGCGGAGTCTCCTCGGCGAAGAAGGCGCTGGTTGTCATCGATGGGGACGCCATATCTCCGCCCATCTGCAAATCCGCCTGCGGGTTTACGCCGGTCAGCACAGGATCACCAAGCAGCAGCCCCGACTGCGGATCAGCACCGCCGGCCGAAGCGGGCACCTGCGACATCCCCCCCTGCAAGATGCCGGCTTCCAATGAGAGCCTGGCATTCGGGATACCTTCACCTGAAAACCCCACAGACGTCCCGGTGGTGCTTGCCGACATCTGCCCGGAGAAGGCCGCCCGTCCCCCGCCCGCCGCACCGAAGGCCGCGGACGAGCCAAAGCCCGCAAGGGCGCTTTGCCGGGCGGTTATCGCAGCAGCGCTGCCGGCAATCCCGGTCGAGGCAAAGTTCTGGCTGCGCCTGCCTCCGAAGGAATAATTGCTGAACCCGGTCAGTGACTGCGAATTGGTCAGCGTACTGGTCATCGGGGTCGTCTGCGCCGAAAAGGAGGCGTAAGCATTGACCACAGGGGCTATGGCGGAGCCGAGTAGTTGCGAGTGCGTATCATCGGACACATCAACATGCACGTCCGGGTTGGTCAGATTGGCGGTCGAGGCGTCGAACGATGTATCGAAGCCGGAGGTAGTGCTGCTCTCGCTGAGCGGGTCGCTGAGACTAGGGGAGAAACCGGGAGAGAGCGACGACTGAGCCGAGGCAGAGCGGCTCGCCACCAGAACGAGGAACAAGGCAACCGGCATCATTGCCCGCTGACGGACTGGAAAACGCCGAGATCTGTTCAAACTAGCCATTACAGCCCCACATTCTTGACCCGGAACTCTGGCAGCGACATGATGAACCACACGAAGGAGCCGAAGAAAAGGCTGTTCCGGATAATGAGGAAATACGTGCTGACCATAACCTCCGGCTCGAGCAGCGTTGAAAAAGAAGCAAGAATGACAAAACAGGAGGCGAAGACAGGCATGGCCTCTGCGACAAACTCGAACAGAGTGCGAATCATAACGACCATGAGAAGTGGGTAGATCAGCATTCCCCAAAGTCCGAAATCTACCGCCCCGGTGGTCAGGACGGAGTTGGCCTCGTCAGTGTAGTTTGATCCGAAGAGCGAGTTGGCCAGGTGCTCTTCGCTGAAAAATACGTCCTTTTCCGGATACAGCACAGACGGAAGCGCCAGCTTGAACTGGCCCACAATATCGTCGCCGCGGGCTCCCTCCATGCTGTCGGTATAACCTTCCAGCTGACCCAGAAAGCCCAGAATGAAGGTGCGTTTCTGGACATTTTCGGAGAACTCCTTCTTGACATCGGTGTAGCTCTTTTCCCGAGCCAGGCGGATGGCGGCTTCGACGCGCTGCACCAGGCTTGGCCGGATGAGGGTATAGCCAGCTAGCCGCAGGAAGAAGAAGCCAATTGTCACCATATAGATAACACCGGCGAGCAGACCGAGCAGGAGTGTTTTCTTTAATGGAGAGAAAGGAAACTTGTAGCGGCCCAGGCGCAACCCGATCAGGGTGAGAAGGCACGCATAGATCAGTACTCTTCGACCGAGCGGGAAGACCATGATGAAAAGCAGAACGCTCAGAAGGCGCGCATAGTTGCGCAGGAAAATGCCCTTTACGTTGAGCGAGACGCAGACCGCGAGCGCAAGCAGGGATCCGGAAAGCCACTCGGAAACACTGGCAAGAATCCCGACGCGCCCTAGATTCGATCCCTCCTGGCTTGCCGAGCCGCCCATAAAGCCAGTCGAGCCGTGAGCAAAAGAGATGCCTAGCTCGATAGCGCCAAGCGTAAGAAAAATAATGGCCCGATTGTTGAAGCGAAGCTCGAACTCCTCTCCGAAGATCGGCTTTTCCAGCAATTCTCCGAGCGAGAGCAGCAGGGCGACCACAGTGAGCACAGTGCCCATCGCGTGCGCCAGGTCCGGGGGGCTGATGTGAAGAAACTCGCCCAGGGTTTCATCTCCCCGGGGCAGCGTGAACCAGGTATTTGCGGTGCCCAGACCGTAGGCGAGTCCGAGCGTGATGGCGAGCACCGTGGATACACGCAGCGGCGCGCGGCGGCCAAGCAGATCAAACAGCAGGTACAGGGACACAGCTGACAGGATCACCGCGCCCACGATCATGGAAAAATCGGTACCGTTGGACCAGCAGAAGATAGCTGCGCCAAACAGCGCCATCGGCATGATGAACAGGTAGGACCGGCGCAACGGGATGAACAGCGATCCGAGACGGCGCGGTCGTGCGTAGCGCACCAGGGTGCGCTGCCGTTGCTGTACAAGCGGAAT
This sequence comes from Acidobacteriaceae bacterium, assembly GCA_965276605.1. GTDB lineage: Bacteria > Acidobacteriota > Terriglobia > Terriglobales > Acidobacteriaceae > EB88. The sequence goes on from OZ255619.1 coordinate 2,898,701, forward strand.
CGTCTCCATCATGCCTGTTCTCTGCCCTGTCGTCTGGCTGCCCGCGTTCCGCCGATTTGCGCGCTGGTACCGCGTCTCGGCAGGACCGGATCAGTGGAGATAGATCGCTTCGTTTACGCCGAGGCTGAAGGCGGCTTCCACGCCGCGATATAGGAATGTCTTGGCGGTGCTCGACGGCACGTAGAGCAGGTCGCCGTCCGACACCAGGACGTCGGCCTGTTTGCCGTACAGGATGTGCTTGAGGTCGAGATCCACCTCTTCCCGCCCGGCCGGCAGCTTGCGGACCAGCTTGGTCTTTGAAAGAGCGGCAGTCTTGTTCATGCCGCCGGCCAGCGAAAGAGCTTCCATAACGGAAAGCCGCTCGTTGTTATCCACCAGAATCCCGCCCGGGCGAAGCACATCGCCGATGACGTAGACCACCCCTGCCTTGGAAACCACGACCGTGTCTCCGGGCAGGATAACCGGGTTGACCTGCGCGTGGAGCGCGGCCGGGGTTGGCTGCAGCGCGATCTGCACGGGATGCTGCGGGTCGTTGCGATGGACAATCGAGGCCAGCCGTCCAGCGGTCGTCGCGACTCCCCCGGCAAGCGAGATCATGTCGAGCAGCCGGCGCGAGCCGAGCGTCGGGTAGACCCCGGGAGAGCGGACCTCGCCCAGCACCGAGGCGCCCTGCGAGGCGAACTCGGTTTCAGCCACCGTCACGTGCGGGTTGAGCAGCAGGCCGCGTGTCCGGTAGGCGTCTTCGAGGGTGATGGCGGCCTCCTGGGAGCTCATGCCGGCTACGCGCACCGGGCCAAGCACCGGAATGTTGGCGTCGCCATTCTGGTTGACGCGCACCGAGGTACTCAGCTCGGGCGTTTCAAAGACCGTCACGGTGAGCAGGTCGCCCGGCCCGATCAGAATCGACGGCGCCTGGTCGGCAGCGTCCATGGGCGCAGCTTCAGGCATGGCTGCGGGCATGGCTGCCGGTTCGGAGGCAGGAGCGCTCTGCGCCGGGTCTGCCGGGTTCTGGGTCGGGGTAGTTTGGGTCGCTGCCGCGGGCGCCTGGGCCCATGCATCCGGAATGGCAACAATCGCCGCAAGCGGGAGGCCACAGAGGACGATACGCAGCGCGCAGGCGCCTAGCCATTTACTGTTCAGCATCCATGCCTCCGCCGTAGCCTGCCCCGTAGGTCGCGTTGTAGCTGTAGTTGTAGCGCTTCGAGTAGGTGTAGTAGTTCTCGAGCCGCAGGTCGACATCGTTCACGATGATGCCCTGCACCCGCGCGTTGACGCGGCGCATCTGCTCGCGGGTGCGCAGCAGCGCTTTCTTTCTCGTCACGCCGGAGCGCACCAGGATAAAGCTGGCATCGACTTGAGGAGCGATCGACAAGGTGTCGGCGACCGCAAGCACGGGCGAGGTGTCCAGGATGATGTGGTCGTACTCGGAGCGCCAGCGCTGCATCAGCTGTTCCATAGACCGCGAGGCCAGCGCCTCGCCCGGGTTGACGGTGATGGGTCCGCGGGTGACCAAAGTGAGATTGGGCAGGTCCGGCAGCGGATTTTCATAGGCGCTGCCCTCATCTTCCCGCACCAGCAGCGTCGAGAGCCCGAAGCGGTTCGAGGTCCGGAACTTCATGTGCAGCGTGCCCTTGCGCAGGTCGGTATCAACGATCAGCACGCGGGCCGACCGGCGCGCGAAGGAGATGGCCAGATTGGCCGCGCAGGTGCTCTTGCCCTCGGTCGCGAAGGAGCTGGTCAGCAGCAGCAGCTTTGGTTCACGATCCACCGCCGAGAGCAGGATCGAGGAGCGCAGCGTGCGGAACCCCTCCGAGACATAGGACTGCGGCTCGGTATACGAGATAAGGTCGGGCGAGACGCGCGACATGCGCTCCCGCTCGGCATCTGCCGCCGCGGTTCCCGGCGCTGCCACCACCTTCTTCTGGGCGGGATCGAAGTGCGGGATCACCGCCAGCGCAGGCAGTCCGGTTACCGACTCCGCATCGTCCGAGGTACGGATAGTATCGTCGATCGTCTCGGCGAACAGGGCCAGAGCCAGGCCCAGCACGAGCCCTGCACCCAGGCCGATGCCGGCATCATTACGCTTGACCGGGAAGACCGGAATCGCAGGCGTTGTGGCGTGATCGACTACATCGATCTGGTTCGCGTTGAGCCCCGCCGTGATGCCAGCTTCCTTGAGGCGGGTCTGCAGCGCGTCATACAGGTCGGAAGCCGATTCGGCGCCGTGGCGCAGGATCTGGTACTGCGCCGAGGAGCGGTTCTGCTGGTAAGCCTGCTGCTTGGCGCCTTCCAGCCGCTCCCGCATCAGGTTTTCCGTGCTCTGAGCGGTCTTGTACTCCACCTCGAAACGGCTCTGCATGGTGGTGATTTCACCGTCGATCGCATGGCTCACCGAGGTCAGCGAAGACTGCACTTCCTTCAGCCGCGGCCACTGCGGGCCAAACTTGGACTGCAGCTGCGCCTGCTGCACGGTCAGCGCTGCCTGCTGCTGCTGCAGCTGCGACAGGGTCGCAGAGGGCGCAACCGACAGCAGAAGTTCCGGGTTGCGTGTCATCGCCATCCGGTAGCGCGCTTCCTTCACCACCCGGTCCGCCTGCGCTTCGGCAAGCTGCTGGTTAGCGACGCGCAGGTTCTCGAGCGTCAGGTCTTCTCCGTTGCCGTTCGGGTCGACGCCGATCAGGTTGTTCTGCTGCTGGTACTTCGAGAGCGCATCCTGGGAGTCGGTGACCTGGTTCTTCAGGTTATCCAGCTGCCTGGCGAGCCAGTCCGAGATGCGGGTCGTGCCTTCGTAGCGGACACGAAGGCTTCGGTCCATGTACCGCTCAACGATCGAGTTTGCAATCTGGGCGGCCACCTCCGGGCTCTGGTTGCGGAAATGAACTTCCACCAGATCCGTGCCCGGCTTGGTCTGGATTTTGGTCGCTCCCTTGAAGATGGCCAGGATGTCCTTGCGCTGACCCGGATCGAGCTTGCCCCTGTACTTGTTCCGGGCGAAAACCTGTGCGAACGGCTCTTTCTGGTACAGGTTAAGGCTGTTGATCACGTCGAGTGAGACCGTCTCGCTCTGCATGATGGCGATCTCGGTAGCGGTCTGCACGAGGCTGGCTTCCAGGCCGCCTTCCTGCTGCTGCACCAAGTCCGAGATGCCGATGTTGCTCTGCTTGCCGGAGTTGATATTGAGCAGCGCCACTGCTTCGTACTGGGGGATCGTGGTCAAAATGTAGACTGCCGCGAACGCCAGTCCGACCACGATGCCGGCCAGGATGAGCCACTTGCGCTTGATCAGGATCTTGCGGATATCGCTGGGCGTGATGATCGCCTGTTCCGGAGCGAGAAGCGGTCCGGCCGCCATCTGCCGCTCGGGTTGGACTGCGGGGCCTTCCATCTTAGTAAGCTCCTTGAACGTGAGTGGGGCTGTGCTTGAGACGCAGGCAACGGCCATGGGCGCAAGCGCCGCCGGTCGCGTAAAACTCTTTCAGAAGTTGCCCGGAACCTGGCCAGGGGGTTTGTCGAGCGGCTTGCGCCTGGGCCCGCATGCGCAGAGTCACAGCGCACATGGAGCGGTAAAAGGATTGCCGCAGATGCTTCCACCTTTCGCTATACCGCCCGGAGGGCGGATCGCTCGGAATCTCCGAACCGTTCGGGGATTTCTGTTGATCCTTCTACCTGTCGCAGGCATCGATTCTCTCATCGGCGGTAACAACGAAATTACGAGGATGTTCTGCACCTCGGCCCAGGCACCGGTAACCATCTCTTGAAACTCCGCATGCGCCCGGCCTGTTCTGACAAACTCTCGATTGTGTGAGCCTGAAAGCGTTCAAGTTCCACCTGAGTGTAGCCAAGATACCAGATGGGGTCAAACAAACTCGACGCCCGGCAGACACCCAAGGCACCTGTCCCCGCACCGAGTTGTGCGGTAGTATGTCGCGCAATTCCCCGCTCATTTGGCGCGTGAATAGAAGCTGTGCCGGTTGCCGCCACTCTGCTTCGCGCGGTACATGGCGGCATCCGCCATGCTCCACAGCTCGGTCGCGCCCTCCCCGTCGTCCGGGAAAAGAGCAATGCCGATACTCGCGCTCAGATGAATCTTTCTGCCCTCAATTAGGTGCGGAGCGCTGAGGGCGAGCAGCAGGTCTTCCACCACCCGCTCTGCGTCATGCAGGTTACTAACGTCATCCAGAAGAATCATGAACTCCTCACCGCCGGTGCGGGCCGCGGTGTCGACCGAGCGCAGCCGCTGGCGCAGGCGGCTGGCCACCTCGCGCAGGCAGTTGTCCCCCGCCGCATGGCCGAACGTGTCGTTCACCTGTTTGAAGCGGTCCAGGTCCATGCAGATGATCGCCGCTTTTCGCTCGTGGCGGACAGCGGTGGCCAGCGCCTTCTTCATCCGGTCGTGCAGCAGCAGCCGGTTCGGCAGCCCGGTCAGCGGATCGTGGTTGGCCAGGTGGATGAGCTGCTCGTGCGCCTGCACCTGCGCGGTGATGTCCTTGGCCATCAGCAGCCGCGCTTCCCTGCCTTCAAAGCCGACCCGCTGCAGCGTCACCTCCACGATGACCTCAGCGCCTCTCCGGGTCTGGAAGCGCATGGAACTGGCGCGCACCGCATCCCGCCCGGGCTCCGCCGCGAGCGCAGCCACCGAGGTCTCGTCCGCGGCCAACCTCCAGTTCAGCTCTACCAGCCCGACCGGCGAGGACTCCTCGTTTGAAAGCAGGTCGCTGATGCTGAGTCTCGGCAGGTCGGCGCGGTCCCAGCCGAAATCGCGTATCGCTGCCGTATTGGCCTCAAGCAGCCGCGTCGTCTCCTTGTCGAAGATCCACATGGGCAGCGGATTGCCATCGAACAGGTGGCGGTATTGTTCGCGCTGCCCCTCGGCCAGCGTCAGCTCCTCTTCGAACAGGGTGACCAGCATGCCGAAGGCGACCACCACCTTGGGCACATTCCAGATTTCGGGGTCGACCTGCACGGCAGGCCAGTGCTGGCCCAGCAGCATGCCGATGGGGAAGACCGCAGCCCAGGCCAGCAGCCCGGCGATAGTGGTCCAGACCCCGGCGGAGCGCCGGCGGAAGTCATGCGCGAACAGCAGAGCGAACGCGGCGTAGCACTCCATCAGCAGGACAGGGATGCCGGCGTCCGGCTGGTGACTGAGCAGATCGTACGCGCTCCACTGTGCGCAGAGCAGCAGCAGCGCCGTGCCGGGAACGGTAATCGTCAGCCGGTCCCGGCCTTGGTTGAAACGCCACAGGAAAGTGAGTGCAAGGCCCTGGCCCAGCAGGTCCAGGCCGACCAGCACGCCTGCGGGACAAACCGGCAGGGCAGCGCAAGCCAGGAACGCGAGACTCGGAATCGCCAGGCCGGCACCCACCAGCCGGCGGCTGCGCGGGCTGTCGAGCGCGGCGACCGACAGGATGAAACCGATGGCGCAGAGCACCAGGGCGGCGATGGCCGCAACCTGCACCAGCTGTTCCAGCCACTCGGAGGCAGGCTTGTAAAGCAGGATGCAGAAGTGCGCAACGGCGAACAGCCACGCTGCGATCCAGAGCCGCAGCCGCTGGGAAGGGCGCCTGCGCTGAATGGAGTCGAACAGGAGAACGAAAAAGCCAAGAACAACGATGTTCAGAATGAAAGTCTGTCGCATCGGGCCTCTGGTGCAACGTACGCGGATCTGTCGAGCCCTGCGCAACCGCTACAAGCAATCAGAGCCAATGGCGACAGGGAATGCACCTTGCTGGATGCAGCTTGGTGGGCGGTGAGGGACTTGAACCCCCGACATCCTGCTTGTAAGGCAGGCGCTCTAACCAGCTGAGCTAACCGCCCAAGCCCGCAACAACATTTTTGCATTCTAGCAGTTGGGGCGGGGCGGCCTCTGCTGTCTCGCTCCGGTGCAGGCCGGCTCGGCTACACTCGGCTGGTGAGCCGGCTGGTAGTCAACGCAGACGATTTCGGGTACACAGACGGCATCGCGAGCGCGGTCACCGACCTGTACCGGGCCGGGGCGCTCTCCTCAGCCACCGCAATGGCCATGGGCGCGGCCCTGCAGGCTCCGGACTCCGGTGCTCCGGGAGCAGCGCTGGCGATGGGCTGCCACGTCGTCCTGGTCGACGGCACGCCCGCCGCCCCCGCCGGCTCGGTGCCCTCGCTGCTCTCTTCTGCCACCGGCGGTTTCCGGCCTGCCCTCGGCCGCTTTGCCACGGACCTGCTGCTCGGCCGTATCCGCGACGTGGAGATCGAGATTGAGGCGGTGGCGCAGATTCGCAGGCTGCAGAGGCTCGGTTTCCGCCTCACCCACCTCGACACACACAAGCACACTCACCTGTTCCCCCGGGTGCTGCGGCCGCTGCTCCGTGCGGCGCTCGAGTGCGGCATCCGCGCTGTACGCAATCCGTTCGAGCCGGAGTGGGCGCAGGCCGCGACCGTCTCCGCAGCCCCCGGAACGCCGCTCCTGCGGCGCCTGCAGATACGCCTGTTGGCCGGCTACCGGGCCGGCTTTCTGCGCGAAGTCGACCGTGCCGGCCTGCGCACCACCTCCGGCGCGCTCGGCGTGCTGGCCACCGGGGTGCTCCAGGAACGAGTGCTCGAGGCCCTGCTCGCCGCGCTGGAGCGCCACGGCTCGACCGCCGATTGCTACGAGCTGGTCTGTCACCCGGGTTTTCACGATGCGGCGCTCGATGCCGCGCCTACCCGCCTGCGGGCAGAGCGCGAGACAGAGCGCGCGGCCCTGCTCGCGATCATCCCCCGCTGGACCGGCGCGCAAGGACCCCACCGGCTGGTCAGCTTTGCCGACCTGTAGTGCGCTTCCCACGTCGCATTGATTTTTTTAGAGCGCGGCCCTCCCTCGCGCGTCCAAAGCTGCAGCATGCGGCCACCTGTCGCGGAGGAATGAATGAAGATCGGCATCACCTGCTACCCGACCTACGGAGGCTCGGGCGTCGTGGCAACGGAGCTGGGCATCGAGCTCGCGGCGAAGGGCCACCAGGTCCACTTCATCACCTACCAGCAGCCTTTCCGGCTCACCGGCCGCGAGCGCGGCATCAGCTATCACGAGGTCGCGGTGCCCACCTACCCGCTGTTCGAATACCCGCCCTATGATCTCGCACTCGCCACCCGCATGAGCGAGGTAGGCGAGTACTACGACCTGGACCTGCTGCATGTGCACTACGCCATCCCGCACTCGGTGAGCGCACTGCTGGCCCGGCAGATGCTGGCCGCGCGCGGGCGTCGCCTGCCGTTCGTCACTACACTGCACGGGACCGACATCACGCTGGTCGGGCAGGACCGTTCGTACCTGCCGGTGACGCGCTATGCCATTGAAAACTCGGACGGCGTAACCGCCATCTCCAGCTACCTGCGCGAGAAGACGGTGCAGGAGTTCGAGATTCAGCGGCCCATTGAGGTTGTGCCCAACTTCGTGAACTGCGATCTCTACACGCCTTTGCCCGAGGATGAGCGCCAAACCGGCCGCGCACGCTTTGCGCCCGCAGGGGAAAAGCTGCTGCTGCACCTGTCAAACTTTCGCCCGGTCAAGCGCGTGCAGGACGTGGTTGAAATTTTCGCGCTTGTCGCGAAACAGGTACCGGCGCATCTGCTGCTGGTAGGCGATGGACCCGAGCGTCCCAATGCCGAGTACAGGGTGCACACGCTGGGATTGCAGGACCGCGTGCACTTTCTGGGTAAGCAGGATGAGGTGCACCGGCTGCTGCCGCTTGCCGACCTGATGCTGATGCCGAGCAAGCTCGAAGCCTTCGGGCTGGCAGCGCTCGAAGCCGCTGCCTGCCGGGTGCCTACGGTGGCCACCCGGCAGGGCGGCGTGCCAGAGTTGATCGAGGACGGGGTGAACGGCCGCTTGCTGGCGGTGGGCGATGTAGAAGGTATGGCTGAGGCTTCAGTGAGCCTGCTGCGGGATGAGGCCGAACTGGACCGGATGGCGGCTGCTGCGCGGCAGACGGCGCAGCAGCGCTTCTGCGCTTCGAGAATTATTCCGCAGTATGAGGCATTTTACGAGCAGGTGATTGAAGGTTGAAAACCGCCTGCGCGGCGGGCGGCCACTCCGTGGCGTGTGTACTTTGTGTTTTGCAGATGAAATCTGTGGCCCTCCCGCTGGTCGTCATCAACATCGTCGCCGAGCATCGCGAGGCCCACAAGAGTTTGGTAGTCACCACAACTTAAACCCGCCACGAAGTGGCCGCCAGCCGCGCAGGCGGTTTACCAGCCTTTCAGTTACCGCGGCGCGACACCCGGCTGTGTGGCGGCGTTGTGCTTGTCGCGGTACACGCGCTGCGACTGGCGATTCTGCGCACGCGAAAGCTGGTGGCGATCCTGCGATGTCAGATGACCTCCATCGGCGGCGCGGTCGGCTTTCTCCTTGCTATGGATCGCCTGCTGATGCGCTTCGAGATTAGAAGCACCCTTCTGGGTGATCTGCCCGGAGGCTTCGCCCTGCTGGATACGACCCTGCTCATTGCCACGGCGGTTGTTGATGCTGTGACGCTGATCGTAGGTAGTCTGGGCGAGAATCGTGGAGGCGGGCAACGCTGCGAGCACAGCAGCCATGGCAAACTCTTTCGCAAATGTGCGCATAGAACAATCTCCTTTGGGATGTGAGGCTTGTACGGCCGAATGCATCTCTACACGGTTTGGATGCAGGCCTTATCCGTCTGCCCATACAGACACCGGTTACGCCTGACAGTTGCGCCGCCGGGCGAGATACAACCCTTGCACGCTGCTCGCTCCCCGAATCGTCGGGCTGCTCATTACAAAGCCGGCGCGATGCCTCCGGGCATTTGCATGGTCACAAGCGTGCCCCGTCCCGGGCGGCTGGTGATGGCAAACTCCGCCGCATCGCCGTAGAGCACCTCCAGGCGCTCGCGCACGTTGCGCATGCCGATACCGTTGCCGCTGTGACTCAGCACGCCCGAGCGCACCGAGCGCTCTGGCGCGATGCCGACCCCGTCGTCCTCAACCTCGATGATGAGGTTGCCGTTCTCAAGCCGCGAGCGCAGCGTGATGGTGCCGCCGGAGATGCGCGGTTCGAGCCCATGCTTGATGCTGTTTTCGACCAGCGGCTGTAGCAGCATACTGGGTACCGGCAGCTCCAGCGTGCCGGGCTCGATCTCCTTCACCACCCGCAGCTTGTCTGCGCCAAACCGTACCACCTCGATGCCGAGATAATCGTCGGTGAAGTTGAGCTCCTCGCGGAACGGCACATAGGAGTCATGATCCTTGAGCAGCGCGCGCAGGATATTGGCCAGCTTGACGATGAGCTCGCGCGCCTGCTCCGGCCGCACACGGATCAGCGTCGCGATGGAGTTGAGCGTGTTGAACAGAAAGTGCGGATTGATCTGCCGCTGCAACGCCTCAAAGCGCGCCTCCAGCACCAAGCGCTTCTGCTCTTCGAACTTGAGCTCGATACGGATGGCGTTCCAGATTTTGAGCGGGATGCCGACCACCATCGCCGCACAGGCCCACACGCAGGCCCGCAGCAGCCAGCTGGGCGTGTGCAACGCGAAGAGCTGCCGCGGCATTTCATGCGCAAGCCACTCGCGCGCGCCCTCGAGCGTAAGGATCAGCAGAAGCAGCAGGATTTGCCGGTCGAAGCGCGGCTGGTGCAGGTTGCGGCGGATCCAGCGATAGATGCTGAGGTCGACGAATGGCGAAAACGACCACACCTCTTCTGCCTCGACCAGCCGCGCAAACGAGCCGGCCAGCAGCGCCACGAGGAGATAGAACGGCAGCGTCAGATACTCATGGTGCAGCACCGCTGGGAAGGAGAGCAGGAGTGCGCCAAGCATGGCCGAGAGCGGCCCCAGCAGCACACCCACAATGATGGTCGTTTCAAACGCGATATCGGCGGCGTAGAAGTTAGGCACGATGGTGCGCACCCAAACGCCAAGCGCGAGTGGCACGCAGATAAACAGGATGAGCCGAAGCTGCTGCGCGGTGCCGCGGTGCTCGGCGAACAGCACACGCTGGAACGAGCGCGAGCGGCCGAGCGCGCTCGCAACCGCGGCAGCGACGCCGAGCTTGATCAGCAGCGTGATGAGGATCAGCTTCGGTTCGAGCACAGGCTTTACTTTACGCTCGGCCGGAAAGGTCAAAATCGCCTGCGCGGCTGGCGGCCACTTCGTGGCGTGTTTACCTGATGCCGGCGAGTGCCGGCTTCTGTGGCCCTCGCGATGCTCGGGATCGGGTTCGGAAGTGCGAGAGACATCGCTCGTATAATCAAGCTATGCCTCTCGTCCGCGTCACCAAGGTTGCCGATACTGCCCTTCCGACGCGCTGGGGCAACTACCGCATCCTCGGCTTTACCGGCGAACTGACCGGACACACCCCCTGCGATGAGAAACACCCGGCGCGTCTGCTTGAGAACGAAGAAGCCATCGCCCTCATCATGGGCGATATCCACTCCGCGCCGCCGCTCGTGCGCATTCACTCGCAGTGCATCACCGGCGATGTCTTCCACTCGCTGCGCTGCGACTGCCGGCTGCAGTTGGAGCTGGCTCTGCGCTCGATCGCCGAGATCGGCTCGGGCATCATCCTCTACGACCAGCAGGAAGGCCGCGGCATCGGCCTGATGGCCAAGCTGAAAGCCTACGAACTGCAGGAGCAGGGACGCGATACGGTCGAGGCCAACGTCGAGCTCGGCTACAAAGCGGACTGCCGCGATTTCGAACTGCAGGCCGCCATGCTGCAGGAGTTGAAAGTGCCGGCCGTCCGGCTGCTGACCAACAATCCCGAGAAGGTCGCAGCGCTGGAGCGCGCAGGCATCCAGGTCATCGAGCGCATCTCGGCAGTCGTGCCGGTCGAGGCCAGCTTCGAGCGCTATCTCGATGTCAAGCGCGAGAAGATGGGTCACCTGTTCGAGCCCGAGCCGGCCCAGTCCGGGACTTAGTCCGGAACCTAATACTTTACGATCTGCGCAAACGACTGCGGGTCCAGGCTTGCGCCGCCCACCAGTGCGCCGTCGATATCATCCTTCTCCAGCAGCGCAGCGGTCGTCTCCGGCTTCACGCTGCCGCCGTATAGGATGCGCATGCCGGCGGCGACTGCCTCACCCAGCCGCTCGCGCACGGCCCCGCGGATAAACGCGTGGGTCTCATCCGCGATCTCGGGCGATGCGCTCTGCCCCGAGCCAATGGCCCAGATCGGTTCGTAAGCAATCACGATCGGCGAGGCATCGGCTGGCTTGATGCCTTCGAGGCCAATCCTGATCTGCCGCAGCAACACATCGTTCGTGCGGCCTTCTTCGCGCTCTTCCTGCACCTCGCCGATGCAGACGATCGGCGTGACCTGCTGCTGGATCGCCGCGTGCAGTTTGCGATTCACATCCCAGTCGCTCTCGTGGTTGTAGTGACGCCGCTCAGAGTGGCCGAGGATGACATGCGATACGCCCACCGCCTTGAGCATCGGCGCGGAAATCTCGCCCGTGTACGCGCCTTCTTTCTCCGGATACATATCCTGCGCGCCGACCAGCACATTGGAACCCTGCACCCGCGCTGCGAAGCTCTCGAGCGCGAGGAATGTCGGACAGATCGCAATCTCGTCGCGGCTGTGTCCGGCCACCAGCGGCACAAACACCTCCGAATAAGCGCAGGCCTCCGCCGGCGTCTTGTACATCTTCCAGTTGGCTGCGATCAGCGGCTTGCGCGTGCTTGCGATGTGCCTGTCTCCTGTTGCCTGTGCGAAGAAAGATGGTGCAGGTCAGAACTGCTTCCTGCCCTCGACTTCAAGCCTCACTCAGCGCCTCAACCCCGGGCAGCTTCTTGCCTTCGAGGAACTCAAGCGACGCCCCGCCACCCGTAGAGATGTGGCTGATGCCCTCAGCGACGCCGGCCTGGTGAATCGCCGCAACCGAGTCCCCGCCGCCCACAACCGTGATGGCCCCTGTATTCGCAGCCACGGCCTTTGCAATCTCCGTCGTGCCCTGCGCAAAGGCAGGCAGCTCGAACACACCCATCGGTCCGTTCCACACCACGGTTGACGCAGCATCGATCTCGCTTGCAAAGGCCTTGACTGTCTGCGGGCCGATATCGAGCGCCATCCACTCGGCAGGGAAATCGCCGGTCCCCGAAAAAACCTGTGTGGCCGCATCGGACGCGAAGCGGTCTGCGAGCACGTGGTCGGTCGGCAGCACGAAGCGGACACCGCGTTCTTCAGCCTTCTTCAGCATCCGTCCGGCCAGCTCCACCTTGTCGAGCTCGACCAGCGACTTGCCCACTCCCTGCCCCTTGGCCTTCAAAAACGTGTACGCCATCCCGCCGCCGATCAACAGCGCATCCACCTTGCCCAGCAGGTTCTCAATCACGCCTATCTTGTCGGAGACCTTCGCGCCACCCAGGATCGCGACAAACGGCTTCGCCGGCGAGGTGCCGCCCTCGCCCAGCCCCAGCGCGCGCCCCAGGTAGTCCAGCTCTTTCTCCATCAGCAGGCCCGCGGCCGCCTGCTTGACATGGTGCGTAATGCCTTCGGTTGAAGCGTGCGCGCGGTGCGCCGTGCCGAACGCATCGTTTACATACACCTCGCACAGCGAGGCCAGCTGCTTTGCGAACTCCGCATCGTTGGCCTCCTCCTCGGGATGAAAGCGCAGGTTCTCAAGCAGCAGCACCTGGCCCGACTCAAGCTGCCGCGCAAGCTCCTCGGCAATCTCACCCACACAATCCGGCGAGAAGGCGACGTTGATCTTTTCGGCGATCGCGTGGTCCAGCAGCAGACGCAGCCTGTCGACCACCGGACGCAAGCTGTACTTTGCCGTCGGCTTGCCCTTGGGCCGGCCCAGGTGCGAGGCCAGGATGAGCTTTGCCCTGTGCTCCAGCGCGTACTGGATGGTCGGCAGCGTCTCGCGGATGCGTGTGTCGTCAGTGATCTCGGAGCCGTCTTCAGTGAGCGGCACGTTGAAGTCGACGCGGATGAGCACGTGCTTGTTTTTCAGGTCGAGATCGCGAATGGAAAGCTTGGGCATGGCTGGGCTGAACTCCGAACGTTCGAGTTGGGACGCGGGTGGCGCAAGACCGCGAATCGGCCTTGCGCCGCAGGCTCATAACCTTACAGACCCTTGGAAGCGACAAACAGCACCAGGTCCCGCACCCGGCTTGAGTAACCCCACTCATTGTCATACCAGGACAACACCTTGACCGACTGCCCCACGACCTTGGTCAGCTCGCAGTCGATGATGGAAGAGCGCGAGTCGCCGCGGAAATCGACCGAGACCAGCGGCTGCGTCTCATAGCCCAGGATGCCCTTTAGCTCGCCCTCCGAAGCCGCCTTGAACGCCTGGTTCACCGTCTGCACCGTCACCGGCTTCTCTGCGATGAACGTCAGATCGACGATGGAAACATTCGGCGTCGGCACGCGCATCGCGAACCCATCCAGCCGCCCGGCCATCTCCGGAATCACCAGCTTGAGCGCCTTCGCGGCTCCTGTCGAGCTCGGAATCATGGAAAGCGTGGCCGAACGCGCCCGGCGCAGGTCTTTGTGTGGAAAGTCGAGCAGCACCTGGTCGTTGGTGTAGCTGTGGATCGTCGTCATGATGCCGGAGACGATGCCGAAGCTCTCATGCATTACCTTGACCACCGGCGCCAGGCTGTTCGTGGTGCAGGAGGCGTTGGAGAGGATGTTGTGCGTGGCCGGGTCGTACTTGTCCTCGTTGACGCCGAGCACAACCGTGATGTCTTCATTGCTGGCCGGGGCTGAGATGATGACCTTCTTGACTGAGCCGCCCAGGTGCAGCTTCGCCTTGGTCGCGTCGGTAAAGTGGCCCGTCGATTCGACGATGATCTGGGCTCCGGTTGACTCCCAGTTCAGCTTCTGCGGCTCGCGCTCGGCAAATACTTTGATCGTCTTGCCGTCGATCGTAATCGCGCCCTCGGTCGCCTGGATGTCGTTCTTCAGGTTGCCCAGGATCGAGTCGTACTTGAATAGATGGGCCAGCGTGACAGGACTGGTCAGGTCGTTGATGGCGACAAACTCGATCTCGGGATTGCCCAGCGCTGACCGCAGAACGTTGCGGCCAATCCGTCCGAACCCATTGATGCCTACCTTCACTGCCATTGCGCGTACTCCTCGTCAGGTGGAACTTCAAACTTCGATGCTAGCATCGCGGATAGGTACTATGCGAGGTCGCTGCAGAGCCGTAACCTGCACCAGGATTGCAGCAGTCCGGCGACCTGTGTACCATCCAGGAAAGGCTCCCGCGCCAGGCGCGAGTGGTGGCGCGAAACGATCATGAGACGACGCGGAAAACGTGGCCCGAACGACTCGGAGTCCACTGGAAAGATTGGACAGGAACTGCCCCAGGGCCAGTTGGCCCCGCTGAGGCCTTCCTACGGCGACAGCCTCCCGACACAGCGCAGCGAAGCCCCGCAGGAAGTGCTGGCCGAGCCGGAAGGCCGCTTTGCCGATGCCAACACGGACGCCCGTACAGAGCAGGGCTTGGACTTCTCCGAACCGCCCGGCGTGGACGATGAGGATGCCGGAGGAGCGCAGATACCGGTGCGGGACGAGCCCTCAGGCAAGCTCGTGCATGAGGTCCAGCCCGATTCGCCCTCTACGCCGCCGCCCGCCGCCCAGGCCTCCAGCCCCCGCGCCCCGCGCGGCTTTGTCGTGCTGACGATCGGGCTGCCCGGCTCCGGCAAGACCACCTGGTTCAAGCGTCGTGCCGTGCAGCCGCTCTCAAGCGACATGCTGCGCACCATCCTGTTCGACGACATCACCGAGCAGCGCTATCAGGGGCTCGTCTTCTCGACGTTGCGTTCGCTGCTGCGGGCGCGGCTCATCGCCAAGATGCCGTGGAACTACGTGGACGCGACCAATCTGTCGCCGCACGAGCGCCGCCAGTGGATCAAAATGGCCAAGAGCTTCGGCTACGACGTGCACGCGGTCTTTTTCGATGTGCCGTTTGAGGTCTGCATGGACCGCAACCGGCGCCGCGAGCGCATGGTGTCGGATGATGTCATGCAGAAGATGGCCGAGCGGCTCCGCGCGCCCTCCTTCAAAGAAGGCTTCGCGAAGATCACGGTGGTGCGCGTCAAGGGCGCCGGACCTTCGACCAGCATGGGATCGGGAAGCGATCCGGGAAGCGCGCCGGAGCTCGAGTCCAGCCCGGAGTCCAGTCCAGACTCCAGCCCAGGCTTGTTCCCTGATTCAGCTTTCGACCCGAACGACGACCTGGGTCGCGATCAAGGCGCAGAAGAGTAAGGCAGCCGAGTAAACCAGCACGCCGAAGGTGCACGTGGCCGCAGCGATCGAGTTCTCGGGCGTGCACCTGCTCACCGCGGATGGCCGCCCGCTCCTTGAAAATGTCACGCTTTCGCTCGCCGCCGGTACGGTCACCGCGGTGCTGGGCCGCAGCGGCTCCGGCAAGACAACGCTACTGCGCATGGTCAACCGCCTCGCCCGCCCCAGCTCCGGCACGGTCCGCGTGCACGGCGAGGATGTGTCTGGGAAAAATGTCATCGAGCTGCGGCGAGGCATCGGCTACGTCATCCAGGAGACTGGTCTCTTCCCGCATCTCTCCATCGCGCGCAACGTCACCATGGTGCCCGAGCTTGCTGGGCAGCCGCGCAAAATGCTTCAGGAGAAAGTATCCGGGCTGCTGACCGCGGTCGGCCTCGATCCCGCCCGCTTCTCCACCCGCTATCCCCACGAGCTTTCCGGCGGCCAGCGCCAGCGCGTGGGCCTCGCCCGGTCTCTCGCCGCCGAGCCGCCCCTCCTGCTGATGGACGAGCCCTTCGGCGCGCTCGACCCGCTCACCCGCGCCGAGATGCAGGACATGCTGCGGGCTCTGCTAAAAAAACTACGCGAGCAACGCCAGCCGAAGACCGTGCTGCTGGTGACGCACGATCTCGATGAGGCGATGTACCTCGCCGACCGCATCGTGCTGGTCGCGGACGGACGCATCGAAGCTGACCTTCCGCCTGCCGCGTTTCTCCAGTCACAGCAGGCCGCCGTGACTGAGTACGTCTCCGCATTCCATCGCGGCGAGCGCAAGGTAGGCGCGCGATGATCGCCGCTGGCGGATTCCATTCTCTGCTGGACAGCGCGCCAGCGTTCCCGCCTCCAGCGCTGCCGTTCCCGGCCTCGACGCTGGCATCTTCCGCTCCAATGCTGTTAGCTGCCGGCTTCCTGCGTGAGCACTGGACCGAGATCGCCACGCTCACCCTCGAGCACGTCTGGCTCACCGGCGCAGCGCTGCTGTTCGCCGCCGGTATCGGCGTCCCGCTCGGCATTCTGCTCACCCGCTACGGCAGTCTTGCGAAGCCTGTGCTCACCGTCGCCAACATTATCCAGACCATTCCCTCGCTCGCCCTGCTCGGCTTCCTGCTGCCGCTGCCGTGGCTGGGCGAGCGGGCCTCACGCATCGCCATCGTCGCGCTCACCGGCTACGCGCTGCTACCTATTCTGCGCAACACCTACGTGGGCATCCGTGGCGTCGAGCCGGCGGTGATCGATGTCGCCCACGCGCTCGGCATGACCGGCTGGCAGCGGCTCATCAAGGTGGAGCTGCCCCTGGCCGCATCGGTGATCCTCGCCGGCCTGCGCACCGCGACCGTCACCGCGGTCGGCATCGCGACCATCGCCGCGGCAGTCGGCGCGGGCGGACTGGGCGAGTTTATCTTCCGCGGCGTCGCCTCTGTCGACGACCGCCTGGTGCTCGCCGGCGCCATCCCCGCGGCACTGCTCGCGCTCGCCGCCGATACCCTGCTGGGTTTTGCAGAAGTGAAGCTGCGCATACCCGGGCGCGACCAGCGATGAAGTGGAAAGCCATGACGAGCACGCGATGCGCTCTGGTGCTCTGCCTTCTGCTCTGGCTGCCGGGCTGTTCCCCGCCCCGCTTCGACCGCCCGGTCATCGGTGCGAAAAACTTTACCGAGCAGGTGGTGCTGGGCGAGCTGCTGGCGCAGCACATCGAGGCCAAAACCGGCCTCAAGGTAGAGCGGCGCTTCTATCTCGCCGGCTCCTACATCGCCCAGCAGGCACTGCTTTCCGGACGCATCGATGCTTACGTCGAGTACACCGGCACCGCGCTCACCGCCATCCTCAAGCAGCCGCCGATCCACATGCAGGACCCGGCGCAGAACCAGGCCGCGTCGCTTGCGACAGTACGGCAGCTTTATAAGCAGCGCTTTGGCGTCACCGCGACCGAGCCGCTGGGGTTCGAGAACACATTTGCCATGATCGTGCGGCCCGGCGACCCCGGTATAGCTTCGATCGGCACGCTCTCGCAGGCGGTGGCAGCCGCGCCGAAGTGGCGGCTCGGCGTCGGCTACGAGTTCGAGGAGCGCCCGGACGGATTGCACGGGCTCGAGTCCGCCTACGGCCTGCGCTTCTCTTCTGCCCCGCGCACGATGGACCTCGGTCTGCTGTACCGCGCGCTCGCCGCGCACCAGGTCGATATCATCGCCGGCAACTCGACCGACGGACCCATTGCGGCGCGGCATCTCAAGGTGCTGGCCGATGACAAGCATTATTTTCCGCCCTACCAGGCGGTGCCGCTGGTGCGCGAGGCCGCCCTGCAGCACTGGCCGCAGCTACGCGGAGCCTTCGCCGACCTCGCAGGCAAGGTGAGCGCCGACGACATGCGCGCCATGAACGAAGCCGTCGATGGTCAGCACAAGGATGTAGCCGACGTGGTGCGCGCTTTCCGCGCTCAGCACGGGCTGTAAGGAGAAGCCGTGCCTGAAAACCAGCCCGAACCATGGCTGCGCGGAACGCTTCAGGACCTGCCGGCGATCCCGCGCGCCGTTCTGCACGCGCTGCTGCTCGCCCAGGAAAACATCGAGCACTGGACGCCGCTGCTCACCGATGAAGAGATCCACACCCGGCCCCTCGGGCTCACGCCGTTCGCCTTTCACGTGCGCCACATTGCGCACTCGCTCGACCGCCTGCTCACCTACGCTGAGGGCGAGCCGCTCAACGTCATCCAGCAAGCCGCGCTCTCAGTCGAGCTCGAACCAGGCATAAGCTGCGAGGCGCTTCTGGCGGAGCTCCGCACCATGCTGCGCGAGGCCCGGGGACGCATCTGCGCGCTGCCGCTGGACGAGCTCGAAGCGCCGCGCCCGGTCGGCGGCAAGCGCCTGCCCGCCACCCTCGGCGGCCTGCTCGTGCACCTCGCCGACCACACCCAGCGCCACGCCGGGCAGGCCATCACGACCGCGAAGCTGCTCGTCGCCCTTCGCCCCATTGAGGACCGGCTGCTACTCTAAAGCGGGCCATCCGCCCCCGGTGAGTCTTTCCCGCATTGCCCCCGTCTGACAATTCGATGACCTGGAAGCCGCGCCACAACCCGTGGCTCATCGCGCTCACCGTCACCATTGCGACCTTCATGGAGGTGCTCGACACCTCGATCGCCAACGTTGCGCTGCCGCACATCGCCGGCTCGCTCGGCGCCAGCAGCAACGAAGCGACGTGGGTGCTCACCAGCTACCTCGTCGCCAGCGCCATCGTACTGCCCATCTCCGGCTGGCTGCAGAATCGCTTCGGGCGCAAGCGCTTTTACATGACGAGCGTCGCGCTCTTCACCGCATCGTCGATGCTCTGCGGCTTCGCGCCGTCGCTGCCGCTGCTGATTCTCGCGCGCATCCTGCAGGGCGCGGGCGGCGGCGGCCTGGCGCCGAGCGAGCAGGCCATCCTCGCTGACACCTTCCCTGTCGCCAAACGCGGGCAGGCGTTCGCTGTTTACGGCATGGCGGTGGTCGTCGCGCCGGCCATCGGGCCTACGCTCGGCGGCTGGATCACCGACAACTACAACTGGCACTGGATCTTCTTTATCAACCTGCCCATCGGGCTGATCTCGCTCTTCCTGACCACGCGCATGGTCGAAGACCCACCCTACCTGCAGGAGCGCCGCAAAACCTCCCGCGTTGAGTCGGTCGACTTCATCGGCCTGGTCACCGTCGCGGCCGGCGTCGGCTCGCTGGAGTTCGTCTTCGACAAGGGCCAGGAGAAAGACTGGTTCGGCAGCCAGCTCATCACCTCGTTCACCATCGTTGCCGTGTGCTTTCTCGTCTTCTTCGTCGTGTGGGAGTGGCGGCACAGGAACCCGATCGTCGACCTCAAGCTGCTGCGCATCCGCAACTTCGGCACCTCGGTGGGCCTGCAGTTTGTGCTGGGCATGGTGCTGTTCGGCACCACCGTGCTGATTCCGCAGTTCCTGCAGGCGCTGCTGGGCTACACGGCAGAGCGGGCCGGCCTTGCGCTGTCGCCGGCCGGCCTCGTCATGATGGCCATGATGCCCCTGGCCGGCTTCGCCGTAGGCCGCGTGCGCGACCCGCGCCTGCTGGTCGCCGGCGGCTACGCCGTCACTGCGCTCGCCTTGTACAACCTCACCCGGCTCGACCTCGATGTCTCCTTCGGAACGGTCGCTCTCTGGCGCGCTTTCCAGGTCATCGGCCTCGCCTTCGTCTTCATCCCCATCAGCACGCTCAACTATGTCGGCGTGCCGCGCGAAAAGAACAACCAGATCTCTTCTCTCTCCAACTTCGCACGCAACCTGGGCGGGTCTTTTGGCACCGCGATGCTCACCACCTTCCTTGAGCGCACCGCGCAGACGCACCAGGCCACGCTCGGCGAGCACGCTTACCCCGGCGGCTACGCCTACTCGTCCTTCGTCGCGCAAACCCAGGCCGCGCTTGAGAAGATGGGCCACGCCGGCGCCGCGCAGCTGGCCCAGGCACAGGCCTACCAGGAGCTGCTGCGGCAGGCCAGCATGCTCTCCTACCAGAACGCCTTCTGGCTGCTCAGCATCACCATCGGGTGCCTGGTCCCCATCCCGTTCCTGATGCAGAAGCCGCCCCGCGCGCAGCCGCAGGCAGGCCGCGCGATGAAGCACTAACCAAGGCCGCTTTTCGCCCCGCCCGCGCACGCCGCATCCAAAACGATTACGATAAGGACTTGTGCCTGGCGGCCTGGCCGCTCCCTGGCACGGGCTCCTTTCCCTGGATATTCACGGGGGGTTGCGGTACCCCGGGGTATGCCTCTGTTACGGTTCCATCGAAACGGCAGCGTTTGCAAGAGCGCCTGTCTCTGGAGGATTTCTCATTGGGCAAAAGCATGGTTCCCAAGCGTCTTTTCTTTACCAAGGGCGTCGGGCGGCATAAGGAACGGCTCACTTCGTTTGAAATGGCGCTGCGCGACGCCGGGGTGGCTTCGCAGAACCTGGTACGCGTCTCCTCCATCTTCCCGCCTAACGCCAAGCTCATCAGCCGCAAGGAAGGTTTGACCTACCTGTCGCACGGCGAGGTCGTCTTCGCAGTGATCGCTGAAAACTCGACCCGCGAGCCGCACCGTCTGGTGACTTCCTCAATCGGCGTCGCGATCCCGACCGACCGAAACACCTACGGCTACCTCAGCGAGCACCACTCCTTCGGCGAGACCGAGGAGCAGGCCGGTGAGTATGCCGAGGAGCTGGCCGCCGAGATGCTGGCGACCACGCTTGATGTGGAGTTTGACCCGGACAAGAGCTGGGATGAGAAGAAGGAGATCTACAAAATCTCCAACAAGATCGTGCGCACGGCGAACGTCACGCAGTCGGCGGTCGGCGACAAGCGCGGCCTGTGGACGACCACCCTCGCCGCTGCCATCCTCATCTTCGAGTAAGCGCCTGCAGAGAAAGACAGGCGCGGGCCGCGGCTCGCGCCTTTGCTTTGCCGCACAGGAGTCCAACCATGCCATCTGCCTTGAACTTTCGCATCGGCCTCGTCCAGATGCACTGCACGCCGGACCCGGACGAGAACCTCGACCGCGCGGCTGACTGGGTGCGCCGCGCAGCGCAGCAGGGCGCGCAGGTCATCTGCCTGCCGGAGCTGTTCCGCGCGCAATACTTCTGCCAGCGGGAAGATATCGCGCTGTTCGACCTGGCCGAGCCGATCCCGGGGCCGAGCACGGAGCGCCTGGGCGCGGTCGCCCGCGAGGAGAAGGTCACGGTCATCGCCTCGCTCTTTGAGCGCCGCGCGCCCGGGCTGTACCACAACACCGCAGCGACGATCGGCGTCGATGGCGCCGTCACCAGCCTCTACCGCAAGATGCACATCCCCGACGACCCGCTCTACTATGAGAAGTTCTACTTCACGCCGGGCGACCTGGGCTATCGCGCCGTCGATACCGCGGTGGGTCGAGTGGGCACACTCGTCTGCTGGGACCAGTGGTACCCGGAGGGCGCGCGCATCACCGCTCTGCAGGGTGCGAACGTGCTTTTCTACCCCACCGCGATCGGCTGGCATCCGTATGAGAAAGCCGAGCATGGGCCCGCGCAGCACGACGCCTGGGTGACGATCCAGCGCTCGCACGCCATCGCCAACGGAGTGTACGTGGCCGCGCCTAACCGCGTGGGCATGGAGCACGGCGACATCCGCGGCAACCGCGTCGAGGGACCGGGCCTGGAGTTCTGGGGCGGGTCGTTTATCGCTGATCCTTTCGGCCGCGTGATCGCCAAAGCCTCGCACGACACCGAGGAAATCCTGGTCGCGGAGGTCGATCTGCGCGCGATGGAAGAACAGCGGCGCAACTGGCCTTTCCTGCGCGACCGCCGCATCGACTCCTACGGACCCATCGTGCACCGCTTTCTCGACGCGACCACGCCCGGAGATGACAAGTGACAGGCACACCGCGAGAGCATGGCTACCGCATGGCCGCCGAGTGGGCGCCGCACGCGGCCACCTGGATCGCGTGGCCGCACAACCCCAGCGACTGGCCGGGCCGCTTCCAGCCTATTCCGTGGGTCTACTGCGAGATCGTGCGCGCGCTCGCCCGCGTCGAGCGGGTGCACATCCTGGTGAACGACGCGGCCGCGGAGAAGCGCGCGCAAAGCATGCTGCGCCGCGCCGGCGTTGATCTGTCACAGGTACAGTTCCATGTCTGGCCGACCAACCGCGTGTGGACCCGCGACTCCGGACCGATCTTCGTCCAGAACAGCGAAGGCCGGCTCGCCATCACCGACTGGCGCTTCAATGCCTGGGCTAAGTACAACGACTGGCAGCACGACGACCGGCTGCCGGCGCGCGCGGCGGAACTGCTCGCCCTCCCGGCCTGGCAGCCGATGGTAGGCGAGCATCGCGTCGTGCTCGAAGGCGGGTCCATTGACACGAATGGCGCCACCAACGGCGCGGGTGTGCTGCTCACAACCGAGGAGTGCCTGCTCAGCGACGTGCAGGCGCGCAACCCGGGCCTCACCCGCGAGCAGCTCGAGCAGGTCTTCCACGACTACCTCGGCATCGACCAGGTGCTGTGGCTCAACCGCGGCATCGCCGGCGACGACACTCACGGCCACGTCGACGACATCACCCGCTTCGTCGCCGAAAACACCATCGTCACCGTGGTCGAGCCGAATACCAATGACGAAAACCACCTGCCGCTGGCTGAAAACCTCGACCGCCTCCACTCCGCGCGCAACCCGCGAGGCGAACCCTTCCGCATCGCCACGCTCCCCTGCCCCGCACCTGTTGTCTTCGAGGGCCAGCGCCTGCCGGCCAGCTACGCCAACTTTTACATTGCGAACAAGCTGGTTCTCGTGCCAACATTCAACGACCCAAACGACCGCATCGCCCTCTCGACGCTCGCGGAGCTGTTTCCCGCGCACACCGTTTCGGGCATCCATTGCGGCGACTTCATCTGGGGACTCGGCGCGCTGCACTGCATGACGCAGCAGCAGCCCGCTGGCAGCAAAGGCACATAGAGGCCGTGGCAACAGACGATTTGGAATGGCTAGGGACGTGGTACCAACAGCAGTGCAACGGCAAGTGGGAGCACCAGAAGGGCATGCTGCTCGAACCGCTCAACCACGGTGAACGCACCTTGGAATCGGGCTCAGGCAGCTCTCGAAAAGCAGGCTGGCGGTTGCGCATTGATCTGCGCGGCACCGCTGCCGCGGGTGCCGCTCCACGAAGGCTCGCCGTGTGCGCGCTCCATGGCACGTGGCTTCGCTGCGCGCTGAAGGCGCAGCGCTTTGAGGGCGAAGGTGCTGATGTGGAAGAGCTGATCGGTGTCTTCCGCTGCTGGGTCGACTCCGCCGGCTGGACCGACGGCACCGATGCCTCCGATCGCAGTGTGGCGCAGCGGACGATTCGGCCCATGCGGCCCATGCTTGGAGCCGTCTCTGCCGGCTGAACCGCCCATGCCGTCCCGGGAGCTTTACGACCAGGAGGAGCAGCGCATGCGCCTCGCCCTGGCCGAGGCGCAAAACGCAGGCGCGGCCGGCGAGGTCCCGGTCGGCGCCGTGCTTTTTCTGGGCGACCGACTGCTCTCAACAGGCCAGAACCGCGTGCTGCGCGACCACGATCCCACCGCCCATGCCGAGGTGGTCGCCATGCGCGCCGCCGGCCTGCTGCTGGGCAACTATCGCCTGCTGCGCTGCACGCTCTACTCCACGCTTGAGCCCTGCGCCATGTGCGCCGGCGCCATGATCCACGCGCGGCTGGGCAGGCTCGTCTTCGGCGCACTCGACCCCAAGGCGGGCGCCGCCGGCTCTGTGCTGCAGGTGCTCAACCATCCCCGCGTCAACCACCAGCTACTAGTCGAGCCCGGCGTGCTTGCCGAGCCATGCGGTGACACCCTGCGCGCATTTTTCGCTGCTCGCCGAGACACAGGCAGACCGCGCCCCTCGCGAGCCGGCGAGGAACCATAGGCTGCAGCAGCCGCAGGCAATTCCGGTATATGATCCCGCTCTATGGTCCTGCTCGTTTACTCCGCCGTCTGGTGCCGCGATTGCCGTGAGGCCAAGCGCTTCCTCGACAAACACAAGATCCCATACACGGAGGTCGACATCGAGCACACCCCCGGCGCAGCCGAGGAAGTCATGCGTCACGTGGGCAAACGCGCCATCCCCCAGTTCGTCATCGATGGCGAGTGGGTGCAGCCGTACCGCCCCGGCGAAGGCTTTCTATACGACGAGATGACCGCGCGGTTGGGTCTGCCGGAGTAAACCTGCTCGCGCGAGGTTTACGGCAGCTCGTTCGGCTTGATCACCGTGCCCGCGTCGGCCTCCGCCAGCTCCTCGCCCGCGTCGGCCAGCACCGCCCGCGCATCCACCTCATCCTTTGCAGCCACCTGCAGGCGCAAAGGCCCCAGCCCCGGCTCCATGATGCGGGCATTTTCCCCGGCCAGAAACACCTCGATACCCGCCGACTCCAGCCGCCCTCGGGCCATCTCGGCCTCCAGCGGTTCGGTAAAGTGCGCCACCGTCACGACCTCTTCCATGCGTCTCTTCCTCCTTATACGTGCTTGTGCGTGTCACGGAGCTTGGATGCCGGGCGCGCGCCGGCGAGCAGCTACAATCGAAGGTCGAGGGAAGGAAGACCCGCATTGATCGCACGCTACACGCGCCCCGCCATGGGCCGCATCTGGACCGACGAGAACAAGTACCGCAGCTGGCTCGCGGTCGAAACCGCGGCCAGCGAGGCGCTCGCCGACGCCGGCATCGTGCCGCGCGAGGCCGCAGAGGCCATCCGCGAGCGCGGCGGCTTCGAGCTCGCCCGCATCGAGGCGATTGAGGCCGAGGTCAAGCACGACGTCATTGCCTTCACCACCGCGGTCGCCGAAAAGATCGGCCCCCATTCGCGCTGGCTGCACTACGGTCTCACTTCGAACGATGTGGTCGACACCGCGCAAGCGCTCCAGGTCAAGGCTGCCTCCGCCATCCTGCGCGAAGACCTCGTCGCCCTCTCTGCCGTTCTGCGCCAGCGCGCGGTCGAGTTTCAACACAACCCGGTCATCGGACGCACCCACGGCGTGCATGCCGAGCCCACTACCTTCGGGCTCAAACTGCTCAATTGGCACGCCGAAGCCGAACGCAACCTCGTCCGCTTCGATGCTGCCGCGGAGGGCATGCGGGTCGGCAAACTGTCGGGCGCTGTCGGGACGTTCGGGCATCTCAAGCCGGAGCACGAAGAGGCCATTTGCGCGAAGCTCGGCCTCGCCCCGGCCCTGGTCGCAACCCAGGTCGTCCAGCGCGACCGCCACGCCCACTACATCTCCGCGCTGGCCATCATCACCGCCACGCTCGACAAGATCGCCACCGAGGTACGTCACCTGCAGCGGTCCGAAGTCCGCGAGGCGGAGGAGTTTTTCTCGGAAAAACAGAAGGGCTCCTCCGCCATGCCGCACAAGCGCAATCCCATCGCCTCCGAGCAGATCTCGGGCCTGGCGCGCGTGGTCCGGGCCAACGCGCAGGCAGCGTATGAGAATGTCGCGCTGTGGCACGAGCGCGACATCTCGCACTCCTCTGTCGAGCGCATCATCCTGCCCGACTCCACCATCCTCACTGATTACCTGCTCGCGAAAACCACCGCGCTCATCGGCAACCTGCTGGTCTACCCCAAACGCATGCTGCGCAATCTTGAAAGCACCGGCGGCCTCATCTTCTCGGGCCAGCTGCTGCTCGACCTGACCGAGGCCGGCATGCTGCGCGAAGACGCGTACCGTCTGGTGCAGGGTCATGCGATGCGCGCCTGGAAAGACGACCTGGTCTTCCGCGATCTCGTTTCAGCCGACGCCGAAATCACCAGCCGTCTCCCGGCGGACAAACTGGCTCGGACCTTCGACCTGCACCGCCAGCTCGGCAACGTCGACGCCATCTTTGCCCGGGTGCTTGGGTCGCGTGTCGCCGGGGCTCAGCCGTGAATGTAACTGTCGCGATTACAGGCGCCAGCGGCTCGGTCTTTGCGCAGCAACTGCTGCTCGCGCTTGAGGCCGACCCGCGCGTCGAGCGCGTCTACTGCATCCCGAGCGAAAACTCACTGCGTGTCTTCGCCGAAGAGCTGGGCCTTAGCGGGCGCAACCAGCTCGTCGAAAAGCTGCTGGGCGCCCCCTCCTCCAAGATCGAGCAGATTCCTGAGAGCGACATCGGCGCCCCCATCGCCAGCGGCAGCTATCCCTCCAGCGGCATGATCGTGCTGCCCTGCAGCATGGGTACTTTGGGCGGCATCGCCAACGGCCTGGCGCAGGGCCTCATCGGTCGCGCCGCCGATGTCTGCCTCAAGGAGCGCCGCCCTCTCATTTTGTGCGTCCGCGAGACGCCTTTTCACACAATCCACTTGCGCAATATGCTCTCCGCGGCGGATGCTGGCGCAGTGATTTATCCCGTCATCCCGGCTTTTTACAACCAGCCCGTCGATTCGACCGAGATGGCGCGCCAGTTCGCCTTCCGCGTCCTCGCGCACTTCGGGCTGCCCCAGCAAGGCATGTACCAGTGGAAGGCCGACTAGTTGAGAGGCTCTTTCTGGTTGCCGACCATCGCACTGCTGACGCTTTTTTCCAGCTGCTCATCTGACCCAACGCAGGTAGCCCAGCTGCTCAGCTCCCCCACCCCGGCCATCCCCGCGCTCGCGCCTTCCAGCCGCTACACCGCGCTTCCGGCTGACGATCCCCTGCTCGGCGACATGGTTCCCGTGCACGACCCCAGCATCATCCGCCGCGCCGACGGCAGCTACATCGCCTACAGCACCGACCTGCCTTTCCTGCACAGCAGCCACTTCCTCGCGCAACGCTGCAGCGCTGACCTGGTGACCTGGACCGTCTGCGGCTACGTTTTCGACACCATGCCGGCCTGGGTCACCGCCAACTACCCCGAAGCCCAGGGCATTTGGGCGCCCGATATCTCCTGGTTCGGCGGCCTATACCACCTTTATTACGCGGTCTCTTCGCTGGGCTCGCAGCACTCCGCCATTGCCATGGCCACCAACGTCACTCTCGACCCGGGCGACCCGCGCTACCACTGGGTCGATCAGGGACAGGTGCTGGCCTCCTCCTCCGGCGCCGACTTCAACGCCATCGACCCCAATGTGCTGGTCGATGCCGCCGGTTCCAGCGGCGCCCGGCCGCGGGTCTGGCTCAGCTACGGCTCGTTCTGGGGCGGCCTCTACCAGCAGGAGCTGGACCCGCTCACCGGCCAGCTCATGCCCGGCTCCACGCGCTACCACCTGGCCAGCCAGCCCTCCGCGCGCAACGGCGCCATTGAGGGCGCGGCCATGGTGGCGCACAAC
This sequence comes from Acidobacteriaceae bacterium, assembly GCA_965276605.1. Taxonomy (GTDB): domain Bacteria; phylum Acidobacteriota; class Terriglobia; order Terriglobales; family Acidobacteriaceae; genus EB88. The sequence goes on from OZ255619.1 coordinate 2,925,664, forward strand.
GGCTGGTATTATCTCTTCGCTTCGGTCGGCATCTGCTGCAATATTCCTATCGAGCAGGACACCTACCAGCAGATCGTCGGGCGCTCACGCAGCCTGCACGGGCCGTTCCTCGCCGAGGATGGCGGCAGCCTGCTGCAGGGTGGCGGCACGGTGCTGGCCACCAGCGACAGCAACTGGCTGGCGCCGGGCGGGGGCAGCCTGTGGCAGAGCCCCGACGGACAGCAGACGCTGCTCGCCTTTCATGCCCTGCAGCGGTCGCAGAACGGCGCTCTCGATCTGTGGGTAATGCGCGTCGGCTGGCAGGATGACTGGCCCGTCCTGCAGCCGCTCTCCTGAGTCAATCCCCGCCTACTGCTGCGGAGCACCCTGCTGTGGCACCGCGCTCTGCCGGATTCGCTGCAGCTCTTCCAGCATCTGCTGCGGCGTCTTGACCTGCTGGGGTGAGCCCGCGGGCTGGTTCGGCTGCTGCTGCGGGGGCGGCGGCGTAAATGCAGCCGGCGGCAGCGCCGGCGTGTTCTCGGCTCCGTCGCTCTCGTCGTCTTCATCCGCGGCCTGCGTACGCGCTCCCGCCTGCGGAGCGGACGCCGTTGCGGCTACCGCCGCGCGAGCGCTCAGCACGACCTCCCGCGGCGAGCCGTCCGATTTCCTACCCGAGATCAGCACGTTGTAACCCGAGTCATCGAGCAGCGACGAGAGCACCTCCTGCGGATTGCCTGGGCCGTACACACCAAAGATGCGCTCATCGCGGCCCAGCCCTTCCACCCGGGTGCCGGTCCGGGTTTCCAGGTCGTCGAGAATCGCGCGAAGACTGCTGTTGGCGGCATGGATCGTGAGCCTGCCCGCGGCGAAATCGACAACCGGGGGTGCGGGAGACTGGTCGAGCAGCGAGCTGGGGACGCGGGCAGCGCTGGGCGGAGCCGGTGCCTGCATGGGGGCCGGTGTCTGCACGGGTGCCGGTGTTTGCGCCCCGGCAGCCCGCAGCCCCACCGCGAGCACGAGGCCGCAGCAGAGAGCGCCGCCGCCGACAGCAGAAATATGTCTGGCTCCCAGCTTCATGTCGCCCCTCCATGGCTTGCTAACAGCAAACCGCCTGTGTACTAGACTAGCAGTGGCTCTGTTCCGGTATCCAGCGGCCATATCGGGAGCGTCGAATTGCAGCAGATGCTTGTCCCGCATCTCTCCTGAGGCATGCCCCACAAGCATCCAGGAACAGCAGCCGGGACCGGGATATGGAGGGACCAACGCATGCGCCGCCTTCTCTCACTCATCGCCGCAGTCCTGATATCCCTCCTGCTGCCAATCCCATCTGCCCGCGCCGTCTCTTGCACCGTTGGCGCTGCGATGACCGGCGAGCAGCGCTCTGCCTTGTTTGCCGCCGCGCACCAGCTGGGCGGCGACGTGCTGCGTGGCGACGTAGCCTCCCTCAAGACCGCGACCATACCCTCTGTGGCCGCCAGCTTCGACGGCATCGCGGGCACCGTCTCCGCGCTTACCCCCTCAATGCAGGGCGCTACCCTCACGGTTACCAGTCTCTATGCGCTCGACGCCGGCGACCTGCAGGGCAGCCAGGACGATGTGCAGTTCTTCTGCAGCGTTCCCGGCGCGCAGCTGCTGGTTACCGTCACCCTCAGCCAGCTGCCCAAAGGCCAGTTCGCCCTCGCCGTTCTGCACGCAACCGGCGTCAAGGCCCCGCAGCAGTTCGCCCTGGTGCTGCAGAACACCGGCGCAGCGGCCACCCCGCACTGGCAGCTCGCCGGCTTCTTCGCCCGGCCGCTCACCATCAGCGGCCACGATAGCCAATGGTTCTGGCAGCAGGCCCGTGAGCTGAAAGGCAAAGCCTCCCCCTGGAGCGCCTTCTTTTACGACGAGGCCGCCGATTACCTGGCCCGGCCGGCTGACCTATACACCAGCAACAACCTGCAGAAGCTCAGCCGGGAGACCGCCTCGGTCGAGCCCCAGGGGCTGCCGGGCAGTCACCCCATGATGGTTCCCGCCGAGGGCCAGAGCTTCGCCGTCACCGCCCTACGCGCCGACGATACCCTCGGCGCGCTCGACCTGCGCATTGACACCAAAGCCGACAGCACCGCCGACCCGGTTGCGGCGCGCAAAAACGCCATCGCCCTGATGCAGGCCTTGCTCAAGGAGCACCCCGAGCTGCGCTCCAGCTTTCATGGCCTGTGGGTGTACCAGAACACCGCCGCCGGGCAGACCTACGCGGTCGAGCAGCCCATGAGCGCCCTGCCTTAAGGCTGGTGTAAGGCTCGCGCTACCATGGAGGCATGGCCGCGTCCTCTGAAAGGCCGTTTCTCCAGATCGTAGCCGAGCGGCGCTCCACCTCCTCGTTCGACAGCACACCTGTATCCGACGAAGACCTGCACGCTATCCTGGCCGCGGGTCTGCAGGCCCCCAGCAGCTACAACCTGCAACCCTGGCGCTTCATCGTGGTGCGCAGCCCGGAGGGTCGCAAACGCCTGCGCGTGGCCTGCTTCAACCAGGGCAAGGTGGAAGAGGCGCCGCTTGTTATCGTGGCCTGCGGCGACACCGACGGCTGGCGCAATGGCGATCTGGAAGAAATGCTGCGCATGGGTCGCGCAGGCGGCATGCCGGAGAGCTTCCTCGAGCAGATGCGCAGCAATGTGCCGGAGTACCTCGCCGAACACCCCAACTTCTCCGCCTGGCTCAACCGCCAGGTGGCTCTCGCCTTTACCACCATGATGTGGGCCGCCGAATCACTCGGCTACAACACCGCCCCCATGGAAGGCTTCGACGCCCTCAAGGTTCGCGCCGCCCTCAAGCTGCCGCTCAGCTACCAGCCGGTGGCGCTGCTGGCCGTGGGCCGCTCGCAGGGGGAGCGCCGGTACAACGGCGGCCGCTTTAACATGGCACGCACTGTCTTTGACGAGGAATACCGCAAGCCTCTGCGGAGCTGAGTGGCCGCAACGCAACTCGTCGGCAAGCCAATCTCTACCGGCCTGTCCGACTAGTGACGAAAAGACGACTTCACGGTACCTACCCGCTCCCGAAATATAGGGCATCACAACGGGATGGATCGGCGTGAATAAGCCGATTTGGGAGGCTCTGCGGTTGAGATTCCCATCAAGTTTCAGTTCAGTGCTTCGGGAAGTGTTCGACCTTCGCTCGCGGGTCGATGGGTGTCTGCGAAGCGAGAATCGTATGCTGGTTTTGCCGGAGATACTTATCAAAAAAGGCCAGAACATACCCCTGAGCTACCTTGAAGTTGTGGAGGTTGTTGCCCTGTTTATCTGTGCTGAAGTCGAGGAGAGTCTGGTCCGTAAAGGATCGATGGATAAATCCCGGAAGACCGAAGAGCATTACGCGATAGCTGCCGCCCGGAATTCCGGCGAGTTGGCTCGTCTCAGTCTCTTGATTACGTTTGAGCAGAGCCATATAGGCCTCTCTAGTCAACTTCTGTGCGGCTAAGCTCGCATCACTCGGATTGACCGTCGTCCGGCTCCACTGATCAGCGGAAGCTACCACAAAAAGAAGGAATGGCTGCTTCTCGGTTTCCTCCAGTGGAGTCACGACGAAGGGAGAGCCGCGGTCGTCGTCGCTGTCCTGGTCCATACACGCATCTACTCGCACATCAATTTGGCAGGTTCGTGCAGCAGCAAGTCCGCCGATGGAGTGACCAAAAGCGCCGATCTTGTGCTCGTTGATTCGGCGGTAGAACGGCGCATGGAGGCTTGGCGTGTTCGCATACCTAAGAATCTCCGTGAGTGCGAATTTGTTGTCGTCGCCCATCACCCGCACGCGCTCTATTGCGTAGTTGACGAACCCGTGGGGCTTCTTCGTCTCTGTGTCGAATCGGTTCTGCGCGAAGAGGGTCACATCGCCATCCGGAAAGAGCGTGTACGTTGTGTCGTAGGGATGGTCCACCGCCGCGACGACATAACCGTGGCTTACGATGTCCTCCAGTTCTGCAGTGTAAAGAAAGGTTGGGTTACCCCACCCATGAGAAAAGAGCAGTAGAGGAAACGAATTTCTGCCCGGAGCGATAGGGGCATTCTCAATGACATCCGTCTGCGGTAACGAATCAATCCCTCGAAACACTGAGGGCCGAAACATGTCCCTTATATCGTCCGCGGAAAGCTTTGGTAGAACTTTGTTGAAATCGGGCAGGTACGGTGCTGGATTCCTCGCAGCCATCGCTCCGCGTTTGATGGGATACCAGACGTACACCATGATTCTGCGGTGCGCCCCCGGAGTCAGAGAAAGAGGTTCAGGGCGGCTTGCATCTGTCAACGCGTAGCTGACGCGACCCACTCCGAACGAGCCAGTTAGAGCGGGTAGATTCATTCGCCCGATTGCCGGGGATTTGCTGGCTTGGCTATACGCTGAGATGGATAGAGCTGCGAGGATCACCGCGGTGATGAATGGTCGTCGCTTGCGCATTTGCAACCTCGAAGGCAGGTGCCTCGATGGGTTTATACCACTCAGCTGGAATCAGTCCTTACAAACGCGCTTGTCGTCAGTTGGCTCGTTCTCGACAACTTGTAAATGGCCCAGAGACGATTTTCGACCGATCACAGAATTCCGTAACTGTCTTGAGGGCGGCCGCAACAGCCTGCGGCCACCCACCCTGTTCAGCCGCGGGATTCCGCCAGCTGCCGGGCTCGCGCCTCGCTCCACATAGCCAGCATCCAGCCCGGGTACTCGGCCGGAAGTTTGCTAACCTGGTCGAGCGATGCAAGCTCCTCGGCGGAGAACGAAACCTCGACCGCTCCCAGATTGTCATTGAGCTGCTCGATCCGCTTCGCGCCCAGAATGACGCTGGTGACGCGGGGCTGGTGCAGAAGCCAGGCAATGGCCAGCTGCGCGACCGAGACATACTTCTGTTCAGACATCTCGCTCAGCGCGTCGATGACGTTGTAAGCGCGATCCATCTCCACCGGTGGAAACGGGAAGGCATTGCGGCGGCTCCCTTCCTCGCCCTTGCGGTCCCGGCCATGTTTCCCGCTCAGCAGACCTCCGGCAAGCGGGCTCCACACCAGCAGTCCCAGCTCTTCACCGGTCAGCATTGGCACGATCTCGCGCTCGATATCGCGGCCCGCGATCGTGTAATAGGCCTGCAGCGAGGTGAACCCGGCCAGTCCATGCAGAGTCGAAAGACCAAGCGCCTTGCTGATCTGCCAGGCCGCCCAGTTGGAGACGCCGATGTAGCGCACCAGTCCCTGCCTGACCAGGTCGTCCAGAGCCCGCAGGCTTTCCTCGATCGGCGTCGCGGGATCAAAGCCGTGCAGCTGGTACAGGTCGATGTGGTCCACCTGCAGCCGGGCGAGACTTGCCTTCGCCGCGTCCAGGATGTGGCTGCGCGAAGAGCCGCGCTGGTTCGGCCCCGGGCCCATGTCGCCGAAAACCTTCGTCGCGATCACGACCTCTTCGCGCGCTTTGCCGAGATTCCTCAAAGCCTGCCCGGTGATCCGCTCAGAATCGCCTCCAGAATAAGCGTTCGCTGTATCGATAAAGTTAACGCCTACCTCAAACGCACGGGCGAGCAGCGCATCGGCGTCCGCCTGCTGCACCTTGCCCACGATCTCAAACATTCCGCTGCCTCCGAAAGTCATGGTGCCGAGGCACAGCTCCGAGACGAAAAGCCCGGTGGAACCCAATTTGTTGTAGCGCATACGCAAAAACCTCCAGAGTGCCGTCTCCTTGAAGGAGCGGCACGATTCCATAGTCCATAGATGGACGCGCGCCCGGGTCAGCTTGATCGATCCTCGGAGTTGATTGCCTGATCCTCCGATTCTGCGGCAAAGGTCGCTATCTAATGCCAGACTGGAAAAGTGATGTCTACCGCGCAGCAAAGGACCGGGCCGGCGAAAGGGATAGAGCAGCTCGCAGCCCTGATCGCGGAGAGAAGCGATCGCGACGGCGCCTATCTCACCGCGATTCCAGGCCTTTACCTCGTCCGGCTCTCCACCACCAGCGCCCCGCGCAACGAGGTTCACCATGCGGTATTCTGCGTCGTTGCGCAGGGGGTCAAGAGCGTCCTGCTGAATGACCAGCGCTACGTCTACGACGCGAGCAAGTATCTCGTCGTTTCGCTCGACCTGCCGGTGGTGGGCGAGATTGTGGAGGCGACGCGGGAAAAGCCGCTGCTGGGGTTCAGCCTGGAGCTTGACTTCAGCGAGATCGGCTCACTGATGCTCGAGATGGGCGCGAGCCTGCCGCCGCGGGTAGCGGCACGCCAGCAGCGAAGCCTTTTCGTCAACCCGCTGGACGAAGACCTTCTGGACGCAGTCATCCGGCTGGTACGCCTGCTGGGCAAGCCCGGGCAGATCCCGGTTCTGGCGCCGCTGCTGCGCCGGGAGATCTTCTACAAACTGCTGCTCAGCGAACAGGGTGGGCATTTGCGCCGAATGACCGCCGCCAACAGCCAGGCGCGGCGCATCGCAGCCGGGGTGCAGTGGGTGAAGAAGAACCTCGCCCGGCCGATCCGCATGGAAGATCTGGCGCGTGAGGTGAACATGAGCCCCTCGACGATGCATTCCTGGTTCAAGGCGGTGACGACGATGAGCCCGCTGCAGTTCCAGAAGCAGCTCCGGTTGTTGGAGGCTCGAAGGCTTCTACTCTCAGAGACGGCGGATGCGACCGCGGTGAGCTACCGGGTGGGCTACGAGAGCCCTTCGCAGTTCAGCCGGGAGTACCGGAGACTGTTCGGCCACCCGCCGCTGCGCGATATTGAACGACTTCGAAGTATGCCGGAAGGGCTGCATGCGATGCCGCTGCCGGCTGTGGAGCCGGGTGAGGCGTTGTCTGATGCGACCGGGCCCGGCAGCCTCGTCTAAAGCGCCCCGCAGGTGACGGAAAAGTCAGGATGTTGCCGAGAGCTTTTCCAGTTTGCGCTCCGCCACCAGAGAAACGTGAAGACGGAGCAGGGCAAAGGCGCCCCGGCAAAGGATGTGGGCTGCCAAAAGTCCAAATGCAAGAGAAGCTGCAATGGCGCATACCAGCATGCAAAGATTGATCATGTCCTGCATTCGAGTCCCAGTCTCCTGAGCGGTTGGATGACACGTTTGGGCGTGTGGCGAGCCAATCACTCGCTCGACGCTCTCTTTCCTGATGATTTTCTCAAAGCTTTGCAACGATTGACCCCGGAATCCCCGCGAAATATGCTCGAAGGGTACCTTCCCAGGCACGATCCTTACCATGATCTCAACCAGGATCTGGCGCGGAATGCGACGCTTTGGAGCGTTCCGGGTCACCCTGCATCCGATATCTGAACCGAATGGCCATTACCCATATCTCCGTCCGCGGCGCGCGGCAGCACAATCTTCGTGACATCAGCGTCCGCATCCCGCGGAACACGCTCACCGTCGTCACCGGCCTTTCCGGCTCCGGCAAGAGCTCGCTCGCCTTTGACACGATCTACGCCGAGGGCCAGCGCCGCTACGTAGAAACGCTGTCCGCGTACGCGCGCCAGTTCCTCGACCAGCTGGAGCGGCCCGACGTGGACTCGATCGAGGGCCTGAGCCCCGCGATCTCGATCGAGCAGAAGACCACCAATCGAAGCCCGCGCTCGACCGTCGGCACCATCACCGAAATCTACGATTACCTGCGGCTGCTGTACGCCTCAGTCGGCGTGCCGCACTGCCCCAACTGCGGCCTCGCGATCTCGCGGCAGTCGCTCGAGCAGATCACCGATCGCGTGCTCGCGCTTGGCCGCGGCGAGCGCGTGACCATCTTTGCGCCGGTGGTCCGCGGCCGCAAAGGTGAGTTCAAGGAGCTGCTGGATTCACTCGACAGCCAGGGGTTTCGCGCGCGGATCGACGGCGAGATGCGCGACCTGTCGGAACCGGTCGCGCTGGAGCGGCGCAAGAACCACACCGTCGAGGCGGTTGTAGACCGGCTGGTGCTGAAGCCCGATATGGACCGCAAGCGGCTCGAAGGCTCGATCGCGAAGGCGCTGCAGATGGCGGGCGGGCTGGTGCTGATCCAGGTGCATGGGACAAACGCGGGCGACCAACAGGAGCAGCTTTATTCCTCGTCCATGTCGTGCCCCAACTGCGGGCTCGACGTACCCAAGCTGGAGCCGCGGTCATTCTCCTTCAACAGCACCTACGGCGCGTGCCCGGCGTGCCATGGGCTCGGGTCCATCTACGACTTCGACCCGGCCAAGGTGATCGTCGACTGGAGCAAGCCGCTGCTCGATGGCGCGCTTGGGCCGGGCGCGGCGTCGCAGTATCTGCTCAAGCTGATCCAGCTTGCGGCAACCCGCTACAAGATCGACCTGCGCCAGCCGTTCGAGCAGCTGACCGCCCGGCAGCAGGATCTTCTGCTGTTCGGGCCGGAGAAAGCGGAAGGCCCGCGCACCGGCTTCCACGGCATCCTTGCGTGGCTGCGCGACTCGCTCGAGGAGTCGCGCTCGGAGAGCTACCGCGAGTGGATGCTGGGCTACATGTCGGCCTCGGACTGCCTGGTGTGCAAGGGGCGCCGGCTGCGGCCGGAGTCGCTTGCCGTCAAGGTCGGCGAGCGCTCCATCGCGGACTTCACCGAGATGCCGCTGAACCGCGCGCTCGATGCGGCGCGGTCGCTTGCGTTTTCGACCCGCGATGCAATGATCGCCGAGCGCCTGCGCCGCGAGGTGGTGGAGCGGCTCGAGTTCCTCAACGCCGTCGGGCTTTCGTACCTCTCGCTCGACCGCAATGCGGCCACGCTTTCTGGCGGCGAGGGCCAGCGCATCCGTCTGGCGACACAGATCGGCTCGCGTTTGCGCGGCGTGTTGTATGTACTGGACGAGCCGTCGATCGGTCTGCACCAGCGCGACAACATGCGCCTGATCGCCGCGCTCGAAGCGCTGCGCGACCTGGGCAACACGGTGCTGGTGGTCGAGCATGACGAAGACACCATCCGGCATGCCGACTATGTGCTCGACCTGGGCCCGGGCGCAGGCAAGTTGGGCGGCTACGTCGTTGCCGAGGGCCGGCCCGAAGAAATAATGGCCGCTCCCGAGTCGCTCACCGGGCGGTATCTGTCGGGTCAGAGCCCGGTGATGCACCGCGAGGCGCCGCGCCCGCTTACCGGCAAGTGGATCGTGGTCGAAGGGGCGCGCGCGCACAATCTTGAAAACGTCACGGCCCGGATTCCGCTCGGAGTGATGTCGGTCATCACGGGCGTTTCCGGCTCGGGCAAAAGCACGCTGGTCAATGACACGCTCTACCGCGCGCTCGCCAAAGAGCTCTACGGCTCACGTGAGGAGCCGGGCAAGTACGCGCGCATCAAGGGCTTCGAGCAGATCGACAAAGCCGTGCGTATCGACCAGTCGCCTATCGGCCGCACCCCGCGATCGAACCCCGCAACGTACACCGGCGTCTTCGCCGCGATCCGGGATCTGTTTGCCATGCTGCCCGAGTCGCGCGAGCGCGGCTACAAGCCGGGCCGCTTCTCCTTCAACGTCTCCGGCGGCCGCTGCGAGGCCTGCCAGGGCGACGGACAGAAGCGAGTCGAGATGAGCTTTCTCCCCGATGTGTATGTGCTGTGCGATATCTGTAACGGCCGCCGTTACAATCAGGAAACGCTCGCGGTCAAGTTCAACGGCTACTCCATCGCCGATCTGCTCGAGCTCTCGATTGCCGACGCGCTGCCGGTGCTCGCCGATATCCCGCAGGTGCGCAACAAGCTGCAGACGCTGGTCGATGTCGGGCTCGGCTACATTCACCTGGGGCAGGCCGCGACCACGCTTTCCGGCGGCGAGGCGCAGCGCATGAAGCTGGCCCGCGAGCTCTCCAAGCGCCAGACCGGCAAGACGCTCTACCTGCTCGACGAGCCGACCACCGGCCTGCACTTCGACGATGTACGCAAGCTGCTGGAGGTGCTGCACAAGCTCACCGATCTGGGCAACACGGTGCTCATCATCGAGCACAATCTCGACGTGATCCGCAACGCGGACTGGATCCTCGACATGGGCCCGGAAGGCGGCGAAGGCGGCGGCCGCATCGTCGCCGAAGGCACGCCGGCGCAGGTTGCGGCCGCGCCCGAGTCGCATACCGGGGGCTTTCTTAAGCGCCATGTCGCGATCGAGATAACGGGCACGGCAACAAGCAAGGCAGCGGACAAAGCAACGGACAAGGCAACAAGCAAAGCAAAGGACAAGGCAACAAGCAAAGCAAAGGGCAAGGCAACGGACAAGGCAACAAGCAAAGCAACGGGCAAGGCAACGGGCAGGAAGAAGGAGACGATCCATTGAGCACCCTCGATCCTGTACTGCCTGAGCGGACCGAGATAGCGCCGGAACCCGGTATCGAAGCCATCGGCCCCAACATGGGCCACATGCTCCTGCTGCTCGTGCTCTCCGCCGTGCTGGTCTTCGGCGGCCAGTTCCTGGCGCTGCTGGCCGCACAGCGGCTCCACGTCTACGGCCACCACTCTGTGCGCGCGTACGCCCTGCTGCTCGCCTCTGACGCCCGCTGGCTGGTGCCCTCTGAAGCCTTCGGCTATCTGCTGGTCGTCGCTGCGGCGGTGCCGCTTTTCCGAGCTATCTGGCGCCGCAGCTTCGCCGCCGGCCTGCACTGGAACAGTCAGCAGGCCGCTCGCTACTTCGGCCGCCTGCTGCTGCTGGGCCTCGCCTGCGGCTTCGGCATCGGCTTGCTCGGCAGCGTGCTGCCCATGCCCAAAGACCCACCCATCATGGCCGACATGATGCGCTCGCCGCTCGGCGCCTGGATGATGCTCCTCTTCGGCATCACCGGCGCGCCGCTGTTTGAGGAAATGGTCTTCCGCGGTTTTCTTCTGCCCGCGTTTCTCAACGCCTTCCGCTGGCTCTCGCTCAAGGGCGACCTCTCCCCAGGCGCTGTTACGTGGCTGGGTGTGCCGCTGTCGATCCTGTTCACCAGCCTGCCCTTCGCGCTGCTGCACGGCGAGCAGGTCTCGCATGCGTGGGCGCCGGTGCTGCTCATCGGGCTGGTCTCTCTGGTGCTGTGCATCGTGCGGCTGCGGCTCAACTCGCTCGCCAGCAGCACGGTCGTGCACGCCGCCTACAACTTCACCCTGTTTGCCGGTATTCTCGTGCAGACCGGCGGTTTCCGGCACCTGGACCGCCTGACCCATTAGCAGCGGAGTTTCTCCCTTGGCACCTGCTCCTTCACACGACGCTCGGACTTCCCTGCTCCGCCTGCTGGCGCAGATATCCTTCAAGCTGGGCACCTTCCAGCTCTCCTCCGGCGGCACCAGCGACTACTACATCGACTGCCGCATCACCACGCTGCACGCCGAGGGTGGACGCCTTACCGGTCTCGCGCTGCTCGATCTCTTCCACGCACAGGGCCTGCACCCGGCAGCCGTTGGCGGCCTCACGCTCGGTGCCGACCCGGTCGTCAGCGGCGTTGCCATCGCCAGCGCGCAGCGTGCCCACGAGGACGCCACGCAGCCGCTTGTCCATGGCTTCCTGGTGCGCAAGGGAGAGAAAGCGCACGGCATGCGTCGCCGTATCGAAGGGTATTTCTCAGAGGGCTCGCCGGTTGTCATCGTCGATGACGTCTGTACCACCGGCGCTTCGACCATCGAGGCCATTGAGGTTGCGCGCAATGCCGGCCTGCGGGTTCTCGCCGCTGCCTGCCTGGTGGAGCGAACAGAAGCAAAAGGCCGAGCCTCGGTGGAAGCCGCACTCGCGGGCCTGCCGTTTCTGAGCCTTTTTACCGCGGACGAGATACGCGCCGCACATATTGCGCAGCTGCCTTTGTAAGCGCAGCTGCGCCTCACTCTGGGGGAGGGAGCTTTTCTACTGAGGCGGTTGCGAGACGCCAGTCGCAGGTTGAGCAGCGGGGGTCGCACCTGAATCCGCAGTCGCGCCGTTCATCGGCTGGTTGGTCATCAACTGCACCTGCACCCGGCGGTTCTTCGCGCGGCCGCTGGCCGTATCGTTCGAGGCCACCGCCTGGTCCTTGCCCAGCCCGATCAGGTAGAAGCGATGTGCCGGCACGCCATACTTTGCCGCCAGGTACTGCACCACGGATTCGGCCCGCTTGTCGCTCAGATCGTAATTATAGGAAGCGCTGCCCACTGAGTCGGTCCCGCCGGTTAGCGAGAGAATGTACGACCGCTGCGCACCCAGCTGCGCGCCCAGCCCGTCCAGTTGCGCCTTCGCCTGGCTGGTCAGGTCGGACTTGTTGAAGCCGAAATTCACGCTCACATCGCCCACGCTCTTGTAGGTGTCCAGGTTAGAGACCACGCTACCCAGGGTGTCTGCGCGATGCACTGCATCCTGCGCGTTGGTCTGCGCCTGCCCTGCGGCTCCGGTAGCCGTTGTGGCCGACTGCTGCGCGTTCGCCGCACTGGTCTGCGCGCCGTTGATGCCGGCACCCGTTCGCCGGTCCAGGTCCTGCAGCGACCGGTTGTTTGCCGAGGTTCTATCATCCAGTTCATTGGTCTGGTTGATGACCGGCGTGGTCTGGTTGCGCACCGACTTTTTGGTGCTGCAGCCGGTGGCCAGGCACAGGGCCACAAGGGAGACGGCAATCGCGCCGGTAGAACGAAACGCAGCGGGTGAAATGCGCAGGGAAGACTTCAACATGGATGAGTCCTTGAATTCTTGTCATTTGGCGTTTTCCACGCCATCCCGTGTGAGATGCAGGTCAGTGGCCAAAGTTGGGGGCAGTTTACATGAAGCGCTCTAACACGTGCAGTCCAAACAAGTTGCCGGGTTTTCCATTTCCACGAACCCGTCCGGAGCCAGGCCCATGCAAGGTAGTTTTTACAGGAGTGTAACCGGAACTCCCTGCCCTGAGACGCTTCCGCGAACACCCCGCAGCTCCGCCGCGGGCAGTACCATAAAGACTCACCCATGGATCTTCAGGAGAAAATCAGGACGCTGCCGACCGGCCCCGGCGTCTACCTGTACAAGGACGCCGAGGACACTGTCATCTACGTCGGCAAGGCCAAAAACCTGCGCTCGCGGGTGCGCTCATACCTGCTGGAGGCTTCGCAGGCCCACGCCAAAACCGGCTCGCTGATGCGCGCGGCGGTGGACCTCGACTACATCCTGGTCGACAACGAGCACGAGGCGCTCGCGCTTGAAAACAACCTCATCAAGCAGAAGAAGCCGCGCTTCAACATCCTTCTGCGCGACGACAAGACCTACCCCTACGTCAAGCTCACCCTCGCCGATCGCCACCCCAAGGTCTTCGTCACACGGCGTTTGCGCAAGGACGGCGCGGCCTACTACGGGCCCTACTTTCCCGGCAACCTGGCCTACCGGATCGCCGAGCTGCTGCACCGGTCGTTTCTGCTGCCCTCCTGCAAGGTCGACCTGAGCCGCTATCACCCGCGGCCCTGCCTGCAGTACTACATCAAGCGCTGCCTGGGTCCCTGCGTCGAGGGCCTCACCACGCCGGAGCAGTACTCTGAGACCGTCCGCGACGCGCAGATGTTCCTCGAGGGCCGCGGGGCCGAGCTGGAGCGCACCATCGCCGCGCGCATGCAGGCCGCCGCCGAGCAGCAGCTCTTCGAGCTAGCAGCCAAGTACCGCGACCTGCTCTCGACCGTCGACCAGCTACGCGAGAAGCAGCGTATCGCGTCGTCGGACGATGATGACGCCGATATCTTCGGCTACCACTACGAACAGGGCATGCTCGCCGTCAATCTCTTCCACGTGCGCGCCGGCAAAATCGTCGATCGCCGCGAGTTCTTCTGGGAAGACATTCCGGACCTCAACCTGTCCGAAGACACAGCGGACAGCGAGGCGCCCGAGCCGTCCATCCCGCGCGAGTTTGCCGCCGGCGCCTTCTTCGCGTCCTTCCTCAAACAGCTCTACCTCGACAAGCCGTATGTTCCCTGCTCCATCTACACGCCGGTCGACTTCACCGACCGCGCCGCGCTCTCCACCGCCCTCTCGAAGCGCGGCCGCCAGGTGGAGATCGCGGTGCCCCAGCGCGGCGACAAGCGTTCCATGCTCGACCTGGCCGGCACCAACGCGAAGCAGAGCTACGATCAGCGCTTCCGCGTGCTCAAGCCCACCGAGAAGGCCATCGCGCAGGCGCTTGAAGACGCGCTGATGCTGCCGGAAACCCCCACCCGCATCGAGTGCTTCGATATTTCGCACATCCAGGGCGCCGAGACCGTCGCCAGCATGGTGGTGTGGGAGCAGGGCGGGATGAAGAAGAGCGACTACCGCAAGTTCCAGATCAAAACAGTGGAGGGCGTCGATGATTTCGCGTCGATGCGCGAGGTCATTACCCGCCGCTACAAGCGCCTGGTCGACGAAGGCAAGCGGCTGCCCAGCCTTATCCTCGTCGATGGCGGCCTGGGCCAGCTGCACGCCGCCGCAAGCGCACTGCAGGAGCTGGGCCTCACCACTCAGCCGCTCGCCTCCATCGCCAAACGCGAGGAGGTCGTCTACGTCCATGGCAGCGAGGACGAGCCGGTGGTGCTGGAGCGCCGCTCTCCGGTTCTGCACCTCATCCAGCGCATCCGCGACGAGTCGCACCGCTTCGCCATCACGTACCACCGCAAGCGCCGCGAAATCCGCGACCGCAGCTCCGAACTGCTGGAGATCGCCGGTGTCGGCGCCCGCACCCGCATCCGCCTGGTGCAGCACTTCGGCAGCGTGCGCGCGGTGCAGGCTGCCGGCGTTGAAGCCCTCACCGCTGTGGTCCCGCGCGTGACTGCCGAGCGCATCGTCGCCCACTTCCGCGCGGACCCGGCAGCCGCGCCCCAGCCCGAGAGCCCGCTCATGCCGTCGTTGCCTCCCATGCTGCCTATCCTGCCCAGTTAGACCGCTTGGATTTCCTGACGGAAAAGCCGCGACCATTCGGCCCGTTTCACGCTATACCTGTTGAGAGCACTACCGCGACATATCCCAGCCGTGCTTGCAGGCGTTCAACGCATCGAAGGAAGCACGTCTCGAAATCGCCAATCTCCCGGTACCTTTAAGGAAGCATGAGCACTCGGGTTCAACCATTTGTGCCCAGCCGGCAGTACGAGCGGCGCCGCTGGCACTTCAAGTCGCTGCTCCCGCTGCTGCTGCTCTTCGGCCTGGCCAAGCTGCTGCTCCAGTCCACCATCACGCTGCTCTCCATCCATGCCGGTTACGGCATCTTCCGCGACGAGCTCTACTACCTGGTCTGCGGCCGCCGCCTTGCCGCCGGCTATGTCGACCAGCCGCCCCTGGTCGCGCTGCAGGCCCGCCTCGCCGAGCTGCTCTTCGGCTACCACCACCTGGTCGCCTTCCGGCTGCTGCCCGCTCTGGCCGGCGTGCTCACCGTCGTACTCACCGGGCTCCTCGCCAGCGCGCTTGGGGGCACCCGCCGCGCGGCCGCGCTGGCCATGCTCTTCGTGCTCACCACGCCTGTTTTTCTGGCCACGCAGAGCTTCCTCTCCATGAACGCCTGGGAGCCTGTTTTCTGGATGGCGGCAGTGCTCGCCGTGCTCCGGCTGCTCGCCGTGCCTGAGGCTACCGGCTGGTGGCTGCTGCTGGGCGCGGGCGCGGGCCTCGCGCTTGAGAACAAGGCCTCGGCCATCTTCCTCATCGCCGCCCTGCTGGCCGCGCTGCTCTGCACCCCGGCCCGGCACCTGCTCATGCGGCGCGGTTTTCTGCTCGGTGCCGGCATTACCGTCCTGCTCGCGCTGCCCAATCTGGCCTGGCAGTTCACGCACCACTTCCCCACGCTGGAGTGGCTGAGAGACGTGCGGCACAGCAACAAGGATGTCGTGCTCTCGCCGCTCCAGTTTGTCTGGGCGCAGGTCCTCATCCTGTCCCCCTTCCATTTGCTCGCCTGGCTGCCCGGCGTGGCGTGGCTGCTCTTTGGCCGCACGGCTCGACCCTGGCGCGCCGCGGGTGTGCTCTACCTCTTTTTCCTGGCCATCATGCTGGCGCTGCACGCAAAGGACTACTACCTGGCACCGATCTACCCTCTCTATTTCGCAGCCGGCGCGGTCTTCTGGACCGAGTGGGCTTCGGCCTCAGATACACAGAGCGGAGTCCGCAACGGGCTGGTCGCCGCCTATGCCGTGGTCGTTACCCTCGCCATCGCGCTGACCGCGCCCTTCGCCGTGCCCGTGCTCTCCCCCGCCGACTTTGTTCGCTACACCCGCATCCTGCACTTTGAGCCCACCGACAGCGAGCAGCACGACGGCTCCAACTTCCCGGAGTTCTTTGCCGACCACCTCGGCTGGCAGTCGCTCGCCGACTCGGTCAGCCGCGTCTACCACGCGCTGCCCCCGGACCAGCAGCGGCAGACCGGCATTCTCACAGCCAACTACGGACAGGCAAGCGCGATCAACGTCCTGGGCCGGCCGCTGGGTCTGCCGGCCGCCATCAGCGGCCACCAGGCTTACTGGATGTGGGGTCCGCATGGCTACACCGGCAGGGAGATGATCGTCGTCACCGACGCGCCGCTCGCCGGCATGCTGCGCTTCTATCGCAGCTGCACAGTTGCCGATCACCAGACCAACCCCTACGCCATGCCGTGGGAGCAGCGGTTTATCTACGTATGCCACGACCGCCTGCAGCCCTACTCCGCCGACTGGGCCCAGGAAAAGTACTACCGGTAGCACAACGCAGCCGCTCGCAATGTAAACAAAACCGCCTGCGCGGCTTGCGGCCACTTCGTGGCGTGTGTACTTACGAGCGACGCCGCGCTACCGCTTCGTACAGCGCCCCGTACTCCGCCGCCGGCTGCTTCCACCCGTGGTCCTGCCGCATCCCGTTGCCCATCAGCATGCGCCACTTCCGCTTATCGGCAAAGCACGCCAGCGCGCGATCGATCGCGGCCAGAAAATCATCGGCCGCTACCCCGTGGAACTTGAAGCCCGTGCCCTGCTCCGGCTCCAGGCTCTCCTCGACCGTGTCGTCGAGGCCGCCGGTCGCACGCACTATCGGCACCGTGCCGTAGCGCAGGCTATACAGCTGGTTCAGCCCGCTCGGCTCGTAGCGCGAGGGCATCAGGAACATATCCGCGCCTGCCTCGATCTTGTGCGCCAGCGTATTGTCATACTGCACGCGCACCGCAAACCGTTGCGGGAACCGCTCCGCCAGCGACCGCAGCAGGTTCTCGTAATACGGCTCGCCCGTGCCCAGCGCGACCAGGAACAGCTCCCGCTCGGCCAGGCGCTCGGCGATCTCCGCCAGCAAGTCGAAACCCTTTTGCGTTGCAAAGCGCGACACGATGCCCAGCACCGGCGTAGTCGACGGCAGCTCCGGCGCGGCAAAAGCGTGCAGCAGGTCGCGCCGGCACTCGGCCTTGCCCTCCAGGCTGTCCGGCCCGTAGTGCGCCGCGATGTAGCGGTCGTGCAGCGGATCCCACTGCTCGTAGTCCACGCCGTTCAAAATACCGTGCAGGTCGGCCGCCCTTCGCTGCAGAGTGCCTTCGAGCGAGTAGCCGAACTCGGCCGTCTGGATCTCCTCAGCATACTTGCGGCTCACCGTCGTCAGCACGTCGGCGTACACAATGCCGCCTTTCAGGAAGTTGAAGGTGTCGTAGTGCTCCAGGCGGTCCATCCGGTACACATCCCACGGCAGCAGCAGGCGCTCGGTCGTCTCCGGCGCAAACCAGCCCTGGTAGCCCGCGTTGTGGATGGTAAACACCGTGCCCGCGGCTTCCAGTGCCGGGTCCTGCGCGTAGACCGCGTGCAGGTACACCGGCAGCATCGCCGCCTGCCAGTCATGCGCGTGGTAGATGTCGGGGACGCCCAGCTGCTTCGTCGCCTCAATCACCGCCCGGCAAAACAGCGCGAACCGCTCCCAATTGTCCGGATAGTCGCCGCCAGCGGTTCCGTACAAAGCCTCCCGGTCGAACAGCTCCGGGCAGTCGATGAACACGAACCGCACCCCCTCGCGCTGGCCGCCGTCCACCACCGAGACAAAGCGGTTGTAATCCATAAACGGAATGGTGAGGCTCGGGATCAAGACGTGGCGCTTGCCCAGCTTCGCTGAGACCGCGCGGAACAGCGGCAGGTACACCGTGACCGCATGCCCCTGCCGCACCAGCTCCGCCGGCAGCGCGCCGATCACGTCGGCCAGGCCGCCGGTCTTGATGAAGGGAACGCACTCCGACGCGGCAAAAGCAATGTGCATGGTGCCTGGCTCCTCTCGCCGTCTGCTCGCATGGGGCCTATGCCGCCGCGGCGTCCGCGAACGCTTAGTCTAATGGATGTGGAGAGTGCGCGTGCGTTGCACCGGCAGCCGGCGCGATCGTGTGCAATCCCTCCCGGCGCGAGAGAAGGTATGAAAACGAAACCGAAGCTCGGGCAGAACTTCCTCACCGACGCGCGCGCGCAGCGGCTGCTCGTCGAGGCGCTGGGCCCACTCGCCTTCGGGCCGGTGCTTGAGATAGGTCCCGGCAAGGCAGCCGTCACAGACCTGCTCGCCGCCCGCTCCGCCCGCCTCATAGCGGTCGAGCTCGACCCGGCGCTCGCCTCCGCCCTACGGGCCGAGTTCGCGGCGATGCCCACCATCCAGGCCTCAACAGAAGGAATTTCGGCAAGAGAGAGCGAAGTCGTAAAGGTTGCGACAGAAGGCGCCCAGGCGGTGGAAGACAGGGCCGCGGAATCTCCGGCCGTGGGTTCTTCAGCAGTCCAAACACGAACCGTAGAAATCCTCGAAGCCGACATTCTCTCGCTCGATCTCTCTCAGCTCGTTCATGGCAAGGCTCGCTCGCTTGCCGTGCTCGGCAACCTGCCCTACTACATCACTTCGCCTATCCTGCAGCACCTGTTCGCTCACCAGCAGGTGCTCTCGCGGGCGGTTCTAATGGTGCAGCGGGAGGTGGCCGAGCGCATCACCGCCGAGCCCGGCACCAGCGATTACGGATTGCTCACGGTGCTCTGCCAGATGCATGCCCAGGTGCAGCTGCTGTTCACCCTGCCGCCACAGGCCTTTTCCCCGCCGCCCGAGGTGCACTCCTCGGTGGTGCGGCTGGAGTTTGCCCCTCGCTGGCACGAGCTGCAGGTCAGCCCGGAGCCGTTCACCCGCTTCCTCCGCGCCTGCTTCGCGCAGAAACGCAAGACCCTGGCCAACAATCTGCGCGCCGCGGGTATTCCGGCTGAAGCAGCCGCTGCGCTCCAGACCACCAGCCCGAATGCGCGCGCTGAAGAGCTCAGCCCCGCAGAGCTTGCTGCCGTCTTTCGCCGCCTCTACCCGCCAGCCGACGAGCGCGCGGCTACAAAGGTTTGAGCGTAGGCCTGGCCGGGTGACGGGAATCCACACTCGTGCCAGACATCTCGATCGGACCCTCAATGCGGTCGCGCAGCCGGCGCCGGTGCTGAAAAATGCGGCGCAGGTGCAGGCATCACCACCCGCGGCGGTGCGGCAATCACACGCGGCGGCGGAGCGATCCGGGGTGCCGGCGCAACCACCCGCGGCAAAGGCGCGATCGGGCCCGTACTGGGCGTAACTACAACCCGCCCCCGCTCGATGTGCTGCGACTGCAACCCGCCTGCACCGTAAGCGCCCCCACCATACCCTCGCGCGCCATACGCGCCGCCGCCACCTGCGCCGCCCGCAAAACCGTATCCTCCCGGCTGCCGGTACTGCTGGCCGTTTACGACCGGCAGCGTTGGCGCAAACCCCAGGCCGCCATCCCCCGCGCTTTCGGTCCCCGCGCCTCCGTTTGCGGATGCAACCTTGCCCAGCGGAAACGCGCGTGGCTCGGGCCGGGTACCACCGACCGTCCGGAACCGGTACTCCGGCCCGCGCAGCACCGGCTTGAGCGGCTGCGAACGCGGCAGAGGCACCCCGCCCAGGTGGTTGCGCAGCCGTGGGTCCAGCGGAACCGGCCGCGGCGGAATCCGGTAGCCGTTCGGCGCATGATGCAGCCCCGTGTACGGGTACCAACCTACCCCGCCAAAGCCCCCGCAGCCGCGGCCCGGCTGCCAGCCCCACCCAAAGTTGTTAAAGTAGCTCCAGCCGCCGCAGTGGTAAGGCAGCCAGCCCCACGGGTAGGACGAAACCCACGTATAGCCAACGCCCGAGTAGAGCCCCCACGCGCCCGCGCCGTAGGGGTCGAAGCTCGCATCCACCCCGTCCGGCGCCCACGCCATGCCTGCCCCCGGCACGTTGTACCAGGTGCCGTAGTAGTCCAGGTCGTTCCATGCCGCGGAGTCCGAGCTGCCATTGCCAACCCGCGCGTTCGTCTCCCCGTCCGCCATCTGCGCCAGCGCGCTGTCGCGGTCGCCGTTCCAGGCGTCCCACGTATTCTCCGCCACATCCTGCTTTAGGTCGTACGCGGTCGGCGAAGAGGGGTCGAGCGACGCCGTCTCTCCCGCGTTCGCCTCGAAGCCAATGTCGGAGCTCTTGTTGTTAAAGTGCGCCGAGCCGCGCAGCACCGCCACCTGAAAGGGCGGATTGTCGAGGTCTGCCCGCAGCAGCGTATTCGGCGCCAGCCGCGCCTGGTCGGGGCCGGCCTCCAGGGTCAGCACCCCGGGGCTCCCGGCCGGCAGCTCGTAGTAGCTCAACCCGCGCACCGCCCGCAGCCCCTCGCCCGCGCTCTCGAGCGACACGATAGCGACAGCGCTGTTGGGGGTCAGCCGCGCGATGCTTCCGTCGTTGAACTCAACTTCCGCGCGCCCGTCGTCGCCGGTCTCGATCTGCATCCCGGCCAGCACCGGCATGTTCACCGAAGCCTGGTCAAACGTCTCATCGGCGGGCGGTGGAGGCGGCAGCTGCCCAGCGGCGGGAGCCTGCGACGGCTCTGCCGGAGCTGCAATCTGCGCCAGCCGCACCGAGCCTTCCACATCGCTCAGCCGCGCCGGCAGCGGCGATGACTGGGATGCGGGCGTGGCCCTTCCAGCGCCTGCACCCTGCGGGGGCGGTGCCGACGTCTGAGCGGGCGCCTGGCTTTGACTCGGATCCTGCGCCGGGTCTTGATCTTGTGCCTGCCCCTGCGACGCCGGGGCGTTGGTAGCCAGCGCCGCGAACAGAATCCCGAGGACAGCAAACCGCTGTATCGCATGTACCGGAACAATCAAAGCAGTCATCTTGTCCTCCCCTCGCACAGGCTCTAATCGCTCGCACTCCGCAGAAAGTCTGCATCAGCGACCTGATCTTCCGCTAGTACAAACCCTCTGCCCCGGCAACAAGTTGCGTGCCACTTATCCGATGAAAACCCCGCAGCCAGAGACTCTGACGCTCAGCTCGCGGTGAACGACAGCATCAACAATGGCGTGGCCCCGCCCCTTTACGAGCCGCTCCCCGAGGCGGTCAGCAGCGCCTCCGCCCGGCTCCTTGTTCGGTGCAGCACTTCCTCATTGCCGGCGATCGCGTGCAGCACCGGGGCGATGTTCTCAAGCTCAAGCGCGCGCCCATCCGCCTGCTCCTCGCCCAGCAGCTCCACCTCGGCGTCCAGTCCCAGCTTGTCGTGCGACAGCAGTGATTCGAGCTTGCGGCCTTCTTCCAGCGTGTTCGCTACCGCGATCAGGCTGCCTGCAAGCTGCTCCAGCTTCGGGTCGCGCGCGTAGTTGAAGGTACAGCTGCCCGCGCCCTCCGGCCCCGTGTAGCTGAGTGTCTTGTTGCCGGTAAACGCGATCTTGTCCCGCTTCGTGTCGCACTCCACGGCAAACAGCCGATTCTTGCGCGCCGCCGCGAACCACTGCTTGCGCAGCGGCGCGGCAAGTGTGATCGCCCGGTCCAGCGGCTGGGTCGCGGCCGCCACGCCCACAGCTTCGGAGTGGTATCGCCCTGTGCCATCCTCCGCCATGACAAGGCTGTATCGCGGCGGTTGCAGCGCCGGGTTGTCGAACTGGAATGACACCGTCGCCACCCCACCTCGCACCGGGACCGCCTGCGCCCGGGCGGTTTGCGGCATTCCAGGCGAAAACACAGCCAGCAGCAGCACGCCAAGCGCAGCCAGCCTCATCGCAGCGCCACCCGTCCCGGCCCGGACGCCTGCTGCCGCGCCGCGGTCTGCGCATGGTGGATATGGCAGATCGCAATGGCCAGCGCATCGGCGGCGTCGGCCGGCTCCGGCGCGCTCTCCAGCTCCAGCAGCCGCGCCACCATAAACTGCACCTGCTCTTTCTTGGCCAGTCCATACCCCACCACCGTCGATTTGATCGTCAATGGCGAGTATTCGAACACCGGCAGGCCATGCCCTGCGGCGGCCAGCAAAGCCACCCCGCGCACATGGCCCAGCTTCAGCGCTGTCTGCGCATTGACTGAATGAAAGATTTCCTCCACCGCGACCGCGTCCGGTTGATGCTCGGTCATCAGCGCCAGCAGCTCCCGGTGCACCATCGCCAGCCGCATTGCGAGCGTGTCTTTCTTTGAAAGCCGGATCGCTCCCGCACACACCGGACGCAACCGGCTTGCGCGCGCCGTCTCCTCGACCGCTACCACGCCGTAGCCCGTCCACTCCGTGCCGCAATCAATCCCAAACACGCGCATGCAAACTGAGTGTAGCTTGGGCTGAGGCCAGAGCCGCCCAGCAGGATAGCGGGTCAGGATCGGGGCGTTGCTCTCACGGGCAGTCAGGCGAAGCCCACAAAGCGGCTGGGCACAATACCCCGGTGACATTGGTACCGTGCAACGGCAAGAGAGCTCCCGGGCCGGCTGATTTCAAGCCGGATCTCATTTAACTTTGGATCGAACCCAGAAGGCGTTGCGTGGCTGGTTTGCACAACGCGGCGGAGAGCAGTACATCTCTGCACGTGCGCGGGTCGCGTATAAAACGCGCAAGAGAAGCCCGGAGTGGAAGCTCCGGGCCGCTGGAGGGTGGGATGTAGAGTGAAGTTGAAGTTGGACTTCCAGATTGAGGACCGGACGCTTGCGCGCCTGATACTCGGCCTGGCTGTGCTACTCGCGGAGATCTTTCTGAGAATCCGTAGGTAGCGGCACCTTATCCGTAGTACGTGGCAGGGTAGCAGCAACTATCTCGCCACGAAAAGAATATCACTGTTCATCTAAATCCTGGTGGGGATCCATCAAATCTTGCCGAAGCCCTGACCGAAAATAGAACAGCCCAAACGCGAACCACCTCACCGTGAAATCCCCTCCAGCGGCGACGAAGCCGTTGCATACAGCTTGCGCGGCATCCTCCCCGCCAGGTATGCCTGCCGCCCGGCGAGCACCGCGTGGCTCATCGCCTCGGCCATCAACACCGGCTTCTGCGCCGCTGCCAGGCACGAGTTCAACAGCACTGCATCCGCTCCCAACTCCATCGCCAGCGCCGCATCCGAGGCTGTGCCCAGCCCCGCATCGATAATCAGCGGCACCTCGTGGATCAGCTCGCGAAGAATGCGGAAATTGTCGAGGTTGGAGATGCCCAGCCCCGAACCGATGGGTGCCCCTAGAGGCATCACCGCCGCCGCCCCGGCATCGATCAGCCGCCGCGCAAACACGATGTCGTCGGTGGTGTACGGCAGCACCGTGAAGCCTTCCTTCGTCAGCACCCGCGTCGCTTCGAGCGTCGCCTGCACATCCGGGTACAGCGTCTGCCGGTCGCCGATCACCTCGATCTTGACCCAGCTCGACAGCCCCACTTCCCGGCCTAGCCGCGCCGCGCGAATCGCCTCGTCCGCCGTGTAGCACCCTGCCGTGTTCGGCAGCAGAAAGTAGCGGCGCGGATCGATGAAGTCGAGCAGCGACTCGTGAGAGCGGTCCAGGTTGACCCGCCGCACCGCGACCGTCACGATCTCCGCGCCCGAGGCCTCGATCGCCGCCTGTGTTTCGGGTCCGTCCCTATACTTGCCTGTGCCTACGATCAGCCGCGACTGGAAGGCCTTGCCTGCGATGACGAGCGGTTCCATACCCTCATTCTAAAACGCAAAGCAAAAGGCCCTCTCGCGAAAGAGGGCCTTGTTGCCGGTGCACTGTTGAGATTGACCTGAGGCATCCTTCGAGCCAAGCCAGCCACGCACACCCAATGCCGCGCGACGACTCTTGAGATGGGCCTCGGCGTCTACTTGCGAACCGCCAGGTCTAGAGCTGGAAGGAGCCCTAAGCCTCAGTCACCTCACGTGTAGCGTTCGATAAACTACAGTCAGAACTTTTCAATAGGATCGCCCTCCTTTCCTGTGTAAGCCCAGACTAGCGCCGCCGTTCCCACGGGTCAAGGGGGCTCAGGTCTGGGGCTTTCAGCCTCATTGAAAAAGGGGAACGCCGCTGCCTCGCTTACCATGCGTGCATAAATCCGTCGCGCTCCCCCAGCCTCACCGGCACTCCAAACAGCTCGCCCAGAACCCTCTCGGTCAGCAGCTCCCGGCGGTGTCCGTCAGCGACGATGCGGCCCGCGCGCATCAGCACCACACGCTCCATCTCCGGCAGAATGTCCGAGAGCTGATGCGTCACCAGCACCAGCCCCGTACCGCTCTGGCCTGTGCTGCTCTGGGCAATCGCCCGCAGCGCCGCCCGCAGCTCGTGCTGCGCCAGCAGGTCCAGCGCATTCGAAGGCTCGTCGAGCAGCAGCATGCCCGGCCGGTGCACCATCGCCCGCGCAATCATCACCCGTCGCTGCTCGCCTGCCGACATCGTCCCCACCGGCTTCTCCGCCAGATGGCTCGCCCGCATCAGCTCCAGCGTCTCGCGCGCACGCTGCTCCATCTCGTCCGTCACTACGTGGTTCGGCCACAAGGCCGACGCCCCGAAGAACCCCGCGATCACCCCCTCCAGCCCGCTCGCTACCGGCGTCCGCTCGCCGGGCAGCTCCGCCGCCACCACGCCGAACGACGAGCGCAGCTGCGACAGGTCCCATCGCTCCCGCCCCAGCAGCCTGCAGTGCATCGCCGGCTCACCCTCCAGCGGCACCATCGGGTACACCTCGCGCGTCAGCGTCTTGATCAGCGTCGACTTGCCGCAGCCGTTCGGCCCCAGCAGGACCACGTGCTCGCCCTGCGCGATTTCGAGCGCCACATCATGCAGCACTACCGTGTCGCCACGCGCGACAGTCACGTGACGCATGGAAAGAAAACTCCCGCGCTCTGGAGCCTCAACAACCTGCCTGGAATCCTCTTTGAGCATTTGTCTGGAAGTCTGTATCGTCACGCCTTGATTCTCGCAGACACCCCTGCGCAGCGGCCGCCGGTATTGTGCCGCGCCGGCTCCCCGAGTGGACACAAGCTCATTGTTCATCGCTCAACCGCAGCACCGCCGGCGACAGATTCGATACAGTAGAGCGACCATGCCCGACGACCCCTCGCCTTACCCTGAGCACCCAGCCGGCGCCCCTCTGCTGCCGCCCGACGCTCTTCCCCGCGGCTTCCGATTCTCCGCCGTGCGCGCCGGCATCAAGCCCAGCGGCCGGACCGACCTGGCCTGCATCGCCGCCGCGGAAGGGACCCAGGCCGCCGCCATGTTCACCAGCAACCGCGTCGTCGCCGCCCCCGTCACGGTCGGCCGTGAGCACCTGCGCGCCACCGGAGGACGCCTCCGCGCCGTCATCGTCAACAGCGGCAATGCCAACTGCGCCACCGGTCCCGAAGGCCTGTCTGCAGCGCGCGCCACCTGCCAGGCTGCCGCGGCGCACTTCAGCTGCGCTGCGGAAGAAGTGCTGCCCAGCTCTACCGGCATCATCGGCGTGCCGCTGCCGGTCGCCAGGCTCACCGCCGCGCTGCCCCAGGCTGCTGCCGCGCTTGAGGCAAGCGCAGAGGCCTTCTCCGCGTTCGCCCGCGCCATTCTCACCACCGATACCCGCCCCAAGGTCGCCCACCGCACCGTGCTCGTCGAAGGCCGGGCCGTCCGGCTCGCCGGAGCCTGCAAAGGCGCCGGCATGATCCACCCCCGGCTCTCCCCGCCTGACGCCCGTGATGCCTCTGCAGCGCCGCCCGCGCCGCACGCGACCATGCTCGTCTACCTCTTCACCGACGCCCGAGTTCAGGCTCCGGCTCTTGCCACCCTGCTTGCCGCTGCCGTCGAACCCAGCTTCCACCGCATCTCGATCGATGGAGACACCTCCACCAACGACACCGTCCTGCTGCTCGCCTCCGGGCACAGCGGCGTCGCCGTGCCTCCCGCGCACCCCGGTTTTCGCAACGCTCTCGCCGAGATATGCCAGGAGCTCGCCCTCGCCATCGTCGATGACGGCGAAGGCGCGACCCACGTCGTGACCCTGGACATCGCCGGAGCCCCATCCGATGCCGACGCTCTCTCGATCGCCCGGGCCATCGCTCACTCGCCCCTGGTCAAGACCGCCTGGGCCGGCAGCGATCCCAACTGGGGCCGGCTCGTCTCCACTATCGGCGCCAGCGGCGTTGCCATCGATCCGGGTCGGCTCGGCATCACCCTCAACGGCCTGCCCGTGTGCGAGCACGGCAGCCGCGCTCCCGGCTTCGACCCCACCGCCGTCCATGCCGCCATGACCCAGCGCCGCTTCACCGTTGCCGTCGACCTCGGCCTCGGCGATGGCGTCTGCCGCTTCTGGACCACCGACCTTACCGCCGAGTACGTCCGCATCAATGCCGACTACTCCTCGTGATTGCGGGTATTTTGCCGGGGTGCCGCATCCAGTGTGCAGAATGGTGAAAGCCGCGTGAATCCTGCATCCGGATGGGGCCCGCAGCCCTCTTGCACAGCTTTATTCACAAATGTGTTGAAAACTGCCGCTTGCGCGGCGTCTTGCTGACATGATCGTGATTCGCGCTCAGCCTTGAAACGCCCCGCCCGACAGTGCCCGCAATAAGGCCCGCAAGGGCCCGTATGGAGTCACCGAATGAGCAAGGAAGCCGAAGCCCGCGTCCGCGATGAGCTGCTCCAGAGCCTGTACACCGCCACCCTCCGCTGCACGCTCTCGGGCACCTCGGCGGCCCGCGTTGCGCAAACAGGCGAGGCGGTCGCAGCGGGTGTCTGCGCCAACCTGCGCCCTGAAGACCTGGTGCTGCTGCCCCGCCGCGGCGCTCCAGGCTTCCGCCTGCTGCGCGGCCTGGGTCCAGCCCCCGGGCCGCCGGCAGTCGCGCTCGCTGCAGGCGTCCTGACGTTGCCGGCAGACGAGCCGCAGGCCGTCACTTTCGCCCTGGGCGCCGCCACGGCCGCCGCGTGCAGCCGCAGCGGCAATGCAGCCCGCCCGCTGGTCTGCGTGGTGCTTCCCCGCCCTCTTCTATCCGGGGGCAGCACTCGCAAAGCTGCCCAGTCTCCCAGCGACTGGGCCAGCGCCGCCACCTATGCCGCCGGGCTGGGCCTGCCTCTTCTGCTGGTCGCCGACCGCCCCCGGCGCGCAAGGCTCCGCCCCGCGCAGGCACGCCCCGCGTACCGCCTTCCCGCGCCCCTCTACCCCTCCATCCCGGTCGACCGTGACGACGCTCTCGCCATCTACCGCGTCGCGTTCGAGTGCGCCGTTCGCGCCCGCGCAGGCCTGGGCCCCAGCCTGCTCGCCTGCGTCAGCGTCCCGGCCCAGCCGCAGGTCTCTCCGCTGTCCCGTCTCGAGGCGATGCTGCGCCAGCGGGGCGCCTTCCACAAAGCCTGGCGCCGGCAGCTGGAGCGGCAGCTGCTCCGCGAGCTGCGCGGCTGAACCCGCGCTTCGCCTGCCCCTCGACGCGCCGCAAAGCCGTTCGGCCCAGCCCGAAAGTAACCTCTCCGCTCTTGTGTTCGCCCGCCCCTTCATCTAGGCTTTGGCATGGGCCGCCCCGGCCGCCACCCAGGGTGACGTGGTTCTGTACCGCCCGCAGCATCCCGAGGTGAGAGTGAGATTTGCCCTAACCATCTGTCTGCTGGCCGGTTGCAGTGTTCCAGGCCTGGCCCAGACGGAGCTCCCGGCGTCGCCCACCCCGCCCGCTGTGGACGCAAAGCCCTCCCCATCCACCCCTCTGGCTGCTCCAACTCAGCCGCCCGACCCAGCCCAGCAACCCGCTCCGGCGCAAGGCGTCGTCTTCCCGCCCCCGGCCACAGCTGCACCCATCCCTCCGCAGGACACAGGCCCCCTGCCCGACATCCATCTACGCCGGGACTGGCAGCCCGATTACCCCGTCAATGTCAATGACGGCCAGGGCTCCACCTACATCCCCATGGACAGCTGGGTATATCCGGCCCTCGACCGCCTGCACGCGCTCGGCTATCTCGATACCGCATTTCTGGGGCTGCGACCCTGGACCAGGCTGAGCGTGTACCACATGCTCGACCGCGGCGGGAGCCCGCTTGGCAATGCCGACGATGGTGGATCGGGCAATGACGAAGCGGAGGAGATTTACCTGGCCCTGATGCGCGAGGTTGGTCCGGACCTCTACTTCACCGGCGAGCACGCTGAGCTCGATACGGTTTACACCCGGTTCCTCGACATCGTAAAAACTCCGCTGAACGACAGCTTTCACGTCGGGCAGACGATCATCAATGACTACGGACGGCCGTACCAGTCCGGGGTGCAGAATGTAACCGGCGCAAGCGGCCGCATCGAGGCGGGACGCGCCACGGTTTTCCTTCGCGGCGAGTTCCAGCACGCGGCCTCCGCGCCGGGGTACTCTGAGGCGCTGGGCGAATACCTTTCTGACACCATCGACAACATTCCCTACCAGACGGGTCTGCACCAGGCGACGGACCCGGTCGGCCCAATCGCCGGGATCACGAATTTTCGGCTCCTTGAAGCCAATATCGGCTACCACCTGTTCAAGCACGAGCTCACACTCGGCAAGACCGACCACTGGCTTGGACCTGGAAAGGGCGGCGCGTTTGCGTGGAGCACCAACGCCGACGACATTTACTCCTTCCAGATCGATCGCATCGAGCCCTTCTACGTCCCCTTCCTTCGGCGCGCCACCGGACCCATCCGCTACGACTTCTTTGTCGGCACTCTCGGCGGTCACACCCAGCCCAACCATCCCTGGGTGCACTCGGAAAAGATCAGCGTTCACCCCACCCGGGATCTCGAGATTGGCTTCCAGCGCACGGTGATCTGGGGCGGCAAAGGGCATGAGCCTGTTACGCTGCACACTTTCCTACGATCTTTTGTCGACACCAACGGCACCACGAACGCGACCAAGTTTTCATCCTCCGACCCCGGCGCCCGGTTCAGCGCCTTCGACTTCACGTACCGGCTGCCTTATCTGCAAAAGTGGCTGACGCTCTACCTCGATTCGTTTGCGCACGACGATGTCAGCCCTGCCTCGGCGCCTCGCCGCGCGGCTGTTCGCCCCGGCATTTACCTTTCGCATGTGCCCGGGGTGCCTAAGCTCGATTTCCGGGTCGAGGCCGCATCGACCGACTGCGTGACCTCCCGTTGCTCCGGCACCCCCGGCGCCCACGGAACCTTCTACTACTACGAAGCAGTGCAGCAGCAGGGCCCTACGAACAAGGGGTTCCTATACACCGACCCGATCGGGCGCGACGCCAAGGGTGGCCAGGCATGGCTGACCTACAACATCTCACCGCAAGAGCACCTGCAGCTCGCATATCGCAACGTCAAGGGCGACAAAAACTTCCTCCCCAACGCAGTGCCTAACTTCACGCTCGGGCAGATCCCGCCGGACCCCCGGGTGTATGCCTTTGTGCCGGGAGGCACCACCCAGAACGAAGGCACGCTGGACCTGGTCAAGCGCATCACGCCCGACCTTGGCATCCATCTGGCGGTGCAGGTAGAACGCTGGAAGGTGCCGGTATATGAGGCAGGCCGCCACAGCGATGCCGCTATCTGGGCGGAGGTCGTCTGGTACCCGCACAAAGAAAGACAGCTCGGCGGCGACCCTAAGTTCTAACAAGCGGCGTGTACTCCACGCGGCGGAAATAACTGTCAAAGCGCCCGCAGCAGCCGCTAAGAGGTTCGCAGCACCCGCAGATCCTCCCCGCTCATCTCTCGTGGCTTTTCGAGTCCCAGCAGCGCCAGGATCGTCGGCGATAGATCGCGCAGCGAACCGCCCTCGCGCAGTGAGTACCTCCCCGACTGTTCGTCCACCAGCACCAGCGGCACAGGATTGGTTGTGTGTGAGGTGTGCGGGCCGCCGGAGACCGGGTCTACCATCAGCTCCGCATTGCCGTGGTCGGCGGTGATCAGCATGGATCCGCCACGCGCCCGCAGGCTCGCATACACACGTCCCAGCGCCGCATCCACCGTCTCCACCCCGCGAATCGTCGGCGCCAGCTGCCCCGAGTGCGCCACCATGTCGGCGTTGGCAAAGTTCACCACCACCAGGTCGAACGCTGTATCCTCGATCGCCGCGATCACAGCATCCGCTACGCCGGCCGCGCTCATCTCCGGCGCCAGGTCGTAGGTCGCCACCTTCTGCGAGGGCACCAGCACCCGGTCCTCGCCCGGGAACGCCTTCTCGATCCCGCCATTGAAAAAGTACGTCACGTGGGCGTACTTCTCCGTCTCCGCGATGCGCAGGTTGCGCAGGTTGGCCTGTGCCAGCAGGTTTGCGAGCAGGTTGTCCATCGTTTGCGGCTCGATAACCCGGGGCACCGTGAAGTTCCGGTCGTACTGCGTCATCGTGACGAAGAACAGCCCCTCGGGAATACCGGCCCGCGGAATCGCCGCGTCCTGCTCCGCGATCTGCGGCAGCTCGCGTCCATCATCTTTCGTCAGGCCGCTGTTCCGGGCCAGCACGCGCGTAATCTGCCGGACCCGGTCCGCCCGGTAGTTGAACAGGATGCACGCGTCGCCCGGGCGAATCGTCGCGGTCGGCTGCCCCGCCGCATCTGTAACCGTGAACGGCACAATAAACTCGTCCGTGATGCCGTTTGAGTAGCACTCCTCCACCCGCGCCACCGGGTCCGCGTACGCGCCGCCCTCGGCCACCCCCGCAATCATCGCGTCGCTCGCCTTCTTCTCCCGCTCCCAGCGCATGTCGCGGTCCATGGCATAGTAGCGGCCGGAGACGGTCGCGAGCCGGCCCACGCCGTACTCCTGCATCTGTGCCAGCAACTGTTGCAGATAGCCCGCGCCGCTGGTCGGCAGTGTGTCGCGCCCGTCGAGGAACGCGTGCACATACACTCGATCCAGCCCCTCCGCTTTCGCCGCCTGCAGCAGCGCGTACAGGTGGTTCTGGTGCGCGTGCACGCCGCCGTCCGAAACCAGGCCCAGCAGGTGCAGCGCCCGCCCATGCTCGCGCGCATGCGCAAACGCCGCGGCGATCGCCGGCTCCCGAGCCAGACGCCCCGAGGCCACCAGCGTATCGATCCGCGTAATGTCCATCTCGACCACGCGTCCCGCGCCGATGTTCAGGTGACCTACCTCGCTGTTGCCCATCTGCCCATCGGGCAGCCCCACGTAGTGGTCCGACGCGCGCAGCAGGGTATGCGGAAACTGGGCCAGCAGCTTGTCATAGGTGGGCTTGCGGGCCAGCGCGATCGCATTGTTCTCGCGCTCCGCGCGAATGCCCCAGCCATCGAGAATGGCGAGGACCAAGGGATGTTTTGGAGAGGGCATTGGGGCTCCTTGCCGGGCATGGACTTTCTCGTTGGCAGCTCGTTGAGAGGCCCGCATCGCAAAGCGCGAATGCGGGCCTCTGTCGCTGCACGGACGCTGCACGGTCGCAACTGCCGCTGCAGGCTTGCAGCCTACTGCGGCTTCTTCGGCGAGCTATTCGGCGTGGTGCCCGGCGAGCTGCCGGACGGCGGCGTGGGTCCCAGCGTCGGCCCTGCAGGCTGCGGGTGCTGCGCCTCGTAGGTCTTCTGCGCCGCTTCAATCTCCGCCTTGTGCCGTTCGATCACCGCGCGCGAAGTGTCCTGCCCGTTTTTCAGCGCCGACTGCTGGATCTCGCTCAGCAGCAGCGGCGTTACCAGCAGGAGGTTCTTGCCCGCCGGCGTCTTGTAGAACTCGATCGTCTTTTCCGCGTCTTCAGTCGAGAGATACCGCTGATAGGTCGACACCGTCGGCGTGTCGATATCCATCTTCTCCAGGCTGGCCTGCAGGTCGGTCTTTACATCGGCGGGGATGAACGGGGGAAACCGCTGCTGGAAGTAGGCCATGATGTTATCGACCAGCCGCGTCTTGATCTGGCTTGTGCCGGTCAGCTGCATCAGCTCATGCGCCTGGGCTGAGGTGAGCGGGTGCGCCGGCGGTGGCGGCTGCCCCGGCTTGCTGGCGGTCGTAGGCAGCGGTGGCGCCGTGCTGGACTGGCTGGCGGGCTTGGCTGCGGTCTGCGCCATTACGGTCATGGCGAGAAGGAAGGGCGCGGCTGCGCCGATCGCGATCTTGTGCAAGAAAATCTCCTGAGTTGCGAATGTCGGTTGCAAATCTCGTTTGTGGTTTGGATCGCTGCTGTGCTGCGGAACTCTCGACGAAAACCGTGCCTCCAGCTTATATCGGTTGGGAAAAGAAGGTTGTTCCTCCCAGAGCATTGCTGGGCTCGGGATGGACAGCACGCGCTCGCGTGTGAGGGGCTGCGGCTAGCCGGCTGCCCCAGGCAAATCACCCCGCGACCGCAGCCCTGGGCGCCGCGCAAGCCCCGAAACCGGAGCCACGCGCGCGCACCCCACGGCCTTCAATCCCCGAAGTTCACCGCCTCCAGGCCCAGGTATTCCGCCGTCTGGCCCAGCTCCTCTTCAATCCGCAGCAGCTGGTTGTACTTCGCGATGCGGTCTGTGCGCGAGGCCGACCCGGTCTTGATCTGGCCCGCCCCGGTCGCCACCGCCAGATCCGCGATGAACGTATCCTCGGTCTCGCCCGAGCGGTGCGAGATGATCGACGTATACCCGTACCGCCGCCCCAGCTCGATCGCTTCCAGCGTCTCTGAAACCGTGCCGATCTGGTTCACCTTAATCAGGATCGAGTTGGCTACGCCCTCCTCGATGCCGCGCTGCAGCCGTTCTGTGTTGGTTACAAACAGGTCATCGCCCACCAGCTGAATGCTCGAACCCAGCAGCTCGCTCATGTATTTCCAGCCGTCCCAGTCGTCCTCGGCCAGACCGTCCTCGAGCGACACGATGGGGTACTGGCGCGTCCAGCTCTCCCAGTAGCGCGCCATCTCCTCGCTTGTCAGCTCGCGCCGGTCGCTTTTCTTGAAGATGTAACGGCCTGCCTCTTTGTCGTAGAACTCGCTCGCCGCCGGGTCCAGCGCGATCGCGATGTCCTCGCCCGCCTTGTACCCGGCGAGCTCGATCGACTCCAGGATCAGCTCGATCGCTTCCTCGTTCGACTTAAGCGACGGCGCAAACCCGCCCTCATCGCCGACCGACGTGTTGTAGCCGCGTTTCTTCAAAACGCCCTTCAAGGTGTGGAAGACCTCGGTGCCCCAGCGCAGCGCGTCGGCAAAGCGCTCCGCGCCCACCGGCATCACCATGAACTCCTGAAAATCCACATTGTTGTCGGCGTGCGCGCCGCCGTTCAGGATGTTCATCATCGGCGTCGGCAGGATGGACGCGTTGACACCGCCCAGGTACCGGTAGAGCGGCAGGTGCAGCGCCCCGGCCGCAGCGCGCGCCGCCGCCATGGAGACGGCGAGGATCGCATTCGCGCCCAGCTTGCTCTTGTTGGGCGAGCCATCGATCGCGATCATGGTCGCGTCCAGCAGACGCTGGTTCGCCGCGTCCATGCCGGTCAGCTCCGGCGCCAGCACGCTTTCCACGTTTTCGACCGCCTGCAGCACCCCCTTGCCCAGGTAGTGGTTCTTGTCGCCGTCGCGCAGCTCGACCGCCTCGTGCTCGCCGGTCGAGGCGCCCGAAGGCACCGCGGCGCGCCCACGCACCCCGCCTTCCAGAACCACTTCTGCTTCCACGGTTGGATTGCCGCGGGAGTCGAGAATCTCCCGGGCATGAATGGCAACGATCTCGGTCATCTGTGTCCTTGTCTGTGCTGTTTGTGTTGCGGTTGCAATGCGGTGCTGTAAACGCTCCGACAGGCGAAGTCTGCGGTCCACGCGAACAGGCGTCTGGCCCTCATTCGCGCTGGCAATGTGCTCAATCAGGTTCACGTAGACCAGATAGCCTCAGGCTGCACTCGGTTAACTTGCCCGGCCCAGTACGTGCGCCTCCAAAATGGCGATGCGCCGTTCGTGGCCGATGCGAAGCTCGTTATCAATACTGTCCAGCCGGACCTCCAGCCGTCCCACCCGCGCACCCAGGTCGTCCACGCGCAAGTTCACGCCCGCGAAGCCTGCCGTCGTCTCGCTGCGCAGATCGTCCACGCGCTGGTTCACGGCGGCAAAGCCCGACGCCATTTCGGCGCGCAGATCGTCCACACGCAGGTTGGCCGCGGCAAAGCCTGATGCCATTTCACTGCGCAGGCTGCCCGACTCCGCAGCCATCTCGGTACGCAGGCTCTTTGACTCTGCAGCCATTTCGGCGCGCAGAGTGGCGAATCCATCGCGCATTTCACTGCGCAGATCGTCGATAGCAGCGCGGCTGGCAGCCAGCCCATCGCGCATCGTCTCTCGCAGATCCGCGATCGCATTCCTGTTGAGGACGGCGGAAGCCATGAACACCAGCAGAAAGGAAGCAACGGGCACGCCGATCGCCACGAAGAACTGCGTATTGTTCATGGTTCCTTTCCCCGGTGCTTTGGTCCCCGGTGCTCTGGTATTTGCTTTGCCGGATTTTTCAATCGCCAGCAGACCCTCTGCGCAAGGGCTGCGGGCCTCTGCTGCGGCTGCCGTGGAGCCGGTCTGTCCAGCCACCCAGATTCTAACAACAGAAACTCTCCCGTCGCAGCGTAGCGCCCGGCGTTCGCCCAATGTTCACGCCAGAGCGTTTCTACCGCGGCCGAAAGCCCGGGCTGCACCAGAGTGAAGGACCGCCCGTGACTCAACCTTTGCGCGATTGCTGCCTCGGCGCGGAACTGGGCAAGTAGCCGCGCGTAGAGAATTGCCATAGCCACACAAACGGCTTGGCTCGACCCGCAGCTCAGGGCGCATACTTCAACAGCGCTGGCTCCAGCGCGAGCGCACAGGGCAGCAGTTCGGCTATTGCCAGCG
The DNA here is from genome assembly GCA_965276605.1 of Acidobacteriaceae bacterium. Classification (GTDB taxonomy): domain Bacteria; phylum Acidobacteriota; class Terriglobia; order Terriglobales; family Acidobacteriaceae; genus EB88. The sequence continues at coordinate 2,960,377 of OZ255619.1, forward strand.
AAGTATCCCGCCCGGCCATTCCCGCAGCCGCCGCTCGCACCCGTGCCTCCACCTCCGGCAGCACCGCCTCACTCTCCAGCAGCAGCAGCACGCCAGCGCCGGCGCCGCTCAGCGTCACGCTCAAAACACCCCCGGAGCCGGCCAGGGGCAGCAGCCGCGGCAGCAGGGGGCACACCTCCGCGCGAAACGGCTGGTGCAGACGGTCGCGCGTCGCCTGCGCCAGCAGCCCGCCATCGCCCTGCGCAAACGCCGCAACCAGCAGGGCCACGTTCTGCAGGTTCTCGACGATCGCCTCCCGCCGGTATTGCTCCGGCAGCACTGCACGTGAGGCAGTCGTGGCCAGCGGCTGCTCCGGTAGCACCAGCAGCGCATGCCAGCCAGCCGGCGGCTCCAGGCGAACCGCCCTCACCCGCCGCGTTCCATCCTCAGCCGCCATCCTTTGCTGTCCGCCGAAAGGCTCCTCACCCGGCGCATACCCCGCAGCGACAAAGCCGCCCAGGCAGCACGCCGCCGCATTGTCCGGGTGGTGCTCCAGCGCAGCCGCCTCGTCCAGCATCCGCCCCCGGCTCCACCCCAGCCCCGCGAAATGCGAGGCCAGCGCCACCGCTGCCAGCCGCGAAGCCGACGACGATCCGCACCCCATCCCCAGCGGAATCTCGTTGCGTACCCGCAGCGTCAGCGGCTGCGGCGCCCCGTCCGCGTAGCTCGCCCACACCTGCCGGTAGCTCTCCAGCAGCAGGTTGCCTTCGAGCGCGCCGCAAACCCCGGCGCTCAGCCCACTGGCCTCGATCGAGAAACCCTCTGCCGCTTCCGCGTCTATCTCCAAGTACAAGGCCAGCGCCAGCGCCAGCGCGTCAAACCCCGGCCCCAGGTTCGCCGAGCTCGCCGGCAGCCGCAGCGACAGCCGCCCTGCGGCCCCCTGCACGCCGCTCAAGCCCGCGGCTCCGGCCCGCCATCCTCCATCGCCCCCAGCACCGCGCCTGCCTCCGCATCCAGCAGCACCGAGTCTCTCCGCGTCCGCTCGATCGCCTCCGCGTACGTCCCGGCTTCCCCAGCCTCCAGCAGCTCCCCCCGGTGATAGTGGATCGTGTACTCCGAATCCTTCAAGGTGTGCCCGGTCAGCAGCAACACCACCGTCTCGCCCCGCGCGATCTTGCCCGCCGCCTGCAGTTTTTTGAACCCCGCCAGCGTCGCCGCTGCCGCCGGCTCGCAGCCAATCCCCTCCTGGCCGATCTCGGCCTTGGCCAGCGCGATCTCCGCCTCCGAGACCTGCTCGCAAAACCCGCCCGTCAGCCGCAGCACGCGCAGCGCCTTCCGCCACGAAGCCGGGTTGCCGATCTGGATCGCGCTCGCCCGCGTCTTCGCTGCCACCGGCTCCAGCTCATCGTGACCGGAACCCGTGCCCGCCTGCACCAGACGGTACAGCGGGTTCGCCCCCACCGCCTGGATCACCGACAGCCGGGGCAGCCGCGTCGTCAGCCCCAGCTGCACCATCTCCTCAAACCCCTTGCCCAGCGCCGACACATTCGCCAGGTTGCCGCCCGGCACAATCACATGGTCCGGCACCTCCCAGCCCATCGCCTCGGCCAGCTCGAACGCCGGGGTCTTCTGCCCTTCCAGCCGGTAGGGGTTCACCGAGTTCAGCAGGAATACCGGCGCCCTTCGCACCACCTCCGCCAGCACCCGCACGCAGCCGTCGAAATCGGTCCGCAGCTGCAGGCTTCGCGCCCCGTAATCCATCGCCTGCGACAGCTTGCCCCACGCGACTTTTCCCTCCGGGATCAGCACCAGCGACCGCATCCCCGCCCGCGCCGCGTAGGCCGCCATCGACGCTGAGGTGTTGCCCGTCGAAGCGCACGCCACCCATCCAAACCCCTGCTCGTGCGCTACCGACAGCGCCGCCGTCATCCCCGTGTCCTTGAACGAGCTGGTCGGGTTCATGCCCTGGTGCTTCGCGTACAGCCCCTCATGCCCCAGGGCCCGCGCGCTTCGCTTCAGGTGGTACAGCGGGGTGTTTCCTTCGCGCAGCGTGATGATCTTGTCCAGGTCGCCCACGATCGGCAGCAGCTCCCGGAACCGCCACACCCCGCTCTGGTCCACCGCCGCCGGTGAGAGCCGCCGCCGCTGCCACCGCTCGCGCAGCTCTGCCGCCTGGTTGGCGGCCGCTAACCATTGCGGATAGCGCACCGCGTACAGGTCGCCGCACATTCCGCACCGCAGGTCGCCGCCCAGGCTACCCGGCGCGGCTACCGCCCCGCAACCGGTGCAGTGCAGCTCATGCGTCGCCTGCGCACCCGGCACAATCCTAGGAATCGCCTCCGTAGCGCTATCCATCATGATCGTCCGCAAGCCATGCCAGCTTGTTAGAGTTGTTCACCATATTGATAAGAGCTTAGCCCAGCCTCGGCCTCTTTTTGTCTCTGCTCGGGGTCCCAGCCCAAACCGAAGTGCCTTCCAACAGCACTTTGCGGCTGTCGCCGTGCACGTCGCCCTTGCTGTGCAGAAATCAAAAGCCGACCTAGCGAGAAGCCTTTCCAGCTTCCCCACAAGTCGCACCGAAACCGCACCGAAATCGTATACTATCGTCTATGCCTTCCCAGCTCACCCCGCGCGAGGCCGCCCTCCGCCTCGGCATCTCCTACCCCACCATCAAGCAGTGGCTCTACCGCGACAAGATCAAAGCCAGCCGCACCCCCGGTGGCCACTACCGCATCGATGAGAGCGAGCTCGACGCACTGCTGCACGCCGCCCGTCGCCCTGAAACCCCCCGCCGCGAGATGATGCGCACCGTCTCCGGCCGCAACCAGCTCGTCGGCCGTGTTGTCGAGCTTAAGCTCGACGGCCTGCTGGCCCAGGTAAAAATCTCCATCGGCGGCCAGATCCTCACCTCCATCATCACCGCCGATGCCGCCCGCGAGCTCCGCCTCTCCGTCGGCGACACAGCCGCTGCCCTCATCAAAGCTACCGAGGTCATGGTGCTGCGCGTATGAGCCGGCCGCCGTCCACTCCAGAGCCCTTTCGTGCAAGCCGCCGCAATCTGCCCCGTGCCCAGCGCACCTCCACAGGAGCCCCTTGAAGACCCCAACCGCAAACCTTGACCGCCTCTTCCGCGGGCTCGCATTCTCGCTCGCCCTGCTGCTCGCGCCCCTCGCCGCCAGCGCCCAGACCGGCACGCTGCGCATCGCCGCTGCTGCGGACCTTGAACCCGTTCTCCCCGCCGTCCTCACGCAGTTCGAGCAGCAGACCGGCCTGCACGCGCAGGCCACCTACCAGAGCTCCGCCACGCTCGCCCAGCAGATCGTCAGTGGCGCGCCCTTTGACCTCTTCCTCGCCGCCGACCTCAGCTTCCCCCAGCGCGTTATCGATGCCGGCCTGGCCAACGAGACCAAACCGCTGGTCTACGCGCGCGGCACGCTCGTCCTCTGGGCGCGCCATGACTCCCCCGCCCTCCACGGCCGGCCTCTCTCCATGGACGTCCTGCGGGACCCCTCTCTGCATTCGGTCGCCATCGCCAACCCCGAGCACGCTCCCTACGGCCGCGCCGCACAGTCCGCCATCGCCGCCCTGCAGCTGCAGCCCACCCTCGCTCCCAAACTGCGCGTCGCCGCCAATATCGCCGAAGCCGCCCAGTACGCTGACTCCGGCAATGCTGAGCTCGGCTTCCTGTCGCTCACCGGCGCCAGCACCCCTAAGCTGCAGGCCGACGGCGTCTTTATACCCGTACCTGCCTCCGCCTACCCGCCTATTTTGCAGGGCGCGGTCATCCTGCGGCGCGCCGCCAACCCCTCTGGCGCTGCCCGCCTGCTCGACTTTCTCCGCACCCCCGCCACCCGCACCCTGCTGCAGCAGAAAGGCCTTCTGCCACCACCGTAGTGACAGATGTAAGCACTGCTACCGCTATAGATAAAAATGATCGATACCCAGGCCCTGCTGCTCACCCTCCGGCTCTCCGCGCTCACCGCCCTGCTGCTGCTGCTGCTTGCGGTCCCGCTCGCCGCGTGGCTGGTGCTGGGCCGCGCCCGCTGGCGTCCGCTGGCCGAGGCCCTGGCCATGGTGCCCCTGGTGCTGCCGCCCACGGTCCTCGGCTACTACCTGCTCGTGCTGCTGGGCCCTCGCACCGGCTTCGGTCGCGCCTGCGCCCGGCTACTCGGCCACCCGCTCGCCTTCTCCTTCAGCGGACTTGTTGTCGGCTCGGTCATCTACAGCCTGCCCTTCGCACTGCAGCCGCTGGTCGCCGGCTTCTCGCAAACGCCGGCAGCATTGCTTGAGGCTGCGCAGTTGCTAGGCGCCGGCCGGCTCCGCATCCTCGCGCGCGTCGTGCTCCCTCTCTCCCGCCGCGCGCTCGTCGCCAGCGCTCTGCTCGCCTTCGCCCACACGGTCGGCGAGTTCGGCGTCGTGCTCATGATCGGTGGGGACATCCCGGGCGCCACCCGCACCCTCTCCATCGCACTCCTCGACCAGGTGCAGAGCTTCGACTACGCCGGCGCCAACCACACCGCCGCCGCCCTGCTCGCCGCCTCCGTCGCTGCTCTCACGCTGCTCTACGGTTTCCGCGAGCGTGCCCGGCGCGGCGCTCTCAGCTCATGAACGCGCCCGGGAACAAAGCCGACCACGCCTCCGAAAGCCGGTGGGAGAGCCACACCGAAAATCCCGGAATCGCCCCTGAAAGCGCCCCTGAGAACATTCCGGGGAGCGCCCCCGGACTGCTTACCAGCATCCAGCCTGCCACCGAACCCCGGGCAGCCGACACAACCCTCCACATCGACCTCCACCACCAGGCCGGCGCCCTCACCCTCCGCGCCTGCTTCACCCTCAATGCCGACCGCGCCGCACTCTTCGGTCCCTCCGGCTCCGGCAAGACCACCCTGCTGCGCATCCTGGCCGGCCTCCAGCACCCCCAGAGCGGCACCATCCGGCTCGGCGACCGTCTGCTCACCGATACCTCTGCCCGCATCTACGTGCCCCCGGGTGCGCGCGGCACCGGCCTCGTCACCCAGGCCCCCGCGCTCTTCCCCCATCTCTCCGTGGAGGCCAACCTCCGCTTCGGCCTCCGCGCGCTCGACCGCGCCGCGCAGCAGCACCGCCTGCGCGAGCTCTTCGCCCTGCTCCAGCTTGAGCCCCTCCGCACCCGCATGCCGGCGGCCCTCTCCGGCGGCGAGCAGCAGAGGGTCGCCCTGGCCCGCGCCCTTGCCCCGCAGCCCCGCCTCCTGCTGCTCGACGAGCCTTTCAGCGCCCTCGACGGCGCCCGCAAAGCCGACCTCTGGGCCGCGCTCGACCCCTACCTCCGCGAGCGCCAGATCCGCACCCTGCTCGTCTCCCATGACCCCGGCGAGGTCTTCGCAAGCGCCCAGACCGTCATCCGCATCGAGGCAGGGCTTGCCACCCAGCAGGGGCCGCCCGCGCTCATCCTTGCCCAGGAGCGCCAGCACACTCTCCGCCAGTTGGGCGCCCAGTAGCGCCGTCGCAGATCACCGTCATAAAAGAATCTGCGCGAAGATTATCGTGCTGAGCGAAGCGCTTGCGCCAAGGCATCTGTTTTCCCGATCGGCCACCGCCACCGATGCGCGTCAGGCTTGCTCAGTGCTGCCTGCGCACCAGCCGGTACAGCCGCACATCCGTAGCCCCATCCGTCGCAACCGGCTGCAGCGCGTACTCCCGAAACTCCGCGCTATGGATCCCGTCCAGCTGCACGTCTGCCTGCGCGGCCGCCTGCCTGCTGAACCCCTCCAGCTGATTCGCATAGCCACCCCGCGACAGCACCAGCTGGTCGCCCCGCGCCACGGCCAGATCAAGGAAGTGACCATGCTTGCGCGCAGACCGTGCCTCCGCATCCGAGACCAGCCCGAAGCCGGAGAGACTCCCCATATCGGTCGCAAATCCAAGGATGCCGTCGTCGAACTCGATAAATCCCTTGCCCCCCGCACTGCGCACCATCTGCGCCACCTGCGCCCGCCTCTCGAGCACCAGCTGCATCTGCATTCCAGGCTGCGCATTCAACTTGAAGTCGATAAACGCATTCATGCTGAATAAGACGAGCAGTATTTCCCCGGCGATGGCTGCATACCTCCATGGTCTCGGCAGCAGTCTTGGGAGCCCCGCTGCCCCCGCTGAGGCGACCAGCGCATAGTCGAGGCCAACCGACAGGACCAGATTCGCTACAAACACCGAAACCCCGTAATACCAGTGGCCCTGGGAGAACAAACTTACAAAAAAGAAGTTATACCCGCCTTTCAGCAGGACACCGACGCAGAGCCAGTCCAGCAGACCCCGGCCCGCAGCCCGCCAGCGTGCCAGATACAGCGCAGATACGAGCAGCGGGAACGTCATCTGGAAGATACGCATGTAACTCTCGGCAAACATGGAGAAGCCGACGCTTGCTTTGTTGTGCGCATCATTCCAATCGACAGGGGCAAACATGCTAAGAAGCAGTCGCAGGTTTTCGTGCAGCGCGAGCCCGGCTTTGACCGCTCCGCTGATCGGCATGGCTCTGCCGACGGTAAGCACGTTGTACAACAGGTAGGCGGCTATCATGACAAACGGGATCGAAGACAACAAAACCGCGATGCACCGCGACGAACGAGGCGTTCTCATCACAATCCAGCCGAGAACTGGAAGTAGAAAGAAGACATCGTCCAGGCGCGAGAGGACCATCATTCCCAGAAAGAAGCTCGCCACCGGCAGCCATCGTAGCGGGTGCGCAGCAGGCCGGTAACTGAGCAGAACGCAGGCCAGAAAGAACAGCTCAACAGCCGTCTCCATCCCGTTGAGATACGACCAGTTGGCGAGATAGCCGGGCGCGCTGACCGCCATCAGGAACCAAAGCCAACCCGGACATACCGTAAGTAGTGCCAGCCACTTATGCTGGAGATACCGGCTCGCCGCGAGCGCCAGGCCGAAAACCGCCGCACTTAGAATCGCAAGATTGAAGTAGAACAGTTGCACCAGTCCATGCGCAGGGTCGGCTAAGTCGATCCATCGATGCTTCACACAGAAATACAACAGAAACTGCCACACCGGATGAAATCCGTTCGTCGCATGCGTTCCATCGAAGGTGTAGAACGGTACTCCTTGCGAGTTACGCGCGACATCAAGGTAATAAAACGTATCGTTGGCAAACATCGAGAAGGGCGCCATTAACGGAAAGTGTTGGACGAACGGTATCATCGGCAGCAGCGTCATGAGGAAGGCGACGGTCGCCACCAGCAGCGATGTTAGCGTCAGAGGGCCATTCTGCATGTTGGTCCACGATCCCGGAGCGGCGTAAGTTATCCCTGCTCTGACTCCACTGCTGTCCGTCGTAGATGCTCGACTTTCCCGCGTGCTCGACTCCTGCGCCGTCTCACCTGTCCCCTGCATGGCAACAGGCTACCACCGGGGCTGGCGGCATCTGTGCTCGTTCTCTGGTTCAGCGGAAGCGCTCGCGAAGGCTGCGAGACATTTCGATGCGATGCCGAAGGATAGCCGTCACCTTCACTCCACAAACACCGGCTCCGGCTCCAGCCGCACCCCGAACCGCCGCTCCACCCCATCCACTACCATGTCCCGCAGCCGCACCATTTCCGCGGCTGTAGCCAGCCCGCTCCGGTTGGTCAGCGCCAGCGCGTGCTTCTGCGAAATCGCGGCCCCGCCTACCGCGAACCCCCGGCCAAACCCTGCCTGCTCCAGCAGCCAGGCTGCCGGCAGCTTGCGCGCACCAGCCGCCCCGCCCGGCGCTGGATAACTCGGCACCACCGCCGGCGCCACCAGCCCGCAGATACGTGCATACTCTTCGGCCTCGATGACCGGGTTCTTGAAAAACGACCCCGCACTCCGCGTATCCGGATCGCGCAAACCCAGCGACCCACCCTCCACCACCATCCCCTTGCGCCTGCGGATCGCCCGCACCGCCTTCGCCGTCTCGGCCAGCGACGGAGCCCGCCCCGCGAACTCCCTCTCCAGGTCCGCATACCCCAGCCACGGCGCACCGCCGGGCGTCAGCGCAAACTCTACCTCCGTCACAATGTACCGGCCCCGATCCGGCAGCCCGTTGAAGCGGCTGGTCCGGTACGCGAACCCACACTCCCCGCCCGCGAACGACACAAACCCGCCGCCCTGCCGGTCAAAGCACCGCACCGCCACAATCGTCTGCGCCACCTCCTGCCCATACGCGCCCACGTTCTGCACCGGCGTCCCGCCCACGGTCCCCGGAATCCCCGCCAGGCACTCCATGCCCGCGCAGCCCGCCTCCACCGTCCGCGTCACCAGCCCGTCCCAGTCTTCGCCGGCCGCCGCGGCAAACACCCGCCGACCGCCCTCTTCGCGCTCCCGCACCCCGCGCAGCGCAACGCGCACTACCAGCCCCGCAAAGCCTGCATCGCTTACCAGCACATTGCTGCCGCCGCCCAGCACAAACAGCGGCAGCCCCTGCTCCGCGGCCCACTCGCAGGCCCGCGCCAGCTCAACCTCATTCGCTACAGCGGAAAACCACCGCGCCGGGCCACCGATGCCCAAGGTCGTCAGCGGCGCCAGCGGCACATTCTCTTGCAGTTCGAATCCAGCCATGGTTACAGCAAGACTACCCCTCACCCTAGCCGTCCACCCCCGCCAGTTACAATAGAGATGGTCACGCCGGACAGCGGCTGCCCACGAGAGGAGCCTTATGTATCCAGAGATCATGGTTATCCCGATGCGGGAAGAGCTGACCCGGGTCGGCATTGAAGAAGCGCGCACCGCCGCCGAGGTCGACTCCGCGCTTGCCCAGCCCGGCACCACGATGGTCGTGGTCAACTCCATCTGCGGCTGCGCGGCGGGCAAGATGCGTCCTGGCGTCCGCCTCGCCCTGCAGGGCAACGTCAAGCCCGACCACGCCGTCACCGTCTTTGCCGGCCAGGACCGCGAGGCCACCGAGAAGGCGCGCGGCTACTTCGGCGGCAACCCGCCCACCTCGCCCGCCATCGCCATTCTCCGCGACGGCGAACTGGTCTACCTGATGCAGCGCTACGCCATCGAGGCTAACACCGCACAAGCCATCGGCGGCGAGCTGCAGCGAGCCTTCCAGGAGTTCTGCGCCACCGCGAACGCCTGATCTCGGCCTTTACTCAAGAGAAAAGCCCGGCAACTTGCCGGGCTTTCTGCGTAAAGCAGGAACTCTAAGTGCTTTTGATCGCCCCATTCAGCCCGTTCGGAAAGAATCCCCCGCTCGTTATGCCTGTCTTCCCCGGTGCGGCATACACCACCTGCAGCACCTCCGAAGTATTCCGCGCCGTGTTCAACCCCGTCAGCGTGCTGGTGTTGAACATCGTGCTCGGACCCAGCACCGGTGGCCGATCAAACTTGTCCACCGCCGGCGAGGTGATGCCCTTCATAATGCAGAACTGCCGCAGCACCGACTCATGCTGCCCTTCGATCACGTGAATCAGTGCCGCATACTGCACTGCCAAAATGTTCGACGACAGATACTGGATGCCACCCTCGTACGCGCTCGTGCCCACGGTCTCCAGCTGCCGCGCCAGCGCCAGGAACGTCGCATCATCTTTAGGCGCGCCCATCGCCGCCAGGTTCAGCGCCGGCAGGTCCACCGGCGTCATCTGGAACTCCCGCATCCCGGCCTTGATCACGCGTACATGGTCCTGTTCGTCCTTGTAAAGCTGCTGGGCCAGTGCTGCCACGTTCGGGTCGGTGAAATTTACCTTCGCCCCGCCCGTCACCTTGCCGGGGTTTGTCCCTATGTCCGCGCTCGACAGCCCGGCGCCGGTCGCGATAAACGAGTAGAAGCTGGCCTCAAAGTACTCCAGGTTTAACGCGAAATTCAGCACCTCCTCGATCGAAGGCGCCGGTCCAGCTTCGGGGTCGACGCCAATTACCCCGCCGCACCCGGCGAGTCCAACCGTGGTCATGGTGCCGGCTGCGATCCCGGCTGCCTGTAGAAACCGACGCCGGTTCAGGCCGCTTGCTTGTCCTTGCTGGGTGGCCATCAGGCCAGGTTCCTGCTGCTCTGCTGCTTCTGTGTAGTTCAACATGTGTCTCTCCGTCGCTCGGGTTCCCGTTCCGTGGATACCGGCAGTCCCGCACAAGCTGTGGGGTGACTGCGCCTGGTGTGCGGCCGCGGGTCTAGGTCGATCTCACCGTGCCGTTCAGGCCCTTCGGAAAAAAGCCGCCGGAGGTGATGCCTGCAGGAGGTGTGGTCGTGGTCTCTGTCGAGACTCCGTACACAATGCCCAGCACCTGGGGCGGGGTGCGGATGATCCCGATCGCCGGCCCTCCAGCGGTAAGTGGAGTGCTGTCCGGGGTGAGCACGAAGTACTCGTTCGGCGGCACCGGCGGATAGTCCAGCGCGTCGGCCTTCGGCGACAAGATACCCTGCATCGCGCAGAGAAAGTCGACCCCGCCCATGTGCTGCGATTCCGCACCCAGGATCTGCCCCGCGCCTGTCAGCACAAACGGATTGCTGACCAGGTATTGCGCTCCGCCCGCGTAGGCACTCTGGCCTACCGAAGTAAACTGCCGTGCCACGGAGAGAAACTGCGCCTGGGTCGTGATCGACATCTTGCCGCCCAGGGTGTAATCCAGCTCAGGCTGGTTGATCGGCGTTCCCTTGAGCTGGAAGATCAGCGCGCGCAGCAGCTCGATATGGTGCGTCTCGTCGAGCGCCAGATTCTGCGCGACGGCCATCGTTTGCGCGTCGAGGTTGAGCTTGGAAGGGATGCCTGTCACGGGCGCACCGACGCCGTCTCCATTGGTAAGCGGCTGGCTGCCTGAAACTGCGATGTACAGGTTTGCCTCGAGATACTCGAGATTGAGCGCGAAGTTCAGGACATCGACAATCGACGGCCCGGCAGGCGCTGCAATCTGCGCGCGAGCCGCGGGCGCCGAGGCCAGCAGGCTTGCCGCAGCAGCGGCCGCGCCCAGCGCTGTGAGCCCGGAGAAGAAGCTGCGCCGGTTGACAGAGTGGATCGTCTTATCGAGTTGAAGCACAGCCAGGTCGCTGGCCAGCTGTTCCTCGGTGATTTTTTCGGTGGGGCAAAGGGCGGAAGTTACAAGTTTCCTTGGCACGGGCGAAGCCTCCTGAAGCTGAGAGCCGGGGTTGGTCGTACGTTCGCCGGCGACAGCAGAAGCTACACCGGAGGTACGTGAGGGTATTCACACAGATGCCCTCCGGAAACGGGGACTTACACCCGACTCACAATTTTTATGTTGATAGAACGCAGGATTATTTCTTCACACACCGCAATCCGATGCTGCCTCTGAGGCGTGGGTATAACTTGCAGGAACCTCGGTTACTTATGCCGAAGTTACCCTCCACACATCGCCTGATCGCACCGCTAGGTGTTGGCTACGTGCGCCCCGTGGTCCGCTCCTGCGGCAGCCGCTGCACCACGCTATGCTTCACCGAGTAACCGAAGTAGATGGCCAGGCCAATGACCAGCCAGACCCCAACCACCTCCCAGGTAAGCGCCGGCAGATTGAACATCAGGTAGAAGGCACTTACGATGCTGAGAATGGGCACGAGCGGGACCAGAGGAGTTTTGAAGGGCCGATGCAGTTCCGGCTGGCGGACGCGCAGAATCCAGACACCGGCCGAAACGATAGTGAATGCAAGTAGGGTACCCATGTTGACGAGCTTGGCCAGCTTGTCGATGGGCAGAAGCGCTGGTAGGAACGCGACAATTGTGCCGACGACGATGTTCGAAAGCCAGGGCGTGCGAAAGCGCGGGTGAATCTCGGAAGCCCACTTGGGCAGCAGGCCATCCTTCGACATGGAAAAGAACACGCGGGACTGGCCGAGCAGCATGACCAGCATGACAGTGAACAACCCGAAGACTGCGCCGATTTTAACCAGCAGCGAGCCCCAGACAACGCCGGTCACGTCGATGCCGACTGCAACCGGCTCAGCGACATTGAGGGTGCGGTAGTCAGCGAGACCGGTGAGGATCAACGAAACGATGATGTAGAGAATGGTGCAGACCACGAGCGAGCCGAGGATGCCGATGGGCATATCGCGCCGAGGGTTTTTGGCTTCCTGAGCAGCCGTGGACACGGCGTCGAACCCGATATAGGCGAAAAAGACCGAGGCTGCTCCCGCCGCGATACCGGAGATGCCAAACTGCCCCGGGCCGATGTTGGGCGGGATGAAGGGATGCCAGTTGCGGGCCGTGAACTGCGGGTGGTGCAACAGAAACAAACCGCCAATCACGATGAAGATGCCGACGATACCGAGCTTCACGATCACGATGGCCGAGTTGAGATTGGCCGACTCCTTGATGCCGATGACGAGGATAGTCGTGACCACCGCGATGATCAGAAACGCAATCAAATTGAACAGCCCGGTCACGTGCTGAAGACCGGCGGTGGAAGTACCCGCAGGCAGGGCAGTGAGGGGGAGCCAGCGATTATGAAACAGGTACACCGTTTCGCCATAGATAGCGGTAAAGCGTGTGAGCGAGGGTGACGGCGTAAAGCCGAGCTGCTGGAGAAGACTGAGGAAATAGCCGGACCAGCCGGAGGCGACAGTGGCTGCGCCGAAGGCGTACTCGAGTACGAGATCCCAGCCGATGATCCAGGCGACGAACTCGCCAAGCGTGGCATAGCCGTAGGTATAGGCCGAGCCGGCGATGGGGATGATTGAGGCGAACTCCGCATAACAAAGGCCCGCGAAGGCGCAGGTGATGCTTGCCAGCACGAACGAGAGCGCAATGGCGGGCCCGGCGTTGGTTGCGGCGGCCTGGCCGATAAGCACGAAAATGCCCGTGCCGATGATGGCGCCGATGCCGAGCGTGATGAGATTGAGGGCGCCCAGCGAGCGCTTCAGCGTCCCCTCGCCTTCCTCACTGGCTTCACTCTTTAGCAGCGACATCGGCTTGGTAGCCAGCAGGTTAGCCATTCGCATCAAATCCTCTATTTTGAGATGTTTACAGGAGAAAGCTGAGTGTCTACTTTATGAAAGGGGAGCTCTGCGAGCTGCAGTCCGCGACCAGAAAAGATATACCGGCACCCCCAGCACCACCAGCAGCAGCCCCGGCCAGGTGTACTGCGGCTTGTACCGCAGCAGGGTAAAGCAGATCGTTGCCGCCATAAGAATGTAGAGCGCCGGCAGCACCGGATATCCTACCGCCCGGTAGGGCCGCTCCGCCTCCGGCCGCTTCACCCGCAGCACAAACAGGCTCGCAATCGTCAGAATGTAGAACACCAGCTCCGCGCAGATAATGTAGTCGAGCAACTGCCCATACGAGCCGGACACGCACAGAAAGCAGGTCCACACCGCTTGCAGAATCAGCGAGGCCACGGGCGTCCTGTAGCGCGGATGCAGCCTTCCCGTCGCCTTGAAAAACAGCCCATCCCGGCTCATTGCGTAGTACACCCGTGACCCGGCCAGGATCAGCCCGTTCGCGCACCCGAACGTTGAGATCAGGATCGCCCCGGCCATCAGGTACGCCCCGGCCGAGCTGAAGATCTGCTGCAAAACCGCCGTCGCCACGCGGTCTTCGCTCGCATACTGGATCCCCCGCGCCATCGCCGTCGCCCCGTGCGGGTCCCCGGCCAGCGGCAGCGCGAACAGGTACACAAAGTTCGCCAGCAGGTACAGCCCGAGCACCAGCCCCGTGCCCAGCACCAGCGACAGCGGCAGGTTTCGCTGCGGGTTGCGTACCTCCCCTGCCGTGTACGTCACGTTGTTCCAGGCGTCCGCCGAAAACAGTGACCCGGTCTGCACCACAGCCAGGATCGTCACAATGCCGACCAGGATCACGCCGCCGCCACTCGCCGCTGCAATGGGGTGCACCGAGTGCCACCCGGCCCCGCTCCAGAAATTTCCATGCAAAAAGTTGGCCGCGATCGCCGCGTGGTTGCGGCCAATGGCCACGCCGAACAAAACCAGTGCCAGCAGCGCCAGGGTCTTTGCCGTCGTGAAGATGTTCTGCACCAGCGCGCCCAGCCGCACGCCGAATACATTCACAACCGTCAGCAGGATCACGATGAGAATGCCTGCCAGGTTGGCGGTGTTGACTCCCAGCTCCATGTCGCCCAGTGTTACCGGGCCGATATGCAGCGCAGGCACCCGGCCCAGATGCAGCAGCCAGTGCGTCGACGAAACAGAAGGGAAAAACACCCCGAGAAACTTGCCGAACGCGACGCCGACCGCCGCGATCGTTCCCGTCTGGATCACCAGGAACAGCGTCCACCCGAACAGGAATCCCCACATCGGCCCCAGCGCCTCGCGCAGGTAGACATACTGGCCGCCAGCCCGCGGCATCATCGCTGCCAGCTCCCCGTAGCTCAGCGCGCCGATGATGGTCATCACCGCCGTTACCAGCCAAGCACCAATCAACAGCGCCGGCGAGCCGGTCAGGCGGCCGATATCCGCCGAGACAATAAAAATTCCCGACCCGATCATCGAGCCGACCACAATCGCGGTCGCCGAGAACAGGCCGAGGCCCTTCACCATCGGCTCACCAGTTGTGTTTTGCGTCGCTGCAGGCGCGGATGCGGTCACGGTTAAAGCTGTTCTACCGGAAAAGCCGGAGAAAGTCTTCAGCGATTCTCCCCGCGGGCCGCTCGCCCCCGAACAGCGCCCCAATCACTGCGACCGAATCCGCCCCCGCCGCCCAGACCTCGCGCGCGTTCCCGAGCGTGATTCCCCCGATCGCCACCAGCGGCTTCCGTGTCGCTGCCCGCGCCACACACACGCCGGCAAGCCGCACCGCCGCCTCGGCATCCGCCTTGCTCGAGGTCGTAAACACAGGCCCCACCGCCAGGTAGTCTGCGCTGGTTTGCTCTCCGGCCACAACCTGCTCCACCGTGTGCGTCGAGAGCCCCACGATCGCGTCTGGCCCCAGCAGCGCGCGCGCCTCGGCAACCCCAAGGTCTCCCTGCCCGACGTGCACTCCGTCGAAGCCTGCCTCGTGCACCAGCTCCGCCCGGTCATTCAGGATCAGCCGCATTCCCCTGGGAGCTGCTTGCCGCGCAGCATCCGCAGCCCGCAGCAATTCCTCCCGCGAAGCTGCTTTCATGCGCAGCTGCACCAGCTCCACCCCGGCTGCGCCCAGCTCGCGCACAGTCCGCTCTACAAACCTGGCCTGCTCGCCTGTTTCAAGGGGAAAACAACTCGCATCGAGGATCGGATACAGCGGCGGCAAGACAATTGGCATGCCTGCACTCTACAGGCGCCGTTGGCGCTAGTATCGGGAGGCGAACCCGATGCTGAGCCACCCGCACACACGCCCCACCAACCCCGAGCCCCGTTGGCCCGCCATCCTCGCCCTGCTCTCCGCCGCCGCCCTGCAAATAGCCCTTCCCCGTCAACTCGCCCTCGGCCCCGGCTGGCTGCTGCTCGCCCTCGTCGCGCTCGTCGCCCTCCCGGCCGTGCTCGCCCGCCGCCGCGGCAACCACTCCCTCAACCAGCTCTTCGGCTACGCCAGCAATGGCCTCGTCACGCTGGCCCTCATCTGGTCGCTGGCCGTGCTCGTCCGCTCGCTGCCCCGGCACACCCTCGCGCCCCGCCAGCTGCTCTCGGTCGCCGCCGTGCTATGGACCAGCAATGTGCTTGTCTTCGCGTCCTGGTACTGGCGGCTCGACGCCGGCGGCCCCCACGCCCGCGACCTCCGCAACGCCCACACCGAGGGCGCCTTCCTCTTTCCGCAGATGACGATCGAATCAATGAAAACGCCGGAAGGCGCCCGCGGCTGGTCCCCAGGCTTCGTTGACTACCTCTTTCTCGCCTTCAACTCGAGCACCGCTTTCTCTCCCACGGATGTCCCGGTGCTCTCGCGCTGGGCCAAGGGGCTTATGATGGTGCAGGCTGGCATCTCGCTGGTCACCATCGCCCTGCTCGCCGCCCGCGCCGTCAACATCCTGTAGCAATTCAGAGTTGCCCTCCCCTCAACTCCACCCATGCCACCACCCAGCTAATCCCCCGCCGCCAAATAGTGCCCGCTCTCCGCGCGGCGCTCCTTCTCCCGCTCGAAAAACCGCTCCATGAACTTCGTGTCGAACTCGCCCTTGCGGAACTCCTCATCCGCCAGAATCCGCCGGTGCAGCGGCACGGTCGTGAAGATCCCCTCTACTACGAACATTTCCAGCGCCCGCTCCATCCGCGCCATTGCCTCGGCGCGGTCTTTGCCGTGGGTAATCAGCTTCGCAATCAGCGAGTCATAGTACGGCGGCACCACGCCCTCCGCATACTGCGCCGTATCCACCCGCACCCCGTTGCCGCCGGGCAGGTTGAAGGCGGTAATCTTGCCCGCCGACGGCGTGAACTTCTCCGGGTGCTCCGCATTGATCCGGCACTCGATCGCGTGACCCCAGATCGTCACCGGCTCCGGCAAAATTGACCCCAGCTTCTCCCCCGCCGCGATCCGCAGCTGCGCCTTGACCAGGTCCACCCCCGTAATCATCTCGGTTACCGGGTGCTCCACCTGGATGCGCGTGTTCATCTCGATGAAGTACAGCTTGCCGTCTTCATCCATCAGGAACTCGATGGTCCCGGCATTCTGGTAGCCCACATCTACCAGCGATTTGCGGATCGTTTTCCCAATATCGAGGCGCATCTTTTCTGTTACCTGCAGCGACGGCGCCTCCTCGATCAGCTTCTGGTGCCGCCGCTGGATGGAGCACTCCCGCTCCCCCAGAGACAGGACGGTGCCGTGCTCATCGGCCAGCACCTGGAACTCGATATGCCGCGGCCGCTCGATGAACTTCTCCATGTACAGGTCGCCGTTGCCGAAGGCGTTCGCGGCCTCGGTATGCGCGGCCTGGTATAGCCCGGGCAGTTCCGCGGCCGAGCGCACGATCCGCATCCCCCGGCCGCCACCGCCGGCCACGGCCTTCAGGATCACCGGGTAGCCGATCGTTTTCGCCCACTCAAGGCCCTCGTTCTCGTCTGCCAGCACTCCGTCCGACCCGGGTAGAATCGGCACCTTGGCCTTCTTCATCGTCTGCCGCGCCATGGACTTCTCGCCCATCATCCGCGTCACCTCCGGTGGCGGCCCGATGAACTTGATATTCGAGTCGCGGCACACCTCCGCGAAGTTCGCGTTCTCGCTCAGCAGGCCGTACCCCGGATGGATCGCATCGACATCCGCGATCTCTGCCGCGGCAATCACGGCAGGCACATGCAGGTAGCTTTCCGCCGAGCGCGGCGGCCCGATGCAGATCGCCTCATCGGCAAAGCGCACATGCAGCGCGTTCCGGTCGGCTTCCGAGTAGACGGCAACGGTGCGGATGCCGAGCTCCTTGCACGCCGAGATCACGCGCAGGGCAATCTCGCCGCGGTTGGCGATCAGGACTTTTCGAAACATGGGCTCAAACTCCCCCGGGGGCTTGCTTGCCCCTCGGGATCAAACGGCAGTTGGGGAAAACAGCAGGTCCTTCACGGGGACGCTTCTGCAGGAATTTCGGTCGGGCCAGAGACGAATCCATGGAGGCGAATCCTCGAAAGTAAATCGTCGGAGGCGGGTCGCCGGGTGCGGGCTCCAGGCGGCCTCTGGGCGGGCTCAGGCAGTTCGCGCGCGCACGGCGAACAACGGCTGGCCATACTCCACCGGCTGCCCGTTCTGCACCAGCCGCTGCACCACCTCGCCGGCGATGTCCGACTCAATCTCGTTCATCAGCTTCATGGCCTCGACGATGCACAGCGGCTGGCCTGGCTCTACATGGTCGCCCGGCTTGACAAAGGCCGGCGAGCCCGGTGACGGCGACTCGTAGAAGGTTCCCACGATCGGCGACTTGACCGTGTGCAGCGCCTCGGCAGCCGGGGCCGCCTGCGCGGCGCCTTCTGCCGCCGGCTGGGCAAACGCTCCAAGGCCGCCCGGCATTTCCAGCGGGGCGGGCGAGCCATGCGCCGCCGCACCCATCAGCCGCGCCAGCAGCACCGGGTCCATCGGCAGCGGGGCCGGCGCGCGGTGTTCTGCCGCAATCGCCGACTCGAACTTCAGTTCCACCTTCAGTTCGCCCCGCTCCAGGCGGAACTCGCCGACCTTCTTCTCTTCCAGGAACTCAATCAGATCCCGCAGCATCTGCTGCAGCGCCTTACTCTCTTCCGCATTCATCTCGTCTGTTTTCTTCCTTCGCATTCCACCCGGCACTCTCCGCCGTTGCACAGCCACCCAGGTCGCCCAAGTCGCTTAGATCGCTCCGAAAAGCCGGCCTCAACGCCTACCGGGGTAGTACTTCAAAGCCGCGCTCCAGCGTAGCACTCCGGAGCAGCACTAAAGCGTGAGCAACTCTCTCGGTGTCGGCGTCAGCACCCGTCCACCGCCCGCCTCCACCACGACCATATCCTCAATCCGGATGCCGAAACGGCCCGGCAGGTACACCCCAGGCTCCACCGTCACTACCATGCCCTCGGCCAGCAGCACGTCGCCCGCTCCTCGCGCCTTGGCTCCCAGCCGCGGGCCTTCGTGGATCTCCAGACCCACCCCGTGCCCGGTGGAGTGGGTAAAGTACTGCGCCCAGTCCTCGCGCCGCAACACGCCCCGCGCCGCCCGGTCGACCGCAGCCGCCGGAACCCCGGCCCGTACCGCCGCCACCCCAGCCTGCTCCGCCTTGAGCACCGCTTGATAGGCGGCCCTCTCTTCGCGGGTAGGCCTGCCCAGGTACACAGTACGGGTCATGTCGGAGCAGTAACCCCTGAGGATAACACCGAAATCCATGGTCAAAAATCCGCGCCGCGGAAGCCTTTCCCCGCTCGCCAGCCCGTGCGGCAAGGCCGAGCGCGGGCCGGAGGCGACGATGGTTTCAAACGACATGCCGTCCGCGCCCAGGCGCCGCGCCGCATACTCGATCTCCGCCGCGACATCGCGCTCGGTCAGCGTCGCTCCCCGCGCAGCCAGCTGCGGCAGCACCGCGTCGAAGACCCGGCAACCCAGCAAAGCCGCCTGCTCCATCGCGCGCAGCTCGTCTTCGTCCTTGATTTCTCGCAGCGCTGCGACCGGCGAGGCCGTCAGCCGCCGGAAAAACCGCCGCCGCGCTGCCTTGCCGTAACTCGCGGGGCCGTAGCTTGCCGGCAGGCTTGCTTCCAGCCGCTCCAGCATCGCCACTGTCATCCGGCTGCTGTCGTAGCCGGCCCCCGCCACGCCGGCGCGCAGCAGCACCGCGCAGGCATCACGCAGCAGCTGTTTTGTGATCACCACCCGCACCTTCGCGGCCGAGGTCTGCTCCCGCGCCTGCGCTGTGTAGCGGCCGTCGGTCAGCAGCACCGTGCTCCGCGGCAGCACCAGCAGTATCCCGTTCGAGCCGGTAAAGCCGCACAGGTACTGCACATCCGGCCCCTCGGCCAGCAGCAGGGCCTGGCCCGCGAGCCGGCCGCGGAGTCGTCGCAAACGTGCCTGATGGTTCATCGCTCTTGTGACGATATAGCAAGTGGTGCACAGTGTCAGGGGCACCCGGCCGCAGCAGCGCACCGCAAGTCGCGGAACTATCTGCGGCTGGACGGGTCTCTATAGCCGCAGCGAAGATAGTGCTGGCGGTAGAAAGCCAGGCAGCAGCAGGAGATCGAGCGAGGGACAGGATGCGAATCGAAAACAGCACGACAGACAGGCTTGAGGCACGGCGCAGTATCTCCATTTTCCGCAACGGATGCTTTGCGGCGCGGGGGCGGCAGGCCCTCGCCGGCCTGCTCGCAGTAACGATGCTGCCGGCCAGCCTGGGCACGGCCTGGGCACAGAACAACGGTGGACCACCGCCTCCGCCGCCGGATTACGACAACCAGGGCCAGACTCCGCCGCAGGGCCAATATCCCAACCAGGGTCCCGGGCCAGGCCAGAACCAGGGCCAAACTCAGGGCCAGTATCCCGACCAGGGTCCGGGACCAGGCCCTGACCAGGGACCACCGCCCTCCAGCTACCAGGCCCTCGGCCCCGAGCAGCTCGACCAGCTCGTCGCTCCTATTGCTCTCTACCCTGACTCGCTGGTCGCGCAGGTGCTCGCCGCCTCTACCTACCCGGCACAGGTGGCCAGTGCCCAGCAGTTCATCCAGCAGGGCGGCAACTACCCGCCCGACCAACTGGCCGAGCAAGCCAACACCCAGCCCTGGGACCCGAGCGTTAAGTCGCTCGTCGCCTTTCCCCAGGTGGTCAATGACATGAACCGCAACATGGACTGGACGACCCAGCTGGGCAACGCCTACTACAACCAGCCCCAGGACGTGATGAGCGCGGTACAGACCATGCGGCAGCGCGCCTACTCGGCCGGCAGCCTGCGCCCCACCTCTCAGCTCGGCGTCACCTATGAGCCCGGCAATATCATTATCGCGCCGGTCAGCCCATCTGTCGTCTACGTTCCCTACTACAATCCGTGGGTCGTCTATGGTGCGCCCATCCCGGCCTACCGGGGCTACTACTACGGTCCTCCGCGTGGCATCGCCTTCGGCGCAGGACTGGCTCTCGGTTTCGGCGTGGGCATCGCCATCGGAGCGTTCGCGCACTTCTCCTGGGGCTACCACAACTGGTCGCCCGACTGGCACTCGCACGCCGTGATCTTCAACCGGAACACCTACATCTCGCGCAGTGGCAGCGTTGTCAACCACGGCTATTACGGCCACTTCGACCGCGCCCCGCAGGCCCGCGCCTACAACCAGGCCCAGGCCGCCCGCTTCGGCGGCAACCACACCACGATTAACAACGTGACAGTGAACCGGGGCGGGAACACCATCAACCGTGGCGGACAAACCTACAACCGGGGCGGCAACACCACCAATCGCGGCGGCCAGACCTATAACCGCGGTGGGAACACCGTCAACCGCAGCAACACCTACAACAACGGCGGCAATACGCTAAACCGCGGCGGCCAGACCTACAATCGTGGCGGGCAGACGCCAAACAGCGCCTACCACGGCAACACCCAGACCGGCCAGTTCAACCGCGGAAGCCAACCGCAGGCTGCCGCACGCCCCCAGGCCCAGAGCGCACGCCCCGCCCCCCAGCAGCATAGCGCGCCTCAGCAGAGCAATCGCGGCGGAGGCGGCCACGAGAACCACGGTGGCGGCAGCCATGACGACCACCACCACTAAACAACTGAAGGCCCACACCTCTCCCCGGAGATGTGGGCCTTTGTTCTGAAGAAACGCTTAGCGAGCCGCGCGAACCGGCTTTTTCTCGCGCATGCGGACCGGCCTGGCTTTCTCGCCCGCGCTGCTCTGCTCATCCATCCAGCTATCCAGCCGCGACTTCCGGAAGCGCCACCGGTTCCCCAGCCGGAAGCCGGGAATCGTGCCCTCGGAGGCGTACCGGTACAGGCTGTCCGGGCTGATCGCAAGGTAGGCTGAAGCCTGGCGGATATCCATCACCTCGCGCATCTCGGGAGCGCGCACCGGAGCCTCGGCGGCGTGGATCAGGCCAGCCTTCCCCGCACGTACAGCACTTTCGCGCATGCTCGCCCCCAGATTCCCGCCTACCCGCGCTTATATCCGCTTTCTGCTTTGCTTTCAACAGCAAAGTCAAACAACGTCTACACGCTCAGAGCATTTTCACTCTTGGTGTAGAGGCCCAGCTCTCGCTTCAGTGGCTTTTCCCGACGGAAAAGCCACGCGCACCTCTGCTGGCCCCTTTTGCGTATGGAGTGAAAATGCTTCAGCGGAACAATCCGGCGATCTCTTCCTTGTAACGCCCCTCCAGCACGCGCCGTTTCAGCTTCATGGAGGGCGTCAGTTCGCCCGTGTCGATCGCCCACTCCTCCGGCACCACCGCAAAGCGTTTCAACAGCTCGTAATCGGCCAGCGACCGGTTCACCTGGCTGACCGTCTCCTTGAACCGCGCTACTACCAGCGGGTGCTGCACCAGCTCCTTCCGCGTGCCGGCAGGGATATTCTTCTCGCGCGCCCAAGGCTCCAGCGCCTCGAAGTTCGGCGAGATCAACGCCGCCACATACTTCTGACGGTCGCCCACGATCGCCGCGTGGCCTACAAACGCATCCGCCTTCAGCTTGCCCTCGATCCCCTGCGGCGCTATAAACTTGCCCGCCGAGGTTTTGATGAGTTCCTTCTTGCGGTCCGTGATAAACAGGAAGCCGTCCTCATCGATCGCCGCGATATCCCCCGTGCGGAACCAGCCCTCCTCGTCGAACGCCTGCTCGGTCAGCCCGGGGCTCTGCCAGTAGCCGCCAAACACGCTTGGTCCCTTCACCAGCAGCTCGCCATCCTCGGCCAACCGCACCTGCAGATTGGGCAGCGGCTTGCCGATCGACCCGAAGCGGCTCGCCCCCGGATGGTTGACGCCGATCACCGGCGAGGTCTCGGTCAGGCCATACCCTTCCAGAATCCGGATCCCCGCCTGCGCGAACCAGTGCCCGGTGTCGGCGCCCAGCGGCGCACCGCCGGCGATAAAGTACCGCACCTGGCCCCCGAACACCGCCCGCACCTTCGCGTAAAACAGCCGGTCGGCCAGCTTCCAGGCAAGCGAGCCCGGCGTCCTGCCCTCCAGCACCGCCTGCTCGTTCCGCTTGCCGGTAGCCAGTGCCCAGCGCACCACGGCGCTCTTCACCTTCGAGCCGCGGGAGCGCCGCTCTACCTCCTGCCGCACTTTCTCAAACACCCGCGGCACCGACACGATCAGCGTCGGCTGCACCGTCTGCAAAGCCCCCATCAGCTTCTCCATCGCAGGGCAGTACGCGATCGAGAACCCCAGCGAGTACAGCGCATAGTCAGCATGGCGGGCGGTGACGTGCGAAAGCGGCAGGAACGAAACCGTCCGCTGCGGCCCCGAGAAGCTGAACCCGCGCAGCGAGTAATTCACATTCGAGGCCAGGTTGCCGTGGGTCAGCATGACGCCCTTCGGCTCGCCCGTCGTGCCGGAGGTGTAGATGATCGAGGCCAAGTCCTCGCTTGCAATCGATCGCGCCTGGGCATCGAACGCCGCGTCCCGGCCTTGCGGGCGGTCAGCGACGAGCGAGGAAAAGCCGATCGCGCCCCGCTTTCCCATCTCGGCCACTTCATCCATCACAATCACGTGCTCCAGCGGCGCCCCGGCGAGCTTGGTCAGCTGCGCCTTGGTCGAAACGATAGCCACACGCGCACCCGAGTGGGCCAGCGCCTCGGCAATCTGCGGGGCATGCAGCGTGGGAAACAGCGGCACATTCACAAGCCCCAGCGCCAGCGTCGCAAAGTCGGAGACTGCCCACTCCCAGCGGTTCTCGCTCACCAGCACCACGCGGTCGCCTTTGACCAGGCCCAGCCGCACCAGCGAGGCGGCCAATGCACGCACGCGGGCGTACAGCTCGGCACTGGACAGAATCTCCCAGCTGCCGTCTCTGGCCTGCGCGCGCACCACGTCGGCGGAGCCGGACTCGACCACGGAGAAAAAGATATCGTTGACAGTCTGATAGGCCGGGGCGTTCGCGCTTGGCATACCTAGCCACTCTAATTGAGGGGGAACAGACGGGACAAACCGGACGACCCCCTGCGCGGGAGGCGGCCACTTCGTGGCATGTTCTCGTTGGAGGGTCGCAGCATCAACGGACACACGCCACGAAGTGGCCGCCAGCCGCGCAGGCGGTTTTAAGCCTGTGGCAGCGGCGTAAGCCTGAGCAGCTTCTGCGCAAGCGCATCCCAGTCCGCCAGCAGCCACTCTGCGCGTGTGCTGCCGGTTTTTTCCCCGTGCAACGTAACCAGGTCGCGGACCGAGCCCTGCGCCTCCGCGTCCAGATCGGCATAAGGCTCCGGGTTCAGGAACGCCCGATGGTAGCGCCCGTCCCGCAGAAATCCGCAATCTTCGTCGAACACCCAGGCCGTCCCGCCAGTCATGCCTGCGCCGAAGTTCATCCCGGTGCGGCCCAGCACCAGCACCGTGCCGCCGGTCATGTATTCGCACCCGTGGTCGCCCACGCCTTCCACAATGGCGAGCGCGCCGGAGTTGCGTACCGCGAAGCGCTCTCCGGCGCGTCCGGCAGCATACAACGTGCCGCTGGTCGCTCCGTACAGCGCCACATTGCCCAGGATCACGTGCTGCTCGCTCTCGCGTGCCGCGCGTCCCTGCCCGCGCAGCACCAGCTCGCCCCCGCACAGCCCCTTGCCGACAAAATCGTTGGCCAGCCCCTCCAGTACCAGCGCCAGCCCCGTGGTTGCAAAGGCGCCAAAGCTCTGGCCGGCCACCCCGGTCAGCTCAAAGCGCAGCTGCGGATGAGCCTCGTCTCCCTGGTGCCGGCGGCGCGCCTGCTCCAGCGCCAGCTCGCCTGAAAGCCGCGCCCCCAGCGTCCGGTCCTTGTTGCTTACCATTCCGCGCCACAGGAACGGCTCGCCGGCAGCATAGGCAGCCAGTGCCGGAGCCATCCAGGCATCATCGATCGGGACTTCATTCGCCGGTTCCGGCCGGTCATTGCGGCCTCCCTGCCAGTGCCGCTCGCCCCGCGCCTTTTCCATGGCGACCGGAACCGCCAGCAGCGGATCCAGATCGAGCCCGCCCGCCTGCCGCACTTGTTCCAGCAGGTCGGCGCGCCCGATCGCAGCCTCAATCGAGGGCAGACCCAGCCGGGCCAGCAGCGCCTGCACATCCCCGGCCAGCTCCTCGAAGAAGCGCACGATGTGCTCGGGCTTGCCGCGGAACTTGGCCCGCAGGTCCTCCCGCTGGGTCGCGATCCCGACCGGGCAGGTGTTCAGGTGGCACTGCCGGGCCATATCGCAGCCAATCGCCACCAGGATCGCCGTGCCAAAGGCGAACTCGTCGGCCCCCAGCATTGCCGCGACCAGCAGGTCGGTCGCCGTGCGCAGGCCGCCATCCACCCGCAGGCGCACCCGGCCGCGCAGGCCATTGCGCACCAGTGTCTGCTGCGCCTCCGCCAAACCCAGCTCCCACGGCGAGCCGGTGTACTTGATGCTCGACAGCGGCGACGCGCCCGTTCCGCCGGAGTTGCCGGCAATCACGATGTAGTCGGCATACGCCTTGGCCACGCCGGCCGCGACCGTGCCCACCCCGCACTCCGAAACCAGCTTGACCCCTACTGTCGCCCGCGGGTTGACCCGCTTCAGGTCGTAGATCAGTTGGGCCAGGTCTTCAATCGAGTAGATATCGTGGTGGGGCGGCGGCGAGATCAGGGTAACGCCAGGCTGCGCGTGCCGCAGACGCGCGATCAGCCCCGTGACCTTGTGGCCGGGCAGCTGGCCGCCCTCGCCGGGCTTGGCCCCCTGCGCAATCTTGATCTCGATCTCCTCGGCATTGCGCAGGTACTCGGCCGTGACGCCGAAGCGCCCGGAGGCGATCTGCTTGGTCTTGTTGTTGAGCAGGCTGGGCGCCACCTTGCGCCCTACCAGGTCAAGCTCGACCTTTCCATCGGCATTGGAGTCGGACTGGTAGACAGCCGGGTCTTCGCCGCCCTCACCGGTGTTCGATCGCGCGCCCAGCATGTTCATGGCGGCGGTGACGGTCTGGTGCGCCTCGGGCGAGAGCGAACCGAGCGACATGGCGCTCGCAATACAGCGGGCAAAGATGGCTGGCGCGTCCTCGACCTGCTCCAGCGGCAGGGGCTCGCCGGCGAGCCGGAAGGTGAGCAGGTCGCGCAGGTTCGCGGGCTCTTTCTCGACCGCCTGGGTGGAGAAAGCGGCCCACGCAGCGCCGGGCGCGGGCGCGGGCACGACAGCGCGGGCGGTCGAGCCGGTCACCGTCTGCAGCAGGCGCACCGTCGAGGGCTGCCAGGAGTGCGGCTCCGCCCGGTCCGCCTTGCGGAAGCGAATCCAGCCAAAGTCCGGCAGGTCTTTCGGCGGCCCGTTTGTGGCCGCCGCGCCGGCCGCAGCAGCCGCAGCAACCGCAACCGGAGCGTCGGCCAGGGCGCTCACCGGCACTTCCACGGCGACAGAAGGGGAGTCCTGCCGGGCCAGCGCCGGTGCATAGCCGCTCCAGCCGGCGCGTACGCTCGTCTCCAGCTCCGCAAAACCGATGCCCCCCAGCGGCGCCGGCGTGCCGTAAAAGCACTGGTCGATCACAGCGTGGTCGAGTCCGATCGAGTCGAACAGGTGCGCGCAGCGGTAGCTGTCGAGCACCGAGATGCCCATCTTCGACATGATCTTGGCCAGGCCCGCGTTGAAGGCCTTGAGGAGGTTGATCTCGCCTGTCTCTGGCGCGGCAGCCCTGGCGGTCTCAAACGCGAGCCACGGGCACACCGCGCCGGCGCCCATGCCCAGCAACACCGCGGCATGGTGCACGTCGCGGCAGTCGCCCGCCTCGACCGCGAGCCCGGCCTGGGTGCGGATGCCCTCGCGCGTAAGCCGGCAGTGCACAGCGCCGAGCGCCAGCGCCATAGGCACGGGCGCCTGCTGGGCGTTGGCAGCACGGTCTGAGAGCAGCAGGATGGCGGCGCCCCCGCGCGCCAGCTCGATTGCCTTTACCGATAGCTCATCGAGGGTCGCGGCCAGGGTCGCGCCGGGCGGCAGCAGGCAGTCGAGCACGGCGAGCGGCAGGTCGTGCTGCCGGGTGCGCAAAGCCTCCGCCTGGCCGAGTGAGAGCAGCGGCGAGGTCAGCGAGAGGCCCGTGAGCCGGGCGCGGTTATCCAGCAGGTGCGGCCACGGTCCCAGACGGGTGTGGAGCTGGATCACCACCGCTTCGCGCAGTGAATCAATGGGCGGGTTGGTCACCTGGGCGAACCGCTGGCGGAAGTAGGCGTAGACCGGCCGCGGCCCGCGAGCCATCGGCGCCAGCGGCGTGTCGTCGCCCATAGACCAGGTGGCGTCCTTGCCCTCGGCCACCATCGGCTCCAGCACCAGGCGCACATCCTCTCGGCTATAGCCGAAACCATGCTGCAGCCGCAGCAATTCGCCCTCGGCGAGCGGGGCGACCGGGGTCGCGGCGTCGAGCGTGCGGTCGTCCAGCAGCGCCTCGTACTGTGAGGCGCGCCCGTCAAAAACCTGCTGGACCTCGTCGTTCTCATACAGCTTGTGCTCGTCCAGATCGATGCACAGCATCTGCCCGGGTCCCAGGCGGCCGGACTGCATGACGCGCTCCGGGTCCAGGTCCACCAGGCCCGCCTCCGAGCCGACCACCACCAGACCATCGTCGGTGACAAAAAAGCGGCATGGCCGCAGACCCACCCGGTCGAGCGCCGCACCCACCAGCCGGCCATCGGTAAATACCACCGCCGCTGGCCCATCCCAGTGTTCGATCGAGTCCTCGTTGTAGGCGAAAAAAGCGGACTGCTTCCGGTGCTGCGCCGGCGGCAGCATCAGCCGGATCGACTCGGCGATCGACCGGCCGTTATGCAACAGCAGTTCGGCGACCTCATCCAGCGAGGTCGAGTCCGAGCCGTCGGGCGAAAAGATCGGCTTCAGCTCGTCGGGCAGGGTTCCGGCCCGTGCATCCATCCGCGCCCGGTTACCCCAGACAGTATTGATCTCACCATTGTGAGCGAGCGTGCGCAAAGGCTGTGCGCGATCCCAGGAGGGAGCCACATTGGTGGCGTAGCGCTGGTGGAAGATGGCGAACGAGGTGGTGTAGCGCGGGTCTTCCAGGTCTGAGTAGAAATGCGGCAGCTGCCGCCCCGAGCACATGCTCTTGTAAATGATGGTGCGCGAGGAGAGCGAGCAGACGTACCCCGGCGCCCCGCGGCGCTCGAAATCCTTGCGCGCCAGGTAGAGCCGGCGTTCCATCGCCTCAGGGTTCGCGGTCGTCAGCAGAACGTGCCGGATGACGGGCATGGTGGACAGGGCGATGCGCCCGAGGATTTCCGGCTGGGTCGGCACGCTGCGCCAGGCGAGCACTTCAAAGCCCTGGTGCGCGAGCGCGTCTTCAAGATTTGCGTGCGACTCGTCCGAGGCAGCCGGGAAGAAGACGACGCCGACAGCGAGTGGCTGCTCAGGGGCCAAAGCGACCTTAGCGGAGGTGAGCAGCAGCTCCCGTGGAATGCCGGTGCAGATGCCGATGCCGTCGCTTGAAAGGCCGTCGGCAGCGATGGCCCCGCGGTGCTCGAGCCGCGCCAGGGCTTCGAGGGCCTGCTCAAGAATGAGGCGGGAGGGCGTGTCGGTAAGGGTCGCGACGAAGCCGACGCCGCAGCTTTCGTGTTCAAAGCGCGGGTCGTAAAGCCCGGGCAGCTGGGGCGCCGGCGCGCGCAAAGGCGCGGCGGGAGGAGCAGGCGTGTTGACAGTCTGGCGGCGGCCCATGTCCAACTATACGTCCTCGTTTCTGTGCTGGAAATTACTTCTTTGGCGGGGTGGCTGGGCGGATGGCCGGGGCGGTAATCGGCAGAAAAAGGCCGACCTGCGGAGAGTGGACGGGTGCGCTGCTTTGGCCGCCGGGAGAACTCTCTGGCGACCTGGCCTGCGGGTTCGTCAGGTTCTGCTTCTACTTGCATAAGTATACACCGCAGCGTATTTTTATGCAGAGCGCTTCTATGCTAAGCGATCGACTGAAAGAGGACTAAAAAGCGTTCCCTGCCCCGCCCATGACCGCCTCTGAAAACAAGTTCGAACGGCACTCCGCCATCCGCACCCTGCTGACCGCCGGCAATGCCGGCGTAGTGGCGAGCCAGGATGAGCTGCGGCGCAAACTGGCGCGGCGCGGCTTCAAGGTAACCCAGGCAACGCTCTCGCGCGACATCCGCGAGCTGCATCTGATGAAGGGCCGCGACGGGTATGCCCTGCCGCGCAACGGGGCCGGCGTGCTCGCCCCGGAGGACGATGAGGATGAGCTGCCGGCGCTGGGCGAACTGCTGGCCAGCTTCGGGCTGCGTGTCAAGCGTGCGCAGAACCTGCTGGTGCTGATCACGGTGATGGGCAGCGCGCAGCCGGTGGCCGCCGCGCTTGACTATGCGGAGCTCGCAGAGATCGTGGGCACCGTGGCAGGGGATAACACGGTATTGATCGTGTGCCCGGATGGTCGGCGGGCCGCGGCGCTGTGCGAGCAGCTGCGCAGATTGATCGGCTGAGGCACGAACCGGGCGAGTACGAAGCACACAGACATACAGAAAGGAAGCGATGCAGAGCGAACAGCAGACAGCAGTGGTGGGCGCGCGCGGCTACGCGGGGCAGGAGTTGGCCCGTTTGCTGCTCGCCCACCCGCGGCTGCAAGGCGCCCCGCCGCTGTTCTGCGGGCGCGAGCGCGATTCGCTGGCACGCGTGCATCCCGGGCTGCGGGCCCTGGCAGACGATGCCGCGCTGGCTGTGCATCCGTTCGAGTGGAAGCTGCTGGAAGAGCGCGGCGTAGGAACAGTCTTCCTCGCGACGCCGCACGAGCAATCGCGGCAATGGGTGCCGGAGGCGCTCGAGCGCAGGCTGCGGGTGGTCGACCTGAGCGGCGCGTGGCGGCTTGCGGACAATGGCAATCGCGCGGTCTACGGGTTTGCGGACAATGAATCGGCCGCGGCAGCAGCGGTGCAGGCGCAGGCAGTGTACGGGCTGCCTGAGCTCTATCGCGAGAAGATTGCCGCGGCGCGGCTGGTTGCCAATCCGGGCTGCTATGCGACGTCGGTGATCCTGGCGCTGCGACCGCTGGTGGAGAGCGGCCTGCTTGACCTGGCACACGGGGTCATCTGCGACGCGAAGTCCGGGGTTTCAGGCGCAGGCAAAGAGCCTACGGCGAAGACGCACTTTATGTACGCGGCGAATAACCTGTCGACCTACGGGCTATGGGCGCACCGGCACACGGGCGAGCTGCGCGAGCAACTGCAACTGACAGACGCACAGATCGTGTTCACGCCGCACCTGCTGCCGATCCCGCGAGGCATCCTTTCGACGATATATGTTCGCTTCAGAGAGCAGATAATCGCGGAAACGGTCCAGACATGCTTTGCGGATTTTTATGCAGGCCGCCGGCTGGTACGGCTCTTCCCCGCGCCCGGTCTGCCGCAGATCCAGTATGTGGAGCGGACAAACTTCTGCGATCTCGGCGTCTCGGTGGCCGAGGATGGGCGGCGTGCCATCGTGGTCTCGTGCCTGGACAACCTGCTGAAAGGCGCAGCGAGCCAGGCGGTTCAAAACTGGAATCTGATGTGCGGCTGGGACGAGGCCGAGGGCCTGCTGTGAGAGGCACGGAGGAACTGCTATGAGGTACATCGTAAAGCTGGGCGGTGCGACGCTGGAGGATGCGGCGCTGCTGCGTACCTGCGCGCGCGCCATTGCCGAGCTGCAGCGCGCCGGCAACCAGGTGGCGGTGGTGCATGGCGGCGGCGTGCAGCTGACGCGGACCCTGAAGCAGCTGGGCAAGCAGAGCGAGTTTGTCGGCGGCCTGCGCATTACCGACGCCGAGACGCGGGACACCGCGTTGATGGTGCTGGGCGGTGCGGTCAACAAGGCTCTGGTCGCCGCGCTGGCCGCGCAGGCGGTGCCGGCGATGGGGCTCTCAGGCGGCGACGGCCTGGTGTTTCGCGCAAGGAAGAAGCGCACCGCGCCCGACCTTGGCTTTGTAGGCGAGATCGCGGCAGCCGACCCGCGCTGGCTGGAGGCGATCTGGAAGATGAACGGCGTGCCGGTACTGTCGAGCATCGCGCTCGGGTTCGACGGCGAGTACTACAACGTGAACGCGGACGAGATGGCGGCGGCCTGCGCGGCGGCGTGCCATGCGGACGCGCTTGTCTTCCTGACCGACGTGCCCGGGGTGCGCGGTGCCGACGGCGCGGTGATGCGCTGGCTCTCGACAGAACAGATCGGCACACTGACACGCGACGCGGTGATTACCGGGGGCATGCTGCCCAAGCTGCACGCATGCCGCGAGGCGCTGACACAAGGGGTAAAGCGGGTGCGGATTCTACCCGCCGAGCGAGCATCGCTGCTGCCGGAGCTCTGCTCGGCGCGCATCGCCGACGGGACAGAAGTGTTGGTGGCGTAGACGCGTCAGCGCTGCTCAACACCAGGGCGAGCGCTGCGACCGGCCAAACATTTTTCTTTGAAGAATGAGGCTTACGTTGACTGCCTTTCGGCTCTCTAACTACACGAAATGGCGAACGCAGGAGAAACAATGAAGCTCAAGGAACTGCAGGCAGCGGAAAAGAAACTCCTGCTGCCCACCTACGAAAGAAACGCACTGCTGGTGACCGGTGGCGAGGGCGTGTACCTGGACGCGGAGGACAGCGCGGGGGCGACCGCACGATATCTTGACCTGCTGAGCGGCATCGGCGTCAATTCGTTGGGACTGGCGCATCCGGTGATCGAGCAGGCACTGCGCGAGGGCGCCGCGGAACCGATCCATCTCTCGAACTTGTATTTCCATGAAGGCCAGGCGGCGCTGGCGCTGCGGCTGACTGAGGCGAGCGGGCTCGACCGCGCGTTCTTTTGTAACAGCGGCACCGAGGCGTGGGAAGCGGCGCTGAAGCTGGCGCGGGCGTACAGCAGCATGCGACGGAAAGAAGGCGCGAAGCTGGGCACGCGCTTTCTGGCGCTCGAAGGTTCGTTCCACGGGCGCACGATGGGCTCGGTGGCGACGACGCACAAGGAGAAATATCGCGAGCCGTTCGCGCCGGTGATGCCGGAGGTGGACTTCATCCCTTTCAATGATGTGGCGGCGCTGGAAACAGCGTGGTCTGAAAGCGCGAGCGAGTACTGCGCACTGCTGGTCGAGCCGATCCAGGGCGAAGGCGGTATTCGGCCTGTCTCGCAGGCCTTTATGGACGCGGCGCGCGCGCTGACGCGCAGCAGCGGCGCGCTGCTGGTGCTGGACGAGATCCAGGCAGGCATGGGCCGCACAGGCAAGTGGTTTGCGTTTCAACATTACGGCGTGTCGCCGGACATTATCACGGTAGCGAAGCCGCTCGCTGGGGGCCTGCCGCTGGGCGCAATGCTGTGCACCGAAGAGGTATCGCGCGCGATGCACCCGGGGCTGCACGGAACGACGTTCGGTGGAGGGCCGCTGGCCTGCCGGGTCGCGGTCGCGGTGTTCGACGAGATCGAGCGTGCTGGGCTGCTGGAGCACGTCAGCGAAGTGGGCGGGTACTTCTATCAGCAACTGATCGAGTTACAGAAGCGGCACACTGCGATTACCGACGTGCGCGGCAAGGGTCTGATGCTGGCGATCGAGCTCGGCGAGGCAGAGCAGGCAAAGGCCGCGCTCGACGCAATGATGAACACGCATCATGTGCTGCTGAATCGGACGAGCGAAACGGTGCTGCGTTTTCTGCCGGCGTACATTCTCGAGAAACAGCACGTGGACCAGGCGGTCGCAGCACTCGATGCGACGCTGGCCGGGTTGAGCGAGGCACAGCTGGAGACAGCAGGACACAGGGGAGGCAGGATTGGCGACTAACACTGTAGTAGATGCATCGCAGGCGCTGACAGAAGAGGCCTTTGCCGCGGCGCAGGAGTCGCTCGCCGGACGCGACCTGTGCTCGATCGCCGACCTATCGACCGACGAGACTGCGGCCATCCTCGCGCTCGCGCACCGCGTCAAGGTGCAGCCAGAGGCGTTTCGTTACGCGCTCGACGCGAAGCAGATGGTGATGTTTTTCGAGAAGGCCTCGCTGCGCACACGTCTGACTTTCGAGGCGGCGATGAACACAACCGGCGGCTCGGCCATGTTTGTCGACCAGACGCAGTCGCCACTGGGCGAGCGCGAATCGCTGGCCGATATGTCGCGCAATGTGGAGCGCTGGGTGCAGGCCATTGTGCTGCGCACCTACGCGCACGAGACGATTACCGAGATGGCCCAGTATGCAGCGTGCCCGGTCATCAACGCACTCTCAGACCATGAGCATCCGTGCCAGGCGCTGGCCGACTTTATGACGGTGCAGGAACGTTTTGTCGAGCGCTTTGGAGGCTCAATACGCGGGGTGCGGTTTAGCTACGTGGGCGACGGCAACAATGTGTGCCACTCGCTGATGCTGACAGCGGCGCAGCTGGGCGCGCACTGCACCGTGGGCAGCCCGAAGAACTACGCACCCAAGGCGGACGTGGTGGCGCAGGCACGCGCCATTGGCAACGTAACGGGTTCAAACATCACGCTGGTGCAGGACCCGGTAGCCGCAGTCGCCGATGCTGACGCGGTGTACACCGACGTGTGCGTGAGCATGGGCTTTGAGCACGAAGCGACCAAGCGCGCGCCGATCTTCAAGCCTTACCAGGTGAACGAAGCGCTGATGGCGCACGCGCATCCCGATGCGGCGTTCATGCATTGCCTGCCGGCGCACCGCAATGCCGAAGTCACAGACGCGGTATTCGATGGGCCGAACTCGGTTGTGTTCGAGCAGGCGGAAAACCGAATGCATGTGCAGAAAGCGATACTGCTGCTGCTACTGGGAGCAAGGCTGCCAGTGGCACAGTCTGCAATCGTCGCGGCTGTTTAGCGGCGTTCAAGCGAAATAGACCAGGAGAAGCAATGGCGAATGACAAGGTAGTGCTGGCGTACTCGGGTGGGCTCGATACATCGATCATCATCCCGTGGCTGAATGAGAATTACGGGCTGGACGTGATCGCGATGGTGGCCGATGTGGGCCAGGGCGAGGACATCGACGCGGTGGTGGCGAAAGCCTACGCGACCGGCGCGAAAAAAGTGATCGTGCACGATCTGCGCGAAGAGTTCGTGCGCGAATACATTACGCCGACCGTGCAGGCAGGCGCGATGTACGAGGGCAAGTATCTGCTGGGCACCTCGATCGCGCGGCCGGTGATCGCGAAGGCGCAGGTGCAGGTTGCGCTCGAGGAAGGCGCGACGGCGGTAGCACATGGCTGCACCGGCAAGGGTAATGACCAGGTGCGCTTCGAGCATGCCTACCAGGCGCTGGCGCCCGAGCTGAAGGTGATTGCTCCATGGCGCGAGTGGGAGCTGCGCTCGCGCGAGGACTGCCTCGACTATGCCGAGGCGCACAACATTCCCGTCTCGGCGAGCCGGGTCAAGATCCACTCGCGCGATCGCAACCTGTGGCACGTAAGCCACGAGGGCGGCGAGCTGGAGGACGCGAACAACGCGCCGTTCGCGACCACGTGGACCATGACGCGCAGCCCGCAGGAAGCGCCGGATAAGAACGAGACAGTCACCATCGGCTTCGAGCGCGGGGTGCCCGTGTCCGTCGGCGGCCAGACGCTCGAGCCGGTGCAGCTGGTTGAGCTGCTGAACGAGATCGGCGCGCGCAACGCGATCGGCCGCATCGATCTGGTCGAGAACCGCTTTGTGGGCATCAAGAGCCGCGGCTGTTACGAGACCCCGGGCGGCACGCTGATCGTGGCCGCGCACGCAGAGCTCGAAGCACTGACGCTGGAACGGGATGTGAAGCACTACAAGGAGCACATCGGGCTCCGCTACGCCGATATGGTCTACAACGGCCTGTGGTTTACGCCGCTGCGCGAGGCGCTGGATGCATTTGTCGTGAAGACGCAGGAAACTGTAACTGGTTCGGTTACATTATCGCTGTACAAGGGCAACATCGCCATCGCGGGCCGCGAGAGCGAGTTCTCGCTCTATTCGAACGAGCTGTCATCGTTCACCATGGGCGACACCTACGACCAGAAAGACGCCGCCGGATTCATCCGCATCCTGGGCCTGCCGGCGCGCACCCAGGCCCGCCTGCGCGAGCTGCGGCAAAGCGCAAAGGCGGTCGCGAAGTGAAGATGTGGTCGGGGCGGTTTCGCGAGCCGCTTAACCCCGTCTTCGATTTTTGGCAGCGGTCGATCCGCTTCGATGGCGCGTTACTCTTGCAGGAGCTGGACGCGAGCAGGGCGCACGCGCTTGCTCTCGCGGCTGCAGGCGTGCTGACGGGGGCGGAGCAGCAGCAGATCGCGAACGCACTCGAGACGATCGGGCGACGCTTCTCGATTCCCCGGAGCTTCAAGGGCGACGACGGCCAGTGGCAGCGCGATCCTGTAGGCGGCGAGTCGATCGGCATGGACGCCGAAGACATCCACCACTTCGTCGAGATGCAGCTGGTCGCCGCAGTCGGCGATCTTGGCCTCAAGCTGCACACCGGCCGCAGCCGCAATGAGCAGATTGCAACCGACCTACGCCTCTATATTCGTGAACGCAGTAGCTTGCTCATGATTCATCTTGCAGCGTGGGCCGGTCAGCTTGTCGCGCAGGCGCGCGCCGCTGGCGATGCAGCCATGCCCGCATACACGCACCTGCAGCGCGCCGAGCCGGTGCTGGTCGCGCACTGGCTACTCGCCTATGTCGAAATGCTGCTGCGCGATGCCTCGCGGCTGGAGGACTGCATGGCGCGGCTCAATTACTGTCCGCTCGGCTCGGGCGCTGTAGCCGGAGCGACGCTCGCGCTTGACCGCACGATCGCAGCAAGAGAGCTTGGTTTCACCGCGCCCACGGCAAACAGCATGGACGCGACCAGCGATCGCGACTTCGTGCTCGAGTACCTGCAGGTGCTTACGATTCTCGGCGTGCACATGAGCCGGTTCGCCGAGGAGATGACGCTCTTCTCGACTGCGGAGTTCGGGTTCGTGGATTTACCGGAAGCATTTTCAACCGGCTCCAGCGCGATGCCGCAGAAGAAGAACCCCGACCTGACGGAGCTCGTGCGGGCCAAGGTTGGCCGCATCTCCGGCGCCGCGCAAACGGTGCTGCTCACGCTGAAAGGGCTGCCGCTGGCCTACAACAAGGACATGCAGGAGACGCAGGAGCCGGTGTTCGCGGCCACCAGTACTGTGCACCTCACGCTCTATCTTCTGGCCTGCTTCACGCGCGCAGTACGCTTCAACACCGACCGGATGCAGGCAGCATGCGAGAAGGGATACCTGAACGCGATGGCCGCCGCGACCTATCTCACTGGCAAAGGAGTTCCCTTCCGCACGGCGCACGAGCGCGTGGGCGCGGCCGTGCGCCTGGGGATCGAAAGCAGGCGCGAGCTGGGTGATCTGTCACTGCCGGAGTTACAGAAGATCGAGCCGCTGTTCGCGCAGGACTTCTACGCGGCTATCACGCTCGAAGCCACGCTCGACTGTCACGATGTGGTCGGCGGTACAGCGCGGGCGCGGGTGCGCGAGGCTCTTGTCGATGCAGAAGCCCGCGTACAGGCGCTGGTAAACCGGTACGGCGGCGTCTCGCTCGATGAGCAACCAGCGCAGCAGGGGGCAGCCCATGCGGATACGTAAAGCCCTGCTCCAGGACGCAACCGATATTTATGAGCTGGTGAACTCGCTCTCGGCCGACGGCACGCTGTTGCGTCGAGTGTTCGCCGAGATCTGCGAAAACGTCCGCGACTTTACCGTGGCGGAGAGCGATGCCGGGATCTTTCTAGGCTGCGGAGCACTGCACCTGTATGGCCCGCATCTGGCGGAGGTACGCTCGATCGTCGTGCGGCCGGAAGCGAAAGGCCACGGCGTCGGCGGCAGGCTGCTCGCCGGGCTGCTTGAGGAGAGCGAACTGCACGGCATCGGCTGTGTGTGCCTGTTCACCCGCATTCCGGAGTTCTTTTTCCGCCACGGTTTTCGCGAAGTGACCGAGCGCGCGGCGCTGCCGGACAAGATCTACAAGGACTGCCAGAGCTGCCCGCGCATCTACCGCTGCGACGAGGTGGCGATGGCCCGCGGCGACGTGCCGCGTGTCTCGATCCTGGGCACGCGGGCCGAGGCGGAGCAGCTGGTGCAGATCGGGGCCTGAATGCAGAAAACCGCATGCGCGGCTGGCGGGCACTCCGTGCCATTTTGCGTGTTGCTTACACCGTCTAACTGTATGGCCACAAGGTACACACGCCACGAAGTGGCCGCCAGCCGCGCAGGCGGTCTTTATCGCACCACACCGACCCCATCCGCGGGCCAGTAGATAAAAGCGGCCTTGCCGTAGATCAGGTCTCGCGGCACAGCGCCAAAGTCGCGGCTATCACTTGAAATCGACCGGTGGTCGCCCATGACCCAGAAGTCTCCGCGGGGGATCCTCTGCTCGGCGACTGAGCGGCCGTCCTCAAACAGCTGCGGCACATAGGGCTCCGCGAGCCGCATGCCATTGACGTAGACAACGCCGTCCAAAATGCGAAGCTCGTCGCCGGGCAGCGCAATCACTCGCTTGATATAGCTTTTCGCGGGGTCGCCCGGATAGTGGAAGACGACGACATCGCCGCGGTGAATACTCTCAAACCGGTACACGAACTTGTTGATGAAGAGCCGGTCCTGGTCGTGCAGGCGCGGCTGCATGCTCGTGCCTTCAACACGCACCGGCTGGTAGATGCACGTAATGATGAGCGCGGAGGCGCCCACCGAGATGGCGAGGTCCCGCAGCCACTGGCCTATATGGCTTGCGAAACTCTGGGGGCTCACGTGCATGGCTATTGCGGGCACCCCAGGCCGCCCGGCGGGCACAGCAGGTGGCTGTGCGCGGGCTTGGGCAGGGGGCGCTGGGCAGAGGGCTCCATGGCCGGCCCGCTGTCGCTGGACAGGTTGGCGGCGGTCAGGGTGAGCGGCCGCTGCAGCACCATCTCAACGGTCTGGCCCTGCTCCAAGTTGACGTCGTTGCCGCGGGTCAGCAGGGTGTAGGCTAGGCCGGTCAGCCCCCCGGCGATGGCTCCGTAGCCGGCGCCGGACAGCGGGCTGCCGCTAATGGCTCCGCCGATCGAGCCGACGCCCGCGCCCGCCTCCGCCCCGCGAGCGATGGTGCCGGCGTCCTTGCCTTTGGAGCCGGCCTGCTGCACATTGCCCTCGCCGTCCTTCACCTTGGCATCGGTGGCGCCGGGCAGGCTGTCAAGGGTGCCCGGAATCTCGACGACGGTGCCATTGGAAAAGATCATGGTGGTGAAGTGCATGCTGACCTCGGCCCGTCCTTTGACCCGGCCGGCGCGCTGCACGCGGTCGACCATGCCCTGCACGTACACGCCGGCCGGAATCGCAACCCGGGTGCCGACCACGACGGGAAAGGTGGAGGAGAGGTACACACCATCGCCGGGCTGCGCGGATCGGGTGTTGATGCCGGAGCGCAGCGCCAGCAGGATTTTGGTGCCGGCCGGGACGGTGACGATCGTGCCGGGCGTCGCGGCCACGGCAGTCGCCGGCGCCTGCGCAAGCGCTGACACCGCGAACACGAGCGCTGCCGCCGGGAGAGACACGGCGATAAGCCAGCGTGGCGCAACCCGGGGACTGCCTGCGTGAGTGTGCGATCGTTCTGCCATCGTATCGAGCCCCTGCCGCGCCAGCTGCGGCTTGCCTTTGGGTAGACGCTGCGGGCACTGCATAGTGAGAGCGTACAGGCCGGCTGGGGTATTGTGGCGCTTCCTCGGCAGCATGGCAAGGATAAGCACAAGGATAAGTGGCAGCGGCCATCGACAGGCCCAAGCCGAAAGTACCGTGCGCGGCTGGGGCGGCCTGCCGGATTCTATCCAAACCACGCAACTGCCTCTGTGTACAAGTAGCAAAACGCGCTTGCCGGACCCGATCTATGCTGGAGACCGATGACTGGAGACCGATGACGCAAGAAACACAGCAGCGGTTCGCAGGGGTAACGGCTCTGCTAGCGACAGCCGCAGCCCAGGGCGCTTTTCCGGGGGCCGTGTACGGCGTTCTCCACCGGGGCGCGGTCGTTGCGCTGGAGGCAGTGGGACGCTTCACGTTCGCCGAGAGCAGCGCACGCGTCGAGCGAGAGACCTCGTTCGACTTGGCAAGCCTGACCAAAGTAATGGCGACGACAGCCATGACGATGCTGCTGTGGCAAAGGGGCCGCCTGGACCTGGACGCGCTGCTGGGCGAGTTGCTGCCCGGGTTCGTGATCGGCGCAGGCGATCGCCGGCGACTGCAGGTGACGCTGCGGATGGTGCTGGCCCATGCGACCGGGCTGCCCGGCTACGCGCCGTTCTTTGAGACCTGCAGCACGCCCGCGGAAGTGTTACGAGCAGCTCTGCGGCTGCCGTTGACCGCCGAGCCAGGCACACACGCGGAGTACTCCGATCCGGGCTTCATCCTGCTGGGCAAGGCCCTGGAGGTGCTCGCCCGGGAAGGGATGGAGCGGTTCTGCGCGCGGGAGATCTTTGCCCCGCTGGGTATGCGCGAGACACGCTACCGGCCCGCGGTCGCGGAGCGGTCTGCGATCCCTCCGACGGAGGACGACCGGACATTCCGGCGCCGCGTGGTGCAGGGCGAAGTGCACGACGAGAACTGCTACGTGCTGGGCGGGGTGAGCGGGCACGCAGGCCTGTTTGCGCCGGCGCTCGATGTACTGCGGTTTGCTGAAGCGATGCTGGCGCCGCTGCGCCCCGGTGCCGGCGATACGCTGTTCTCCGCCGAGGCAGTGCGGCTGTTTACCCACCGCGCGGAGATGGTGCAGGGCTCCTCGCGGGCGCTAGGTTGGGACATGCCGAGCGGCTCGCCGTCTTCCTCGGGAACACGCTTCAGCAGCGCGTCCTTCGGGCACCTGGGCTATACCGGGACATCGCTGTGGATCGATCCGG
This sequence comes from Acidobacteriaceae bacterium, assembly GCA_965276605.1. Lineage (GTDB taxonomy): Bacteria > Acidobacteriota > Terriglobia > Terriglobales > Acidobacteriaceae > EB88. Next base: position 2,999,557 of record OZ255619.1, read on the forward strand.
TACGGGATGTCGCGGTGGTTCTGCTGACGAACCGAACATTTCCTACGCGGGAAAACAGAGGGATTCAATCGGTTCGGCCGATGTTTCACGATGAGGTGGTGGAGCTGCTGTAAAGGGTACCTTCGGTCCTGGATTGCCGTTTCTGGCATGCGGAACGTGGCATGAAAGGCTTACAATCCGTGATGCACGAGGGTGAAGAGAAAATAATGGCTACTACGACGCAAGCACCACTTGAGGCGCACTACGAAAACAAGGAAGAGCTTCTGCTGCACCAGCTCACCACGGAAAGCTCAAACGAAGCCTCTGAAGGCTTTGACACGAAATCGGCGCTGGAGATAGCAAGGATTATCAACCACGAGGACGCGAAGGTCGCGGCCGCGGTGAAGAAGGCGCTCCCTGAGATTGCGCTGGTCATCGATGCCGTGGCGCGATCGCTGCGCGAGGGGGGCAGGCTGATTTACATTGGCGCTGGCTCCAGCGGACGCATCGCGGCGCTTGACTCCTGCGAGTGTCCGCCCTACTTCTCGAACGACCCGCACTCGATCCAGTACATCATGGCAGGCGGGCCCAAGGCACTGGCCTCGCCGGTTGAGGTGAACGAGGACTCGGAGGAGCTGGGCCAGCGCGATATCGCGCGACGGCGGCCTTCCCGCAAGGATGTGGTGATCGGTCTTTCGGCCAGCGGCCGCACGCCCTACGTGGTCGCGGCAGTTGCTTACGCGCGCACGCAAGGCGCCCGCACGGCCTGCATCACCTGCAATCACAACTCGCCCATCGCAAATGCGGCCGATATCGCCATCATTGCGGATGTGGGTCCGGAGGTAATTTCCGGGTCGACTCGCATGAAGGCCGCGACTGCGCAGAAGATGATCACCAACATGATCACCACGGGCGCGATGACGCGGCTGGGCTATGTCTACGACAACCTGATGGTGCACGTGCACATGCAGAACTCGAAGCTGGTGGAGCGCGGCATTTCCATCCTCAAGCGAGCCTGCAGTGTGGGTCGCGAAGAGGCGGTAAGCGTCATCAAGAGCGCGGGCCGCAGTGTGCCGATCGCGCTCGTCATGCTGAAGGCCGGTGTCGACAAGCAGGAAGCGGTACGTCGGCTGGCTCGCTCTGATGGCAATGTGCGCCGGGCGATCGAAGACGCGACGATGGATCTATAAGCAAGACCCCCTGCGCGGGAGGCGGCCACTTCGTGGCGGGTCTTCGATGGTTCTGTGGCCCTTCCGGCGGTCGGGGTTAACATTTTGAAAGAAGTCAAAGCGGGAGCTGAATCAGCTCTCGCTTTTTGTTTTGCCTTCGCGTGGAAAAGCAGGCATCCGAGCAGTGCATGCGTTTTCTTCTTTCCCTGCAGCTGCTGACCACGCTGGCCATGTTCGGGCTTATCTGGTTTGTGCAGGTTGTGCACTACCCGCTATTTTTGCAGGTAGGCCCGGCGCAGTTCCCTGCCTATGAGGCCGCGCACGCCAGCCGCACCACGTATGTCGTAGCGCCGCTGATGCTGCTGGAGCTGGCCAGCTCGCTCGCACTGCTGCTGCCGGGTTGGCGGCCTGCTGCCGTTGGCGCTTTCGAAGCCTGGGCGGGTGCGCTGCTGGTCGCGGTCATCTGGCTCTCGACAGCGCTGCTGCAGGTGCCTTTGCACAATCAGCTGCAGGCGGGGTATTCGGCGGAGCTGATCCGGAGACTCGTCGCGACAAACTGGATTCGGACTGCGGCGTGGACGGCGCGCGCGATTCTGATACTCCGCTGGGCGTATGCAGCCCATGGACAATAAGCCTGTTAGTCTCCCCTAAATGAATAGCCTGGGAACGACTGGAAACCTGAAGCGCCGTGTTGCTGTGGGAATGGTACTCTTGCTGGCCGGCGCTGCCGCGGGAGCGCAGCAGCCTGTCTCCCGATCGAGCTTTCGCATCACAGCGGCAACCTCACTACCGGGTCCGGTAAGCGGGCGGCTGCTGCTGTTTATGAAGCAGGGCCACGGCGATAAGGCGGTCGACTCCGAGGAGTTTCACCCGGAGCAGACCTGGATCGCGGCGCAGGAGGTACACGACCTTGCCCCCGGCGCTTCCGTCGAGATCGATGCCGATACGCTGGCCTACCCCAGGCCGTTTGGTCAGGCTCCAGCCGGCACGTGGGAGATGCAGGCGGTGCTCGACGTAGACCACAGCTACAACTACGGTGGGCGCAGTGCGACCGACTGGGAGAGCGGGGTGGTGGCGCTTGCCGGGGGCTCGGAGCAGGTGCTCACGCTGGACCACCACCCGGAGCCGAGCCGGCGAGAAACGGCTTCGCTCACCGGCCAGGAGGGTGTGGCGGAGCGCTTTGAGATTCAGAGCGCATCGCTCAGCCACTTCTGGGGCAAGCCGATGTATGTGCGCGCCTGGGTGATCCTACCGCCAAGATACGATCCCCGCGCCGCAACGCGCTACCCCACCGCCTATTGGACGCATGGCTTTGGCGGCAATCTTGGTTCCGCGCTCATAACCGGCATGGGCCTGCACACGCGCATGGAGAACAGAAAGATGCCGCCAATGATCTGGGTCATGCTGGATGAGTCGATCCCGCAGGGCACCCATGAGTTTGCCGACTCGGTCAATGACGGACCCTGGGGTACGGCGCTGACAACCGAGTTCATCCCCGCGATCGAGCAGAAATATCACATGGACGCGAAGCCCAGCGGGCGTTTGCTGAACGGCCACTCGAGCGGCGGCTGGGCTACGCTGCAGCTCCAGATCAACTACCCGCAGGTGTTCGGTGGCACGTGGTCCACCTCCCCCGATCCGAGCGACTTCCACGACTTCACCGGCAGCAATCTCTACGCGCCCAATGCGAATGTCTACCACAAGGCAGATGGCTCGGCCACGCCGATCATGCGCGCTGATGGCAAGGTGGTGGCGACCTTCGAGCAGTTCTCAAAGATCGAGGCTGTGCTGGGCTCGTATGGTGGGCAGGTCAGCTCATTTGACTGGGTGTTTTCACCGAAGGGCGCGGACGGCGCGCCGATGCCGATGTTCGACCGGGTGACAGGCGCGGTGGACCCGGCGGTGGTGCGCTACTGGCACGACCATTACGACCTTGCGCACATCACAGAAGAGCACTGGGGCGAGCGCGGGCCGCTGTTGAAAGGGCGCATCCATCTGTTCGTCGGCACCGCCGATACGTTCTACCTGGACGGCGCAGCCCACCTGCTTGATGCGCGTATGCGCAAGCTGGGGGCAGATGCGCAGTTCACCTATGTGCCGGGACGTTCGCACTTCGATCTGTACAAAGTGGGCGAAGACCGGTCAGGACTCTTCGATCAGATCGGCGCCGAGATGTACGCGGTTGCGCGGCCTGGGGTCGCGTGGCGCTAAGGCATTTTCACAGTAGGTGTAAGCCCATGAGTGGAACTCGGCGCGGCTTTTCCGTCAAGAAAAGCCGCATGCCACTCAGCTCGGATCGATCACAGTAACTGTGAAAATGCGCTAAGCGTTGATCGCTTCCAGTTTGAGGGGTTCGATGTCCCGCTCGATTGCGCTTTCACGCTCAAGTCGTGCTTTAGAGAGATCGTGCGCCGCCTGCAGATTGAGCCAGAACTCGGCCGACGTTCCGAAAAAGCGTGCGAGGCGGAGAGCTGTATCGGTAGACACGCTCCGCCGGCCATGCAGGATCTCACCGACCCGGGTCGCAGGCATCCGGGTTCGCAACGCCAGATGATTGGCGCTCATAGCCATCGGCTTCAGAAAATCCTTCTGAAGGATTGTTCCTGGATGAGTAGTGACACCCTGGATACGCCATCCGTTTGCTGGTCTCTGGATCGGCATGTTCGGCGCCTCCCTGCCTGAACTCTCTTCGCTAGTGGTAGTCCACAATTTCTACATTGTGCGCACCATCTGCTTCCCATCGGAAACAGATACGCCATTGATCGTTGACCCGTATGCTGTGCTGCCCCTCGCGGTTTCCCTTCAGCAGCTCCAGACGGTTGCCTCCCGGTATGCGCAGGTCGTCCAGACCAATCGCGGCTTCCATCTGATCCAGCTTTCGCAAAGCCACTGAACGCAGGTTGCTCCATCGCCTGCTTTTCCTGGTGACGAAAAGGTCGTGCGTATCTTCGCACTGGAACGACCGAATCATTTCTAAAGATTGTAACGTATCGCGTTGTACGCGAACCGAGATGATGCGTTGCTATCGACTCCAGGCGGTCTGCAGGAACAGAAACTGGTCGCGCAAATCATCCTTCTCCGCGTGCGAGGGCTGGTTGAGGTACATCACTTTGGACCCGGAAGCCGGCGAGTACACTGGCCACGGCGGAGCGACGGCGCCGGGTTTTGGCGCGCCAAGGATTCGCTTCAAGCCACCATGCGCGTGCTTGCCCTCGGCGGCGGGAGCGGCGCTATTCGGGTCGCCGGTCTTCGCGAAGTTGGTCCACCACGTCATCATCTGCTCGCTCATGGCGTAGTCCTCCGGGCGCCAGGCAATGCCCTTGCGTGAGTCGAGAACCCCGAAGACATACTCGATATCGTCGGAGTGAAAGACACCGTAGCGGGTGGGCCGCGCGGGGTCCGGCGGCGGCACCAGGTCGAAACGATAGCGGTAGGCCGGCGCCTTACCGGTCGCGGTCTGCGCTTCCAGCCACGCCCAGGTGCCGAACGCGATGAACTTGTCAGTGGCATACTGCTGCAGGCGTGTGAGCGCCTCGGGATCGGTCGTCGCCGGAAACGCCTGCAGGAACTCGCTCGCATGCGCGGTGAAGTCCTTTTGCGCTGTATCTTTCAGGCGCTGCAGGTCTCCGGGCTGGTCGGCCGAAGGTGCCGCGGATGAGCCCCCAGTCGGGGTGATGCTGGTCTGTGGCTTGCCATTGCCGCCCTCGTCATGGTTCCAGCCGGCCATCAGGGGAACATCGTTCTGCTTGCCCGCGGCAAATATGGCCGCAGGAGACTGGGGCAGGAAGTAACCGTCAACGTCGGGGGAGAAGCTGTGCTCATGCTGCGTGGCGGCCAGCAACTGGTCGGCAGGCATTGCGCGCAGGGCGGCGAGTGAGCCGGCGTGGAGTTGGGTCCGCGCAAAGTCGGCGTCCTTCTCCTGCCGCGCGGCCAGCGGCTTAAAATGCAGAGTGGGGCCGCCAAACGCGCCGCCGCTCTCACCAATGGCATGCGCGAACAGCCCGTGCGCGAGCGGCGAGGCCATCAGCGCGCTCACCGCGAACGAGCCCGCGCTCTCGCCGAAGATGGTGACGTTCGCCGGGTCGCCGCCGAACGCGGCGATGTTGGTCTGCAGCCACTGGAGCGCGGCGACTGCGTCGAGCAGGCCGTAGTTCCCTGCCGCGTGGTCCGGGCTTTCCGCCGCCAGCTCAGGGTGGGTGAAGAAGCCGAAGATACCCTCGCGATAGTTGAAGCTGACGACAATCACACCCTTGGTGGCGAGGTGTGCGCCGTCCTGCCGCGGCTCCGAGGTGCTGCCGGTGGTAAAGCCGCCGCCATAAATCCAGAGCATGACCGGCAGCTTGCTCCCGGGCTGCGCACCTGCGGGCGTCCACACGTTGAGCGAGAGGCAATCCTCGCTCGGGCCGGGGTCGCGGAAGAACATGTCGTCATACAGGTGGGGCTGCATGCAGCGTGAGCCGAAGCTGGTGGCCTGGAGCACCCCAGTCCACTTCGCGGCGGGAGCGGGCGGTTTCCAGCGCAGCGGCCCCACCGGCGGCGCCGCATAGGGGATGCCGAGAAAAGCACGCGCCGGGCCGCCGGGCACGTCCTGCAGCTTGCCTGTGAGCGCGCCAGCGGGCGCCTGTACTGTGAGGCTGGCGGCAGGCGCCGCAGGGAGCGGCGCGGGGGTCTGCGCCGGAGCCGACGCGAATGCAAAAGAAAGAAAAGCAGCAGCTAGCAGGAGCGGGCGAATACGCATAGACGCGGCCCAGTGTACTCCTTTGTTCCCCGCGCAGCACAGATACGGAGAAGCGCCCGCCGCAAAGTAAACTGAAGCCGGAGCGCAGGCAGAAAGGGATTCAACAAGAAAATGGACAAGTTTGTGATTCGCGGCGGAAATCCGCTGCTGGGCACGGTGCGCGTCAGCGGCGCGAAAAACTCGGCACTGCCCTGCATGGCAGCGGCGATCCTTACAGCCGAAGAAGTGGTGCTCGAGAATATCCCGCAGGTGCAGGATATTGAGACCGAGCGCAAGCTGCTGGTCTCTATGGGCGCGGAGGTGGAGCTGGGCTACGGCCGCGCGCAGCACCGCACCACGGTGAGCTGCGCAGTGCTGTCAGACCCCGTCGCGAAGTACGAGATTGTGAAAACGATGCGCGCGTCCTCGCTGGTGCTGGGGCCGCTGGTCGCCCGCGCCGGTATCGCGCGCGTGGCGATGCCGGGCGGCTGCGCGATCGGCGATCGGCCGATCGACCTGCATATCAAGGGACTTGAAAAGATGGGCGCGACTATCGCCTACGAGCACGGCTACCTGGAGGCTCGGGCGGAGCGGCTGCGCGGGACCGAGATACGCTTCGACAAGATCACGGTGACCGGTACCGAAGACCTGCTGATGGCAGCCGTACTGGCCGAGGGCGAGACGCTGTTTGAGAACTGCGCCTGCGAGCCAGAGGTGGTCGACCTGGCTGCGATGCTGGTGGGCATGGGCGCGAAGATCGAGGGCGCGGGCACGCCGACGATTCGCGTGAAGGGTGTCGACAAGCTGCACGGTGTGCGCCACCGCATCAACCCCGACCGGATCGAGGCCGGCACGTTCCTGATCGCGGGCGCGATCACAGGCGGCGACCTGCAGCTGACCAACTGCAATCCGGCCCACCTGGGCGCGGTGATCGCGAAGCTCGAAGCATGCGGCGCGCGCATCGAGGTGCTCGGCAAGGAAGCGATCCGCGTACGCAGCGAGGGCAACCTGAAAGCGACAGATGTTTCAACCGAGGAGTACCCGGGTTTCCCCACCGACATGCAGGCGCAGTACATGGCTCTGGCCACGCAGGCTGAGGGCACATCGGTGGTGGTTGAAAACATCTTCGAGAACCGGTTCATGCATGTGCCGGAGCTGGTGCGCATGGGCGCGAACATCAAGGTGGAGGGGCGGACCGCAACCATCACCGGCAAGTCTCCGCTGTCGGCCGCGGCGGTCATGTGCTCGGACCTGCGCGCGTCGGCCTCGCTGGTGCTGGCGGCGCTGGTCGCCGATGGTGAGTCGATCCTGGACCGCGTGTACCACATGGACCGCGGCTACGAGCATATCGAGGAAAAGCTGCGCGGGGTGGGCGCGCAGATTCGCCGCATGGGCAAAGTCTTCGGCTAAGCACCACCTGCGGTGGGGCCAACTACGCCTTCGGCGTGGGAATGCGGGCCCTGCGCTTCGCTCCGGTCGGCATGAGCTTTTGGAGAGGGATGATTCGGGGAGGTTAAGGCGATGAATGACGAGCAACTTGGGGCACTGCGCGCGCAGTTGGTACAGCTGCTGAGAGGCGGGAGCGCCCACATCGACAACAAGACGGTCTTTACCGGCGTACGCGACCAGCACTGGGGCGCGAAGGTAAGCGGCGCGCCCCACACTCTATGGCAGCTGCTGGAGCATACCCGCTTTACGCTGCATGATCTGTATGTCTTCTCGACCGACAGCAAGTATGTGGCGCCCCAATGGCCGCGTGATTACTGGGTGAACGAGGAGGCGCCCGGCAGCCCGCAGGCGGCGAAACAGGCGGTCGCCGCGCTTGAGAGTTCGCTTGAAAAGATGATCGGGCTGGTCGAAAACCCGGCCACGGACCTCTTCGCGCCGATTGCCTGGGGCGACGGGCAGACGGTTTTGCGGGAGGTGCTGCTGGCAGCGGACCATAGCAGCTACCATTTGGGGCAGGCGATGTTTTTGCGCAAACAGCTCGAGAAAACAACCGGAAAGTGAGCCTCTCGGCCCGATTCTGGGCGCATTGAACCAGTGAAGGATGCTCTGGCAGGTTACAAAAAGCCCGAATGTAACCAGTGAATTGCCGGAATGCCGGTTATTCCCAGCTCACGGCGAGGTGCCAGCGCAGTCCGCGGGCGACTGTTTTCTCAAGAACACGCTGGTATTCGCTCAGTTCCTGGAACAGCAGGCCAGTCCCGGAGCCGAAGCTGGCCGGGTGGTCCTCAACATGGGCCAGCAGAGCAGATACGGTGGCGAGCCCCTCGTGCGGGGTAAACCACTGCGGCTCGGGCAGCGATTCGTTCCACTCCGGGTCGCCGGCGCCCTGCTCCAGCAGCATGGCCATGGAGTTGCGATCGGCGGAGAAGAAGTCGAGCAGGGGGCGTACGTGGAGAGACTCGGCCAGACGCTCGAGCTCGCCTTCAAACCGGGCGAGCGCGTGCCCGTTGACGAAGATGTCATAGCCCGGATCTTCGCCCTCGACCACGATGTAGAAGCAGGCGCCCATGCTCGACAGTGTACGCAAACAGGCGTCCGGCGCAAGCGTGCTTAGCCTGGGTCACGCGCGGGGCGTACCTTGAGCGGCAATGGATGGCTGCCAGTCGAGCGGGGGTGTCTGATCTGCATACGACGCCCGCAGCACAAACCAGGTACAGCCGGTCAGAACAGCCGCAGCCGCGAGTGACTGCAGACCGGGCCAAGCGTGCGCAAAGGCGGCACTTTCAGCTACGACGAGCAGCGTCTGCAGCCACTGGGTGACGGCCGCCTGCTGCGGCGCGCAGGCGCCACGCGCGATGAGCCAGTACAGGCCCGCATACGCAAGAGCCGTACCGGGGACTGCCAGGTAGAAAGCGGCTGCCACGGGAAGATCACCCCACTGGGAGAGCGGCGCGATGCGCGGGGCGGGGTCGAAGAGCAGGCTGGCCGCGCCCAGAAGCCCGGCTGCGAACGCGCACTGGATCACGAGGCTGCGCAGCACGACACGCGCGGAGGAGCCGGGCAACAGGCGCGCGGCGTAGCGCAGGGCGAATGCCTGCGAAGCGACCGCGGCCAGCGCCGGAGCCGCCCAGATCAGCTTGCCGGTGCTGAGTGGGACCGTTCCGTTGAGCAGCAAGAACACCGCTCCGCCGGCCACGATCATCGCCGGCGACCAGGCCGAACCGGCGGCGAGCAGCGGTAGAAACGCGTACAGCAGCGGCAGCCATCCGGAGACACCGTGCTGAGCGGCGGCGGTCAGCAAAGCGAGCGGGCACGCGAGCATCGTAAGGGCAAGCAGGAGGCTCACGCGCGCAGGCACCGCCGCGCTGGCTTCGCTGCGTCGGGCAAAGCGCAGTGCCAGCAGGCACATCCCTAGAAAGCAGCCTGCCACTGCAAACGTGAGCGTTGCGGCGGCGTAGGGCGCAGTCGTCTGCGCCAGCAGCGGCGAGACGATCCAGCCGGAGCCCCACAGCAGGCTGATGCCACACAGTGCGAGGATGGCAGGTGTCCGCACATGGTCTCCCGGGCTTTCGTGCACGCTAAAAAATTGAGGCGGTTACGGTGAGGTACAGAGAGAGTCAATCCGCTGGCGCAAATTGGCGTAAGCGCCATCATTCGGATTTTCGCTTCGGTCAGGATGAAGCATTTGTTTTATGACGTGAGGAACAGGATAGAAACGATCCTTCCAAATGAAAAGGGGCCGCGCTTGCGCGCGACCCCTTTGCGTCAACCTGCGATGCGATTACGCGCGACCGCCGGTGCTGGGACCGCGGCCGCCGCCGCTTCCGCCGCCCGGACGGCCACCGCGACCCCGTCCGCGGCGGCGGCGCTGCCCTGCCGCCGCACCTGCTCCGCCCGGGGAAGCACCAACCGGCGTGCCTACAGGTGCGTCGTTGGGATTCTCGCGATTGAAGTTGGGCTCATCGCCCTCTTCTCCCTCGTCGGTGCCGTCGAAGTCGTCGAACTCTTCGCCGCCCTCGATCATGATGGTGCTGCCATTGTCGGCAGGCTGCCGGTCTGACCGTTCGGGGCGCTCGCTTCGCTCCAGACGGTCTGGACGGTCTGAACGCTCATTGCGTCCGCCTTCCGGGGATGCAGGGAGCGGCAGGCCCAGCTTCTCGCGCTGCTCCTTGAGCAGAGCCTTGCGCGAGAGCTTGATGCGGTTGCCCTCAATGCCCAGGACCTTGACCAGAACCTGATCGCCTTCCTTGAGCTCATCCTTCACTTCCTTGACGCGGTGCTCCGCGATCTCGGAGACGTGAAGCAGGCCGTCGGTGCCCGGGAACAGCTCGACAAATGCGCCGAACTCCGCCAGGCGCACGACCTTGCCGAGATAGGTCTTGCCGATCTCAGGGACCGCCGTGATGTTGTTGATGATCTCAAGCGCCTTGGCCATGCCTTCCGGATCACTCGACGCAACATTGACGCGGCCGGTGTCCTCGACATCGATCTTGACGCCGGTCTGCTCGATGATGCCGCGGATGATCTTGCCGCCCGGCCCGATCAGGTCGCGGATCTTGTCAACCGGGATCTGCAGGGTCCGGATCTGCGGCGCGTGCTTGCTCTTGATCTCACGCGCTGAAGCCAGATGCGCGTCCATGGTGTCAAGCAGGAACATGCGGCCGCGGCGGGCCTGCTCCATCGCCTCGCGCATGATGGCCGAGGTGATGCCGCCGATCTTGATATCCATCTGCAGCGCGGTGATGCCCTCGCGGGTACCGGCTACTTTGAAGTCCATATCGCCGTAGTGGTCCTCGGCGCCGGCGATGTCGGTCAGGATGGCGTAGTCGTCGCCCTCCTTGACCAGGCCCATCGCGATGCCGGCGACCGAGCCCTTGAGCGAGATGCCGGCGTCCATGAGCGCGAGGCTTGCGCCGCAGACAGAGGCCATGGAGGAAGACCCGTTCGACTCCAGAATGTCGGAGACGATGCGGTAGGCGTAGGGGCTTTCGGCCTCGGACGGCAGGACTGCAGCAATGGCCCGCTCGGCGAGTGCGCCGTGGCCGATCTCGCGCCGGCCGACCCCGGTCATACGTCCTGTCTCACCAACGGAGAACGGCGGAAAGTTGTAGTGAAGCATGAAGCGCTTCTTCTGCTCCCCTTCGAAGGATTCTAGCCGCTGCGCGTCATCCCCGGTGCCGAGGGTGACGGTGACCAGTGCCTGGGTCTCGCCGCGGGTGAAGAGGGCGGAGCCGTGGGTGCGCGGCAGGACAGAAGTCTCGATGCTGATGGGCCGGATCTGATCGAAGGCGCGCCGGTCGGGCCGGATGCGATCCTTGGTGACCTGCTGGCGGAAGATCTCCTCGCGCAGCAGCTCGTAGTATTTGCTGAGCTTCTTCTTCGCCGCAGGCTGCTCGTTTTCCGGCAGCTGCTTGTTGTCGGCCGCGAGCTCGTCCTTGATCTGCTTGACGAGCGAATTGCTCTCAGCCTTGGCGTGTTTGGCGGTATCGAGCGCGTCGATCAGGCGGCCGCCGACTTTAGTCTTTAGCGCCTGGAAGTAGGCGTCGTCGTGCTCAATGGGCCCGAGCTGACGCTTCGGCTTGCCGGCGAGGCCGACGAGCTCGTTGATCTTGGCGACGATTTTCTTGATCTCGATGTGCGCAAAGTCGATCGCGCCCAGCACGATCTCTTCCGAGACACCTTTGGCGCCGGATTCGATCATCACAATGCCCTCGGCGGTGCCAACGACGGTGATATTGACCAGACTCTCCTTGCGCTCGGAGTAGGTGGGGTTGATGACGTACTGCTCGCCGATGTAGCCGACGCGCACGGCGCCGACCGGGCCGTTGAAGGGGATGTCAGACAGCGCGAGCGCGGCCGAGGCTGCGTTGATGCCGATAATATCCGGGTCGTTCTCCTTATCGGCGGAGAAGACGAAGGCGATGACCTGGGTCTCGTTGCGGAAGTTCTCCGGGAAGAGCGGGCGGATGGGCCGGTCGATCTGCCGCGAGGTCAGGACTTCCTTCTCGGACGGGCGGCCTTCGCGCTTGATGAAGCCGCCGGGGATGCGGCCGCCGGCGTAGGCGTACTCGCGGTAATCGACGGTGAGGGGGAAAAAGTCGATGCCCTCTTTTGGATCGGGCGAGGCGACGGCGGTGGCGAGCACGACAGAGTCGCCGTTGGTGACGAGCGCGGCGCCGGGCGCCTGGCGGGCCATGCGGCCAGTTTCAAACGTAAGCCGTTTGCCGCCGGCAAGTTCAACAATTACTTCCTGCTTCATGTGTTCCTCATTTCAAAGTGGGTGCGGGAGGAGACCGGAAAGCGCGCCGCGCCCGGTTTGCGGGCGGGGGGCTGTTCGGGATTCTGGCTCGAACCGCAACGGGAAAGTGCGGGAGCTTGGCGACGAGGGAAAGGTGCCAATGCAGGCCATGCCGATGGCCTGCGCTCTCCGGTTCCTGACTCGTCGCGTTCGCAAATCGTGCAAAGGGCCTGCTTTGTTTCCGGACTGCTGCGTGGTTCCTGGAGCTACTTGCGAATGCCGAGCTTGCCGATCACGTCGCGATAGCGATCCGTGTCGCTCGTCTTCAGATAATCGAGCAGGCGGCGGCGCTTGCTGACCAGCATAAGCAGACCGCGGCGCGAGGCGTGATCCTTGGCGTGGGTGTTGAAGTGCGAGGTCAGCTCACCGATGCGCTCGCTCAAAATGGCGATCTGCACTTCAGGGCTGCCGGTGTCGCTCTCGTGGGTGCGATAGCGGGAGATAATGTCGGTTTTCTTAGCGGGTGCCAGCACGGTTGTGCGTTGCTCCTGTTGCGTCCCTTGGGGGATGGCGTTCGTTTGGATTGATCCACTTCCTAAGTGTATGTGAGGAGGATACCATGCAGGGCGGGCAGACCGCCTGCGCGGCTGGCGGCCACTTCGTGGCGGGTGTACTTGGGTATACACGTCACGAAGTGACCGCCTCCCGCGAAGGGGGTCTTCGCAGTTGCAGGCTAAAAAAGCTGGAAGTTGACCTCAACCGTGATCTCGACCGGCACCGGCTTGGACCCCTGCATGGCAGGCTTGAACTTGTACTGCTTGACCGCCTCGATCGCCTTCTCATCGAGGCCCATGCCCAGGGCGCGCTGCACCCGGATGCGCTGGGGATTGCCCTGCGCATCGACGATCAGCGAGATAGAAACGATGCCCTGGTACTTCTGGCGGCGGGCTTCGTCAGAGAACTCAGGCTCCGGGCCGTAGACCAGTTTGGGCATGGAGATGCCTCCGCCGGGGTGCGCGTAGCCGCCGCCCGTGAGGCCGCCCTCTCCGGGTCCCAGGCCATTGCCATTGCCGGAGCCGATGCCGCCATGGTTGCCGCTGCCAATGCCGGAACCGCCGCCATTGCCGGCGGAGAGCGTCGCGTTGGGAGCCTGGGGGATGCCGAGGTTGGGCATGTTGGTGTCAGGCATCTTCATCTGCGGCATGACGATCGTGGCCGGAACCGGCAGCTTGGGATGGTCGATCTTGAGCACCTGGGGCGGGGTGATCTGGGTCTTGGCGAACTCAGGCAGCTTGCCTTTGGTGGGGGGCACAATCTCATGCGCGCCGCCACCGCCACCGCCGCCGGCAGGCGCGGTCAGCTTCGGCGTCTTGGGCAGGAAGGCGGAAATATCGAGCGGCACGACGGCTGCCTGCTTGACCTGCGGCTGATGCTTGGGCAGCAGGAAGAAGATGAGGATGAGCAGCAGATAAAAGAGGATCGCGATACCGCTGGACAGCGGTGACCGTTTTACCGCGAAGGGATCCTTGACGGGGATGGGGGTCGAGGTGAGCTCGAGCGGCGGCAGCTTGGCCGGGTGAAACACGTCGCGTACGTTGGAGACCAGCGACTGCCAGATGCTGCCTTCGGCGCCGACTGGGAGCAGGTCGGTGTGATCGAAGCGGCGAGCGGGCTGCTGCAGCGTGTCTTCTTCCGGAGACGTCAAAAGATCATTGCTCATGGTGTTGTCCGTTGCTCTGTAGGTCGGGCATCACGCGCCGGCTGCTGACGTCCGGCTGCACCACCCATGCTTTGTAGCTCCGTGCCATGCGCCTCGATCTCGCTATTATCGCTGCTTTGCGTGCCAATGTCTTGCGCGGTGGGAAGGCCGGCGCCGCGACCGGAGCCCCTGGGGTGGGTAGACGAGCGCCAGCCGGGGAAGTTACCGGGCGCTACAATTTAGTTTCAGGTTAGTTTCAAGCTGGTTTCACGCAATCAGCGGGGGGCGCCCTGCAGAAGCCCTGACCAGCCCGAGTCCCCTTGGCTCCACACGGAGGCGCGGGTGGCGAGATCAGGCGAGACAAAAGGAACCTTGCACGCAATGACTGAAGTCCCTCCTGGCGCACAGACGCCCGAGTTGAAGAAAACCCTGACGCTGCCTGAAACCGCCTTCCCCATGAAGGCCAGCCTGCCGGTGAACGAGCCGATTCGCCTGCGCCAGTGGGCCGAAAGCGGGCTGTACCAGCAGATTCGCGCAGCCCGGCGCGGCGCGAAGAAGTATGTGCTGCACGATGGGCCGCCGTATGCCAATGGGCCCATCCACCTGGGGCACGCGCTGAATAAATGCCTCAAGGATTTTGTAGTGAAGTCAAAAACCATGGCCGGGCTGGACGCGCCGTACGTGCCGGGCTGGGACTGCCATGGGCTGCCTATCGAGATCAAGGTGGACGAGCAGCTGGGGCGCAGGAAGCTGGAGATGCCGGCGGGGGAGTTCCTGGAGGCGTGCCGCGCCTACGCGCAGACGTATGTCGACCTGCAGAGGGGGCAGTTCGAGCGCCTGGGGGTGTTCGGCAGCTGGGACCGGCCATACCTGACGATGGCAAAGGAGTACGAGGCGGCGACGCTCGCGACGTTTTACAGCTTCTTTGAGCGCGGCTTTGTGTACAAGGGGCTGAAGCCGGTGTACTGGTGCCTGCACGACCGCACTGCGTTGGCCGATGCCGAGATCGAGTACAAGATGCACACCTCGCCGAGCGTGTATGTGCGCTACCGGCTGACCAGCGATGCGGGCGCGCTGGACCCGGCGCTCGCGGGTCGCAGCGTGTGGACGATCATCTGGACGACCACGCCGTGGACGCTGCCGGCCTCGGTGGCGATCGCGTTTCATCCGGAGTTTGAGTACGTGGCGGTGGAAAGTGCTTCAGGCGACGTGTACATCGTGGCCGCAGCGCTGGCCGCGGCAGTGCGCGAGGCATGTGCGCTGGGCGAGATCCGGGAGCTGGCGCGGTTTGGGGGAGCAAAGCTGGAGCGGGCTACGTTTCAGCACCCGTTTCTGGAGCGATCTGTGCTTGGCGTGATGGCAGATTACGTGACGACGGAGCAAGGCACCGGCGCCGTGCACACCGCGCCCGCGCATGGGGCCGACGACTTCTACACCGGGGTGCGTTACGGGCTCTCCGCCGAGTGCAATGTGGACAATGCCGGACGCCTGCGCAACGGGCTTGCGCAGTGGGAGAGCAAGACGGTCTTTGCGGCGAACCCGTTCATCATTGAGCATCTGCGTGAGCGCGGCGCGCTAATGGGGCAGGCGGATATTTACCACTCGTACCCGCACTGCTGGCGCTGCCACAACCCGGTCATTTTTCGCGCGACCGAGCAGTGGTTCATCGGCATGGAGACGCCGATGCCCTACTCGACGAGAGCGCGATCGTTTGATGAAGACGAAGACGATGCGGGCGATGCGACCTTCCGCGAGCGCGCCCTGCAGCAGATCCACGGCGAGATCCAGTGGGACCCGAAGTGGGGCGAGGAGCGCATCGCGAACATGATTGCGACGCGACCGGACTGGTGTATCTCGCGGCAGCGGGTGTGGGGCGTGCCCATCGCGGTGTTTCTCTGCGGCGCGTGCTATGAGCCGCTGAAAGACTCGGCGGTGAACGCGCGGGTGGTCGAGCTGGTGCGGGAGCACGGCGCGGGAGCCTGGCATACGCACTCCGCCGAGCAGATGCTGGGCGCAGACAGGGCCTGCCCGCGCTGCGGCGCGACGGGCCGCTGGGAGCAGGAGCGGGATATCCTGGATGTATGGTTCGACTCAGGATCGAGCTGGCGGGCGGTTCTGGATGAAGACAAGACACTGGGCGTGCCGGCGGACCTGTATTTCGAGGGCGGCGACCAGTATCGCGGCTGGTTCCATACCTCGCTGCTGACAGCGGTCGGCACGCGCGGCGAGACGCCGTACCGGAAGGTCGCGACCAGTGGCTGGACGCTCGACGAGCAGGGCCGCGCGATGTCGAAGTCGCTTGGCAACGGCGTGGACCCGAACGATATTTCGGACCGTCTGGGCGCGGAGATCGTGCGCTTGTGGGTCGCCTCGGTCGACTTTCGCGATGACGTGGCGGCAAGCGAAAACCTGATGCAGCGCGTGGCTGACAATTATCGCAAGCTGCGCAATACATTCCGGTTTTTGCTCGGCAATCTGAAAAAGTTTGTGCCCGCGGAGCATTCTGTAACTGAGAATGAACTTTTGCCGCTGGATCGGTACATGCTGGCGCGTACCGGCCTGTTGGTCGAGAATGTGACGAAGTGGTACGACGCGATGGAGTTCCACCGGGTGTATCAGGCGGTGAACGAGTTCTGCATTGTCGACCTGAGCTCTTTGTACCTGGATGTGCTGAAGGATCGCATGTATACGTTTGCGCCCAGCAGCGTGGAACGTCGGTCAGCGCAGACTGCGCTGTGGAAGATTGCCGAGGCGCTGGTGCGGCTGGTGGCGCCGGTGCTGAGCTTTACCGCGGAAGAAGTGTGGGGGTACATGCCGGAAGTGGAGGGGCGCGAGCCGAGCGTGCATTTAGCTCACTTTGCTACCGATCACGGTGTCAAATCCACCTCTAGCGATGTCACTGTTGAGGATTGGGGTGAGTTATTTCGCATTAGAAGTCTCGTTCTTCTTAACCTGGAAGCGGAGCGACAAAAAAAAGTTATAGGAAAAGGATTGGAAGCACACGTTATTATCCGGGCTTGGCCAGATAAGAAGAAACAACTAATGAAAGTTCAATCATCGTTAAAGGAGTTTTTCAACGTTTCAAGTGTGGAGCTGCAGGAACTTCATAGCGGAGACACTGGAATATTGATTTCTGAAGCAAAGTTCAACGTTGATGAAACTATCGAGAAGGTAGAGACCACGAACTCAGGGGTCAGGGTCAAAGTCCTGCAGGCCGACGGGGTGAAGTGCGGCCGCTGCTGGAACTACCGCACCGATACCGCTCTGTACGGGCCCTGGCCGGATGTGTGCGGACGCTGCGCCGACGCGCTGTCTGCGATGGGCTACTCGCGCGTAACCGGCGAGCAGGAAGGTGGACACGCATGGTAACTCTCCCCTCGCGCTACGAGTACAAAGTGCGCCAGCCGCGCAGGCGTCGGGACTGGCGGATTGTCTTCTTCCTGCTGGCGCTCATCGTGGTCGCGCTCGACCGCGTCTCGAAGCTCTGGGTACAGAAGCACATTCTCGAAGGGCAGGCGATCAGCGTGATCCCGCATGTATTTCGCCTGACGCACGTGCTCAACGAGGGAGCGGCCTTCTCGCTGTTTAATGATGCACCCGCGAACCCGACGCGGTGGGCGCTGCTTGCGTTTTCGCTGCTTGCAGCGGTGATCGTCACGGTGTTGCTGGTGCGTACCGGCAGACGATTTTCAGCGACCGCGCTTGGCCTGGCGCTGGTGCTGGGCGGCGCGGTGGGCAATGCTTGGGACCGCATCCAGTACAAGATGGTGACCGACTTCCTCGAGGTCAGGATCGTGCACTATCACTGGCCCGACTTCAACCTGGCCGACTCGGCGATCGTTGTCGGCGGCATCCTGCTATTCTTTGGCGCCTTGTTCACGCCGCAGAAGCCGCGCGATCCGGCCTGATCGTGACCCACTTATAATCGAGGTTTGGCGCGCCCTCTGCAGACCGCACTGGGCGTGCGGCGACTCCCCTCGAGAGGCTTCTTGACCGATCAGATCACACTACGCGGCGTGCGGGTGCACAACCTCAAGAACATCGACTGCGACATTCCACACGGAATGCTGACGGTGGTGACAGGTGTCTCCGGCTCCGGCAAAAGCTCGCTCGCCTTTGACACTATCTATGCCGAGGGCCAGCGGCGGTACGTGGAGTCGCTGTCGGCCTACGCGCGGCAGTTCCTGGAGCGGATTGAAAAGCCAGACGCCGACCTGATCGATGGACTCGCGCCCGCGATCGCGATCAAGCAGAAGAACACGACCCGCAACCCGCGCTCTACGGTCGCGACGGCAACCGAAATCTACGACTACATGCGGCTGCTGTACGCGCGCTGCGGCGTGGCGCACTGCATCGTGTGTGACGGCATTGTAAAGCGCGATTCGGTCGATGAGATTGCCGCCGCGGTGCTCGCGCTGGGCGAAAGCACACGGCTGCACGCACTGTTCCCGGTAACAGCAGCGCGGGCGGCGGCGCCTGCCGCGGAACCGGTTTCGCCGATGTTTGAAAAGCGCTCCCGCTCGCAGGCCGCGCTCAAGAAGGCCGTCTCGAAGAAAGCCGCAGCGGCAGTAGAAGCCAAGCCGGGCGAGCTGACCGCGCCCATGCGCGAGCGACTGATGGACCTGCGCGGGCGCGGGTTCAACCGGCTGTACCAGGGCGGGACCATCTACGAGTTTTCGCAGCCGGAGTCGCTGCTGGAGGTGAACTGGTCGCTGCCGGTGTACGTGCTGGTGGACCGCATCGCGGTCTCCGCGGACGCGCGTGGGCGGATTGTCGATGCGGCGGAGATCGGGTATCGC
This sequence comes from Acidobacteriaceae bacterium, assembly GCA_965276605.1. GTDB lineage: Bacteria > Acidobacteriota > Terriglobia > Terriglobales > Acidobacteriaceae > EB88. The sequence continues at coordinate 3,018,107 of OZ255619.1, forward strand.
GAGGCGGGCGAGATTCTTTACGAAGTGGTGAAGCGGGCAGAGGCATTTGCAACCGCGACGGTGGCAGACACGCTGCGCTTCTCGCTGGCCTTCGAGTGCAAGAGCTGCCATCGCGTGTATACGGAGCCCGAGCCGCGGCTGTTCTCGTTCAACAACCCGTTCGGCGCCTGCCCGCGCTGCCAGGGCTTCGGCAACACCATCGACTTCGACCTGGACCTGATTTTGCCGGACAAGAGCAAGTCGATTGACGAAGGGGTCGTCGATCCGTGGATGCGGCCGAAGTACCGCGCGTACTACCTGGAGCTGAAGCGCGCCGCCAGGCAGCACGAAATCCCCACCGATGTGGCCTGGTTCGACCTGACGGAGGACCAGCAGGCGTTTGTGTTGAACGGCCAGGGCGCTTTTCTCGGCGTACACCGGTTTTTCGCGCTGATGGAGACCAAGAAGTACAAGCTGCATGTGCGCGTGATGCTGTCAAAGTATCGCGGCTACGCGGTGTGCCCGGAGTGCAAGGGGCAGCGGCTGCGGGCGGAGGCGCGCGCGGTGCGCATCGGCCGGGGTGGCGAGGCAAAGAATATCTGCGACGCGGCGGCGCTTACCATCGCCGCGGCCCACGCGTTCTTCGACTCGGTGGAGCTGACGCCGATGCAGGCCGAGATCGCCGGCTCGATCCTCAAGGAAGTGCAGCAGCGTTTGCGCTTTCTCGACGCGGTGGGGCTCGACTACCTGACGCTGGACCGGCTTTCATCAACGCTCTCAGGCGGCGAGGCGCAGCGCATTCAGCTTGCGACCTCGCTCGGCTCGCAGTTGGTGGGTGCGCTGTATGTGCTCGATGAACCCTCGATCGGGCTGCACAGCCGCGACACCGAAAAACTGATCCGCATCCTGAAGGCGCTGCGCGACCTGGGCAACACCATCCTGGTCGTCGAGCACGATGCCGACGTGATCGAAGCAGCGGACTACCTGCTCGACATGGGGCCGGGTGCAGGCGAGTTTGGTGGCCGCCTGCTCGCTGCCGGCACTGCGAGCGAAGTGGCGCAGAACCCGGAGTCGCTGACCGGCAAATATCTAAGCGGGGCGCTTACGATTCCTGTTCCCGCGAAGCGGCGGCCCGTGCCGCCGGCCGCCAGCAAAGACTGGCTGCGGCTGCGCGGCGCGCGTGCGAATAACCTGCGTGGGGTCGATGTCGAAATCCCACTCAACACCTTGTGCTGTATCACTGGCGTCAGCGGCTCCGGCAAGTCGACGCTGGTGCACGATGTGCTCTACAAAGCGGTAGCGCATGAGCTGGGCCAGACCGAGGGCCGCGACCCGACGAAGCTCTACCGCGAGATCGTCAATGCGGACAGGCTGAACGATATTGTGCTGGTGGACCAGAACCCGATCGGACGCACGCCGCGGTCGAATCCCGTGACCTACATCAAGGCGTTCGATGCCATTCGCGAGCTGTTTGCCTCGCAGCCTGAGGCGGAGCGGCGCGGGTATGCGGCGGGGCACTTCTCGTTCAACGTGCCGGGCGGCCGCTGCGATGTGTGCGACGGCGATGGCACGGTAACAGTGGAGATGCAGTTCCTAGCGGACGTAGAGCTGCCGTGTGAAGAATGTAACGGTACCCGTTACAAATCGAGCGTGCTTGAGGTTCGCTACAAGGGCCGGAATATCCACGAGGTTCTGGGCATGACGGTGAAGGAAGCGCTGCGGTTTCTCGCCGGCAACCCGAAGATCGTCGACAAGCTCGCGGTGCTGGACGAGGTGGGCCTGGGCTATGTGCGGCTGGGCCAGTCGGCGACAACGCTGAGCGGCGGCGAGGCGCAGCGGGTCAAGCTCTCCTCGCACCTGGCCGTGGCGCGCACGGCACCGAAAAAAGGCGGCAGCCGCGTGCTCTATATTCTCGACGAGCCGACGACGGGACTGCACTTCGACGACGTGAGCAAGCTGCTGCTGGCGTTTCGCAAGCTGATCGACGGCGGCGGGTCTCTGATTGTGATCGAGCACAATCTCGATGTCATCAAATCGGCAGACTGGGTGATCGATATGGGTCCGGAAGGCGGCGGGAAAGGCGGCCAGATTGTCGCCGTGGGCACACCGGAAGAGATCACGGCGAGTGAGCTGTCGCATACCGGCCAGTGGCTTCGTGCGGCGCTGCAGCCGCGGAGGCTGCATGCGCTTTCTCCTGAGAATGCCGATGCCAGGGACCACAGCAAAGCTCACGCTAAGGAAGGAGCCGCCTGAATGCGTGCTGCCCTTCTCACGGCATTCCTGCTGCTCGGTGCAGCCGCGCTCGCCCACGGGCAAAGCTCCACGCTGCCGCCCGGGACCAGCGGCGCCGAGGACACGCCGGCCGCCCCGGCGCCCAAGGCCGCGGTCGGCGAAAGCAGCCCACTGGACGCGGCGGAGGCGAAGCTCGATGCGCGGCAATACCCGGAGGCACGCTCGATGCTGCAGGCTTACCTCTCCGCCCACCCGGCGGATGCGCGCGCGCTGTTCGACCTGGGCTACGCTGAGGATGCGAGCGGCGACGGCGATGCGGCGGAGACGAGCTACCGGAAAGCCACAGTCGCCGACCCGCGGCAGTTTGAGGCGCGCGCCGCCCTGGGGCTGCTGCTGGCAACCCGCGGCAAGCAGGCCGACGCCGCGACCGAACTGGCAGCGGCGGCAAAGCTCACGCCCAACCCCGCCAACCCGTCTGCGCAAGCCCAGGCCAACCGCGCGCTGGCCCGTTTGCTTGCCGTCACTGACCCGCAGGGGGCCCGGAAGGCCTTGATCGCCGCGCTGCAGCAGTCGCCCGAAACTACCGCGGACACCCTGCTGGCAGCCGACATCGCGGGCCGGGCCGGCGACGCCGATGCAGCCGCCGACGCCTACGGCAAGGTGTTGTCGAGCGCGCCGGCCGGCAGCCCGCAGCAGTCCGAAGCCAGCGCTGGGCTTGCGCACCTGCTTATCCAGGCCAGGCGCTACAGCGAGGCCGAGCCGGTGCTGCGTAAAGCGTTGATCGCCGATCCGCAAAGCCCCGCGCTCAACAGCGAGCTGGCCGACGTGCTGAGCCAGGAAGGCAAAAAGCAGGACGCGGTGGCGGTGCTCGAAAACCTGCATGCGGCCAAACCCGATGACGGTGCCGTCACCACCATGCTGGCCGACCTGTATATGCAGACGGGAGCAGCCGCCAAGGCGGACCCGCTCTACGAGCAGCTGCTCGCGGCGCATCCCCATGATCCGGCGCTGCTGGCTGAACATGGCGATGCTTTGGTGCGGGCAGGCCGGTTTGAGGAGGCGATGGCGCCGCTTGAAGAGGCGACGCGGCTGAACCCGGGCGACGGAAACGCCTGGAGCAGCCTGGCTTTTGCCGCGAACCAGACCCACCAGCCGCAGGTAGTGCTGAACGCGCTTGCCATGCGCTCAAAAGTAATGAATGAAACGCCTGCTACCTATTTCCTGTCGGCTACTGCTTACGATAGTCTGCATCAGACTAAGCGTGCGGTGGAGCTATACCGGCAGTTCCTGTCGGTGGCGGGCACTGGGTTTCCAGATGAGGTGTGGCAGGCGAAGCACCGTCTGGTAGCGCTCGCAAAATAGCGGTTGCCGCGGCCCGGTTACAGGAGGCGCTCCCATGCGCACCGCTGCTCCGACCCTCGCGCTCTCAACGATTTCGACCATCGCCGCCCTCCTGTTTGCACCGGCATCCCTGCATGCCGCCGACCAGCGTGTGCCTGATCCAGCCACCCTGCAGGCGCTCGCCGCCAAGGCGGAACATGCGAACCTTCGCGACCAGTGCTACCTGTACGCGCAGCTGGTACGCGGCAGCACCGAGCTGGCCGACCAGGATCTGGCCTCTGGAAATAGCGCTGCCAGTGCGCTCGCCCTGCAGTCGGTCGAGACCTACGCCGCGGCGCTCGACACGGCGCTGGCCAGGGACGCAAAGAAACTCAAGGACGCGGAAATCCTGTTGCGCGAGAGCGCTTTTCGCCTCAAGGCTGCGATGCTCGCTTCGTCCCTCGAGGACCGGCCAGCGATGGCCGCCGCTTTGACCAGGATCAACGCGACGGAAGCGAAAGTGATGGGGGCTGTATTCGCGCACTAATGCCGTCACTCGCCGCAACAGCTTGCCCGCAAGTCACAGCGATTCCAGCTTGTAACTTAGTTCAAGCCGGCGCATCGGCCGCGTCCCCGGTAAAGCGGATGTTGGGCAGGTCTTCCACCACGCGGCGCAGTGCCTGCTCCCAGCGACCATGGATCAGCTCAAGCTCAACATCGCCTGAGAAAAAGCGCCGGTAGTTGCCGAAGTGCAGGCTGCCGCTGCGGTACTGGACCAGCTCGACGGGCGGCCCCACCGTCACGTTTGAGCGCATGGTCGCGTCCATGCTGAGCAGCGCGTACTTCGACGCCGCATCGAGCGAAGTGGTGCGCGCATCGATGCCGCGGTCCAGGATCGGCCGGCCGTACTTGACCTCGCCGATCTGCAGGTAGGGCGAGTCCTGGGTGGCGCAGATGGGGTTGCCTTGCGGATAGATCAGGTACAGGTCGGGCTCGCCGCCCGCCACCTCGCCGCCCAGAAGCAGGTGGATGTTGAACGAGTAGTCATCCTTGGCGAGCGCATCGCGGTCCATATCAGAGACGGTGCGCACGCAGGCGCCGACAGCGCGCGCAGCCTCGTACATATTTGACGCCGCGGCGAGGCCCTTGTCCTGGCGAAACTCCTCCTGCAGCAGCGTGACGACAGACTGCGTGATGGAGAGGCTGCCGCTGGTCAGGATGACGAAGGCGCGCTCGCCGGGCGTGACGAAGGTATGGAGTTTGCGGCAGACGTTGACCTGGTCATAGCCGGCGTTGGTGCGGGAGTCCGAGGCCATCACCAGGCCTTCATGGGTCTTGATGCCGAGACAGTAAGTCATTCCGAACCTAGCTTACCTGCTGGCGAGCCACTGCGCGCGGCCGATGGCTCCGCTTGCGCGTATTCACGCAGCTGTTACAGTCTTAGCACATGCGCGCAAGGTACTTCGGTGATCTTGCGCCAGGCCGCGGCGTACCATCACTTTCCCTTCGAGGAGGGCCAGTTTCTGTGCACCTTCGCCTTGGCTACGACATTCGTTTTGAGCTCCCCGCGCCCACGGCGCTGATCGCGCTGCTGCACGTGCACCCCACCCGCGACACCGACCTGCTGCTGCCCGATACCGTGCGGACCGAGCCCGCCCTGCCGGTGCGCGAGTATGTCGACTCGTTCGGGAACCGCTGCTCGCGGATTTACGCGCCGGCCGGCACGCTGCGCCTCTACAACACGACCGAGATTCACGGCGCCGGCACGCTGGACGAGGCCGACTGGTTTGCCCAGGAGATGCCGGTGCAGGAGCTGCCGGACGAGGTGCTGGTATTCCTGCTCAACAGCCGCTACTGCGAGGTGGACCGGCTCTCAGCCGTGGCGCTGGACCTGTTCGGCGGCCTGATTCCAGGCTGGGCGCGGGTGCAGGCAGTGGTCGGCTATGTGAACCGGATCGTGCAGTTCGGCTACGGTTTTGCGCGGCCCACCAAGACCGCGCTCGACGTCTACACCGAGCGCACCGGGGTGTGCCGCGACTTTCAGCACCTGGCCATCACGCTATGCCGCGCGCTCAACATCCCGGCGCGCTATGCCACCGGCTACCTGGGCGACTTCGGGGTGCCGCTGAGCCCCACGCCGATGGACTTCAGCGCGTGGTTCGAGGTGTATCTCAACCACCGATGGTGGACCTGCGACGCCCGCCACAACTGCGCGCGGCTGGGCCGGGTGTTGATGGCGACCGGGCGCGATGCCTCCGACGTCGCGCTGACAACCTCGTTCGGCATCGCCAACCTGCAGCACTTCTCGGTGATCTCAGACTGGCTGGATGAACCTGGCAAGGCGGTCGAGGGCACTGCATGAGCACGACTGCGCCGCGCTTCGCGGATGCCTTCCTGCGTGATTACTTTCTCGACGGCGCGTACGACGAGATGTTTACGCGCGCAGGTGAGATACGCCCGCAGTACTGCTTGCTGCTTGAAACCTATCGGTCGCTGCCGACAGAAGAGCTGCTGCGCCGCAAGCACTCCGCCGACCTGAGCTTCCTGACCCAGGGCATCACCTTTACCGTGTACGGCCGCAAGGAAGGCACCGAGCGCATCTTCCCCTATGACATGCTGCCGCGCATCATTACCGGCGCGGAGTGGAAGACGATCGAGCGCGGGCTGATCCAGCGCATCACCGCGCTGAATCTCTTTCTCGGCGATGTGTACAACGAAGGCAAGATCCTGCAGAACGGTGCGGTACCCCGCGAGATCGTCTACTCGTGCCCGCACTTTCGTCGCGAGATGCGTGGGCTGCAGGTGCCACGCAATGTGTACATCGCGGTTACCGGTACGGACCTGCTGCGCATGAACGATGGCAGCTTTGTGGTGCTGGAAGATAACCTGCGCGTGCCCAGCGGGGTAAGTTACATGTTATCGAGCCGCCGCGTGATGAAGCGCACGTTTCCTATCATCTTTCGCGAGTACGGCGTGCGGCCGATCGAACATTACCCGCAGGTGCTGCTTGCGTCGCTGCGTTCGCTCGCACCCGAGGGCCGGCCGGAACCAACCATCGTGCTGCTGACGCCGGGCGTGTATAACTCAGCTTACTTTGAGCACACCTATCTGGCGCGGCAGATGGGAATCGAGTTAGTCGAGGGTCGCGACCTAGTCACGCATAACAATGTCGTGTACATGCGCACTACCGCAGGGCTCAAGCGAGTCGACGTGATCTATCGCCGGGTCGACGACGACTACATCGACCCGCTGTCGTTTCGCGGTGAGTCGATCCTGGGCGTGGCAGGCCTGTTCAACGCATACCGTGCCGGCAACGTGACGCTGGCCAATGCTTTCGGCACCGGCCTGGCCGACGATAAAGCGCTGTACGCTTACGTGCCGGCGATCATCCGCTACTACATGAACGAAGAGCCGATCCTGCCGAATGTCGAAACCTTCCTGATGACAGACGCAAAGCAGCGGCAGCATGTTCTGGCCAACCTCGACAAGCTGGTGGTTAAGGCCGTGGGCGAGTCGGGCGGTTACGGTATGTTGATCGGCCCGCAGTCGACCGCGACCGAGCGGGAGGAGTTTGCGCGGCGTATCGAGGCGAACCCGCGCAACTACATCGCGCAGCCCACGCTCGAGTTCTCGCGCGCCCCCTGCATGATGAACGCGGACCTGACCGGCAGCAGTGTGGAACCCCGCCACGTCGACCTGCGGCCATACATTCTTTACGGCGACAAGGTCTCGGTCGTGCCCGGGGGCCTGACACGGGTGGCTTTGCCGAAGGGTTCGCTTGTGGTCAACTCGTCGCAGGGCGGCGGCAGCAAGGATACGTGGGTGCTTGGTGACTAATACTTATCTAGCACTTACTTCCATGGAGGCGCCATGTTATCGCGTGTAGCCGACAGCCTGTACTGGATGAGCCGCTACCTGGAGCGCGCCGAGCATACCGTGCGCATGCTCGACGTAAACTTCGGCATGACGCTCGACCCCTCGAATACCAGTGAGGACACCCGCTGGCGAAGGCTGTTGCTCGCGCTCGGCCGTCCCGGCGACGAGGTGAATGCGTGGAGCGGCGACTCGCACCGGATCGTGCACATGCTGACCCATGAGGAGGCCAACAGCGCGTCTGTCAAGGCATGCATCGCGGTGGCGCGCGAGAATGCCCGGCAGGTACGCGAGGAGATCTCCTCCGAGCAGTGGATGCAGCTCAACCGCCTCTACCACCTGGTGACGGAGGATCCGCAGTCTGACCGCGCGACCCCATCGGAGGAGTTTCTCTCGGCTGTGCTCGATGGGCTGCACCTGTTCCAGGGAGTAACCGACACAACGATGAGTCATGGTGAAGGCTGGCAGTTCATCCAGGTGGGCCGCTCCATCGAGCGAACCTCTTCAATCGCCGCGCTGCTCTCTGTGTACGAGCTTGGCCTGGCGAGTCCGCCCGTGGACCCCGGCGGTCGCCCTGTAGGCAGCCACCAGTTTCTGGAGTGGATCGGACTGCTGCGCAGCTGTACTGCGTTTGAGGCGTACTGCAATGTCTACACCGCTGACCTGACTGAGTCGCAGATCCTCGAGTTTCTGCTGCTCAACAAAGACTTTCCCCACTCGGTGCGCTACTCCGTCGACCGTTTGCGCGAGGCGCTGCTGGCGCTTGAGCAGGAGAGCGGACGGGTGGCGCCGCGGGAGCTGGTGCGGGTCGCGGGGCGTCTGCAGGCGGCGCTGCACTTTGTCGAGATCGCCGATGTACTGCAGGGCGGTGTCGGCGAGTTTTTGGCCATGGTGGCGCAGGAGTGTCGGCGCGTCCACACTCTGCTCTACCGCGATTACATTCATTACTCTGTGCAGACCGCGCTTGCCATGTAGTGCAAGTCTAGGAGCATGCCGATGAAGTTCTACTCCGTGCGACACCTGACCAAGTTTGTGTATGCGCAGCCGGTGAGCGAGAGCGTGATGGAAACGCGCATGCACCCGCGCTCGGACTCGAACCAGCGCTGCCTCACGTTTTCGCTCTCTGTCAGCCCGAGGTGCCGCGTGTTCAGCTACCGCGACCACCTCGGCAACCACGTGCAGCACTTCAACATTCCGGGCGATCACTCGCAGCTGGTCATCATCGCGGACTCGCTGGTCGAGCAGCAGTCGCTCTCCTTTGTGCCGCACTTTCTTTCCCCTTCCGCGTGGGGCGAGCTGGATGAGCTGGTAGGCGAAGGCGACTATTGGGAGATGCTGCTGCCAAGCGAGTTTGCTGCGCCGAGCGAGGCGCTGCTGAAGCTCGCGAAAGAGCTAGATGTGCGCCGTCGCGACGATCCGCTGATGCTGGTGCGCGAGCTGAATACAAGGCTTTACGACTACTTCAGCTATGTGCCGCGGTCGACCCGCGTCGACTCGCCGATCGACGAAGCCATCAACTCGCGCGAAGGCGTCTGCCAGGATTTCGCCCACACCATGATCGCGCTGATCCGCACGCTCGGCATCCCCAGCCGCTATGTCAGTGGCTACCTGCACCAGCGGGCGTCGGATGTGGGCGCCGGGCACGATCGCTCGCTGCCCGACGCGACACACGCCTGGGTGGAGGCGTTTCTGCCCCACCTGGGCTGGGTAGGCTTTGACCCTACCAACAATCTGCTGGCGCATGAGCGACACATCCGCACCGCGCTGGGGCGGGACTACGCCGATGTGCCGCCCACCCACGGGGTCTACCGCGGCCGCACCGCGAGCGAGCTGTACGTTGCCGTGCAGGTCGACGCTTTCGACGAGCCGCCGGCGCTGGACCGCGAGCTGCCCATTCCTGAGGACTGGTCGATCATGGTCGAGAAGGCGCAGGAGCCGGCGGGGCCAGCCTCGCCGCTGCTCGAGATTCAGCAGATGCAGCAGCAGCAATAGATTTCCAAGAAAAACGTTTTCCCACTTGCGCGTGATTGGGTTCCCGCTATAAAGTTCGCACGCTGGACTTTTCCAGGTTTGATGCCGGGCTTACCAGCGACGGGCATGAGATCGTTCTCATCGCGACTCTGCCCACCTATACGCACTTTGCGGCACTTTCAAGCGAGGACCCATTCCATGACGCCGAAGCTCCCCCGCACGCTCATCACAGGCTCTCTCTACCTGCTCGCCCTGGCTTCCCTGCCGCTTGCCGGCTGTGGCGGCGGCAGCAGCAAGCCATTGCCGCAGGCCGCCACGCCCACCTTTACCCCGGCAGCGGGTATGTACACCGCCGCGCAAAGCGTTATGCTGACCGACAGCACGGCCGGGGCCGCGATCTATTACACGACCGATGGCTCCACGCCAACCCCGAGCTCCCGGGTCTACTCCGGCGCGGTCTCGGTGGCAGGCACTGAGACAATCAACGCTATCGCCACCGCTGCCGGCTCCACGGCAAGCACGGTCGGCACCGCGCTGTACACCATCACCCTGCCCGCGGCGCCCGCGCCGGCGCCCATCATCTCTCCCAGCGGCGGCTCGTTTACGAGTCCCCCTGTCGTCACGCTTACTGACACATCCGCGAGCGCGACCATCTACTACACGCTGGACGGCACGACGCCGACCACCGCCTCAGCGCAGTACAGCGGACCGCTCACCATCAGCTCCGCCGGCAGCACGACCCTCACCACCCTAGCCAGCGTGTCGGGCCTGCCGCTGAGCCCGGTCAGCGCGGCAACCTTCAACCTGACTTTGCCTGCGAGCTACCAGCCCACCTATAGCTGGAAGAACGTGCAGATCGTCGGCGGCGGCTTTGTCGACGGACTCTACTTCCATCCCAAGTCGAAGGGCCTTATGTACGCCAAGACCGACATTGGGGGCGCGTACCGCTGGAACAACGTGCCGGGCGGCGACTCAGAGTGGGTGCCGCTGCTGAACTTTGTGGGGCGCTTCTACTCCGGGTTCGACCAAGGCGTCGAGAGTATCGCGATCGACCCGAATGACCCTGAGCGGCTGTATCTGGCTGTCGGCGAATACGTCGACTCCTACGGGCAGAATGGGACGATCCTGCTCTCGGACGATATGGGCAAGACCTTTACGCCGGTGCCGATGCAGATCAAGTTTGGCAGCAACGACATTGGCCGCAATATCGGCGAGCGTCTCGTGGTCGACCCCAACAATGGCCAGCACCTGTACCTGGCTACCCGTTTGAACGGCCTGTATGAGTCGAACGATCGCGGGCAAACCTGGGCACAGGTCGGCGCGTTCCCCATCAAGGGGCCATCGAGCGATCCTGAGGATCCGGAAGTCGGCGTCATCTTTGAAGACTTTATTGCGGGCAGCGGCACAGCGGCCAATGGCAACACCAAGACGGTGTATGTCGGCGTCTCCAGCCCGACCGTGGGCCTGTATGTCTCAAATGATGGCGGCGTGACATTTGCCCCGGTCACCGGACAACCGACCGGCTTCTATCCAAACGCAACCTCTCTCGACACGGTCAATAACATTCTTTATCTGACCTACGGGTTCAACAACACGCCCAACTGCAGCCCCAGCTGCGACCACTCCGGACCATACGGCCCCGATACCGGCCAGGTGTGGAAGTACGCACTGCCCACTTCGCAGCAGCCGACGGGAACCTGGACGCAGATTACGCCGCCGGAGACAACGCCTGCAGGCGGCGCTTACAGCTACGGCTCGGTTGTAGTCGACCCGAACCACTCGAATATCGTGATGGTCACGCTGCTGAACAAGTACTATCCGCAGCCGCTCGAGGATATCTTCCGCTCGGTCGACTCCGGCGCGACCTGGGTCAACATCAACACCAACATCAACCGCGACCTCTCGCTTTCGCCGTGGGTCGCCTTTGGCCAGACGGATGCGAACGGCAAAGCGAGCGCCGGGCCGGGTAACTGGTCGAACCATCTCTCGGTCGATCCGTTCAACTCCGACCATGTGATGTACGGCAGCGGCCAGACCATCTGGGAGACGATGGACATCAGCAAGGCCGATGGCGTCGCGACCAGCAGCACGGTGGTGAACCACGGTAATGCAACCGACTGGGCGATCGGCGCGCAGGGCCTGGAGGAGACGGACATTACGCAGATGGTGAGCCCGCCTTCCGGCCCGGCAAACCTGATCAGCGCGATGGGCGACCTGGGCGGCTTTACCCACACCGACCTCGACCACAGCCCCGCCGGCGGACAGCAGGCCAACCCGGCGTTTACCTCCGGCTCGTCGGTCGACTTCGCCCAGGCGAATCCACTCATTATGGCGCGGGTCGGTTCGCCTGCGTATGGCTCAACGCTGGCGGGCGGCTACTCCAGCGACGGCGGCCTCACCTGGATTCCTTTCGCAACCGAGCCGGCCGGCACCACATCAGGCGGCGGAACGATCGCGGTCTCAGCCGATGGATCGACCATCGTCTGGATTCCAACGGATGTCGGCGTGCCGGCCTCATACTCGACGGACAAGGGCGCCACCTGGACTGCCTCGACCGGCGCCCCCGCGCAGATCAGCAACTTTACCCAGGAGACGATCCTGGCCGACCGCAAGAACCCGAAGAAGTTCTACATCTTCGATCCGCTGGGCTCGAACGGCGGCACGCCCATTTACATCAGCACCGACGGCGCACACACCTTCGCCGCCGCGTCCACACCGGCAGACTACGGCATCTCGCTGTCAGTTTCGCCAGCCGCCGAGGGCGACCTGTGGCTGGCCTCGTATAACGGCCTGTTCCACTCGACCGACTCCGGCACAACCTTCACCCAGATTGCGGGCAACCAGGTCGCGTACAACCTGGGCTTCGGGGCGCCGGAGCCGGGCAGCAACTACCCCGCGATCTACCTGATCGGCAAGCAGTCCAGCGACACAGACTGTACCGATGGCAGCGACCCGACGGTCTTCTTCACGGTCGCAAGCACCTGCCTGTACCGCTCGGTCGATGAGGGGGTGACGTTCGTCCGCATCAACGACCTCCAGCACCAGTACGGGTACATCAACACCATTACCGGCGACCAGCGCGTGTTCGGTCGCGTGTACCTGGGCACGGCGGGCCGCGGGATTATCGAGGCTGACTCGCCCAACTAGGAAGCAGACCGCCTGCGCGGCTGGCGGCCACTTCATGGCATGTTGCGTTGAGTTTGTGCTGCGGGGAGTTGTGGCCGTCGCGATGCTCCGGATCGACATTGCCTATTCCGGAGCATCGCGACGACCAAGCAGGATCGCACTACCATGAGAACCAGCACCCGCCACGAAGTGGCCGCCAGCCGCGCAGGCGGTTTTGCAGTGCTAGGCTTTGGCCATGGGCTTTGGCAACCTGCTCGGCAATGCGAATACGGTACGGCTGCTGCGTGAGAGCCTGGCCTCAGAGCGGCTGCCGCACGCGATCCTGCTGAGCGGCCCACGCGGCGTGGGCAAGTACACGCTGGCGCTGATGCTGGCGCAGGCGGCCAACTGCCTGCAGCCGCCTGCCACCGAAGACGGTCTGCCGGACTTCTGCAGCGTGTGCTCGAACTGCGCGCGCATCGCCGCGGCCGCGCCGCTGCGCGAACGCGTCGACGAGGCCATTGCCGCACGCGAAGAGCTGCGCGATGCCGACAAGAAAGACACCCGCATCCTCGTGCAGACGCACCCGGACGTGCTGGTCATCCCGCCCGACCCGCCGCAGCTGCTCATCAAGCTGGGCCAGGTACGCACGGTCATCCGCGAGGTGTACCGCGTGCCGGCGGAGGCGCGCCGGGCCTTTTACATCTTCACCAGCAGCTCGTTTATGAAGGAGGCCGCAAACTCCCTCCTGAAGGTGCTGGAAGAGCCGCCGGCACACGCGACGCTGATGCTTCTCTCCACCAACCCGCAGGAGCTGCTGCCGACGATCCGCTCGCGCACCGCTGCTTTTGCGCTCGGCACCCTGCCGCCGGAGCAGCTGGAGCCGCTGCTGGCCGCGCGCCGCCCGGAGTGGAAGCCTGCCGAGTGCGCGCTGGTCGCCCGGCTCAGCGACGGCGCGCCTGGGGCTGCCTTCGCCTTCGACATGCCCGCGTATTTTGAGAGCCGGACGGCGGCGCTGCTGCTGCTGCGCACCGCGCTGCGCGAGCCGGATTACAGCGCGCTGTTCCGCATGACAGAAGGCTTTCGCGCCGGAGCAGAGGGCCAGCAGAAGACCAGCGCCCTGCTGCGCAGCCTGATGAGCCTGCTGCGCGATCTGATGCTGATCAGCAGCGGACAGCCCGGCATGCTGCGCAACCTGGACCTGGCGCGCGAGCTGGCGTCGCTCGCCGAGGCGGTCCGCTTGGAGTGGATCGAGAGCGCGGTGCGCAGTGTGGACGAGGTGGAAACAGGCATGCGGCGCAACCTGCTGCGCTCGCTCTCGCTCGATGCCATGGCCGGGTCGCTCCGTCACGCGGCGAGCCACGCGGGCGACCTGGGCTAGCGCAGGTTCCCCCGCAGGGCCGGGCGGAACCGGAGCGGGGGTTCGTTGAAAAGGCCGCCGGAGCTCCGTCTGGCGCGTGGCAACGTCAGAAATGCCTTGGCTAGACGTGGCCAGCCATTGACAGGCTCACTTAAGTAATAGGATCCCGGCAAAGTCTGCTTCTTTTGCCTGGCTCGCCCGCGGCGACTCAGCTAGGATGTGTCCAAGAAATCCCAACTGATTCCGGTCCGGCTTTTTTTGAAAGCGCGAGGAGGCTTTGTCTCCCGTGCGCTCTGGCTCGAACTGGCAAGAAGACGTCCTCTCCTATGGCTCAAGCGACCAAGCTGTTCGATCTTTCCTCCCACGCGCCAGCATTGCCGCTTGTTTCCAGGCCGTCTGCAGTGGCCGCCGCGCCCGCGGTGCTTGAGCCGGTTGACCCGCCTGCTGAACCACGCAAGCTGGTGCGTCCCCGCCTGCCGGAGCACGCGTCTCCGATGACTCTGGCGCCGCGGCGTTTGCGCGGCGCAGCGCCGCTGGCCATGCGCGAGCATGCCGCTCCCCTTATGCGCTCCGCCAATGCGCCGGCAAGCCATGCCGAGGCTCTCTACTTCCAGAAGCAGATGCAGACGCAGACCCCGATGGTGTTCGTGCTGGAGGATGGCGAGCAGATCCAGGGTGTGGTGGAGTGGTTCGATCGCGACACCATCAAGGTGCGCAATACAACCCGCGTGCTGATCTTCAAGCGAAGCATCAAGTATCTGCACAAGGTTGTCGATAACCAGTAGCTGCGGGGCTGCTTTACAGCTCGCGTGGACGCGCAGCTTTCCGCAAACGGTCGCACAACGCAAGCCCGACTCCCCGCGCAGGCGGCAGCGGGCAGACGATGCGTGCGACGCCGCGGGCATCGAGCGTCCGCAGGCCTGCGAACAGCCGCTGCGCCATCTCCTCGGGCCGGCTCCATGCGCCCCAGCCGAAAACCAGAACCCGCGGCGGGAAAGCTGCTTGCTCTCTAGCTCCAAGCAGACCTTCCGGCAGCAGCACGCCGGTTTTTTCCAAGTCGTCGCTTGCAACTGCGCGAAGAAAATCGCCGGATTGTGCCGGGCCGTGTTCGATGAGAACGAGCTGCGCGCGCGGCGCGTAATGCCGTATGCCGATGCCGGGCGACGGCAGCGCCTGCGGTTCAGCGAAAGGCGCTGTTTCTTCGAGCTGCTGAACGCGCGGCCAAACAGCGGCCAACTGCTCCAGCGTGACGGCTCCGGGCCGGTAAACGATGCAGGGGTCCTCGCACGCATCGACCACGGTGGATTCAAGTCCGTGCTCGCAAGGGCCGCCATCGAGGACGGCGTCGATACGTCCGTCGAGATCGGCCAGAACATGCGCCGCGGTCGTCGGACTGACGTGCCCGAAGAGGTTGGCGCTGGGCGCTGCAACCGGTAACCCGGCGGCGCGCAGCAGCGCCTGCGCCACTGGATGCCGCGGCATGCGCACCCCTACCCGCGCGCGTCCAGCGGTGACTGCATCGGGAACGCCGCCGGAACGTGGCAACAACAGCGTGAGCGGCCCCGGCCAGAAGCGCTCCATCCAGAGCTGCGCCGGTTCGGGGATCGCGGCAGCGACCTGCGCCAGCATCGCTGCGTCGGCCACATGCACGATCAGCGGGTCCCACGCCGGCCGCTTTTTGGCGATGAAGATCTTTTCGACAGCGAACGGGTCGAGCGCATGCGCGCCCAGTCCGTAGACCGTTTCCGTGGCAAAGGCGACCGTTCCGCCCGCGCGCAGAATCGCCGCGGCCTGATCGATGGCCTGCCGGTCGCGGACGGGATCGAGAGCGGAGAGGCGAAGCGTGCGCACTACTCTATTATGCTGCGGCGCTTCCATTATGTTGTGTATGCCGCCGCGCCTATGCCGCCGCGCCGCTTCGTATACTGGCGCTATGGAGTCGGTCGAGATCGAGGTCAAGTTTCGCGTCCAGGATGTTGCCGCGCTCACAGCGCAGCTCAACTCTCTCGGCTTTCGCGAGCAGACGCCGCGCACCTTCGAGCACAATGTGCTGTTCGATACGCCGGACCACAGCCTGCGCGCGTCTCGCTCCATCCTGCGCATCCGCAGGTATGGCGAGCGATGGGTGCTGACCCATAAGTGCCTGCCGCAGGATCACGACCCGGCAGAGCGCCACAAGCACCGGCAGGAGACCGAGACGGCGGTTGCGGATGGCGAAGCGCTTGCGATCGTCTTCGAGCGGCTCGGCTTCCAGCGCACGTTCGTCTACGAAAAGTGGCGCACCGAGCTTGCGGATGGGGTGGGCCACTGCGTGATCGACGAGACGCCGATCGGTTTGTTCGCCGAGCTGGAGGGGCCGGAAACGTGGATCGACCGGCAGAGTCGCGCGCTGGGGCTCGCGCCGGGCGATCTGCTCACTTTGAGTTACGGAAGGCTCTTTGAGGCATGGCGCGAGCAGACCGGCAGTCTCGCCGGGCAGCTCACGTTTGCGGAGTGCGCGGCGGTATAGAGCATTTTTCCACAGATGTAGCCGAAGCCACCCCACTCCACGTGGCTTTTCCGTTAAGAAAAGCCACACACCACAAGTCTTCAAAGTACACAGCTATGGGAGAAATGCTCTAGCCGCTACTTGCCGGCGAGAAACGCGTCAATCACCGGCGCAACCTTGCCCAGTTCGCAGCCCGGCGCCATGTGTCCGCAGTCGGAGGTAAGCACCAGCGTTTGCGCGTGGATGAGCTTTGCGAAAGCCAGTGCCGGGATGGGGTTGACCATGTGGTCCTGCTCAGCATTGATGATGAGCATCTTCGCTTGCACGGCGCGTGCGACGTTGAAGATAGACCCGCCATGCGTGATGTCATGCGCGAGCATGGCCTGCAGCTGGCGCAGGTAGTCGTTCGCGTCGGTGCCGGTGTGCATCTCGGCGCCGGTCTGCGCGAAAAACTGCGCGAAGCCTTCGCGCGTCGTGTGGTCGACGCGGAACTCGGGCGTGGACAGATTCATCTGGTGCAGGTACGAGACCAGCGGCAGCGCGGGGTTCCGAATGTAGCGGCCGCCCATGTAGCCGGGGTCGGTTTCGAGCGCCTGCTTCTCCGCCGACAACAGGAAAAGATCATAGGAGGTGAGCTGCGGCGTTCCGACGATCGGCACCACCTTGTCCATCATCGCGGGAGCGTCGACAGCCCACTCGAAGGCCTGCATGCCGCCCATCGACTGGCCTACCACGGCATGCAGGTGATTGAGGTGCAGGGTCTCGCGCACCAGCCGTTCTTCGGCGTGCACCATGTCGCGAATGGTGAAGACAGGAAAGACGGTTCCATGCTGGCCCGTGCTATTGGAGGGCGACGACGAGACGCCGTTGCCGAATGGATCGACAACGATGACGAAATACTTAGTTGTGTCGACAAAGTGGCCCGGTCCAGGCCCGACCAGTACACCGACATCGCCGCTGCGCCCGGTAAACCACATCGGGAAGAGGACGGCGTTGTCTTTGGCGGCATCGAGAGCGCCGAAGGTGCGATAGCCGAGGCGGCAGTTCTGGATGGTGGAGCCGCTTTCGAGCTTGCAGGTATGGAGCTCGGCGTAATGCAAGGGCGGGATTTCCTGCGCGTGCAGGACCCCGCCGGCAGATACACACAAAGAAAGCAGGATACGCGCGAGACGGCTCACTGAGCATTTTCCCGCGTGTTAGTAAGTTCAGAAAAGTCGGCTAACTTTCCAAGGCTGGTTACGATGCCATTCAACAACGCGAGACGATTGCCGCGCAAGTCGACATCTTCCACTAAGACCATGATTTCATCAAAGAATCGATCCACATGGGGACGCAGCGATGCAATCGCGCTTAAAGCGCCCGCGTAGTCTCCGATTCCCGTCAACGCGAGCACTTCCGGCTCAAGCGCCTCCGCGGCTCTGTAAAGTTCCTGCTCGGCAGCCTCAATCAGCTGCTCCCGATTGGCTCTATCCCTGATCGTAATCGACTTTTCCCGTGCCTGGCGCAGGATATTCTGCGTCCGCTTCCACGCGGCGGCAATGGCGGTAAAGTCCTCCGAGCCGCGTACCGCGGTCAACGCTTCGCACCGAGCGATAAGGCTCTTGATCGATAGCTCGCCATGCTGTTTTCCATAAAGCTTCGGCACAGCCCTGACTACGTCATAACTGAAACCACGAACCTCACTTAGGTAGAAAACAGTCCGCTCCATCAGAAACGAAATGAACGATGCTTCGTGACCGATCACCTTTTGCGTAGCAGCAGCCAGCGCTACTTCTGACAAAAGAAGCGGGATTTCACCTTCCGCAAGTATCTTGACAATGGCATTGGCAGAACGGCGCAGCGCATAGGGATCTTTGGAGCCGGTCGGCTCCAGACCAATGCCGAACATGTCAACGATGGTACCGATGCGATCCGCAAGTCCAAGTATCTGACCTTCGACCGTCGGTGGGATCGGGTCAACGCCGGACGCTGGCATGTACTGCCAGTAAACAGCGTCCGCTGCAAGCTGCGCTTCAACATCCTCGGCGCTTGCGGCGGCCTTCATATACAGGCCACCTACAATGCCCTGCAATTCGGTGAACTCCTTGACCAGCTCGGAGGTCAGGTCGACCTTGGCAAGCGTCGCAGCGCGATCGAGCGCTGTTTCGTTTACCGGCTTACCGCAATCACGCATCAGGGTTGCAAGCGCTTCGGCAATGCGACGGGTTCTCTCTGTCTTCTCGCGATACGTCCCAAGATCCTTCTGGAACGTGACTTTCTCCAGCAGAGCAACGCGGTCACTCATCGGCGTTTTCTGGTCGAAGTCCCAGAAGAACCGCGCATCGCTGAAACGCGCGCGCAGCACGCGCTCATTGCCGTGGCGAATGATCGCTTCGCCTTGCTCCTCTGTCTCTGTGTTCAAGACAGTGAGAAAGTGTGGCAGCAGCTTGCCGTTTGCATCCTCGACAGCAAAGTATTTCTGGTGGTCGCGCATGACGGTCACCAGCACTTCTTCCGGCAGCGAAAGATACACCGGATCAAAGCTGCCGAGCACGACCGAGGGCCACTCCGTAAGGTGCGTCACCGTGTCGACCAGCGCTTCATCTTCGCGCCAGCGCGCGGCAGGCACCGTGCGGGTGACTCGATCAAGCGCTTTACGAATCACCTGGCGGCGCGCCTCCACATCGACCATGACGTTCGCCGCAAGCAGCGTTTCCTGGTAGCGCGACGGAACCAGAATCGCGACCGGTTCCGCACCATGGAGCACGCGATGTCCGCGAGATTGGTTGCCGGCGCGAACACCCGCGAACTCGAGCGGCACCACCACCTCGTCCAGCAGCGCAACCATCCATTGCACAGGCCGCACAAACCGTTCCGGCTTGCCCGGGCGCCAGTACATCGGCTTTGGCCAGGCGAGCGCGGCGATCTCCTTCGGTAACAGTTCCGATAGCAGATCGGCTGCCATGCGGCCAGAACGTGCGACTGTGGCAGTGGCGTACTCGCCCTTGGCAGTTGCGACTGAGCGCAGCTGGCGCACATCGATACCGGCCTTCTTTGCGAACGCATGGGCTGCAGGCGCGGGCTCACCATTCTTAAAGGCGATGGACCAGGCAGGTCCGAGCAAAGTCTCCTCTGCGTCAGGCTGCTTCGCCTCTACCCCGTGTACGATCACCGCCAGCCTCCGCGGTGTCGAGCAGGTCTTCACGTCGGCTTCGGGCGCCAGCAGACGCTCGCTCGCCAGCAGTGCTTTTACCCGCTCGCCGAGCTCCGCTTGTGCGCGAGCCAGCATCCGCGCCGGCACTTCTTCCAGTCCAATCTCCAGTAGAAACTCAGCCATGCCCTAGCTTCTCTTTCCTTCCCTGGCGCGCGCCGTCTTTTTCGCTCGCGCGCCCTGCGCGACATAGGCACGCGCTACCCCCACTACAAGCGTGCGAATCCTCGCCATAACTGCTACACGTTCAGTTACAGATATCGCACCGCGCGCATCGAGCAGGTTGAACAGGTGCGAGCACTTCAGCGCCAGCTCGTACGCGCCCAGCACCGGGAAGCGACGCAGATCCAGTTCCTGCGCCGGCTTCGCGCCCTCTTCGCCCAGCAAACGCTCGTGCTGCCGCGCATGCTCGCCGGCCAGCTTTTCCGCGTTGCGAAAACTTGCCAGCAGCGCGCCGCACTCGGCCTCGTAGAGCCGCAGGTGCTCCCACAGCTTCTCGACCTCCGCTGCCTCAAAGCTGTAGACCGAGAGCTGCAGCTCTTCCTCCAGACGCATGTCGCCGTAGGTCACAGCCGCGCCAACCTGAGAATCGGTCTGGGGCTCACGCGCCCACACAATGTCGTAGATCGAATCCACATCCTGCAGGAACGCCGCGATGCGCTCCAGCCCATAGGTAATCTCGCCCGTGATGGGGTCCAGGTCCATACCGCCGCACTGCTGGAAGTAGGTGAACTGCGTGATCTCGAGTCCGTCGAGCATCACCTGCCAGCCCACGCCCCACGCGCCGCCTACCGGCCACTCCCAGTTATCCTCTTCGAACTTCAGGTCGTGCTCACGCAGGTCGATGCCGAGCGCGGTCAGCGAGGCGAGATAGACCTCCTGCACGTCGGCCGGCGGCGGCTTCAGGATCACCTGGAACTGCGTGTGCTTGTACAAGCGGTTCGGGTTTTCACCGTAGCGGCCATCGGCGGGGCGCCGCGAAGGCTGCGCGTACGCGAGCCGGACCGGCCGCGGCCCCAGCACGCGCAGAAATGTCTCCGGCGACATGGTGCCCGCGCCCAGCTCCATATCGAACGGCTGCTGCAGCACGCAGCCGCGCTGGGCCCAGAAAGTCTGCAGGCGGAACAGAAGCTCCTGAAAGGTGAGCGGAAGCGCCGGGGCAGCGGAAACGGAAGGGGCCAATCGGATATCTTTCTGGGCTGATCTCTGGATAGCTGGGTTTGCTACATCACGATCTTACCGGACGCTCATCCTTCGCAAGCATTCGCGTGAACCAAACGGCAGGAACCTGCGTATCCCCCTGCGGCATGGGCCGGCATGGTGACATTTGTCACCGTGCTTTGGTGACAACCCGCACTGGGGCGTGGCGCGACGATCGCGCAGGATAGTCGAGAAAGGGAGCGGCAGAGTATGGAGAGCAAGCAGATCCACTGGAAGCTGGCGACGGCAACGCTTGCAGGTTTGATGAGCCCCGCGGCGCTGGTCGGGCAGCAGCACTGCACGGGCGGCATCCGTGTCGAGGGCATCGTCATGGACCCGAACGGGTCGACTATCGCGGGCGCGCAGGTGCAGGCTGCCGATGGCGAGAGCGCGACCACGGATGGCGCCGGGCGGTTCACTCTGGCCTGTGTTCCGGCCGGCCAGGCCGCGCTGACGGCGCAGGCGGAAGGCTTTGCGCAAGGTATAGCGAATGCCGACAAAAAGCCCGGTGAAACAGCGCACCTCGAGATCAAGCTCGCCATTGCGCGTGTGGATACGACCGTGCAGGTGGGCGAAGACGCAACCGCGATGGACGCGGACCACGGCGCGGGCACGCACACGCTCAACGCCAAGGATGTGCAGCAACTGGCGGACGATCCGGACGACTTCAAGCGGCAGCTGCAGGTGCTGGCGGCGACCAGCGGCGGCGCGCCCGGCAGCGCCATCATTACAGTCGATGGCTTCCAGAACGGGAGCGCGATGCCGCCCAAGGGATCGATCGCGTCCATCCGCGTGAACCCGGATATGTTCTCGTCCGAGTACGAGCAGCCGCCCTACGATGGCGGACGGATCGAGATCTTTACTAAGCCCGGCATGGACTCGGTGCACGGCGCGCTGTTCTACACCGACAGCGACGGCAGCTTCAACGCGACCGACCCGTTCTCAACGACGGCGACGCCCGCCGGCAAACGCCGCTACGGCTTTGAGCTGAGTGGGCCGGTGGTCAAGCGAAAGAGCGACCTCTCGCTTGCGCTCGAAAAGCGCGACATCGACGAGTTCAACGTGGTCAACGCGATCACGCTCGACGCGAACAATCAGGCGGCGAACTTCCGCCAGACAGTCGCGGCCCCGCAGCGTCTCTGGATCGCCTCAGCCCGCGACGACTGGCAGGCCACGCCGAAAGATGTGGCCACGCTTTCGTTCGCAGCCAACGTGAGCAATCTGGGCAACCAGGGCATCGGCGGGCTGACGTTAGCTGAGGCGGGCTACTCGACCCACGTAAGCGAGTACGATCTGCGCCTGACCAACACGCAGACGCTGAGCGCAAACCTGCTGCATGAAACACACATCGGCTTTACCTGGAAGGACTCGGCACAAACGCCGCTCTCGAATGCGCCCAGCCTGCAGGTGGCGGGCAACTTTACCGGCGGAGGCTCGACCAGCCAGAACCTGAACGACCGCGAGCGCAACCTCGAGATCGACGACGATGTGCTGCTCACGCGCGGCAAACAGTCGTGGAAGGTGGGCGCGCAGTCGATCGGAGCCTTCGTGCACAACTACGACCCGGACACGTTCAACGGAGCCTTCGTGTTCGGCGGCGGCAGCGCGCCTGCACTGGACGGCAGCGGGACTACCAATATCGATGGGCTGGAGCAGTACCGGCGCGCGCAACTCGGCCTCGCCGGCGGCACGCCGACCACCTACCAGTTCACCAGCGGCACACCGCTGGTCTCGTTCACACAGTGGCGGCTGGCCCTGTACGCGCAGGACACGGTCAAGCTCGCGCCGCGCTTTACCTTCTCCGCCGGCCTGCGCTACGCGCTGCAAACCTCGCCGAGCAGCTTTGCCAACTTCGACCCGCGGGTCGGCTTTTCCTGGGCGCCCGACAAGAAGGAGGCCTGGGTGCTGCACCTGCGCGCCGGGCTGTTCTCGGGTAACTTCGACCAGAGCGCCGTGACCGACGCGTACCGTTTGAACGGCACGCGGCAGACAGAGTTCCAGATCTATGCGCCCAGCTTTACCAATCCCACGGCGCAGGTGCCGGGCTCGCTCGAGGTCAGCTCCGTGCGCCAGCTCGCGCACTCGCTGCAGCAGGTTTCCATCTTCCAGGGCCAGGTTGGCGTCGAGCACGACTTTCCCCACCACTGGCATGCGCAGGCCAGTCTTTTCTACGCCCAGGTGTGGGGCGACTTCCGCCTGCGCAACATCAATGCGCCGCTGGTGGGCGCGAGCACCGGCGTCTCGCCCGATCCCATCGCCTCACTCGAAGCGCCGCGCCCCATCACGCCCAACCGCAACATCCTGGAGTTTGAAAATTCGGGCCACCTGAACGGAACCGTGACCTTCCTGGGCCTCGACCAGCACAGCTACAAGCGCTTCGGCTTCTTCGCGGGCTACCTGCATTTCGCGCTCACCAGCGACACATCCAACGGCCCCAGCGGAGGCATCGTCTCGCCACAGTCCAGCTACAGCGAGCAGGGCGAGTCCTCGCGCCCCAGTTTCCAGGCAAACAACCGCATCTTTGTCTTCGGCAACCTCAACCTGCCGTACAAGCTCGAGCTTTCGAGCCAGTTTGATGCCTCAAGCGGCCAGCCCTACGACATCACAACCGGCACCGACACGAACGGGGATGGCAACTTCAATGACCGGCCGTCGTATGCCCCGGCCGGATCGGCTGCGGGCAACGGAATCTACAACACGCGCTTCGGAATGCTCAGCACCAGCACTGTCAATGGCGATGTGCCGCGCAACCTGGGAACGATGCCGTCGCTGGTGCACCTGGACATGAACGTGAGCCGCGCCTTCAAACTCAGCGCCAACAAGGAAAGCCCGCGCACCCTGACCCTGAACGCGCGCAGCGCCAACCTGCTGAACCACGAAAATGTAACCGCCGTTGGCACAGTTGTTTCCTCGTCGAACTTCACGCAGTCGCTCGCAGCCGAGTCGGCGCGGCGCCTTGAGCTGGGCGCGCGCTTCGCTTTCTGAAAACCACGCAACAGGAGACCCGCCATGCCCTTCCCGATCCGCAACGTCGCCCTTTCCCTGCTTGGCTTTGCGGCTGCGCTGCCGGTGCTTGCGCAAACGGCACAGCCACAACCACCCTTGCTGCCGCCCGCGGGCCTCTACTACCAGTACTGGCCGCTACAGATCGTGCAGTGGGTCGGCCCGGAGCTGCCCTACTCCACCATCCTGCTCTACGTCGACGACCGCCCGAAAGAGCCGCTCTACGACGCGGTGCTCACCGACCGCGCCACAGGCAAGCGCACCCACTATGCCAACACACCCGCGCTGGTCGCCGAGGACAAAGCCAAAGGCGATGACGCCTTCCTGACCCGCATGCAGTTTGACCCGCCGGCCGCGCCCGCGAAAGGGGCGCAGTACATGCTGCGCTTCAACACAGAGAAGAATGTTCCGGTGCTGTGGCAGTTCGTTCAGGGCACCGACGTGAGCGAGCAGGGCAGCGGCCTCACCCCGGTCGAGGCGCCCTTCCCGGTGCTGCTGTACCGGGAGCAGGGCGCGCTCGCTACCGAAGGCACGGCGCTCAAGGTCGGCAATGTCACCAGCACCGCGGACGTGTGGAAGGAGCTTTCCCATCCGCCGTACTTTATGCCGTACCACGGCGCGCTGACCCAGGGCGCGCACATTCTCTCGATCGTGCCGGTCGCCTCCAGATGGACCGATCCGCAACCGGCCGCGTTCACCGAAGGCGCGACCTGGAAGCTGACCAGCGCGCTGGGAACCATGCTCACCGCGCAGGCCGCCGCAGCGAAAGGGCCGGGCGTTACTGTCAGCCTGACAAGCGACGCGCACGCGACCAGCACGACGCTTGAGGCGCAGCAGACCGCCGCGGGATCGGCGGTAAGCCGGGTGCGCTTCGGGCCCGCAGGCGCCAAACCGGAGCACACACTCTCACTTGTCTTTTCGCCCGCTCTCGCCCCAGGAGTTGACAGCAAATTTGACATCGTGGCCGGCAAGAAAACGAAGATCGCTGCCGGATCGGTGCAGACGAGCGCCGAGGCAGGCGGCACGACAGAAAAGTGGAGCATGACCTCGCCCGATGCTGTGAAAGGCAAGAGCGCCACGGCCAGCGCGAGTGTGCAGCCCTGAGGCTAACCACCCAGCTTGCGTAGCGCGGTCACGCTCTGCAGTCGCTGCTCGCCGTGGCGCTCCAGCGACTGCATGGCGAACCGCCGCAGATCGGCTGCGCGGCTGCGCGGCCACGGCTCCCCGGCAAAACGCTCTGCCGGCGCGTGGAACAACTCCTCAGCCAGCGCGCGCGAAGCCGGCGAAAGCGTGAGCGAGCCCAGCCGGCGATGCTCCTCGCAGGCGAGCCCGTCCGCCTCCGGATGCCAGAACGCCCCCGACTCGAACGCCCTGCCGCACACGGTGCAGCGCCTCAGGTCCGGCATCCAGCCCATCAGGCGCACCATCCACAGCGCGAAGTACGTCACGGGCATCCAGATGCGGCCGACGCGGGTCTGCTCCAGCACATGCAGCAGCAGACGAAACGTTGCGTCCTGCGGGTCGTTGTCGGGCAGCATTTCGTCCAGGACTTCGGTGTAGAAGGCGAGCGCGGCGGCGCGGGCGTAGTCGACCGGCTCAGCCAGCGGCGAGCGCAGGATTTCGAGCGAGTCGAGCCGGACTAAATCCTGGCGCGGGCGGGTGATGTACTGCGCCCGCACATGTGTCATCGGCTCCAGCGCCCCACCGAAACGCCGCCGCGACCGGGAAGCAAACTTGGCCACACCCTTGATCTTGCCGGCGTCGCGCGTAAACAGGGAGACGATCTGGTCTGCCTCGCGAATGGGCCAGGTGCGGAGAACAACGGCTTCGGCCCCGTGTGCGCTCACTCTCCTCGCAGCATACCTGAGCGGTGCGTGCGGGTTCCGCCCCTCGGCAGTCACACTGGTAGACTCCTGAGGTGACGATGTCCTCCCGCTTTCTCCCTTCCCTGCTCTGCTTGTGCGCCCTGGCTCCGGCGCTCGGGCACGCTCAGGGCACGCATCTGTGGAACGAAAGCAGCCTCGCCGACTGGGAGAAAGGCACGCCAAACGGGGTGGCCATCGGCAGCGACGGCACGCTCTCCGCGGGAGTGGACGTCGCGACCGTAGCGCAGCTGAATGCAGCCGACGTGTGGGCCGCGGCGAGCGATGCGCGCGGCAACGCCTACGTCGCCACTGGATCACCCGCGCAGGTGGTGCGGGTCGCGCCGGACGGCAAACAGACCGTGCTGTTCACGACCAAAGACTTGAGCGTGCAGGCGCTCGCAACCGGCCCGGACGGCTCGCTCTATGCCGCAACGCTGCCTGCGGGCAAGGTCTTCCGGCTGGACCCGAATGCCGGCAAGCCGCTCGATGAGGCCAGCGCGCCAGTGGTCTTCGACGCCGCGCAAACCGAAGCCAAACCAAAGTACATCTGGGCCATGCAGTTTGACCGCCAGGGACGCCTGTACCTGGCCAGCGGCGCGCCGGGGGGCATTTACCGCGTCAGCCTCACAGGCGGCAGCGCAGCCGCAAAGCCGGAACTGTTTTTCGCAAGCGACGAGCCGCACATCCGCTCGCTGCTTTTCGCGCCGAACGGCGACCTGTTTGCCGGCTCCGATGGCTCGGGCCTGGTGTACCGCATCGCGCCCGACGGCAAGGGCCTGGTCCTGTTCGAGGCACAGAAGCGCGAGATCACCTCGCTGGCTCTCGGCGCGCAGGGCCAGCTGTATGTCGCAGCGGTCGGTGAAAAAGGGCGCGTCAACACCCTGCCGCCGCTGCCGGTGGGCGGGGGTGCCGCTGCCCCAACCGCGAGCATCACCGTCACGGTCGTGCAGCCGGGCTCGACGCAGGCCGTGAGCAACAACGCCGCCATTCCTGACGGCTCTGAGATCTACCTGCTGGCCGCCGACCCGGGCGTCGCACCGCGCCGCATCTGGGCCGCGCACGACGACGTGGTGTACAGCCTGCGCGCCACCGCGACCGGCCTGCTGGCGGCTACCGGCAACCGCGGCCACGTGTACCGCCTGCACGATGACGGCGGCTTCGAAGACATCGCGCATGCCGATGCGGGCCAGGTGATCGGCTTTGCGACGGCGCCCGGCAACGCGCTCTACCTGCCAGCCGCGAACACCGGCAAGCTGCTGCGGATGAGCCTTGCGCCGGCTGCTACAGGAACTCTCCAGAGCGAGGTTTTCGACGCGACGCAGACCTCTTTGTGGGGCCGCGCCGAGATCACCGCCGGCAGCCCGGACGGCTACACGCTGCAGGCCCGCACCGGCAACATCGACAACCCCGCCCGCGGCTGGAGCGACTGGAAGCCGGTGCGCCCGCAAAACGCGACGCTGGGCCAGCCGCCCGCACGCTACGCGCAGTGGCGGCTAACGCTGAGCCCCGGCGCGCAGGTCAGCCAGGTCGCGCTCAACTACCTGCCGGCCAATGCCGCGCCCCAGGTGGACGAGGTGCTGGTCGCGCCCGGCACGCGCGTTAACGCCGCCGCCGTGCAGACCAGCTTTCCGCAGCAGACCACGCTCACCTTCCCGTCGCAGGGCGGCACGGTGAACATCGACAGCAACAGCCCGCAGGCGCCGCTCAGCGCACTGCGCGACAAGGGAGCCGTGACGGTACGCTGGGCCGCGCACGATGACAATGGCGACGACCTGCGCTTCGCGCTTTACTATCGCGGCGCCGACGACAGCGCGTGGCGACTGCTGAAGGACAACCTCACCGACCGCTACTACAGCTTTGACGCGACGCTGCTGCCGGACGGCCCTTACCGGCTGCGCGTGGTGGCGAGCGATGCGCCCTCGCACCCGGCTAACTCGGCCCTGACGGGCGAGCGGGTCAGCGATCTGTTCCTGGTCGATACCGCGACGCCGCAGGTGGGGCCACTCGCCGCGCAGAGGGCAAGCGCCGGGCTGCATGTAACTGCCACTGTTACAGATACAAAAACCCCCATCGC
Organism: Acidobacteriaceae bacterium; assembly: GCA_965276605.1. Lineage (GTDB taxonomy): Bacteria > Acidobacteriota > Terriglobia > Terriglobales > Acidobacteriaceae > EB88. The sequence goes on from OZ255619.1 coordinate 3,045,767, forward strand.
CCGCGCCGAGTACTCACTCGACGCCGGTCCCTGGCAGTATGTCGAACCGGTCGGGCGGCTCTCCGATTCGCTGCGCGAGCAGTACGACTTTGAGGCTCCGCTGCCCGCCGCGGCAACCGTGGCTGGGCCCGCAACAACGGTCCAGCATATCCTCACCCTGCGCGCCTTTGACCGCTACGACAACGAGGGTTCAGCCAAGGTTTCGGTCCCGTGAGCGCCGCCGCGGAAGGCCCGGCAAGCCGGGAGAGCAGCGAAACTAAGAGGCGGCTCGAAGACTTGCCATGCGTCCACGCAGCAGCACAGGATTTTTACCGTGCGCTTTGAGCTCTTCATCGCCGCGCGCTACCTCAAGGCCAAGCGCCGCCAGGCTGTCATCGGTATCGTCACGGGCATCTCCATCCTAGGCGTCGCGGTAGGCGTCGCCTCGCTCATCCTCGCGCTCGCCATCACGACCGGCATGCGCCGCGACCTGCAGGACCGCCTGCTCTCCGCCACTGCGCACGTCTCGCTGCTGCGCGTGCAGAACGACGGCATCCGCAACTGGCAGGCGCTTACCGACCGTCTCCGCGCGCTGCCCCACGTCACCGCCGCCGCGCCCGCGCTCTATGAGCCGGTGCTCATCTCGCGCGGCGCCCACTCCGGGGGCGCCCTGCTCAAGGGGATTCTCCCAGCGCAAGAGCGACAGGTCAGCGACATGCTGGCCAGGATGACCGCCGGCAGCGCCGCGGCCCTCTCCGCGCCGGTCGAGGCTGCCGGCCCCAACGCTTCCACGCCACCCGTGGTCCTGGGCTACGACCTCGCCGACTCGCTCGACGCGCACGCCGGCGACACTGTCGTCGTCACCAGCCCGCAGGGCGAGCTCACCCCCTACGGCCTCGTGCCCAAGTACCAGCGCTTCCTGGTCGCGGGCATCTTCCACTCCGGCTTCTACCAGTACGACTCCGGCTTCGGCTTTGTGCGCCTGCGTGACGCGCAGGCTCTGTTCGGCGAGCCCGACCTGGTCTCCATCCTCTCCTTCAAGGTCGACGACCTGTACCACGCCGACCGCATCGGCCGCGCCATTGAGCAAGCCGCTGGCCCCGGTTTTGAGACCACCAACTGGATGGAGCAGAACCGCGAACTATTTGGCGCGCTCAAGACCGAGCAGCTCGTCACCTTCATCGTCATCGGCCTTATCGTCTGCGTCGCCGCGCTTAACATCCTCATCGCGCTCACCATGATGGTCATGGAAAAAACCCGCGATATCGCGGTGCTGCTCTCGATGGGCGTGGCCCCCGCGCAGGTGCGGCGTATTTTCCTTTTTCAGGGCCTGCTCATCAGCCTCATCGGCACCGCCATCGGGCTGGTCGCGGGCTACGGCATTGCGTTTGTCTGCGGCCATTACCATCTCATCCACCTCTCGGCCGACATCTACTCCATCGACACGCTGCCCTTCGCGCCCAGCCTGCCGGACGCATTCCTGGTCGCCGGCGTCTCGCTTGGCGTGGCGCTGCTGGCTACGCTTTACCCCTCCAGCGCCGCGGCCCGGGTTTTGCCCGCGGAGGCGCTGCGTTATGAGTAGCTCGCCGCCGGATACGCCATCAAACCCGGCTCTGCGACCTTTTGCCCTGCAGGATCATCTTTTATTGCGAGTAGAAAACCTGAGCAAGAGCTACTCAATGCCAGGCGGCCGCAGGCTGACCCTCTTCGACGGGCTCACGTTTTCGGTCCCCAGGGGACAGATCCTGGCCATCGTCGGGCAGTCCGGCGTAGGCAAAAGTACGCTTCTGCACCTGCTAGGCGCCCTCGACCAGCCCGGCAGCGGCGAGATTGATTGCGACGGCACGTCTGTCGGCAAGCTGGAAGGCGCAGAGGCGGCCCGCTTTCGGAACTGCGATGCGGGTTATGTCTGGCAGTTCCACTACCTGCTGCCGGAGTTCACCGCTGTGGAAAATGCGTCCATGCCCTTGCTGGCACGGGGTATCGGCGCCAAGCCGGCAGGCAAACTAGCCGCCGAGTGGCTCGAACGGGTGGGTCTCGGCGACCGGCTGCACCACCGGGCAGGCGAGCTGTCGGGCGGCGAGCAGCAGCGGGTTTCCCTGGCCCGGGCGCTGATATCAAAGCCCAAACTGCTGCTGGCCGATGAGCCCACCGGCGACCTGGACGAAGGCACCGCCGATGCCGTCTTCCTGCTGATCGAGGAGCTGCACCGGCAGGAGGGGCTTACTACGGTTCTGGTGACACACAACATGGGGCTGGCACGGCGCTGCCACCGTGTGTTACGGCTAACCCATGACGGTATGACGGAAGCCTGAACCACGTGTAGCGATACAGTAAGAGCAAGGGCAGAAACCGCTGCCCCTCGCCCGCAACCCGCATCCTGCTCTGGCTTTTGCCGTGCAGGGCATTGACGTAAGGGGGAACATGTTCGAACGCTATACAGAAAAAGCGCGGCGCGTCATCTTCTTCGCGCGGTATGAGGCCAGCCAGTTCGGCTCACCTTATATCGAGACAGAACACCTGCTGCTGGGGTTGCTGCGCGAAGACAAGACGCTGACCAATCGCTTTCTACGCTCGCATGCATCCGTCGAGTCGATCCGCAAGCAGATCGAAGGGCACACCACCATCCGCGAGAAGGTTTCGACCTCGGTTGACCTGCCGCTCTCGAACGAGTGCAAGCGCGTGCTGGCCTACGCGGCGGAGGAAGCCGAGCGCCTGTCGCACAAACACATCGGCACGGAGCACCTGCTGCTGGGGCTGCTGCGTGAGGAGAAGTGCTTCGCCGCGGAGATCCTGCACGAGCGCGGCCTCAAGCTCACCACCATTCGCGAAGACCTGTCGCGGGCCACGCAGGAGAAGGCTCCCCAGGGCGCCGCGCAGCGCAGCCGCGAAGGTGCGGCGACCGCCGGCAACCGCGAGGCCAGCCTGCTCGCCGAGTTCTCCCGCGACCTGACCCAGGTGGCGATGGACAACCAGCTCGACCCGCTGGTGGGCCGCGATGGCGAGCTCGAGCGCGTGATCCAGATCCTGTGCCGCCGCACGAAGAACAATCCAGTGCTGATCGGCGAGCCCGGCGTCGGCAAAACCGCTATCGTCGAGGGCCTGGCGCAGCGTATCTCCGACGGCGAAGTGCCGAGCTTTCTCGCCGACAAGCGGGTGCTCGCGCTCGACCTGTCGCTGATCGTCGCCGGCACCAAATACCGCGGGCAGTTTGAAGAGCGGCTCAAGACCATCATGAAAGAGCTGATGGAGAACCAGAACTGCATCATCTTTATCGATGAGCTGCACACGCTGGTCGGGGCGGGGTCGGCAGAAGGCTCGCTCGACGCCGCCAACATCCTCAAGCCGGCGCTGTCCCGCGGCGAAATACAGTGCATCGGCGCCACCACGCCCGGCGAGTTTCGCAAGTCGATCGAGAAGGACCGGTCGCTGGAGCGCAGGTTCCAGGCGGTCAAGGTGCCGCCGCCGAACGAGGAAGACGCGATCAAGATCATCATGGGCATCAAGGACCGCTATGAGAAGTTCCACGCGGTCAGCTACACCGATGACTCGATCGAGTTCTCGGTCTCGCATTCCAGCCGCTACATCCCGGATCGCTTCCTGCCCGATAAGGCCATCGACCTCATCGACGAAGCAGGCGCACGTGTCAAGCTGCGCCAGACCTCGCTACCGGAAGAGATCACCGAGGTCCAGAAGCGGATCAAGTTCATCGTGCACCGGATGGAAAACGCTATCGCCAACCACGAGTTCGAGAAGGCGCGCTTCTACTCGGACGAGGAGCGGAAAGAGCGCGAGAACCTGCGCGCCCTGCGCGACAAATACCACCTCGATGACTCAACCGCAGGCATCGTGACCCGCGAGGACATCGAGGACGTGGTGAGCCGCTGGACGGGCGTACCCGTTACCTCGATCAAGGAAGAAGAGACGCAAAAACTGCTCCGCGTCGAGGGCGAGCTGCACAAGCGCGTCATCTCGCAGGAGAAGGCGATCTCGGCTCTCTCGCGTGCGATCCGCCGCTCGCGGGCCGGCCTCAAATCGCCCAACCGTCCCATCGGGTCTTTTCTCTTCCTGGGCCCCACTGGCGTCGGGAAAACGGAGATGGCGCGCACCCTGGCGCAGTTCCTCTTTGGCAGCGAGAAGGCGCTCATCCGCTTCGATATGTCGGAGTTCATGGAGAAGCATTCGGTCTCGAAGCTGATCGGCTCGCCCCCGGGCTACGTCGGCTACGAGGAGGGCGGCCAGCTCACCGAGCGGGTCAAGCGTTCGCCTTACTCAGTCGTGCTGCTCGACGAAATCGAAAAAGCGCATCCGGATGTGTTCAACATCCTGCTGCAGGTTTTTGAAGACGGCCACCTGACCGACGGCCTCGGCAATACGGTCGACTTCAAGAACGTGATCCTCATCATGACCTCCAATATTGGAGCCCGGCACCTCCAGCGCAAGCAGGGGCTCGGCTTCCAGTCGGAGCGGGAAGACCTGGTGATGGACAAGATCGAGGAGCTGGTCAAGAACGAGGTCAAGCGGACCTTCAACCCCGAGTTCCTGAACCGCGTGGACGAGATCATCCTGTTCCACTCGCTCTCGGACGCGGACCTGATCCAGATTCTCGAACTGCTGGTCGGCCAAATCAACACCAACCTGGTGCAGAAGGCGATCACCATCTCGGTGACCGACGACGCCAAGAAGTGGATTCTCGAAAAGACGCTGGTGGACCGCAGCTACGGGGCACGCCCCCTGCGCCGCGCGCTGCAGCGCTATGTCGAAGACCCGCTCTCGGAAGCGCTGATCGCCGGCCATATCAACGAGCGGCCTGCGTTCCTCGAGGTCTATCTCGAAAGCAACCAGCTCTTCTACCGGCCTGTCTCGCAGGAAGGTGTGGAGGGCGAGGCGCGCTCCGAGGGCATCCTGCTCTACAGCGCGTAAAACAGATTCACCGCAGAAAGGCCCCGTCCAGTGATGGACGGGGCCTTTTTTCAGTAAACCAATCTGCCAGGGCGAGCTTACGAGATCGACTTCTTCACGCTCTTCACCGCTGCCTGCAGGTTGTCGACCAGGTCATCAGACGCGTCCGCCGCCACGTTCTTGCCGCGCTTGTAGACCTTGGCCGCCTGGTCGCCGAGCGTCGATGCCTGGTCCTTGACGTACTCACCGGCATCGTCCAGCTGGTCCTTCAGGTAGCCGCCCGCGTCGTCCAGCTTGCGGCGCAGCTGCTTGCGCGTCTTGACGCCTGTTTGCGGTGCGCAGATAAGAGCGACAGCCGCACCTGCGGCAACACCGACCGAAAATACCATCCAGAACTTGAACGTCTTCATTGCAAAAACTCCTTTTTGGCCCGACTCACACGATTGCTTCAGAAACAGTGCCAGAAAACCGGGTTGCAGTCCACCCGGGAAGATCGGCCCGGCTGAACCTGCGCGATACACGCAGTGACATGGAGCGGGAGACCGGGATCGAACCGGCGACATTCAGCTTGGGAAGCTGACGTTCTGCCACTGAACTACTCCCGCTTGCCTTCCTCACAGGTTACCCCATTTGCTCGTCCGCTTAAGGCGATTGCAGTGGTCCGGGCCCGGAAACTTTCCGCTTCGCCTCATTCTTTCGGACCCGTATGCCCGCTCCAGGCAAAATACGAGCAACAACCCGCCGCACCCATCGGAAGACTTCTTCTTTTTGCCTTCGGGCGACATCCCGCCGACTGGCAAGGCGCGGCGGCAGTGATTGAAACATCACCAATGGTGGCGCTTGGGCTGCCTCACCGCATTGTCGTGTGACACGTCGGACGGGTAAGATTCACACTTGCTATGCCGCGCGCCCGGCAGCACCCGGCACTTTTGGAGGAGATGTGAAGCGGAGAGAGTTTCTCAAGTCGGCAGCCCTGACTGCTGCGGCAGCCCGCCTGCCCCGGCTCGCCTACGGCCAGCAGGCAGGCGCCGATTTAGCCGTAAAGCGCGTGCTCATCGTTTTCAAGTGCCACCTCGATGTCGGCTTCACCGATACGCAGGCCAACGTGATGCGCAAGTACTTCCAGCAGTACTATCCGCAGGCGATGGCGACCGCCGCGCAGCTTCGCCAGGCCGGCAAAGACCGCTACGTCTGGACCACCGGTTCCTGGCTGCTTTATGAGTACCTGGAGCAGGCGAACAGCGAGGAGCGTCGGCGCATGGAGCAGGCGGTGGCGGCGGGCGATATCGCCTACCATGCGCTGCCGTTCAGCTGGCAGACCGAGATGCTCGACCGGTCGACGATCGAAGGCTGCCTCGGCCTGGCGACCACGCTTGATGCCCGGTTCGGACGCAAGACCATTGCCGGGAAAATGACGGACGTGCCCTGCCACTCGCGCGGCCTAGTCGCCCCGCTCGCGGCAGGCGGCGTGCGTTTGCTCGATATCGGCGTCAATGCCGCCAGCACCCCGCCGGAGGTTCCCGATATCTTCCTCTGGAAGGAGCCGGGCGGTTCTGAAATCGCGGTGCTTTACCATCGGCACGACTACGGCAGCACTCTCCGCGTACCGGGCTCCGACCTCGCTGTTTCGGTGAACGTCCGCGGCGACAACTCCGGCCCGCACACGCTCGAGGAGATCGCCGCCATCTACGCGCAGCTTCGGCAGCAGTTCCCCAATGCGCAGGTAGCCGCGGTCGATCTGAGCCAGGTCGCGACAGCCATGGAACCCGCCCGCGCCAGCCTGCCCGTCGTTACGCAGGAGATCGGCGACACCTGGATCTACGGCATCCCCAGCGACCCGGGCAAGGTCGCCCGCTACCGCGAGATGGCGCGGCTGCGCGGTGAGTGGCTGGTCGGCAAGCGCTTCCAGATTGGCGACGCCACCGACCGCCAGCTGCTGCGCCGGCTGGTGCTGGCCGTCGAGCACACCTGGGGCACCGACACCAAGCGCTATATCGACCACGAACACTACGCCCCCGCCGACCTGGCCAGGTATCTCGATACGCCCGGCTACAAAACGATGGAACACAGCTGGCAGGAGAAGCGCGACGACATCGATGCCGGCATCGCCAATCTGCCGGCGCCGTTGCAGGCCGAGGCCCGCCAGCGGCTCGCGGCGATCGCGGTCAAGCCTCCCGACACCTCCGGCATGCACGCTGTGCCTTTCTCAGCCGCCGCGATGTACCCCCTGAGCACTGCTCATTTCGAGCTGGCGATCGACGGTAAAACAGGCGCGATCCTCCAGCTTGTCGACCGCAAAACCAGGCGCGCCTGGGCCTCGGCCAGCCACCCCCTCGCGCTGTTCAGCTACCAGACGCTCTCGGCTGCCGACTTTACCGCCTTCCTCGCCGCCTACGTGCGCAGCAAGGAATCCTGGGCGCCGCAGGACTTCGGCAAACCCAATATCGACAAACTCCAGGCAGAGTCGCGAAGCTGGCAGCCCACTCTGCGCCAGCTGTGGATCGAAAAAACTCCCGAGCACGACCGCCTGCTCGCCGAGCTGGCCATCAACGACCCGGCCAGCGAGGCAAAAGGGCTGGTCGCATGGCCAAAAATGATGTATCTCGAGCTCACCTTACCCAGGGCGGAGCCAGTTGTCCAGCTGTGCTTCTATGCGCTGGGCAAAACGCCCAACCGCATGCCGGAGGCCATGTGGCTCAGCTTTGCGCCGCAGACTGGCAGCGCCGCGAGCTGGACCCTAGACAAGGTAAACCAGCCAGTCTCTCCGCTCGACGTTGTGCAAGGCGGCGGACGGCGCATGCACGCTGTCACCGACACGTTTACCTGCCGGGACGCCGGCCATCAGCTCCGGATCGCCACGCTCGACGCCCCGGTGCTCGCGTTCGATGCCATGTCGCCGCTCAACTACAGCCCGGACCTCCCGGACCCAGGCAAGGGCGTGCATGTGAGCCTCTTTAACAACGCCTGGGGCACCAATTACCCGCAGTGGGCCGGCGGCAACTGGATGTACCGCTTTACCCTCACAGCCTGAAGGCCACAGCCTGCGAACGCGCTCGGCTGCGGGCCGCCGCTCGTCTGCGGGTCTCGCCGCGAGGATCTCTGCTCGCTCGCTGAGCCCTGGCTCAGCGGATGCTGCTGCCCGTGATGTCCCTCGCTGTTTCGAGCTCCGGCGCCTTTCCGCTATCGCGGCAAATTAGCAATCCCTTCTCTCGCCTCGCACCTAGCCCCGCTTTCCTCAGAGTTTTCAAGGAGAAACCTCCGTCATGAACCATGACTTCTGTGCTTACGATCACACGTTGTGCATTTTAAGTTGACATTCACTCACTGGTGCAGATACTTTCCGATTGCACAGGTGAAACGGTCTCGTCGCCTACCCCAGCGACGCCCAGCCCACAAGCACACAGGCTACGCATTTTTTCCCTCCAGACGAGCGTTGCAAGCAGCCGCTGCTGCAGGGGAAAAGTCGAAATAGCGTTTCAGAATCCGGGCCACAATTTCAGGAGGCATCATGCAATTCCATATTCGCGGGGTACTCGCGGTTTTCTGCACCGGCCGCGGCCGCTCGCTCGCCCTGGCGCCTGCGCTGCTCCTCAGCGCCTTGGCGCTTCACGCCCAGGTCGATACTGGAAGCATCGCGGGCACGGTGAAGGATGCGAGCGGGGCAGTGATTGAAGGCGCGGACATCACCCTGACCAATACCGCCACCAATGTCGCGGCAAAGACCACGTCGAACGCAGCCGGAAGCTACGTCTTCAATGGCGTCAAGCCGGGCACCTACTCGATCCTGGCGGAGCGCTCCGGCTTTCAGCGCTTCTCGAGCACCAACATCGCCTCGCACGTGCAGCAGAACCTGACCGTTGATATTCCGCTCAGCACCGGCAGTGTCGCGCAGGAGATGAAAGTCACGGCCGCCGCGCCGCTGCTGCAAGCGCAGGATGCCTCCATCGGTCAGACGATTACCGGTGAGGAGGTCAACAACCTGCCTCTCTCCGGGCGCAACTGGATCTCCCTCGCGCAGCTCTCCGCCGGCGTCACCACCACCCCCGGCGGCACGCCCGGCAGCGCCCAGTTCGTCAGCAACGGCGTCAACCTCTCGCAGAACGACACCCGCCTCGATGGCATCGATGACAATGTCGAGGTCTACGGAGGCAACCAGTTTGGATCGAACGCCGCCTTCATCCCGCCTCCCGATGCCATTGAGGAGTTCAAGATCCAGACCGGCGACTTCAGCGCCGAGTTCGGCCACTCCACCGGCTCCATCGTCAATGCCGTCATCAAGTCGGGCACGAATCAGTTGCACGGCAACTTCTGGGAGTACATCCGCAACACTGCCTTCAACGCGAACGACTACTTCGCCAATCACTTCCCGACCGCGGCCCAGCGCCTTCGCCCGGCCTATCACCAGAACCAGTTCGGAGGCACCATCGGCGGTCCTGTTTATATCCCCAAGGTGTATGACGGGAAAGACAAGACATTCTTCTTTTTCGACTACCAGGGCACGCAGATCGTGACTCCGTCAAACAGCACTTCCTATGTGCCGACGCTGGGCATGCGGAACAGCAACTTCACCAACTTTCAGGATTTCTTCAACCTGGTCAGCGGCACAACCAGCGATGCCCTGGGAAGAAAGTTTCCGCTCGGGACCTTTCTTGATCCGGCCACCACGCGCACCGTGGCGGCAGCTGGTATGCAGGGCAGCGTCGATCCCGTCACAGGCCTCTCTAACACGTCGAAAAGCCCGATCACGGTTCGCGACCCTTTCTACACCGGCGGCAGCGTTGCCGGGAAGGCAGATTACACGCAGTCGCAGCAGTTCCTGAACCAGCTGCCCGCAAACCGGCTCGACCCCAACGCCATCAAGCTGCTGTCGCTCTACCCGCTTCCAAGCCCTGGACTTACCGGTCGGAATAACTACACCATCTTTCCGAAGTTCTCAGAAGATATCAAGCAGTACGACATCAGGATCGACCAGAACTTCAGCCAGAGAGACATTCTGTTTGGCGTATTCGACCTGAGCCGTACCGTTTACACCACGCCGCCCAACCTGCCCGGTATCGCCGAAGGACAGAACTTCGGCGCTGGTTTGACACAGGCTCCGCGGTACGCCATCGCGCTCGGCTACACGCATATCTTTACGCCGACGCTCACCAATGAGATCCACGCCGGCTGGAGTCATAGCATCGAGCGCATCATTCCCTTCGAGGCAAATACACTCGGCATCCCGGCGCAGTACGGCATCGGCGGTGTGCCGCAGTCGCCCGGCAACGGCGGCCTGCCGCAGATCAACATCTCCGGATTTACGGGCCTCGGCGTCGCAGGCTACGAGCCGACCCTCGAGACCTCAACCGATCTGGAGATCACCGACAACGTCACCAAGCTGTATGGTGCTCACGCCTTCAAGTTCGGCGGCCAGATCGATGATATCCGCGCGAACATCATTCAGCCGCCTAATCCGAAGGGCAGCTTCAACTTCAGTGGGCGCTACTCCGACGTTCCGAATCAGAGCGCAGGCTATAACGGCGCTGCTGACTTACTGCTGCTCCCGTCCGCTTCCACCGTTCCTAATGGCATCTCCAACCTGGGCGGGGTCAGCAGTTATGGCGCCTCTAACTACGCTGAAGACAAAGACAAGCGTTATTACATTGGCCTCTACTTCCAGGACGACTGGAAAGCGCTGCCAAATCTAACCCTGAACCTAGGCCTGCGCTGGGACCACTACACACCCTACGCGGAACCGGACGGACGCCAGGCTAACTTCATCCCGGTAGGCGGCAACGGCCCGACCGGCACCTACTACACCTCGCAGAAAGGCTGCCAGGTGCCGCGGTCAGCCAGCTTCAATAATCTGCTGGCCGGCTACGGCATCAACGTGGACTGCAACGCAGGCAACGCAACCGGAAACGCGCAAAACTACAACTTCGCGCCACGCCTCGGCTTTGCCTACCGGGCAACACCAAGAATAGCTATTCGAGGTGGGTACGGCATTGCTTACGGCGCTCTCGATAACATCGGCTTTGGCGGCACCCTCGGCACCAATTATCCCTTCTCATACACTGTCAACTTCAGCAGCGCGAGCTCGCAGGCGCCACTCACCACTCCTTCCGGCCAGACCGCGACGCTTGAAAACGCACTCAGCAGCCAGAACCTTCAGGACCCGTCCAATATCAGCGGAGAAGGCCTGGGCCTGGCAGGGCGCCAGTTCGATTTCCAGACACCCTACACCCAGACCTTCAATCTAACAGTGCAAAACCAGTTCACAAACAACGACTCTATCCAGCTCGCCTATGTTGGCGTACTGGGCCGGCACCTCGACAGCACAGGCAGCACCAACTCCCCGTCGGCCGTTCTGCCGCCTGGCACCAGCATCTATGACCCGACAGTGACTGGCCACATACCATTTCCACTCTTCTCCGCCAACTCTTCCTACCAGAGCACCAATGGAAGCAGCAGTTATAACTCGCTGCAGGCCACCTACCAGCACCAGATGAGTGCGGGACTCTCGATACTTGCTAACTACACCTATGCCAGATGCCTCACCAACCAGCGCACCATTCTGGGCGGCGCTCCCGGCTTCCGAGCCGAGTGGCTGCCAGGCTTCGGCATCAACGGCGACTACGGGCTATGCGATAGCGATACAGCCCAGGTAACTCATGTTTCAGGAACCTACACTCTCCCCTTCGGCAAAGGAAAAGAGTTTTTGAACACGGACAGCCGCTTTCTCGATCAGGTTATCGGCGGCTGGGTCACCAACTTCATCGTGACGCACCAGACTGGACAATCATTCACTATTAGCTGCCCCCGCGCCACCACATCCGACTTCGGCTGTTTTGCAAACACCGTGCCCGGCCAGAACCTTTACGCGGGGCCGCATAACGCGACACAGTGGCTCAACCCGAAAGCCTTTGCCCAGCCGCCGGTGGCAACCCAGATCGCGCAGACTGACTTCTCGCCGCTCGGCGGATCGCCCGAACAGGCGCGCGGTCCAGCCTTCTCGAACGTCGACTTCTCGCTCTTCAAGGAGTTTTCTATCCTGGAACGGTTCACGCTCCAGTTCCGAGCGGAGGCTTTCAACCTGCTTAACTCCACCAGCTTTGGAACCCCGGGCAATCTTGACTTCACCAACACGGCTAACTTCAGCCAGATCACTTACTCGCGCAACAATGCCCGGCTGGGGCAGTTCGCGCTGAAGCTCAGCTACTGAAGCATTTTCACGGTAGGTGTAAGCCCATGTATGGAGCTCGGCGCGGCTTTTCTGTCAGGAAAAGCCGCATGCCACTCAACTCGGATGGACCACTGTAACTGTAAGAATGCTTAAGCTGGCTTTACACTCGACGCATGGAGTACCGGCAGCTCGGCAGCACCGGCCTTCGCGTCTCCGTTGGCGATGTCTCCCACAGGGCCGAGATACACGAGCTTGTCGCACCTGTGCTTAACTTCGTATGGTGTTCAGGACGCGCAGAAAACCAGGGCTGAGCACGCGAAATGGCAAGTACTGCCTGCGCATGTCATCCTAAGCCGTGGCCCGAGGCAAGCCTCGGCCGCGTTCCGCTCTTCCGGAGGTTTGCCCGCATGACCAAGCGCACCATCGCCCGCACTTTTGCCGCCACTACCCTGTCGACCCTGGCCTGCTGCGCCGCGCCCGCGCAGCAGGCCGGCAGCTTTCACGATGTCGTCTCCTTCGTTAACACGCACAGCCACCTGCTCGTGCTCTCCGACGAGCACAGCGGCGCGGCCATCGCCGTATGGCCGGCGATGCAGGGCCGCGTGCTCACCAGCACCGCCAGCGGTCCAGACGGGCACAGCTTCGGCTGGTACAACCGCGAGCTGATCGCCTCCGGCAAGCCCCAGCCGCACTTCAACGCCGTCGGGGGCGAAGACCGTCTCTGGCTCGGGCCGGAAGGCGGCCAGTTCTCTATCTTCTTCGCCCATGGCGCGCCTTTCGACCTGGCCCACTGGTACACGCCGGCGCCCTTCGATACCGAACCATTCGATGTGGTGCAGCAGAGCCGCAGCTCAGTCACCTTTCGCAAAGCGATCCGGCTCATCAACTACTCCGACACGCAATTCCACGTGCAGATCGACCGCGAGGTACGGCTGCTCTCCCCGGAACAGACCTGGGGCCAGCTCGGTGTGGCGCCGGTCAACGGAGTGAAAATCGTTGGCTTTGAGTCGGTAAACAAGCTCACCAATCTCGCGCCCGCCAGCCACTCCAAAGCGACCGGCCTTCTCTCGCTGTGGGTGCTGGGCCAGTTCCAGTCTTCGCCCTCCAGCACCATCATCCTGCCCATCCAGCCGGGCTCGCAGGCGGAGCGTGGCATCCCGGTCACCGCCGACTACTTTGGGCAGGTGCCTCCGGACCGGATCGCGGTGCACCCGGATGTCGTCTTCTTCAAGGCCGATGCGAACGCCCGCGGCAAGCTCGGCCTCAGCCCCCAGCGGGCGCGCGGCGTGCTCGGCAGCTACGACCCCGCCAACCATGTGCTGACCATCGTGCAGTACACTCAGCCCACGCAGCCGGCCAGCTATGTCAACTCCGCATGGAAGATCCAGAAGGAGCCGTACCAGGGCGACGTGGCCAACTGCTACAACGATGGCGTGCCCTCGCCCGGCAAGCCGCAGCTGGGGCGTTTTTATGAGATGGAATCCAGCTCCCCGGCCGAGGAGCTGGCCTCGAACGCGCATGTCGAGCACATCCAGCGCACCATTCATCTGGTCGGCACCGCGCAGCAGCTCGACCCCATCGCAAAGCACGTGCTCGGCGTGCACCTGCGGGACGTGCTGCAATTCAATCCGTAACCGCAGCGGTTACAAATCACCGCGCTGGGCAGCCGACGGGTTACTGCGCTGAGGCTGCCCCGCCCGCCTCTGTCCTGCGGATAAACGCGGCGACGCGGTCGTGCAGCTGGCGCAGCGAGTCCTGGTGCAGGTACACCATGTGCCCGGACTCGTAGAAGTCGTACTCGATGTTGCCGGCCAGCTGCTGCGGGATGGGCAGGTGGTGCTCCTCGTACTCCGCGGCGTAGAAGGGCGTAGCCAGGTCGTAGTAGCCGCCGTTCAGCATCACGTGCAGCCCGGGGTTCTGCTTCATGGCCTGCGCCAGGTCGGTCAGCACCTCGGTCGAGGTGGGCAGGCTTTCCTGCTGGCCGCTGCGGGTCCAGTCCCACTTGAACCCGGGTGTGCCGTAGGCCGAGGGCTTGAAGGTCAGCCCGTCGCCGTACTTCAGGGTGTTGCGCGCGTAGTCGTTGAACAGCGCCACATACGCCGCCGAAACAGCAGCGCTGGCGGGGTCGTACTCCGTCGCCTTGGAGAGCGGATCGATCGAGGGGCTCGCAAAGCGGGTGTCGAGCCGGCCCGTATCGGTCTCCGCATCGCCCAGCAGCGTGTGCTCAAACTGGCCGCCGCTCACCCGCAGGTTCGAGCGGAGCAGGTAGTCGACCGGCAGGCCGGTGTAGCCGTGCAGCTTCTCGGCGATCGCCTGCTTCTCGCTCGCGGGCAGTTCGTCGCCCTCCGCCAGCGCGTGCAGGTAGGGTCCGGTGGCGAAGGCCTCCACCTGTTTCAGGAAGGGCTCGAGCGGGCCCGGCTGCTGCGGCAGCTTGTGGTGGTAGGCCGCGGTTGCCGCGTAGGTGGGCAGCGCGAGCGCGAACGGCAGGTCGTTGCCCGGCGTTACCGTGTCGATATCCGTGTCGAAGAAGAGGATCTGCGAGAGCAGAATGATGCCGTTGAGGCCCATGTCCTTGCGATTGGTCAGCATGTTGGCCAGCACGGCGGAGCGGGTGGTGCCGTAGCTTTCACCGAAGAGATACTTGGGCGAGTTCCAACGGTTGTACCTGCCGAGGAAGCGCGCGATGAACCGGGCGAACGCGCCGCCATCCTGGTCCAGTCCCCAGAACGCCTTGCCCGGATCCTTGCCCTGCAGCGTGCCGAAACCGGTGCCCGGCATGTCGATGAACACGATGTCGCTCACGTCGAGGAGGCTGTACGGGTTGTCGGCGAGCTGGTACGGCGCGGCGCCGGTGGGCGTGTGATCGGCGCTGACCACGTGCTTCGGCCCCAGCGAGCCCATGTGCAGCCACATGGTCGAGGAGCCGGGACCGCCGTTGTAGAAGAACGTGATGGGCCGCGTCTTCTCGCCCGCACCGTGCTCGCCTGCCACCGAGTAGTAGACGTAGCTCATGCGCGCGACCGCCGGGTCTTTGTCCGGGTCGGTGTGCGGCTTGCCGTCCATGGGCACGCCTTCGGGTGAGAGCATCGCGTCCTCGGCATCGGTCGCGCCCACCGGCAGCGTGCCGGCGATCGCCTTGTAGCTCAGGTGCTCCGCGCCCGCACTGATGGAGCCGGTGGTCGTGCTGTCGGGCAGCGTGAACGGGAGAGGCGGCTTGGCGCTATCCTCTGCCTGCAGCGGAAGGGCATTCGACAGAACCAGCGCGGCCGCAACCAGCAGCGACGCGGAAAACATTCTTGAGGAGAAACGCAAGTGGAATACCTCCGGCGGGGCGGGAACCTGAGTCATGCAGCGGAGCGCGCTGCGCGATGCCCCAGCATAGCGCAGAAAACTCCGGCTTCCCTGCACCGTCGCGCCCGGGGGTGCGATCCACGCAGCCGGCGCATCCCCCACCCGTCGCCCAGGCCCGCATGCAGCACCGGAAGGGGAATGCGAAGAAAGCATCGAGCGCGAGGAACGCCAGAAAGGTTCCGGCGCTCCTTACCTGCTGTGCAAACCTGTAAAAATCCAAGTACAGAACGCCAGGATCACCACGCCCTGCACCGTGGTGGCCACGTTCAGCCGGACACGATCCAGAAAGGCCGCATCCGCACCACCCTCCGCGATCTTCGTGCTCAGGTTCCGGTACAGCTGCAGGTAGCCGACGACATTAATCACATTCAGGAAATCGAGCAGGACAAGCTTCAGGAAGGGGTGCGCGCCCGTCACTCGCAAGAGCGAGCCGGTGTAGCTATGCCAGGGATGAAAGTGCACATCGACCGCAGCCAGCAGCCAGGGAAACACCAGGAACGCGCCGGCTTCCACCAGCGTGAACCAGGTGTGAAGCCGCGCGTGACTCTCCCAATGACCATGGAATGGACCGGGATCGAAGGCCGTGGATGCCTGGGGCGTTTCCTCGAGGACTGTCTGGTCCATGGTTGTTTAGCGCCGTTCTGCGAACCGGAATCGCTCCACCAGGAGCATGAACGCAGACGAAAGCTTCCGCGGCAAAGACGCAGGAAAACTTTCCAGGCGACCCGATCGTGATCCAACTGACGACTAGAAAACGTGTAGCAGCATCAGCAGCACCACGATCAGCAGCACCGTGCCAATGCCACCAGTCCCGTAGTACCCCCAGCTGCGGCTGTAGGACCACGAAGGCAGCGAACCGATCAGCATAAGAACCAGCACCACAATGAGAATGTCAACCAGCATGGCTTCCCCTCCAGCGCCTGAGATGAGCGAACAGCGAATCAGGTCCCACCGATGGATGCGCCCTGTTGCAGCCCAGATGCTTGTGTCTTGATTCCGGTCAGTCCAGCCCGGCCAGCTCTCGCGCGCGCATCAGCACCCGCAGCAGCATCGGCGCGGTGAGCCGGCCGGTGTTGGTGTTCTGCAGCGACGGGTGGTAGGTCGCGAGCAGCCAGCCGCCGCCCGGCAGCTCGTACTCCGCCCCGTGCCGGAAGACGTAGGCGCTGCGCCTCACGATACTCCCGGTTCGCTGCAGGTACGCCGTGTAGCCGTCGAAAGCGATCTTGCCCAGCGCCAGCACCACCCGCAGCC
The DNA here is from genome assembly GCA_965276605.1 of Acidobacteriaceae bacterium. Classification (GTDB taxonomy): domain Bacteria; phylum Acidobacteriota; class Terriglobia; order Terriglobales; family Acidobacteriaceae; genus EB88. The sequence continues at coordinate 3,062,412 of OZ255619.1, forward strand.
CGGTCAGCAGCGCCAGCTCCTGCTCCAGGTACGGCGCGCAGTTGGCCAGCTCCGCAGTGCTGGGCTTGTTATCAGGCGGCGCGCAGCGCACGACCGAGGTAATGCAAGCCCCGCGCAGCTCCATCCCGTCGCCCCGCGCCGTGGCCTGCGGCTGCGAGGCGAAGCCGGCCTCCCACAGCAGCGGGTACAGGAACGCTCCCGAACCGTCGCCGGTAAACGGGCGGCCCGTGCGATTGGAGCCATGCGCGCCCGGCGCCAGGCCCAGCAGCAGCACCCGCGCGTCCGGGTCGCCGAAGCTCGGCACCGGCTTGCCCCAGTACTCTTCATGCCGGTAGGCCCGGCGCTTCTCCCGCGCGATGCCCTCGCAGTACGCGCGCAGCCGCGGACAGCGTTCGCAGGCGACGACGCGGGCGTTCAGCGCAGCCAGCGTAACCGGCGCAAACGCAGGCGCTCCCGTCTCCCGGCCTGCTCTTGACACTTCTTTCCCCATAGCGGCTCAGCCGATCATACCCAGCGCGCCTCCAACCGGGAGCGCCGGCGCCGCTTGCCCCCCGCAGCCCCGCTCACAGTAGAATTGCAGCGCCGCTCAGAAATCGTCTGCAGCACACCTTCACCTGTCGAGGACCCATGCCGAACCCTTCCGCCCGTCCTGCTTCCCTGCTGCTCGCTGCCGCCGCGACCCTGCTGCTGCCCCTTGCCGGCTGCGGCCGGCACATCCACCCCGACCAGAACACGGGCCGGCCGCTGCTTACCGACAAGACCATCCAGGTCGGCGGGGAGGACGTGGTGACCCTGCGCCGCACGGCGGCCACCGAGGGCACCACGCCGCAGTTCGTTTCCGCGACCATCCTGCCAGGCCGCGGCTTCAACGTCTTTCAGATCACCGCCAACCTGCCCGGCAAGGGCGAGGTCAACCTGCTCGCCTCGCCCACGCTGGAGGAGGCCGCGGGCAAGCTCAACGGCGGCTCCGGCGATGCGTTCGGGGTCAACAGCTTTTCCTTCGGCGGTGCGTTCTTGGTGCCCTACCCCAACCGCATCCTCGGCCCGCTGGTTAATAACGGGCAGGATGTCCAGACCAAATGGCATGGCCAGACACTTACCCTGCCGGCCGACTTTGCCGGCAAGAAGCCCGGCGCGCAGAAGCACGCCATCCACGGCCTGATCCTCGCGAGCAAGGTCGAAAACATCCAGAAGACCACCACCGCCGACGGCCAGACCGTCTCCGGCATCCTGCACGCGGGCAACTTCGGCGGCCACTGGCTCTCGAACACCGACCTCAAGTTCACCATCGAGCTCACCGGCGACACCGTGACCTCGACCATCACGGCGAAGAACGTCGGCAGCGTCGCCGAACCGATGTCGATCGGCTGGCACCCGTACTTTGCAATCCCCAGCGCCGACCGCGCCCAGGCCAGCCTGCACATCCCCGCCAGCCAGCTCGCCGAGGTCAACAACTACGACGACGTCTTCCCCACCGGCCAGCTCAAGCCGGTCGCGGGCACGCCGTACGACTTCAACGCGACGGGCGGCAAGCCGCTCGGCCAGCAGTTCCTGGACGACAACTTCTCCGACCTTACCCGCACCGATGGCGCCGTCAACGTCGAGCTGAGCGATCCGGCCTCGAAGTACGGCATCCGGGTCCAGGGCCTGTCGCCCGAGATCAAGACGGTGCAGGTATACGCGCCGCCCACCAAGGAGTTTGCCGCGATCGAGGAGCAGTTCAACTTCGCCGACCCGTTCGGCAGTGAGTGGCACGGCAAAGATACCGGCATGGTGACGTTGAAACCGGGCCAGAGCGTGACCTGGAAGGTGCGGCTGCAGCTTTATGTTCCGCAGCCCCCGCCGGCGCCCGCCATGCCGGGGATGCCCAAGTAAGCGCCGGCGCGCCCAGAGCAGCGAGGAACCCCACATCCCTGCCCACGGGTGTGGGGTTTTCAGCCCGGCCTGTCGAACTCGAAGCCGTGCATGTTTCGTGTTCACCTACACGATCCAGACGGTTTGACCCGCCCCGCAAAGCTCCGTAGCATAGGAGCTACAGCCGTCCCCCGCTTCGCGCTTGCCGCACCGGCTCTACGCGCGCGAACAGACCCTGAGACCTCCCCCACGGGACGAGCACACCGGAAGGCATACGTTGAGCCCAGCAGACACCCTCGCCAGCACAGTTGCACCCTCCACCGATGAGGCTCCCGCGCCAGCGCACGAGCACGACCATGAACACGATCACCCGCACAGCCACGAGCCCGCGGTGCCGCCACTGAACCCGGAATGCACTCGCGATGTCGAAGTCGAGATCCCGGCCGATGAAGTCACGGCCGCCTTCCGCCGCATCACGAAGAACTACACCCGGCAGGCCCGCATCCCCGGCTTTCGCGCGGGCAAGGTTCCGCCGTCGCTCATCCGTTCGCGCTTCGACGAGCAGATTCGCCAGGATGTGGTCGAGCAGCTCCTGCCCCAGCACTTCCGCAACGCGATTGAAGCCAAGGCAGTGCAGCCCATCTCGCAGCCGCAGGTTACCGAGCTGCACCTTGAGGATGGCCAGCCGCTGCGCTTCAAGGCCCTGTTCGAGGTGATGCCCGAGATCGACCTCACCGGCTACCAGGATGTGAAGGTAGAGCGCGAGACCAGCGATTTGCCGGAAGAAGAGTTTGAGGCGGAGATGGAGCGCGTGCGCGACTCCCGCTCAACCATGGAGCCGGTGACCGAAGACCGCGCGCTCGCCGATGGCGACTTTGCGCAGATCACCTTCAAGGGCTCTGTCACCGGCGGCAGCGAGGAGCTGGGCGAACCAATCGCCGGCGACGACGTGCCGCTTGAAGTCGGCGGCAAGAACACCCTGCCTGCCTTCAACGACGCGCTGCGCGGCTCGAAGCCGGGCCAGGAGCTCAAGTTTGAAGTCACCTACCCGGCTGACTTCGGCGAGCCCCGCCTGGCCGGCAAATCCATCGCCTACGACGTAGTGGTCAACGGCATCAAGCACCGCAACGCGCCCGAGATGGACGACGAGTTCGCCAAGTCGCTCGGCGAGTACGAGACCATGGACGAGTTCCGCACCAAGCTGCGCGAGCACCTGGCCGGCGACCGCAAGCGCCAGGCCGAGGCCGCGACCAAGGACAAGGTGCTGGAGGCGCTGGCCGAAAAATACACGTTCCCCATCCCGGAGTCGCTGGTGCAGCAGCAGATTGAAGCGCGCCTGGAACGCGGGCTGCGTGCGCTCGCCCAGCAAGGCATGCAGGAGGAGCAGCTGCGCCAGCTTGACTTTGCCCGGTTGCGCACCGCCCAGCGCGATGCGGCGCTCGGCGAAGTGCAGGGCACTCTGCTGCTCGACAGGATTGCGGAGCTCGAGAACGTCGAAGTGACGGACTCGGAACTGGGCCGCGAGCTCGAGCTATTGTCGGTGCAGATGCGGGAGCCGCTCGAAACCCTGCGCGACCGCTTGACGAAAGACGGTTCGATGGTAAGAATCCGGGAACAGATTCGCCGGGAAAAAACCGGTTCTCTGTTGTACGAACGGCAGGGCTCTTAAGGCAACAGGGCAGTAAAACAGGCAACGCAAAGACGGCAAGGACAAGGCAGGCTATGGCACTGGTACCTATGGTGGTTGAGCAGACGAGCCGGGGCGAACGCGCCTACGACATTTACTCCCGTCTGCTGCGCGATAACATCATCTTTCTGGGCACGCCGATCGACGACCAGATTGCGAACCTCATCATCGCGCAGATGCTCTTTCTCTCCGGCGAAGACCCTGAGAAGGACATCCAGCTTTACATCAACTCACCCGGCGGCTCCATCACTGCCGGCCTCGCCATCTATGACACGATGCAGTTCATCAAGAACGACGTGGTGACCTACTGCATCGGGCAGGCGGCCAGCATGGGCGCGTTCCTGCTGCAGGCCGGCACCGCGGGCAAGCGCTTCGCCCTGCCCAACTCGCGCATTCTCATCCACCAGCCATCGATGGGCGGCCTCAGCGGTCAGGCCACGGATATTGACATTCATGCGCGCGAAATCCTGCGCATCCGCGAGATCACCAACGGGCTGATGAGCAAGCACACCGGCCAGGCGCTCGACCGCATCGAGCGCGACGTAGAGCGCGACTTCATCATGAACGCGCCACAGGCCAAAGAGTACGGCATCATCGACGAGATCATCGACCGGCCGCGGACGTAGAATAGGCCACGGTACAGGTTCCGCTCGCGGCGCCTGTACCAACTCAGGAGTAGCACACTATGAAAACGCGCACGGGATCGGACGACACGCTACGTTGCTCGTTCTGCCACAAATCGCAGGATGCCGTCGCCAAGCTCATCTCCTCGCCCAGCGATTATCCGCGGGCTTACATCTGTGACGAATGCGTGGCGGTCTGCAACTCCATCCTGGAGGACGACCGCAGCGAAACCCCTGCAGGCACCGCGCCCACGCACCTGCCCAAACCGCTCGAAGTACGCGCCTTTCTCGACGAGTACGTCATCGGTCAAGACCAGACCAAGAAGAAACTCGCAGTCGCGGTCTACAACCACTACAAGCGCATCCAGATGAACCGCGTCCGCGGCAATGATGTCGAGCTCTCGAAGTCGAACATCCTGCTCGTCGGCCCCACCGGCTCAGGCAAAACGCTGCTCGCCCACACGCTCGCCAAGATGCTCGACGTGCCCTTCGCGATCGTCGACGCCACCACGCTCACTGAGGCCGGCTACGTCGGCGAAGATGTGGAGAACATCATCCTCAAACTGTTGCAGGCCGCGGACGGCGACGTAGCCCGCGCCCAGACCGGCATCATCTACATCGACGAGATCGATAAGATCGGCCGCAAGGACGAGAACCCCTCCATCACCCGCGATGTTTCGGGCGAAGGCGTGCAGCAGGCGCTGCTCAAGATTCTCGAAGGCACCACCGCGAACGTGCCGCCGCAGGGCGGCCGCAAGCACCCCCACCAGGAGTTCACGCCAGTCGATACCACCAACATTCTGTTCATCTGCGGTGGCGCATTCGTCGGACTAGAGCGCGTTGTTGGCCGCCGCGTTGGTAAAAAAGCGCTGGGCTTCAAGGCGCTCACCGAGAAGCAGCTCGCCGAAGGCCTCGTCGACGTGCGCCAGCAGCGCGACACCGAGCTGCTGCGTCAGGCCGAGCCGCAAGACCTTATCAAGTTCGGGCTTATCCCCGAGTTCGTCGGCCGCCTGCCGGTCATCGGCATCCTCGATGAGCTCGACGAAGTTGCGCTCGTCGAGATTCTCACCAAGCCTCGCAATGCCATCCTGAAGCAGTATCAGAAGCTGTTCGAGTATGAGGGCGTGCACCTGCGCTTCTCAGAGGAAGCAGCGAAGGCCGTCGCGCAGGAAGCGCTGTCGCGCAAGGTCGGCGCCCGCGGTCTGCGCATGATCCTCGAAGAGCTGATGCTCGACCTGATGTACCATCTGCCGGGCAACAAGAAGATCAAGGATATGGAGATCACGGCGGAGATGGTGCACAAGCGCGATCTCTCGTTCAGCCTGCTTGAAAAAGCCGGGTAGCTTTATCATCTTCAGCAAAGCTACCCGCAAAGCCCGCGCATCCATGCGCGGGCTTTGTTGCGTGTACTCAACAGGTGCAGCCTGAGGATCGCCTGACCCAAAGCATTACAATCGAATCAACACAGCCGGGCTCGAGCCGCAGCAAGACGGCGCATCCGATCCACCCCGTGCACGTCTAATCCTGCAAAGAGGACAGAATGACTGAAGCCAAAGCAAACAAAGGCGAACTGCGCAAGCTGCCCATGATGCCGATCCGGGACATGGTGATCTTTCCTCACATGATGACCCCGTTTGTTGTGGGTCGCGAGTCGAGTGTGCGCGCTCTTGAAGAGGCGCTCACCGGCGATCGTAAAATCTTTCTGGCCACGCAGCACGACGCCCGTGTGGACGAGCCGCACGCCGACGATATCTACATGGTCGGCACCATCGGCAACATCGTGCAGAGCGTCAAGATGCCCGACGGCAACATCAAGGTGCTGGTCGAAGGTCTGGAGCGCGGGCGTGCCACCGAGATGACCGACAGCGACGGATTTTTCGTTGCCACCGTGCGCACCGGCAAGTACCACCTTGAGATCACGCCGAAGGTCGAGCAGCTTGCACAGAAAGTCACGACACTCTTTGAGCAGTACGTCAAGCTGCAGCAGTCGCTCAATCTGGAATCGACGATGGCCGCGCTGCGCGTCGATGAGCCGGCCAAGCTGGCCGACACCATTGCCGCAAACCTCCAGCTTGAGATCGCGGAGAAGCAGCAGATTCTCGACGTGTTCGATCCGGTCGATCGCCTGACGCGCATCGCCGGCGTGCTCGATGTTGAAATTGAAAAGCTCAACATGGAGCGCTCGATTCAGTCGCGGGTCAAGCGCCAGATGGAGCGCGCGCAGAAGGAATACTTCCTCAACGAAAAGATCAAGGCCATCCAGAAGGAACTGGGCCGCGGCGAGAAGAGCGAGTGGGACGAGCTCAAGAAAAAGATTGAAGTCGCTGGCATGCCGAAGGATGTTTTTGACAAAGCCATCCAGGAGCTAAAGAAGCTCGAAGCCATGCCGCCCATGTCCGCCGAGTCGACCGTCTCGCGCAACTACCTGGACTGGCTGCTGGCCGTGCCGTGGAAGAAGAAGTCGAAGGAAACCCGCTCGATCGATCACGCGGAAAAAGTTTTGAACGAGGACCACTACGGCCTCGAAAAAATCAAGGACCGCATCCTCGAGTTCCTCGCCGTGCGCCAGCTGGTCAAGAACCCCAAGGGCTCCATCCTCTGCTTCGTCGGACCTCCGGGCGTCGGCAAAACCTCGCTCGGCATGTCGATCGCCAAGGCCACCGGCCGCAAGTTCGTCCGCATGTCGGTAGGCGGCGTCCGCGATGAAGCTGAGATTCGCGGCCATCGCCGGACCTACATCGGCGCACTGCCCGGGCAGATCATCCAGTCGATGAAGAAGGCCGGCACCAAGAACCCGGTCTTCCTGCTCGATGAGGTAGACAAGATGGCATCGGATTTCCGCGGCGATCCGTCTTCGGCGTTGCTCGAGGTACTGGACCCGGAGCAGAACTCCAGCTTCCAGGACCACTACCTTGATGTCGAGTACGATCTCTCGCAGGTACTCTTCGTAGCCACCGCGAACGTGCTGCACACCATTCCGGGTCCGCTGCAGGACCGCATGGAAGTGCTGCGGCTGCACGGCTACACCGAGGTCGAGAAGCTCGAAATCGCGAAGCAATATTTGGTCAAGAAGGCGCTCGAAAACACCGGCCTCACAGACGCGAACATCAGCTTCGATGACAGCGCGCTCAAAGAGATCATTCGCAGTTACACACGCGAGGCCGGCGTGCGCAACCTGGAGCGCGAGATCGGCAACGTCTGCCGCAAGGTCGCGCGGCGCGTGGTCAAAAACGGCGCGAAGCACATGGAAGCCATCACCTCAACCAACGTCAACGATTTCCTGGGCGTGGCCAAGTTCCGGGATTCGCAGGTCCACGAGAAGAGCGAAGTCGGTCTCGTCACCGGGCTCGCGTGGACCGAGGTAGGCGGATCGATTCTGCAAACGGAAGTGCAGGTGCTTGACGGCAAGGGCAAGCTCACTCTCACCGGGCAGCTCGGCGACGTGATGCAGGAGTCCGCGCAGGCCGCGCTCTCCTACATTCGCTCACGCTCTGCCCACCTCGGCCTGCCGAAGGATTTCTACCGCAACGTCGATATCCATGTGCACGTGCCCGAGGGTGCGATCCCTAAGGATGGCCCGTCGGCCGGCATCACCCTGGCTACCGGCCTCGCCAGCGCGCTCACGAAAATCCCGGTGCGCCGCGACATCGCCATGACCGGCGAGGTCACACTGCGCGGCAAGGTGCTGCCCATCGGCGGCCTAAAGGAGAAGCTGCTTGCAGCCCATCGCGCCGGCGTCTTTGAGGCCATTATGCCGAAGGAAAACGAGAAGGACATGGCCGACCTGCCGGAGCTGCTCAAGTCCGTCATGAAGCTGCACTTCGTCGAGTCCATGGACGAGGTGCTCGGTATCGCACTCGAGTCGCCGCTGCCGGAGCTCAAGGAAGAAACCCCGGAGGTTCTGCTCGACGTGCAACCGCCGCAGCCGGAGCACAGACCGCACCAGTAGGTGCTCTCAACAAGTACACGTCACGATGGGACCGCCAGCCGCGCAGGCGGTTTACGAGCACAGAAAAGCAGCCTTCCGGCTGCTTTTCTGTGCTCGCTATACTTGAGCTCGATGCCAGCCTTCCCGCGCTTCCTGCTATCTGCCACCGCCCCAGCACACTTTCCTCCGCCGGGGCCGCCGGAGGTCGCGTTTCTGGGCCGATCCAACGTCGGCAAATCCAGCCTCATCAATGCCCTGCTCGGGTCGAAACAGGCGCACGTCTCCTCCACGCCGGGCCGCACCCGCTCCATCAACTTCTTCGCCATCAGCGACCGTGCCGAGCAGCCGCCGCGCGTCTACTTTGCCGACCTGCCGGGCTACGGCTACGCCAAGCTATCCAAATCCATCTCCGCGGAGTGGCCGTCGTTCATCGACCCCTACCTGCGCGAGCGACCGACCCTGGCGCTCTGCCTCTGCCTCGTCGACGCCAACATCCCCGCGCAGTCCAGCGATGCCCAGCTGCTCGCTTTCCTCCGCGATGCCGGGCGCCGCTTCCTGCTCATCGGCACCAAGGCCGACCGGCTCTCCGGCAATGGCCGCGCCAAAGCCATCGCTGCGCTGCGCCAGGGGCTTGCGCTCGCTGCTGTGGAAGAAGAACCGCTGCTGCTGTGCTCGGCAAAAACCGGCGCGGGCCTCAAAGAGCTGTGGAGCACCATCTTCGCCGCTGCGTCCTGAGTCCAGGCCCGACGGCAGCAGTCCAGACCCAAAAGGCACCGTAGCCAGCTCACTGCAGCGGCCACACCTGCACGCCATTGCGCTCGATCGTAAGCTCCGAGCTTTCCTCTACACGCGTCTCCACGAGAAACCGCGCGAGCTCCTCATCCCGCATGGGCAGCAGCCTGACTCTCTGCCAGCCCCGCCCCAGCAGCAGCGGCGCCCTTGCCAGCCAGCCACGCCGCTCATCATCCCCGACCAGCAGCGAAGCAGCCGCATCGAGGGCCTGCATTCGATCCAGTGGCCCCGTTGAAAGCCGCCATACGACCGCGCTCTCCTCCTCCTGGAGCGCCGCCTGCCATCGAACCACCGCAGCGCCGCGACCCACCAGCGCAGGCTCGGGCGCGTCCAGCAGGTCGGGCTGCACGCCGCGCTCGACACAGGCCTCGAGCACTGCCGCCGGCTCGCCGCACAGGCACACCCCCACCGCCGCATCCCTGCGCAGCTCGTTTTTGAGGATGCGTAACGCCTCATCCAGATCAGTGACCAGGAAGTCGCAGAAGCCGGCCCGCACCGCCCCCTTAGCCTGCTCCCGGCCGCGCACAACCAGCAGCGTTGCAGCACCGGCGAGCCGCGCCGCTCCCGCGCGCCCGGCTGCTTCGGCCTCGCACAGCAGCACAAATCTTCCGCCCAGCGACGCCCCTTCCAACTGCGCCGTCTGCGTCAGGCTTCGATAATCCAGGTACAGGCGGAGCAGCAACGCATCCTCATCCAGCCAGGGCATAGACCCAAGCTAGCAGGACAACCGGCTCGCTGCTTTGCTCTAGCAGCGAGCGGGCTTTACCATGCGGCCCTACTTCGCCGGCTGGATCGACCAGCTCTGATTCTTCCCACTGCTTGCCGTCTGCAGATTGATCCCCGAAGGGTTCGGAGTCGAGCCCGGGTTGCTCAGCATCAGGCCGGTAGCCTTGTTGCGGATCGCAAACCCGCTGCCGCTGGCCACCAGCGACCACAGCTGGGTATCGTTGTTGGTTGCCAAAGCATGCTGCGCCGCCGTGCCGCCAGACGCGGGCCCCGCAAGGTACAGCCCGGTCGCCACGTTCTGGATCACGTAGTACCCGCCACCCTGCGAAGACAGGTACCAGGTCTGGTACTGGCCCGCGTACGGCGTGAGCTGGATGATCTGGGTATCCGCATCCGGCGACGCCAGGAAGTCGGTCAGCAGCAGACTGCTCGCGCCGTTCACGATGCTGTAGTCGCCATCGGCCAGCGCTGGCGTGCCTTGCGGCAGCATGCCGAACACCGCCACGCTGTTCTGTGTGCCGACATATACTTTTCCGTTCGCGATGGTCGGCGTAATGAACTTATTGCCATTGCCAAAGTGATCGCGCGAGGAGGGGGCCTGGTTGCTGTTGTAGAGCTCCTTCGCCAGGTTGCTCGCGTCATAGGCATACAGCACCGCCGGGTTGCTGTTCTGTACCGTCCACACAATCCCGTTCTGGCTGCCGTACGCCGAAACACTCGGTGTCGTTCCCGGATAGGTATAGGCCTCCGGGCTGGTGGAGCTGGGCGAGCTCGACAGCAGCGCATTGTTCACATCGAACGAGCGCACCACACTCCCCACCGAGCCGTAATACACGTGCCCGTTGAAGTACGCCGGGCTTGAAAACTCGCCATTCGACAGCGCGCCGCTCAGCTGCTGGTACAGTGTGGCGTTTGACGACGGGTCAAACTTGCCCAGGTTCATCTGGTCCATCACGTACAGGTTGCTATCCTTGCCTGCGGCTACCGCAAGCTGCCGCACCGTCCCCTTGCTGTCCTTCTGCCCGGGCAGCAGCATCAGCCCGCCCGAACCAAGGTCGGCATCCACGCCAGACTCCGGGTTCGAGTTGTACATCGTCCAGTAGTCGGTCGCCTGCAGCTTGCCGTTCAGCATGCTCAGCTTTACCACCGCATTGCCGTAGTCGCCCAGGCTGGGGAAGCCCTGCGCGGTCAGCGTGGTGTCGAAAGTGCCATTACCCAGCGCGATGAAGATGTTCCCGTCCGCATCGGCTGCCGGCCCCGCACCCGCATTCCACGGCGCCGCATCGCTGCCGTTCGGCACAAAGTTGAACACGCCGGTCTGCGCGCCGGTCACGGTGCTGTACCCCAGCATCCAGCCGGTGTAAGGCCGTATGTCGCAGTGCGAGCCCCAGCTGGTGTACAGGTTGTCGCCCACCAGCAGCAGCCCGGGCCGCTCCTTATACTGTGCAGGGTCAAACACAACCGTTCCATTGGTGCTGTTGTCCCCTTTGCCGGGTGCGGTGGCCTGCACGGTCAGCGGAGACTCGGCCCGCTCACCACCGCTCGACAGGTACAGCGCATGCAGCCGCTGGTAGTAGTGCCCGGCTGCGTCCTTGCTCATCGCGGCGACATAAAGAAACCCCTTTTCGCGGTCGACCACCGGCGTCGCAGTGACGCCGATTTCGGGAGTTACCTGGTCGCAGTTCCTCGGGTCCGAGGGCGTTTCACCCGCTTTCAGCAGCGAGACCTGCCACAGGATCTTGCCCGTGTCAGCGTCGAACGCGTACACGCTGTCATGCTCGGTCGCCGCAAACACTACATTATGCGTTCCCTTGCCGGTGATCGGGAACGCCGAGAGATACAGCGGCTCTGCATCCACCTTGCCATCGACCGGGACCTGGAACAGCGCTCCAAATTTGGAGCTGTTTACTTTCGCCGGCGTCAGGATCCCCTCGTTCAGGTTCTGCCCCGTCCGCGCGTTGTCGTTGTGCCAGGTCACAACATTGGTCTGGCCCAGGGTGATCCCCTCCGTCTGCCCCAGCAGCGCGGCAGGGCAAGCGAGCCCCACCATCCCGGTGAAAAGTGCAGTCTTGACTCCGGATGAAACAGCAAACTTGGCCGGCAGACGCATCGTGCTCTCCTTGTGGTTCCACGCAGTCAGAAGTTTTTGCGGGTCTTCTCGCACTCTGCTGAGAACTACCCTTGCACACTTCGATTCATCCCAGTGCTCAGATGGGCAAGCGCACGGCGCAACGGCAGCACGGAGGTAATAACACTTTCTGGTAACAAGCCTCTGTTCTACTCTTCCAGCCTGCTGCCCTTCCTGCTCCTTGACTTCGCCCCCGGCCCTGGGTTCTCATCCCGTTGACCGCACACTCCACCACGCATGCTCTTGAAAGGCCTCAGTGAATCCGCAGCGATCCCTCGCGAGACTTCAGCCCGCAGCGCTTGCCTTTCTCCTCTGTTGCGCGCTGCCGCTCGCCGCGCAGAGCACCGCCCCCACCGCCGCGCAGCCTGACCCCGCCATCGACGCCGCGTGGCAGCATGCCAGCGCCAAGTACGACGGGCGCCGCGCGGAGCTGCTGCAGGACGTGGACTCGACCATCGGCAAAGGGCCCTTCCGCGCCGACTGGCAGTCGCTCTCCACCTGGCAGGCGCCAGAGTGGTACAAAGACGCGAAGTTCGGCATCTTCATCCACTGGGGTCTCTACTCCGTGCCAGCCTTCGGCAGCGAGTGGTATCCGCGCAACATGTATATCGAAGGCACGCCCGAGAACAAGCATCAGGTGGCCACCTACGGCCCGCTCACGCAGTTCGGCTACAAAGACTTCATCCCCATGTTCAAGGCTGAGCACTACGACCCCGCGGCCTGGGCCCGGCTCTTCAAAGCCGCCGGCGCGCGCTATGTTGTGCCCGTATTCGAGCACCACGACGGCTTCGCCATGTATGACAGCGGACTCTCCGACTGGACCGCCGCCAAAATGGGCCCGCACCGCGACCTGGTCGGCGACCTGGCCACCGCTGTCCGCGCGGAGGGCCTGCACCTCGGCGCATCCTCACACCGCATCGAGCACGACTGGTTCCTCGAAGGCGGCCGCCGCCAACCCTCCGATCTCAATGACCCGCAGTACGCCGCCTTCTACGGCCCCGCGCACCAGCACCTCGGCGGAGAGGCCTCCAGCCTGCTCCAGGACTGGACCTACGTCAGCCCCGAGTACGCGAGTGACTGGCTGGCTCGCGATGCCGAGATCGTCGAGAAATACCACCCCGACCTGATGTACTTCGACTGGTGGATCGGCCAGCCCTCCATCCGGCCTTATCTCGCGCGCTTCGCCGCTTTCTACTACGACCAGTCGCTCGCGAGCCACAAGCCGCTCGGCATCATCAACTACAAAACCGACGCCATGCAGCCTAACTCCGGCGTGCTGGATCTGGAGCGCGGCCAGCTGCCCGGCATCCGTCAGCTCTACTGGCAGACCGATACCTCCGTCAGCAACCGGAGCTGGGGCTACATTCAGCACGACACCTTCAAGACCCCGGAGTCGGTCGTGCATGAGCTCGCCGACATCGTCAGCAAGAACGGCAACCTGCTGCTCAACATCGGTCCGCGCTCCGACGGCACCATCCCCGATGAGGTGCAGCAGGTGCTGCTCAGCGTCGGCTCCTGGCTCAACGTCAACGGCGAGGCCATCTACGGCACCCGCCCGTGGCGCGTCTTCGGCGAGGGGCCCACGCAGGTCAAGGCGGGCTCCTTCCACGACACTGAAACCCAGCCCTACACCGCGGAGGATTTCCGCTTCACCACAAAAGGCGCGGACCTCTACGCGATCGAGCTGGCCTGGCCCTCTGGCGGTGAGGCCGTCATCCACTCGCTCGCCAGCGGCGTCTCCGGCTCGGCCCCGGTCAGCTCCGTTACACTTCTCGGCTCGCCGGCAGCCATCCAGTTCGAGCAGCAGCCCGATGGCCTGCACCTCAAGGTGCCGCAGGCGCCGGCAGGCAAGTATGCCTACGCCTTCAAGGTAAAGTTCCGGTAAGACGTACCCGCAGCAGATCTGTGCGCGGCACTGTTACAGAACAGCTTCGTTAAAAATCCACGTGCGTTCGCACCGAGGGCACCCACACGGGCCCGCGGTCGCGGTTGTAGCCCGGGTCGTCGATATGCGACAGGCCCAGCGCGAAATACAGCCCCCGGTACGCATGCAGATTGTAATAACCCTCTACCGTGTTTTCGCGGCCATAGTGCAGCCGTCCGTCGCCCAGAATGAACCCCAGCCCGCCATCTTTCAGGTAGTTCTGGTGGTCCCGCTTGATTGCGTTCGACACAAACGCAATACCGGCCTTGTCGTTGCGCCGACCCCACTGCGCACCGTCGTAATCCGCGCCCAGCAGCACCGTCTGGTCCACCTCTGTGTAGGCGAACGACTCGTGCTGTCCCTCGTTCCAGCCAAAGCGCGCAGCCACCCGCAGGTGCTCCGTCACCTCCTGCTCCGCGTTGTAGCCGAACCCGTACTTGATCGCGCCGAAATGCTCATGCTTCGTGATATCCGGCTTCGCATCCACGCCGCTCAGCCACGCGTCCACCGCCTCGCGATAAGTGCCCATATGCGCGGCATTCACATAGCTCAGCACCCGCTGGGTTCCCTTCCTGCCCGGCAGCCAGCCCCTGCGCAGCTCGAACTCAAAGTTCTGCCCCCGCGCGCGGCTGATCGCCCAGTCCAGGTCGATCCCGTTGGCCACCGTCGGCATCAGCGCCAGGCCATAGCGCGCCGCCCAGTTGCGGTCCTGGTATTCAAGCGTCGCCGCATAGGTGTAACCGCGCGTGTCGGCGGCATAGTCCCACGCGCCATTGTTATCGATCGTCCAGTTGGTGAACTGCAGGTGGCTGTCGCTCAGTACTTCATTGATGTCGAACACATCCGGCAGCGACATCTTGCCCAGCCTCAGCTCCATCCGGCGCACCGGCGCTTTCGTGGCCAGCGCGAGCGGACCCCGCTCCGCGTCCACCAGCTCGCTGGTAAAGCCGAGCGTCTGGTGGATCTCCACATGGGCAATGTACGGCTTGGACCCAAGGTTCGGGTTGCGCACCACATCGAGATTCGTAAACCCTGCAAGGCCCAGCGCCTGGCTCAGCCCGCGGCCTCCGGAAGACTCGAGATCGAGAATAAAATCCGTGTTGTAGCGAAGCTCGCGCTCCGTCGCGGGCCGGTTGAGCAGCCGCTGCGGCTGGTAGGCAAGATACAGCGTGCCCAGCAGCGAGGTCTTGTACTCGCCCGCTCCGTGCAGGCTGTTGGTGCCCTGGTATGGCGAGTGGAACGGCGGGTGCGCCTGGAAGATGATGTTCGCCTGTCCCGCGACATACCACGGCGCCTCCTCCGAGTGAGGAAACATCGTCAGCACATCGCCCGTTTGCTGCGCTTCCTGCGCCCTCTGCAGGCTTCCGGTCGAGTGGCCGCCGCCGGCCGACTGCGGGTCCGCCGCCACCAGCATCGCGGGGTCATCCGGCAGCGAGGCCTGCGCCAGCGCTCCGCGGCAGCAGGCAGTCATCAATGTAAAGGCAAAAAGAAAACGCACCACTCCTCCAATACCAGATCGCTACGACAAGGTTGTGAACAGAACGCCAGTCCAGCGCAGCGCACCAGCCCCGCTCGTTTCTAGAGTGACAGCCCGGCAGTATCAACGATACAGTCTTTATACCATACCCCCCTATGGTATGCGGAGGAACACATATGGCCCACGCCGACAAGGAAAAACAGAAACTGCTGGCCCGCATCAAGCGCATCCGCGGCCAGGTCGAGGCCATCGACCGCTCGCTCGCAAGCGGCGCCGACTGCGCCGACATCCTCATGCTGCTGGCAAATGTCCGCGGCGGCATCAACAGCCTCATGGCCGAGGTCATGGAAGACCATATCCGCCTGCACATGATGAACCCCGACAAGCAGAAGGTCGTCTCGCACGAGATTGCGGAAGACCTAATCGACCTGCTCCGCGCCTATCTCAAATGAGTCGCCGCGTCTTATAGATTTCGAGGCTCACTTACCAGCCCAGCGTGCCCGGCGCTCCCTTGAACGGACCCTTGACATGCGAAGTAATCCAGCCTCCGTAGAAATCGCCCGGCTGCGGCGCAACCCGCTCACCATCCACGCTGCACTCATCCACGCGATTCGCATAGAAAGCGAGATGGTCGCGCAACTCGGCGTAACTGCGTGAAGGCGCGGGATAACTCCACGCCGCATCAGGCGAGACCGCTTCAGTTTCAGGTATACGGACGGTCCAGTAAGTCGCCGAACCCTTGAACTCGCAGTAACTGCTGCGCCGCGGCGAAGGCTCGAGGAACTGCATCGCGATATCTGCTGGGGGAACATAAAACACAGGCGGGTGGCTCGTCTCCAGCACGCGCAGCGCCCGCACTGTTTCCGCCAGCACCACACCGCGGTGCACAATGCGCAGCCGTCGCGCGGTATGCTCCAGCCGCGGCGGCCGCGGATAGTCCCATACCGATTCGATTTCCTCTGGCTCTGCCATGCGGCTGCCTCCAGTGCGGTTGGATGCCGGCCCGGCTTAACTTAGCCCGGACTGACTGGACTGACTGGACTGACTGGGCCATAAAACTTCCAGCCGGCCTTGTAGTCCCGCGTCAGCGGCAGGTCGAGCAGCCCGGCCCGCAGCAGCTCAATCGGTATCTCGCCCTGCCGCAGCACTGCATCGTGGAACTCGCGGTTCGTCATCTTCCCGGGCACCATCTCGCCGTGCAGCGCGCGCAGCTGCAGGCCGCCCAGCAGATACGCCGCCTGGTACAGCGGCGAGTACGCTCCACTGAACGACCGGCGCACCTCGCCCGCGGCAGCCTGCGGCTCAAAGCCCACCCGCTCCACCAGCAGATCAATGCACTGTTGCGGCGTCATCGTGCCCAGGTGGAACGACAGCGAAAAAATGATGCGCGCGCACCGGTGCATGCGCCACTCCAGCGCGCCCACCCGGTTCTCCGGCGTCCGCTGGAACCCCATCGAGTACAGCAGCATCTCCCAGTACAGCGCCCAGCCCTCGATCAGAAACGGCGTCCCCTGTACCGCGCGCCGGTACGCGCGGTAGCGCTCCACCATAAACAGCTGCAGCTCGTGGCCCGGAATCAGCTCGTGGAATACCTCCGCATGCGACATGGCAGTATTGTTTGCGCGCATGCTTGTAAGTCTCTGCTCATAAGTCATTTCATTGGTCGGGTAAGCAATCTGCATCACCTCTCCACCCAGAAAGAATGGCGAGATCAACTGCTGCTGCGGCGATATCATGATGCGCCGCCATGTCTCATGCGCCAGCGGGGGTATCGTCACTAAGTCATGCTGCACCACGAACGCTTCGGCCTCCCGCTCGTCGTCCCGCACCAGCCCCGGCTGCGCGCCCGGCTTCACATAGGTGTTCTTCACCTTGTCGAGCGCCGCGTGCCAGTTATCGCCGAACCCCATCTCCCGCGAAGCCTTCAGCATCTCCGCATTGCACCAGGCAAACTCGGCATTGGCGATTGCGACCAGCTCCGCCGGCGTGTATGCGATCACTTCGTTGTCGAGCTCGGCCTGCAGCCCTGCTTCGCCGATAGCGTGCCCAATGATGTCGCTGTTGGTGCCCGCGCGCGCACCGCGCACGCTTGCCGCAAAGGCGTCGTCGTTCGAGCCCGGATCGCCTTCCGCCGGCTTGCCCTGCTCCGGCGCCGGGGTGAGTCCCAGTATCTGCACGGCGAGAAAATCGCTGTAACTGCCCAGCGACTTATCCGCCGACTTATACGGAACCTCCACCCACCAGCTGAACTCCGGGTCGTAGCCGTCGTAAAACCCATACCAGGTGCGCAGCACACCACGCAGCACCGCCGCCTGCTGCACGGCCCGGTTCGCTGCCTCTTTGTCTTTTGCGCCGGCTTTCACTTGCGCCTCGACCTTGGCCCTCGTGTCCGCGATCTGCGTTTCAAGCAGCGCCAGCGTGGCCGCCGAGGCTTTGCCGTCCACCTCCACCATCTCGCGCCGCGCCTGCTCCAGACCCAGAATCGCCCCCGCAAACGGCAGCAACGGATCCACCCTCTGCTGAAACTGCGTCTCTTCTTCACCCGTGCGCAGCGAGTGCTGCAGGTCGTTGCGAAGCAGCAGGTAGTCCACCCGCGCATCCTGGCTCAGCGGCTCAAACGGCATCGCCGCAAGCTCGCCCTGCCATAGCGTGTAAAAGGCGCGCATCCGCTCCCGCGTCTGCGGGGCAAATGGAACCGGATAGTAGCGGCGCAGCAAGCTATGGTCTGTGTCAAAGCGATCGAAGTAGGGCCGCAGCTCGCTCTGCGACGTATCCACATCCAGCCTGGAAGCGGGGACGCCGGCGATTCGTTTCGCCTTCTCCGCCCAAGCCGCATCGGCTGGCACTGCAGCCCCAGCGCCCAGCAGCGTCGCCGACTGCATGCTGCGTTTTAGAAAATCGCGCCGTGTCGCCAATAGTCTCCCTCTCTCCAGTGCACGCCGCAGCAACCTGCAGGCAGCCGGTTCGCAGGAGAATACTACGGCCCTGCGACTTACTCTCAGCTATTTACGCATGGTGGACGCGGCTGGAATCGAACCAGCAACCTGTCGATTAAGAGTCGAATGCTCTGCCAGTTGAGCTACGCGTCCAGAAAGGAGGGAAATACAAGCAGCGCCGTGCGGCACCGCGGGCCGACGCTGCCGACAAGACCAAATATAACATAGCCCGGCGGCAGCTTTGCTACACCGCGGCGGCCTGCGCAAATGCCGCCGGCAGAGCCGCGGGCAGCTCGCGCATGTGCCCCAGCACCCGCTCCGCGCCGGCTGCCAGCAGGCGGTCCGCGTGCCCCGGCGCACAGTGGCTGCCGCCCGTAAAGCCGAACACCCGCATGCCCGCCGCCCGCGCCGCACGCACCCCCGGCTCACTGTCTTCAAGCACCAGGCAGCGCTGCACAGGCGTCCGCATCCAGCCGGCAGCGAACACAAATACGTCCGGCGACGGTTTGCCCCGGGCCACCAGTTGCGCGCTCACAATATCGGGCGCAAAAAAATCAAACAGCCCCACGAAACGCAGGCCCTGCTCCAGCTTTGCCGGCGCACTGCTTGAGGCGACAACCTTGGGCAGCCGCAGCTCGGCCAGCACCTCGGCCGCGCCGGCGATCGCCTGCAACTCGCTGGTAAACGCGATGTGTACACGCTCCTTCATCGCGGCAAAATATGCCGGGGGCACGGGCTTCCCCCAGTCCTGCTGCACCTCGGCCATAATCTCGCGCTCCGGCCGCCCGGCGAACCGGCGCACCACATCTTCAGGCGTGATCGGGTAGCCCAGCCGCGTCAGCTCTTCGCTCACCGCGGTGCACACCAGCATCTCGCTGTCTACCAGCACGCCATCACAATCAAAGATCAACAGCGCGGGCTCTGTCGCATTTTCACTTTTCAAATCGTTCATACTTCAGTATTGTCTCGCAGGCAGGTCTCCGCATTATGAAGCTCGTACAACTCGCCCTCGTTCTGCTGCTGGCCGGCTGCAGCAAGCCCTATACACCCAGCGCCTGGCGCACCGCGGTGCCGGCTGCGTCGCGCGCGCAGGCCAGTCCCCTGCCGCAGAGCGCAGCCAATGTTGAAGGCGGCCGCCAGGCGTTTGCGCTCTACTGCTCCAGCTGCCACGGCGAGGATGGCGCGGGGCGCCGCGGACGGCCCAGCCTGCGTAACGCCCGCGTGCGCGGCGAGACCGACGGCGAGATCCACTGGATCCTCGTCAATGGAAGCAAAGGCCACGGCATGCCCGCGTGGCGCTCGCTCGGCGACACCGCGCTGTGGCAGTTGGTCGAGTACATCCGCTCCATGCCGCCGGCGCAATAAGCCTGCGTATCCGTGCATGGCTGGCGCGAACGGTTGCCACCGGCTCGCCCTGTATGCGAACCTTGCGCTTTGCGCAAACCGCTCTGCTGAGGACGCCTCCTGATGAAACGATGCATGAAAAAACCTGCCGCGCTGCTGCTCTGCTCCGCTGCTGCCTTTACTGTTGCAAGCAGTGCCCTGCGGGCGCAGGCCACGCGCTACGGCGATGCGCCGCCGGTGCTGCTGGGTGCGGCCTGGTATCCGGAGCAGTGGCCGGAGTCGCAGTGGGAGCCCGACCTGAAGCGTATGCAGGCCGCGCACATCCACCTGGTGCGCGTGGGCGAGTTTGCCTGGAGCACGATGGAGCCGACCGAAGGCGACTGGCACTGGGAGTGGCTGGATCGCGCGATTGCCGCGGCGGCGAAGCACCACATCGTGGTTGTGCTGGGCACGCCTACCGCTGCGCCGCCCGCATGGTTGACGCAGAAATATCCGCAGACGCTGCGCGTCGACAACAACGGCAGGCGCGATGAGCATGGCAACCGCCAGCAGTTTTCGTTTGCTGACGCGAAGTACCGCGAGCTGGCCCGCGATGTCGCCAGTCGCATGGCGGAACGCTACGGGCACAATCCTGACGTCGTTGGCTGGCAGATCGACAACGAGCTTTCAGGAACGTCGTTCGACGACGAGGCGAAGCAGCAGTTCCACGCGTGGCTCAAGGCGAAGTATGGAACCATCGATGATCTGAACAAGCGCTGGTGGACCTCGTACTGGTCGCAGAGCTACAACGACTTCGACCAGATCCCGGTGCACGACAAGCAGGAGAACCCCGCGCTGCTGCTGGACTGGGACCGCTTCGTGACCGATACGTGGGTGAGCTATACGCAGAATCAGGTCGAGCCGATTCGCGCTCATTCGGACCAGCGGCAGTTCATCACGACGAACACGATGGGCTGGTTCGACGGCTTTGACGCATACAAGGAGCACAAGGGCCTCGACATCGCGGCATGGGACGACTACATCGACCAGGACCACTACGACTGGGCCGAGAACGGCGCGCGGCACGACCTGACGCGCGGCTACAAGCAGAAGAACTTCTGGGTGATGGAGACCGAGCCCGCGTTTGTGAACTGGCGCAAAACGAACACGCCGCTGGAAAAAGGCCAGACGCGCGAGCTGGCGTGGCAGGCGATCGGCCACGGCTCTGACGCGGTGGAGTACTGGCAGTGGCGCGCGGCTTTGAACGGGCAGGAGGAGTACCACGGCGTGCTGGTGGGCGCAGACGGGCTGCCGGCGCCGGTGTATGCGGAGGTCGCGCAGATCGGCAGGGAGTTCGAGCAGACGGGCAAGGCGCTATCTGGCACCGTGCCGGTTGCAGATGTAGCGCTGATCAACGATTTCGATTCCCGCTGGGCGATCGATTTCCAGAAGCACAGCGCCGGGTTCGACCCGGTGGCGGAGATGGTCGCGTTCTACCGGCCGCTGCGCGAGCAGTCGCAGGGCGTGGATGTGATTGGCCTGGATGCAGACGGCCCTGCCGCGCCGCTCGACAAGTACAGGATGGTGGTGGCGCCGTCGCTGCATGTGCTGCCGCAGGCGACCGCCGACCGGCTGCTCGCGTATGTGCACCAGGGCGGCAACCTGGTGCTGGGGCCGCGCTCGGGCATGAAGAACTTTGACGACGGGCTGAACCCGCAGCTGCAGCCGGGCCCGCTTGTGGAGGCGCTAGGCGCGAAGGTGACGCAGTTTTACGCGATCGACCAGCCGGTGCCGCTCACGATGAACGGTATGGGGGCGACTGTGCCGACCGCGAATGTGTGGGCGGAGACGCTGCGGCCGATTGCGCCTGAGACCAAGGTGCTGGCGACATACGGAGCCCCGGGGCGGCCGCTGAATGGCTGGCTGGATAACCTGCCAGCGATTGTGACGCGCAAGGTAGGTAAGGGCTCGATCACGTATGTGGGCGCGTGGCTCGACGATGCGGCGCTGAAGACGCTGACCAGCATGCTGCTGGAGCAGAGCGGCGTGAAGCCGATGATCGCCAATGTGCCGGAGAGTGTGGAGGTATGTGTGCGCGGCGGCAAGGAGCATGCGGTGGTGGTGTTGATCAATCACGGGACGGAGCCGGCTACGGTTGCGCTGCCGGAGTCGCTTGGGGCGAAAAGCCTGCTGGGCGAAGACGGGACATCGCGCAGTTCAGTGACGCTGCCGAAGTATGGGGTGGCGGTGTTTGAAACGCGGGCGATGCAGTAGGCGCTCGCGGCGGTGTTCCACGGAATTGTTCCACGTGGAACATTCCTGATTGCGGGTGTGGCCGGGCTCGAAGGGAATGTTCCACGCCAAATTGTTCCACGTGGAACAATTTGAAATCGCGTGTTTTGGGCTTCAGCCTTCTGCTAAATAACTGTGCCCGCTATAGTTACGCATTCCGGGGAGGCATGGCGTAGAATTTCGCGTCAATGTGCTAGCGGAGCACCTGCACTAATTTTTGAAATGTGTGCTGACTCTGTGCCGATCGACTACACTTACCGAGCCTTCTTTCCCGTTGTGAGCTGTAAACCGGATCGGGCGACCCTGAGTCGCTGAAACGACCCAGGAGCCGCCCGAGGGAAGGAGGACCTGCAATGTGAATCTGAACCAAGAAGAAAATTCCTGGTTCCGGCTGTCGATCACCGTCGTCATCGACTGGCGGCTGGTGGTCTCAGTGGTTCTGTTGCTTTGGACTGTGCTAAACACCCCACCGACTAAGACCTGTCGGCGGGGACCCCGTACGGAAGTAGCGCCGAACCTCCCTGGGGAGCACAACCTCTCCAGGGAACTACTGCCACAACAACAGCTTTATGATGCACCTCCTCGGTGAGGGATTCAAGAGCAAACATTCCGCCACTTCCCGCGTCAACCAGCCTTGCGGCGTCTGGCGGCTGGTTTGAGAGCACTCTTCCGTGTTGCAGTGGATTTTCGAACCTCGGCGGCCGGCTGGGCTGCAGTTCCCTTCTGCGCGAGGCTGGCTTTAAGCGCGTCCATCAGGTTGATGACCGGAGCCATGTGCTTTGGCTTCTTCGGCGGCTCGGGGCCGCCGTTCCCAGCGCCCTTGCTTTCGATCAGCTCTTCGACGCGCTCCTGGTAGGTGTTGTGGAAGGCGTCGGGATGGAACGGGGCGCGGAGCGAGCCCATGAACTGCTCGGCGAGTTTGACCTCGGCATCCTGCAACTCCAAAGCCGCCTGGTCGCCGTACTCGGGGATCTCGCGCACCTCCTCGGGGTAGTAGAGCGTGTGCAGGATGAGGCCGTGCTCGTAGGGCCGGATGAGGACGACCTGCTCGCGCTGGTGGAGGGTGAGTTTCGCGATAGCGCCCAGCTTGAGCTTCTGCATGGCCTGCATCATGAGGGCGTAGGCGCGGCGGCCGGGCTCCTCGGCGACGGTGTAGTACGAGGTCTCGTAGTAGATGGGATCGACCTCGTCGAGCTCGACGAACTGCTGGATGGCCATGGTTTCAGACGACTCGGCTTCAAGCGCCTTGAGCTCAGTAGGCGAGACGAGGACGTAGGTGCCGTCGCCGGTGGGATAGCCTTTCTCGATCTCATCGCGCTCGACGACGCGCTCGTCGAGCGGGCAGTACAGCTGCTGCTTGATGCGGGTGCCGCAGGTCTTGTGGATCTGGTTGAAGCCGATGTGCTCCTCGCGCGCGGCGACATACATGCGCACCGGCACGGAGATCAACCCGAACGAAATGTAGCCCTTCCAAACTGTCGATGCCATGCGCGATTCCTTATCTGCTGCTGAAGGTTCCAAATGTTCCATGGCTGAGATGTGCAAGGTGCCGGGCGCGGTTACCCCGGTGCTTTCCGCCGGTTCGGAGGGCTGCCGGGCAGTTAGAGTAAAGGGGAGGATTTGCAGCAGGTGCTTCAGCAACGCCCCAGGCTCTCTTTGGATGAACGGCGCGAGAAGCAGAAGGTGCTTCTGCGCGATACCGCTGCGCTGGGCACGCTGGCCGGGCTGGTGGTGGTGCTTTCGTTTGTGACGTACCTGCTGTTCCACTCGTTTGCCGCGCACCGGCAGATGCTGGAGCTGCGATGGCGCGCGCGGGGCGAGGCGGCGCTGGCGGCGGGGCACCCGATCGTCGCGCTCAACGACCTGCACTCGGCGCTGGCTTACTCACCCGACGACCGCGGCCTGCAGGTGGAGCTGGCAACGGCGCTGGCCGCGGCGGGCCGCACGCAGGAGGCGCAGGTGTACTTTACGACGCTGCTGGAAGGCGAGCCGGGCAGCGGCATCATCAACCTGGAGTTGGCGCGGCTGGCCATCCGGCAGGGCAATGCGCAGGTTGCGGTGGAGCACTACGAGGCGGCTATTGAAGGCACCTGGAATGGCGATGCGTTTACCCGGCGGCGCGAGATCCGTCTGGAGCTGGCCCGGTTCATGATCGCGCAGAACCGCTTTGCCGAGGCGCGCAACCTGCTGCTGATTACGTCGGGCAATGCGCCGGACAACCCGGAGCTGCAGCTGATGCTGGGTGGCCTGCTGGAGCAGGCCAGCGATGCCGCCGATGCGCTGGACGTGTACCACAAGGCAGCCAGGGGCCGCGCGACGCGGCTGGAGGCGCTGCAGGGTGAGGCGCATGCAGCCGCGGCGCTGGGCCGGTATGCGCAGGCCAAGGGATACCTGACGCAGGCGATGGGGGAGGCGGGATTCGCAAAGCAGGCGGAGCCGGTGCGCAATGCGACGCGTGCCGCGCTCGATACCGCGAATGGAGTGCTGGCGCTGTACCCCGCCGATACGCTGCCGGCGGCAGAGCGGGCGCGGCGGATAGCGCACGCGGCCGGGCTGGCGCAGGCGCGACTGCTGGCCTGCCCGGCCGGCAGTGAGGCGGCGGCAAATGCGCCCGCACAGCCGGCCACCGCGCCGCAGAGGGCCCAGCTGCTGACGGCGCTGGGAGCGCACCTGCAGAGCCTGAACCCGCTGGCACGCAAGCCGGACACGCCGGCGCAGCCCGCTCCGGGGCAAGCTCCCGACCCACTGGCAGCGCTGGCGGCGCGGTGGACTCCGCTGCCGACCGGCGCAGCGCTGGAGCGGCAGCTGGCTGCGGACCCGGTGTTTGCCCAGAGCACGCTCGAGCTGGTGTATGAAACGGAGCGGGCTACGGCTGGAGCGTGCGGACCGCCGGCGGGCGCGGATGCGGGGCAGGATGCGCTGCTGGCCAGGATCGCGGCGGCGCCGGACCAGGTGGAGGCCCAGCCATGAGCCGCCGCGAGACGCTGCCTGAAACACCCGTAGACGCGCTGCCCGGCGCGGCAGAAGAAGCTGCGAAGGCCGCTTCGAACGGTGCGGCACGGAAAGACCCGGTGCCGATGAGCCCGGGCGACAAGGAAAAGCTGGACGAGCGGGACCCGGCCCGTGGTGATGGGCGCGCGCCGGCGGTTGACCTGCAGACGATCGCGCCGAAACGTGAGGAGCGGCTGTTCCTGGTGCTCTCGATTTTTATCGGTGTGCTCTCCGGGCTGCTGGTGGTGAGCTTCCGGGTGGCGATCGAGTGGATCAAGCTGCTGACGCTGGGCTCGGCGCCGCACAAGGGCGAGCCGCGGCTGTTTATTGTGCCGGCGGCGGCGGGGCTGTTTGTGGCGGGGCTGGTGCGGTGGGTGTTTCCGGGGGCGCGCGGCTCGGGCGTGAACCAGACCAAGGCCGCGCTCTATATCTACAACGGATTTATCTCGTTCAAAACGGTGATCGGCAAGTTCGTGACGGCGGCGATCGCGATCGGCTGCGGGCACTCTTTGGGGCCCGAGGATCCGTCGCTGCAGATCGGCGCGGGCGTGGCATCCATTGTGGCGCGCAAGCTGCGGCTCTCGCGGCAGTCGCTGCGGCTGTTTGCGCCGATTGGCGCGGCGGCGGGACTGGCGGCGGCGTTCAACGCGCCGATCACGGCGATCCTGTTCGTGATTGAAGAAGTGATCGGGTACTGGAGCGCGGCGGTGCTGGGGTCGGTGGTGCTGGCGGCGATCTCGGCGGTGTCCGTCGAGCGCATCTTCTGGGGATCGGCGCCGCTGTTTCGTATTCCCACGGTGATGCTGAGGGATCCGCGGGAGCTGACGGCGTACGCGGTGCTGGGGATCATCGGGGGCCTGTCGGCGTTTGTGTTTGCTAAGGCGCTGAGCACGCTGCGGCCGCGGCTGCGCGCGATGCCGCAGAATGCGCAGTTGTTCCAGCCGGCGGTGGCGGGGCTGCTGGTAGGGCTGATTGGCTACTACGGTATGCCGCAGGTGATGGGGCCGGGTTACGAGGTGATGGACCAGGCGCTGCATGGGCAGTACACCTGGCAGTTTCTGGCGGCGCTGGTGGTGTTCAAAATGCTGGCGACGACGCTATCGTTTTCAAGCGGCACACCGGGTGGCATGTTTGCACCGACTTTGTTTATCGGCACGATGCTGGGTGCGGCGGTGGGCACGGTGGAGCATACGCTGCTGCCACATGCCTCGGGCGCGGTGGGGTCATACGCGCTGGTGGGTATGGGGGTGCTGTTTGCGGGGTTTTTGCGTGCGCCGCTTACATCCGTTTTCATGGTACTGGAAACCAGCGGCAACTACTCGATCATCCTGCCGGTGATTCTGGCGAACACCATTGCGTATCTGCTGTCGCGCTCGCTGCAGCCAGTACCGATCTTTGAGTTGTTTACGCATCAGGATGGGCTGGACCTGCCCTCGATGGAGGAGAAGCGCGAGGAGCTTGGCCTGCACCTGGAAGACGCGCTGGTACCGTTGCGCGTGCCGCTGCTGGAGGGCGCGGAGACGCTGAAGGCCGCGGCGGTGGAGCTCTCGCTGGATGCTGAAACGCGGGCGATGGTAGTGCAGATGGGCGGGGGCGCGTTCTACGTGCTGGGGGCCGAGGAGTTCTGGGCACTGGAGGCCGCAGAGGGGCCGGAGACGACGCTCGAACGCGCGCTGCCGGCGGAGCGGACGCCGCTGCTGTTTCCGGACCTGCCGCTCGATACGGCGCTGAGGCATTTTTCGCGCTGGCCGCTGCTGCCGGTGAGCAACCGGGCCAGCAAGGGCACACTGGAAGGCATGGTCACGCTCGAAGATGTGCTGGCACGGTATCAGCGCCAGTAAAGTAGCCCAGCAAACAGTATTATCTATTGAGGTCAAAGGAGCTGTCTGCATTTGGCGTCTGCCGCTACCATCGCTACGTCGCGTGTATCTGAACGTGTAACGCTCCCTGTTACTGCTCGCCGATTGTCCCTGCTGTTCACGCTGGCTGTGGCTGCCGTTTTTCTGCATGGCTACCATCCGTACATTGTGGATGGCTCGATTTACGTCACGGGCATTGAGAAAAGTATCGACCCGGGGCTCTTTGTCAAAGACGGCGCCTTCGTCGCCACGCATGCGCACCTTTCTGTCTTTTCAGCCCTGATGGCGGGGCTTCAGACCGGGTCGGGGATTCCGTTATCCGGACTGATGCTGGTTTGCTATCTCGGGCTTGTCTTCTGCTTCCTGTTGATCTGTCATGCACTGGGCGAGCGCATTTTCGCAAGCAAGGCCGCGGGCTGGGGAGCGACGCTGCTGATGGCCGCCGGTATGCCTGTACCGATCGCGGCGACTTCCCTGCTGCTGATCGATCCCTATCTTTCGGCGCGATCTTTTTCGACAGACCTGAGCCTGCTCACGATACTGGCCTGCATCGGCGGACACTGGAGGATCACGGTAGGCTGCTGTCTGCTGACGTTGATTTTTCATCCGCTGATGGGTGTGTATCTCGCGGCTTTTCTGCTGGTGTATGTGCTGGTGCTCAACCGGCGCTGGAGCCTGGTGTATGCGGCGTGCGGGCTGGCGTTTGTTTGCTCGTGGGTTATGACACTCGTCACCCGCGGCACGCCGGTAAGCGCGAGTTACCGGGAGGCGATCCTGAGCCGCAGCTATTACTTCCCCACCGTGTGGCACTGGTATGAGATTGCGGGGCTGCTGGCGCCGCTGGTGCTGCTCGGCGTGACCTGGAAGAAAGCAGGGCTGCGCTCCGAGCTGGGCAGGCTGGCCTGTACGTGCGTGATCGTGGGCGCGGTGAGCTGTGCCTGCGCCTTCTGCTTTGTGCATCCGGGGGGGCCGTACCTGCTGGCGCGGCTGCAGGTGCTGCGCAGCTTTCATATCATCTACGCGCTGGGCACGGTGATGCTGGGCGGCGCCATTGCCAGGTACTTCCAGGGCAGCGCGAGGGTGGTCTGCTGTGCCGCGCTGGCGGCGATGTTCGCAGGCATGCTGCTGATGCAGAGGCAGGAGTACCGGACGCTGCCGAACGTGGAGTGGCCGGCGGTGGCCAGTGGAAACGCGTGGGAGCAGGGATTCCGGTGGATCCGCACGAACACGCCGGCGGACGCATTGTTTGCGCTGGACCCGCGCCTCATGGATTTTGAGGACGAAGCAGCGCCTGGCTTTCGGGCTGTCGCGGAGAGAAGCATCCTAACCGATGTGAAGGATGAGGGGCTGGCTTCGCTGTTTCCAGAGCTGGCTCCCAAGTGGGCCGGTAATCGTGCTGATGAGCGCCAGCTGGACAGTCTGGATGACGGGCAGCGAATTGCCCGCATGCAGGCCCGCGGGGTGAGCTGGATTCTGCTCTCACCCTCGACAAGTACCCAGCTTGACTGCCCGTATCACAATGCTGCGATGCGTGTATGTTCACTTATCCGGAAGTAAGTGGTAGAAAGGCCGCATGATGCAGGGCAAGCGAATGCCGATCGCGGTGTTGCCGAGTAAGGTGAGCCCAACGTTTGCCTCGCGGTGCCACGCGCATTTTTCCATGATGCGCCTGGACCACTCGGTCAAACATATCTTTGTGCTGCCGGGGATTCTGCTGGCCTGGACGCTTGGCTCGTTTCCCTACAGCCTGCACCTTCTGCTGCATATCTCGCTGGGGTTGGCGGCTGTAACTGCAATTGCCAGCAGTAACTATGTGCTGAACGAGATTCTGGACGCGCCTTTCGACCGGCTGCACCCGACCAAGCACAGCCGGCCGGCAGCGCAGGGCGTTGTGCATATCGAGCTTGGCTATCTGCAGTGGTTATTACTGGGCACCGCGGGGCTGCTGCTGGCTTACCATCTGGGCGGCGGGGTTTTCTGGAGCTGCCTGGTGCTTTGGCTGATGGGCTGCGTGTATAACATCCCGCCTGTGCGCACCAAGGATATTCCCTACCTGGATGTTCTGTCGGAGTCGATCAATAACCCGCTGCGTTTTTGTGTGGGCTGGTATCTTGTCGCGGCCTCGGTGCTTCCGCCGGCTTCGCTGCTTATCTCGTACTGGATGCTCGGGGCATACTTCATGAGTCTGAAGCGTTTCAGCGAGTATCGCCAGGTAGGGCCCGCGATTGCGCGGCTGTACCGGCGATCGTTCGAGGTATACACCGAGAAGACGCTGCTGAACTCGGTGGTGTTTTATGCGGCGGCGAGCATGCTTTTTTTCGGAGCGTTCATCATGCGCTACCGGCTGGAGCTGGTGTTTGCGTTTCCGCTGATGGCCCTGCTCATGTCGGTATACTTCGATCTGGCCTTTGAAACGGAGAGCGCGGTCCAGAATCCGGAAAAGCTGCTGGGGGAGCCGAAGCTCATGATCCTGATCGCGGCATGTATCGTTCTGCTCTTCATCCTGCTGAAGATCAGGATGCCGTGGCTGCAGGCGGCGTTTCCCAAGTCGTTTACGCACTGACCGGTTCTGGCCGCTGGCGGAGCACTCGAAGGGCTTCCGCGATGACAGCATTTCTCCCGTGATGGAAGCCGGAACTGAGGCACTGGACGCGGCTTTTCCGTCAAGAAAAGCAGCGAGCCGCAAATCTGCAGGGCGCCTGGCAACGGGAGAAATGCTCTAGACTCAAAACAATTAAGGCGCACACGCTGAATGCTGAGCATTTTTCAACGATTGCTCCTAGGGGGGCTGCTGCTGCTTGCTCTGGTTGCGGGGCTTAGCTTCCTTGTGCGCGGATCGTTCGTCTCGCTCAGCGCGCTCGATGCAGAGCAGAAGCGGATGGACCGCGCGGTCGGGACCCTGGCCGCGGCGCAGGCGTCGCTGGCGCGGGAGCAAATCCTCGTTGAGCGCTCGCTGCTCCACCTGCCGCCAAGCGAACGAGTACCGGCACCTGCTGCCACGGCCGCGCCGGCCAACCCTGCGCCGGCGCCCCGGGAGGTCGACATCCACGCGCAGAGCGAGCGAGCGCAGGGCCGTCTACTGACGGCGAGAGACGCGCTGGTCGATCTGCCGGGCGCACCGACGCTGAGCGATGAGATGGCACGGCACATCCAGGTGCTTGCGCGCCTGCACCATGTTCCGCCGGACCTGCAGGCGCGCATGCTTTCCGCACGCGAACTGGAGCCGATCGATGAGAGCCTGACGCGCAAACTGCGCAGCCTGGAAGACCGGCGCAGGATCGAGCTGAACGATCTGTCGCTGCGGCGCGAGAGCCTGCGCGCGCGGCTGATTGGGGCCTGCGGGGCGAGCCTTGTGTCGGGCGCGGCGCTGCTGGTGGCAATGCTTCTGTTTACGATGCAGCCGCTGCGCATGGCCGCGCGCGCGGCGCGGCGGATGGGCCAGGGCGACCTGCAGCAGAGGATCGACTGGCCGCGCTCGGACGAGCTGGGCACGCTGGCGACCGAGTTCAACCGGCTGGCAATACGGCTGCGCGACCTGCGCGATACCGAGAGCGGCCGCCGCGAGATGGAGTACCAGCTGAGCGATGCGGTGGTTCAGTCGATATTTGAGCCAGTGATTGTTACAGATGGGCGGGGACAGCTGCTGAAGCTGAACGGGGCTGCGCGCGAGCTGCTGGGACAGGCCGCAGCCGATCGCATGGCGCTGACCCAGACGCCGGGCGGCGGACAGATTCTAGCGGCCATCCAGACTGCCATTACGATGCAGCGCACCGTGGACAGCGAGAGCGAGTCAGCGATGGCGCCGATCCGCATCGGGCAGGCGCAGAAGAACTTTCGGCTACGGACGACGCCGATGCGCGACAACGAGGGCCACCTGCTGGGCGCGGTGACGGTGCTGGAGGATGTGACGGAGCTGCAGGCGGTGGACCGCTTCAAGACGCGGTTTCTAGCCATCGCCTCGCAGAAGCTGCGCGATCCGCTCGAGAAACTACGACTGGCGATCCATGCGCTTGCGCGCGGCTACGCAGGCGAGCTGCGGCCACTGCAGGCCGATGTGGTGGAGGGCGCGCAGAGCGAGGCGCAACACCTGGACGACCTGATGGCCGACCTGTTCGCAGTGGCGGAGCTGGACAGCAACCGGCGCGCGCTGCGGCTGGAGCAGCTGCGTCCGCTGGACATGCTGCGCGAGGCGCAAGCGAATGTGCGGGCGGCAGCGACGGAACGCGGACTGACGGTGGAGGTGGAAGCGTATGCCGACCTGCAGCGGGCGCAGGCTGACCGGCGGGCGCTGCGGTCGATTTTCGAGAACCTGCTGAGCAATGCAATTCGTAACACTGGCAGTGGCGGATACGTGTGGCTGCGCGCCACCGAGAGCAAGAACACGGTGCAGTTCAGCGTGTCGGATACGGGGCGCGGCATTGAGCCGGAGCGGCTGAACATGATTTTCGGGCGGTTCAACTCGGGCTCGACGGAAGGCACGGGGCTGGGCCTGGCGCTGGTGCGGCGGCTGGTTGAGTCGCAGGGCGGACAGATTTCAGTCGAGAGCCAGGTGGGCGCGGGCACTACGTTTACGTTCACGCTGCCGGCGGCGCGCCTTATGGAAACACGGCACCCTGTGGAGGCGGGCTAGCGATGGCGGAGCTCCGCAAGGAAGGCGACGGGACGAGCGCGGAGGGGGCGCACGAGCCCGCAGCGCTTGAGCAGCCGCGGGCACTGCCGGAGCCGGCGCGGCTGCGGGTGTATATCGGCGCGGCGCCGGGCGTAGGCAAGACCTACTCGATGCTCGAGTACGCGCACCAGTTGCGCGATGCGGGCGTGGATGTGGTGATTGGATTCATTGAACCGCATGGGCGCAAGGATACGTTCGCGCTGATCCGCGACCTGGAAACGGTGCCGCTCAAGAAGACGCAGTATCGCTCGGTCACGCTGGAAGAGATGGACCTGGAAGCGATCCTGGAGCGCAGGCCGCACATGGTGCTGGTGGATGAGCTGCCGCATACCAACGTGCCGGGCTCGCGCAACCGCAAGCGCTATGAGGACGTGCTGGAGCTGCTGGAAGCCGGTATCAACGTGACGACGGCCGTGAACGTTCAGCATCTGGAAACTTTGAACGATGCGGTGGCGCGGTCGGCGAAGACGACTATCCGCGAGACGATCCCGGACAGCTTTCTGCGGCGCGCCGATGAGGTGATCAATGTCGATATCTCCATCGACGAGCTGCGCAACCGTTTGCGCGAGGGCAAGATCTACAAGCCGGAGCGGGTGGAGCAGGCGCTAGCGAACTTCTTCCGCAAGGGCAACCTGACCATGCTGCGGGAGCTGGCGCTGCGCACGACTGCCGAGCAGGTGAGCGTGGCCGCGTCAGAGTATCGCAGGGCGCAGGGTCTGGAGCAGGCGCCGGTGCCGGAGAAGGTGATGGTGTGCCTGTCGCATCGGCCCGGAACCGAGCGGCTGATCCGCACCGGGGCGCGCATTGCGGGGCGGCTCGCGACCAATTGGTATGCGGTGTATGTGCAGGGCGCGCGCGGGCACCAGCCGCAGGCAGGCGACCCGCATGCGGAGGAGCGGCTGACGGAGTATCGCCGGCTTGCGAAGAGCCTGGGCGCGCAGGTGGTGATGCTGGAGGACAAGCGGGTGGGCGAGGCGCTGATCGCGTTCGCCAAGCGCGAGTCGATCTCGCACGTGGTGTTTGGCCAGGCGGCGCGGTCGCGGCTGGACCTGTTGCTGCGCGGCTCGGTCATCAATGATTTTCTGAATGAAATGCGGGATACGACGGTGCAGGTTGTGCCGATGAACAAGACCCGGCGGTAACGTGCGCTTTCAAGAGGATCAATCACTCTTGCAAGGAGGACGTTACAATGGGCGTCATGACGAATGAACAGCTATTCATCGCGGCCGGGCTCCCGACGCTCGCCAGTCTGGCCAGCATCGCGGTTGCGCTGGTTCTGAATGGACGCCTGGAAGGGCGCATGGACAAGATGGGCAGCGATTTCAACGCGCGTATAGACAAGATGGGCGTCGACCTCAATGCGCGCATGGACAAGATGGGCAGCGACCTCAACGCGCGCATAGATAAGGTCGGAGCCGACCTGCATGCGCGGATCGACCGGGTATCTGCCGATCTGACGCAGTTCTACTCGATGCTGGGCAAGCACGAAAAAGCCATTGAGGTACTGGAGAAGAAGTAGCCGATCGCAACGAGCGGGGCGGCAGCGCTATGGTAGTTTGGAGTCTGGTACGTGAGCTCGTAGCTCAGTTGGTAGAGCAATGCACTTTTAATGCATGGGTCCTGGGTTCGAGCCCCAGCGAGCTCACCACGTACAGTCAGCCTCCCCCCCCCCCAAAAAATCTGCGCATCACTACTGTCTGGTAAAGTGCGCCGACGGAACCGCGCGCAGCCGCTCTGCCGCGCCCTCGGCGGTGATGTCGCGCTGGGGCATGCCCAGCATTTCAAAGCCCACCATGAATTTTTTCACAGTGGCAGAGCGCAGCAGCGGCGGGTAGAAGTGGGCGTGCCAGCCAAAGCCGGGATGCTCGCTGCCGTCGCAGGGCGCGCCGTGGAAACCCATGGTGTAGGGGAAGTTGGTCTCGAAAAGATTGTCGTAGCGCGCGGTAGTCTGCTGCAGGATGTCGGCGAGGCCTTTCTTCTGCGCGGGTGAAAAGGCGCGCAGGGTGCTGACCGGTTCGCGCGGCAGGATAAGGGTTTCAAACGGCCACACCGCCCACCACGGAACCACGCACAGAAAGTCCTCGTTCTCGCAGACGATGCGCACCTGCTCCTTCGCTTCGAGCGCGACATAGTCGGCCAGCAAAGAGGAGCCGTGCTCGGCGTAGTAGGCGGCTTGCGCGGCGGCTTCGGCGGCAGGCTCGTCGGGCACGTGGCCGGTGGCCCAGATCTGCCCATGGGGGTGCGGGTTGCTGGCGCCCATCATGGCGCCGCGGTTCTCGAAGATCTGGACGTAAGCGACCGCCGGGTCGGCGCTCAATTCTTCGTCCTGCGCGACCCAGGCGTCGACCACGCGCTCCACATCGGCGCGCTCCATGCGGGCCAGGGTGAGCGAGTGGTCGGGGTGGAAGCAGAGTACGCGGCAGCGGCCGTGCTCGGGCTCGCCACGCAGAAGGGGCGAGGGCGTGGGCATGGAGTCGGGCGCTGATGGCAGGATGGCCGGGTAGTCATTGTCGAAGACGTAGACGTGCTCGTACACGGGCGTGTGCGCGCCGCCGGCGCGGGCGTTGCCGGGACACAGGTAGCAGGCGGGGTCGTAGTGCACGGCGCTGAACAGACCGGCCGCGCCTACCTCACCCTGCCACGGGCGCTGCGTGCGCTGCGGCGAGACGAGCACCCACTGGCGGCGCAGGGGGTTGTAGCGGCGGTGCGGGGTAAGTACGGCAGACGGCGAAGTAGCGGGCACACGATCTCCTGTTGGGGAGCAAAGGCTAACGGGCAAAGACGAACGGGCAAAGACAAAGGTCGCATGGACCCTGCTTTTGCTTGAAGCCTGGGCATGCTATGAAATCTGCGGCGCATCATGCAGGCTTGTGGCCTTGGCATTGCTGCGCGTGCGAGACGAGCCTTATTCTAAGCGCTGCGTATTGATTCGCCATAGACAGCCCGCTCATGCCCCTTCCCCTGCTGCCCGCCATCGCGACTCTCCACGACCATGCGACCCTGCTGTGGCACCAGAATGACGCAGCCGAGGCGCTGGCGGTGGGCGAACCGGAGGCGGCGGTGCTGGCGCAGCACCGTGCCAACTACGAGCTGTGGCATATCGAGGATGCAGCGCGCGCACCCGGTATCGACGATGCGGAGCTCGCCCGCACCAAGCGTGCGATCGACGCGGTGAACCAGCGCCGCAACGACCTGACAGAGGCCTGCGATGCGCTGCTGCTTGGTCTGCTGGCGCCGTTCCATCTGCCGCATGCCGAAGCGGAGCTGCACTCGGAGAGCCCGGGGTTGATGATCGACCGGCTCAGCATTCTCGCGCTCAAGCTTTTCCACACGCGCGAGGAGCTGGGGCGAACGCCGGCGCCGGCAGGGCACGCCCAGCGCAATGGCGAGCGGCTCGCGATCCTGGTGGAGCAGCGCTCCGATCTCGAACAGGCGCTCGAACGGCTGTGGCGGCGCGTGCTGGCTTCGGAGCGCAGCTTCAAGCTCTACCGGCAGCTCAAGATGTACAACGATCCCAGCCTCAATCCGTCGGTCTATGGTGTGCGGCAGGCGAAGAGGGAGTGAGCGACGGGCACGGCGCTTGGCCCGGCTGCGCAAGCCCTGCGATTTGACTGCGCGCCCGTGGCTGCGTATAAAACGAGGCAACCTGGCATACGCGCGGCGGCGATGCTGCCTGTGATTTGAAGCGGTGTTCCCGCACTGTATCGCGCCCGGCATGGCACACCACACCGCACCCAACCGCACCCAGTCCGCAATCCACTGCATGGATTGAATGGATTTCACGGAGAAACTAAGGTCGACCTCATGCCCAAGTCCCCCGCCCCACCCAGAACGCTGGCTGCAAAAATCCGCCCGATCACCAACAACGCGCAGAAGGAAGCCCTGACGATTTATGGCGCCGCTTTGCACGCCATGCAGTCTGGCCAGTTCGACAAGGCGCTGGACGGCTTCAGCTCGCTCGATAACGGCTGCGCACCGGAGATCCGCGAGCGGGCGCGCGTGTACGGGCAGGCGTGCGAGCGGCACCTGCAGCAACAGACCGCGCAGCTTGACTTCCACTCGAGCGCCGAGCAGTACGACTACGCGGTGGCCTGCATTAACAACAGCGACTACGAAGAAGCGCGTGAGCAGCTGGAGGCGATCGTGGAGCGGGAAGACACGGTCGACTACGCGCACTACGGACTGGCCATGCTGCACAGCATGACCGGGCAGGCCGAGGGCTGCCTGCACCACCTGGAGCGTGCCATCGAGCTGAACCCGCACAACCGCATCCAGGCGCGCAGCGATGTGGACTTTCGGCAGATGGCCGACGACCCGCGCTTTACCGAGATGCTGTATCCGGAGGCGATGTAGCGCCCGCGCGGCCGGCGATTGCCTGTGCCAGCCACGTGGATCCCTCCGCAATGCCGCCTGTCCCCGCACAGTTCGTTGAGCCTGTAGTCATGGCCGAGCCGGGTCTGCCGCTGCGCGTCGTCGCGATGGGCGGCGGCACGGGTTTGTCGACGCTGCTGCGCGGCTTCAAACATTTTGCCGCGTCTGCCTCTTCCCTGGTGCTGCCCGCGCCGGGCTGTCAGCTGCCGGAGTGCCTGATCGGCGATCTCGCCGCGGTGGTGACGGTGACCGACGATGGCGGCTCCTCCGGGCGCTTGCGCAAGGACTTCAACATGCTGCCGCCGGGTGACCTGCGCAACTGCATGGTCGCGCTCAGCGAAGATGAGCAGCTGTTGTCGCGGCTATTCCGGCACCGGTTCCGCTCGGGCGGCGAGCTCGAGGGCCACTCATTCGGCAACCTGTTCGTCGCGGCGCTGCAGGAGATTACGGGCGACTTTGCGCAGGCGATCAAGCTGGCGGCGGAGGTGCTGGCGACACGCGGGCGCATCTACCCGGCGACCAATGCGAACGTGACGCTGGCCGCACGGATGGATACGGGCGAGATCGTACGCGGCGAGACGCAGATCACGAGCAGCCGGGCGCGGATTGTGGAGTTGATGCTCGAGTCGGCGGAGGCTACGCCTGCACTCGATGGACTCGCGTCGGCGGAGGCTACGCCTGCACTCGATGGGCTCGAGTCAGCGCAGGGCAGGCCGGCACTTGGTGGGCTCGAACCCGCGCAGGCGGCGCCGCTGCCCGAGACCCTCGACGCGATCGCCGCGGCGGACCTGATTACGCTGGGGCCTGGCTCGCTGTTTACCAGTATTATTACCAACCTGCTGGTCGCGGGGATTCCTGAGGCGCTCGCCCGCGCGAAGGGCACGCGCGTGTATGTGTGCAACC
The DNA here is from genome assembly GCA_965276605.1 of Acidobacteriaceae bacterium. Lineage (GTDB taxonomy): Bacteria > Acidobacteriota > Terriglobia > Terriglobales > Acidobacteriaceae > EB88. The sequence continues at coordinate 3,098,895 of OZ255619.1, forward strand.
TGATGACGCAGGGCAACGAGAGCCTGCACCTGTCGGCCTCGCAGCATATTGAGCGCATGTACGAGCACGCGCGCGAGCCGTTTCTTGACTACGCGCTGGTCAATACCGCGCCGGTGTCATCGACGATCCGCCAGCGCTATGCCGCGGAGGGCGCGGAGGTGATCGCGGCGGATGTGGAGCGGATCGAAGCGATGGGGATCCGCTGCATCGCGGGGGCGTTCGCGGCAGAGGGCGATGTGCTGCGGCACGACGCGGATTTAGTCGCGAAGACGGTGCTGCGGCTGGCGCTGGCGGAGCGGGCGCTCAAGGTGCAACGCCGCTAGAGCCGTTTGCCTGCTGCTATCGGGCAATCGATGGCTCTTCACGTGGCTTTTCCGTTAAGAAAAGCCACATGCAACAACACTCGCGCCTCGCCACCTACAGGCAAACGGCTCTAAATGTAGTTTGAAATCTCGATCAGGTTGCGGTCCGGATCGCGGATGTAGATGGAGCGCAGCTGGCTTTGCGCGCCGGTGCGCTCGACCGGGCCTTCTTCAATGTGGACACGCAGCACGTTCAGGTAGTCGATGACGGTTTCGAGCGGGTCTTCGGTGATGAAACAGAGGTCGCCCGATCCGGGCGTGGGATAGTGCGCGCGCGGGTTGAACTCGTGGCCGCGATGGTGGAGATTGATGCGTATCTCGCCGAAAGCCAGAGCCTTGCGGCCATTGAAGGTGACGACGTCCATGCCGAGAACCTGCGAGTAAAAGTCCGTGGTGGCATCGAGGTTGGCTACGGTGAGAACGAGGTGATCGAGCGTGCTGATGGTGAAGGCCATGGCGGCATTATGAACCAGCGCAGGCAGGATTGGCTGGAGGTGGTTTGATGTCCGGTCAGTGCACCGGCAGAATGGCCGGGATGGTTTGGCGGCCGTTCTTGCGGTAGACGCGAAAGTGGCTGTCGAGGGTAAAGACGGACGCGTCGGGATGGAGTTCCGCCATGCGGACGAGGCACGCGTCGGCGAGGGACATAGGCAGGTCGCGGTACTTGCGAATGAGGGCGGCGAGATTTTGCTGCTCAGCGAGAATGGAAAAGTCGACCACGAGCAGTCCGGAGGCGAGGAGCTCGAAGAAGCGGCGAGGGCCGTCGGGATGGCGGGAGAGTAGAAAAAATGTCTCGGCCAGCACCGGCTCGCATGTGGCAAAAGGGGTAGGCAGCGCAGAGAATTGAGACACGGCCCACTCGTGCACTGCCTCCTCGGTGCTCAGAAATGCAACGATCGGGCCTGTATCGATGAGGATGCGCGGTTTACTCGCCAAAGCCGCGCATGTATTTCGGGTTGGTGGAAAGGTCGCTGGGACCGCCCTTCAGCGCTCCGCACAGATGCTTGACCAGCGACATTGCAGACACAAATGGCTCGCTCTCACTTGCTTGCAGCCGCGTTTCCAGGGCCTCGCGCACGACAGCGGACTTGGAGCGATGCTCCGCGCGGGCAACGGCTTCGAGTCGTGCAGCGAGCGTGTCGGGAAGTTTGCAGGTGATGAGCATGAATCAAGGGTAATACGAAATGCTGCAAAGAGCAATACCGGATTGAGACAGAGGCGGGCGCCGTCGCACCCCGGCGTGTGAACGCGCTTCCAGTTGCGGAGCCTGCAATTGGCTTGACGCGAACCGCACACCCGCTGAAACTGTTGGCATCCGGAGCAAGCTGGCACTGGCAACTCCAGCCGGAACAGCCCATGTTTCGAGGAGTCACCTTTGAACGCTGTCGCAGCCCCGGCACCCGGTGAGCCGGACGAGCCATTCCCGCCTGACGCCTACAGGATTGAAGTCCGCGCGGTTCCCATCCACTGGAACCCGCTGCTGCGCATCGGCTTCCGGTTCTGCTTCTGCTATTTCGCGCTGTGGATCGTGTGCAACGGCAACGCGAGCGTGTGGAGCGCGATCCCGATCCGGGGAGACAACGTGGGCCACTGGATACGGTGGCCGCTCGCACAGCTTGCCGCCCTCGCGGGCAAACATCTTTTGCACTTGCCGGCGAATGAGGCAGCCTGGGTACCGACCGGCTCAGGGGATACGGCGCTGGACTGGGTGTTGACCGGTCTCTTCGTGACGCTCGCTCTCTGCGCCACCGCGGTCTGGTCGGTGCTGGACCGTCGCAGGCGGCAGTACCAGACGCTGCTTGCGTGGCTTGTGTTTTCCCTGCGCCTGGCGCTCGCCACCGCCATGCTGATCTACGGCTTCGCCAAGCTCTTCCCCCTGCAAATGGGACCGCCTCTGCTTATCACCCTCGCCGAGCCGGTCGGCCAGATGTCTCCGATGGATCTGCTGTGGACGATGATCGGTTCGTCAGCCCACTATGAAATGATCTGCGGATCAGCGGAGATCGCCTGTGGCGTTCTCCTGCTGGTCCGCCGCACAGCGCTTGCCGGCGCCATGCTGACGGTGTTCGTAGCGACGAATATCGTTCTCTACAACTTCTTCTTCGATGTGCCGGTCAAGATCTTCTCGCTACATCTGCTGCTTGGCGCATTGTTTTGCGTTCTTCCCAGCGCAAAGGCGCTGTTCCGCTTCTTCTGGCTGCATGTGCCGTCGGCGCCCGCCCCGGTATGGGTACCGCCCACGGAAAGGAAGACGTTCCGCCGCGCGACCATTGCCGTGGAAGCGGGCTTCCTCGTGCTGGTCGGCGGGCAGCAACTCTGGGGTGATCTACAGGGCTACCATCACATGCATGGCTTTGCCGGCACACATTCGCCCATGCAGGGCGCCTGGACAATTCAGGACGCGGATGCCGGCCAGAACGCACAGCCCCTCTTCAAGGGAATGCAGAAGATCTTTATCGATCGCGCAATGGGTGAGAATGTGTTTCTGGCTATCTCCGAGGGGGCGGGAGATCGCCGTATGGGTATGCCGGTGACGATCGATCCAGCGAAACACCAGATCCAGGTGCCGGGGCCGCCCGACGCGCACCTCTTTGCGATTGCAATGAACGGCAACGATCAGATCAGGCTCACCGGCCTGCGCAGGAATGGGTCTCCGGGAGGCGCTGCCCTGCTGCTGCAGCGCATTCCCCTGCCTCAGCAGTGGCCGCTGCTGACGCGAGGGTTTCACCTGGTGAGTCAGTCTCCGTATCAGCGGTAAGAAAGTTGCTTACGAAGTGGTGCGCTTGAGCTGGCCGCAGGCGGCGTAGATGTCGCGGCCTCTTGGGCGGCGGATGAAGGCGGTAACGCCGCGGGTGATGAGGCGCTGCTGGAAGGCGGCGACCTGGTGGGGGGCGGGCTGCGTGCAGGGGATGTCGGGGCCGGGGTTCCAGACAATGAGATTGACGTAGGCCGGGAAGCCGGCGCCTTTGACCAGCGCGAGCAGCTCGTCGGCGTGCTCGAGGCGGTCGTTGATGCCGCCGAGCAGCACGTACTCAAAGGTGATTTTTTCGCGGGGGCCGAGGGGGATGGAGCGCACGGCGTCGATGACGGCGGCGATGTTCCACTTGCGGGTGACGGGCATGACCATCTCGCGAACTTCATCATTGGACGCGTTAAGCGAGATGGCGAGGCGGGGGCGCGTGGGCTCGGCGGCAAAGCGCTCAATGCCGGGGACGATGCCGGAGGTGGAGACGGTCATGCGGGAGGGCTGCAGGCCGACCGGGCCGGCGAGGAGCCGGAACGCGGCGATCCAGGCGTCGTAGTTGAGGAAGGGCTCGCCCATGCCCATGAAGACGAGGTTGATGCGGTCGCGGCCGAGATGAACGGCCTGGCGCTTGAGCACGGCCACAACCTGCCCGGCGATCTCGCCGGCGTTGAGGTTGCGGACAATGCCCATCCTGGCGGTGAGGCAGAACTGGCAGTTGACCGCGCAGCCGATCTGCGAGGAGACGCAGATGGTGGCGCGGCGCTGAGGGGCGTTGCGACCACGGCGGTCCCGAAAACCCTCATGTGATGGTTGAAGGTCTTCGTCGATCGCGTTCAGCTCGGGGGACATCTCCGCGCCGTCGCCGCCGGGCATCCACACGGTCTCGACGGTCTGGCCGTCGGCGCCGGCGATGAGGTAGCGCTCGGTGCCGTCGATTGAGCGGAAGGTTTCGACGATCTCGGGCAGCCCGACGGTGTAGCCGGCTTCGCGCAGCTGCTCGCGGAAGGGTCTGGGCAGGGTGGTCATCTCGTCGAGGGAGCCGGTCCACTGGCGGTAGAGCGCCTGCTGCAGCTGGCTGGCACGGTAGCGCGGAGCGCCGAACTGCGCGGCGACCGCGGCCAGGGCGTTTGCGTCGAGGCCGAACAGGGGCTGCGCAGCTCCGGAAGGCGGATCGGGGCGCGCGTCTACAATGGAGAAAGGCCCGGACTGAACGGATGTGGCCATAGGTCGGTAGCACTCAGGATACAGCCATCTTCCAGGCAGACCCGGCCAACACCTCCGGGAGAAGCATCGCCTTTTTACTAATAAAGGTGCACGACCCTCGAAGCGTGCTCCGCTGGCCGGTCCCAGACGGCGGAGCGCACCGAAACCAACGACAGGATGGCGATGACAGAAGCGACACACGCAGCGGCACTGGCGGTAGAGGCGGAGACGATCTTCGCGAACCCGGAAAACCGGGATATGGCGCGCAATATCCGCCGCACCACGCTCGCGAACGGCATGGTAATCCTGACCGAGGAGATGCCGCACCTGCGCTCGGTGGCGATGGGGGCGTGGGTTCGCGCGGGGTCGCGCCACGAGGCGGCGGAGGTGAACGGCATCTCGCACTTTGCCGAGCACATGGTGTTCAAAGGGACGAAGAACCGCTCGGCGCTGCAGATTGCCCGCGAGGTGGACGCGATCGGCGGCAACCTGGACGCGTTTACCGGTAAGGAGACGGTCTGCTTCAACATGCGGGTGCTCGATGAGCACACCCCCAAGGCGATCGACATCCTGTCGGACCTGGTGCTGAACCCGACCTTCGCCGAGGACGAAATCCAGCGCGAGCGCGGCGTGATCCTCGAAGAGATCAAGATGGACGAGGACAATCCGGACTACCTGGTGCATGAGATTTTCACCCAGAGCTTCTGGCAGGGACATGCGCTGGGCAAGCCGATCCTGGGCACGGTGAAGACGGTCGGCAGCTTCGACCGCGGCACGCTGCTGGACTTTTACGGGTCGCGCTTCCATGGCGGGAACATCGTGTTTTCGGCAGCCGGGCATATTGACCATGACCGCTTTGTAGCGATGGTGACGGAGCGGTTCGCGGCACTGCCCGGCGGCTTGCCGCTGACGGTAGAGGCGCCCCCGAAGACTGCGGCGAAGATCATCCTGCGCAGCAAGAAGTCGCTTGAGCAGGTGCAGCTGTGCCTGGGTGTGCCGGCGCGGCCGCTGGCAGATGAGTCGCGGTATGTGTCGCTGCTGCTGAACACGATCCTGGGCGGCGGCATGAGCTCGCGGCTGTTCCAGACGGTGCGGGAGGAGCATGGGCTGGCCTACTCCATTTACTCCGACCTGAACCCCTACCGTGACACGGGCTCACTGTGCGTGTTTGCCGGGACGTCGGCGGACAAGGCGCTGGAGCTGATCCGGCTGGTAATGGCCGAGTTCCGCCGGCTGAAGGAAGCGCCGGTGGATGCGGACGAGCTGCGCCGGGCGAAAGATCAGCTGAAGGGCAACCTGCTGCTGTCGCTCGAAAGCTCGGGCGCGCGGATGTCGAACCTGGCGCGGCAGCAGATGTACTTCGACCACTTCTTCGGGCCGAACGAGATTCTGGAGCGGGTGGAAGAGGTGCAGGTGGAAGACCTGCGGTTGATGGCGCAGTCGCTGTTCGAGCCGGAGCGCGTGGCGCTGACGATGCTGGGGCGTCTGGACGGGTTGAAGGTGGAGCGGGAGCAGTTGGCCTGCTAAATTCGCGGGGATCAAAGGCAAACACTGACAGCTCTCCTGCACGGACGGCTTGTGGGACCATCCGTGCGGAAACGCTCGGGGCTTACTTTTTGACCTTTGACTGCGCCTTGGCTCCGGGGCTCTTTGCGGTGCTGCCCTGGAAGCGCGAGTGCTTGCCATCATCCGGTTGCAGTGGAGAAATGCCGCCCTTCGCCATCAACTGCGCCGCGATCTCGTAGATCTCTTCCGGAGCATAGTCTGGCGAGAAGAGCGAGCGCGACTCGCCGACCACAGGGCCCTCGGCCGCGTAATCGGGAGCGCCCTGGATCACTTCCAGCTCCTCGCCGTCGGCCCAGTCTGCCGGGCCTGACCATACTCCGGCTACATCGGTGTAGTCTTCCGGCGAGAAGGTGTAGATCTTGCGGTGGCTGCCGATCTCCTGCCATTTGCGCGCTTCCGGAATCTTGGCGTCGTCGATGTTTGGAGTGGGCAGCATTTTAGTGATTTCAACGCCGGTGGCCTTGCGCAAAGCCAGCGCATACGCGGCCTGGTGCACACCGCCGCGCACCATCAGGTAGCCGATCACGTCGCGCGCGGCCTGGTTGGTCGTCATCTGGTAGCAGCGATGCTTGTGCATGCGCGCTCCGGTCTCGAGAAAGAAGTTGTGAAGCAGGTCGGCGACCAGGTTGCCACTCGAAAAGACGTTGTTGCCGGTCCAGAAATGGCCCATGGAGTCCATGACCTGGTGGCCGCCGCCGCCCACGATGGTGTGGTGGGTGTTGCGCAGGTTCTTCGCCGCTTCAAGAGGCGCTTCGGTCGGCTCGCCTTCGGGAACGCTGCCCTCGAGCATCAGGTTGATCGCGGTCGATACCAGCTCGACGTGGCCTATTTCCTCGGCTGTGATGGAGGCGACGAGATCGTAGAACGGCTTGAGCTTCTTCTTCTCCTTGAAGGCGAAGGACTGGTGCAGGTAGTTGTTCAGGGTCGACATTTCGCCGAACTTGCCGCCCAGCAGCTCCTGCACAGCGGCGGCGCCATTCGGGTCGGGGTTCTTCGGTTTTTGCAGGGGAATCAGGAGCTTGTCTACGCGTAGAAACATGGGAAGGCCTTTCGCAGGTGAAGGATGGATGGGGGCGGGCTGGCGTTGCGTGCTTGTCAGGCCCGGACGGAGGAGACCGGCATGTGAGAGGGGCTTACCTGGTCGGATGCTGCGGGGTTCCGCGCGCCTGATTGCGTTTCAGTAAACTCTGAAGGGAACATTCGCCGCCTCAACATGGAGGCAACCGGCTCGCCCGCCGAGTGGAGCCGGGCAGGCGATTCGGTTTTCCAGCACGGCGCCGGGCCGAGCGAGTCTCCGGTCTTTGTTCGCGGGGCAGTGGTGAGGACCGGGGGTCCACTATGCGCGAAAACCATCGTCACCAGGCAACGGCTGACAGAGACGCCCGGCTCGGGGTAGCATTTCATCGTAGACCTGCTCACCAGGCGGGGCTTCGTGGAGTCGCATGCACATGATGTTCTTTCCTGTAGGCTCTACCGATCGTCGCCAGCAGCAGAAATCCAGGCCTGACGCTGGATTCACGCTGATGGAGCTGCTGATCGTGATCTCGATCATGCTGATCCTGATGCTGATCGCGATCCCGAACTTCTCCGGCATGAAGATGGAAGCGAATGAGAACTCCGCGATCGCTTCAATTCGAGCCATTTACCAGGCGGAGATTCAGTACGAGGCGAATTATCCGGCGAATGGTTTCACCTGCTCGCTCGCGCAGCTGGGGGGGAACTCGACCGCGGGCGCGCCCTCAGCGACGCAGGCGCAGGTACTGCAGGCCGACCTGGCTGCGGGCCAGAAGAGCGGCTATACCTTCAATCTTGTGAACTGCGCCAAGGTGACGGTGAACAACCAGGACCAGTTCACCACGTTTGAGATCACGGCGGTCCCTCAGTCGGTGGGCAAGACCGGGCACCGCGGTTTCTGCGAGGACATGCAGGGTCAGCCGAAGGCGGATCCGGCGGGCGGCACCAACTGCACGGTGAGCCTGCAGTAGGCGTGTCGGGGCGGTGTTACGAAGGTCGGCTGCGGCGGTGGCTGCTGGCCGGGGCCCTGCTGCTATGGATGCCGGCTGCTTCGTTGATGGCGCAAGGCACGGCTCCTCTGGCGGCTGGAACGGCGCAGCAGCTCGCGGCGACAATCGACGCACACTACAACCGGCTGCATTCACTCCAGGTCGAGTTCACGCAGACGTATGACGGCATGGGCATGCACCGGGTGGAACGGGGCACGCTGCTGCTGGCCAAGACGGGCCGGATGCATGTGAGCCCGAGCGCGGGAAAGATGCGCTGGACCTATGCGGAGCCGGCCGGCAAGCTGTTTGTGCTGGACGGCAGGGACGCGTATTTCTACACACCGGGGCAGAGCGAGGTGCAGCGGGTGCCGGCGAAGCAGCTGCTTTCGTCAGGCACTGACCTGCGGTCGCCGCTGGCGCTGCTGCTGGGGCACGCGGAGCTGGCGAAGCAGTTGAACGGGCTGACGCTTACCCCTGCTGCCGGTGGAGACAGCACGCTGGCGGGCGTGCCGCGCGGGCTTGAAAAGCGAGTCGCGCGGCTGAGCGTGACGGCGACCGCGCAGGGAGTGATCCGCGAGCTGGATGTGGAGGAACTGGATGGGGCGCGGAATCGGTTTGTGTTCGCAGGCGAGCAGCCGGATGCCGCGGCGCCGGCGAGCGCTTTCGTGTTTGTGCCGCCGGCGGGGACACACGTGGTCGACAGCCTGCCGCCGATATGACGGGATCGCAACAGGGGCGTTGAGGGCAGCGGGCGTATGCTGAGGCCCATGCGGCTTCTCTTGTTTCTGCTGGCTCTGCCGTTGCTGGCCAACGCGCAAAGCGCTGCTCCGTGGCAGATAGAGCCGAGCGAGACGACGGCGGACCTGCGCGGAGTGCATGCGGTGGGGGGCGGGGTGGTGTGGGCGTCGGGCAGTGGAGGCACGGTGCTGCGCTCGCAGGACTCGGGGTTTGAATGGCAGCAGTGCGAGACGCCGCCGGGCGCGGAGAAGCTGGATTTCCGCGGGATCTGGGCCTGGGATGACCAGACGGCAGTGGTGATGTCGAGCGGGCCGGGGGCGTTGTCGCGGCTGTACCGGACGACCGATGGCTGCGCGCACTGGACGCTGCTGTACACGAACCCGGACAAGGACGGTTTCTGGGACGCGATCGTGTTTCAAAACCGCCAGAAGGCTTATCTGCTCGGCGACCCGGTCGGAGGCAAGTTTGTGGTGCTCAAGACCGAGGACGGCGGCAGCAGCTGGACGCGATCGGACCCCGCAGGATTTGCCGCCAGTGACGGCGCCCATGGAGCCTTTGCCGCGAGCAACAGCGCCCTGCTGGCCGGTGCGAAAGAGCAGCCCATGTTCGGCACGGGCGGCGGGTTTATTTACTCTCAGATTCTGGTGGTGCAGATCGCGCCGTATGCGCCCGGGCCGCCCAGAGCGTCGCATGCAGAAGAGCGATGGGACCGCTACCCCACGCCCCTGGCCAGCAGCCAACCCGGCGCCGGCATTTTTTCGCTCGGCGAGCGCCCATCGGGCGGGTTCACCCGGGTCGCCGTTGGAGGGGACTACAGCAGGCCGGACGATGCTACCGGCACCGCCGCGTGGAGCCAGGACGGCAAACGATGGATGGCCTCCACCACACCGCCTGGCGGCTATCGCTCAGCCGTCGCCTGGGATGCGGACCTGAATGTGTGGATCACAGCCGGCCCAAACGGGTCCGACCTGTCCCGCGATGACGGGAAGACCTGGCAGCGGATCGAGCGGGCCCCCGCCGATACGCCGAAGGGCGGCGAGTGGAACGCGCTGAGCCTGCCCTGGGCGGTGGGGCCGCATGGGCGCATTGAGAAGCTCAACGCAGCTGCGCTGTGCACCCCTGCTGCGGCTGCGCGCTAATCCTGTTTCGTTTCAGGACGTGACTTTGGTGCTTGACGGAGGGCGAGATTGGCGGGAGACTGAGAGGGTAACAAAGTCCGGAGAGGCGGCGTGGTTCCGCATCCCCGGGGTGAACGTGGTTGAATTACGGCCTGTGATACAAGTGATCGAGGATAATAGCCTCAATCACAAGCCTCAGGAACGTAGCTGCCACACGGGCGCGAAGCTCAAGCTTCCGCCAATAGGATTCAGGCATCTCTTTCATGCTTGAACCCTCCTTTCTACACAAAGCCCACGTTTGGCGACGTGGGCTTTTGTGCGCTTTTGTGCGGGTGGACCTTGATAAGCCCACCTGTCGGCAGCTTAGACGACCTGACCGATTGCGCCACGGTACCGGTGTAACCAGCCTGCAACATGGCGGGGCCAAACCGGTGAGCGCCGCAAGCCGGAATGCATTGTCCAACGTCTATCAAGCAGCACGTAGCTGATACCCTTAGGCACACACAGCGAACAGGAGATCGGCCCGTCTTCTCTTTTTGGGGGAGGCCAGGCGGCAAGCGATGGCAGAGTTTCTCGTCAAACTGACGGACGAGCGCGGACGCATGCAGGAGCAGGTGCAGGCCGCCGCGACTGCCGACGAACTGCGTCTGCGCTACACCCAGGCCGGCTACCACGTGCTGTCGGTCAAGGCGAAGGGCTTTGCCGGCGTCGGCAGCGGCAAGCGCAAGGCCAAGCTCGAGCAGTTTCTTATCTTCAACCAGCAGTTCCTGACGCTGGTGCGCGCGGGCCTTCCCATCCTGGGCTCGCTCGACATGCTGGCCAAGAGCCAGAAGAACCCGGCCTTTGCGGCGCAGCTTGAGAATGTGGCCGAACGGGTGCGGCAGGGCGAGTCGATCTCGGCCGCGTTCGAGGCGCAGGGCGGTTTCCCGGTGATCTACACGGTGACCCTGCTGGCGGGCGAGCGCTCGGGCAACCTTGAGGAAGTGCTGGGCCGCTATCTCTCGTTCCAGCGCATCTCGCTCACCTTCCGCAAGAAGCTGCAGGCCTCGCTGATCTACCCGGCACTGCTGATCACGCTGGTGTTCGGGCTGTTCGTGTTCCTGATCACGTTTGTGGTGCCGCAGTTCGCAACCTTATATGACCAGGTAGGCACCAAGCTGCCATGGCTCACGCTCGACCTGCTGGCCTTCGGCAAGGCTGCGCAGCACTACTTCTTCTACGTGCTGCCGGTGCTGCTGCTAGTGGGCTACCTGCTGTTCCGGTGGAGTAAAACGGCGCGCGGCGCGGACACGATCGACGCGATCCGGATCAAGCTGCCGGTGTTCGGGTCGATCTGGCTCAAGTATCAGGTCGCACTGTTTGCCCGCACCCTCTCTACCTTGCTCACCGGCGGCCTGCCGCTGGTACCCTCGCTTGAAACAGCGGCGCGCTCCATCTCGTCTTCGCGCATCTCGCGCTCGGTCTTTGCTTCGGTTACGAGCGTGCGCGAAGGCAAGGGGCTCTCGTCGAGCCTGAACAAGACCGGGGTGTTCCCTGCCCTTTCGACCGAGATGATCGAGGTGGGCGAGTCGACCGGCGCACTGCCGCAGATGCTCAACTCGGTTGCCGAGTTTTTCGAGGAGGATGTGCAGACCGCGCTCACCGCCTCGCTCGCGTTGATTGAGCCTGCCATTCTCATCGTCATGGGCGTGGTCGTCGTCATTATTCTTATCGCGCTCTACCTGCCGATCTTTTCGCTCGGCAATGCGAACAACTTCCAGCAGCACCAGTAAGGCGAGTACTTATGACTGCTTTCATGTTTACTGTCGTTGTAGCGAACAAATTCAGGAGTGTATGTCATGAGTGCTGAATCGGAAGTGGCGACACATTACCGTCTTGCCGCGCTGGAAACTCGCACACAAGGACGAATGGAAATCTACGAACTTCGCCTGATGGAACGTTTGGAGTTGATGCAGAAGCGCCTGACCAAGGCTTTTGAAGAATGGGCGGTTCCCGTCAATGGCCGCCTCGAGAAGCTGGAATCCGGCCGCGGGATTTTTCAAAAACGCGTGGCCATGATTGAAGAGCGGCTGATGACGATCGAAAAACGAATGGGACCCCCGCACCAGCGCATGTAACGGGCGCGACCACAACAGACACAACAAAGGCACACAGGCACACCATGGCAGAAGCCCCGATCCTCACTCTCCCCGTTGTTCCCATCGAGCTTGACGAGTCAGCGCATGCGCAGATGCTGGCGCGCCGCTACCGCTGCGAGTTCGTCGACCTGAAGAACTTCCGCATCCAGCACGATCTGTTTCGCTCAGTTCCGGTCGACATGATGTTCCGCTATAACTTTGTGCCCATCGAGCAGCTGGAAGACCGGCTGGTGATCGCGGTCTCGGACCCCAGCCGCCTGATGGTGCTCGACGAGATCTCGAGCCTGCTGGGGCAGCGCCTGCTGACGCGGGTCGCGACGCTGTCGCAGATCAACGACCTGCTCAAGAAGACCGAGCAGTCGCAGCGCGTGCTCGACGAAGCCACCGAAGGGCTGACATTCGACGTCATCTCGGTGAACGACCAGGATGATGAGTCGATCACGATCGAGAAGCTGACCTCGGAAGAGGACATCAGCCCCATCATCCGGCTGGTCGACACGACCATCTTTACCGCGCTAGAGCGGCGCGCATCCGACGTGCATATCGAGACCTACGACGACCAGCTGGTCGTGAAGTACCGCATCGACGGCGTGCTGCACCCGGCGATGGCGCCGATTGCGCGCGAGCATCACCAGACTATCCTGTCGCGTATCAAGGTGATGAGCGAGCTTGATATCGCCGAGCGCCGCGTACCGCAGGACGGCCGCTTCCGCGTCCGCTACAAAGGCCGCTTGATTGACTTCCGCGTCTCGATCATGCCGACGGTTCACGGCGAAAATGCGGTGCTCCGTGTACTCGATAAAGAGTCCATGTCGGAGAAGTTCAAGTCGCTCACGCTCGATGTGGTGGGGTTCGGCGAGGAGGATCTGCGGCGGTTCCGCCGGTACATCCGCGAGCCCTACGGCATGGTGCTGGTGACGGGGCCGACCGGCTCCGGCAAGACGACGACCCTGTACGCCGCGCTCAATGAAATTAAGTCCGATGAGGACAAGATCATTACGATCGAAGACCCGGTCGAGTACCAGATCCGCGGCATCACGCAGATTCCGGTGAACGAGAAGAAGGGTCTGACCTTCGCGCGTGGACTGCGCTCGATCTTGCGCCACGACCCGGACAAGATCTTGGTCGGCGAAATTCGCGACCAGGAGACGGCGCAGATCGCGATCAACTCCGCGCTGACCGGCCATCTGGTGTTCACGACCGTCCATGCCAACAACGTCGTCGACGTGCTGGGCCGGTTCCTCAACATGGGCGTCGAGGCGTACAACTTTGTTTCCGCGCTCAACTGCATCCTGGCGCAGAGACTGGTGAGAATGATCTGCGAGCACTGCATTTACTCGGTAACGTACTCGGACCCGGAGCTTGAGCTCTCAGGGCTGGACCCGGCCCAGTGGCGCGGGTTCGAGTTCAAGGATGGACGGGGCTGCGTGGAATGCGGCGGCACAGGGTACCGGGGGCGTACCGCGATCCACGAACTGCTGGACCTGACCGATCCGATCCGTGAAATGATTCTCGAGAAGAAGCCTTCCTCGGAGGTGCGCAAGCTGGCGCAGGCTGAGGGGATGCAGTTCCTGCGGGAGTCGGCACTGGACCGGGTGCGGCGGGGGCTGACGACGCTGAAAGAGATCAACAAAGTTACGTTTATCGAGGCGAACCGCTAGTGCGTTTCACGCTGCAGAGTTCATCAGGGAAGCAAGGGCAGTTCCACGTGCGATCTGCCGAAGGGAGCCAAGCCCGTGCTTGAGCGGCTACCCCTGCTCTTCCCCAGCATCTCGCTGCGCCCGGCGCTGGCCTGCGAGGTCTCGCCCTTCGGCGTGCTCGCGGCGCGGCAGGACGCGACCAGCGGGCTGGCGACGCAGTTTGTGCCGCTGGCGTCCACGACGCTGCAGCCAGGCTGGAAGTCGCCCAATGTGCTGGAGCGCCCGCAGCTGGTGGCCGCACTGCGGACGGCGATCGGCGCGGTGGCGGAACGCGGGCGGCAGCTGCCCGGCGGCCGCAACCTGCCGGCGAACCGCGCGCTCACGCTGATCGTTCCAGACGCGACCGTGCGGGTGCTGCTGTTGGACTTCGATGCGCTGCCCTCGAAGCGTCCCGAGGCTCTCTCCATTCTGCGCTTCCGGCTGCGCAAGCTGGTGCCCTTTGATACGGAGGACGCTGCGATTACGTACCAGGTGATGGGCAACAACGCGGAAGGCGTGCGGGTGCTGACCGTGGTGATCCCGCGCGAAGTGCTGCTGGAGTACGAGAGTGTAGTGCGCGAGGCGGGCTACATCCCCGGCGTGGTGCTGCCGAGCACCCTGGCGGCGACGCCGCTGGTCGGCACGGAGCCGGCGCTGCTGGTGAACCACAATGGCAATACGCTGACGACTACCATCTTGCGCGGGCAGGAGCTATTGCTGCACCGCGCGCTCGACTTCAGCGGGCTGGACGAGCAGCCGGTGGACGGCCCGGCGCGGCTGCCCCAAAGCGCGGAGAGCCGCGAACGCGAAGAGGAGGACGATATCCGTCAGGCTGTGTCGGTCGCGCTGGCTTACTTTGAGGACACGCTGACGACCGCGGCAGCCGAGATTTTCTACATTGGCCCCGGCACCGCGGAGGCGTTCCACGCGATGCTGGGCGAGCCGACGATCGCGGTTCGCGATCTGGGGCAGCCGCCGGAGCTGGCTTCGCGCACGGTGCCGCGCTCGCTGCTGGCGCCAGTGACGGGGGCGCTGCTGAACGCATGAATATCAATCTCAATCTCGCGACGCGACCTTACATCGAACTGCGCTCGGTATACGCGCGGCTGCGTGTGTTTGCCGTCGGGCTTATTGTGCTGGCGCTGCCGATGCTGCTGGTGGTGCATACGGAGGAGAACAAGGCGCGGCTGGCCGAGGCGCGTGTCAGCCAGCTGGAAAGCAATATCGCGCTGCTGCGGCGGCAGCAGACGCAGGCCCGTGAGTTAGCCGTCGAAGGCCCGAATGCGAGCGTGTTGACTGAGGCCGCGTTTCTCAACAGCCTGTTCCGCCGCAAGGCTTTCTCCTGGACCGCGACGATGAGCGACCTGGAAGAGACGCTGCCGTATGGAGTGCAGGTGGAGTTCATCGATCCCGCCGTGGCCGCGGATGGCCGGGTAACGATCCGCATGCGGGTGAGCGGCGCGCGCGAACACGCGGTGGAGGTGGTGCGCAACCTGGAGCACTCGCGGCACTTTGTGGCGCCGCGGCTGGTGAGCGAGGCGCTGGCCAACCAGGCCAACACGCCGCGGCAGCCGCTGCCGGTAAACGTTCCGGGTGGGGTGCCGGGCAATCTTCCCGGGGTGACCAACGAAGTCGCCTTCGACATCCTGGCCGGCTACCGGCCGCTGCCAAACTCGCACGACAACGCCGGCGCGCGGGCAGCCAGGATTGCGTCTGCCGCGCCCACCACAGCCACCGCGCACAGGGCCGGCAGCAGGCAGGCGCAGCTCACCAATCCCAATCCTGATTCCGCATCGACTTTTGTGGCGCGAGCGAAGGCGCGGCGTACGGGTCCGCTGCCCGCGGTGAAGCCGTTTGCCGGGGTGCCGGCGCCGCCGCGCGATGGAGGGCCCCGCTGATGCGACGCTCCTTCCTCTCGCAGGCGCTTACGCAGCTGAATGCCTATATCGCGGTGGTCGCGGTGCTGCTGATCTTCGACCTGGTGCTGGCGACGCGGCTGATCGTGGCCTGGCACGACAGCCATAGCGACCAGTCCGCCCAGTACAACGCGGACCTGGCCACCTATGCGCAACTGCAGGCACAGGCAGGCCGACTGCAGGCGCTGCCGGCGCAGCTGGCCAGCTCGCGCCGGCAGGCGGATGCCTTTGTGAACGCGCGGGTCCCGATGACCGACAGTGCCGTCATTGCCGAGCTGGGCGTGCTCTCCACCCGCAACCACGTGCGGCTGACTCGTGTGAGCTACCCGGAAGCGCCTGCGATTCCAGGTATCGTCGAGATGCGCAACGAGGCCAACCTCTCCGGCGAGTACACGCAGATCATGCACTTCATCAATGACATGGAGCGCGACAAGGACCATGCCTTCTTCATCATCCGGTCCATCACACTGGCCGGCTCGCAGGGCGGCCTGGTGAACCTGCGCCTGCGCTTTACGGCGTACCGCCGGGTCGACCCAGCGAGCGCGCCCGCACTGCAGCCGGCCGGCAACGACTCCGGCTCGAATGACTCCGGTTCGGGCGACTCGGGCGGGGAGGTGCAGTAGTGGCGCGGATGAAAGGGATAGGCACGGAGGACAAGAAGAAGGTCGCGGTGGCGGCGGGGCTGGGGCTGGTGGTGCTGGCGCTGGCGGCGCATACCATCTTCGGCGGCCCGTCCAGCCCGTCGACGCCGGTGGCGCCGGTGCAGCCCGCTTCCCTCTCCGTGGCAACGCCGGCGCCCGCGGCAGGGCGGGCAGGGGCTGCCGGCGCGAGTGGAGCTGCTGCGGCGGCGAATGCTTCCATCGATCCCGCGCTGCATCCCGAGCTGATGGCCGAGAACGAGAACTACCTCTATGCCGGCAATGGCCGCAACATCTTCTCGCAGAGCTCCGGGCCGCCGCCTTCGACTGCGATTGAGAAGGTCAAGGGGCCGGTGCGGCCGTCTGCAGAGCAGATCGCCGCGAACCTGGGGCCGCCGCAGCCGCCGGCCATCGACCTGCGCTTCTTTGGCTACGCGGCGCGCCACAACGGGACGCGGCGGGCGTTCCTGCTGCATGGGGACGATGTGTTTGTCGCCTCAGAGGGCGATGTGGTGAGCCACCGGTACCGGGTCGTCCAGATCGCTCCGTTCTCGATCCAAATCGAGGACCTGCCGTACCATAATACGCAGACCCTGCCGCTGGTGCAGGTGCAGAACTGAGTCCATTATGGATCTCATGCCGTTGTTGATTTGCAGGACGAAGGCGGAACGCAGGCGCCGGGTGACGCGAAAGCCAGGCGCCGGCGAGGACGGCTACCTGCTGCTTGCGGTCATCTTCTTTGTCGCGCTGGTTACACTGTCGCTCGCAGTCGCAGCGCCGAAGATTGCGGCGTCGATCCAGCACGATCGTGAGCTGGAGGCGGTGCAGCGCGGGCTGCAATATAAGCGTGCGATCCGGCTGTACTACAAGAAGTTCGGCTCATACCCGACGTCGGTCGATCAACTGGTCAAGACCAACGACATCCGCTACCTGCGCAGGCGCTACCTCGACCCCATGACGGGTAAGGATGACTGGAAGCTGATTCACTTTGGCGAGGCGCACATCCGACCGCTGGGGCTGTTCGGCCAGCCGCTGGGGGCCGGGGGCGCGAGCTCCATTCCCGGAGCGACTCCGGTGAATGGCGGGTCGAGCTCGATCCAGGGCTTCGGCGGGGGGTCGGGTGGCTTTGGAGGCGGGTCAAGCGGCGGGTTTGGGAGTTCATCGGGTGGGTTTGGTGGGTCGTCTAGCGGCGGACTGACGGGTTCGTCCGGAAGTGGCTTCGGAGACAGCTCGGGGGGTACGTCTGGCGCAGGGGGTATGGCTGCGGGCTCGGGGCCGGTAGGGGCGGGTTCGACGCCGGGTTTGTATGCAAACGATAGCGGGGATGCAAGCGGGGCCGCCGGCGGCACTGCCGGGAGTGGTTCCGGGCAGAACAGCTCGGGGTCGACTGGGTTCGGCTCCAGCTCGTTCGGCGGCTCCAGCTCGGGGTTCGGTGGTTCCGGCTCCAGCGGCTCGGGCTTTGGCGGGTCTAGCTCCGGAGGATTAGGCAGCTCCGGCGGCTCTGGATTCGGGGGCTCGGGCGGGTCGAGTTTCGGATCGGGCAGCTCTGGAGGGTTTGGCAGCTCCGGAGGTTCCGCTTCGGGCGGGCTGAGCGGCGGCGGCTCGGGCGGAACAGGCAATCCGACCGGCCTGACACTCGGTCAGAGTGGCACCCTTGGAACGGATGCGCCGATCGTTGGGGTGACCTTGAAGGCTGAAAAGCAGTCGATGGTGGCCTTCCGGCTGCAGGACCACTACAACAAGTGGGAGTTTGTGTACGACCCGGTTGAGGAGCAGGCGCTGGCCATGGGCGGAGCGATGGGTGGCGGCGGGGCGAGTGGCGGGACCACTGGCAGTAGCGGCGGCTTTGGCACTAGTGGCGGGAGTAGCGGCGGGAACAGTAGCGGAGGCTTCGGAAACTCGGGTAGCGGCTTTGGAGGGTCAAGCGGCGGATCGAGTGGCGGATCGGGCTTTGGGAGCTCCGGGGGCGGATTCGGTGGTTCGAGCGGAGGCTCGGGGTTCGGTGGTTCGGGTGGCTCGGGCGGCGGATTTGGGGGATCGGGTGGCGGGTTCGGCGGATCGAGTGGATCGGGTGGGGGCTTTGGAGGGTCGGGCGGTGGTTTCGGCGGCTCGAGTGGATCAGGTGGCGGGTTTGGGAGCTCGGGCGGTGGATTCGGCTCGCCCGGAGGGAGTTCCGGTTCGGGGGGCAGCTCTGGTGGCTTCGGCTCCCCAAACTGAGTCTGAACAAACCGTTTGATCCTGAGGAGCCTTCCTGGATTTTCCCTCAATCCGATGAAGGCATTCGGCGATGGCCGGGTTCAAACCGCTGCTGCGGAGAAAGATCGCCGATATAGGAAACAGGCGGAATAGCGGGCGAAGTTCCATTCACGTTCATGCGAGATCAAGCCACCAAAGCCTTTGTCGTGAGATTTGCACATCCGCTTCATCCTGACCACCAGAACGAACTTACAACCTGTTGCTTAGCTCACTGACAGTTACCCGCTCTACCCGCACGACTTACGGGTATTCCAAAAAGGTTCAACAATCGTTACTACGCTGCCACTCTGCAGCCCATCTCGACTTGAGCCGGTTGAAGCTGCGGTTCAAGCGGCAGCACTGTCCGGGGGAATGCTGCTGCCCGTAGCTCGCGTCGTCTATGCACAGGCAAATTCCTGAGCGGAAAGAAAGCAATTCCGGGTAAGTGACTACTTCGTACCTACTCTTGTCACCGGGATGCCAGCTAAGTAACTTGGCATAAGTGTAACTCGAGTAAGTTACTACGAAGAAAGTGCCTCTTTACTGCACAACATCAAGTAGAAAGTGCAGGTTCTATGGCAAACTTAGGCCGAGGACTTTCCCCATGAAACTTTCGCTGGTGGTCGCATCTGTCGACCGAACCCAGGAGCTGCACGACTTGCTGCAAGGCTTTGCCACGCAGCCTTTCCGGAACTTTGAAGTCATCATCGTCGATCAGAACAAGGACGACCGGCTGGCGCCGATCGTTGCTGAGTTCGCCGCGAGCTTCCCGCTGCTGCACCTGCGCTCCGAGGTGCGGAACTGCTCGCACGCGCGCAATGTGGGCCTGGAGGCTGCCACGGGAGACATCGTCGGGTTTCCAGACGACGACTGCATGTTCCAGCCGGACACGATGCTGCGCATCCTGCAGGACTTCAAGCAGGACCCTGACCTGACGCTGCTGGCGGGCAACTGCGTCTCGCCCACCGGTGAGCTGATCAACGGCCGGTGGACGCCGGTGTCGTGCCGGATCGACGACAAGACGGTGTGGACGACGATCTGCGGCTTTGCGATGTGGATCCGCACGGAGCGGGCGCGGGAGGTGGGCGGCTTCGACCCGGCGATCGGGCCAGGCACCCAGTGGGGCTCGGGCGAGGAGCCGGATTTTGCGCTGCGCCTGCTGCGCAAAGGCTATCGGGGCTACTACGACGTTTCGCTCGGCATCCTGCACCCCGACAAGCACCTGACGCCCCATGCGATCGCACGCGCGTTCCATTACGGCGCGGGAATGGGACGGGTGCTGCGCAAACACTCCATCGCTGCCTGGATCACGCTGCCTTACTTCATCCGCCCCATCGGCGGCATGCTGCTGAGCCTGCTGCGGCGGCGCATGTCGCACGCCCGCTACTACTGGGGTACGTTCCGCGGGCGTTTGTTCGGGTACATGGCGGCGCCAGCACGATAAGTCGCGCTAAGTACAGGTGGAAATGCGAAAGGGGCGAGCCACATGGCTCGCCCCTTCTTTGCTGGAATGCATACAAGCTATCGCCCGGCACCATGTGGAAGCGGCAGAAAGCGCCCGGCGGTCGCGGTGACGTGCGCACGCTCTGTGTGTGTAAGCGAGCGCCACAGCATGGCGACGACCAGCAGCGTGCCCACACCGCAGACTACCGGGGTGAGCAGCGAGCCTTGCACCAGCGCGGCTAGAAACAGCGTGCCGGTAGCGGCAAGCAGCAGCGGCAGCGTGCTGAGCGCAGCCGGACGCACCGGCTGATACAGCCGCTGCGCGATCCACATGCGTACTGTCAGGTCGATGAGGCAGCGAAGCGCCCAGGCGATGGCCGCGCCTTCGATGCCGGTCTGCCTGACCAGAAAGGCGAGCAGAGGCAGGTAGAGCGCCAGCTCGACGAAGGAGAACTTGGCATTGACGCTGGCCTTGCCGATGCCGTCGAGCAGCCCGGCGACCACGCTGTCGACTGCGCTGAGCAGGATGCCGACGCCGAGCCAGCGCAGCACCACGGTGGCATGGCTCGCGAACTCGGCGCCCAGCCATAGGGTGAGCACCCAGTGGCTGAGCGCGACGCAGAGGAGGCAGGCGGGAAAGAGCGCGCCGGTGACGGAGACCAGGCTGCGCCGGAACAGGGCCTGCGTGTTTTCGGGGTCAGTCCGGTAGGAGGCAGCCATCGCCGGGTAGGCGGTGTTCATGATGGCGACGGGAAGAATGGTGAAGCGCATGACCAGATCGAAGGGAGTGGAGTAGTAGCCGGTGGCAGCCGCCGAGAGCACGGAGGCGATGATGAAGCGGTCGACGTAGGTGAGGATGGGCCAGGTGATGTTGGAGGCTGTCATCCAGCCGCCCATGCGCAGCACCGGCTTGAGCTGGGCGAGGCTGGCGCGGGCGGTCTTGAGCTCGGGCATGACGCGGGTGCAGATGCGCCAGTAGGCGAAGGTCATGGCGACGCGGCAGAGCACGAGAACCGCTAGCACCGAGATGAGGCTGTCAGAAAAGCGCAGGACGATGAGTGGCCCGATGTAGTACATCGCCATGATCGGCACATTGATGAGGTTGGCGGAGCGGAACTCCTGGTAAGCCGCGATGACGCCCCATAGCGCCGAGTTGAGGATGACCAGCGGCGCGGACAGGCAGAGTACGTAGAGCGAGTAAAGGACCTCGCGGTGCAGCGTCGCCGGGATGTGCAGGCCGGCGGAGACCCAGATGTGGGCCAGCGCCGCCATGAGCAGGCCGCCGGCGCAGCCCAGCACGGTGAGGGCGGCAATGCCGCTGCGGGCCAGGCTGGCTGCCTCGGTTGTCCGGTTTTCGGTCAGCAGCTCAGAGATGGTGCGGGTAAGCGCGCGCCCGATGCCGAAGTCGAAGATGCTGAAGATACCGACCAGGCTGAGCGCGATGGTGAAGACGCCCCAGCGGCTGGGGCCCAGGTCGCGCACCAGGTGGGGTGTGGCCAGCACCGCTACCAGCAGCGGGCCGGCGCGGCCGACCAGGTTCCACATGGCGCTAAGAGCCACGGTGCGGGTGCTGCTTCGGGAGCGGATCGCCGCCGCTCCATCGTCTGTCACAGGTTTGTTTCCTGTTGTAGGCATTGTTTTCCTCTCAAGGCAGGCGGCTGCATGCTAATGCAGGCAGAGACGCCCTCACAGGCAAGTGGAGCAAAGGTGCAGAGTCAGGGATCCTTCCTACCTTCGCATCTTCCCACGGTTGCCGCCAGCAAAAGTGAAGGGAGGGTTTCCTTTTTTCACAGCCGATGGGAAGATCGTGTGTGTCCGTTGCGGGGAAAGGCTTTCGCTTTCAACCGGGAATATCCGGTAAGAAGCGAGAAGCAGATGACTTGCACGGCTTGAAGCTACACAGAGAGAGCCGCACGGGCTCTTCTACGAAGAAAGTACCTATCATGGCTGCTCCGGAGCATTTGCCCACCACGGATTGCGCACCCGCAGACCTGCAGCCCGGGGGTCTTTCAATTGCCATCGGCATCGCCACCCGCGGCCGTCCGGCGATTTTGCTGGAAACGCTCGCAGACCTGGCCCACCAGAGCCGGCCGGCAGCGGGCATCCTGGTGGCGTACCTGGACCCGGGCGATATCGGCGATGCGCCGCAGCGGTTCCCCGATGTCTGTTTTGTTCAGGGCTCGGGTGGGTCGTGTGCGCAGCGCAACCATCTGCTTCACGCGGCGGCCGATAGATTCGACCTCATTTTCTTTATGGACGACGACTTCTATCTGCATCGCGACTACCTGTTGCGGATGGAGCAGGTGTTTGCGAGCAGGCCCGCGGTTGTGGGAGCAACCGGCCGCGTGATCGCCGATGGCGCGAAAGGGCCGGGGCTTGCCGGCGAGTATGCCCGGGCGACCCTGCGCTCCCTGCCGGAGGCGCCGACGCTCGCGCAGGAGCCTGCGCTGTCCGCATTCAATACATATGGATGCAACATGGCGTTTCGCATGGCGGCGCTGCGCACCCACGGCGTTCGCTTTGACGAAGACCTGCCTGCCTACGCCTGGTATGAGGACATCGACTTCTCGCGCCGGCTGCTGCCCTTTGGCGAGCTGGTCTGCGTGCCCGGGGCGCAGGGCGTGCATCTCGGGGTTAAGGTCGGCCGCACTTCGGGCAAACGGTTTGGCTACTCCCAGGTGGCCAACCCGGTCTACCTGGCGCGCAAGGGCACCTATCCATGGAGAAACGCCTGCGAAAGCATCGTTCGCAACGTGGTGGCGAACCTGTTTCGCAGCCTTGCGCCGGAGAGCTATGTGGACCGGCGCGGCCGCGTACGGGGCAACCTGCTTGCTCTGTGGGACCTGCTGCGCGGGCGCATGCGCCCGGATCGCATTCTCGAGATGCGTTAAAGAACGCGGGCTTCGAAAGCGTGTGATCCCACGAACCATGTAAAGGTGGGCGGGAAAACGCAGCAGGTGAGAAAAACTTTCGCTGCTCTCCTCAGTGCAACCAGCGCCGAAATCGACGCATTAGTACTGCAAGGTAACCTCTGCCTTCGCGTCGATTTCGCCTAGGAAATATGGGCTGGATTCATCCATTCTAGGGAATTCTGAGGGGTCTGCTCCCGGAGTTCATCTGTATCCGTGATGGTTACCAAAGCTGGCTTCCAGGCCACTTAGGGTGACTCAAGATTGCTTGAGTCACTGGATAGGCCCGATGGTAGAGTCCGGTTAGATCGAGGCGACCGGTGGAAATTACCTTGTTCTCCGGCCGGCTCGATTCGAAGAGCGTCAATTCTGCATAGTAGCTTCCCGCGGGCGAGCTGCTTCCTATAACTCCCCGTCAGGGATCGCACCATGCGGCTCCAGACGACTTAACCGCAATTTGTCCGGATGCGACCATGACCTTGTCTTACTTGTTCCGATTCGTTCCCCAGCAGCGCGCAGCACGCCCCGCCTTCTACCAGAAGCGTGCACCGCTCTCCATGCTCGCCTTTGCCCTTGCCGCCTTGGCTCTCCCCGGTTCTCTCGCCGCGCAGGAGGCGGAAAGCACAGGGAACACTGTGCCCGCCGTTGCGGCAGCTGTCAACACCAATGAAGTCCTTCCCTCCCAGACACTCGGCGCCGATGACCTTCTCCAGATCATGGTGCCGTACTGCCCGGAGCTGTCCCGCTCGTTCCGCATCAGCTCGGACGGCAGCCTGGCGCTGCCGCTGCTCAAGCAGCGGCTGCAGGTAGCCGGTCTCCAGCCTTCGCAGGTGGAGAAGAAGATTGCCGCCGAGCTGGTTGCGGAACAGGTACTGACCGAGCCGGTGGTCAACGTCTCGGTTCTCGAATACCGTTCCAAGCCGGTCAGCGTGGTGGGCGCGGTCAAACAGCCGCTTACCTTCCAGGCTACCGGCGACACGTCTCTGCTGGACGCGATTGCCAAGGCCGGCGGCCTGTCCCCGACGGTCGGCTCCACCATTACCGTAACGCGCCGGGAGCAGTCCCCGAACGGCAGCATGCACATCACCGTGCAATCGATCCCGGTCAAGGGCCTGATCGATGCCGCAGACCCCCGGCTGAACGTAAAGCTCAAAGGCAACGAAGAAATCCGCGTGCCGGAAGCAGGCCATATTTTTGTCGCCGGCAACGTGAAGAAGCCGGGCACCTTCATCATGCAGGACAACTCGGATACAACCGTGGTCAAGGCACTCGCCTTGAGCGAGGGGCTGGCGCCATACTCGGCGAAACTGGCTTACATCTATCGCGAGGCGGCACCCGGCGCACCGCGCCAGGAGATCAGCGTGCCGCTGTCGCAGATCATGGCCCGCAAGGCGCCTGATGTTGCTTTGCAGGCGGACGACATCCTGTATGTGCCGGATAACAACGGCAAGCGCATGACAGCGAAGGTACTGGCCGGCGTCGCGGGGTTTGGCACGCAAGCCGGTGCGGGCATGCTGATCTACCACTGATCTATCGCAGATCTAGTACCGGCGGGACTGACAACCCTGCCTGCAACACTGTTTCGCTTCGGGAGCCGGCTCTTACTGTTTCGCCTGCTCTGCCTGCCAACTACTCAAGAGCGCACGTTTTTACGAGGGTTCCCCATGCCGTCTGTCTATAACAACAAGCCGAAGATTCTCCCCGCAGCGGTCAATAACTCGCAGCTGCTTACATACACGGCGGCACCGGCCGGCGCCGAGGCAGAAGAGCTGCTGCCGATGCACCACTACTTCTGGCTGCTGAAGCGCGCCTGGTGGAAGATCGCGCTGGCCGTGCTGGCCTGCACGGCGCTGACCGTGATCGGCTGCTTTCTGGTCACGCCCGTGTACGAGGCGACGGCGCGCATAACTGTCGACAACAAGGTCCCGACCAGCGTGCTGAGCCAGGATGCCGGCAGCCAGAGCAGCAGCGATGTGGAGGAGTTTCTCAATACCGAGATGGACCTGATCCAGTCTGACGCCGTGCTGCGGCCGGTGGCGGAGCTGTTCCACCTGATGCCGGTGGCCAAGAACGGCAGCCAGGCTGGGACGAACGGATCGGTCACGCTCAAGAACCTGACGGTGACGCACCTACCCAACAGCCTGCTGCTGCGCATCAGCTACCGCTCGAAGAGCGCGCAGCAAGCGGCGGACGTGGCCAACGCGGTGGCCCACTCCTATATCGACCAGGTCTACACCATCCGGGTGCGCGGCTCGATGGGCATGTCGGACTTTATGGAGAAGCAGCTCGACGATCTGAAAGCGAAGATGAACGAGAGCACCGCGGCGCTGGCTACTTATGAGCGGCAGCTGGGTGTGATCGATCCGGAGCAGCAGACCAGCATCCTGTCGGCGCGGGTGCTGCAGCTGAACACCGAGTACACCGAAGCCGAGAACGACCGCATCCGCAAGCAGACCGCGTACAAAGGCGTGGAGACGGGCAACATGGCGGCGATCGAGATCTCATCGCAGGCCGAGCAGCTGACCAAGCTGCAGCAGCAGCTGCAGGATGCGCAGCAGAAGATGGCCACGCTGAAGACCACCTACGGCGTGAACAACATGAACTACAAGCTGGGCGCGAACAACCTGGCCGAGGTAACGCGCGAATACAACGATGCGCGCACCGACATCGGCAAGCGCATCCAGACCGACTACTCGCAGGCCGCGAATCACGAGGCGATGCTGCGCGACGCGCTCGCCGCAGCCAAGGCGCAAGCCGACAAGCTGAACGTGAGCTCGGTCCAGTACAACCAGCTGAAGCGCGACGCCGAAGCCAACAAAACGCTGTACAACGAGCTGTTCCAGAAGATCAAGGAAGCCGGCATCAACGCCGGGTTCCAGAGCGGCAACATCCGCATTGCGGACGAGGCCCGCCCGGAGTCTTCGCCGGTTTTCCCGAAGAAGAGCATCTTCGTCTTCCTGGGCTTCTTCGTCTCGCTGATCGTGTCGATGGCGGTGGTTTTGGTCAGGGACATGATGGACAAGAGTGTGCGCGATCCTGAGCATGCGCGGCGCACGCTGAATATCGAAGTGCTGGGCGTGCTGCCGGATGTACACCAGTTGAAGCCCGCCGGGCGCCAGCTGCTGCTGGAGAGCGGCGACGGGGCAGCGGCCGGACACAAGCAGCCGCCAATTGACTGGAGCCGCTCGCAGGGCGCCTACACAGAGGCGATCCGCACCATGCGCTCGCTGGTGCTGCTGGAGCGCAGCCGCGTGCCTCTACGCTCGCTGCTGGTGACCAGTGCGCTGGCCGGCGAGGGCAAGAGCACCTGCACCGCGCACCTGGCCATTGCGCATGCCCTGCAGGGCCGCAGGACGCTGCTGATCGATGCCGATCTGCGCCGGCCTTCGCAGCACAACCACTTTGCGCTGGCCAACGGCAACGGGCTCGCCGAGGTGATCCTGGAAGGGCGCAGCCTGGGCGATGTACGCCAGCAGATCCAGGGCGTCGAGAACCTGCACGTGGTCACCGCCGGCCACCTGTTCCAGAAGGCCTCGCACCTGGTCGGCACCAAGATGTCCTCACTGCTCAACGAAGCCGCCCAGGACTACGACCTGGTGGTGATCGATGCGCCGCCGATGCTCGGCCTGGCCGAGCCCATCCAGATCGCCTGCGCGGCTGATGGCGTGATCCTGATCGCACAGGCCGGCGAGACGAACCAGGAAGCAGTGGCCGCGGCCCTGGGCACGCTGAACCGGCTGGACGTGAAGGTGCTGGGCCTGGTGCTGAACAAGGTCCGCCGCGAGATGAGCTCGACCTACCAGCACTACGGCGTGTACGGCCGCTACGAAGACGAGCACGTGCTGAACGCGAGCTAAGGCCACGCGATGCGGACGGCAACACAGACGGGGATGCAGGCAATGCAGGGACAGGACAACAACTCGGCCTACGTGGTGAATGCGCGGTTTCTGGCGCACCGGGTCACGGGCATCCAGCGCTACGCACGGGAGATTGCCTCGCGCCTGAGCGGTGGGTCCCAGCCCGGCGGGTCCCACGCGGAAGGGCCGCCGATGCTTGCGCCCCGCAACGGCAGGGGTGCGCTCGGCCACCTGTGGGAGCAGACGGCGCTGCCCCGGCTGGCGGGCGGACGGCTGCTGTGGAGCCCCTGCGGCGCCGGCCCGCTCGGGTATGCGCGGCAGGTCGTCACCTTCCACGACCTGTTTCCCATCGAGCACCCGGAGTGGTACTCGGAGGCCTACGCGAAGTGGTACAGCTTCATGTTCCGCCGGCTGGCCGCGCAAGCCGTGCACCTGATCGCGGTTTCGGCTTATACCAAGAGCCGCATCGTGCGGGTGCTCGGCCGCAGCTCCGACGAGATCACGGTGGTGCATAACGGACCGTCCGAGTCGACCCGGCTGACCTCCGCGCTTGAGGCCTCGCGGGCCTGCGCGGCGCTCGCGCTGCCCTCGCGCCGCTACGTGCTCTCGCTTTCCTCGCTCGAAGCGCGCAAGAACCTGCCAACCATCCTGGCGGCGTGGCGGCTGGCGCAGCGCTCGCTGCCGGACAATGTGTGGCTGGTGCTGGCCGGCCAGCAGGCCAGTGCTTCGGTCTTCGGCCGGCAGCAGATGTCCGCCATTCCGGCGCGGGTGCACTTTACCGGCTATGTGCCGGAGCAACACCTGGCCGGGCTCTACTCGGGCGCTTCGCTGTTCCTGTTTCCCTCGCTGGCCGAGGGCTTCGGCCTGCCGCTGCTGGAGGCGATGAACTGCGGCCTGCGCTCGGTCACCTCAAACAACAGCTCGCTGCCCGAGGTAGGCGGCGATGCGGCTTTCTACGTCGATCCGCTGAACGTGCGCGAGATAGCCGGCGCGATCCTGCGGCATATGCCGAAACAGAATGCGGCTTCGGCTCCGTTTCTGCCCGCGATGGAACAGGCTTCCCGGTTCTGCTGGGACGAGTCGGCACGGCGCACCGAAGACGTGCTGCAGCGCGCAGCCCAGGCGCACCGACTGGAAGCGGGCACAGGCGCCCGCGGCTGGAGCATGGCATGAGCCGCGCGACTGCTGCTTTTGAAAACGTGCGCGTGGCCCTGGTGCACGACTGGCTCACCGGCATGCGCGGTGGCGAGAAAGTGCTTGAGGTGCTGTGCCGCATTTTCCCGAGCGCGCCGTTATGGACGCTGCTGCACAACAAGGGTTCAGTGTGCGAGGCAATCGAAAACCGTCCGGTGCATACGAGCCTGCTGCAGCATATGCCGCAGGCGGCCAAGCGCTACCGCTCGTACCTGCCGCTGTTTCCGTTGTTTGCCGAGACCAACAAGGCCCATGGTGCGGATGTCGTGATCTCGACCTCGCACGCTGTGGCGAAGTCGATGGTTCGGCGGAGCGCCGGTACGAGCCTGCGCGGGCAGAAGCAGCCGCTGCATATCTGCTATATCCACACCCCCATGCGGTATGTGTGGGACCTGTTCGACGAGTACTTCGGCCCGGCGCGCATGGGCGTCTTCGCGTCGCGCTTTCTGCTGACCCCCATCGCCGCGCTGCTGCGCCAGTACGACCGCCGCACGACCGACCGGGTCGACCTGTTCGTCGCCAACTCGTCGTACGTGGCCGAGCGGGTGCGCCGGCTTTACGGCCGCGAGGCGCTGGTGCTGCCGCCGCCGGTGGATGTCGAGCGCTTCCAGGCTGCGAGCCGCGAGCCGGGCGACGGGTATCTCGTAGTTTCGGCGCTGGTGCCGTACAAGCGGGTGGACCATGCGATTCGCGCCTGTGCGAGCCTGGGGCGCAAGCTCACGATTGTGGGCCGCGGACCGGAAGAAGCGCGGCTGCGGCTGCTTGCCGCCGAGCTGGGCGGTGAGGTCGTATTTACCGGCTTTGCCAGCGACGCAGTGCTGGCCGACTACTACCGCCAGGCGCGCGCCCTGCTGTTCCCCGGGGTTGAAGATTTCGGCATTGTGCCGGTGGAGGCGATTGCGTGCGGCTGCCCTGTCATCGCGCTCGCCGAGGGTGGCGTGCTCGACTCCATGACGGCTGACACAGCGGTCTTCTTCCACGAGCAGACCCCGGCGGCGCTCGAGCGCGCGATGCTCGCCTTTGAAGCGCGCGCTGACGAGTTCTCTCTTGCAACGCTTCGCGCCCGCGCCTCGCTGTTCTCTGAGGGGCAGTTCATCGCCCGCTTCACGGAGATCGTCAGCGAAACGTTGTCCGCCCACTCCACTTTTCCTCGCACAACGAGCGATGGACAGCAGAACAGATCGACCGCCTCGCAGGAACAGGGCGGCGACAAGAGCGACGAGCCACACCGTGCGCAGACAACGGTAGCAATTTTGCACTAATGCCGCATTTCTTTGCGGAAGGCGAGATGCCTTTCCGCTTTTAGGCCCTGGTTCCCCAAGCCGAGGCACTCGCAGTACAAAGCCGAAAGGCAAGAGATCGCACCCATGAGCACTCTTTCTACTCTCGCTACCCCGTATTCCGCGTCTGCCGACATCCCGGCGATCGGCTGCAACCGCACGCTGACCGTGGCCGCGCTGGTGGGCGCGGACCTGATCGCGGTTCTGTTTGCCGGCTGCGTCGCGGTCTCGCTGCGCTTTGTCTTTCATGGCCAGTTTCGCCTGGCCGAATATGCCACGCTGCTGACTTCCCTGCCGTTATTTTTTCTTGTCTTCTCCGCACTCGATATGTATCCGGGTATTGCAGCCAATGCGATCGAAGAGTTTCGCAAGATGATGCACGCGGTCACGCTGAGCTACCTGCTGATCATCGTGTCCACATTCTTTATCAAGATAGGCGGCCACTTTTCCCGCATCGCTTTTGTGCTGGCCTGGCTGCTGACACTCGCGCTGGTGCCCATGTGCCGCCGGGCGGTACGCTCGTTCGGCGCTAAACAGCCCTGGTGGGGGGTGCCGACTGTCATCTTTGGCGCGAACAATACCGGCGAGGCCATGCTGAAGGTGCTGGCAGACCAGCCGACGCTCGGGCTGCGCCCCATCGCGCTGCTCAAGCAAACTGCGCCTGCGGAGCGTCACGCGTCTGCCGGCAAGCTGTTCCAGGGCGAGTTCCGCCATGCCGCGCAGCTGGCCCACCGCAACCGCGGCTGCTATGCCATCCTGGCCATGCCCGAGCTGCGGGCGAGCGAGCTCGAAGAGGTTTTGAACGAGTACTCGCACCACTTCCACCATGTGCTGGTGCTGCCGGATGTGGCCGGCATGTCGAGTCTCTGGGTCTCGGCCAAGGACCTCGGCGGCATGCTGGGGCTTGAGATTGAGCAGCGCCTGTCGCAGACGATGCCGCGGATGATCAAGCGCTGCTTCGATCTGCTCGTCACCTCCTGCATCGGCCTGTGCCTTCTGCCACTGCTGCTGTTGCTGATCGCGGGTGTTCGCCTCAGCTCCGCGGGACCGGTGTTCTATGGGCAGCGCCGGATCGGCCGCGGCCACCAGCTGTTTACCGCCTGGAAGTTCCGCTCGATGGTGATGAACGCCGACGAGGTGCTGGAGCAGCACCTGGACAGCGATCCCGCGCTGCGGGCCGAGTGGGAGCGGGACCGCAAGCTGAAGCGCGACCCGCGGGTTACCCGCATAGGCCGCATCATGCGCAAGACCAGCCTCGATGAGCTGCCCCAGCTGTGGAACGTGCTGTGCGGCCAGATGAGCCTGGTAGGACCGCGGCCGATTGTAATGGCGGAGGTGGATCGCTACGGCCGCCGCTACCAGCACTACCGCCGGGTGACCCCTGGCATCACCGGGCTGTGGCAGATTTCCGGCCGCAACAACACGACCTACGAACGGCGCACAGAGATCGATGAGTACTACGTTCGTAACTGGTCGGTTGCGATGGACCTTTACATTCTTTACCGCACGATCAAGACTGTACTGTTTACTGAAGGCGCTTACTAAGCGCCTTCAGCTACACCCCTGGATACAAGAAAGGCAGCGATGACTGCTTCGACACTTCCCCTGCTGGTTTTAATTGCATTTCTCTGGTGGCGCACCAAGGGCGAGCTGCTGCCCATCATTCTGTTCATCTCCATCTTTGACGCGGCTTCCGCCTTCAACGTCGCGGGCTCGCCGATCGCGCCGTGGATTCTTGCGCTGCTGGTTTGCCTGCCCATCAAGGCGCTCACCGGCAAGCTACGCTGGAAGCCGATCGCCGGCATCAATCAGTCCGCCTTCAAGGCGCTGCTGCTGTTCGTCGGCTACGCGGTCTTCTCCTCAGTCGCGTTTCCTTTTCTGTTCCACGGCATCCTGGTCAGTAACTCCCATAACGGGCTTAACACGCACCTTAGCTGGACCTTCAGCAACTTTGCGCAACCCAGTTATCTGCTGGCCGCACTTACCGTCTATCTGCTGGCTATCCACAGCACGCGGGAGCAGCTGCGTGTTGCCGTGGCCTGGTATATCAAGGCCTGCATCTGTATCGCGTTCTTTTCGATGTACCAGCTGGCAAATGCCCTGGTGCACATCCCGTATCCTTCAGCGATCCTGTACACCAACACCACGCATGTTATCTATGACGCCTACAAGATCGGCGGGGTGTGGAGGCTCAACTCCACCCTTCCGGAAGCCTCGGAAGCGGCGTTTTACCTTGGCACGGGGCTGGCGCTGCTGGGCTGGCACCTGGCCACGCACCGGATCCGCTGGCAGTCAGCAGCCGGCTTTCTGCTGATGCTGACAGCCCTGGTACTTACTGTCTCGACGGTCGGCTACGCGTGTCTCGGCAGCATCGCCGTCGGCGGTCTGCTGCTCTACGTGCGCTACAGCTTCCGCCGCAAAAGCTTGGCGCCGGTCAAGGTGCTGCTGGTTCTCGGGCTCATCGCGGTCGCGGTCCCACTGCTGCTGCTCACCGATGCAGGCCACACTGTCAGCAAGGTTTTCGAGACTGTCTTTGTCAACAAGGTCGACAGCGACTCTTACCGCGAGCGCTCGCTATGGAACACGCTTGCGCTGCAGACCTCGCATGACTCGTACTATCTCGGTGCGGGCTGGGGCAGTGTGCGGGCCTCGAGCTTCGCCTGCTCCCTGATGGGCAATGTTGGCATCCCGGGTGTGCTGTTGTTTCTTGTCTTTATCCTGCAGCTGCTGCGGCCGCTACTGCGCCCGCGGCGTTACGCGCGCTTCGAAATGTTCGAGCGCTCCCTCTTTGCGATTGCCATCATGCTGGTTGCGCTGCTTATCGCGACACCCGATCCCATCATGCCGATCATCTGGGTGCTGTTTGCGGTGGCAACCGCGTCGAAGCCTCGAAACGTGATGGCGCCGGGCAGGATAAGCACCCGGCAGGAGCCTGCTCCAGGCCGTCCAACCCTTGTTCCGCAACAGCAGTAATAATTTTTAAAAATAAAAAGCAGGCCCGGCGCGCAGGCGCCGGGCCGCTGCAACTTCTACGCTGCCTATGCACTTCTGGGCTGGGCACGGCGTAAGTGATGCCCGATACAACCCGCAAGCTACTTACTTACCTGCAATCTTTTCTTTCTGCTCTGGCGAATTTACGCGCGCTTTCTTCTACATACAGTGCACGCGAGTAACGTCAAACGTGCTTTTTCATTCCCTGCTGCCTATCCGAACTATTCTCTTGCGGTTAGGATGCGAGCAAGTGAACTGAATCCGCACATCGAGAGCAAACATTTTTTGCTCCGGTGCCCCTGAAGGAAACTATGTCGCGTACCTCTCATTTGAAAGCCTCGTGCTTTTTCGTAGCTGCTTCCCTCATGAGCACACACAGCGCCGTCCTCGCACAAGCGTCGGCCGCCATCCAGACCATCCCCTCCCTTCCGCTGTCCACCTTTCAGGACAGCATGGGTATTAACCTTCACATGGAGTACACCGACGGCAAGTATGCCGATGCCTCGGCGGTATTGCAGGACTTGCAGTTCATCGGCATCCGCAATGCCCGCGACTATGTACCCGATCCTGTAAAGTGGCAGCCGGCGGGTCAGGGTGTCGCGGCGCTGGAGATGCTTGCTGCTAACGGCATTAAGTTCGACATGATTACCGACGGCAATGCAAGCCTTCCTGTAGCCATGCAGCAGCTTGATACTCTGGCCCATACTTACCCCGGCATGATCCAGTCTATCGAAGGTCCGAACGAGATCAACAACTTCCCTGTAGCTGTCGGGGGCGGCTCCAACGAGCAGAACGCTGAGAGCTTTCAGCGCGCGATGTACAGCGCCGTACATGGTGACTCCAATCTCCAGGGTATTCCGGTGTATTACATGACGGGCGCCGCTCCGGTGAATCTATCCAGCACTCCCGGGCTGGCAGACGTCGCCAACACTCACCCCTACCCCCACAACGGCGAGCAGCCCTTTACCTGGCTCAACCGGGACTTTCCAACTTACTTCGCGATGACCGGCAATTATCCCAAGGCTATAACTGAGACGGGATACACAGAGCTTCCGTTCAATACAAATCCCGGGGGCGTCGACGAGCCGGCGCAGGCTGAACTGATCTTGAATGCGTATTTCGATGCTGCGTTGCAAGGTGTGAGCCACACTTACATTTATCAACTGCTCGACGCATACCCTGACCCTCAGGGAGCGAACAGCGACGACCACTTCGGCTTCTTCAACCTGGATAATTCGCCGAAGATCATCGCTTATGCCATGCGCCATATTGCGGATGTGCTGCCGCAGGACAAGCCTTCGCCGCAGACCACCGTACAGGCCGCCATCAGTGGGCTGCCCAGCGGAACAGGCCACGCACTTGCGTTGACCGGCTCTGATGGGTCGATCACACTGTTCCTGTGGAATGAAGCGCCGGTGTGGAACCTGCTGGCCCACACCCTCCAGTTCGTCGTACCGACTCCGGTGAAGGTACAGATCAACGGATCATGGAACGTCAGCTTCTTTACTCCGGCTGCAGACAGCACGATCCCGGTTCCAGATTCGAACGGACAGTACCAGACGTATCTTTCCTCGTATCCAACGGCACTTATCTTTAAGAAGAAGTAAGTACTCTGCGACTTATGCAGCGTACTAATCTGTGTGCAAGCGAGAGCGGCCATCCCAAAGGTGGCCGCTTTTGCTCGCACAGAGCGATCTGCGGAGCGGAGTCACAGGATTTGCATGTATGCCCCCCGGCAATGGTCTGACCAATGCTGACGATTGCGCCTGGCGATCTCTCGCGCCCCGTGGCTTCGGGCGTTTGAAAGCCGGTGGTCAGGTCGCAGAAAGCGCGGACGGCCGTTGCAATCCGAGACAACAGGCATTCCCTTCGGACGCAGGAAGCAAAATTGGGCTACTCTTGATGCATTCAGGAAGGCCCTGAGCGCTACACTCCGCTTCGCTGCGCAGTTTGATTGCACGGCAGCGTGTTGCTTGCTTTATGATCTTGCTTCCTACCCCCAATCGACGCAGGAGCACGGTGCAATGAGGCAGTACGCGGAACACACCTGGCATTTGCCCACCGGCCTACGAGCCGCATGGATGCTTGAAGAGCTGCGCGGCAAGACTGCTCCCGATGACGACGAAGCCGGCACCGCCTCCGGAGCGGCATCGCCGGAACATGGCTCCCGGCCAACCCGGATCCTTGTGGTGGACGATGAGCAGTTGATTGCAGATACGCTGGTGCGCATTCTGAATCTGAGCGGCTTTGTTGCAAACGCGCTCTACAGTGGAGATGCCGCGGTGCAGGCATTGCCAATTCTCTGCCCTGACATTGTTCTGACCGATGTGCGCATGCCTGGCCGCAACGGCATTGAGACCGGCATTCTGATCCGCGAGCAGTGCCCGCAGACTCGGGTCGTGCTGTTTTCTGGACAGGCCGGCATCGGCGACCTGATGGATGAGGCACGGCAGAACGGGTACGGCTTTGAGCTGTGGCCCAAGCCGATCCACCCGCGCGAGCTGGTCCGGCGGCTCCGCGAGTTGTAGCGGCAATCAGAGCGCCGCTGCCATTTCTGCTTTCTCCGCAGACACGCTGAGGGGGTGGCTGCTACCCTCTGGGAGCGCCCGCCTGTGCGGGCGCAAGCCTTGCCGGGAGCTTCTGCCTTGAAACTGCGCTCTGCCTGTACACTTCTCGCCCTGTGCACATCTCTGCTTCCCCTGGCGCATGCGCAGCAAGCCGCCGCTGCAGCCTCCATCCAGGCGTCGCCTGGCGGCGACTCGTGGCTGCTGTCGGCCGGCGAGATGAGCTATGCCGTCGGCGTCAACGACGCGAAGATGCCGCAGACGCTCTATTGGGGCGCACGCCTGCCCAGCGTTGCCGGGCTGCCTGCAGCGAAGATGCACCGCGAGATTGCCTCGTTCGAGCCTTCAATCGCAACCACACCGCTTGAGTACCCGGCGTGGGGCGGCGGCCTGTCATACGAGCCTGCTCTGAAGGCGAGCTTCGCCAATGGAAATCGTTCGATGAGCCTCGTCTTCGAGAAGGCAGAGCAGCCGGCGCCCGACACGCTGGAGCTCACATTGCGCGATGCAGTCGAGCCGGTCTTCGTCCACCTCTATTACCAGGTGTTTCCGCAGGGAGTGCTGGCGCGCTGGACAGAGATTGAGAACAAATCCAAGTCTGCTGTCACGCTCGAAAACGCTGCCAGCAGCACATGGAATCTGCCGCCGGACCCGCGCTATCAACTCTCGTGGCTCACGGGCCGCTGGGGCGGCGAGTGGCAGTTGCAGCGCGATGTGATTCGCCCCGGCACGCGCATTCTCGAGAGCCGGCGTGGCAGTACAGGCCATCAGGCGAACCCCTGGTTTTCGATCGGCGAGGATGGCGTGACGAGCGAGAACGTGGGCCCGGTGTGGTTCGGCGAGCTGGGCTGGAGCGGCAGCTGGCGCATCGCGGTCGAGGAGAACGAGGCGAAGCAGGTTCGGATCACCGGCGGTTACAATTCCTTCGACTTCTCGTACCCGCTCGCGCCTGGAGCGACTCTGGCGACGCCGCGTTTCTATGCCGGCTACACCGCCGCGGGTGAGGGCGAGGCCTCGCGCATCCTGCACCGCTTTCAGGAGCAGGTGATTCTGCCGCAGGCGCCGCACCCCAAACTGCGGCCGGTGCTGTTCAACTCTTGGGAGGCGACGGAGTTCGACGTGAGCGAGGCCGGGCAGCTTGCGCTTGCCGAGCGCGCGGCCACGCTGGGCGTCGAGCGTTTCGTGATTGACGACGGCTGGTTTGGCCAGCGCAGGAACGACCATGCCGGCCTGGGCGACTGGTATGTGAACCCGCAGAAGTTTCCGCATGGCTTGGCGCCCGTGATCGACCGCGTGCACCAACTGGGCATGGACTTTGGCATCTGGGTGGAGCCGGAGATGGTCAATCCGGACTCGGACCTCTACCGCAAGCACCCGGACTGGGCGATGCATTTCCCCGGGCGCCCGAGAACCGAGGCGCGCAACCAGCTCGTGCTCAATCTTGCCCGGCCCGATGTGCGCGCGTATGTCTTTCAATTCCTCGACGAGCTTGTTTCAAAGAACCAGATCGACTTTCTCAAGTGGGATTACAACCGCAACTGGTCGGAGCCGGGCTGGGAATCTGTGCCGCTGGCCGAGCAGAAAACTATCTACGTCAAGTATGTCGAGAACCTGTACAGCATTCTTGCGGAGCTGCGCCGCAAGCACCCGAAGCTGGAGATCGAGTCCTGCTCCGGCGGCGGGGGTCGCGTCGACGACGGCATCCTGCGCTACACCGACGAGGTCTGGCCGTCGGATAACACCGACGCTCTCGACCGGCTCACGATCCAGGACGGCTTTACCCACGCCTACGCGCCTGGTGTGATGATGGCCTGGGTCACGGACGTGCCGAACGGCATCAACGGCCGCACCACGCCGCTCGACTTCCGCTTCCATGTGGCCGAGACGGGCTCGCTTGGCATCGGCAATAACCTGAACAAGTGGACCGACGAGCAAATGCAACTGGCAACCGCACAGATCGCGTTCTACAAATCCGTTCGTCCGCTGGTGCAGCAGGGCCTGCTCTACCGGCTCACGCCGGGGCTTGCGCTGCCGGGTCGATGGGCTACCGAGTATGTCGCTCCAGATAAGTCCGAAGCAGTGGTGTTTGCTTTTCTGCAGGCTTCAGAGTTCGGCGATCCTTTTCCAGCGGTTCACCTGGAAGGGCTGGACCCTGCCGCGACCTACACGCTCACGCCGCAGGACGCTAAGAAAGCGCCCCAGCTGCCGCAGCAGGCCTCGGGCGCAGAGCTGATGAGCGGCGGCATTCCCTTGCTGCTGCGTGGCGACTACGATAGCACTGCCGTGGTGCTCAAACGGCAATAATCTGAGTGCCTACTTGTGGTCCGGCAGGACCGACCAGATCTCGGGGTCCTCTTCGCCCAGCACCCACGAGCAGATGCCCGCGAGATGGTTCTGCTTGGCGAGCTCCCATCGGTCGTTGAAGCCGCGTTTGTCGGTGTAGAAGATCCACTCGCGCATCTGGTCGCGGTAGAAAAAGAACCACGCCGAGTGGTCGACCGGGTCCCACTCCTCGTGGCCGCCGTAGCTGTCGCGCAGCGTGCGCGCATTCGCCGCACTGATGTACTCGGCGGTCGGGTGCGGCTGCTTCTTGTCTTCGTCCAGGCCAGGGTCGCCCGTGAACCAGTGGTAGCCGTAGAGCGCGATACCCAGCGACAGCTTCTCGCGCGGCACCTGCTTCAACGCGTAGTCCATATTCATCGTCGTCCAGGGCCAGCCGCCCACCGGGCCGGGCACGGTCCAGCGCGTGTGCTGGTCGTAGGTCATCAGGCACAGCAGGTCCACGGCTTTGCCCAGCGCGGCAAGGTCAAACGCGCCGCGCCATTCCTGGTAGATCCACTTGCCAAAGGCCGTGTGTCCCGGGTAGCCGGGCGCGTTCGGCACCACGGCTATCTGTAACTGCAGCTGTTGCGCATGCAGGGCGTCGGCGGTCTTCTGCACCATCGCCGACAGCGCGTCACGGTCGGTCCACAGGATATCTTCAAGGTCGAACTGGAAGCCGTCGTAGCCGTGCTGCTTGCACTCGCGGATCAGCGCCGCAATCATCTCCTGCTGCGCGTGCTGGTTCGCGAGCAGCTTATGCACATTGTCCTTGTTCATCAGCGCGACGATCGGGACCACGGAGTCGTGGCTCTCCTTCGCGGCCTTAAGTATGAGCTCGTTGGGCTCGCCACTCACCAGGCCATCCTCGTCGACGTCGTACCAGGTGGGCACGATGATGTCGATCTTGGAGCGATGGAGCATGAAGTCGCGCTCCGACGGGCCGTCGCCCGTCATGTAGAACAGCGTCTTCTGCGCCGGCGCCGACAGCGGCGCGGCCAGCCCGGCAAACCCCAGCAGCAACGCTGCGATCGTTCGCTTCATCGTTGACTCCTTCTGCGCGACTACTTATGCGACTGGTTATGCCACTGGGACCGACTTCACCAGGTTGCGCGGTCGATCCACATCCACCCCGTGCGTCAGTGCCACATAGTACGCAAACAGCTGCAGCGGAACTGCCTCGAGCAGCGGCAGCAGGTGCTCCGGCGCTGGCGGCACCTCGATCGTCTCCTGCACCAGCGATTTGACTTGCGTGTCGCCGCGGTTCACCAGCGCGAGCACCCGCGCGCCCTGCCCCTTGAGAATCTCCAGCAGGTTGACGGTGCGCTCGTAGCGACGAACCGAATCCGCGTCCTGCAGGTCGAATGCTGCAAGCACCACCAACGGCACTTTCTCGCTGACCAGCGCGTTCGGGCCGTGCAGCACCTCACCAGACGGGTATCCCTCGGCGTGCACATACGAGCTTTCCTTCAGCTTCAGCGCGCCTTCGCGAGCCAGAGGGTAATGCACGCCGCGCCCCAGAAACAGGTAGCTTCTGGCGCCGGCAAACACAGCCGCGCAGGCTTCAGCGCGCGCGGCCCACCCATCGAGCGAGGCTGCGAGCGCCGCCGGCAACGCTTCAATCGCTCGCAGTCGCTGGGCCACGTCAGCCGGCGTCAGGCGTCCGCGCGCCTCGCCTGCGGCCACCGCCAGCAGGTGCAGCAGCGCCAGCTGGTTGGTAAAGCTCTTGGTCGCGGGAATCGCCACTTCCCTGCCGGCTTCCGTGCAAAGCGCTACATCCGCTTCGCGCATCATCGTCGAACCCGGCACATTTGTAACCGCCATGGTGGCTTGTCCGCGCGCCTTCGCCTCCCGCAGTGCGGCCAGCGTGTCGCCGGTTTCGCCCGACTGCGAGATCACCAGCACCAACGCACCCGGAGTCGTGTTGCTGGTGCGGTAGGAGTACTCGCTCGCATACTCGACATCGACCGGCAACTGGCTCAAGTCCTCGATCGCTACCTCGGCCGCAAGGCCAGCATGGCGGCTCGAGCCGCTCGCAATGATGACCAGCGAAGACGCTTCGGCAAGCAGCGAGCGTACCGGCCCGAACAGTTCCTCGCGCAGCGTTTGGCCTGTGATCGAGGCGGCAAGCAGGGTGCGGAGCGCGTCCGGCTGCTCGAAAATCTCGCGCAGCATGGCATGTTCAAACGTTCTTGAGAGCTCGCTCATCTGTTTACCAGCATATTCATCAGGCCATTTTCCCGTTGCATCTGCGCCTCTCTGCATAGTAAGCGGTGATCGGAAAGACGACAAACGATCATTTCAAGTTGACAACCGCCCCGGCAACGGGCAGTCTAACGACCGAAGCTGAGTGCGCACGCAAGCATCGAAAGCATCGTTGCACCGGCACCAACGCGCCGACACCGCAAGCGGTGGGAAAGCAGAGCCATGAGCCGCCCCGTGCAGACGGTACGCCTTGAAATCGCGGTCGACAACCCGCAAGCCGTTCTGGCCGCGGCAGCGGGGGGCGCGGAGCGGCTGGAGCTGTGCGCTTCGCTCGCTGACGGGGGGCTCACTCCGTCGCTCGGTTTTGTCGAGTGGACCCTCGCCGCCGTCTCCATCCCAGTGCACTGCATCGTGCGCCCGCGCGCCGGAAATTTTATCTACTCTGCGTTCGAGCTCGAGGTGATCACGAAGGACATCGGCCGCATGCGGAGCGCCGGCGTGCACGGCGTGATGGTCGGCGTCCTGACACCCGAACATGCTGTCGATGTCGAGGCCATGCGCCAGATCGCCGAGGCTGCATACCCGATGCGCCTCTGCTTCCATCGCGCCTTCGACCTGGCTGCCGACCGCAGGCAGGCGCTTGAAGATGTAATCCACTGCGGCGCGGAGGTTCTGCTCACCTCTGGCGGAGCTGTGAGCCTGTACGCCGGCGCCGGCGAGGTTGCGCGCATTGTGGAGCAGGCGCGCGGACGCATTGAGGTGATGGGCGGCGCGGGCGTTCGCGTCAAAAATGCCGGCGAGCTGTGGCGCACGGTGCCTGTCGATACGCTGCACGCGTCGCTGCGCAGCCCCTGGCGCAACGCGGCACATAGCGGCCCGCATGCTGCGAACATGGGCTCGCGCGATGAGGAAGATCTGTACACCGTGCGCGAAGAAGATGTGCGCGCAGTGCTGCGCGAGCTGGAGCCGCGCGCAGTCGCGGCCCGGTAACGGTCATCGGCTACGCGTCTGCGCAGTCGCGGCCACCAGCTTGCGCAGGGATGGCAGAAAGCTGAAGTGCACCAGCGCGGAGCCGCTCTGGGCGGTGTCGAGAACGGCCTGCGCATGCTCTGCCCAGCCCTGGGGCGGCGCGGTGCGCGCGTCCAGGTAGGCCAGCGCCTGCATGCCGATGGCGCCGAGCTCACCCAACTGCAAAACCAGTGGCGCGGTGTCGTTCAAACGCGGTGTCTGCGCGGCCAGCTCCAGCATCGCCGGGGCGTTTCGCTGCCAGGCGAGGAAGCGCTGGCGCAGATCGGCCAGGGCCTCGACGCGGTTCGGCGGGAAGCCTTCCGGCACATCGCCGCTGGTGTCCTGACCGGCTTTCCCGGACAGCTTTTCCCGGACTGCAATGGCCGCCACATCGCCGGCAATCTGCTGGCGCGATGGTGGATCGGCCACGACCGCGTCTACCAGACGATCCAGCGAGGTGTAGCCATCCGTATGCTGCCCGTCATAGCGGTCGCTAAATGAAACCGGCTCGGTTACAGAAGCGAGCAGGTCCAAGGCCTCCGGGTTCCGCGTGCCGGCAAGGTTTCGCCGCAGCGTCTCCGGCCCTGAAATGTGCTTCAGGCCTGCGTCTTCGAGCTCGTGCGAAACTTGCCGCAGCCGCTGGTACATGTAGGGCACATCGCGGTCGTTCTGTGGCGACCACAGGCGCTCAGCAATCGCAAGGGTGCGCGGCCACACCCGGCTGTCCACCGTTTCCGGGTGCAGCTGCTCGGCCCACATACATGCCTCGCCGCCCAGAATCAGCTTCTGCTGCGCCGCGTCCATCGCGGTGTTCGCGGGCACCGGATCGGCAAGAAACATCTGCGCCGAGGTCTTTTCGGCGTCGAGATAATAGGGCGCCGAGAGGATGCCTGCGTAGCCCTGCTGCGCGCCAGCCGCCAGCGACTCCTCGCCGCGCCAGCTCTGGATCACGATGTCCTTGGGCAGCGACGGGTTGAGGATTTCGTCCCAGCCGATCATCTGCTTGCCGTGCTTCTTGAGGATCGGTAACAGCCGCTGGTTGAAATAAGCCTGCAGCTGGGGCGGCCCGGTGAAGCCTTTCTTCTGCATAAAGGCCTGGATCCGCGGGTTCGCCATCCAGCCTTTGCCCGCGGTTTCATCCCCGCCGATGTGAAAGTAGGCGTCGGGAAATATCCCGCTCATCTCGCCAACAAATGCGTCGATGAACTTGTAGGTGCTTTCGCGGGTCGGGTCGAGCTCCGCCGCGGGAATGCCAAAGACGGTCGGCAGCGCCGTAATGGTTTCGCCGGATCCCAGATCGGGATAGGCCAGGATCCAGCTCGAAGTATGCCCCGGCATGTCGAACTCCGGCACCACCCGGATGCCGCGCGCACGCGCATAGGCGACAACCTCGCGCATCTGGTCCTGCGTGTAGAACTCGCCGCCGGAAGCATTCGCGGTCAGCCTGGGAAATTTTTTGCTCTCGGCGCGAAAGCCCTGATCATCCGACAGGTGCCAGTGGAAGACGTTCAGTTTCGCAATGGCCATACCGTCGAGCATGCGCTCAATAACCGGCAGCGGCTCGAAGTGGCGGCTCACATCGAGCATGAACCCCCGCCAGCGAAACCGCGGCGCGTCTTCGATCGAGATTGCGGGCAGCACGCACGCGCCGCGAACATTGCCGGCCAGCTGCAGCAGCGTCTCCATGCCGTGCATCGCGCCCACGTCGGTTGCCGCTGTCAAGGTCGCGTTTTCCGGCGTGACTTTGAGCGTGTAGCTTTCGTCTTCGTCCACGTCCTGCACGGCTGCACCAGCTGAGGCTACGGTGATCGTCAACGTCGCCGTGGTTGCGGGAGGAATGGCAGCAGCAGAACGAAGCACATCACCTCCGCATTGGTGATCCAGACGCAAGAGCATAC
The DNA here is from genome assembly GCA_965276605.1 of Acidobacteriaceae bacterium. Classification (GTDB taxonomy): domain Bacteria; phylum Acidobacteriota; class Terriglobia; order Terriglobales; family Acidobacteriaceae; genus EB88. The sequence goes on from OZ255619.1 coordinate 3,140,905, forward strand.
GGTGCGTGGCATCGGTGAGACGGGCGTCCGATGCTGTTCCGCGGCTTGTGTCGGGCCGGTCGAAGTTTACGGTGAAGCTCGACCGCCCGTCGGCCGGCGTGATGACCAGCATGCCGTCCGCGCGCTGCGCCGAGGCAGGCATGGGCATCAGCGATATCTGCTGGGCGCTGGCAGCCACTGCGCCCACGCAGGCAATCCCTAACAAAGCAAACAAGCGCAGCTTCATTCCGCAACTCCTCCGGATCATGAGACATAATCAATCTACTGAAACAAAGCGCGGCCTGTCTGTCCCACGCTCCAGAACAGTCGACCGCCGGGTCAGCGTAAACGGAGATGTGGAACGCTTTCGTTTTCACACGCCAATCCACTGAGGTGTATCAACTCCCGCTATGGCATCTTCTTTTTCCAGCAGCTCGGCCAGCATCTCCAGCGGCAACAATGTGAATGGCTATCGACGCTTTCTTCTTCTGGTCGCGGGGCTAGGCGGCCTGCTCTATGGCGTGGATGTGGGCATTATCGGTGGCGCGCTGCCCTACCTGGAGGCAACGTCCAGGCTCAGCGCGGCACAGCTTTCAATTATTGTGGCAGCGGTGCTGCTGGGGGGCGTCTTTTCGACGCTCTTTGCCGGCCTGCTGGCTGACTGGATGGGCCGCAAGCCGCTGATGGTGTGCAGCGGGCTGACGTTCGTGGTAAGCATTCCAGTCATCGCCCTCTCGCACGGCTACGGGCCGCTGTTTCTGGGCCGGCTGCTGCAGGGTGTGAGCGGCGGACTGATCGGCCTGGTGGTTCCGCTTTACCTGGCGGAGTGCCTGGCGGCGTCGAATCGCGGCAAAGGCACCGGAGTGTTCCAGTGGCTGCTGACGCTGGGCATTGTGGGCGCGGCGCTGATCGGGATCTACTACAGCTATCGCGTGGAGGCAGTCGCTCGGACGGCAGATGCGGCTAACTTGTTCGCGTTCAAGAATCAGGCTTGGCGGCGCATTTTCTGGGTGTCGCTGCCACCGGGTTTGCTGTTTGTCGCGGGTTCCCTGCTGGTCTCGGAGTCGCCGCGCTGGCTCTTTCTGAAAGGCCGCAAAGAAGCTGCCCTGCAAGCGCTGCGCCGCTCGCGTCTGCCGGCCGAGGCAGAGGCTGAGCTGCGCGAAATGGAAGAGACGGCCGGGCTGAAAAAAGGCACAGCAGGCGAGCAGGTAAGGGAGTCTCTGCTGCGGCGGAAATATGTCATTCCCTTCGTGCTGGCGTGCCTGATCCTGGCGTGCAACACGGCTACCGGGGTGAACTCGGTCATCGGCTACAACACAAGCATTCTGCTGCAGGGCGGCCTCTCTGACCTCTATGCGCACTGGGGCTATGTCGTGTTTACGATGGTCAACTTTCTGTTGACCATAGGCGGTATGGCCCTGGTAGACAGAAAAGGGCGGCGCTTCCTTTTCATTCTCGGGACGAGCGGCATCTTCGTCTCACTCATCGGGGTCGGCATTCTTTTTTTGAAGACAGAAAAACTGAGCGTGGACACCCGCGCCGCCGTGCAGCGGATGGTCGCAGCAGACCAGACACTGACACTACATTTTGACGAACGTATGGCAGCACAGCTGCTCTCTGCGAGCGGCTATGGCGGCAACGAGATCGCCGGCAGCCGCGCTTCGCTCGCTGTGATCTACTCCTGCGGCGACTACACAACAGCCACGAATTTTGAACGCTCCGATGACCGCGGGGCAGAGTCGATCCGCCTGTCGCGCTCGAACTGTCTGCCTGCGAACGCGGTTGAGGCATTTCTGAAAAACCCATTCGGAAATCTGTCGAAGTCGCGCGCGGCGCCTCTCGAGATCGAGCGCGCCACCGTGGGCGCGGTGCCGGGCCGCACCAATGGATTGCTTGTCGCTTTGGGTCTGTATCTCTTCATGGGCTTTTACGCTGTGGGGCCTGGCGTGTGCGTGTGGCTGGCGTTGTCAGAGCTGATGCCAACCCGCATCCGGTCGAACGGCATGAGCGTGGCGCTGGTTCTGAACCAGGCCGTCGCTGCGACGCTGCAGGGTATCTTCCTGCCGTTCGTCAGCAAGTATGGCTACTCGCGAATGTTTTTTCTATTCGCCGTTTTCACGCTCGGCTACTTTTTGGTGGCAACACTTTTTCTGCCGGAGACAAAGGGCAAGACTCTGGAAGAGATCGAGAAGTATTTTGAGGAATCGCCGAAGCGACTGGCGCCCACGCGCCCGGCTGGCGGCAAAGCCGTCTAAAGTGGTATAGCGTGCAACGCTGCGAAAGGTTTCTACTGAATACGATGCTGAACCGACGCCACTTTCTGCAATCTGCCTCTGCTGCCTCTGGTTTGTCCCTGCTTCAATCCCGCCGCGCGCTCGGTGCGCTGCTGCCTTCATCAAGCGACGCGGAAGACCTGACACAGTATGTCAACATCCGCGTAGGCACCGGCGGCCACGGGCACACCTACCCCGGCGCGACGGTGCCATTCGGCGCGGTGCAGCTCAGCCCCGACACGTACACCGAGGGCTGGGACTGGTGCTCGGGCTATCACGATACCGACACCTCGCTGATGGGCTTCAGCCACACGCACCTGAGCGGCACGGGCGCAGCCGGTCTGCTCGATATCCTGCTGATCCCGAATGCAGGCGAGGTGAAATGGATCTCCGGCTCGCGTGAGAACCCCAGCGAGGGCTACCGGTCTCCTTTTTCGCACGACGACGAAGTGATGGAACCCGGCTTTTACTCTGTGCCGCTTAAGGATCGCGGCATTCTCGTCGAGCTCACCGCGACCGAGCGCACCGGCTTGCACCGCTATACCTTTCAAAAGGGCGGCGACAGCCATGTCCTCATCGACTTCGCGCATGGCTCGACCGACTACTCCGAATCGCCCGCCTACGACGCTTCTCTCAACATTGTGGGCAGCGATACGGTCACCGGCGGGCGCAGCCTGCATGACTGGGGCAACGGACGCCGCATCTACTTCGCCGCCCAGTTCTCGAAGCCCTTTGCGAAAGCCGAGCTGCGGCAGGACGACGCTCTGCTCGCCGCTGGCACACACGTCGCCTCGGGCATGAAGCTCAAGACCGCGCTCCACTTCCCCGGCATGCACCCGGGCGAGCAAATCCACGTCCGCGTCGGCATCTCCGGCGTCTCCACCGCGAACGCCCTGGCGAATCTGAAGGCGGAGATGCCCGGCTACGATTTCGAACGAACGCGCGCTACAGCCAAACGCAAGTGGCAGACGGAGCTCAGCCGCATCCGCATCGAAACACCGGACGACACAACGCGGCGCATCTTCTACTCGTCGCTGTACCACATGATGGTCGCGCCCACCCTGTTTGATGACGCAAATGGCGAGTACTACGGCATGGACGGGACGGTACATACCCTCGAGGCTGGCCAGCATAACTACAGCACCTACTCGCTATGGGACACCTTTCGCGCGCTGCATCCCGCGTTCACGCTTTTCCAGAGCGAGCGGGTGCCGTTGTTCGTCAACAGCCTCATCGAAATGTCGGAGCAGAGCCCGCAGGGCATGCCGGTGTGGCCGCTGCAGGGCAAGGAAACCGGCACCATGACTGGATACCACTCGGCTTCTGTAATTGCTGAAGCCTGCGCAAAGAAGTTCAGTGGCATTGACTGGAAGCGCGCCTACGGGCCCATGCGCAAGCGCAACATGGAAGACCACTGGAAGGGGCTCCAGTACTACCGCCAGCTCGGTTACATCCCGGCCGACAAGGAAGAAGAGAACGTCTCAAAGTGCCTCGAGTACGACTACAACGACTGGGCCGTCTCGCACGTCGCAGACGCGATCGGCGCGCATGACGACGCGGAGATCCAGCGCAAACGCTCGCAGAACTACCAGCACCTGTTCGACCCGAAAACCCAGTTCATCCGCGCCAAACTATCCGACGGCAAGCTCACCGAGCCGTTCGATCCCATCGACATGGGCCACACCGAAGAGTACCGCGACTACACCGAGTCGAACGCATGGCAGACGACCTTCGGCATCCAGCATGACAACAAGGGCTACATCGAGTTATGGGGCGGCCGCGAGCCATTTGTCAAAAAGCTGGATGCGCTGTTTACCGTTCCCTCCACCCTGCCCAAGAATGCACCGCCCGATATTGCCGGACTGGTCGGCCAGTACGCGCACGGCAACGAGCCCAGCCACCACATCGCCTTTCTTTACATCTACGCGGGCCAGCCGTGGAAGACGCAGTCGCGCGTTACCTCCCTGCTCAAAACCATGTACAGCAACAAGCCCGACGGCCTGCAGGGCAATGAGGACTGCGGCCAGATGTCGGCCTGGTACGTGATGAGCGCGATGGGCCTATACGCGGTCGACCCGGTGAGCGCCAACTACGTGCTCACCTCGCCAATCCTTGACAAGGCCACAATTCAGGTACTGGGCGGCAAGGAGCTGGTCATTGAAGCGAAACGCTCCTCGCCCGACGCGGTCTACATCCAGTCTGTGACCGTCAATGGCAAGCGGTCGAACCAGCTCTGGGTCTCGCATGAAGAGATTGCGCATGGCGGCCATATCGCATTCGAGCTTGGCACGGAACCCAACAAAACGCTTGGCGCTGCACCGGAAACGGCGCCGCCCTCGCTGACCGCATGAGCGCTGAAACCAACGCACCGGAATCAGCCGCGCCGCTTACCCGGCGCGGCTTGCTGCAAAGCGGGCTCGCGCTTGGCGCGGTGGCGACGCTCGGCAGACGCATCGCTGCTGCGGAGCCCCAGCCTCTACACCATCGGCCGGCACCCGGCGAGCGCCGCTTTACAAGCCCCGCGGTTGAATCTGCCATCGCAACGGTTACAAAACAGATTGCCGACCCCGAGCTCGCGCTCATCTTCGCGAACTGTCTGCCCAACACGCTCGACACCACTGTCACCCCGGGCACGTTCGAGGGCAAGCCCGACACCTTCGTCATCACCGGCGACATCGATGCCATGTGGCTGCGCGATTCCTCTGCACAGCTCTGGCCGTACCTGCCCTTCTGCAGGCAGGACCCGAAGCTCTCGACGTTAATTGAGGGCGTCGTTCGCCGGCAAAGCCGCTGCATCCTGCTCGACCCTTATGCCAACGCATTTCTGCCGAGCCCCGCAAGCAAGCCGCTCTCCTGGGCGGTGCATGACGATACCCGGATGAAACCCGGCATCGGCGAGCGCAAGTGGGAGATCGATTCGCTCTGCTATCCCGTGCGGCTGGCGCATGGCTACTGGCGCGCCACCGGCAACACCGCTCCCTTCGACGCGCAATGGCGCGACGCGGCACGGACCATCGTTCGTACCTTCCGCGAACAGCAGCGCAAAACCGGCCCGGGCCCCTATCATTTCCAGCGTGCGTCGCTCATCCCCAGCGAATCGCAGATGCTCTCCGGTTACGGCAACCCTGCGCGCCCTGTGGGTCTCATCCACTCGGGCTTTCGCCCCTCGGACGACGCCTGCATCTTCCCGTTCTTCATCCCCGCGAATCTGTTTGCGGTGACAAGCCTGCGCCAGCTCGCGGAGCTTGCCAGCACGGTATGCCATGATGCGGCGCTTGCGAGCGATGCCACCGCACTGGCGGACGAGGTCGCGGGTGCGCTCGCGAAGTATGGCCAGATCGAGACCGAGACGGGCGGCCGCGACGATGGACGCATTTGGGCCTACGAGGTCGACGGCTACGGCAACACCCACCGCATGGACGATGCCAACGCGCCCGGTCTGCTCTCGCTCGCCTATCTGGGCTGTGTCGCGCCTGCAGACCGCGCCCTCTACGCATGCACCCGCGCCTTCGCGCTTTCCACCGCGAACCCCTACTTTTTTCAGGGCTCGGCAGCCGAAGGCATTGGCGGCCCGCATGCCGGCCTGGGCTACATCTGGCCCATGTCGATCCTGTTCCGTGCGTTTTCAAGCAGCGATGACCAGGAGACGGCACGATGCTTACGCACCCTGCGCAACACGACCGCCGGCACACACTTCATGCATGAGTCGTTCTGGAAAGACGATGCCTCCAAGTACACGCGCCCCTGGTTCGCCTGGGCCAACACGCTTTTCGGTGAGCTCATTCTCACGCTTGCCCAGCAGAAGCCGTCCCTTCTCCGACAGTCGTATTCGTAACAGTGAACGATACAGAAAGAAGACCACTCATGCGTCTGCCGCTTGCACTGCTCACCTCGCTCCTGGCCATTGGCGTCGCATCCGCGCAGCAGCCGCATACGTTCGCTGTTTCGGGTGACCACTTTACGCTCGACGGCCAGCCATTCCAGATCCTCTCCGGCGCCATCCACTATGAGCGCATTCCCCGCGCCTACTGGCGCGACCGGCTGCGTAAGGCCCGCGCCATGGGCCTCAACACGCTTGAGACCTACGTCTTCTGGAACTTGACCGAGCCCGTCCAGGGCCGCTTTGACTTTACCGGGCAGAATGACATTGCTGAGTTCATCCGAGAGGCGCAGCAGGAGGGCCTCCATGTCGTCCTGCGGCCCGGCCCCTACGTGTGTGCCGAGTGGGAGTGGGGCGGCTACCCGGCGTGGCTGCTCAAGGATCCGCACATGGTCGTGCGCTCGTCGTATCCGGGCTTCATCTCGGCGACGCAGGCTTACCTCAACGCCCTGGGTCAGCAACTGGCACAGTTACAGATCGGTAATGGCGGCCCCATCCTCGCTGTCCAGGTGGAGAACGAGTACGGCGCTTATGGAGCACCGGGGAACGACCGGCACTACATGGAGCAGATCCATCAAGCCGTTCTGCACGCCGGCTTTACCAAGGCCCTTCTCTACACCGCCGATGGCTCTGACGACATGCAGAACGGCGACCTGCCGGAACTGCTCTCCGCAGACAACTTCGGCGTGGGCAGCGCGCAGAGCTCCTTCGCCCTTTATGACAAGATTCGCCCGCACAGCCCCCACTTCAACAGCGAGTACTGGGATGGCTGGTTCGACCACTGGGGTGAGCAGCACCAGACCCGCAGCACCGCGCAAGAGCTTGCCGACCTGAAGTGGATGCTCGAGCGCGGCTACTCCGTCAACCTGTATATGTTCGACGGCGGCACCAGCTTCGGCTGGATGAACGGCGCGAACTCAAACGGCGCGAACGCCGACGGCACCACCAGCGCCAAGGCCAGCTACGAACCTGACACCACCAGCTACGACTATGACGTGCCGGTTGCCGAAACCGGCGAGCTGCGCCCGAAGTACTACCAGTTCCGCGACCTTATTGCGAGCGTCACGCATATCACGCCGCCGCCGGTGCCGCCCGCTCTGCCCGCGCCCATTGCGACCGCACCCATGCCCCTCAAAGAGAGCGCAAGCCTGTGGTCCAATCTGCCACAGCCAGTGCACAGTAACGAGCCCCTCACCATGGAAGCACTCGGCCAGTCCTACGGCTACATCCTCTATCGAACTACCCTCAGCAAAGCAGCTCCGGGAATACTCAAGCTGCCCATCGTGCATGACTATGCGATGGTCTACCTTGACGGCGTCTTCCAGGGCGCGGTAGACCGCCGCCTGAACCAGACCTCTCTCACCATCCACCCGAGCTCCGCAAATGCGAAGCTCGACATCCTGGTTGAGAACACCGGGCGTGTAAATTACGGGCGAGGTGTCCCTGCGGAGCGCGCCGGCCTGCTTGCCGCACCTACGCTCGATGGCAGCGCGATCACTGGCTGGGACACCTATCCGCTGCCGATGGCTGCGCCGGAGACGCTGCCGTACAAGACAGCGCCCTGCACCGGAGCGTGCTTTTACCGGACGCAGTTCAGCATCCAGAAACCTGCCGACACCTACCTGGATACCAGCCAACTGACGAAGGGCTTTGTCTGGATCAATGGGCACCCGCTTGGTCGCTTCTGGAATATCGGCCCGCAGGAAACGCTGTACGTACCTGGGCCATGGCTCAAGGCCGGCAGCAATGAGGTGGTGATCTTCGACCTCGATGGCAAACCGGGCCGCATAGTTCAGGGCAAGACGCAGCCTGTGCTCGACGGGCCGACTCGCACAGACGCGCTGACCGCCTCAGCCCAGTAGCCGCGAGGCGGATAGACTTCGGCTTCGCGCTTACGCGAGCAGCTCGAGCACCTGCGGCATGCGCATCGGTGTTGTGCTCTCAACGCCGCGCGTGACTCCCGCGCCAGCCACAAACGCTTCGCCGTGCCCCTCGACGTAGGCCAGCAGCAGCGCTTTCTCTCCGCCGGGCTGCCGCTGCATGGCGAGCCACGCATAGTAGAGCGCCATGTCTGCGTCGACCAGCGCGCCTTCCGCGTCCAGCTCTACGCCTTGCGCACGCTGCTCCAGCATGTCGTTCATGGAAGCAGGCCTGCGCCGCGGGGCAAAGCGCAGCAGCAGGGTCTGCGGCTGCGCGCGACGCACCAGCTCGACCGCTGCCGCCTGCACAAAGCTGGTGCTGTACAGCTGGGTGCCGCTGCCCTCAGTCAGCAGCGAGACAAAAAACCGCGCCATCCGCGGGTCCTGCGTTACCTCCGCAAGGCCGAGCGCCTCCGGCCGCATTTCGCTCAGGCGCGTCGCCAGCACTTCAGGCCCTGACCCCTCGCGCACTGCCTTGTCCATCTCCCGCAACACGGTGCTCGTCACCGGCGCAAGCTGCGGAAACGTGAAAGTCTCAACCGGCGCGCTCCTCGCGATCAACGCCCAGGGCTCGCCGCCATCCACATACCAGTGCGTGTAGGCAGTCGCATCTGCCCGTGCCCGCCTGGCAACAGCGCTGCACAATGTTTCGGCCGCACCCGTCTCGTCCAGCTTCCGCGCATACAGGCCTTGTGCGCGCAGACGCGTAAACAGCGGATAGCTGCCCGACTTTGCATCGCGCCCGATCACTGCAATCAACATGGGCGGCGTGCTTGCCGGCGGCCGCTCGGCTTGTGGCAACACGACAAACAGCGCCTCCGCCGCGCGGTGATAGGCGTCGATCTGCCGGCTCTGCCACAGCGCTGCCGCGAGCGCGCTGACAAACTCGCTCGGACGATTCACCCAATCCATGCGCTCCAGAGCCGCGGGCAGCTCGATCGCCTGGAACGCCTGCGTCAGCGCAGGCTGCGTCTGCAGCGTATCCAACTGCCGCTGCAAACGGTTCTGCTCACGCGGGAACAGCGTTTCGTAATGCTGGATCTGCACCAGGTAGCTTGGCAGCAGCGAGAGCGGCATTGTGCGCAGTAAAGGCAGGTGCTGCAGCGCAAGCGAGCGCGCAGCCGCCGGGTAGGCCGCGAAGGAAGCAGCCTGCAGATCGGCTGGTCGCGAGGGCGCCATCACAGCAGCTCCGCGATGGGTCTGCCCGTGGAGAACGGCGTCGCAAAGCCCATCATTGCGCCCGCGGTCGGCACCAGGTCGACCGACTCAAGCGGCCGCTGCACAATGCGTCCGTGGCCTGCGCCCTGCCCCATCGCCAGCATCCAAGTGGTGCGAGCCATGGCGCTCCCGGTGCGGTGGTGCTGAAATCCGCTGGCCTCCCCATCGGCATCACGGCCAAAATCGGGCAGCAACAGCAGCGTCGTGCGGCCCGCGTACTCCGGGTTCGCCTCAACCTCCTGCCACAGCTCCGCCACCAGCCGGTCCGCACGCTGGATCGCGTCGATATACAGCGAGAACGCCCCGCTGTGCGCCACGTCCATGTCATGCAGGGTGAGAAAAATGAGTGACGGCGCAACCTGCCGCATCACCTGCCGCGTGATGAAGAGCGAGAGCTCATCGGGGCTCGCGAGCGAGCGCGCATGCGCCGTAAAGTCAGCCAGCGAAAGACGCAGCAGGCCTGCCATGCGGTGCAGCTCCTGCTCGTCCTGCTCGGTCATCACACTCGGGCTGCTGCCCTGCGCTGCCATCTCGTAGTTGTCATGCAGCAGCGACTCGTAGTCACGCAGAGTGTGGTGCTCGGCCCCGGCCGCCATCGCCAGCAGCCGCTTGGGCAGCACCATCTCGGCGCCGAACGCAGTTCCATAAGCCGCGTGGCTGCTCGCGCCCAGCTGGTCGAAGCCGTTGCTCGGGGCGATCACCCACGCATCGCTCGCGGGCCGGTGCAGGCCCTTCCGAAAATATTCGAACAGCGTCGGCGAGCCCGGATGCTGCGCCACAAAGTTGTCGAAAGTCTGGTAGGTGCCGGTCGCAATGCTCGCCGTCGCGACATAGTGGCCGAGGATGCCCCGATTGACGACCTGCGGAAAGAATGTCCCCTGCGGCGCCAACGTGCCCACCAGGTGCGGGATGTTCTGCTGGCCGCGCAGCGAAAAGGTTTCATCATCACGCGCTCCGCCGCCGAACGTCACCACGATCAGCCTGCGTGCCGGCTGAGCCGTGCTTGCAAACAGCCGCCGCGGCTTCATCAGCGTGGCCGCGGCTGCCGGCCCCAGCGCCCCGGCCAGAAACTGCCGGCGCGTCCAACCGTGCGCGGCGCTTGTGCTGGCCCAGCGGTTGAACGGCGTAAACGGCGCTATCTCCTGCATCCCGCTGGCTCCTCGTGCGAGCGAGTCTAAACTGCACGTCGGGTCGCTGTCCCGTGGTTTTCGCTCGGCTCACGCCCGCAACGATAAATGCCAAGCCACCAAAGTCACCGGCTTTTTCGCTTCGATCTCGGCAGAAGCCGGTCGCACCAGTTATCCTCGCCAAGAACCGCTGCCGCCCTTAAAGGAAACGTTCCCCGGAACCATGTCCTCGAAAACAGATAGCCGCGAAGAAAAAATCATGCGCCTGCTGCTCGGCAGGGGCTCTGCCACGATTGACGAGCTGCTCGACACCATCGGCACGTCCGCGCCTTCGATCCGCCGCGACCTGAACCGGCTGGAAAATCGTGGCCTGGTGCGCCGCACGCACGGCGGCGCCATGCTTGTCGAGCCTCTGCTCTACGAGCCCTTCCGCTACGACACCAGCTTCCAGGCCCGCGAACAACGCGCCGCCAGTGAGAAGCGCCGCATCGCGCTCGCCGCCGCTGACCTTATCCAGCCCAACGAGACCGTCGGCATCACCGCCGGCACCACCACCACGCAGGTCGGGCGCGCGCTGCGCCACCGCGCCAATATCAAGGTCGTCACCAACGCCATCAACATCGGCATGGAGCTGTGCAACCAGCCGGGCATGCGCACCTCTATCACAGGAGGCGTGCTGCCCTATGCGTGGTCGTTTTCGCTCACCGGGCCTGCCGCCATCCGCTTCATGGACGACGTCTACCTCGACAAGGTGTTTCTTAACGTCGTCGGCATTCATGCCGAGCGCGGTTGCACCACCATGGAGCAGGACGAAGCGCTTACCTTCCGCGCCATGGTTCGCCAGGCCCGCGAGGTCATCGTCGTCGCCGACTCGTCCAAGCTCGGCCGCGTCTCCTCCTCGCTCATCTGCCCGCTGAGCGAAGTTCACACACTCGTCACCGACACGGGCGCAAGCGAAGAAACGCTTGCGCCTTTCACAGAACGCGGTATGCGGATTCTGAAAGTCTGAAGACCGCCTGCGCGGCTGGCGGTCACTTCGTGACATGTGCACTTTGTGGCGGCACCCCAAACAGCTGTGGCCCTCGCGATGCTCGGGATATCGATCCCGAACAACGTGAGGGCCACAATCGCTTGCGCCTGCAACCACCCAGTAAACATGCCACGAAGTGGCCGCCAGCCGCGCAGGCGGTTTTATTTCCCGGGCTTCATCTCCAGATGCCCACCAAACCCGAACCGCATTGCCGACAGGATCTTGTTGGCGAACTCGCCGTTGTTGCGCGACGAGAATCGTGAGAACAGCGCGGCGCTCAACACATCGACCGGAACCCCTTCGTCGATCGCAGCAATTGTCGTCCAGCGGCCCTCGCCGGAGTCGGCAACCTCGCCGCCGTAGTTTGCCAGGTCAGGCTGCTGCAGCAGCGCCGAGGCGGTCAGGTCGAGCAGCCAGGACGAGATCACCGAGCCGCGCCGCCACACCTCGGCCACATTTTCCAGCTCGAAATCGTACTGGTAGTGCTCCGGGGTGCGCAGCGGCGTCAGCTCGGCTGAGTGCTCCTGCGCCTCGCCCTTGCCGATGTTCGCATTCTTCAGGATGTTGAAGCCCTCCGCGTAGGCCGCCATGATGCCGTACTCGATACCGTTGTGCACCATCTTGACGAAGTGTCCGCCGCCGGCCGCGCCGCAGTGCAGGTAGCCTTCTTCGGAGGTTGAGTCCTTACCCTTCTCGCGGCCCATGGTGCGGGGCACATCGCCGCGGCCCGGCGCCAGCGTCTTGAAGATCGGATCCAGATACTGCACTTCCTTGTCCGGGCCACCGATCATCATGCAGTAGCCGCGCTCCAGGCCCCACACGCCGCCGCTCACACCCACGTCGATGTACTGGATGCCCTTTGTCGCCAGGTCCTTCGCGCGGCGAATGTCATCGATGTAGTACGAGTTGCCGCCATCGATCAGAATGTCGTCCTTCTCGAGATGCGGCACAATCTTGTCGAGCATACTGTCGACCGCGCCGGCCGGCACCATCAGCCACACCGTTCGCGGCTTCTGCAGTTTGCCCAGGAAGTCCTCAAGCGAGCTGGAACCCTTGGCGCCGGCGCCTTCCAGCTCCTTGACCGCCTTCTCGCTCAGGTCTGAAACCATGACCTCGTGGCCACCTTTCATCAGGCGCTTTACCATGTTCGCGCCCATGCGGCCCAGCCCCACCAAACCAATCTGCATGCTCTTCTCCTCTTGTCACAGCTGTTTTAATAGCCGCGCAGGCTCCCGCGCGGCGCATTACATTTCCCGTCTATGCTATCGGATGCGCATGCGCACCACACGCAGCCCGGGCTATCGCTCCATCACGCTCACGCCCTGCGCATCGGCCACAATCACCCGCGTGGCCGTGTCCAGAAACAGCCCGTGCTCCACCACGCCCACAATCGCGCGCAGCTCCGCCGCCGTCTTCCGCGGGTTGGGGATCGACCCGAAATGGCAGTCGAAGATCCAGTTTCCCTCGTCCGTCAGGTACGGCTCGTCGCCGTTGGAACGCAGCACGGGCGAGCCGCCCATCTGTGCCAGCTTCGCCTCCACCAGCGGCCCGGCAAACGGCACCACCTCGACCGGCAGGGGGAACCGGCCCAGCATCGCGACCACCTTGCCCTCACCGACGACCACGACGAACTCCCGGGCTGCCGTGGCCACGATCTTCTCGTGCAGCAGCGCGCCGCCGCCGCCCTTGATCAGCGCCAGCTCCGGACCTACCTCGTCGGCGCCGTCGATCGCGATATCCAGCTCGCCCACCTCGGCAAACGTCGCCAGCTCGATGCCCTGCTGCCTGGCCAGCTCGGCCGCTGCGTTCGAGGTCGGCACGCCCACGATCTGCAGCCCCGCCCGCACCCGCTCGCCCAGCAGCTCCAACACATGCTTGGAGGTGGTGCCGGTGCCCAGGCCCACGCGCATGCCGTCCTTCACGTACTCCATGCTGCGCAACGCTGCCTGGCGCTTTGACTCATCCGCTGAGAGCATCGGCTCCCTTTCTGCCTGTTCTACCGTTAACTAACATCTGAACGGCGACCTTAACTGCAATCTTAACGGCCACGCTCCTCCCTTGTTGAACAGCCGACCAAACAAGAGCTGCCGGGAAGCGCTACCGGCAGATCGCCGCAAACTCTATTTAACGCCAGTGATCCGGTGGGATTCCCTCCACAATGCTGCCGGATTCGTTAGGATGGCCGCATGTACGCAGCCCGGTTTCTGACACTCTTTCTACTCCTCATAACGACGGCCGTGTACGCGCAGGCTCCAGGCTCACAAACTTCAGGGTGGATGCCCGACCCAACCCGGCAGCAGACCTACACGCTCCACCGCTCATCGAGCCGCGAGCTGACCGGCGCCAACGCCGACGCGCGCACGGTGACGCCCGGGCAAACCCTGACGGTGCTCGATACAGACGGCCCGGGCATGATCTCGCATATCTGGTTCACGCTCGACGACCCGGAACCCTACGCCCTCAAGCGGATCGTGCTGCGTATGTACTGGGACGGCGAAACCACGCCCAGTGTTGAGACGCCCATCGGCGATTTCTTCGGCCTGGGCAATGGCCTTTACTACCACTGGGAGTCGCTCATGCTCTCGGCCGGCGGCGATAAGGCCCTCAACAGCTACTTTCCCATGCCCTACGCGCACCACGCGCGCATCACCGTCACCAACGAAGGCAAGCAGAACCTGACCCACATCTACTGGAACATCGACTACCGCGTAAACGCCGAGCCGCTGCCGCCCGACACCCTTTACTTCCACGCCGAGTACCGGCAGGCGCAGCCCAACCACGGCTGGACCGGCAACTGGTACGAGAACGGCGACCCCATCGTGAACTACCGCCGCAACCTCGACGGGAAGGACAACTTCGAGTGGTTTGAGGCCAAAGGCCACGGCCAGTTCGTCGGCGTCACCATGTCTGTGCTGCAGAACCAGGACGGCTGGTGGGGCGAAGGCAACGAGATGTTCCAGATCGACGGCGACAAACCGACCATCGTGGGAACCGGCTCGGAGGATTACTTCCTCGGCGCCTGGAACTTCGGCGGCAGCCAGGACTTCATGCTCCACGGTGCGCCCGTCGTCGGCAAGGAGCTGGCCGGGGAGCGCTCCAGCGTCTACCGCTTTCACTTCGACTCGCCCGTGCCCTTTACCCAGTCGATGAAGGCCAGCATCGAGCACGGCCACGCCAACCACCGGTCGGACAGCTACTACTCCGTCGCGTACTGGTACCAGTCCGAGCCCCATCTGCCGTTCCCAGCCCTGCCGGACGTCGATCAGCGCATCCCTGTCGTCGAGTTTGTCGGCGGCCCCGGCAACGCCAAGGGTCCGTACGACCCGGGAAGTCTCCACCCGCGGTAATCGCCAAAGTGGTTCAGCCAGGCCTGCTGAGAAAGTCCGAGATTGCGTATTCGCCTTCCATTCGCCTAATCTGGCTGCATGCAACGCTCGTACGCTGGCGATCCAGTCGCATGCACAGCAGCCGCTCTGCACCGCGACCTGAATGCGCGCGCGCTGCTCCACGCGCAGAAGCACGGCCTCCTGCATGAGATCACCACGGGCCGCTCGCCGAGCGTGGTCTTCGGCGAAGAGGAAAACCGCCGCCACGGCAACTTTCACCCGGCGAGCTATCGCGCCATCCTTGCCGATCCGCTTTGGCGCGTGCGCCTCGATAAGGCCCACACCGCAGGCCGGCGCGCGCAGCCACGGGCTGACTGGCACTGGCGCGAGCTGGACTGCGCCGCCAGCTCCGACGCGCTGCTGATGAACCTCTTCTGCCACCCGCACCTGCACCGCTCCGGTGGCGGCTCCAGTGCGGCGGCCGCGCTGCTGGGCGTCTCAGCGCAGAGCCGCCCCCGCTTCGGTGTCCACCCGCGGCTCGCCCGCGAGCGCAACCTTACCGACACGACAGAGATCGACATGGAACTGGACGGGCTGCTGGTCGAGGCCAAGCTCACTGAGCAGGATTTCCAGACCGCCCGGCCTGCGCTGCTCGCGCGATTTTCCGGCTGGGACTCTGTCTTCGATCCGTTTGCGCTGCCACGCACCGCAAACGGCAGCTACGCGAGCTACCAGCTGCTGCGCGGCGTGCTCGCGGCACATGCTTCCGGCGGGAGCTTCTGCGTTTTCTGCGACGCGCGCCGGGCCGACCTCATCGCCCAGTGGCACGGGGTGCTCTCCGCCGTCGCCAGCGCCGCGCTCCGCTGCCGGCTCAAGCTGCTCACCTGGCAGGAGCTTGCCGCTGCCCTTCCCACGCCCCTGCAGCGGTTTCTCGCGGAGAAATACGGCATCCTGTCGGCGTCCCTGTAGTGCTGAAAGCAATCTGTAATCGCGACAGCTACACAAGCGCCTGCAGCGGCACTCACTGCAGCTCGATATCCACTCCCCGGCCGGAATCCGGCACCGTGATCTCCCACGCATCAGCCGCGGCAGCCTTGCGCACAAGCAGCGGCTTGCCCCCCAGCTTTGCCACAGGCTCCGCGCCGCCCTGCCATCCGTACAGCTCCAGCTGCACCTCGCGCCACCACGGCGCAAAGCTGCCTTCATGCGCCCCGATGTGCACGGCCATCGCACCGCCGCTGCCCGTGCACTCTGTCTTCATGCGCAGGAACACGCCATGCTGGTAGGCGTACGAAGCGCCATCGTCCAGGTACACCTGCCCCGCGCAGGTTTTCCCCGCCGAGTCGGCCGCGCCCGGATAGATGCGCAGGGTAAGCGGGCCCACCGGCGTTTCCATCGTGCTCTGCACCAGCGGAGCTTCCGGCACCACAGAGCCGCCACGCGCATATACCGGCAGTGCGTCGACCGCAGGCGTGATGATGATCGGCTTCTCCGCGGCGGCCGTCTCCTTCTGCTCGGGGTCCCGGCTCTCGACCGCCCGGGTCCGATCAATGCGCGCCCCGGTCCAGTAGTCGTACCAGACCCCCGGCGGCAGCACCACCTTGTAGTCGTCCGTCTTGTCCGGAAACTCGGACGGCGCCACCAGCAGGTCCGGGCCAAACAGAAACTCAGCCGGCGCATCCAGGTCGATCGGGTGCCGGTCCGGAGCGGCGTCGGGAAACTCGAGAAAAAGCGGCCGCACAATGGGCAGGCCGGTCCGCGCCATCTCCTCCGCGGTCGTGTACAGGTAGGGCATCAGCCGGTAGCGCTCTTCAATAAACTTCCGCCGCACTGCTTCCTGTGCAGCGCCTCCCACCCACGGCTCCTGGTCCTTCGATCCATCCGTCGTGTGGTCGCGATCGATCGGCTGGAACGCGCCGATCTCCAGCCACTTGGTCAGCAGATCCATCTGCGGCGACCCGATAAAACCGCCCACGTCCGCTCCCGCCATCGCAAATCCGCTCAGTCCCAGGTTTTCAAGCATTGGCGTCGTCAGCCGCAGGTGGTTCCAGGTCGAGCTGTTGTCGCCGGTCCAGGTAGCGGCGTAGCGCTGGCCGCCCGCGTAGCTCGCGCGCGTCAGCACAAACGGGCGCACATCCGGCTGCAGCTTGCGCAGCCCTTCGTAGGTCCCTTCCGTGTTCAGCATGCCGAACACATTGTGGATCTCCAGGTGGCTCGTCACCCGGTCCTTAAACCCCGAAGCTTCATTGCCCCGAATGGTGTGCTGGACCGAGTCGGGCATCGTTTTGCCGGGCACGTCGAAGACCGAGGGCTCATTCATATCGTTCCAGAACCCGGCGACGCCGTCGCCGGCGAACTGCGTGTAGAGCGTGCCCCACCAGGCACGCGTGTCCGCCTCGGTAAACTCCGGAAAGACGGCATTGCCCGGCCACACCTTGCCCACGAACTGCTTCCCGTCCGGCATCTTCACGAACCGGTCCTGCGCCGTCCCTTCTTCATACGGTTTGTAGCCACCGTTCGGCACGTCCGCGATATGCAGGTCGGTAATCGTCACCACGTGGAACTGCTGCGCTTTCAGATCCTTGATCATCTGCTCGAAGGTGGGAAAGCGCTGCCGGTCTACGGTAAACGGCCGGTACTTCTGCTGGTAATCGATGTCGAGGTAGAGTGCGTCCGCCGGGATCTTGTCGGCGCGCAGGCGGTTGGCGATCTCGCGCACCCGCGACTCCGGGAAGTAGCTGAACCGCGACTGCTGATACCCGAGCGACCACAAAGGCGGCAGAGGGGTCGTCCCCGTCAGCCACGCGTAGTCTTCCACCACCTGCTTCGGCCCGGGGCCGAACATCAGGTAGTAGTCCACCGGCCCGTTTGTCGAGCCGAAGCTGTACTGATCGGCAACCTGCTTGCCAAAGTCGAAGCTGGCGCGCCAGGTGTTGTCGAACAAAACACCCAGCACCCTTCCGGCGCGCCACGAGTAGAAAAACGGAATGCTCTTGTAGATGGGGTCGGTCGACTCCTGCCACCCGATGTCGGTGTTCCAGTCCACAAACGCCATGCCCCGCCTGTCCAGCGGCCCTACCTTGTCGCCCAGCCCGAAAAAATGCTCGTCTTCAGCCATCTGCTTCGCAATCCGGAAGCTGTCGCCGTGGTACTGGACCGGCTCGGCATCCTGCTGCAGCACGTGCCCCTCCAGGTCGCTTACGGTGAGCCGCAGATCGGCATCGAGCGTCACCTCCAGCGCTTTCGTCCTGAAGCCATGCGGCTCTGCCGTAACCGGCACATGCGCTGTCCGCGACGCGGGCAGCACGGCCCACGAACTGTCCTCGGGCATCTGTCCGTCGCGGCCTTCCCTCACCCGCACCACATCATCGCGCAATGCCGTGATCTCGACGGAAAGCCCGTGCGCCGAAGCACGCATCCCATCGGGTGCCGCTTGCACAGTTTGCGGCCAAGCCCGCGCTGCACCAGCCCCCCAACTCGCCACCACCAGAAGCAGCACTGCCCTGGGCACACCCGTTGCTGACATGCCCCCATTAAAGCCGCGCATTCTCGTCTAAGCAAGATCTGAGCAAGCTATTTACCTCGCGCGTATCTCGCCGGCAGGTCCGGGCGAAACCACGCGTTCTCCCCGGCATCCAACTAAAAAACACCCTGAATCAACACAGGCCCGAGTGCCTGTCTGGAGAATGAAAACGATGGAGTACACCCGTCTCGGCCGGACCGGCCTCAAGGTTTCCCGCATCTGCCTCGGCTGTATGAGCTACGGCGAGCCCGCGAAGGGCCCGCTTACCCCGGGCAGCCATGCCTGGACTCTCAATGAGGCCGATTCGCAGCCCTTCCTCAAGCAGGCGCTCGACCTCGGCATCAACTTCTTCGACACCGCGAACGTCTACTCCCGCGGCGCCAGCGAGGAAGTGCTGGGCAAGTTTCTCAAGGCCAACACGCGCCGCGAAAACACAGTCATCGCGACCAAGGTGCACCAGCCCATGCGCGACGAGCCGAACGGCGGCGGCCTCTCCCGGAAAGCCATCCTGAACGAGATCGACGCGAGCCTTCGCCGCCTGCGGACCGACTATGTTGACCTGTACCAGACGCACCGCTGGGATCCGGAAACGCCCATCGAGGAAACGCTTGAAGCGCTGCACGACGTGGTCAAAGCCGGCAAGGCCCGCTACATCGGCGCATCGAGCATGTACTCCTGGCAGTTCGCCAAGGCGCTGTACCTGGCCGACCGGCATGGCTGGACCCGCTTCGTCTCCATGCAGAACCACTACAACCTGATCTATCGCGAGGAAGAGCGCGAAATGATGGGCCTCTGCCAGGAGGAAGGCATCGGCGTGATCCCGTGGAGCCCGCTGGCGCGTGGCCGGCTCGCACGCCCTGCCTCCGCCGAAAGCACCCAGCGGCTTGAGACCGACCAGTTCGGCAAAACCCTGTACGCCGGCACAGAGGGAGCCGACCGCAAGGTTATTGACTCGGTCTCGAAGCTGGCAAAGAAGAAGGGCGTGCAGCAGGCGACGTTGGCGCTCGCCTGGATGCTGGCCAAACCGGTTGTTGACAGCCCGATCGTCGGCGCGACGAAGCCAAACCACCTGGCCGACGCTGCCGCCGCGGTCGACCTGAAGCTGACCCCGGAGGAGATTGCGGAGCTGGAATCGGCCTACGTGCCCCACCCGGTGCTGGGCTTCAAGTAAGGGATTGGACGGAGCAGCCATTGATTTTTGACCTGCCGCTCCCGAGGCTATGATATGCTGCGCAGCGAGGTGGCTATGCTCCGTCCTCTCTTCGTCTCCGGCCTTCTTTGCGCATCGCTCGCTCCCGCCTGCCTGGCGCAGAACGCACAGATGCCTCCCGACTACCGCGGCGTGACCGAGTGGGTCGGCGGCATCTTCGTCACCCCGGTACCCGGCGCGCCGTTTACGGCAACGGTCAACATCGTCTCGAAAAAGATCCTGCCCGATGGCGAATCAGGCGTGCAGACGACGCTCGAGCACATAGCCCGCGACTCCTCCGGGCGCATCTACAACGAGCGCCGGGCGATGGTTGCAGCGCCCCTGCAGGGCGACCCCATGCTGCTCTCCGGCCACATTTACGACCCGGCGACGCGCCTCAGCACCTTCCTCAACCCATTCACGCATCTTGCCCGCCAGCAGACCATCGAGCCTCGCACGCCAGCGGCCGGCGCGCCGCCCAACCAATCTTCTCCGGCTTTGGGTCGCCATGACGGCGGCCAGCTCACCACCGTCACCGATTTAGGCGAACAGACTATCGGCTCGACCCAGCTCCAGGGCACGCGGAAGGTGTGGACCGTGCCTGCCAACGTCAGCGGCACCGGCAAGGTCATCACCATTACCGACGAGTACTGGTTCTCGCCCACGCTCTCGGTTTACCTGATCCTCAAGCATGAAGACCCGCGCACCGGGGAGCAGATCGTCGCCGTGCAGAATGTCTCGGAGAAAGAGCCGGACGCCTCGCAGTTCCAGGTACCGGCCCGGTTCCGGGTTATTGACGAGAACCCCGCTCCTTAGCAGGCGAAGCCGCCGGCGGAAGCTGTCGTGAGAAGCGCGGTTCATCTTGCGGCAGCGCAGTCCATGAAGCAGCCCTGCAGTCACCCGGAGTCATCCTGAGGAAAGCAATAGCTTGCGCCAAAGGATCTGCTTTCCACCCACAGCCCCAGCATCCCCCTGTGACCACTCCGGCAAGATCGGGCTCTCCCCAAAGCGCGCGCTCATTTATCCGTCACTGCATGCGCGGTCTGCCAGCCGGCAATGGGCCTTCGCGCAGTCCAGCGCCCGCGGCAGCCGGGTATCTCGATGAAACCGAGCCGCACGAGCTCGCCGGTGCTAGGCTGGTCACGCAGCGACGCTTGATCCAAAACGCAACAGGAGCCCGCCCTATGCAAAGCCGCATCCTCGGCAGCACCATGCCGGTTCTCGAGTTCCTCCTCGAGCCCAACGACACCGTCATCTCCGAAGCCGGCGAGCTGAGCTGGATGTCGAGCTCCATCCAGCTCACCACCCACACCCAGTTCGGCGGAGGCGGCGGATTCTTCGGCGCCATCAAGCGGGTCGCCGGCGGCGGCAGCCTGTTTATGACCGAGTACCGCGCCATCGGCACCCCGGGCGAGATCGCGTTCGCCGCCAAAATGCCCGGCCACATCGTTCCCGTCGAGGTCGCGCCCGGCAGCGAGTACTTCGTCCACCGCCACGGCTTTCTATGCGCCACGCCCGCGGTCAACATCGGCGTCGGCTTCCAGCAGTCCCTCGGTGCCGGCATCTTCGGCGGCGACGGCTTCCTGCTGCAAAAGATCACAGGCTCCGGCGTCGCGTGGCTCGAGCTTTCGGGCGAGCTCGTCATGAAAGACCTTCGCCCCGGCGAAACCCTGCGCGTGCACCCGGGCCATGTCGGCGCGTTTCAGGCCGGGGTCAACTTCCAGATCACCCGCATCCAGGGCATCCGCAACATGATCTTCGGCGGCGACGGCATCTTCCTTGCCGCGCTCACCGGCCCGGGCCGGGTCTGGCTGCAAACCCTGCCCCTGCCACAGCTAGCCCACAAGCTGCAGGAGTACATGCCCGGAGCCGCGCGCGAAACCGCACAGACCGGCGTCGTCGGCGGCATCGTCGGCTCGATCCTCGAAGGCATGCGCTAAGACCGGCCGCCAGAACTACCAGACAAGACCACCAAACAAGCCACCAGACAAGAAAGCGCCCGGCAATCACTCGCCGGGCGCTTCTGTTTTGTACCGGTAGTTAGAATTGGTACTTGAGCGCGAACTGGAACTCACGCGGGTTGTAGTTGGGTGAGGTGGAGCTGATCGTACCGATGTTGTTGGATTGCACGCTGTAGGCGTCGGTCGGCAGCGTAACGGTTTTGCCCGGTGCCGCACCGTCGCCAGGATAAGAGATCGCAGGCCCGTTTACTGGACTTACTGAGAGTGAGTTGTTCGGGTTGCTGAAGTTTGCTGTGTTGACGATATTGAAGCACTCTGCACGGAACTCGAGTGTCGATTCACGGTAGACCGGGAAGGTCTTGAACACCGAGAGGTCAACATCGCGGAAATGCGGCCCATACAGCGGGTTTTTCGCCTCCGATCCCAGGGTGCCCGAAGCCTGCGGCGCGAATGCCGTGTAGTCGAAGAAGTTGTTGATTGAAGGGTTACTGACCTTTGCACTCCGCAGCTGGTTGGGCCGACCGCCCGTAGCGGCGTTCACTGTGCTCGCGACGCTCTGCGACAGGATCACCGTATACGGTTCGCCGGTCTGCCACTGCAGAATGGTATTTGCCTGCCAGCCCTTGCCCAGCGCCCCCGCAATGCCGGTCAGATTCTTGCCGAACGGCAACTCGTAGTTGGCGCTCACCACCCCGCGCTGCCGGATATCCACGTCGCTGTTGCCGTACTCGAGCGTGCTGATCTGGGACGGAACCGCGCCGTACCCATCATTGACCTCGTTGCTCAAACCGAGAATGTTATCGAGTCCATGAGCCAGTGTGTAGTTAGCATTGAGTGTCAAACCCGCCTGAGTACGGCGTGTAAACACCAGTTCGAGAGCGTTGTAGCTCGATGATCCCAGGCTGTTGTATCCGCCGATGCCCGTCACGTTCGGCAGTTTGCTGTAGAACGGCCGAAGCGAGTTAAACGCGGCTGAGGGGGTTGTCTGATTCGCTATGGCGAGAGCGTTCAAGGCGCTGTTCGAGATGAGCGCGGGGGTGTTCTGGTCGTTGTAGATCTGGGCCAGGTGCCGTCCGAGCATGCCGACGTACGTCATCTGTAGCACGTTTCCGGCAAACGCCTTTTCCAGCGTCAGGTTGAACTGCTCCAGGTACGACGAGCGGAAGTTCGGATCGATGACATCCGCAATGTTCCCCGTCGGATTGGTTGCGCTGGCCGGTGCCGGCAGCGGCAGCCCTAACTGGAACTGACCTGCCCCATTCCCGGGACCGCCTGTCGCCGCCGTCGGCGTCGGGCAGGCGCCGTTCTGGCATTGATAAGCAGAAACGAAGGGCTGGTTTTTCAGCGAGGAGTTCGAGGTGTAGTTCTCAGGGAAGTACGAGATGCCGAAGCCGCCGCGAAGCACGAAGCCAGGTGCAGCAGTGAGGGCAAACCCGATGCGGGGCGCGACGTTCGAGAAAGTCGTGTGCAGGCCGGCGTAGTCGTTCACGCCGTTCACGCCGGCTACGTCGATGCTCGCCGTAGCGGGGTTGAAGTTGGAAATGGCGTTATGCACTTCCGAGAACGGTGTAAAGACATCGTAGCGAACACCTAGGTTGAGCGTCAGGTTGCTTGCCGCATGCCAGTCGTCCTGCACAAACGCGCTCGGCTCCCACACCCGGTAGTGCGGCGGGTTCAGGCTGTTTGACCGCTGCACATTGTTGAAGTTGCCCTGTAGGAGCGCTGCAAGTCCAGTCGCGTCGCCGCCCAGCGGATTGAATTGCCAGTTGCCGATGCCCTGGTTGTTCTGGAAGTTCAAAGCCTGTCTACGAATCAAGGCCGCGCCAATTTTGATGTTGTGCGCGCCGCGGTTGATGGTCAGCGATCCCTGTTCCTGGAAGGTATTGTCGACATCTTCAATCGGTATGAAGCTGCCGTCGCCCAGATCGGCCAGGCCGGTTACCCCGACCGGCGTCAAGCCAGACGTGAGCTGGTCCAGGTTGACGTTCGGCTGGTTAAACGCCGAGTTCACCGCTTCGCCATAGTTCAACGGAAATGACTGGTTGTTGATTCGGGTATAGCCAAACCCGAGCAACAGCAGAAGATTCGAGTTGAAGGTGTGGATGTAGTTGATCTGCGCGTTCTGCGCATCATCCTTGGCCGCGCCATAGAAGGCATAGTTTGCGCCACCGGGCTCAATGTTGAGCCCTGCTTCACTGACTGACGGAAGCAGGCCGGGAAAGCTGACAGGGACGCGGTTGTAGCTGTAACGGCCAAAGATCAGATCCTTCTGGCTGAACTGCTCATCCACGCGCACATCGAACTTGTCATAGTTTCGAACCACTACCGGCGAGCTAACAAATGCGCCGGCAGTCGTGATGGTTCCATTGCTGGCATTTGGAGCCGGATACAGCATCGCATACTCGAGACCAACGGGATCAATCGCACCACCATCCGCCAGAGAGGCAGCATTGCCGCTGTGGAGCGCAGTGTACTGATCCATTGTCGGGACCTGGCTGACCGTCGGGTTTGCGCCCTGGATCTGACGGTAGCCTTCATAGTCCCCGAAAAAGAAGGTCTTGTCCTTGATGATGGGACCGCCGATGGAGGCGCCGAACTGGTTCTGCCGCACCTTCGGCTTCGGGTTGTTTGCGCCGAACTGGAAAGGATATGCATCCAGCACATCGTTGCGGAAATACTCGAACGCATCTCCATGGAAGGCGTTGGATCCGGACTTCGTGATGTAGTTGATCACGCCGCCCGCGGTGCGCCCCACCTCCGCCGTGTAGGTGTTGGTCTGGATGTTGACTTCGCGGATCGCCTCGATCGAGGGCTGCACTCCCGAAGTCGCGATAATGCGCTCGTTGTTATCGAGACCGTCAATCAAATAGTTGTTGATGACATCCGACTGGCCGTTGACTGAAATGGAAGAAGTCTGTCGCCGGTCGTCCGGGCGGCCGCCGCTCGACAGCCCGTTCGGGGGACCAGGGTTCGCTCCAGGGGAAATCTGCGCCAGGGTAATGACGTTGCGGCCATTCAGCGGAAGATCCTGTACCGCCTTCTGGGTGATGGTCGACGTCAGCACGGAGCTGTCCGTCTGCAATGCCGGCGCCTGTCCGGTGACCTGCACCGTCTGCGACTCCGCACCAACCTCCAGCTTGGCATCCTCACGGACGCGGTCGGAAGCGGACAGGGCGATAGACGGCACGAGGAAGCTCTTGAAGCCGTTCTGCGATACTTCGATCGAGTAGTTGCCCGGCCCCAGCTGTGTAAAGGTGTAATCGCCGGAGCTCGTGGTGTCCGCGGTCCGCGTTTCCTTGGTGTCGAGATTCGTCAGCTTGACCTTGGCGTTCGGTAAGGATGCGCCTGAGCTGTCCATTACGCTTCCGGTAATGTCAGCCGTGGTGCTTTGTGCCGCTGCATAGGGCGCCCCCGGGAGCAGCAAGCACCCGGTCAGGATCGATACCCCTGCTGCAAAGCGTATGCGTCGTTCTGCTGCCTCGGAAAAAATGCCAATTTTGCCTGCTTGTGCCATGTGTCTGTTTTGCCCTCATTGCTGGCGCAGCCTTATACAGTCTGCTGCACCATCGCGTGTGCAACCTAGACTGATGGATAAGCAGCAAGCAAGGACGTTACGGTAGCTTTGTCACGTAGCGAGCGTGGTCGTACCTCTATCCAACATGGAATGAACAGTTTACAGCTCGGAGAACCTGCCGCGGTGGTAACGTATCATACGTCGCCAGGGTGTCCTCCATTTGGCTGGACTTGCGCCTCTCCGACAGCGTATACCGGAGGGCGGACCAAAGGGGGAAAGGTTGGCTGCTCACATGGACGCGCTCTGGCTGCCTGCGACCCAGCAGGAGAAGGAAGAAGTACAGGAACAGCTGCAGCGCCTGCTAGCCAGTCCTGTCTTTCGGAACAGCCAGCGGTACCCGGCTCTGCTCCGTTATGTAGTGGAGCAGACGATTGCCGGCGAAGCCGACCTGCTCAAGGAACGGACGCTCGGCATCGCCGTCTTCCATCGCACCCCGGACTATGACACCAACGGTGACCCGGTCGTCCGCGTTTCCGCCGGAGAAGTGCGCAAGCGCCTGGCGCAGTATTATCAGGAGCACCCGGGGGAGATGCGCATCGACCTGCCTGCCGGCTCCTACGTGCCGCAGTTCCGGCCTGTGGCGCAGCTCGAACCTCTGCCGAGAGCCCTGACGGACGCAGATGCCGCTACGCTACCCGCATACCCGGCGGTACCGGCTTCGCAGGCAGACACCAAAACAAGCCCAGAAACGAGCGCAGAAAGCGCAGAAAAAGTCCTGCGCCCCCGGAACCGCCTCGGACTGTGGCTGCTTCTCGTCGCGGTGCTTCTACTGCTCGCCGCCGCAGCAAGCCTGCTGCTTGTTCAAGGAAGCTCGGCGCGCAGCCTGACACGGCGATTCTGGTCGCCGCTCACCCAGGCCGGAGCGGTCCCGCTGTTTGTGCTTGGCGATCACCTGGTGCCGCTCGCGGACCTTGGCCATGTAGCGCAGGCCTTCGCCGCACCCATGGCCGAGGCGGCCGAGAATCCGCGGCAGCCGATGCCGCCGCTCGCGATGCTGCCGGTCGGCGATGCACTGGCGTTCGCGCGGGTAACCGCAATGCTTGGCGTGCAGGGCGTGCCGTTCGACGCCGAAAGCGAGACGCGTACCAGCCTCGACAACCTGCGCGCACGTCCCGCGGTGCTGTTCGGCGCGTTCAACAACCAGTGGTCGCTGCACGCTACGCGCGGGCTGCGCTTCCGCTTTGACCGGGAGTTCCGTCCAGACGGCAGCCAGGTGGTTTCCATTGTCGACAGCGCGTCGCCGACCGGCCGCCGATGGGCGATCGTCTGGTCGCAGCCGCTCGAAAGCAAGATGCACGACTACGCCCTGGTCGCCCGCTTTTTCGACCCGGAAAACGAGAAGGAGGTCGTGGTGATCGCGGGGCTGGGAGAAAACGGCACCGTGGCCGCAAGCGAGTTCGTGACCAACAGCCGCTACCTCAAGCAGCTGGACAGCTATGCGCCGCGCGGCGGCTGGGCCCACCGGAACCTGGAAGCGGTGATTGAAACGCCCGTCGTCAACGGGCTTTCGGGGCCGCCGCACCTTGAGGCGGCCTGCTTCTGGTAGCGCCTACGCCTGGTCCAGAATGCGCCCGCGCGACCGGATGATGGCAGTGTAGGTCTGGGCCGAATCCTTCACGGTACGCGTCATCGTCTGCCGGTCCACGTAGATGAGCCCGAACTGCTCGCCGAAGCCGGAGGTGAACTCCCAGTTGTCAAGCAGCGACCAGTGGAAGTATCCCAGCAGCGGCACACCCTCGCGGCTCGCCCGCAGGTAATTGCGGAGATAGTCGCGCAGGAACGCGGCGCGCTCCGGGTCGTGCACATGGCCGTCCGCACCAGGCTTGCCGGCGAGCGACATGCCGTTCTCGGTAATGACGATGGCTTTCCCGTAGCGCTCGTGCAGGAACTTCGGCCCCCAGTACAGCAGCTCCGGGTTGATGGTCCAGCCGTAATGGGTGCGTGGAGCGTCGGCCGGCTCCGGCGCCACCTCCGGCTGGCCTGCCGCCCCGGCGCGCACATGCGGGCCGAAGTAGAGGTTGACCGCGCAGAAGTCCAGCGGCTGGTGGATGGCCGCCATTGCCTCCGGAGTGGCCAGCTTTTCGGCTCCGGGGAAAAGCTGAAAGCCTTCCTCCGGATACCTGCCCAGGTAGACCGGATCCAGCCACCAGGCGTTGCCGATCATCGACAGCGGCGGAGCGTTCGGCAGCAGCATCTGCGCCTGCACGGTAAACGACCGGGTGCGCGCCGCGGCAATGTCGGCCGGACTCTCGGTCGACGGCAGGCTCATCTGCCCGGCAAACGGCATGCCCACCTGCACCGGTTTCTTAGCTGCCGCGCGGATCGCCTGCACAGAGCGCCCATGCCCCAGCAGGATATGGTGCGCGCCCAGGGCAAGCTGCTCGCGGGGGAGCTTTGCGAAGGGCGGCATCATGCCTGCTTCGCTTGAAAAGGTCCAGAAGATATTGGGCTCGTTGATCGTCAGCCAGTGGCTCACCCGGTCGCTGTAGCGGGCTGAGAGCAGATGCGCATAGTCGGCCAGCCACTGCGGCGAGTCCTGGTGCAGCCAGCCGCCTTGCTGTTGCAGAGCTTCGGGATAGTCGAAGTGGTAGACCGTCACCCAGGGGGTAATGCCCGCGTGCAGCAGCCCGTCGAGCAGCCGGTCGTAATAGTCGAGCGCCTTGGTGTTCACCGCGCCGCGACCATCGGGCAGCACACGCGGCCAGCTGATCGACAGGCGATAGCTGTTGAGGCCGATCTGCCGCATCAGCGGAATGTCCGCCGCCCAGCGATGATAGGTGTCATCCGCAACGAGCATGTTGCTGCCGTCTTTCACCCGGGCCGGATCGTGGTCGAGCGCGAACCATACCGAGCGGCCGCCGCCGTCCTCGTAGGGGTAGCCCTCCACCTGCATGGCTGAGGTTGCCGCGCCCCAGGCGAACTTTGCCGGGAACTGCGCGCCTGACGCAAGCGCGCGCAATGAGCCGCCTCCCCGGGCCAGCGTTGCGGCAAGTGCCGCAGTTTTTCCTGAGCTGGCGAGGAAACTCCGGCGGTTCATCCCCGCCATGTCGTTCTTCGGCTGATAGCGATCCGGCTGGTTGCGTCGAGACATCGAAAGTCGCTCTCCCATGTGGAACTCGTGGAACTCAAAAGGCGCGCTCACTCTATGTCTCGGCGGAAACGATATGCAAGTGCCGCTCCGGCACCTTCGGCATTGTCTCCAACGCAACAGGCGTCGCGACCTGATGCCACAGGCGTCTCAGCCTGCTGCGACGGGTACAGCTGCCAGTGCTTCTTCAAGCGCGCGCGTCACGCGCAGCAGCGCATCGCGCCCCAGGTATGGATGCAGCGGCAGGCTCAGCACATGCTGCGCGGCGGCCTCGGCATGTGGAAGAGGTCCAGCGATTGAAGCCCTGCGTGTCTGGGCTGAGCCATTGCCGGCTGCCGCACTTGTCTCCGCTCGCGGCCCCGGCTTATGGCCCGCAAAAACAGGCTGCCGGTGCATGGGCACCGGGTAGTGCACGGCGGTGGGGATGCCGGCTTCGCTGAGCGACTGGGCAACGGCGTCGCGGTTCTCGACCTCAATTGTGTACTGCGCGTACGGGCTGGTGCGGCCGCTGCGCAGCACGGGAATCCGGAGCAGCCTGCCCGCTTTCAAAAAAGCCAGCAGTGCGCCATTGTAGGCGTTGGCGATCTCGCCGCGCGCGATCAGCTCCGTATCAAACACGTCGAGCTTGGCCAGCAGCACGGCTGCCTGGATGGTATCGAGGCGGCCATTGATGCCGATCTCCGTATGTCGATAGCGCGCCTCCTGCCCATGGTTGCGGAGCCGGTGCATGCGCAGCGCGAGCTCGTCGTCATCGGTAAAGCAGGCGCCACCGTCGCCGTAGCAGCCCAGCGGCTTTGACGGGAAAAAGCTGGTGCAGCCGATGGTGCTGAGCGCACCGGAGTGACGTCCCTTGTAGACCGCGCCGAAGCTCTGCGCCGCATCCTCTATCACCGGCAGGTTATGCCGCGTGGCGATCGTGTTGATGGCATCCATCTCCGCCGGCTGGCCGTACAGAGAGACGGGCAGGATGGCGCGGGTCTTCGGTGTAATCGCGGCTTCAATCAGCGTCGGGTCGATGTTGTACGTATCGGGCTCGATATCGACCATCACCGGCACGGCGCCGAGCAACGCAATCACCTCGCCCGTCGCGAAGAAAGTGAAGGGCGACGTGATGACCTCGTCGCCAGCGCTGATGCCGATCGCCATCAGTGCGAGCAGCAGCGCATCGGTACCACTGGAGCAGGAGATACAGTGCCGAATGCCGAGGCGCGCGGCCAGACGGTCTTCCAGTTCTTTGATTTCCGGGCCGAGAATATACTGGCCATGGTCGAGCACAGCATAGATGCGCGTGTCGATGGATGCCTTGAGGCCGCGGTACTGGGCCTGCAGATCGATGTACGGTAGCGGTGCTGGCTTCGGATCGCTCACACTGATATCTTCGCAGCTATTTTCGCGCGCGTCCGGAAGGCTGCTACCAGCAAGCTCGATACACTGCGCACCACGTACAGCCTATCCGTCGATCCACATCTCGAGTAGCAGTATTCACAGAGATCACTGGACTTACTGGACTGTGGGACTAGTCTCAGCCTCTGGCACAACAGCTTCAGAACGAAACGAGCGAGGCAAGTCGCATTCCTCGAACGGAATGCCTTCTTCGGCAAGTCGTCGCGCCGTCTTCACCAGTAATTCACGCGCGGAGTTGATCTTCTTTTCGGCGAGCAGACGTTCTGCGTTTGACTCGAAAACATCATACTTCTGTAAGTGGGTCAGCTTACGATCCAGCAGGTCGATATCCTGGTGAACAGACCTCAAATAATACTTATCTTGTACTTTTGCGGGTTTCTGCAATGGAGTCCTCCGGCTTTCGTAAGAAGTTAGTCGGCGAAAGATGAGTCGACGCAGTGCATACGCTCTACCCGAAGCGAGAAGATGATTATCCCCTCGCTTC
Source organism: Acidobacteriaceae bacterium (assembly GCA_965276605.1). GTDB lineage: Bacteria > Acidobacteriota > Terriglobia > Terriglobales > Acidobacteriaceae > EB88. The sequence continues at coordinate 3,170,880 of OZ255619.1, forward strand.
TCCCGGGAGAACTCTACGCAACCTGGACGTTTTCTGCCTGCCAGCCCTTGGGGCCCTTGGTCACGTTGAACGAGACTGTCTGACCTTCCTGAAGCGAACGAAACCCGTTCGACTGGATTGCACTGTGGTGGACAAACACGTCCTCACCATTGGCGCGGCTCAGAAAACCAAAACCCTTCGCATCGTTGAACCACTTGACTGTTCCCTGTTCCATACTCTTCTTCCTCTTGTGCCTGATGTACCGCCGAACGCAATTTGGAATTGTTTGCGAGTAGGCTAGAACAAGCAAGAAGACCAGACCAGATTCCACGATCAACTTAAGTTTACACCCTGAAAGCAGCATGCGGGAAATCAAGTGCGTTTCAGCGCCACGCACTGCCGGCGCTGCCCACCTATCCAAGCCGCTCCAGCATGTCTTCGGGCGTCATGCGGATGCAGGTAAAGATCGGCGTGTCCCTCAGCGTGTACGGGCTGATCTCGGTCTCGCGCAGCTGCTGCACCAGGTCCAGAAAATCCTCGGGGTAGTTGGTCTCAAACGCGACGACAAACTCCTGGTCGTCGATGCCGAACGAGTAAGTCGTATTCAGCTTGACCCGCGGATACTGGTGGCCGATACGGATGTGCTCGTTCATCAATCGCTGGCGTTCTTCCAGCGGCAGCAGGTACCAGGCGCGCGTCTTCCAGAACGGATAGATGAAGATATATTTCTGTCCGCCGGGGCGCAGAAAACCACGTGAATCCGCCTGCCCTTCATGCTCATGGTCGATGAGGTACTGCGAGCGCTTGGTCATGGAGAGATAGCTGTACGGCGTCTCGAGATAGCCGCCCAGCGGCGTCGCCAGCAGCTCGGCGCGCATCTGGTTCAGGTCGTCGACCGAGTAGCAGATCGTCCACAGAACCATGTCGCAATCGCCGCGCAACCCCACCGTCGAGTAGGAAAGCGACAGCATCCGCCCAGGCTGGTTCCAGCGGGCGAACACCTCAGCGAACTGCCGCTTGTGCTCGGCGCGCTCGGCAGCCGGCAGCCGCCGCCACTCGGGCTGCACCTTGTAAAAAGTAAAGCCGATGGTCTGACGCTTGACCGGCTTCGCTGCCCCTGCGGCCGGCTGCTTCCCGGCGGCCGTGCCCTGCTCGGCGCCTTCCAGAACTTCCGGCGTTGCGACTGCGTCTGCCATGTGGTTTCTCCTCTTCTGCTACTCCAGTTTATCGCAGGGCGCGGGCAGCTCTAGAGCGTTTCTCCCATAGGTATGCACTTCGAAGACTCGTGGCGTGTGGCTTTTCTTGACGGAAAAGCCACGTAGAGTGGGTGGCTTCGGCTACATCTGTGGGAGAAAAGCTCTAATCGGCCATCAGCAGCACCTCGGTGGACTTGATGAGAGCGGTCACACTGTCGCCCTGCTTGAGCCCCATCTCTTCCACGCTCTGCCGGGTGATTACGCTCTCGATCTGGTTTTCGCCGACCCGGACCGTAACTTTAGCCGTTACGGTTCCCAGTACGATCTCCTCCACCGTGCCGCGGAGCTGGTTGCGTGCGGATATCTTCTTGTTGAGGCTTTTCGCTGGGCTCACTGGGTACTCCTTCTGTGCTTCCTTGATGTGCTTCCTTGATGTGCTTTAAGATGCGGGCCGCGCTGTCCCCTATTGCCGGCGCGGCGCAGGATTTGCCGAAGGGCCGCAGGGCGCGGTAGCCTACCGGTGTGAGCGCGTCCCAACCCATCCCGCAGCTCAGTATCGTCGCGCCCGCGGCACGCGCACCCCAGCGCTGTTGTCCCACCCAGCCCTAGCGCCCTTCTGGTCCCCTCTCTCAGTCCACGCCTTTCTTGCCGTCGCCCTTCGCCGGGGCGACAGGAGCTGTTTGCCATGAGCAGGATCCTTGATGAAGTACTCCAGGCCAATGCGCAGTATGTCGAAAACTTCGGCTCGCTCGGCGAGCTCACCATCCCGCCGGCGCGGCAGTTCGCCGTGCTTACCTGCATGGACGCGCGGCTCGACCCGGCGAAGTTCGCGGGGCTTGCCGAGGGCGATGCGCACGTGATCCGCAATGCGGGCGGCCGCGCGACCGACGACGCGATCCGCTCGCTCGTCATCAGCTACAAGCTGCTGGGCACGCGCGAGTTTTTCGTCATCCATCACAGCCAGTGCGGCATGGAGTTCTTCTCGAACGCAAAGATGCGCGAGCTGCTGGCGCAGAGCCTCGAAACCGCCCAGCTAACCCCGGACGGCTTCCGCGATGTGGGCGCGGGGCCCGGTTCGCGCGCAGGCGAGTTTATTGAGTGGCACACCATCGCCAGCCAGGCGCAGTCGGTCACCGATGACGTGACCCGCATCCGCCAGCACCCCCTGGTTCCCAGGACGATCCCCATTTACGGCTACATCTACGACGTCAAGAGCGGGCGCCTCGACGAGGTGCGGGAGGCAACCGCCGCCGGCAAAGTGTAGCCGAAGGTCTGCAGCTCTGCGGCCGCTGGAGAGCGGCGGGCAAGCCTGCGCCGCAACGCTGTCACGGTATACTGCCGCAGCATGTCAGAGAAGATCATTGCTGTTCTTGCCGGGTTCATCACGGCTGTCATTGGCGCGACCGGCTACCTGGGCGTCGCGCTGCTCATGGGTATCGAGTCGGCTTGTGTACCGCTGCCGTCGGAGATCATCATGCCCTTCGCCGGGTACCAGGTGTACCTGGGCCACCTGAGTCTGTGGGGCGTCGCGACCGCGGGCGCGCTGGGCTGCAACGTCGGCTCGGCAGTGGCCTACTGGGTCGGCGCCTATGGCGGTCGCCCGCTGGTCGAGCGCTTTGGCCGCTTTGTGCTGCTTAGCCGGCACGACCTGGACCGCACCACCCACTTCTTTGATAAGTATGGCTCCATCACGGTGCTCATCGGGCGCCTGCTGCCGGTCGTCCGCACCTTCATCGCTCTACCGGCAGGCATCGCGCGTATGCCGCAGCTCAAGTTCCACGCCTACACGTTCCTCGGCTCGTGGCCGTGGTGTTTTGTGCTCGCGTATGTCGGCATGAAGCTCGGCCAGCACTGGGAGACCGACCCGCGTTTCAAGGCCATCTTTCACCGCTTCCACACCGGCGTCGAGGTAGTGATCCTGCTCGGGATCGTCTGGTTTGTGTGGTCGCACCTGCGGCGCGGGCGCGATGACCGCGACGCCCCGTCAGCAGCCTAACGCGGCAGCGCACCCGCGCCGGGCCTGTCTTGTACAAACCGCAGAGCTCTCCAGATCGCCCCTTACGGCTGCGCGACACCCGCAGGACTCCCCGCGGCCGCCGCCTCGATCGCCGAACGCGTCTTCGCCGCCTGGTCCAGCTCGCGGTAGATCTGCTCATTGCGCATAATGGCCTGCACGTAGTCCCGCGTCTGCGTAAACGGGATCGACTCCACCCACTCATCGATACCCGTGTAATCGTTCGCCGCCTTCCAGTCATCCACGCGCGACTCACCCGCGTTGTAGGAGGCCAGGGTGTACTCCTGCTGGCCGCCAAACCGGTCCAGCGTCTGCCGCAGGTAGGCGCAGCCCAGCTTGATGTTGATCTGCGGATCGAGCAGTGCGTCGGTGTCCAAGTGGTTGCTGAGGCCGGTTCGCTGCGCCATCTGGCGGCCGGTCGCGGGCACCAGCTGCATCAGCCCGTAGGCGTTTGCGTACGAGATCACGCGCGGGTTGAACTCCGACTCCTGCCGGATCAGCGACGCCACCAGGTACGGGTCCAGGTTGTTGCGGGCGGCCTCCTGCTGGATCGTCGACCAGTACTCCTTCGGGAACAGAATGCGCCAGTAATCGATGGGCAGCTCGTCGATCGGCGCCGAGGTGTAGAACGGGATCGCCTTTTTGAGCGAGCGCATCGCGCGGTAGGCTTCGCCGTAGCTGGCGTACAGCCTGGCTTCGGCCAGCGAGCCCCACCCGTCCGAACCCTCCGCCGCGTGGATCTCCTGGGACAGGTAATCGTTGAGCCCGGCGTTGGCCAGCAGCCGCGCCTTGGCCAGGTGCGGGTCATCCTGCGGCACGTCCTCGGTGAGCGTCGGAATCTGCTCGGGCTGCATCGCGTCCAGCGCCGGAATAGCCGCTGGCGTCACCCCCGCACCGATCCCCTGCAGCCGCTGCGCCGCGATCGCCGCGTAGTAGTAGTGCTGAAAGACGCGCGTCTCGGTCCGGAAGTATGCCGCCGCGGTCGCCGGGTCGTGCTGCTGGTCCAGGTACAGGCGCCCCCGCCAGTACAGCGCCGGAGCCACATTCTTGCCTCCCGCAAACACCGTGAGCTGCTCATCCATCAGCCGTTCCGCTTCCGGAAAGTTCCGCAGACGGTAATCCAGCCACGCCGCGCGCCAGTGCGCATTGTCCGCGTCTCTGTACTGCGGAAACCGTCGCGCCAGCTCTGTGTAGTAGGGCACAGCCGACACGTAATCGCGCTTGAGCATGTACAGGTTGCCGCTTGAGAACAGCGCCTCCGCTAGCCACTGGCTGGTCGGGAAGCGCGTGCGCAGCTGGTTGACCAGATCCTGCTGCGTGCCGGTATCGCTGGCCGAGCGCGCCACCTCCATCAGCAGGTACAGGCGGTGGGCCCCGTTCTCGTCATTCGAGTCCGGGATGCCCGCGAGCGAGCCGGCCGAGAGCTTGCGCAGCTTCATGTCGCACGTGGCGGCAGAGAGCAGCAGGCCGTTGCGGTCGCCCGGGCTCAGCGCCGGGTCGGCGGCCAGGGTGCGGAACTCGAGCGCCGCCTCGTTGTTGCGGCCGCCGTCGAACAACGCATCCGCATGCCGGCGGCGATCGTTCAGCGTCAGCTGCAGCCACTGCCCGGTGCTCTGCAGCTGCTGCTGGGCCTGGGCGGCCTCCGGGGTCAGCGCGTGCTCGGTCAGGATGCGCCGGTACAGCGCCAGCGCGTCGGCCGGCTGCCCCGCCTGGGCGTCAGCTTTGGCCAGGGCCAGCAGGTAATCTGATTTCTCGGCCAGCGGCTCCGTGCTGTGCGCGCGCAGCACCCGCAGCGCCTGCGCAGGCTGGTTCTGCTGCAGCAGCAGGTTCGCCTCCAGCACCGGTATCTGCGGGGTAAAGATGCTGTCCGGGTACTTGGCCAGGAACGTGCTCAGAATGGTGTCCGCGGCCGGCAGCTGGTTGCTCTGCAGGTTGGCCTGCGCGGCAAAGTAATCAGCGTAATCATCGAGCGTGTTGCCGGCGGCATCGGCGCTGCGCAAAGCGGCCAGTGCGTCAGGGTAGCGGTGGTCCAGCAGGTAGGCGTGGCCCAGCGCCAGGTAGGCTGCTGCCGCGGCTGCGCCCGGGTGAGCGCGGGCAAACGCCTCAACGCCCGAGTAGGCCGCCGCGCTGCGATAGTTGCCCAGCTGCTGCGCCATGGGCCGCAACTCGGCCGAGGCCACAAAAGCATGCTGCAGCTGCGCGGTCCTGGCCGTCTCCCGGGCTGTGAGCACCCGGTGCCGCCCCCGCCGCTTTACGATCACCACCCGGTGCAGACGGCCACGCGTCCTGCCGTGCGCCCCAGCGCGCCCGTACGTCCCAGTCCGCCCGCGGCTTACCACGGCGACATGCCCACGCCGCGTCGCTGTCGCATGGCTGCTTGCGTGTGTTCCCGCGTGGTGCGTCTTGCCGGCCGGCGTGGACTGGGTGTGCTTCGCCAGCTTATGCTGGGCAACTCGTGCAGCCAGCGGCTGCGTGGCGCATACGGCGGAAAGCAGCAGCGCGGCCATGGCGCGGAGCATTCCGGCAGTCCTGCTCTGCGCGGCTTGATAGGGAAACAGGCGGCTACGGCTCACGGGTCGGTAAGTCCTCTGGTTCAGAGAGTAAGCGAGCCGGACCACCGGGGCTGCTGAAAAGCTCATCTCTCTAGCACCGTTGTACCGCGAACAATACGGGCAGCCCCGGCAAACCCTCCAGGCGCGAACGCGATAGCATAAGGACTGACTGGTCTGCCCGCCGCCCCAGCCACCCCCGCCAGCCACTTTAAGGAAAGGTGCGAAAAGCTGAAACTGGAACCCATGCCTCCCATCCAATCCACCAGACAGGAATCACAGCAGGGCCAGAGTGGGCTCGCAGCCACCCCCCCGCCGCCTATTGCAAACGTGGCCGTTGTAGACGGAGCCAGCGGGGTTCCGGTAGAGGAACACCCTGACGTTCGCCTGGTCAACCTCGCCAAGGGCGGCGACGTGCAGGCGTTTGAAACTTTGGTGAAGCAGTACGACCGGCAGGTCTTCCGCATCGCGCAGCACATCACGCAGAATCGCGAGGACGCGGAAGATGTGGTGCAGGACGCGTTTCTAAAGGCATACGAAAAGCTCAACCAGTTCCAGGGCAACTCAAAGTTCTACACCTGGCTGGTGCGCATCGCGGTCAACGAGAGCCTGATGCGTCTGCGCAAGCGGCGCACCGGGCGCATGGTATCGATAGACGAGGATGTGGAAACCGAAGAAGGCTCCATGCCGCGCGAGCTGGCCGATTGGGGCCCGAGTCCGGAACAGCAGTACGGGCAGTCGGAGTTGTCCGAGATTCTGAAGAAGACGGTCAACGGCCTGCCTCCGGGCTTCCGCGTCGTCTTCGTTCTGCGTGACGTGGAAGGGCTCTCGACCGAGGAGACGGCGGAGAGCCTGGGGTTGAGCGTTCCGGCCGTCAAATCTCGTTTGCTGCGGGCCCGCCTGCAGCTGCGCGAGCGGCTCAACCGCTACTTCGGCAACCGGAACACCGATGGCACCGGCAGGAAGAATGGGGATGGTGGCGTAAAGTGATCTGCTCTGAGTTTCTCGTGCATCTGGACGACCTGCTGGACGGCACCCTGGAAAAGAGCGCGGACCCGACACTGCGCACGGCGCTGGAAGCGCACCTGGTGACCTGCGAGCACTGCACCGTCACCGTCACAACAACGCGCAAAACGATCGAAGTGTACCGCTCCAACGTGCTCTACGACCTGCCCGATGACCTGCGCGACCGCCTGCAGGCTGCCATCCTGGCGAAGTGCAAAAAATGCTGAAGTTTCTCATCGCAGGGCTCGCGCTGGTGCTCATCCTGCGCATGGTGAGTCGCGGCAACAATCGCTAGCGCCGGCGCCTCACTCATGCCCCGGCAGCTCGTTCCGGTTTTCCCTGGGAAGCACCTGGTTGCCGTTCTGATTTCGTGCCTCATAGAGGAAATCAGTGGAGAACGTCGCCGACGTGCCGTCGGAGAAGAGGACGACAAGTCCCTCGCCGACCCGGTCGACAATGGTGATCTTGATAGCCTGCTCGTCCTGGGTCACGTCGTTCCTCACCTCGCACGAAGAGGAATAGCAGGCTTGCCCCATCCGAGTCTGTCTGCTGACAGCCAGAGCGGGCTGTAGATGGCTCGAAGGATGGCTCAGGCCGCAAAACTCCATCTAAACTCAGTCTCACGCTGCCAATCGTGGGCGAATAAGGACCGCCCGGAAAAACCGGTCTTTTGCTTTACTTACCAGAACATCCAAAAGTAGAAGCCCTGACCCCGTGAGATCAGCTGCCGTCGTCCCGCTTGTGCAAAGTAGGCCGGTCGTCGCCGGTCTGCGAGGGGCTCGCATTCGGGTCTTGCGTGTTAACTTTCCGCAGCGAAGGCTTGTTGCCGTTCTTCTTGTCTTCGAGCTTGCGCTTGTTCTCGATCCGCGCCAGCCGCGCCTTCACATCGTCGAACTCCGAGGTCGTCTCCAGGTACTGGTTGCGCGGCGGGAGCAGAGTAGCGATCTCATCCTGCGTGTGCCCGATGCGGTCCGGCGTGGCCGGGTGCGTTTCGAATGCCTTCGAGATCAACCCCGGCTTCTGCTTCTCCAGGTTTTCGATCTTCTCAAAAAAGGTGACCAGCGCCTGCGGATCGTACCCGGCGCGGTACAGATACTGGGTTCCCAGAAAGTCGGCCTGCGCCTCAAAGTCGCGTGAGAACTGCAGGAACGTCAGCGGGATGCCGATATTCGCCGCTTCGTAGATTCCGTAGCCCAGGCCACCGCCGACAAAAATCAGCGGTACGGTCCCGATCTGCGCATAGTTCATCCGGGTTTGCTCGCGCATGGCATGGTGCGCGGCCACGTGCGCGATCTCGTGCGCCATCACGCCCGCCATCTCGGCCTCGGTATCCGCGTTCAGGATCAGCCCGGAGTTTACAAAGAAAAACCCGCCCGGCAGCGCCATCGCGTTCACTTCATCCGAGTCGATCACCTTGACGGTAAACGGCACGCGCGCGTCGGAGTTCTTGACGATATTCTGCGCGATCCGGTTCACATACTCCGTCACCACCGGGTCGGTGATGAACTTGGTACTCTTCTCCAGCTCGACCGAGTACTGCTTGCCCATGCCAATTTCAGTGTTGGTCGAGTACCAGTTGCCCAGGCCGCGGCCGCCAATGTTGCGGTTACCCACCGAGCTCACGTCGTCGTCGCTGCCCGGCTTGACGCCCTGCACCACGCCATTCGGGCCGACCTTCGCGTCCAGCGGCACCGGCTTCTCTGGCCCGGCGAGGGCCGGCGGCGTAGGTTTGGCGTTCTTGTCCCCGCCCTTTGGCTGCGGCACGGTCGGCGGCGTAGGCGAGTTAGCCGGAGGCGTGCCCTGGGGTGTGTTCTGAGGCACGGTCTGGGGCGTGGTGGTCGGGGGCACAGTCGACGGCGTGGGCTGGGTCGGCATCTGGCCCCACACAGCCGCCGAAGAGGCGAGCAAAACGCCGGACAGGGTAAAAAGACGCTTCGTCATGACGGGTACCTCGCGAAAACCGGGACGCGCACGCGAAAGATCCACGCCCCCACTAGGTAGTATGAACCCTCGCAGTGCGCGCGTCGTGCGGTTTTTCACTGCCGCAAACACCGAAGCGCCCCCTTCGGGAAACGCTATAGCCGCCTGCATCCCTTTTTCGCACGATTCTCTAGCCTCCCGCAACGCACAAGAGGGTTCCGTCCATCTACACTGGGACGCGTATGGATTTCATGGCAGAAGCAAATCCCGGCACCACGACCCAGGCGGCTCCCACCCACCCCGTAACCCTCGCGATCGATATCGGCGGCACCGGCCTGAAAATGATGGCGCTCGACAATGACGCCAAACCCATGACCGAGCGTGTGCGGTCGGAGACGCCGGTAAAGCCGACGCCGGCGCGCGTGCTGGAGGTTTTGAGCAAGCTCCACGACCAGATTCCCGTGTACGAGCGGGTTTCGGTCGGGTTCCCGGGCGTCATCAAGAGCGGCCATACCCTGACCGCCGCCAACCTGCACCCTGACTGGATAGGCTTCGACCTGCAGGGCGAGCTGGAAAAGCGCTGGGGCAAGCCGGTCCGCGTGGCCAACGACGCCGCGGTCCAGGGCTACGGCGCCATCCAGGGCAAGGGCGTGGAGCTGGTCATCACCCTCGGCACTGGCATGGGCTCAGCCTTGTTCACGCGCGGACGGCTGTGCCCCGGGCTTGAACTCGGCCACCATCCCTTCCGCAAGGGCAAGAGCTACGAGGAGTATCTCGGCCGCCAGGGCATGAAGGAGATCGGGGCCAAGAAGTGGAACAATATCCTGAGAAAAGCCATCGACCAGAGCGCGCACACCTTCAACTGGGACCACCTCTACATCGGCGGCGGCAATGCCAAGCTGGTCAGCTTTACGCTACCCAAGAACGTCAGCCTGGTCTCGAACCAGGACGGGCTGCTGGGTGGCATCAAGCTATGGGGCGATAACGACGATAACCAAAAGTGATCCGTAGTCCGGTCAGGATTCCTTGGGGAATGATGACTCTGTTCTATGTGCTTGCTATGAAGTTCGCCTATCCCACCCAGCGCCCCAAGATATAGACCTTAGATATAAACCCGACCAAGATCCGGTGATCTCGACGCTACGATAGAAGCGCATGCCTGCAGCCATTCCCATCCGTGTGCTCCTCGCCGAGGACCAGGCCATGCTCCTGGGCGCGCTCGCCGCTTTACTTGAGCTGGAGCCGGACATCACCGTATGCGGTCGCGCCGCCAACGGCCGCGAAGCGCTTAGCCTGATTCCAAAACTCCACCCGGACGTCGTAGTCACCGATGTCGAGATGCCGGAGCTGAGCGGGCTCTCGCTTGCCGCGGAGGTCCGCGACCGCTACCCCGCTGTCCGCACCATCGTCCTGACAACCTTTGCGCGCCCGGGCTACCTGCGCCGCGCCCTCGACGCGGGCGCGCGCGGCTACCTGCTTAAGGACAGGCCCTCGGCCGAGCTGGCCAACGCCGTCCGCCAGGTCCACGCGGGCAAGCGCATGTTCGACCCTGAGCTTGCCGCCGAGGCCTGGGCCGAAGCCGACCCGCTGACCGAACGCGAGCGCCAGATTCTGCGCCTCGCCGGCGAGGGCCGCTCCTCAGCCGAGATCGCCGCCGAGTTCCGCCTGTCGGAAGGAACCGTACGGAACTATCTCTCAGAGGCATCCAGCAAACTCGGTGCGGCCAACCGGATCGAAGCCGCGCGGATCGCGCGCAGCAAGGGCTGGCTATAGAGCCTTTTCACAATTTCTGGGATCCATTCGAGCTGAGTGGCACGCGACTGTTCCTGGCACAATTCGCGCCGAGTTCCAGGTATGCCAAGAAAGGAACTGCTGGAAAGCAGCTTCGGGGTCGGTAGCTCAATCGCCGGCCTGCACCGTATCCTACATAGACGATGTCCATGTTGAAGCGTGCAGTGAAGAATGGTGTGAAGTTCCAGAACCCCGTGGAGACGCGCGTAGGCGGTCTCAGCATGGCCCTCAAAATCCTGCCGCTGTACCTTGCGAACAAAGAAGAACGTGTTCCGCGAGAAGCGCTCGGGCCTTTCCGCACAGACGCGCAGGTGTATCGGGAGCTGCCTTCAAGCGGTTTACGGGTGACATGGATGGGGCACGCTTCCATGTTGCTTGAGATCGAAGGCGTTCGTGTCCTGCTGGACCCAATGTGGGATGAACGGGCATCACCGTTTAGCTGGATGGGGCCAAAGCGGTTCTTTCCATCTCCACTTCGCCTCGAAGACCTGCCTCCGATCGACGCGGTGATTGTTTCGCATGACCATTATGACCATCTGGGAGGTCAGACACTGCGGGCGCTGGCCCGGCACCCCGCGCTGGGCCACGCCCGGTGGTTGACCTCGCTGGGCGTCGGCAAGCTGCTGCGCAGCTTCGGGGTGCAGAGCCGGATCACCGAGCTGGATTGGACCGAATCCGTGACAGTATCGAGCGCGGTGGATAACGCCGAAATTAAGATTACTGCTCTTCCTGCACGGCATTTTTCCGGCAGAAGCCTGTGGAACCGCTACGAAACACTGTGGTCGTCGTTTGCGTTGAAGGGTACGCGACGCAGCGTCTATTTCGGAGCGGACTCGGGGTATTGGGACGGTTTCGCCGCAATCGGGCAGGAGCATGGGCCATTCGATCTGACCATGCTGGATACAGGCGCTTCCAACGCGCTCTGGAGAGACATCCACATGGGGCCTGAAGGCGCAGTTGAGGCGTTTGCAGCGATGGGCGGCGCGGGACTGCTGATGCCGATCCACTGGGGGCTGTTCGACCTGGCACTGCACAGCTGGAGGCAGCCGATAGAGCGGATAACCGAGCTTGCGGATCAACTTAGGATAAAGCTCTGGGCGCCGGAACCTGGTCAACCCTCCGAGGTAATCCCAGACCAGGAACTGCGGTCGGGCTGGTGGCGTGCTATGTAGACGAATCATGTATTGGTCGGCGCTGCGTCTCGCCGGCAACCTGAAGAGGCGAGCCCGAAAGCCCGCCTCTGTTTACACCGGAGTGCGCAGCCCCTCAGTCGTAGTACTCCAGCCCCAGATGCGTGATCAACTCCTCACCCATAATGTGCCGCAGCGTGTTCTTGAGTTTCATCAACTGGATGAACAAGTCATGCTCCGGGTATAACCCCTCGGCTGTCTGCGGCGCCTTGAAGTAAAAGCTCAGCCACTCCTGGATACCCTTCGCGGCCAGCTCCGGCGTGCGCTTGGCCAGGTCCATAAACAACACCAGGTCAAGCGCCAGTGGCGCCGCCAGGATCGAGTCGCGGCATAGAAAATCCACCTTGATCTGCATCGGGTAACCAAGCCAGCCAAAGATATCGATGTTATCCCAGCCTTCCTTGTTATCGCCGCGCGGCGGGTAATAGTTGATACGGACCTTGTGGTACATATCCGAGTACAGCTCGGGGTACAACTCCGGCTGCAGAATGTACTCAAGCGCGCCCAGCTTCGACTCTTCCTTGGTCTTGAACGACTCCGGGTCGTCCAGCACCTCGCCGTCGCGATTACCCAGGATGTTCGTCGAGTACCAGCCCGCGACCCCCAGCATGCGCGCCTTGAAGGCCGGCGCCAGCACCGTCTTGATGAAGGTCTGCCCGGTCTTGAAGTCCTTGCCGCAGATCGGCGTCTGTGTCTTCTTCGCGAGCTCAACCATGCACGGCAGGTCGACGGTCAAGTTCGGCGCGCCATTCGCAAACGGCACCCCTTCCATCAGCGCGGCGTAGGCATACAGCTGCGAAGGCGCGATGGCCGGGTCGTCGTTGTTCAGTCCTTCTTCAAAAGCAGCCAGCGTCGCGTGGACCGCCGTCGGCTCGATGAAGATCTCGGTCGACCCGCACCAGATCACGACCACGCGGTCCACGGTCGCCGAAAAGGCCTGGATGTCCGACCGCAGCTGCTGCGCCAGGTCGCACTTCGACCGGCCTTTCTTCACATGTGTGCCGCTCAAACGCTTCACGTAGTGCTGGTCGAACACAGCCGGCATCGGCTTGATCGCCTCCAGAAACGGCTTGATCGTTTCCAGGTGAGACTTCTCCAGCACATTCGCCGTGCTGGCCGCCTGGTACATGTTCTCGTCGAAAATATCCCAGCCGGTAAAGACGATGTCGTCGAGCGAGGCGAGCGGCACAAAGTCGTGGATCCGCGGCGAGTGCTCATCGGTGCGCTTCCCCAGGCGGATGTGGCCCATCTGCGTCAGCGACCCGATCGGTTTCGACAGACCATTGCGAACCGCCTGAACGCCTGCGATCAGAGTCGTTGCGACCGCGCCCATGCCGACAGTCATCACGCCAAGTTTGCCCGTGGGCGGCTTGGGCCTGTTTGTTGCGGTGCTGCTTGCTTCCATTGCTTGTGTTTCCGTCCTCTCCCAAAATAGCTGCCGGGGCTCCGCCGCATGGAGAGAAACACACGCCAGCCTCACCACCAAACAGGTTAGTGTCTCCTCTCCAGGACCGCTTTGGCAAATGACGGGGCCTGCAGAAAACCTGAGCAACCGCCGAACCGCGTCAACCACGCCGATCGGCTACCATCTACCATCGAAGCATGCGCGCCGCCGCCCACCGCTCCCCCGCCGTCAAGCCCGTTCCGGCTTCGACCTCTTCTCCTCGCAAAGTCAAGCCACGCAAGGCTGCCGGCCACCAGCCCGCAGCGCTGGCCGCAGGCTCGCCGCGCAAGCTCGATCCGCCCAGCCCGCGTACCCGGCGTGACCTAGCGCCGGCGCGCATCACCGACCTGCTCGCGCGCCTCGCGATCGCGCAACCCGCTGCCGAGTGCGCGCTCATCCACCGCAATGCGTGGGAGCTGCTGGTAGCGACCATCCTGTCGGCGCAGTGCACCGACAAGCGCGTCAACCTGGTAACGCCGGCGCTGTTTCGCGCGTTTCCAACGCCGGCCGCCATGGCCCAGGCCTCCCTGCCCGAGCTGGAAGAGCTGGTGCGCACCACGGGCTTCTTTCGCAACAAGGCCAAATCCATCCAGGGCGCGGGCCAGGCGATCACCGAGCGCTTCGGCGGGCAAGTACCGCGCACGCTGGCCGAGCTCATCACCGTGCCAGGCGCAGCGCGTAAAACCGCGAACGTGGTGCTGGGTGTGGCTTACGGGCTGGCCGAGGGCGTGGTTGTCGACACGCATGTACAGCGGCTTTCAAACAGGCTCGGCCTCACGCGGCACAAGGAGCCTAGAAAAATCGAGCAGGACCTGATGCGGGTGATTCCGCGGGAGCGCTGGATCGCGTTTTCGCACGAACTGATCCTGCACGGGCGCGCGATCTGCATTGCACGCAAGCCGCGGTGCGCCGAGTGCCCGCTGGAGACGACCTGCTGGGCTGCGGACAAAACCTGGCGCAGCCACTGAAGAGGCTGCGCGTCATAGTGTGCTCCTGCGGGTGCGCAGCGCGGGCAACGACTCAGTTCGAACCCTCCCGCCGAGCGTACGCCGCAGTTCGTTCAACGCCATGTGAGGCACCGTCAGTGCGCTCAATACGATGAAGATCTCTGCGCGATACGCTGCGGCCTGTTGCCTGCCGAGCGCGAACATCACACCGACAAAGACCAGAGACAAAAGCCACGGCAGCAGACCCGCGCGCAGATTACTGGCCAAGCTCGTCTTAAGCGACGGCGCGCCGGCAAACGCAGGAACACTGGTGGCGACCAGGTGCTCCGGCGTATGCCAGCAGCAGAAGTACACCGCGAAGGCGACGAGCGGATCGCAGCAGACGAACAGCGCGACCTGCAACGCCGTCACGGCGAACAGCTCGCCGCGTACCGTGGGCTCGCGTCCAAACGCACCCAGCAGGATCGCAACGAAGGCGATAGTGAGTACCGGCCAGCACGCCGCCGACAGCGCATTGGTGAGCAGAACGCCTTGGGCGAGGGCCCCGCCCGGCAGGGTATGCGCAGGCGCCGGGGCAAGTATGCCGGCAAGCATCCCGGCAAAGATGGGCGCGACCGCCTCGGCGTGCCAGCGGCAGGCCGCAACGATGGGCACCGCCCCCAGCGCGAGCGCAGCCAGCGAGGCGATGGGCGTGGGCGATGCCTGGTCGGCCTCTGTGCCGAAGTGCCAGGCCGAGTAGCCGAGGAAGCAGACCAGCGACGCGAAAGAAAACACCCACCAGCCCAGCAGCGTAACCGCGGCAAGGGCGGCATAACCGGTCAGAAAGATGGGCAGCCAGTGGCGGCCAAGCGGCGCGGCCAGCACCTGGCCGGCCTGTACGTGGTCATACGCGCCATGCCACATGGCGACGGCGATAGCGGCCAGCACCACAACCAGAACGGCAGGCCCCTGCAGCAGGTGGGCCACGGACGCGCCGCAGCAGGTCACAGCCACTGCAGCAAAAAAGAGGAAGCGCTCGCGCAGCAGGACGCTGCGAACGCTACGCGCGGGAGCAGGCAAAACGGCGGCGCTCATTACACAGCCCCCGCTGTCAGCGCGGCCCGCAGCATAGGCAGCATGGGCAGCGAGAGCGCGACGCGCAGCATTTCGCCCGGCGCGCTCGCCTCACTTAGAAACCGGACCAGCGCATCGGGAGTGGCCCGGGAGAACAGACGCAGGAAGAGGTCCGGGATGGAGGCAGGCGCGCGCTCGACCGCGTGGAGAAAGATGGCGTCCATCACGCTGTAGAGACGCGGCTCTGCCCCGCGTGGCACAGGCAAACCGTCGCGCAGCGCCTCCGCAATCCTCCGGCTATGGCGCTGGATACGCAGGAACCCGTACCCGGACGAAGGCTTGAGGCGGCCGCCGGCGATACCGATGCGGTGCGTGTTTCCATCCTCGGCTGCAGCAGCCCGGGCAGGCTGCATGGGCAGCGATCCGTGCTCGGTATACAGCGTCTCCCACTGGTGCGCCTGTTCGCCCAGCCACGCGGCCAGGTCGGCTTCATACGCCGGTTCAGGCAGGCGCGGGTCGTCGAGATAGGTCATCTCCACCAGAGCCTCTGTCGTTGAGAAAGGCAGCAGATAAAGAAAGCGCGTACGGCCCGGCGTATCTGACGGCAGAAAGCGCATCAGCTCGACCGTCTCCGGCTCAAAGCACGGCTCGGCCGTACGCACATGCCAGCCGGTAAAGCGCTGCAGCAGCGTCGGAGCAGCCTTGCGATCAGAAAGCCGGCTATCGAAAACCTGCCCGGCCAGCACGCGCCCGGCGCTCGTTTCGACGGCTGCCTGGCCGTCTGGCAGCGCTTCGACCGAGTGCACCTCGACGCCGAGGCAAAGCTCCTGCTGCGGCTCACGCTCGATGCGCTGCAGCGCGAGGCGGTAGAAACTGTCACCGGCAATGTGGCAGTAGCGGTAGTGGCGGCTGCTCTGCAGGGCGTCGCGCCCGGCATCGCTGACGCGCCAGCTGTTCCACGAGTGGGAGATAGCCGGCGTAAAGGGATGCTCCTCAGTGTTCCAGAAGCACCAGGTGCGGTCGCGGACATAGTCAGTGCGCGGCTCCAGCAGGAGCACGCGACCCGGCACGCGCGCCACAGTGAGCGCGGCAGCCAGGCTCAACCCCGCGCAGCCCGCGCCCACAATCACGATGTCGGCATCGGGGATCATGGCTTGGTCCCCGTCTGCGCCGTGTAGCCGCCCGCAGCGTTCGTCTCTTCAGCGCCTGCGCGGCGGCTGCCCCGAGCCAACGAGCGCGCCAGCGAGCGAAGCAGCAGGGCTGCCTTGCGATAGCGCGAAACCACCGTACGCTGCCGCCACGACGCGGGCACATCGCGGCTGACCGCCACACCGATCTCGCGGTAGCAGGCCGCGGCCGCAAGGATGCTGACCCGCGCGCGCCACGGCAGGTAATGCATGCCGCGATCCGCGCTTGCGTAAAAGCTGTCGGCCAGCGCCAGCAGGCGTCCGGTCGCAGCGACCAGCGGCTTCGCATCGCCGCCATCGACGGCAGCCTGCACGGCCTCCGGCGCGATCCACGCAGCAGGCAAATAGATGCGATCGCGGCCCAGGTCTTCCCGCACATCGCGTGCAATGTTGGTGAGCTGCATCGCGATCCCCAGGTGCGAAGCCGCCTGCGCGCCAGCCGGCGGCGCGCCCAGGATGCGGCACATCATCAGCCCGACCGTACCTGCCACGCCAAACGCATACTGCAGCAGCTCGGCCTCCGTCTCCACGCGGCGCGGCCCCGCGTCGGCAGCAAGCGAGCGCGTCAATGTGACGGCTACCTTGCTGATGCCGGGAAAGTGCGCCTCCAGACTCACAGGCCAGCCCAGGGCTTCCGCCTCTTCGCTCAGCGGCTCCTCTTCGAGCACGCGGATAACACTCTGCAACTCCTCCGGCTTCCCTGCTTCGTCAGCAATGTCGTCCATGCAGCGGCAGAAAGCGTAGAGCTCTGCCGCCTGCTCCCGCATCTGCGCAGGCAGCAACAACGAGGCCAGGTGGAAGGTTCGCCCCGAGCGCGAGAGCACCGCTTTTGCTTCTTCCGCGCTCATGCGGCACCCTGCTGCGGCTCTTGCTCTTGAGCACTTACGGCCTCGCCACGCAATTCGGCAAAGCCGCGCATTTCATCAAAGTAATGCTCCAGCACCTTGGCCGAGCACAGCACGCCCGGCAGCCCCGCGCCGGGGTGCGTGCCCGCGCCCACCAAGTACAATCCGCTCACATCCTCAGACCGGTTATGGAATCGGAACCAGGCCGACTGCAGAAGCGTCGGCTGGATCGAGAAGCCGGTGCCATGCTCGGTGCGCAGGTTGTCGCGAAAGTGCTCGGGTGTTACGTGGAACTGCACCTCGATGGCATCGCGCAGTCCGGGACAGACCGTTTCCTCGAGCAGATCGATGGTGCGCCTGGCAAGCTTTGGCCCGGCCATGCTCCAGTCGATCGCACGGTCGCGTCGCACACACTCCAGGTTCGGCACCGGCACCAGTGCGTACAGGCTTTCGCAGCCATCCGGCGCAAGCGATGGGTCGGTGCGTGTGGGCGCATGCAGGTACAGGCTGATGTCGTCTGTTAATAATTTGTGCTCAAAGATCTCATCCAGCAGCTCGCGGTAGCGGCGCCCCAGCAGAATGGTGTGGTGGGCCAGCGCGGGAAACTGCCTGCGAACACCGAGATACAGCACGAACAGGCCCATCGAAAACTTCTGCCGCCGGATACGCGCATCGGTCCATTTGCGCCGGTGCCGGGGCGCAAGCAGGCGGCGATACACGGCAGGCGCATCGCCATTCGCGATCACGCAATCCGCCGCAACCCGCTCACCGCTGTCGAGTTCGACGCCGCGAGCGCGAGGCTTCTCGCTACCTGCGCCCTCGACCAGAATCTGCCGCACGCCCGAGCCCAGGTGCAAGCGGATACCAGCCTCCTTCATCAGCCGAACCATGGCCGCGACCAGCGCCGCGGTACCGCCCATGGCAAAGCTGACACCATCCTTACGCTCCAGGTGCTGGATCAGCGAGTAGATGGAAGTGGTGTGAAAGGGATTGCCGCCGACCAGCAGCGGCTGAAACGAGAACACGCGGCGCAAAGCCTCATCGCGGATGTACCGGCTCACAAAGCTGTACACCGAGCGGTCGCTGCGCAGCGCAATCATCCGCGGCAGCACCGCCAGCATCCTGCCCGCGGAGTGGAACGGCACAGCGCCGAGCTGCTCAAAACCTGTCTTGTAGATCTGCTCGACCTTGCGCAGCAACTGCCTGTAGCCGGCGACGTCGCCTGGCGAGAAAGCCTGCACGCGCTCGATCAACTCTGCATCCGTACCGCCGTAATCGAACGAGCGCCCGTTTGCGAAGCGGATGCGGTACCAGGGCGTGAGCTCACGAAACTCGATCGCCTGTTCGCGGCTCCTGCCGAACAACGCCCATAGCTCGTCGAACAGAAACGGCGCCGTGATAACGGTAGGGCCCGCATCGAATGTGTAACCGTCACGGTGATAGACCCCGGCTCGTCCGCCAGCCTGAGCCTGGTTGTCATAGACATCTACCGAAAAACCGGCGGCGCGCAACCGCAGCGCCGCCGCCATCCCGCCGAAGCCCGCGCCGATCACAACGGCCTGCGCCATTCGCAAAAGCCTCCTCCCGCGAGGCGAATGGAAAAGAGCCCCGTCAGCTGGCCCTCTTCCGGCAAAGCCTCAGGCCAGCCTTTACCGGGCGGTTGCCCGCACCGCGCTATACTCCGTCGCGCCTACAGTAGCCTTCTTCGCCAGGCTTACAGCCCACAGCCCGTACACGACCTTCGCGGTCAGGTCGAGAATCGTGTACAGCGTGGCGTCGGCCGTCGCGCTCCAGATGCGCAGACCCTCCTGCCCGATGATGAACACGATCGGGTAGGCCAGCCACAGCAGCGAAAGCACAGTCGCCTTCTTCATGTAGTTCGCGCCGTTAGGCCCCGTCGCGGTGAGTTTTTTGAAGGGTCCGAACAGCAGCGCATAGATCGCGATAAACGAAATGCAGCTGGTGATATAGAACGACCACTTCACCGTCAGGTTATCCGTCAGCCCGGCAACGAAACCGGTGGCGATCATGTAGACATCAGCGCCCAGCAGACCCCACACCAGCGCCGGGCGCTTGATGCCGGTGCCCTGCAGGCCGTTTGAAACCAGGCTCCACAGCAGCAATGGCGTGGTAAAGGTCCAGTCGATATAGCGGCCAAAATAGAACACGCGGCCCGTGCTGGTGGTCAGCGCACCGGCTCCCAGCGCCATCAGCAGGTAGAGCGTGAATGCGATCAGCGGCACGTAGAAATGCGAAACCAGGTCGCCTTCCTCCCGTTCGCTGCGGTTGCTCAGCAGTGGAAAGTAGAGCAGCACCATGCCGAGCAACATCCCAACGGTTCCGATCCACAGCCACGTTTGCACGTTCATGTTCCACACACCTGGAGAGGAGTTTGCCCCGCCGCGAACCCGCCAGCAGGCAGCGACGTACAACTTGGCTGTGGGATGCGCAGCAATGTTCGGCAGTGCAGAGTTGTTTGCGTGCTGTCGAAAGCAGCGCCGTTACTGCTTCTCGCCGGAAAGTGGACTGGGCGGCTCAGGCGTGATGTGGACCGGGGGCTGCGGAATATCGGCGATCGTGACAGGCTGCGGCACAGGCGGATTCGTCACCGGTCGCGGCACAATCTTTACCTGCTCATGGTGCGAGTCGAGCATACGTCCGCGCCGGGAGACATGCTCGTCCCATACCACATAGCGCTCGTCGCTGACGCGGTCTGTAAACACCATCTCGCGTTCGCCGGTCAGCAGCAGAATCAGCAGCGGCGGTGGCGCGGTGGTGATGTCCTCGCTGAGAAATGGCTCATTGGGGATCTGCGGAGAGGCTCCATTGATCTGCGCGATGCAGGCCGAAGCAGCGATCCAGCCCTGGACCGGTTGCAGGTTCGCATACAACGTAGCCGGCGGGAAGGCGTCGTTGACTACAGCGCCTTTGGTCTTGGGGCTGAGAAGCTCGTAGCGGGCCTCTGCCTTGCGGCGCGCTACCAGGTTTACCCGTACCGGCGCGTTGCTCGCGCGGGGAACAAGCGCGGTAAAGGCCGAGCTGCGCCCATCCTCACCGTGTCGAACGTAATGCAGCAGAATCGTTCCCTCGCCGCCCTCCGCAGCGGGCACCCCGACGACTGCTTCCGCGTCAGGCTGCATCGCCGGGCACACCTCCTGCTGGTTCTGCCAGCCTGCCTGGGTCACGTCGAAGCCGCGCTTCTTCGCCGCCTGCGCCAGGTCGCTCTGGCGCGAGGCCACAATGGCGCTGTCGGCCGCGGTCATGTCGCCGGGAGCGCGCCGGGGCAGCGAGAAATACACCATGCGCGGATTGCCGGGCTCGCTGCGCGAAAGCATGCCCGGCGGGGTCGTTGGCACGATGTCATGGCCGAGATCGATGTCTGGAGAGGAGCCGAGTCCCAGATCCATCGCCGGAATCGAGGAGTCCAGCGAGGAATCGAGGCTGGTGTGCGGTTTCGAGTCGAGCCGGACATCCGGCTGCTGGACCGGCTTCGGCGCCTGGCTGGCCGGGGAAACCTGCGCGCTTCCGGTTCCAGGCTCGTGCTGCTGCGCCTCGAGGGCAGACCCGGGGAGCGACAGGCAAACGGCAATGGCAAGCAGGCTCAGAACTCTCATGCGTGTCCTACTTTACCATTGCGGCGTGCAGAAAAAGGGGCAGCCCTGGCGAGCCGCCCCTTGGTTTGTTTGTCACTTTCCCAAAACAGGCCGCCGGCAGCACCTACTGGGGGCGAGCCCTGTGCGTCGTCGTATGGCGTGCCGGGGTTGCAGCCTTGGCAGCGCCATCCTTCAGGATGATCATCGCCGGGTTCTGCGTGTAGGAGTCGAACGTCGCCGTGTAGGTCACGGCCGCGCCCGGCGTCGGCACGGTCTTCAACGGTTCCTTCATATTGATTGTGAAGTCCGCCTTATTCGACTGCTGCGCATCCTGCGAGACCGACATCTGCACCGAGTCGGCGGTCGCGGTGACGACCTTGCCCGGGATCGCAAACGTCTGACCCTTCAGCACAGCCCATACCTTTTCCGCGTCCTCGGTCGAACCGTTAGACAGAACGAATTCCTTGTCGGTCAGCGCAAGGGTCTTCAGGTCGGGCGTGCTGGTTACGGCTTGGTGGGCCAGGTCAGCAGGCGAGGGCGGGGGCGGCGCAGCTACCGGCTTGTAGTCCGCCGTCGGCATCAGGTTAGCCTGAGCCAGCGTTTTCACCTGGTCAAAGCCGTCCATGCCACCGTGGTACTTGTTGTACCAGTACTCAGCCGTTTTTTCGATCTGGTCCTTGGAGGCCGCCGGCGCGAACTGCGCAGCGCGGGTCAGGTACCAGATCGCATTGACCAGGTCCTTCGGGTCTTCCTGCAGGTAGGCCTGGCCCAGCTGGTAGGTATCCAGCAGGCCGGGGCCGCTCTGGGTCTGGGCCGGGTCGGTATAGGCTTTCAGCTCTGCCTGGTAGGCATCGACCGAGCCCTTGTAATCCTTCTTGGCGGTGTCGTCGGCAGCAATCGCTCCTTGGAAAATCGGGGTCGCAACACCCTTCAGCTTTTCATAATCCGCATCGCTCATCTTGGTCGGCTTGGTCGCGGTCAGGCCCTTCTGCGCCAGTGCGGCTGCGTCATCCAGCTTGGTCTGGTCGCCCTGGGCCTGCTGCTTCTCGACGTAAACGATGTAGGTCAGCGCGCGCAGGTTGGTGGGGTCCACCTGCAGCAGACGCCGGGCCGCGTCCATGGTCTTCGGCGTGTCGTTGGCCTGGGTGTAGGCGCCCACCAGTTGCTCCAGCATGTCCTGCTTCACCACCGAGTTGGGATACTGGGTGAGAAACGCCTCGATCGCCTGAGCCTTCGCCGCCGGCGAGCTCTGGCCCACCGCGTTGGTGTATGCGTTGTACTCGGCCGGATCCTTGATGGTGATCTGGCCGCCCTGGGCGTCGGTCCCGGCGCTTTGACCGGCGGCTGGAGCCGTCTGGCCCGCAGCCGGGGCGGGGCTTGGCTGAGCGGCGGGGCTGCTCTGGGCTTGCGCGGCAGGCAGTGCGGCAAGTGTGCTGGTGGCAAACGCCAGCAGCGAGGCAATTACGACCTTCTTCATGCAACGCTCCTCTGGGAACTCGGAATGCTCTGTGAGAATGCAGTATCCGCGCAGCTTTCGTTCGTGCGAAAAGAACAAACCCAGCCGGAACCGTTCTCCCCTCTTATAACGCACAACCCACTCCATTAGAAACAGCAAGCGCGGCGAGGGCTGCCTCGCTGCTCTCCTCAGCCACTCTCATCTCTTCCACAAGACCCTTTGCCGGCGGCAGCAGCCGCTCCCGCAGCTCCCCCGGCGCGCTCTCCGCCACAAAGTGCATCTTTCCATGCATGGCGCAAGGTATGGCACAGGAAAAGACGGCGACAGGGCAGGTGGCGGTGGTCACGGGCGCGGCGCGCGGCATCGGCGAGGCGATCAGCCGCAGGCTCGCGCAGATGGGGGCGCACGTCGTGCTGCTGGCGCGGGATAAGACGCGCCTGGCAGCGGTCCAGAAAGCGATTGAGACAGACGGCGGCGCGGCCACTGCCTACCCCTTGGACCTGCGCGACCCAGGAGCAGTGGACCGTTTTGCGACAGAGCTGCGGGACCGCTGGCAACGCTGCGATGTGCTGGTAAATAACGCCGGGGTGGGCCGGGTGGGCAAGCCACTGCACGAGATGACTCCGGAAGAGTGGGACGAAACGATGGACACCAACCTGCGCGGACCGTTTCTGATGATCCGCGCGGTAGCGCCGCAGATGATCGCGCAGAAGTCCGGTCACATCATCAGCATATCGTCGCTGGCCGGGCGCAATCCCCTGCCGAGTGGTGCCGCGTACTCCGCGTCGAAGTGGGGTCTCAACGGGCTGACCTACTCTGTTGCCGAGGAGCTGCGGCCCCACGGCGTGCGGGTCTCGGTCATCGCGCCCGGGTCGGTGAATACAGGCTTTGGCGGGGTGGAAGAGGCCGACGCCGCCCGCGCTGCGCGCAAGGTGCAGCCGGACGATGTCGCGGATGTGGTCGAAATGCTGGTCCGCCAAGAGAAGCAGAGCTTCGTCAGCGAGGTACTGCTGCGGCCGACCAGCAAGAGCTAAAAGGCAGGGATTAGGGATCAGGCAGAACTTTCTAGCCCGGTGCGAACTGCTATTCCGCATGCATTATGGCTGTGATTGGAGGCGATTCAACCGGCTTTCTGCCCTTTGACCGGTTACTTCTGATCCAAATGAAACCTGCTACCTGCCTTTTTACTGGTTACTTCTAGCCTCTGACACCTGCTACTTCCCTTTTCACCGGTTACTTCCTGCTTTCTGCTCTCTGCTTCCTGCCTTCAAGCAGCCCGCTCAGACCGGCGCAGCGCCGCACTTTGGGAAGCTTCATCGCGCACTCTCTGGCGCAGCACTTTGGCCGCCAGCAGTTCCTCGGCAATGATCGCCGTCACCGGCGCCAGAAACGGCAGCAACTCCCCGAACACGCGCGTCTCCGTAACGATCGCCCATAGAAGCATGAAGGCGTACCAGACCGGCAGCACCAGCAGCCAGGTGCGTAGCTGCGCATCGCGTACCTGCCGCCAGTGCAGCAGCAGCAGCGGCCACAGAAACGCGAAGGCGCTGGCCAATTGCGGCCAGTACCGCAGGCGCAGAAAGCAGTGAATGTTGAAGACCAGGCGCGGGAAATACTCCGAAACATTGGCCCCGAACATGGAGTAGACAATGTGGTGCCACACCATCCAGTACAGGCCAAGCGGCAGTACGACGGAGAGCACCCGACTGCTGATCAGAGAGCGCCAGAGCAGTTTGCCATCCGGTCCAAGCGACTGTGAAATAGCCCAGAACGGCAGCAGCAGCAGCGTGGTTTCGCGGTTGAGCGTAGCCACGGCAAACAGCACCACGAACCACAACACCGATTTGCGGAAGTAGATCAGGTAAAAGCCCAGCGCGAACGCGGCCAGGCTCGGCATGTCGTACACGTAGCGAAAGTTCTGCACGGTGTGCACGATATAGGCGAGCACACACAGCCCCAGAAAAATGGGGAAGACAAGCGGCCGCAGCAGGTGGCGGCGCGAGGCCGCGTCGTACAGCCGCAGAACCACCCAGCCGCTTACCAGCACACAAACAATGCCTATGTAGAACTCGAGCACCTCGCCGGCAGTCACCCCGCGCGGAAAGAAGTAGTGATTCAGCGCGAGCCGGCGCGCGTACTCGACGCTCCAGGAAGCATGGTCGACCAGGCGGTAGAGCGGCGCCAGCAGCAGGCGGGTCTGGAACGGCAGGCGTTCCGAGCCGTCCTCCCACAGCCTGAGGTTGACCCAGGGCCACTCGAGAAAGATGTAGGAGCCGACAAACTGCACGGTCGCGAGCACGTAGAAGAAAGCCAGCCCGTAGCGCCGCAGCGATGGCAGGAGGGCTCGCCAGTTCTGACGGGCAGCAGGCAAAGCACTCCGGAGTCCTGGTACGGGCAGGATTCTACGTTCTTCCAGCAGGGGCATTAAAGCCTAGGATGCACGGCGGCTCTAATGGAGGTCACGGAGTTCGGTTCCGGCTTATCCACACTTTCAGCAGCCTAAATCGTCTGCCGCCCGCAATCGCCTCGGCTGCGGCCCGGTGTTCCCTTGCTTCGCCTGCACGCGGCGCATAGTCTTCTCAGGTATCCAGCCATTTCCAAGGAGCCCCCAGCCGCTTTGCTGAAGCTAAAGAAAATCCAGATCCTCGGCTTCAAGTCCTTCTGCGACAAGACGGAAGTAGCCCTGCCCGGCAACGGAATCGCCGTGGTGGTGGGGCCCAATGGCTGCGGCAAATCGAACATTCTGGATGGCGTGACCTGGGTGCTGGGTGAGCAGAGCGCAAAGAGCCTGCGCGGCGGCAAGATGGAAGATGTCATCTTTGCCGGCACCCGCGACCGACGCGCGCTCGGCATGGCCGAGGTTTCGATCACGCTGATTGATCCGGAGGCTTACGGCGGTCCGCTTGCCGTCGACTCCGCGGTGGAGTTCGCCTCGGGCAATAGCGAGGACGACTGGGACGAAGCCAAACTGCGCGCCGCCAAAGCGGAAGAGGTCGAGCAGATCATCGCCGAGTCACAGCCGGGCCAGGTGCTCCCGGGCGCCATCACGAGCGACGAAGACGTGTCTGCCGGCACGGAAGACAGCGGCGCCCCCGCTGAGCAGGGTCTCGACGAGAACGAGGTCGTGCTCAAGATTCGCCGGCGCAAGTTCCAGAAGACGGTGCAGCATGGCGAGATCGTGGTCACGCGACGGCTGTTCCGCACCGGCGACAGCGAGTACCTGCTCAATGGCAAACTATGCCGGCTCGCTGATATCCGCGACATTTTCATGGGCACCGGCCTGGGCCCTGAGTCTTACGCGATCATCGGGCAGGAGCGCATCGGGCAGCTGCTGAGCTCGAAGCCGCACGACCGCCGCGCCATCATTGAGGAGGCCGCCGGCATCACCCGCTTCAAGACGAAAAAACGGCTCGCCGAGCTGCGTCTCGAGCAGGCCCGCCAGAACCTCGCGCGTATCGACGATATTTTCGATGAGGTAGCGCGGCAGATGGTCACGCTGAAGCGGCAGGCTGCCAAGGCCGAGCGCTACGGGGTGCTGCGCGACGAGCTGCGGGCACGGCTGCGCGTGGTGCTGACGGGAAAGCTGGCCCGCATGGACGAGCAGTCCGCGGCGCATGCCCGCGAAATCGCGGAGCTGACCACGCAGATTGACGGCCACGCGGGCGAGATCGATGGCCTGCAGTCTGAGGTGACCGCAGGGCAGGAGCAGGGGTATGCGCTTGATGCCGCGGCGAAGGAGCAGAGCCGCCTGGTCAGCGAAAGCGCGGTCGAGGTGGAGCGTGCGCGCAGCCGGCAAGCCAGCAACGCCGAGCGGATCGCGGAGCTGGAGGCACGCACCGCGGCCGGCACTGCGGAGCTGGGCCACGCGCGCGAGCAGCTTGCCTCGCTCAAGGGCGAGCGCGAGCAGCAGCAAAGTTTTCTGCAAACCGCAGCCGGAGAGGCGGAGAGCTTCCGCGCGCAGGCTGCACAGCGGCAGGCTGAGGCGCGCGAAGCCTCAACCACCGTGGGCCACGCTGAGGGCCGTGTAGAAGCCGCGCGCCGGGAGGCGACGCAGCTGCTGCAGCAACTGGGCAATGTGCGGCGCGAGCAGGCGCAGGCCGAGGAAGCGCTCGCCGCGGTGGACCGCGATGCTGTTCGCCTGACGGGCGAGCTGGACGCGGCCCGGCGCGATCTGGATGCGCTCGGAGCCGAGCGCGGGCAAGTCTCCCTGCGTTTTGAGAGCGCGGCCGAGACCCTGAAGCGGCTGGAAGCGGAGCTGGCTGCACTGCGGGCAGAGACCGGCGCGAAGCGCACCGAGGAGCAGGACACCCGGCGCAAAGGCGACAGTCTGCGGGCCGAGCGCGCCACGCTGACCGGGCGCCGCAACTCGCTCGAATCACTGTTGAAAGAGCACAGCTACTCGACCGATACGGTAAAGAAGTTGTTTCGCGCCAACACGCTGGCTGGGGGTTTGAAGCCGGTCGGCACACTGGCGGATTTCGTCGAGGTCGGTGAGCAGTACGAGTCGGTGGTCGATGAGTTTCTGCGCGACGAGCTCAACTACATTGTGGTCAAGAGCTGGGACGCGGCAGACGAGGGCATGCGGCTGCTGAAGGGGGGCTCCGGCAATGGCTCCGGAGTCGAGGGCCGGGCGACTTTCCTGGTGCACCCGGACGATTCGCAGGCCCGTTTCTCTTTCGTAGCCGATGCCAGCGCAGGACTGAAGCCGCGGCACGGAGTCACCGGGCTCAAGGACTGCATTCGCGTCCTCGACGGCTTCGGCACCTCGCTTGAGGTGATCCTGCCGAAGCTGCGCGATGGCTACGTCACTGAGGACGCGGAGACGGCGCGCGGGCTCGCTCTTGAAAATCCAAACGCATTCTTCCTCGCGCCGACCGGCGAGTGTTTCCACAACGTGACGGTGACCGGCGGCAAGCCGCGCGCCGAGGGTCCCCTGGCGCTGAAGCGCGAGCTGCGCGATGCGCAGGCCAAGCTCTCTGCGGTGGAAGAGCAGCTTGCCGCAGCCGAGATGCAGGCCGCGACGCTGGCCCGCTCGCTCGCCGAGCTGACCCGCCAGATCGACAGCCGGACCGAGCAGCGCCGCGACGCCGAACGGGAGAGCGCGCATGAGAGCGCCGCACTGCGCCAGATGGACGGCGAGCGGCAGAGGCTGGAGCGGCGGCGGCAGGAGGCCGCGCTGCAGGGAGACCGCGCCAGGACGCAGCGCGACGAGAAAGCTGCGCTCATCGCGCGCAGGCTGGAGACAGCCGACCGGCTGGAGGGCACGCACAAAGCGGTGGAGGCGAAGCAGCAGGAGCTGCAGACCGCGGTGTCTCTCGCCCGCGTGGCTCGGGATGAAGCGCAGACCGCCGCAGCTCAGGTCTCAGCCGCGCTTGCGGGCCTCGAAGAGCGGCGACGCGGCGCGGAGGCGAGCTTTCAGCGCATCGATCGCATGTATGCCGAAAGCGAGCGCCGCGCCGCCCAGCTGGACCAACAGCTGGCCAGTGCCGCGGCAGAAAGTACACAACGGGGCGAAGAAAACCAGACACTCGCCAGCCGCGAGGCCGAGCTGCGTGTGAGCCGCGCGCAAGCTGAGGAGCAGGTTCGCACCCTGGGTGAGCAGGCAGGCACGCTGCGCGCCCGGCTCGCCGAAGTGGAAATGCAACTGAAACAGTTACGGAATAGCACGGAACAGGCGCGCGACCAGCGGGCGGCCTTGTCAACCGCCGCGGCGCGGCTGGCCGCCGAGCTGGCTCACCTGGCCGAGGCCTGCGTGCAGGACCTCGGCGTCGAGGCCGATGCCCTGCGCTCGTCGCTTACTGCCGGCGAGATTGAGCAGCTGGAGCCGGAGGCGCTGGCCGCCGGGGAAGAAGCCTGCCGCGAGATGAAGCGGCGGCTCGAGGCCATGGGCCCGGTCAATATGATGGCGCTCGAAGAGTTCAAGGAGACCGAGACCCGACACAGCTTTCTTGAGACCCAGAGAAAAGACCTGCTGGACTCGATTGAGAACACGCGCTCCACGATTCGCGAGCTTGACGGCATCTCGCGCACCAAGTTCGATGAGGCGTTCGTGCGCATCAATGAGAACTTCAGCCAGGTGTTCGCGCGGCTGTTCGGCGGCGGCCAGGCGTCGATGCGTTTGACCGACGAGGAGAACTCGAACGACTCGGGCATCGACATTGTGGCGCAGCCGCCGGGCAAGAAGCTGCAGAACGTCTTCCTGCTCTCCGGCGGCGAAAAAGCGCTCACCGCGCTCTCGCTGCTGATGGGTATTTTCATGTACCAGCCCGCGCCCTTCTGCGTGCTTGACGAGGTAGACGCGCCGCTGGACGAGACCAATGTGGGCCGTCTTGCGGAGATGCTGCGCTCCATGGCCGTGGATACGCAGTTCGTGATGGTGACCCACTCGAAGCGCATGATGACGGTCGCGGACATGATCTATGGCGTCACGATGCAGGAACCGGGCGTGTCGAAGGTGGTGAGTGTGCGCATGAACGGCGGTGAGCCGGCAGGGCGCTCGCGTGACCGCGAGCAGCGCGCGCTTGTAACGGCGTAGTTGCTCCTTACTTCTTTACCGCCACAGAAGGTCTTCCGCCTACTCCGCTGGAACCGTTGCCGGAGCAGGCGGCGGCGCGCTGGGCCGCGCGAAGCGGTCCTGCCACTTGTCTTTCAGGCCCAGGATTGGAGCCTCAAAATACCGCCGCGACAGGTAGGCAAGCGCGGTGGAAACAGCGATGCAGGCAAAAGCACTCACGGCGTAGAAGAAGAAGTTCCGGTAGAACTCCGGCCGGGTGTGCCGGTAGATGAGACCGCCCAGTTTGTCGTAGACCAGCACGTTGATCAGGTAGAGCCCATAGCTGATATAGCCATAAAACGGGAGGATGCCGCGGGCGTCGGTGCGACCCGTCTTCACCAGCCGCAAATGGTCGCGCTTAAGCCCCAGCAGCAGCAACCCGCAGGCGCCCCAAGTGTAGGGCAGATCGTCCAGCGCATAGAGCGTGGGTCCGGGATGGAAAGAGGCAAGCCAGATCGTCATCGCGCCCAGAACAATGCCGAGCCCGAGCAGCGCGGCGCCGATGCGCACCACGTTGTCCAGATGGATG
The DNA here is from genome assembly GCA_965276605.1 of Acidobacteriaceae bacterium. Classification (GTDB taxonomy): domain Bacteria; phylum Acidobacteriota; class Terriglobia; order Terriglobales; family Acidobacteriaceae; genus EB88. The sequence goes on from OZ255619.1 coordinate 3,200,131, forward strand.
CGGTGGGTGCGGACCAGCAGCGACAGCAGCGCTCCATAGGCGAGAAAGTCGAGCACGAACGGTGTTTTGTAGTGGATGTCGATCCGGCTGCTGATGTGGATGGCGATGAGGCGGAGCAGCGGCTCAACCGAGACAACCACCAGCAGAATAATAAGCAGGGTCCGCTCCCGCAGGCGGCGCACGCAGGTCGGCCAGATCAGGTAGAAGTGCTCTTCGACCGCGAGCGACCAGAGCGAGCCGTACTCATAGAGCGGCGCCCCGAACAGTTTGGAGAAGTTGGCCAGGAACAGAACCGCCGCAGCGACAAAGGCGAAATCAACCACATGCCACAGCTTGAGGATGAGCAGCACCAGCAGGTAGACCGGCAGGATGCGCAGCACGCGGCGGATGTAGAAGTTCTGGTAGAAATCCTTGCGCTCGCGGGCCTTCATCAACAGACCGGTGATAAGGAAGCCGGAGAGCACGAAGAAGACATTCACGCCGAAGCGGCCGCAACCGATGACGCTTTGCGCCAGAGGACCCCAGAAGCCGCCTAGCACCGCCGCCCAGGGATAGCCGCCGAAGCCGTGAAACAGGATCACCATCAGCACGGCCAGGCCGCGGATGGAGTCGAGCGAAGGCATATGCCGCAGGATGAGGGAGCGTTGCTGCGGATCGAAAGCGGCGGGCGTGACCGTCAGGTCCTCTTGCTGGGAAGGTGGCGGCGGCGCAAGCATGGCCCATTATCGCGCGGATACGGTGTGGCTCCAAGACAAAGGGAGCGCCGCCGCATGCGCTGGTAACGTGGCCGGAACGGCACAGCCGGCAAAAAGAAGAGCCCGGCCAGAGCCGGGCTCTCTACAAACGTTCCCATCATGCGTCCGCGTGTTCCAGCACGTGTTCGCGTACTGTTTCGTCGAGCCGCTCTTCGGTCGTGTTCTTCGGCAGAGCGATGGCCAGAACATCCTCAATGCGGCTGGCGTAGTGGATGGTCACCCCTTCAGTCTGCGCGGGCAGCAGGTCTTCCTCGACATTCTGCCGCACGTCCGCCGGCAGGATGACATGCTGCACCCCGGCGCGCTTGGCCGCGAGGAACTTCTCCTTGATGCCGCCCACTGGCAGCACGTTTCCCGAGAGCGTGATCTCGCCGGTCATCGCGACCAGAGGGTGCACGGGCCGGTCCAGCAGCAGCGAAACCAGGGCAGTCGCCATGGTCACGCCAGCCGACGGGCCGTCCTTGGGGATCGCACCCGCGGGTACGTGGATGTGCAGGTCGATCTCCCGGGTGAAGTCCTCAGAGAGCCCGAGCGAGACAGCATTCGAGCGAACCCAGGTGAGCGCGGCCTGCATCGACTCCTGCATGACCTGGCCGATTTGGCCCGTCATGGTAAAGCCGCCTTTGCCCTTCATCCGGTTGGCCTCGATGAACAGCACATCGCCGCCGGACGGGGTCCAGGCCAGGCCAACCGCAACGCCGGGCCGCGCGGTACGCTCGGCAAGCTCGGTATCGACTCGCACCTTGATGCCGCCCAGAAACTCCTGGATCGTCTCGCGGGTCACGATCAGCTTGTCTGTGCCGCCCTCGGCGATGCGCCGCGCCTGCTTGCGACAGACAGTGCCCACCAGCTGCTCCAGCCGCCGCACGCCTGCCTCGCGGGTGTAGTGGCGGACGATGTAGCCGATGGTGTCATCCGGAATCTCGATCTGCTCCGGCGTCAGGCCGTTTTCTTTCACCTGCCGCGGCACGATGTAGCGGGTTGCGATGTGCCGCTTCTCCTCTTCGGAATAACCCGAGAGCTCGATGATCTCCATCCGGTCGCGCAGCGGTTCGGGGATGGTGTCTAGCTGGTTTGCGGTGCAGATGAACAGCACTTTCGAGAGATCGAACGGCTGGTCGAGGTAATTGTCGCGGAAGGTCGAGTTCTGCTCCGGGTCCAGTGTTTCAAGCAGCGCCGACGACGGGTCGCCGCGGAAATCTCGGCCCAGCTTATCAATCTCGTCGAGCAGCAGCACCGGGTCGTTCGTACCGGCGCGGCGGATGTTCTGGATGATCTGCCCCGGCAGCGCGCCGATGTACGTCCGGCGATGGCCGCGAATCTCCGCCTCGTCATGCATGCCGCCGAGCGACAGCCGCTGAAACTTGCGGCCCAGCGAACGCGCAATGGAGCGGCCCAGTGAGGTCTTGCCCACGCCCGGCGGCCCGACGAAGCACAGGATCGGCCCCTTCATGTCCGGCTTCAGCCGCCGCACGGAGAGGTAGTCGAGAATGCGGTCCTTCACCTTGCGCAGCTCGTAATGATCCTCGTCAAGCACCTGCTTGGCCGCGGCGATGTCGATGGTGCCGCCGGTCGACTTGGCCCAGGGCAGGATCGCCAGCCACTCTATATAGTTGCGCGTCAGCGAGTAGTCGGCCGCCATCGGCGACATCCGCGCCAGCCGGTTCAGCTCCTTCAGAGCTTCCTTCTTGGTCTCCTCGGGCATGCCGGCGGCTTCGATCTTCTCGCGCAGTTCTTCAATGTCGCGCTGGCCCTCGTCGCCCTCGCCAAGCTCCTTCTGGATGGCCTTCATCTGCTCGCGCAAATAGTAGTCGCGCTGCGAGTTCTGGACCTGATCCTGCACCTCGGACTGGATCTTGTTGCGCAGCGACTGGACCTCAACCTCTTTGGCTAGATAGCGGTTCACGCGCTCCAGGCGCTTGAGCACGTCGGTCGTTTCCAGCAGCTCCTGCTTGTCGGAGGTGGACAGAAACGGCAGCGAGGAGGCGACAAAATCGGCCAGGCGCGCGCCATCCTCGATTTGCGCCGCAATCATCTGCAGCTCGTCGGAGAGCGTGGGCGAGGCGGCGACGATCTGCTGGAAATCGGAAACGATATTGCGCTGCAGCGCCTCGAGCTCAGGGCTGGTTGCCGCCGGCAGCTCCGGCACACTCTCGACCGTGGCCGTCATGAACGGCTCAATCTGTTCGAAATCGTCCAGCTTGACCCGCTCCGCACCCTCGGTGAAGACAAAGAGGCTCTGATTGGGCATTTTGACGACCTTGTGAATCGTCGCGATGGTGCCGTAAGTATGCAGGTCGGCTGGCTGCGGCGCATCCACGCGGGAGTCGCGCTGCGCGACCACCACGATGGTTTTCTCCTCCCCGAGGGACTGGATCAGCTGGATCGAGCCGTTGCGCCCCACCGTCAGGGGCAGGACGGCGTGGGGGAACAGGACGGTGTCGCGCAGAGGAAGCACCGGCAGCGTCCGTCTGGCGCTGCGATCCTCTTTTTCGCTGCGCGAGGCGGAGCCGCTGGGGCGGATGATACTGAGAAAGTCATTTGACATGAGTGTACCTTTATCAATCTTCTGCTATTGGACGCCGCATATTCCGGAAAGATGCAGAACGAAGTACGAGAGCATTTCTCCCACAGATATAGCCGAAGCTACCCCACTCCACGTGGCTTTTCCGTCAGGAAAAGCCGCATACCACAAGTCTTCGAAGTGCATACCTATGGGAGAAATGCTCTAGCAGGCACCCCCTGTTGTTTTAAGAGTGACCTGCTAGAAGAAGAGATGGTGTGCTGGAAGCCTTCGCCTTGCTGGCCCTCTCATGTTTCTTTTGTATCGGCCAAAGCAGAGGTTTGGGCGAGGGTAAAAGCTGTCTTTCGACACGAAGGTACTGCGGGGGGCAGAACCCTGCGGAAAATGGGCTTGCTCCCCGGGGACAGATGTCTGGAATGGGGCGATCTCAGCCTTACGCCTGCAGAGGAACGGCGGCGACATAGCGCCCGAGCTCCTTGACGAAGGAGCAGTGGGCTGCAAGCTGGGCCAGCGCGATCTCGGCTTCTTCGCGCCGGTCCAGCTGGTAGTCGGCGTAAAAAACGTACTCCCAGGGAGAGCCGGGAACCGGCCGCGACTCCAGACGGGTGAGATTAAGCCCGTGGCGGGCGAAAATCTGAAGCGCACCCACCAGCGACGCGGGCCGGTTGGGAACGGCAAAGGCCAGCGACACCTTGTTTGCGGGGGTCTCGACGTTGTTTGCCGGGGTCTCGACGCTTGCGGCCAGACTCGCGCGTGGCCCAGCCTCCGGGCCGAGCAGCAAGAAGCGGGTGTAGTTCTCCGGGTGATCTTCAACGCCGGCCAGCAAGGTTTCGCCGCCATACTCGAGAGCTGCCTGCGCGCTCCCGATCCCGGCAGAGTGGCCGCCAGAGGCTACCGCGTGCCTGACCGCGCCGGCCGTATCGTAGAACGGCATGCCGCGCAGCACCGGATGCGCGGCAAAGAAGCGACGGCACTGCGCCAGCGCAACCGGGTGCGAGTACACCTCGCGCACTGCGGCCAGCGACACGCCCGGGGCAGCGATGAGTTGGTGCCGGATGCGCAGCAGCAGCTCTTTCTGGATGCGAACCGGGCTCGCGAGCAGAAGGTCGTAGTGCTCCACCACGGAGCCCGCCAGCGAGTTCTCGATGGGGATGACGGCGGCCTCGGCGCGGCCCTCGACGACCTGTGCAAAGACCTCGCCCGATAGCGCGCACGGGAGTATTTCGAGCGCTTCCCCCTTTGCAGTCTCCGGTACCAGCCGCAAGGCGGCCTCATGGCTGAACGAGCCTCGCTCTCCCTGGATCGCAATCCGCACACAACCTCCTGTCCCGCAGGCTTCTCTGCCCCGGCTCTCAAGACTCTTGACTCTCTCTACTCTCTCGACCTTGGGATGCGTCACGAAAACTTTCGTGAGACGCAACCGAACTCGACCGACCTGCAACTTACTGTTTCGAGATGGTAAATAGCTAACCTGAGGTGAGCCGTATGTTGTGGACGATATTTGTCATTCTGCTTGTTCTTTGGCTGGTCGGCCTGGTCAGTTTCCACGCGCTCGGCGCCTACATTCATATTCTGCTGGTGCTGGCCATCGTAGTGCTCGTGATCCAGCTCATCTCGGGACGGCGTTCGGCGCTGTGAGGCCAGGTGTACGGGGCGGTGTCAACCGGTGTGCCGCCCCAGGAACACGGCCGCCGCCATTGTCACAAAAAACACGATCGACACGATGCCGTTCAGCGTGAAGAATGCGGCGTTCATCCGGGAGAAATCCCGCGGCGAAATGATGGAGTGCTCGTAAGCCAGCAGCGCCGCCACCAGCAGGACCCCCACCCAGCCCGCCACGCCCAGCGCGAACACGTGCACCAGCCATAGCAGCAGCCCCAGCATGATGACGTGCATGGTGCGCGCAATCCGGAAGGCGCCCGCGATGCCGAAGGCAGACGGCACGGAGCGCAGCCCGCTGCCCCGGTCGTGCTCCGCATCCTGGCAGCTGTAGAACACATCGAAGCCCGCCACCCAGAAAAGCACCGCACCGGTCAGCACCAGGATGCGCGGATCGAGCGAGCCGCGCACCGCGATCCACGCGGCAGCAGGCGCGATGCCCAGCGCCAGGCCCAGGAAGACGTGCGACCAGCGCGTGAACCGCTTGGTGTAGGAGTACAGCAGCACCACGGCCAGCGCGACAGGCGACAGCAGCAGTGTGAGCCGGTTGAGCTGCGAGGCCGCAAGCAGGAACAGCAGCGCCGAAACCAGCGTGAAGCCGCCGACGAAACCACGCGTCAGCGTGCCTGCCGGAATGGCGCGCGCGGCGGTGCGCGGGTTGGCGGCATCGAGCGCGGCATCGGCCCAGCGATTGAACGCCATGGCCGCCGAGCGCGCCGACACCATGCAGACGACGATCCAGACCAGCTGCATGGGCCGCGGCCAGCCGTTCGCCGCGAGCACGGCGGCGGTCAGCGCGAACGGCAGCGCAAAGATCGAGTGCTCCCACTTGATCATTTCGAGCGTGTGACCGATAGAGCGCAGCAGAGCCATGCACCCAGTTTATCGCCGGGCTGGAGCGCGCTCTCAACATCGAAGCCGTGCCCCTCGCACCCGGCAAACAAACCGGCCTGTAGAGGCGTGGCCGGTCGAGGTACGCGCCCGCAAATCCGCGCGCACCTGCTACCCTGAAACCCGCGTGCGTGGGCCAAGTGAACCCTGAAACCAACCTGATCTTCGTCTCGATCGCCGCCTATCGCGATCCGCAACTGGAGCCTACGGTTGCCGACTGCCTGCGCAAGGCGGCGCATCCTGAGCGGCTCCGCTTCGGCATTTGCTGGCAGCGCGAGGCATGCGATGCGCCGCTCAGCTTTCAGGCCGACCCGCGGTTTCGCGTGCTCGATGTGGACTGGCGAGACAGCCGGGGCGCCTGCTGGGCGCGGGCCCAGGTGATGCAGCTGTGGCAGGGCGAAGACTGGTTTCTCCAGATGGACTCCCACTGCCGGTTCGCCGTCGGCTGGGACACGATGCTGCTGCGGGCCGTCCAGCAAATAGTTACCGATACAGCTAAAGATAAAGTTATCGTGAGTACGTATGCCACTCCATTTACGCCGGGCCCAAACGAGCGTCTCGCCGGAGGTCCGCTGCAGATGGCCTTCCAGGCATTCACGCCTGAGGGTATTCCGCAGCTCAAGCCGATAGACCTGCCCCGCAAAGGGGACCGCCCGGTGCGCGCCCGCTTTCTCTCGGCCGGCTTCCTCTTCGCCCCCGGCCGGTTTGTGGAAGAGGTGCCGTATGACCCGGAACTCTACTTTATGGGGGAGGAGGCGGCGATGACCGTGCGCGCGTTCACCCATGGGTACGACCTGTTCCACCCGGCGGAAACGATTGTGTGGCACGACTATCTCCGCGTCGACTCGAAGAAGCACTGGGGCGACCACACCGAGGAGAGCCGCGTGGCGCGTCCCTGGGGCGAGCTCGACCTGGCCAGCAAACGCAAGGTGCAGCGCCTGCTGCTTGGCGAAGAGGCTGGCGCTTTCGGGCTGGGCACGGCGCGAACGCTCGAAGAGTACGAAGCCTACGCGGGCTTGTCGTTTCGCCTGCGCAAGGCACAGCAGTACACGGTGCGCGCGCAGGAGCCGCCCAACCCGGAGGTCGCTCCCGACTGGGCGGAGAAGATTTATCCCTGGATCGTGCGCATCCTGCTCGAGCGCACGCAGCTCCCGGCCGGCTCACTCCACGATCCAATGCTCTGGTATGTCGGCATCGAGGACGAGCATGGCTACGAAATCTGCCGCAGGGACTTTACGCCGGAGGAGCTGGCTCCTCTGAAGGAGACAGAGGAACGCATCGCGCTGTTCTGCGAGTTCCCTTCCGAGACCATGCCGGCCGCGTGGACGGTGTGGCCTGTGAGCCGGTCCGCGGGCTGGCTGCCGAAGATGCGCGGCCGTCTGCAACGTGAGGACTTCGCTATCCTGAGCGAGGAAGACGACGACTGATCTGTGGATCCGGGTGAACCACCGTGGCTCGCAGGCCGGATCGAGCACTTCTCGCGCAGACACGGCAGAACCATACCCTTCGGGAGAACTACTTCACTTGCCGCTCTCGCCCCCGCTGGCTACCTGCAGGTTGTTGGTCACCTTGAAGGCCCCCGGCACGGTATTCGCACGGATGCCGGCCGCCTTTTTATCCGACTGGCTGTCGACCACGCCATAGAGCGTGATGTTGCCGTTCTGCACCGAAATGCGGATCGGCTTGCCCGGGTCGATGGCGTACTTGTTCAACGAGGGATAGCCGTAGATGGTGCGGAAGGCCTGGATGCGGACGCGGTTGTCGTTGGGAGACAGCGGGTCGACCTGGATGTCGTTGACCACGTCGCGGACGCCCTTGGTATTGCTCGCGACAGCGACGGCAGAGTCGGCATCGACCGGTCCGTACGCGTGGCCGCCGAGCGTGACCACGCCCTCCCGCACAGCCACAGAGATGGCATTGAAAGCCGTGGTGCCGTAGCCGACCCGGTCGTACTGGATCGCCTTGAGCAGCTTCTGCTGCAACTCGCCATCGGGAACCGCAGGCCCCGCGACCTGGATCTCGTTCTCGACCATGCTGATGCCCTTGACGCGGCGGGCGCGCTTGGCGGCTTCTTCCTTGTCGTCAAACACGTCGACCGAGCCGTGCAGAACGGCCACGTTGCCCTGCACCGTGCCCTGAACGCCGCTCAGCTGCTTCTTGCTGAGCGCCTTGGTCAGCGCCGCCTGCATCGCCGAGCTGTCGCCCTGGGCCGCCTGCAGCGCGGGGACTGCCGCGCTTACGACCACTGCCAGCACCGCCGCTGTCATCGTCCGTTTCCCGTGCATCGTTCCGCTCCTTTGTGATCTGTGATCGCGAGTCATCGCAAATCTGGGCGGCCTCTGCGATCGCTCACGGAAGCCGCCCCAATTCTGCGCCGCAAGCTCTTGTTTCGCAAGCAGAAGATGTTGGGGCACCCTATCGATAGCGCCGGTGCAGCTTGAGCTCCAGGCTGAAGACGCCGGACTCGTCGCGCAACGCGATCACTGCCACGTTGGGGGTCAGGTTGTACTGGCCCTGGATCAGCTGCTGCGCGGTCGAGTTCACATTGGTGGCATAGGTCACGGTTCCATTCTTTGAGACCTGCTGCTGCACGGTGATGCGCGCGGTCGAGTTGCCGCTTCCGCTCACGAACGTCGGATCGATCTTGACGCTGCCGCCGCCGAACAGCTTGTTGATGCGGCTGGAGATGGTCGCATTGAGCGCGCCGCCCAGGATGGAGTCGGCGGTCGAGTTGACGCCGGCCTGCGACTGCTGCTCAGAGTTGATGGCCTGCTCCTCCTGTGTGCGCCCCAGCGCCAGCAGCGAGAAGATGTCCTGCTCAGAGAGCGGTGGCTCAGACCGGAACGTCGGCGACAGCTTGCTCGTCGTGCCGTGCAGCCCGATGATGATGTCGTAGTCCTCCACATGCGCGCTCGCTTCGAGGTCGATCGTCGGCTCGATCTTGACCGGGTTGGTGAAGTAAATGTCACCGTGCTGGAGCACATAGTGGGTGCCCGCGAAGGTGGCGTCACCCTCGGTGATCGAAACATGGCCCAGCACCGAAGGATCCACTGCCGTGCCGCGTACAAACAGGTCAACATCGCCGGCCAGCTTGGCGTAGCTGTTGTTGATGTCGAGCTGCGGCGACGAGGTGATGTGCACATCGAGCCGGATGTGGTTGCCGAAGGCGGTGGGGTCGGGCGGCGGCGAGATGCCGTTTGAAGAGAAGCTCGAAGCATCGAGCCCCGGACTGATGGAGAAGCGCGTGATGAGCACGCCGCCGCTCACCAGCAGGCTCTTGAGCGTACCCTGCACGCGAATTTTGCTGTCGAACACCGTGCTGACACCTGCCGGGTAGCGCACCCGCACCTGCTTTGCATTGATGCTAAGGTCGGCATAGATGCCGGCCTGGTAGGTGACGAAGCCGCCGAAGGTGATGTCGCCGCCGCCGCTTGTCGCCTTCAGGTTGCTCACCGAGAGGCGGCCCTGGTCGAACACCAGCGAGCCGTTCAGGTGGTTGACCCCGTTCGGGAAGTCGCCATAGGCAAGGTTCGCATCGTGGAAGTCAACCGAACCCTGCAGGTCCGGCTTCTCGATGGTGTTGCGCGCGGCGAAGTGGAACGAGACCTCGCCATTGGTGTTGAGGTCCGGATCGAAGGTATGCGCTATCTGCAGGTTGAGCGTGCCGTCTGCCTTAGCATTGAGCAGCCGGTTGGTTCCGAACAAGGCCGCGCGGCCCTGGGCGCGCACATCGGTGCCGCCACCGGTAATGTGCAGCGGCTCCAGCCGCGCGATGCCGTCGCGCAGCGATGCACGCAGCTCGCCGTCAGTGCCGAGCGTGACGCCCTGTGCCATGATGGCGATCTTCGAGAGCACGGCGTCGCCGTTCAGCTGCTGCGGCTTGGCCGCCGGCCCACTTACATTCACGGTGCCGGTGATAATCGACACACCCTTCACGCCGCTCACGTTGAACAGCTGTAGAAACGGATTGATGTCGAGGTTCGACAGCGTGAGCTTGGCCTGGGTGTTGTAGTCGCCGCTCAGGCTGGTTTGCGCATGCAGGTTGGCGTCGGCTCCGTTCAGGCGAGCATCCAGGTCGGCCAGCAGAGAGCCATCCTGCGTGTGCGCCGTCAGGTCAATCTGGCCGGTCGAGGGCGGCCCACCAGCCGGGTTGGCGATGGCCAGCTGGGTAAGGTGCAGCGCTGCCTGCACAGTGGGCGCCTTTGCGGTGCCGGAGCCCTGCACGTTGAACGCGAGATGGCCGTGCACCAGCAGCGGCGACTTCTTGAGCGCCTTGAAATTGTCCAGATCGAGGCCCGCTGTCTGCGTCTGGAAGTGAAAGCGCTTGCTGGTCAGGTCAAATCCGCCACTGCCGGTGATCTGACCGCCGCCAACGAGAAATGTAAACTGCGAAGCACCCACATCCTGCCCGGCAAAGGTGAGCTGCGCATCAAGGCTCTTGTAGGGTTCGCCGTAGACCTGGCCGCCAGCTACGACAAGGTGGCCGCCGCCGTTCAGATTGCCAAGTGTGCCGCCCACGGTTGCATTCAGGTTGAGCGTTCCGGTGACGGGCACGGTGGACTGCCCGGCGAGCGCCAGCAGGTCGGTGATATTCGCATCGTGGATGCCGGCAGTCGCCTCGATCGCCGCATCGTTGTCAAAGGCGTAGCCATGCCGCCGGGTGCGGTGTGCATGCAGCTGCCCTGCCGCGTGCAGCTGCGTGTTGCCGTGCGTGATGAGAGCGCTCTGCACGGAAATGAGCGACGGCGAGTATTCGGCATCGGCGGTGAACGAGTCGATGTGGAACGCGGTGGGCGCACCCGGCTGTGCAGTGGCGGCGGCAGGAACAGGCACCGGTTTGCCGTCAGGACCCGTAGGCTGCGTGCCATTTGCAACCGCCGCGGGTGCAGTGGGCGCGGTGTTGTTCAGCAGCACGTCAAAGTCATTTACCGCCAGGTGCCCGGTTACGTCCGGCGCCGCCAGACTGCCCGTCACTACTCCGTTGAACGACGCCTGCCCATGCAAGGCCACGGGCAGCGCGGCGGAACCCTTCTTGCCGCCGCCGACGCCGAACGCCACCAGTGCCTTGTTGAACTCGCCCAGATTGCGCACCGTTATCTGCGTTTGCAGCGACGAGTGCGCACCTGCAGCAAGTCCGACGCCGCCGGTCACATTGAGCTCGGTGCCGGGCGTATGCGCATTCAGCTGGTGCACCACGACACTGTTGGTGCGACCCGTATAGGTCACGTCGATCAAACCGTTCACCGGCGCGTCGCCATTCGGCAGCACCGGCGGCGCGTTCAACGCAATTTTCGCGTCCGCGGCCAGGTCGGATGCGTTACCGGTCCAGCCCAGCTTGACCGTGCCGCCCGCGGTCGTGAAGAAGCCGAGGTGCTGGAACTTGGGCGGGGCTATGACCGAGAGGATCGACGGCAGCGTAAAGCCCTGCAGCTTGAGGTTGACCGCGCCCTGCGAGACGACCGCTTTGGCCGGCGCATTGCTGGTGGCATTCGCGATGGCGCGGTTTGCCTTGCGTGCCGCACGCGCGGCGGCCGCAGCCCTGGGGCCCGGCTGCACGACGCTTGGCGGTGCAGCGGGTGGCGGGCTCGGCGCCAGCCAGTGATCGATATGCGCGTCGCCGGTCACAAGGCCGCCGGTGGCGAGCTTCGCGCGCAGGTCGTCGAGCGCCAGCACGTCCTGCGTGATGTGCACCTGCGTGGCCGCGCTGAGCCCGCTGATATTGACCCCGGAGCCCTTGTACGCGATACCCGCGATGCGCGTCTCGCCGTCGACATTGAAGAGCGCCTTAGTCCCCTGGCCATGCAGGTCGAGAGCGACCACGCCGCGGTCGAGCCCTGGAATCGCAGCCAGCGCTTCGGCTTCCCGCAGATCAATGGTTCCCTGGGCGGCAAGCTGCCAGTGCGGGTCGGCAAAGTCGCTCACATTGGCATGTGCGGCGAGCGTGGACGAGCCCGCGGTGAAATGAAAATCGGGCACGCTGAGATTGTGCCGGCCCATGAGGATAGCAACGTCGAGCTTGGAGTGAAGCGGCGCAGCAATCGACCGGCGCGCGGTCAGGTCGGCGATTGAGATGGACGCTTTGTACTGGTCTGTCTTCGTCAGGTAGTTGATGCCGACTTCAAGGTCGTTTGCCGCGAGCGAAAACGGGATCGCCTGCTGGTTTACCAGCGCGGTGCCGTCGTTGATCTCGGCACGGTCCACAGCGAGATCGAAAACCTGGTCGATGGTCGAGTTCAGGTCCGTAGGCGCAGTGCTTTTTTTCTTCGGCACAGGCTGGTTGGTCGAGCCGTCCTTGTAGACGATCAGATGCACGACCGGCTTATCGATGCCGAGATAGTCGAGCCCCACCTTCGCGCGGAAGAAGGAGATGATTTTTACGCGGACCCGCAGACGGTCCACATGCGCATACGGGACCTCGCCCGGCGCCTCCAGTCCGTGAATGGTCAGGTTGTCGGCCTCGAACTCAAGATGCAGCAGCCGCCAGCGAAACGCGCCCAGCTCCACGCGGCCACCGGTCGCGTCGCCCAGCACAGCGATCAACTCCGTACGCACCTTGTTGGCGAACTGCGGCGTGGAGGCATACCAGCTAAGCCCCGCGACCAGCAGCGCCAGCAGCACGATGACCGCGAGCAGCCCCTTGAGGAGCAGGTGCCGCTTCGGTCGCGGCGCGTCGCCGCCTGCGGTGCGCCGGCCAAACAGCGAACTTGGGCTAGTGCTCACAGGGCGCCTCCGGGGATATCGTCTTCTTCCTGCGCATGCGTGTTGCTCTGTCCGTAGGCCGGCACAAGGATCTGCACGCTGCCCTCCTGCCGGAGCGTGTTCTCCCACTCGTCAATCTGCTTGGTAACCTGCTCCTGCAGCAGGATTTCCTCGATGCGCGGCCGCAGCGTCTTGAGCGTGGGCGGTTTCTCGTGCTTGGCGGCAAACTGCGGCGCCAGGGTCTTGTCGTAGTAATCCTGCACCTGCTGCCGCGGCACGCGGGCGCCGGTGCGGAAACGCAAATTGAGATAGTTCAAAATGATGAGCCGCTGCCGCCAGCGCTGCTTTACTTCCTCGGGCGCCATGCCGCGCTCGGCCAGGTAGCCGGCCCAGCCCGCCTCGCTCTGGCACCGTGTCGGCAAGCAGCCGGGCAGCTGTTTCTTCAACTCCGCGACAAACTTCTCTGCGTCGGCATCGGTAATGTCGGGCGAGGCCTGATCCTGCTCCTTCATCTGCTGCAGAATCAGTGTGCGCGTGATCAGGTGCTCGGCTGCGCGCGTATCCGTATTCTCGTTGGCGGCCAGCAGTTGCAGCGACTCGAACCGCCGCTCCTCTTCCACATCGCTCTGCAGCAGGACGTCTCCATTGATGATGGCGATCACGCTGTCGAGCACTATCGGCGTGCCCTGGGGAGCGTCGGCACTGGGCTTCTCTGCCGCGGCTGCCTTTTGCGCATCGCCCTGGGCTTTGGCTTTCTGCGCAGGCGACACATTGGTCTGGGTATCCTGTTGCACCGGCGCTGCGTTTTGCGCAAGCACAGGCAGTGCCATCAACCACGCGAATGAGAGGAGAGGAAGGATGCGCATCAGAACGCCTGCCCGATACTGAAGAAGAAGTTGAAATGCCCGGCCTCACTTACACGCGCGGCGGCGTTGGCATTGCTTATGTCAAAGTTCTGGATCTGCGGATAGATAGGAGGGTTGAGGTTATAACTTGCGTCCACACGGATGGGCCCGATCGGCGTGCCGTAGCGTGCGCCAATGCCAAGCGCATGCGAGAAGTAGTTATCCGAGCAGCGCCCGGTGAGCCCGATACTGTTGTTCTCAGTCGCGGGCGCCCCCTGGTCGGTCGCCGAAAGATCACGGCAGCCGGCGCGATCGGGCTGCCGGAAACGTAGAAAGCTCGGCCAGATATCGCCGCCCTTGACGAACACATTTCCCATATCGTGGAACAACACAAAGCTGACGCTGTTGCCCACATAGGGCAGGGTTGGCGGCGGCAGGCGCAGCTCAAAGCTGTTGACAAAAGCCGCTGCGCCACCGATCGGGAATCCCGTGACCGAGTCGCGCGGACCGGCCGCATTGATGCCGAAACCGCGGTGCGACTGCGCGCCGCCTGCATACAAGCGCTCCGGCAGAGGAATCAACTCGGTAATCCCGGTACCGAAGGAGCGTTCAAAAGCTATACGTGTCTGGCGCGCGAAGACATACTTATGCACGTTGCCGAATGGGTAGTAAGTCGCATTAGTCGCATCGAGCCGGTTGAAGTTGGATTGCGAGCCAAACTTGCCTTCCGAGAAAAACTCCTGCACCGTGTTGTAAGTTCCGCCCGAGGCGTCCAGAGATGAAGGGCGACGGGTATCCCGAATGTAAGTCACACCCGGGCCGCCCACAGTGACCGGCTGCGACAGCAGCGGTATCTGGTCAGGAGCCACCTGCACCGTATTCGCGTCTACGCTGATGCGCCGGAACTGGTACTGGTAAATCCAGGTGGTCGGTCGTCCAACCCGCTGTGTCAGCCGCACGTTCGCCAGCAGCCGGGCAGCCGCATAGGTCGTCACGTCCTGCTCGTTGGTGTAGCCACCGTCAACAGAAAATGTAAAGTTGCGTTTGCCAAAAGGGTGCGGATCGGTAAAGGTAAGCAGCGCTACTTTCTCAAGCGAACCGTAAGTGGTCTTCAGCGAGACGCTGTTATCGGTGCCGCGCAGGTTGATCCGCGAGATGTTGACCGACAAGAGTTCACTGACGCCGAACCCACCGTTGGCATTGCAGTACCCGCTCGTCGACAGGCCTTGCTGGATACGCTGCAGCACATTGCACGAGCCCGGATTGCCGGTCTGCGCCTGCAGGCCCACGCCATAGGTCACGTCCCAGCGCTTGGCTTCGGTAAACTGCAGCAGCACATCTTTGCGCAGCTCGTCGCCATTGGGGTTCTGCACAGCGGTGTTGACGCCGTTGAACAGTGTCAGGTCATACAGTTGCCGCTGCGTGTCGATCAGCGCGCCCTGGTTCAGCACATCACCGGGATGCACCAGGATGTGCGTGTCGACCGTTTTGCGCCGGGTGTAGTGCAGGCCGCTGATCAAGACATCGTTGACGTGGATCTGCTCGCCCTCGGTAATCTCGAGTGTGACGTCGATCAGGTTGGGGTCGCGCGGATTGGGCGCCTGCTTCAGGGTTGCCGCCGCCTGGTCGTAGCCGTGGCCCAGGTAGTAAGTCAAGATGGCGGCCCGGTCGCCAGTCAGGTTGTTCGAGTTATACGGCTGACCCACTTGCGTATTCAAAAGCGGCAGCAGCGTGCTGTCCGGCACCTCTACGTTGCCCACCAGCTTGTACGCCCCGAACCGCTGCTGCACGCCTTCTGTCACCTGGTAGGTAACAGTCATATGCGCGATCTTTGAGGGTCGCCCCTGCTTGTCTATCTCTGAATCCTTGACGACCGGCTTTACTTCCACATGCGAAAACCCGCTGCCTTCGTAAATAGCGGTAATCGTCGTGACATCGCTCGCCACAAGCGCAGCGCTGTATGTGCCGCGGTGATCGAAGATGCTCGAAGGATGCACGTTAAGCCGGGGCTCGATAAGTGCTGTCTCAAAATAGTGATTGCCCGCGATCGAGACCGAATCCACATCGTGCAGCTTGCCGAGCTGCACGTTATAAGTCACCAGCGTCTGCCCACCGGGCTGGTGCACTGTGGTGTGCGACACCTGGATATCGAAGTAGCCTTTGCGCTGATACAGATCGCGGATGCGCCGGTTGCCTTCGTTGAGCAGATCTTCATCGACCGTGCCTTCCTCATACACGGGCACCAGGTTGCGGATACTGCCTTTGCTCGCCTTGACCCCATCGATCAGGACGATAACCTTGCTGCCCTGGTTCACGCTGAAGGCATAGTTCACGTGGTTGGTCGGCTGCTCGAACTGCTTGCTGTCAAGGGTCACCTTTGACTCAAGCAGCTGCTGCTTCTGGTAGTACGCACGCAGCTTGTCGAGCGCGGTGTTCACGGTGTCCCGGGTCACCTTTGAGTTGCGCTTGAGCTTGGCCGTCTTCAGGAACTTCTGCTGCGTCAGCCCGCTCTCGCCGTTTACCGCGACGTTGCCGACCTTTGCTTTGGGCCCCAGCGTCACCACATAATTGACGTTGATCTGCTGATTGGCCAGGTCTACCGTTTGCCCTTCAATTACCTGGCCCTGGTAGTAACCGTTTGTTTCCAGAAGGTTCTCAAGCAGTTTCTTTCCACGGTCGAGCTTGCCCTGGGTGTACGGCGTGCCGGGGCTCAGCTTCGACGCACCCTGCAGAAGGCTCGTAAAGGTTTCGCTCGAGACCCCGTCGACATTCACGCGACCGATAAAGAGCTGCTGCTGGCCGTCGAAGATGATATGTACATCGTCACCGGTGCGCACACCCGCCACATCAATGCTGCTGTACAGCCCGGTCGCGTACAGACGGCGCAGGCTGCTACGGATCTTTGCGGGGTCAAGCGGCTGGCCGGGCTGCAGCGCGAGCCGCTGCTGCAGCGGCTGCAGGCGCGCAGCACTCACTCCGCGGAACTCGATCCCACTCACGTTGAGCCCACGCCAGGCGCGCAGGTTTCCGGTGCCCGCATTCGGCTCGCCCGGTGGAGGACTGCTGCTCAAAGGATGGCTCTCGTCGTAAGCAGGCAGCTTCGCGGCATCGGGCAGCGTCTGGCCGGCAGGCGCCGCTTTGCCGTTCGGAGCCTCCTGGGCCGGCGCCTGCGAGCTGGGCGTAACGGAACCCTGCCCGTGCGCCGGAGGCGAGCTTGCGGCCAGAAAGAAGAGCACGGCCGCGCATTGAAATAGAGCCTGGAGAGAACTGAGCGGTGATCCGCTTCTGGGTCGCGTCATGAGGGATTCGTGTCCGCTTCTGGGATGCAGGCTACGAGCCGAAAGGCAGCCATTTTTCCGTTTTGCGGAACCTTCGTGATCCAGTTTCCTGAGAGTCTCGGCGCGAACAGCAGGCCGGCATCACCCGCACCCAGCCGCCCGCGAGCGGCGATCGTGGCGCGGCAATGCACCTATACTAACGATGAGGCAGCATGGAACGCAGCAATTCGCCTGAAAACAGCTTTACTTCGGAGCACCTGGCGAATAAGAACGCGGCCGCCGAGGCTTTTTCAGGCCGCTACTCGCGCCAGGTTCTGTTTGCTCCGGTAGGCCCGCAAGGGCAGGCGAGGCTCGCTAGTGCCCACGTCGCGGTCGTGGGTGTGGGCGCCACAGGCGCGGCGGCCGCCGGCCTGCTCGCGCGTGCCGGCGTCGGCAGGCTTACGCTGGTGGACCGCGACTTCGTGGAGCCGAGCAACCTGCAGCGGCAGGTGCTGTTTGACGAGGCAGATGCGCTGGCCGCGCTGCCCAAGGCCGAGGCCGCCAGGCGGCAGATCGCGCGGTTTAATAGTGAGATCCAGGTCGAGGCCCGGGTCGCCGACCTGGTACCGGGCAATGTGCACGCGCTGCTCGCGGACGCAAGCCTGGTGCTCGACGCCACCGATAATTTTGAGACGCGCTACCTGCTCAACGACTATGCCCTTGAACAAGGCAAGCCCTGGATTTACGCGGGCGCCGTCGGCGCCTACGCCGCCTCCATGAACATTCTGCCCGGTGAGACAGCCTGCCTGGCCTGCGTCTTCCCTGAGCCGCCCAGCGGGCCGGTGGAAACCTGCGAAACCGCCGGAATCCTGGGCATGGCCGTCAACCTGGCTGCCTCCATCCAGGCCGCCGAAGCCTTGAAGTATCTCACCGGCGCCAGCGCTTCGATGCGGCGCACGCTCATTTCGCATGACTTATGGACCAACGAGCGCTCGGAACTGACCGTTGCGCGCAAGCCCCGGCCAGACTGCGCTGCCTGCGGGCCGCGGCGCGACTGGAAGCACCTGCGCGGGGAGGGTCGCCCGCACATTACCCTCTGCGGACGCAACTCGGTGCAGATCCACGAGCACGCACGCTCCGTCGACTTCGCCGCGCTCGCAGCCAGGCTCGAGCCTCACGGCCTTGTGCGCTGGAACGAGCTGCTGCTACGCTTTGCTCACGCGCCTTATACCCTGACGGTGTTTCCGGATGGGAGAACGCTGGTGCAGGGCACTACGGACGTGAGCCAGGCGCGCACGCTCTATGCAAAGTATCTGGGGGCGTAGCCGGCAGGCAACCGGGTGGTTGCGCCTTACGTCCAAAGGTCGTTCGAGAACGGATTGTTACCGCCGCATTTTCGCTTCGCCACACCGGCAACTGGAAGCAACGCACATTTAATTCCCAGAGAGCCGACAGGCCACACCAACCTCATGAATCGGAGTGCCGTGAGCACAGCAGGACCCACGCAACAAGCCAAAAATCCGGTACAGCACATGCGCCGCAATCCCCCGATTGCCGGCGAAGCAGAAGCCATCGCGGCAGCCCAGGGCGGCGATGCCCGGGCCTTTGAGACGCTCTACGGCCTGCACAAACGCAGGGTGTACTCGCTCTGCCTGCGCATGCTGGGCAACGTCGCCGAGGCCGAAGACCTGACCCAGGAAGCCTTCCTGCAGCTCTACCGCAAGATCAGCACTTTCCGCGGCGACTCGGCGTTTTCCACCTGGCTGCACCGGCTGGCGGTGAACGTCGTGTTGATGCACCTGCGTAAGAAAGGCCTGCCGCAGGTATCACTCGAAGAAACGCTGGAACCCTCGAGCGACGATGGTCCGCGCAAGGATATCGGCGCGCGCGACCTGCAGTTATCGGGCTCCATCGATCGCGTGACGCTGGACCGCGCCGTCGAAAACCTGCCCCCGGGCTATCGCCTGGTCTTTGTACTGCATGACGTCGAAGGCTACGAGCACAACGAGATTGCGGGCATGCTGGACTGCTCGATCGGCAACAGCAAGTCACAGCTGCACAAGGCGCGCATGAAGCTGCGCGACCTGTTGAAGAGCGGCCTGCGAAAGGAACACACGAATGAATGAGAAGAACGCCGGGGGCATCTCCCCGGACTGCGCCGCGTTTCAGGACCGCTTGCCGCAGATGTTCGGCGCCGACGGAGACTTCAGCAAGGAACCGCATCTGGAAACCTGCGAAAACTGCGCCGAATTGGTACGCGACCTGGAGTACATAGCCCAGCAGGCCAAGCTGCTTATGCCTATCCACGATCCCTCGCCCGCGGTGTGGGAGAACATCCGGGGCGCGCTCGGTTCTGCGCAACCCAACCGGAAGTAGTGCGGACGCGTGAACCGAGTTGCAGAGTCTGAAGGTGTCGTCTGAGGGGCCGCATCAACGCGTCATCCTGACCGGGTTCATGGGCGCCGGCAAGTCGACGGTAGGGCGCCTGCTCGCCCCTTTGCTAGGCTGGCGGTTCCTCGATATGGATACGCTACTGAGTACCCGCACCGGCACCACAATCGCACAGCTGTTTACCGAGCATGGCGAGCACGGCTTTCGCGCGATGGAAGCGGAGCTGGTGGCAGAGCAGCTTGAGCAGACGCGAGTTGTGATCTCACTGGGCGGCGGCGCAGTAGAGCATGAAGAGACGCGAGCCCGGCTTCTCGAGAGCACAGGCAGTCTGGTTGTGTATTTGCAAACGCCTTTGGCAGTTGCCCTTGCACGATGCGCTGCTGAGCCGGGTTCTGCCGTGCGCCCTGTACTTGACGATGCGGATGCGGTCGAGCGCCGATTCAACGCGCGGCTGCCTTTCTACGGGGCGGCAGATTTGACACTGCACACTGAAGGGCAAGCACCCGCGACCATTGCAGAACGGATCGCGACCGCTGTGCGCCTTTAGGAGCTGTCGATAGGCCTCGGCGGCCCTCGCCAAAACCCTCAGGCGCGCGGCGCTTCATCGGGCAAATACAGAGCACTCCTGCCGCCTTTCTGCGCTCACTCTGCCTGTTACGATGAGAGCTGTGATACGTGCTCTCGATCCCGTTGCTCCCGCAGGCGCCCGGCACGCAACCGGACGAGTTAGCCTTCTTGCTTCGCCTGCTCGCGGCGCGGGGGCGCCGATCCGGTGAGCCCCTCGGTCGCAGCCGCCAAGAGCAGTCCTGTCGCTGGGCCTGTCGCCGTTTCCACTTCGGCAGGCGAGCCCGCGACCCACCTCCGCGCCGGGCAAACGGCCTCCCGCATCACCGACTATGCCGAGCTCTTCAAGTCGCGCGTAACTGCCATGGTTGTGCTCACGGCCTGGGCCGGTTTTTATCTCGGCTCACTACGCTCCGGCCACACGCAACCTGGGCTCATAGCCGTGCTGCTCGGCATTGGACTGGTCAGCGCAGGCGCTGCCGCCTTGAACGAAGCGATCGAGTACCGCACCGACGCGCGCATGCACCGCACCGCGCGCCGCCCCATGGCTGCCGGACGCATCGGGCGCGTCCATGGCGTAGCGCTCGCGCTTGCCGTGGCCGCTGCCGGCGCCGTGCTGCTGCTGCGCGAGGCCAACGTGCTCACGGCAGTACTGACACTGGCGACCGCCGCCACCTACGTGCTTGTTTACACGCCGCTCAAACGCGTTACCACGCTGGCAACCTTCATCGGCGCTTTCCCCGGCGCCATGCCGCCGCTGCTGGGCTGGATCGCCGCGCGCGGACATATCGAGTGGCCCGCGGTTTCGCTTTTTGCCATTCTGTTCGTCTGGCAGTTTCCGCATCTGCTGGCGATCTCATGGCTCTACCGCGAAGACTACGGCCGCGCCGGCATCCGCATGCTGCCGGTCGTCGAGCCCGATGGCCGCTCAACTGTCACACAGGCGGTTACATATGCCGTGCTCATGGTGCCGGTCAGCCTCGCGCCCATGTATCTGCACATCAGCGGGCGGTTTTACGGAGTATCTGCGCTGCTGCTCTCGCTCGTCTATCTGGCCTACACGCTGCGTTTCGGGCGCATCACCCGCGCCTGCTCCCCGACGGAGAGCAAGATGTATGCGCGCGACCTGCTCAAGGTCAGCGTGCTCTATCTGCCGGTTCTGCTCATCACGCTCATGTTGAACGCCAGCCACTAACAGTGGGACTAACGCCAGAGAGACACCAGGAAAGGAGACCCTTGGCAGCGACCACTCCAGCAGTCTTTCAGGAACAGGCGCAACGGATCGCTCCATCCCCCGCGCCCATTGAGCTCGACGCTCTATCGCACAGCTATGGCGCGCGCCGCGCGCTCAAGAGTCTTAGCTTTCAGGTTGAGGCGCGCCAGATCTTCGGCCTGCTTGGCCCCAACGGCAGCGGCAAGACAACCCTGTTTCGCATCCTCTCGACGCTCATGGTGCCCACCGGCGGCCGTGCGCGCATCGCCGGCTACGATGTGGCCAGCCACGCTCGCGAAGTGCGCGCCCAGACCGGCATCGTCTTCCAGGCGCGCTCCATCGACCTGAAGCTGACCGTTGAAGAAAACCTGATGCACCAGGGCCACCTCTACGGGCTCAGCGGCAAGCCTCTGCGCCGGCGCATTGAGGAAGTGCTGGACCGCGTGCTGCTGCGCGACCGCGCGAAGGACTTTGTTGAAACACTTTCCGGCGGCATGCAGCGCCGTGTCGAGCTGGCCAAAGGGTTGATCCATTCGCCGGCAGTGCTGCTGCTCGATGAGCCTTCCACCGGCCTGGACCCGGGCGCGCGTCGCGACCTGTGGCAGTATCTGCGCACGCTGCGCGATGAGGACGGCGTCTCGGTTCTAGTCACAACACACCTGATGGAAGAGGCCGAGCACTGCGACCGGCTCGCTATTCTGAATGCGGGAGAACTGGTTGCGCTGGGCGCCCCGGCAGAGCTGAAGGAAGCCATCGGCGGCGACATCGTAACGCTCGACACACGCGGAGCCTCAGAGGCCGAAGCGCTGGCCCGGCGCATCGCTCAGCAGTTCGGCATGCAGCCGGCAGTGCTGGGCGCAAGCGTTCGGCTGGAGCATGAGCAGGGCCACCGCTTCGTCACCGCGATGATTGAAGCATTCCCCGGCAGCATTGAAGGCGTCCGCGTGCAGAAGCCCTCGCTCGAAGACGTGTTCATCCAGCGCACCGGCCACCGCTTCTGGCAGGAGCGCGGCGCGGAAGCAGAGCCTGATGCACATACCCGCGAAGTCGAATCGCACGAAGGATTTCGGGAGACACTTTAGCCGCCCAATGTAAGTCACTCAATGTATCAGTCTGTTTCAAAGTGATGTCATCCTGAGCAAAGCGAAGGAACTGCTTTTCACGATCGTTGAGGGACGGAAACCCGGCAAAGGCGAACCAGACCGCAAGCGACGCCGAGCAGCATTTGCTGCAAGACAGAAGGAACCGAAATGGCCACCACGTTTACACACGCCGGCACCGCCGCAGCCCCCAGGCGAGCCGCACCCGCGACGCCGTCCACCGTCATCGCTGCCTACTCGCTCTGGCGGCGCGAGATCGTCCGCTTCTACCGTCAGAAGGCGCGCGTCGTTGGTGTCATAGCGTCGCCGCTGCTGTTCTGGCTGGTGCTTGGCTCGGGCTTCGCTCACTCGTTTCAGTCCGGCAGCAGTAGCGGGGCGGCCGGCAGCAGCCACTATCTCGGTTACTTTTTTCCTGGCTCCGTGGCGATGATCGTGTTGTTCACCTCCATCTTCTCGATGATGTCGCTCATCCAGGACCGCAATGAAGGTTTTCTGCTCTCGGTGCTGGCGGCTCCGGTTTCGCGCTCGGCCATCGTACTGGGCAAGGTGCTGGGCGGCGCCACGCTGGCCGCGATTCAGGGCTTCGTCTTCCTCATCTTCGCGCCCTTCGTCGGCGTGCACGCAGGCTTCGGCGCCGTCCTGCTCGGCATGCTGGTTATCACCATGCTCTCTTTTGAGCTCACTGCGCTCGGTTTCACCATCGCGTGGCCCATGGACTCGCCGCAGGCCTTCCACGCCATCGTGAACCTGCTGCTGGTGCCGCTCTGGATGCTCTCGGGCTCGCTGTTCCCGGCGAGCGGCGCCTCGCCCTGGCTGCACGCAATCATGCGCCTCAACCCGCTCACCTACGGCGTCGACGCGTTGCGCAACTTGCTCTTTCCCGCGCAACCCACCGACGCTTCCCTGCCCGTCAACCTGGCTGTCACCGCGTTCTTCTGTGCGCTCTGCTTCGCAGCCGCCTGGTTCGCCGTCAACCGCCGCAGCCACAAGCCGGCCGCCTAGGAGTACGCCCATGAACAGCATTGCGACCGAATCCACTCTCCCGCCTCTTAACAACCGCCCCGCGACGGTCGGCGTCCTCGGCATCCTGCTCGTCAGTGCGGCAGCCACCGCCTTCCTACTGTGGCTGCTCTACGTGCATCACGCCCCGGCGGAGTTCCACGGGCGCCTGCGCTTTCTGCCTGCGCTCAATGCCATCCTGAACGGACTGAGCGCCATCGCGCTCACCACCGGCTTTGTCTACATCCGCCGCCGCGAGATCGCGAAACACCGCGCCGCCATGATCACCGCCTTCGTCTTCTCGTCCATCTTCCTCGTCTCCTACATCGTCAACCACGCGGTCCACGGCGACACGCTTTACCCGGCAAGCAACCCTGTCCGCCCGCTCTATCTCACCATCCTGGCCAGCCACATTCTGCTTTCCATCACCGCACTGCCTATCGTGCTCATCACGTTCTTCCTGTCGCTCTCCGGCCGCTTCGCGCAGCATCGCAGGCTCGCCCGCTGGACCTTTCCGCTTTGGCTCTACGTTTCGGTCACGGGAGTCATCGTGTACCTGATGCTCCATGCAGCCGTCGGAGCCAGCTACTGATCTACTGATCCAAGGTCGTATCCTAGGTCGCGTCCAGGGGTCGCGACCATCCTGTGCGCGAATAGATGACTGATCCCTCGCGGGAGCCGGCGTTCATCTCCCTGGCTTCCTCGAACTGCCGGGGCTGCTATCCTTTCTGGAACAAGACCAGCACGTGCGGAAAGGCTCTCGCCATGGCAAAAAGCGTCAACAAGGTAACTCTGCTCGGCAATGTCGGCAAGGATCCAGAGGTCAAGTTTCTACCCAGCGGCCAGGCTGTCGCAAACTTCAGCATCGCCACCACCGACCGCATAAAAGACAAGGCCACGAACGACTGGCAGGACCGCACCGAATGGCACAACCTTGCCGCATTCGGTCGCACCGCCGAGATCGTGCGCGACTACGTGAAGAAAGGCAACAAGCTCTACATAGAAGGCCGCCTCACCACGCGGTCCTGGGATGACAAGGAGACGAACAAGAAGGTGTACCGTACAGAAATCCTGGTGAACGAACTTGTGCTCCTGTCGGGTCGCGAAGCCGGGGACGGCGCATCTGCAGGCAGCTATGGGAAGCGTTCCGAGACCGGCAACACCGCCTCTTTCGACCAGCGCCCCTCCGCACCACAGGAAGACTACGCGAACGCCGAGATTACCGACGACGATATCCCGTTCTGAGAAATACCTTTGCGATGTGTAACGTTGGCAGGTAAGCCCGTACCAAGGACGGGCTTATTTTGTTACGCGACAAATCGCGATTCCCGGCTGCAAGCATTCGCTGGTGCGCCGACCTTGACCCGACGACGTGTGGACCAGCATCGATCTCGGCAAAATCGCAATCCAGTTCTTACCCAGTTGCAATCTTATTTTGCAGAAGGCAAACAGACTCCAGCTTTCTCCGACGCGGGACCTTGCGGTTCACATCTAATACTGTGGACAAAAATCGCGGTTCAAACCCAAGGGAGACCTCATGGCAACCAAGCAGTTCCGTTGTGCAAGTGTTGGCTACACCGAGTGCGACTGGCACCTCGAGGGGAACTCTGAAGCCGAAATGCTGCCGCAGATCGAGGACCACGCCTTCAAAGTGCATCACCTGGAGTTCAAGGACGAAGCCGTCGAGCATGTCAAGAATGCGATCCACGACGTGTCGTAGACGCTCTCCTTGTTAGTTCGGCGAAAGTTCTCGTTAGAACGATTCCGGCTTGTGCGGCGCAAGCCGCCTATGGCCTAACCGCAGGTGGTTGCTACACTGGGGGCATGCTGGATGAAGGGCAGTTCCGCCGCCACGCCGACCACGCCGTCGAAGCACTGAAACAGGCTCTCATCGTGCAGGAGGCCGAAGGCGGCTTCGACGTGGAGGAGAACAACGGCGCGCTCAACATTGTTTTTGAGTCGCCGTCCGGCAAGTTCGTCATTACGCCGAACACTCCGGTGCGGCAGATCTGGATTTCTGCGCTTTCCACCTCGTTCAAACTTGACTGGGACGAGCAGACCGCCCAGTTCGTGCTGCCGAAAACCGGCGAAAGTCTGCAGCCGCTCATCGCGCGACTTATCCAGCAGTTTCTGGAAGCCTGAGCGCCGCGGCTGACGTGAGCATCCCCGCGCGGCAGACTCTCTCCATCGCCATCGTCGCGAAAAACGAGGAGGCTAACCTCCGGCGCATCCTTCCGACGATCGCCTCGACCGCGGATGAGATTGTGCTGGTGGACTCCGGCTCGACCGACAGCACCGTGGCGCTGGCCACGAGCTTTGGCGCGAAGGTCTCCTGCGAGGACTGGCGCGGCTACGGTCCGCAGGTCAACCGAGCCCTGCGCGCCTGCACCAGCGAGTGGGTCTTCTCCCTCGATGCCGACGAGGGCTTTACGCCGGAGCTCGCCGCGGAGATACAAATGCTGCTCGCCAGTGCGCCGCCTCTTGAGGCCTACTGGGTGCCGCGCCGCAATTACTTTCTCGATCGCCCCATGCGCCACGGCGGCTTCTATCCGGATCCCAAACTGCGTCTGTTTCGCAACGGCAAAGCCTGGGCGCGCGAAGACACCGAACCGCATGCAACGCCCAAGTACGACGGCCCCACCGGCATGCTGCGCAGCGACCTGCTGCACTACGCCTACCCCACCCTCACGCTCTACCTCGATCACATGAACCGCTACAGCACGGCCAGCCTTCCCCTCGTGCTCGGCCGCGGCGCACGCAGCCACTCGCTGTCCGCCTTTCTGTGGAACATCGCCATCAACCCCGCTGCCACATTCGTCTACAACTACATCCTGCGCGGCGGCTTCCTCGACGGCCGCGAGGGCTTTCTGCTGCACCTATATCACTCCTGCTATGTGAGCTGGAAGTACGCCAAAGCCTGGGAGCAGGGCCGCGATCGATCCCTCACTTCTCGCTAGCTGTCCCGCTCGACACCATGTACGCTCACCACAATATGCCACGTACCGCCACCCTGTTGATCCTGCTGCTCGCCGCCACGTCTGCTGCGCCCGCGCAATCCTCGGCGCCCTCCGCTGCCGAAAGCACAGACCAGCACCTCGACGGACTGTTCCCGCTTACCTGGCAGGCGAAGGCAGGCAAGCTCCTGCTCACCATTCCCTCCGCGATGCTCGCGCACGGCCAGCAGTTCCTGCTGCTCGACACGCTGCGCGAAGGTGTCGGCGCCAACGATCTCGAGCTCGACCGCGGACAGCTTGGCAAAGGCCACGTCGTCCAGTGGTATCGCTCCGGTCCGCGCCTGCTGCTCATTGAGCCCAACCTTGACTACCGCTCCTCGTCGTCCAGCCCCGACGAGCGCGCAGCCGTTGCCGACTCCTTCGCACAGTCCGTTCTCTGGGGCTTCAAGATTGAAAGCGAAGCACCCGATGGATCTGTAACCGGCTCTTCTGTAACAGTCGATGCTACAGATTTCTTTCTCCACGACATCCACGGCGTCGCCGACCGCCTGCAGCAGGCCAAACAGGGCGCTTTCCACCTTGACCCGGCACGCTCCGCCATCGACACCGCCAGCCTCAAGGACTTCCCGCGCAACACCGAAGTCGAGTCCCTGCTGACCTTCTCAGACGACGGCCCTATGCCCACGAAGCTCATCCGCTCCGTCACCCCCGATCCGCACCACGTGACCGTGCAGGAGCACTTCTCACTCATCGCGCTGCCCGGCCCGGGCTACCAGCCGCGCGCCTTCGACCCCCGCGCCGGCTACTTTGACCTGAGCTACCGCGACTACTCCGCCCCGCTCCGCGCGCCCAACGATATCCACCTCATCACCCGCCACCGGCTCGAGAAAAAAGATCCCACCGCGAAGCTCAGCGACCCCGTCTCGCCCATCGTCTACTACGTCGACCGCGGCGCGCCCGAGCCCATCAAGACTGCCCTGATCGAAGGCGCCAGCTGGTGGAACACTGCGTTTGAAGCCGCCGGTTTTCGCAATGCTTTCCAGGTCCGCGAGCTGCCGCCAGGCGCCGACCCCGAGGACATCCGCTACAACATGATCGACTGGGTGCACCGGTCAACGCGAGGCTGGAGCTACGGCGCCAGCGTCATCGATCCGCGCACCGGCGAGATCCTCAAAGGCGTCGTGACCCTCGGCTCTCTGCGCGCCCGGCAGGACTTCCTCATCGCCGAAGCCCTGCTCGCGCCCTACACCAACCCGCACCCCACGCCCGCGCAAACCAAAGCCGAGCAGGCTGAAGCACTCGCAATGGTGCTGCAGCGCATTCACCAGCTCGCCGCGCACGAGGTTGGCCACACCCTCGGCCTGGCGCACAACTTCGCCGCCAGCACCATCGCGCCCGGCACCTCGGTAATGGATTACCCGCACCCCATGCTCACGCTCGACGCGAGCGGCAAGCCCGACCTGAGCCACGCCTACACTGTCGGCATCGGCGCGTGGGACAAGGCCGCCATCGCCTACGGCTACACCCAGTTCCCCGCCGGCATAGATCAAACAGATGAAAACAAGAAGCTCGACGCCATGCTCCGCAGCGACACCGACAAGGGTCTCGTCTATCTCACCGATGAGGACTCCCGGCCGCTCGGCAGCCTGAGCCCGCGCGCGCATCTGTGGGACAACGGCGCCGACCCCGCCGATGAGCTCACCCGCGTCCTCGCACTGCGCAAGGCAGCACTGGCCCGCTTCGGCGAGAACGCGATCCAGCCCGGCGCGCCGCTCGCGACGCTTGAGGACACACTCGTCCCGCTCTACCTGCTGCACCGCTACCAGACCGAAGCGGCGGCGAAGGAGATCGGCGGCCTCGACTACCGCTACAACCTGCGCGGCGACAACCAGCCGCTGCCCACATTCGTTCCCGCCGCCGAGCAGCAGAAAGCCCTGCACGCCGTGCTCGCGACGCTGAGCCCCGACGCCCTCACCTTGCCTGAGAGCCTGCTCGCCATTCTGCCGCCGCGGCCGCCCGGCTTCGACCGCACCCAGGAGTCGTTCGCGGGCCACACCGGCCTCG
This sequence comes from Acidobacteriaceae bacterium, assembly GCA_965276605.1. Classification (GTDB taxonomy): domain Bacteria; phylum Acidobacteriota; class Terriglobia; order Terriglobales; family Acidobacteriaceae; genus EB88. The sequence goes on from OZ255619.1 coordinate 3,228,046, forward strand.
CCTTTGACGCGCAGGGCGCCGCAGCCTCGGCCGCTAATCTCACCTGCTCGCTGCTGTTTGAGCCGACCCGCGCCACCCGCCTGCTTCAGGACCACATCCGCTCCGGCGGCGTACTGCCATCGCTCGCGAGCATCATCGGCGACACGCTCTCTGCGACCTGGTACGCGCCTGCGCCAGCCGGCCCGCAGGCCGAAACCGCGCGCACCGTGCAGACCAGCGTGCTGACTTATCTACTCACGCTTTCTGTTAGCGACGAAGCCAGTGCCCAGGCACGCGCCATCGCCGCCTCGCAGGTAGAAGCCCTCAAGCAGTGGCTCGAATCCAGGCCCAAATCAGATGGCGATCACGCATCGGCAATCCACTGGGCCGGCGCGCTCCGCACCATCGCGCAGTGGGAGAAGATGCCCGCCGAGTTTGCCGCTCCAAAGACGCTCGAAGCACCGCCGGGTCAGCCGATTGGCGCAGACGAGGACGAGTAATCGCCGCGGCAGAGAGTGTGCCTTAGTGCATTTCTCCCATAGGTATGCACTTTTGAAGACTCGTGGCGTGTGGCTTTTCTTGACGGAAAAGCCACGTGGAGTGGGGTAGCTTCGGCTATAGCTGTGGGAGAAATGCTTTAGCGCCCGGAACTGCCGCCGTCGCTTGCTTTCGCCGGCTTCATCGCACGGCCCACGCCCTCAAGCAGCATCACGCCAGTCCCCAGCGCGCGGCGCGAGTCTTTAGAGAACAGACGCCGCGCGATTGCAAACATCGAGAGCGGCTCCGCGGTCTGCTGCTCCGTCAATGCCGGCGTCACCGAGCCGGTAATCCGGTGCAGCGCATCCGGGTCAATCGTTCCCAGCACATCCACCAGCACCAGCAAATTACGGATCGCGCGCGTCGACTGCGGCGAGGTCGCCACGCTCACCACCTGCGACAGCACCTCGTCGCCAGCGCCCAGTAGCCCGCGTACAAAGTCCAGCGTGTTGGTGTCGTGCAGCGTCTGCAAGGTGCGAAACGCATTCAGCACCGCGTCCGCATGCTCCAGCGGTGCCGCGGCCAGCTTCCTCTCGGTTGCTTCAGCAGCCGAAGCTGCGTGGGGCCGGAACTCGATCGGCTTTGCCATTCTGCTCTCCTGTTACCGCGCTCCGTTGCTGCCCGCGTGTCCGTTGCTGTTTGCGATCTGCACCAGCTCCGGCTTCGTGCCCGGCAATCTGTAATCGTCACGGTGCCATTTGCGCTCCACCTCTACGCCCTTCTGCGGCGTGGGGTGCCCGTTGCGGAAATTCAGCGGGCGCATCGGGTTTTCTCCCCGGAACGGCAGCACCGTCATCTTCACCGCCAGCTCCTTGTACGCGGGCGTGTGCGTCACATGGTCCACATCGCTTGAGCTCAACAGGTTCACCGGCCGCGTACCGTCCGCCGTGTTCAGCGGCACGTACATCTGGTTGCCTTTCACCCGGTCTGTCACCAGCACCTGCAGTCGCAGCGTGTCGCGCCGGCTGCTGATGTCGACCCACTGTCCACTGCTCAGGTTGTTCGCCCTGGCCAGCTCCGGCGACACCTCGACCCATCGCTCCGGCGTCTCCTGCTGAATGCCCGGAACGCGCATCGTCATGTTGCCCTCGTGGAAGTGCTCCAGCAGCCGGCCATTGTTCAGGTGCAGGTCGTACTCCTCGTCTTCCACTTCCTTCGGCGCCATATGTTCCAGAGGATAGAACTGCGCTTTGCCGTCTTTGAACGCAAACTCCTTTGTGTACAGCAGCGGCTGGTCGGTTCCGTCCACTGCGACCGGCCACTGCAGCGTTTTGTAACCGGCCAGCCGATCATAGGTCACACCGGCAAACATCGGCGCCAGCGAAGCTGCCTCATGCATAATTTCGCTGGGATGCTCGTAGTGCCAGTCGGCCCCCAGCCGCTTCGCTATCTCCTGCACGATCCACCAGTCAGGCTTCGACTCGCCCAGCGGCTCGAACACCTGGTACAGCCGCTGGAGCCGCCGCTCCGTGTTAGTAAACGTACCTTCCTTTTCAAGCGAAGGGCTTGCCGGCAGCACCACATCGGCGAAGCGGCACGTCTCCGAAAAGAAAATATCCTGCACCACAAAAAAGCTCAGCTTCTCAAAGCCCCCGCCCACCCGGTTCGCATTCGAGTCGGCCGAGTACATGTCCTCGCCAAACAGATACAGCCCGCGAATTTTCTCTTCGTAAATCGCGTCGATCATCTCGTGGTTGTCGAGGCCCTTCTCCTTCTGCAGCTTCACGCCCCAGCCCTGCTCGTAGCGCGCGCGCGCCGCGTCGTCGTCAGTGTGCTCGTAACCTGGAAACATATTCGGCATGCAGCCGAAATCGCTCGCGCCCTGCACGTTGTTGTGCCCGCGTAGAGGGTAGGCGCCGGTGCCCGGCCGCATGTAGTTGCCCGTCGCCAGCAGCAGGTTCGAAATCGCCGTCGAGGTGTCGGAGCCCATCACATGCTGGGTCACGCCCATCGCCCACAGCACACACACGCGGTTTTCTTTCGCGATGACCTCCGCGATCCGGCGCAGCTCGTCCGCGGCCACACCGCAGGTTTTCTCGGCAAACTCCATCGTCGCCCAGCTCAGGCTTGCGCGATACTCTTCCAGCTTGTTGACCCAGCGCTCAATGAAGTCCATCTTCCCCAGGCCGCTCTCGAGAATGTAGCGAGTCATCGCCGAGAGCCACACCATATCGGTGCCGGGCGTGGGCCGGAAGAAGATATCCGCGCGCCGCGCCATCTCGTGCTCGCGAATATCGGCGACGATCAGCTTCTGCCCGCGCAGCTTGTGCGACTGCTTCACCCGCGTCGCCAGCACCGGGTGGCTCTCGGTCGTGTTGGTGCCGATGCACAGCACCAGGCTGGCTTTCGCAATGTCTTTGATCGAGCCCGAGTCGCCGCCGTAACCCACCGTGCGAAACAATCCCTGCGTGGCCGGCGACTGGCAGTAGCGCGAGCAGTTGTCGACGTTGTTCGTCCCGACCACGGCGCGCGCCAGCTTCTGCATCAGGTAGTTCTCTTCATTGGTGCACTTTGACGAAGAAATGAACCCGAGCGAGTCCGGCCCATGCTCCGCCTTGATCGCCCCGAACTTTTCTCCGATCAGCGTGAGGGCCTCTTCCCAGCTCGCTTCCCGGAATGTGCTACCGTCACTGTTACGAATCAGCGGCTTCTGCAACCGGTCCGGCGAGTTGACATAATCCCACCCGAACTTTCCTTTGACACACGTCGAAATATCATTGGCAGCCCCCTGCGATGGCTCGACTTTGAGGATGTGCCGCTCTCCCCCCTCACCCTTGGTCCAGATATCGAACGAGCAACCCACGCCGCAGTACGTGCACACCGTCTTCGTCTTTTTGGTGCGCACCTCGCGCATCGCCGCCTCTGTCTCTGAGACCTTCAGGATCGGCCCGTAGCCCATCTCCGGCTCAATCGCCTTGACCAGCTCGATCATCTGCTCAAGCGCCGGCGCCGGCCAGTTCGTCATGTACCCGGCCTCGCCCAGCATCGACTTTTCCATCAGCGCGTTGCACGGACACACCGTGATGCAGTGGCCGCAGCTCACGCAGCTCGAGCCGGCAATCTCGTGGCCGCCATCCCACTGCACCCGCGGGTGCGGGTCTTCCCAGTTGATCGAGAGCGTCTCGTTTACCTGGTAGTTCTGGCACGCCTGCACGCAGCGCCCGCACAGAATGCACTGGTCCGGGTCGTAGCGGTAAAAGGGATTGCTCTCGTCCTTCGCATACGGCTTGGTCTGGAACGGATGCTCCTGATGCTCGACCTCAAGCAACGCGGTCGTATTGTGTACGGTACAGTTACCGTTATTGTTGTCGCACACTGTGCAGTACAGCAGGTGGTTGCCAAGGATGCGATCGAAGGCTTCCTTCTGCGCATTGCGCGCGCGCGTCGACTCGGTCTGCACCCGGGCATCGGCTCGCACATGCGTCGCGCAGGCCCGCACCAGCTCGCCATCCACCTCCACCAGGCAGGTGTCGCAGGTCTGGATAGGGCCCAGCTGCGGGAGGTAGCACACATGCGGCACTTCGCTCCGGCTGCCCCCAAGCGTGCGCTGCAGCGCATCGATCAGGAGCTCGCCGTCGAGCGCGCGCGTCTTCTCTCCATTCACAGTGATGGAGCATTCCAGGCGGTGCTCGTCGTTCTCAGGATGGGCGGACGGCAGCAGGTGCGAGGCGGCGGTGTGCGGAGTTTCCATGTCTCCCGATTAAGATGCGGCCCAGGATGCGGCATGGTCAGGTAATGTCGAACACTGCTTGGATAGCATCGTGTGTTTCTTTGAAAACAATGTGGCGACGGCAACGCGAGATGCCAAATCAGTTTATGAGCGCTGCCACTCTGTGGAACGGCCTCTTCCCTACCGGTCCTGCGGCCCCGAAGTGCATCCGCAATACACGTTCTACTTTTTCTTCAGCGTATCGATCGCTTCATCGTGCTGGCCCAGCGTCCGGTAAAACTGCTTCATGTCGTCAGAGATATGATCGATTCTGGAAACCAGCTCAGACCGGGTAGTCTCTAATCTGCTATTCACAATGAGAGCGATGGCAATCGTCACAAGCCCTGTCACGGTTGGCAAACCTGGCGAAATGTAAAGCTGCCAGTTCGTCATAGACTGCATTGTAGCTCCCTGCGACACGAGTTGATCCCAGCAAGTCGCAACCCCACGAGAACACGCCACGAAGTGGCCGCCAGCCGCATCAGGGCTATGCCCCAGCAGGCGGTTTTTAATCCTGCTCCAGAATCTCCATCTCCAGCGGCGGCTCCAGCAGGCAATCTATCTGCTCCACCTCGGCCAGCGCGCGGCGCAGCGCGGCGCCGGAGCAAGGCTCCACTGTCACCACGAACGGCAGCGCGACCTTGCTATGGCCCGGCTTCTGCAGCAGCGCATCGATATTGATGCCCTCGCGTGCCAGCGCGGAGGCGATGCCCGCGACGATGCCCGGGCGGTCCTTGACGACAAAGCGCACCGCATGGCGCAGGTGCAGGTCGCTCGACACCGAGGCGCCGCGGCTCGGCAGCTCCACCGCGCCCGAGCCGTGGGCGATCGCCAGCAGGTCGCTCACCACCGCAACCGCGGTGGGCTGGCCGCCCGCTCCGTGTCCCGAGAAAACCACGTCCCCGCCGTACGCGCCGCCGATCAGGACCATATTCTCCGTTCCGCGGGACCAGGCCAGCGGCGAGCGATGCGGAACCAGCATCGGCCCCACCATCGCCACTACATTCTGGTGGGGTCCGCCGCCCGGGGCGAGCTCTGCCCGGGAGACCTGGCGCACGGTGCAGCCCAGCAGACGGGCGTAGTCGAAGTCGATAGCGGTGAGCCGGGTGATGGCCCGGCAGCGCACCGCCTCCACCGGAACATCGGCGCGCAGAGCCAGCCGCGACAGGATGACCAGCTTGGCGCGCGCATCAAAGCCGCCGACATCCTCGGTGGGGTCGGCCTCGGCGTAGCCGCGCGCCTGCGCCTCGGCCAGCATTGGCGCGTACTCGCGGCCTGCTTCCATGCCGCTCAGGATGTAGTTGCAGGTGCCGTTCAGGATGCCTTCAATCCGCTCGACGCGTTCGCCGGCAAGCCCCTGCTGCAGACCTGGGATCACAGGAATGCCGCCGGCCACCGCGGCGCCGTAGAACAGGTGAGCGCCGTGCTGCCGCGCCAGCGTGTGCAGTGCGATGCCCTCCGCGGCGATCAGCTTCTTGTTCGCGGTCACGACGCTTTTGCCTGCTGCAAGCGCGCGCCGCACCCAGCCCCCCGCCGGGTCGAGGCCCCCAACCAGCTCCACGACCACGTCGGCATCCGAGCCCAGCAGCTCGTCCACGTTCTCGGTCCATTGCACGGAGTCGCGGACCCAGGCGGCGCGCTTGCGGGCCACGTTGCGGTTGTACACATGCGTCAGCTCCAGCTCGCTGGCGGCCGGTCCGTCGAGCAGGATGCGCGCCACCGACGAACCCACGGTGCCAAAGCCCAGGATCGCTACCTTCTTCAAAGCCTCGCCCTCCGCCGCTCTGCCTGCCCCATGCTACCCGAGGCAGCGGCTCTGGATAGACTGAAACGATGCTGCCTGCGCGCGATGCCGAACTGGTGCAGATCGTCGACCGCTCGCTTGCCGACGCAACCGAGCGCGGCGGCGCGTGGATTGCGTGCCGGCCCGGCTGCACGCCCTGCTGCCACGGCGTGTTCCGCATCTCGCAGCTGGATGCGGAGCGGCTGCGCATGGCCTTGCAGGGGATGCGCAAGGAAGAGCCGGAGCGGGCTGCGGCGATCCTCGCGCGGGCCCGTGCCGCCGTCGCTTTACTCTCGCCGCACTTCCCCGGCGACCCGGCGACAGGGCTGCTGGCCCAAGACTTGCGACCGGACGGAAGCGCGTGGGATGAGTTTGCCGACCGGCCCGAGGCAGACGCCGCATGCCCGGTGCTGAACCCCGAGACCGGCCGGTGCGAGCTGTACAGCGGGCGCCCGCTTACCTGCCGCATCTTTGGGCCGCCGGTCCAGAATGAAGGCGGCATTGGCGTGTGCGAGCTCTGCTACAGCGGCGCGAGCGAGGAGCAGGTCCTCGCGGGCGAGATGCACCTAGCTCACCATGAGCTCGAAGCGGCGCTCGACCGGGAGCTGGCGGAGCTCGGCGCCGAGGGGGAGACCGTGATCGCGTGGGCGCTTCTGTCCGGCTTGTGACGCCCAAAACGGGCCGAAAACGGGCAAATTGTTCCACGTGGAACATTTCTCAAGACCGTTTTTGGGCCGATGGCGTCTAATTTTTGAAGAATTAAATTGTTTAGTTAGTTATGTTTATAGAGTTTACGTAAACCGTTACTTTGAGTTGGCGCAGAGTTTCGTCTGCTTGTGTATCGGACCGCCACTTGGGCGCTTGGATATGACTGCGAATGCGCAGGGTTGAAGTGCCTGCAGGCCGCGAGGGCTGCCCCGACTCTCGGTCGCAGAGAGCCTTTGCGACGGCCGGGAAAGTTCCCCATACCGGCTGTCTCCTGGGCGGCGCTGGACACCGGCATGGTGTCGTCATTCGGAGCAGTGGAGCGCGCCGCCGGGGGTTGGCCTGGGTAATGTTAGAGCCGTGTGCGAGGCCTGGCGCGCGACCAGCACGCGCAGGATGGCGAAGGTTGCGAGGGCGAGCGAGCCGTCAGTAACGAGGCTGGCGGCGGCGGCCCCCTGCCAGCCCCAGCGCGGGATGAGCCAGAGATTGAGGCCCAGGTTGAGCAGGGCGGCGCCGGCCTGGGCCGCCGTGCGCAGCCACTGGCTGGTGCAGGCGGTGATGGCTGTTCCCCAGGCGTAGTGCAGGCCGCGCAGCAGGGGCAGCAGACAGAGCCAGCGCAGGGCGGTGGTCGACGCTGCAAAGGAGTGGCCGAAGAGCCGCGGCAGAGCCGGTGCGGCGAGCGCGAGCAGCGGAGCGGTGACGAGGCCGAAGGGGAGGGCCCAGCGCAGGAGGTCGCGGGCTCCGCTAGACGCGCCGGACGGCCCCTGCCGGGCGCCCTGGCGAAACAGTCGCGGCGAGGCGGCGGCGAACAGGCTGACGATGGGTGTCGAGACCACGTCGACGACGCGGTAGGCGGCAGAGTAGATGCCGGCAGCAGCGAGCATGCCGTGCGAGACGAGCAGGGTCTTGTCGATGTCGTTGTAGACCGAGATGGCGGAGCTCGAGAAAGAGAAGGAGAGGCCCTCCAGCAGGTGCGCACGACGGACCGGCGCCCAGCGCGGCCAGCCAAGCCTCCGCGTGACAAGCACGAGGCTGGCGAGCGCGACCAGCAGCGAGGCGACTACATAGAGCCGGACCCAGAGCAGGACAGAGACATGCGCGTGGGCGCCGGCGGCCCACAGGAACAGCAGGGCCGCGGCGCCGGCGCGGGCGGCGTTGGTGAGCGCGAGCAGCTTGGCGCTCCAGCGGGCCAGGTCGGCGCCCTGCAGCGCGCGGCTGGCGAGTTGGGTCAGCTTACCGAACAGCGCGTCAGAGAGGGCGAGGTAGGGCAGCAATTGTCGCAGTGACGGTGGCAGGAAGAAATGCCCGTAGGCGACGACCGCCAGCAGCAGCACGACAAACCCGGCGGCGGAGACCGTAAGTGCGCGGGACCAGGTGGCGGCGAAGGCCGAGCGGTCCCGGGCTATGGTGCGGAGCAGGACCATCTCCATGCCGAGCGAGGAGAACTGCGAGAGCACATTGATGAGCGCGACGACACCGACGAACGCGCCGTACTCCCGCGCGCCGAGCATGCGGCCCATGAGCAGGAAGTACAGCGCCTGGAAGAGCACGGCGGCGCCGTTGCCCGAGAGCAGCCAGGCGGCCTGATGACGCAGGCGGGTCGTGGCGGATAGCTGGGATTGCTCCTGGGCGGCGGCGAGCGAGATGAGGATACCCGAGCGATGCTGAACTACGGCTTCGTCGTAAATCGCTTCAAGCAGCCGGGTCTGCCGGGTGAGGTCGAAGGACTGCTCCACGCGGGCGCGGCCGGCACTACGGAGCCGCTGCGCCAGGGCGTCGTCCGTACAGAGCTCGATGAGGTGTTGCGCCAGCGCTTGCACGTCTCGCTCGGGGGAGAGCAGCCCGTGCTCGCGGTGCCTGATGAGCTCCGGAATGCCCGAGTGATAGGTGCTGGCGACGGGAAGCCCCAGCGCAAACGCCTCGCACAGCACGGTGGGCAGGCCTTCGGAGTCGCCGTTCGCAGCCGTAATGGAGGGCGCGGCCACGCACCGGGCAGAGCGCATGAGGGCGCGCACCTGCTCTGGCGTTTGCGCGCCCAGGAATCGGGTTCCCCGCACATGTTCGGTGGCGAAGGCTTCCAGCTCTGACCGCTCTGCACCATCGCCAGCGAAGAGTAGCCGAGCACCGGGCAGAGTCTGCTGCACCTGGATCATGGCCTGCAGCAGGAGACGGCAGCCTTTCTTCTCGACCAGCCGGCCGACAAACAGGATCAACGGCTGGCGGGTGAGCTCGGGCGCGGGCACAAGGGCCTGCGTGTCGACGCCTGTGGGCAGCACGCGAAGCTTGTGTGCCGGGAAGCCGCGCTCGAGGGCGCGCGCGCGAATGGCGTTCGAGACACAGAGGAACATCGCTGTCTGCGACCAGAGCTGTTGCCTGCGGGCGAGATAGAGCCGGCCCCGGCGGGTGCGGCGATGCGCCTCGTCCGAGCACATGATGTCGTAGCCGTGGAGCGTAACCAGGAGCGGGAGCCCGAGAGCGCGTGCGAGGGGGAGTGCTTCCGTCGCATCGAGCGCGAAATGGGCGTGAATGAGTGATGCGTTTTGCGCCCGTGCAGCCTGGGCGAGGCCTGGCGCGAAGCCCGTCTGTTGGAAAAGGTGCCGTGCGCCGGGGCCGCCGGGCAGTACTGGTGCGGAGGGCAGCGGAAGCGATGGCCGGGAGCGGCGCAGGCCGATGAAAACAGGCTGGTAGCGGCGGAGTGCGGCTGTCTGCGCGGCGATGAAGGTCTCCGATGGCGGCAGCAGGTCGCTGCGGTAGAGGAGCGCGCGCGGCGTCATTGCGCCTCGCGGCTGCGCACGATGGTCCAGCGCTGCTTGAGGCGCAGGAACGGCAGCTCCCAGGCGTGATAGCTGGCGAAGGCGAGCGCCACGGTGAGCGCGAGGGCGACTGTTTTTTCTCCCCAGAGCGCGGGTACAGTCGGGTGCATGCCGAAGTTCCGGGAGAGGGCGTTGGCGAGGAAGAATCCCGTCTCGTGGAAAACGTACAGGCCGAACGAGAGCTGCCCCAGGCGAACGAGCACGCGCGGGCAGCGGGCCTGCGATATCCCGTACAGCGCAAAGAACAGGGCAGCGGTGCCGAGACCGGCCAGCAGGTAGCCGGCGATGAGCGATCCGGCCGAGTGCGGGACGCCTGCCTGGCGGATGCGGCAGACCCCCGCGGCGGTCAGCAGCGAGATCGCCGCCACGACTGCGAGGGCGGTACGGGTGCGCGCGCGAAGGTGGGGGATGCGCCCATCGAGCAGCAGCGCCGAAGCCGCGCCGAGAGTGAGGTACTGGAACTGCACGCCGCTGTTGTCCCACGCCGTGATGTGGAGCATGGACGGGTCGGCGTGTTGGGCGAGCAGCGCAAGCAGGAGCTGCGCTGCCGCGAGGATGGAGGCGCACAGCAGCAGAAGCTGTCGCCTGCCCAGCGCCAGGCAGGCGAGCGGCCAAAGAACATACCACTGCTCTTCGACCGAGATGCTCCACAGGTGACGCAGAGGCGTGGCAATGGTCGGGTGGAGCACGATGTACCAGTTGCCGGCGAGCAGGGTGGAGGCAACGAGGCGCGCGGGCTCAATGCGGAAGCCGTGCAGGCGCAGCCCGAGCAAGCCGTAGGCAAGCAGCACGCCAAAGTAGAGGGGCCAGATGCGGAGAATGCGCCGCAGGTAGAAGTGGCGCAGGTGCACGGCGCCGGTGGCGAGCTGCTCGCGGCGCAGCAGCTCAGTGATGAGAAACGCGGAGAGAAAGAAGAAGATGGGCACGCCGCAGCTGCCCGCGCCCTCGGCTACAGCGAGCAGCGTGGCTGGGAGCACGGCGGAGAAGGAGAGCAGCGCATGCGCAAGCCAGACCATGAGGAACGCGATCAGGCGGAGCAGGTCGAGCTCGGGCCGGTAGAAGCGGGGCGGTCGGGGCGTTGCGACAGGCTGGAAGCCGTCTGACGCTTGCGGGGTTACCGGCGCGGGGGCTTCCTTGAACGCTTCCTCGATTGCTCGCAAGGGCGCCTTCTCGGCTGCTTCCTGGATGCCTTCGACTAGAGCCATGGGCCTGGGGCGGCGGCAGGCTGTCTTCGCTCGAAGGCAGGAGCGTGCCGCACAGGATAGGGGCTGTCTGGAAATGCCGGCTGGGGCCTGAAGGGGGCTGCCGGCGGCATGTCAGCGGCATCGGTTTTGGGCGGAGCAAACGTACTGCGGACGGCGGCGCGGACAGATGCGCGTTCGGCGGCGAGCAGCTCGATCTGGACGAGGGCCGCGGTGTAGAGAACCCAGAACAGCCCATTGAAGGAGAGCAGGGTGTTCTCGTCGACATCGTAGAGCGCGATGAGCAGCAGCACGGCGAACGGCCACGCGGCCTCGGCAAAATGCCCGGCGCGCAACTCGGGCCACAGCAGGCAGGCGCCGCGGAGGAACCCGGCGGCGAACAGAAGGAGGCCGGCAGCGCCGAGCTCAAGCCAGATCTCAAGAAAGCCATTGTGGGCGTGGAAGAGAACGAATTTGAGGGCGATGACGACGCTCCAGGAAGCGCCCTGAGCGCCGCGCCAGAACGCGGAGAAGCCGTAGCCCAGCGCCGGCCGGTGCAGGATGGAGAGCCACACCTGGTGCCAGATGGCGGTGCGCCCGGTAAGGGTGGGGTCGCGGCCGAGCAGGGCGGCGAGGCTTGAGAACTGAAGCCACGCGACCGCGCCGAGGCCGATGGTGAGCACGCCGGAGACTGCGAAGAGCGCGGTGCGGGTTGCGCGGTCCAGCCGGCAGCTGGCGCGAAACAGCAGCAGCGCGGCTACGAGCAGGCCCCCGAGCAGCCATGCCCCGCGCGACCCGCTGAGGATGAGCTCGGCTGCAAAGAGCAGGAGCAGCAGCGCGCGGCCAGCGGAGAGCCGCCCGCGGGCGAGAACCGTGGCCAAGGCGAAGACCATGGCGCGGCCGCATGCGTTCTTCTGCGTGAAGACGCCTTGCCAATCGCCGCCGTGACCGGTGGAGGCGTCGAGGCCGATCGACGGAAAGCCGAGTGCGAGGACGGCGGACCAGCAGGCCAGCAGCGCGAAGGTGGTCTGCAGCAGGAAGAGAAATCGGGCCCGGGGCAAGCGCATGGCAAGGAACATGCCGAAGGCTGCGGCGAGTGCAAACGGCACGGCACGGCGCGCGGTGAGCAGCGGGTCCTGTGACCAGAGGACGGAAATCACAGCCCAGAGAGCCAGCGCCGCAGCCCAAGGAAGCGCTGCCGGTTGGCGCGTGAAGATACGGCGATTGACGAAGAGCAGCAGCGCGATCAGCCCGTTGACGAGCATCTGCGAGCCGATGCCGGCAACTGTCTGGAGCCTGGTTGCGGCGGCGCCGGTCATCTCGTTCGCCTGGTTGGGGGCGATGCCCGGGATCGCGCCGGCGACGCCGAAAAACATCAGGATGAGGACGATGGCGATGTCCTGCAGGCGAATGCGGCCGAGGCTCTGCATGGCTAGTAGGCCGCGTAGATGATGGCGGACGACGCCGAAGCGGCAACCGAGGACGCGCCGAGCGCGAGGTTCTTGGTGAACGAGAACGGGATGTAGACGATGTCGTCGTTCTGCAAGGCGAGGTCGGGCTGCTTGCCGTGTTCCATCGCTTTGAGGTGGAGCGGCAGTTCGGTGGTCACGCCGTTGTGCTTGCGGATGAGCCGGGCGCTGTTTTCAGAGGCGGTCCGGGTGGCGCCCGAGGCAAGCGCAAGCGCTTGTAGCAGCGAGAGCTGGGCATCGTCCTGCATGAGGTAGCCGCCCGGACGGCCGACATCGCCAAGGACGTAAACGATCCCGGCGCGGGGAACGATCACTGTGTCGCCGGGTGAGACGAGGAGCCGGGCTGAGGCGAGATCGGCTGCAGCGTCATTGGGCACCAGCACCGTGACAGGCGCGCCCGAGGGGCGGCGAATGGTGACGTGGCGATCGGCGGTTTTGAGCAAACCGCCGGCCTGGGCCAGCACATCGAGAAGGCTGCGCGGGCTCGCGAGCGGCACGGTGCCGGGATGTGCGACCTCGCCGAGCACGGCCACCTGCTGGGTTGCGGACTCCTCGATCAGCACCGAGACCTGCGGGTGATTGAGGAAACCGCCGGTACTGTAGCGCTCCGCGATGCGAGAGGCGGCATCGGCGGGGGCAAGACCCGCAACCGGAACCGCGCCGATCAGCGGCAGCGCGATGGTGCCGGCATCCTTGACACGGAGTTTGCCGTCGAGATCGGGCTCGCGGAAGACGTGGACGGAGACGAGGTCACCGGGGCCGATGACCAGGCTTTCGGCAGGCTGTTGCGCCAGCGCGGGCAGAGCCGCGAAGCCGGCGGCAAGCAGAAGAAGCAGGCTACGCGCCCTGGCTCGCATAGATGCCTCCCTCGTAGCCAAAATACTGGTAGAAGTCGCCAGAGCCGGGCGCGACATCGTTGAGCACGACCCCAATGGCTCCCCGGGACGTGGACTGTCTCTGCAGCGTTTCGATTCCCCGACGCAGTGCCTGGTGGGTGGTTTGCCGGTGACGTGCGACTAGCAGAGTGGCGTCGCTGTGGCGCGAAAGCAGGACAGCGTCGGTGACCGGGAGCACGGGCGGCGAGTCGAGCACAATGATGTCGTAGGCGCTGCGCCACTCGCTGAGCAGTTGCTCCATGCGAGCCGAGCCCAGGAGCTCGGACGGGAAGGGGGCAATCTCACTGCCGCACAGCATGGAGAGGTTGGGCATGGACGCGATGGGCTGCCGGGGTGGCACGTTTTCCGGACCGGAGAGAGCCATCGCGAGCCCCGCCTCTTGAGACGCGTGGCCATAGTGGTGGAGGGTCGGACGGCGCAGGTCGGCATCGACGAGCAGCACGCGCGCGCCGCCCTGAGCGAAAAGCGCGGCGAGATTAACGGCAAGCGTGGTTTTGCCCTCGCTGGCCAGGCAGCTAGTGACGAGAATGACCTGCGGCGGCCCGCCGCTGCCGGACAGCTGCAGCACGGTGCGCAGAGAGCGCAGCCCCTCGCTGAAGACGGAGAGCCGCTGATCAAGAACGGGCAGGGGCAGGGGGACGGGCAGGGGCACCGGCAGCATAGCCGGGAGGGACGCGGGTTTGCGGGGAGCGGGCAGTGCCTGCGCCGGGGTTTTGTAGCCAGACTGGAGCCGGCGCGAGGCTTTCGAGGCGAGAGTGCGGCCTGAAAGACGGTCTGGAAATCGCGGCCGAAGACCTTGAATGGCCGGCAGCACCGCGAGCAGCGGAACGCCGAGGACCGACTCAACCTGCGTCAGCGACTGGATGGAGGAGTCGGTCAGCTCAGCAAAGACGGCGGCGCCGAAGCCGAGAAGCAGGCCGGCGGCGAGCGCGGCTGCCATCCGGAGCAGCACGTTGGGCGATGCCGGGTGGTCGGGCGGGGGAACCTGGGCGGCGCCGACCACGGAGATGTTGCTGGCACGCAGCCCCTCGAGCAGGTTGGTCTGCTTCAGCCTGGTGAGCAGACCCTCGTACAGGTCGCGGCTGCTGTCAGCCTCCTGCCGGGCGAGCTGGTAAGCAATCACACTGTCGTTCTGGCGGGTGGCGAGCTGCTTCTGGTGATCGAAGGCAGAGCGCGCGCCAGCCTCCTGCCGGACGGCGATCTGCCAGTCGGTATGGGCGCGCTGGCCCAAACGGGTGGTCTCGGCGGCAATGGAGCTGCCGATGCCGGCGAGCTGCGCTTTCAGTTCGGAGACTTTCGGGTAGGCCGGCCCGTAACGGACGCTATCTTCCGCGAGCTCCGAGTGCACCTGAGCTTCCTGCTGACGCAGCCCCTGGATGAGTGTGAGCGAAGTGCTGATGGAGGCGACCGAACCGGTACTGGAGTTGCCGCTGAGGCTCGAGATCAGCTCCGGGCTGCCGCTCGCGGCGACCTTGTCAATGCTCTCTTTCAGGATGCGATTGCTTTCGGCGGCGGTCAGCGTCTGGTTGAGGCTGTCGAGCCGCTCAAGCACCACATTGCGCGACGCGTCGTTGCCGAACATGCCCGTGCCCCGCTCGAGCGCGGCGGCTTTGGCCTGGGCCTGCTCAGTACGCGCACGCAGGTCGTTCAGCTGGCCTGAGAGCCAGGACGAGCCCTGGAGCGTGGAGGTAAAGCGCTGCTGGAAGGTCAGCTCTGCGAGCACGCGGGTGACGGTGTTGGCGACCGCCGCGGCGCGGGCCGGGTCGCGATCGGTGTAGGAGATGTCGATCAGGCGGGTGCCGGGCTGGGGCAACACTTTGAGGTGGCTCGCGAAGATCGCCTCATCGGCGTAGCGGCGGTTCGGCGCCTCTGCCAGCGGTGTCGTGAGCGGCTCCAGCGGCTTGCGCCAGGGCAGCCGTTTCGTCCAGCCCAGGAGGGAAAATGCGTGCGGCGCGGCACTGCCGGGCGCGAAGTAGTCGGGAGTGCTTTCCAGGTGAGCGGCCGGGATGACGGCAAGCGCAAGAGCCGGCGAGCGCAGGATGCCGGCCTCGGTCTGCAGGGTTATGTTGTAGTCCAGCGAGTCGCCCGGCGTGGCCTGGTCCTGACCATTGGCGCTGGCGCCGAGCCCGAAAGCAGAGCTGTTCTCCTTCTGCACCTGGATCTCAGCAGTCGCGCGATAACGGCGGGTGGCGAAAAAGCAGCTAAGCGCCGAAGCGAAGAGTAGGACTGCGACTGGCCAGAGCAGGAGCACCCGTCGCCTGCGAAGCACCGCAACAACCGAGGCGAGCGTGACCGGGGCGTCCGATGGATCGGAACCCACCGCGGGCAGCGTAATAGGAGCGTTCATGGGCACAGATCCAGCTCACAGGTCCAGGCATCTGCCCGCGAACCGGGACAGACACACGGCAGTCTTGAAAGATGATGGTGAGCGAGACACTATCACTATGCGGAAAATACCGGCAGATTACGTAAGTTTTACGACTTTATGGAAAGTTTTGCCGCACGCCAGCGTTCCAAGGTAGATAAAAGAAGAAGCACAAGATGCGCGGAACCCTGCCGAGACGGGGGACAGCGGAAGGGTGATCCATGACGAAACCGGAAATCGGCGCTGGAGTGTTGACGATCGGGCTGCCCGTCTACAACGCCATGCCTTACCTGCCGGAATCGGTGGAGAGCATTCTGGGGCAGTCCGTCCCTGAGTTTCAGCTCCTGGCCATCGTGGACGGCTCGACGGATGGGAGCCTGGAGTACCTGCACTCGATCCGGGATGCGCGGCTGCGGGTGGTGGAGCAGCAGCACTGCGGGCTGACCTTTACGCTGAACCGCATGCTGCGCGAGTGCGAAACGCCGTGGCTGGTCCGGCAGGATGCCGACGATATCTCGACGCCGGAGCGGCTGCTGCGAATTTTCGAAGCGATCCAGCAGCACCCGGATGCCGGCATGTTCTACTCGCACGCCGCCTACTATCCCCGCAACAAGAGCGTGGGCCTGTACCGGTGCACGCGGGGTACTCCGGACGAAATCCGCTCCGTGGCCCGCTCCGGTTACCTGCCGGCGATCTGCCATCCGAGCGCCGCGCTGAATGTGCAGAAGACGCTGGCTATCGGCGCCTACCGGCCCGGGATCCAGTGCGAGGATGCGGACCTGTGGTGGCGGATGGCGCTGGCCTACGATATCCAGTTTATTCCTGAGGTTCTGCTGCTGTTCCGGCAGAACGGGAGCAGCCTGACCTCGCGCAATCTGCGCCAGCAGGCGCTGCATGGGCTGTACGTGCAGTATCTGCTGCTGTCGCAGCTGCAAAGCCGCGTGCCGGAACGGCTGAGCGACGTGGAAGACGAGCTGCTCGAGCTGCTTCAGGAGACGTCTCTGCTCGCCAAGGAAAAGTTGCGGCTCTTCAATATGCATCTGGGCCAGGGCGAGCGCTGGGCGGCGCTACGAGCGTTGGCGAGCTCATTTGCGGCCTCGCCGGGGTATGTGCTGGAGCGCGTGCGCGATGAGTTTCTGCCGCCACAGGCGATCAGCAATGGGGTGGAGCCGCGGCTCTTCCAGCAGAGGAAAGAATCGCTGTGGCCACAACACTCCTCGGTGTAAATAAGACGACCCTGCCGGCTGGGCAGAGGAACGGCGGTACTGGCGGTATGGATAAGGCACCCGGGCCTCGGGTCTTTTTCGGCGCTGCTCCGGTCGACGCGGTCGGCATGGAGCCGGCGGCACAGTGGCTGCTGCGCGCGCTGCAAGGGGGGCACACTGCCGCGGCACCCCCCTTGCAGATCATGGGCCCGAACGCGTTTCTGGTGACGCTGGCCGCCACCAATCGCAGCTTTGCCGAGGCCCTGAACAAGGCCTCGCTGTGCCTGCCGGACGGGATGTCCGTGGTGTGGGGGGCGCGGCTGCTGGGCGTGCGCGTGCCCGAGCGCGTGCCGGGCGGCGAGTTCATGGAGCGCATGTGCGCGCTGTGCGCGGAGAACGGTCTCTCCGTCTATTTTCTGGGCGGCATGCCGGGCGCGGCCGAGGGTGCGGCACGCGCCCTCATCCAACGCTACCCGGGGCTGCAGGTGGCCGGAACAGACTGCCCGCCGCCAGGCTTTGAGCAGGACGAAGCGCTGAATGAGGGAGTGCGGGCGCGCATCGCCGCCGCCCGGCCAGACCTGTTGTACGTGGCGCTGGGCGCACCCAAGCAGGAGATCTGGATGCTGGACGAGTGCGGCAGCCTGCCGATCGGGGCGGCGCTCTCAGTCGGCGCGGCATTCGACACGCAGGCCGGTTTGCGCAAGCGGGCTCCAGCCTGGACCCACAATATTGGCGCGGAGTGGCTGTACCGGCTGGCGATGGAGCCCCGGCGGCTCTGGAAGCGGTACCTGCTGGGCAATCTCGGCTTTGCCGCGATAACGGCGAAGGAGTGGGGCCGGCGGCGCAGGACGCATGCTGTCGAAGAGTTCCTGCGGCCCGAGCCCGAACATGCGCACCCCCATCGCTCGCTCGACCCGGAAACTGCCGCGCTGCTGCACCCCGCGGGGCGTCGCGAGCCGGAGCACCACCCGAGTTCGAAGAGACCCTTCTGAACAGCGTTTACTCTCCGACGTCACTCACCTGCTGCTGCAAGCACCTGCCGCTGCAAGGCTTCAATTCGTGTCCGGATCGATCGCCGCTCCCTTGAAGGTCAGGAAGAAGTTGGCGTCCTTCTCGGCCGGGATTGTCTGATATGCGCGCGGCGTGGTGAGCGGGAAGAAGTCGCTCAGGTCTGTTGTCGCCCGCCGGTCGGCGAAGCCGAGCTGGCCCTCCGGGAGGTGGTTGATGCCCTCCACCATGCGCAGAACGCTGCCGAAGTCGTGGGGAACGTTGTTGATGTAGCCGGCCGGAGTATACGCCGAGACGACCATGAGCGGCACGCGAAAGCCGAGTTGATAGTCCCCCGGACAGTCAAATGAGGTGCAGGGAAGTTTGGACAGATACGGCGCCGGACGGTGATCCGCCCACCCACCCCAGTCATCCCAGGTCACGATGATGGCGGTATTTTCCCAATACTTCTGCCCGGCATCTTTGGTACCCGCGCCGCATGCTGGATTGTTGCCGATCGCGTTGATGACCGCCGCTACCCAGGACGGTCCGTAGAGATCACGGGGATCCGGGTGATCCGACCAGGCGCCGTTCGGGATGACCCAGCTCACATTAGAAAGATTGCAGTTGGCGATATCGCGCAGAACGTTGGTGCCCAGGTTGGCGGTGTCAACGTTCGCGTTCCACTCCTTACCACTGCAATAGAGCGCGGACTGCGGGTCGCCCTTGGGGTTCACATACGCGGGCTGGCAGATCGACTTGATGGAGTCAGGCGCGGTCCAGATCGAACCAGGCGAGGGAGCGTAGTACTTCCACGAGATGGAATGCGGGTCGAGCACGTCGGCCATGCTCTGATGCTCGTAGCAGAAAGCGCCGGCCGCATTGCCTGGATAGTTCAGAAAGGTATTCGATACCTCGCACTCCTGCACTGAGCTGCCGGCGAACAGTTTGCAACCGGGAAAGGCAAAGCCCGGCGCGGGCAGGATCAAGTCATTCGTTGTCCCTGCGGGCGCCAGGCATCCCGCCTCCTTACCGATCGTCTGGTTATTGAAATTCTCGGAAACAAATATGTTGAACTGATCCGCGAACGGGAGAGGCGCCGAGGTACCCGAGAACATGAACTGATGCGCCGGGTAGCTTGGTCCCTGGTTGGTCTGGTACATGGCATTGGCCCAGCCGTACTGCTTGGCCAGGGTGAGATAGGGATCGATCCGGCCGCCACTCGAACCATTGCTGTTGGTGACGGGAAAGTTCTCAACATAGCCATAGGAAGAGCCCGCTGGTTTGGATGTCTTCCAGGCTCCGTCATCTCGGCAAGCCAGGGTCACGGGGTCCGGGTCGCACATGTTGTCAAACCCGGTGTGGGTGTGATCCGGATCGACGCTGCCCGAAAGGGGCACTGGCTTGAAGGGAACCGCCACGGGCGCTCCACTCTGGTTCGAGATGCCGCACGAAGAGATGTCGTAGCAGCTTGAAGTAACCTGCGCCGGCGTACACGCCTGCAAAGCGTCTCCGGTCTTGGGCAGGGGGCACGCTGGACCGAGGAAATGGAAGAGGTTATCCGGCGTCCGGTTCTCCTGGAAGATGATGACGACGTTCTTGATCTGGGGAGGAAACTGGGCAAATGCAGCGGGAAGAGCGAAGAGGGAGAGCAGAGCCAGTAGATATTTCAAGGGGATGACTCCTGGAACTCTCGGGAGTTCCGGCAAAACGGCGCCAGTGGAAAACGGCGCTATATCTCTCACGCGCCGTGCTGTCTCACGCATGCCGACACGTCAACCATGAAGCAAGTTGCGCTCTGAAATGTTCTTTTCAAAAAACATTGCATAAGAACATGCTTCTGTTGAAGAAAGTTACTCACTACGAGACCGACTTTTGTGTGCAGTTTTCCTAGCCGGCCTGGATTTGGCACGGGGTGGCGACATGTTCGGCACCGGCGGAGCCGCCGCGGCTCGAAGAGCGAGCGCGGCGGAGACGGTCGCGCAGAGAGCGCCGGGCGGACTGCGGAACCAGTAGAAAAACAGCCAGGCGGAGCAGGTCCGGGAGCCGCGCGCCTCCAGAGCGAAGGAGTGCCTGCAGCACGGCTGCCCGCTCTCCCCAGGGCTCACCCTGCGCCTGGGCCGCGCACTCGGTTGCGAGAAAGCCGGCGAGGGCGCGGGGGGTGAAGTACTCGCGGCGGCCGAGCGCCCATGCGAGCGAAAAACGCCAGTCCCGGGCGCGTCCGACAGTGGCGCGATCGCCCTCGACGTGAAACACGGCGAGCGGCGACGCACCTACGGAGTGGACGGCAACCGAGTGGTCGGCAGCAACACGCAGCAGCCAGTCCCAGTCCTGGTGCTTGCGCAGCCCGGCAGTAAAGGGGATGCGCAGCAAGAGTTCGCGCGGCGCGAGCAGCGTCGAAGTCTGCAAGAGAGCCGAGCCGTAGCGCGACTGGAACCAGCCGGGCCGGCAGAACAGATACTCCGACATGGGCTGACCCGGGCGATAGGCCTGGCGGGGCCAGACCTCGCTCCACCGCGGGCTGCGGGCGAGCACGGGGCAGCTGAGCACGGGTGCGCGGGCGCCGGCAAGCTGGGCGGCAAAGGCCAGCTGCGCGGCAAGTTTGCCCGGCAGCCACAGGTCGTCGTCGTCCAGAAAGGCGATCCAGCGGCCGCTCGCCGCGCGCACGCCGAGATTGCGGGCCTCGCCACCGCCGACCGAAGCGGCCAGGGCAATGACACGCAGACGGGAATCGGCCATGGCGGCAAGGGCTTCCGGCGTGCTGGCCCAATTGCCCGCCCAAATGCCTGCATGGGGAACAGCCCCCTCCAGCTCGCCTGCTGCCACCGCATTTTGTCTGGTCGCGTCGTGCCTGGTCACGTCTGGCCGGGTGGCATGTTCCGGCCCATCCACCACGACAATCACCTCATGCGGCGCGTGCGTCTGCGCGAGCGCGCTGCGCACCGCAGCGAGCACCATCCCGGTACGATTGCGCGTGGGGATCACCACGCTGACAGAAGATGTGGACGCGGCGGGATACAGAAACAGGAACCTCGTTGCCGTGGAGTGTGTTTGCAGCATAGGCTGCTGTGCAGCAGGCGAGCGCGCAACATCGCGCTCTGCAACCACACCAAAGTAAGCGGGCGGGAATGGTGCGGTGCACCAGGCCACTTAGTAGAGCGGGCGCGGGAGCCATCTCCCAAGGAGAACGATGAGGCACAAAGCACACGCACCCACCCGGGTTGGAGTGATCGGCTCGGGACCGAACGGGCTGGCCGGCGCGATCGCAATGGCGCACGCAGGCTTTGCCACCGTGGTACGCGAAGCGCAGGACACGTCCGGCGGCGCGTGCCGCAGCCTGCCCCTGACGCTGCCCGGCTTTGTGCACGATTTCGGTTCGGCGGTGCACCCCATGGCTGCCGGCTCGCCTTTCTTCCGGACGCTGCCGCTCGACGAACATGGGCTCGAGTGGCTGCATCACCCGGCGCCGCTGGCGCACCCGCTCGACGACGGCACCGCGGTGACTCTGGAGCGGGACCTCGGGGACGCGGCGGTCGAGCTGGGGCGCGATGGCGGCGCATGGCGCGGCATGGTCGCGCCGCTGGCGGAGCACTGGGACGCGCTGGCGCCGGAGCTGCTGATGCCGCTGCAACACCTGCCGCGGCATCCGCTGCAGATGGCTCGCCTGGGCCTGCTGGCAGCGCAACCGGCGCGTTTGCTGGCCAGCACGCTGCTACGTACTGAGCGGGCGCGAGCCCTGTTCGCGGGCCTCGCGGCACATTCGTTCCTCTCGCTAGATGCACCGTTCTCGTCCGCAATCGCGCTGGTGCTTGGCGCGGCGGCGCATGCGGTGGGCTGGCCGATTCCGCGGGGCGGCTCGGGCAACATCACACGCGCGCTAGCCAGTGTCTTAACAGAGCAGGGCGGCGTGGTGCGGGTGTCGTCGCCGGTGCATTCAGTGGGCGAGTTCAACGACCAGTTCGACGATGACGCGATTGTGCTGGGGGATGTGCGGCCGTCGCAGATGGTCTCGCTGGCCGGCGACAGGCTGCCGGCGATGTATGCGCGCAAGCTGCAGAGGTTCCGGCCCGGTCCGGGCGCGTTCAAGATCGACTACGCGCTGAGCGAACCGATCCCGTGGAAAGCCGCGGCCTGCAAACGCGCCGGGACCGTGCACCTGGGGGGCACTCTGGGGGAGATCACACGCAGCGAACGCGACGTGCTGCGCGGTCGCCTGACAGAGCAGCCGTTTGTGCTGGTAGCCCAGCCCACGCTGGTCGACCCGAGCCGCGCGCCCGAGGGGAGGCACATCGCGTGGGTCTACTGCCATGTGCCGTACGGCGTTGGTGAAGACGTGTCGAAGCAGATTGAAGCGCAGATCGAGGCGCAGCTGGAGCGTTTCGCGCCGGGCTTCCGGGAGTGCGTGCTGGCCCGCAGTGTGTCGTCGCCCGGGCGGCTGGAGCAGATGGACGCGAACCTTGCGGGTGGCGACATCAGCGGCGGCGCGATGGACCTGGTGCAGTTGCTGCTGCGGCCAACCTGGCACGGCTATCGCACGCCGGACCCGCACTTGTTCCTGTGCTCGTCCTCCACACCACCGGGGGGTGGGGTGCACGGTATGTGCGGGTACCATGCGGCGCAGGCTGCGCTGCGGCGCTGGTGATGGCGCCGGCAAAAGCCTGGGCTACTTGCGCGCCCGCTCAGCGGCAGCACCGCTCTGTGCGATCACGGTGCGCAGCACCTCGGGTGAGAGCGGCTGCGGCTTCATGCCGGCCCAGGGATTGTTCTTTGGTTCGAGGCGGGCGCGCCAGTTGCTGAAGTTGGCGACGGCGAATGCAGGGGGCCCGCCGGCCAACTCGTCCCAGCCCAGCGGCACGGCGACGCGCATGCCGGGCCGGGCGCGTGGGGACCAGGGCGCAATCGCGGTGGCGCCGCGCTCGTTGCGCATCCAGTCGAGAAAGATGCGGCCTTTGCGCGCGGCCTTGGTCATCTTGATGAGGTAGAGTTTGGGGTCGCTGCTCTCGATGGCCAGCGCGATGCCGCGGGCGAAGAGGCGGATGTCGGGCCACTCGGCCGAAGGCTGAATGGCGGCGACGACATGCAGGCCCTTGCCGCCGGTGGTCTTGACGAAGGTTTCGAGCTGCAGCTCCTTGAGGAAGGCGCGGATCGCCTGCGCGCTGTCGACGATCGTGCTCCAAGGGAGGCTTTCGTCGGGGTCGAGGTCGAGGATGAGCCGGTCGGGCTGCTCGAGGGCGCTCGCCTGTGAGCCCCAGGGGTGCAGCTCGAGCACGCCCAGCTGCGCCAGGCCTGCGAGCGCCTCGGCTGTGTCAACCGCGATGTAGGCTTCGCTGTGCTTCGGGTTATCGCGGTCCGGCACGGGGATGGAGCCGAGGGTGGCGGGCAGGCCGACGGCTGCGTGCTTCTGGAAAAAACAGGGTTTGCCGCTGCCGTTGGGGCAGCGCACGATCGAGACCGGGCGGCCGGCGAGATGCGGCAGCATGGCTGGCGCGACGGCTTCGAAATAGTCGGCGAGCTGCTGCTTGGTAGCGCCAGAGGGGGCGTCGAGGGTCTTGTCCGGGTGAGTGAGGCGCACAGGCACGTTGCCGACGGCGTCGCCGGTTTTGGCACCGACGCGGTTACGGATACTGCCACCGGCATGGTTACGGATGGATTTTGCAGGCGCCAGGGGCTCTTTCGCCGGTGACTCGGGCGAGGAGGGCGACGGCTCTTGCCTGCTTGTCGTCCGGCTGGCTGGTTTCTTTCTGGCCGGCTTCTCCCCGCTGCTCCTGGTGCTTGTCTCGGCTTCGAGCGCGCTTGCGTCCGGGCGCGGCAGCTCAGGTTCGGCCAGTACGACTTCGGCCACGACCTCGGCGGCGGGTTTGTCGGTACGCATGCCCTGAAAAGCGGCATGGCGCAGGGAGCCGTCCGCGGTCCAGGTCGCGAACTCGACCTCGCAGACCAGCTCCGGGTGAACCCAGAGCGCGTCTTTCTTCGCTTCCCTGCTGAGCGGCCCATCGTAGGCCGGCTTTGCCTGGCGCAGCGGCTCAAGCTGTTTGCGCACTGCGCGCGCGGACGCCTGGGTAAAGCCGGTGCCGCAGCGGCCGCAGTGGATCAGCTTGCCCTCGCGATAGTACCCGAGCAGCAGCGAGCCGAGGCCCGCGCCGCCGTCCTTGGGCGGGGTGAGGCCGGCGATAACGAACTCCTGCCGGTGGGTGCACTTGAGCTTGAGCCAGGAGCCGGAGCGGCCGCTCGTGTAGCGAGCGTCTCCATTTTTGGAGAGGATTCCTTCCGCGCCGAGTGCGCAGGCGTGCGCGTACACCTCGTCGGGGGCCAACTGCAGGTGCTGGCTGAACTGGAGCAGCGGCGCTCGGGAATGCCCCAACTCGATCCCCGACGCGACCAGGGGTTCAAGTAGCGCCTTTCGGGCGTGCAGCGGCAGCCCGCGCAGGTTGTGGCCGTCTAGGTGCAGCAGATCGAAGGCGAAGTAGGTCAGCGTTGCCGCCTCGCCTTTCTCGAACGCAGCCTGTAGCCTGCTGAAGCTGGTGCCGCCCTGCGCGTCGAGGACCACGACCTCCCCATCGACAATGGCGTTTCCGACTGGCAGCTGTTCGACGGCGCGGGCGACAGCGCGCATGCGATGGGTCCAGTCGAGGCCGGAGCGGGTGAACAGGGTCGCGTGGCGCTTGCCTTTCCTGTCTTCTCCGCTGGCGCGGAGATGCGCCTGGATGCGGTAGCCGTCCAGCTTGAGCTCGTGCAGCCATCCCGCACCCTCTGGAATGCGTGCCGCGGCGGTTGCGAGCTGCGGCGGGATAAATCCTGGCATCGACTCAGAGGGCGCCCCTTCCAGCCACGAGTGCGCGGTGCTTTGCTGCGAGGCTGGCTGCACAGACGACTTTGCGGGCGGCTTCGGCTTTTTTCCAAGCTCCGCTTGCTTCGTCTTCGGCACCGTTCCATGCAGGTGGGCGTTGTCGAGCTTCTGCCGCAGGCGCGAGCGGTTCGCGGGCGCCGGGTGCTCGGCCGGGCGCGAGTTCCAGACGTGGTCTTCGGCCTCGGCAACCGCCTCCAAGCTGCGGCCGGTCACGACACTGTCGGGCGCTTCCTCGGTGATGGCCGGCGCATCGGCGGAACGCTCGTTGCCGTCATGCTCCTTGATGAGCAGCCAGTTCGGCTTGCTTTCGCTCGCCAGCCGCCCACCCATGCGTACAAGCGTCCAGCGGCCCTTCAGCTTCTCGCCGTGTAGCGTGAACTTGAGCGAGCCCTTTTCCAGACCCTCGTCGACATCGCCCACCGGCTCCCAGGTCCCCTGGTCCCAGACGAGAACAGTCCCGCCGCCATACTGGCCTTTCGGGATGGTGCCCTCGAAGCCGCCGTACTCCATCGGATGGTCTTCGACCTGGACGGCGAGGCGCTTGTCGCGGGTGGAGTAGCTGGGGCCTTTGGCGCAGGCCCAGCTTTTGAGCACGCCGCGCCAGCCCAGGCGGAAGTCGTAGTGCAGACGGGTGGCAGCGTGCTTCTGGATGACGAACGGGAGGGCAGAGGGTCCCGCCTGCTTTTCAGCCATGCCGCTAGGCTCGGCGGTCGTGGAAAAGTCGCGCATGGAGCGGTAGCGCGCGAGCTGCCGGTCTACCTCTTCAGTCGCCTGTGCCGGAGCCGGTTTGCTGCGCGTGCTTTTCTTCGTCGCCACACCGCACCCCGGGCCTAGAAGTGATGGATGCGTTCTTCCTTGACCGCGACCGGCGCGGGCCGTACGGCGACCTCACGCTCCAGCGAGCGGGTGACCAGATCGCGCGAGCCCAGCCCCACCGCGAGCGCGAGAGCAAAGACAATGCCGCCGAAGAGGATGCCGAACGCGAGGTCGACGATGCGACCGCCGATGGAGAGATGGTCAAGCACCATGGCCGCCGTGAGCACCAGCACCAGCCACTTGACGCCCGTGCCCAGCAGCCGCGCGTACTGCAGGTTCATATTGACGCCGGAGATGAGCACCGAGCGGCCCAGCATGCGGGCGATGAGCGAACCCACAAACAGCAGCACCAGCGCGCCCACGACCCGCGGTACGTACGAGAAGACGTAGGCCGAAACGCCGATGTCGGAGGAGCCGGCCTCAAAGGCGGAGATGCCGACCAGCACGCCGATGAGCAGAATGCCCCAAAAGACGACGCGGGCGATAAGTCGGGAGGGAGACTGCGTCCACTCGGAGAGGTTCTCGCTCTGCTCAAAGCGCGCATCGAAGCGCAGCGCTGCGAGGATGCGCTGGGTGACCCAGGCAAGCCCGGCCGCGATGCCGAGGAAGATGAGCAGGACCACAACAAAGGCAACGATGCCCGGTAGCAGCGTCACGATCTTGGTGATGACGCGCCCTACGGAATCATGCAAGGACTGTGCGATCTGTTGACCCATGCGAGTTCTCCTCTTCCCCTGCGGTGCGTCGTCGCGACGCGGTAGATCCGGCGGCTCTTTTTGAAGACCACTACGGATTGAAGCGGTCGGGCCAGCGCCAGCGGCGGACCAGGTAGGGCTTGCCGTCCTCAAAGGCGCGGGCCAGCCGTTCCGAGCGAGCCTCGGCGTCAAAGGCCGGCTCCGACGCTGCCTCATTGATGAACGATGCGACCCAGCCGAGATAGAGCGGTGTGAGCGCGCCGAGCAGATGGGTGCGGTTGATGGTGCGCAGACGATAGCCCAGCGCGAAATCGTAGACGATGCGCACCCATAGCTCGTCGGGCAGGCGGAACTTATCGGGAGCGAGCAGGGTGAGCCGCTTGAGGTCAAGCAGGGTGACCGGCGGCAGCACCATGCCCCACACATCCTGCAAGCTGCGCGAGCCAAGCAGGAACGATTTGATCATGGGCGCGGTGTCGACGCCCTGGAGATGCGCCTGCACCTCTCCCGGGGGAGCGAAGCCCGTGCTGCGGAAGGCGGTATGCGGGGCGGCGCGGACCCTTTGCCACAGCGGCGCATGCGTCTCCATCTCGGCAAAACAGGACCCGGCCAGCAACGCGATGACTGTGCTGAGCTCGATGTCGGCCGCGGGCGGAGGGTGGTGGATGCCGAGTCGGGCCTCAAGCACAGAGCCGTCGATACCGGCCGCCACGGTAGCCGGCCATAGCACGGCGGGGGGGGCGCCCGCGGCGCCGCTGTGCG
Organism: Acidobacteriaceae bacterium; assembly: GCA_965276605.1. Classification (GTDB taxonomy): domain Bacteria; phylum Acidobacteriota; class Terriglobia; order Terriglobales; family Acidobacteriaceae; genus EB88. Next base: position 3,254,795 of record OZ255619.1, read on the forward strand.
CGCCCATAGACAGGCGGGCAGCCAGGCGCGGCGAGAGGGCAAAGTCGGGTGCGAGCGGAAAGCGGACGCGCCTGCCGTACAGCGCGCGGGCCAGTGGCGCCAGGATGCTCTGGTTCAGCAGCGAGTCGAAGGGACCTTGCGTGTAGCTGGCCATCACCAGGTCGGCTTCGCGCGCCAGCACCGGGCGGGCCAGCTGCATCAGGGTCGCCGGGTCCAGCGCCGCGAGATCGTGATGCAGCAGAACCACTGCCTGCGCCGGAGACTGGGCCGGCCCCTGCGCGTCGGCGGCGAGCGAAAGCAGCGCGGCCTGCGCAGCCGCGGTAAGCGCCCACGGCGAAAGAGTGCCCTCGACGGCGGGCAGCGGGTACGAGAGCAGCTCGATCGTCTCGTCGACAGGGATGCGGCTGGTCTCGGGCCCCGGGTAAGCGAGCGTGATCTGCGTTCCGTTGAAGACACCCGAAGCGGCAAGAAGTTCAGCGTATACGCGCAACTGCTCCGGGTCCACGACCCCGCTGATGCCGGCGAACAGGGCGGTCGCGGGCGGGGGGGCGGATGGCGCCCGGACAGGTATGCCGGCCTGCGCGGCTGGGTCGGTGGCGGACTCGATTTCCATCTCAGACATGCTCTCGGCTCTACTCCAGCCCCCATGCTACGGGCCCGCGCGACAGTTGCAAAATGCCGGACAGGGGAATCCTGACCCAGGCCGGCCGATTGTTGAGTTCGTAGACCAGCTCGTACAGCGCCTTGTCGAGCAGATATACGTCAAGCAGCTGCGTAAAGCTGGTTTCCTCTGCCGGAACGATAGTACCGCCGGCAGCAACTTTGCGGTAGGACGCAAGGAACTCGGCCGAGACAGCGGATTCCCACAGGCGTGCCCAGGGTTCCAGCTGTTCGTAGTCCTGCGGGCGGCGCTGGGTGCTTCGCGCGAGCGCCGCGTAAGCCGCATAGGAGAACGAGCGCAGCATGCCGGCGACATCTTTCATCGGCGACTGCCTGGCGCGGCGCTCGGCGAGCGACCGCGCCGGCTCACCCTCAAAATCGAGCAGCACGAAGTCGCCTTTGGCGCGCAACACCTGGCCCAGGTGGTAGTCGCCATGCACGCGGGTACGCATGGCCCCTGCGCTAACGGTGCTGAGTGCGGAGAACTTGGCCAGAATGCTGCGGCGGCGGCTGAGCAGAAGCCCCGCGAGCTCGACCGTGTTCTCCGACTCCTCCGCGAGCCTGGAAAGGCTGCCGCGCAAAACGTCGAACGCGTGTGAACCGTGGGCAACCAGGTCCTGCTCGAGCGCCGCCAGGTCGTCGATCGAGAGGGCCTCGGCAGCAAAAGCTGTGTGGCTGGTTGGCTGCGCCAGCGCGAGATGCATCTCCGCGGTGCGGCGGCCCAGTGTGCAGGCCGCCTCCAGGTAAATACCGGCCGCATCGCGCGCGTGCAGCATTGCCGGGCTGCGGGCTTCGATCGGCATGCCCGGGCTGGGCAGCTGCGCCTCAGGAAACGGCGAAGCGAGCGCGCCCTCGTAGTAGCGGGCCAGCTCTTCAAGCGTCCATTGCCAGCCGTCGCCCTCGTTCTGCACCAGGCCCTGCAGCATGGCGATGGTGGCGGGCTCCTGTCCATTCGCGGGCGTGTACTCGATCGATCCACCGAATGGCGCGATGTTGTGGAAGGCCGACTCCTCGGTGAGATAGCGGCCGATCTCTGTGTCCGGGTTGGGCCCGAACTGCAGTCGGCGAAAGAGCTTCATGATGAGCCGGTCGCCGAAAAAGATGGAGGTGTTGCTCTGCTCGGCGGAGGAGCGGCGCGGGGGGAGTGCCGCGGTCGCCTCACCGCGCAGCTCGGCGAAGATGGACGATGGCGTGCCGCGCAGCGCGCCGTTGCGCATAGGCAGCTCGCCAGCGTGCGCGATCAGGTCAAGCAGCGCGGCGGCGGCCTCGTCTGAGTACATGGCATCGGCCAGCACGCCGGAAATGTCCGGCGCGAGCACAGCGCCAAGAATCGCGTTGGGCGAGATCTCTCGCAGCGCGACGGCGGCCTCGCCGAATACAAGCGTGAGTGGCAGCAGATAGGTCTCCGGGTCGCCCTCGGTGTACTGCACCTCGACCACAGCAAGCGCGATGGAGGTAGGCGCGGATTTACCGGCGCCTTTTGCGGCGACCAGTAGCGGCGCCCAATCTGTAACCGTGGTAGTTGCAATAGTGCGGCTCTTGGCGCCGAACCAGCGCTGGCGCGGCAGGTAGTCGGGCAGCAGGCGCTCTTCAAACAGCCGCCCCGCTGCGGCGAAGACTGTCTCCCAGTCCCGCTGCTGCCGTAGTGAAATCTGCGGGACAGACTGGGGGCTGTCTGCTTCGTCAAGCGCCTGGCGGTCGGGAGAGGCTTGCAGCTCCAGCCAGAAGAACCCGTAGGAGCCGAGCGTGACGTGATATGGAGCTCTGGAGATGGCCGGAAACTCGACATAGCCCAGCATCTCGACCGGCGTCATGCCGTCGAACTCCGACAGATCAAGCGTGACCGGCTGCGCGAAGCGCGAGAGGTTCGCAATGCAGAGAATGCGCGAGTCGGCATCTTCGCGCACATAGGCCAGCACCTTGCGATTGTCAGGCGCGAGGAAACGCAAAGTGCCGCGGCCAAAGACCTGGAACAGCTTGCGCAGCGAGATCATGTTGCGCATCCAGCTCAGCAGGCTGGAGGGGTCGCTCTGCTGCGCCTCGACGTTGATCGCCTCGTAGCCCCAGACGGGATCCATGATGACGGGCGAGAACAGCTTTGCTGGGGACGCGCGCGAGAAGCCGGCATTGCGGTCGCCCGACCACTGCATGGGCGTGCGCACGCCGTTGCGGTCGCCGAGATAGATGTTATCGCCCATGCCGATCTCGTCGCCGTAGTAGAGGATGGGCGTGCCGGGGAACGAGAACAGCAGCGAGTTGAGCAGCTCAATGCGGCGGCGGTTGTTATCGACCAGCGGCGCCAGGCGGCGGCGAATACCGATGTTGATGCGCATGCGCGGGTCGGCCGAGTAAGCCAGGTACATGTAATCGCGCTCTTCGTCGCTCACCATTTCAAGCGTCAGCTCATCATGGTTGCGCAGGAAGATGCCCCACTGGCAGCTCAGGGGAATGTCCGGCGTCTGCGCCATGATGTCGGTGATCGGCAGGCGGTCTTCCTGCCGAAGCGCCATGTAGATACGCGGCATCAGCGGGAAGTGAAATGCCATGTGGCACTCGTCGCCCTCGCCGAAATACGGACGCACATCTGCAGGCCACTGGTTGGCCTCGGCCAGGATAAGCCGCCCGTCATAGTCATCGTCGATCGCCTTCCGAATCGCCTTGATCGCGGCGTGGGTCTCCGGCAGGTTTTCGCAGCTCGTCCCGTCGCGCTCAATCAGATACGGGATTGCATCCATGCGCAGTCCATCGACGCCCATGTCGAGCCAGAAGCGCATAACATCGATCACCTCCTGCAACACGTGGGGGTTATCGAAGTTCAAGTCCGGTTGATGCGAGAAGAAGCGGTGCCAGTAGTAGGCGTTCGCTACCGGGTCCCACGTCCAGTTGGATTTCTCGGTATCGGTAAAGATGATGCGCGCATCTTTGTAAAGTTCGACAGAATCGGACCACACGTAATAGTCCCGCTCCGGCGAGCCCGGCGCGGCTGTACGTGCGGCCTGGAACCACGGGTGCTGGTCCGAGGTGTGATTGATGACCAGCTCGACCATGACCTGCATGTTGCGCTCGTGCGCGGCGTTGAGCACGGCCTTGAAGTCGTCGACCGTGCCATAACTCGGATTGACCGAGAGATAATCCGAGATATCGTAGCCATCGTCGCGCAGGGGCGACGGAAAAAACGGCAGAAGCCAGATACAGGTGACGCCGAGATCTTCGAGATAGTCGAGCTTGCCGAGCAGACCGGGAAAGTCGCCGATGCCGTCGTTATTCGAGTCCGCGAACGCACGCACGTGCAGCTCATAGATGATGGCGTCTTTGTACCAGAGCGGATCGGACGCGCTTCCCTGCTGCTTCAACACTGCCTCCTGTATTTGTAGCTGTTGGGCGTACAGATCACGCGCGCACCACAAAAACGTGCGCCGGCTGTGCGCCGGGATCGAGCGCAACAAAGTTAGCTGGACCGGTCCAGGTATAAGTCGCCCCCGACAGCAGGTCTTCGACCGTGTAAGTCGATCGGTCGGTAAGTCCCAGCTGCAGCGTGTCGAGATAGAGCCAGCCTGCCTGGCGATTGAATGGGTCGAGATTGACGACTGTAAGCACCACGCTGGTCGCGTCAAGCGAGCGCTTGCTATAGGCAATCAACTGTGGGTTATCGGTCGAGTGGAAGCGCAGCGACTGGTCGAAAGTCTGCAGCGCCGGGTGCTCGCGCCGCGCCTTGTTGAGGGTCGCAAGCAGCTGCGCGATGGGGTTATCTAGTGATAAAGGCCAGTGCTTGATCTCGTACTTCTCGGAGTCGAGATACTCCTCGCCACCGGCACGGAACGGCGCGTCGACCAGGTTCTCATACGCACCGCCATAGATGCCGTAGGAAGGGTTCATGGTCGCGGCAAGCACCAGGCGCAGCGCGAAGGCAGCGTGGCCGCCGGTCTGCAGGTTCATCGGCAGAATATCGGGGGTATTCGGCCAGAAATTCGGCCGGAAATACTGCCACTGCTCGGTCCGGGTCAGCTCGGTGAGATACTGCTCCAGCTCGGCCTTGCTGGTACGCCAGCAGAAGTAGGTATAACTCTGCGAGAAACCTACTTTCGCCAGCCGCTCCATCACGCGAGGGCGAGTAAACGCCTCGGCCAGGAACAATGCATCGGGATACTGGCGCTTGATCTCGGCGATACACCACTGCCAGAAGGGAAATGCCTTGGTATGCGGATTGTCCACGCGGAAGATACGGACGCCGCGCTCGGCCCAGAAGAGAAACACGCCGGCGAGCGCATCCCACAAAGCCTCCCAGTCCTCGCTCTCAAAGTCGATGGGGTAAATGTCCTGGTATTTTTTAGGCGGGTTTTCCGCGTACTGGATGGAGCCATCGGCGCGGTGTTTGAACCAGTCCGGATGCCTGGTGACCCAGGGGTGATCGGGCGCGCACTGGAAGGCGATGTCGAGCGCGAGCTCCATGCCGTGCCGCTCGGCGGCTGCACGCAGATGCTCGAAGTCGGCGAGGGTGCCGAGCGCGGGCAGGATTTCCGTGTGGCCGCCCTCGCTGGCGCCGATCGCCCAGGGGCTCCCCACGTCGCCGTCCTGGGCGGAGACCGCATTATTTTTTCCCTTGCGATACGAACGGCCGACGGGATGGATCGGCGGCAGATAGAGAACATCGAAGCCAAGCTGCTGCAAATACGGCATCTTCGCTTCCACATCGCGCAGCGTGCCGTGCGTCTGCGCATCCTTCCCCTGCGAGCGTGGGAACAGCTCGTACCAGGTGGAAAACCGCGCCCGCACGCGATCGACCGTCACTTCGAGCGTGCGGTCGTAGCGGGTTTCAAGCTCGGTATCCGGGTACCGCGAGGCCAGCGCAAGAAGCGCGGGCGCAAGCGCGGGTGCGGCCAGCGTTGAGCGCTCGGCTTCTGCGTGGCCGCTTGGTTCAAGCGCGGCGAGCGTGTCGCCGTTCTTGCTCATCAGCTTTGCCGCAGCCGCAAGCGCCTTGCGGTCTTTCTGCCGGCTGCCGGCGTCGCCTCGCACACGCTCTGCCGCGCCCTCGACGATCAAGCTGCCGGTCTGCAGCTCCAGCGCCACATCCTGTCCCGCTTTCAGCTTTTTCGCGAGGCCATCCTGCCAGGTATCAAAGTGATCGATGCTGGCCGCAAGTGTGTACTCGTACATGCCCTCGCGCGGAACCGCAAAGCTGCCGCGCCAGCGATCGTTGCCGACCGCCAGCAGTGCGCTGCTGGTCCAGTTCTTCTCGCCCGGCGCGCGGACCAGCAGCCTTGCTTCCACATGGTCGTGGCCATCGCCGAAGATATCGGCTTCGACCGTCACGACCTCCCCAGCCACGCGTCTGGCCGGGAACTGCCCTGCATCAATCTCGGGCGTGACGTGCTCGATGACGACGCGCTTTTGTCCGCCTTCCGGCTTTGCAACTTGTCGCTTTCCGCCTGGCATTCATTCCCCTGCAATATGTTGTGGCGCGCGTGCGGTTTGGCGGGTGATGCGAGCCGTTTTCACCTCGCGCAAAAAGGAGGAGATGAACGAATGGCGTGCGCAGTTGTCAGCGCCGCGGCCGGCTCACTCGTCTTCCCAGCTGAAGAAGATGTTGTTGAGCGCCTCAGCCCACGTGGGATGCGCCCAGACCGCATCGCGCAGCGTGGTGTATGGCAGCTTCGCCTCCATCGCGACCTGCACGATCGCTGCCAGTTCGCCCCCCTGCCCGGCCAGGATCGCAGCACCTAGAATCTGTTCGGAATCCTTGTCGACGAGGATTTTTATCAGGCCGCGATCCTCACCTGTTTCAAATGCTCGCGCAATCTTGCTGGCCGGCATCTTTGCGATACGTACTGTGTGGCCGGCCTTCTTTGCTTCGTCCACTGTCATGCCAATGCGGCCAAGCTCCGGGTCAGTGAAGACCGTATACGGCACGGGCCGGTCTTTTGTGGTTCTGTGTCCGCCTTCGAGCAGGTTGGCCGCGATAATGCGGTAATCGTCATAGGAGATATGCGTGAAGGCGGGGCCGCCCTTGACGTCGCCGAGCGCGTAAATGCCGGTGACGCCGGTCTCCAGCCGCTCGTTGACGGGGAGAAAGCCGTGCTCGTCCGGTTTGAGGCCGGCGGCTTCGAGATGCAGCTGATCGGTGTTGGGGGTGCGGCCCGCGGCCAGCAGCAAGTGCGAGCCGGTCAGTGTTTTTTCTCCGACCTGCGTCGCGATGGTCAGCGAAACGCCGAGCTTTGTTTTCGCGGCGGCGGTTGCCTTCGCACCCAGAATGACCTCAATGCCATCCTCCGCGAAGATCGTACCCAGACATTCGGCGACATCGAGGTCTTCGCGCGGCAGCAGCTGCGAAGCATGGCTCACGACTGTGACCTGCGCGCCGAAGCGGCGAAACATCTGCGCGAACTCGACCGCGATGTAGCTGCCGCCCAGCACCAACAGGTGCTCCGGAACGACATCCAGCTCCATAACCGTTTCGTTAGTCAGGTAGGGCACCGCCTCAAGCCCCAGGCCCGGCGGCAAAGCCGACCGCAGGCCGGTGTCGATAAAGACGGTCTTCGCGGTGAAGCTTCGCGTGCCCCCTTCGTTCAGCGCGACCTCGATAGTTTTCGGCCCGATAAACCGGCCCACCCCGCGCACCAGCTCGATCTTCTTCTCGCTCGCAAGCCGCTTCTCGCTGCCGGAGCGCCACACATCAACCACCTCGCGCTTGCGTGCGCGCACTTCGGCCATGTTCACCGTCACGTTGCCGGTGTGCACGCCGTACTTGGCGGAGCGGCGCGCCTGGTCGGCCACCTTAGCGCTTGCAATCATGGTCTTGGTCGGGGTGCAGCCTTCGTTCACACACGTGCCGCCCACATGCTTGCTCTCGACCAGAACCACCCGCTGCCCTTTCGCCGCGAGGGCCGAGGCGAGCGGATTGCCGGCCTGCCCCGAGCCCAGGATGAGAGCGTCTCTTATTTCCGATGTTTCCGCCATTGCGGCAAAACCTTTCACTTGTCTAGAAGCGTGAGACAACAAAGAAAGCGCCGCCGATGGCGATCAGATCTTCGACGAGCGCAACGGGGAAATCGGGCAGACGGCCTTGCTTTGTCAGCGCACGCCGCAGCAGGAAGCCGGCGTAGGCACCGACGACGGCGCCGATGCCAGCCGACAGGACGCCCACAAAGAGGGGCATGCCCGCAGCAGTAGCGAGCGCTGCGCCACTGCCTGCGCCAAACACAATGCGGCCGATGAGCGGGAAGGTCGTGACCCGGGAAGGTGTTTTGGGCAGCTTGTCGCCGATCAGCTCGCCAACAGCAAGTACGGAAAAGATGATGAGCGAGATGGGGTTTGCCAGGAAGGCAAAGGGAGTGTGCGCAAGTGAAAACCAGTGCAGATGCGCGCCCCAGCAGACGGCGGCGACCGGCGTGAGCGTGCGCAGGCCATTGACGAAACCCAGCACGAAGAGTAGCGAGGCAAGAAGAGGAAGCGGCATACGGCGTGTTGGATGCCTTCTGTGGAAAGAGCGAAAGCAAAACCGCCTGCGCGGCTGGCGGCCACTTCGTGGCGCGTGTTCCTAGGTGCAAAGGCAACCGTGTTAATTTTCGCGCAGCAGGCTGGGCTCTTCCGGCGCGCGCAGCCGCACCAGACGGTCGATGGCATACGGTGAGCGCTGGCCTGCGTGATGGTAATGGCGCACCTGCAGCTCGCCCAGCAGCCCGATCGCGAGCATCTGGATGCCGGCCAGGATCAGGATACCGGCGACGACGAATAGCGGCCCGTGCTCATCCATTACGTGCTGGTGGGTAAACAGCTTGAGTACCAGCAGCAGCATGGTTACCGCGCCGCCGCCAAACATGGACAGCGCGCCGAAGGTCCCGAAGAAATGCAGCGGCCGCGTCATATACTTGAGCAGGAAACGGATAGTCAGCAGGTCGAAGAACACGCGGAACGTGCGGCCGATGCCGTAGTGGCTCTTGCCGCGCTCGCGGTTCACGTTTTTGATCGGAATTTCGCAGATGCTGGCGCCGTACCAAGACGCAAGCGCCGGGATGAACCGGTGCATCTCGCCGTATAGCGGCACGGCCTGGATGACCTCGCGGCGATACGCCTTGAAGGTGGTGCCGAAGTCATGGATATCGACGCCTGACAGTTTGGCCATGAGCCAGTTGGCGCAGCGTGACGGGATGCGCCGCATGACGAAGTTGTCGATCCGCTCTTTGCGCCAGCCGCTGACGACGTCGTAACCCTCCTCCAGTTTCTCGAGGAAGTGGGGGATTTCATTCGGGTCGTGCTGCAGGTCGCCGTCCATGGCCAGGATGAACTCGCCCTGGGCATGGTCAAAGCCGGCCGCAAGCGCGGAGGTCTGCCCGAAATTGCGCCGGAGTTTCACGACCAGAACCCGGCTGTCGACCGCGGCGATCTCTTCAAGCAGCTTGTAGGTGCGGTCGCTCGAACCATCGTCGACCAGCACCAGTTCAAAGGAGTCGCTCACCTGCTCCATCACGGCTTTGAGCCGGTCGTAGAGCGCGGTGACGTTCTCTTCCTCATTGTGGAAAGGGACGACGATAGAGTACTTCGGCATACAGATATCTTATACCGGTCGCCTGTCAGTCCTGCCGCTTGGGAAAGCCCTCAGACTCGTCGTAGTTCCCCACCATCTCGAGAAAGACCCGCTCGGTCGATTGCGCGTCTTCAAGCGCCTGGTCGACCAGGTCGGGCGAGCCGCCCTGCTGGCGCAGCCACTGGGCCGCGTCGGCGCGACTGGGTGAGTCGTAGGTGGCGCTGTCCTTGCGGTAGTTGGAGCCGGCCTGCTCCAGGATGAGGTAGCCCTCGCCCTGCTTGCGGATTTCGAGTGTGCGCACTGCCATGCGTGGTCCTCCGTAGTGTCCCCACAGTAAGATGCCTTGAAAAAAAACACGCCACGAAGTGGCCGCCTCCCGCGCAGGGGGTCTTAGCTTTCCGCCAGCACTTCGACCGAGACCCGCGCCGCCTGCGCACAGGCGGCCCGATCCACGTCGTGATGGGTGACAAACCGCACCGCATGCGGCCCGACCGACCCGGCCAGTACACCACGATGCTTGAGCGCCCGCACCACCTCTTCCGCATCCCGCCCGCCGCGCAGGCCAAAGATCACGATATTGCTCTGGACGGAATTGAGATCAAGCTCGACCGACGGCAGCCCAGCCAGCCGCTCGGCCAGCAAACGGGCATTGGCGTGGTCCTCATGCAGACGCGCCGGCATCTCGTCCAGCGCGATCAGCCCGGCCGCCGCAAGGATGCCGGCCTGGCGCATGCCGCCGCCCAGCGCCTTGCGCACCGAGCGGGCCCGCTCAATAAACTCGCCCGAGCCCACCAGCATGGACCCGACCGGCGCGCACAGCCCCTTGGACAGGCAGAACATGACCGAATCGAAGCCGTGGGTCAGCTCGCGCACGCTGATACCCAGATGCGTGGCCGCATGGAAGACGCGGGCGCCGTCGAGGTGAACGGGCAACCCGGCCTCGCGAGCGCCGGCCCAGATCTCCTCGAACACAGAGAGCGGCGACACGATACCGCCGGCCATATTGTGCGTGTTCTCAAGCGAGATGAGCCCGGGCTGCTGACGGTAGTAGAGCTTCGGCGCGAGAAGGCTCTTGACGTGCTCCCAGCGGAAAATACCATCCTCGGCGTAGGCCGACCGCAGCTGGCAGCCGGCAAATGCCGCAACCATAGCCATCTCCCAGTCGACCAGATGCGCGCGGGCTTCGCACAGCACCTCCTGCCCGTGGGTGGTGTGCAGGCGGATCGCGATCTGGTTGCCCATGGTGCCGGTCGGCACGAACAGTCCCGCCTCGCGGCCAAATACCTCTGCCGCGCGCGCCTCCAGCGCATTAACCGTAGGGTCTTCCCCGTATACATCGTCGCCCACCTCAGCCTCGGCCATGGCGGCGCGCATTTTCGCGGTGGGGCGGGTTACGGTGTCGCTGCGCAGGTCGATTGTGGTGACGGGCGTGTCACGAGATGCCGAAACGGAGGGAGCGATCAGGATGTCGGAGTCGGGCGCCATAGCTGTTCTCATTATCTACGAGAAGGCGGCAGGGTCACACCGCGCAGACGGCGTTTCCGGGAGTGTGGGCGGCAAGCAGCGCGGCAAAAACATCGTTCGAGAGCAGGCGCCCCCGGGCCGTGAGCGAGACCGTCTCGGGCTCGTGACAGGCGAAAAGCCCGCAGGCGGTCAGCTCTTGTACCACCGCAAGATAGGGCGCGACGGCTGCCGCGCCGTGCTCTGCGCGTAAGGATGCGATTGAAATACCGGCATTGCGGCGCAGGCCCAGGAACCAGGCCTCTTCGAGCTCCTGGGCCGGGCTCAGACGCTCGGGTTCGCTCCAGCTGCCGCCCCTCAGAAACGGTTCCAGTTCGTCGGTCACGGCGAAGCGGGCCGCCGCTCCCTCGGAAGATCGCAGCATGGAGTGCGCATCGACGCCCACGCCCAGGTAGGGCGCGCGCAGCCAGTAGCGTTCATTGTGGCGGGAGCGGCCGCTGCCCTTCAGGGTGGCGCGTGCGAAGTTTGAAATCTCATACTGCTCCAACCCGGCGCGGCCCAGCGTCTCGCAGGCCTGCCCGTACCAGTCCGCGACCGCATCATCGGTCGGCAGCAGCCCCGCGCCAAACCGCAGCCCGCCGCGGAGCGCCTCCGCGCCCAGCCGCGAGTCCTCGTCCAGCTCGAACATGTAAACACTGGCGTGATCGACCGGGGCGGCGGCGAGCGTGGCCACCGAGTACGCCCAGCTCGCGCCCGTCTGCCCGGGAAGCCCCGCGATCAGGTCGGCGGAAACATGCTCGACGCCCGCGGAGCGAACCCGCTCCATCTCCGCCAGCGCCTCCGCGCCCGAGTGGGTGCGGGCCGTCGCACGGGCCTCTGCTTCGACAAACGACTGCACTCCGAACGAGACGCGGTTGACCCCGGCCTGGAGCGCGGCTTCCAGCGTTGCGGGCTCGAGCTGCAGCGGCGCGGCTTCAAGCGTGATCTCGGCATCGGCGTAGACGGAGAACTCTTCACGGACCGCCGCGAACAGCTCGGCCAGCAGCGCCGGAGGCAGAAGCGAAGGCGTGCCGCCGCCCAGGTAGATAGTGTCGACCCGCTCCGGCAGCACCAGCCCGCGCTGCGCTGCCCAGGCACGTGACCCGCGCAGCTGCCGTCGCAGGGCTTCAACATAAGCCGGCATCGCCGAGGCCGGGTACACTCCCGAAGCAAAGTTGCAGAAGGTGCACTTGGCCCGGCAGAACGGGACGGATACGTACACACCCACGGGCTCGCCGGTTCGGTCCATAGCCTGTATTTTCTCCCATTCGTAGAAGCCCCCGCAGCGGGTCGCTTACGGGGTCGCTAGAATAGGAGAGACCCATGGCAGAGGCAGCGCAGCAGCAGCAGGATGACGATGTAGTCGGCAAAGCGTACGACGGGCGCCTGATGCGGCGGCTGCTTACATATCTGCGCCCCTATAAGGCGATTGCCTTTGTGTCGCTGGTCGCCATCCTGCTCAAGGCCGTCTTCGATGTTCTGCAGCCTTACCTGTTCAAGGTAGCGATCGACCTCTATCTCACGCCCCGCGGCCAGGGCATTACCAAACACTCGTTCCTCTCGCGCTATCTCAGCCCGCAGGCGGCGCGCGGCATCACGGAGATAGCCGGCATCTACTTCGGCGCGCTGCTTGTCTCCTACGTGCTTGAGTTTATGCAGACGTACGTGCTGCAGTGGATGGGCCAGAAGGTCATGTTCGACATGCGCCGGCAGATCTTCGGCCACATGCAGCGCATGCACGTCGGCTTCTTCGACAAGAACCCCGTCGGCCGCCTCGTCACCCGGCTCACCAGCGATGTGGACGCGCTGAACGAGATGTTCACGTCGGGCATCTTCGCCATCTTTGAAGATGTCTTCGTACTGATCGGCATCGTCGGCGTTATGCTCTCGATGAACTGGTGGCTCGCGCTGCTGACCTTTTCGGTGCTGCCGCTCATCCTGCTCATCACCCGCGTCTTTCGCAAGTATGTGCGCGAGAGCTACCGCCGCATCCGCGCGGCGATCGCGCGTATCAATGCCTACACGCAGGAGCACGTCAGCGGCATGCACCTGGTGCAGCTGTTCAACCGGCAGCAGCGCGCCTACACCGACTTTGAAGCGATCAACCGGACGCATATGGTGGCCTTTAAGGACTCGATCCTGGCCTACGCCCTTTACTATCCCGGCGTGGAGCTGCTGAGCACGATCGCTATCGCGCTGGTGATCTGGATCGGTGGCGGCGGGGTGCTGCGCGGTACCGTCACGGTGGGCGTGCTGGTGGCGTTCATCCAGTATTCGCAGCGCTTCTTCCGGCCGATTCAGGATCTGAGTGAGAAGTACAACATCCTGCAGGCGGCCATGGCGGCGAGCGAGCGTGTGTTCAAGCTGCTCGACTCGGAGCCGGAGATCCAGTCGCCGCAAACCGCGGCTACTGTTCCGGAGATGGCCTCCTCCGGTGCAGTCACCATCGAGTTCCGCGACGTATGGTTCACCTATGCGAAGCTGACGCCCGAGCAGCAGACGCTGGCTGCGGCGAACGGCCCGGCAGCGCTGGCTGCCATGAAAGATGTCGAGTGGATCCTGCGCGGCGTTTCGTTCCGCGTCGCGGCGAACGAGACCGCCGCGATCGTCGGCCACACCGGCGCCGGCAAGACGACCATCATCAGCCTCATGATGCGCTTCTACGACGTGCAGCATGGCGCGGTGCTGATTGATGGTGTGGACGTGCGCGCACAGGATTTGCGCGCGCTGCGGTCGCGTTTCGGCGTCGTCCTGCAGGATCCGTTTCTCTTCTCGGGCACCATCGAGGCGAACATCCGCATGGGCTCGGCTATATCCGAAGAACGGGTCCGGGAAGCAGCCGAAGAGGTCAATCTGCTCGACTTCATTGAGGCCCAGCCGGCCGGCTTCCAGGAGCTTCTGCGTGAGCGTGGCGCGGGCCTTTCGACCGGGCAGAAGCAGCTCATCAACTTCGCCCGCGCGCTCGCGCACGACCCGGCCATCCTGATCCTCGACGAAGCGACCTCGTCCGTCGACACCGATACAGAGCTGCTGGTGCGCTCGGCGCTCGACCGCATGGTGACGGGGCGCACCTCGGTGCTGATCGCCCACCGGCTCTCGACCGTGCAGCGCGCCGATGTGATTCTGGTGATGCACAAGGGGCAGCTGCGCGAGCAGGGCCCGCACCAGCAACTGCTTACCCAGCGCGGCCTGTACTGGAAGCTGTACCAGTTGCAGTATCGGGATCAGGAGACCGGCGCGCCTGCCGAGGCCTTCGCGCCGGCGCTCAAGGACGGCGCACTGGCGCTGGGCGAGACCGCGCGGCGATGACACGCATTTTTGTCTCGGCGGGCGAGGCGAGCGGCGAGCAGTACGCCGTGCAGCTGATGGCTGCGCTGCGCCGCTACATCCCCGATGCCGACTTCTTCGGCCTGGGCGGCGCGCGTATGCAGGCCGCGGGCTTTCGCCGCATCGTGCGGTCAGAGGACGTAGCGGTGATGGGCATTACGGAGATCGTGCGGCATATCCCCCGTATTTACCGCGAGTATCGCCGCCTGCGCCGGTCCCTTGCAGCCGAGAAGCCCGATGTCGCGGTCCTGATCGACTTTCCCGATGTAAACCTGGGGCTGGCGCGCCGCTGCAAACAGCTAGGCATTCCGGTGATCTTTTTCGTGAGCCCGCAGGTATGGGCGTGGAAGCAGCACCGCCTGCCGCAGATTCGGCGCAATGTCGACCGCATGCTGGTCATCTTTCCGTTTGAGGAATCGTGGTACCGCGAGCGCGGCGTGGCGGCGACCTTTGTAGGCCACCCCTTAGCCGAGCTGCCGCTGCCTGCCATCTCGCGCGAGGCGTTCGCGCGGGAGCACGGCCTTGACCCGGCGAAACACTGGATCGGTCTGCTGCCCGGCAGCCGCCCGCGCGAGATCGCGCTCAACCTGCCCACCATGCTCGAAGCTGCTTCCCTGCTGGACGCTACGTACCAGGGCGAGCTCGAGTTTGTGCTGCCACTGGCCCCCACGCTCACGCAGCAGCAACAGGCAGCGGTGCAGGCTCTACTCGGTTCGCGCCGCGGCGCCGGGCAGGCCGCCGGGCAGTCGTCCAGCCCGCAAGTTCACTCGGTCCAGGACGCGCGCGCGGCGCTGCACCATGCCCGCGCGAGCGTGGTTGCAAGCGGCACCGCTACCGTCGAAGCGGCGCTCATCGGCAACCCCTTCATCGTCGTCTACCGGCTTTCCCGCGCCTCCTACGCGGTCGCAAAGCGCTTCGTCCGGGTGCCGCATGTCGCCATGGCCAACCTCATCGCCGGTGAGCGTGTCGTGCCCGAGCTGATCCAGAACGCGTTCACCCCGCAGGCCGTCGCAGCCGCGCTCAAACCTTTGCTCGAGGCGACACCCGAACGCGCAGCCATGCAGCTCGCGCTCGCGCGCATCCGTCTCTCCCTGCATCAAGACGCGAGCGCCATCGAGACGGTCGCCGGCCACGTCCTTTCCCTGCTTTCCGTGTCTAAGCTGAACGAAACCACCCTGAGCCTCGCCCTATGAAGCTTTCTGCCTGCACGACCTTCGCTCTTCTGCTCGCTTCCCCCGCTGCCTTTTCCGCAGACGTGGCAAAACCGCCGATCGATATCACCGGCTACGTCATCGACGCGCAGGTCAACCCCGCGACCCACACTCTGACCGCGCAGGCCAAGGTCAGCTTCACAGCCAACCAGCCCGGCGATACCGCAGTGTTTGAGCTGCACGGCGCGCTGCAAGTGACGCAGGTGCTCGACGGCAATGGTGCGGCGCTGAACGGGGAGCGGGGCGCCAACGCGACCGTGCGCGTCACCCCGCCGCAGCCCCTGGTCGCCGGGCAAAGCTATACCTGGACCTTCTCCTATAACGGCGCGTTGACCGGGGCGGAGGGCGGCCCGGTCGAAGGACTCAAGCTGGCCTCGATCGGCAACAACGAGCCTGCGGCCGATGCGCCCCCAGCGGCAGACGCCAGCACCCCAGCCAAGGGCGCCGCCAGCCCTGCTGCCGCGCCCGACACGTCCATCTCCTATTTGCTGTACGCTGCACGCTGGTTCCCCATGGTGGGTTACACCACCGACCGCTTTACCGCCGAGATGCATGTGTTCGTCCCGGCCGGCTACACGGTGATCGGCTCGGGCGCGACGCGTGGCGGCGCGCTCCCCGGCACCACCGTAAGCGCGGAGCAGGCGCATCGCGAGGCCGCCGCACCCGCCGGCCAGGCTGGCCCGGGTGAGCCGGAGCTGCAGCGCCGCGGCAATGCCGCGACGGAAGCGCCTACAACCGCAAGCGAAGCACGCAGGAAGAGCGGCACCACTGTGCCGAGTGACGATGAAGACACAGCCAGGCCCCCGGTCAATGCGCGTCCATCGAAAGCAACACCAGCCACGGCGGCGAAAGCCGCGGGGGCCGCTCCGGCAACACCGGCCGCAACCCGGGCGGCTGCACGCAGGGCCCGGGCCGCTGCCGCCGCTGAGAAAGCAAAGCAGTCCGCCCCGACACCGCCCTCGAGCGCCGCTCTCGCACTGCCCGGCGGCCAGGAGTTCGACTTCTCCTGGACCAAGCCCGGCTTTCCCGGCACCCTCGTCATCGCCAGATTTTTGCCGCCCGTCACTGAGGCCGGCTCGCCCAACATCCGCGTGTACACGACCGACGCGCACAAAGCCTCGGCTGCCGCCTATGCCGACACCGCCAACCGCGAGTTCGCCTTCTTCTCCAGCACCTTCGGCCTCGCCGAGTCGAGCCGCGTCAATATCGTCGAGCTGCCTGATGATACGGTGCCCGCAGCCTGGGCGCCCGAGATCGTTGCCATCGCCGGCTCGCGTTTAAGTAACAAAGCCGATTACAGATTGCTGGCCAACACCCTGGCGCACCAGTGGTGGGGCTCGCAGCTAAGCCCGGCCACGCTCAACGACACCTGGATCACCAACGGCATGGCCCGCTACGGCGAGCTGCTGTACCTCGAAGACTTGAACGGTAAGGGAGCGCTGCAGTCCGCGGTGCTCGATGTGTCGGCCGGCGCGCTCGCCTATGACACGATCCCGCTCGCGACCACGGGCCGGCTGGCGGTCTTCTCGCCCGAGTTCCAGTCGATGACGCTCGAGAAAGGCGCGATGGTCTTCCACATGCTCCGCTGGGAGGTCGGCGACGACAGCCTGCTCAAGATTCTGCGCGCGGCACTCTCGCAGTACACCGACAAGGGCCTGAGCACTCAGGACTTTGAGAAGCTGGCCGAGGCGCAGTCGCAGCAGCAGCTTACGGCATTCTTTTCAGAGTGGCTCGATGGCACCGGCGCACCGCAGTTCGTCAACAAGTACGCCGTCTACCGTTTGGGCAACGACAAGGGTTTCCGCACCATCGGCAGCGTCGGTCAGGATCTGGATTTATTTAACATGCCCATCGATCTGCGCGTCGAAACTGAAGGCAAAACTGAAAACAAGCGTGTGGAAGTGGAAGGGACCAGCTCACAGTATGTGGTGGACACCTTCGGCGCACCACGCCACATCGAGATCGACCCGGACAACTGGATCCTGAAAAATTCGCCCGACATGCAGGTGCGCATCGCGATCCTGCGCGGCCAGCAGTTGGTAGGCGAGGGCGACCTGACCGGCGCGCTGGCCGAGTACCAGAAGGCGCTCGCGGCTAACTCCGCCAGTTCCCTCGCCAGCTACCGTATCGCCGAGCTGCTATTTACGCAGCGCAACTACCAGTCTGCGGCGAACGCATACCGCGACGCGCTGCGCGGCGATGGCGAACCCGCGTGGACGCAAGTTTGGTGCCACATCGCGCTGGGCAAGATTTTCGACGTGACCGGACAAAGGGACCGCGCGGTGAACGAGTATCGCCAGGCCGTGCAGACCAACGACAATACCGCAGGCGCGCTGAATGAGGCGCGGTTGTATCTCAAGACAGCCTACAAGCGGCCAGAGTCAGAGTAGCTACGGGAGTTCGCGGGGTTGGATTCGAACGCGTTAAGGTATAGCGGCCGTTCCCGCTCTCTACCTTCAAAGTTTTTTCAGCTTTCATTTATGGTCTTGGCGCAGTGGAACGTTACTCTGCAAGTCGCTGAAGTGCTTCGGCATGCCAGGTTTGAAGCTCGTCCCTCACGCTCGCGCTGAGACTGGTATGCTCGTCGAGGATAATCGAAGAGCCGCCCGGGTGTTTCAGCCTCACTGCATGCCTGCGAAACTTGATTGTTGCAAAAACACGAGAGCTTTCACCGTGAACCACCTTCGCTCGCAGGTCAGGAATACGCGTTGAATAAAACTCCGTCTGGGGCAATTCAAGGCACATCTGCTTTAACTGACTTACCAGGCCTTGGAGGTTATCCGGCACTCTAACCTCTTGCTCTTCGCGCGCTTCCGTAACTATTGGTCTGAGAAGATTCTGCGCTGAGAACAAATCGTGACCAAGCGCTTTTAAGATCGCCTCAATCTGAGAGACGAACATTCGTATGCTCTCGGATTCGGATTGCATTTCAGGCTGTCTGGGAGTGGCGACGTTCAGCACGTGGTTGCCAGCAGAGCGCGCCCGATCTATCAGCAGCGCTTCTAGCTGCCCGGTCTGGCCAGAATGAAGGTCCTCCCCCATTCGATAGAAAGCGAATGCAGTCGACCAGAACTCCTTGCTGTCGTGGTGATGCCTGAGGCGCTCGTCCAGAGTGTCACTCTTTCCGATATATATCCGGGAGATTAGCCTTGGCGGCTGAGTGTCAGTCAGGATTTCGGAAGGTCCGACCAAAATATAAACGCCAGGACAGGCAAGGTCTGCTACTTCTGGAGCAAGGTCGAAGTGTTTGCGCGCAATCACCACGCAAGCTCCAGACCAATTGTGGGTTGTAAGGCGGCGTATGCCGTCCGGGAATGATTCCAAAAACTCAATTTTTAAAGATTCCATAGCTTTGGTTGGTGCTCCTTGCCGCTGATACTACATGCCCAATCTATAGACCAGCTATTCTTAAGCTGGTGACTATACTTTCTACGCAAATCGTGTCCGCATCTGCTATTACGGCGGGACAGGACCTGCTTTGTCTCGATCCCGTCAAGGTTCTTGAGATAGAAAATCACGGCAGAGCGTGAACATCCTTAGCCGCGTCAATCTCCGCACCGATCGCTTGAAAAAACGCCACCAAACGGATGAGATTTGCCTGGGTGCAAGACGGCGTGTAGCTAAGCGAAACGCGGAATAGGCCTGAAAAAGGTAACGAAAGAAATCGCAACCCGAAGCACTGCCCTGGCCGGTAGGTGCACGAGGCCAAATCGGCAATGCTGAGCGCCTCTGTGGGCGTGGCAAACAATGCGGCGGGCGGGGCCATGCGGTCCAGCAAACTCAGGATTTCGAGCTTTGACTCGAGCTCGTCCGGCACCGTGTCGATGACCAGGTCGGCATCGCGCACCGCGTCCTCAATGCTGGTCGCATAACGCGGCGCGAGTGCTGCGTCCGCGCCGCGGATGGCCTCCGCAACCCGGCGCAGATTGCCCGGCAGTACGTCTTCAATAACGGTGGCAAAGCCCGCTTGTGCGCACAGCAGCGCAAGTGCGGCACCGGAAACCGGACCTCCGGCACCGGCGCCGATAATAGCTACACGCCGAACAGTATCGCGCCCGGCGAACCGCGGAATGGCTTCCGCGGCCAAGCTAGTCGCCAGACGGCTTGCTGGCAAGCTTGTTGACTACATCCTGCACGCTGGGCTCGGACTTGGTGAGATATGCGCTGACGCGGGCACGCTCTTCCGGAGTGAGGCTGATGGAGAGCGCCATGATGCGTCGCAGCGTGGTGGCGACGTCGTCTACGTAGTTCATCAGGCGGATGGCTTCGCCGGAAAGTGGCATGGGGCTCCTTTAGAAGTTCTGCAAATCGTTTGCTCTCTCAGTATAGATGCGGAGGCTGCATCCAAGTCATACGAGCCGGGCCGCCCGCGTCCCTGCCGCATACCTGAAGCGAGGACCACAGCCACCACCATGACCGACTGCATACAGAAAGCGCTTGCCACCGACGCGCGCACGCCGGCCTCCACCTACCGGCTGCAGATGCACGAGAAGTTCACGTTTGAGGATGCGCAGGCGATCCTGCCCTACCTCAAGAAGCTGGGCATCGGCGATGTGTACCTGTCGCCAATCTTTGAGGCACGGCCGCACTCCATGCACGGCTACGATGTCGCGCGGCACGACTGCCTGAACCCGGAGCTGGGCGGTGAGGAGAAGTTCGCCCCCTTTGCGGCGGCGTTGAAGGCGCAGGGCATGGGCCTGCTGCTCGACACAGTGCCGAACCACATGGGGGTCGGCAACAAGTCGCTGTGGTGGCAGGACGTGCTCGAGAACGGCCGAGCGTCGGAGTACTCCGGCTACTTCGATATCGACTGGGAGCCGCTCAAGCCGGACATGCAGAACAAGCTGCTGCTGCCCATCCTCGGCTGCCAGTATGGCGAGACGCTCGAAGCGAAACAGCTGCAGGTCAAGTTTGAGAACGGCCGCGCGCTGATCGCCTACTTCGATCACCTGCAGCCCATCGCCCCACGAACGCTGCCGATGGTGTTTCCGCCGGAGCGGGATCGAGAGTTCGGCGTGCCCGCGGAGTTCCGTGCGCTGCTCGACGAGCTGGCCGCCCTGCCCCCGCATGAGAGCACCGCTCCACAGCTGGTAGAGGAGCGGCGCGAGCGGCTCACGGAGCTCAAGCCCCGGCTTAAAAAGGCGCTTGGCGAAGCCGCCCTGCAGCCCGCGCTGGCGAAAGCCGCCGAGGCCATCAATGGGACCGAAGGCGATGCGCGCTCGTTTGACGCGCTGCACGCTTTGCTTGAGATACAGCCGTACCGGCTGGCGTTCTGGCGCACGTCGAGCGAGCAGATCAACTACCGCCGCTTCTTTGATGTCAACGATCTGGTCGGGCTCCGCATGGAGAACCCGGAGGTCTTCGCGGAGACGCACTCGCTGATCCGCAAGCTACTCGCTGCAGGCGATGTAACCGGACTGCGCATCGACCATTGTGACGGCATGTTTAACCCGCACGTGTACCTGGAGCGGCTGCAGCAGTTATTCATCGCGGCGCGGTGCATGGGCCCGGCAATGGACGCGAAGGAAGCAAGCGGCATCGAGCGCAGTGTTCTGGATGCGACCCGGGGACGCGACTGGACCGACTCCGCGCTGCCGCTGTACTGCGTTGTTGAGAAGATTCTGGAGCCGGGCGAAACGCTGCCGCGCACCTGGGCTGTGCAGGGCACCTCCGGCTATGACTTCGTGCACTTTGCCAACCAGTTCTTCATCCAGGCGAAGAACCGGAGCCGCTTCAACGCGATCTACTCCGATTTCATCGGCGGCGGCGTCAATCCGATGCAGATCGTCTACGAGGCCAAGCGCAACGTGATGCTCAGCTCGCTTTCAAGCGAGACGCACGTGCTCGCAAACCTGCTTTCGCAGTTGGCGCGCAGCGACCGGCGGGTGCGCGATTTTACCGACAATCTGCTTGAAACCGTGATCCGCGAAGCCATCGCCTGCTTTCCTATCTATCGCACTTACATCGACGAGCGCGGCCAGTACTCGGAGACAGACACGAAGACGATCCGCACCGCGATCCGCACTGCCAAGCGCCGCAACGCAAGCGTCGATGGCTCGGCGTTCGACTACCTGCAGCGCATGCTCCTGCTCGAAGGCCGCGGGAAAAACGGCGCAGAGCATGACGAAGCGCAGCTCTACTTCGCGCTGAAGTTTCAGCAACTTACCGGTCCGGTGATGGCGAAGGGTGTGGAAGACACGAGCTTCTACGTGTACTTCCGGTTTCTTTCGTCGAACGAAGTCGGCTCGGCGATGGACGCGTTCGGGCTGAAGCCTGAGACCTTGCACCGGGCCAATGCCGAGCGCCTGAAACACACGCCGCATGCGCTGCTGACGACCTCCACGCACGACACCAAGCGAAGCGAGGACGTGCGCAACCGCCTCAACGTGCTGTCGGAGATGCCGGAGGAGTGGGCCGCACAAGTCGCGCACTGGGCTGACTCGAATGCGCGCTTCAAAACGACACTCGAAGACGGCACCGTGGCTCCTGATGCCAACGAGGAGTACCTCATCTACCAGACCATCGTGGGTGCGTGGCCCTGGGCTGCAGGTGACCAGAAACACTTCGCCGGCCGCGTGAAGGAGTACATGGCCAAGGCGCTCAGCGAAGGCAAGGTCAACGTCAGCTGGATCAATCCGCGGCCCGACTACACCGAGGCCGTGCAGGCCTTTGTCGAACGGCTGCTTGTGCCCGCAGCCGGCCAGGCGCAGACGCAGTTTGTCGAAGAGCTGGAGAAGCTGCTGGTGCCAGTCAAGGTGCACGGCGCGGTTAACTCGCTCGCGCAGATGGTGCTGAAGGCGACCTCACCCGGCGTTCCTGACTTTTACCAGGGCAGCGATATGTGGGACCTCAGCCTGGTCGACCCGGACAACCGCCGCCCTGTCGACTACGGCTTGCGGGTAAAGACGCTCGATGCATTTGCCACCGCACCTGTTACAGAAACGATTCGTGCTGTGCTGGACACATTGGAAGACGGCCGCGTGAAGCTGTTCTCGATGCAGAGGACGCTTGCCATTCGCAATGTGTACCGCCATGTCTTCAATGCTGGCGAATATACGCCGCTTGAGGTCAGCGATCCGGAGCACGCGTTTGCCTACCTGCGCGGGACCGATGTGCTTGTTGTGATTCCCTGCTTCACGTACACGCTTACCGATGGAACGAGCGAGATACCGCTCGGCAAACACTGGAAAGACATGCAAGTGACCCTACCCGAGGGCGCGGCTACGAAGTGGGTGCATGCGTTCACCGGAAAAGAGATCACACTCGGTGACAATGGGCTCGCCCTCGAAGAGGTATTCGCCGAGTTCCCCGTCGCGATCCTGACGCGCAAGTCGTAGGCCGATTTATGCTGGAGCGGCCGCTCGCGCCGCTGCCCTCGCATCCTCCTCCCTGGCCTCTGCAATCTCCCGCTGCGCCTCAGTCGTGCGATCCGTGCCATCGGTAAGGGCGCGCAGTTTTTGCGCGATCTCGCCAGTCAGCGCAGACTGCTCGAACCGCCAGCTCCAGTTTCCGGTCGCGGCTGAGGGCACGTTCATGCGCCCCTCCGAACCAACGCCCATCACATCCTGTAGCGGAAACAGGCACAGGTCAGCGACTGAGGTTGCAGCCGCACGAATGAGCGCCCACACCGGCCCATCGTCTCCCGGACGCGAATAAATCTCGATTGCCGCCTTCTCCTCCGGGGTCGCGCCGTTCTGCCACCAGCCCAGCGTCGTGTCATTGTCGTGCGTGCCCGTGTACACCACCGCGTTCGTCTCAAAGCGGTGCGGCAGATAACTGTGCGCGCCACGGTTACCGAAGCCGAACTGCAGAATGCGCATACCCGGCAGCTCGAACGCGGTGCGCAGCGCGTCGACCTCGTCGGTAATCAAGCCGAGGTCCTCGGCGATAAATGGCAGCGTGCCGAGCGCCTCGCGCAGCCTCGTAAACAGCGCATGCCCGGGCGCCTTGACCCACTTACCGTTCACCGCTGTCTCGTCTTCGCCCGGGATCGACCAGTAGGCCTCGAAGCCGCGAAAGTGATCCAGCCGGATCATGTCGTACAGCTCCGTCGCGCGTCCGATCCGCTCCACCCACCAGCCAAACTCCTGCGCGGCGAGCGTCTCCCACTTGTACAGCGGATTGCCCCAGCGCTGGCCCGTCTTGCTGAAGTAGTCCGGCGGCACACCAGCCACACGCGCCGGCGTGCCGTCCTCGCGCAGCTCGAACAGCTCCGGGTGCGTCCACACGTCGGCCGAGTCGAACGAGACGAAGATCGCCACATCGCCCATCAGGTCGATGCCACGCTCGCGGCAGTAGCCGTGCAGATGAAACCACTGCTCTTCGAAGGCGAACTGGATCGCCTTCTCGACCGCGATCGCCTGCGCGTTTTCGTCGCGAAAGTGCGCCATCGCCTCCGGCGCGCGCGAGGCGAGCGGCTTCGCCCACTCAGTCCACAGCGCATTGCCGTGTTGCTGGCGCAGCACCACGAAGGCAACGTAGTCATCCAGCCACGCCGCCTTGTCGCGGCAGAACTGCTCGAACCGGGCCCACTGCTCCCTTGTATGCTGCGCCAGAAACTGCGTTCCCGCTATCTGTAACAGCGGTAGTTTCATTTGGATGACCGCGTCGAAATCGACTGGCCCTGAGCCGCCCGGCAGTCCGGCCAGTTGCTCCGCCGTGATCCATTCCCAGTCGCGCAGCACCTCCAGGCTTACAAACAGCGGGTTGCCCGCCATCGCCGAGAGAGCAGCATACGGCGAGTTACCATACCCCACCGGGTTGAGCGGCAGCACCTGCCAGATGCGCTGCCCCGCTGCGTGCAGAAAGTTGGCGAAGTCATAGGCGGAAGGTCCAAGGTCGCCGATGCCGCCGTGCGAAGGAAGCGAGGAGATATGGAGCAGCAGTCCGGAAGCGCGATCGAAGGGCATGAACGTCCAGTCAGTGGAGGAAAAAAGGCCGCCGCTTGGGAAGATTCCCTTTGCGGCGGCCCCGTTGCCTCCTGCGTACTTCTCAGTAAAGCGTCAGTTGCCGGGCTGCCCGGGCAGCTGCGGCATCGACTGCGCCTGCTTGCTCACCACGATGCGCTTCTCCTTCTGGTACTGCTCGGTCAAGCTGCTGACGAACACCGCGAAGGCCTCCTCGCGGTTCTGGTCGAGCAGCGCTTCCTTGGCCTGCTGCAGGTGCTGCGCCACGTCCGCGGCTGAGGGCTCCTGCTTGTCGTCGAGCTTCGCCACCACGCCGGTCCGGTCCCCGCGGATAGGCCCGCTGATCTGTCCGGGACTAAGCGTGAACAGCTGCGGCGCCGTCGTCGCAATCGCGCCCACGTCCGGCACCTGACCGTCGCGGCCTACCAGGTCGCTGGTCTTGATCGTCGCCCCCAGCTCCTTGGCCGCCGCCGCCAGGTCGTTTGCAGCATGCGCCTTGTCCGCCAGCTGCGTGGTCTTCTGCTCCAGCAACACGGGCGTCTGCTGGGTGCGGTAGTCGGCCAGGATGTGGTCCTTGTAACTTGCAAACTCCGGCGCATGCGCGGCGCGTACATCCTGCACCTGGTACACGGCGAACCCGTCGCCGGTGCTCGCCATTGCTGGTGCAGCGCCCTTGGTTGCCGCAAACGCTGCAGTCAGCAGCTTCGAGGCATCGGCCACGCCCGGCACCACCGCATCCTGCTGCACAAAGTCCGTCGTCTGCAGCGTCAGGTGGTGCGCAGCCGCGGTCGCCTGCAGCCCGCTCTTCTTCGCCTCGCCGGCCAACTGCCCGGCATACGCCTGCTGTGCCGCCTGCTCCTTCTGCTGGGTCAGCGCTGCCAGAATCTGCGGCTTTACCTCGTCGAAAGGACGTGTGTGCGCGGTCTGTTTTTCCTCGGTCTGGATGATGTGGTAGCCGAACTGCGACTTGACCAGCCCGGAGGTCTGGCCCGGCTGCAGGCTGAACGCTGCCTGCTCAAACGGCGGCACCGTCGCGCCCCGCTTGATGAAGCCCAGCTCGCCGCCCTGCGTCTTCGAACCCGGATCGTCCGAGTTCTTCTTCGCCAGGTCGGCAAAATCCCCGCCCTTGTGCAGCTGGTCTAGGATGCCCTGCGCCTTCGCCCTGGCCGCGGCGTCTTCAGCCGGAGTAGCAGCCTTGATCAGGATGTGCCGCACCCTTACCTGCTCGTCTACCTTGTAGTCGCTCGCATGCGCGTTGTAGTACGCCTGCTGCTCGGCATCGGTCGGCGGCTTCACCCCGCCAGGGACGTTGTCGGTCGTAAAGACCAGGTACTGCAGCTTGCGCGTCTCCGGAACCGCATTCGCATAGAGCGCGCTGTGCGACTTGAAAAAAGTCTGCAGCTCGGTATCTGTCGGGTTGATGGTCTTGGCCAGGTCGTCTGAGTTCAGCACCGCATAGGTGAACTTGATCTTGGTGGCCTGGGCCATGTAGCTCGTGCGCACCGCGGCGTCTGAGACGGCGACGCTGCCGGTAATCAGGTCGCGCAGCCGCGCCTCTTCAAGCTCCTTCTTGATCTCCGCCTCGAAACGCTCGCGCGAAATGCCGAAGTTGTCTTGGATCAGCTCAGCATAGCGCTCTTTGCCAATATACTGGCCGCCCGGGAACAACGCCGCGCCGATGGGCCCCGTGTGCAAGAACCGGGCCACTGCCTCGTCGCTGACCTGCAGCCCCAGCCGGTTCGCCTCCGACAGCATCACCGCCTGCTGGATCAGCCCCTGCCCCGCGCGCTGCATTACAAATGGCAACGCGGCATCCGGCCAGCCCTGACGCTTCAGCATGCGCTCCGCAGCCTGCTGCACATCCTGCGTTGTGACCTGGGTCGAGGCGCTGAAGAGCCGCGTCAACGGGTTGCTACCGCGGATGGTCGCATAGTTGCCCGAAACGTCACCGCCGGTCTGGAAGATGCCCGGCACCAGCGTGATGACCATCGTGATGCAGGCAACCGCGATGATGACGATGAAGACCGCCTTGATAAAGCGGTTGTCTTTCTGCAGGAAACGAATCATGGGGTCGGGACTTGGCCTTTGCGCGCGCGCCTGTGTGCGCGTCGGCGCGAGTAGAGTGTGCCCGGCACGCCGGGCGTTGTTCTCCAGTATACCGGGCTCGCCGCGGGTGCGGCTCTATGCAGGCTGGACCTGCGGTCTTATGCAGGCGATACCTGCGGCTTCATGCAGGCAGCAGGGTCAGCTCGGTCAGCTCCGCGGGGCAGTTGAACCGGAACGGCAGGCCCACGGTGCCGATACCGCGGTTGACATAGAGCTGCGTCCGCCCCATCTGGAAATAGCCCTCGACAAAGCGCTTGCCCAGCGGCGGCAGCATCAGCGGCGGCAGAAACGGCAGGCGCACCTGCCCGCCATGGGTATGGCCTGAGAGCATCAGGTCCACCGCATTCAGGCGCGCCACCGCCGGCAGCACGTCCGGCTCATGCGCCATCAACAGGACCGGCTCCTTATCCTTCTGGGCGTGGGCCGGCAGGGTCTTGGTCAGGTCCGACTCCCAGCTCAGCGCATCCATCAGCCCGGCGATCCACAACCGCGCGCCATTCCGCTCAAACGGCAGGTTCTGGTTGCGCAGCAGCGGAATGCCGACCGCCTGGAGCGCCTCGACCACCGCTTCGCCGTTCACCATCCAGTCGTGATTGCCCATCACGGCATAGCGGTGCGCGCACTTAATGCCGCCGAGGATCGCGGCCACCAGCGGCGCATACCGCTCAGCGCGGCTCTTCTCCATCGGCGCCATCGTCACAAAGTCCCCGGTCAGCATCACGATGTCCGGCCGCAACCGGTTGATCTCACGCACCGCGCGCTCCACGAAGAACGGTTCGGTGTACTCCGCAAAGTGGATGTCGGAGATCTGCGCGATGCGCAGGCCGGCGAAAGCCTCCGCCAGGCCCGCGATACGGATGGTGCGGCGCTCCAGCACCAGCTCGTGCCGGCCGATCTCGCCCGCATACAGGGTCAGGCCCACCGCGACCGCGCCGCCCAGGCCGAGAAGCGCCCGGCGGGTCAGCAGTGTATTCGCAACATCGGGGGTGGAGCGGGTCGTCACCGGAGCCATGCCTTGACTATAAAGCGAGCTCATACAGGGTCCGATTGCCTTTCGTAACCCCCCAGGCGAGATTCCTAGCCTCCGGGGAGCTCCACCGGCAGAAAGCATGCTTGCGCAGGAAGGCCGGCCATTGGCGGCCGGCCTTGCTCCACAGGCTTGCACCGCCCCGCCTAGTAAGGGGGGTAACCGTAAGGATAGGGGCGCGCGTACGGGTAAGGATACGCATAGGGGTAGGGCGCGGCGACGTACACCGGCCGCTGCCGCAGAACCGGCTGCTCCGGTACCGAGGAGGCCAGCCGCTCCGCCTCGTCGAAATGAACCGGCTGCACCGTGAGCGGCTGCGCCAGGTGGAACTCGAGCAGCGCCTCCGGAGGTAGATCGAGGCGCGGGCCATGCGTCGCTCCGGAGATGAGCGCACCGCCCGTACCGCCGGCGATCGCGCCCACGCCCGCACCCACTCCGCCGCCCGCGGCCGCGCCGATCAGCGCGCCAACCACCGCGCCGCCGGCAGTATTGCCCACCGTGCGTCCGGTCTTGCTGGGGCCCTGGCTCGACCACACCTCCGAGTCAACCGGGTAGGTCGTGGTGCCCAGCTGGATCGAGGTCAGCCGCAGGTTCAACTTCGGGCTGCCCGCGAACGGCCCTGCATTCTTCGCCTCCACCACAATGCCGGTCAGCACGGCGCCGCGCGGAATCGCAACCACGCCATTCGCGTAAACGTTCGCCGCCGAGGTCACCTGGAAGTACTCGCCGCCCTTGAGCGCGTTGGTGCTGAGCGGCTGGCTGGTGCGCACGCTCAACAGGGTTCCGGCCGGCATGCTGACCGGACCGCTGGCATTCTGCTGCTGCGGAGACACGCCGAAGCTGCTGCGCAGCGGCCGGGCGTTGCCCCGGGGTCCGTAGCCATTCTGGGGCGGGTAGCCCGGTCCAGGTCCCTGATTGGGGTATTGATTCGGGTATTGGTTCGGACCCTGATTTGGGTATTGATTCCCGCCCTGGTTGGGGTATTGGCCGGCGTTCTCCTGCGGGTATCCGTTCTGCGCGCCCTGCGCGGGAGCGTTCCCGTTTGGATACTGGGTCTCCTGCTGCTGGTCTGCTGGAGGCGGCGGAGGCATGCCACTCCCAGACGTTCCGGATGGTGCAGGGGGTGCCGGGGGCATGTTTTGCGCAGTGTTGCTATCCGGACTCCCCTGCTGCCCCTCAGATGGAGGTGGGGGTGCCGGGGCAGGAGCTGCCTCTGCCGGGGGGGCCGGAGCAGATGCCGGGCCACTCGCGTTCGCCGCCCCGCCTGCTGTCTCGATATTGTCCTGAATCGACTTGACACCGCTGACGCCAGCCGCGACCTGCTCCGCCTCCACGCGGGCCGCCTCGTCCGGAACATTCCCGATCAGCGTAACGACGCCCTGCGCGGTGCTTACCTGGATGCCGGCGCCGCTGAGCTTCGTGTCATTGTGCAGAGCGCTGGCGACGCTCGTCTGCAGCTGCGGATCGCTGACCGTGTACTGCGCCTGCGCAGCACCGGAGGTAAGCGTAAAAAGGGCAGCAAGCGTGCCCGCGCCCGCTGCCATGCTGATCGACTGACTTGCTTTGCGGAGAAGCCGTTCCGTTGTCATCTGCACTCCTGTCCCTTGCTTCAGGACTTTATTAAGCCTGTGGTATCGAAGACACCGCCCCGGAAAAAAAGTTGCTACAGCCGAACAGGTTAAACAGCGAAGCGGCGCACCACCCTACGAAGTGGGCGCTATTAGCCCGGGGCACCCGGGCCTGAGCCGCGCAGGCGGTTTGTTCTTCAGCGCCCTCCGCGATACCGCGCAATCAGCGCTGCGGTCGAGCTGTCATGCTGGTTCTGCTTCGACCCATCCAGGTCCGCGATGATCTCGACCGCCAGCTTCTTGCCCAGCTCCACACCCCACTGGTCAAACGAGTCGATCTGCCACACCACTCCTTGCGTGAACACCGAGTGCTCATAGAGCGCAACCAGCTTGCCCAGCGACTCGGGCGTCAGCTTGTCGACCAGAATGGTATTGGTAGGCCGGTTGCCCTCGAAAACTCTATGCACGACGAGCTCAGGCTTCGTCCCCTCCGCCTTCACCTCGTCCGCCGTCTTGCCGAACGCCAGCGCCTCGGCCTGCGCAAACACATTCGCCATCAGGTAGTCGTGGTGCTTGCCGATTGGGTTCAGCGTCTGGTTGAACCCGATCAGGTCGCACGGGATGATCTTCGTGCCCTGGTGGATGAGCTGGTAAAAGGAGTGCTGGCCATTGGTCCCCGGCTCCCCCCAGAAGATCTGCCCGGTCTCGTAGTTCACCCGCTCACCGGCCAGGGTCACGTGCTTGCCGTTCGACTCCATCGTAAGCTGCTGCAGGTATGCCGGGAACCGCTTCAGGTACTGGTCATACGGCAGCACCGCCACCGTCTGCGCGCCAAAAAAGTTGTTGTACCAGACCCCCAGCAGCCCCATCAGCACTGGCAGATTTTTCTCGAGCGGCGCGGTGCGGAAGTGCTCGTCCATCGCATGGAACCCGGCCAGCATTTTCCGAAAGTTTTCGGGGCCGATCGCAATCATCGTCGACAAGCCGATCGCCGAATCCATCGAGTAGCGTCCGCCAACCCAGTCCCAGAAGCCGAACATGTTCGCCGTATCGATGCCGAACTTCGAGACTTCGCCCGCGTTGGTGCTGACCGCGACGAAGTGCTTCGCAACTGCCTTCTCGTCGCCCCCCAGCTGCTGCAGCGACCAGTCCCGCGCCGTGTGCGCATTCGTCATGGTTTCGAGCGTGGTAAACGTCTTCGACGAGACAATGAACAGCGTTTCGTCCGCGCTCAATCCCTGCGTCGCCTCGGCGAAATCCGTCCCATCGATGTTCGAGACAAACTTGAAGTCGAGATCACGTTGGGAGTAGAACCGCAGCGCCTCGCACGCCATCACCGGCCCCAGGTCCGAGCCGCCAATGCCGATATTGATAACCGTTTTGATCCGCTTGCCCGTGTGCCCGGTCCACGCCCCCGAGCGCACCCGCTCTGCAAACGCCGCCATCCGGTCCAGCACCGCGTGGACCTCTGGAACAACATTCTTACCATCGACCTCAATTACCTGGTCCTTCGGCGCGCGCAGCGCCACATGCAGCACCGCCCGCCCTTCGGTCGTGTTGATCTTTTCTCCTGCGAACATCGCGTCGCGATGCGCGGCGAGCCCGCTCTGTCGGCCAAGCTCCAGCAGCAGCTTCACCGTTTCATCCGTAATGCGGTGCTTCGAGTAATCGAGATAGATGTCCTCGAACGAAGCCGTTAACCGTGTGCCGCGCTCGGGATCCTGCTTGAAAATCTCCCGCAGGTGCTGCGGCGCGATTGTCTCGTAATGGGCCTGAAGCGCCTTCCAGGCAGGTAGCTGGGTCAAAGAGGTCTTCTGGGCAATGGGGGCGTTAGTACTCATCGGTTCGCAACCTTTCAGGGACGCTAAGAGCGCGCTCATGTTGTTGAGTTACATTGATTCGAGCAAGGACCTACCTTATGCCAGTAGAGTCACGCCGCATCGAAGTAGAAACTGCGCTGTTTGCTCAAATTCTTCTGGCCGGTTGGTCGAATCGTTTGCATCTCCTTCCGGAACAAAAATGACTAACCCCTTTCTTGCTCGGGTCAGCAACACGCGGTACGCGTTCTTTCGATAAATTCTCTTTTCTTCATTCTTGATCGCGCTCCACTTACTAAGCCCACTGGGTCGCAGCGTTCGCAACTGCCATCCCCGTGCATCGTCCCAGATGAAGTCGCCTCCCCAGCAAAGGCCGACCCAATCCAATTCCAAGCCTTGAATTGCGAATTCCGTTGCGAACACCTCACACTGGAAACTTGAGCGCACGTCTGTCTCTTCGGCCAGGTACCAGTGCTCCCATGGGTACTCTGCATGGAACGTTGAGCTGGGCTCCAGCCCTTCGGCTCGCAGGCGCGCTGCTCCCGAAGATCCGACGAGCCCGTAGCGGTTTGATCCAATCCCCTGCTCCCGCAATTTTCGACGTGTTTCATTTAGGTCCCGTGAAAGAAAAATAGGGAACCGTTCTGTGATTCTCAACGCGGCCGCTTCATCAGGATTGCCGTCCAGTAGATGATTGACCCAAGTGGCTAGCTGTTCCGCGCGCAAACTACGATTCGACGTGCGCAGGTGAAGTGTGGAACTAGTTTGTACCTTTTTCTGATGCGCTTCATCGCGGAATAAACGATGGCCAGCCGTCGAGGCCCCACCATGCAACACTTCGGGTGAGGCGTAGATCACCCAGCCTTTTGCGCTACTCATCAGCGCTTGACCCCACTCCTCCAGTCCGGCCTCTCCGTCATTGATCTCCTGGCCGCCGCCTACCAGCGCAACGACTACCGCCCAGTCCTGGTGTCGTTCCATAATGCGCAGCAACATCTCAGGCTCCGAGTAATTCCGCCGGAACTTCTTCATGTTTTGAGCCCGATTCCAGGCTCGCTGAGCTTCATCGAAGACGATGGCGTGATTGGAGGGTGGGCCCGGATGATCCTCTGTGTGATACCGGGCAAAGACATGGACATTTTCTATGAGCGTCTTTGCTTCGATTCGCCCTTGCACGGCCGTTTTTCCTCCGCGCATGCTCTCCTGGGTAAAGAGATGCTGCAGTACTTGCACAAGAGGGCCATTGCCGCTCATAAAGTGGATCGCGTTCAACTTATTCTCATCCGAGTGAGCTAAGCTAAGGCCTACCAGCGTCTTGCCCGAACCTGGCACGCCAGTCAGGAAACAGATTGCATGATGATTTTCTATGCGAGCACGGTCGACATGTTCTTGGATCGTTTGCCGCACAGTCCCGATCTTATGTTCTGACGCTTCAGAGTGTGCGATCTCACGGATAGAGAGCCCGCTTTTCAGGGCTACGGCCGCTTCTAGAATGCTTGGCACCGGGAAGTAAGGACTTTCATCCCACGCCTTAGAAAACGTCTGTCCGGCACCTTGTTTATCGATGGCAAGGAGTAAAGCTGGCAGAGCATCCCAAGAACTCGTCGTGACACGGGTTACCCAGTATGTCGGCAACTGGGGGAAGAACTCACGTTGGTTCAGCGAGTCAAAGTCGGGTTCGTTGCTGTCTCCGCGGCCGCCTAAAGGGGAAACGATGATCGGCACGATCCGATGTTCCATTGAAGCTTTATGGAAGTAGTGCAGGAGAAGTGAATATTCCTCGACTTGCCGCTTTGCCTGCATCGCAGCGATACCACTTTTTGCCTCGAGAATGACAACGACATCTCGAACTAACAACACTACGTCGATCCGAAGTTCCTTTCGCGGAATCGAGAACTCAAGAATCAGACCCCACGACATTGCAAAACCCGAGTTGGCGACACACTGCTCAAGGATCTGCTTGAGGAAACGAATGTCTTGGCCCCAAGTCAAAATCTGATCAGAGTACTGAGTCGTGTAGCCGCGCCTTGCATATGCATTTTCTAGGGAAGCGAGTACATACTCCTCAGTCTGCACCAGAAATTCTGCGACGCTTGCTCGGTAAAACGATGCCATACCTTTGAACTCTCAGGTTCTCTCTAGCGAACACTCGCATGCTATTACTTTGCTGCACTGACGTCGGAAGAGGGACTTTCCATCATGAATTGCATGCTGACACTCAACCAAGTCGCCTTGACTCGATAAGTCTGCACTGTCGAACGCTTTGATCGCAGAAAGCGAACAGATAGCCGCTCGCCAAAGCTCGCCGCTTTTAGCCCTGGATTGTCACCCCAGACTCCCCATAGCGAACTGCTTCCCCGCCTCCAGCAGCTTCTCCACCGACTCCTTCGAGCACGACTCCGAGTAAATCCGCAGCAGCGGCTCGGTGCCCGAGGCGCGCAGCAGCAGCCAGCTCTCCGCCGCGTTCTTCTTCGTGGCGGCTTCCGGGTTTTTCACGAAGAACTTGATCCCGTCGAGCGTGCTCACGCGCTCAACCGGCATCCCGGCGAACTCCTTCACACCCGCTTTCGCCTTCGCAATCGCCGCGTTCTTGAGCGTGTCGTCGATGTGCAGATCGATGCGCCCGTACTGGTGCTCGCCATACTCGTCCTGCAGCGCCTGCACCAGCTCGCCCAGCGTCTTTTTCTCTTCCGCCATCACTGTCGCCAGCAGCAGCGCGTTCAGTAGGCCGTCGCGCTCCGGCAGGTGCTTCGAGATGCCGATCCCGCCCGATTCTTCCCCGCCGATCAGGATGTCTTTCTCAAGCATCAGGTCGACCACGTATTTGAAGCCGATGCCGTGCTCGTAGAGCGGGCGCCCATACTTCGCTGCGATGCGGTCCAGCATGCTCGTCGTGTTGAAGGCGCGGGTCACGCCGCCCGGCCAGTCTTTCGTCTTGAGCAGCCACTCCAGCAGGATCGAGAAAATCTTGTGCGGGTCGACGAACTCGCCATGCTCATCGATGGCCCCGATGCGGTCGGCGTCGCCGTCGGTGGCGAACCCGGCCTGGCACTTGTTCGCCACGACCGCGTCGCCCAGCGCGCGGATGTGCGGCTCGATCGGCTCCGGGTTGATACCCGGGAACAGCGGGTTGTGCTCGGCGCGTATCTCCACGAAATCGACGCCGAGTTTCGTAAAGATTCCAGCCAGAACCCCGCGGCCCGCACCATACATGCAGTCCACCGCCAGCTTGAAGCCCGACGTGCGAATCGCATCCAGGTTGGCAAACGCGCAGATCGCCTGGATGTAAGGACCGTTAAGGTCGACGTGCTCGATCTTCGCCGGCGTCGACGCCTTTTCGAGCGGCTTGCCCAGGTCCTGCTCGATCTCCGCGATAATTGCCGGACGCCCCGAGCCGCCGTACCAGCCCTTGTACTTCACCCCGTTCCACTGGAAGGGATTGTGCGAGGAGGTAATCATCACCCCGCCGGCGCACCCGCGGTCCCGCACGCCAAGCGAGAGCGCCGGGGTCGGCGTGATGCTGTCCGCGAGCGCGACCGGAATCCCCGCCCCGGCGAGCACCTCCGCGACCGCCTCGGCAAAGGCGCGCGAGCCAAAGCGGGTGTCGTAGCCGATAGCCGCCCCCTTCTCCCGGCCGCCCTCGCGCAGCAGGTAGTTCCCGATCGCTGCGGCGGCCAGCCGGACGTTCTCAAACGTGAAGTCGGCAGCAATGATCCCGCGCCAGCCGTCTGTGCCGAACTTGACCTCTTCCACTCCCATGCGTCCACTATCCCCTTCGAAATGTCGCAAACTCTAAAAGCAGGTGCTTTGGCGCAAGCCCGCACCGCTCCGGAGAAAACCTGCACTGCCGGAATCCTGCTCCCTGCTCCCTAAATCAACTCCGTCTTCCCCTTCGCCGCCAGTTCCTTCACCACCTTGCCCACATCCTGCGAGTGATGGCGGGTCGTCACTAAAATGGCGTCGTCTGTCTCGACGACCACCAGGTCACTGACGCCGACCAGCGCGACAAACTTCTTCGGGCTGTACGCATAATTGCGGTGCGCGTCGACAGCCAGTACGCCGCCGGCTTCCATCACATTGCCCTGCGCATCCACGCCCTCGTTCTGCTCCAGCTGGTGCTCGTACAGCGCCGCCCACGAGCCCAGGTCGTTCCAGCCGAAATCGGCCTGCAGGCAGAACAGGTTCGACTTGTGCTCGCCCTTAGCCGAGCGCGGCTCGAGGATCGCGTAGTCCACGCTGATGTTCTCGCACTGCGGGTACAGCTCGGCAAACACCTGCTCAAACTGCGGCGTGCCGTGCGCTGCGGCGATCGTTTCCAGTAGCGGCGCAGTCTCCGGCAGGTGCTCGCGCATCGCGTTGGCCAGCGTCCGTGCGCTCCAGATAAAGATCCCCGAGTTCCAGTGGTAATTCCCCGCCGCCACAAAGGCCTCGGCGCGCTCCTGGTTGGGCTTCTCGGTAAAGCGGCGCACCCGCAGCTCGCCGCCCGGCATCGCCTCGCCGGTCTCGATGTAGCCATAGCCGGTCTCGGCGCGGGTCGGCTTGATGCCCAGCACCACCATGGTTTCCCCTGCGGACGCGAGGCGGATCGCCCGCCGGATCACCGAGACAAACGCCGCTTCATTTGCGATGACATGGTCAGCAGGAAACATGCCCAGCACCGCGTCCGGGTTGCGGCGCTCGACCAGGAAGGCGGCCAGTCCGGCGGCCGGCGCGGTGTTGCGTGCTACCGGCTCGCACACTACCTGGTCCCGCGGCACGGCGTCGAGCTGCCCGCAGATTTCCACCGACAGCAGGTCATTGGTGATCACCCACACGTCGCTTGTCGAGCTCAGCGGCGCCAGCCGGTCGACCGTGCGCTGGATCATGGTGCGCTCCCCATCGAGCGCCAGTACCTGCTTGGCACGGGCCTTGCGACTGCGCGGCCAGAAGCGCGTTCCGCTTCCTCCAGCAAGGATGATGGGCCGGAACTCTTCCTGTCGTGCCATTTCGCTTTGTCTCCTGGTCTTTCCAGCCCTGTCGATCGGCCGTCTGGTCCTTTATCGTCGCAGCGGGACTTCTTCTTTAATGGCTTTGCCCTGCCCCGGCCACAGCCCGGGGAACAATCCGCATCACCTCGGCCTCGCCCCGCGCCTCCCATTCGCTGGTCTCGGCGGGAACCACTGCCAGCTCGCACCGACCCAACGTAAACGGCTCGAACTGCCCAGCCGCCCGCGGTTCGATCCGCAGCGTGCCGCCCGCCACAAACAGCAGCTGCGGCCCCTGCTCGGCCGCGGCTGCCGCGCTCAGCCCGGCCGAGTCGCCATCCCACTGCTCTACGCGAAAGTACTTCTCGTCCACGATCACCGTTTCGCCGCGCGTCCCGGGCCGGCGCTCGATCCTGCCCGCCCCGGTGTGCATCCGCATCGCCTCAAGCGACTCCTCGACATGCAGCTCGCGCGGGCGGCCATAGTCATACAGCCGGTAGGTCGTGTCCGAGGTCTGCTGGGTTTCCAGAATTACCGAGCCCGGCCAGATCGCATGCACCGTCCCGGCATCGACGTACACCATGTCGCCAGTGTGCAGCGGCAGCCAGCCCAGCAGGTTTTCCAATGTATTGTCCGCAACCGCTGCGCGCACCGCCTCCGGCGTTACGCCCGGCTTCCAGCCCAGGGCCACCTTCGCATCCGGCTTCGCCTCCAGCGCATACCAGCACTCGGTCTTGCCGCGGGGCTCGCCCTTCTGTTGCGCCAGTGCGTCATCCGGGTGCACCTGCACGCTTAGCTTCTCGCGCGGGAACAGTACCTTAATCAACAAGGGATACTCGCCTTCACCTGCAAACTGTTTCCCTAGAACAGCTTGCGCGTGTTCCTTCATGCTCAACGCGAAGTTCTGTCCAGCCAGGGGGCCGGTTGCGATCGTGCACTTCGCCCCCGTCAGCCACACCTCGCCAATCGGCTCGCCTGGAGCCGCTTTGTGGTCGAACCAGGGCGCCAGATCGTCAAAGCCCCAGATCCGGGTCTGGAACCAGGGCGTGAGTTTAAAGGGCGGCAGCTGGGTGATTGGGGTCATGCACCCCAGTATGCCCCATTTCGGCAGAGCCGATACACCCCAGACCCAGCCGCAGACCGCCGCCGGTAACCAAGTAGGATGAGACCATGGCACGCATTCTGGTGACCGGCTGCGCCGGCTTCATCGGCTCCTGGATCGCCGATACCCTTCTGCGGCAGGGTGAGCCGGTCCGCGGGCTCGACAATTTTGAAAGCGGACGGCAGGAGAATATCCGGGCTGTTGAAGCGGCCGCGCGGGAGAGCGGTGCGCAGTTTTCGCTCCACCAGGCGGACCTGCGCGACGCAGCCGCCGTCGCCCGCGCCTGCCAGGGCATCGAGTTGATCTATCACCAGGGGGCTCTGCCCTCGGTCCCGCGGTCGATCAAAGACCCGCGCACCTCGCATACCGCCAACATCGACGGCACCTTCAACCTGCTTGAGGGCGCCCGCGCGGCCGGGGTACGCCGGGTGATCTACGCCGCTTCGTCGTCGGCCTACGGCAACCAGCCCGGCTTTCCGCGGGTGGAAACGATGGTGCCCATGCCGATCGCACCCTACCCGGTGCAGAAGCTCACCGGCGAGCTCTACATGCGCTCCTATTGGCAGGTTTACGGGCTGGAGACGGTCGCGCTGCGCTACTTCAACATCTTTGGACCACGCCAGGTGCCGGACTCGCCCTACTCCGGCGTAATGGCCCGCTGGGCTCTGCAGATGATGCGGGGCGAGGCGCCTACCATCTTCGGCGATGGCGAACAGGGCCGCGACTTTACCTTTGTCGCGAATGCGGTTCAAGCCAACCTGCTGGCCGCCGCTGCGCCCGCGGAGAAAGTCGCAGGGCGGGTGTTCAACATCGCCTGCGGGCAGCGGCATACGCTCAACCAGACTTTCCAGGTGCTCTCCCAGCTACTCGATTTTAAGAAGCAGGCGATCCACGGCCCGGAACGAGCGGGCGATATCCAGAACTCGCTGGCCGATATCAGCGCCGCGCGGGCGGCTTTCGGCTATGAACCTCGCTTGAGTTTTGAAGAGGGCCTGCGCCAGACCGTCGCCTGGTATCGCGAGACCTACAGCGCGGCGGAAGAAACAGAACCGGCACGAAGCTGATCTGCCCCGGCAGCCCGCTCTGTCCGGCCCAGAGTGCAGGCGTAACCCGGGCAGCCTATAGGCCGGATACAGAGCCGGGCCGTCAGCACAACCAGCGCAATCCACAGCAGGTCCGCGCCCAGCAGGTGCGTGATCTGCAGCCAGGTCGGCGCCAGTAACAGGACATCGGCGATGCCAAGCACGATCTGCATCCCCACCAGTCCCGCAACCGCTGCACCCAGCTTGCCGTTCCCACTTCTCCGGCTGCCGGCGACCAGAAGCAGCACCCACATCGCCGCAAGCAGGCTGGAGACAGGGTGGATCCAGCGGATATGCAGCAGCCAGCTGCCGTGCGGAGAGAGGTCCTGCGCGAAAGCCTCGGCGAGCGTGTGCGCGGGGTAGAGCGTGTCGCCCAGTGCGGCCAGCGAGCCGCTCACCCCCACCAGCAGGAACGCCAGCAACCCCACGGCCGCCGGCAGCGCACGGTGCAGTTGCACGCCGCCCCGCATGCGAGCTGCCGTGCGGCCCAGAAAGTGCGCCGTGAGCGCCAGCGCAGCCAGCAACAGGAGTGTATTGACCTGGTGCAGCGGCAGGTATACCGCGCGCAGCGGAGAGCGGCTCTGCGCCGTGAGGCCGAGCACCACCAGCAGCGCGCCCAGCAATGCCTCGGTAAACGTGAACAGCGCAGCTATCGCGACGAAGAAGCGCGCCAGATGCCGCCGGGGCGTCGCCCGCCAGGTGCAGACTATGAGCCCCAGCAGCCCCGCGACGCCGACCCCCACAGAAGCCCTGTGGGCGAACTCGATTACGGACGCCAGCGTCTTCCAGTGCTGCACAACCGTGCCGCCGCACTGCGGCCAGTGTTCCCCGCAGCCATCGCCGGAGCCGGTGGCCCGCACCACCGCGCCCCACAGAACCACCAGCACGTTGTAAGCGACGACCCACCAGCTGTACTGGCGGAGCCAGCGTGGCGGCCGGGCGATCGCCGATGCACTGGCACGTACAACCGCAGCGGCGGAAACACTCCCCGGAATGGATACACCTGAAGCCATCGCAAGCCCTGGCCCGCACCGTGGTGCTGACCCTCCGATTTTACCGTGGCCAGCAACCCTTTCCGACGAAATCGAATCTTTCCATGCCTATGAAGAATTCACGCGTCTTTTCGC
This sequence comes from Acidobacteriaceae bacterium, assembly GCA_965276605.1. Taxonomy (GTDB): domain Bacteria; phylum Acidobacteriota; class Terriglobia; order Terriglobales; family Acidobacteriaceae; genus EB88. Next base: position 3,293,713 of record OZ255619.1, read on the forward strand.
CATTTGCCTCCGTCATGCTCGCGTCCACGCTGCTGATGCCGGCTGTCTCCTTCGCACAGACCGCTGGGCAGGACGCGCAGAATGCTGGCACAGATACCAAGAACGCCGCCAAGGACACCGGCCAGGCGACCACGAAGACGACGAAGAAGGCCTACCACAAGACCAAGCACACGACTAAGAAAGCTGCTGCGAGCACCAAGAGCGGGACCGCTAAGGCTGCCGACAAGACCAAGGAAGGCACCACTGTTGCCGCCGACAAAACCAAGGAAACCTCTGTCAAGGCCTATGACAAGTCAAAGGAAGGCGTCCAGAAGGTTTTCGACCCAAGCGCCGCGAAGCGCAGCAAGGTGACCGACAAGGCGACCCAGACCAAGATGGATACCAAGGACACCACGATGCAGGACAAGCAGAAGATCAAGGACGCGACGCCCCAGTAGTCTGCTTCATAGTCCTTGCGGCATGAGGCAGGCGTTCACCTGGCCATCATTGACAAGTCATCGCAGGTCTCTTCCTGTATTTGTTAGCCCTTGGCTAATTCGCGGGCCCGCTCTGTCGCCCGCATCACTGCTTTAATCAGCGTGACCCGCAACCCGCCTTCTTCCAGTTCCAGAATGCCATCGATAGTGCAACCGGCGGGCGTCGTTACTGCGTCTTTCAGCAGGGCCGGGTGGTAGCCCGTGTCCAGCACCATCTTGGCTGCGCCGAAGGTCGTTTGCGCCGCTAGCAGCGTGGCAATATCGCGCGGCAGACCGACCTTCACGCCGGCTTCGGCCAGCGACTCGAGAATGATGTAGATAAACGCAGGACCGCTGGCCGAGAGCCCGGTCACTGCATTCATGTGTTTTTCATCGACAATGACAGTCCGGCCCACAGTCGCGAAAATCCGCGCAGCAAAATCCATCTGCCCATCGGTAACGTAGCGGCCCCGGCACAGCCCGGCAACGCCTGCGCCTAGCGTGGAAGGCGTGTTGGGCATCGCCCGGACTACCGCGACATCGACGCCCGCCGCCTCTTCAATCGCCCGCGTCTCGACCGAGGCCGCGACCGAGATCACGAGCTTGCCCGGCGCCAACGCCGGACGGATGCGGGTGAGCAGGCTTTCCATCTGGAACGGCTTGACCGCGAGCAGCAGAATATCGGCCTCCTGCGCCGCCCGCAGATTGTCGGTCGTAACCGCGACACCCCATTGCGCAGACAGGGCCGTGGCCCGCTCCTCGTGCGCGACCGTCCCCGTCACCTCACCAGGCGCGAAAAGCTGCTGCTTGAGGAAGGCCTGCAGCAGGATGCCGCCCATCTTGCCCGCGCCCAGCACCGCGATGCGCGGGCGCGTGTTCCCGGAGCTGGCAGCCACGGCCGGCGCATCGGCATAGTCGGCCAAGCCCGGCATATCCGACAAATCGCTCATTTCTGCACCCCCTGCTTCGCAATCCACTGCGTCACCCGCGTTTCCAGCACATCCATCGGCAAGGGCCCGGCGTTCAGCACCTCATCGTGAAAGCTGCGGTAATCGAACTTCGCGCCCAGCGCTGCCTGTGCCTTCGCCCGCAGCTTCAGGATTTCCAGCTGGCCGATCTTGTAGCCCAGCGCCTGCGCCGGCCAAGCGATGTAGCGGTCCGTCTCCGCCTGCACCGTCACCTCGTCCAGGCCGGTGTGCGCGTGGAAGTAATCGATCATCTGCTGGCGCGTCCAGTGCTGCGAGTGCACTCCTGTATCGACCACCAGCCGCACCGCGCGGAAAATATCGGTTTCGAGCCGCCCGTAATCCGAGTAGGGGTCCTGGTAGAAGCCCATATCCTTGCCCAGCCGCTCTGCATACAGCCCCCAGCCCTCGGTGTACGCGGTGTAGCCGGCGTACTTGCGGAACTGGGGCAGCCCGGTCAGCTCCTGCGCGATGGAGATCTGCAGGTGATGGCCAGGAATCCCCTCGTGGTAGGCGATCGACTCGGCATTCGCGAGCGAGCGGTGGGCGAAGTCGTAAGTGTTGATGTAAATCGTTCCCGGGCGCGAGCCATCCGGCGTTCCCCGCTGATAATAGGCCGGCGCCTGCTCCTTCTCTGAGAAAGCAGGGACCGGCTCAACCCGGAGCTGCGCCCTGGGCAGGATGCCGAAGTACTGCGGCAGCTTCGGCCGCATGCCGTCCAGGTCCTTGGTGTAAACCGCCAGCAGCGCTTCCCGGCTCACAGCATGCTGCTTCGGGTCGGCGGCGACGGCGGCCCGCAGCGCGGCAATGTCCTTGAAGCCGAGCTTGTGCGCGATGACCAGGATCTCCGCCTCGTCGCGCGCCACCTCATCCACGCCGATCTGGTGGATCTGCGCCGGGGTCAGCTCGGTGGTCGTGCTCTGCTTCACACGGAACGCATAGTAGGCATCTCCATCGGGCAGTGACCAGGCGCCGGGTTCAGCGCGGCCGGCCGGGACATACGTGCTCTCGACGAACCTGGCGAAGCGGGCATAGGCGGGCAGCACATCCTTTGTGATCGCTGCCAGCAGGTCGGTGCGGATACGCGTCTGGTCAGCGGCCGCAATGGCTGCCGGGAACTTTGCCAGCGGCCTCGCGAACGGGCTTTCCTCGGGCTTCTGGCTGGCGAGCGTCTGGGTCTGCTTCAACACTTTCTCAAGCAGGAACCGAGGCGGCGTGCGCTTGTCCGCAATGCCGGCCTCAATCGAGTCCGTCACCTGCTGGAACGCACCGGGCACAGCGTGCATGCGCGCGATGTAGTCGTCGTAATCCTTTACCGTCGCAAAGGGCGCCAGCGTCTGCAGCTGCGGCAGATCCACCTGGATGCCGCTGAACTGGTTTACCGGCATCTCCCATGGCTGGTAGACAGCCTCCTCCTGCTGCTCGACCAGGCGGCGCAGCATCAGGTCCTTCGAGAGCTGCTCCTGCTCGGGCAGGCCGTCAGTTGCGATCGCGGCCAGCCGCAGCAGGAATCCCTGGCCGCGCGCCACCTCCTCGTTGTAGCCGGCGGCTGAGTAGTCGTCGAGCCGGTTGTTGTAGCGCACGTCGCCAACCGCGGTTGCGAACTCCGGGTTGTGCTCGAGCCGGTCCTGCCACATCTCGGCAAACAGGGCGCTCAAGGCAGCGGAGCGCTCGCTTACCGGTGTGCTGGCTGCCATCTGTGGCGGCGGACTATTGGGCGCGTTAGGAGCTTTGGGAGCATTCGGCGCAGGCGTAGGCGCGAGCGCCGACTTGGGAAACGAGCCCGGATGCTGCGCCCAGGCCGGCACGCCGGACAGCGCGGACGCGGCTGGAAGCGCGGCCACGAGAAAGGTGCGGAGGAAAAGTTTCGGGATGATCCGGCTGGTCCGGACGGTTCGCAAGGCTCGCATAGGTTGGGAGAGGTTCCAATCGTGTTGCTGCTCCCATCATAGGGCGCAATTGGTTTCCCGTTCCCGGGCACGGGTTTCTTTCTGCAGGATCGCCGACCGCCACGGACCAATGAAAGCGGGAAGCCTATCTCTCCTTCCCTCCTTTCTCTCCTTGCTCCCCTTTCTCTCCTTGACATTCTACCTATCGGCGCACCAAGCTGTAGAACGTCTAGGAGGCGCATGTCCCCGATTAAGAAAACAGATCTCCTGCAGGGCACACTCGACATGCTGATCCTCAAGATCGTCGCGCTCGGCCCCGTGCACGGCTACGGTATTTCGCAGCGAATCCAGCAGATCTCAAAGGACGTTCTGCAGGTGCAGCAGGGCTCCCTGTACCCGGCTTTGCACCGTCTGGAAAAGCGCGGCTGGCTCGAGGCGGAATGGGGCGAGTCGGAAAACAGCCGCCAGGCCAGGTTCTACAAACTCTCCCGCGTGGGCCGCAAACAGCTGACCGCGGAAGAGGCAAGCTGGCATCGCCTCTCCGGCGCGGTGGCGCTCATTCTCGACACACCGAAGTAAGAGACGGCAAGGAGGGCGAATGCACTGGCTCAAAAAGAAGTTCGTCAAGTTCGGCAAAGCCGGGAGCACGGCCGGGATTGACCGCGAGGTCGCCTTTCACCTGGAGCAGATGACGCAGGCAAACATCGCCGCGGGCATGGCTCCGGAGCAGGCCCGCCGGGCTGCCCTGCTTGCCTTTGGAGGCACGGAGCAGGTCACGCAGCAGGTCCGCGACGTGCACGCCTCGGCGCTGCTGCAGGCGCTTGGGGCCAACCTGCGCTCGGCGATCCGCTTCATCCGGCGCGCTCCTTCCTTCGCGTGCAGTGTCATCCTGACGCTGGCTCTCGGCATCGGCGCCAACAGCGCCGTCTTCTCGGCCATTGATGCAGTGCTGCTGCGCCCTCTGCCTTTTCCACACGGCAACGAACTGGTGGAGTTGCAGCAGCACGACTTGAAGAACAAGAATCCCCTCACCACCGTGGCGACCCTCCGCCTGGAAGACTGGAATCGTCTGAGCTCGACCTTCCAGTCCATCAGCGGCTACTACACGGGCGATGCTTCGCTCACCTCTGGGCCGCTTCCTGAGAAAGTTTCCGTCGCGTTTGTCGCTCCGCGCTTTCTGCAGCTCTGGGGCATTACCCCCGCGCTTGGCCGGGGCTTTACAGCGGAGGAAGAGCGGTTCGGCGGACCTGCCGCGGTACTGGTCAGCAACCGTTTCTGGCGGACCCACCTTCACGCCGACCCGCAGGCTGTCGGCCACGCGCTGCGCTTCGGGAACACCTCCTACACCATCACCGGCATCATGCCGGCATCGTTTTTCTTCCCCGTCCGCGACGTGGACCTGTGGGAGCCGAATGCTGTCGATGCTCCGTACGCGCAGGACCGCAGCTCCACCTGGTTTACCGTGATCGGCCGACTCAAGCCCGGGGTGACGCTTGACCGGGCGCGCGCGGACCTGTCGATAGTGCAAAGCCAGCTGGGGCGGCAGTTCGCCGGGACAGATCGCGATCTCGCCGTGCAGATCCAGTCGTTGAAATCTGTCGTCCTCGGCGACGTACCCGGATCGCTCTGGCTCTTATACGGATCGGTCTCGCTACTGCTGCTGATCGCCTGCACCAACATCGCAGCCCTGCTGCTGGCGCGCACGGCCGACCGCGAACACGAGATCTCCATCCGCTACTCTCTGGGCGCGTCGCGAGCGGCCATCCTGAGCCAGCTGCTGACCGAGGTACTTCTGCTGGCGCTTATCGGCTCTCTTCTGGGCCTGCTGGTCGCGGCCGAAGCCGCGCATGTCTTTGCGCTGTTCGCGAAGGATCTGCCCCGCCTCGACGAGATCACACTGAACTGGCGCATTGTCTGCTACTCGCTGGGTTGCGCGCTGGCGGCGACGCTTGCCTGCGGCTTGTTTCCCGCGCTGCGGGGTGCTCGCCGGAGCCTCTCTTCGTCGCTGGCGCTGGCCGGCCGCGCCCAGGTCTCCGGCCGCGGCTCGTGGCAGTGGGGCTTGGTCGGCTTGCAGGTTTCGCTCGCGGTTGCGCTGCTGATCGGTTCGGGTCTTCTGCTGCGCAGCTTTGCGGCGCTTGGCCGCGTCGCGCCCGGCTTCGATCCGACCCACGTGCTCACCCTGCGCATCAGCGGCGGGTGGGGCGAAACTGCGGACATGGGCAAGCTGCTGCAGCGCGTCGACCGCACGCTCGAAGGCCTGCGCAGTGTCCCCGGCGTGGAAGCCGCCGCCACCTCGGCGACTATCCCCGGCAATGCATACGACTACCCCGCCGAGCTCAAGATCTCTGAGGGCGTGAAAGATCCCAACCGAAAGATCCTCGCGGACGCGCATTTCGTCTCCAATGGATACTTTGCGGCGCTTCACATCCCTGTGCTCCAGGGCGCTGCATGCCGTGCCGGCGTGGCCAACACCGCGGTCGTCAACCGCAGCTTTGTGGAGACATACTTCGGGGGCGCCTCCGCCGTCGGCTACCACCTTGAGACCGCAACGCCGGGCCTGATGAAACCGGGCGAGATCGTCGGCGTGGCCGGGGACGTGCGCGAGCAGGGGCTCGACAGCCCGCCGCAGCCGACGATTTACTGGTGTTTCAGCGCTCCCATGCCCGACCCCTACTACCTGATCCGTACCCACGGAGACCCAGCCGCGATGACGCAAACGCTGCGCTACAAAATCCAGGCGCTGGAACCCGGGCGCTCCGTCTTCAATGTCATGCCGCTCGAAGAGCACCTCGACGACCGTCTGGCGGAAAATCGCCTGCGGACCATCCTGCTCTCGCTGTTTGCGCTCACCGCCATCTCGCTCGTCAGTATCGGGCTTTATGGAACCATCAGCTACCTGGGCCGCACCCGTCGGCGGGAGGTTGGCCTGCGCCTGGCACTGGGCGCACTGCCTCGACAGATCGTCGGCCGGTTCCTGCTGCAAGGGCTGCGTGTGACGCTGGCCGGTTGTGTCACCGGCCTGTTGCTGGGCGCGGCCTTAAGCCGTCTGCTGGCAGGCATGCTCTACGGCGTCTCCCCGCTCGACCCGGCCACCTACCTGGGCGTTCTGCTGCTGACTCTGCTCATCGCCGGCCTCGCCTCGCTCCTGCCCGCAATGCGCGCCGCGCGCGTCCATCCGACAGAGACGCTTCGTGAAGAGTGAAGCCTGGAAGCAGGAGCAACAGGCAAGGGCAACAGGCCAGAGCAACAGGCAAGGGCAACAAGCAAGGGCAACAGGCAAGGGCAACAGGCAAGGGCAACAAGCCAGAGCATCAGGCCAGGGCACCACGCCAGAGCCCTGCGGCTCTCGCGCGAGCGGGACCGGTGCAGGTCACGGACCATTCTTGAGACCAACTTCAGAGGTCAACGCTTTGAGGGCGGATTTGCACCATACAGGTGATCACGCTGTTGCTCTGGCTCGTTGCTTTAGCCTGTTGCCGTTGCCTAGTCCCCCGGCCTGTTGCCCTTGCCTGTTGCCTTTGCCTGTTGCCCCTTGCCTGTTGCCCTTGCCTGTTGCCCTTGCCTGTTGCCCTTGCCTGTTGCCTTTGCCTGGTGCCCTGCCTACTGCTCCAGCATGGACGGCGGCCGCACCGCGACTGGCCGGGTTGCGATGGTCCCGCTCCCCGCGGCCGGGCTGGATGCAAAATCGGCGTCCAGCGTCCGGTAGAGCGTGGACCGGCTGATGCCCAGCAGCCGGGCCGCGCGCAGCTTGTTCCCGTCCGCCCCGCTCAGCACCCGACGGATATGCCGCAGGATGGCGCGGTCGAGATTGGGGTCGAGGTCGGGGTCGAGCGCCCCATCGCAGCTGCCCCTAGGCCCGCTCACGGGCAGGCCGGCCGCAGATAAATCGGATAAAGCAGATAGACCGGAGAGATCGGCCAGGTCGGCGCGGTCGGCGGGCCTGGCTGCCGGATCGCGCGGCGCGGTCCACTGCCCGCCTGGCCGAGCCGCAGGGCGCGGGGCGAGCAGCATGCTGGTCCCCATGCTGGTTCCGGGGCCGGCACCGGGGCTGGTTCCGGGGCCGGCACCGGGGCTGGTTCCGGGGTGGATTGCAGGCCGGTCCAGTCCGGGCAGCACAACATCCCTGCCCCGCAGCCACTCCCCCTCAGCCCGGAGAGCTGCCCCGGAAAGCACCGCTTCGAGCTCGCCCACATTGCCGGGCCAGTTGTAGCCCAGCAGCAGCGGCAGCGCGTCCTGCGCCACCCCGCGCAAAGGCCTGCCATACTGCGCGGCGCATCGCGCCACAAACACCTCGGCCAGCATGGCGATATCCTCGCGCCGGTCGCGCAGCGGCGGCAGCACCAGGCGCACGGCAGAGAGCTGCTGGTACAGGTCGCTGCGGAACTTGCCGTAAAGCACCAGTGGACGCAGCGCACGCACGCTCGAGACCAGCACAGCCCGCGGCATGGCGCCGGAAAACTCCTGCTGCGCGAGCCCTCCCGGCACGCGCCGGTCCAGCCCGTGCCGCGCGTGCTGTTGCTGCACCCAGGCCAGCAGGTGCAGCAGCCGTCCCTGCTGCTCATGGTTCAGCGCGTCTACCTGCGAGAGATACAGAGTGCCTTCGCGCGCCTGCTCGATCCTGGCCGCGGGATTGCCCTCGCCAAGGAACTGCGCCGCCGGGCAGGCGATGAAGCCACCGCTGCGGCTCAGGCTCAGCCCGTGCAGGGTCTCGGCGGTCAGCAGCTTGCCGGTACCGCGCTCCCCCTCGATCAGCGCCAGGCGCAGGTGTTTGCCGAGGTACCGCATCTGCAGGAACAGCCGCTCCATCGGGGCGCTGCGTCCCGCCATGCTGCCCAGCGTCCAGCGCGCCCGCTGCCCGCTGCTGATCGCAGACAGCCCGGCGCCCCAGGGGCTCTCCGCATGGCTGCCTGCCTCGCTGCCCTTGTCGCTGCGGGCATGGATTCCGGGCGCTCCCGCACCCGGCACGGTCCTGTTCAGTGCCATTGATCCCTCCACCTTCGCCGCCTGGCTGCCATCTCTGGCAGGCTTGCGGTCTCAGGTGGCTTATCGGCGCAGCGAAGCCGGACGTGAGAAGAGTTTTGCGAATGGGCAGGTCAGGAAGCCGGATCAGGAAGCCGGAACGGAGGTGCGCATCCGCGACGACGGGTGGTCCGAGGCGATGACGCCGTCGCGAATGGTCACGACGCGGTGCGCGTACTCCGCGATATCCGGCTCGTGGGTGACGACCACGATGGTGTTGCCGCGGCTGTGCAGCTCGTCGAACAGCGCCATGATCTCGTCGCCGGTCTTCGAGTCCAGATTTCCGGTCGGCTCGTCGGCGAGAATGATCGATGGCCGGTTGATGAGCGCGCGTGCGATCGCGACCCTCTGGCGCTGGCCGCCGGAGAGCTCGTTGGGGCGGTGGTCCATGCGCTCTTCGAGGTTCACCGCAGTCAGTGCCGCGCGCGCCCGCTCCAGCCGCTCCGCCGAGCCGGTGCCGTTGTAGATCAGCGGCAGCTCCACATTGTGCAGGGCGGTGGCGCGCGCCAGCAGGTTGAAGGTCTGGAAGACGAAGCCGATTTCCCGGTTGCGGATACGGGCCAGCTGATCGTCGTCGAGCTCCGAAACAAGGTGCCCGTTGAGCCAGTACTGCCCCTGGCTGGGCGTGTCGAGGCAGCCGATCAGGTTCATCAGCGTCGACTTGCCGGAGCCGGATGGCCCCATGATGGCCACGTATTCGTTGTGCCGGATGTTCAGGTTGATGCCCTGCAGCGCATGCACGGCCTGCCCACCCATCTGGTAGGTTTTCCAAAGGTTATCTACCACGATGACATGCTCGGCCAGTGTGGTTGCCGCTTGTTCCGCTACCGCCATTCGAACCTCATGACCCGCCGCCGTCATCCGTCTTCGGCGCCAGTTCGGCTTCCGTGGCCGCCTTCACCGGGGCGTCGTTCTTGAGCACCCGCAGCACCTTGTAGGTGCCGGTCACAATCTGGTCGCCGGCGTGGATGGGGCCCGTTACCTCCATCTTAGAGGTGCCGCTGATGCCGGTGGTGAGCGGAACAAAGTGCGCCCGCTGCTTGCCCTGCTCCTGCCGCAGGACAAAGACGCCCTGCTTGCCGCCGGAGCCGGGCCCGTTGCCCGGCGCCGGCTCGGCCGCGGCCTGCACGGTCGCGCCGCCCTTCAGCGCACTCGCCGCCGGCGGCGCAGTGAGCGCCTGGATCGGCACCGAGAGCACGTCCTTCTTGTCAGCGGTTGTGATCTTCGCTGTGGTCGAGAGGCCCGGGCGCAGCGAGTCCACATCCTGGCCGGTATCGAGCGTGACGATCACCTTGAAGTCTTTCGCCTCCTCGGTGCCGCTGGTCGACTGGCTGGTGGCCATGCCGGAGGAGCGCAGCAGCGCCTGGTCGCCGACCTCGGTCACCCGGCCCTTGAAAGTCTTATCCGGCAGCGCATCGACAGAGACCTCGACCGGCTGGCCGATCTTGACATTGACAATGTCGGTCTCGTCGATCTTGACCTCGGCCGTAACGATCGACATGTCGGCGATGGTCATCAGGGTCGAGCCTTCGGCATTCTGGATGCCTGTGACCATGGTCTCGCCCTCGCGCACCGGCAGGTTGGTCACGATGCCGTCGTAGGGCGCCACGCTGACTGTCTTGTCCAGCGAGTCGATGTTGGAGCGAAGCGTGGCGACGGCGGTGCCGAGGTGTCCGCGGGCGGATTCGGTCTGCGCTTTGGACTGGACGAACGCCGCCTGCGCCTGGGCCACGCTGGCCACGTCGAGATCGTAGGCGGCCTTGCGGGCATCGAAGTCCTGCTTCGAAACCAGCTTCTGTTCGTACAGCTGCTGGTAGCGCTTGTAGTCGAGCTGCTTCTGTTCGAGGTCGGCGTTGGCGTGGTCGATGTTGGCCTGCGCGGTCTGCTCGGCGGCGATAAACGAGTTGATATCGGTCTTGGCGGCGGAGATCGCGTCGCGCTGCGCGGCCACGCTCGACTCCGGCTGGACATTCTCAATAGTGGCCAGTATCTGGCTGCGATGCACCCGCTCCCCTTCTTTTACATAGAGGTGGGTGATGCGGCCGAACGCGGTCGCGCCGATGTTGACGTAGGTCTTGGGCTTGATCTGGCCGGTGCCGCTGACCACTGATGTGATCTCGCCGCGCTCCACTTTGCCGACCAGCACCTTGGTGTAGCTGCCCTGGGCTCGCTTGACCGTAAAGAGGACGATGACCGCCAGCAGAAGAACCGCTCCGCCGATAGCCGCTGCTTTTTTCCAGTTCATTTGGAGATGCTCCGCGCCCGCTCGCGAGTCCCTCTGCCGCGCGCCGATGGCGCTGGGAATCCACGCCATCATACCCTGACGACAGAAATCCGGCACCAAAGAATGCGCGCCTGCGGCTGTCGCTGTCCCATTGCGGTGCCAGTCCGGTCCTCCCCGCACCGTCGGGTCCCGGTTCGGGAACCCCGCAGCCAGTCCCGAAGCCGATCTTCAACCGGCCTGCGAAACGGTGTGGCAAAGTAGTACAGCGGTGTCTCGAAATTAGTGCCTTTCCACGCAACCCGGCGCCCCGGCCCGTGTTCGCAGAGAGGAACCGGACCGGAAGCGAACAGGGAATGCGCCCGGCGAGCAGGCCGGCGCCTTCTTACCAGGACCCCCAAATCGAAACGCAGTCGAAAGGCGTTTTCGACGCAATCATGCAAGCGGAGAAGAAAACCATGAAGAAGGAAGTTGTCAAGCGAGCCGCGTGGACGATGCTGCTCGGGACCGTGCTGCCAATCGCCTCAGCCCAGGCCCAGTATGTACGCGAGGGGCCGCCGCCCCCGGTCGTGGAGCGGCCGTACGCGGCGCCCGGACGCGGCTACGTCTGGGTGCCGGGCTACCAGCGCTGGGATGGCCGGCGTTACAACTGGACAGGCGGCCGGTGGGTGCTGCCGCCCCGGCGCGCAGCCGTCTGGGTGCCGGGACGCTGGGACCGCGGGCCCCAAGGATGGCACTGGGTAAGCGGCCACTGGCGGGGTTGAGGCACTTGTCCGCACCGGGTCCCGAAGCAACGTGGTCTCCCCGGTGGAGCAGTAAAGGTGCGCATTACATCAGGGACGCATTCCAGCACCAGCGTCCGAGCGGACTAGTCGGACCGGCGAGCCTCCGGGTGTCCGGCCCTCTCGGGGCAAGAAAAAAGGCAGGCTTCGGCCTGCCTTTCCGTCCGCGGCAGAGATTCAGCGCGCGCGCCTTTTTTGCAGGATGGTTTCCAGCACAGGCCGTGCCAGACCTGAAGATGACGCCAGGTCCATGCGGATCGGGGTCACGCCCGCTTCGGTAGAGTGCTGGCGGTAATCGGTGGAGCGCTGGCGCAGCAGGAAGATCTTGCGGCACAGCCCGCACTCCCATGGGAACAGCCCCAGCCGCGGGAGCACCACGCGCTGCAGGAGCCCAACCCGGCCCTGTCGCCGCAGTTCGATCCCGTCACACTGCGGGCAGTGCGGCTTCTCTCCGATAATGGCTCGCTCATGTCGCGCTGTCGTCATCCACATCACTCCTGGGCATTCCGAGACCCGCTTTTCATATCGGCGACGCATAGAAAAGCAAGAGGGTTGCTGGGAAAGAAGTATGTCGTTCAAGAAAAGTTTCGCGTCGTTCCGCACTTTTCTCACCTTGGTCGAACGCACCCTGCAGCGCCTGGGGTAGATCGGGGAATGATGCCTGAAGTGAAAGAGCCGGGGCCTGGAAGGCCCTCTGTGTTCTTGTGTGTATGCAGCGAGGTTATACCAGATTCCTGTTTCAGCAACGGTGCTCCGCAAAATTGCCGAAGAATCTGCCGTGGCAGATTGATGGCGCGAAGCCTCTCAGAGGGCCGCGGGAGCGGTCTACGACGGGGTACGCGGGTCTTACACACGCTCAAACGGATGCTCGGGACACAGGTGCGGTGAGGACTTGCCGCGCAGCGTAGCGCAGCCTACAGGGGTGCGGAAGGCAGGATCCGGGTCAGGCGCTGCGCAAGGACCGCTCGCCCAGCAGGTGGTGAACGAGACGGATCAGCTCGGCCGGGGGAAAGGGCTTGGGACGGAAAAGCACCTCGCCTGCGCCGTACTCCGCCTCGGCATCCGGCAGTCCACTCAGTACAAGGATGGGCAGCTCGGGGAGCAACTCGCGGACACGGACCACCAGTTCCGGACCATTCATACCAGGCATCAGGTGGTCGGTCACCATCAGCCCGATGGAGTTGCGTGTGGCTGCATCGTCCAGCAGCTCCAAAGCGTCGGCCGCCCCGTGAGCCACTACGACCCGGACACCGGATCTCGAGAGAATGGCATCGCGGGCCGCGGCCTGGACTTCGTTGTCATCCACAAGCAGGACATGGGTGTATATCATCGATGCCGCCGCTTCTGCCTCACCCTGTGGGCAAGAATTTTGTTTATTAGCAGAAAAGGATGACGCCACGCCTGCTGCGGGTTGCCCTCCTGCGGCGCGACGGGATGCGTTACCAGGAAGATACCTTTCCATGCCTATCAATACTTCGAGCAACAACGCATCGCTTGAGCCCAAACCACCGTGCCGCGGCCCGAACTTTGCCGCGGCTCAAACAGTTCGCGCCATTTCTTTGTAAGCGCCTGCGGGCCTCTGCGAGAATGGGTGTGGAGACAAGAGCGACGCTTCGCACCGCACCTGGCTGCGAGACCCGCCCCAATACGATGCCAACCTTCGGCAGCTATGCACTTCTTCTCGCCCTCGCCCTCAGCGGATACACCCTCGCGGCCGGCGGGCTCGCACTGCGCCAGCTGGCGACCGGGCGTCAGGGCCGGCTCAGGCCCGAGCGGCTGGCGGAGACGGCGCGCCGCAGCGGAATCGCCAGCTTCGCCGCCGTGACCGCGGCGGCGTTCGCGCTGGTCTGGGCGGCGTTTACCAACGACTTCTCGGTTTCCTACGTCCTGCACCACTCGAACCGTGATCTGCCCGGCGCGTACAAGTTTGCCGCGCTGTGGAGCGGACAGGAGGGCTCGCTGCTGCTGTGGGCCTGGCTGCTGGCGGCCTACGGCTTCGTGCTGCGGCTGCGCCACCGCACCGACGTCAAGCTGTTCGCGTATGCCTCGACCATCCTGGCCGCAATCCAGCTTTTCTTCCTGGTTCTGCTCAACTTTGTCGCAACCCCGTTCGCCCTGGTCGGCGGAACCATCCCGGCGGATGGCTTCGGGCTCAACCCCCTGCTGCAGTACCCGGAGATGGTGATCCACCCGCCGATGCTGTACCTGGGCTACGTGGGCTTCTCGGTGCCGTTCGCCTTTGCCCTCGGCGCGCTGATGATGCGCTATCCCGGCGAAAAGTGGATCCAGATCACGCGGCGCTGGACGATGGTGACCTGGCTGTTTCTGACCTTCGGCATCTTCCTGGGCGCGCACTGGGCCTACTCCGTGCTGGGCTGGGGCGGCTACTGGGGCTGGGACCCGGTCGAGAATGCCTCGCTGATGCCATGGCTTACCGGCACCGCGTTTCTGCACTCGGTGATGATGCAGGAGAAGCGCGGCATGATGAAGAAGTGGAATGTGTGGCTGATTTTTTCCACCTTTCTGCTGACGCTGCTGGGTACCGACCTTACCCGCTCAGGGCTCGTCTCCTCGGTGCACGCGTTTGCGCAGAGCTCGATCGGCGGCTGGTTCCATGGGTTCATGCTGGTCACGTTTCTCGTCTGCGCCGTCACCTTCTGGCGGCAGCGCGGGCATCTCCAGGCCGAGCACCAGATCGAGTCGCTGGCCTCACGCGAGTCGAGCTTTCTGTTCAACAACATCGTGCTGCTTGCGGCTTGCTTTACCGTCCTGTGGGGCACGCTGTTCCCTATCCTGAGTGAGTATGTCCAGGGCAACCGGGTCACTGTGGGCGCGCCGTTCTACAACCGGGTCGCCGTGCCCATCGGGATCTTCCTGATGCTGCTGACCGGTGTAGGCCCTCTGCTGGCGTGGCGCACAGGCTCGCTGCGCTCGGTGCGACGCAACCTGGTGCGGCCGGTCACAAGCGCGGGGCTGGTGGCGGTGCTGCTGCTGGTATGGGGTGAGCGTCCGTGGACCGACGAGGGTTCTTTCTATGCCTACACCGCCTGGGTCTTCGCGACCTTCGTCGTCACCGCGATCGTCTCCGAGTTCGGGCGCGGCGCGCAGGTGCTGGCCCGCCAGACGGGGCGCGGCCTGCTGCGCTCGGCTGTGCTGCTGACCCAGCGGAACACCCGGCGCTATGGCGGCTACATCATCCATCTCGGAGTGGCGATCATCTTCATCGGCTTTGCCGGCTCGGCGTTCAACCAGAGCCAGGAGCGGGAGATGCGCTTCCACGACCGCATGCAGGTGGGCCCCTACACGCTCGAAGCCGAGAGCTTTACCCAGGACTCGAACCTGAACTACGACGCCGAATACGCGCTCCTGAACGTGTATGAGCATGGCAGGCTGGTAACGACGCTGACCCCGGCAAAGCGCTTCTACCCGTCGAGCCAGCAGACCGAAACTATCGTTGCGAACCACTCCACGCTGGCGGCAGACCTGTACACCGTGTACGCGGGCAAGAACCCGGACAACGGCCAGCCGGTGATCAAGGTGTTCCTCAACCCGCTGGTGGCCTGGATCTGGATCGGGGTGCTGATGGTGGTGGCCGGCACCGCGGTGGCACTGGCGCCAAACCGGACCGGGGCGCTGGCGGCCGAGCAGACGCGCGAGCGGGCGCCCGCGCCGGGCGAGCTGGTGGCAGCCGGCGGTGGGGATTGATGGGCGGCTGGAGTCTCCGTTTCAGGCGTCCCTCACGGCTCGCTAACTACCCCGGCACGGGGCAGCCATTTCTAGGCATTCTGCTGGCTCTGGCTACTCTGCTCGTCAGCACCGGGGCGAGCGACATGGCGGGGCGTTACGACGCACTGGGCCACCAGATGATGTGCACCTGCGGCTGTGCGCAGCTGCTGGGCGAGTGCAACCACGTCGGCTGCCCCAACTCACCCGGCATGCTCGCCAAACTGCATAACGACCTGGCGGGCGGGATGAGCGACCGAGCCATCCTGGTCGCGTTTGAGCGGGAGTACGGGCCGACCACGCTGGCCTCGCCCATGCTGACACGCTTCAACGAGGCAGCCTGGGTGGTGCCGCCGGCGGTGCTGATCCTGGGGCTTCTGGGGGCCTTGCTGCTGCTGCGTCGCTGGAAGGAAAGCGGCTTGGCCGCGGCCCGTGCATCGCAGGCTGCGGAGGCCGCGCGGACGCCTCAACAGGCGCAGGCAATGGCCGGAGCGATGGAAAAGGTCCGGCGCGAAACGGGGGAGGCATGACGGCCCTTGTCGCCGGTGCGGTGCTGACCCTGGCGCTGGCCGCGTACATTTTCTACCCGGAGAAGCGGGTGGCCGCGCAGAGCGAAAAGACGCGGCTCGAGTTCCTGGAAGAGCGCAGGGCGGTGCTTTATGACAACCTGCGCGACCTGAGCTTCGAGCACCGCGCGGGCAAGTACCGCGATGAGGAGTACGCCACGGAGCGGGCAGCGCTCGAGGCCGAGGCCGCGGCGGTGGTCGCCGAGATCGAGGCCGGGGCAGCGGCGCGGCCGGCACCGGGCAGCCCGGAAGGTAGACTCGGGGCGTGAGCCTGTTTGCCCCAGTGCGCATTGCGATCGGCTGCTGGCTGCTTTCGGCCGCCATGGCGGCTCCGCTGTTGGCGTCTGCGGCCCCGGGGATCCTTGCGGGCACCGTTGTCGACCGCACGACGGGCAAGCCTGCGGCCGGGGACACGGTCGCGCTGATCGGCTTCGCACAAGGCATGCAGGTGGCGGCGCAGACAAAGACCGATGCGGGCGGACGGTACCGGCTGGAGGTGCCCGCCGCGAGCGCGGATGCCCAGGGCTCGGACCAGGGCCCGGCAGGCCAGGGAACAGGAGGCCAAAGCCCGGCGGGCATGCACCTGATCCGGGTCTCGCACCAGAAAGCCGCCTACTTTCAGCCCGTGCCGAATGGCGCGCATACGGTCGATGTGGATGTGTACGACGTGGCTGCCTCCGTTGAGGGGGTAACAACCGAGGCCGACGTGCTGAGCCTGCAGACTGCGCCGGGCGCCGGCGGACTGGGCGGCGAGCTGCGCGTGACGGAGGATTTTTTCGTCCGCAACGATTCGAAGCCGGCCCGCACCCAGCTGAGCGACCACGCCTATGAGTTCTTCCTGCCCGAGGGCGCAAAGCTTGAGGACACGGCGGCAATGGCGCCGGGGGGCATGCCGGTTGAGTCCACCCCGGTCCCTCTGGCCGGGCAGGGCCACTATGCTTTTGTTTTCCCGGTGCGGCCGGGCGAGACGCGCTTCCGCGTGGGCTACACGCTCCCGTATGACGGCAAGACCCTCGGCTGGACGCAACGCGAGGCGCTCCCCACCGAAAATCTGGTAGTGCTGCTGCCCAAGAGCATGCGATTCACGCCGGACGGCACAGACTGGCAGCCGGTGCCGGCCAATCCCGATGCGCAGACGTTTGTCCGCAAAGGCGTTGCGCCCGGAGCTCCGACCACCTTTGCGATCGCGGGCGAAGGCGAGCTGCCGCGTGAGGCCCAGAATGGGAACCAGAACGGCGGCGGAGCGGCGGCACCGGGCGCCGGCGGCAATGTCGCCACCAGCGGCAGCATGGCGACCGATACCCGTCCGGGTGGGGGCCTGGGGCCGCCGGTGGACACGCCGGACCCATTGAACAAGTACAAACCGTGGCTGCTGGGTGGCCTCGGGGTGCTGCTGCTAGCCGGCGCGGCGTGGCTGCTGCGGGGGCGCCCGGCGGAGGAGGCTACGCCGGAGCGGGCGCCGGTTGAAGAGCCGCGCGCACTGCGGCCGGCGCTGGAGCGGGCGCTGCTGGCGCTCGAGCGCGAGCACGCGCTGGGCCTGGTGGCGCAGGAGGAGTACCTCGAGAGCCGGACGGCGCTGCAAAGTGCACTGCACCGGGCGCTTGCCCGCGAGGCAGCCGGGGAGCTCTCCTCCTCCGCGGCTGGCCTCAGGAGTCCGAGGATCTGAGGCGGCCACGTTAAACCGGCTCACCGCTAGGTTTCGAGACCGAACGAGGGCCGCATCTCCCGGACAAAAGAGGTGTTTTCAAGCAACCAGCGTGAATTACGGGACAGGCTGCGCTACCACTTTGTGACCGGCCTGTCCCGAAAAGTCACCACCCGGATGCGCTCTGCCCGATAAGGGTTGGTAATTGCTTGCTAGTGCTTGCGCGGCCACTTAGAATAGGGCCTGCTTCAAGGAGTACCGCACCATGCCGAACCTGCCGAACCTTTTGGATTTTTCGCATCTGCCGACCCTGCCGAATCGGCCCTCCGCACCGGAAATCTCTCCCGCATCCGGCCGACGACTGCGATCCGCAGCCATTGGCGCCCTCGCCTTCGCCCTGCTGGGCGGCGCGGCCCAGGCTCAGCAAGCGGCGCCCCCGCCAGGCACCGGCGGGGCGCAGCCTGTAACGGTCAGCAACGACAACAGCGGAGACATGTCGGCCGCCAAGGCGAACGCCGCAGCCGCGCAGGCTCTGTTGAATGAAGAGCGCCCCGCCTCGGACCCGGGCGGCAAGAACGACCCCAACAGCCCCTTGAACCGCAAGCTCTCCGACAAGGAGCGGTTCAACCAGCAGAAGGATCTCCGCCAGGAGTTGAAGGGTCCCTACAAGAAGTGGGCGAATGAGGATGTGCGCTGGATCATCACCGACCAGGAGATGAAAGCCTTCAAGTCGCTGTCGAACGACGAGGAGCGCGACGCATTCATCGAGCAGTTCTGGCAGCGGCGCAACCCCGATCCCGAGTCGCCCGAGAATACCTTCCGCGACGAGCACTACAGGCGGATCGAGTACTCAAATGAGCACTATGCCGCAGGCAAGCCGGGCTGGATGACGGACCGCGGCCACATGTACATCGCTTACGGCAAGCCGGATTCGATCGACTCGCACCCCTCCGGCGGCAGCTACGACCGGCCCATGGAAGAAGGCGGGGGCACCACCTCGACCTTCCCGTTTGAGATCTGGCACTACCGCTACATAGAGGGCATCGGCGACAACATCGATATCGAGTTTGTGGATACCTGCATGTGCGGCGACTATCACATGACGATCGACCGGTCAGAGAAGGATGCGCTGCTGCACGTACCGGGCGCGGGCGCCACCCTGTACGAGCAGATGGGCCAGGCCAAGCAGGCAGACCGGTTCAAGGGCGGCCTTGAAAATCTGGGCACCGGGCCGATGAGCAGTATGCAGCAGTCCAAGGAGTTCGACCGGCTGGAGCGCTATGCCAAGCTGCAGGCGCCGCCGGTGATCAAGTTCCAGGACCTGAAGCTGTCGGAGTTCCTGACCAGCCGCAAGGTGCTGAGCGGACCGTACTTCCCGTTCGACGTGCGCACCGACTATGTGAAGGTGACCGACGATACGGTACTGATGCCGATCACGCTGCAGATCAAGAACCGCAATATTACCTTCCAGACCAAGGATGGTGTTTCCAAGGGCGAGGTGCACATTATCGGCCGGGTCTCGACGATCACCGACAAGATCGTGCAGACCTTCGAGGAGACGGTCGAGGTGGAAGAGCCAAGTGAGCTGCTGCCGAAGCTGCTGGACAACTCGCAGCTCTACTGGAAGGCGCTGCCGCTGCGGCCCGGCCGCTACCGCGTCGATATTGCCATCAAAGACGTGAACAACCCGGACCATATCGGCACCTGGGCGCAGGGAGTGGTGGTTCCCCGTTACGATGACGATCGTCTGGCATCTTCCACGCTGATCCTCTCCTCCCACATGGAGAAGGTGGCATCGAAGGAGATTGGCACCGGCAACTTCATTATCGGCAATACCAAGCTGTACCCGTCGGTGACGGCGAACCAGGCCCAGGCAGCCACCTTCCACCAGAACCAGAGCCTCAACTTCTGGATGCAGGTGTACAACCTGGGCATCAACCAGGACAGCAAAAAGAACGGCGCGACGATCAACTACCAGATCATTAATCTGACTGATGGCAAGACGGTCTACGACACTGAGGAGAACTCGGCAACGCTCGGCGCAAGCTCGGACCAGATCACGCTCGCGAAGACGGTTCCTCTGGCCTCGGTGCCAGCAGGCAAGTACAGCGTCAAGGTGAGCGTGAACGACGGAGTGACTAAGCAGGATATCTCGCAGACGGCGCCGTTTACGGTCGAGTAGGAGCGCCGCTGCCGGATTTGCGCTACACTTCGGTCACACGTCGGCAGAGCGCAGGCACCAGAGGGACAATCGGCCATAGAGCCGATGCCCGGCACGTCTTCGGAGAACAGAGCGCAGAGAAACGGGTAGCAGACATACCGAGTGATTGACAGAGCTTCCAGATTCGCCGGCTTCGCCGTCGCGTTCGTTGCGGGCACCCTCGCCTCCTCACCCATGTCCTCTGCGCAGGCATCTTTAGCGCGTGTGCTGGGCGCCGGGAGCAGCCTGCCGGGACTCTCAAGCGCGGTATTGCGATCAAACGTTTCAGGCGTGGTGCGCGACCGGACGGGGCGGCCCCAGATTGGGGCGGTCGTCGAACTGCTCAGTGCCGAGTATGGCGTAGTCGCGCGGACCTTTACCGACGACCGCGGGCGCTACACGCTGCCCCGGCTCGGCGCCGGTCTCTACCAGGTCAAGGCAAGCAGCTCCCTGTTTCTACCCACGATTCACCCCGACCTGCGCCTGCTGGCCAACTCCAAAGTCGTAATCAACCTGACACTCAGCACGCTGTACCAGGCGCTGGAGTGGCTGCCCGTCGAGCCGCGGGCCCCCGACAGCCCGGCGGATGACTGGAACTGGACGCTGCGGCTCTCGGCCAACCGGCCACTGCTGCGCATGCTGAACGAGGCGGATGCCCGGGCGGTGGAAATCGCCGCGGCGCAGGCCCAGGCGGCCCGGATCGGTGCCGATGAGGAGGACAAAGACGGCGAAGACGATGGCGGCCCGGTGGGCCCGGTGCTGATCGAGCCGGCCCCCGCTGAAGGCGATGCCGGCGTTGGCGCTGGATCCCGTCAGGTTGCGATCCACAGCGGGCTGCGGCGCTTCGGGCAGGGCGGCCTGGCGCAGCAGGTAGTGTGGAGCTCAAACGGTTCGCAAAGCCGGACCGTGCTGCTGGCGGCGCAGACCGCGACGGATTTCGGCGGCCCGGCGGGCTTTGCCGGCGGCCTGGGGCGCATCTCGACCGCCGCGGCGTACCGGCAGGAGCTTTCGCCGGACCGGTCGATGACGACGATTGTGACGCTGGCCGACCGGCCTTCAATCCATGCCGGAGCCTCCGGCGACGGCCTGGCGACCATGCGGGTCCGCTCGGCGAGCACGGTGCGGCTGGGCGATCTGGCCGAGCTGAGCGCGGGCACCGAGCTCGAAGCCGCGCAGCTGGGCGGCGGACGGACCGTGCTGGGCAGCCATCCCTTTGCAGGGCTTGAGGTCCATGCCGGGCAGACGCTGGTGCGCTACAGCGTGGCCAGCGCGCCGGGTGCGGCCGGGGCCGGGCAGATGGCCCGACAGGCCGCGGAAGACGCGCCCGCGGTGTCCGAGACCGACGGTATCCTGCGCATGGAGCAGGGCCTGCACCAGGAGCTGCAGATCAGCCGCAAGGTGCGGAGCTGGACCGGCGAGGTGAGCTTCTTCCACGACACGCTGGCGCACCCGGTGATCGAGGGGGCCGTGGCCGGCGATGCTGCGACGCTGGATCTTGACAACGTGCTGTACGACCCGGGAACGGGAACGATCGCGGTCTCTGGCCGTGGCTACAGCGGCGGCGGCGTGATGGCGCTGCTGAGGGACCAGTTGAGCCCGGACACCTGGCTCTCGCTGCGCTACGCGATGGGCGAGGCGGTGGCTATGCCGGAGCTGGGGCCGCGCAGCGGCAACTTGGCGCAGGCCTTTGTGTCGGAGCGGACGCCCATGGCCTCGATCGCCGCGGGCACCCGTCTGCCGGTCAGCGGGACGGTGGTTCGCGGCAGCTACCGGTGGCAGCCTGCGGCCGCGCTGACGCAGGTTGCGCCGTTTGACGAGGGCGGGGCGGCAGGCATTCCGGACGCCTACTTGAGCCTGTCGATCCGGCAGCCGCTGCATCTGGAAAGGGTAGGCGCGGGCAAGCTGGAGGCGATCCTGGATGTGCGGAACCTGCTGGCCGAGGGCTACCGGCCGTTTCTCTCGCAGGATGGGTCGACCGTGTATTTTGCGCAGGCGCAGCGGTGCGTAGCGGCCGGGATTGCGTTCTCGTTCTAGCAGGCGGCTGGAATAAGGTGACAGATCCTTTACAAGTCTGAACGCTTCAGGCCTGTCCGCTTCGCGATTCTCGCCATCATCACAGGCCCGATCTCGTCCGACGCGTGAAATGCCCACGTGTACTTGTAGCCGGAGTCAGGATGCGAGAGCTGACGGTGAGAGCCGGGCTTCGGCTCGGTCGGGTCTTCAGTCCATCCAATTTTGTTCAGCGCTCTGAGAACCTGCCTGGCTTTGCAGCTGGGCCACTTCTCGCTCACGCCGTCGCGAACTCCACGCTTGAGGTAGAGCGCTTCTCCCGCTCCAGTTGATCCGCCACGACACGTAGCGCGATCGCTTCTACGTTGGCCTTTGCTTCTTCCTCCGTGGCGCCGTAAGCGAGCACCCCAGGCAGCAAACTTATTTCCGCGATGAACCGGCCATCTTCTTCCCGATCCATTTCGATTTCAAAACGCATGTGCTACCTCCCCACTGAAAATGCTGATCCAGTCTAGAACGAGCGGAACGATGACAGGCGTCAAGGCGTACGTAGATTTTCGTTCTCCGCAAGAAAGCGGGGCGGTCCCACCGGGAACTTCAAGGAGCTTTTTTCAGTTGTCAGACGGCGGTCAGATCATGCGCGCCTGGCGGCCAGACCCTCTACCAATCGGTGTATGGGCGGCCGTCGGTGCCGGCCTGGCTGGAACCACTGTGCACATTCGAGATGCCGCCGGCAGTCTGGTCGACGCTTTCGAGCGAGTCGTCGGTGTCGGGCACCCACGTGTCCCGGCTCTGGGTCTCCGGGTCCTTGGGAATCTCCTTGAGGTAGCCGGACTGGACGAGCTCGTCGAGCGACTGGGGGGCTTTTTCCTTATCCATGGTGAAGGAGTCGATGGCCTCGCGCATGACGTGGAGGTCTTCGCTGAGGACCGCCTCGCGGGCGCTGCGCATCGAGGCGGTGTAGCTGGGAATGGCGATGGCGGCCAGGATGCCGATGATGAGCATGACGATCATCAGCTCGACCAGGGTAAAGCCGCGTTCTGCCGGGTTGTGGGGGCGGGTGGCCATGCTGGTTACCATGTGGAGTACTTGGTGCCGTCGAGCGCGGTGCCCTCGGACTTGCTGTATACGTCGAAGAGGCTCTGGCCGCCGAAAGAGGTAGAGTCGGGGTCGTCCTGCATGGAGCGTTCGCCCCACTCGTCGGTGCCGGTCATGGGGTCAATGGGCACGTGGCGGAGAAACTTGACCTTCTTGCCCTGGATATCGACGCCTTCGACCATGGTATTGAGGTCGGGCGGGTAGTTCTGGCTGTCGACCTTGGTCTGGATGAGCTGGCGGTCGGCCGCGTCCTTGTAGCGATCGATGGCGGCGCGCATGGTCCAGAGATCGTAACGAAGCTCGCGCTCTTTTTCGCGCTTCTTCTCAAAGCGCGCCATGGGGACCGCGGCGGAGGCGAGGATGGACAGGATAGCAACGGTGACGATGAGCTCGACTAGAGTTACGCCCGCCTCGCTGCGCGAAGAGCGGGTGCCCGCCTCGCTGCGCGATCTGCCGGTGCCCGCCTCGCCGAGCGCCTCCGCGGATGCACCGCCAGTACCCGTCTCAAGCACGCCGCTGCTGGGCTGGCAGCGAAGCCCGCGCTGCCGCGAGCAGCGCCAGACCGAACCGGGGAGGAACCAGCCCCGACCAGGCCAGGGAGCAAAGCGGGTTCGCAGCAGGCACCTCACTGGATATGCACGACTCCATGGGAACCGGTGGCCTGCATGGGCTGCTGCTTGCTGTCGCGCAGCACCGGGCTGGTGATGGCAATAGAGGCATCGCCGGGGGCGAGAGCCTTGAAGGAAAGCGTGCAGAGGGTCCCGGCGCCGGTGACGCCAGCCGTACCCGGGGGCCGCGAGGTGGAGATGGCGACGTTGCCGGCGCCATCGTCGCGGTGGACCAGGGCGACCGCCTGACCGTCCTTCTGCAGCAGGTCGCCGGTATCGACATTCACCAGCGCAAGCCGGGTGTGGTCGTACTGCAGGTCCTGCCAGGCGGAGTAGACATCGGTGCCGCCGGAGAGCATGACCTGCTCCTGGAAGGTATTGCCGACCGACTGGGTTGGGTTCGACGGCACAAGCTGCAGGGTAACGGGGGGCGCCCCGGCGGCAGCGGCGCCGGCCTGCATGGTGCCGAGGGCGGACTGCGCGGCGGCGACGGCTCCCGGGGGCACATTCTGCCCCGGAATGGTCCCGGGCTGCATCTGGGCCGGGTTGGTGACAGCCGGAGTGGGGCTGCGGGGCGCACCCACCCCGGGGGCGGTCGGCTGCGGCTGGCCGGGGGCGCCGGCGGCTGGCGCGGCAGTGTCGGCGCCGGGAGCTCCGGCAGGGTTGGCGCCCATATGCCGCAGCTGGATGTCGTTGACGGTGCCGGTATCGACCTGGCGCAAGTTTATCGGCGAGATATCGTTGCCGCGCATGATGTGCGGGACCAGCAGGAAGACGATCTCGTCGTCGGTGACAGTGTCACTGGTGGACGAGAAGATGTACTTGAGCAGCGGCAGCTCGCCCAGGCCGGGATAGCCGGATATGGTAAGCGACTTCTGCTTCTGGAGGATGCCGCTGAGCACGGTGGCTTCGCCCTCGCGGACGCGGATGGTCTGCTCGCTGACCTGCTGGTTGATGATCGGGTTGCTGATGCCGCCGAGGTTCTGCTGCGGGCCTTCCGATGAGACCTCGATCTTCAGCTTCATCGAGACATCACGGTCGTAGTGCACGGTCGGCTTCATGTCGATGTTGACGCCGACCTCCAGGTACTGGAATTGGGTGTTGACCAGCGAGGAGGTAATGGCGGTGGCGACGCCGGCCTGGTAGGAGCCGGTGGCGACCGGGATCTTCTGGCCGATGCGGACCGCGGCCTCCTGGCCATCGGTAGCGCGCAGCCGGGGGTTCTGCACGGTCTTGGTCTGGGCATCGCTCAGCATCAGGTTGACCTGCGCCTGGCCGATGGCAACGGCGAAGTTGGTCGAGTTGAGGTGGGCGAGCTGGTTGAGCTGTAGT
This sequence comes from Acidobacteriaceae bacterium, assembly GCA_965276605.1. Classification (GTDB taxonomy): domain Bacteria; phylum Acidobacteriota; class Terriglobia; order Terriglobales; family Acidobacteriaceae; genus EB88. The sequence goes on from OZ255619.1 coordinate 3,318,226, forward strand.
TGACTGGAAGTGGAGGGAGGCGTGCCGGTATCGGAGCCGGTAGTGGGTGTCGTGGTGGCGGCATTGGTGCCGGTGAGCGCGTTGCTCTGCTGGAAGTTGATAGTGCCAGTCTGCGGCAGCATGATGCCGTACTGGCGCATTTTGGTGCGGCTGACTTCAAGCACCGCGATATCGACAACGACCTCGGGGCGGGCCTTATCGAGGTCGTTGATGAGCTTGCCGGCGAGCAGCAGCTCATCGGGGGTGCCGCGCATGATGATGGCATTCTGGCTGGGGACAGCGTAGAGCTTGGCGCCGGAGGTGAAGACGTTGCGCAGGGCGGTCTGGATATCGTTGAGGTCGTTCTGCTGGGCTATGTTGGTGAGATAGAAGGTCTGGACAGCCTGCTCGTCGAGCTCGGTGCGTTTGCCGCGGGTGTTTTGCGCGACGAAGATGGTGTTCGCGGTGATGGGGCGCCAGAAGGTGCCGGACTGGACGCCGAGGATGCGCAGTGCGTCGTAGAGATCGACGTTGTTGAGGTCGACCGTCATCTGGGCGGAGTGGTAGTCGGGGTCGAACAGGACATTGATGCCGGCGGTCTTGCCAATGGTCTGGTACACGACCTTGGAGTCCTGGGTGGCGTGGATGGTAAGCGGCTCATTCGAAAGGGGTTTTAGCTGGGGCGGCCCGCCGAGATCGAGCAGGGCGGAACGCTCGCTGGGCGCCATGGCGCTCTCGGGGTTCGGTGTGGTCGCTTCGCCATCGACCTTCTCCCGGGTGACCCGGATGTCCTGGGAGGCGAGCTCGTTGCTGGGATCGATCTCGAGGGCGCGGAGGAACTCGGTGAGCGCGCCGGTATTGTCGCCCTGGTCGCGGAGGCGCTCGCCCTGCTTCACGTGGGCCGCGGCGGCGTCCAGGCGCAGGCGCTCGTAGGAGATCTTGTACTTTTCGTCGTTGGGCTTCTTCTGGTACGCCTTGGCGTAGTCGTTGTACGCGGTTTCGACGTCGTCGCGCGCCTCCGCCGAGCGGCCCTGGTCGAACAGTTTGCCGGCAGACTGGGCGTGCGCGTCGCGCGTGGAGGCGATCAGGCAGAAGGCTGCGAGGGAGAGCGGGGGGCCCCAGTGGGTCAGGCGGTTCATGCAACTCCAGAAAGAAAGGTAGGCCGGCTCGGACGGGCAGCGCGCGATGGGCCGGGCTGCCGAGCGATCACCCTGTTGTACAGACGAATGCTGGCAAAGTATAGCACCGTGATTTTGCGAAAAAAGAAGGGTGGGCAGCGTGAAAATTCACGTTGCTCTATCGTTAAGCCATGGCCCGGCAGTCGACATACCAGATTCAGCCCGAGAAAAAAGCGAGTGCGCTGAACAAGGCCGCGCCGCGGGATCCGGTGGCCTCGGGCGACCGGGATGCCGCGCAGAACCGCGCGGCGGGACACAATTACTTCCTGATGGACCGCTTCGAAGCCGGGGTGGCGCTGCGCGGCTCGGAGGTAAAGAGCATCCGCGAGGGCAAGGCCAACCTGAAGGACAGCTACGGCCTGGTGAAGGACGGCGAGGCCTGGCTGCTAAACGCGCACATTGGGCCCTACTCGCACACCGGCTTTGACAGCCACGACGCGGTGCGTACCCGCAAGCTGCTGCTGCATACCGGAGAGATCAAAAAGCTGGTGGACCAGACCCAGGCAAAGGGGTTCACGCTGATCCCGACGCGGCTGTACTTCCGGCGGGGGCGTGTGAAGTGCGAGCTGGCCGTGGCCAAAGGCAAGCAGGACTGGGACAAGCGGGCGACGGAGAAGAAGCGCGAGGCGGATAATGAAGCGCGGCAGGCCGTGGCTCAGAGCAAAGGTCGGTAAAGGCGCGCTGGTAAGCAAGACCGCCTGCGCGTCTGGCGGCCACTTCGTGGAATGTCTCGTTCCGTGACAGTGCGGGTTGTCATGGGCCTCCCGATGCTCGGCTGGGGCTGGGTGGCGGGTTGGATCGGCTGGCCTGGAGCGGTATCGTTAAAGAGTGAAAACTCAACTCCTGTTTACGCTTGCCGCCCAGACTCCTGCTGACCTTCTCGTCATTTTCACAGTAGACCAGGACAGCGCCAAAGCTGCCGATGCGAAGCCGTCCGTGCTGGCGTTGACCGAGTCGCAAACCGTGCATGACGGGCTCGGCGAAGTGCTGACCGGGGGCGAGTTCAAGTCTGCCGCCAATGAGACGCTGCTGGTGCATGCGCCGGGCGGGTTCAAGGCGAAGCGTCTGCTGCTGGTGGGCCTGGGCAAGGCAGCCGCGGAGGGCGTGGGGCCGGGCACGGCGGCGTTGCGCAAGGCGGCTGGCACGGCGGCCCGGTTTGCGAAGGCCCGCGGGCTGCGCGAGATCGCAGTGGCGGTGCCGGAGAACGTGGTGGAGGCGAGCGATGGCGATGCCGCGCGGGCCATCGCCGAAGGCGTCACGATCGCCGACTTTGACCCGGATACCTACCACTCGGACCGTAAGGACCAGAGCCTTGTTTCATTGACGCTGCTTGCGAACGAGCGGGTAGATCAGGCGGCGGTGGCGGCGGGAATGAAGGACGGGCTGGCGATCGCCGAGAGCCAGAACTTTGCGCGGGCGCTGGTAAACGAGCCGGGCAATGTGCTGACGCCGACAGTTCTGGGCGAGCGAGCCCGGGCGATGTGCGCCGAGGTGGGGCTCACCTGCGAGGTGTTTTCGACCGAGAAGCTGCGCGAGCTGAAGATGGGCGCTTTCCTGGGCGTGACGCAGGGCTCGGACGAGCCGCCGGCGCTGATCGTGATGCGATATGAGCCGGAGGGCGCCGCGGCGGGCATAACGCTGGGGCTGGTGGGCAAGGCGATCACCTTCGATACGGGCGGCATCTCCATCAAGCCCGCCGACGGCATGGAGAAGATGAAGTACGACATGGCTGGAGGCGCGGCGATGCTGGGCGCGATGCGGGCTATTGCGCTCGTCAAGCCGAAGGTGCGGGTGCTAAGCGTGATCTGCTCGGCGGAAAACATGCCCAGTGGCCGCGCGTACCGCCCGGGCGATGTGCTGACCGCGATGAGCGGCAAGACGATCGAGGTGATCAATACCGATGCGGAAGGGCGCCTGGTGCTCGCCGACGGGCTGCACTACGCGAAGCAGCTGGGGGCGACCCACCTGATCGACGCGGCGACGCTGACCGGGGCGGTTTCGGTGGCGCTGGGGCAGCACAATGCGGGAGCATTTGCCAACGATGAAGCGACCTGGCAGAAGTTTTCAGACGGGCTGGCAGTGAGCGGGGAGCGATTCTGGCGGCTGCCGCTGGGCGAGGAGTATCGCGAGCAGATCAAGTCGCATATCGCTGACCTGATGAACACGGGTGGGCGATATGGCGGAGCGATTACGGCGGCGATGTTTCTGAAAGAGTTCGCGGGAGACACGCCCTGGATCCACCTGGATATCGCAGGGATGGCGTGGCTGGATGACGGGAAAGCGTGGATGGCGAAGGGGCCAAGCGGTGTGGGGGTACGGAGCCTGGTGGAGTGGGTGCGGTTGAACGTCAACGGCTAAGACCGCCTGCTGGGGCGTAGCCCTGATGCGGCCAGCGTCCACTTCGTGGCTGGTGCTTAGTGGATGGGTGGCCCTCCCGATGGTCGGGATCGGCTTTAGCAAAGTCGGGCGCTCTTCGAAGAGCGCCCGACTTTGCTGGCTTACGCTGCGCGGGCTGCCTCACCCTGCAGCGCGGCGATGAGCTTCTGGTTGAACGCTGGAATGTCATCGGGCTTGCGGCTGGTAATGAGCTTGCCATCGACGACGACTTCCTGATCGACCCAGGTGGCGCCCGCGTTCTTCAGGTCGGTCTTCAGCGAAAGCCACGAAGTCATCGTCCTGCCCTTCACGACGTCTGCCTCGATGAGGGTCCAGGCCGCGTGGCAGATAGCGCCGACCAGCTTGCCACTCTCAAAAAAGCTCTTGGCGAACGCGACTGCCTGCGGGTCCATCCGGAGCTTGTCCGGATTTTGCACGCCGCCCGGAAGCAGAAGCAGGTCATAGTCGGCGGCCTTTGCATCGGCAACAACCTTATCCACTTTGACTGAGTCCCCCCACTCTGTGGACTTCCAGCCCTTGATCTCGCCCGGCTTGAGCGAAATGATGTGGGTGGTGGCGCCTGCGGCTTCCAGTGCTTTCTTTGGTTCGGTGAGCTCAACCTGCTCGAATCCTTCGGTCGCGAGGATGGCGACCTTCTTCCCTGCCAGTTGCTGTGCCATAAAGCGGTTCTCCTGCCCGGTAAGACGATGCGGGCATGACTGGCGTTGCACGGCACACACCAGCGACAGATGGTGGCGTAGAACAGAGGGGGAGAATCAAAGGGAGGGAGAACTAATGCGCATTCCGGGAGAACCGACAGGCCAGGGCTGGCTGCAGCTGGGCGAACTGGGGGCAGCCTTTCTGCTGTCGGCGCTCATCGGGCTGGAGCGCGAGATTCGCCAGAAGAGTGCGGGCTTTCGCACCTACACGCTCGTCGGGCTCGCATCTGCCCTCTTTCTGCTGGTTTCAAAGTATGGCTTTACAGATGTGTTGCGAGCGAACGCAGTCGTGCTGGACCCCTCGCGGATTGCCGCGCAGATTGTTTCCGGCATCGGCTTTATCGGCGCCGGCATTATTTTTGTGCGCGGCGATGCAGTACGCGGGCTGACCACAGCTGCAAGCGTCTGGCTGACGGCCGCGGTGGGCATGGCCTGCGGAGCCGGGCTGCCGTTGCTTGCCTTGGCGGCCACCGTGGCTTACTTTCTGGTCAGCCTGGGCTTTCCGTTCCTGACGCGCCGTTTGCCCAATCGGCCTCTGCGGCAGGAAACGCGCGTAACCCAGCCGGAAGGTGAATGAACGGTGAATATTGCGGGAAAAGTCTTTCCTGCCGGCAGATGCAAGCCGGATGATGGAGTCGTGGAACATGGAGGAAGACCTGTGAGCTCTTACTGTGGAAAGCGCGTGCTTGCGTTTGCGAGCGCGTTGATCGTGTGTGGCAGCCTGGCTGCATGCAAGTCCGGCTCAGATAGCGGCAATGTGAAGCTGACGGGCGCGGGCAGCACGTTTGTGTACCCCGTGATGACACGCTGGATCGAGAGCTACCAGCAGTCGCATGCCGGCACGCAGATCAACTACGAGTCGATCGGGTCGGGCGGCGGCATTGAGCAGGTGAAGAACAAGACAGTGGACTTTGGCGCGTCCGACGCCGCGCTGACCGATGCGCAGCTGCCCGCGATGGGGCCGGTGATCCAGATTCCGGAGACGGCGGGGCCGGTGTGCATCACGTACAACCTGCCGGGTGCGCCGCCGAACCTGCAAATCTCGCCGGCGGTGCTGGCGGGGATGTTCCTGGGCACGATCAAGAGCTGGAGCGACCCGGCAGTGGCCAAGGACAACCCCGGAGTCAAGCTGCCCAAACTGCCGGTGGTGGTGGTACATCGCGCGGAAGGCAGCGGCACGACAGCTATCTTTACCGACTATCTGGCGACCGTGAGCCCGGATTGGAAGACGAAGGTGGGCGCGGGGAAATCGGTGAAGTGGCCTGTTGGTTTGGGCGGCAAAGGCAGCGAGGGCGTAACCGGGCAGCTGCGGCAGTCGCCGGGAGCAATCGGCTACGTGGAGCTGACCTATGCCGAGCAGAACAAGCTGGCGGAGGCAAAGATCGAGAATGCCGCCGGCTCCTATGAGGCGCCGACCGCCGCCGGGACGACCGCGGCCATCGCTGCGTTTTCAGACCAGCTGGCGCAGGACCCGCGGCACTCGATAGTGAACCCTCCGGCTTCGGCCAAGGACGCCTACCCGATCTCCGGGCTGACGTTTCTGATTATTCCGAAGGACGGCCCGGACAAGGCGAAGCGGACAGCGCTGAAAAGCTTTGTGGAATACATCATCGGTGACGACCAGGGCGCGGCGAGCTCACTGAACTATGCGCCGCTGCCGGACGGCGTGAAGCAGTACGACGAGAAACAGCTGAAGCTGCTGACTGCTGCCGGGCAAGCGTTGCAGTAATCGTTGCCTGCAACGATTACTGCAACGATAAACAAGACCCCCCGCGCGGGAGGCGGCCACTTCGTGGCGGGTTCTCGTTTGGGTGGCGTCTTAAATATCTGTGGGCCTCCCGTTGGTCGGCATAAGAGGATGCCCATCCCGACCAACGGGAGGGCCATGTGTAACGGACACACGCCACGAAGTGGCCGCCTCCCGCGCAGGGGGTCTACATCACTTCTGGCGCTTCAATGCCGAGCACTGCCAGCGAGCGCACCAGCGTGCGTTCTGTAACCGCCGCAGTTGCAAAGAGCAGCGTCTTGCGCTCGGGGTCCTGCTCGGTGAGGATATGGTGCTTGCGATAAAACGCGGAGAACTCCTGCGCGAGCAGGAAGCAGTGGCGCGCGAGGTGGGCGGGCTCGGCTGTTTCGCGGCACTGCTCAAGAACCAGGCTCGTCTTCGCGGCGCGCAGCCAGACCTGCCAGATGCTGTCGCCCGCCTCCCCGTCGAGGTGCGCGGAGAGGTCGAGTGAGGCGACCTGGGCGAGAGCTTCCTGGGGCGCAATGGCCGCCTTGCGAAAGATGGAGCGGGTGCGGACGACGGCGTACTGCAGGTACGGGCCGGTCTCGCCCTCAAAGGAGAGCGCGTCTTTGAAGTCGAAGGCGATGACGGTGTTGCGGGTGAACTTGAGCATGAAGTAGCGCAAGGCGCCGATGGCGATCTGGCTTGCCGTGCGCTCGTGCTCGGCTGGCAAGAGATCGGGGTTGCGCTCGGCGACTTCGGCGCGGGTGGCGGTGAGGAGGCGGTCGATGAGGTCATCGGCCTTGACGCCGAAACCCTTGCGGCCGGAGACCTCGATGTAGGCGCGGGTGCGGTCTTCGTCGGAGACGGCGTAGCCAAGCTCGAGAGCACAGCGCGGGGTGAGCGCAACCATCTCGTAAGAAAAATGCGTGTAGCGGTCGGCTTGTGCTGTGTAGCCCATGCCGCGCAGGGCCTCGATGACATTGGCCTGCGGGTCGGACTGGCGGGCATCGATGACGTTGTAAATGGCGTCCGCACCGCCAAACTGCGGGTGCTCGGGGTCGCCTTCGACGTCGGTGATCCAACAGGTATGGTCCGGGTACTCAAAGAAGGGGCGGTAGGCAAAATCGCGGCCCAGCAGGCCGAACTTCCACAGATGGTAGGCGATGTCTTTGCCCACATAGGTGACGGTGCCATTGGAGCGCACGATGACTTTGGCGTCCTCATCTGGACCCTCTGTAACATCTGGCAACGGCGCAGCGCCGCCCCCACCGGAGATGGCGGCGCGACGCATGATCCAGCAGCCTTTGTTCTTGCCTAAGGTCTCGAGCCGAAGCACACCTTTCTCTTTGAGCTGCGCGAAGGCTGCGTCCCAAAAGTGCAGGTGGAGGATCTCGCTTTCGCGCGGCAGCAGGTTGTACTCGATCTGCAACCGCTGCATGGTTTCGAGGTGGCGGCGAACGATGGCGGTCGCGACCCTTTCTGCAACCGCGGCAGTTGCATTTCCGCCTTCCTCCAGCCGGTGCAGCGTGTCGAGGCGGAGCTGCTTGCGGGCGGCATTTTCTTCCGGGGTGCCGGCCAGGTACCACTGCGAGGTACGGGCGTAGAGGTCCCAGCAGGCGTAGTCGATTGGCTCTCTGAGGCTCGCGATCCAGGGCTCGAGAGCGGCGGGGGAGAGAGAAAGCAGGTGTTCAAGGCCGACAACGATGTCGGCGACCTGGACGCCGGTGTTGTCGATGTAGTTCTGCACGGAAACCTGGTCGCCGGTGGCACGCAGCAGGCGCACGAAGGTATCGCCCAGGATGGCGTTGCGCAGGTGGCCGACGTGCGCGGCTTTGTTGGGGTTGATGCTGGTGTGCTCGACCAGCGCGTGCTGCGGGGTGCGGTCGTTTCGCTCAGGGGCGTCGGCGGCCAGCATTTTGACGGCAGCAGCCCGGTCGAGTCGCGCGTTGATGTAGCCGGCGCCGGCGACCTCAAATGAAGCAAAACTCTCGACCGTTCCGAGAGCCGCGACAATCTCTTCGGCGATTTTGCGGGGCGCCTTGCGCAGGGTCCGGGCCAGCTCGAACGCGACTGGCAGCGCGTACTCGCCGAAGCGAAGGTCGGGGGGCTGCTCAATGGCGATCGTCGCGGGCTCAAGCAAGTAGAGGCTTTGCAAGACGGTGCGCAGGTGCGCGACGAGGCGTTTTTGTCCGGCGAGATACACGGGGTTCCCTGCTTTGCTGCCTGAGGATATGGAAGGGTAAGTCTAAACCACCTGCGCGGGCACTTCGTGCTGCACTCCAAGAGCCGGCCACTTCGTGGCGGGTGCTCGTTTTGGCGTCGAGGCTCATAGCCTTTTCGCGACTGTTAAGATGTGGGTTGCGCCGGATTCCGATTGCGAGTCCGTAAGCACTCCCATCATGTCTGAGCCAAGCACACCCTTTTACATTACGACGCCGATCTACTACGTCAACGCGCGGCCGCATATCGGGCACACGTATACCACCGTGGTGACGGATGCTATTGCGCGGCGGCGGCGAGCGCTGGGGCAGGATGTGTGGTTCCTGACCGGGACCGACGAGCATGGGCAGAAGATCGAACGGTCGGCGGAAAAGGCCGGAACTGCGCCGCAGGAGTTTGCCAACCAGGTGTCAGCGGAGTTTCGCGGGCTGTGGGACCGCATGGGCCTGACCTACGACGACTACATCCGCACCACCGAGGAGCGCCACAAGCGCGGCGTCCACAAGCTGTGGAACGTGCTGAAGGAGCGTGGCTTCCTCTACAAGGGCACGTACACGGGGCAGTACTGCGTGTGGGATGAGCTGTACGTGGAGGCGGGACCGGGCGCGCCATGCCCGGACTGCGGCCGCACCACCGAAACGGTGAGCGAGGAGAATTACTTCTTCAAGCTGTCGGCATTTGAAAACAAACTGCTGGAGCTGTATGCGGAGCACCCGGAGTTTATTCAGCCCGAGACGCGGCGCAACGAGGTGCTGGCGTTTGTGCGCGGCGGCCTGCGCGATCTGTCGGTCTCGCGCACCAGTTTCAAGTGGGGCATCCCGGTGCCCGACGATGCGTCACATGTGATCTACGTGTGGCTCGACGCCCTGGCGAACTACATCACAGCGCTCGGATACGGGTCCGACGACGAGTCGGCCTTCGAGAAGTACTGGCCGGCGCAGCTGCACATCATCGGCAAGGAGATTTCGCGTTTCCACTGCGTCTACTGGCCGGCATTTCTGCTGGCCGCGGGGCTGCCGCTGCCGCAGGCGGTGGTGGCGCATGGGTGGCTGCTGTTCGAGCAGTCGAAGATGTCGAAGTCGCGCGGAAACATCGTGCGGGCGGAGACAATTCTCTCCATTCTTGGAGCTGATGCGCTGCGGTATTTCCTGCTGCGCGAGATCGTGTTCGGGCAGGACGGGTCGTTCTCGTTTGATTCACTGGTCCAGCGATACAACGCCGACCTGGCGAATGGGTATGGAAACCTGGTAAGCCGGACGCTGGCGATGATCGCGCGCTACTGCGGCGGGATCGTGCCTCCGGGCGCGTGCGACATCGCTCTGCGGCATGCGGCAATGGCCGCCATTCAGAACTTCGGCACCCACTTTGAGGCGCTCGAGTTTTCGCGTGCTCTCGAGGTGGCGCTCGCGTTTGCCGGCGCGGTCGACGGCATGATCAGCGAGCGCGCGCCCTGGAAGACGGCAGCGCTGGGCGAGGCGGGGCTTGGGGAGTTGCACAGTGTTTTATATTCGAGCGCCGAGGCGATCCGGATTCTCACCGCGCTGGTCTACCCGGTGATTCCGGAGGCGGCGGCGAAGGTGTGGGCGCAGCTGGGGCTGGGAGACATAAGAGACGCCGACCTGGGGCATCTGAGCTGGGGTGGCCTCAAGCCAGGAACACGGTTGGGCGTGCTGGGGCCGGTGTTCCCGCGGGCGGAGAAGGACGCAGTCGAAAGGATGCAGGCAATGGAAGAGGAAAACGCAAGGCAGACTGCGAGCCAGGCCAGTCCCACGAAGCCGGAAAGCGTTGCGGCCGCCGTGGACCCGGCGATTTCCACGGCAGGAACGCCGGGTGTGGCGCGTATGTCCGCACCGATCTCGCCTGCGGCCGCGATGGCGGCCCCGCCCCAGACGACACCAGTGCAGGCGACCCCGGTCGCGTCGCGTCCGCTCGATGCAGGGCCGGTCGGCGATCTGCCTGGGGCTGCGTTCGTGCCGGGACTGCAGGCGATGGAGGATGCGGCGCTGGTGGGGCAGGTGACGGTGCCGGCAGCCATTGAAATAAGGACTGTTCCGGAGACAGGACCGCCTACGCTGCCACAGATCACCATCGACGACTTCCTGAAAGTGGAGCTGCGGGTAGCGCAGATTGTGGTTGCCGAGCGGGTGCCGAAGGCAGATAAACTACTGCGGCTGGAAGTAGACCTGGGCTACGAGCGGCGGCAGATTCTGGCCGGGATCGCCGAGACCTATGCGCCGGAGACGCTGGTGGGGCGCAAGGTGGTAATTGTGGCCAACTTGGCACCCCGCAAACTGCGGGGGCTGGAGTCGAATGGGATGGTGGTAGCGGCGTCGCTCGGAGAGACAGGGAGGCCTTCGCTCGCGGGGTTTCTGGACGAGGTGGAGATTGGAGCTCGGTTGAAGTAGGACGGCGAGAAGTGGGAACGCAGAGCAGATGGCGTTTGCGTTACCGGCTGCGCAGGCCAGGATGATAGGCCGCATTTGCCCCTTCTGCCTGTTGCCCGTTGCCTTTGTTTCTTGCTCTTGCCCGTTGCTTTTGCCTGTTACGGAGATGACGATCGTGCTGATTGACTCACACGCGCACCTGGACCACATACGTTTCGCGGAGGATCGCGACCTGGTGCTGGCGCGCGCCTGGGAGGCGGGGGTGCGTACGATTTTGTCAATCGGGATTGGGGACGGGCCTTCCTCCATGGATGGCGCGCTGAAGCTGGCGAGGGAGTACCGTGGCAAGCCGCGGACGCCGCGGATTTTCGCGACCGCGGGCGTGCACCCGCAGGAGGCGGCGCAGTGCGATGCGCTGGCGCTGGCTAACCTGGACGCGCTGCTGGACGAAGCCGAGGTGCTCGCCCTGGGAGAGGTCGGGCTCGACTTCTACCATGCTGAAAACCCGCCGGTCGAGGTGCAGCGCGAGGCCTTCCAGGCGCAGATGGAGCTGGCCCGGCGGCATGCGAAGCCGATCGTGATTCACTGTCGTCCGGGCGAGGCGTTCGGGCCGGAGGCGGATGCATGGGAGCAGACGCTGGCGATGCTGGAGGAGCACTGGGGCGCCAGTACTGATGGCAAGGCCGGGCTGGGCGGGATTCTGCACTGTTTTTCCGGAGACCAGGCACAGGCAGAGCGGGCGCTCGCTCTGGGGTTCATGATTTCGTTTGCAGGCAACGTGACTTACCCGAGCGCGGGCGCTTTGCGGGAGGTAGCGCGAGCGCTTCCGGCAGACCGACTGCTGGTCGAAACGGACTGCCCGTTCCTGGCGCCGATGCCGCAGCGCGGCAAGCGCAACGAGCCGGCGCTGGTGACGAGGACAGCGGAGGTGCTCGCCGGGGCGCGCGGCATCCCGCCCGAGGAGCTGGCGCGGCAGACCAGTGAAAACTTCTGCCGGTTTTTCCATATCGCGGATATGGTTGAGGAGCGCTGAGAGAAGCGCGAGGCCCGGTTTGCACCCATAATAGAAGCTGAAAGTTTGAGGACGTATGGCTGCCGATAACTCGTTCGATATCGTTTCGAAAGTAGAAATCCAGGAAGTGAAAAATGCGATCGACCAGGCGGTGAAGGAAGTGAACGCCCGGTTCGATCTGAAGGATTCGAAGTCGTCGATCAAGCTGGACGGCGATGAGAAAGGTCTGGAGCTGGCCTCGGCGGACAACTACAAGCTGGAAGCGGTGACGCAGATTCTGGAGCAGAAGCTGATCAAGCGCGGGATCTCGGTCAAGTCGATCGAGTACGGCAAGGTGGAGCAGGCGGCGGGTGCAAGCGTGCGCCAGAAGGTCACGCTGAAGCAGGGCATCGCGGTCGAGAAGGCGAAGGAGATTGTGAAGCTCGTCAAGGACTCAAAGCACAAGGTGCAGGCGACGATCCAGGGCGAGACGGTGCGGATCACGGGCAAGGACCGGGATACTCTGCAGGCGACGATTGCCCTGTTGAAGGGGCATGAGTTCGGGATCGATATGCAATTTACGAATTTCCGGTCGAATTAGCGGCTTGAACCGGTAGAGAGCGGCTCCTGTGGCGCAAGCGCTAATGCTTCTCTCAGGATGATGATTCCGAGTGCAGCGTCCTGGTCGCTGGTTGAGGAGTACGGGTAGGTAGGGGAGTTGTGCTGCTATAGCGATTCAAGGGCAGCCTTGAGCAGGGAACTTTGGCGAGGTGCAAGCAGAGTTGAGAGCCGGCAGAACCAACGAAGAGTGCGTGCATCATCTATGAAAGAGGGTGAGTGAGCACAGCAGCGATAGCGACGGCAAAGGAGGTCTTCGACCTTCTGCACGACGATCTCCTGGCCATCGAGCGGGAGTTCGGACGCGATGCTGTTTCTTCTGTTGCCGCCATCACCGAGATTGCCGACTACCTGCGCGAGAGCGGGGGCAAGCGGATCCGGCCTTCCCTGCTGCTGCTAGCCTGCCGCAGCCTGGGCTATGAGGGACCGGCAATGCATCGCCTGGGTGCTGTAGTCGAGATGGTGCACACGGCCACGCTGGTCCACGATGACATCATTGACGGAGCAGAACTGCGGCGCGGGCGCCCCTCCCCGAACACAACTTGGGGCAACACCCGCTGCGTCCTGGCCGGCGACTGGCTTTACATGCAGGCTTTCCGGGTGGCGCTCGAGGAGCAGAACTTCCGGGTGTTGGAGCTGCTGATCTCGCTGACCCAGGCGATGGTCGAGGGCGAGCTGCTGCAGACTGAGAAGCTGGGCCGGGCGGTCTCGGAGAGCGAGTACAACGAGCTGATCTACCGCAAGACGGCATGCCTGTTTGAAGTAAGCATGCGACTGGGCGCGGTGCTGTCGGGCGCGGATGCCAAGACAGAAACCTGCCTTGCAGAATACGGGCATGCCCTGGGGCTGGCATTCCAGGTGGTGGATGATGTGCTGGACCTGACTGCGGCCGAAGCAGTACTGGGCAAGCCGGTGGCGAGCGACCTCCGCGAGGGGAAGGCGACGCTCGCGGTGGTGCATGCGCTGGAGCACGCGACGGTGGCGGAGCAGGAGGCGATCCTGCAGGTGCTGGCTGATGGGGCGTTTACACAAGTGCGGTATGAGGATGTGCTGGCAACGCTCGACCGGTACGGGTCCATCGAGTTTGCGATGGGCGTGGCGCAGCGGCATGCGGAGCGGGCACGAAGGGCGCTCGATGGCCTGGCGGAGTCGGAGTACAAGCGGGCGCTGCTGTGGGTTCCGGATTTTGTGGTGAACCGGGAAAAGTAGGTTTCGGTGCTTGCCGATTTGAGTCTTAAAAAGAGAAAAGGCCGCTTGGCGAGCGGCCCTTTCTTGTGTCTGGCAAGAAGACGTTATCCGAGCCGTTTTTCGAGCGACTCGATCTTGCCATCGTGCTTACCCAGCATCAGGTAGAACTGTGAAAGGTCCGCGGCCATACGGTCCAGGCGAGATTCGAAATGGTCCATACGAGATTCGAGCCTGCCGTTCAGGGTCAAGGCGAGCGCAATGCTAACCAGTCCGGTGGCTGTGGGCAAGCCTGCGGCGATCAGTAGCTGCCAGTTCGTCATGTTGGACATTTTACTCGTCTTCCAAGGTGTAGAAGCGCGGTCCTGCAATACTTTTCAGCTTACAAGAGGATCGCACTGATGAAGGTCTTGGCAAACGATGGGACAGTGACTTCGGTTTCTTTACGGAGACCTGAAAGGCCGGGCGCTCATTCACGAACCCGCTGCTCAGGCCGGGTTCTCGCGGACAAACTGCTGGATGCGCTCGAACTCCGGCTCGGAGAGGCGGAAGGTAGCAGCGGGGAGGGTTCCCTCCACCTGCTCAGGGCTGCGCGCACCCACGATGGCCGCGGTGACGGCTGGGTTATGCAGGGTCCAGGCGATGGCGACGACGCCGGCCTCAACCTGGTGATCCCTGCCGATCTCGCCGAGCAACGCGGCAAGCGCGAGGTTGCGGGTGAGCTTCGGCTCGGTGAAGTTGGGGCTCTTGCGGCGCCAGTCGTCAGCGGGCATCCGCGCGATGCGCTCGGCCGACATTTTGCCGGTGAGCAAGCCGGAAGCCATGGGCGAGTAGTTGATGACGCCGATGTTGTTCTTAAGGCAGAAAGGCAGCAGCTCGTCCTGCGCCTTGGAGTTCACGAGCGAGTAAGGCGGCTGCAGCGAGGTGACGGAAGCGATCTTCTGGACGCGCTCGATCTGCTCAACCGAAAAGTTGGAGACGCCGAGATAGCGGAGTTTGCCTTCCTGTTTGAGCTTCGCCAGTTCGGCCCAGCCTTCTTCTAGCTCGTTCTCGGGGTTGGGCCAGTGCACCTGGTAGAGGTCGATCGTGTCGCGCTCGAGCCTGCGGAGGGAGTCGTGAACCTCTTCGCGCACTGACTTCGCGGTCAGCGACCGAAAGATCTTGCGGTCCGCGAGGTTCCAGCGCATGGAGCATTTGGTGAAGACGAGCGGCTTGTGGGCGCTGTTTCTGAGAGCGCGGGCGACGACTTCCTCGGAGTGGCCGAGCCCGTAGATGGCGGCGGTGTCGATCCAGTTGATACCAAGCTCGAGCGCTTGCTCGATGGCGCGGATGGAGTCGGAATCCTCCTGGGATCCCCAGGCAAACTCCCAGTCGCCGCCGCCGATGGCCCAGGCGCCGAAGCCGATGGGGGTGAGGTGAAGGTCGGAGTCGCCGAGCTGGCGGAGCTGGAAAGGGGTTGCAGTTGCGGTAGCCATATCCGGTTGAGATGCGGCGCGAGTAGCGAGGGCGCACAGGCAAAAGCTGGGGAGGCGGCGGATCATGAAGTGAGGCCGGATGAGTGTTCAGCGACCCTCGCGACCCGACTGGCAAAAGCAAAGTCGCCGGCCGGGCTCCAAGGACCGCCTTCGTAGTGCCATAGCAGCAGGCCACAGGCCTGCACGGCCCACGGGCGGAAACCGCTAGATAGCGTGTCGTACAGGGTGCGGGCGAGGGCCGGGTCGACCTTGTTCTGGATCACGATATGGGGGCGGAAGGGCTGCTGGTCCTGGCGGGAGAGCCAAGGCAGCCAGGCAGCGCGGAGGCGGGCGTGGAGGCGGTCGAGCTCGGGGGCGTCAAGCGCGTAGGCGACGCCGCGGCCGAGGCGCAGCATATCGTGGACCTGCAGCGCGAAGGGGGAGATGGCGGCGGTTTCACCGGCGAGGGTGGCGCGAATAGAGCTCTCCTCCTCGCCGGGCAGCGCGTGGAAGAGGGAGATGTGAGCCGGAATCCGGTTGAGGCGGGCCGGGTAGTAGCGCTGACGCTCGGCCTCAAAGCGAGACTGGCTGGACGGGTCGAGCGCAAGGGTGAGAATCAGTGGCCGGGTGTGCAGCGTCGCGAGTGCCGGGGCATGCATACAGCGGGTATAGATGCCGGGCCGGGTGCGCTCCGGAGCGCGCCGCGGATGAGTTTTTGCGCGGGAAAAGAAGTCAGGGCCCCGGTCCAGGCGGCTCTGATGGAACAAGACGCCCGGAGAATCTCGGCGGTATCGGATATAGTAGGAGTTTGGGTGGGCAGCAGTGCGCTCCCGCTGCGCTGCACCTGCGGCGACGCAAACCCGTAATTTATCTGTACTGCTCCGAGTGACCTGAAAGGATTTTGCCTGTGTTGATGATACGTCTGGCGCGCTTCGGCGCCCGCAAGAAGCCGTTTTACCGCGTAGTTGTGATCGAAAAGGATCGTGCGCGCAATGGCCGCTCGATCGAGCTGGTCGGCACCTACAACCCCCGCACCAGCCCGGCGACGGTCGAGTTCAAGCGGGAGCGGATCGAGTACTGGACGGGCAAGGGCGCGCAGTTGTCAGAGCGTGTGGCGAAACTGCTGAAGGCCGCCCCGGCCGCAGCCGCCGAGCCGGTCGAAGCTACCGCTTAGCTCCGGCTCGCATTTCTCCGCATCGGCAGCTTTCACAAAATAAGGCTGGAGACAGCCGACTTCGCTGCCTCCGGCTGAGCTGGCTTTTGTGGCACGCGCGAATGACCGCCAGTTGCCGTGCATCCCCCCGGGAGACAGTTCAGGAGTTCCCTGGGCTACCCCGCTGGCGGCGGGATTGCTGACGGCCCGGAGCTTGCGAATATTGATTCCGGCAAGCCCTGTTGCGCCGCTGGAGCAAACTGCTACTATGGGCGCCAACCCAGCAGGCTTCCCTGTGCAGAGGCTCATGCTTGTTTGGCCGGAGCAGCGGAATGATTGACGAAGATCGCAACGCCCAGACCAGTCCCGACCCAACCCACGCGCTGGTAACCCAGATCGCGCGCGCGCTGGTCGACCATCCGGAAGCAGTCGAAGTGCAGGCGGTGGAGCGGGAGGAGAGCACGGTGCTGCGGCTCCATGTCTCCGATGCGGATATCGGCAAGGTGATCGGCAAACAGGGGCGCACGGCGCACTCGCTGCGCACAATCCTGAGCGCGGTCAGCATGAAGTATCACCACCGGTACACGCTGGATATTGTGGAGAACGGCGACACGCGGGATGGGCACCATGATGGACATGCCGACGGACGCCATGACGGCCGGGGCATTTCTGCGCCGGCTGGGCTTACGCAGCGCGAGACGGCTGAGTAAGCCCGGGCCTTGCAGAAACCTCCTGAAGACTCTCTGCCCGCAGACGAAGGCGCGCCGGCATGGCTGCGCGTAGCGCGGATCGTGCGTCCGCAGGGGCATCGCGGCGAGGTGCTGGCGGAGCTGCTGACTGACTTTCCCGAGCGGTTCGGCAAGCAGCCGACGGTGTGGCTGCGCGCCACGCAGGCGGTAACAGCGGTACGGACGGCAACCCTCGAGCGGCACCGGTTGCAGCAGACCAGCCATGGAACTCGCATTGTTTTCAAGTTTGCCGGGTGCGACACAATGAACGATGCGGAAGCGCTGCGCGGG
Source organism: Acidobacteriaceae bacterium (assembly GCA_965276605.1). Classification (GTDB taxonomy): domain Bacteria; phylum Acidobacteriota; class Terriglobia; order Terriglobales; family Acidobacteriaceae; genus EB88. The sequence goes on from OZ255619.1 coordinate 3,335,231, forward strand.
GTGGAAGTGGTGGTGCCGTGGGAGCAGCGCACGCCGCTGCCCGAGGATGAGGTGTACATCGCGGAGCTGGAAGGCTGTGTGCTGACCGACACGCGTACGGGTCAGACCGTCGGCACCGTGACGGATGTGGATCGCGAGTCGAGCAACACAGCGCTGCTGGTGGTGCAGCGGGCAGACGGCAGCGAGCTGCTGGTGCCGTTCGTAAAGGCGTATGCGCCACGCTGGAACCTCGCGGCGCGCACCGTCGAGATGGAGCTTCCGGAGGGCCTTCTGGAACTTCAGCCGGCATCCAAACCGGGAAAACGACAGGAGCAAGCGCCGCCGGCAGACGGGTAGACCAGTCTTCCTACTCTGCGAAGCGGCCAGCAAAGCTCGACGTGGCTTTTCCGCAAAGAAAAGCCACATGCCACAACCTTCTTCCCTACACCCATAGGAAAACTGGTCGAATGCGCTTCGATATCCTCACCATCTTTCCTGACTTTTTCGGCACGCCCACGGAGAAAAGCGCCGGGGGGATGGGCATCTTCGGCTCAGGGATGCTGCGCCGGGCGCTGGTGAGTGGGCAGGTGCAGGCAGTGGTGCATAACCTGCGCGATTACGCCGAGGGCCGGCACCGCATTGTGGATGACCGGCCTTTTGGCGGCGGCGAGGGCATGGTGCTGAAGCCGGAGCCGTTTGCGGCGGCGCTCAGCGCGCTGGGGGTGGCGGCGAAGGCGGAGCGCGACCAGGCACGGGAGACAGTGATCCTACTGTCGGCGCAGGGGCAGCGGTTTACGCAGGCCACGGCACTGGGCCTGGCGCAGGTGGAGCGGGTAGTGCTGTTGTGCGGCCGGTACGAGGGCGTGGATGAGCGAGTGGCTGAGCTGCTGGCGGACCGGGAGCTCTCGATTGGCGACTACGTGCTGACCGGCGGCGAGCTGGGCGCGGCGGTGATCGTGGATGCGGTGACGCGGCTGGTGCCGGGGGTTCTGGGCAACGCGGCTTCGAGCGCGTTTGAGAGCTTTGGCGGGGAAAGCGGCGCGGGCGGCCTGCTCGATTTCCCGCAGTACACGCGTCCGGCGGAGTTTGCCGGCTCGGCGGTGCCAGCGGTGCTGATGGAGGGCAACCACGAGCAGGTGCGGCGGTGGCGAAGGGAGCATGCGCTCAGGAAAACGCAGCGAAACCGTCCAGACCTGCTGGATGGCGTGGAGTTGAGCGCGGAGGACCGGGAGCTGCTGGAGCCGTCGGGTTTGGGTGAAGGGTGATCCAGATGAGTCGCTGCGAGCGCGTCGGTTGTCCTTGGCGATGGAAGCCATAGTAGGCGAGCGTGGCTGCTTTGAACGACAATCTTGCTGTACACTGAGGGTTCGGCCCGCGCCCGGGAATTTGTACCGTAGTGCTGCAGCTGAAAATCAAGATCAGGAACGAGCCATGTCCATACATCCAGTGATGCAGCGCCTTGCCGACAAGTTGAAGCGCACCGACCTTCCCGCCTTTGCCACCGGCGACACAGTGCGGGTGCAGGTGAAGATCAAGGAAGGCGAGAAGGAGCGTCTGCAGGCGTTCGAGGGGCTGGTGATCGCGTACAAGCGCGGACCGCAGGGCACCTTTACAGTACGCAAGATGAGCTTCGGCCAGGGGGTGGAGCGGATTTTCCCGTTCAACTCGAAGGTGGTGGATAAGGTGGAGAAGCTGCGGTCGGCGAAGATTCGGCGCTCGAAGCTGTTCTACCTGCGTGGGCTGCGCGGCAAGGCGGCGCGATTGAAGGAAGTGGACCGGGCGTAGCACTCGCCGGCTTCCCCCCGACTCGATCCGTTTGGATCTGTTTGCATTCAGACCGAAAGCGCTCTCTCGCCGGGAGCGCTTTTGTTGTTCCTGGAATACGCTCCGAGTGAGTCCGCAACGGCGGTAGACTAGGCCGATGGCTGTTTCGCCCCGCTCGCTTCCGCGCATATCCCGTCCCGATGTTGACGTCTCAAAAGCCACGCGCAAGCTGCGGATGCTGCGCTCGCTGTGCTGCGATGACAGCTACGAGCGGGTGGCGGTGGAGGCGGGAGCGCGGCGCGTTGCCGGGGTGGACGAGGTTGGGCGCGGCGCACTGTTCGGCCCGGTGGTAGCCGCTGCGGTGATTCTGCCGCCGGACTGCAATGCGAAGGCGCTGCAGGCCGCGGGCCTGCGCGACTCAAAGCAGCTGGATGCCGAGGACCGTGAGCGACTGGCCGGGATGGTGCGCGGCTGCGCGGTGGCGGTGGCGATCGCCGAGATAGACGCGGAGACGATCGACCGCGTGAACATCTACCAGGCGACGATGCTCGCGATGCTGGCGGCTGTCGAGTCGCTGGCGCCGTCGCCCGACCACCTGCTGATCGATGCGCTGCGGCTGAAGCTGGACTGCCGGCAGACGAGCATCGTGTACGGCGACTCGCGCTCCCTTTCGATCGCCGCGGCCTCGGTGGTGGCCAAGGTGTACCGCGATGCGCGCATGCGGGAGCTGCACCGGGAGTTTCCCCTCTACGGGCTGCACGAGCACAAGGGGTACGGCACGCCCGAGCACCAGCGGGCGCTGCTGCGGCATGGGCCCTCGCCGCTGCACCGCAGGAGCTTTCGGCCGGTGTGGGAGGCGGCACTGCCCTGGGACTAGGCTTGCCTGTTGCGCCTCTGCCTGGTAGCCCTCTGTCTGTTAGGCCTCTGTCTGTTAGGCCTCTGTCTGTTGAGCCTTTGTCCGTTGGGCCTTTGCCTGGTAAGCCCCTCGTTTCCTGCCCCAGTGTGAGCACGCGATAGACCGTTGAGAAGGAGTTCCGATTGCCATTACGGCTGATGTGTTTGACGGCGCACCCGGACGATGAGGCGGGTGGCTTTGGAGGGGCGCTGCTGCTGGCCGCGGCGCGCGGCGCGGAGACCTCGGTGCTGTGCCTGACGGAGGGCGCCGCGGGGTCGTACCGGGAGGCGGGGCAGAGCGATGAGCAGTTGGCCAGGCTGCGGCGGGCGGAGTTTGCTGACGCCTGTGCGGCGCTGGGGGTCAACGAAGCGCGGCTGCTCAAATACGCAGATGGCGGCCTGTGGCAGGAGCCGTTTCTGCCACTGGTGGGCGTATTGGTCGAAGCGCTGCGACGATTCCGGCCCCATGTGGTGCTCACGTTCGGAGGCGAGGGCGGGGTGAACCTGCACCGCGACCACACCATGGTGTCGCTGGCCGGGACCGCAGCGTTCCACTGGGCGGGGCGCTCGGGGTTCTTCCCGGAGCAGGACCTAGCGGCCTGGGCGCCGCAGAAGCTGTACTACGCGGGCACACCCTTTCTTTCAAGCACAGATGAGGAGGCGCGACGCGGGGGAACCCGGGTGCCGGTGTCTCTGAGCTATGCGCTGGGCGAGCTCGGGGAACGCAAGCAGGCGGCCTTTGCCAGGCACACCTCGCAGGGCGGCCTGCTGGGGCGGGTAAAGGTGGAGTTTCCGGATTGGCTGGAGCGGGAGGAGTACCTGCTGGTGGCGGCCCGGAAGCCGGTGCTCGAGCCGGGCTGTGGCGAGCAGGATATGTGGGATGGGGTGGTGGAGGAGTAAGGACCTTGCTGAAGCAGATCCCCGCATAGATAAGAGGGGCCGGCGCGGCTTCAGCGCGGGACGAGGATGCTGCCGGTGAGGGCGGTAGGGCCGTCTTCTGGTTCGCCGAGGCCGCCATAGCGGCGGTTGCGGCTGGCGTAGGCTTCAAGGGCTTCGAGCAGGTGGACGCCGCGGAAGTCGGGCCAGAGGCGCTCGGTGACGAATATCTCGGTGTAGGCGATCTGCCAGAGCAGGTAGTTGGAGATGCGCATTTCGCCCGAGGTGCGCACCAGCAGGTCGGGATCGGGCATGTCGCGGGTGTAGAGGTGGCGCTCGATGTCGTGCTCGGTGAGGTGCTCGGGGCGCAGGAGGCCCTGCTCGATTTCGCGGGCCAGGCCGCGGACGGCATCGACAAGCTCGGAGCGGGCGCCATAGTTGAGCGCCAAGGTGAGCGTGGTGCCGGTGTTGCGGCAGGTCTCCTCCGAGGCCCAGTCCATGCGCTCACGCACCTCGGGGGGCAGCTCGTGAGTGCGGCCGATGTACTGGATGCGGACATTGTTGTCGTTCATGCGCTGCACGTTGCTGGTGAGGTAGTTCGACAGCAGGCGCATGAGGAAGGAGACCTCCAGCCGGGGACGGCGGAGATTGTTTTCCAGCGAAAAAGCATAGAGGGTGAGCCAGGGCAGGTTGATGCGGGAGGCAGTTTCAACGACATACTGCACCGACTCCGCACCCTGCTTGTGCCCGACAAAACGCTTGAGAGAGCGCTTGCCGGCCCAGCGGCCATTGCCGTCCATGATAATGGCGACGTGTCGGGGCTGGCGCGCAGGGTCGAGACGGCGGTAGATGACCGCCTCTTCCGCGGAAAGCTCGTGGACGCGGCTGGGCTGCTCAAGTGGCAACGGTCGACCTCAGTTCAGACCGTAGCATAGCGGGTTGCGCACCGCAAAGATTACGGGCTGGCGACTCGACGTGGCTTCCCGGTCAGGAAAAGCCAAATGGCACGGCTCACAGCTCAATCGGCCCCTACAAGAACCGCCTCAGGCATGGGCCAGCAGGTGGCGTCCCGAGGAGGTCTCGCGCGCCATGTCGCGTGCGTGGCTGACGAGCACCTGCCGCTGGAAGGCGTTCAGGTGCGCGGCGAAGGGGAGCACTTCAGCGAGGAACGGGTCGGCGAGGACGGTGGAGAGAGCCTGCGCGCGGCGGGAGCGGGCGTCATGGAGCAGCTCGGCGATAGGCGCTTCAAGAGCCTTGGCCAGCCGCGCGAGCGAGGAGAGCGTGGGCATGGCCTTGGCGTTTTCGATCTTCGAAATGTAGGTGCGGGGGACAGACATGCGGGCGGCAAGCTGGCGCTGGCTGAGGGCACGGGCGTGGCGCAGGGTGCGCACGGCGCGGGCCACATCAAGCTCCTGCGGCTGCGCAGGTGCGACCAGCTGGAGCGGGGCTGCTGGCGACGGCAACTCCTCCAGCTCGAGCGGCTTGTGACAGCGGCGGCAGTGCCCGCTGGATGTGCGGAACTGCACGAGCTGGCATCGCTCGCAACGCAAAACCTCACGCGACTCCGGGCTTGCCGGGGTGGTGGCCAGGGTGGTTGCCATAAATTGTCTACGGGGCGCCAGAGCGGGCGAACCGTAACGGGGAAAAGCACGACTGACTTCGACCCGTCCAGCTAAACTTCTTCACTTTGCGCCCGGGTATCCTGGTTGTCAAGTGGAAATCGGGGAACAAGGCAGTAACTTTCGGCATAAAAGCCGAAGAAACCGGGAAGCAATGGAATAGAGACGACCCGGGAGGCGGCGGTGCAACCACGCGCTGGGGTTTAAGACGTGCCTCAGCACGTACGGTGAGCGCGAGGCAGGCGCCGCCTGGGTCGGGTCGCGAAGGCGCAGAGCAATCTCTGGCCCGGCTCATCGTGTTCGGGGCCACGAAACTGGCAAGTGTCCTGGCAAGACAAAGCGTGGACTCCTGCCTGGATCAGGAGCCCACGCGAACAACCGGCGGACGCCCTTCCTAAATCACCATTCCCCCCGAGACCTCGATCCGCTGGGCGTTGATCCAGCTGTTTTCTCCCGATAAGAGCGAGGCGATCATCGGCCCTATATCTTCCGGCAGCCCCGCCCGGCCAAGTGCCGTATTTTCGGCGACACGCTTGTTCAACTCAGGATTATCCCGGGTTCTGCCGCCGTTGAAGTCGGTCGCGATCGCTCCCGGCGCCACAGTGTTGGCCGCGATACCGCGTTCGCCAAGTTCCTTCGCCAGGTACCGGGTAAACACCTCGACGGCTCCTTTCATCATTGCGTAGGTTCCGGCGCCGGGAAAGGTCATGCGGGTCAGACCTGACGAAACGTTCACGATGCGTCCGCCATCATTCATCAGGGGCAGTAACTTCTGGGTCAGGAAGTACACGCCCTTTACATGTACATTCCACTGGCTGTCGAACTCCTCTTCGGTCACCTTCTCGAAGTCCTTGTGGAACCCGGTGCCGGCATTGTTCACGAGGAAGTCGAAGCCTTCGGCTCCGAAACCTGCGAGGGTAGCCCGCGCGCTCTCGGTAAAGGCGTTGAAGGAACGGATGCTTGCCGTATCGAGCTGGAGAGCGGCAGCCCTGGCTCCGAGTTTCGCCACTTCCGCGACCACCGCATCCGCGGCCTGCTTTTGAGAGTTGTAGGTGAAGATCGAGTTCACCCCCTGCTTTGCAAGGTTGAGTACGACGCTGCGGCCGATGCCACGACTGCCGCCCGTCACGATTGCAATCTTTGTCCTGACTGGTGTGTTGCTTGAAGTCGCCATGCTTCCTCCGGTTCTTCTTAAGCCTAGGAGCGACAGCGTTGAAGAGGAATGCCGAAACCAGCCGCTTTCCTGCCTATTCCTGCTTTCTGCCTGGCATGCGCGGCAACAGTCGCCCTACACTAAGTACGGAGCGAAGATGCTGAGTGAAATGACAGACACCCTGATGCGCCTGACCGGCCCGGAGGCCGGCACAAGCCCTTTTGCGACTCCCGTCCAAGGTCTCAGGCTGTTCCGGTCCGATCACGCAAAACGTCCGTCGTACCTCATCTTCAAACCGGCGTTGTGCATCGTGGTGCAGGGCGCCAAGTGGGCGATCTTCGGCGACGAGCGCATCGACTACAGGGCAGGACAGGCTCTTCTTGTCAGCGTCGAGATGCCGGCGTTCGGATGCGTCGCAGAAGCCAGCGCTTCCGAGCCCTATCTCGGCATCGTGCTTGAGTTCGACCTGGCGGTGATGCATGAAGTGATTGAAACGATGGAGAACCCGCCGAAGGCAAGCCGGCCCGTCGGCCGCGGCGTCCTTCTGTCGAACTTCGACGGCCCGCTCGCAGAGAGCGTCTTGCGGATGCTCCGTCTGCTCGACAGGCCGGAAGCCATCCCGGTGCTGTACCCGTCCATCATGCGCGAGATCTGCTACTGGGTTCTCAGCGGTCCGCACGGCAGCGAGGCCGTGAAGATGACGATGGGAAACAGCCACGCACAGCAGCTGATCGGCGCGATCCATACGCTGCGGGATCGCTTCGCGGAGCCAGTCCGGATCGACGAGCTGGCCTCGATCGCGAAGATGAGCCCGTCCGCCTTCCATCGCCAGTTCAAGTCCATTACCTCGATGACGCCTCTGCAGTACCAGAAGCAGCTCCGTTTGATCGAAGCGCGGCGACTCCTAGTTTCCGAGGCGGTCAATGTAGAAAACGCAGCCTATCGAGTGGGTTACGAGAGCCCGTCCCAGTTCAGCCGCGAGTATGCGCGCATGTTCGGGGCGGCTCCGAAAAGAGAGAGCGCCTCGGTTCGCAAGTCCGCTGCCTAGAGTCCAGTAAGTCCGACGTCAGGAGCAGGTGACCTTCGTTCCGCGGCGAGCAGACATGGCTGCTTCACGCCGCGATCTCGTAGCTAGACTACGAAAACGCGCTTTCAGCGAGGCTTTGTAGATGTGCGGTTGGTCGAGCAGGGGCAAAACCGAGGTTGCTAACGCAACAACGGCCCTGCGCTAACAGGGCCGTCATCTCTCGTTGAAAGGAGGGAGAAGACATGTTGCGTATCGACATGCACTTCAACCTTGTGGTCCGCTTGCCCTTGCGGTGGATCGCTGCCCTGCTCTATCTCTTCAGATAAAGCAGCCAAACGCTTCCGGTGGTATAAGGCCCACCGGAAGTTAACAAAAGCATACCTCAGTCGTCGCTGCCGGGCAAGGCTTTCGCACCGTGAGCCGAGCCGGTGTTTTGAATCGCGCATCCGGTCGCGGCGAAGCTGACCATAGGTCTTTCGCGACCTGCGTATGCTGATGCCATGACTCCCGTAGCCACCCAGCGCAAGCGCCGCAAACGCAGGCGCTCTTCCCTGCTGCTCTCTTGGTTGTCGTGGTGGCCTTTGCTGCTGGCCTTGATCGTGACGCCGTTTGCGGTGCGGGCGGCGAGCGTGCTGGCGCTGAGCGGGCCGGGGGCTTTGCGGCTGCTGTATCCATACGTGGTGCTGGTGCAGGCGCATGCGCCGGCTACGCTCGCGCCGGAGCAGCGGGATGCGCTGGCGGAGTGGGTGATGTGGGCCCAGTTCCCGGTGTATGGGCTGCTGGCGGTGCTGGTTGGGCGCTGGCGCGGAATAGGAGCTGGGCTACTGGCGGCCTTGGTGGTGCACGGCGTGGCGGTAGCGGCGGCTGTGTGGCTCGCTCGCTGATCAGCGGACGTGCGGGTCGGCGGCGCGGAGCTCTTCGACGATCACCTGGGCGGCCTGCTTGGCCTGCTCAAACTCGCCCGGCGGAAAGGAAATAGCGCCGACGCGCGCATGGCCGCCGCCGCCGTAGCGCTCGCAGATGGCGGCAAGGTTGACCAGCTGCTCCGGCTTCGCGGTGGTCCAGGGGTTGGTGCCGACCGCGACCTTGGTGCGGAAGCTGGACCGCGAGAGGCCGACCGAGTAAGTGGCCTGCGGGTGCAGGTAGTAGGGGATGAACTTGTTGTAGCCCTCAAGCTCGCGGTCGGCGATGTCGAAGAAGATGGTGCCCTGCTGCTCGCGTGCGCGCTCACGGATGATCGCGAGAGCGGCCTGGTGGCGAGCCAGCAGCGGCGGCAGCATTTCCGCGACGAAGGGCTGCTCGAGGATGGCTTCTAGCGGCATTTCCGTCAGCAGCGGGATGAGGCGCGTCACGAAGTCCGGGTCGGTGGTGGACTCGATGACCAGGGTGAGGCGCATGGCGGCTTCGCGCATCTCGACCGCGGCCTGGGCACTCTCGTACAGCGCGCCGTCGACGATATCGGCCCAGTGCACCAGCGTGGCAACGCTCGCGCGGTTGAAGCCGAACCGGGCCGTGACTGTGTCGGCTATGAACGAGGTGCAGGAGGTGTAGTTGGGGTCGTAGAAACGACGATCGCGAAAGTTGCTGGCAGGGTCGGCGAGACCGCGCTCGTAGGCGGCGTGGTCCTCGGGCGTCAGAAAGGCGCTGAGGTGGTGATCGAACCACCAGGTGATGCGCGGCGAGGGCGAGTACTTGAAGTCGACAATAGCGTTCTCGTCGGCGGAGAACTCGCTCTCCTCGAACAGCGAGCCGGCCCGGTGGACGAGGCCGTGGTATTCGTAGGTGGCGTCCGGGTTGATGCACTCGCGGTGAAAGCGGGTGAACAGCGAGGCGGAGCAGGCCCCGTCGAAGCAGTTGCCGTGATAGAAGACGCGGACGGTCAAGGCTTCCTTTCCCCGGGCTGGAACGCGGGTACGAACTTACTAGGATGGCGAGGCTCCGCCGGGATGTCAAGCCGGGGCGCGTTGCCGGGGGTGGGCATGGCAGAGGACAGGCAGCGGGAAAGCAGCGCACAGGAACCAGCCGAAACACACCTGCGTGCGGGCACGGGACGGTTCGGGCTTGTCTCGACGGGATTGATCTTGATGGGAGAGCAGGGGCTGCGCGCGGGCTGGGGGTGCCTGCTGTTTCTGGGGCTGCTGGCGCTGCTGGAGTGGCTGGCAGGCCTGCTTGCGAAGCAGCTGCATGCGCCGGACCTGGCCCGGGGCAGCAGTGTGCCGCCGGGCTACATGATCGTGGGCGAGCTGGTTTCGGTGGCGCTGGTGCTGCTGCTGACGCTCGGGATGGCCCGGCTGGAGCGGCGGAGGTTCGGGGGCTTCGGGCTGGGCGACAGAGCGTTTCTGCCTCGCGTCGCAGGCGGGCTGGTGTGCGGATTTACCGCCATCTCGGCGCTGGTAGGTGGGCTGTGGGCGCGGCACCTGCTGGTGCTGGAGGGGCCGCAGCTGCACGGGGGCGCGGCATGGCAGTACGGGCTCGAGTGGGGTCTGGGATTCCTGCTGGTCGCGCTGTTTGAGGAGACGCTGCTGCGCGGGTACCTGCTGTTCACGCTGGCGCGCGGGGTGGGGTTCTGGTGGAGCGCGGTGCTGCTGTCGCTGGGCTTCGGGCTGATCCACGGCAACAACGCGGGGGAGACGCCGGTGGGGCTGTTCTCGGCGGGGGCGGTGGGGCTGCTGTTCTGCCTCAGCGTCTGGTACACAGGCTCGCTGTGGTGGGCGATCGGGTTCCACGCAGCATGGGACTGGGGCGAGAGTTTTTTCTGGGGCACCTCCGACAGCGGGATGGTGGTGAAGGGACACCTGCTGGGTGAGCGGCCCACGGGCGCGGCGTTGATGAGTGGCGGCGCCACGGGGCCGGAGGGCAGCCTGCTGGTGTTTGCGGTGCTGCTGGTGTGTGCGGTGCTTATGTGGCTGTGGTGGCGAGGCCAAGAGGCTGCGATCGTTACCTGAGCTACGCATGCCTTGGGGAAGCGGCTTGCTGGCGTGAGTTGCGTAAAGGCGTCCCGCGGCTGCCGGGGCATAGGCCTGCGACTGGAAATGTCACAGGTGGATGAGAGAATCACGACGTGATGCGCCCTGCCGATGGACTCCCGCACCCTACTCATCGTTTTCCTCTGCTGCGCCGGGTGGGCGTGGTGTTCGGCTCGCTGCTGCTTCTGCTGGTGGTCGCGGGCGCAGTGGCTGTGGTGGCGCTGCGGCACCGGATGCAGACCTCTCTGGCGCCTCTCGATGGCGAGCTTCATCTGCAGGGGTTGAGCGCGGCGGTGGCGGTGCGGCGCGATGGGCACGGGGTGCCGCACATTGAGGCCGCGAACCTGGGCGACCTGCTGGCGGCGCAGGGCTGGGTGACGGCAAGCGACCGGCTTTGGCAGATGGACATGGCGCGGAGACTGCCGGCGGGCGAGGCGGCGGAGATCCTGGGGCCGGGGCTGGTACGGCACGACACCCGAGAGCGGGTGCTGGGCATGCGCGACGTGGCGGCGCGGCTGGTGCGCACGATGCCCGCAGACCAGCTGGCGCAGCTGGAGGCGTATGCGCGCGGCGTGAATGCCTACATCGCCCTGGCAGAGCAGCGAGGCACGCTGCCGGCTGAGTTCGAGCTGCTGATGTACAGGCCCGCGCCGTGGCGGCCGGTGGACTCCGTGCTGATCGCGCTGTCGATGTCGGAGATGCTGGACGAGCGCTGGCAGGCCAAGCTGAAGCGGGAGCAGGTGGAGGCGCGGCTGGCGGCGCACGGACAGGCGGCGCTGGCGGCGGACCTGTACCCAACGGGATCGTGGAGGGACCGGCCGCCGGTGCCAGACGCGCCGGGAATCGGGGACCCGCAGGTGGTGCCGCAGATTCCGCTCGATCCGTCGCAGACCCGAGTGAATATGCCACCGTCGCGGTTACAGATCGGGGCTAGTTCCTCGCAGGGCGGCTGGCAATTGTTACAGGCACGGTTGCAGATGAAGCAGGAATCTTCGCAGCAAGCCGGAGATTTGCAACAAGCACGGTTGCAGATACCGCTGCTGCCTGCGGGTGAGCTGCTTGCATCGTTTGCGGGCAGCGGAAGCGAGCACTGCGCGGGGTGCAGGCCGGGGTCGAACGAGTGGGCAGTGAGCGGAGCGCATACGGCAAGCGGCAGGCCGATGCTCTCGAACGACATGCACCTGGTGCACCAGATTCCCGACCTGTGGTACGAGACGGAGCTGCACGCGGGCAGCTTCCACGCGGCGGGCGTGACGGTGGCGGGGCTGCCGTGGATCGCGGCCGGGCACAACGACCACATCGCGTGGGGATTTACGGCGCTGGGCGGCGACACGCAGGACATTTACGTAGAGCTGGTGAATGGGCGGGGAGAGTACCGCGCTCGCTCGGCCGATGGCGGGGAAAGCTGGCATCTGCTCCAGCATGAGCGGGAAGTGATTCGCGTGCGCGGCGGCCGCGATGTGGAGCTGGACGTGGAGAGGACGGCGCATGGGCCGGTGATCACGCCGCTGCTGGGGGCTCTGGGCAAGGGCGATGAGCGGCGGGTGCTGGCGCTCGACTGGGCGATCTACGATGACCGGGCAAAGGGGCTGCCGCTGTTTGCGCTCGATAGCGCGAGCGACTGGGCGAGCTTTCGCGCGGCGCTTGGCACGTGGTGGGCGCCGACATTGAACGTGGTGTACGCCGATGACGCGGGGCATATTGGCTATCAGGCGGTGGGGCTGATCCCGGTGCGTGGGGGCGGCTTGCAGAGCCTGCCGATCACGCCGGGGGTGACGAGGGCGGCCGTTCCAGTGCCGAGCACCGGGGAACAGGCGGGCGCCGACGGACAGGCTGCAGGGCAGGGTGCGGTAGAGGGCTCCGCGCCGTCTGAGCCTGCCTCGCCGCTGCCACCTGTTGCGCCCGGAGCACCTGCTGCGCCGGTTGCTGCGTCGCCGGTAGGCGAGTGGACCGGCTTTATCCCGTTCGACGCGATGCCGTCGGTGCTGGACCCCGAAGGCGGCATTGTGGCGACGGCGAATGCGCGTGTGACGCCCAAGGACTCGCCGTATCCCATCACGCTGGACTGGGCGGACCCGTACCGCAACGAGCGGATATGGAGATGGCTTGGAGGCCAGCAGAAGCTGACACGGGCCGACATGCTCAAGCTGCAGACCGACGTGTTTTCAGAGAGTGACCAGGAGATTGCGCAGCGGTTCGCGTATGCGATCGACCATGCGGCGCACCCGACGCCGCGGGCACGGGCGGCGGCGGATATTCTGCGCTCGTGGGACGGGGTGCTGGGGGCCGGCTCGCCGGGCGCGGCAATTGTAACCGTGACAGAGCAGATGTTCTGGCCGGCGGTGCTGGGCGCGAAGATCGGCGACGGCTGGCAGCTGTACGACTGGTCAGAGAGCGGGTATGCGCGCGAGGAGATGATCACGCACCAGCCCGCGGCGTGGCTGCCGGCGAAGTACGCGAGCTGGAACGATTTTCTGGCCGGACTGGTAGACAACGCGGTCGAGCATGCGCCCTCCGATCTGCGCAGCTGGCGCTACGGCGACGTGCATACCATCCAGATCGAGCACCCTTTGTGGAAGCTGCTGCCGGGCCTGCGCTCGGGCGTCGGTCCCCTGCCCCAGACGGGCGACCACGCGACGGTGAAGCAGGTGTCGGGGGACCTGGGCCCCTCGCAGCGGCTGACGGTCGACCTCAGCGACCTGGACGGCTCGACCGAGAACATCGTGATGGGACAGTCGGAGGACCCGGTGAGCCCGTTCTATCGCGACCAGTGGGCGAGCTGGTATGGGGGCACGACGTTTGCGCTGCCGTTCAGCGCGGGAGCGGTGCAGGCGGCGGCGACGCACACGTTGCGCCTGGTGCCGTAAGTGCGGCGGCGAGCGCATCTGCCGTCCTGGCTGCTGGCGCTCGCGGTAGGGCTGGCCGCGGTGCTGCCGCTGCTGGTGCGAGGCCCCTCCTGCGGGCAGGATTTCGACTTTCATCTGCAAAGCTGGCTGGCGGTGCGTGGGGCCTGGCAAGGCGGCCTGCTGGCGCCGCACTGGGTCGCCGGCGCGAACTACGGCGCGGGCGAGCCGCGGTTCGTGTTCTACCCGCCGCTGTCGTGGCTGCTGGGAGCTTTGCTGGGCATGGTGCTGCCGTGGAGCTGGGTACCGGCGGCGTTTACCGGGCTGTGCGTTGCCGGGGCAGCGGCGGCGATGCACCGGGTTGCTTCGGGCTTTTGCTCGGAGGGCGCGGCATGGCTGGCGGCGGTAGTGTACGCGGTGAGCCCGTACCTGCTGTTTACCGGGTATGAGCGAGCGGCATACGGAGAGCTGCTGGCCGCGGTGTGGATGCCGCTGCTGCTGGGGGCTTTGCTGGCTCCGCGTTTGCCGGTGGGGCGGGTTGGGGTGCTGCTGGCCTTGCTTTGGTATACCAACGCGCCGGCGGGGGTGATGGGGTGCTACCTGGTGCTGTTGGCCGCGGTCTGGGGAGCGGGCGCTGCGATCTGGCGGCGGCAGGGTTGGGTGGTTCTTCGGGGCGCGATTACTGAACTCGCGCGCGGCGCAGGGGCGCTGGCGCTGGGCTGCGCGCTGGCAGCGGACTACCTGGTGCCGGCCTGGTATGAGCAGCGGTTTGTCTCGATCCAGCGGGCGGTGGGGCCAGGGATGCGGGTCGAGGATAGCTTTCTGTTCGGGCACATGGGGGAGCCGTACCACGACCAGGTGCTACGCACCGCTTCGTGGATTGTGGTGGCGACCCTGGCCGCGGGGTTGCTGGCATCGGGAGCTCTGCTGGTGCGCTGGTATCGGGATCGGGCGGCTGGAGAGGATGCCGGGGGCGCGCCGGCCTTCCGGGGGCATGCGTTTGCGCTGCCGGTCGCGTTTGTGGCTGTGTGCGGGTTTCTGCAGCTGCCTTGGAGCAATCCGGTCTGGCACTCGCTGCCGGAGCTTGGATTTTTGCAGTTCCCCTGGCGGCTGATGCTGCTGGTAAGTGCCGCGGTGGCTTTGCTCGCGGGAATGGCTGTTGGGCAAAGAGATAAGAAGCAGATCCCTGGGCGCACGCGGGCTGGGCTGGCGGTATGTGGAGTGGCGTATGCGGCGGCGCTCGTAGGCTGGGCGGCGGGGACGCGCTGGCAGGCGTTCGACGAGGAGGACCGGGTTTCGGCGCAGCTGGCGCTGCCGGGCGGGTTTGAAGGCACGGACGAGTATGCAGCGGCGGGCAGCGACAACGGAGAGATCCAGCAGGGACTGGCACGGGTGCGCCTGCTGCGCTCGGCAGAGGCAGAGGAGGGTGACGACTCCGGGAGTGGAACGGATGCAGCCAACCCTGTGTGGAAGCCGGAACCGGGAGCTGCTGTGCGGGGAGCGGTGCAAGTGCAGCGGTGGGGGCCGGAGCGGTTCGCCGTGCGGGTGCGGCCGGATGCGGAACCAACGATTGACCCGGATGCGAAGCTGCAAGCGGGAACGGGCCCGTCTGCGAGAACAGGCGCGTTTGCGGTGTTGCGGCTGGAGCGCTCTCCGGCCTGGCGGGTTCTGGTAAACGGGGCGGCGTGCGGGAGCGCCTGCGTGGTGCGCGAGGACGGACTGGTGACGGTGCGGGTGCCGGCGGGGCGATGGAGCCTGCTCGATGTGCGCTACCGCACGACGGAGGACGTCTGGGTAGGGCGAGGCGTGTCGGCGCTGGCACTGCTGCCGCTTGGCTGGCTTTTCAGGAGGGCGAGGCGCCGTGCTTCTACTCGGCTATGATGAGACGGAAATGAATGTTGATGTGCAAAGCCTGCTGCGCGAGGGCGCGGCAGCGACAGATGCAGCCCTGGACCGGCTGCTGCCCCTGGCGAACGCTGTGCCCGCCTCCATCCACGCCGCGATCCGGCACAGCACCTTTGCCGGCGGCAAACGGGTGCGCCCGGTGCTGGCGGCGCAGGCGGCTCGGTCGATCGCGGGCGAGGCTCCGGCGGGCGTCTATGACCTGGGCGCGGCGCTCGAGATGCTGCACACCTACTCGCTGGTCCACGACGACCTGCCGGCGCTCGACAATGATGACCTGCGACGAGGCAAGCCGACCTGCCACGTGGTCTATGGCGAGGCCATCGCGATCCTGGTCGGGGATGCGCTGCAGACGCATGCCTACCGGGTGCTGGCGGGGCTGGGGTGCCCGGCAGAGGCACGCGTGGAGATCGTCCGCCGGATCGCGGAGGCAACCGGGACCGTGGACGGGATGATCGGGGGCCAGGTGCTGGACCTGGAAGGAGAAAATGTGGCGCCGACCGCGGATTCAGTCGAGCGGATTCACCGCGCGAAAACCGGGGCGTTGATCTGCGTCAGCGCGGTCGCGGGCGGCATCTTTGCAGGTGCGGACGCGGGGCAGACGGCGCGCATGGCGGAGTTCGGGCGCAAGGCGGGACTTGCCTTCCAGATTGTGGACGATGTGCTGGACCTGACGCAGAGCTCGGAGCAGCTGGGCAAGACGGCGGGCAAGGATGTGGCGAGCGAAAAGGCGACCTGGCCGGCGGTGCACGGGGTGGAGCAGTCGCGCCGTGATGCTGCTCGGCTGATTGAAGAGGGGTTCGCGGCGCTGGATGGGTTTGGCAGCCGGGCCGATGGCCTGAAGGCCGTGGCCAGCTACCTGGTGGAGCGGACGCACTGAGGAGGAACGATGGCCTTGACGGAAGAAGACGTGTTGAACGCGCTGCGCGATGTAAACGATCCGGAGCTGCCGGTTAATATCGTCGACCTGGGGCTGGTGTACAAGGTCGAGATCGCGCCTGACCCGGATGCGCCGGGGATGATGCCGCGGCAGCGAGTGGAGATCGATATGTCGATGACTACACAGGGGTGCCCGGCCCACGCGATGATCCTGGAGCAGGTGCGGAACCGTCTGGCGGGGATGCGAGAGATCAGCGAGGCGCGGGTCGAGTTGGTGTGGGAGCCGGCTTGGACGCCGGACCGGATCAGTCCGGCGGCGCAGAAGAAACTGGGAATCGCTTCGTAGGTGTCTGGAAGCGCGTCCTGCTCACTGCCACAGTGGAATGTAGATATCTTGGAGCTAGGCTAAAACGCCTTGAAGTCCTTCTTTTTGTTTGATTTGCAAAGTAAAGATAAAGTAGATTTTTCGCTTTACTGGGGATAATTCGGGGTGTCTGAGGATTAGGTTGTCGTTGCGCCCAGTCTTCAAAAGCCACTATGTGGCGGCCGCCCTGAGTCAGCCTTTTCCAGATTTCTCTTCCATATAGCTCGATCTTGATTCCTAGCTCACGCTTTTTCTCCTGCTTCCTGCTTTCCTTCACACCTGGCGGCCGATAGTTTCCCGCAAGCGGGCAGCCTGCTCGCCGAGCCGCTCGATGAAAGTTTCGGCGCGCACCAGGAAATCCTGTCCGCTGCGGATGTAGGTGGGCAGGCTGCTCCACAGCTGCTGGGCCGACTCCGGCTTCTCGAGCAGGGTGGTCGCAGCGCCGGTGGCCGCAACGATGAGGGCCTCGCGCTTGCGGCCAGTGACGAGCAGGACTGCGCCTGCGACGAGCGATACGGCCGCTACCTGATGGGACCAGTGAATCCTGTTGGTGCTTGTCAAAACTTTGCTCCCGGTGTGTGAACTCAACTCTGTCGCATCCATTTTGCTTGCTCCTTCGATCAACGGGATGGGATGCGCGCCGCGGCGGAAGGACTGCCCGGGACGAGTCGGGCCGTCAGTCCAGATCGAAATCGCGCACGGGGCGCTCGTCCGCGGGCGACTCTTTTGCTTTGCGCAGGGCCTCGGCGAAACGCTTGGCCATGACGTCTTCCTTGTTTTTCTCGGCGTCAACGGCCTGGCGGAAGAGGGATTCCTTGCGCTCGTCACCCTCGCGCATGGCGCGGGCGGCGGTCTCGAAGTCGTCAAAGGTGCGCTTGCGCGGTGCGGGAGTGTGGGATATGACGGCCCGGCTTTCGGGGTCGATGCGCAGCATGCCGCCGCACTCGGGGCAGGTCAGGTCGAAGGCTGCGGGTGGGGGTTTTTCGGCCATGGATCGGTTCCCTTCTCTGTGGCTAGGATGCAGCTAGAACAGCAGGCTCTTGTGGCCGGGGCAGGGGTCGCCGGCAGCCTCGACCAATAGCGCGGGCAGGGTGCTGCCGTGGCGGGCGAGCATGGCGACCGCGCCCACGGCGCGCTCCTGCAGGTGCCCCTGTGGGTACACGGCAGAGTAGAGAGCGGCCACGCGGCGGCGGATGCTCGCGTCCTGCTGCAGCTCCCAGCGGGCGCCCAGCCGGCGCAGGCGGTTCATCTGGTAGCGCATTTTGCTGGCGGCGATCTCGGCGGACTGGCCGAGACCCGCGTCAAGGCCGCGCATCCAGGCGGTGAGCGCTTCCAGCTCGGTGGACATGGCGGTACCGGCTGCATGGAGCCGCTGTTTGCTTTCAGGCGGCATGCTGCGCGCGCCGACGCGCTGGGTCAGCTCCTCCTGGGGCAGGCGGAACAGCTCGGGCAGGTCGATCCCGTCGCGCGCAAGGGTAGCGGCTTCGCGCCGGTCGAGCAGGGTGGCGCTCAGCCGGGGCAGCACCGGGGTGGGCCGGCCCAGCAGCCGCTGGTGCAGCACGCCGGACTGAGCGAAGTAGGAGATCTCGGCCGGGCCGCCGATGTAGGCCGCGGTGGGCAGGATAGCGTCCTGAAAGACGGGGCGAAGCAGCGCGTTGGGGCTCAGGCGCTCGGGCTCGCGGTTGAGGATGGCGAGCAGGTCCTGGGTCGAGTAAACGGCGTGGCCGGCAGTCCAGTTTCCGTCTGGCCTTCGCTTGAGCGGGAGCCGGGTGTGAGGCTCGTTTTCGGCGCCGCTGGCCAGCAGAAAGAGCAGGCTGGAGCCAGGCTTGACGAGCACCTGCTGGTGATAGCCCGCAGCTTCAAGTGCAGCCCCGCGATCGAGCAGCAGGCGCTCGAGTTCGGCCGCATCGGTGATGGCGCTACGCAGCACCTCGCGGCCGAGCGCGTGGGCAGGGCGTCCGGCAGCGTCGAAGACGATGAGGCCCTGCTCGCGAAAGGTGGCGGCGAGCCACTGGGCGAACGCGCCGGCAAAGGTGGCCTCGGGCCGGTAGCACTGGCGCAGCAGCTCCCACTCGGGCCCTGCGCCAAGCAGAGCGCGGGCCTGGGCGAGAGGGGCTTCGACGGAGGAGTGCAAACGGAGCGCGCCGACGGGAGCGCCGGAGCGGCTGTCCGGGTGATTTTCCACCTGCAGCCGCTCGAGCGTGCCGCCGGGGCCGGGCAGCGCGACGTGGTCGATCTCGGCGAAGTCGTGATCCTCAGTAGCGAGCCAGAAGATGGGCACGTGGGGAATCCCGGTAGACTGGCTAGCGTCGCGGGCCAGCCGCACAGCGGTAGCGGCCTTGTAGAGCGTGTACAGCGGGCCGCCGAAGAGCGCGACCTGCTGGCCGGTGACGACAGCGCGGGCACCCGAGCGGAGACTGGCAATGTGGGCGATGGCGGCGGGACCGGCGTGACACGCGTGGTTCTGGGCTTCGAGCAGGTCGGCGAGGGCGGATGCGGGCGCGCCAGGAGTCGTCGTAATCCAACTGTCGCCGCTGGGGAAGAAGTCGCCGGCGGCGCCTGCGATGTAGTCCTCAAAGAGCCGGGAAAGCCCGGGCAGCACAGAGAGGGGGTAACACGCAGCGGCCACAGGGGTTTTCCTCCGTCATTGCAGTTTCTCACGGGCGAGTAAGGGGCTTGCCAGGGATCCGGGAACAATGGGGAGAGTCTCTCTGTTCGCGCGAGGGTTCCCTGCTCCAGCGCGGGAGCCCACAGGCACGAACTTTCGCTGCAGACCCTGCATGCGAGATTAGCGGAGAATGGGAAGCGAAGGAGACGGCATGCCGAAAGAGCGAGAAACGAAGCAGGACGGGAAGCACGGGAAGAAACCGGAGAAGAAGCTGGCCGGAAAGCGCGACACAAAGCAGAGCAAGCCGGAGACGATGCAGCTGCGCGACGAGAGCCCGGCGGAGATCCTGCACTCGGAGGTGGCGTACGAGGGGCCGCTGTTCAAGGTGTTGAAGGAAGAGGTGCGGGAGCCGAACGGGCATATCACGCACCGCGACATCATCCGGCACAACGGCTCGGTGGTGATACTGGCCGTCGATACCGAGGGCGGCACGAAAGCCGATCCGCTCATCATCATGGAGCGGCAGTACCGCCACGCCGCGGGGCAGTATCTGTGGGAGCTGCCGGCGGGCAAGATCGAGCCTGGCGAGGAGCGGCTTGCCGGCGCGAAGCGCGAGCTCGAAGAGGAGACCGGCTACGCAGCCGCCAGGTGGACAGAGCTGGTGCGCTACTTTGCCAGCCCTGGGTTCCTGGGTGAGTGGATGCAGGTGTACCTGGCCGAGGAGCTGACCGCGGGCCCGGCGCACCTCGAGGCCGATGAGACGCTCGAAATCTACCCGATGCAGCTGTCGGCAGTGGAGGAGCTGATTGCGCGGGGGCAGGTGCTGGACGGCAAGACGCTGGTGGGCATCGGCATGTACCGGCAGCTGCGCGCGCGGCGCAAACAGCAAGGCAAAAAGAAAAAGAAGGGGTGAAGCGAAATCCTTCGCGGCTCGTCAAAGCTGGCAGTGCTGCGGGAGCCCCGGCCGAGCGAAACCAACCGCCCGGCCGGTGCGTCTGTTGAGAGATAAGCAGGCTGGGTTTCGCTCCCCATCCGCAATCTGCGCACAGGAAGGCAACGCCCGGTGGGACACTTCAAAGGCAAAGTCAAGTGGTTCAACAACGCAAAGGGTTTCGGGTTCATCGGCAGAGACGATGGGCCAGACGTGTTCGTGCACTTCTCGGCGATCCAGATTGAGGGCTACAAGAGCCTGAAAGAAGGCGATGAAGTCGAGTTCGACGTGATCCAGGGACAGAAAGGCCCGCAGGCCGACCAGGTCATCCGCCACCGCGAGATCGCTTAGCGCCGAGACGAGCACGAAACGCCCCGCCCCTGGAAACCCGGGCGGGGCGTTTTCGTGCTTTGTGGGGGAAGGCAAGACCCCCTACGCGGGAGGCGGTCACTTCGTGACGTGTTCTCGTTGATGCTGTGGGCCTCCCGTTGGTCGGCATAGGGGGATGCCCGATCCCAACCAACGGGAGGGCCACCGAAGGGTACACACGTCACGAAGTGACCGCCTCCCGCGTAGGGGGTCTTCTCTGTTTGAATGAAGCATGGAAAATCGCCTGATCGCCGCGATGCTGGATGAGACTGCGGACCTGCTGGAGATTTCCTCGGCCGATCCGTTCCGGGTGCGCTCGTACCGGCGCGCCGCGGAGGCGGTCGAGGCGAGCACGGTGCAGGTGGGCACGCTGGTGGGCGAGCCGAAGCGTCTGCTGGCGATCCCGGGTATCGGCAAGGGCATGGCGGCCAATATCCAGGAGATTGAAAAAGCCGGCACGTTTCCTCTGCGAGAGGAGCTGATGCTGCGCTACAAGCCTTCCATGCTGGAGTTGCTGCGGCTGCCGGGCATGGGGCCGAAATCAGTCGCGCTGTTCTGGGACGCGCTGCAGGTGGGCTCGATCGAGGAGCTGGAAGCCGCGCTCGAAGATGGCCGCGCGCTGACTTTGCCGCGCTTCGGGCAGAAGGGCGTGGACAAGCTGCGGGCGGGGATCGCGGACTACAAACGCAACAGCGGGCGGTTCCCGATCGATGCGGCGGAGCAGGCGGCGGAGAAGCTGATCGCGTACCTGCGGGAGTTTCCGGGGCTGGAGCGAATTGTGCCGGCCGGCTCGCTGCGGCGGGGCCGCGAGACAGTGGGCGACCTGGACATCCTGGTGACAGGGCCGGCGTGCGCGGAGGAAACGGTGGCTGCGGCGGTCGAGCACACGGCGGCATGGCCGCTCGGGGGAACGATCCTGGCCAAGGGGGCGAACAAGGTTTCGTTCCGGACGCGCTCGGGATTGCAGGTGGACGTCCGTTTGCTGCCGGAGGGCTCCTTTGGCGCGGCGCTGCAGTACTTTACCGGATCAAAGATGCACAACGTGACGGTGCGGCAGAGGGCTTTGCGGCGGGGGTTCACGCTGAGCGAGTATGCGCTGGCGCGGGTGGAGGATGGTTCGTTCGTCGCGGGGGCGAGCGAAGAAGAAATCTATGCCGCGCTGGGGCTGGCGTGGATTCCGCCGGAGCTGCGCGAGAACAACGGCGAGATCGAGCTGGCCGAGGCGGGCAGGCTGCCAAAGCTGATCGAGCTCGGCGACATTCGCGGTGACCTGCACATGCACACCGACGCAACAGATGGGAAGAACACGATTCGCGAGATGGCGGAGGCCGCTGCCGCGCTGGGGTATGAGTACATCGCGATCACCGACCACTCGAAGCAGCTGGCCATGACGAACGGGCTCGACGACGCGCGGGCGCTGGAGCACATTGCGCGCATTCGGGCGGTCGACCGGGAGATGAACGGGCGCATCCGCGTGCTGCCGGGCATCGAGGTGGACATCCTGGCCGACGGCACGCTCGACCTGTCGGACGAGGTGCTGGCGCAGATGGATGTGGTGGTGGCGAGCACGCACTCGCACTTCGCGCAGGGCGAGCAGGAGACAACGGAGCGGCTGCTGCGCGCGGTCGAAAACCCCTACGTGCGGGTGCTGGGGCACTTGACCGGGCGCATGCTGCTGCGGCGGGAGCCGATGCGCTTCGATGTGACGGCGGTGCTGCGGAGGGCGGCGGAGGTGGGCTGCGCGGTCGAGCACAACGCCTCGCCCGAGCGGCTCGACCTGTCGGACACGCACCTGCGGCTGGCGCGGGAGCTGGGCTGCCGCATCGTGATCAACAGCGATGCGCACCAGTGCTCGACACTGGGCAAGCTGGGGTACGGGGTGCGGCAGCTGCGCCGGGCGGGGCTGACGGCTGGCGACGTGCTGAATACGCGGAGCTTTGACGACTTGATGGCCGGGCTGCGGGAGCGGCCCTGAGGTGTGCGATGGCGGACGGGGTGAAGACACGGTTGAGCCGTTACGGCTTTGAGGAAACGGTGGAGCGGCTGGAATCCGTTCTCAAGGA
This sequence comes from Acidobacteriaceae bacterium, assembly GCA_965276605.1. Classification (GTDB taxonomy): domain Bacteria; phylum Acidobacteriota; class Terriglobia; order Terriglobales; family Acidobacteriaceae; genus EB88. The sequence goes on from OZ255619.1 coordinate 3,357,468, forward strand.
AAAGGGCGTGAAGCTTTTCAGCGTGATCGACCACTCCGGCGAGGCGCGGGCGGCTGGGCTGGAAATGCCGGCGACCAGGGTGCTGATCTTCGGCAGCCCGAAAGCAGGGACGCCGGTGATGCTGGCGGCGCCGAGCGTGGCGCTGGATTTGCCATTGAAGGTGCTGGTGGCGCAGACGGAGAGCGGCGGGGTCGCGCTCTCGTGGAACGATGCGGCCTGGCTCGAGCAGCGGCACGGTCTTCCCGCAGAGATGACGCCGGCGCTTGCTGCTGTCGACATGCTGGTAGCGAAAGCCGCCGGGTGAGACGGGCGCATGGCCGGTTTCATCTACATTGAGAGAGATGGCACCTCCTGAGTACGTGTATGACGCGGGCAAGAGCCGGCGGACGATGACGCTGATTGCGGCGACCTGCATCATGTTTTTTCTGGCCTGGGCGTATGTGTTTTTTCTGCAGAAGCCGCGGGTCGCCGATGGCGTGATCGAGTCGATCACGGTGGTTCCGCTGCATACCGAGCTGCGCCAGGGCGGCACCATGAGCGAGGGCTACGGGGGCGGCGTCGAGAAGACCGACGAGGTGCTGGTGTGGGTCGCGTTCCGGATGAAGAACCTGACTTCGGACGTGCCGCTCTATGAGATCGGGCAGCGCGCGACGCTGACCCTGCCCGATGGCGAGGAGAAGTTCGCGGCAGCCCAGACCCCGGCGCAGGTGGCCAAGCTGCGCGCGTACTCAAAAGGAAAACAGGTGCCTGGCGAGCTGATGCCGCAGAGCCTGACGCTGACGCCAGGCAAAGGCGCGCAGGGGCTGGCGCTGTTCGCTTTCCCGGTCACGAAGCAGGCCTGGGATACGCACCGGGAGTTCTCGATCGCGGTGTCGTTCCAGTGGCAGAGAGACCTGGCGCTGAAGGAACCGAAGCCGGCGCTCTAGCGGTCTAGAATCGGCGGCCTAGAATCGAAGCATGAGCACTGCGGCGGAACACGTGGTCATCGCGGGCGCGGGGGTCATCGGCCTGGCGGCTGCGCTGGAGCTGGCGCTGGCTGGCTACCGGGTGACGGTGGTGGAACGCGGCCGCGCGATGGAGCAGGCCTCGTGGGCTGCGGCGGGCATGCTCGCCGTGGAAGACCCGGAGAACGCGCCGGAGCTGCTGCCGCTGTCACGGCTGAGCCGGGCGCTGTACCCGGAGTTTCTGGCGCGGGTGGAGGCACTGAGCGGGCTCCCGGTACTGCTGCGCACCTCACAAACGCTGCAGGGTCGGCCTGTCGGGTCGGCGAGCGAGCCACCGCGTGAGCTATCCAACCTGCGCACGGAACAGTACGCCTTCACATTGCTGGAAGAAGCCGGCCTTGACCCGCGCGACCTGTGCGCCGCGCTGCCTCGCGCGGTAGCAGCGGCCGGGGTGGTGCTGCGAGAGGGGCGCGCCGTCCTCGGAGTGACACGCGGCGCGGACGGCCTGCACGTCGAGCTTGACGGGGGTGAACGGCTCATCGCCGACCAATTCGTCCTGGCGACCGGCGCCTGGTCGGGCCAGATGCGCCTGCCGGGCGCGGCGGCGCTGCCGGTAGCGCCGCGCAAGGGCCAGATGATCGAGGTCACGCTCGATGCGCCCGACGGCTCCAATCGGCCGGTGCTGCCGGTGGTGGTCCGCACGCCAGAGCTGTACCTGGTGCCGCGCGGCGATGGCCGGGTGGTGATCGGCGCAACGGTAGAGCATGCGGGGTTCGACCGCTCCATTGATGAACCCGCGGGCCAGCGCCTGTGGCAGGCGGCGGGCGCGCTGTGGCCGCTTATTCTTGAGGGCCGCATCACCGCGCGCTGGACGGGGTTACGTCCCGGCTACGCCCACGGTGTCCGGGATGCGTTGCCCGTGATCGGCGAGTTTGAAGGCGAGCCTGGCATGTGGGCGGCGACGGGGCACTTTCGCAACGGGATCCTGCTGGCTCCGGCAACGGCGCGGGTTTTGCGCGAGTTGCTGGATGGAGAAACGCCTTCGGTAGAGCTCGAAGCATTTTCTCCGAGACGGTTTGCGGGTGTTGCGATTGCAGCTGCTCGGTAGTTGCGGTTTGCGGTGCCGGCAGCCGTGACGGCATGCACCACTTTGTGCCCTCCGGAAATGAAGTCTGAGCAGCGCACCCTCGCCCGCGCTGGGCCGTGACAACCGTTTCGCCGCTGCGCTATAACGGAAGTCTGCAGTGGGGATGGAACAGTGCGCAATGCGACTGCATCCCCGCCAGAGACTTCACAGCTCCACACCAGCACGCGGTGGACACGCACAGGGAGAGATATGGCGACTGCGGTAGCGGGAAAAGGGCTGGAAGGAATTGTCGCGGCGAACTCGGGCGTCTGCTGGATCGATGGCGAGGCCGGAGTGCTGGCGTATCGCGGCATCGACATCCACGAGCTCGCCGAGCGCTCGACCTTCGAGGAGACGACTTACCTCCTGTGGCACGGGGCGCTGCCGACGAAGATGGAGCTGGCGGAGTTCTCAAAGCGGTTAGCCGACGCGCGCGATCTGCCGGCGCCGATCGTCGCGATGATGAAGACGTTTCCTCGCGAGGCGACGCCGATGGAGGTGCTGCGCACCGCCGTTTCCGCGCTGAGCTTTTACGATGCCGACGAGAAAGCGGTCGACCATGAAAGTAACCTGCGCAAGGGCTTTGCCCTGACCTCGCAGGTGCCAATGATCGTCGCGGCGTGGGAGCGGATCCGTACCGGCAAGGAAGTAGTGGCGGCGGACAAAACGCTCTCGCACGCAGGCAACTTCGTGTGGATGCTGCGCGGCGAGAAGCCGTCAGAGACCGCGACGAAAACCTTCGATGTCGCGCTGATCCTGCACGCCGACCACGAGCTGAATGCGTCGACATTTGCGGCGCGGGTGATCGCGGCGACGCTCGCCGACATGCACTCCGCAATCACCGGGGCCATCGGCGCGCTAAAAGGCCCGCTGCATGGCGGCGCGAATGAGGCCGTGATGCACATGCTGTTCGCGATCGACAAGGCAGGCGCGGACCCGGTCGAGCATGTGCGCAAGATGCTGGCCGAGAAGAAAAAAGTTTCCGGCTTCGGCCACCGCGTGTACCACACCGAAGACCCTCGCGCTACACACCTGCGGCGCATGTCGGAGGAGTTGGGCCGCGCCGATGGCAACCCGAAGTGGTTCGAGATGTCACGGGCGATCGAGCTGTTTATCAAAGGCGAGAAGAAGCTGAACGCGAACGTGGATTTCTATTCCGCTTCAACGTACACGACGCTCGGGATACCCATCGATTTGTTCACGCCGATCTTTGCCATCAGCCGGGTCGCGGGCTGGGCGGCGCACGTGATCGAGCAGTTGGACGACAACCGCCTGATCCGTCCGCGGGCGGAGTATACGGGGCCGGAGTACCCGGCTCCGTATACTCCGGTGGAAAAGCGGTAGATCGCCTGCGCGGCTGGCGGCCACTTCGTGGCGTGTCTTCGTTGTTGCGGCAGGTAAGAGTAATTGTGGCCCTCGCGATGCTCGGGATGATTGATCCCGAACAACGTGAGGGCCATTGGTTTTACTCGTAAGGTACACACGTCACGAAGTGACCGCCAGCCGCGTAGGCGGTTTACTTACGGCTGGCGGGGGGAATGATGCCGTTCATGCGCAGGTATTCGACCATCTGGCCGTAATGGTCGTCGGGGTGCGCGATGGCGGCTGCAGCCGTTCCGGCGCGGGTTCCGCCGTTGGTTCCCATGGCGGCGAAGGCATTCTCCGGCGTGATGGTTGCAATCGCGGTGTGGGCGTACTGGAACGACTCTTTCAGCGCGGCGAGAATCTCGTCGCGGCTGGTGAGCTTTTCGATGTCCGCCCGCGTCTTGCCGCCGGGGACATTGAAGCCGCGGAACATACCGTAATTCGCTTCAGTGACGTGCTTGATCTCCTGGGCGAACGTGCGTACGCCGTCAAAATTGCCCATGCTTGTGGCCGGCGCAAAGTTGAACTTGTCGGCTGGCATGGCTTCGGCCGCCTCGACAAACTCGTGCTCCTCGCTGGAGAGCAGCTTGTCGAAGACCTGTGACGGGGCGACCATGGAGCCGGCGCCCTGGGCGAAGGTACAGGCGGGGAGCACGAAACAGGCGGCAAGGGCGAGTGTTTTGAAAGAAGGGCTGAGGTGCATATGGAAAATCTCTCCTTGGAGCTTGGGAATGGAAAACAGCATTGAAAGCGGCGGCGTGGATGGAAGCAATGCGCTGCCAGCGTAGCAGAAGCGCGGCTGGCTGCGCGGCGTAAACTTGAGTGTATGCAGCGGATCTACATGGACGCGAATGCGACGACACCGATGCTGCCGGAGGTGTTCGAGGCCATGCGGCCATACCTGATGGGCGGCTTCGGCAACGCGTCGTCGATCCACCACCATGGCCAGCAGGCGCGGATGGCGGTGGAGCAGGCGCGCGAAGAGGTGGCCACGGCGCTGGGCGCGCGGGCCAGCGAGATCGTGTTTACGAGCGGGGCGACGGAGAGCGACAACCTGGCGCTGTTCGGGATCGTCGGCAAGGCGCTCGATGCAGGCCAGCCGGCGCACCTGGTGACCAGCTCGATTGAGCACCACGCGGTGCTGCACGCGGCGGAAGCGCTCGAGGCGCGGGGCGCCGCGGTGACCTGGCTGCCGGTGTCGGGCGAGGGCGTGGTAGACCCCGAGGATGTGCAGAGGGCTCTACGGATCGGAGTGGCGGGACCGGAAAATACGCTCGTAAGCGTGATGCTGGCCAACAACGAGACCGGCGCGGTGCAGCCGGTGGAGGCGATCGCGCGGATCGCCGCGGAGGCGGATGTATGGCTGCACACCGACGCGGTGCAGTCGGTTGGCAAGATGGCGGTGTCGGCAAAGGCGCTGGGGGTGGACCTGCTGAGCCTCTCGGCGCATAAAATTCACGGGCCGCAGGGTGTGGGGGCGTTGTGGGTGCGGCGCGGGACGCCGCTGCAGCCGCTGTTTTACGGCGGCGCGCACGAGCGGCAACGCCGCGCAGGCACCGAGAACCTGGCCGGGCTGGTAGGGCTGGGGGCAGCGATCCGACTGAGCCAGCAGGCTCTCGCCGATAGCACAATGGCACGTGTGGCCGGGCTGCGCGACCGTCTGGAGCAGGGGCTGTTGGAGCGGGTGAACGAGTGCGGGGTGAACGGGTCGGTAGCGCCCGGAACCCGCCTGCCGAACACGACGAATCTCTGGTTTGACCACCTAGAAGGGGAGGCGCTGGTGATCGCGCTGGACCTGAAGGGGCTGGCAGTTTCGGGCGGGTCGGCGTGTGCCTCGGGCGCGACGGAGCCCTCGCATGTGCTGACAGCGATGGGGCTGGGGGCGCACCGGGCGCGGGCGAGCCTGCGCTTCTCGCTGACCCGGCTGACGACGGAGGCTGAGATAGACCGCGTGCTGGAGCTGGTGCCGGCGGCAGTAGCGCGGCTGCGGGAGCTGAGCCCGGTGTACAAGGGCTGCGAGACTGCGGGCTCTCGGGATGCTGCGAGCGTTTAGCGCCGTTCTCTTCCCCGCGTAGAGCGCTGGGTGGCAAGGAATCAGGACGCGCCACCAGAACGCACCGAAACCTTTGTCTGCGAACTGCGTCTTCTCTCGCGATGGAGGTACTTATGACGAAAATCTTTCTCGCGTGTGCCCTGCTGCTCTCACTGCCCGCATTTGCCCAGACGACTGGCTATGATGTTGCTGTTCACGTTGCCGAAAGTCGCATCGGGACCGATTGCGGTGTCTACAATGGCGGTTCCTCCTGTAAGTCGGCTCAGCAGATTACCGCTCTCATCGGTGGGGACAAATACGAGCTTGAGAGCGAGACTTTCTTTCCCAAGGGCATCGTGGCGCTGGGCGACTACAAGGCAAAGCTGGTAGAAGACCAGCAGAAGCCTACCCACGAGTTCACGAGGACATATGAGCTGATGTTTCCGGATCGGAGCACGCGCAAGTTCCGGGTGACGGGTCAGGCGGAGTAGTCAGTGTGCATAGGCCGTCTGCGCCGGTGGCGGCACGTTTGCGGTATAGCAGCAGCGGGAGTTGAGCCTCACGTTGGTCCCGCAGGTGACTACCGAGTGGAAGCGCATTCATTCGCTGCGTTCGCCGAGCATTGCGCGGCTTAGACTACGGGCAGCTTTCCGGGATACTGCCGCTGATGCGATTTCTTTTTGCCGCGACGATCCTGCTTTTCTCCACACCGCTGCTGGCGCAGGTGCAGCGTGACGTCATCAATGAGAAAGGTCAGCACTTCGATACGCCGGTGGCCCACCCGCTTTCCTGGTGGACGGTCGACCCGCTGCGGCTTGATACAACCGGCGACCTGATGCTTGGCTATCCCGCGGACGGCGGTGCCGTGCTGAGTGCGAAAGATTACAACGTGCAGCAGGAAGTAACCGTACTTGGCGCTCTTGCGGGCCACCAGATCGTGCAGGTAATCGAGACGATTGTAGGCAAGCCGGGCATACGGCTGTATGGGGCGAACCTCAGCAAAGACCGGTCACAGTGGAAGAGCCTTCTGATCCAGGAATCCCTTGGCGATTATGTGGAGATCTACCAGTTGCACGCGGGCTTAGGTACATACAGCCCGCTGAAGCCAGCAGCGATCTTCGGCATGGGTAACGATGCGGTGCTAGGCACTGACGACCAGGACAGCGGCAATGGCGGAGGCTGCGCCGATGGATACTGGTGGTTTGACCATGCCGGCGCGCATACGGTTGACTTCGGGCCTGTTTACGCGGCCATGCACAAGGCCGCGCCGGCGATCAGCACGTTTACCACTGGATGCTGGACCATGCATCCTGCCGAGGGTCGCATCGAGACGTGGGTCCAGAAGAACACGACGGACTGCCGTGCCTGTGGGGGCCTGGGCGAGCTGCGCGCTACGTACGTGATCCGGCATGGCGTGGCGACACCTACCAACGTGCGGTTTACACCAGACCCTCAATAGGTTTCACAGAAACGGCCGCCGTGGACTCTTGACTATTGGGGCTTTCTGCCGGATACGCGCTTCCACAGCTGGCGCACCATCGACGAGGGCAGGCAAGCGATGATGAGCCCTACTACGAACAGGAGAGTGCCGAGGACGCCAAAGACTATCTCCGCGGTTTTCATGGGGAGCGTCCTCTCACGCGGTCGGCAGGGGTCCCATCGACGACACTAGGCGATACTAAAGGAGTCATGCCGGAGCAGCACAATAATACGGTGGCGGTCGCAATGTCGGGCGGGGTGGACTCATCGACCGTGGCGGCGATGCTGAAGGCCGAGGGGTACGAGCTCATCGGGCTGACCCTGCAGCTTTGGAACCAGCGGCGGCTGGCCGGCAAGGAGGGCATGCCGGAGCAGGTGCAGGGACGCTGCTGCTCAATCGACGACGTGTACGACGCGCGGCGGGTGGCTGAGACGCTAGGGCTGCCGTATTACGTGGTCAATGAGCAGGCGCGGTTCGAGCGGGATGTGGTGCGGCCGTTTGTGGACGAGTACCTGGCCGGGCGGACGCCGATTCCCTGCTCGCTGTGCAACAACCACCTGAAGTTTGACCAACTGCTGATGACGGCGCGGCAGATCGGGGCGGACCGGATCGCCACCGGGCACTACGCGCGCAATGAGTACGACGCGGCACGGGGCCGCTGGGTGCTGAGCCGGCCGGTGGATCGCGCGAAGGACCAGACATACTTCCTGTTCGGACTCACGCAGGAGCAGCTGAGCCGGACGCTGTTCCCGCTGGGCGGGTACACCAAGCCGGAGGTGCGGGCGCTGGCCCGCGAGCACGGCCTCGCTCTGGCGGAGAAGCCGGACTCGCAGGAGATCTGCTTTATCCCGGGCGGGGATTACAAGCGGTTCATCGACGCGTACCTGGAAGAGCAGGAGGAGGCGCTGCCTGATACCGTCGGCGCGCTGGTGACGGCGGGAGGAGCGGAGATTGGCGCGCACACTGGCATCCATAACTTCACGGTGGGGCAGCGCAAGGGGCTGGGGCTATCAGGGCCCGATCCTCTGTATGTGATCCAGATCGATGCCGGGTCGAACCGGGTAACGGTGGGCACCGAAGCAGAACTCAAGCGGGAGCGCTTCCTCGCGCGGGGTCTGAACTGGGTAAGCATGCCGAGGCCCGAGGGGGAACTGCGGGTCGAGGCAAAGATCCGCCACCGGCATGAGGCTGCCCCGGCGACGCTGCGCGTGAGTGGTGAAGACGAGGTGGAGGTCACCTTCGACCTGCCACAGCGGGCTGTAACGCCGGGGCAGTCAGCGGTCTTCTACCGCGGCGACCTGGTAGTGGGCGGCGGCTGGATCGTCTGAGTGGGCTTGGAAAAATCCTGGTCGAGCACGGTGGTTCTTACCTCGGTGCGAAAGGGTTCGGAACGCGCGGTCTCGGGTGGCGAGGGTACGCGGCTGGAGATGGGAGTTGCTTCGCCGTCCGGCGCGGCGCCCGGTTGGGAAACAGGATCTGGCACGGAGGCCGATACCGGCGCAGTCCGGTGGTTGGTAGCCGTAGCCGCCCGGTTCGTCTCCGAGTTGAAAAGCGTTTCAACACCAACGCGGATACCGTGCAGCAAACCGCCTACCTTGCGGACGGGCCGGGTGACGCCGGACTGCACGGTCGAGCCGGCGTGGGCGATGCTGCCCAGAACGGCGGAAACCATGTCGTCGACCTTGTTGGCCTGCGCTCGGGTCTTATCGACGACCTCATCGACGGTCGTGTTGACGTGAAGAGTCTGCTCGCGGACCGCCGAGGTGATATCGACGACATGGCTTGAGATGGTGCGGACCTTCGGCGAGACATCCTGGACCAGGCCGCGTATCTCGGCGATGGCGGGCGTCGCCGAGCCGGCGAGGCGCTCGATGACCTTCCTGAGCTTGCCTATGTTGCGGAAGACTACAACGAAGATGGCGACAAACACCGCCGCCTGCACGATGACGCTGATGACAACGGCTATGGTGAACATCAGAAACAGGGTGTGGGAGGATTGCATGGCTTGCATGATGAGGGCTCTCGGGAGATGTCGGTGACGCTCGTCTATCGAAACGCGTTTTCGTAGCTACTGTGATCCGTCCGTGCCGCTTGGCGTGCTGCTTTTCCTGTGGATGGGTGAAAAGGCTGCGCCAGGTTCCGCGATTGGGACTACACCTGCTGTGAAAAGGCTCAAAGCCAGCCGGGCTGGGGACGGGCCGGGCAGGATTGAGGACTCCTGCCCGTCTGGTATCACGAGGCTAGCTCACATGATCCCCGTTCGGGATGAGTTCTTCTTTGGGGACGGGCGGCGCTGAGGTTTCAATGTAGGCCTGACGGCCGGCGTCGTAGGCGGCAGCGAGCTTCTCCTTTTGCTCGGCGACCGTCATGCGGCCCTGGTTGTAGGCATCGTTGATCTTCTGACGACCGGCCCCCACCGCATCCCTGCCGCGGGAGACGTACTGGTTGACCTGGCCCTTGCCGCGCTCGACATATTCATTGACCTGGCCGCGACCCCTGTCCACATAAGTACCCGCTACCGAGGTTGCTTCGCGTGAGCGCTGGCGCACATATTCGCCGGAGCCGAGGGCGCCGGTCAGCAGTTCCTCCCGGGTCTCCTGGCCCGATTTGGGGGCGTACAGAACGCCGATCAGGGACCCGAGTCCGAGACCTGCGAGGAACCAGCTGAAGGCACTTCCACCGCGTGTATCGCGACTTTCAATCGACATGGTCTTCTCCTCCGGTTTGGCTGTTGCTGCTCCGCGCCTGAAAAACAGAGAGCAGGAAGCAGTTGTCCCGGAAATAGATGCAGCCGTGGCGCTTGGCGCTGTACCGCCATTGGGTGAAGCGAGAGAGGCCGGTTCGACGGGGAGCAAGAAAAAGCGGCTTCGCAAATAGCGAAGCCGCTGGGACGAAAGGGGCGCTGGGAGCAGCTATTTACCGCAGGCCGGCAAGTTGGTGAGGCTGTTGCTGTTGCTGGAGCTGCCGCAACCGATAGCCCCCATCAGACCGATCGCGAAGAAGACGACCAGCAGGGACCGCCAGGCGCGGCGGCGGGCGGGGATGCAGAAGAACAACACGGAGCAAAGCGCCGCACTACCGCCGGCGGCCAGCAGGCTGCCGGGCGAGAAGCGGGGCTGCAGCACGCCTGGCGTAAGGTAGGCGGTGGCCGGGGCCACGTACGAGCAGGAGGGCGCGCTGGAGGTGCCGTAGTTGGTGTCGCCCGGGTAGGTGGCCAGCAGGGTGTTGCCGCTGCCCTGCAGGGAGGATGTCGGCACGTTGAAGGTCGCGAGCTCGGCCACCGCGCCGTCGCCCAGCAGGCCATTGGCCCCGGTCGCGGTCATGGCCTTGCCGTTGACCGTAAGCGTGATGGCGCCGCCGGGGGCTGCGCCGGTGCTGTCGGTGTCGAGCTCTACGGTAATGGTGGCGGAACCTGCGGCGGTGCCGGCGGCGCCGGTGTGGATAGTGAGCGTGGTGGGAGCCTTGGTAATGGTGAGCGGCACCGGCGTGGTGGCGCTGCTGGGGTTATAGCTGCCGTCGCCGCTGTACTGCGCGGTAAAGGCGTAGCTGCCGGGGACGGAGTTGTAGAGCGGGAAGCTGGCCACGCCCTCGCTGTTGAGCGTCTGGCTGCCTACGCTGGCGCCCGCGTTGAGCAGGGTCGCCGAACCGGTGGCGGAGCCGTTGAAGCCGATGGAGCCGGCGTTGGTGTTGCCGGGCTCGATGTAGACGAAGCCGTAGGCGCCGTAGGGGGCGGTAGTGGGATTGTTCTGTACCTGCCCGGTGGAGAGGTCGCCGATCGAGATACGGAGGAACGGCGTGCTCGCCTCCGGGCTGACGACGATGGGGATGGAGGCAGAGGAAGCGCTGGGCGAGTCTTTGACATCGCCCTGATAGTAGGCCTGGATGTTATAGCTGCCGCCGGGCAGGTCAAAGACGCTGGTCGAGCCGGTACCGGTGGCGTTGAGGGGAATGTTCTCGTTGACGGCGGCGCCCGCAAGACCGGCAGCGGCGGTAACGGAAACCGCGCCTGTAGCAGTGCCCGGCGTGACAGCCGTGCTGAGCGTAACGGAGGTGCCGTGCTGGATGGTGACCGGCGAGGTAGCCCCGTTGACCGCGAGCGTGACGGTGGTCGGAGTGAACTGGACGGTATCCCAGGCCGCGACCAGGGCGGCGATGTCGACGCTGCCCAGGCCGGTCGAGAGGTCATAGCCGGCGCCGGCGTTGTAGCCGGCAATGAAACCATTGGAGCCGCAGCTGGGCGTGCCGGCCGCGCAGGGTACCGAGTTGTTGCCGGCGGTGATGTCGTGGAAGATGGCGGCGCTGTTGCTGCTGGTCGCCTGCAGGTTGTAGAGGGTGTTATTCGCCACGCCCAGGCGCTGCGACTGGCCGTTGGAGCCGGCGGGGAGCGACTGGATCACCTGGGCGAGGATGCCAGCGAAGGCAGGGGTAGCGGCCGAGGTTCCGCCGATGGCGCTGACGCCGAACGCGCCGTTTCCATCCGGCTGGCAGTCGGTGCGCGCCGTCGATTCACCGTCGGCTACGTTGTCAGAGCAGTAGGCCCAGGCGGCGTGGTGCTCATACCCGGGGGAGGCGAACAGCGAGACATCGGGAATATAGCGGACGCCCTTTGGGATGGTGGTGTCGGCGAGGCTGATGCCGGACTGGAAGGGCGGCGTGGCGTAGCCGACCAGCGGCACGGTGCAGTTCCCGTTCTGGTCGACCGGAGCGCCGCAGAAGGCATCGCTGCTGGCGCCGCCGCCACCGGAGGCGGTCACGGTGTAGGGCGCGCCGCTCGAGTCGGTGTACTGCTGCAGCGTGTTGGCGGTGAAGGCGCCCGGGGGATTATTGCTGATGGAGTCGTTCCAGGGGTTCTCCGGGATGTAGCTCAGGGTGGAACCGAAGTAGGGGCTGGTGCCGCCATTGTTGGCGCTGCTGACGTACTGCGCGAAGCTGTTGGCCAGAACATCGAAGTCGGACCCGCCGACGGCGATGTTGTAGGGGGTGGAGGCATAGCCGCTGACGGCGAGGCCCTGCGTCGCCTGGGTCGCGCCGTTCGCGTCGCAGGCTGCCGAGCCGCTGTCGCCGGCAGCGACTACAACGGTGATGCCCTGCGCTGCGGCCTGCAGCCACAGCTCATTGACGAGCTGGTTGCCGGCGGTGCCGAGCCCTGCCTCGCACACGCCAAAGCTGAAGTTGAGGATAGAGACATTGTTGTCTTCGATCACCCGCAGAGCGGCGTCAGTGGCGCCATCCTGCAGCAGGTCGTCGGCGCTCGAATAGAAGTAGATGTTGGCTCCCGGCGCAAGGCCGGCGGAGATCTCGGCGTCGAGCAACGCTTCTTCCGCGCCGCCCCCGGGGACGACGCCCGGATCGACGCCGTCGACAATCAAAGTGGGCTGCGCGGGATTGCTCTCGTTGAGGAAGGTGCGGCGGTAGTTGAGGTAGTCGGCGGTCTGCAGGTCGGAGTCACCGACCAGGCCGATGCTGGCTCCGGTGCCGTCGCGCTGGGTGCCACCCTGGAAGTTGTGGTTGAGCCCGTTGGGCGCGTCGTAAATGGTCGCTGCGTCGGAGGGGGTGACGAGCAGAAGATTGTTGGTGGTATCGGTAAGCAGCGGGGTCGCCGCGCGGACTGTCTGCGAAACCACCTGCAGACTGCCGCTCTGCTTCTGCACCTGGGCGTGCCCGCCGAGCACGTGCTGGGGCTGCGCGTGGAAGTCGTTCAGGGGAGAGATGCCGGCGACGACCGCGGCGAGCGCGGAGGGGATCTGGGGGTCGCTCGCGTTGCTGTAGTGGTGGACGCCCTGGATGACGTAGGAGTGGATGCTGGTGTGGAAGGCCTGCGCCACCTGGCCGGTGCTGCCGGAGAACTGGATAAAGTTGCGGCTGGCGGGGACCGACTCAATCTTGAAGCCTTCGCTCTGGAGCCAGGTCTCAACGGTCTGGAGGTCCTGGTCGGCGATGCCGAACGAGGCGCCGAAGGCCTGCGGGGTGAGGAACTTGCGGTAGCTGGCCGAGTGCGGGTCCTGAAGCGCGCCCAGGTACTGGCGCAGCGCGGCCTGCTGGGCGGGGCTGCGCTTGAGCAGCAGCTGCAGCTTGCCGGTGGCGAGGCCGGTGGAGGCGGCGCCCTGGTCGTAGCGGGCCTGCGCCATGGGATGGGTGTTGCCCTTGAGCGTTACCAGCGCCTCGTTGACGACCGGTGCGGTGATGCGGACCGAGGGCGTGGCGAGCGCGGGGGCGGTTTGCGCCGAGGCGGCGGGAACAGACAGGAGCGCGGTGAGGCCTGCGCAGGGGAGGAGGGCGTACGGGAGCTTCATTCGCATGCGATGTCCAGTAATCCTGTTCTTGTTCTACAAACGAGCCGGTGCGGGTGCCAACGTGCGGTGCGGGTGCCAACGTGCGGTGTGGGTGCGACAGTAGACGAGCGGGTCGAGCGAAAAGCCGCGCGTCTGGCTGAAAGGGGCTGCGCTTCTTGTATGGCAGCGGCAAACGCTGCGTCAAGTGACCGGCGTACCGGGTACCGACGCCGTTTCAGACAGCAAAGCAGAAGGAAAGTTGCGCGGCGGCCGCGGTATTTTTTTTGCGGGAGACAGAAGCATAGAGGGTCGCCGAGAACTGGAGGGCAAAGATGAGGTCCGGGGGCTTCGCAAGTTGGAGGTCAGAGGGAGAAGCAGATCCTTCGCTACGCTCAGGATGACACCTTGTCTTCATGACACCTTTCTTCTCTATGCCTGGGCATTCTCCGCACGTAGCACCTTCCACCGGGCGAACTGCATAACTTCGCCTGGACCGCGGGTCTTTGCGAGGCCCGTATGGCAAACGTGTAGGGGCAAAGCGAGCGCAATTGCGCCGGCGGGGCTGAAGGTGCACACTCAAAGTTTGACACTACAGGGTATGCACTTTAGCGTTTCGCTAGAAGGCCGCCTGCCGTTCCGCACGCAGCGTATGCGCCGCGGCGGCTTTTTTCATGGGACCGATTCGAATCGCTCTGAACCACTCTGAACCACTCTGAACGAGGACACATGCCCTTCTCCCCGCCCCTGCTGCTGTCCCGGACCGAGCGCCGGCTCGTCCTGGCTGCGACTGCCCTTCTGTGCACGAGCCTTGGCTTCGGCCAGTCGCCGGGTGCAAGCCAGCCCGCCTCGTCACAGATGACCTCGCAAGCCGCGGTAGCCGCTCTGGAGCAGCAGGACCCCGACGCGGCGCGGGAGCTGAAGAGCTTCGAGGGGCGCACGACGGTCAAAGTGCTGCCCAACGGGCTGACTCTTGTGCTGTGCGAGCGCAAGGATGCGCCGGTGTTCTCGTACTTCACCATCGTGGACGCGGGCGACGCGAACGACCCGACGCAGCAGTCGGGCCTGGCGCATATGTTCGAGCACCTGGCGTTCAAGGGGACCGAGGATATCGGCACCAAGGACTACCCGGCTGAGAAAGCTGCGCTCGCGAAGCTGGAGACCGCGTACGCCGCCTACGATGCCGAGCAGCTGAAGCGCGTAGGGCAGGATCCGGCGAAGCTGAAGCAGCTGAAAGCCGACTACCAGGCCGCGGAGCAGGCAGCCAACCAGTATGTGATCCCGAACGAGTTCACTGAGATCGCTGAGGCGAATGGCGCGAACGGGCTCAACGCGGAAACCTCGCTCGACGACACGCGGTACTTCTGGTCGATGCCGGAGAACCGCCTGGAGCTGTGGGCGTATCTCGAGAGCGACCGCATCGGCCACCCGGTGCCGCGGCAGTTCTACCGTGAGCGCAGCGTGGTCGAAGAAGAGCGGCGGATGCGGGTGGATACGAGCCCCATCGGACGGCTGGTGGAGCAGTTCCTTTCAGCAGCCTACGCGGCGCACCCGTACGGGCGGCCCAATGTGGGCTGGGCAAGCGAGCTGGATCACATTACCGCGACCGAGGCGGCGGCGTTCCACGCGCACTACTACGTGCCGTCGAACATCACGATCGCGGTGGTTGGGGACTTCTCGAACGCGGACGCGCTGCCGGTGATGGAGAAGTATTTCGGCGCAATCCCGGACGGCGGACCCAAGCCGCAGGGCGTGATTACGGTGGAACCGCCGCAGACCGGGGAGCGGTCGGTGCGGCTGGAAGATCCGTCACAGCCGATGTATCTCGAGGGCTACCACCGGCCGGACTACCGCGACCCGGACGACGCGGTGTACGACGCGATCCAGGACATTTTTTCGAACGGTCGCACGTCGCGGCTGTACCGCAGCCTGGTGAGGGACCAGAAGATTTCAGCCGAGGCAGAGGGGTTTACCGGGTTTCCGGGGGATAAGTATGCGGGGCTGTTCGGGTTTTTCGCGGTGCCGGCGCCGGGGCATACGAGCGCTGAGCTGCGCGCGGCCATTCATAAGGAGATCGACAAGTTGAGGACCGCGGATATTTCAGACGCCGAGCTGGCTATGTACAAGACGCGGGCGCGGGCAGACCTGCTACGGGGGCTCGACGAGAACCAGGGCCTGGCGCAGGAGCTGGCGGAGTACCAGCTGCGCTACGGGGACTGGCGGGAGCTGTTTCTGCAGCTGGACCGGGTGGATAAGGTGACCAAGGCGGATGTGCGCAGGGTGGCGATGAAGGTGTTTACCTCGGCGAACCGGACGTATGCGCAGATTGATCCGCCGGCGGCGCAGACGGCGAGCGCGGGGACTGCTGCCGGCGCGAGCCGGGTATCGGATCAAGGCGGTGCGCGATGAAGCGTTCCTTCCTTCCCTGCCTTCCTGCTTCTTGCCTGCTGCTTCCCTGCTCGCTATTGTTCGCGGGCTCCCTGCTGGCGCAGGGCAGCGCCACGCCGGGCCACCCGGTGGTACCGCCGGATGCGCGGCAGGCGGCGCAGCCGGGCGCATGGCAGCAGCTGAACGTGCGGGAGCTTGCGCCGTTCAAGCCGGTGGAGCCGCGGCGGGTCGAGCTGCCCAACGGGGCGCTGCTGCTGCTCGAGGAAGACCACGAGCTGCCGTTCATCAACGGCTTTATCGAGATGCATGGCGGCGACCGCGACCTGCCGGCGGCGAAGGCTGGACTGGCGAGCCTGTACGGAGAAGTGTGGCGCACCAGCGGCACGGCGAAAATGGGCGGCGACGCTCTCGACGATCTGCTGGAGGCCAAGGCGGCCAAGATCGAGACCAGCGCCGATGTGGATTCGAGCTCGGTGTCGTGGTCGTGCCTGAAGGGCGACAGCGACCAGGTGCTGGGCCTGGTAACGGACCTGCTGCTACACCCGAAGTTCGACCCTGAGAAGCTGCAGCTGGCGCAGCAGGAGTCAATTGCAGGGATTTTGCGGCGCAACGAGGACCCGGAGGGGATCGCGGCGCGCGAGGCGGCGAAGCTGGTGTACGGACCGGCGAGCGCGTATGGGCGCACGACCGAGATCGCGAACGTGCTGGGCATCACGACGGCGGACTTCGAGGCGTTCCATGCAAAGACGGTCGCGCCGAACAACATGATTATCGGCGTCGAGGGGGACTTCGACGCGGCGGCGATGGAAGCGAAGCTGCGGGCGGCGATCGGTTTGCTGCCGAAAGGCACGGCCATGCCCAAGCCGCAGGAGACATTTGCCGGCCCGAAGCCGGGGCTGTACCTGGTCGACAAAAAGGATGTGAACCAGAGCAACGTGTGGATCGTAGGGCTGGGCATTCGACGGGACGACCCGGACTTTTACACGCTGTCGGTGATGAACGAGATTTTTGGTGGAGGGTTCGGATCGCGGCTGTTCCAGGATGTGCGGACAAAGCTGGGGCTGGCCTACAGCGTGGGCGGCGGCTTTGGCGCGAGCTTCGACCATCCGGCGATGTTCCGGGTAACAGCCTCGACCAAGAGCGCGAGCACGCAGGCAGCGACCGCGGAGATGCTGAAGGATACGGGCGAGCTGAAGACGAAGCCGTTTACCGAGGATGAGCTGAAGCTCGCCAAGGACCAGGTGCTGAACGGGTTCATCTTCAACTACGACACGCGCGACAAAGTGCTGGCGGCTGCGGCGCGGCTGGCCTTCTACGGCTACCCGGCGGACTACCTGGAGCGATACCGGGCAGGAGTGGAAAAAGTGACGGTGGCCGATCTGGAGAGGGTGGCGAAGGTGCGCGTCGATCCGTCGAAGCTGGCGGTGTTGGTAGTGGGCAACCAGGCAGAGTTCGAGGAGCCGCTCTCGAAGCTGGGGCTGGGTGCTGCGCAGCCGCTCGATGTCACGATTCCGGTGCCGGAGGCGCTGAGAAAGCAGCTGGGGGGAGGGGGCGCGCAGCCGTAGAGCCGGGGAGAAGGTGGGGCGGCAAGAGTAGATCCCTAGGCGCGAGCGCTACTGGCGCATGTGTTACCACTATGCCCAGGATGAAACCTTTCTTATCCAATTTCTGTTTTCCACGCGAAGTTTCAATTTCTGTTGCTTGTTTCGTTTTCCTGATGTTTGTTTCGGTTTTGAGAGGCCGAGTTCAATTTTCCCAAAATCTAGCTCTTCGCCAGTACACCGTTTCAACTTTCGAAAGCCTGGTTCACTTTCATAGCAATGGCTTCAGCTTTTGATTGCTGTTTCAACTTCTAATGCTCTGCTGCAACAAATCTGCCGGCTCAATCTCTGTTGGCGCACGTGCGACGGCTTGGTTCAAGACGACAACTTTGTTGCTTTCGACTTGTTCTCCGATACTTCTGACACGTTTTCGATAGAAAGGCCGCTTTCATGGCACTCGCAATTGCAATCCTCGCCGCCGGCAAAGGCACGCGGCTCCACTCGAAGCGACCCAAGGTGCTGCACGCGATCGGGGGCAAGCCGCTGCTGCTGCACGTGATCGATGCGGCGCTGCAGGTGGTGCCGGCGACCGATATCTACGTCATTATCGGCCACCAGTCAGAGGCGGTGCGGGCCGCGGTCGCGCACACCGGCGTGCGGTTTGTGGAGCAGGGCGAGCAGAAAGGTACAGGGCACGCGGTGCAGCAGGCGCTGAACGCGCTGCGCGGCTACGAGCACGTGATGGTGCTGTCGGGCGACGTGCCGCTGCTCGCAAGCAGCACCATCCTGGCGCTGCGCGACTTTCATATCCGCGAGCGCGGGGCGATGACGATCCTCACGGCAGAGGTGGAGAAGCCGGGCGGCTATGGGCGCATCGTGCGCCGCAAACGGAAGGCGCAGGAGGTGGAGAAGATCGTGGAGCAGAAGGCGCTGGAACCGGCGCAGGAGTCGATCCGCGAGATCAACTCGGGGATCTATGCGTTTGCCATGGCGCACCTGGGCACACACATCGACCGGCTGGAGACGAAAAACGCTCATCGCGAGCTGTACCTGACCGACATGGCGGGACTGCTGACGGAGGCGGGGGAGCGGGTGCTGGCCATGCAGATTGCTTCGCCGTTTGAAGTGCTGGGGGCGAATACGATTGCGGAGATGATGGTGCTTGATGCAGCCCTGCGCCAGCAGACCGCGGAACGGCACATGGCGGCGGGGGTGACGATTTTCCAGCCGCAGACGGTGGTGATCGACTCGGGCGTGGAGATCGGCGCGGACACGGTGATCGAGCCGTTTGTGCAGCTGCTGGGCTCGACGCGCATAGGGGCGAACACGACGATCCGGTCCTACTCGGTGCTTGACAGCATGATTGTCGGCGACAGCGTGATGATCCGGCAGGGCTGTATTTTGGAGCAGTCGGAGATTCGCGCGGGGGCGCAGGTAGGCCCGTACGCGCACCTGCGGCCCGAGAGCCTGGTGGAGGAAGAGGCACATGTGGGCAACTTCGTCGAGTTAAAGAAGACCCGTATGGGCAGGGGTGCGAAGGCGAACCACCTGGCCTACCTGGGCGACAGCGAGATCGGCGCGCAAGCCAACATCGGGGCCGGAACGATCGTGTGCAACTACGACGGGGTGGCCAAGCACAGCACCCACATAGGCAAGGGCGCGTTTGTGGGCAGCAATGCGGTGCTGGTGGCGCCGCTGACGATCGGAGAAGGCGCGTATGTGGCCGCAGGCTCATGCGTGACGGAGAATGTGCCGGATGAGGCGCTGGCCGTGGGCCGTGCCCGGCAGGTGACCAAGCCGGGGTGGGCGCGGACACGGCGGGCTCGCAGAGCAGCGCCGGGGGAGAAACGCTGAGTAGTGCTCCCCCCTGCACGCGGCATCTTCTCAGGGGTTGACGGCGGCGCTTTCAAGCTCGAACGCCAGATCCTCCTGTGAGTCCTGCGGCTGCCGGGCGCGCTGTCGGCCAAGAGCGTTGCGCATACGGATGCGCGCAGAGATCAAGGTCTTTTTCACTTCGAGCTCGTCGCAACATAGCAGGCCCGCGATTTTTGCCGGGGAGTATCCCTCCACGTCGCGCAGCAGGAAGATGAGCCGCTCGCGCGAGGGCAGCGTAGCGACGGCTTCTTCAAGGTCGGTGCGCCGCACCTGCCCCTCGTGCAGCGCCGCCCCGCGGTCGGCCTGGGCGGGGTTTGCAGGTGAGAGGGAGAAGCGCCGCTCGAGCTCGCCGAGCAGCGCCCGGTCGACTCCCGGGCCATCCGGCTGGGGGGCATCCGCAAAGGCCTGCACGAAGGTTCCGGTGAGGATGGCTTCGGCTTCCACCTCGTTCGCGGTCATGTAGTAGGAGAGGGAGAAGACCCGGTGCCGGTGGGTTTCGTAGACGTCGCGCTGCTTCTGCTCAGCAGTCAGTTCCTGCGATTCGGAGGCGACCACTTCATGGGTTTCACGCAATTGCCGATCGAATTCAAACAAGTACGGCTCCTGTGTGTGCTGCTGGTGCTGCGATGAATCGATAAAGACCGGGGCGGCTGCGCGGCAGGCGAACGATACCCTCGGGACAATGCCCGGGGATGGAACGCTTGAACTTACCATAAAGGATTCTGTCTGGGCGAGGGTGTGTCCTGAGGAGTAACACTTGCCGCAAACTTTCAGGCAAACTGCTACTAAGTTGTGGCACTCTCTTAGACACGCCCGTTGCGCCGGCGCTGTGTTGGCGGCGTGGAGGAAACGAAAGCGATGGCTGCCGAGAAGATCCTGGTTGTTGACGACGAGCCGGCTGCCCGCACCCTGCTGGCTTCCCTGTTGCGCAAGGAGGGCTACGCGGTCGAGAGCGCGCGCGACGGCGACGATGCCCTGCGCGTGCTGGCGATGAAGGCGGTCGACCTGATCCTGACCGACCAGGTGATGAGCGGTATGGACGGGATGGGGCTGCTGGAGCAGGTACGAGCGCGCCAGCTGCACACGCCGGTCATCATGGTGACAGGGGTGCACGACGTGAGCACCGCGATTGCCGCGATGCGCGGCGGCGCGTTCGACGTGATTTTGAAGCCGTATGAAAGAGAAAAACTGCTGGAGGCGGTGGAACGCGGCGTGGCGTTTGGCAACGTGGCCCGCCGGAACACCACCTATCGCAACAGCCTGGAGCACCTGGTGGAGGCCCGCACCGGCCTGCTGCGTGAGGCCATGTTCGAGCTCGAGCGCTCGTATGACACAACGCTCGAGGCGCTGGGAGACGCGCTGGACCTGAAGGACTCGGAGACCGAAGGGCACTCGCGCCGGGTGACCGCGTACACCATTGCGCTGGCCCGCTCGATGGGCGTGGACCCGACCGATATGAAGACCATCAAGCACGGGGCGTTTCTGCACGATATCGGCAAGATGGCGATTCCGGATGCGATTCTGCTGAAGCCCGGGCGGCTGGAAGCCGAGGAGCAGGTGACCATGCGCAAGCACTGCCTTTCCGGCTACCAGATCGTGCGCAAGATTCCGTTTCTGAAAGAAGCGGCCGACATTGTGTACAGCCACCAGGAGCACTTTGACGGGGGCGGCTACCCGCGCCGGCTGCGCGGTGAAGAGATCCCCTTGGGGGCGCGCATCTTTGCCGTTGCCGACACGCTGGACGCGATCACATCGGACCGGCCTTACAGGCGCGGCTCGCCTTTCTCGGCTGCCCGCAACGAGATCTCGCGGTGCACCGGGACGCAGTTCGACCCGCGCGTGGTGGAGGCGTTTCTTTCCATGCCTTCCGAGGTGTGGGAGGAGCTGCGGGATGCGATTGTGGGGCGCAGCGCGGCCATGATGCAGTAGCGAAGACGGGTCGACGGGGCTGGGCTATTCGGGCCATTCTCATCGAGGTTGGCCCCCGCGGGCCCGAGTTGCGTCTGGGTCAGTACCGCTGTGCCTAGATAAACTCCCCCGGTTCACGGGTGGGGGCGAGGGGCTCGCGGGTTTCGCGCATGCGCTCCAGAGCGCGCCGGTTCCACAGCGCGACCGCGATGCCGCTGAGCAGCGCCGAACTGGCGACCAGCAGCGCCATCCGCCAGCGCGACGCGGGCTCGGGAGCCGGCGGGCCGCCCTGCGAGGAGGCGGCGGCGCTCTGTGCGGGCGGCTTTCGACCTGGATTCTCCAGACCTGGATCGCTACCTGGATCACTACCTGAATCACCGGGCTCAGGGTTCTTTGGCTCGAAGTGCATGCACGCTTTGAGGCGGAGAGGCGGAAGTGGGTCGCCCGGAGCCGGTCTGACCTCTGTGGAAAACTTTCTCCGGAAAAATGTAGGAAGCGGCTTGCCAATATCCCGAAAACTGGTATTCTGGGATCACTCGAGGCGTTGGTGACAAGGTACTGGTTGTCGATTTCGAGCGTGGCTCTCCAGCCAGTCTAAGGTTTAGATCCACAAGTTGCGTCACTGGCCTCCCGGCACGAACAGGAAACTGTTCGTGCCGCCTTTTTTTGTGCGGGACAGATTGTGACGTAAACTTGGATTGCCGGTTGCTTAACGGCGCAATAAAAAGAGATGGGGGCGTCACGGTTTCGACGGGATTGTTTGCGGCAAAGAGGCATGCCGGGGTGTGGGCACCCGTAATCGCCTGCAAAAACAGAATTGCCAACACTGAATTCGCACTCGCAGCTTAATTAAATAAGTTGCCGTCTGCCTGAGCTTCGCCTGTGGGCCCAGAGCAGACGTCATACAGCAGGCTGGCTTCCCTTCCTCGGTCCGTGGAATGGAGGCGAGATCATCGGACTAGCGCCTGACTCACCTTGTCCGTTCTGAGGGTCAGGAGCAAAGTCTCTGGAACGCGACTGAGCATGGAGCCTCTCTTTGTTACCGGCAGTTTCGGACGCGGGTTCGACTCCCGCCGCCTCCACCATTCGTAAGTTGTTTATCGTGAACAAGCTACAAGATTTGGGCAAAATTAGAGTGATTTTTGTACAGCGTTTGTACAGTAGACCTCCTGGTCTTGACCGAGTTTCCGATTAAACCATCAAGAATCCTTCCATGGCCCGGGCAGGATCAAGGTCGTCCAGGTTACGACCGATTACTTCCCCCGCGATGAGTTCCAGAGAATCCTCGACACGACCTATGTCTATGGCGATCCGCGCGGCGGATACATCCCCCATCGAAGATACACGGACCAGGCTGCGGGTTTTGACCTTGCTGATGCGCTGGAGCGGACTGCGCATCCCGCGACGCGATCAAGCTTAAACGTCATCGCTTGCACGGCGACAGCCTCCTGCTCTACCAGGCCAAGACCGGAACGCCCGTTTACGTCCCACTGCCGCCTTTTGTGATTGAAACCCTTGACGGCGTCCTGCCCGGGCTTTAAACCGAACCCGCGTTACTTCTCTGGAGTGGCAATGGCGATCCCAAGAGCGCTGTCGCCGACTGGCAGCGTAGCTATCGCCGCCTCTTCGCACTTGCCGACATCACGCGGGCCGATGGCTTTCTGAAGCGCTGCCACCCGCACATGTTCCGGGATACCTTTGCGGTCGAGATGCTGCTGGCCGGCGTTCCGATCGACTAGGTCTCGTTGCTGCTCGGCCACACCTCGTTCAAGGTCCCTGAGAAGAGCTACTCGCCCTTTGTGAAGGCCAGGCACGTCCAGTCCCAGGATAGTGTTTGCAACGCCTGGAGCATCGGCGAGGAACCCGCGCCCGAACCGCCAAAGGTGGCATCCCTCCCCTCGCCTCAATCGTCCTCAGAAGCTCAGGTCTCCGTCCATCGGTCATCGGGTTGGGAGGTGATTCGTTGCCCGAAATCCCTTCCCGCACCAAGCGTTTGAAGCCGGATGGAGAGATAGACGTGACGGCGATCTCTTCTCTTGCCTGCTGATCCGTAGGTGATATCAAGGTCCGTTTCTGTTGTCGTGCAAAGCAGTTAGCCCCAGCGTGAAAGCAATTAAGGCAATGCGCCGCGGTACGTGGCCACGAAACAGCTCTCCGATGCACGCCGACTCTGGCGTGATGAGCTATCTCAGAATCTTATGCTCTGAAAAGACAAAACGCGCACCCAACTCTATGCGCGTTGCCGCCTCTGCGGAGATCGGCTGCCCGATCGTTGGAGACAAGACTGTATTCACTCCCGTCGTGTTGGTATGGTTCAACAGATTGCGGCGCGCGTTGAACGTCATGCCGACGAAATGATTCTTGTCTTTCGGGTTGAGGACAAGAGCGCGACTCAGATCGCTGTTCCAATGCCAAAGACTCGGCATCGTACCCAGGTTTCGAGAGACATGATCGTTAATGGTATTTGCCGTCAACAATCCGAACGTCATGGTATAGAAGTCCGATCCAGATGCCGCAGGCGGTGCAAACCAAATGCGGTCAGTGAAGACTTCATCTCCATCGTTATACGTACTTGTTGTGATGTTATATGGCCTACCGCTGCGCGCGGAGAAGTGATTTGCGAATTTAAGCTTGCCTGGCAGATTGACCATTCCATCTACCAAGCCGCCACTTGATTGCCAGTCCGGGCGCGAAGACTCTCCGATGTCGCGATAACTCGACTGCGGAGGAGCAATCTGCAACGCTGCATCGGACTTAAGACGTATCAGCCAGGCACTCAGATCGAGCGCGAATCGCTTGTAGCTGTGTTGAGCTAGGTTCATGCTGAGGATACTTCCGTTCAAATGTCCTGAGTTCTCGTACTGGAAAACCTTTCGATTCGACGCCCGCAGGTTTTCGTCTGGCGATGCGCCATCCGGAACGAGTGACCGCCATCGTTTCACAGAACGGGAGTGCCCACGAAGAGGGTCTCAGCGACGCGCGGGGACCGATCAGGAAGTATTAGTCGAAACCTAAGGCAGAAAACCGAGAGGTGCTTCGGCAAACATTCTGACTTTTGAAGCAACTCGCTGACAGTAAACGCATGGCGCTGCAGCCCCGGATAGTGTTGCGCCAGAGTCCTACACGCTGGATGCAGCTTTGCTGGAACGTGCTGTAAACAAAGAGTTTCAGCTTGACCTGTTTCAGGACTATGCCTCAGATTTGGAGAGCGTTCTGTCGCTCCGACTTCTTGTCATAATCCGTGCTGGTATTCGTCGAATGCACATGTCATAATCGACTGCTTTGCAATTAAGGCTGTCGAGAGATCTCTGATGTGTTCGTTATTTCGCTATGCTACTTTGTTGGTTCTTCTCCTGGCTTCAATAGCAAGAGCTGCGGAGACTAAAACTCAATATCTATCTGGCCTGGGCAAGGACGACCCGGTCAAGTGGGATTTCATCTGCGACAAGGGCCAAAACGCCAACAAGTGGTCGACCATCGGTGTCCCATCCAATTGGGAACTGCAAGGCTTCGGCGTCTACACGTATGGCCGAATGACTCCGGCAGGCGGTTGGCCTCGGGTTCACGCTATCTACAAGCGCATGTTTACTACGCCTGCGACTTGGCAGACCAAAACCGTTTTCATCAAGTTCGAAGGCGTCATGACCGATGCCCGGGTCACTATCAACGGCCAATCCGCCGGCCCTGTTCACCAGGGCGGCTATTACGCATTCAAGTACGACATTACGAGTCTCCTCAAGCCCGCTGGTCAGGAGAATGAGCTCCAGGTCGACGTCGACGATGAGTCCATGAATGACTCCGTCAACCGCGCGGAGCGGCGCGGCGATTTCTGGAACTACGGCGGCATTTTCCGGCCCGTATATCTCGAAGCCGTCCCCAAGACATTTGTCGATCACTTGGCCATCAACGCCACTGCGGCGGGCTCCCTGGATGTCGACGTCACGCTCTCCGACACGCGCAAAGCAGCCCCGGGCGGCCCCACAGCCTCTGTGGAAATGAGGGTTCTCGATACAAACGGCAGGCCTGTTGGCGATCCGGTAACAGTGAAGGATGTTGCCTTCAATGAAGTGACCCACCTCGCCGGAAAGATTATCAATCCGCGACTCTGGACGGCCGAGACGCCGAATCTCTACCAGCTCGAGGTGCGGTTGAAATTAGGCGATGCCGTTGTACACACATTGCGTCAGAAGTTCGGATTCCGCACCATTGAAGTCCGCCCGGGACAAGGCCTGTTCGTTAACGGCAAGCGCGTCTTCCTCAAGGGATTTGCGCGCCACTCGTTCTGGCCCGATTCCGGCCGGACCCTGTCCGAACAAATCTCCAGAGACGACATCAACCTCATCAAAGAAATGAACGGCAATGCCGTCCGTTCCAGCCACTATCCGCCGGACCGCCACTTCCTCGATGCCTGCGACGAACTCGGTTTATTCGTACTCGATGAACTCGCCGGCTGGCAAGCGCATTACGACACCGACATCGGCAAGAAGCTGGTCAGGGAGATGGTTGAGCATGACGTAAACCATCCGTCGATTCTCCTCTGGGATAACGGCAATGAAGGCGGATTCAACTTCGATCTCGACGGCGACTACGCGAAGTATGACCCGCAGAAGCGCACGGTCCTGCACCCATGGGCGGCCTACCCTCCTGGTATCGCTGATACCAAACACTACCCCACTTATGACGGGTTGCTGCAGAAGCTCGCCGACGATCCCGTTCTGATGCCCACGGAGATGCTGCACGGCCTCTATGATGGCGGGGCCGGGGCAGGAATGCAAGACTATTGGGATGCCATTCTCAAGAGCAAGGCGGGTGCGGGCGGATTTATCTGGTCGTTTGTGGATGAAGATGTAAAACGCACGGACAAGGGTGGCATTCTCGACTCCCAAGGCAACATGGCCCCCGATGGTATCCTCGGCCCTTATCGCGAGCGGGAAGCGAGCTTCTACACAGTCAAACAGCTTTGGTCGCCGATCATCGTGACGCCGCCTGACGGCACCTCGCGTTCTTTCACCGTAACAAACCGTTATGCGTTCATCAACGCCGACCAATGCACCTACGAATGGCAGGCGCTCGCCTTTCGCCAACTTAATGACACAGCTTCCGGTTCAGTAGTGCTGGCATCGAGGACCGATCATGGCCGTTCGCTGGCGCCGGGCTCGTCGGCAAGCTGGGATGGCTGGGGACCGCCTGCTCCTATCTCAGGCCGCAGCACAAAGAGGACACCCGATGCCACTCAACTCCTCATCAAGGACGCCACGGGCCGGGTGATTCAAACCTATGTCTGGCCTGCCGACGGTCTCGATCGCCGATTGGACCAGTTGGATCAGTCTGTTGGCGGCGCAAAGCCTACTGCGACCGAATCCGGCGACATACTCACTGCGACTACGGGAGACCTGTCGTTACAGATAAGCAGGACCACCGGTCTGCTTATCTCAGCGTCTCGGCAGGGCAATTCCTTCTCCCTGGTCAACGGCCCTCGCGTCATGGCGATGGGGCCCAGGCCCGTTCCTGCGCGTAAGCAAAATCCGCCGCCTCCACCGTCCCCGCCACCTACCTTCGCGCCTGACTCCAGGCTAACCTCTTTGACCCATGAAACTGACGGCAACGATCTAGTCATCTCCGCGGTTTTCAACGGTCCGATGAAATCGCTTACTTACCGGCTCAAACCCAACAGCTGGTTGTCCATTGACTACGTCTATGCCATGAGTGGAGCCCAGGAATATTTCGGCATCGGATTCGACTATCCCGAAGCTGATGTGAAAAGCATGCGGTTCCTTGGTGAAGGGCCTGCCCCCGTATATCAGAATCGCCTTGCCGGCGGTACTCTCGACGTATGGAACAGGCTCTATAACAACACCATGGACGGGGATCCGGACGAACTCAAACCCGGCGAGCACTTCGATTACCCGCTCTTCAAGGGATTTTACTCAGGTGTGCGCTGGCTGCAGCTTAATACCTCTGAAGGCCCAATCACCGCGATCGTGGAGCAGCATCGCGACTCTCCAATCTACGTGCAGGTCTTTACTCCAAAGACCCCGCCTCAGAACCTGCTAGGACGAGTTGCCGTACCGTTCCCAAATGCCGGAGTTTCCTTCCTGCATGCCATCCCAGCGATTGGCAATAAATTCGGGGAGCCGCAATCCACTGGTCCGATGGGGCAGCTGGCGATTGCCAAAGGGGAGTACAAGGGCCACATCAGCCTGTACTTTGGAAAGTTGCTGACACGGTAAGATTACGCGCTTCGGCATTGGTGCTTTCCTTCCATGGCCGTCTTGGCTGATCGAGTTTACGGGAGCGGTTTAAGCTAACGGGCAGATGTGGAGGTTATCCTGATAACCTCCATATTAAGCACACGGGAGACGTCACCTCAATGAAAAGAGCGCTTGTCACATTGGTTCTGCTTTTGACTTTCACTGTCCTGGGTCTGGAAGCCCAGAAGCGGCCTGTCGACTACGTCAACACCTTCCTTGGGACCGCTCCGCTGACTAATCCGGCGGACATTGGATTTAAGCCGCCATGGCGGGTATGGGCCGGACTTGTCTTTCCCGGAGCATCCCTGCCCAACGCTATGGTGCAGCTAAGCCCGATCACCAGATTCGGCAGCGGAGCCGGATATGAATACGAGAATACCGAGATATACGCCTTTGCCCATACCAACAAAGGCCATTGGAATCTGTGCAATATCCCCATACTTCCGGTGAGCGGCGACGTAAATCCCGCAGACTTCGGCTCGACCTTCAGTCACAAGAACGAGTCGGCCCATCCCGGCTATTATCAGGTGTACCTGGAGCGTTACGGGATCAACGCCGAGCTAACCTCAACTTTAAGGACCGGATACCACCGCTACACCTACACAGATAACGCTCAGTCCAAAAAGTTGGTGGTGAATCTCGCCGTTTCGAACGAGCGAATCCGGGACTGGAATTTTGAGCAGGACGGAGACAACGCCTTCAAGGGGTTTCAGGTAGCGAGTGAGAAAGTCTTTTTCTACGCTGTGTCCAACTACAAGATAAAGAGCATTGAGATGCTAAAGAGCGAGAAGGCCGACCTGCCGGTCGTCAACTTTGTCGATGGCAGCAAGCCGGTGGAGATCAAGATCGGACTATCCTTCGTCAGTACCGACAACGCGAAGGAAAATCTTGAGAAGGAGCTTGGGGATAAGAGCTTCGAGACAGTGAAGTTAGAGGCCTCCGCAACCTGGGAGAAGCTGCTATCCAAGATTCAGGTGTCGGGTGGAACCGAGCGGCAAAAGGAGCTCTTCTATTCCTGCTTTTATCGTTCGTTTCTATGGCCAGCGCTGAGAAGCGATGTGAACGGCGAATACCCCGACGCGAAAGGAGCGATCGTCAAGGCGGATTTTCAGTACTACACCCTGCCCTCCCTATGGGACGACTACCGGAACAAGCTGGTTTTGCTGGGCATGATTTCGCCCGACGTGACAGTCGATGTCATTCGATCGCTGATCGACCGCGGCGAGAAGACCGGCTTCATCCCAACCTTCTTCCACGGAGACCACGCCTCGGCCTTTATCGCCGGCTCGTATCTGCGCGGATTAGGAGGGTATGACATCAAGAGCGCGTACAACCTGTTGCTGCGAAATGCCACGGTAGAAGGAGGCACCCGGCCCTTTATCCGCGAGTACATGGACAAGGGGTTCATCTCCGATCCCGATGTGGCCAATCCTGTTGTGGAGACGAAGGGGAAGGCTGGCGTCACCAAGACGCTGGAGTATTCCTACGACGACTACTCCGTCGCGCTGCTAGCGAAGAAGCTCGGCGACGAGCCGAACTATGCCATGTTGATGAAGCGCTCGCAGAACTATAAGAACATGTTCGACCCATCGACCGAACTAATGCGCGGCCGCCTGGATAACGGCGACTGGGTGAAGAACTTTAATCCGCAGTATCCCTACTACGAGTACATGTACCGCGAAGCCAATGCGTGGCAATCGTCCTTCTTCGCGCCGCACGACACGCAGGGACTGATTGGCCTCTATAAGAGCAAGGCCGATTTCGAACAACACTTGGACTCGCTCTTTACGATTCCCTGGAACCCTGACTACATTGCTGAGAACATCAACTCCTTCATCGGGCAATACTGCCAGGGAAATCAGCCGGATCATGGCTTCGCTTATCTTTATTACTTTGTCGGCAAGCAGGAGAAATCCCAGGCCATCTTGAATACCATCATGAGCCGCTTCTATGGAATGGGCGAGGATGGCCTGGCGTTGTCTGGAATGGATGATGCCGGAGAGATGTCGTCGTGGTATGTGTTCAACGCGATCGGGTTATACCCCTACTCGCCCGCGGACCCCACATACATCGTGTCGGTTCCGCTCTTTCAAAAGACAGCTTTCAAGTTGAACGAAGGCAACACGCTCACAATTCTAAGAAAGAATTCAGGCGAGCGGATTACCAGTATTACCTATGGCGGCCGGAAGATTAACGGCTACTTTGTCGACCACAACGACCTCGAGGCCGGCAAGAAATTGGTGATCACTACAAAGTAGTTCCGCGCCTTTAAAACTACCGCTTTCATTTTCAGGAGAGAATATGAAATCGGCATCTTAAAGCAGCGCTTTGCATATCGTTTCTGGTTGCGACCTGCACCTTTGCAATCGGAAACATTTACAGAGATTTGATGTTGCAACCTATGCCACTGTACGCGATGTAGTTCAGATGAAGAATCCCACCTATCTGGAGAGCCTTTGGGGAGGTATGTCGAAGTACCTGAAGCCCGCAAGGTCTATCTATAGACTAGCCGGAATTCTAAGGCTGTGGATAAGTTCGACTAGCGGCGGCTGGAAAGACGTCTCGTAGACGCGCGGGCAGGTTGGCGGCACTCGACGTAACTTTTCCGTCAAGGCCAGTGACATGCACCCTTCTTACCCTCTACGCCGATTGAGCCTTAGAAATGGAAGATGAGGTCAGAGGCGGCAGTGAATTGACTGCTGTGTCTGCCGCTGTTATAGCCAGGCCGGTCCCAGGCGTGATCGAAGCGAACCTCCGGACGTAGCTGTACCGTCGAGCCCACCCAGTGATTCCAGCTCATGGTGTTTTCAGAGTAACGGGTCTGGTACCCGGTGCGCTGACCTTTCTTGTCGTTGAGAAAGTCGGAGCGGAAGGAAAGATAGTCGCGCGCTGAGAGCTCCTTCTGCACATAGTTGACGATGGCATACTCCGGCGCAGTGCAGCGGAGCTGCCCCGGATGACACGCGGCTGCTGTTGTACCTTTTTCCGGGGCAATAGGGCCGTTAACTGCAGGTACGTCGCGTTCGTACATGTACCAGGTCTCTGTCGCCATGTGGATTGTCTTTGAGAACTTGTGATACCAGGTTGCGTCGTACTGCTGCAGGTTATTGAAGGCGTACTTAGCGTCGTTGATGCCGTTGGCGCAGGCGTAGATGTTGTCATTGACGGACGCGGCGGTGTAACTGACGCAGAGAGTGCCCGCCGGTTTCGCATCGGGGGTCCAGATGGCCACATCGTGGGACGCAGTCAGTCCTAGCTGCACCAGCCACTGGTTCGATAGCTTGAAGGTGGCGATAGCGCCGGTGTCGGTAAATGGATCGATGGCATAGAGCAGAGAGTGCGAGAAAACATAGTTGTTCGGCGAGAGCTGCGCCTCAATGCCCGGGACAGAGATAAAGCGGCCGATGCGGAGGTTGGCGCCCTCGGCGACGTGCGGAAAGTAGAGATCGACATACTCGAGCACAGGGTCGAAGCCGTACTGATGCTGATGATCGATAAGTTGTGAAGAAAGATAACCTTTGTCGACAGTGTAGTGATAGTCGGTGCCGTAGAGTGCGGTGAGATGGAACCCCCAGTCTATGTGCCGGCGCTGCACGGAGTCGGGCAGCCGCTCCACATAAAGCACGATCTGGTTCAGCTCCAACCGGTTTGCGTACGCGTCGTTGGCTTCTGGCGAGTTGGAGTGCGAGGAGGTGCTGCCGTTGACCGACGGATCGACCCAGCCATAGACCTTGGTGCGCGAGCGCGCCCCGTTGATGGCAGTCATCAGCGGGTAACTCTGCGTGTCGGCCTCGCCGATGACCGGGGAGCCACCGTAGGACCAGTCTGCATTGGGAAAGGGTGGCGAATCAAGTGGCGATGGGGCACTGCGGCGTGGTGGAGCCGGGGAAGCGGGAGCGTGCGGGTCTGGATGCCAGTCGGAGCGGTAGTACGAAGCCCAGCGCCCGAAGAAGCCAGGCTGCCGGGAGGTAGGCTCCTTTGCCTGCGGCGTGGCTTGAGAAGGCTGTGCCGTAGCGGTGTTGTCCTGAGAAGCCTGGGCCGTCGCGTCATGAACAACGCAGAGAGCGAGCGCCGCTGGGAGGGCAAGCGCGGCGACACACCGCGGAAAGCCGCGACGCGAGAAGATGCTGCAGCCCTTAGGCGGAGATATGCTGTCGTTGAAAATCGTTCTGGACACACCTGTCATTAAAGCGCGAGAGAGCGCGGGTCGTTCAATTCCCGGCAGCTTTATCTTGAGCCGGGGCAACTCTGTCGAGATCGAGATTGAGCTCGAGCACATTCACACGGGGCTCACCGAGAAAGCCAAGCTGCCTCCCCTCGGTATGTCTGGCTACCAGATCTCTCACAACGGCTGGGGAAAGATGGCGCTCACGGGCGACGCGCAGCAGCTGGTAGTCGGCTGCGGCCGGGGTGATGTCCGGATCGAGGCCGGAGGCTGACGCGGTGACAAGATCAATCGGTACCTCTGTGCCCGGCCGGTCTGTTTCGGCCGCAGCTGCATCGGTCCTGATCCGGTCCATGAGCTTCTGGCTCGTGGGGCCTAGATTGGAGCCGCCGGAGTTCGCGGCATCGTAGCCGGTGCCCGCGGCGGACGGGCGGGAATGGAAGTAGGCGGCCGAGGTGAAGGCCTGACCGATGAGGCTGGAGCCGACCAGCCGGCCGTTTGTATGCAGGAGAGAACCATTGGCTTTGTCGCGGAAGAGCAGCTGCGCGAGGCCAGTGACCAGAGAGGGATAGACGACGCCAAACAGAGCAGTCGTGACCAGGGTGTAGAGGACGGCGATACGGAGATTGCGGCGCATGGGAGAGGCCCTTCAGGCGAGATGAACGGCAGTGATGAGGAGATCGATGAGCTTGATGCCGAAGAAGGGCGCAATGAGCCCGCCGACACCATAGATAAGCAGGTTGCGGCGCAGCAGCGCCTCCGCCGAAAGCGGCTTGTAGGCGACGCCGCGCAGAGCGAGCGGGATGAGCAGGACGATGATGAGTGCGTTGAAGATAACGGCCGAAAGAATGGCGGACTCAGGCGTCTTGAGGTGCATGACATTGAGCGCGGACAAGACTGGAAAGCGGACCGCGAACATGGCCGGAATGATCGCGAAGTATTTGGCGACGTCGTTCGCAATGGAAAAGGTAGTGAGCGAGCCGCGGGTCATGAGCAACTGCTTGCCGATCTGCACGATCTCGATCAGTTTTGTTGGGTTGGAATCGAGATCGACCATGTTGCCAGCTTCCTTGGCGGCCTGCGTTCCAGAGTTCATGGCGACGCCGACATCGGCTTGCGCGAGCGCGGGAGCGTCGTTGGTGCCGTCACCGGTCATGGCGACGAGTTTGCCTTGGGCCTGCTCGCGCTTGATGAGGTCCATCTTGTCCTTGGGACGGGCCTCGGCGAGGAAGTCGTCGACGCCGGCTTCGCGGGCAATGGCGGCGGCGGTCAGGGGGTTATCGCCGGTGATCATGATGGTGCGAATGCCCATCGCGCGCAGCTGCTCGAAGCGCTCGCGCATACCGCCTTTGACAATGTCTTTGAGATGGATGACGCCCAGCGCACGGCCATTCTCCGCCACAACCAGCGGCGTGCCGCCACTGCGGGAAACCTCCTCGACAGAAGCCCGCACCTGAATAGGCAAGTTGCCTCCATGCTGCTGCACGAAAGCGGCGATCGCATCGGTGGATCCCTTGCGGATCATGCGGCCTTCCATGTTGACGCCCGACATGCGGGTGGTCGCGGAGAATGGCACGAACTCCGCCTGGAGCTCACCCAGCTCGCGCCCGCGCAGGCCGTGCAGCTGCTTGGCGAGCACGACGATGGAGCGGCCTTCCGGGGTTTCATCGGGCAGGGACGAGAGCTGCGCTACATCGGCCAGTTCGTGGTCGCTGACACCGGGCGCGGGCATAAACTCCGACGCCTGCCGGTTGCCGAAGGTGATGGTGCCGGTCTTGTCGAGCAGCAGAGAGTTGACATCGCCCGCAGCCTCAACAGCGCGGCCCGACATGGCCAGCACGTTGAACTGCACCAGGCGGTCCATGCCCGCAATCCCGATTGCGGAGAGCAGACCCCCGATGGTTGTCGGGATGAGGCACACGAGCAGCGAAATGAGAACGAAGACTGTTTGCGGGGCGGTTGAGTAGATGGCGATCGGCTGCAGGGTAACCACTGCCAGCAGGAAGATGATGGTCAAGCCGGCAAGCAGAATGTTGAGAGCGATCTCATTCGGTGTCTTCTGCCGCTCGGCCCCTTCGACCAGCGCGATCATGCGGTCGAGAAACGTTTCGCCGGGGTTCGCGGTTACGCGAATGGTGATCTGGTCAGAGAGCACGCGCGTGCCGGCGGTGACGGCAGAGCGATCGCCGCCAGCCTCGCGGATGACCGGAGCGGACTCGCCGGTGATCGCCGACTCATCGACGGAAGCCACGCCTTCGGTGATCTCGCCGTCGCCGGGGATCATGGCGCCGGCGACCACCAGGCAAAGGTCGCCGACACGCAGCACGGCGCCGGGGACCTCTTCACTGGAACCGTCGGGCAGAAGCCGGACGGCCAGGGTTTCCGATTTGGCGCGACGCAGTGAGTCGGCCTGGGCTTTGCCTCGTCCTTCGGCCATTGCTTCAGCGAAGTTGGCAAACAGCACCGTGAACCAGAGCCATATGGTGATCTGGAGGTCGAAGCGCAGGGTGTGATGGTGCGCCATCACATCGCGGACCGTGTAGATGGTGGTGATAAGGCTGCCGATCTCGACGACAAACATGACCGGGTTTTTCATCATGGTGCGTGGATTGAGCTTGGCGAAGGCATCGCCCAGCGCGCGGCTGACGATCTTCGTGTCCCACAGAGAGCGCTTGTTGTTTGCCATGGATTCTGCTCCTGGAGCCTAGTAGGTCTTGCCGGCGTGCAGGAGCAGGTGCTCGAGAACGGGGCCGAGGGAAAGCGCGGGAAAGAAGGTAAGCGCTCCCACGATAACGATGGTGCCGACGAGCAGAATGGTGAACAGAGGCGTGTGCACCGGGAAGGCACCCTGCGAGGCAGGCACCTGCTTCTTTTGCGCAAGGCTGCCGGCGATGGCGAGCATGGGTATGGCCATGAGAAAGCGGCCGATGAGCATGGCAGCTGTGAGAGACAGGTTGTACCAGTGGGTGTTCGCGCTGAGGCCGGCAAAGGCTGAGCCGTTGTTCGCGGTAGTGGAGGAGTAGGCGTAAAGAATCTCGGAGAGCCCGTGCGGACCGCCGTTGTTGAGCGCCGCCAGTCCGAGTTTCGGCATCATGAGCGCGGCGGCAGAGAAGCCAAGAATGGAGAGCGGAAAGATAAGCGTGTAGAGCATGGCCATCTTGACGTCGAAGGACTCGATCTTCTTCCCCAGATACTCCGGGGTGCGCCCGACCATGAGGCCCGCGATGAAGACGGCCAGGATGACGAAAACGAGCATGCCGTACAGGCCAGCACCGACGCCGCCGAAGATCACTTCGCCCAGCTCAATATTGACCAGCGGCACCAGTCCGCCGAGCGGCATGAAGGAGTCGTGCATGGAGTTGACCGCGCCGCAACTCGCGTCAGTGGTCACGGTGGCGAAGAGCGCAGAGTTGGCGATGCCGAAGCGGACTTCCTTGCCCTCCATATTGCCGCCGGGCTGCGCGGCGCTCCCGTGCTGATTGATGTGCATGGAAGCCTGGTGCATCAGGGGGTTGGGCTGCGACTCAGCGTAGTAGGCCACGGAGACGCCGGCAAAAAACAGCACCGCCATGGCCAGGAAAACAGCCCACCCATGTGCGGGCGAGCGCGTCATGCGCCCCAGCAGTACCGTGAGAGCGGCAGGAATGACGAAGATCGAGAACATCTCGAGCAGATTCGAGAGCGGGGTCGGGTTCTCAAAGGGATGAGCGCTGTTGGCGTTGAAGAAGCCGCCGCCATTGGTGCCCAGCATCTTGATGGCTTCCTGCGAAGCGACCGGGCCTTGCGCGATACTTTGCGTAGCGATATGCTGCGTGGTCGATTTTCCGTCTGTGCCGGTGGCGGTTACAGTTTGTGGCTGCACCAGCGTTGCGGTGTCGTAGGGACGAAAGTTTTGCACGACACCCTGCGAGACGAGCAGCAGCGCGTAGACCAGGCAGCCTGGCAACAAAATCCAGAGCGAGGCACGGGTGGTATCTACCCAGAAGTTGCCGAGGGTCTTCGACTCCTTGCGGGAGATGCCACGCACAAAGGCGACGGCGAGCGCGATGCCGACGGCCGCCGAAAAGAAGTTGTGGTAGGCGAGCGCAAGCATCTGCGTCAGATAGCTCATCGTCGCTTCCGGCACATACGATTGCCAGTTCGTATTGCTGGTAAACGACGCGGCCGTGTTGAGCGCGAGGTCTGCCGGCACCGCAGGCAGGTGCTGGGGGTTGAGCGGCAGCAAATGCTGCAGCCGCTCCACCAGGTAAGTAGCAAGAAGAGTGACGCCGCTGAACAGCAGCATGGCGGTCGCGTACTCGGTCCAGCGCATCTCGCGCGCGGCGTCGATGCCGCTTACCTTGTAGATGAGCCGCTCAATCGGACGGAACACAACGTCAGCGAAGGTACGCTCACGCTCGAAGACCCGCGTCATATAAATGCCGAGAGGCTTTGCGCAAAGCAGGACAAGGGCGAAAAAGAAAAAAATCTGAAACCAGCCGTTGACGGTCATCGAGTCTCGTTCCTGTTTAGAACTTTTCCGGTTTCAGCAGCGCGTACACAAGGTAGGCGAGGAGCGCGACGGCGATGCAAGCAAGCAGCGAAGCCTCCATCATGACTTCTCCTCAGAGCCGAGCCGTTCGCAAGCCGTCACATACGCGACGGCGATGGCAAAGAAACCGATGCTTGCTGCTATGCAGCCGATATCCCACATGGACGAGTGATCTCCGCGCCTGTGAAGATACTTCGCGTCGTGGGCGAAGATGGACACGGGCATGTTCCAGTGTTATTCCGGAAGCATGAGGGAGGCATAAGGGGACTGGCGTCAAAGGCGATCGTCTTCGGGATCGCGAAAGACATAGCCAAGGTAATTGACGGTTCTGAGATATCTTGGATTGGCCGGGTCATCCTCAAGCTTGCGGCGGAGCTGCAGGATGAAGGTCCGCAGGTATTCGCGCTCGTCACCGTACTCTGCTCCCCACACGCTGCTGAGCAGCCTGGCGTGGGGGATGGGATGGCCGGCATGAGCCATGAGGTAAGCGAGCAGGTCGAACTCGGTCGGGGTGAGTCGCACTTCGCTGCCGCGTTTCCTGACCAATCGACGTTCCAGGCTCAACTCAAAAATGCCGACGTGGATCAGCTGCTCGGAAGCGCCCGGAACGAGAGCCGGCACGACCCGGCGGCGCCGCACCGCGGCACGGATGCGCGCGGTCAGTTCCCGGATCTGGAACGGCTTGGTGACATAGTCGTCGGCGCCTGCGTCGAGCGCTTCAATCTTGTCTTCCTCACTATCGCGGACCGTCACCACCAGGATGGATATCTGCGGAAACTCCTTGCGCACGCGGCG
This sequence comes from Acidobacteriaceae bacterium, assembly GCA_965276605.1. Classification (GTDB taxonomy): domain Bacteria; phylum Acidobacteriota; class Terriglobia; order Terriglobales; family Acidobacteriaceae; genus EB88. The sequence goes on from OZ255619.1 coordinate 3,394,138, forward strand.
GCAGGCTTCCACGCCGCCGATCCCCGGCATGTTGAGGTCCATGAGCACGGCGTCGTACTCGACCACGCGCAGACGGGTTAACGCTTCCTCACCGCTTGCCGCTTCGCCTACCTCAAACCCCAGAGCCGCCAAGGTAGCCCGCAGACCGCGGCGAATAGCCGGATCATCTTCCACCAGCAGAATGGCTCCCGGCGCAGTCTCCAACGTTTACTCCCTTCGGGTGTTGCACGGTAATAAAGAAGCGCGTGCAGTTCTCCTGCGACTCGACCCATGCCCGGCCGCCGTGCGCCTCGGCAGTTTTCTTGACGATAGACAAACCAAGCCCGGTGCCGGTCGGACCATGGAGGGCGTCGACTCCCCGATAGTACCGATTAAAAATGCGTTCCCGCTCCTCGTGCCGGATGATAGAACCGCGATTCGCCACGATGACCTGGGTTTCAGTAGGCTCCTGCATGATAGTGACAGAGATCAAGCTGCCAACAGAGGAGTACTTCGCGGCATTGTCGATGAGCTGGAGCAAGGCAAGGCTGATGAGCTGCGCATCGACCTCGATGTGAAGGGGGCAGACGGGCGCGGCAATCTCCACTCGCGCACGAGTCGCTTCCGTCTGCTCCAGCAAAACCTGCTGCAACAAGGCAGGCATGGAGCAGAGTGTGCGCCGGAGCCGCATCTCTCTGGCCTCGAGCGCGGCGGTCTGCAGCAGGCGAGTCGTGAGCTGGGTCAGCAGGGTTGCCTGTTCGTCGATGATAGAAACCAGCTCGGTCTGCGTCGGGCTGAGCCGCCCGATCGCGAGCAAGCCGGAACTGGCGGTCTGCACCGCCGTGAGCGGCGTCTTGAATCCGTGCGCCAGCCCATCCAGAACCGCGGTGCGCAGCTGCTCGGCATTGCGCGCCAGCTCCGCACGGTTCTCCTTCTCAATGGCGCGCGCTCGCTCGAAGGCCACTGCGGCAAGCGATGCGACGGCATCGGCCAGCAGTGAGTCGGTCTTCCAGCCTCGCAACACCATACCGCCGATCGGCGTCGTGCCAAGGCGCAGCACGCGTTTCGATGTCTCGAGTTCCGGATCGTCGGTGTCGGATTGCCCTTGGTAAACGCCCAGCGCCTCCACCACGTTCTCTGCGACGGTGACGGGGACCAGCGACCACTCCTGCGCGACCCAGAAGTCGACCGCGTTGACCTGCATGAGCTCACGGATGAGCGCGGATAGTTGATCGCCCGTAGGTCGCCTGGGGTCGATGAGCAGGATGGCGCGGCTCAGGTGGTACAGCTTTTCGATACGGGCCTGCTGGAGCCGGGCTTCGACGGTTTGGGCCTGAACCTTTGCAGATAAGCCACTTACGAGGAGCGCCGTTGCTTCAAAGGTGGCGAGCGCGACCCAGTTCTGCGGGTCGGTAACGGTGAGCTGCAGGATAGGCCGCGTAAAAAGAAAGTTAAGCGAGGCTACGGAGGCGATAGAGACGATAGTGGCCTGGAAGAAACCCCAGCGCAGACTAACCAGTACAACGAGGAGCAACTGCAGCGAACCGGCGGTGGACAGGTTGAAGTGCAGCAGGAACGCGCAGCCAGCGATCGCTGCTACAAAAAAAAGCCCAGCGGCAGCGCGAGAAACGGTAGGCAACCGCGTGCCTGTCTTTCGGCGTAGATGCGGTTCAGGCGCGCTATGCGACAAAGGCATACGTTCCCCTCGCGTCTCCGTAACATTGCTCTATGCGATCTGGAAGGGAGAGCGAAATATAGACAGGACAAACCATCGGGCTCCAGGGAGCGGCAGCGCGCGTAGACGCTACCGCATGCGAACGGTTAGAACTTAACCAGAAACGCACCTGTAATTCTATTCTCACTGTTGCGGAGATCCGGAGCCCAGCCGGGGACAAGCGAGCCTGGAGTGCCGGTGTTGCCGCCTGGAGGCGTTACGCCGCCAGGACCGCTGAAGTAAGGCACATTGGCGGCGCGATGGTTGTACTCAAGCCGGTAGGTGAAGTACTGGCTCGGCATGTAGTCGGTCGTCGCAGAAACGTCCCAGGCTTTGTACGGGTCGCCCGGATTTTCGGTGAAGTAAGGTGTCCCGGAAGCCGCTGTGGCCCCATTGATGGGAGGCAGCAGGACCAGATAACGGCCGGGATTGTTGATGCGGCCGCCGCCAAGCGTGAGTGCGTAGCGGTCGCGATCGAACCAGAGCCGGTTGTAGGCCATAAAGCCGATGAAGCTTTGCTTCGGACCATTTTTGGTGTTGCCGAAGCAGCTGACCCCGCCGCCGCTTTCGCAGCCAAGGTCACCGGTGAGGCTGAAAGCGCCTTTGCTGACCAGGCTGGATGGGCGATCGGAGTACTTGTACTCCACACTGTCATCGGTGTGGAAGCGGGTGCGGTTCCTGACCCCGAGAGCGTCGCGCCCCACTGCGTACTGGTTCCCCAGGATCGATAGTTTGCCGTTAGGGCGATAGAGAACCTGGCCGCCTATGCCCGGGCGTCCGTTATAGCGTCCGTAGGACTGCCATCCATTGACGAACCAGGGCTCAATCTTGAGCTTTGCCGTGGGGAAGTACTGCACACGCACCCCATTGAAGAACCATGGCGTGTTAGAAGATACATAGGACGGCTGGTAAGCCCAGTTATCAAACTGATAGTAGGAGAACAGACCAACATAAGACATAAAGATACCAGCGTCGATGTTGATGCCGTGTTGCACATTGTAGTGATAACCGCCGTAGGCTTCCGAAAGGTAGCGATAAGCATCGGCAAGGTTCCACTGGCCGCGAGCGGGGCTCGCGTCATTGCGCGGCGTCGTTTCAGAGTAGAGACCGAACTGCGTCATGACTCGCGCCCGCACATTGTTGAAGTGAAAGTCGCCGCCTACTCCAAGCTGCGTGACCTGCACCTCGCTCGCGCGAAACACTTCGCTCGATCCACTGATGGTGTCATCCTGCGGGTGGCGAAAGTCGTAAACATAGTCCACGTCCGCCCGAATCTCAGGCGTGAAGAACGCGGTCGCATACGGGGTATCCTTCGTGCGGGCGTTTCCGTTCAGCCAGGTGAAGTCCGCGAAGGCGAACGGGTCGGAGTGGGGGCCTGTCGTGTTGGAGGCTGCTGCCTGCTCCACGCGAGGCACCTGCGGCACGGACGCTTTCGGTGTTGTGTTCTCCGGCGCCTTGGGCTGCAGCGCGCTGGCCTCCCTCTGGAGAGCGCCGGCCTGCTTCATATTGGTAAGCTCCTGCTGGATCGCCTCAAGCTTGTTCTGCAGATCTTCTATCTTCTGCGCCTGGGCCGCCCGCGCATCGCTCACAGCTTGTGCGTCGTTCACGGTTGCTGTCGCGCCGCCCTGTCCCTGAGTCTGTGCCGTCAACTCGCCTGAGCTGAGCAGCACGCTCGCACCCACAGCTACCGCAGCCAGTGTGCTCTTTTTTCCACTCCACTTTCTTATTTCATTCACTTGTCTAACCTTGCCTCTCCTGACCATGCCTGCGGGAAACGGCTGACCTGCACCACTTACCCGCATGTATGAGCGTATGAAGAAAGCAATAAGGGAGGCATGAGTATCACGCTGCATGCCCGGTAGATACCGGGCTGCTGGGAGCGACCGGTGAGCGGCGAACGCCGAGGCATCGCGGCGAAGTACTTTGATGAGCAAACTTCGATGACTGTCGGGACAAAGGGCGGGCAGACTCATGCCTCCCTTATGCTTTGAGATTTCTACTTCGAGAAGCAGCTTCGTGATTGCTGCTATTCAGAAGGTAAACTCATGAAGCGTCTTCAGTCTTTCCATAGTGCCATGTTTTCTCAGGGGCTCCTGTTACTTCCAAAGCTACCAACTTTGCCTCGTCCGTGGAGTTTGAAGGGTGCGGGTTTGCTCGCGCCGTCATGTCTTATCCCTACCTTGTGTTTCACCATAAGCCTGGCGTCCTCGGCAAATGCGCAGTCAACCTTCGGCAGCATACGCGGCACAGCCTCCGATGCTTCAGGAGCAACTATCCCCGGGGCTGCGGTGACTCTCCACAGCGTGGATGAGAGCACTGACCGTACCACGACGAGCGATGATTCGGGTGCGTTCCTATTCGAGAACCTGAAGCCAGGACCGTATACGCTCACTGCTGGGCACGCAGGCTTTGCTACGACCCATCTGAATGGAGTGCAACTCTCGGCAAGGCAGGACCTGCGGCTAAGCGTTGCGTTGAGCGTCGCCGCGGAGTCGACCACGGTGCAGGTTACATCGGCAGCGGATCAGATCGACACAGAGAATGCGACGATCAGCGATTCGAAAGACAATGCGCTGATTACGCAGCTGCCCCTGAACAATCGAGCAACGACCACCAGCCCGCTGGCCTCGCTCACACTTTCGGCCAACGTGCAGCAGGATAGCCAAGGCAATCTCTCGCTCGACGGCGCAAGCTCTTCGATGATCAACTTTTCTGTCGATGGTATTTCCACGGCCAATGTGCGCCAGAACGGGGCCCTGACAGACGCTTACCCCTCCCAGGAAGGGATTGCCGCCGTCAAGGTGACTGCCTTTAATAACAGCGCCGAGTTCTCACAGGTTGGTGATGTAACATTCACGACCAAGAGCGGCGGCAATCAATATCACGGCAGCCTGTTCGAATACTTTCAGAACTCCGCGCTAGATGCAGATCCATACGGTTTCGTCGGCAAGGCTCCGAAGAACTTCAACACCTTTGGCGGATCGATGTCGGGACCACTCAGCATCCCGCATCTCTACGACGGCAGAGATCGGACCTTCTTCTTCGCCGATTACGAAGGCAATCGACGGACACTGTCCGTCGCAGAGCAGTACCTTGTGCCCACACAAGACGAGCGGAATGGAAACTTGAGCGCCCTTGGCGCCACCTCCATTCCGCAAGCGAACATCAATCCAACGGCACTGGCGCTACTTAAGTACTATCCGCTGCCCAACGCGAACGGCAGCTCATACAACTATGAGAACTTCCAGTCAACACCTGCCAGTACCGATGGTGCCGACGTGCGTATCGACCAGACTATTAATTCCAGGCAATCGGCGTACGCGCGCTTCAGTCGCAAAAACATTGATGCGCAGTATGTCAACCCATTGCTGCCAAACGATTCTGACAGTGTTCACAATCGCAGCCTGCTGGTCTCGCATACTTTTACGATCACACCCAGGCTTCTGAACGAGTTTCGGTATGGATTCACGAATGTCCTTACAAATGTCGGCTTTCCCATCTCTGGCGCGTCAGCCTTGCAGCAGCTCAACCTGTCCGGAGTGGACATCAGCCAGCACCCGCTTACCAATGCGTTTCCAACCTTCAACTTCAGCGCGGGGACGGGATTCCAGACGATTGGCCGAGATAAGACTGGCCTTACAGAGTCAAAAACGACGCAGTTCAGCGACAACGTGACCTACACCCTTGGCAGACATACGCTCAAGGGCGGCCTCGATATCCGCCGCGTGCGCTACCAGGACACAGAACTCTTTCTACCGTCGGATGACTTTGGTTCTTTCACTTTCCAGCCAACCTTCACCAATAGCGCCTTCGGGGACTTTCTTGAGGGGACGCCGACGACGCTTTTCTTTGCTGTCTCAAGCCCCGATGTCGCCGGGCAAGCAACGCAGTACGGCTTCTTCGGGCAGGATGAATGGCAGGTCAATAGCCGGCTGACACTCAGCTATGGCTTGCGCTACCAAATTCTCCCCGCCTTCCAGGAGGACGGCGGAAACCTCGCTAACTTCGACCAGAACACAAACTCGATCGTAGTGCCTGATAGCCTGAGTGGCTATCTACAGCAGCAGAATATCCAGGGCTCGAACGTAGCTTTTCAGCAGTCGTTCAACGCATGCAACCTGAACCAGACACAACTGCCGTGCACCAAGTACGTCACAGCTTCCCAGGACGGACTGCCGGCGGGGCTGCGCAACACCTATCACGGTGATGTACAGCCACGTTTTTCCTTTGCCTATCGACCATTCAATGACACGAAGACGGTGATCCGCGGGGGTTTCGGCGTCTTCACCATGACTAACTTGGGGCCGCTCTCGTTTAATAACAGCGGCAACCCAACATCAAACCTGCATACCTACAACAATAAGGTTGGTCAACCATTGATCCAGTTTCCAAACACAGCGCCAGCATCGACTGGCGTCCAGTATGGAGGCGGTAACCTGGACCAGGGAGTGGATCCCAACTTTCGCGACCCACAGGCGAACCAGTACAACATCACGGTCGAGCGCCAGATCGGGGGAAGCGCGTTGCGCGCGAGTTTCGTAGGTATGCACACGTACCGGCTCAATATCACTGAAGATCTCAACCAGATCCATGCCAGCACAACGCCCTACAATGCCGGGCCCACCACGGGGACCTACGTCGACAGCCGCGCGCCGTATCAGAACTGGAACGAGCTTTATAGCTCCTTCAATACTGGGAAAGAGAACTATAAAGCATTGGAGCTGGAGCTCTCGCATCGTATGGCCCATGGTTTTTACTATGACGCCAATTACACGCTTGCCAGCAACAAAGCCGATAATCAGGGTGACACGCCAACCGAGTTTGCCGGAGAGGTGAATTACGGCATCCCGATCGCCGATCGCTTTAACGTGAACAGTGATTATGGCAACGTGGAAGGAACGCGGCGGAATCGGTTTCTTCTAACTGGGCAGCTGGAACTGCCTTTTGGCAGTGGCCGCAGATTCCTAAGCGGCGGAGGTGTTGCAAACGAGCTGCTCGGGGGTTGGAATCTGAATACAATCACCTTGCTCGAAAGTGGACCATGGTTGACGCCGAGTGTTAGTGCGGGTGGCTGCCAGTTGCAGTCGAATCCGGATGGCAGCTGCCCCACCATCAACGGCCAAGTAGCCACTTACGACCAGTCGAACACAAACATTACCAACCGCGGCGCTTTTCTTCGCCCCGACGCTGTGTCGCACGATTACTCAAAGGGGCGAAGCAGGGATCAGTACTTTAATCCGACCGCCTTTGCTGCCACACCTGTAGGTGCGGGACGCTTCGGGAACGCAGGCGTCGGAATTCTGGAAGGACCCGGGACAAAAACAGTAAGCCTTGGGATAGCCAAATCATTCCGGATCACAGAAGGCAGTCAGATCCGCTTCGAGAGCACCTTTACCAATATCTTCAATCACACCAACTTTGCACCGCCATTGACGGCTCTGGACAATCCATCCACGTTCGGCAAACTGAGTCAGGCGACGACGGCAGAGAATGCTGCCAATCGCACGGGGCAGTTTGCCTTGCGATATGACTTCTAAACTTGTGACTTAGGATGGCTGCGGACGGCCCAAGCGTCCGCAGTAGCTTTCTGGTGGCCTGCCTTTTTTGCGACGTACTCTTCGCTATGACAAGGTAACGCTTAATAGCACAATGGCAGCAGGCCTGAAAGAGGGATACTTCCCAAGTCACTCGCATCACTGCGTGCCCGGCGAGCCGAAAGAAAGCGATTTGCCCGCGGTGCTAAAGCTGAACCAGGCGGTGCGCGACAGATAGAGGTTTGAGATCTCCGTAGCGGGGGAGTTGACCCAGGGCCATGGCAGTCTCATCGCATCTATCTCGACGTGGACAGCGTACACAGTCTTTTGCAATCTTGTCTGCCATTGCCGAGAGGCGCACCGTATGAAAGCCAAAGTGCGCAAAGAACTCCGGGAGGCGCGTGAACAAACATGTGCACTGAATGCCGGAGTTCTGCACGTCTTTAAGAAGACGTTTTAGGAGCAACCCACCCGCTCCACAGCCCCGTGCTTGGGGGCAAACAGCAATGGAACGAACTTCCGCAAGATGTTTGCCGTAACGGTACAAGGCAGCGCAGCCAAGGAACTCTCCTCCAGCATCAGCAACGATGAAAGTATCAAGCTGTTGCTCAATCTCCCGGATGCTGCGGTGCAGCAGCGTTCCATCTGAGGTCATGCTCTCAATCAAACAATGGATTGCAGAAACATCTGCCGGCTGCGCTTTACGTATAGTTGGTGCGAGCCGTTGCGTTCTATGTAAGGTCGGCATCTACTGTATCCACTGTCAGGAGCATAAGCCGTGGCTCGTAAAGAAGGTGTAAGGACTCCATAAACAGGTTATCCAACACAGAACTTCTGCCTCACGGGTTGCAATGCCTCCCCGAAAGTTCGGTGATCAGGTTGCAGTCGAGAAACGGATAAGCAGCACCGCGTGCGATTCAAGCGTAGTCCTGTACTGTCCATCCCTGAACGGAACGGCCTCGTGTCTCCATATATCGCGTGCGTTCGCGGTGCCGCCAAGCTGCAACTCCTTGCTGCATAAGGCGGAACTCTCTCCAGGCAAGGGGCAGCAGTCAGTCATCGGCGGCTGTTGTTTGTAAGTGCAGCTGCGCTGTTTGCGCTAAGCTTTGCCGCCGCATTCTTCCTACTGATACTGGTACAGGACAGCTCGCTCGATATGAACCTGGCGCTGATCAAATCGCCAGTGGTTGCCCTGGTCGTCTTCGTCCCCATTCAGGCGTCTGCATGCAATCCAGCTACCATTCGAGAAGTGGCCCTCGTCCACCGATGCGAGCCCTAACTGCGGCGCGCTGCTGTCGCGTGGTGTAAAGGAAACCCGAAAGCCCTTGCCGGCACCCAGAAAGCTATTGGGGCTTTCCCACACGATCAGCCCGTAGCCGCTCTCCGCGTGGTAGCCGAAGAGCTCGTCGAGGCTCACGTGCACGGTCATCCCGTGCATGACAAAGTCAACAGCCGGGTGGTTCTTGTCGAGAACGAACCCATGCACGTCGCCGGCGGCCTGCGCCGGAGCCAGGGCCGGCATCAACTGGGCGAGCGCCTGGTAGCTGCCGGCCAGCTCGGCCCGGCCTTTGAGGGCGGCGTCGGCGCCGGGCCACGCGTCGCCATGCAGCCCTGCGTCGATGCCGAACGGCGAAAAGCCGAGCACCGCCTGCTCGCCGACGGCATAGAAGACATTGGCAGCACCAGCACTGCCGCTATTCGTCTCGGGGATAAACAGCGGATTGTCGGGACGGTGATAGCGTGTGCACCAGCCGGCGAGATCCGCGGAATAAAGGTCGGGCGACAGCATGTCCAGAGCGGTGCCAGCCGCTTTCCACACATCCAGCACCCGGGGCTGGGGACCGCCGCTCGGATAATCGCCCGGGGGAGTATCGCCACCGCCGAGCCATGCATTGGCGTACATCGGGAGCGGGTAAGCCTTCTTGCCGGCTGCTGCGACTGCTTGTACGTACCGGGCGTACTGCCACGCCATGAAAATCTCGTCCGTGCGCGCGCTGTCACCGAAGATTTCCGTCCAGGTGCCCTCGGTCCTCATGCCGTGCTGCTCCCATAGGGTGCGCAGTTCCTCATTGAGCGACTGCCGGTGGGCAATAAGATAGTGCGTCAGTTCAGCAGGCACAGCGCCTGCAAACGCCCGGTCCGCAAGTGAGGAGTGGTCCCGCGTGGCGCCCAGCACACCCACCTCGTTCTCCACCTGCAGCATCAGGACCGTGTGGGCCTGCGCATCCACACTGCGCAGGTGATTCATCAACGCTGCGAACGCGCGGCCATCAGCCTCGCGCAGCGCTGGTGAGAATGTGCTCAGGATGGGCGTGGGATTGCCATTTTGCATCGCTCTCGGAAAGCGGTGCAAGTCCCGCTTTACCCAGACGGGCGGGTATCCTGACATACCGTTTTTCCAGGCTGCCAGCCACAGGAAAACGATATGCAGGTGCTGCTCCCGCGCCTGCGCCAGGAGTCCATCGACCAGAGCGAAATCGTAGCTGCCTTCAGTCGGCTCCACCAGTTCCCACGAGACGGGGGTTAAAACGGTATTCAGCCCCATTTCCTCCAGCTGCTTCCACTCCGGCTTCATGTAGTCGAGGTTCGAGGAACTGGAGTTGTGTAGTTCGCCAGCCAGCATGAGAAATGGCTTACCGTCCACCATCAACTGCGTCACCTGCCCGCGCTGCTCCAGGTGCGGCATGCCCTCAGTGCGCCCGTTTTCCTGCGCGAGGAGCAGGTTGGCCGCAGGCCCGGCGATCAGGAGCAAGAGGAGCATAGCCGCCATTCTGTACGTGGGAAAAACAGCGCGGAGGCGCCCGCTTGCGGAGCATTTCTGCTGCTGAAGAGAAGGGACCGGCATGGTTGGGGGCTCCAGAAGTTCAAAAAGCGTTGCATACCATGGCGATTTACACCTCTAAAGCGTTCACAATACGGCTACACGTATGCTGTCGCGCGTACCGGTTAAGAGGCTATTGTCGAGCATGGTTGCCGTCTCAGTAGGCACATGCAAAATACCGGCGTCAAGAAAGCTACGGTACTTTACGGGGGATAAGCCCAGCAAACCACAGCAATTGCACCCCTGCCAGGCATGTTGGACTGCCTTTTTGCATGACGCCTGCGGGCTGTCTTGCCAAGGGCCTCGTATCCATATCATCCCGAATCTTCCCGAACGTTCCCTCGAAAACTTTCTTGCCGGTGGCTTTCCAGGCGATATCGTGGTGCCGTCACAGCACCCGTGTGACAGAGCACCATGCCGCTGTGTCTGGAAATTTCCAGACACAGCGGGTGTCGTATGGCCTGACTCGAAGTCCCGGGAAGCTGTAACCCTGTAACTTCAAGCGATGCGGACGTAGTGTACCGTCCCGCAACTGCTCATTCTATTGGCCTTCGTCAATTTTTGCAGCTGATTACGGTAAAGAACCTTGTCATGGGTCTCACGCGAGGTCTCTCTTGATCGCTGCCCGGGAAATCTCGGTCGCGTGTCGAACTAAGCACAACAATTGCCCAACGCAAGGAGCCCCATGATGATCCGCCGCATCCGACCAGAAAGCCTTTACCGCTGCGCCCTGAGAGCCGGCTGGCGGAGCACCTCTTCGCTGCAGCCTTCCTGGAGACGTCTCGCTTTCGGTGTATCCGCGCTTGCGCTGACTGCAACTGGAACCATGCTGGCCCAGCAAAGCGCCACGCTGAGCGGCACAGTCAACGACAACTCCGGAGCGGTCGTCGCGAACGCCAAGATTGAGCTCACAAACGAGGCCTCCGGCATTGTGCGCGATACGGTAACGAATGGCTCCGGCTTCTACACGCTTCCGGCCATTCCACCGGGCAGCTACAAGGTCACGGTCACGGCCAATGGCTTTAAGCAGTACAGCCAGAGCGGGGTTGTCTTTACTGAAGGGCAGAGCCGCACACTGCCGAATCTGAAGCTGGATGTCGGCAGCGAAAGCCAGCAGGTCAACGTCACCAGCGCAACGGAATCGACCATTCCTGTGGATAACGGCGCCGTAGGCACGACTTTGAACAACTACATGGTCAATAACATCTCTGTTGTCGGCCGCAATGCCGGCGAGCTGATCAAGTTCCTGCCGGGAACTGGGCAGAACGGGGGGCTGGGTCAGGGCGGTTCCTTTCAGGACCAGACAGTGGGCACCAACAGCGGACCAGCCGGCTCCTTTTCCGTCAACGGCACCCAGCCCAACGGCGCCCTCGGCTACTACCTGAACGGCGTCAATATCGAGGACAGCAACAACGGCACGCAGCTCAGCAATATCAACCAGGACATGGTCTCCGAAGTCCAGGTCATGACCAGCTCCTACGGGACCGACTTTCCGCAGGGCCCAACTGTTTTCAACGCCTTCAGCAAGAGCGGCGGCGATGCCTACCATGGCGAAGCCTACCTCTATACGCGCAACTCGAACTTCAATGCCGAGGACGCCTTCCAAAAAAGTCAGGGAGTTGCCAAGCCGTACGCCTTCGACTACTACTCGGGGGGCAACCTGGGCGGCCCGATCAGGTTTCCGCATGTGAACTTGGGCAAGAAGCTTTTCTTCTTCGCTGGCTATGAAAACATGCGCCAGCAGCCGCCCGGCAGCCTCTACGAATACTTCGTTCCCACCCCGGAGATGCGCGCCGGCAACTTCAGCCCCAGCTACCTGGCCAGTTTGCCGACATCTGTCCCCGGCGGCGGAAACACCGCACCGTGCCCTGCACCTTCCGCCACAACCCCCGCGCAGATGGGTAAGAACTACGTCTGCAACGCCGGCCTCATCTTCCCCAATGGGCAGTTGCCCTTCGTCGATCCGAATGCGCTTGCACTGCTCAAGTTCTACCCGCAGCCCAACATCGATCCGGCAACCCACAGCGGCAACAACTACCAGTACATCAGCAACGTTCCGCAGAACCGCTGGGAGTTTGCGACCCGCATCGACTACAGCATCAGCGACAGCACCAAGCTGTTCGGCGTCTATCAATTGCAGCACGAAAAAGATATCCATCCGTTCAATGTCTTCTATGCGCCCAGCAATACTTTGCCCTATCCTTCGCCCATCGTCTCGCCCACTACCTCGAATCTCATCACGCTCAACCTCACGCATGTTTTCAGCCCGTCGCTCACCAACGAGCTGATCGCGTCCTATGTCCGTTACTCCAATACAGGTAATCCCCAGGATCCGGCCGCGGTGACCCCGGAAGCCATCGGCTTCACCGCGCCCACCCTCTTCGGCTCCGTCCGCAAACAGTTTCCCAATGTCAATATGAACTACGGCGGCGGGCTCGCGGGCTTCTCCGGCAACGAGTTCGGCAGTCCGCTCGCCGGGGGCTCGTTCGGCAAGATTCTTCGCCGCGAGGCGATTACCGACAACATCACCAAGATCGTCGGCACGCACAACATGAAGTTCGGCTTCTACTGGGTCTTCAACAACAATGAACAGTCCAGCTCCGGCTTTGGGCAGGGAGAGTTCGACTTTACCAACTCCTCCTCTACCGGCACCGGCAACCCCATCGCCGACTTTATGCTGGGCCGCGCCGCCGACTACGCCCAGGCCAGCTCCGACGCAGTCGATAACGCCATCGCGTTCCAGTACGACTTTTACGCGCAGGACCAGTGGAAGGCGACCTCAAAACTCACTCTTAACTACGGCATCCGCTTTACCCATCTCGGCCAGTGGTTTGCCCCGACCACCGGCGTACAGGTCTTCGATCCCTCGACCTACGACAACTCGGCCACCGCGGCCCCGAATACCGGCCTCACCTGGCATGCAATCAACTCAAGCATTCCGCGTTCCGGCTTCGACTCGAAGTTCTACTACGATCCCCGCGTATCGTTTGCCTACGATATTACCGGCAAGGGAAGGTCAGTCATCCGCGGCGGATTTGCCGTCTATCACTACCCGGAGAGCGAGGATATCGGGGGCGCTACCGAGGGCGCGGCCGGTGTCTACAACTACACCACTCCTTTAGGCCTTACCTCCTACTCGAACGTGGCGGCCTTTAGTCCCACGACGCTCAACCAGAACAACACCAATGTCAGCGCCTTGCAAAAGGGTTACAGCGATCAGCCCCATGTCAATGACTACAACCTGACCTACTCCCAGGCCCTCCCGGCCCACTCGGTCATGGAGGTCTCCTATCTCGGAAGCCTCAGCCACGGCCTGCTCATCGACAATCCGCTCGCCAACCTAAACCTCATTGCACCAGGCTCTTTCTTTAAACCAGACCCGATCACGGGTGTCGTCACCCTGCCGAACCAGCCCAATTTCACCGCGAACGACTACAACCCCTACCGCAACTATCAGCAGCTGAACGTGGTCCGCGGCGGCAGCTATTCCAACTACACCGCCGGACAGGTCTCGGTGCAGAAGCAGTCCGGCCCCCTCACCTTCCTCGCCAGTTACACCTACGGAAAAGCGCTCGGCATTCGCGACAGCGAGACTGACAACGGAGCTGGCGCTGGCACCGAGGTCAACCCTTTCAATCTCGCGGATAACTATGGCGTCCTCGCCTTCGACCACACGCATATCTTCAACACCGCCTATGTCGTCGCTTTTCCCAGCCCGCTGCACTCCAATCCTTTTCTTGACGGCGCGGTCAACGGCTGGACGGCCTCCGGCGGCATTCAATTACAGAGTGGCGCGCCCATCCAGCCGAACACAAATGGGAACCTCAACGTGCAGTATCCCAGCTCGGTGAGCAACAGCCTCAACCTTGGCACAAATGCAATCGCGTTAATGCCGGTGCTCACGTGCGATCCTCGCAAGGGAACCTCATCCGGCCAGTACTTCAACACCTCCTGTTTCCGGGCGCCAAATCCTCCTGCGGTCGCCGGCCAACCCGGAGAGAATGGCCAGTATGTGTGGCCTTACATCAAAGGGCCGGCCTATTTCGATGCCGATCTATCCGCCTTCAAGAGCTTTCACGTCCGCGAAGGACAGGACGTGCAGTTCCGCATCTCCGGGTTCAACTTTATCAACCATGCCTTGCCGCAGTTCAACGCCAACGGAAGCAATGGCGACCTGCGCCTCAACTTTGCCAACCCAGCAGATAACACTCTCAGCCCGACCAATACCAATACCGTAACTACCGGTAAGCCCACGTATGAGGTAGGCAGCCGCATCATGGAACTGGCGCTGAAGTACACCTTTTAACCTGCCAAGGTCACCTACACGGCGCGGCTGCCCCCGGCAATCGAGGGAGGCAGCCGCTTGCTTTGCAGGGCTGTCGGGAACAGCAAAAGGTCGCTCATCACGCATCACTCAACAGGGTGCCCAGCCAGTCCATCCATGGCCGCAGGTGACGGACGCGCGCAATCGGCAGAGAATGGTTGCGAGGCCGACACAAGGCACTTTCAGTTACGGAGAGAAACCACATGGGTCGTACACGTCGCGAGGTACTCGCGGGCCTTGGCATGGTGGGACTGGCTGCGGCCGCACCCGCAGGCCTAGGAGCAACAGCATGGGAAGGAGCGGCATCTCCTGCGGGACCGGTCGCGGGCAGCTGCCCCTTCCGCCTGGCGGTCATCAACGACGAGATCACGCAGGATTTCGAGCGTGCCTGCCAGATCGCTTCACAGGACTTCGGCCTGCACTGGATTGAACTGCGCTCAATGTGGGGCAAGAGCGTCTCAAGCCTGGACGACAAGCAGGTCGCCGAGGCACAGAAGATTCTGGCGGCGCACAAGCTGCGCGTCACCGACATTGCGAGCCCGCTATTCAAGACGGATTGGCCGGGCGCGCCGATTTCCAAGCTGAGTGAAAAGCGCGATCAGTTCCACGCCGACTTTGACGCCGGCGAGCAGGATCGTTTGCTTGAAAAGCTCATTGTGCTCTCAAAGGCGTTCCAGACTGATCGCATCCGCTGCTTCGATTACTGGCGGCTCGACGATCCGAAGCCCTTTCGCGCAGCGATCAACGCCAGGCTGAAGCAGGCTGCGACGCGCTGCGCCAAGGACAACCTGATCCTGCTGCTCGAGAACGAAATGTCATGCAACACGGCGACCGGCGAGGAATCCGCTGCGGTGCTCGCCGCGGTTCCCAACAAGAACTTCATGCTGAACTGGGACCCGGGCAATGCGGCGGCGCTCTACAGCAAACCGTACCCTGACGGTTACAATTTGCTGCCGAAGGAACGCATCGGCCACTGCCACTGCAAGGATGTGGTGTACAAGCCGGACCACAAGTATGAGTGGGCGCCGGTGGGCGGGGGCGTGATTGACTGGGTGGGACAGTTGAGGGCGCTGAAGCGCGATGGCTTCCACCACGGGCTGAGCTTGGAGACGCACTGGCGCGGGGCCGGCACACCGGAAGCCTCGACCCGCATCAGCATGGACGGGCTGAAAAAGACGCTCGTCAAGGCTGGTATTTCCTGCTGATCTGATAGACACGCAGAAGCGCGCGGCGCCGCTCATTGAAGGAGACGAATGGTAACTCGAAGAGAATTTCTTGACACACTGGCAATCGGTGCGACGGGGCTTGCGATTGCATCGAGCGCGAAAAGCTACGGACAGATTCTGGGCTCAAACGACCGGCTCAACTTTGCCGTGATGGGACTGAACAGTCGCGCGTATGCGCACCTGGCAGGGCTGAAGGCGAGCAAGAGTGCTGCGCGTATCTCGCATGTGTGCGACGTCGATACCAACACGCTGAAGAAGTTTGCCACGGCCGCCAACACGTCGATGGGCGAGGCGCCGCAGACCGAGCAGGACTTCCGCAAGGTTCTCGCGCTCAAGGAGATTGACGCGGTTACGATCGCGACGCCCGACCACTGGCACACGCCGATGGCAATTCTCGCGCTGCAGGCGGGCAAGCATGTGTATGTCGAGAAGCCCTGCAGCCACAACCCCGCCGAAGGTGCGCTGCTGGTGCAGGCGCAGGTGAAGTACGGCAAACAGGTGCAGATGGGCACGCAGCAGCGCTCCTCGCCGCACACGATTGAGATCGTGGACAAGATCCACAATGGGCTGATTGGCCGACCCTATTATGCAAAGGCCTGGTACAGCAATGTGCGCAAGTCGATCGGCGTGGGTAAGGAGGCGCCAGTGCCGCCGCAGCTGGACTGGGACCTGTGGCAGGGCCCGGTGCCGCGCCAGCCGTACAAAGACAATGTGCAGCCGTATAACTGGCACTGGTTTCGCATTTACGGCACGGGCGAGTCGCTCAACAATGGCACGCACGAGGTGGACGTGTGCCGCTGGGCGCTGGGCGTCGATTATCCGCAGCGTATTACTTCGTCCGGCGGCCGCTACCAGTTCAAGGATGACTGGCAGTTCTATGACACGCTGTTGACCAGCTTTACCTACGACGACAAGATGATCGACTGGGAAGGCAAATGCTGCAACGGGATGAAGTTCTACAACCGCGATCGCGGCTCGGTGATTATGGGCACGACCGGCAGTGTGCTGGTCGACCGCGACGGTTACGAGATCTACGACCTGAAGGGGAACAAGAAGAGCGAGTATAAGACGGGCCAGCAGACCTCTTCGACCGATCTGGTCGGCAGTGACTCGATGACGGACGCGCACTTTGCGAACTTCATCGCGGGTGTTCGCAAGGGAGAGAAGCTGAACGCGCCGGTCGCCGTCGGCAACGTAGCGGTGACAATGCTGCAGCTATCGAATATTGCGTGGGCGGTGAACCGGGAGCTGGCGCTTGACACCAGCGACGGCAAGATCCAGAACGACTCCGCAGCGATGAAGCTGTGGGGGCGCGAGTACGAGAAAGGCTGGGCGCCGCGTATCTGATCGGGTATCTGTGCGTGACACGGTTGCACAAAGCGGAGCCGACAAACGAAAGTAAAGAGGGACACCAAGATGACGACCCTTCTCACCCGCCGCAGCCTGCTACGTACCGGCGCGCTGCTCGCGGCCGCCACTTCCCTGCCCGCGTGGCCGCAGCAGCCTTCGCAAAAGACGGGCAAGCCTTCGCCGCTGCGGCTCGGCCTCACCAGCTATACCTTTCGCAACTTCACCCGCGCGCAGCTGATCGGCTACATGAAACAGCTCAACCTCACCGCGCTGAATGCCAAAGATGCGAAGGACCATTTGCCAATGGACGCCGAGGGTGAGGCGCAGGCGCTCAAGGACTATGCCGCTGCCGGCATCACGCTGCACGCCGCCGGCGCCATCTACTTCGCGAAGGATGAGGACGGGGATATACGCGCCAAGTTCGAGTACTGCAAGCGGGCCGGCATCGGCGTCATCGTTGCGGGCGACCCTTCGCCTGAGACACTGCCGCGTATTGAGAAGTTCGTAAGGGAGTACGACATACGCATCGCAATTCACAATCATGGCCCAGAAGACAAGATCTGGCACTCGCCGCTCGATGTACTGAAAGCCGTCAACGGTATGGACCCGCGGATCGGATGCTGCATCGATGTGGGCCACACGGTGCGCGCCGGTACAGACGTGGTCGAGGCGATCCACGCAGCGGGCCCTCGCTTGTTCAATGTGCACATGAAGGATCTCTCCGACTTCACCAGCAAGGAGAGTCAGGTCGCGGTCGGTGACGGCGTGATGCCGGTGCGGGCAATGTTCGAGGCGCTGATGGCGATTCATTACCCGGGCTTTATCGATCTGGAGTACGAGGTGCACGCGGACGATCCGATGCCCGGCGTCATTGCGAGCTACGCCTACATGCACGGGGTGCTCGCGGGCATGGGCTACGAGGAGCCGGGGCTCGCAGTTTGATCCGGAGCCGCGCGCACTTTCAAGCGGCAGCCGTGCTGCTCGGCCTCGCGGTAGCCAGTGCTATGGGCCTCGGAAGTTTCGACGGCTCCGTGCCGCGGTCTTCTGCAACCGTCGCACGCACACATGCCGCCACGCAGCAGCGACTCTTCTCCTTCGACCATCCTGCCATGGGCACCACCTTCAGCCTGTTTGTATATGCCGATGATGCGGCGCAGGCACAGATCGAAGCGTCACGCTGCTTCGACGTCGTCGATCAGGTGGAGGCGCTGCTGAGCAACTACCAGCCGCAGAGCGAGCTCTCGCGCATCAACCGTGAGGCCTGTGCCGCGCCTGTCACCACCGATCCTGAAACTCTGCGGTTTTTGCGCGATTCGCTGGCTTGGAGCACGCGCTCCGAGGGCGCGTTCGACATCACGGTTGGTGCGTTGATGAAAGGCTGGGGCTTTTTTCGCAGCACGGGCCGGGTACCTTCTCCTGCCGCTCTCACAACGCTGCGCCGGCAGACGGGCTGGCGGAAGGTGCGGCTCGATGAGACTGCACGCACCGTACGCTTTACCGCGCCTGGCCTTGAGCTCGACCCAGGCGGCATCGGCAAGGGCTTCGCGGTCGACCGCGCTGTCGAGATGCTACGCGCCGACGGGGTCCACGCCGCGCTGATCTCGGCCGGCAGCAGCACCATCTATGCGCTGGGCGCGCCGGCGGCCAAGCCCGGCTGGCGCATCGATGTGCCCGATCCTGCACGACGCGGCGCAACCCTCTCGACCGTGCTGCTACGGGACACGTCGCTCTCGACCTCCTCCTGCGCGGAGAAGCATTTCATCCTCAATGGCCATCTCTACTGCCACATCATGGACCCGCGCCTGCTCCGCCCGGTCGAGGGGCGCCTGCAGGCGACCGTCATCACGCCCTCCGCGACCGATGGAGACGCGCTCTCGAATGTGCTGTTCGTCGAGGATGCGCTGGCGCGGGCTGCGGTCATGCAGCAGCTGCCGCCAGCCGACCATGCGCTTGTCGTTTCGGGCACGCCCGCAGAAGACGCGCAGCGAAATGGCAGTCGAGGCGACAATAAGGAAGACGGGTGCGATTGCTACCGCTGGCCAGCGAGCGTGCGACAGCCGTGCGCCGAGGCGGCACAAATCAGCGCTCCGCAAAAAAGGAAAAACTCATGAACCGTAGAGAACTGCTGGGAGGCGCCTCCGCCGCGCTGGTGGCAACCAGCCTCACCGGCGCACATGCCGGCCTGTCCGCCTTCGCCGCTGCCGAAGCGCCGAAAGCACTGGGCAACCGCACCCTGCGCGTCGGCTTTATCGGCCCCGGCAGCCGCGGGCAGGAGCTCATCCGCCAGCTGCTGCATGTGCCGGGAGTCGAGATCGCCGCGGTCTGCGATGTGTACGAGCCGCGCTTCGCCCAGGTCGACGCGCTCGTAGGCCATCCGGTACCCGCCACAAAGGACTACCGCGAGCTGCTGAAGCGGCAGGATCTCGACGTCATCTACGTGGCCACACCGCTCGCGTTCCATACCGAGCACGTGCTCGCGGCGCTGCGCACGGGCCGACCCGTTTATGGCGAGAAAGCGATGGGCTTTACGCCTGCGCAATGCCAGGAGATTCTGCATGAGGCTATGCAGCCGGGCCGGCTGTACCAGGTGGGCCACCAGTACCGCTATGCGCCGTGGGTGCAGGCCGCGCTGCAGCGTGTGCAGTCGGGCGAGATCGGCGACGCCACGCACGTGTACGCCTACTGGCACCGCAACAACAGCTGGCGGCGACCCGTGCCCGACGCGAGCCTGGATCGCCTCATCAACTGGCGGCTCTACCGCGAAACCTCCGGCGGCCTGGTGACCGAGCTTGGCTCGCACCACATCGACATTGCCAACTGGGTCTTCAACGCGCAGCCCAGCCGAGTGTCCGGCAGCACCAGCATCGTCTGGTACAAAGACGGCCGCACCGTCGGCGATAACGTGCAGGCGGTCTTCAACTATCCCGAGGGCAAGCGCCTGGTCTTCAGCGCGCTGACCGACAATGCGAAGGTCGGCAACGAGCTGTGGATTTACGGCACCAAGGGCAGCATCCAGATCACCATTGAAGACACGACCATGTTCTACGAGCCAAAGCCGCAGAAACCGACGCCCGCAAGTGCCGAGGTGGTGAGCCACGGCATCGTCACCGGCGCCTCCTACAGCACCAAAGGCGAGATGCCGTACCGCGGGCCGGGCGCGCGGTTGCCGATCGACGCGACCGAAGACCCCACGCTCACCGCCTGCCGCGCTTTTATCGACTGCGTGCGCGCGGGGCGGCAGCCGGTTGCCAACGCGCATGTCGGCTTTGCTTCGGGGGTCGCCGCCGCAGTGGCGAACAAGGCAGTCAATACCGAGGAGCCGCAGGCTATCCCGCTGCCGGCGTAGGCCTATACGCACACTTCGTCGCGTAGGTGAATGCATCCGCGCCTTACGGCAGTGCTTCGACCAGCGTAATATGCCGCCCCGCGTCCCGCTCCCCGGTCGCGAGCACGACGCGGCCCTGGTCTGCCACGGAAAGCCCTGCATACGGCGGAGGCGCCTGGCTGAGCGTGGCGAAAAGCGATTGCTGTTTCGACTCCGGATGAAAGACGCGGATCGTCGCGGGGGCATGCGCCAGGTCGAGGTAAAAGATGCCGAGAGGCGTGCTCTGCCAGTAGCCCCAGTAACCGGCAGAGGGCTGGTCGAGGACGCGGGTTTCCTCGCCGCCGGCGGTCGAGACGCGCCAGATGCCGTCGCCGTCGCCGCGCGTGTAGTACAGCCAGCGGCCGTCGGCAGACTCCTGCGGCTCCATGCCATCGCCCGTGGTCACCGGCTGCGGCTCTCCGCCTGCGGCAGGAATCCTCCACAGCTGCCACCGGCCGCCGCGGTTGGACCGGAAGTAGACGGCCCGGTCGTCGTGCGACCAGCGGGGCACGATGTCATTGGCGTACGTGTGGAAAGCCGGCCCGCGCGAGTAAGGCTTCTGCAGATGCGTCCCGCTCCGCCGCCGAAATCCTGCGCGCTTTATAGCTTGCGGGCGCGCTCCACTCGTTTGCTGCGGGCAAAGCGCGTCGTGCTCTCGACCAGGATGAGGGCGAGGCCGGTGAACAGGACGATGGCGCGCCAGGGATGCACGAAACCCAACCTGGGGAACAGCGGGAGCACCCACCAGGCGAGGCCCAGCCAGATGAGAATCGCCACTGCGAAGCTGCCGTCGTCGACAAAGAGGCCGAACGTTTCGCGCAGGACCGTGCGGATGCGGTTCATGGATCCCTTTCTTACTCGTGTGTATGGTGCTGCGCGGGAGCCAGCACGGTTCCATCGCGGCAGAGCGAAACACACAGCAGGGCGACCGCGAGGTAGCCCCCGACCAGCGCGAGGATGGACCAGTCTTCACCGGCCCACTGTACCCCAAAGCCCTCGCCAACCCAGAAAGTGCCGAAGGCGGACAACAACACGCCGACTGCGAACTTGAGCGTATTTTCCGGCACCCGGGCCAGCGGCCGGTGCAGTGTAAAGCCCAGCGCGACGACCAGGATCAAAGCCGCCAGCGCGCCCAGGCTGGCCGGCAGCAGCAGCCCGGCACCCCCGGCGCCGATTGCGATCACGATGAACACGACCTCCGCGCCTTCAAGCATGGTGATCTGGAAGCCGGCTGCGAATCCGACACTATCCCATCCACGCGCTGCACCGGTCTTCTGCATGTCCGCAGTGTGCTTCCGAAACGCAGCCGCCTCGTCATGCAAGGGGATGTGTCCCGCGGCGCGCAGGACAGCCTTGCGCAGCCAGCGAAGCCCGAAGAGTAGAAGCAGCGCGCCGACGACGGATTGCAGAGCCTGCAGCGGGATGTGGGTCAGGGCGCGGCCGAGAGCCAGAATCAGTGCGAAAATAACAGCCACCGCCGCGGCGGCCCCGCTCAGCGCGCCGCTCCATCCGCGCACACTGCCGACGGCCAGAACGACCGTCAGTGCTTCGACGCACTCAACCAGCGAGGCCAGAAAGGCTGCCGAAAGAGACGGTGCAGCATGGGTCCAGCTTATGTCCATTGAACGGTTCCGATGCGGGCGCGGCGGCTGGTGCACGCAGGCTTTCGCGCGGCGCCCCGCCGGGCGACCAGAACAAACTTCGGCACCTGCCTCAACGCACCGACTGGAGTGCCAGGTCCGAGCAGCCGGACGACTTCAGCACGGGATTGCACCGTGCCAAAGCGCCGCCGGAAAACTCAACTACAAAACCGCTCGTCGCGGGCGCACCTCGGGGGTAATCCGTTGAGAGAATCTGCGCGCCGCTGGCCAGCACCGCATCGCGCCGGCGGATATCGTTGGTGCGCGCCTGCACCGTGTCGGCATCGGTGCGCGTCCGCACCAGGTAGCCCTCGCGCACAAGCCCGTCGATCTCCTCGGGAGTGCCATCGTTTTCTTCAGTAAAGGCGGCATCAGGCTGGCCCGGAAGCGCGTTTGTAAAGAGAACTCGGCCCTCGAGATTCGGGTGCCCCTGGGTGTAGACCGGCTCCATGGGGCGCTGGTCCATGAGGAAGACGATCTTGCCTCTCGCGGCCTGCAAGGTGGGCCACTGCCCCGCGCGAACAGCGGCGTTCAGGGTCGGATAGCTGCCGCGAACCGTGTCAGGCGTCACCAGATCACCGGCGGCAAACACAGACCGGATTTCCCGGTCGAGCGCGTCGAAGACGGCGGGCGTAAACGGCTCCGGCGTGACCGTGGGGAAGTCAACCTTGAGCTTGCCCTGCTTGGTCTCAATCAGCAGGAAGATGGGGAGGTGTCCGGGGTGGGCTTTGGACCAGGTACGCACCTCCTGGAGGCACGCGGTGAACGGCTCACAGACACTGCGCTGGTCCACATCCTGCACGTGCATGACCTTGAAACCAGGCTTGTCCATCACTCCGTTCGGGTCTGGGTCAGGGTCGGCCGGCAGGCCCGCGGCGGCGACCATCTTTTCCATGTAGGGGTGCGCATACAAGCCGCCGTGGGCGTCGGCGAAGACGTCGATCTCCAGCTGGCGTACGCCGGAGTCAAGCTGCGCGGTCAGCGAAGGGTGCGTGTAGTCGAGCGCGGCGAAGGCTTTCGGATTTTTCTGCTGCAGCAGTTTAGCCACGCCTGGCGCAAGGCCTGCGTGGTAGCTGTTGTGCGTGCCAACGACCTGGATCTGGTTCATACGGACGGCGTCGCCGGCAGCCTGCGCGCGTGCGTGCAGGTTAACTGCAACACTCACGGTTATAAATGCCGCGGCGCCTGCTGCGGATAGTTTCTTCATTTCAGACTCCTCAAAAAAACAGCGGCTGCGAGTGGCTCGCTCTGGTTCACGCGGCGTGTCGCCGTTTAGAAGATTAGCTTGGCAGCCAGTTGCAGCTGCCGTGGCGGAAAGAACGACGTGATAGAGCCGAAGCCGGTCCCGTCGCTGCGGTTCGAGTCGGGCGCGCCGTAGTTAACCTGGTTCAGCACGTTGAACGCCTCAAACCGGAGATCGAGCTGCGACGACTCGTTCCACAGCCCGAAGCCTTTGTGCAGCCCCGTATCGAGCTGATAGAAGGGGTAGGTGCGTAGCGAATTGCGCCCGGCGTTGCCGTAGGGCGTGCTGGGATCGGTCGGCGCGATGACTGCGTTCGGGTCAAGGAAGTTCGTGACCGAAGTCGTGGTCTTGACGCGCTGGCCGTTCTTCGTGACGGGATTGCCGATAACGTTCGGCCGGTAGTTGAGCAGCGAGCTGACCGTCGCCGTCGAAGAGACGTTGTAGATCAGGTTGACCGGCTGCCCGCTGGTCGCCGTGTTGATGGCCGAAAGCTGCCAGCCGCCGAGCAGCCCTTGCACCATCCGCGGCGCGTCTGCACCGAAGCGTCGGCCCTTGCCGTAGGGCAGGTCGTAGATGAGCGTCAGCGTATCGTTAAGCGGTTGATCGTAGGCCGATTCGCCGCGCTCGCCGTTCAGGTTGGCGAGGTTCACGCGCGAGTTGTCATTGTTCGGCGTATCAAGATGCCCGGAGGCATTGTCGATGGCGCGCGAGTAAGTAAATGAGTTAAGCGCGTACAGCCCGTTTGCATAGCGATGCTCAAGCGTAGCCTGCAGCGCGTTGTAGCTCAGGAAGCCGTACGGCACCGACTCTTCGATTCCGGTAAAGCCCTGGATAGGCCGGCGAGCGAGCAGGCTGCCGCAGGCGCCGGTCGCCGGGCAGGGCGCGGCCTGGTTCAGGTCGGCCAGCACCCAGATATGCACGCCGTGCTCGCCCACATAAGAGACGGTCAACGTGGTGCCGGGTGCAACCTCCCGCTGCAGGTCCAAGTGCCAGGCCTGCACATAGCCGGTCGGGATATTCTTGGGGATGTAGCGCGTCTGCGCAAGCGCCGTGCTGAAGTTTGCCGTGGAAACGAAGTTCTGCGGATAGCCCTGCGCCTCAGGCCGGAAGCAGGTGGTAGGCGAGCTGTCGTTGGTGCACAGAGGCTGCTGCACAGAGCCGGTGGAGAAAGGCGCGTACTGCTGCACTGACGAGTTGACGATGTACGGGCCGTTGTAGGCCAGCAGGTTCTCGCCGCCCTCGCGGTTGAACTGGTCAAAGCTGAGCCCATAGGCGCCGCGTATCACCGTTTTGTCGTCGAGCTGGTAGGCGAAGCCGAGCCGCGGCGCAAAGTCGAGCTTGGGAGTGTTGACCAGCGCGCGGTCGCTGATGGAGCCACTGCTAGCCTGCACCAGCGTGCTGGTCGTAGGGTCAAAGTTGGCCAGGTGGTTGCCGCTGACAAACTGCGGCGTCACCAGCTCATAGCGCAGACCAACGTTGGCGGTAAACTTCGGTGAGAGCTTAATGTCGTCCTGCACATAGAAGAAGTTCATGTACTGGTGGTAGTTCACGATAGCGATGTTATTGAGCTGATAGCCATTGCGCGCACCGACGAGAAAGTCCGCGAGGAACGATGCCTGGGTCGCGCCGGTGTCCTTCGACGCAGCCGTCGCGCTGAAGCCGCCGCTGTACCCATCCTGCCCGTACGTCGGATTGAAATCGTCGACCTCGGTGTTGATAGAGAGGAATTCCCAGCCTACCTTGATGCTGTTGCGGCCGCGCAGCAGGGTGTAGTTGAGCTTGGGGTTGATGACGAAGGGGTTCTGGAACTGCGGGCTGCTGCCCTGCGAGCCGAACTGCGCGAAGCCGTTAACTGCCTGCGGGTTGAGGCTGCGCACCACCATCGGGTCGGTCGGCAGCCCGGTGATGCCGGCCGCCACTAGCAGGCTGGGCTGGCCGGCGCCGTACGGCGTCTTGCCGCCCTTGGTCCAGTCAAAAGCAATGCGCGCATCGAGGATGGAGCTCTGGTTAAAGGTGTGGGTTACGGCCGCGGCCAGCTGCTTATTGTTGATATAGATATCGCCATTGCTGCTGCCGCCGCCGGCGGGGCCGGGGATGCTTGCCGCGTCGGTGATGTTGCCGTCGTGTTCGCTGAAGCGGGCAAAGGCAGTAGTGCGCGGCGATAAATACTCATCCACCCGCACGTCGCCCTTGTTGTCGACCAGGTTTGCCTTGGGCACCGAAACGTAGTTGTTGGCGAAGGAGTTGGGATTGGGCACGTTGGGCGCCGGCAGATCGGCGATGATGAGCTTCGCCAGTGGCGTCCAGTCTGCCACCGGCACTATGCCGTTGGTATAGCTTGCGCCGGTGACGGGGTTGCGCAGCGGGACCGCCGCACCGGCCGTGGTCTGGAAGATACCCTGGCGCTGGTTCGCGTTTGGCAGCGTCACAGCGGAGTACTGGCCCTGCACCTGACGGTTGCCCTCGTAGTCCACGAAGAAGAACGTCTTGTCGCGCCGGATAGGTCCGCCTAGTGTGCCACCGAACTGGTTACGAATAAGCACCGGTTTCTGCGACTTGCCGGTGATCACGTTGACGGGAGCGCTGAACGGACCGATGGCATTGAAACTGGTATTGCGGTTGTACTCGTATGCGTCGCCGTGGAACTTGTTGGTGCCGCTGTTGATGCTCACGTTGATGACCGCGCCCGAAGCGCGTCCGTACTCGGCGCTGTAGTTGTTGGTCTCCACGCGGAACTCGTTGATTGCGTCGGGCGAAGGTGGAATGTTCTGATTCGAAAAGCCCTGGTTCGATGTGCCGTATGCGTTGTTGTCCAGCCCGTCTAGCAGGAAGTTGTTGAACTCGCTGCGCTGGCCGTTGACGTTGTACGACGCATCCCGGCTGGTCACGGTCTGGTTCTCAAGATTGTTGCGGCGCACACCCGGGGCCAGTGCGGCCAGGTCGGCGTAGGCACGGCCATTCAGCGGCAGGTTGTGCACCTCGGTCGGCGAGATGACGACGCCGCTCTCGCTGGTCTCAGACTCAAGCAGGCTTGCCGCGCCCGATACCGTCACGGTCTCGGCCTTGCTGCCGACCTTCAACTGCACATCGACCCGTTGCCGCGCATTCACCGCAACTGAGAACGGCTCGGTTGCGGTTTCGCTGAAACCGCTTGCCGCTGCATCGACCTTGTACTGGCCAATCTGCACACTCGTAAAGTTGAACTGGCCCGTGGCATCCGACTGGACCGTGGTTTGCTGGCCTGTCTGCGTGTTGACGAGCGTTACAGTGCTGTTCGGGATCGCTGCGCCGGAGTTGTCGCGCACGAAACCAAGAACCGAGGCGGTGTCGAACTGGGCGGTGGCAATTCCTGCGGAGGATACGGAAAGCAAAGCTGCGGCGAGGGCGGTGCGCCATGCACGGGCAGGCGCAAGAGACGGGTAAAACGGTGGCATGCTGCGGAGCTCCAGAAGCCGGCCCATTGCAATGTGGCGTCGGCTGGTATCTCCATTCTTCTACCCGTCGCTCGTGAATTTCCATGCAAAGAAGCTGCGGTAGCCGCGAGGTTTACAGCATATTCATCGGGCAGGCGCAGCTCGCGCCGATGAAGCGACGCCATGATTTAGAGCCGGCAGATCAGCAGCTCGCGCTCATAGATCATCTCCGGTGGCAGATGCTCATGCAGGGTGATGAACAGCTCTTCGTGCGCCATCACCTCCTGCCGCCACGCGCTGCGGTCGATTGCCTGCAGCGCATCGAAGCGTTCGCGCGAATAGTCGAGCCCGCTCCACTCCATGTCCTCATAGAAAGGCGTCCAGCCGATGGGCGACTCCTTGCCCTGCGCGCGCCCGCGCACCCGGTCCACGATCCACTTCAGCACGCGCATGTTCTCGCCGAAGCCCGGCCACAGATAGCGGCCGTCCTCATCCTTGCGGAACCAGTTCACCTGGAACACGCGCGGGGTGACCGCGAGCGTGCGCTGCATCTTGATCCAGTGCCGGAAGTAGTCGCCCATGTTGTAGCCGCAGAATGGCAGCATCGCCATAGGGTCACGGCGCACGCGGCCCAGCGCGCCCGTCGCGGCGGCGGTCGTCTCCGAACCCATGGTGGCGCCCATGTACACCCCGGCGCTCCAGTTGAAGGCCTGGTACACCAGCGGCACACTCGTCGAGCGGCGGCCGCCGAAAAGGATCGCGCTGATGGGCACACCTTCGGGCGACTCCCAGTCGGAGTCGATGGTAGGGCACTGCGACGCGGGTGCCGTAAAGCGACCGTTGGGGTGCGCTGCCGGTGCGCCGGTGTGCTTGCCGATCTCGGGCGTCCAGTGCTGCCCGCGCCAGTCCAGGCACTCGGCCGGCGGCTCATCGGTCATGCCCTCCCACCACACGCCGCCGTCGGGTGTAAGCGCAACATTCGTGAAGATGGAGTTCCGGCTTAGTGTCGCCATCGCGTTCGGGTTGGTCTTCGCCGAGGTTCCGGGCGCTACGCCAAAGAAGCCGGCCTCCGGGTTGATAGCCCGCAGCTGGCCATTCGCGTCCGCGCGGATCCACGCGATATCGTCGCCGACCGTGTACACCTTCCAGCCTTCGAAGCCCGCGGGTGGGATCATCATCGCAAAGTTGGTCTTGCCGCATGCCGATGGAAACGCGGCCGCGACATACGTCTTCTCACCTTGCGGGCTTTCGACGCCGACGATAAGCATGTGCTCGGCCATCCAGCCTTCATCGCGGGCAATAGCGGAGGCAATGCGCAGCGCGAAGCACTTTTTGCCCAGCAGCGCGTTGCCGCCGTATCCGGAGCCGTAGCTCCATATCTCGCGAGTCTCCGGAAAGTGCACGATGTACTTCTCATCGCTGCAGGGCCAGGGCACGTCCTGCTGGCCCGGCGCGAGCGGCGAGGCTACCGTGTGCATGCACGGCACTACGCGCTCGATGTTTTTGTCGATCTCGGCGAAGACCTCTTTGCCGATGCGCGCCATGATGCGCATGTTTACGACCGCGTAAAGCGAGTCGGTAAGCTGCACGCCGATCTTCGACATGGGCGAGCCGACAGGCCCCATGCTGAACGGCAGCACGTACATGGTGCGGCCACGCATGCAGCCCTGGAACAGATGTTTGAGCTTGCGGCGCATCACGAACGGGTCTTCCCAGTTATTGGTGGGGCCGGCGTTGTCGCGGGAGAGCGAGCAGATGAACGTACGCTCTTCCACGCGCGCCACATCGCGAGGGTCAGAGCGAGCGTAGAAGCAGCCGGGCCACAGGTCCTCATTGAGCCGGGTAAACGTGCCCGCCTCCACCAGCTGGTCGCAGAAGGAGTCATACTCCTGCTGCGAGCCATCGACCCAGTGGATCGAGTCGGGCTGGGCCAGCTCCGCCATCTTTTCCACCCAGCGGATGAGGTGCTTGTTGGCGGTCGGAATCGGAGAGGCAGGTTTTTTCTTCATGTTTGTGCAACTTTAAACGCTGGGCGGGGCAAAAGCGATTCCGGCAATGCCGCCTGCAGCCCGGCAGAAGCCGACCCTCAACTCTCCCACGTCATGACATGGTCGACAAGCCCCAGCCCCGTGCCCAGCATCGTCCGCTCGCGCAGCATGGCCAGCGTCAGCCGGCGGCTCTGTTGCAGGTCGTCGCGAAAATCCCCTTCAATCACGCCAGCGAGCTCCCGGTCCAGCACGGCCAGGTTTACCTCGTCATTTAGCGCGAACGAGCGGTGGTCGAAGTTAGTCGAGCCCACCACGTTCCACTGGCCATCGACCGTCATCAGCTTGGCGTGGATCATCGACGGCTGATACTCGAAGATCTCGGCGCCGGCTTCGAGCAGGTGGCGGCTGCTGTGCCGGCTCAGCTTGCGCACGGTGGGGTGGTCGATGTGCGGGCCGGCGGTGAGGATCTGCACCTGGACCCCGCGCTTGCGCACAGCCTCGATCAAGGCCTGGCGCGCGCTGCGGTCGGGCAGGAAGTAGGGCGTCGTGATGCGGATGGTCTCGCGGGCGCTCTGGATCAGCGCCTGGAACAGAATGCGCGCCTGGGTGCCACCGCCGTGGGGCGTGCTGGAGACGACGAAACTTTTTGCGCCCTCAGGCAGCGAGCGAAAGGCGAACTGAGCCGGGCCGGAAAGGATCTCGCCCGAGCACTCAAGCCAGTTCTCACTGAACGTCGAGATCAGCCCCGCGACCGCTTCGCCCTCCACGCAGAACACGGTGTCGCGCCACGCAGGCTCGTCGGCAGTCGCGTGCAGCCAGCAGTCGGCGACGCCTGCTCCGCCGATGAAACCGGTTTCGCCGTCGATCACCAGCAGCTTGCGATGGGTGCGGTTGTTGGCATTCTGCCAGGTGTCCCACCGCACGGGATGGTACCAGTGCATCTGGCCGCCGGCTGCGCGCAGAGGGTCAAAGTAGGTTGAGGGGGTGCTGAAGCTGCCCAAGGCATCGACGATCACGCGCACCTCGACCCCCGCGCGCGCACGCTCTGCCAGCGCAGCCAGTAGCGCATCGCCCACCGCGCCCGGTTTGAACTCGTAAAACTCGAGATTGACGGCACGCCAGGCGCGGCGTACCGCCTCCAGTTGCGCCGGGTAAAACTCGGCGCCGTTCCTGAGCCGGGTCATGCGCGAGCGGCGGATGGTGCCATCGGTCACCAAACTTAGGAACTGCAGAAACTCGTCCGAATCGAGATCGCACCCGGCGTCCTCGCGCATGGAGTACGCGAGCGACGGGCCGAAGAAGTCGAGCAGGACGCGCGATCCGTAGAGCAGCATGGCGCCGGCGCCGATGGCGGCCAGGGCGCGAGTTGCCGGGTGAGAGGGCTGGTTGCGGTTGCGCTTAGGCATGCCCGGCCAGCATACAAGGCGCGGTGGCAGTTCTTCAGGCACTTTCCTCGCTCGACGCAGCGCCACGCCACCATTCTGAACACGGGTCTCGTCTTCTGCGGTTTTCAGAGCACTCCATCAAAACAGACGCCCAAAGGTGAAAAACACCTTGCGCCGCCCGGCATCGCCGACAGACCCTCCAACGGTAATTGCGCCCAGAGGCGTGGCCGCGACAAAGCCCGCGACGCCATCCTGCCGCAGGAACGAGGGCTGCTCGGGCGACCAGACCGATCCGCCTTCATACACGACGGTGAAGTACAGCCCTTGCCCTAGCCCAGAAGGCAGCGAGGCGATCTGGTGCAGGTAGCCCAGGCGCGCCAGCACATCATCGGTGCCGCGGTACTCATCGATCGACGAGGCGGAGAGGTGCAGTGGACCGCCAAGGGTAAAACGCAGCAGGTCGGCGACATTGCGACGGAAGTAGGTGTCTCCATCCACCGAGAACCCGACGATATTGCCGCGCGGCAGCGGCTGCGTCCGGGCGAAGCGCAGCTGGACCACGGGCGCGTTTTCGCTCGCCACGCTGTGGAACTGGGCGCCGGCCGAGAGGTCAAGCCGCATGCCGCGCGGCGACACGAGGCCGGACTGGGTGCTGTCGTAGATCAGGTGCGCGAGCCCGGTCTGCGCGGTGCCGGAGAGGTCGCGGTCTGCATCCTGGCCGAACTGCAGGTGCCAGCGCACCGCCTGCGCCCGCCACTCGGCTGCGAGCTGCAGGTTTCGGTTGAAGGTGCGCCCCAGGGTGAGGCCGCCGCCGGCCTGCTGCTCCAGCCGCTCGGAGACGCGCCGCTGATTGCTCCACAGGTACACCGGCTGGCGCAGCAGCCCGATCTCCGGCTCCACATACCAGCCGTTCGCGCCCAGCGCCCGGTAGTACTGAGTCGAGAGCTGGGTGAGAAAGCCGAGCCGCACATCGGTGCGCAGCTCAGAGCCGTAGCCGCCCAGGTTCTGGTCGACCAGCCGCGCATCCAGCGTGCTCCGCGTTACGTTGCCCGACACTGCAGAAACATCCGCGCCCAGCAGCAGGAACGGCGGCCCGTTGTGCGCCGGGCTCAGCCGCACCAGCACCCCGGTGTCGGGCGCGCCACGACCCAGTGCGCCGCCTGTTTGCGCCGCGGATGGCAGGGGTGCACCGGCTGGTGCAGGCGCCGCAGCCGGCAGGAATGTCGCAAACGAGGCCTCGTCTACCCCGTTGCCCTGCGCCGGCTTGAGCGCCGTAATCACCCGCGCCGGGTCGATCGTCTGCCCAGCCAGCGGAGCCAGGTCGCGCTCAACGCGCTGCTGCGCCCCAGCCGAGCCGCCTTCTACCCGCACTGCCTGCAGCACGCCGGGCCGGGGTCGCCGGCGGGCATCGCGGGCCGCCAGGTATGCCTGCCAGTCTGCCGTGCCGAGCGCGTAGGGCAGCAGTGCGGCTCGCTGCTGCTCAGCCGCCTCGTAGCCCACGCGCACCATATCGTGCGCGCGGGAGTAGTCGCTCGACGAAAACTTGTCGGTCCCGGCCACAATCTGGATGTCCGCCGCCGCCCGGCCTTCCCTCTCGTTGCGCGCGATACCCGCTGAAAACGCCCGCGAGAAAACTCCGATGATCGAGCTCACATCCCGCTCGGCGAAGGGCGCCGCGGGCAGGTGTACCGAGATCACCACATCGGCATACAGGTCCCTGCGCACGACGTCGGTCGGCAGGTTGTCCACCACCCCGCCATCAACCAGGTAGTGGCCGCGCTCCTGCACGGGCGGAAAGATGCCGGGCAGCGAGATGGACGCGCGAATGGAGTCGGGCAGGGACCCGGTTTCGAAGACCACCGGCTGCAGGCTGGTCAGGTCAGTCGCCACACAGCGGAACGGGACCGGGAGCGCGTCGTAGCGCAGGCTCCGGTCGTTGTAGTCCGGGAGCACCTGGCGGAGAAAAGCATTCAGGCCGAAGTCGGTCAGCAGCGCATTGCGGAAGGAGAGGCCGCCGCGCATCCCCAGATCGATCGACTGTGGCAGGTCGCGGCGGTCCTGCCGGCGTCGAAAGTTCACATCGTCATAGGCGGGGCGCAGCGTAAATACCTCCTTGAAGGCGTCGCTGCCCGCGATTCGCTCAATCTGAGCCGGGCTGCTGCCGGAGGCGTACAAACCGCCGACTAATGCACCCATGCTGGTGCCCGCGATGCGGTCGATGGGAATGTGGTGCTCCTCAAACCAGGCCAGCACCCCGATATGCGCGAGGCCCAACGCGCCGCCACCCTCGAGCGCGAGGCCGATGCTCTTACGCCCGGCCGGCTGCAGCGGCGGCAATGCCGCGCGGTCTGCCGGCGCCTTCTCTGGCAGCGACCCCGTGTCGGCCGATTCGATGGTGCCGCTCGACCGGCCCTGCAGCTGTGCCTTGTTCGGTGTTCCCGGCTGCTGCGGCCCTGTTTGTGTCGCCGGGCTCGCCGGGGTGCCTGCCTGGGCGAGGCAGGGCGCGATGGGACAAATGGAGCAGCAGAGCAGCAGGCAGGCGACGAGCAGGCGTTCGACAGAAAGCACAGGGAAAACCTCATCAGCAGCGTGGCCACTGTTGTTCCCGAGTCTAGTTGCCGCCCGGTAGCGATGCACTGAGGCCGAGCCGCATCGAGGACAGGCAAATCAACCTGTGTGCCACTTCAATCTTCCACTTACAGCTTGCAGAGGCAAGCTCGCATTAGTGTCTTTTCCCCCCTTCGCACATCTACTTAATAGAGGTTATTCAAAATGCCAAGGTTGAAAGCGGCTGTACTGCTTTCCCTGGCGACTCTGTGCGCGCCAGCCTTCGGGCAAAGCGCAAACCCAGCCGGACCAGGGACTCTTAATTACGTTGAAGGCCAGGTTTCTCTCGAGGGCCAGGCCCTCTCTTCCAAGTCTGTCGGCTCTGCCGAGCTCCAGACCGGGCAGGTGCTGCAGACCGCCGATGGCAAAGCGGAAGTGCTGCTCACGCCGGGCGTGTACCTGCGGCTCGACGACAACAGCGCATTGCGGATGGTTTCTCCCAGTCTGACGAACACAGTCGTCGCGCTGGACCATGGGCGCGCGGACGTGGAGGTCGACCAGCTCTATAAGCAAAATCACATCGTGGTGGATCAGAAGGGCGGCCAAAGCCTGCTTCTGAAAGGTGGACTGTACGAGTTCAACGCAAGCAACAACACCATGCGCGTGTTCGACGGCAAGGCGGCTGTCTCTGAAGGCGACGCGGCCCCGAATGGCACACAGAATGTATCAAATGTGTCTTTGAACGAGACCGAGCCGGTTGACGTGAAGGGCGGCCATCAGATCGCGGTCAATGGCGAAATGGCTAAGCCGGCCAGCTTTGACAAGAAGCAGTCAGAGGACGAGCTCTACAACTGGAGCAGCCTGCGGTCGGAGTATCTCGGCGAGGCGAATGTCAATCTCGCCTCCTCCTACGCCGGCGTCGGGGGTTTCAACCCGGGCTGGTTCTGGGACTCGGGCCTGTACGGCTACACGTGGCTGCCGGGTGAGGGCTCCTTCCTCAGCCCCTTCGGCTACGGCTTCTACTCGCCCTACTACCTGTACGGCGGTGGTTCGTTCTACGGGCGCGGCTTTTACGGCGGCGGCAACGGGCGCGGCGTGTACGGCTACCGTGGACGGCCTATCGCAGGCGGCTACCGCGGCGGCATTCCGGCGCGCTCGGTCGCCGGTGGGGCTCGCTCTAGTGGAGTCGCTGGCGGCTTCCATGGTGGAGGCGTAGCTGGGGGTGGCTTCCATGGCGGTAGTAGCGGCGGCGGATTTCACGGTGGCGGCGGCGGTCACCGGTAAGTAGCCGTTGCTCTCACAAGTAGCGCAGTATCGACAGGCGCCCGGTTCTCCACCGGGCGCCTGTTCTCGTAGCGCAGCCTGTAACTCTGCGACTCCCCGCTGCACCCCGCTCAAGGCTGCGTGGCGGCGCTCGCCTTCGCCGGCCCGCTCTTTGCGGCAGGGACAACCGGCGTACCGTGCCCCTCTACGACAGTCGTGATGGTGTCAGCCGGCGGCGGCGCAATCTGCTCGCGCAAACCGCTTGGCCAGCGGACCACAACCCGGTCGACGTGACTTGCCGCGCCCAGCCCGAAGTGCAGCCGCGGATCACTGGTCGAGGCGAAACTACCCCCGCTCGTCACATCGCCGCGCTGCTTGAAGCCATTCGCCTCGACCATCACGGTCGCGCCTACCGCATCGCGCGGGCTCTTTGCCCCGCCTACCAGCTTTAGCTCGATCCAGTGATTGCCGCTGCGTGAAACATTGCGCAGGAACGACGGGGTGTCATCCAGATTGTTGATGACCGCATCGAGCCGGCCGTCGTTGAAGAGGTCGCCGACAGCCAGCCCGCGGCCCGACGCCACCTTCGCCAGCGACGTGCCTTCGACCGCCGCAACCAGCGATAACTTGCCGCGGTCGTTGTGGAACAGCAGCGGCCGCTGCTGGAAGCTGGTGCCCCACTCCGCATGGTCCACCTGCGGGTACACATGCCCGTTCGCCTCCAGCAGGTCCAGCCAGCCGTCGTTGTCGTAATCCAGAAACGCGTCGCCCCAGCCCAGGAAAGGAATGGTGGGCTCCGCAATGCCCATCTGATAGCTGATGTCAGTAAAGTTAGCGTCACCGTCGTTCATGTACAACGGCTTGTAGTCGTCGGAGAAGGTGGTGTTGTACAGGTCCACGTTGCCGGAGTGGGTGAAGTCGCCCGAAGCAATGCCCATCGACGCGGTCTCGCGGCCGGAGTCGTTCAACGCGTAGCCGGAGGCGAAACTGGTGTCGTCGAACGAGCCGTCGCCTTTGTTCAGGTAGAGGTAGTTGGGCGTCGAATCGTCGGCTACCAGCAGGTCCAGCTTGCCGTCATTGTTGACGTCGATAAACAGCGACGACAGCCCGTAGTACAGCCCCTTCTGGTCGGTGACGCCTGCCTTCACGCTCGTATCTGTGAAGGTGCCATCGCCGTTGTTGCGGAACAGGTGGTCTGCTTCGCCAGTGAGCCCGCGCGG
This sequence comes from Acidobacteriaceae bacterium, assembly GCA_965276605.1. Lineage (GTDB taxonomy): Bacteria > Acidobacteriota > Terriglobia > Terriglobales > Acidobacteriaceae > EB88. The sequence goes on from OZ255619.1 coordinate 3,429,149, forward strand.
CCCACACATCACGCGTACCGCGCGAAACTCGCAGAAGGTTGATGCCTCGCCATCGGCACCGCGCCCGGGCGGCCTGGCAAGGTTGTAGTGCACATACCCGGGTACAAACAGGTCCAGCTTGCCGTCGCCGTCGTAGTCGCCCCAGGTTGCGCCTGTCGACCAGTTCCCCAACGCCACGCCGGCCTTCTCGGCAACGTCAGTAAAGGTGCCGTCGTGGTTGTTGTGGTACAAGCGGTTCCTGCCGAAGTTGGAAACATAGATGTCGGGCCAGCCGTCGTTGTCGTAGTCGGCGATCGCGGCACCGTAGCCCCAGCGGTCGTTGGCGACACCCGCCTTCGCCGTCACATCGGTAAAGGTGCCGTCGTGGTTGTTATGGAACAACGCGGCATGCGGCGCGGGAGCTTTGCCAGCCTCCGCTGGATAAGTCGAACCATTCACCAGGTAGATATCGAGCCAGCCGTCGTTGTCATAGTCGATCAGCCCGACGCCCGAGCCCAGCGACTCCAGGATGTAGCTTTTTTCGGGCGTGCCCATCGTGTGATGGAAGTGCGCCAGGCCCGACTTCTCCGCGATGTCCTCAAACACGACAGGGCCGGTCTTGACGAAGCCTCCGGCGGTGATGGGGCGCTTCTCGGAGTCGAGCACCGCGGCCTGCGGGGCGCCGGTCCGTACGCCGCCGCCGGTGGACGGCTGCGCGCCCTCCGCAGGTTTACGCGCCTGCTGGTCGATCGCCGATTGCGCGTGTGCCGCGCCCCAGCCGAAGAGCAGCAGCAGGGCGCTCTGGCGCAACATACGAAACGTCCTGGAAGAACAGTGCATCGGTACGACTCTCATGCATCCGTGCTCGTTTTGTCGAGGGCATATCAGCACACAGACGAGCTCAGGCTCCTCGCCACCTGTACTTACCAGACTTTGAGCATGTGAACAAGCCGCAGATTGGGCGCAGATTGCAGGTGCGGGGTCGCGGACTGCCCGTAACGTTATATTTCGTATGACAAACCTGTACACGAAAGCCCTTCAATCTCACCGGGCAGTCTCCGGCGAGCACTCACGACGCGGCTTCGCCTCGCTCCTGCTGCTGTCCGCCCTCGCCGCCTTCCCCGCGCACGCCCAGTCCACCAAGGCTGCCATTTTTGGCGTCGTGCATGACGCCAGCGGCGCCGCTGTCTCCGGCTCCGCGGTCAGCGTCACCAGCACGCTTACTCACGTCAGCAAACAGGTCCAGACCGACGCCACCGGCTCATTCGCGGTGCTCAACCTGGAGCCTGACACCTACACGCTCACCGCCGCGCACAGCGGCTTTGCCGGCAACCAGGAAGAAGGCATCCAGCTGACCGCCCGGCAGCAGCTGCGGCTCGAAGTCACGCTGCAGCCGGCCAGCGTGCAGGAGCAGGTGACGGTATCGGCTGCCGGCGCCGGCACGCTCAACACTGAGGACTCCTCGATCGCCGCCTCGCTCACCCCCGCCGATGTGCTCGCCCTGCCGGCCAACTATCGCGGCAATGGCTCCACCAGCCCGCTCACCGTCATCCAGACGCTGCCCGGCGTGCAGCCTGACTCTGCCTCGTTCCCGCCCGCTGCCTCCTCCTCGCCCGCGCCCAGCGTCAAGTACTCCATCCAGGGCGGCTTGCCCTCGCAGTCTGAAACCACCGTCGACGGTATCTCCGCGCAGAACCTGACCACCAACAATGTGCAGGCCGATGCTTTCCCTTCCGCCGAGTCGATCGCCGAGATACGCGTCGACGGTGTGAACAACAATGCCGAGTTTGGCCAGCCGGGCGAGATTACAACTGTAACCAAACAAGGCACAAACAGCCTGCACGGGTCGGCGTTCTGGTACTTCCAGAACTCGGGTTTCGACGCGATTCCCTTCGGCAGCGACGCGGCTACCAAGCCCCACAAGGTTGCGAACGACTTTGGCGGCTCCATCGGCGGCCCGGTCGCGATCCCGCATCTTTACAACGGGCACGACCGCACCTTCTTCTTCGGCACCTACGAAGGGCTGCGCTTTCCAGAGTCGACGGTCGCCCAGTACCTCGTGCCTACCGTCGCCATGAAGCAGGGTAACTTCTCCGCGGAGACCGCAACACTCAACAACCCGTTTACCGGGGGCACCTATCCTAATGCCACGCTGCCCGCCATCAATGCGAGCGCCTCGCCCTTTCTTTCGCTCTTCCCTGATCCGAACACGGGGAATACACAATCTGTCGCCGCAGCCTTGGGCGGCCTCGGCTATAACTATCGCGCGCTTAAAGACAACAGCATCGACTCAAACCAGTTCGATGCACGGATCGACCAGTCATTCGGCCCCAAAGCCTTTGTGTATGGCCGGTTCACCTGGAAGAACATCTCGCAGACGCAGCCTAATGTCCTCAACCTACCGGCTTCTGACGGTACGGCGCAGTACCGAATCTTCGCCGCTTCTTTCAATTACACCCTTACCCCGCATATCTCAAACGAGTTCCGCTTCGGCTTTACGCTGGAGCAGGACGGCGCGCAGAACGGCTTTGATGGTGCGGCCGTCACCAACGCCGCCGGGTTCAACGGCATTGGTCCCAGTTACCCCTTCAATGGCATTTCACTGCTGCAGTTCAACCAGCTCACCACTTTGACCACGCCGGGCGGGAGCGGCAGACTTACTGAGAACCAGTCCTCGCGGCTGTTTCAGTACGTCGACAATGTGACTTGGCAGAAGGGCGCTCACACGCTGCGCTTCGGCGTAGATATCCGTACGCTGCAGGCGAACACGCCGCTCGATGCAACGGCCGGCGATAACTATGGATCGTTTCTGTTCGATGGCCGCTACACCGGACAGGAGTTCGCGGACTTTCTTGTAGGTACCCCATACCAGTCGTATACGGATAACATCACGACCAACAATCGCGGCCGCAGCCAGGCGTATGCCTTCTATGCGCAGGATAACTGGCGCGCCACGCCCGATCTGAACCTCACATTCGGCCTGCGCTACGAGTTCCACCCTGCATTCCAGGCGGTCGATGGTAACATCGGTAACTTTGACCCCAGCGTCGCGCGCTCCGGGCAGCTTATTTATCCGACGGGTTACGCGAACCTGCTGTCAGCGCCAGAGCTGGCCAACTTCAACGCCTGCCCCACCGCGGGCGTCACCAACCCGTACGCCACGGGAGGCGCCGTAAACGGCGCGCCTTGCACCCCTGTGCTTTCAAGCTCGCAGGCAGGTGTGCCCAGTGGCCTGCGCACTGCGCCGAAGCTTCGCTTTGAGCCACGCGTGGGCTTCGCCTGGCGCCCCTTCGGCAACGACAAGACGGTCGTCAGCGGGGGCGCCGGGTACTACAACATCACGACCTCGGGCGCGCTCTTCTACGCGCTTACCGGCACCCTGCAGACTAATGAGCAGATCTTCAACAACTCACAGCCGGCCGCCCAGACGCCCGGTGGTCCGCTCGGGCCGCCTGCGATCGTCTTCCCCAATGTCGGCCTGGGCAGCACGTTCACTCCACAGCCCGGGACCGCCGGCTTTAACTCAGCGGTCGATATCCACTGGCACGATCCGTACTCGCTGCAGTCCGCGTTGTCGATCGAGCACGAGTTTCCGGGTCAGATGGCTGCGCGCCTCTCCTATGTCGCGTTGCAGACGAAACACCTGGTGTGGCAGCCCAACTCCAACGACCTGCCGATTTCCTCCACCACCCGGGCGGCCGATCAGCCCCTGTCCGCATTTCCATTTCCAAACTTCGGAACCATCAACAATCGCAGCACCTCGGCCAGTGCCGACTACAACTCGCTGCAGGCCGAGCTCACCCGGCGCTACGCCCATGGGCTCTCTTTTACCGCGGCCTACACCCTGGCGAAAAACCTGTCGGATAACCAGGGAACCTATGGCGCTTTCGGCAGCAACCCGGCCTCCTTCTCTGACGAGCAGGGTGGCTACTATGCGACATGGTCGGGCAATCGTGCGCTCGACTACGGCAACGTAAGCGCCACGCGTCGGCACCGCCTGCTCCTGACCGGGCTTACCGATGTGCCGATCGGCCAGGGGCGGCGCTTCGGCGGCAATATGCCCCGGCTGCTGGACGCGGCGGCAGGCGGCTGGCAGCTGACCAACATCTTCGTCTGGCAGAGCGGGCCGTTCCTCACGCCGTTCCTGCCGGCCGGCACTGCTGACCCCTCAGGCACAGGCTCCGGCAGCCTCTTCTCGCGTCCGCAGCGGCCCGACCGCGTGGCGAAAGGAAACACCAGCGCGCAGAGCCGGAACCAGTGGTTCAACACAGCCGCCTTCGCCTGCCCGGGCGGCGGCGGATTTGCGGCGCTGCAGTCGGGCGCCTGCACCACCGGCGTAAAAAGCGTCCCGATCGGAAGGTTCGGCAACGAATCGGTCGGCAGTGTCGAGGGTCCCGGTACGGTCAATCTTTCGTCGGGCATAAACAAGACCATCGCTGTGACAGAAAGGCTGCACCTGCGCGCCGAGGGCACCTTCACCAACGTGCTCAATCACACCAACCTGGCCGACCCGGTCCTTGATGTCACCAGCGCCGCTTTCGGCACCATTACCCAGGCGCGTGGATCGGACTTCGGCGGCAACCGCACCGGGCAGGTCTCACTCAAGCTCGAGTTTTAACGCCGTCCCACGCAGGCAAGGCTCCCTCGCGGAGCCGCCTGCGTGATCTTCTACTTCAAGTTGGGCACTCGAACAATCCATGCTTTACACTGGTGCCGCTTGCAATCTCGCTCCGGGAGCGCCAACCGCATGCGCCTCTTCTCCACCGTTTGTTTCCTCGCCGCCTCAGCACTTCTCTCTACAGAGGGTCACGCTCAAACGGCCCAGTACCAGTTCCCTTTCCAGAACCCCGGCCTGCCCCCGGAGCAGCGCATCACGGACCTGCTCGCGCGCATGACAACAGCGGAGAAGATCGGCGCGCTCTCGACCGACCCGAGTGTGCCACGGCTCGGCGTCGTTGGCACGGGGCACGTGGAAGGGCTGCATGGCGAAGCGCTGGGCGGCCCCGGGCATTGGGAGGGCCGCAACAAGCACGTGGTGCCGACGACCCAGTTCCCACAGTCGCGCGGCCTGGGCCAGACCTGGGACCCGGCGCTGCTGCAGCAGGCCGCCGCCATGGAGGGCTACGAGACCCGCTACGCGCGAAACCGGTACGGCTCAGGCGGCCTGGTGGTGCGCGCGCCCAATGCCGACCTCAGCCGCGACCCGCGCTGGGGCCGCAGTGAGGAGAGTTACGGCGAAGACCCGTTCCTGGTCGGCACCATGACGGTTGCGTATGTGAAAGGCCTGCAGGGCGACGACCCGAAGTACTGGATGACCGCCTCGCTGATGAAGCACTTCCTAGCGAACAGCAATGAAAAGGAACGCGATGGCTCTTCTTCCGACTTCGACACGCGGCTCTTCTACGAGTACTACTCGGTTCCGTTCCGCATGGGCATCGAGCAGGGCCACTCGAATGCCTTTATGACTTCGTACAACGCCTGGAACGGCACGCCGATGGACGTAAACCCGGTGCTGCGCAGTGTCGTTATGAAGGACTGGGGCATGAACGGCATTATCTGCACCGATGGCGGCGCGCTTACCAATCTGGTGACCCGGCATGAGTGGGATCGCGACCTGGCGCATGCCTCGGCAGACACGCTGAAAGCCGGTATCAACCAGTACCTCGATACGTACGAGGCGGGCGTCGAGGAGGCGCTCGAGAAGAAGCTGACAACCGAGGCGCAGATCGATGAAAACCTGCGCGGGGTGTACCGGGTGATGCTGAAGCTGGGCGAACTGGACCCGCCGGCGATGGTGCCTTACTCGAAAATTGGCCGCGAAGGTGGTCCGGACGAGGGAAAAATGCAGCAGTACGGCGACCCCTGGAACTGGCCCGAACACAGGGCGCTCGCGCGTAAGGTGACCGATGAGTCCATCGTGCTGCTGAAGAATGAAAAGCAGACGCTGCCGCTCGATGCCGCGAAGCTGAAGAAGGTGGCGGTGATCGGGCCCTTGTCAGACGCGGTGGAGCTGGACTGGTACAGTGGCACGCCGCCCTATACGGTGACGCCGCTGGCCGGCATCGAGAAGCGGCTTGGCTCTTCGGGCCAGGTGGCCTCCTACACCGGCGACGACCCGCAGAAAGCCGCGGCAATGGCGCGCGGCGCCGATGTGGCGGTTGTGATCATCGGCAACAATCCCACCTGCGGAGCGGGCTGGTTCAAGTGCCCGGTGCTGAGCGATGGCAAGGAGGCGATCGACCGGCTATCGATGACTTTGCAGCAGGAGGATATTGCCAGGGCGGTCTATGCCGCAAACCCGCACACCATCGTGGTGTTGCAGGCGAGCTTTCCGTATACGACCACGTGGTCGCAGGAGCATGTGCCCGCGATTCTGGAGATGACGCACAACAGCGAGGAGCAGGGCGACGGCCTGGCCGATGTATTGTTCGGCGACTACAACCCTGGGGGCCGGTTGAGCCAGACCTGGGTCGCGAGCATGAGCGACCTGCCGCCCATGATGGACTACAACATCCGCGATGGCCGCACGTACATGTATGCGAAGCAGAAGCCGCTGTACCCGTTCGGCTACGGCCTCAGCTACACCAGCTTTCGCTACGAGCACCTGGCGGTCAGCACGCCTTCTATTTCCGCCGCAACCCAGGTCTCTGTCGACGTGACCAATACGGGCGCGCGCGCGGGCGACGAGGTCGTGCAGCTTTACGTCAGCCATCCAGAGTCCAAGGTGGCGCGCCCGAACGAAGAGCTGAAAGGCTTCGCCCGCGTACACCTCGATCCGGGCCAGACCCGAATGGTGACCATGCCGCTTTCGGGCTTGCTGCTCGCCTACTGGGACGATGCCGCGCGGAAAATGACAGTCGAGCCGGAGCAGGTGGAGCTGCGCGTCGGTGCTTCGTCGGCGGATATCCGGCTGCGCAAGATGGTCCGCGTCGCACCTTAGTACCGTGCGTGAGTCCCGTGAGCGACGATGGAGGCGTGTGCCGCCCTGTTAGCCGTGCTATTCTGTAGTTGCGCTCAAGTGATTGGTTGTCAGTAGTTCTCGCTCACAAAGCCAGACGCCCTGCACAGTTTCTTCCACCAAGCCCTACAGCGTACCCGCCTCGTCTTTGCAGCAACTCCTTTTCGGGCTCGAGGGGTGTGGTCGAGAGTCGCGGCATTGTGCCGGTGGCTTGTGGCTGCGTGTGGCAGAGCGAGTTGGAGCTGAAGCTCCCCTCATCCCGGAGACTCCGGGCGATCCGGAAACCCCGGGCACTTCCTTACGCAAATCCTCTTTCGTCTTCATCCGCCGGCTTTGTGCCCGGGTGTCGACCTGCAGCAAACACCGGACAGCAGCCCGCTGCCACGCAGGAAGTGCGTGCGCGTGTGTGAGGCCATACCGCCGGTGAGCGCATTGTTAAAGGAAAAACTTAGCTTTATGACACAATTTGTTGATTTCGCAATTTCTGAAGTACTCAAGAAGCGCCTGACTACCTGCAACTTCATCACTCCGACCCCGGTTCAGTCCGGGGCCATTCCGCCCGCGCTCGAGGGCAAAGATGTTTTGGCGACTGCGCAGACCGGCACCGGCAAGACCCTTTCATTCCTGCTGCCGATCATCGAGAAGCTGGAAGCGGAGAAGACTCGCGGCGCCGCCGCACTGATTCTGCTACCGACTCGCGAGCTGGCCATGCAGGTCGAGAAAGCTTTCAAGCTGCTGACCAACCACATCAGCGTCGCTCTGGTAGTGGGCGGCATGGCCGAGGGTCCGCAGATCGAAGCGCTGCGCCGTGGCGCCCGCCTGGTGGTGGCGACCCCGGGCCGCCTTGAGGACTACATCGGCCGCCGGCTGGTGCGCCTTGAAGGGGTAAAGATTCTCGTGCTCGACGAGGTCGACCGCATGCTCGATATGGGCTTCAAGCCAGCCATCCGCCGCATCGCGGACTGCCTGCCCAAGGACCGGCAGACGCTGTGCTACTCGGCGACGCTCGACAACCAGATCAAGGAGGTCGTCCGCGACTACCTGAAGAATCCGGTGCGGGTCGAGATTGGTTCCGTGCTGAAGCCGGCTGAGAATGTCGAGCTGCAGGCGTTCGAGGTCGACGCCGACTCGAAGATGGAGCTGCTGCAGCACCTGCTGCGGTCGGATGCAAAGGGCTCGTTCATCGTCTTTGTGCGTACCAAGCACGGCGCAGACCGGATCGCGATGCGGCTGGAGCGCGGCGGGGTTGAAGCGGCGCGCATCCACGGCGACCGCACTCAGGCCCAGCGCAATTCCGCCCTGCGCTCGTTCTCGCAGGGTCACCAGCGTGTGCTGGTCGCAACCGATGTGGCAGCCCGCGGCATCGATGTGGCGCACGTTGCACATGTCGTCAACTACGACATGCCGAAGGAAGCGGAAGACTTTGTGCACCGCGTAGGCCGTACCGGTCGCGCGTCATCGAAGGGCATCGCCTCCACCTTTACCACGCCAAACGAGAAGGGCGACCTGCGCAAGATCGAGCGGCATTTGAACATCAAGATCAAGCGCTTCCGGGTGCGGCCGAATGCGGTAATTGTTGCTGCGCCGGCGAACGAGCATACCTTCCAGACAGCCAACTGAGGAGTCAGGCCTAAACAACACTAGGGCGCTCTCGGGCGCCCTAGTGTATGTGACAAAACGAGCTACCTACCGGCCGCTCGAACCGAAGCCCTTCGCTTCTCGCAAGCTTGGTGCCAACTCATCGACCACCATCAGTTCCAGGTGGGTCATCGCCTGAAAGGGTGACATCTGCGCGATCTTGTCTCCTGCGCGCAGCACCACGCTGACTTCAGTTGCGGCGAGCCGCGCATCGCGGAGGGTGCCGTCCGGGGCTCGATCCAGTTCGAGCGAATACCGCGGCTGGTTCACGTTGATCAGGCAGACCAGGATCTCTCCCCGGTAGCCGGCGTCAATCCGGCCGCCCGCATATGTTATCCCTTTCGCCGCCATGCTGGAACGGTCTCCCAGCACAAAGCCCATGCCCGTAGGGCCCTCGACCGCTATCCCGGTGCGCACCTTGACCGGCAGCCCGGGCTCGAACAATACGTCCTCAATGGAGTACAGGTCGAAGCCCAGGTCGTGGCCGGAGTAATTCACCGAAGGCACGCGGGCATTCGGGTGCAGCAGTTTGACTTTGATCATTCCGCTCAGCCCTTCGGGTCTACACCGCCCGCGATCGAGGGGATGACCAGCACCTCATCCCCATCCTGAAAGGTGTATGCATCATTGCCCAGAAAGCGGATGTCCTCGTCGTTCACGTAAAAGTTGATGAAGCGTCGCAGCTGGCCATCCTCGCCGCGAAGATGCGGCTTGAGCGCGGGATAGGTGGTCTCGATCTCATCAATCAACTGAGGGAGGTGCGCGGCCTGCGATTGCAGCTCGGTATCTCCGTTGGTGTGTTTCTGAAATGCATTCGGTAGCAGAACCTTCACAGACATCTAGCTTCTCCCCACCAGCTCGGGCGCGAACTGGTTTTGCTCAATATAGGCCTCGAAATCGCTCAGGCGCGGGCGCACGGCCTCGCGCTGCTCAAAGCAGCCGGCCAGGGCGTCGGTCGTCTTCAACCCGTTGCCGGTGATGCAGGTTACTGTCAGCTCATCGGGGTGGATGCGGCCGTGCGCATAGAGCCGCGCGGTCACTGCGGTGGTTACGCCGCCGGCGGTCTCCGTAAAGATTCCCTCGGTCTCAGCCAGTTCGCGGATGCCGGAAACGACCTCGACATCGGAGACGTCCTCCGCCCAGCCGCCGCTTTCGCGAATGGCCCGCGCCGCGTACACGCCGTCCGCCGGGTTGCCGATAGCAAGCGAGCGCGCGATGGTATGGGGCTTCTGGGGCTCGATGAAGTCGGCGCCGGTTTTGACAGCTACCGAAATAGGCGAGCAGCCGGTCGCCTGTGCGCCAAAAAACCGCACCGGCTTGTCCTCGACCAGGCCAAGCGCGACCAGCTCGCGGAAGGCCTTGCGGATCTTAACGATGAGCGAGCCGCCAGCCATGGGGCACACGACATTGTCGGGCAAACGCCAGCCCAGCTGCTCGGCGATCTCGTAGCCGTAGGTCTTGGACCCCTCGGCGTAGTAGGGCCGCAGGTTTACATTGACGAAACCCCAGTGGAAGCGGTCCGCGATCTGCGAGCACAGCCGGTTGACGTGGTCATAGTTGCCGTCGATCCGGATCAGGTTGGCGCCGTAAACCTCAGTGTTGAGGATCTTCGCAGCTTCCAGGTCAGACGGAACCAGGATGTAGGTCTTGAGGCCGAGGCGTGCCGCATGCGCAGCCACCGCGTTGGCCAGGTTGCCGGTCGAGGAGCAGCCAACCGTGTCGAAACCGAACGCCTGCGCGTTGGTCAGCGCGACCGCGACCACGCGGTCTTTGAACGAGAGCGTGGGCATACACACGGCATCGTTCTTGACATAAAGATTGGTGGCGCCGATGCGATCGGCCAGGTGCGGTGCCTTGACCAGGGGCGTCCATCCGGCTGGTGTTGTGGGGACGTACGATTCGGGAACTGGCAGCAGCGCCTGGTAGCGCCACATTGATGTTGGCCCCTGTGCTATTGACTCGCGCGTTACTCTTCCCTTCGCCAAATCGAGATCGATAAAGACCTCGAGCGGGGAAAAACACTCGTCACATAGAGAGAGCGGAGCGTTGTCGTACCGCTTACCGCACTCGCGACATCGTAACTCATAAGCTAATGCCATCTTTGCCCTCACTGGTGAGAGCGGCCGATGGTACGGGCATGACTGACGACACTTCGTTACAGCGACTACAAACGTTCGGAAATTAGCGAGATGGCGCACGCTTGCGCGCGCAACACCCCGAATCTCATGTTCCCCATCCGGCAAACTGCCTTCGGGAGAGAGTTGACACCGATGTCCGGAATTGCTCCGGCCGGTTGTCGTGGCGTCACAGGGCCCGTCCCTCAACCACTCTTCATGAAATTCAGGCTCGCCCCTCGATTGATCGAAGGGAGCAAACTTGAACTGTATCTATGTGATACCACGCGTCGGGAAATGGATGCAAGTTCAGACGGTCTTTATACGTCGGCGCAACCGTCAGGTCCAGAACAACTCCACGCCCTCGCTCCGCGCCGCCCGGATCAGTTCTTTGTCGAGCGTCGCCAGCGGAGCGTTCACCCGCGCGGCAAGCTCGAGGTAGGCAGCGTCATAGCTGGTCAGCTTATGCCTGGCCGCAAGCTCGAAGGTACTATTCCAGGCACGACTTCCCGTCTCGCCATCCACTGTAATCACCGGTCGAGACAGATCGAACAGGTACTCCCTCACCACTTTCAGCTCGTGTCTTTTCCTGCGATATCCCATCAGCAGCACATTGACGACTTCCAAGCGCCACACCTGCGGAACGACAGCTCCCGACTGACTGATTGCCTCTTCTAACCGGGTTAAATCCGCGAGAGAAGCCTCACCATACAAGAGAGCAATCGTGGCCGAAGCATCCAGGACAACGCTCAAGGACGGCCCTCATCGCGCCAGGCTTTGTACTTCTCCCAATCAAAGGGTCCCATTTTCAGGCTTTTTGCCCGCGCGCGCATGCGAGCGAATGCAGCATCCGCTTCCGCATGGTTAAAGTGCTCGCGAGGACGCACCAGCTGCGCCACGGGCTTGCCGTGCCGTGTGATCAGCACCTCTTCCCCACGCTCGACCCGGTCGAGCAGACTTCCGAGAGTATTTTTGGCTTCAAAAGCCCCGACTTCTGTCATGGCGATATCCTCCGTATAGTTAAGCTAGCTTAAGCTGGATTATGTTCTGAGGGCAAGCGCGAAATAGCTTGCCGTATGCTGGGTGCCATCTCTTCTGGAGGCTCCTTCGTGCGAATTCCATTTTCCCCTTCCCTGCCCCTTGCGCTGCTCTCGATCGTTATTGCCCCAGCCTTGCTGGGACAAACACCTGTCCCGCCCAACCCGGTAGTCGGCTCGTCCAACCCTGCCACCGCCGAGCCTTCTGTCAAGCGGCCCTCGACCACGCCCTGCATCGTCTCGCTGTTTACAGGGCAGGTTTTCGACGATTACACCGACAAACCCTTTGCCTACGCGCCGCCCAGCGGCTGCAAGGGGCCGTGGAGCAAGGTGGTCTTCACGGCGGACTTCAACGTCACGGCGGGGCGGCAGTTCGACCGCACGGCCAAGTTTTTCCTGGGGGGCGCCAACATTTACTTCGGCACGACAGCCGAGCCGCGCACGGCGCTCAGTCCCTCGTGGCATGTGGAGCGCGACATCACTGACCTGAGCGCGCTGCTCGCGTCCTCGCAGCCGGGCGTGGCCTCGCTGGGCAACTTCTACGGCGTCTCGGGAGGCGTGGACTACAACGGCAGCATTACCGGCACGGCGCAGCTCGCGTTCTACCCCGCCGGGCCGCAGGACCCCGCGCCGGCCGTGCCCGATTCTGTGCTGCCGCTGAACACAGCCGGCGCTACCACCGCGCTGCAGACCACCAGCGACCGGCTCACCGGCACCTTCGCGAGCCTGCCGAAAAATATCGAGGGCGCGTACCTGGAGCTGTTTTCAGAGAGCCAGGCCGGCGACGAGTTCTGGTACACCTGCTCGCCCAACAGCGTTGCCGCGCAGCTGCAGAACTGCGGCAACACGGGCTTCCGGGAGACCGAGGTGTATGTCGACGGCAAACCGGCCGGCATTGCGCCGGTGCTGCCCTGGATCTACACGGGCGGCATCGACCCGTCGCTGTGGGAGCCTATCACCGGCCTGCAGACGCTCAACTTCAAGCCGTATCTGGTGGACCTGACGCCCTTTGCCGGGCTGCTGTCGGACGGCGCGCAGCATACCGTCGCCATGGGGGTCTTCAATGCGAATGGCGAGTTCGACGTGACCGGAACGCTGCTGCTGTACCTGGACCACGGCAGCGCGCAGGTAACGGGCGGGGTGACGCAGAATACGCTGGGCGCGGCGCCGGTGCCACTGATCCAGGCCCAGGCGCCGGTCGATGCGCAGGGGACCACGCATGGCACGACGCTGGTGAGCTCGCAGAGGAGCTTTACCCTGAGCGGCTACGTAAACACCTCGCACGGACCGGTGACGACCACCATCGATGAAACGGTGAACTTCGGCAACTATCAGCTGATCAACAGCGGCAGCTCGCTCTACTCGCAGGACATTGCGCAGGTGGGCAGCGCGTACACGGACACGCGCAAGCAGACCGGACCGGTGGTGGAGGAGACGCAGAAGACGACCCTGTACCCGTTTACCTTCAACTACAACTCGACGACAAACACGGATGGCTCAAGCAGCTTTTATGCGCACGCGTACCAGCAGGATTTCGAGTACGAGCAGCAGTTGCTGAACGGGACCAGCGTGTATAGCAGCGGATCGCAGGAGGAAGTGAACTCGAACGACCAGTACACGCTGAACCCGGCGGGGGCGGTGGTGACGCGGTCGACGGGCAGCAACGCAGGCTACAAGGCGACCGACACGCGCGGGTACTGCTACAGCCGGACGCTGACGGCGAACGCCCTGGCGCTGGCGACGGTGGTGGACGGGGCCAACTGCGGGGGGACGAACAAACCGTAGACGGGGCCTGGCAGACGAGGGCTCGGCTGAGGCCGGGCCCTTGCTATGTTTGCGGCGGCTTTGTGCAGCTTGAATCGTCTTTCATGTGTGGTTTTTATGAGAGCAGCAGCGTTGCAGGCGGCCTGTGGGAAAGCTGCATCTACACGACCTGAGCTTGGATTGCGGGGCCTGGTATCGATCGCAATGCGTGGATTGTAAGAGAGACGGGGAGTGCGGATGCGCGGATGCGATGCTTGCCGGCGGGAGATGCTGTTGCTGGATCAGTTACGCCGCTGAGAAGGTTGGGATCGTTATCGGAGTTGTGCTGAGTTGTAGTCAAAGGGAGAGACCAGCGGTTGGAAAAGTTTACTGTTAAGTAACCATAACCGTTACCTTTATTGTTTACTTCTACGTTTACTTTAAGCGCAGATTTTGAACCTGTTCTGCGGCGGATTCCATGCAATTTCCACTGTTTCAGCAAGTCAGGTGCTCATTTCACGCAATTTCCAGCGGATATTTCCTGACTTTTGTAACAGCGGCATTCCCGAAACGGGACGAATGGGACGGACGGCACGAATGGTTCGTCCTGCGAAAGCAGTGTAAGGGGTGGAAACGATGAGCAGGGATTTCGAGATTGCGAGGCAGGGCAAACGAGGCGGGGCGCCCTGCTCGGCCGACGAAGCAGTAGACGAAGCGGAGGAGACAGGCCGGCAGCTGTGGACGCCGGAGCCTGGCAATGCGGTGGGCACGGAGCGGATTTCGCGTCGCGGCTTTCTGCAGGGCGCGGGCCTGGTGGCCGGGGGCCTGGCCGTGAGCGCACCGGCGACAGTGGCGCGCGCGCAGGAGGAGAAGCTGGCGACGCAGCCGGTGCGGACCATGCCGCTCTCGCTCACCATTAACGGCGAGAAGAAAGAGCTGCAGGTGGACCCGCGAATCAGCCTGCTGGACCTGCTGCGCGAGCAGGAGGGCCTGACCGGCACCAAGAAGGGCTGCGACCACGGGCAGTGCGGCGCGTGCACGGTGATTGCAGGCGGCCGCCGCATCAACAGCTGCCTGTCTTTGGCGCTGGTGCATAACGGGGACACGGTGACGACGGTGGAGGGGCTGGCCAAGGGCGATGAACTGCACCCGGTGCAGGCTGCCTTTCTGGAGCATGACGGCTACCAGTGCGGCTACTGCACGCCGGGACAGATCTGCTCGGCCGTGGCGCTGCTGGAGGAGGCCCGCAAGGGCGAGCCCAGCTACCAGACGGCGGACCTGGGCAGGACCGGGCCGGCGGAGCTGACGGTGGAAGAGATCAGGGAGCGCATGAGCGGGAATATCTGCCGCTGCGGTGCGTATCCGGGGATTGTGGCAGCGGTGCAGCAGGCATATCGTGCACGCGCGTTGCAGAGCTAAGGAGTTCCAGTGAATCCATTCGAGTTTCAACGCGCGGAAGCGCCCGAGGCTGCCGTGCAGGCGCTGGCCGCCGACCGGCATGCCAAGCTGCTGGGCGGCGGCACCAACCTGGTCGACCTGATGAAGCAGGGTGTGGAGCGGCCGACCGGGCTGATCGACATCAATCCCCTGCCGCTGGGCGAGATTACGCCGCTGCCGGATGGCGGGCTGCGGCTGGGAGCGACGGCACGGAACAGCGATACGGCGGCGCACCCGGCGGTGCGGCGGCAGTATCCGATGCTGGCGCAGGCGATTCTTTCGGGCGCCTCGGCGCAGCTGCGCAACATGGCCACCGATGGCGGCAACCTGCTGCAGCGGACGCGCTGCTACTACTTTTACGACCCGGCATTTACCGAGTGCAACAAGCGTGTGCCGGGCTCAGGCTGCGCGGCGATCGGCGGCTATAACCGGGTGCACGGGATTCTGGGTACCAGCGCTGCTTGCATTGCAACGCACCCTTCCGACATGTGCGTGGCGCTGGCGGCGCTGGATGCGACGGTGCGGGTGCGCGGGCCGAAGGGCGAGCGGATGATTCCGTTTGCGGAGTTCCACCGGCTGCCGGGCAGAACGCCACAGGTGGAGACTTCGCTGAAGCCGGATGAGCTGATACTGTCGATCGATTTGCCCAGGTCGCCGTATGCGGGGCACTCGCATTACGTGAAGGTGCGGGACCGCGCATCGTATGCGTTCGCGCTGGTGTCGGTTGCGGCGGCGCTTGAAGTCGAGGGTGGAACGATCAAGAGTGCGCGGCTGGCGATGGGCGGGGTGGCGCACAAGCCCTGGCGCGCGGAGGAGGCGGAGCGCTCGCTTGTGGGCAAGCCGGCGAACGCGGAGAGCTACCGTGCGGCGGCGGAACTGGCGCTGGCCGGCGCGAAAACATACCAGTACAACGCCTTCAAGGTACCGATGGCGAAGCAGGCGATCGTACGCGGGTTGACGATCGCGGCAGGAGAGCAGGCATGAGCACTTCAGCACCGACCAGAGCTGAAAACGGCGGCCCCGCGACGGACCGGCCCGCGACGATTGGAGCGCCCTACACGCGCGTGGATGGACGAGCCAAGGTTACCGGCGCGGCGAAGTATGCCGCGGAGTTCGAGGCGCCCAACGTTGCCTATGGCGTGATGGTGACGAGCACGATCGCCAGCGGCAGGATCACACGCATTGACTCAACTGCGGCCGAGAGCGCGCCGGGGGTGGTGACGGTGATGACGCCCTCGAATGCGCCGAAGCTGCCCAAGGCCGGACAGGCCGGGGTGAACCCGCCTGCCGGCCGCGTGCTGCAGCTGCTGCAGGATGCGGAGGTGCACTACAACAACCAGCCGATCGCGGTGGTGGTGGCTGACTCACTGAACCAGGCGCTGCTGGCGGCCTCGCTGCTCCGGGTACGTTACCAGGAAAGCGCGCCGAAGCTGGACTTCAAGGGCGGCTTTGCCGATGCGCACACGGGCAAGAACAAGAATCCGGCGATGCTGTCAGAAGGCAATGTACCGACCGGCTTTGAAGATGCCGAGGTGAAGATCGACCAGGTGTACACGACGCCGATGGAGAACCACAACCCGATGGAGCCGCACGCGACCATCGCGCAGTGGGATGGCGAGCTGCTGACGCTGCACGACTCGACGCAGTACATCTTCGGGGTTAAGCAGTCGGTGGCGAAGACGCTCGGGATCCCGGAGGATAATGTGCGGGTGCTGTGCCCGTTTACGGGGGGCGGGTTCGGGTGCAAGGGATCGACGTGGTCGCATGTGGTGCTGGCGGCGATGGCGGCAAAGGTGGCGAAGCGGCCGGTGAAGCTGGTGCTGGAGCGCTCGCAGATGTTTGGGCCGGTGGGCGGACGGCCGCAGACGCACCAGCAGATCACGCTGGGGGCAAAGCGCGATGGAACGCTGACGGCAATCCGGCATGATTGCTACTCGCATACGTCGGTCTTCGAGGATTTCGTCGAGCCTTCGTCGACGGCGACGCGCATGCTGTATGCCGCGCCGGTGATTACGACCTCGCAGAAGATTGTGCCGCTGAACGTGGGCACGCCGACGTTTCAGCGTGCGCCGGGCGAGGCCTCGGGCACCTTTGCGCTGGAGGTGGCGATGGATGAGCTGGCGTATGAGCTGAAGATGGATCCGATCGCGCTGCGATTGAAGAATTACGCAGAGACGGATCCGACGAGTCACAAGCCGTTCTCGAGCAAGCATCTGCGGGAGTGTTACCGGCAGGGGGCGGAGCGGTTCGGATGGAGCAGGCGTGTGGCCGAGCCGCGAACGCACCGCGAGGGGCACGAGCTGATCGGCTACGGCATGGCGACGGCGACCTATGGGGCGAACCGTTCGGAGGCCGAGGCGGCGGTGCGGTTTGAGTTGAACGGGCGGGTGAGTGTGATCAGCGGCACGCAGGACCTGGGGACGGGTACGTACACGATCATGGTGCAGGTAGCGGCGGCGACGCTGGGGATGCCGATCGATTTGATGGACGCACAGCTAGGGGATACGAAACAGCCGCAGGGACCGGTCTCGGGCGGTTCGCAGACGGCGGCGACGGTGACGCCGGCGGTGCAGGCGGCGGCGCAGCAGGCGGTGCTGAAGCTGGCGACGCTGGAGGTTGGCAATGCGGCGAGTCCCTTTCATGGGGCGCAGCCGGAGGAGCTGGAGTTCAAGGGCGGCAGGCTGTTTCGCAAGGCAGCGCCGGCGAAGGGCGTGGCGTTGGCGGAGGTGCTGGCGCGCAATGGGAATCAGCCGGTGGAGGCCAAGGCATCGGCCAAACCGTCGGAGGATTCTGAGCAGTATGCGAAGCACTCCTGGGGCGCGGTGTTTGCCGAGGTTGCTGTGGATGAGACGCTGGGCACGGCGAGGGTACGGCGGGTAACCGCGGTGTACGACGTGGGCACGCTGCTGAACGAAAAGACGGGCAAGAGCCAGCTGATTGGCGGCATCGTGTGGGCGGCGGGGCTGGTGCTGGAGGAAGAGACGCACATCGACGGCAAGACGGGGCGCCCGTTGAATAACAACCTGGCTGAGTATCATGTGCCAGTGAATCTGGATATCGGCGAGATCGATGTGATGGCGCTGAATATCCCGGACAAGAACTTTGAGCCGCTGGGCGCCCGCGGGATCGGGGAGATCGGAATCACCGGGGCGGCGGGGGCGATTGCGAATGCGATCTACAACGCGACGGGTAAGCGAATTCGCGAGGCGCCGATTACGCCGGACAAGTTGATGGCGTAATCAGGGAGCAGGCTTCAGAGGTCCGGGGCCGGGGCCGGCGAAGGTTCGGGATTTTCCTTGTGCGGCGCATCGCCGGCGGGGGCGAAGACGCGGTCGGGATAGTGCAGGATGCCGACGGCTTTCTCGTTGAGCTCGGAGCGGACCTGCGCTCGCTCCTGCGCGCGGGTGATGTAGCGAACGCTGACCTGAATACCGTCGGGGGTGGGGCGCAGGTCGACCGCGGGGGTGGCGTTGAGGCTATTCGTGGCTTGTGAGCGATTGGCGCGCTCCCAGTCCTTCTCGGCGAGGGCGACATACTGCCGGGTGCGCTCCTCCACCACGCGGCGGATGGCATCCACCTTCTCGTAGGCGGCGGGGCCGGCGGTAACGTTCACGCGAAGCTCGTCCCACAGCCACTGGCCGGTGGTCGAAAAGTTGAAAAACTGGCCCTCGATGGCGTAGCTGTTCATAAAGGTGACGCGGCGGCCGGTGGGCTGCGCGGACTCATTCCAGTTGCCGGTTTCAAGCAAAGTGGTGCGCATAATGCCGAGCTCGACCACCTCGCCGCTGATGCTGTTGATCTCGACCCAGTCGCCGACGCGCAGGCCGTTTTTGCCCATCAGTACGAACCAGCCGAAGAAGGCGACGATGAAGTCCTTGAGCACGACCGTGAGGCCGGCGGTGGCGAGGCCGATGATGGTCGGCGTTTGCCGCGGGACCCCGAAGAGCACCATGAGCACCAGGCCGAGGCCGACGAGCTGGACCGCGACCGTGAGCACTGTTTCCAGCGTGCGCTTGCGAGAGCCGCTCGCGCGGCGCGAGAAGAACCGCAGGATGAAGGCATTGGCAGTGAGCACCGCGGCCAGCAGCACGACCACTACGATGAAAGTAATGAAGATGCGTTGAAGCACGGTGGTGCGCTGCGCGAGGACCAGCGCCCGCCATTTTGTGTAGATGTCGGCGAGCTGCTGCTCATCGTGGATCTGCTTGTCGAGCTGCGCGAGTGTGGTGCGCTGGCTGGCCAGGGCATGCAGGGTGTCGATCGTGCCGGCGGCGCCAGGTGCGCTGGCTGAGGCTGTCGCGGTGTTGTTATGGGCGGGGACGCCGGCGGGAGCGGCGCCCTGTGCGCCGGAAGCACCGCCGGCGGCGCTGTCGGCTGCGGTTCGCGTGGCATCCTGCGTCTCGGTTCGCGATTCGAGCGCGTCGTGCTGAAGGCCAAGCAGGCGAGCGGCGTTTGCGGCATCCGCGCGCGCCTGCGCAAGCTGCTTCGCCCGGCTCGCCAGCGCGGCATACACGCGCACTTTGCCGGGCATCGTGCTCAGGGCCGCGGGCGACTCCATCTGCGCGGCGTCGCTATTGCGAGGGCGCGCATCGTTCAGCTTCTGCACGGCCTCGTGCTGGTCGAGCGCCTGCTGAATCTTCGCCTTGCGGTCGCCGCCGAGCCGCACCAGGTCCTGCTGCATGTCTTCAAGCTCATCCTGGTCGAGCGCCAGCTGCGCCTCGGCGAGCGATGTGTCCTGCCCGGCGGCGGTTGTCGCTTTGACCTGCTGCTGCTCCTGCTCGATGCGCCCGGTGATCGTGCTGATGCGATGCGAGATCGCAAGAGCGGCGCCGGTCAGCGGCGGCGCGTGCTCAGTGGCCTGGCGCAGCGCCTGCGCAAATGCCTGGTCCACCTCGTGGTCCGCCAACTGGACGGCCTGCCGCGCAAACTCGACCTCCGCGGACGTGGCCGCCTGGTCGGCAAGGTTGCGGGCTGTTTCAAGCGGCTTCTGGTCCACGAGCCCCGCGGTGTTCGACAGGGGCGGGGGCGCGTTGTGTTCGAGCGACGGGTCGCCGCCCCGCGTCAGGTAAACGCCGATGAGCAAAGCGGCCAGCACGAGTGCAATCACGTAGAAAGCGGCGGAACGGCGAGGGTGGAAGTTAATCATCGTTGCCGGTGGGGGCCTTCCTGGCGAGAAGTGGTGCGGAGCAGGATCCGCGTCTGCGCTCGCACGGCGCGGGGCGGTGTACTTTCATCTTGTCACGGCCGGCTCGCTGCCGGTTTGTGGAGAACAGCCGCTCGGATGATCGATGAGAACAACGCTGCCGCTCTTGCCGGGATTTATAGACGCACGAGGAAAGGGTCAGCCAGTGGCCGGCTCGCCCGGCGCTGCTGCAAGCCGCATCCAACCAGCGATACCAACGTCAACACTGTCAACATTAAGGATGAACAGAACCATGCGCATGGCTTTTCTGGATTGTTTTGCGGGCATCTCCGGCGATATGTTTCTCGGCGCGCTGGTCGATGCCGGCGTTCCGCTGGCAGTGCTTGCCGAGGCTGCTGCAGCGCTGGAGCTCGACGCCACGCTACAGACGGAAACCGTTGACCGGAGCGGCATCTCCTCGACCAAGGTACATGTGCTGGAACACGGGCGGCTCGCGGAGACAACCGCGGAAAGCGGTACGCATACGCATGCGCCTGAGACGCCGCATACGCACGGCGAGGAGCAACCACATACACATGCGCCGAAAGACGCTCACACGCACGGGCACGATTCCGGGCACACACACGGGCACGATTCCGGGCACGATTCCGGGCACACGCATGCTCAGGATGAAGAGCAGGCAGGCGCGCACACGCATGCGCCGGGCAAACCACACGTGCATGGGCGGTCGCTGTCCTCGATTCGCGCGATGATAGAAGCCGCTGCGCTGCCCGCGCCGGTGAAGCTGCGCGCGATCCGCACTTT
Organism: Acidobacteriaceae bacterium; assembly: GCA_965276605.1. Classification (GTDB taxonomy): domain Bacteria; phylum Acidobacteriota; class Terriglobia; order Terriglobales; family Acidobacteriaceae; genus EB88. The sequence goes on from OZ255619.1 coordinate 3,450,002, forward strand.
CGAGCTGCTGGGTGAGTCGGAGGCGAAGATCCACAACGTACCGATCGAGCGGATCCACTTCCACGAGGCCGGTGCGGTCGATGCAATTGTCGATATCGTCGCGTGCTCGGCGGGGATCGAGCATTTGCATGCGGGCGGCACCGTTAAGTGGTTCGCCTCGCCGGTGAATGTGGGCAGCGGCACGGTGGTGTGCGCGCACGGGACGTTCCCGGTGCCGGCGCCGGCGACCGCGGACCTGCTGCGCAATGCGCCCACCTATGCGGCACACGTAGAGAAGGAGCTGGCGACGCCGACCGGGGCGGCGCTGCTGCGGTCGCTGGATGCGACGTTCGGTGCGCAGCCGCCGATGCGGGTGGAGAGGATCGGCTATGGGGCGGGCACACGCAATCCGCAGGGCTTTCCCAATGTTCTGCGTCTCAGTCTTGGCGAGTCAGCCGCTGCGGCAAGCCAGCCGGCGGATCAGTCGGCGCATGTGGAGGACAAGAGCCGTCACCAAGGGGAGAGCGTTACGGTGCTAGAAACAGCGCTCGACGACAGTAGCCCGCAGGTGCTGGCGCACGTGACGGAACGGGCGCTGGCGCTGGGTGCGCTCGACGCCATGCTGACGCCGGTGATTATGAAAAAGGGGCGCCCCGGCACGCTGGTGACACTGCTGTGCAATGGCGCGGATGCCGAGGCGCTAAAGGACCTGCTGCTGCGCGAGACGAGCACGCTGGGGGTGCGGATGCACCGGGAGCATCGCGCGTGCCTGGAGCGAAGCCACTGGACGGTAGAGACTGCGTTTGGCGCGGTTCGTTTGAAGATTGGAACGCGGAATGGAGAGGCGCTGAATGTCGCGCCGGAGTTCGAGGACTGCCGGGCGGCGGCGGCGCGGTGCGGGGTCGCGGTGAAGGTGGTGATGCAGGCGGCGCTTGCGGCGTATTCCCGGAGTGCGGGTGTGTAGCGGGCTTTGAAGGCGGGTTCTTGTATCTGTTCTCGTATGGGTGTCTTGATCTGTCTTGATCGGTTTTGATCTGTTTTGATCTGGGGACTACTTTGATCGGCTCGCAGAGCGGCTGCCCGGATGTGTGCGGATTGCGCGTCTCGGCGCATCCTGGCGCATCCCAGCTAATGAAAGTAAGTGCCGATATCTCGGCGCCAGGAGTGTCCCGTGGAACGCAGAGAGTTTCTCAAGTCAGCCGGCGTGGCTGGTTTAGGCGCGGCAGCGCTACCAGGGGCAGCAGCGCAGGCGCAGGGCGGACCCGAGCCGCACAGCGCGCCGGTAGCGCGGCCCATGTCGCCGGATATGCAGTACCGCGAGCTGGGGCGGACGGGTGAGAAGGTTTCGGCGATTGGGCTGGGCGGCTACCACATGGGCAAGCAGGCCGACCCGGCGGAGAGCGTGCGGCTGATCCGCGCGGCGATCGACCGCGGCATCACCTTCATGGATAACTGCTGGGACTACAACGACGGCATCAGCGAAGTGCGCATGGGGCAGGCGCTGCGCGATGGATATCGCAACAAAGTGTTCCAGATGACGAAGATCGATGGACGCACCAGCAAGGAATACAACAAACAGCTGGAGGAATCCCTGTCGCGGCTGCATACCGATGTGATCGACCTGGTGCAGTTCCATGAAGTGATCCGGATGGAAGACCCGGACCGTATTTTCGCGGCGGGCGGCGCGATGGAGGCAGCGGTGGCGGCGCGGCAGGCGGGGAAGATCCGGTACATCGGCTTTACCGGGCACAAGGATCCGGCGGTGCACCTGCGCATGCTGGAGACGGCGCAGAAACATAGCTTCCACTTTGACACCGTGCAGATGCCGATCAACGTGATGGATGCGCACTTCCGGTCGTTTACGAAAGAAGTGATGCCGGTGGCGATCTCGCAGGGGATCGGGGTGCTGGCGATGAAGACGTTCGGGGATCACTTTATTCTGGACAGCAATACGGTGCAGCCGATTGAGGCGCTGCAGTACGGGCTGTCGCAGCCAGTGTCAGTGGTGATTACTGGAATCGATTCCGACGCGGTTCTGGATCAGGCGATGGCGGCGGTGAAGAACTTTAAGCCGATGACCGAACCGCAGATGGCGGCGCTGCTGGACAAGACACGCGTGGCCGCGAGCGATGGGAAGTATGAGTTGTTTAAGACGACGACGCACTTTGATGGGACGGCTGGGAACCCGAAGTGGCTGGGGTGAGGAGCACCTGAGCGCGCGCGGTTTGTGGCTGGAGGTGGAGGCAGGGAAAAAGCAGATCCTTCGCTGCGCTCAGGATGACACCCTTTTCAGTTTGTGCACGCTATGCGGGGGTTGGTCGCGTGCCTAGCGAGTCTATTTGATTTCATTTGAACAAAGCCCGCGAGAGGGCCGTGATTGCCCCCTCTCGCTTCTCTGCGCAGGTTGTTACGCCTTGGCGTCCCGCAGGTCGCGGACGTGGTCGTGCGAGGCGATGATGTGGGTCTGCTGGCGGGTAAGCAGGTCGCGGATGTCGGCGGGCAGGTGCTCTTCAAGGGCCTCTTTGTAAGCCTTCTTCGCGGCGTCTTCGCCTTGCTCGGCAGTGGCGAGCAGGGTGTGGTCGCCGCCGCCCAAGTTGGCCTTCAGCTCGCCCCAGGCGCGGTGAACCTTGCCTGAGACCATGCCGCTCTGGTGGACGTCTTTGACGCCGAGGCGGTGGAGTTCGTTTTCGAGCTCGCCTGCGAAGTTGGCGCGCTCCTGCGTCTCTTTCATGAAAAAGATGCGGGCCGGCTCAGCCTTGATGTGCTTGCCGATATCCATGAAGCCCTGGTGGCTGTCGCGGAGCATGTCGATGAGCTTCTCGAGGGTAGCTTTTACCTTCGTCTGGTCGATTGTTTCTGGCATATGTTTTGTCTCCCGTCAGTGTTCGATGCAGGCTATGCCGGTTCGGGCTGCGCGTGGGGGAAGGCGGTAATGCGCAGTTTGGCGCCGGCGTAGGGGATGAGGGCGATCGTTTCTATCGGCTGGTCGGTGGCGACCGGGCTTTGCGGGACCGGCTGGGCGACGCCGTCCTCGGCGCGCCAGGTGGGGAGTTTGCGGGCCTTGAGATGAAGCTCGACGGGCGCGGATCTGGCGCTGAAGGGGTGGGGCTGCATGGGGTTTTCGACAGCGGTGATCTGCTGCGGGGTGGCCGCCGAGAGCGCGTAGTTCCACTGGGTGGTGGGGTAGACCTGCCAGTCGGCGGTGAGGCCGCGGTCGCGGAGTTTGAGCCAGTCTTCGCCGATGCTGAGCGAGAAGACGAGCGGACCGCGCTCGACGGCGATGGAGCTTTGGAAGCCGGGGGTGATGCGCGGCTGCATGTGGAAATCGATGGCGACCTGGTCACCGGGTTTCCACTTGCGGGCGAGGCGCAGGAAGGTGCCGGGGGCGGGAGCGGGCTGGGCCTCGCCGTTGATGGTGATCTCGGCGCCGGCGGCCCAGGCGGGGATGCGCAGGCGAAGCGGGAAGTCGAGCGGACGGGCCGGGTTGACAGAGAGCCGCACGGCGCCGCGGAAGGGGTAGTCGGTCTGCTGGAGGAGGTGGACCGGGATGCCGCGGATGGTGGTGCGGACCTCGCAGGGAGCGTAGGCGGCGGCGACGAGGCCGTCATCTTCAGAGAGCATGAAGAGGCTGGCGGCGAACTTGGGCCAGCCCTGGTGGTAGTTGGCGGTGCAGCAGCCGAAGTTGGGTTCGAGGCCGAAGAGATTGGATTCCGGGCCGTCGGTGGTCCAGGGCTTGCGGTGCAGGCTGCACTCGACCTGGTTAGGCTCCTGGTTGTACTGGTGGGCCCACATGTCGTCAGTGATGGCGCCGGGGAGCGGGTTGAAGGCGAGTTTTTCAAGCCGGTCGCCGAGGGAGGGGTCGCCGAGGATGGCGAGGGAGTGCTCAAGCGAGAACATGTACTCGACCACGGTGCAGAGCTCGGAACCTTGCGAGGGATTGAGCCCGGCGAGGTGCTCGTCGCAGGAGAACATGCCGTTGGGCAGGCCGTGGTATTTGTCGAGCTGGGCGATCATCTGCAGCACGGCGGCACGGTCAGTGGGCGAGCCGGAAACCTGGGACCAGACGGGGCCGGCTTTGATGGCCTGGCCGTTGTTGACGCCGTGGGTGGAGAGCGCGAAATCGCCTTCGCCGTGCCCCTCGATGGCGGCCTGGGTGGTGCGGGCGGTGTACTGGAAGTCGGCGTACTGGCCCTGCCAGTCATGGCCCTGGGCGTGCAGCAGGCGGGCGAGGTCGAGCAGCCGGGGGTCGGGCGCGCGGTTATAGAGCCAGAGGACGCTGAGCACTTCGTCCTGCCAGCGGAACTTGCCCCAGCTGCGCAGCGGGCGCGCGGGCAATGCGGTGAGCTGGTAGGCGAAATAGCGCTGCATCAGCGGGATGACACGCGGGTCGCCGGTGGCCTCCTGATACTGGGTCAGGACCTTGAGCATGACCATGCGGGGCCACCAGTCATCGTTCGACGGGGGGCCGATCATGCCGCTGGGTTGCTGGTGGGTGAGGGTCCAGTCGATGTACTTCTGAGCCTTGGCTTTCAGAGGCGCGTCGTCGAGCAGGTACGCGAGCGGAGTGAGGCCGTCGAGAAAGTAGGGGCCGCGCTCCCAGCTCTCACCGGTACCGCCGAGCCAGCCGCTGTTGGGGCCGACATCAGGCCAGAACTCGTCGAGATGGCCGCTGAGGCCGTCGGCCTGGAGCTGCAGCTGGGAGCGGAGCCAGCCCGAGGGGCGAACCGCGCCGAGGGGCAGCAGGTAAAAGGCGTTCGGCGCGAGCGGGGCGCGGTTTTTGGCCGCGGTTAAGTGCGGCTGCGCAGTGGAGCCGGCCTGGGCGAAGGCGGAGAGGGAGCGGCCGGACAGAGTGGAAACGATACCGGCGGCGCTGAGTTGCTTGAGAAACCTGCGACGGCTGGAGCGAATGCGGGGGTGGAAAGCCAAGGCCGAACTCCTTCTCGAACAGCTCCATTATGGTATCGAACCCGGACGAGGCGGCGCATAGGCCGTATGGCTCATCTGCAGCGGCACACCCTAGACCTATTTTCTGTCGTCCGGATCCATTGAGTGTGCGTCCTCTCCCTTCTGCCTTGCAGGTTTTCGCGCGGCACGTGGTGAGGCTACTATCGAGCATGGTCAGGCCAGTCATCGCGTCGAATCTGAACGCGAACCCTCCATCTGCGATGAGCCATACCCCGCTTCTGCTCAAGGCGAGAGAGCATTGCCGGTGGGACGTTGTCTCGCTCGGCGAAGTGATGCTGCGCTTCGACCCCGGCGAGCAGAGACTTGTGCAGGCGCGCCAGTTTGCCGTGTGGGAAGGCGGCGGCGAGTACAACGTGGCACGGGGGCTGAGCAGCTGCTTTAGGCAGCGCGCCGCGATGGTGACGGCGCTGGTCGATAATCCGGTGGGACGCCTGGTGGAAACGCTGATGCGGCAGGGCGGCGTGGATGTGTCGCAGGTGCTGTGGCGCGAGTTCGATGGCACAGGCCGGGCGGCGCGCAATGGGATTTATTTTCTGGAGCGCGGTTTTGGTGTGCGCGGCGCGCTGGGCTGCATGGACCGCGGACACACAGCGGTCTCACAACTGCAGCCGGGCCAGATCGACTGGGAAAAACTGTTTGGCGAGGAGGGGGTGCGCTGGTTCCACACCGGCGGCATCTTCTGCGGTTTGTCTGCGAGTGCACCAACGGTCGCGCGCGAGGCGATGGAGGCCGCGCGCCGGCATGGCACGGTTGTTTCGTTCGATTGCAACTACCGGGCTTCGCTGTGGATGGAGCTGGGCGGACGGCAGGCCGCGGCCCGCGTGAATCGCGAGCTTTGCCCGCTGGTGGACGTGCTGTTCGGCCACGAAGGCGACCTGGCGATGGAGCTGCTGGAGAGCTCGCACGGGCCGCCGGACCACACGCCGGCGAGCTACCTGGCGATGGCGCAGCGGGTGACAGCAGAGTGGCCGCAGCTGAAGATTGTGGCGACGCCGGTGCGCCGGACAGGCAGCGCGAACCGCAATGACTGGGGCGGCTTCGCGTTTGCTGAAGGCGCGATGCACCCGGCGCGGGAGATGCGCGAGCTGGAGATCCTGGATCGCGTGGGTGGCGGGGATGCCTTTGCAGCGGGTTTCATTTACGGGCTGCTGGCGGGCAAAGGCGTTGCCGCCGCGCTTGCACTGGGCGTCGCGCACGGGGCACTGGCGATGACGACCGCGGGCGATGGATCCTATGCAACGCTGGCTGAGGTGGAGCGGCTGATGGCCGATGCCGGTACGAATGTTCAACGATGAAAGCGGAGGACAGAGCGTGACGATGAGAAGAGCCGCGGTGCTGGAGCGCATGCAGCAGGTTGGGCTGGTGCCGGTGCTGCGCGCAGCCTCTGCAGGCGAAGCACTCGCGATTGCAAAGGCAGTTACCGAGGGTGGCGTGACGGTGCTGGAAGTCACGATGACGGTGCCGGGGGCGCTCGACGTGATGCGGACACTGGTGCGCGACTCGCCGGAGATCCTGGTCGGCGCGGGAACGGTTCTGGATGCGGAGACAGCGCGCATCTGCATCCTGGAGGGAGCGCAGTTTGTGGTGAGCCCGGGTACGAACACGCGCGTGATCGAACTCTGCCGGCGCTACTCCGTTGCGGTGCTGCCGGGCGCGCTGACGCCTACAGAGATTTTGACTGCGTGGCAGGCCGGGGCGGATGTGGTGAAGGTATTTCCGATTTCGGCGATGGGCGGAGCGCGGTATCTCGCCAGCCTGAAAGGGCCGCTGCCACAGGTGGACCTGATCCCGACCGGGGGCGTGTCGCTTGCGACCGCGAAGGATTTCCTGGAAGCGGGAGCGTTCGCGCTGGGGGTCGGCGGCGACCTGGCCGGTACCCAGACAGCGGGCGGTGGGGCAGCGGAGGCGATCCGTGAGACGGCGCGCGCTTACCGGCGGATCGTTGCAGAGTTTCGCGCCGGTTTGGATCGCCCGCTACCGGACGCGTGAGTTGCTCGTGGAGCAACGTCAACTGCTCAAGGAGAGAGGTGTTTTCTGGACTGTGCGACCAGGTCCTGCGCGGCCTGAGGCCAGGTTGGGTAGGAGAAAGTAAAACCGGCCTCGAGCAGACGGCCGGGGACCACCTGGCGGCTTTTGAGCACCAGCTCGGATTCAGTACGCAGCAGGAATGTGCCGAGCTCCAGCATCCAGCGCGTGGTGGGCAGGCCGATGCGCGTGCCCCAGGCTTTGCGGAGGATGGCGAGGAACTCCCGGTTCGGCAAAGGGTGCGGAGAGGCCAGATTGACGGTACCTGCAAGCTCTTGACGCGCGATGAGGAACTCGACCGCGCGGATGAAGTCGACCTCGTGGATCCAGGAGACAAACTGCGTACCGGGCAGGTTGGCGCCGCCCAGGCCGTGGCGAACGAGGTTGAGAAACACATCGAAGACGCCGCCGCGGTCCACGCTGAGGGTCATCGCGCTGCGCAGGGCGACCTGCCTGGTTGCGGGGGTCGGGGTGGAAAAGAAGGCCTGCTCCCAGGCCTTCGCGACATCAATGGAAAAGTTCCAGGTATCAGGCGCGCCCGGTTCGTTGCCGCCCAGCTCACCCGTTGCTTCGTCCATGGGCCGGTCGAGCGCGTGCCTGTAGATGGTCGCGGTGCCGGCGTTGAGCCAGACCGGCGGCGGGTGCTGGACACGTGCGATTGCCTGGTGCAGCAGCTGCGTCGAGAGCACGCGCGAATCGAGAATGGCGCGGCGGTTTGCCTGCGTGTAGCGGCAGTTCACGCTGCGTCCAGCGAGGTTGATCCAGACATCGCTGCTATCGACTTCGTCGATCCAGGGGCCCAGTGTGGAACCATCCCAGCCAACAACATGCCATGGGGCGGGGTGCGGGCTGCGGCTCAGCACGATCACTTGATGGCCCTGCCCGTGAAAGTGGCGAGCGAGGATGGTTCCCACCTGCCCGCTGCCACCAGCGATGATGATCTTCATAGTGCGACGCTTTCCTGCTGCGAAGGGCTGGGCAGGTACTTCTTCCACTCGTCCGACTCCGCAACGCGCTTGATAACGGCATTGCGCTCGCGCACGAGGGCCAGCATGTAGCGGCGCAGAAAGAGTGCTTCAGCAAGAGGGCCGAGCAGCGGGAGTGGCGCGGCGATCGAGAACACGTCTTTCATCTCGGTCATCCCGGTCATCCCGGTCGCGCCGGACGGGAGCGTCTGGAAGCGGTGGTCCGCCTGCATGGAGCGAAAAATCCCGCAAATCATAGTGATCTGTAGATGGGTTGGGGACTGGAGTGCGGTGGTCTTGCTGGTCAAATCCTGCCAGACACCGAAGTGTTTGGCGCGCCAGGTGACCTGCTCCGCGAGGCCGACCAGGCCCGTGGTGACGCCGCCGGAAGCGAGCGCCTGCTCGCCGGAGTGAACGTTCGAGAGCAGGTGCACTTCGACGCTGCGGGAGAGGTCGAAGCAGCGCTCGATGGGGGCCTGGATGATCGTGGTTTCTGCAAATCGAATCATGGATCGCCTTCAGTCTGCGGGCAGCAGATCTGCCTCGCGCAAGAGTGTGAGAACTCTGGTTCGGATGGGTTTGAGAACCGGCAGCTTCGCAAGTTTGAGCAGCTTGAGCGCGAGGCTCAGCGCGCCATCCGTCATGCGCCGGGTTCGCTGCTGGTTCTTCGAAGAGTCATAGAGGAACAGCACCAGCAAACCCATCTGCATCGCCCAGAAGGCGACCGGGAGAAGCTCGCGAAGATCCTTTGGCAGCCTCTCTTCAGCGATAGCATCGCGAAACACCTGCGTACTGCGGCGGCGAATCTCGGCGGTGCCCTTGCCGAGGCAGGAGAGCGGATGTTCGGGCTCGCCGGTGTAGCGGAAGACCACGCCGAGCAGGCCGCGATCGTCTTTGGCCAGGTCAAGTTTGGAGTGAAGGGCTGTGGCCAGGCGCGTCTTCAGGTCGGCGCTCTGCGCGAAGACCTCTTGGCACAAGCGCTCCTGCTCTGCCTGGACGGTTTCGTAGTACGCCTGGATGATGGCTTCCTTGCTGGGGAAGTAGTAGTAGGCCGCGCTCTTGACCACCAGGGCGCGCGCGGCGATCTCCTGCATGGTGGTGGCATCGAAGCCGCGCTCCCGGAACAGGGCGAGGGCCGCCTCAAAGATCTGGCTTCGCGTCTGGCCGCCTTTGTCGGTTGCCGGATCTTTTTTGACCATGTTCAAAAGTATGAGCGCGCACGGGGCGCGCGTCAAGATTTATTTGAACGAGGTCAAAAGATGGTCTTCCTTGAGCGCAATTGACCGGCTTTGCTCTCCAGTTCTGCGCTACTATCTTGTGAGCCGAGGCTGCTCAGTGGCGGTTCCAGACACTAGAAAGCTGTCAGGATACGGGTTGGTAGAGACCGCGAAGAAGCCGGAGCCAGCGGGGTATTCGACGGAATGCGTGGGGTAGACTTACGGATGTTCGGGAGTTTGTGAGACATAGCTCATAGGAAATGACATGGAGATACGATTGTTTCTCGCCCAGCTGCATGGCCTCTGCCGTGGCGCCTCTCATACGGGCTTCGCTATAAATTGCGTGAACAGCCATAACACGCGTTTCTGATGGTGCGCGGCAGCGGAAATGTGTTCCGTGATGTTGGACATGCCAGTCCAAATGTAGAGCAACTGAAAGCTATCCTCGCCGCGGAAATTATTAAAAATGCAAGATCGAGAAGGGCTGAGCGTGCGCGGTGCTCACACCCGCACGGGGGTTGCTGCGGCAGACTTTTCGTGTATGCGCAACGCCGACCTTGGGCGATTTACGCTGGATCGGCTGGTTTCAATCATCAATAGACTCGGCTCAAGGATTGAAGTCAGAATAAATGTGTTAAGCACGCGACCGATGCACTCTGTCATGGCGTAGCTCGGACAATGAGCGTTTGCCGTGAGAGTGTAGCAGGCTGAGGGAACTGATTGATTCTATGCGGGACGGTGGCCCACTCAGTCCCTGTTTAACCCCTTGGCGCACATTATTGGACGGCTACTGGACGGCGGTTTCTTCGCCATCCAGCCGAGCAACAAAGGCACGAAATCGGGCTTCGCTCTCTGCGGCAGAGGTCGTTGGATAGCCCATCTTTCTCGCCAGAGCCGCAAGCTCTGGCCGCCACTCAACCGGGAGGAAATCGCCGGCGGAAGTCGTGTGTCCCCCGTGCGGTGAATACGTTTTCGACTGCTTCCCGCAGAGCCGGCATGTCCAGTTTTCCTAGCAGGTCGACTAACAGAACATCTCGCGCTCAACCTTGCGAGTAAGGTCCGGTGCAAGCGTGCAGCTTTTGGGCAACCTGCTCAGGTTCATGCAGCGGATGGAAACGGCACACGGATCCCATTGCGGCTACTCCCCGAATCGTCGGCACCACAAACTCCCCGGCACCTGTTCCGGATGAGCCGAGATCCACGTCGATAGTCTGTGCCACGCAAGGATTCCTGCACGGGCAAGCTGCATTCGCTGATATGCCATGGTGTGGTCCCACAGTCAGGCCGGTCACGGCGTAGTCTGCCGTCAGGCGACCATCAGTCTGCATATGCCGCCGCGGCAAGGCTGCTTTCTCAACTTTGGCCGCAGTGGAGCTGAACAGTGGTTCCGCCGGCCGGTTCTACATTCGACCATTGAGGGATTGGCAAAGGAAGAGCGAACCAGCCTCTCCGCGGCACAATTGCATAACGCTGCAAACAGGTAACTATCAACAGCCGGCTGCCTGATTACACGGCAGCGGCCCGGGCCTGCACTCGGTTTTATCTTCCTGTCACTGGAGGACGAGAGTGGCATCGCCAACATTGTTGTGCGCCTGGAGCTGTATTAGCAAAACCGCTGGACAGTGACGCGCGCCAGGTTTCTGCAGGCATCGGACGCGGACGCCCAAACCGTAAGGCTGTTTGCCGAAGGAAAGCTGAACAACCACTCTGTGGGAGCGAACCGTTGCAGTATAGGCTTAACTGGCAAGCCCAAGCCCGTAGGGGGAATAATCGGCCCATAAGCAAGCCGGGATCCAACGACATTTTTTACTCGTGAGATCCCACAACTCTAAGTCAGAGTGAGTTCTACTGATTATTCATGTGGGGATGTGCGGCGCTGGTCAGGCGAAAGTTAAGGACGGAATCGCCAGACTGCTGGCCTTGGTTATTGTTGCCATTGTTACCGTTTCCGCTCAGAAAGCTTCCTAGCCTCTGAGCCCCGTTTTGGTTTCCATTGTTAGCACCATTGTGGCCATTCTGGCTACTATCACTGCGAACGGAATCGCTTGCAAGCTGATAGGTCTGGCCGTTTGCACTTATCGAATCAAGACGCAGGGAGGGCCTTGAGCCGGAACCCGGAATCGACTCTCGTCCGTACGCGCGATCCCGATTGAGCAATGACACGGCCACTGACGGTGAGATCGTCTACGAGTGTCGCCGGGAGAATATCCCCTTCCTTCATCTCAGAGTTTGATCCTGATCGGTCTAGCCGGACAATAATTTGTGTTCCAGCCGGAATAGTAGATCGCTGGCGGTTACCAATACCGTTGCTGTAGTTGCCGTTCTGATTGGCCCCGTAGCTTCCATTCTGGTTGTAGTTCTGGTTTCCATTGGTGCCGTTAGCGTTCCCGTTCTAGTTCTGGTTCTGGTTCTGGTTCTGATCTTGATTATTCTGATTCTGTTGGTCGTTTGCGTTCTGATTTGAGCCAGAATTACCGTTCTGAGCAGCAAGTGGCAGGCATAAAGCGACAAACGCGAGCGAGACGGCGCCGGCGATACGTTATGAGGGTGACACAACCATCTACCCTCTTATCGTTCATCGAATACGACGATCGCATACGAGTACATAAATCACTGTTGCAAGTCGTTCTTCACGACTAACGAGCTTATCGCTCAGCATTGCTGTCTGAAAGACGGGCAAGGAATGAAATGATGAAGGGTCTACCCGGCCGCTCGTTAACCGCTTCCCTCTCAGCTTGCTCACTCAGTACAAGGGTCTTCGCCGCAATTCCCTTTGGGTGCGTCGGCGCCATCATCGCGCTCGCCCTGATGGGGGAGCCGTTCGGCTTCATGGCCTTCCTGGGCCTGGCCAGTCTTATCGGCGTCATCGTGAGCCATATCATCGTCCTCTTCGATCGCATCGAGGAGCAGCACGAAAAAGGAGAGCATCCCCTGCTGGACACCCTCCTCGATGCGGGCCTGCTCCGCCTGCGTCCCGTCCTCATCACAATAAGTGCGACCGTCATTGCTCTCGTTCCGCTTGCCGTGCATGGAGGCCCGCTCTGGAAGCCGCTCTGCTATGCCGAAGTGGGGGGACTCCTGCTTTCCGGTCTCGTTACCCTTCTCCTCGTTCCCACGCTGTATGCATTTTTTGTGCTCGATCTAAAGTGGATCACCTGGGAAACCGGGGCAGAGCCGGATGGACACGCTCCAGTCCAGCCTGCCTAAAAGGGATAAGATTTGCGCGAGTATTCTTGCTTCCTGATTGCACAACTTACCAAGAACCAACTTATACTTGTACTCTAACTCTGGTTTTCTTACTTGGCTCTATGCGCGCGTCTTCTCTACAGCCTACCCAGTACCAGATTTACCACCGGAATGGCATGCACTAGAAGTGGTCTCATAAATAGCTTTGCGGCTTCAGCGGTCTGTGTGAGACCCGCTTCGGCGGCGGGTCTCATCCGAGCCCTCTCGGGGCTTTGCGGGTTTATGAGACCACTTCTAGGGTTACTTTTTGCACCATGCCCCAAATCACTTGCCGGATGATGATGTGACGACGAGCTGCAACGGTACGGAATGATGCAGAGAAATGGAGCCGTTCGCGCTGCCGGTCAACTGCAGGTTGTACGTAGCGGGAAGTGTCTTGCCGGGCAATTCCCCTGAGCATGCCTGGAGCGAAAACAACATCGTCGCAACAATCAAGATGAGGGCGCCGATTTGCATCGATTCAAGCGGCTCCGCCGAAAGCAGCCCAAAGCTCCCAGACCTGGCAGAAACACCATTGCAGGCCATTCTCTTAAGACCCTCGTCTATTTGCCGTTTGTTTTCAGCAGGTTCCGCACAGCCCCCTCAGCTTGGCCTACAGCTCCCCGTCCCGGGTGACGTGCAAAGCCTTTGACGGTCAGCAGGACGCTTCCCGTGCGCATAACCATAAGCACGATATTCCGGCAACGAAGTGGCGATCATTCAAGGTTGGGCTTCCCAGAACTCATTTCGGTGGTGTATAAGCTGGTGCGCGGACGAAGAGTGTTTGTGAGACGCGTCAAGTTTAGACGTCGGAATGCTGATTCCCCTCGCTCCTCCGTCGCAGCTGTACGGGATGAATATCGTACGGCGCGCAGCTCGGAGTGCAGTCCTTCCCCTCTACACAGATTCGTTGGGCGGCGCCAACGCCGCTCCCGACACAGCGTCACTTTTTCATCCAAACCCGGAGGTAAGTCCGTGAAAATGGTATTGATATCATGCCGCCGCCTTTTAGCCTGCGCTTTCTGGATAACGATAGCAGCATGCAGTGTGAGCGCCGCGAGCGCCAGTGAAGTTTGCATGAACACCAGCAACGGGAGCGGCGGTTCGATTGCCTACTATCCCTATCTTTTCAACAACAACACGTTCGGCTGGAGCGACGACAAAAGCGGATCGTCGGAATGTCTGACGCTGAACTACACAAATGGAGCCAACAATGGCGTCTACTACGACGGTTTCGGATCAACCTGGAACTGGCCGACATACACCCCAACTCAGTACGACGTGAAAGCGTACCCGAGCGTAGTTTACGGCTGGCAGTATGGCTACACCTACTCTGGTCTCGGCCTTCCCGCGATCATCTACGACAACACGAACGTGCCGGTGTCCATGAATTACAACATAAACGGTTCACAAACCGAGGACCTGCTCATCGACAACTGGATCCTGAGCAGCGCGAATGCCAGCGCCCAATATGCCGAGATGGAAGTTTTCGTCACGGACACCTTTGGCGAACAGACCAGCGGCAACCTCGGCAGCATCACGTTGGATGGTAACTTCTACTATGTGAGTGACCGCAACGCGGGTGCGTGGGAAGCGTATAACTTCATTCCGAACAACAATGCCACGAGCGGCACCGCAAGCTTGAACATGAAGGACTTTGTAAACGCGCTGGTATACGACTACGGCGTCTTTCCAAACAACAAGTATCTCGGCGGAACCCAAGTCGGGATGGAAGTTTACCAAGGCGAGGGCGGCATCACGTTCAATTCCGTTGCCATCTCCACGAATTAGCTTCAACAGGTGCGGTGTGCCGGAACTCTGACGCGCCGCACCCTCATTCACAACCTGAAACGGGTGTAACCCTCGCAACTGAAGCGATGATCCGGATCGGGAGCAGCTGCAGGCGAAAGTTCCTATCCAGACCGTGTTTCGGTTGATACTGCGCGAGGGGTGTCCGGATATAGGGACGCCTGTTTGCTTTATGCCTGGAAAAGGCAAATCCCGCTCAACTCAAATAAGGAAGAGAACTATGGATTTCATCCGTCTGTCGTTACCCATCCTGATGCTCGGTGTTTTGTCCTTCGTTTTACCGGCCGCGATTGGAGCGCCTGCTGTGGATTCCACGCCGAATCCCAAAGCAGTGGAGAAATTTAACCAGGCGATTGATCGGACAGAGGATCTGCTGCTTCCTATAAACAAGACCGTGCTCTACCGCGAGGCGGCGTCAGCGCTTATATCCACGGACAAGCCGCGGGCGGTAGTGCTTTTGAAGCGCGCACTCTCCGACATCGACGCCGCCGAAGCCGATAAGAAGGCGCGAGGGACTTTGGACGCTGAGACCTTGCAACGGCTCGACTTTTATCGGCTACCGGTGGTCATGCTGATGGAACGCATCGATCCGGCGGAGGCGTGCGAGGTGCTCGCGCCACCTCAGCCGGCGGACAACGATATGACCTTCCAGACGCTCTTCTTCGAGCGGTTGAAGAATCCTGAGATGGTAGAGCAGGTGGCGCTGCGCAAGCTGGGCTTCGGCGTAACTCCGGCGGTGATTGCCGCTTACGGTGTCGTCAAGAAGAGCTCCCCGGACATCGCGAAGAGTCTCGGTACGGCGATCGTGCTGAAGCTGACCAAAACTGACCCGGCCGATGATCCTGAGGCAGTGCATTCGGCATTTCTACTGACCCACTTACTGCGCACCGATGTCGGCGCTCTCGCTCCGGCGATGGTGCTTGATCCGAACCTTCTGACGCCGGACTTGCTCCATGACCTCTTTTCGTTTATCGGCGACGCGCTTCTTGCCTCGAAAGACCCGGAGGATTTGATCCTCGGATCGAGACCGCAACTGTACACTTCGGCGCTTGAGACATACGCTCCGGACAAAGCGCAGGACGTAGAAGCGTTATCATTCGCGGCGCCGGATGCTAAGAGTAAGCTTCTCAGCATAGAACCGCCCATCTTCGACGCGAACCATCCTGATCCCTCAAAGCTGACCCCGGAGCAGATCGCGCGGCGTGCGGCCCTAAGGGCACAGGTGGAGGCACAGATTAAAGACTCGAATACTCAGATCACGGTTCTTGCTGCAAAAGCCAACCAACAAATGCTGTCCCAGAAGGAGCGGGACGCGGCAGTCTTTAGCGCGGTGGACCAGGCGAACCTGGCGATCTCGCTGGCGCGCGTGAATGCCACAGTCCTTGATCGGCCGGCGTTTCAAGATGGCGAGGTTGAGTTCTACAATCTGGGAGAAATAACAGAACTCATTGAACAAGTGTCTTCGCTGCTACAAGCGTATGCGCCGAAGAATCCATCCGTTGCGGAGAATGCTGCGCTGAATCTAGATGGCCTCGAGGTGCAAACGCAGGTCGAGCTTGGCGTAGCGATTCGGGAAATGACCGGCGGTCAGCCATATCTAGTGCCCCCCAGCAAGCCACCTACGGGGAAAAACAAGACGCCAGCCACGTCTGCTGTGGCAAATCAGTCTTCGTCCAAATCCACCAACTGACAACCCGCTCGATCAGATGCAGTATGCCGGCATGCGCACGTCCTTGCCGGGGTAGACCCAACATTGCTGTCACCAGGGGCAATCTGGCGGCGCCAGGCGGGTTGTTGAGTATTCAAGCACGGGCGGGAGGTTTCTATGAAGGGTTGCCGAATACACGTCGCACAAGAATCAGCAGACCTTCGCATCCAGGCTTGCTATGGCGGGTGTGGATATACGAACGATTGCCCAATGGATGGGCCACGGTACAATCCAGATGTCGATGCGGTATGCCCACTTGAGTCCGGATCACAACCAGTCGGCTGTCGATCGACTGGTTGAGTTTGGGAGCAAAAGGACACCAAAACGGACACCAACGAAAGCAAAGAAATAAGCCGTCTCGAATCAATGCGAAAGTGGCGAAACTGGCAGACGCACCAGACTTAGGATCTGGCGGGGCAACCCTTGGGGGTTCAAATCCCCCCTTTCGCACCAAAATTTCCACTCGGCTTCACCAGAAAAATCTGCGTGTAGTCTAGAGGCATTATGAGCTCCTCATCCAACCAGCCAACCTTTGCCGTAACCCAGGGCGCGAACTACCGTGAGACCTACGCGAACAGCGTGCAGGTCCGCGTCAGCGTCTGGGATATTTTTCTCCTCTTCGGCCTCGCCCACCCTACCTCGCCCGATGATGTCGTCATTGAAAACCAGCAGGGCATCTACCTGAGCCCGCAGCAGGCCAAAGCGCTATTCAACATTCTGGGGCAGAACCTGGCGCAGTACGAGCAGACCTTCGGCCAGATCGCGCTCGAGCCCCTGGGCCCGCGCCCGGTGCAGTAAACCTCTCGCTTGCCGCAGCAGGAGCACGCAGGCGCATCCGGCAACGGCATGGCGCCTGCTCTCCGGCTGACAGGTCTTCTTTTTCTCTTCTTTGCGATTGAGCTCGCCACGCACGCCACGCTGCTGCGCCTGCCCTACTACTGGGACGAGGCCGGCTACTACATCCCGGCGGCGTTCGACCTGTTCCGCACCGGCACGCTGATTCCCTTCTCCACGCTGACCAATGCGCACCCTCCGGGGCTTTCGCTCTACCTGGCGGCGGGGTGGAAGCTGTTCGGCTTTGCCCCGATTACGACGCGGGCGAGCATGTGCCTGGCCGCCGCCATAGCCCTGCTTGCGGTGTACCGGCTGGCGCTTGCGGCGCTGGGGAGCCGGAGTGTTGCGGCCGCGGTGATGGCGCTTACGGCGGTGTACCCGGTGTGGTTTGCGCAGAGCTCGCTGGCGCACGCGGACCTGCCGGCCGCAGCCGCGACGCTGTGGGGGCTCGCGTTTGCGCTTGCGCCCGGGAGTAGCCCGCGAAGACTCTGGGCTGCGGCGGGGTGCTTTACGCTGGCGGCGCTGACCAAGGAGATTGCGATCGGGACGCCGCTGGCGCTGGCCGCCTGGGAGGCCTTGCGGCTGGTGCGCGAGCGCGGGCCTGCCCGCCAAAACTGCTTACGGCGCATCGGGGTTTTCTGCCTGCCGGTGCTGCCGCTGGCGGCCTGGTTTGCCTGGCATCGCCGGCGCACGGGCTTCGTCTTCGGCAACCCCGGCTACCTGCGCTACAACGCGACCGAGACACTCTCACCCGCGCGCGTGCTTCTGGCGCTGGGCCACCGGGTGTTTCACCTTTCGGCGCACCTCAACCTGTTTGTGCCGGTGGCGATCGCGCTGGGCAGCCTGCTGCTGCCGCCTCTGCAGGGCCGCCCCCGTCTGCCGGCTGCTTTGCGCAACCGGCTATGGGTGGTGATCACGGCCAATGCCCTGCTGTTCTCGGTGCTGGGCGGCGCGCTGCTCACGCGGTACCTGCTGCCGATGTACCCTCTGGTGCTGCTGCTGGCGGTCGCGGCGGTGTATGCGCGCTTCCGGCGGTGGCTGTGGTTCCCGGCACTGGGTGTGGCGGCTTTTGTGGCCGGGCTGCTGCTGCCCGCGCCCTACCGCGTGGCGCCTGAGGATACTTTGGCCTACCGGGACATGGTGGTGCTGGAGCAGCATGCCATCGGCGTTGTAACCAGCGAGTACCCGCATGGCGCGGTGCTGTCGGCGTGGCCCGTTACCGACGGCCTGCGCAAGCCGGAGCTGGGCTACACCAGCAAGCCGATGCCGGTGGTGGCGATCGACAATTTTTCGCTGCCGGCGCTTGAGAAACTCGCCGCGCCGGGCAAAGGCATGCAGGGCTACTCGACGGCTATCGTCTTCTCGACCAAGTACGACCCGCCGGGGCTGCTGCTGCGCCTGGGCCGCTGGAACGAGCGGCAGGAGGAGCGTTACTTCGACTTCCACCACGACCTGAGCGCGAGCGCGGTTGCTGCGCTGCTGGGGGGCGCTGTCGTGTGGCAGGAGCAGCGCGGCGGGGAGTGGGCGGCGGTGCTGCGCTTCCAGCATCCCGAGCTGGCCCGGGCCACCTATAATCAGCGTTGAGCCGGAGCCCTGCGCGCGGCCTGCGAGGAGTCAAGCCCTGCGCCGTTCGCATTCCCGCTTCGCGCCTGCCTGTCGGCCGCTTTGGCAGCATCTTCTGTTCTGCTTCCTTCTCGCGGTCGCCTGCCGGGGCGGGGCGCAGCAGACCAGCGGCACGCCGGAGCCCTCTGCGGCGGGCCGTCCGCAGCCTACGACCGCGATCACGCCCTCGACCACGGTGCAGGCGCATGGTGAGCTGCTGCTTGCGCTGCCGTTTGAGAATGCGGGGGCAAGCGCGAGTGTGGACTGGATCGGTGCGGCGTTTCCTGAGATCCTGAACCAGCGTTTCGCCGCGGCCGGCTTTCTGCCCATCAGCCGCAACGACCGGGCGTACGCGCTCGACCACCTGGGTTTGCCGCCGGACTTTGAGCCCACCCGCGCCAGCACTTTGCGGCTGGCGCAGACGCTCGACGCGGACTCGGTGATCCTGGGTACCTACCAGGTGGACGGCACGCGCATCACGGCGACGGTGCGCATCCTGGACATCGGCAACCTGCGCGAGAGCGCCGCCATTACAGAGCAGGCCGAGCTGAGCCGGCTGCCCGACGTGGTCAATGCGCTGGCTTGGCGGATTACGAGGCAGCTTGACCCCGCCTACCCGGTCGCCGAGCAGACCTTTGTCGCGGCAGACGCCAACCTGCGGCTCGACGCGTTTGAGAACTATGTGCGGGGGCTGGTGCAGGGCACGCAGGACGAGAAAATCCGGCATCTGCGCGATGCCGTGCGGCTGGACCCGAGCTACGGGCCGGCGTGGCTGGCGCTGGGCGATGCCTGCTTTGCGGCGCAGAATTATGACGAGGCGGCCGCCGCCTACGGGCACCTGAGCCGCAACGACCCCAACGCGCTGCAGGCGGACTTCCACCGCGGGCTGGCCTTCTTTTACACCGGCAAGTACCTGCCGGCGGAGGACGCTTTCGCCTTCGTAAGCACCCGGCTGCCCCTGCCCGAGGTGGTGAACGACCAGGGCGTGGCGGCGGCGCGGCGCGGCAAGGATGGCGCACCGCTGTTTCAGCAGGCCATTACCGGCGACCCCAAGGATGCGGACTACCACTTCAACCTGGCGCTGGCCTATGCGCGGCGCGGCGACAGCGCCAACGCGCAGAAGGAGGCCGCGAACGCGCTGAAGCTGCGGCCCGGCGACTCCGAGATGCAGGGCTTCGCCAACAACCTGCGCAATCCCGGTTTTCTGCCGCCGCCGGCCGCGAACCCGGCCCCGGAAGCCGTGCAGGGAACAGCGCAGGCAGCGGCAACGCCACCGCCCGTGAACCCGAACCTGCCGCTCGAGCGCATCAAGCGCTCCTACGACGAGGCCGCGTTTCGCCAGGCGGCGTTCGAGCTGGAGCAGATGGAGTCTCTGCGCGCGGCGACCCAGCCCCCGGCCAAGCGGCTGGCGGCGCTGCTGGCCGATGCCACGCGGTACCTGAACGCGGGGCTGCTGGTGGAGAGTGAGCGCGAGTACAACCGGGCGCTGGCGGTCGATTCCGCCTCGCCCGACGCCTATGCGGGCCTGGCGCGGATCCGCGAGCGCACCGGCGACCGCGATGCGGCCCGGCAGCTGGCGACGCGGTCACTGAGCCTGCGCGATACCCCCGCGGCGCACCTGGTGCTGGCGCGGCTGGCGCTGCTGGGCGGCCAGGTGCCGGTGGCGGCGAGCGAGGTGGCAGCGGCGCTGCGCGATGACGGCAACAATGCGGAAGCGCGCGGGCTGCGGCAGGCGGTGATCGCGCGGGGCGGCCAGGTACCGTAGCGCAGTGCAATGAACTTGCGCGACGTAACCTCAGTGCGCGCGATCAAAAGTCTCCGCTGGCGGCGGGTCTGGCACCCGGCATAGACTAAGTTCGCTATGCGCGTTCGCGCTTATCCTCAATGCCGGTTCGTACTGCTGTGCTGCGCAGCATTTCTGCTGGTGGCACTGGCCGCGCTGCGCTCGACACCTGCCGCGGCGGCAGCGCCCGCTACGCAACCTGTTGTGACGGTGCTCCACCTGGATTCGACCATCCAGCCGGTGAGCGCGTGGTACCTGGACCGCGGCCTGCGCCAGGCGGAGCAGGACCACGCCGCGGCGGTGCTCATCCTGATGAACACGCCCGGCGGCCTGCTTGAATCGATGCGCGCTATGGTGCACAGCATTCTCGCGTCGCCGGTGCCGGTGATCGTTTACGTCTCGCCGGCCGGCAGCCGCGCCGGTTCAGCCGGGTTTTTTCTGCTGGAGGCGGCCGACGTAGCCGCGATGGCGCCGGGCACCAACGCCGGGGCGGCGCATCCGGTCATCGAGGGCGCCAGGCTCGACCCCATCATGAAGCAGAAGCTCGAGAATGACGCGACTGCTTTTCTGCGCTCGTATACGAGCCTGCGCAAGCGCAACCTGACCGCCGCGCAGGATGCGGTGCTGAACTCGAAATCCTACTCCGAGGCGGAGGCGATGCAGCTCGGCCTGCTGACCCTGGTTTCGCCGGATGTGCCTGCGCTGCTCAAGAGCCTCGACGGCCAGAGCGTCACGCGCATCTCCGGTAAGGCTACAGTCCTGCATCTGGGCAACGCGCGGCTGGTCACCGTGGAACCGTCTCTGCGGGAGCGCATCCTCGGCACGCTTACCGACCCGAACCTGGCGGTGCTGCTGCTGGTCGCGGGCGCTCTGCTCATCTATCTAGAGTTCAACGCGCCGGGCACCATCATCCCGGGCGCGCTGGGCACGCTGATGGTGGTGACGGCGCTGTTCGCGCTCAACCTGCTGCCGCTGCGGTACACGGCGGTGATGCTGCTGTTCGCCGCACTGGGCCTGCTGCTGCTGGAGATCAAGGTGCCGAGCCACGGCATCCTGGCGACCGCGGGGATCGTGTGCATGGTGACCGGGCTGCTGACGCTGGTCGCGGGGCCGATCCCGGACCTGGAGGTTCGCTTTGCGACGGCGCTGGGGGTGGGCACGGGCTTTGGCCTGATCACGACCTTCCTGGTGCGGATTGCGCTGCGGGCGCGCCGGAACAAGGTGCTGACCGGGCCGGCGGCGATGGTGGGTGCGATCGCCATTGCGCAGGAGCCCATGCTGGCGTCACTGGCGGCGCAGGACTTCGCGCCGCGGGGGCAGGTGCTGGTGCGGGGTGAACTCTGGTTTGCCGAGGCCGCGGTCACGATCCCGGCGGGCGCTCATCTCAAGGTCACAGGCGTGCGCGGGCTCACGCTGTTGGTAGAGCCGGTTCCTGCCGCGCAGCAACAGACGATGGCTGCGGTACACTTCTGAGCGAGCGAGGCCCTTAACCTATGCACATCTTTGTCGCCGCGGCTGTTTTGATCGTCGCGTTCTATCTTTTCTCGTCCGTCATCATTCTGCGCGAGTACGAGCGCGGCGTCATCTTCCGGCTGGGCCGGGCGCTGGTTCCGCCGAAGGGCCCGGGCCTGATCCTGGTCTTCCGGCCCTTCGACCAGATCGTGCGCGTGTCGCTGCGGCAGGAAGTGCTGGAGGTGCCGCCGCAGGATGTGATTACACGCGACAACGTGACGCTGAAGGTTAATGCCGTCATTACGCTGCGAGTGCTGGATCCGGCGCGGGCCGTCATTGAGGTCGCGAACTATGTCTACCAGACTTCGCAGTTCGCGCAGACGACGCTGCGCTCGGTGCTGGGCGAGGTCGAGCTGGACGGGCTGCTCTCGCATCGCGACGTCCTGAACCAGCGCATCCAGAGCATTATCGACTCACGCACCGAACCCTGGGGGGTGAAGGTGGTGAGCGTCGAGGTGAAGCAGGTGGACCTGCCGGAGTCAATGCTGCGCGCGATGGCGCGGCAGGCGGAAGCGGAGCGCGACAAGCGCGGCAAGATCATCAATTCCGAGGGCGAGTACGAGGCGGCGCAGCGCCTGGTGGACGCGGCGAAACTGCTGGCCGAACAGCCGACAACCATGCAGCTGCGCTACCTGCAGACGCTGCGCGATATCGGCACGGAGAAGAATACGACCATCATTTTTCCGCTGCCGATCGAGATGCTGTCGCTGGTGCAGCGTGCCGTCGCCGGGACAGCGCGGCCGCCTGAAGAGACAAAGCCGGCGGCGGAGGCCGACCCGGTATGAGACGCGCGCTGGAGCAGGATCACGATCTGCTGGGCGAGGAGGCGCCGCCGAACGACCTGGTGCTGGGCGCGCCGGCGCTGCTCGGCATCTTTTTCGCGCTGGCGCTGGTGTGCGCGGTGTGCTTCGGCTTTGGGTATTCGTCGGGGCACGGGCTGCGCCTGCCGGGGCCGCAGACGGCTGCGACCCCGCCGGCTGCGCCGGTTCCGGCAGCAACTTCAAAGCATGAGAGCGCCGAGCGCGGCGCTGCTCCAGCGACCCCGCCTGCGGACCAGGAGACGCCCATCGCGCAGAAGCCCGCGCCGGGCATCGGCCTTTCCGGTGGCCAGCCTTCCTCTATCGCGGAGACACAAACGCCTCCCGCAACCCGCCACAGCAGCGCAGCCGACGAGCAGGCCTGGCCGCCCGGAGAAGCGCCGGCGCCGACTACGCGGCAAGCTCCGGTGCTGCCCGCAGCGAATGCTGACGCAGCCCCGGTGACGGCTAGCGCGGCGGCGGCGGCCCCGGTGAGCCTGATGGTGCAGATTGCCGCGGTAAGCCGCGCCGCCGATGCGCAGACACTCGCCACGGCGCTGCGCCACGACGGCTTTGCGTCTGTCGTTCGCACCACGACCGGCGACCCGTTCTTCCACGTGCAGGTGGGGCCCTTCAACAGCCTGCAGGCGGCGAAGGCCATGCGCACACGGCTGACGGACGGCGGCTACAACGCCTTCATCAAGCCTTAGCTCTGTTCCGCGGGGAGTGCCGATGCGATGGCGGCGCGCACCGCATCCTTGAGCGCGTCGCGGCTGGCAAAATCCTGAGGGCGCAGCGGCGCGTGTACGACGACCTGCACGGTTCCCCGCTGAAGGCGGAAGACGCCTTTGGGCAGCAGTTCTCCGGTACCGATCAGCGTCACGGGAACCACGGGGACACCGCACTTCATCGCGAGAAAAAACGGGCCTTTCTTGAACGGCAGCAGCCTGCCGTCGGGCGAGCGTGTGCCCTCGGCAAAGACAGTCATCGAGACGCCGGAGCGGATCACCGCCGCAGCCTGGTCGAGCGAGCGCTTGGCGTCCTCGACACTGCCGGAGCGCGCGACCGGCACAAAACCGGCCAGGCTCATGGCCCAGCCCAGCAAAGGGATGCGCAGCAGCTCCTGCTTGATGAGCATGGCGGTGCGCCGGGGCAGCAGGACCGAGGCCAGCAGCGGCGGGTCGAGATTGGAGGCGTGGTTCGACAGGAACAGGCAGGCTGTGTCGGGCAGGGGCGCTTCGCACTGCACGCGCACGCGCACCCCGGCCACGCGCAAGCCGATTCTGCCGATGCCTGTGCCCCAGCGATAGAGCAGCGAGGCGTTGCGTGTCAGCAGGGTCCAGGGCAGCGCCACCAGGCCGACGGGCACGGCCAGCACCGCCCACACTGCAAGCAACAGGTACGCCCTCAGGACTGAGCTTCGAGGCACCGGCGGCCTACTGCTCACATAACGCGGCGATGCGCGCGGGCAGCTTGTCGTAGATGCCGTCGAAGCCGCCGTTGGAGAGAATAGCGACCACGTCGCCTTCCAGCAACTCGGGCGCAATTGCATCGACGATGTCGTCGGCGTGGGCGTACATCGCAGCCTCATGGCCGGCGTTGGCCAGCGCGAGCACCACCTGCTCGGGGTGCAGCCGCTCGGGCTCCGGAATGCTTTCCTGCTTGAAGACGCCGGCCAGCACGATGCGGTCGGCGAGCGAGAGGCTCTCGATCAGCTCACGCTCGAAAACATTGCGGCGCAGGGTGTTGGAGCGCGGCTCGAGCACCGCCCACAGGCGGCTCTTCGGGTAGGCGGTGCGCAGAGCACGCAACGTCTCGCGGATCGCGGTGGGATGGTGGGCGAAGTCGTCGATGATGGTGATGCCGTTAACGACGGCGCGAATCTCGAGCCGTCGCTTCACGCTCTCGAAGCTCGCCAGCGCCTGCTGGATCGCCTCGACCGCAATGCCCTGCCCTGCCGCGAGCGCCGCGGCGGCGGTGGCGTTGAGTGCGTTGTGCTCACCGGCCATGGGCAGGCGGAGATGCGCCCACGGTTTACCCGCGCGGGTCACGGTCCACTCGGTCCGGCCGCCCTCGTGGGTCATCTCGCTCACCTGCCAGTGCGAGTCAGGGTGAGAGCCGTAGAACTCGACCGGGCACATCGCTTTCGCGACACAGTCGCGCACATTGGGGGCGCCGTCGAACGCAACGATGCGGCCCCGGCGCGGCACCAGGTTGACGAGCCGCTGGAAGGCGGTCTTGACGGCGTCGAGATCCTTGTAGATATCGGCGTGATCGAACTCGACATGCGTCAGGATGAGCGCGTCGGGGAAGTAGTGCATGAACTTCGGGCCCTTGTCGAAGAAGGCAGTGTCGTACTCGTCGCCTTCAATGAGGAAGGGGCGCGTGTGGCGCAGGTGGAAACTGGTGCCGAAGTTCTCCGCGACGCCGCCGATGAGGAACGAGGGCGCGAGCTCCGGGTTGGTCCGCGAGGCGACCTCGTAGATCCAGGCCAGCATGCTGGTGGTGGTGGTCTTGCCGTGGGTGCCGGAGACGACCAGCGACTCGCGCCCATGCAGAAACTCCTCCTGCACCAGCTGCGCCATGGAGGTGAAGGGGATGCGGTGGTCGAGGACGTATTCGAGCTCGGGGTTGCCGCGCGAAAGCGCGTTGCCGATGACGACGAGATCCGGCCGCGGGTCAAGATTACGCTCGCCGAAGGGCTCGGCGACCGGGATCGAGAGCGAGCGCAACAGGTCCGACATGGGCGGATACGCGGCCTGGTCAGAACCGGTGACGCGGTGGCCTTTCTGCTGCAGCAACCCGGCAAGCGAAGCCATGGCGGTGCCGCAGATGCCGATCAGGTGGATGTGCTTGCTGGCTTCCGGCGCTTGCATGCTTGTTTCTAGCTTCGCACATTTAAGAGTGGGGATTGCCGCCGGCGCTACGCAGTCGGACCGCGAGCTCGAGCAGCGCGAGCTCCGCGCTGGCGGCGGTGACGGTGAGGCCGGCCTGCACACCGAGAGGCAGCGTGACGTTGGCGCGCGAGACATGGCCGGAGCGCAGGCCGATGGCGATGGGACCGGCAAAGTCGCCGAGCGCGTGCAGGATGGATTGCTCGAGCAACCCGGCAGGCGCGCCGGGCGAGGCGCAGTCGAGCATCTCGCCGAAGACGATGCCGGAGACGCCGTCGAGCTTGCCGGCCAGGACGAGCTGGCGCAGCATGCGGTCGAGCTGGTACGGCTTGACGCCGACGTCTTCAAGGAACAGCAGCTTGCCTTCGGTCTGCGGCGTGTAGGGGGTGCCGAGCGAGGCGGCGAGCAGCGTGAGGCAGCCGCCGTAGAGCGTGCCTTGCGCGACGCCGGGGCGCAGCATGCGCAGCCCCTCCTGCGCGCCATAGCGGTGCGTTTCGCCGGCCAGTACAGCGCGCAGGCTTGGCTCGTCAACACCGTCGGGCAGATAAAAATCGCCCGCGAGCAGCGGCGCATGGAAGGCGACGAGGCCGATCTGGTCGAGAAGCCAGGTCTGGATCGCGGTCATATCGCTGTAGCCGAGCAAGGGCTTGGGGTTGGCGCGGACCAGGTCCAGGTCAAGCCCGGCCAGCAGGTAGTTGCTGCCGTAGCCACCGCGCGTGCAGAGGATCGCGTCGACCTTCGGGTCGGCGAAGGCGGCATGCAGGTCGGCGAGCCGTTCGGCGGGGGGCGCGCTGAAGTAGGGGGCGCTGCGGCCCTGCGCATGCGGCCCGAAGCGAAGCTGCCAGCCGCGGGCGGCGAGCGCGGCGGCGCCGGCATCGATGCGGGCCTGCTGCGCGCTGCTCGCGGGGGCGACGACAGCGACGGTGGGGTGCGCGGGCAATGCCAGCGGCTTGAGAGGCGCACGCGGCCTGGTGGGGGAAGCGCTCACGCGGGCAATCCTTCCAGGAACGCAGTGCCGGTGGCAATCAACTCCGCGGGGCCGGTCAGCTCCATCTCCGCGCGCGCGCCCGGCCACGCGACCGTTTGCGAGCCGCCCGGCGCATGCACCTGCAAGCTGCGTTCGCAGCCGTACAGCAGCATCGCGGCGGCCGCGCTCGCGCAGGTGCCCGTGCCCGAGGAGCGCGTCGGACCTACGCCGCGCTCGAAGATACGGATCGCGATCTCGCCCGGCGCGCGCACGTGCACGAACTCGACGTTGGTCTGCGCGGGGAACTGCGGGTGGAAGCAGATAGCGCGACCCAGCGTCTGCCACTGCATGCCGTGCGCCTCAAAAGAATCATCTTCAACGCGCACGACGAAGTGCGGGTTGCCGGTCGAAACGACCGCGCCTTCGACGAGAACCGCATCTTCGTCGAGCGCGACCGACGCTCGCTGGACCGCGGGCACGCCCATCGCAGAGCGCAAACGCATGCGCGCGCCTTCCCGTGCTTCGAGCGTGCAGGTGCGCTCGCCGGCATCGGTCGAGAGGATGAAGCGCTCGCCCGGCTGCGCGTTCTTCGTGTGGGCCATCCACGCGGCGACGCAGCGGGTGCCGTTGCCGCTGATCTCGGCGATGCCGCCGTCGGCGTTGCGCAGGCGGATGATGCTCGAGCGGTCACCGGTCCACTTCAAAAACTCGACGCCATCGGCGCCGACTCCGGTGGTACGGGCGCAGAGTGCGAGGGCGAGCGCTCGTTCTTCCTCGTCGCTCGATACGTGATCGCTATCGCGTTCGACGATAAGGAAATCGTTCCCGCAGGCATGTGCTTTCGCGTACTCGAGCATCCATTTCCTCTTTGCTAAAAGCTGCGGCGCACGTTCGACTCGTAGATACGCGCGCACGGCTGCCCGGTCGAGCAGATCACATCGAGCAGGGTAAGTCCTTCGCCGTGCGACCGCAATGCTGTAGCCACCGCGTCGCCATCGAGCGCGACCACAAAGCGGGCCGAGTGCGCGGGGTCGGTGAGCGCGTGGCGCCACAGCAGCCAGTCTGAATCGTTGATGGTGCGGGCGAGCGGAATCCCGGCCTGCTGCACCGCGCCCACATGGTCAGAGGTGTACATCAGGATGAGCCCCGCGGGTGGTAGCTGGTCGAGCGCGCGGGCCAGTCCTGCCTCAAACGGAATGCGGGTGCTGGAGTTGACGACGGCCTCTCCCAGCGCCAGAGGACGCTCGCGCACCAGCACGTAATCGTTGAGCAGGAAAAGCAGCGCGATCAGCACAAGCGCGGGGTCGGCAAGCCGAGGTCGGCGCGCTCGCAGCCACGCCGCTGCTTCAGCCGCGAGCCACGCCAGCGCCAGCGCGAAGACAGGCAGCAGCTCGAGCCCGTAGCGCACGTTGTACCAGCCGTGCGGATACCAGCTTGGAATGAACAGCGGCACCGATCCATACGAGACCGAGTAAGTGTAGAACGGGAGCGGAATCCAGAGCAGCAGCAACGCACCGAGCACGCCTTTGCGTGCTCGCGCGGCAAGAGCGGTGCCCGCCGCGGCGGCGACAATCAAAACATCTGCCAGCCAGCGAGTGGTCGCGTTGAGCTCAGCAGCCTTGGCGTAGTAGAGCAGCGCGATGAGCGGCTTGTGCCAGCCGGGATAGCGGCCGGGGCCGTGCGCGCTGGTCTTGAGGTCGATGGCGCGTGCGGAGTAAGGGCCGCGCATGAAGTCGAGCGGGTCGCCGAACTGCTTCGCGTTGTAAGCAAGCCAGCAGAGTGGCGCGGCGAGCAGGATGGCAGTGCACAGAACGAACGCCCCCCCCGAGCGCCCGCGCCAGGAGCCGGAACGGAAAGTGTGGAACGCCAGCACGCACCAGGCGCACGCTGCGAAGATCCAGCCGTCGTAGCGCGTAAACACCGCCGCGACCAAAACAAGAGACGCGCCCAGCAGAGTATGGCGCAGCACGCGCTCCCGCGCCGCGCTCGGCGTCCAGGCGGATGCGCGGCCATGCTCGGCGACGAAGACCGCGGCCCAGATCATCTCCGCCAGATAGATCGGCTCGCTCATGGCCGTGGTCTGCAGGTATAAGAGGCCCGGGTTGAGCGCGTAGAACAGAGCCGCCAGCACCGCGGCGGCAGGGGGCAGCGCGAACCGCGCCAGGCGGTACATGCCGGCCGCGCCGAGGACATAGGCGAGCATCGACGGCGGCGCGCCGGCGAGCCCGCTCTGCCACAGGCGCATGCTCTGCGCGAAGGGGTACATGAGCAGGTGCGGCAGCGGCAACCACACGGAGCCAAGCTGCCGGAAGCCGGGGTAGAGCGAGTCGCCCAGACGGCGCGCGATGTGCAGGTGCGCGACCGCATCGCCGTACAGCAGCAGCATGCCGTGGCGCGTGCAGTAGGCGAGCGCGAGCAGGGAGAGGATCGCGGCGGCGCAGCCGGCCAGCACATACTCCTGGCGCAGAGCGGCGGAGGATGGCGGCGGCGGGATGGCCGGGGATTTCATGCGGGCATCAGTCGAGGTGCGAGAGGGCGCGCAGCTCGGCGACGCGCGTGTCGATCTCTTCGCGCGTGAGCGCCTGCACACGCTCAGTGCCGAAGCGCTCGCAGGCAAACGCACCCAGGGCCGCGCCGTAGAACATGGCGCGCTTCCAGATCGCGGGCGTGACGACGGATGTGATCGCGCCTTCTTCGGCAAGGCTCCCGAAGAAGCCGCCGGCGAAGGAGTCGCCGGCGCCGGTGGGGTCGACGACCTCGTCGAGAGGCAGCGCGGGCGCACGAAACGCGACGGAGTGCGGAGCGTGCTGGCCCGGGAACGAGCGCTCGCTGAAGAAGGCTGTTGCGCCGTACTCGCCGTGCTTGACGATGAGGCTCTTGGGACCGAGCTCGAGGATTTTTCCGGCGGCTCGCAGCAGGTTGGGCTCATCCGCGAGCAGTCGCGCCTCGCCGTCGTTGATCAACAGCGTGTCCAACCCTTTGAGCACCTGCAGCAGGTTCTCGCGCGCGCCGGCGATCCAGTAGTTCATGGTGTCGCCGCACACCATGCGCACCTTGGGCAACTGTGCACGCACACGCTGCTGCAAAATCGGATCGATGTTGGCCAGGAACAGGTACTCGGAGTCGGCGTAGGCGGCCGGTATTTTCGGCGCGAAGCTCTCGAAGACATTGAGCTCGGTCGCGAGGGTTGTAGCGGAGTTGAGATCGTCGACGTACGACCCGCGCCAGAAAAAGCTCTTGCCCGGTGCATGCTCGATGCCTTGCGTGTCAATGCCGCGGCGGGTGAACACGGACTCCTCGTCGGCGGTAAAGTCCTCGCCGACGACGGCGATGACGCGCACCTTGGTGAAAAACGACGCGGCCAGCGCGAAGTGGGTTGCCGCGCCGCCCAGCAAGCGATCGCGCTTGCCGGATGGGCTCTCAATGCCGTCGAACGCGACGCTGCCAACTACCAGAATGCTCATGCTCTCTCTTTCGTTTTGTGGCTCTCTACGCGTCGAGGTACTTGCCGAACAGCAGCTGCAGTTTCTCGCGTGTTGCCGGTGGGATGAGGTCGCGGCTGGTCATAATGGCGAACTGCGCAGCGGTTGCGCAGCTGCAGGCGCGCTCGCGCGGCAGCAGGCCCACGGCACTGCGAACAACTCGCGCCGCATTGGCACTGTTCTGGTGCATCACAGCGATCACCTGGTCGACCGTTACATCGTCGTGGCCGGTGTGCCAGCAGTCATAGTCGGTGACCATGGCGAGCGTGGCGTAGCAGATCTCGGCCTCGCGGGCCAGCTTGGCTTCCTGCAGATTGGTCATGCCGATGATGTCCGCGCCCCAGCTGCGATAGAGGTTCGACTCGGCGCGCGTGGAGAACTGCGGGCCTTCCATGCACACGTACGTGCCGCCGAGTTTGCCGGTGACCTCCGCTGTTTCGCAGGCCGTCTGCAGCGCCTTCCCGACGACTGCGCAGACTGGATCGCCAAACGCGACATGGCCCACGATGCCCTCGCCGAAGAAGGTGCCGGTGCGCGCGAAGGTGCGGTCGATGAACTGGTCGGGGATCACGAAGTCGGTGGGCTTGTGCTCTTCCTTGAGCGAGCCGACCGCGGAGACGGAGAGGATCTGCTCGACGCCGACCGACTTGAGCGCGTAGATGTTGGCGCGGAACGGGAGCTCGCTCGGCAGCAGGCGATGGCCGCGTCCATGGCGGGCCAGAAACGCGACGCGGCGCCCGTCGAGCGTGCCCAGCACCAATGGGTCGCTCGGCGCACCCCAAGGGGTCGAAACATGTTCTTCGCGTACCTCTGTCAAACCGGGCATGGCATACAAGCCGCTGCCGCCGATGATGCCGATCTCTGCCTGCTGCAAACGCTGCTCCTTTGGCGAAGCCTTAGTATACCCGCGGCATCCCGGCGCGCATGGCGCCCTGCTGCGCGAAAAAGTGCCGCAGCGGCGCGCTCAAGCCGGGCTGCTGTGCGTCACTCGCCGCGGTGTTCGCAGCCGTCTGGGCGTCCAGCATCTTCGCCATCACCTGTTGGGCGAGCGGCGCGGGCAGGCTGTGGCTGATGAACAGGTAACGGTCTTTCTGCTCCACCACGATTGGGCCGTCTTCGCTCCCGTAGACGTCGCCCGCGGCCGCCTGCAGGCTCTTGTAACGCTTGGGCAGGCTGGCTTTGTACACGCTTGCAAACGCGGTCGCGGCAGCCGGGGTCTTCCACCGCGACAGGTACACGAGCGCGATCGAGGCGCTGTCGTTCCTGGCTGCATCGGTCGTCGCTGATCGTGCCTGCGCGGCGTAGTACAGGCCGCCGTCCCAGGCCAGCGCCGCATCGGCGCCTGCCCCGCGGTCAGCCAGCGCCTCGGCCAGCATGCGCACGTCGAGCGCGCCCATCACGCCCACGTCATAGGGCGCCCAGTCTTTATCGAGCAGCGGGTGCAGATCGGGCATCTGTAACAGCGGCTGTTGCTGTTTGCGCTCGTAGTCAGCCGGGTGCAGAATCTCCCAGCTCGTGTCCGGCGGACGGTCCAGCACCCCGGCAAACGCAGCCTGCGTGCCTTTGTCTTTCAGCACCTGCTGCTCGAACACCAGGCCTTCAGCGTAGGGAAACAGCAGCGACTCGCGCAGCACCAGCGGCGCGCTCGCAAGGATCGGCGAGTCGGCATCTTTCGTGGACGCATCTGTCAAGTCTTCGAGCGGGACCTGCGGCAAAGTGCGCAGCGACTGGCCGCGTCCCGCAAGCCCCCAGTCCACATAGGCGACCATCGCCTGCCCTTCAAGCGCGGCCTCGCGCGCGGTGCCGGTCTCGTCGAAGCGGATGTGCTCGCGGTCCTCGGCCACGTTCTTTGCGGTGCCGTCGGGACCCGCATTCTCCCACTTGTCCAGGTCAATGTGGTGCGCGCCCTGGTACTGGTCTTGCAGGGCGTGGGTCAGCTCATGCGCCAGCACCGGCTTCTGCGTATCGGCATCGATCCAGTCCAGCAGGTTTACGGTTTTGGTTTTGCTGTCGTAGAAGCCGGCGACCTGCTCGCCCAATAGCTTGAGCAGAAAGGGCCGCAGGGCGAACTGCCGGGGCAGCAGGCCGAACTTTTCGAGCACGATCGCCGAGCGTTCGATACGCGCGGTGTCCTTGTCCTCGTCCATTTTTTTCTTGAGGAAGGCGACGACCTGCTCGCGGCTCATCAGGCGGCGCTTAACCGGGTGCAGCGCAGGCAGGCCGGTATCCTGCGCGTCGAAATGCAGGATGGTGTCGACCGAGCGGAACAGCTCCTTCGCCTGCGCCGCGCTGATGGGCGGCCGGGGCTGCGACGGGGCGCTCTGCGGAGCAACCTGGGGGGGAGCCGGGGGCGCGGACTGCGCGTCGAGTGCAGTTCGGCTGCCGCAAAGGCCAAGCAGCAAGGCGGCCAGCGGCAGTGCGAGCCAGGGTCGAGTTGTTCGCAATGGTGGACGCTCCCCTTGGCATGTTCGCACGGCGGCGCCTGAGCGGTGCCCCTCTATAATCAGTGGTGAGCGGCGACGGGCTTCCGTGACGCTCCGCGCTACGGATCCACACTATGAATCTATTGGACGAAAGCACTCCCGCACTTGCCGAATCGATCCCCGAGCCGGTCCCTCAATCGGCTGTTGAGCATACGCCGCTGGCCAGTCTCGCTCCAGACGGAGCCCTGGCAGCCTTTGCAGGCGCGCGCACGCCGCACCACTTCTCCGACGCGCAGCAGGAGCTGCAGGCGCTCACCAACAGCGCCGGCGTGTACGACCTGGGCTGGCGCGCACGCTTCCGCATCACCGGCGACGACCGGGTGCGCTGGCTCAACGGCATGGTCACCAACACTGTCAAGGACCTCGCGCCGGGCCACCTGAACTACACCTTCCTGCTCAACGCGCAGGGACGCATCCAGGGCGACGCCGACGTGTACGCGCTGCCGGATGCGCTGCTGCTCGCAACCGACCGCGCACAGGCGGCTCCCCTGCAGACGCATTTGGATCGCTTCATCATCATGGACGATGTGGAGCTTGCCTTGGAGAGCGATGTCACGGCGATCGGCATCGCAGGCCCGGACGCGCACCGGCGCCTCGCCGATGCGGGGCTCAGCCTCAACCTCGGCCTGGGCGAGTTCACCCGGCAAGACGAGCTGATTGTCGCGCGCGAACACCCGCAGCAGTACACGGTCTGGATCGAAGCGGCGCAGGCTTCAGGCGTGTGGCAGCGGCTGCTCGCTGCCGGGGCAGTGCCTTGCGGGATCGATGCGGTCGAGTCTCTGCGTATCCTAAGCGGCATTCCGCGCTGCGGCGCCGACATCCACGAGAAAAGCCTGGCGCAGGAGACCGGGCAGATGCGCGCGCTTAACTTCAACAAGGGCTGCTACCTGGGCCAGGAGATCGTGGAGCGCATCCGCTCCCGCGCGACCGTACACCGCGGGCTGCGCGCCTTCTCACTCCAGGGGGAAGCGCCCCCGCCGGGAACAGTGCTGTTCGCACCGAACAAGCCTGATACACCGGTTGGCGAGCTGACCAGCATTACAACCGCGAGCCTACCGGTGAGCGGCACCGCGCTCAGTGGCATCTACGCACTGGGCACCGTGCGTGCGGAAGCAGCGGAGGCTCCGCTTGCGTACAACGGCGGCATCGCCACCGCGTTAGAGCGCGCCCCGCTCCACACAGTTTGAAAGGATTGATCCCCATGGCAGAAAAGCCGCCCGCCTTTGTCGTCGTCGATAAGCGCAAGTTCACAGCAGAAGGTGAGATCCGCGAAGGCTTTACCCCGCCTGAACCCGAGCCGCCCAGGGCCGCCGCTCCAGAGCCGCCCAGGCCGGCAGATGAGATGGATGTATCGAGCGCCAAGGTCGTAACCATGCCGGCGCGCACGCCGCAGGCCGCAGAGAACGCGACGCGGGCCGCCGACGACCTCAGCGATGAGAGCATGGCGGGTTCGCTTGAATCTCTTGAATCGATCAGCGCGGGCGGTTTCGACGCGCTCGATCCTGAGCTTGCCTCCATGGACGGACTGGACGAGGAAGAGCCGATCGGCGAGCCGCGCACCCCGGCCGAAACCGCCGAGCAGCATGCCGCCTACCAGCAGAGCACGCGCGAGCTCGACCAGATGCTGCAGCAGGCGAACCCCGGGATGCAGTCCCCCGGCGTTGTCGGCTTCGCACATGTTATCCAGAGCTTCTATCTTTCGGCCATCATGGCGATGGGCGCCGGGGCTGAGCCGGGCGAGAAGCCGCGCATCGACATCCTGGGCGCGCGCCAGTCGATCGACATGCTTGCGGTACTGGAGGAGAAGACGCGCGGCAACCTGTCTGCCGAGGAGCAGCAACTGCTGCAAGGCATCACCTTCGAGCTGCGCATGATGTTCCTCGAGCTCACCAACGCCATCAGCAAGCAGGCGCACCAGCCCCCGCCGGGCCCACCGCTGGGCGGCAGAGGCCCGCGCTAGCCGGATGCAGGCACTCAGCGGGACCATTACCGTGCTGGGCAGCGGCACCAGCATGGGCATCCCCATACCTGGCTGCCGCTGCGCCACCTGCACCTCGTCTGACCCGCGCGACAACCGCACCCGCCCCTCCATAGCGGTTCACTGGAGCGACGGGCCCGAAGAGCATCGCGTCGTGATCGATACCGGCCCCGAGTTCCGCATGCAGGCGCTGCGCGAGCGCATCACGAGCGTCGATGCGGTGCTCTACACACACGCCCACGCCGACCACATCCTGGGCCTCGACGACCTGCGGCCGCTCTCGTTCCGGCACCGGCCAGCCATGCTACCGCTGTACGCCGACGACGCGACCGCCGACGTGCTGGAGCGCATCTTCGATTACACGTTTTCACCTGGGTCGACCTACCCCAACAAAGCGCGGGTTGCGCTGCACCGCATCGCCGGCACCGAACAGGTTACGGTGGCTGGTGTCGTGTTCCAGAGGGTTCCGCTGCTGCATGGACGGCTGCCCATCGCCGGTTACCGGTTCGGCTCGGCCGCGTACCTGACCGATATGAGCGCCGTCCCGGACGAGAGCCTGGAGCTGCTGCGCGAGCTCGATGTGGTCATCGTGGATGCGCTGCGCTGGGAGGCGCACCCCAGCCACGCCAACGTGGAGGAGGCAGTCGCCTGGGTCGAGCGCATCGGCGCGCGCCGCGCCTTCTTCACGCATATGTCGCATGAGCTGGCTCACGCGGCGACCGAGGCTACTTTGCCCGCGCACATTCGCCTGCTCTACGACGGGCAGCGCATCCCGGTCGAGCTCTAAGCCATGCAAGTCTTCCGCGATCTCTCCCAGGTACCAGCAGGCTTCGGCCCGAGCTTTGCCGCGATCGGCAACTTCGACGGCGTGCACTGCGGGCACCGCGCCATTCTGCACGATGTGTGCGAGCGAGCGCGCCTGGCGCAGGCACGCGCGGTCGCGGTCACCTTTGATCCGCACCCCATGCGTGTGCTTCGTCCTGTGGAAGCGC
This sequence comes from Acidobacteriaceae bacterium, assembly GCA_965276605.1. Lineage (GTDB taxonomy): Bacteria > Acidobacteriota > Terriglobia > Terriglobales > Acidobacteriaceae > EB88. The sequence goes on from OZ255619.1 coordinate 3,485,219, forward strand.
CGCCGCTCATCACGCCGCTTGAGCAGCGCCTCACCCTGCTGGCCGGCACCGGCGTGGACGCGACGCTGGTGCTGCCGTTTACCGAGGCGTTCTCGCTGCAGACCGCGCGCAGCTTCGCAGTCGACGTGCTGCAGCAAGGGCTGCACGCCGTGGCCGTGCATGAGGGCGATAACTTCCGCTTCGGCTACCGCGCCGAGGCCGGCGTGGAGCAGCTGCGCGCGCTGGGCACGGAGCTTGGCTTCTCGGTTGTTGCACACTCGGTGCTGCACCGGCGTGGCGCGGCCGTCTCGTCAAGCCATGTGCGCAGCATGATCGCAAGCGGCGCGGTGGGCCACGCACGCGCGCTGCTGGGCCGCCCGTTCTCCATCCAGTCCACCCGGGCGCGGGGGCGCGGCATCGGTACCCGCCTGCTGGTGCCGACCGTCAACCTCGCTTCCTATGCCGAGCTCAAACCCGCGCACGGGGTCTATGTCACGCGACTGCGCATCGCCGAGCGGACCTTCGAGGCCATCACCAACGCGGGCAACCGCCCTACCTTCGGGGAAGACTCCTACGCTATCGAGTCGCACCTGCTCGACTTCGAGCCGGTCGAATCGGACGAGTCCACGCCGCTCGAGTTGAGCTTTCTGCACCGTTTGCGCGGGGAGCAGCGCTTTGCTTCTCCAGAGGCGCTCAAGCAGCAGATCGGGCTCGATATCGCGCGAGCGCGCCGCTATCACGCGTTGGCGCGGAGTCTGGCGACTGCGTAAAGCTCTCGCCAGCGCCGCTGATAAACTGGGCTTTGTTACTCTCGCCTCTCCGGAAAAATCATGTTTGAGAATCTGCAGGACAAGCTCCAGCGCGCCTTCAAGAACCTGCGCGGCCAGGGCACCGTCACCGAAGAAAACATCAACGACGCCCTGCGCGAGATTCGCCTCGCGCTGCTTGAGGCCGACGTCAACCTCGCGGTCGTCAAGGAGCTGATCGAGCACATCCGCGTGAAGGCGCTCGGGCAGGAGGTGATGACGGCGCTCTCGCCGACCGAGCAGGTCATCAAGATCGTCCGCGATGAGCTGGTCGCGCTGCTGGGTAAAGATACTGCGCGGTTCCAGTTCGCCTCGCGGCCACCGACCGTGATCCTGATGGCGGGGCTGCAGGGCTCCGGCAAAACGACCACCAGCGGCAAGCTGGCGGCGTGGCTGCAGAAAGGCGGCCATCGCCCGCTACTGGTTTCGGTCGACGTGTACCGCCCCGCCGCGCGCGAACAGTTGCGCATCGTCGCGCAACAGATCAAGGCCGGCATCTACGAGGGCGACGAGCGCGGCGAGACGCGCGGCCCCGCGCTGGTGGAGCGGCTCGCGAAGGAAGCCCGCCGCGAGGCCGTCAACACCGGCTGCGATACGTTGATCGTCGACACCGCCGGCCGCCTCGGTATCGACACCGAGCTGATGGACGAGATGGCGATGCTCAAGACATTGCTCGCCCCGCAGGAGATCCTGTTCGTCGCCGACGCCATGACCGGCCAGGACGCGGTGCGCTCGGCCGAGGCCTTTCACCAGCGGCTCGCGCTTACCGGCACGATCCTGACGAAGATGGACGGCGATGCGCGCGGCGGCGCGGCGCTCTCGATCCGCCACGTCACCGGGCAGCCGGTCAAGTTCATCGGCACCGGCGAGAAGTCGGATGCGTTCGAGCCGTTCCACCCGGACCGCATCGTGAGCCGACTGCTGGGCATGGGCGACATGATGTCGCTGATCGAGAAGGCCGAGTCCACGCTCGACCGCAAGAAGTCCGAGGAGTTTGCGAAGAAAGCGCTCTCCGGCGACGGCTTTTCGCTCGAAGATTTTCGCGACCAGCTGCGACAGATTCGCAAGATGGGCTCGCTGAAAAGCATTATGAAGATGCTGCCCTCGGTCGGCCCGTTCGCAGGCATGCAGCAGATGGCAGACCAGGTGGATGAGGGCCAGTTCGTGCGCGTCGAGGCGATCATCAACTCGATGACCAAGAAGGAACGCAATCACCACGAGATCATCTCCGGCAGCCGCAGAAAGCGGATCGCCGACGGCTCCGGCACCAGCGTGCAGGAGGTCAATCAACTGCTGAAGCAGTACGTGCAGATGCGCAAGATGTTCAAAGGCATAGGCAAAGGCGGCGGCGCCATGCAGCGCCGCGCGATGGGGATGATGGGAGGGATGAAGGGCCTGGGCCGCTAAGGGCAGCGGTCCAGGCCCTTCATACAGGCGAAGACCCCCTGCGCGGGAGGCGGTCACTTCGTGACGGGTGCTCGTTGTTCGTGGCCCTCCCGATGGTCGGGGATTGAGATTGCTGGTCCCGACCTACGGGCCATAAACGCATTTGTGGAGCGATAAGGTAAACCCGCCACGAAGTGGCCGCCTCCCGCGCAGGGGGTCTTGCCCTTGGAGTCATGATGTCTTCCTTGCAGGACCGCTTAGACGCCATTACCGAACAGACCCGCAAGCTGGTACAACCCGACCGTCTAGCTCCCGGCGAGCGGGCTGTGGCGGAGTTGTTCGCAACCGGCATTGAAGACCGCATCCTGCCGGTGGGCGCCCAGGCGCCCGCGTTCGCGCTTGAAGACGGCAGCGGCCGCACGGTCCGCTCCAGCGACCTGCTCGCGCTCGGGCCGCTGGTGATCAACTTTTTTCGTGGGCGCTGGTGCTCGTACTGCGTCAACGAGCTGGAAAGCTGGCGCGACCTCTACGACACAGTTCGCGCGAGCCACGCGCTGCTTGTCGCCATCGCCCCGCAGACTGCCCGGCAGAACGAGTTCACCGCCGGCCAGCATGGGCTTCCCTTCCCGCTGCTCGCAGACCCCGGCGCTCAGGTCGCTGAGCAGTTCGGCCTGGTCTACACCGTGCCCGAGTATCTGCAAAAGTATTACCGGTCGATCCTCGTCAATATCCCTTTTATGAATGGCGAGCCGAGCTGCCGGCTCCCGCTGCCCGCGACCTACGTCCTCGCGCAGGATGGAACGGTGCTGTTCGCGCGCGCCTACGCCGACTTTCGCGTGCGCCCCGAGCCGGCCGAAGCGCTCACTACGCTGCTGCTTTAGCAGAGGTCTTACCACAACGCCCCGCGCTGCTATATAACTGGAGGCGCCGCTCTGGCCTGCTTCTCTCCGCCGTTCGGCGCCAGGCGTGCTGGGCAGGCGTGAGCGAGACATAAGCCCCTGCCCCGGAGAAACGCTTGCTTCCAATATCCCCTGACCCCACTTTGCCCAGCCTGCTGCACCGCCGCGCCCTGCTCCGTCTCGCTGCCGGCAGCGGCTTTGCCATCGCTGCATCCACCCTGGCGCAACCCGCGGGCGCGCAGGGCCACTTGGGGCTGCCGCTCGGACGAACGCAAGGCAATGCGACCCAGGGCTGGCTCAATGTGCGCGAACATGGCGCCGCCGGCGACGGCAAAACGCTCGACACCCCGGCCATCAACGCCGCCATCGCCATGCTGGCGGGGGCCGGGGGCGGCACCGTCTACTTCCCGGCCGGCGTATACCGCTGTTATTCCATTCACCTGGCCAGCTACGTTTCGCTCTATCTTGACCAGGGCGCGACCATCCTCGCTGCCGATACGCCGCACGATGGCATGGCCAGCGGCGGCTATGACGCGGCCGAACCGCAGAACCCGGCGATCGAGGCTTACCAGGATTACGGTCACAATCACTGGCACAATTCGCTGCTCTGGGGCGACGGCATCCATGATCTTTCGATCCTGGGCCCGGGCCTGATCTGGGGCAAGGGGCTGAGCCGCGGCTGGAGCAAGGAAGACGCGCTGCCCGACTCCACGAAGCCCGGCGTCGGCAACAAGGCCATCGCGCTCAAGAACTGCCGCAACGTTACGCTGCGCGATTTCTCCATCCTGCAGGCAGGCTGGTTCGGGATTCTCGCTACCGGCGTTGACAACTTGACGATCGACAACCTGAGGATCGACACCAACCGCGACGGCATGGACCTGGACTGCTGCCGCAACGTTCGCGTGTCGAACTGCACCGTCAACTCGCCGTGGGACGACGGCATTTGCCCCAAGAGCAGCTTCGCGCTCGGCTACGCACGCCCGACGGAAAATGTCACCATCAGCAACTGCTTCGTCACCGGCGGCTACGAGCTCGGCTCGGTGCTCGACGGGACGTGGAAACCGATGCCGGACTCGTTTGCGAACCACCGCACCGGCCGCATCAAGTGCGGCACGGAGTCGAATGGCGGCTTCCTGAATATCACTATCTCGAACTGTGTCTTTGAGAGCTCGCGCGGATTGGCGCTCGAGGCAGTGGACGGTGCGCGATGCGAAGACATCACCTTCACCGGGATCACTATGCGTAACATCGCGCCGGCCCCGATGTTTCTGCGCCTGGGCAAGCGGATGCGCGGTCCGGCCGGGGTGCCGGTCGGCACGCTGCGCCGCATTGTGCTCAGCAACATCTCCTGTTCCGGCTCGTCCACGCTGCCGTCCATCCTGAGCGGCGTTCCCGGGTACCCGATCGAGGACATACGGATCGATAATGCTTTTTTTCAACAGGTGGGCGGGGGTACGCCGCAACTGGCAGCGCGCATTCCTCCTGAGAACGAGAACGCTTACCCCGAGCCCACAATGTTCGGCGAGCTGCCGGCGACCGGGCTGTTTTGCCGCCACGTACGCAATCTGCAGGTTTCCAACCTGGAGATCCAGACCGAAGCGCCGGACGCGCGAGCAGCTTTCTGGCTGGAGGATGTAACGGGCGCGGACTTCTTCCGGGTGCGCGCGTCGTCAAGCCTGCACGGGGCTTTCTCTCTGCGCAACGTGAATGAGTTTCGCGTCTTCGGCAGCCGCAATATCGCGGACGCAACTGAGGATCACGTGGACGAGAAGCGCTTTTGAGCGTGAGGCGCTTTGCGGCGCCTCACGCCGTGTTAGAGCATTTTTCACTCTTGGTGTAGTGGCCCAGATTCTCGCTCCAGTGGCTTTTCCCGACGAAAAAGCCACGCGCACATCTGTTGGTCCCTCCACGTGTGGAGTGAAAATGCTCTAGACGCTTGCGCTCTGCTCCACTTGGCCGAGGTCGCAACCAGCCGCCTGGGGAGCCGGTGCGAACTGACGGGCCAAGTGCCGCGACAGGTGGCGCGAGGTGAACTTGGCGCCGACTGCAAAACGCTGCGCCGGGCCGAAGCAGTTGGCGGACGCCAAGCCGATCATGTGCAGGCCGGGTACGCTGGTCTGGAACCGTGCGCCCAGCACCGGCGTGCTGTCCTCCGTGCGAATCTGCGCAGCCAGCGCCGGGTCGAGAAACTTCAACGCCGGGATGTTGGGCTTGTAGCCGGTAGCGGCGATCACGTGGTCGGCGACAAACTCCTGCCCGGGCTTGTCGGGCTGATCGTAGGCGACATGCACCTTGCCATCCCGCCAGGCTACGCCCTGGATCTGCGCGCTCATGTGCATGGGAATGCGACCTTCCACCTTCTCCTTCATGAACCAGCCGGGGATGGGGCCGAGATGCCGGCGAACGACCCGGTGACGGAACCGCTGCGGCAGCGCGCGGAACAGCAGCGGCACGTCGACGCAGATCACATACTCCCAGCCCACGCCCAGGCCGGAACGAGGATAGAGCACCCGCCGGCGCAGCGGCCGGGGATCCATCTCCGGCACATAGAAGCCTATCTTCGGGCGGCGGCCCATGATATGCACGTCGCAGTCGACATCGGCCAGCGACGCCGCAAGATCGACCGCCGAAGCGCCCGCGCCGACCACCAATACGCGCTTGCCGGTGAACTGACTCACATCCCCGTGCGCATAACTATGACTTACAGCTTCCGGGGGTAACCCGTGTAACTGCTGCGGCAGATAGCCGAAGTGAGTAATTCCTACCGCAAGCACCACCCGGCGCGCGGTAAACTCCTCACCCGCGGCGGTACGCAGCAGAAAGCCGCTGTCCGTCTTCTCGACATGCTCGACGTCGACTGTCTCCAGATGGGGCACCATCCGCTTCTGGAACGCGAGCCCGTAAGCTACGAAGGTATCGAGCGGGATGGGCGTGCCCGAGCGGTGATAGGGCAGATCCTGCTCCTTGCAGAAGCGCTCCAGCGTGAATTCTCGCCTGGGGTCATAGAGCGTGGAAGCATAGCCGTCTGACTTGAGACACATGCCCTTGGGCATGTTGTTCTGCCAGCTCTGCATAGGCCGGCCGAAGATACGGTGCCTTACACCTGCGCCACGCAGATAGGCGGCGAGGGAAAGTCCGTAGGGACCCGCACCTATCACTGCTACATCGGTATCGAAGTTCTGCATAGAATCACCTGGGGAATGGCGGGGGAACTTTCGTAGTATAGAGCGTGTCGTTTTTACCTTTTACACAAAATTAGGTAACCATTACTCAAGAGTCGTCTAGTAACACCTGTTCCTTCCTCTAATATCGGCAGAGTTGAAACATTTGCAGCCCTAGTTTTGGCAGAAAGCAGCACCAGTTATGACTGCTTGCCCTTCCGTTCTTATCATTACGACGCAAACCTGGCTTCAGGTCACGCGGCTCGCCATGCGTTTTGCTTCCTATGGGTGCCGCATCGCGGTTATCTGTCCGCACGAGAGTCACCTCACCTACGCTCCCATCGTTTCCCAACGGTTCAGCTTCCGTCTGACCAATCCAGTCAACGCGTTGCGCCATGCCATTCTCGCGAGCGGCGCTGATTACCTGGTCCCGACCGACGATCTATCCGTGTGGCTGCTGCATGACCTGGCAGCGCGGGAACCCTCGCTGCGCGACCTGATCGATCGGTCGCTGGGCGACAGCCGGCACCACGCCACGCTTCGGTCCCGCTTTCAGCTGTTGTCGCTTGCGCATCGGCTCGGCATCGCCGTACCGCGGACAGAACTCATCGGCGACGAGCAGGAGCTCGACGTTTGGTGCGCGCCGGAAGCACCCCCTTTTGTCCTCAAAAAGGATGGCACGTGGGGTGGCAACGGCGTGCAGATCGTGCACTCGTCCGGGCAGGCGCACACCGCGTTTGATTGCATGCAAAGCCCCACCGGCTTCAATACTCGTGTGACGCAGTGGCTGCGCAATGGCGATGGCTCTGCTTTTTCGCGGCCTCGCTGCCTCAGCCGGCCTGAAATCACGGCGCAATCCCTAATTTCCGGTGTACCGGCCAACTCTATGTACGCCTGCCACGAGGGCAAGGTGTTGGGCGAGGTGCAGGCGCGCGTCGTCGCCGCTGAGGGCAAGACAGGTCCTTCGCTGGTCATTGAGCTGATGCGCGACCCACGCATCACGCGTGCCGGGCAGCTGCTTGCCGGCGAGCTCAAGCTCTCAGGCTTCTTTGGCCTGGACTTCATGCTGGACGAGCGTACCGGCGAGCCGCTGCTGATCGAGCTCAATCCCCGCTCCACCCAGCTGGGGCATCTCGCGGTGGCCGGGCAGGCCGACCTTGCCGGGCTGCTGTGGGCGCAGTGGACAGGGCAGCCCGTCCCGGCCAGCGGGCAGGCCAGCCTTGGCAGCGCTATTTACTTTTACCCCAAGGGGAAGCAGTGGACCGACAAGACGGCCCGCCTGCGCGGCTGCCGCTCTGACGTGGTGCACGGAGAGCAGGAGATGCTCGACCTGCTCGCCAACGGCAATCCGGGCTACAAGTCGCGCCTGCGCCGCCGGCTCTGGGGCTCGCTTGCCCAGCTCAAAGGTTCCCTGCAGAACGACCTGCAGCCGCAGGCTTTTTACTACCAGGACCTGAGCCCCCGCAGAGAAGAGGCAAAGATGTATGCAGCGGATGGCGTGCGGCGCAAGCCGGTCGTCTCCATCGCAAGCTAGAGTTGCGACAACGTCTGGCCACGATTGCAATCTTGCCGAAAACTTATAAATTCCTTACGTCTCACCAATGGACTTCTTTTGGCCGACACTCTTAGATAAGGTCTGGAGAGTCCTACGCATGCATCGCATTCCTCCCTCAGAGTTTCTCGATCCGGGCCGCCCGTTTCATCCATCCCACCTTCGGCTGCACCTTGCATCGCCCGGTTGGAACGCTCTGCGGTGGAGCCGCCTCCTGCCGTTAATAGTCCTGCTCCTTACTTTGCCGGCCGCGTTCGCCACAGGTCCAGCGAAGCCAGGGAGCATTCATGGCACGGCATGGAGCTCGGACGGCTTACCGTTGCGAGATGCGCTCATTGTTGTTCAAGGTGTCGCCGACGACTTCCAGAGGAGCGTGATGACCGATTCGAGCGGCCACTTCGCCGCGATGGATTTGGATACTGGCATTTATCAGGTAAGCGCGATGCGGCCGGCCGGGCTTAGCAGCTCGAAGCGGACTGAAGTCAACCTTGCCGCGGGCGAAGATGTAAGCGTGGAACTGGCCATGCAGCAGACCGACCACTCGCCCAGCGCGGTGACGAGTCCTTCGCCGGCGCCGCAGCGCGGCTTCTTCACGCGGCTCGGCCATGCATACCTTGATGACTGGACCGTTGCTTCAAGCGGCGTTCCCGAGGCGCCAGCCCCGGAGCGCAGGGGCACACCCGCCCCGCTCAACTCTCCTCCTTTTCCCTCAGCCGACTGGCCCATCGGCGGTACCGTCGTGATCGGCGCGCCCGACACCCAGACCTACCCGCTCATGACCGCGCTCAAGAAGCCGAACAGCCGCACGAAGGTATACGGCTGGTTTGACATCGGCGGCAATGCCAGCACATCGAACAAGGGGAAGTACGCAAACAACGAAGCAGCCTATGACGTGATCCCGAATTCGATCCAGCTTGACCAGGCTGTGCTGTATATCGAGCGACTGCCGAATACTGTCCAGAAAGATCATTTCGACTGGGGCTTCCGGCTGGCTAATCTTTACGGTCTGGACTATCGCTACACCACGGCCAAGGGGGTGTTGAGCCAGCAACTGCTCTCCTATCAGAGCGGCTAGACCTACGGCTACGATCCCGTCATGTACTATCTTGACTTCTATCTGCCCCACATCGGCAAAGGAACCGACATCCGAATCGGCCGCTATATCTCACTGCCCGATATTGAAGCGCAGCTTGCGCCGAATAACTACACCTATAGCCACTCCATTCTGTACACCTATGACTGCTACACGCAGCACGGCATCAACGTCACCACCAAGCTGAGCGAGCACTGGCAGGTGCAGGGCGGTGTATCCGCCGGCTGCGAGATCACCCCCTGGACCAAGGGCGCGAAGCTTACCGGCAATGCCTGCGCCGCCTACAGCTGGACCAACGGCGGCAACAATCTTTACTTCTGCGCCAACTCGCTCAACTCCGCCAAGTACGGCTACAACAATATTTCCGCCTACTATCTGACCTATTACCACAAGATCAATGCCACCTGGCACACGGACACAGAGGGCTGGTACCAGTACGAGCGAGACGTGCCGAACAACAACTACACTGCAGGTCCAATCACATCGCCCGCGCCCATCACCGGCGCCAACGGCGCTTACTGCAATCCCACCGCGCAGCACTGCTATGCACCCGACTACGCCATCGTGAACTACATCGAACATGAGTTCAACAATCACCACTCCTCGCTCACCATCCGCAATGAGTTCGTCGACGACATCAAGGGTCAGCGCACCGGCACTGCCACCAAATATTCAGAGCACCTGTTCGGCTTCAACTTCTGGTTGGGCAGCACCGTCACCTTCCGGCCTGAAGTCCGCTTCGAGCACGCCTACGATAAGGCCGCGTATGACTCTCCCTATCTTGGTTCGCCTACCAAGAAGAGCCAGGGCATCCTGGCCGGCGATCTTATTTATCACTTCTAATCCGCGCTTCCAATGACAGGGAGGTCGAGATCACTCGACCTCCTCTTTTGTTTGAGGGTGGCACTCGAAGCGTCCGGAAGCGGACACAATTGACCAAATGCGGACGGTCTTCGTAGGTGTTTGAAAGCTAACCCTTTTTTCTTCAGTAACTTGCAAGCTGCGGAACATGGCCACCCTCCTGCACGTATCAGGGGTGCATGGATATCGCGCGTCCCGATCTGAAACGCAAAAAAACACGCCAGCGGTGGGTACTTGCCGCCGTGGCAATCGTGGTGCTTGCCGCTGCCGGCTTTGGGGTTTCGCGGCTCAAGCCGGCCTCTCCGTCGGTTGACCGCAGCACTGTATGGACCGACCAGGTCAAGCGCGGACCCATGGTGCGCCAGGTGCGCGGCATCGGCACGCTGGTTCCCCGCGAAGACCGCCTGCAGCTGATCCCGGCGCAGACCGAGGCAACCGTGGTGCGTTTGCGCGTGCTGCCCGGCGCCAAGGTCGAGCCCGGCACCATCATCATGGACCTGACCGACCCGCAGCTGGAGCAGGAGCTGCTGACGGCGCGGCTCAGCTTGAAAGCCGCGCAGGTGGGCTACACCAACCTGCAGGCCAAGCTGCAGAGCGACCTGATGACCCAGCGAGCCGGTGCGGCGACGGTCTCGGCCGACCAGAGCCAGGCGCAGAAGCAGGCGCAGACGGATAAAGCGCTCTACGATCTGGGCGTCATCAGCGGGCTGACCTACAGCGCCTCGCAGGGCAAGTCGGACGAGCTGAAGACCCGCGACGGCATCGAGGTCGACCGGCTGACGGTGAACCAGAAAGCCATCGCGACACAGCTCGAGGTGCAGCAGACCCAGGTCGACGAAGCCCGCGCGATGCTTGAGCTGAAGCAACGGCAGCAGGACGCGCTGAGCGTGCGCGCCGGCATCACCGGCGTGCTGGTGGAGCTGCCACACCAGGTGGGCGAGCACGTGACGCCCGGAACCACGCTGGCGAAAGTAGTCCAGCCCGACCAGCTGAAGGCCTCGCTCAAGATCGCCGAGACCCAGGCGCGGGATATCCAGATCGACCAGCCGGCCGAGATCGACACCCACAACGGTCTGATTGCGGGCAAGGTGACGCGCGTCGACCCGGGAGTATTGAACGGAACGGTCACCGTGGACGTAGAGCTTATTGGGCCGCGGCCGCAGGGACTGCGGACGGACCTCAGCGTCGACGGCACTATCGATCTCGACCGCCTGCAGAACGTGCTCTATGTCGGGCGCCCCGCGTTCGGTAATGAGAACAGCACCATCAGCCTGTTCCGGCTGACCCCGGACGGCAAGGGCGCGGTGCGGGTGCCGGTCAAGGTAGGCCGCGCCTCGGTCAACGCCATCCAGGTGCTCGGCGGCGTCAACGAGGGCGACACGGTGATCCTCTCCGATATGTCGCGCTGGGACAATGTAGACCGGATTCGACTCGACTAACTCGACGAACAGGAAAGGAAAACCATGATAGGCGAAGCACTTATCCAGATCGATGCTATGACCAAGGTCTTTTACACCGAGGACATTGAAACGCACGCGCTCTCGGGCATTCACCTGGCCATCCATCGCGGCGAGTATGTCGCAATGTCGGGCCCGTCGGGCTGCGGCAAGTCGACGCTATTGTCGATCATCGGCCTGCTCGACACGCCGAGCGACGGCAAGTACCAGCTCAACGGCAAGCCGGTCGAGAACCTGAGCTTCGCCGAGCGGTCGCGCATTCGCAACCAGGAGATCGGCTTCATCTTTCAGAGCTTCAACCTGATCGGCGATCTCACCGTGTATGAGAATGTCGAGCTGCCGCTGACCTATCGCTCGGGCATGGCCGCGAGCGAGCGAAAGGAGCGGGTGCAGAAGGCGCTGGAGCGCGTGGCCATGGCGCACCGCATGCGGCACTACCCTTCGCAGCTCTCGGGCGGCCAGCAGCAGCGCGTCGCTGTCGCGCGCGCGCTGGCGGGCGCGCCGTCCATCCTTCTGGCTGACGAGCCGACCGGTAACCTCGACTCAAAGAACGGCGAGGCCGTGATGAACCTGCTCAAAGAGCTGCACGCCGAGGGCTCGACGATCTGCATGGTGACTCACGATCCGCGCTTTGCCGCGCACGCCGAACGGCAGGTGCATCTGTTCGACGGCAAGGTGGTGGCGGAGGGCGAGCTGCTGAGGCTGCTCACCGACCCTGAACAGAACCCCAGCACCACGACACCGAAGGGTGACCAAAGCAAGGGTGACCAAGGCAAGGGTGACCAAGGCAAGGGTGACCAAGGCAAGAGTGACCAGGGCGCGCGGGTATGAGCGCCGCTCTGCGCACCACTTTGCGGAGTCTTCGCCGTTCGCCCGCATTCGTACTTACCGTGATCGCTACACTGGGCATCGGCATCGGCCTGAACGCGGCTATCTTCGCGGCGGTGGATTGTGTTCTGCTGCGGCCTCTCGGCTATCACGATGCCGATCGTATCGTCGCGCTACGCACACACTTTGTCGATGAGAGCCGCTCCATACCGAGACTCGGCGGAGAGGACTATAGCGATGTAGCTCGCGAAGTGAAGGGTCTCGAGGCAACCGCTTTCTACTACAGCGGCTTTGACGGCGCCCAGGTGAATGGTGCGGCTTTCTATCTTCCCGTAGCGAACGTCAGCCCGCGATTCGGAGAAGTGATGGGAGTCGAGCCCATCGCAGGACACTTGTTCGAAGGGACAGATGCGGCCGGCCAGAATGCCCTGGTAAGCGCCTCGTTCGCGCGCGAGCACTTCGGCTCAGCACAGGCCGCTGTCGGCAAAGCCATCCTCTACACGGGTGCGCTGCGCCCGATCGTCGGCGTGTTGCCGGACGGTTTCTCGTTCCCCGGCAAAACGACCGTCTGGTTTGAAACGAAGCCTGCGCCCCAGGAGCCAAGCCGCACCTCCTATAGCTCTCTTGTTGTCGGCAAAATGCGTGCTGGTGTGACTCCGCAGCAGCTCGATGCAGAACTCGCGAGCTTCTCGCGCCAGCTGCAGCATGCCTTCCCTGAAGACCGGCACAAGACTGTTGAGGCGGTTTCGCTCCAGGAGCAGCTCACGGGCAACATTCGTCCCACGCTTCGCCTGCTGATGGGCTCAGTCGGCGTGATCCTGTTGATCGTCTGCGCCAACGTCACCCACTTGCAGCTTGTGCGTGCAACGCGCCAGTTGCGCGCAGTTACCATCCGCAAGGCACTCGGCGCGTCTCGAGCAACGCTCGCTTCCCGCGCACTAATGGAGGCATTGCTGCTGGCCGCGGCCGGCTCGGCTATTGCCGTGCTGCTTGCCGTGCCTGCGTTGCGGCTGCTTGTCCGCCTTGCTCCGGCGAATACGCCGAGACTCGCAGACATTCAGCTCAACGCGCATGTGCTGCTCTTTTCGTTTCTGGTCAGCCTCGTCCTGATGAGTTTGACCGCGGTGCTGCCCGTATGGCGTTCGTGGCACATCGATCCGGCTTCTGTGCTTCGGCAGGATTCTGCGCGAGGCACGGAAAGCCGCGGCGTCCTGCGATTGCGCAACAGCTTCATCGTTGCCGAGGTCGCGCTTACGCTGACCCTTTCTGTTGCAGCGATCCTGCTTGCGCGGCAGCTCATCGCGCAATCCCACCAAGATATCGGCTTCTCCGCCGAGCACCTCGTCACCCTCGACACACACGCAATCCTCTCTACACCAGCGCCAGTCGCAAAAGATCAGTCGCCTGCCTCGCAGGCAGCCGTCGCAGCTGCCTGGACGCGCATCGGCCAGGCGAATCTGGCACGCCTCGATGCCGCGCAGGCCTCTCTTTCGTCCGTACCCGGAGTAGAGTCGATCGGCGCCATCGCAGGCGCGCCCATGGGCTTTGATGGCCCTGACATTGGCTACGCGGTGAAAGGGCGCCAGAGCTTCGCTCCCGGTGTTGAGAACCTGCCGAATGCCGAGGTGCGCGCGGTTACGCCTGGCCTGCTCGAAACCATGCGTGTTCCTTTGCTTCGCGGGCGCGATCTTTCTCCGGAGGATCGCGTCGGCACACCGCTCGTCGTACTCGTCAGCAAAGGTCTGGTGCGCAAGGTCTTTTTGAACGAGGACCCGATCGGGCGGCAGATTACCAACGGCTACGACGCTGACACCATCGTGTGGACGATCGTAGGCGTCGTCGGCGACATCCGGGCCAGCTCTCCAGGCGCCGCGCCGGATCCCACCATGTACATCCCGGTTGCGCAGCATCCAGGCAGTGCGCCCGATATGCAGCTCGTCGTTCGAACCAAAATCGAGCCGGCAGCCATGGCTGAAACCCTGCGCAAGCGCTTGAAGCAGACCCACCCGGACATAGCCGTAACTGCGACAACCATGCGCGAAAACATAGCAGGCACGGAGCGCGCCGACGAGTTCCGTACGACGCTGTTCGCGAGCTTCGCAGCAGTCAGCATTCTGCTTGCAGGGGTTGGCCTGTACGGTGTCACCGCCTACACGGTCGCGCAGCGCCGTTTCGAGTTTGGACTGCGCATCGCTCTGGGCGCAAGCCGCGGGCAGATGCTTGGCCTTGTCATGCAGAGCGCGACAGAAGTGACAGCTCTTGGTATTGCCATCGGCATCGCGCTCTCGCTCGCGGCATCGCGCGTTCTAGGCAGTGTGGTCGGCCAGCTACCCGCATTCGATGCATTCGCCTATGCGTTTGCAGGGCTCGCGGTTTTTCTGTTCTCCATACTCGCGACGCTCTTACCGGCCCGGACCGCCGCAAACGTCGACCCAATGGAAGCGCTCCGCAGCGAGTAGCAAAGGTAAGGATAAGCACTTATGAAAACTCTTCTTCAGGATATCCGCTACGCCCTTCGCCAGCTGCGCAAGTCCCTCGGCTTCGCCGCCACTGCGATCCTGACGCTTGCGCTTGGCATTGGCGCGACCACGGCTATCTTCACGCTGGTCTACCAGGTCCTTCTACGCTCCATCCCGGTCTCGCATCCGGAGCAGATTTACAAAGTCGGCAAAACCAACGACTCCGGCATAAGCGGCGGCCTGCAGGACGACTGGGATATTTTCTCCTACGACGCCTACCGCTATCTGCGCGACCAAACCCCGGGCATCGACGGGATTGCGGCGGTCCAGTCCAACCAGACCACGGTGAGCATGCGGCGTGCCGGCGGCGCAGCTGCGGCGCAGCCGCTCACCATGCACTACATCTCCGGCAACTACTTCTCCGTGCTGGGCGTCAAGCCCTATGCCGGGCGTCTGCTTTCGCCCGACGACGACCGCGAAGGCGCGCCGCCCACCGCGGTCATCAGTTACACGCTGTGGCAGACCAAGTTCGGCGGCGACCCTCGTCTGCTCGGCAGCACGCTGCTGCTCACCGGGCACCCCGTGACAGTGGTCGGCATTACTGCCGAAAAGTTTCTCGGGGAACGCACGATGCAGGACCCTCCGGGCCTGTGGCTCGCGCTCGCGCAAGAGCCTCTGTTTGAACCGGGCTACCCCCTGATGCACTACCCCACCCTCGGCTGGCTCAACCTGCTGGTGCGCATACCGGAAACGCACCGGGCGCCGCAGGTGCAGCTTGCCCTGCAGGGCGAGCTGCACCAGTGGATCGTGGCCAACCAGGGACTCTTCCCGAGCGCCACCAACAAGGCCGTGGCCCGGCAGACCACGGAGCTCGTGCCGGCAAGCGGCGGCATCAACGACCTGCGCGACCAGTACGAGAGCGGCCTGAAGCTGCTGCTGTGGGTCTCGGGTTTCGTGCTGCTGATTGCCTGCGCCAACCTGGCCAACCTGATGCTGGTGCGCGGCATGGCTCGCCAGCAGGAGCTCGCCGTACGCAGCGCGCTCGGCGCACCACGCGGACGGCTCGTCCGGCAGATGCTGGTCGAGGCTGTGCTGCTGGCCATCTTCGGAGGCGCGGCGGCCGTCGTCGTCGCCTACGCGGGGACGCACGCCATCCTCGCACTCGCGATGCGCGGCGCGGAGCTCAGCCCGCTCTCCGCCGCTCCCTCGCTGCCGGTGCTTGGTTTCGCGCTGCTGGTTTCGCTGCTTACAGGCGTAGTCTTCGGCATTGCGCCGGCCTGGATCACCTCGCGCACCAGCCCGGTCGAGGCGCTGCGCGGCGCCAATCGCAGCACCCGTGACGCGAGCGCACTGCCCCAGAAGCTGCTCGTCATCCTGCAGGCCGCGCTCTCGCTCGTGCTGCTCTCGACCGCCGGTCTGCTCATCACCAATCTCAGACATCTGGAGCACCAGGACTTCCGCTTCCAGCCCGAAGGCCGGCTGATCGTCAACACCGATCTGACCGCTGCCGGCTACACCTACGACCGGCTCGCCGGGCTGTACCGGCAGTTCGACGACACCTTCGCGCACCTGCCCGGCATCGAGAGCTTCGCCTACGCCACCTACGCGCCCATGACGAACGACTACTGGAGCGGAGGCGTCTTCCAGCCCGGCGTCCCTCCCGCTTTCGGCGCCGAGAACAACGCTTACTATTCCGCTGTGAGCCCGGGTTATTTTTCAACCCTGGGCACGCGTGTGCTGCTAGGCCGCGGTATCACCGAGCACGACACCGCCACCAGTACGCATGTGGCCGTCGTCAACCAGGCGTTCGTTCAGCATTTCCTGAAAGGCAAATCTCCCGTCGGTGAGCATTTCGGTCCTGACCGCGGCATGCCGAACGAGTTCGAGATCGTCGGCGTGGTCGAAGACACGAAGTACACCAACCCGACTCAGGCTGTGAAGCAGATGTACTTCACACCTCTGACCCAGACCGTGGCCTTGACCAAACCGGAGGCGGCCTCGAATGAGAACTTCAAGCACTTCGCGAGCAACCTGGTCGTGCACTATCGCGGCGACCCGTCTGCGGCCGCGACTTCTGTCCGGCGAGCGCTGCAGTCGATCGACCCCGGCATCCCGATCCTGAAAATGCAGCCGTATGAAGACCAGCTGAGCAGCAACTTCACGCAGCAGGACCTGACGGTGCGGCTCACCACGCTGTTCGGCATTCTCGCGCTGGTGCTCGCGTCGATCGGCCTGTACGGCGTGACGGCCTATGCGGTCGCGCGGCGCACCAGCGAGATCGGCGTCCGCATGGCGCTCGGCGCCAGCCGTGGCGGCGTGCTGGCCATGATCGTCAAAAGCGCGCTCACCCAGGCGCTCCTCGGCCTCGCCATTGGATTGCCACTCACCTTCGGCGCTGCCCGCCTGGTCGCGAGCACGCTCTACCAGACCAGCAGCTTCCAGCCCCTGGTGCTGATCTCGGTCGCTGCCATCCTGCTCGCCGCCGCCTTTGCCGCCGCTGTTATCCCGGCCCGGCGCGCTGCGTCGATCGACCCCATGCGCGCGCTTAGGACGGAGTAGGTTTCATGCGGAGCATCGTCAACGATTTACGATTTGCCCTGCGCCAGCTGAGCCGCTCGCCCGGGTTTGCAGTCACGGCGGTGCTCACGCTTTCGCTTACCGTGGGCCTCGCGGCTACCGTGTTCAGCGTGTTCGATGCGCTGCTCATCCGGCCGCTGCCTTACGGTCAGCCGGACCGCATCGTGGTGACGGTGCCGCGCTCGCCTTCGGGCTACACCCAGCCTGCGTCCTCGCCCGAGTACCAGTACTGGCGCGCGCAGAACCACTCGCTCAGCGCGCTCGCCGGCTACTCGACGCAGACGATGAATCTGCTCTCACCCGCTGGGCCGGCCGCCATCCACGCGGTGCATACGACGGATAACTTCTTCCATGCGCTCGGTGTGCAGCCGCTGCTGGGACGCACCTTTCTGCCGGGTGAGAACGCGCGCGGTCGCAACGATGTGGTGGTGCTGAGTTACTCACTGTGGAAGAAAAACTTTGGCGGCCGCGCGAGCGTCATCGGCGCGAAGGTCGATCTCGACGGCCGGCCCATGACGGTGATCGGCGTGATGCGCGCGGGCTTCCGCTTTCCGCTGCAATCCATCGACGCTGCCTACGCGCCGTTTACCGGCTCGCAGGATGACCTGAACAGCAGCAGCCACTGGATGCAGACCATCGCCCGGCTCAAGCCGGGCGTAGGCCGCGCCGCTGCCCAGGCCGACATGACGCGCGTGCTCGCGGACTATGCGCGCATTCACCCGGACAGCAAGGGCCGCCGTATGCAGCTGGTGCCGGCAGCCCAGTACATGCTGGGGCAGACGGGTGGCCTGCTGAAGGTTCTGGTGCTGGCTGTCCTCGCTGTGCTCACGCTGGGCTGCGTCAACATTGCCGGACTGATGCTGGTGCGCGGGCTGCGACGCGAGCGCGAGCTGGCATTGCGGGCTGCGCTCGGCGCCTCGCGCGCGCAGCTCGCCCGTCAGCTTTTTGTCGAGATCGCGCTGCTTGCCGTCGCCGGCACCTGCGGCGGCGCAGTGGCGGCATGGGCGCTGCTCGCGGCGATCCGCACGCTGCTGGTAGCCTCGCTCGCGCGTGGCTCTGATGTCGCGCTCAACCCGCTCGTGCTGCTGGCCTCGCTCGCCGCGGCGCTGGGCACGCTGCTGGTCGCCGGGCTGCTGCCGGCGCGCCAGCTGCTCTCCGTCTCCCCTGCCGACGCGCTGCGCAGCGGCACCTCCGGCGCAGGCTCCAGCCGCGCGCAGAAGCGGCTCGGCACAATCTTCATCGCGACGCAGATGGCGCTCGCCATGCTGCTGCTGGTGACGAGCGGACTGCTGCTCCGCTCGCTCTCGACACTGCGAGGCACAGACCTCGGCTTCCAGTCCGATCACTTGCTGGTTGAAGACGTGAACCTCTCCCCCGCGACGATCAAGGGGCGCGACCTGCTGCACACCTTCTACAACCCGCTCATCGAGCGGGTGCGCGCGCTGCCCGGCGTGCAGTCCGCGGCCATCATCAACATGCTGCCGGTACAGGACTCCGGCATGAACAGCGACGTGCAGATCGTCGGGCAGCCGCCTGCGCCTCGCGATCGTGAAGTGCTCGCCGAGCTGCGCTTCATCACCCCCGGCTACCACCAGACCACCGGCACTCGCCTGCTGCGCGGCCGCATGTTCGACGAGCGGCTGGACACCGCGACCTCGCAATCCGTCCTCGTCGTAAACCAGGCGTTCGTAAAGAAGTTCTTCTCGCCCGGCGAGGACCCGCTCGGCAAACACATCGTCGACAACAACAAGGCGATGATCGTCGGCGTCGTCAGCAACCAGCGCCAAAGCCTGTACGAGCCACCGATGGCGGAGATGGATTACTCGGTCACGCAGCTCCCGCTGCCCGCCGCCACCGACTACCTGCAGGAGATGCAGCTGGTGGTGCGCACCAGCGTCGACCCGCTCACGCTTGCAGAGCCGCTGCGCCGCGTCATGCAGCAGCTCGATCCCGGCCTGCCCTTCCGCCCGGTCGAGACCATGGCCGACATTGCAGGCGAGGCGCTGGTGCTGGTTCGCATGGAGAGCTGGCTGTTCGGCACTTTCGCCGTGCTTGCCGTCCTGCTCGCTGCGCTCGGGCTGTACGGGCTCATCGCGCAGCAGGTGGAGCAGGGCCGGCGCGACATCGGCGTGCGCATGGCGCTCGGCGCGCAGCGCTGGCAGGTATTGCTGCTGCTGGTGCGCAGAGTGGCAGCGGTTTCGCTTGCCGGCCTTGCCGCGGGGCTCGCACTCAGCTTCGCTTTGCGCCGCGTCATCGCGTCGGTGCTCACGGTTCGCCTGCAACATGAGCTCTTGTTTCTTACCCTGCTGGTCGCCGCGATGGAGGCGATTGCGCTGCTGGCCTGCGCCGCGCCCGCTCTGCGCGCCGCCTCGGTCGACCCGGTGGAAGTACTGCGCGCCGAATAAGCCACCATCGCGGTTACAGAAAGGACGGTCCCATGCCATCCATCTTCGCCGACCTTCGTTACGCACTCCGCCAGCTGCGCCGCGCGCCCGTCTTCGCACTTACAGCGGTGCTCACGCTCGCGCTCGGCCTCGGCGCCAACACCGCCATCTTCTCGCTGCTCGACCAGGCGCTGCTGCGCTCGCTGCCCGTAAGCGACCCCGCCCAATTGGTCGTGCTCAAGGGCACGGGCAGCGCCTGGGAAGGCCACACTGGCAATCACGGCGGCGGCGAGGAGGCCTACTTCTCCTACCCCATGTATCGCGACCTCCGCGACCATCGCGACTATCGCGACCATGGCCAGGCGCTCGCAGGCCTCATCGCTACGGCGCCGGCGGAGGTGGGTCTGGCGCGCGGCGGCGTCTCCACGCTGGGCCGTGCAGAGCTGGTCAGCGGAAACTACTTCTCCGTGCTCGGCGTGCAGCCCGCCCTGGGCCGGCTCCTCACGCAAAGCGATGACCTTCAGCCGAACGCAAACCCGATCGCCGTTCTCTCTTTCGACTACTGGAAGAATCATCTCGGCGCCGACCCCAAAGTAGTTGGCACGACGGTCTCCATCAACGGCCATCCCTTCCAGGTTCTCGGCGTCGCCGGCCCGCGTTTCCGCAGCGCTATCTGGGGCGAAACACCGGACGTGTTCACCCCCATGTCGATGCTCGATGAGATTGTACCCGGCAAGGGAGGGCGCCTCACCGATCACACCGACCGCTGGCTTAACATCGTGGGCCGACTGCAGCCGGGCGAGACCCGCGCGCATGCCGAGGTCGCGCTCGCGCCGCTGTGGCACGCGCTCCGCGCTGAAGAACTCAAGGCGCTCGGCAGGCGGTCAAAGCAGTTCACCGACGACTTCCTGACCAACAGTCGCCTGCAGGTGCAGCCCGGCGCGCGCGGCTTTTCCTATGACCGTGCCGACTACCAGGAGCCGCTGCTCGCCGTGATGGCGATGGCGCTGCTCGTGCTGCTGATGGCCGCTGTCAACGTCGCGAGCCTGCTCATGGTCCGCTCCGCCGGGCGCCTGCGCGAGTTCTCACTCCGCTACGCGCTCGGCGCGGGCGGTGGCCGCATCGCACAACAACTGCTGCTTGAAGGCCTGCTCATCGGCGCCGCCGGTGGCTTTGCCGGCATGCTGCTGGCGCCAGCCGTTACGCAAGCGCTCGTCCATCAGCTCGCCGGCGACGAAAGCTACGTCGCCTTCTCTGCCGCCATCGACGCGCGCGTACTGGTCTTCAACTTCGCCATCGCGCTCGCTGTGAGCGTGCTGTTCAGCCTCGCGCCGCTGCTGCAGCTTCGCCGGCCCGACCTCACAGCCACCATGCGCCAGCACAGCGCCACAGCTACAGGATCCCTGCTGAGCTTTCGCCGCGTTGTAGTGTGCCTGCAAATCGGCCTCAGCGTGCTGCTGCTCGCCGGCGCCAGCCTCTTTGTGCGCACCATGCAGAAGCTTCATTCCGTCGATGTCGGCTTTACGACCGCGCATCTGGTCACCTTCGGCATCAATCCCCGGCTGGCCGGCTACGCGCCTGCCTCTATCCCGGCCTTGCACCGGCAGGTGCTGGACCGGCTCACCGCCCTGCCCGGCGTGCAGGCCGTCGCCGCGACCGACGATCCCCTGCTTGCTGACAGGGGTCAGAGCGGCAATGTCACGGTCGCTGGCCACACCGATCCTCCCGGCGAAGACTTCAGTGTTGAGGAGTCCTCCGTCAATCCCGATTACTTCTCGGCGATGCAGGTGCCTCTGCTTGCCGGCCGCTTCTTCGGCGAGGGCGATACGGCCGATCACCCGCGCGTTGTCATCGTGAATGAGGCCTTTGCGAAACACTTCTGCGGCAGCGTTCCGGGCTGCATTGGGCGGCGCGCAGCCAAGGGCGCCGGCAACACCCTCAAGCTCGATCTCGAGATCGTCGGCGTGGTCCGCGACACGAAGCACGAAGACGTCCAAAGCGCAGTCGATCCCACACTCTTCCAGCCGCTCAAGCAGGCATCCGACCCGGCGATCCTCTTCCTCTACATTCGCACCTTTACCCAGCCTGCACAGGCGCTCACCACGGTGCGCCGCGCCATGCAGCAGCTTGACCCTTCGCTTGCGCTCACCTCGCTGCGCACCATGGACGCGCAGGTCGACGACAGCCTCGCGAGCGAGCGCATGGTCGCCCTGCTCGCCTTGGCCTTCGGCGCGCTGGCTACGGTACTCGCAGGCGTCGGCATTTACGGCGTGCTCGCTTACTCGACCGCGCAGCGCACCCGCGAGCTGGGCATCCGCATCGCGCTTGGGTCTTCCCGCGGCGCCATTGCGCGCATCCTGCTCACCGACGTGTTGCGCCTCGCCGGCATCGGCATCGCCGCCGCGCTGCCGGTTGCCTTTGCGCTTGGCCACTTGTTGCGCTCGCAGCTGTTCGGCATCTCGCCCACCGATCCCCTCAGCCTCGCGCTCGCGGTGTTGCTCGTCGCCGCCGTCGCTCTTTCCGCCGCGCTCATTCCCGCGCGCCGCGCCGCCTCTACTGATCCGATCGAAGCACTCAGGACGGAGTAGCTTATGCAGACCCTCTGGCACGACCTCAAGTACACCCTCCGCCAGCTGCGCAACGCGCCTGTCTTCGCGCTGACCGCGATCCTCACGCTCGCCCTCGGCCTCGGCGCAACGACCGCCATGCTCGCGGTTGTTGACTCGGTGCTGCTGCGGCCGGTGTCGTTCCCACACGCAGAGCGACTGGTCAGCCTGGAGCTCTCAGTGCACGGAACGAGGACGAGCTTCACGTCCAAGGATTTCGAAGCGCTGCACGCCAACGCAAAAGGCTTTTCCGCGTTGGCTGGTTACGGAACGCTGCCCTCGCCGGTGACTACGTCCGCGGGAACTCGCATTACGGGTGTCGCCAGAATCAGTCCTGAGTTTTTCGCCGTTCCAGGCGTGCGCGCACGTTTGGGCCGCGTGCTGTCGCAAGGGGATGCCCATGCGCCTGTAGCCGTCGTCAGCGATGCGTTCTGGAGGACATCTCTGCACGGCGACCCGCACGTGATCGGCTCAAACATAAAAGTTGGAAATCACTCTACGACAGTTGTAGGCGTCATGCCTGCGGGCTTCGCCTTTCCACAGGAGCTTCAGGGAGAAGCCCTGTATGTCCCGCTGGTGCTGAACCAGAAGGGGGAGGACGAGCACGGCTTTACGAGTGTGGAGCTGGCAGCGAGGCTCAAGCCACGCGCAACGCTTGCCGCGGCGCAGGCAGAGGCAAACGCAATCTATGCCCATGCCGGCAAGGCAAACGACCCAGACCGTGGACAGCTCGTTCTACGCCCGTACCGCAAAGTGATAACCGGCTACGAGCAGCCGGCACTGCTGGCGCTGCTGGGCGCCTGCGGTCTGCTGCTGCTGATCGCCTGCGTCAACTCCGCGAACCTGCAGATCGCGCGCGGCATGGCGCGCACCGGCGAGATGAGCGTCCGCTCCGCGCTGGGTGCGAGCCGCTCGCGACTGCTGCGGCAAATTGTAACCGAGAGTGTGACAATTTCCCTGCTCGGCGCGGGTCTGGGGCTGGCGCTTGCTTCCGCGGCGCTGCACTGGGCACGCGCTGCCTACGGGACGCAGTTTGCGCGCTTTGACGAGCTGGCGCTGCACCCGACGGTCTTCGCCGGTTGCACGCTGCTGGCGGTCGTGGCCGGGGTGCTGGCTGCACTTGCCCCCGCGTTGAGCGCCGTGCGCAATGCCGGTGGTCTGCCCTTTTCGCAGTCCGCGCGCGTCACGCGGCGCTCGCGCTTGAGCGGCACTCTGGTTGCCGTCGAGATCGCCCTCACCTGCGTGCTGCTTGCCACTGCCGGTCTCTTCCTGCGCACCTTCCGCGCGCTTGAGCAGGCGCCGCTCGGCTTCGATCCGCACCACGTCACCGAGATCACGCTAATGCTGCAAAACCCGTCGGAGAGCGGGCCCGCGCTGAAGCAGACGTATGACCGGCTACTCGACCGGCTCAGCGGCATGCCGGGCATTGAAGCAGCAGCGACGCAAACCTCGCTGCCCTTCTCGAACTTCAACCTAAGCATGACCAGCGACTTTCAGATCCCGGGACGCCCGCGAGGCAAAAAAGACGACGCGGGCTTTAGCCTGGTGAGTGCCGGCTTCAACCGGGCGCTCGGCATCACGATGCGACAGGGCCGAGGCTTGCTGCCCAGCGATGACGCGGGCTCGCAGCCGGTCTGTGTGGTCAATGAAGCGTTCGTCCAGCGTTACCTGAGCGGGCGTCGCGTGCTCGGCACCACCATCGAGTTCCCGCGCGACCCGAAAAACCAGGACGACAATCGATTTATGAAGACGCCGCTCACGATCGTTGGTGTCGCGCCCGATGAGATCGATGGGCAAAGCCTCGCCGGCCGCCCCGGGCCCATGCTTCTGCTGAATTACCGGCAGTACCCGGCGGACAGCCCCGGGGCGCACTTCATGTTCGGCCTCGCGCCGCAGTTCGCCGTGCGCTCAACCCTGCCGCTGGCCACGCTGCAGCGTGAAATCCGCAGCGCGCTGAAAGACACCGCCCCGGATACGGCCGAAATGGACATCGACCCGCTCGACAAGAGCATCGCCGCCTCGCTCAGGAACCAGCAGCTCGCGCTGCGGCTCGCCAGCGGCTTCGGCCTGCTCGCCCTCGCGCTCGCCGCAGTCGGCATCTACGGTGTGCTCGCCTACTCGGTCGCGCAGCGCACCCGCGAGATCGGCATCCGTATGGCGCTCGGCTCAACCCGCCAGGGCGCTCTGCGGCTGGTGCTGGGCCACGCGGCGGTGATGGCGCTCGCCGGCCTCGCCATCGGCCTCATCGCGGCGTGGCCAGCGGGCCGTGCGGTGCGCGCATTCCTGTTTGGCGTGCCGGTGATGGACCCGCTCACGCTGCTCGCCGCCGCGCTGCTGCTGCTCGCGATCTGCGGCTGCGCGGCCGCGGTGCCCGCCTATCGCGCCACGCAAGTCGACCCCATGGAAGCCCTCAGAACGGAGTAACCCGATGCACCCACTGTGGAACGATCTCCGCTACGCCATTCGTCAGCTGCGCCGCTCGCCCGGCTTCACGCTTACCGTTGTGCTCACGCTGGCGCTCGGCGTCGGCGCCAACGCGATCGCCTTCAACGTGCTCAACGCACTGGTGCTGCGGCCCCTGCCGCTGCCCCAGGCGCAGCAGCTGGTCTCGCTGAATCGCTTCTTCGGCGCACCGGGCAACACCTCGCCGAGCCAGTCCTATCCCGATTACCGCGAACTGCGCGACGCAAATCGAAACTTCTCCGGGCTGGCCGCCTACGCGACCAGGCGCGCGGGAGTTTCGGTTTCAGGCGCCGTGCACGAAAGCTGGTTTTACGAGGCTTCGGAGAACTACTTTGATGTGCTCGGAGTGCGCCCGGCGCTAGGGCGGTTTTTCCATTCATCCGACGGGCACGGGCCCAACTCGAGCCCGTATGTGGTGCTGAGCTACGCGTACTGGCAGCGGCAGTTCAACGGCGACCCGCATGTGCCGGGCCGCGTGATCGAGCTCAACAAGCACCCGTTCACGGTGCTGGGCGTCGCGCCCGCGAGCTTTCGCGGGACGGAGCTGTTCTTTCTGCCCGACTTCTGGATTCCCATGCTGAACCAAGAGCAGATCGAGGGCTACAGCTATCTGAGCGTGCGCGGCGATCACGAAATATGGGCGATTGGCCGGCTCAGGCCGGGGGTAAGTGTCGCACAGGCTGAGGCGGACCTGAACGGGGTCGGCCTGCGCATGGCCGCGGCGCACCCGACGGAGGATGAAAAACTGCGATTCCACCTGTCGCGCCCCGGCCTGCTCGGCGATATGCTCGGCGGCCCGGTCCGGGCGTTTCTGTGGGGTGTCATGGGGCTCGCCGGACTGGTTCTGCTGGCTGCCTGCGCCAATCTGGGCAGCCTGTTTGCGGCGCGGGCGGCGGACCGTGCACGAGAGCTCGCGCTGCGGCTCGCGCTGGGAGCAAGCCGGGCGAATGTTGTGCGCCAGCTTGTCACCGAGGCGGTGCTCCTTTCCCTCCTTGGCGGAGCGCTCGGCTTGCTGCTCGCGAGCGCGGCTTCGCAGGCGTTGAGCGTATGGCGCCCTTCGCCCGAGGTTCCCATCGCCGTCAACATTCACACGGACGCACGCGTTTCCGTGCTGGCGTTCTCCCTTGCCGTCGCCAGCGGGGTGTTTTTCGGCCTGGCACCGGCACGGCAGGTCTGGCGCGACAATGCGTACCTCGTCATCAAGAGCGGCCCCGTGACAGCCTGCGGCCGCCGCCGGTGGACCCTGCGCGATGGGTTACTCCTTGTGCAGATTGTGCTTTGCTCAGTGCTCTTCACGTCATCGCTGGTGGCGGTGCGCGGGCTCGCGCGCAGCCTGCACACCTCCTACGGATTCGAGCCGCAGGGCGCGATGCTCGCGAGTCTCGACTTGCAGATGAGCGGCCACAATGACGAGCAGTCGCTCGCTCTCAATCATCGCGCGCTCGATGCGATCGCGGCGCTGCCCGGCGTTGCGGCTGCGGGCTTCACAGCGAACACGCCGTTGAACCTGAGCAGCAGAGACACCAACATCTATCCCGAGGGCACGACGGATTTCCGCGACTCCAACGCCGTGGCGGACGCAAATGTTTACGACATCTCGCCGGACTATCTCTCGGCGGCTGAAACGAAGCTTCTCGCGGGCCGCGACTTTACATGGCACGACGACGCACACGCGCCGCAGGTTGCGATTGTGAATCGTACCTTCGCGCGCAAGGTCTTCGGCACAACGAATGCGGTCGGGCGATTCTTCCCCGGCGGCGGCAAGCGCAGGCAGGTCGTCGGCATCGTTGAGGATGGCAAATACAACACGCTGACCGAAATCCCGACGGCGGCGATGTTTCTGCCTGAGGCGCAGGATCCGGCTACCTCTACTGTGTTCGTCGTGCGCTCGCAAGCGGGTGAGGCGGCCACCGCAGCCATGATTCACGACGTGTTCGCGAAGCTTGACCCCGACCTCCCGGTCGCCATCGGATCGTGGCAGGGGGCGATGGGCATCATGCTACTCCCGTCCGTCGCGGCAACGGTCGCGCTTGGCATCATGGGCGCGCTCGCGGCGATGCTTGCGGTGACGGGCATCTTCGGCATGGCTTCCTACGCGGTCAGCAAACGCCTGCGCGAGCTGGGCCTGCGCGTGGCGCTGGGCGCGAGCCGCCGCCAGGTGCTCGCTGCGGCGCTGGGCCGCCCGGCGCGGCTGCTGCTGTTCGGTTCGTTCGCAGGACTGATATTAGGCGCGCTCGCAAGCCGCCTGCTCGCGCACGTGGTCTACCAGGCCACCTCGCAGGACCCCGTCGTGCTGGCCGGTGTCATCGCGAGCATGGCCCTGCTCGCGCTCGCCGCCACCTGGCTGCCCGCGCGCCGCGCACTGCACGTCGATCCCGCCTCACTGCTGAGGGAGGAGTAACCCGATGCGCACACTTTGGAATGACCTCCGCTACGCTCTACGCCAGCTGCGCCGCGCGCCCGGCTTTACTGTAACTGCCATCGTTACACTTGCACTCGGCCTCGGCGTTACGGCGACCGTCTTCAGCGTGGCGCGCCAGGTGCTGCTCGCCCCACTGCCCTACACGCAGCCGCAGCAGCTGGTCGGGGTGTCCTTCAACTGGCCCGGTGAGGGTCCAAACGCAGACGAAACCGGTGAGTCCGCGACCTTCCTGATGCGGAACAGTCGCAGCTTTGAGGCCTCGGTCATCATGCACGACTCAAGCGCGGAGGCAGCGCTTTCCGACGGGCATGGCCGCGTGTCCAACCTTGCCGTGCAGAGCGTTTCCGAGGGCTACTTTCGCACCCTCGGCACCGGCCCGGCGCTGGGGCGGGCATTTACAGCGGACGAAGATCGGCCTGGCGGCCCTCAGGCCCTGGTGCTGAGCCATGCGCTATGGCAGCGCCAGTTCGGCGGCGACCCAACCATTGTGGGCCGCACCGTCCGGCTCGACCAGCAAAGCATTACGGTTGTCGGAATTATGCCTGCCAGCTTCCACACCGAAGCGTATACAACACAAACAACTCTTGGCTCGCCAGACGCGTGGAAGCCTCTACAGGTTGGACCGCAAGACCCAGGGTACGTGGGCCACAACTACCAGTTATGGGCACGGCTGCGACCTGGCGTAACGCTTGCGCAAGCGCAGGCCGAGTTCGCAAATTTGGACGCAGCTCTGTACCGCGCCATGCCTAAATACAAGACCTGGCAGAACGAAGCCAACCAACTGCCGCACGTGCACTTGTACCCACTTACGGCTGTGATAGCGAGCGATGTCCACAGCAGCCTGCTCGTGATGACGGCAGCCGTAAGCGCGGTGCTGCTGCTTACCTGCCTCAACCTTGCCGGGCTCAACATCGCGCGAGCCCTGCGCCGCGCGCCGGAACTGGCCTTGCGCGCTGCCCTGGGTGCCTCGCGTGAGCGTCTGCTGCGCTTAGCTGCACTCGAAGTAGCGCTGCTTACAATTGCGGGTGGCGCAGGTGCTGTGCTCGTAGCTCGCCTGCTGCTGCCTTTGCTGCTCGGCAGCTCGCCGGTCGCGATTTCGCAGCTTACCGGCACGGCTTCAACCGGGGTCATTGCAGCTGTAACCGCTTCGGTAGCTTGCCTCAGCGCACTGCTTTTCGGCGCACCGGTGGCACTGCTCGCCCTGCGCCAAAGCAGGCCAAACGCCTTCGGCGGCACTCGCACGTCCGGCACAACCAAGCGGCAGGCGAGGGCAGGCAAGCTGCTCATCGCGGGGCAGATGAGCCTTGCCGTTGTCCTTCTGTCAGCGGCATCGCTTCTGCTCGGCACGTTCCTCAAGCTGCGCTCGCAGCCGCTCGGCTTCAGCCCGACAAAGCTGGTGGTGTTCCAAACCAGCTTGAAGAGCGACCGATATGCAACGAGCGCCGCTACCGGACATTTCGCAGAGCAGGTGCTTACTAACTTGCGTAGTACACCGGGAGTGCGAAGTGCCTCGGCCGTAAGCGGCTTCCCACTCCAAAGCGAGTTGAATACCAGCGCGTGGCCGGATGTTCGCACAAACCTCATGCTGACCACCGAGTTCCTGGCAGTCACGCCGGAATACTTCCAGACCATGGGCATTCCGCTGCTTTCGGGACGCGGACTGGAGAGTACCGACACTGCAAAGAGCCTTCCGGTAGCTGTCATCAGTGCGCAGACTGCGCGTACATGGTGGCCGAACAGTTCGCCGGTCGGCCGCGAACTGCATCTCGGTGACAAGACCGCTTACCGGATCATCGGCATCGTCGCGGATGTGCCGGGGCGCTTACTTGCCGTCCGCCCTGATGTGCTGGTGTACGCGCCTATCGCGCAGCAGGATGACAAAACTACAAAGATGCTCAATGGCTGGTTCCCCATGAGCTTCGCCCTGCGTCTTGCGGCCAATGTAGACATCGCTAAAATCACCGCGCAAGCCGTGGCAAGCGCCGACCCGGAAATCCCGGTAGCAAAGCTCGCTACCATGCAGCAGGTCATCGACACTTCGATTGCCGCACCGCGCTTCTTCGCGCAGCTTGCCGAAGCCTTCGCGGGCTTCGCGGTCCTGCTCACAGCCATCGGACTGTTCGGCCTGCTCTCCTACCAGGTCACACAGCGCACCCGCGAGCTCGGCGTACGCATGGCCCTAGGCGCCAGCCGTAGGCGCATCCTTGGCGGCGTCCTGCTCGCAAGCGGCACGCTCGCAGCGCTGGGCGGTGCTGCGGGCCTGCTCGGGGCCGCGCTGCTGCAGCCTTTGCTCTCGCGCTGGATTCTGGAAAACGTGCTGAACACCGGCCAATACGGGAAAGACCTGCTCTTCAACAACGCGGCCGCGCTTGCCTTATCCGCATGCGCGCTTGCACTGGTAAGTATCGCGGCAGCGTACCTGCCGGCGCGCAAGGCATCGCGCGTCGACCCCATGGAAGCCCTCAGGGCCGAATAGCCAGAAACGAACAGAAAGCCCGGAGTCACACATGATCGACCTCAAACACATCGAACGCAGTTACAAAACCGGCGCAGCGCAAACCTTTGTCCTGCGCAACATCAATCTCACCATCCGCGAGGGCGACTTCGTCACCATCATGGGCCCTTCCGGCGCGGGCAAGTCGTCGCTGCTCAACGTGCTCGCGCTGCTCGACGACGAGTGGCGCGGCGAGTACACGCTTGACGGCGAGCCCGTGCACACGCTCGCCCGTAAACATCGTGCCGAGCTCGCCCGCAAACGCACCGGCATGGTCTTCCAGAGCTACCACCTGCTCGACGACCTGACCGTCGCCGAGAACATCGATCTGCCGCTCTCCTACAAGAACCTGCCCCGCCCCGAACGGCAGGCCATGGTCGCCGACACGCTCGACCGCTTCCAGATCGTCGGCAAGAAAGACCTTTACCCCAGCCAGCTCTCCGGCGGCCAGCAGCAGCTGGTCGGCATCGCGCGCGCCGTCATCCACAAGCCCGCGCTACTGCTTGCGGACGAGCCCACGGGCAACCTGCACTCCGCGCAGGCGGCCGAGATCATGGAGCTCTTTCGCACGCTCAACCAGCAGGGCACCACTATCGTCCAGGTCACGCACTCCGAGGTCAACGCTGCTTACGGCAACCGGATCCTCGAGCTGCGCGACGGCTGGATGACGGCCGACACCGCTGTAGGCCGTCCTGCTTCTCAATCTGCAACCGCAACAGTTACACAAAGCGCCTCGCCCACTGCGGCGAAGGTGGAGGGCAGCTCCAGGTGACATCTTCGGTGACATTTTCTCTGCTTCAACGCGCAGCCGCCGTTACGCTGCTACCGCTTTTTCCTTCCATGCTGTTCGCGCAGGCTGCCGCGCCGGCGCTGCGGCTTGACGTGCCGCACTCCTCCAACCCGCTCGACATCTACCGCGCCAGTCAGGTGCCGCAGGCGAGCCTTGCCAACTCCATGCGCATCGATCAGCTCATCCGCGATGGCAAGCTGTATCTCTCGCTCAATGACTCGATCCTGCTCGCGCTTGAAAACAACCTCGACATCGCGATCGCCCGCTACAACCTGCCCATCGCGGAGGCCGATATCGAGCGCACCAAGGCCGGCGCCACCTTCCGCGGGGTCAACGCGGGTATCGTGCAGAACACGCAGGGCGGCGGCGTGGGCGGGCTCGGCTCGGGCGCGCCTGGCGCCGGCGCCGGCGGTACCTCCGGCGGCACCGGCGGCGCGGGTTCGGGCGCTTCAGGCCTGGTCAGCTCCACCCTCGGTACCGGCACCACCGTCTCCTCCTACGACCCCTCGATCACCGGGTCGATCAACCTCGAGCACTACACTGACCCGCAGTCGAACCAGCAGGTCGCTGGAGTTCCCTTCCTGCAGGCGAACACGGTCACTAGCCAGTTCGAATACCTGCAGGCCTTCCCCACCGGCACATTACTCAGCGCCGTGCTCCAGAACAGCCGCGTTGCCCAGAACAGTCCTAACCTAACACCTAACCCCGCGCTCAATAGCTACTACCACGTGGAGCTGGAGCAGCCGCTGCTCGCCGGATTTGGCTTTGGCCCCAACCTGCGCTACCTGCGCATCGCCCGCAACGATCGCACTATCTCTGAAATCGCTTTCAAGGACCAGGTCATCCACACCATCACCCAGATCGCCGATATCTACTGGGACCTGGTCAGTGCCTACCAGGACGAGCAGGTCAAGGAGCGCTCGCTGCAGTTCGCGAAAGATGAGCTCGAAAGCGACCGGCAGCAGCTCGCGCTAAAGGCGATCCCGGAGATGGATGTGACCAGGGCCGATGGCGAAGTCGCAAGCCGCGACCAGGACCTCACTATCGCAAAAACCACGCTGCAGCTGCAGGAGTCGCTGATCAAGAACGCACTCACGAAGAACCTCGACAATGCGACGCTTGAAGAGATCCCGGTCGTTCCAACGGAGGCGGTCGCGGTGGATGGCGCGGAGAACCCGCAGCCGCTGGAAGAACTGACAACGCGCGCGCTGCGCGACCGGCCGGAGTTGTCTGAGTCCGGTATCAACCTTTTCAACCAGGACCTGAGCCGCAAGGCCGCCCGCAACGCCCTGCTGCCCTCGGTCAACCTTGTGGCCTACTACGGCGGCACCGGGCTGGCGGGCACCAACAGCAGCACTACATCGGCGCCCGTGCCCACTGACTTTGCCGCATCATTGCGGAAGTCTTTCGATAACAGCTCGCCCGACTACCTGGTCGGCGTCTCGGTTGACATTCCCATCCGCAACCGCGTCGCGAAATCCGACCAGTACCGCTCCGAGCTCGAGTACCGCCAGTCGGAGCTGCTCATCCAGCAGCAGAAAAAACAGATTCGCATCGAGGTGCGCAACGCGCAGTACGCGCTTGAGCAGAACGGCGCGCGCGTGATCGCGGCACGCAAGGCGCGCGACCTGGCTCAGAAGACCTTCGACATCAGCAAGCAGGAGCAGAAGCTCGGCGCCGGCTCCAACCTGCAGACGCTTACCGCGCAGCACGATCTCGCGCTTGCTGAGTCCACGCTAACGGGCGCGGAAACGACCTTCGAGAAGGCAAAGGTCGAGCTCGCCCGCGCTACCGGTTCCACGCTCGATACCTACCGCGTCTCCATCGACGACGCGAAAACTGGCGTTGTGCATGCCGGCCAACCATAATCAAGAATCGAAGCCATGCCGACTGCACGAGCCAACCCGTCCGCCGTCCTGAAGCCGGCCACGACACGCCTGCTTATCGCCGACGATCAGGCGCACATTCTTGAGGCCCTGCAATTGCTGCTGAAGCCCGAAGGCTACCAGCTGCACACGGCGCGCTCGCCGGCTGAGGCGATGGCCGAGCTGCTCTGCGAGAGCTTCGACGCCGTGCTGATCGACCTCAACTACTCGCGCGACACTACCTCCGGCGCGGAGGGACTTGAGCTTCTGCGGCAGGTGCTCGCCGCCGACAGTCAGCTTCCGGTTGTCGTGATGACAGCGTGGGGCAACATCGAGCTCGCGGTCGAGGCCATTCGGCTAGGCGCGCGCGACTTCGTGCAGAAGCCGTGGGAGAACGCGCGGCTGCTCACCATCCTGCGCACCCAGGTGGAACTGAGCCAGGCCTTGCGCCGCACCCGCAACCTCGAAGCCGAAAACCTGCTGCTGCGCACCCAGAACCGGCCGGAGTTCATCGCAACCGCGCCGGCGATGCGGCCGCTGCTCGACCAGATCACGCGCATCGGCCCCTCCGATGCGAACGTGCTCATCACCGGCGAGCACGGTACCGGCAAAGAGGTCGTCGCACAGACGCTCCACGCGGTCTCGTCGCGCGCCGCACAGACCCTTGTCGCGGTCAACACCGGCGCGCTGCCCGAGGGCACCTTTGAGAGCGAGCTGTTCGGCCACGTGCGCGGCGCCTTTACCGATGCGCGCGCCGATCGCGTTGGACGCTTTGAGCTGGCCGACCGCGGCACGCTGTTTCTTGACGAAATCGCCAACGTGCCTATGCGCCAGCAGGCCAAGCTGCTGCGCGTGCTTGAGACTGGGCAGATCGAACGGGTCGGCTCTTCGAAGAGCACGCGCGTGGACGTGCGCGTGCTCTCGGCAACCAACGCGAGCCTGCCGCGCGAGGTCGCCGAAGGCCGCTTCCGTGAGGACCTGCTCTTCCGCCTCAATACGGTCGAGCTGCGGCTGCCGCCGCTGCGCGAGCGCCGCGAAGATATTCCTCTGCTCACCGCGCATTTCCTCGCGCACCACTCTGCGCGCTACCGGCGCTCGCTTGACGGCGTCTCCCCCGCGGCGCTGCAGGCCCTGCTGCACTACGCGTGGCCCGGCAACGTGCGCGAGCTGGACCACACCATGGAGCGCGCCGTGCTGATGGCGCGCGGCGCGCAGGTTGAGCTCGCCGACCTTGGCCTGGCGCCCGCGCGACAAAGCTCCAGCGCGATTGAAGACCTGAGTCTCGACGCGGTCGAAGGTATCCTGGTGCGGAAGGCGCTGGGCCGCGCCGGCGGCAATATCACCCAGGCGGCAGAGCTGCTGGGGCTGAGCCGCGGCGCGCTCTACCGCCGCCTGGAGAAGCATGGCATCGCCCCCTGAGCTCCCGCCCCGCCGGCGGCAGCGCCTGCCGCTTGGCCGACGCCGCGGGCGCCTCAGCTACGAGCGGCGTTTGCGGCTTACACTCTGGGCTTTCAGTACGCCCCTCTTCGCGCTCGTCGCCGTCCTGCTCTTTTACGCGCGGGCCTCGGTGTCGGCGTGGCTACTTACTGCCTTCACCGTTGCCGTGGCCTGGGCGCTGCTGCAGTCCTGGATCGCCGAACAACTGCTCAAGCCGCTGCAGACTCTCTCCAATGTGGTCGCCGCGCTGCGCGAGCAGGATTACTCCTTCCGCGCGCGCGGCGGCCGCCGTGGCGACGCGCTCGGCGATCTCGCGCTTGAGATCAACGCGCTTGCCGGCGAGCTGCAGGCCGAGCGGCTCGCCTCGCTGGAGTCCGCTGCGCTGGTGCAGCGCGTGCTCGGCGTGCTGGAGGCGCCGGTACTCGCCTTTGACGAGCGCGGCGTCCTGCGGCTGCTCAACCCCGCCGGCGCGCGCCTGCTGCGCGTACGCACGCCGCTACAGGCGCTCGGCCGCCACGCCGCCGCGCTCGGCATTGACCACCTGCTTACAATTGAGGACGAGCAGGTCACGACCATCCACGCCGGCGCCGGCCAGGGCGTCAGCACCGTGCAGAGCGGCGCGGCGCAGTCGAGCGCAGCTGGGCAGTGGAGCGGCGCGCCGCAATGGAGCGGCGCAGCCCAATGGATGGTGCGGCGCAGCCGCTTCCGCCAGTACGGCATCCCTCACGTCCTGCTGCTGCTCTCCGACGTCAGCACCGCCCTGCGGCAGGAGGAACAGGAGGCCTGGCGGCGGCTCATCCGCGTGCTCGGCCACGAGATCAACAACTCGCTCACCCCCATCAAATCCCTCGCCGGTTCCCTGCGCGGCATGCTCGCGAATGGCACTCCTCCAGCCGAGTTCGACCGGCCCCTTGAAGTTATTGAGGAACGCGCCGAATCGCTCAACCGCTTTCTCAGCGCCTACAGGCAGCTCGCGCAGCTGCCCCCGCCCCGGCCTGAACTTCTCCCCCTGGGCGCCCTGCTGCGGCAGCTCGCCCACCTGGAGACGCGCCTTCCCGTCCTGCTTGAAGATGGCCCGGAGCTGGTAGTGATGGCCGACCGCGACCAGCTTGCGCAGGCCATCATCAACCTGCTGCGCAACGCCGCTGAGGCCGCGCTCGCCAACCGCACCCGCCCACCCGCGCTCTCGCTTTCATGGTCTGTTGAGGGCGCTGAAGCCGTCATCCGCATCCATGACTCAGGCCTCGGCATTGCCAATCCCTCCAACCTGTTCGTGCCGTTCTACACCACCAAGGAGCAAGGCACCGGCATCGGCCTCGCGCTCGTAAAACAGATTGTCGAAGCCCACCGCGGCGGTGTCACCCTCACCAACCACAAAGACGGAGGCGCCGTCGCCGAGCTTCGCCTGCCGCTATAGCGCGTGCGCTCTTCATGTGCTCCGCAGCGCGTCCACCGGGTCAATACTGGTAGCCCGGCGCGCAGGCAGCATGCAGGCAATCGCCGATGCCAGCAGCAGCACGAGTGAGATCAGCGTCAGCACCCCAGCACTGCGCATGCTGCTCTGCGTCCACTTCTCGAACGAATCGCTAAGCCCAACACTCAAGCCAATCCCAAGCAGCAGGCCAATGCCGGTCGTCCACATCGTCGAGCTTAGTGCAATCCGCAGTACGTTCCATCGGGAGGCGCCCAGCGCGATGCGGATGCCGAGTTCCCGCGTCCGCTGCTCGACCGAGTAGGCCACCACGCTGAACAGTCCGATCGCAGCCAACCCCAGCGCCACACTTGAGAACACCGCAAACAACGCCGAGATAAACCGGTCGTACGAAAAAACATACCGGGACAGGAACTCGTCGTACGAATACACACTGCTGACTGCCGCATCCGGGTCCATCGCATGCATGTTCGCTTCCACTGCGTGCGCAGATCGCTCCGGCGTGCCCGTGGTATGAATCAGCAGCCCTGTCACCGGAAGCATGCGCGTACTCGACGACACATACATCTGCGGCACCGCAGGCTCGTGAAGTCCGTTGTTGCGCACATCGCCGACTACGCCGACGATCTCGAACGGCTCCTCTCCGCCAGGCGAGCTCATTGCAGCAGCCGCGGGCGAAGCAGCCAGAAGCGCAGGCAGTTGCAATTGCCTGCCAATCGGGCCGGAGCCGGGGAAGTACTTTCGGGCAAAGGTCTGGCTGATAACCGCCACACGCGAGCCGCGCAGCACCTCCGCTTCCGTCATCGTTCTGCCTTCCACCAGAGGAATGCGCAGCAAAGAAAAGAAGCTTGAGCCGACCATCGCGAGACCTGCCGTGCGGCTCGGGTCAGGCGGCGCGCCCACCAGGTCCACCGTCGGTCTCCAGCCACGGCCAGGCGGCGTGTCGCCGAAGAATGTCGTCGCGTCGCTAACTCCCGGTGTGGTCTTGATCTTTTCGACCAGCGCATCCATGGAACGCGCTTTCGCTTCCCAGGTTGGCCGGGCCGCCTCCGGCACCGTGACATCCATCATCAGCACATGGTGCGGGTCGAAACCCAGCTTCGCGGTGTAGGCCTCAAGAAACGTGCGCATGGCAGCCCCGGCGCCCGCCAGCAGCAGCACCGTCAGCGCGATCTGGCCCGTCAGCAGCGCCGAGCGCATCCG
Source organism: Acidobacteriaceae bacterium (assembly GCA_965276605.1). Classification (GTDB taxonomy): domain Bacteria; phylum Acidobacteriota; class Terriglobia; order Terriglobales; family Acidobacteriaceae; genus EB88. Next base: position 3,521,373 of record OZ255619.1, read on the forward strand.
CGTGCCGCGGGATGTGCTGCTGCGCGTGCCGCCAGCCTGCACCAGTGCTGCGAGCGCGGGATTTGAGAACTGCAGCGCAGGCCACAAACCGGCCGCGATACCCGTCGCCACCGCAACCGCGGTCGAGAACAGCAACACCGGCACGTTCAGCGCGATCACCACCTCGTGCGGGATTGAATTCTGGGGCAGCAACCCGGTAATGCCGTGGATCGCCGCATACGCGATCGCCATGCCCAGCACTCCTCCGCATACCGAGAGCAGTACCGCCTCGGTCAACAGCTGGCGCACCAGGCGCTGCCGCGAAGCGCCAAGAGCCGAGCGCATGGCGAGCTCCTGCTGCCGCGCCGTTCCCCGCGCCAGCATCAGGATCGAGACATTGCCGCAGCCGATCAGCAGCAACAGCGCGACCGCGATAAACAGCAGAAACAGCGTGCCCTTGAACTGCCCCAGCAGCCCGTCATTCAGGCTCTCCACCTTGATCTGGAAGCTGTCGCGCGGCAGCAGCGCCGGGCTCTGGCGCCCCAGCGCCCGCACCAGGCTATCGAGCTCACCAAGCGACGCAGCCGGTGTGAATCCCGGACGCAGACGGACCAGCGTTTGGTAGGTAGCACTCACGTCGATCCCGAGCGGCATCGGCAGGTAGACATCGCCCTCCAGCCAGGTAAACCGCGGCCCGGTTACGCCCACGATCGTGTACTTCGCGTGGTTCAGTTCCAGCACTTTGCCCACCACCGCGGGGTCCGCGTTGAAGTGGCTCGTCCAGAACGCATAGCTGATCACAGCCACCGGCGGCGGCGCGGCGCCCTCCGGAGCCTCGGCAGCCGTAAACACACGGCCCAGCATCGGCGGCGCTCCCAGAAACTCGAAGCCGTTGCCCGAAAACTGGACCGCCTGCACGGTCTCCGGCAAGTCGCCGCCCGTCAGCGTGAGGTCGATCCTTCGCTCGGAAAGCACGTCGGCGACAGAGTCCGCGCGGCGCAGCTGTCGAGCCTGCGCGCGGGTGAACACGATCTGGCCAGAGCCGCCCTGCTTCTCCTGCGTTTCGATAAAGGCAATCCGGCTCGCATCGCGGTAGGGGTACGGATTGACCAGCACGCCATAGAGAACGCTGTACACGGCGGCAGTCGCGCCGATGCCGAGCGCCATCGACAGAATGGCGGTCAACGCATAGGCATGGTGCTGCCGCAGCTGGCGAAAAGCGAAAGAAACGTCGTGGATAAGTGTGCGCATCGGCTGCCTGCTTTCCACAATATCCAAAGCAGGTGGAGTGCCAAATCTGAATCGAGCCATCTGCTCGCCAAACTGGCCTATCGGCTGTTAGAAGAAAATGGCAGCCGTCCACGGGTGGACAGCGCCGTTCGACAATGGACACTTGCCCACTTGCCTCCAGTTGCGGCTGACCTCGGCTCCTCCAACTGGCGATGCTGTCTGTCGCAGCACTTAGCCTTGGCTTGCAACAAGAATGCACGTGAGGAGTGCACCGCGGTGCAGCTCCCGTGTATCTCTCTCTAACCAATAGTTGGACTCTCTACAGGGCTCTGGAGAAATCCACTTTCTGACTTCTGGTGTGAGCACTGGTTCGAGCGCAAGAGGAAGTTTTGGGGCGCGACTGCGCGTCTCTGGCTGACCGCGTTAGTTAAACGCTAATCGTTTCATAGCTCACCGGCTGCTGCAATCGCCCGTTCGGGTGATAGCGTTACACCATCCACAGTTTTCAGATAAATTGCGCTTTTACGCTGACTGCGTGCATTCAGGATTATGATGGTTGGCGCAGGGGCCAGCCTGCAGAGTCGACTCGTTCAAAGAATCTCTGAGGTGCAAATGACTTGCACCCCAACCTGCCGGACTCTCCTCGGACCGGCAAACTTCCTTCGAAATCGGCACTATGGGGAACGATATGTCCAAGGTGATTGACTCAGCCCGGCGAACCGCCGCGGTTCTCGGTTCCATCGTCACGCTGTTGTTTCTCCTCACAACAGGCGCGCATGCGCAGACGAACGTGTTGACACAGCACAATGACAACAATCGTGACGGCCTGAACTCGACCGAAACCATTCTTCATCCCTCGAACGTAAATCAGAGCCAGTTCGGCATGCTGTTTAAAGTCGCTGTGGACGACCAGGTCTACGCCCAGCCGTTGTACCTGTCCAATCTGAGCATCGCCGGTGGAACCCACAATGTGGTTTTTGTCGCCACCGCCAACAACAGCGTGTACGCCTTTGACGCTGACTCCGGCACGCAGTACTGGCACGTTCAGCTCGGGACTGCGTTTAAGGTCCAGGATGTAGGCTTCAGTTGCACGGATGTCCTGGCGAGCTCTGGAATCATGAGCACACCCGTGATCGACCCCAGCACCGGCACCATCTATGTTGTCGCCGAGACGTGGAACGGCACTGCTGCTGCCCATCAGCTGCACGCCCTCAACCTTGCCACCGGCGCGGATAAGTCGGGCAGTCCGGTAACGGTAGCAGCAGCCGGCTTCACCTCTGAGTACCAACTGCAGCGCGCCGGCCTCCTGCTCTCCGGCGGCAATATCTACGTCAGCTTTGCCAGCCACTGCGACCAGTACAAGTACGCCGGTTATACGTTTGCCTACAATGCCTCGAGCCTTGCTCAGAGTGGAATGTTCAATCCCGGGCCTGACGACAATGGAGGCGCCATATGGCAGTCGGGAAATGGTCCTGCGGCCGACAGTTCCGGCAGCGTCTATCTCATCACCGGAAATGGAGCCTGGGATGGCGAGACGAATTTCGGCGAGAGCTTTCTCAAGTTAAGCAGCACGCTGACTCTGCAGGACTGGCATACTCCCTCCGATTACTCAAACCTCAACGCGGGGGATGAGGATCTCACCGCTTCGGGACCGTTGTTGATTCCAGGCACTGGCTTTGTCGTTGGCGGTGGCAAAGACGGCTACCTGCACCTGGTCAAGACTGGCGACATGGGCCATCTTGGCGATGCGAGTGCACAGAGGTGGCAGGCGACGAGCTCCCATATCCACTCCATGAACTATTGGAACGGCAACCTCTATCTCTGGGGCCAGTCTGATTACCTGAGGGTGTACTCCTTCAATGGAACCACCTTTAATACCAATCCGATATACAAGCTATCCATTCAGGCGTTTGACCATCCCGGCGGATCCCTGTCTCTGTCGGCAAACGGCAGTACGAACGGGGTCCTCTGGGCCGCCACCAACACAACCGGCGGAACGGACGGCTCCGGAGCATGGCATTCAACCGTCCCCGGCATCCTCTACGCCTACGATGCCGGTAACCTGAGTCTGCTCTGGACAAGCCAACAGAACGCTCAGCGTGATTCCTGCAACAACTATGCCAAGTTCACTGCGCCCACCATTGTGAATGGCAAGGTATACCTTGCTAGCTTCGGCACAGCCCAGACAGCAAGTGGGCAGCTTTGCGTCTATGGTGAGCTGCCTGCAACCAATCTGATTGCGAACGGCACCTACGCCGTCGTGAGCACCTATAGCGGCACGGCTGTTGACGATCCCGCGTCTTCCACTCAGAAAAGCACTGTCATGCAAATCTATACATTGAATAACGGCGCCAATCAGCAGTGGAAGGTGACAAACCTGGGCAATAACATCGTTACCTTGACTAATGCTGCAAGCGGTCAACTGCTCGAAGTCACCGGAGCCTCCACTGCGAACAGCGCTCTTGTCGATCAGTATCCGGCAAATGGCCAGACCAACCAACAGTGGCGGGTCACGTCCGTCGGCGGTACAAACTACGAGCTGACGAACGTAGGCACCGGTCTCGCGCTGGACATCGATGGGGCGAACAAGGCCAACAAGACGCCGGTCGATCAATACACATATCAGGGAAATCCCTGGCAGCAGTGGGGCTTTCAATCCAACTAGAGCCGTTTGCCTGCTGCTAACGACATTGCACGTGGCTTTTCCGTTACGAAAAGCCATGTGCAACAACACTTGCGCCTAGCCGCCTACAGGCAAACGGCTCTAGCATGCAAACAGGTCCAGGTTACCTTGCAAGGGCCGCAGAGCCGCCATCTATGTTGCTCTTTGCAAGGCATGGCTCGGAGGAGGTTTTTTGGGTTTGACCCGCAGGCATTTCCTGGCAACTGCAGCCTCGTCCTCGGCGCTGGCTGCTCTGGGATTTGGCAGTGACGCACAGACGCAGGATATGACCCATATGCAGCACGGCTACCCGAAGCCGGAGCGGCCCGCCATCCCGAGACTGCCTGCTCTTCTTTGCAAGGTCACCGGCACGATCGGCATCGATGCGGCCTTTAAGATGCTTCTGGACGGAAGGGATACGCTCGATGCCGCTCTGCATGTCTGTCAGACTCAGGAAGATGATGCAGGGGATCATTCCACTGGTCTGGGCGGCCTTCCCAACATGCGGGGTGAGGTGCGGCTCGATGCTTGCTGCCTACATGGTCCAACGCGTCGCGCCGCGGCTGTAGCCTCGGTTCCCGGCATCCGGAATGCATCGCTCCTGGCTCGCGCGCTGATGGACCACACCGGCGATGCCTTGCTGGTTGGTTCCGATGCGCAGGCTTTCGCACAAGCCCAGGGCTTTCCAATCCAGGATCTTCTCACTGACCGCAGCCGCAAGACTTATGCACTCTGGAACAGAGTACATTCCACTCCGGATCTACTCGGAAAAGGCATCTACGATTCTTCCTGGCCTGAGCCGGCACGAAAAACACATTTCCTGCCTGACTCTCAACAGGAACTGGACTTGCTGGTTCGCAAGCTAGAGCCGCTCGCTCTCCAGGCCGGCATAGAGCCGGCAATCACCTGGCGCGCTGTTTTCGACACGATTGCACCTGCAGCCGAGCCCCTCTATGTTGCCACGATCAACTCCAAAGGGCAGCTCTCCTCTGCCTCCAGCTCCAGCGGCCGGCCCTGGAGAATGGCGGGCGTCGCCAGCGATGTCGCTACGATCGGCGCCGGCTGCTTTGTCGATCCCGATGTTGGTTCCGCCGGTTCCAGCGGCAATGCCGAAGCCAACATCAGGATTGCCGGAGCACACACTATCATCGAAAATATGCGAATGGGTATGCCGCCGGAAGAAGCCGGCATGGATGCCCTGCGCCGCATCGTTCGCTGGTACAACAACGACATGGTGGCTCTTCGCTTCGTCGAGATGGTTTATTACATACTGCGGAAGGATGGCGCCTATGGCAGCGTCTCTCTGTGGCATGGCGACAGGACAGGCCACGTTCGCCAGTTTGTGATCATGGATGGCGAGACAATGCGGCGTACGGAGGATTGCCGCTTCCTGTTTGATAGCGGTCCACTGACCGGTTCAACGGGCACTCATTGAAGCCTCCTGTTTCAAGGCGCACCTCTCAGGCATAGGCGACAAAGCTGGGCCGAGCATCGACTGGGTTAGCTGGACGTGCGAAGTAGCTGCTGCAAGGACTTTGTCTTGGGGAAGCACACAGGTTTGAAGGGCACGCACGGCATCTATGAGCGATTCGCCTGTCTCATTGTTCTTGTCACGCCGCCGCTCTTTTGCCAGAGCAATACGGGCGAGCTGCGTTTACACGTCACAGACCCGACCGGTCGTGCTGTAGAAACTAATGTCCAGCTTTTGAGCCAGGCAAACCAGTATCGGACCAACCTGAGAACAAATGACCGGGGAGATCTGGACGCTCCTCAACTTCCTTATGGCATCTATCAGCTGCAGATTATACAAGCCGGTTTTGCTACTTTTTCTCAATCTGTTGTCATTCGTTCGTCACTACCCACCGTGCGTGACCTTCAACTCAAGCTTTCTGGCGTTACTCAGGCAGTTACAGTAGAAGCGGGAAGTACATTAGTCGACCCAGAGCAGGCGGGCTCCGTCGACCAGGTGGGCTCGTCTTTCATCGAGCATCGCCTCAGTTCCATTCCAGGGCGCTCCATTCAGGAGCTTGTCAACTCGCAGCCCGGATGGCTCTATGAGGGCAATGCAGTATTACATCCTCGCGGTTCCGAGTATCAGACGCAGTTTGTCATCGACGGCATTCCTCTGACCGACAATCGGTCTCCCAGCTTCGGCCCTGAGATCGAAGCCGAGGACATACAATCCATGAGCATCTACACCGCAGGCATTCCTGCCGAGTACGGCAGAAAAATGGGCGGCGTAATCGAGTTAAACACTGTCCAGAATGTCCAACCCGGGTTTCATGGAAAGGTCATCCTGTCTGGGGGAAGCTTTGCTAGCGCGGGCGCCTTTGCTCGAGGCCAATATACCTGGGGTAAGAACACGCTCGGGGGCAGCGTTAGTGGCAGCACGACAGATCATTACCTGAATCCTGTTGTGCCGCAGAATTATTCCAACAGCGGTACGCTCGGGGATTTTTCGATCCGCTATCAGGGCGACCTCACGCCAAACGACCGGTTGAGCCTAAGTGTCCGTCATGAGCTTTCGCACTACGACATTCCGAACGAACAGGTTCAGCAAGCGGCAGGACAGCGCCAGACGGCGGACAACGTTGAAACGATGTGGATCGCGTCGTATTCGCATGCCTTCTCTCCCCATACGTTGGCGGATGTGCGTGGGATGGTCCGCGACAATGCTGACGGTTTTAACTCAAACCCTGATGCGACTCCTATTGAGGTCTTCCAGCAAAATCGATTTCGCGAAGGCTACTTCAAGGGAATGCTGACTGCTTCTCGTGGTCGTCAAGAGTGGGAGTTTGGTGCTGAGTCGGATAACCTCTTTCTTCACGAGAACCTGAATTACATCATCACCGATCCAACGCAGTTCGATGATGGAACGCCATCCACGTTTGCCTTCGCCGCGCAACGCCCTGACCTGGAGCAATCGGTCTTTGCGCAGGACCAGGTCCGGTTGGGGAACTGGACAATCGCTGCTGGTATGCGTTGGGACCACTATCAACTGTTATTGAACAAACAGGCTTTCAGTCCGCGGCTCTCCATCTCTCGCTACTTTCCAACAGCTGATCTCATCCTGCATTTCTCCTATGACAGGGTATTTCAGACCCCCTCTTTCGAAAACATACTGCTTTCCAGCTCCACGCAGGTTGAGTCTCTTGACCCAGGTACCTTCCTTCGTCTTCCGGTGCAGCCGTCTACAGGCGATTTCTACGAAGCGGGCCTGACAAAAGCATTTATCGGGAAAGTTAAGCTGGACGCAAACTATTTCCGCCGTTTCGTAGATAACTATGCTGACGACGATCAGATCAACAACACAACGATTAGCTTCCCCATCGCTTTTCGAAAAGCAATCATCTATGGCGCAGAAGGTAAACTCGAGATCCCGGACTGGCGCCGTTTTTCTGGTTTCCTAAGCTACTCATATGAGGTTGGCAATGCCTGGAACCAAGTAACAGGCGGTCTTTTTCTAGGGGAGAATGCAACGGCTGCCGAAACTCAGCTAAGCGGCCACTTCCCCGACTCGCAAGACCAGCGCAATACCATTCGAGGGCGACTCCGTTACCAGGCGCACCCGCGACTATGGATCGCCAGTGGCGCACAGTACGATACTGGTCTACCTTTCGAGTTCGATGGCGACCCCTCCACCGTGTCCGCGGAGTACGGTCAGCAGGTCTTAAGCCGGATTAACTTTGATCGGGGTCGAATCCTTCCCTCCTTCCAGGTAAATGCGTCCGCTGGCGCAGATGTGTACAAGTCCGAGCGATTCAAGGTGGAATTGCAAGCCGACGGAGAAAATCTCAATGACGTTCTGAATGTGATCGACTTCGGTGGCCTTTTTTCCGGCAACGCAATCGGCCCGTCAAGAAGCGCTATGCTGCGTCTCACAACTTCCTTCTAGTCAAACTCCACCGACTCGAATGCAAGAGCAATGACCGCGAGAGCTTACGTGAGTCCTTGTTTTCTATGCTTCCATTTTTCAAGTCTTCCTGCCTCAATGCGAGTCGTACGAGTCGTCAGAAAGCCACGTGGAATGGAGCGGGGTGGCTTCGGCTACAACTGTGGGAAAGATGCTCTGAGGTCGAGAACGCTTCTGTCGACGGCCTGCTTCATCATGAAATCAATCTGCTCTTAGAACAAAGTGGCAGCTGTCCACAGGTGGACAGCGCTGTTCGACAATGGACACTTACCTCCATCTGCGGCTGGCTTTAGCTCCTCCATTTGGAAAGCTCACCAGTCTCCATCTGGAGCATTTCTCTCATTGCTATGCACTTCGAAAATCGTTCTGTGTGGCTTTTCTTCAAGGAAAAGCCACGGGAAGTAGAGCGGCTTCGGCTCATCTGCGGGAGAAATGCTCTCTGCGTCGGGTCAGTCGTTCCACAACCAACCCGGATACCTTCTGCGCAATCCTCGGTTGGCAGGGTAAGTGCTAAGTTATCTGTATTGTCGGCCTGCTTCCCGCGAGAACAATCATGATCCGGACACTCCGCTACTCGCTCCGCCAGCTTCGCCAGAGCCCCGGCTTCGCCGTCATCGCCATCCTCACGCTCGCGCTCGGCATTGGCGCCACCACTACCATCTTCAGCATCGTCGATGCGGTCCTGCTTGAGCCGCTTCCCTTCCCGCATTCCAGCCAGCTCGTCGCCATCAACGCGCTGCCCTGGAACTATGTCTCCATCCCCACCACGCTCGACTGGCAGCAGCGCAGCGCGAGCTTCGCCTCCATCGCCGCCTATCGCGGCTGGGCGCCCACCGTCCGCACCGCCACCGGCAGCCAGACCGGCCAGGTCCTCGAAGTCACCCAGAACTTTCTCTCGACCCTGCAAGCCAGGCTCGCCCTCGGGCAGGATTTCACCCGCACCGGCAACGAGCGCGACTGCCTCTCACAAGTCCTGGTCAGCGGCCCCTACTGGAAGCAGCTCGGCGGCGGCAGCACGCTCGGCCGCCGCACCCTCGAGATCGACCGCCACACCTACCAGATCGCCGGCGTGCTCGCTACCAGCCAGCCTATCGAGAGCCCCGCGTCGCTCGACAACCCGGACATCCTCATCCCTGCCGGCTGCGACCCCTCTAACCATCCGGAAGTCCGCGGCTCCTCGGCCTATCAGGCCCTTGCCCGCCTGCGCCCCGGCGTCCGCCTCGCGCACGCGCAGGCAGAACTGACCACGGTTCAACAATCGCTCCGCAAAGACTTCCCCACGTACTACCCGGCGAGCTACCAGCCGATTCTCAACTCCTGGATCGACGAGGTGGCCGGCCAGGATACCCGCACCGCGCTCTTCAGCACCCTCGCCGCCTGCGCTCTGCTGCTGCTGATCGCCTGCGCCAACCTGGCCAACCTGCTGCTGGCCCGCAACACCCGCCGCCGGCAGGAGTTCGCCACCCGCGCCGTGCTGGGCGCCTCGCCCCGCCAGCTCCTCGCGCAGCTTCTAATTGAAAGCGCGGTGCTCTCCAGCCTGGGCGCCGCGGGCGGCCTCGCGCTCACGCAACTCTCCCTGCACCTCATCCGCCAGCTCACCAGCCTGCATATTCCCCGGCTGGGCCACGCGGCGCTTCACTTGAACGTGCTGCTCTTTGTCGTATGTGTATCTGTACTGGTTACAGTTCTGCTTACCCTGCTGCCGGCCGCCCGCACCGTGCACCCCAGCCTGCTGCGCGACCTCTCCAGCGGCCGCGCCTCGTCGGGCCGCAGCCTGCGCCGCGCCGGCCGCCTGCTCGTCGTCACCCAGCTCACCCTCACCATGGTGCTTGTCTCCTGCGCCGGCTGGATGGTCGCGAGCGTCCTGCTGCTGCTCCACCAGCCCCTCGGCTTTGACCCCTCGCACTTGCTGCTCGCCGGCGTTGACGTACACGGCAGCAACATCACCCCCACCTACGACGCCGCGCGCACCAACCAGTTCTTCGAGCAGGCATCCGCGCAACTGCGACAACTTCCGGGGGTGCAGTCCGTCGCCGCCGTCAACAACTATCCCCTGGGCGGCTTCCTCAATCACTACGGCTTCTGCACCGACCAGCACCCCGAGCTCTGCCAGCAGCCCAACGAGCACGCCCCCGACAACTTCCACGTCACCCCGGGCTATTTCTCCACCATCGGCCAGACCCTCTACTCCGGCCGCGACTTCACTTCGGCAGACAACGCCAGCCGCCACGTCGCCATCATCAACCGCGCCCTCGCCGCGCAGGAGTGGCCCGGGCAGAACCCGCTTGGCAAGCGCCTCTACTCGGGCGACACCCAGGCCTGGGCAGTCGTCGTCGGCGTCGTCGGCGACATCCACAACTTCAATCTCTCCGCCCCGCCCGTACCCAACCTCTACCTGCCCGAAGCCGACAACCCGCAGACCGCGATGGCCTTCCTGCTGCGCACCGGCAACGATCCGGCCCTGTCGGCCCACGCAGTCCGCGAGACGCTCCACCGGCTCTACCCCGACCTCGCGCTGTACCGGCTCCAAACCATGCCGGAGCGCATGTCCCGCCAGGTCGCCGACCGCCGTTTCCTCATGTGGCTCGCTATCGCCTTCGGCCTGCTTTCGCTGCTCATCGCGGTGCTCGGCACCTATGGCCTGCTGGCCTATGAGGTCTCCCTGCGCGAGAAAGAGGTCGGCATCCGCATCGCGCTCGGCTGCTCGCGCGAGGGCATCGTGCGCCTGCTGCTGCGGCAGGAGATGCGCTGGGTCCTGATCGGCGTCGGCGCGGGCCTCGCCTGCGCCACACTCTCGGGCTATCTGCTCCGCGCCCAGTTCTACGGAGCCGCTGCCAGCACCGCACCCGTGCTGCTCTGCTCCGCAATCCTGCTGGTTCTCCCCTCGCTCGCCGCTACCGCCGTCCCGGCCCGTCGAGCCGCCCAGCTCGACCCCGTGCAAGCCATGCGCTCCGAGTGAGCGGCCTCCCGGCCCCGATCCTACGTCGCACGAAAGAACACTTTGGACTGCCCAATCTGTGCCCCCTGCCGGTTCTCGCCTGGAAGATGTCATCCTGAGCGCAGCGAAGGATCTGCTTTTCCCTCACTCCAAACTTTATGTATTACTTGCAATAAACCTGCTAAGCCATTCATTTGAAGGAAGTCTTTGGACACAGGTACAGAAATCTGAACCCCCACTCACGTCCAGTAAAGAATCCGCGCCCCCTGCAGCACCTCCCCAATCGTGCTCTCGAAAAACTCGCGCATCTCGCCCATCGAGTCTTTCGGATACACATACTTGAACCCTCCAAACTTCGTCCGCTTCTCCGCACGCCCCTCCTCGCGCAGGTTCAGGGTCGTCTTCGGGTACCAGCCCAACAACACCTCCTTCGACCCAGGCGTGAACCGGTGCGTAATTAACTCCACCGTGAGATCGAGCTCGTCGATACCCGCGACTGCCTGCGCAACAGAGTCGAATAAGCTCCGATACTCCGCCTGCCAGCCCTCCACCGGCATAATCGGCGCCACCGTAAGCCCCACCGGGTACCCGGCCAGCGCCATGCGCCGCAGCGCCCGCAGCCGCTGCGCCACGTTCGCGGTACCGCCTTCGAAATCCCGCGCCACGCTCGCCGCATTCACAGAGAACCTCACCCGCGTGTGACCGCCATGCGGCAGCGCCAGCAGCCCGCCCACCCCGTCAAACTTGGTCGTGAACCGCAGCTGCACCGGCGCATCCCATGCGCCGAAAAAGCGAATGCTCTCCGCAAGCGCTCCGGTCAGGTGCTCGATCCCTACCGGGTCGGTGTAGCAGGAGGCCTCGAACGTCGTCCCCTCATGCGCCCGCTCGCTTGAGCGCGACGTCACCTGGCCCGCGCCCGCGTAGGGCCGCAGCCCTTCCAGAATCTCCGGCAGATTGGCATACGCGCGCGTCACCGGCGGCCCGCTCAGCGACCCCGCCAGGTAGCAGTACTGGCAGTGCGCCGGGCAGCCCTGCGCCACGTGAAACTGCCAGTCGGCCGAAGGCGGAATCGGCTGCAGCCTGCGCTGCCCCGGCGGCGAAACGACGATGGCAAAGGTAGTCTTGGCCAGCGCATAGCTCCTGCCCGGCGACTCCGCGGCAAAACCGGTAAGCCGGTTGCCGGGCAGCCTTACCACTTCTGCTCCGTACGAGGCCGCGCGCTCCAGCATCGCCCGCCCATGCGGCAGCGCCAGCGCATCCCGCGTGATCAAAACCCGCCGCGGACGCCAGAGCCGCCCAACCGTCGTGCGACCTTCATCGATTGCCGACGCCCGATCGACTGGGACCGCCGGCACATGCCCTTCTGGAGACGCAATCGCCATGCCTGCTTGGAGCGTCCCCAATCCACAGAGGATGCGCCGGCACGCACGGCCCCTTGCGGCCCACCAAACATTGCTGAGGAATGCTTTCCGATCAGAGGTCTGTCATCCTGAGCGAGGCGGTAACGCTTGCGCCAAAGGATCTGCTTTTCAAGTCCCAACAATTGGTCTCGATATCGCCCGACCTCTCGCACGGCGCTATTCCTCATCCCCCTGCTCCGGCATGCTGCCCGGCTGCTGGCGCAGATCAATCGCCGCCCGGTGGGCCTCACGCAGCTCCCGGTTCATCGCCGGCAGCCGCTTCTGCTTGAACCGCTCCCACCCCGGCAGCACCTCGGCCCCCTCGGCCTCCACATGCGCGGCCGCCGCCAGCAGCGCCGCCGTGGGCGCGGCGTCTGCCTGCTGCAGCTCGGCATACAGCTCTGTCGCCTCTGCCGTCACCTCGTCGATGCCCGGCAGCCGCTTCGCCGCATTCGGCCCCGTCCCATCCAGCAGCACCTTCAACTCCGCCTGAAACGGCGCCAGCTGCGCCGCCAGCCCGGCATTCCCGGTCGCCTGATCCGTTACCGAGTGCGCCTCCAGCGCCGCCTTGGCCAGCGCGTCGAGCGACCCAGCCATCGCCACCTGCGCCGCATGCTGCGCCGCCAGGTCGGCCACAGGCGTCCGCACCCGCGGGTCCATCTTGACGGTCAGCGGCGCCGACTCGCTTTTTCCATCCGCTGTCAACCGCACCGTGTATGTACCCGGCAGCACCAGCGGCCCCTCAGGCGTCAGCGGCGTTCGTCCCGGCACCGCTGCGATCGGGTAGGCCGCCTGCGTCGCCGTGGGCGAGGTCGCGCGCAGATCCCACACCCAGCGGTGCATGCCCGCCGTCTTCGGCAAAGGCCCCCGCGGCTGCGGCCAGTACGCCGGAATCAGCTCCGTACGCTCGGCCTCCGCCGTCGGCAGCGCCGCGTCGTCACTTGAGTACCGCCGCAGCAGCTTGCCATCTGCATCCAGCACCTCCAGCGTCACCACGCCGCGCGCATCTTTCGGCAGCGAGTAATCCACAATCGCCCCATCCGGCGGGTTCTCGCCCGCCGGCTCATCCGCTGGCAGCGGTGTGTCGGTGTTTGTATCGCGCCGCACCCGCCATGCCGAGGCCGGCGGCAGCAGCATCGCCGTCTTGCCCGCAGCTAGCGCTCGCAGCGGCGCCACATCGTCCAGCACCCAGAACGACCGCCCATGCGTAGCAACGATCAAGTCGTCATCCTTTACCAGCAGATCGCGCATGGAGGTATGCGGCAGGTTGTACTCAAGCGGCCGCCAGTGCCCTCCATCATCCAGCGAAACCCACACCGCCCGCTCGGTCGCCGCATACAGCAGCCCCGGCTGCACCGGGTCGGCACGCACCGCATTCACCGGGGCGTCGTCTGGCAAGCCCGCAGCAATCGACGTCCAGCTCTTGCCCCCATCGTGCGTGCGATACACATAGGGCCGCAAGTCATCCACCCGCATCCGGTTCACCGCCACATACGCCGAGTCGTCATCGAACCGCGACGCATCGATCTGCGCGAGCTTGCTCCACGGCGCCACCCCAGGCGGCGTAATTTTCGTCCAGTTCGCGCCGCCGTCGCGCGTCAGCCAAACCAGCCCATCATCAGTCCCGGCCCAGATCGTCTGCGTCGTCTTGTACGACGCAGCGACCGAATAAATGACCCCACGCCGCTGTGCCTGCTCCTCCGCGGTCAACCCCGGCACCGTCGCGAGCGCGCCCGTCGCAGGCTGGCTCAGGTCCGGGCTGATCGTCGCCCACGTCGCCCCGCCATCGGTCGTCTTGAAAAGATGGTTCGCCGCGTAATACATCAGGTGCGGGTCAACCGGCGAAAACAACACCGGCTCGGTGCGGTCCGCGCGAAAGCCTGGCTTCTTCATCGGCAGCGGCGTCACGTTCTCGACCTGCCCCGTCACCCGGTCGTAGCGCGACACCTCCATCCGCCCCGCCCCGTACACGATCTCCGGGTGCAGCGGGTCGGGCGCGGCATAGCCATACTCGATAATCCCCGCCGGGTGCCAGTCGCGAAACGTAATCTCGCCATCATTGCCGCGTGTCGACGTGCACACGGAGCCACTCTCCTGCTGCCCCGCGCACACCTGGTACGGAAATGTATTGGTCGCGGCCACGTGGTATAGCTGCGCCGTCGGCTGGTTGTACCAGCTGCTCCAGCTCTCGCCGCCATTCACGCTCACCACCGCGCCCTGGTCGCTCACCAGCAGCAGTGTTTTTGAGTCCCGGGGATTGATCCAGAGGTTCTGGTAATCGTCCCCGCCCGGCGCCCCGCGCAGGCTCACCCACGTCTTACCCCCATCGATTGAGCGAACTGTAACAATGCTGGTGCTATATACGACATCCGCGTTCGTCGGGTCGACCACCGGCACAGCCAGGTCGCCGCCGCCAATCTTCTCCGCCGGCCGCGGATCCTCCGTGATCTTCCGCCAGCTCGCGCCCGCATCGTCCGACCGGTACACCCCCAGCCCTTTGCCCGAGGCGTACGCGCTCTCCACTCTGGTCGAGACGGTCGCATACAACCGCTGCGGGTCGCTCGCCGCTACCGCAACATTCACCTGCACCAGGTCCGCCGGCAACCCATTCGTCAAAGGCTTCCACGTCGTGCCCCCATCGGTCGATTTGAACAAGCCCCCATGCGTGCCCTCGTAATCGTTCTTGTCCTCCCAGGGCCCAAGCCGCGCATCCCACAGCGACGCATACACCACCTGCGAGTTCTTCGGATCGATCACCACGTCCGAGCCGCCCGTGCTCTCATCCCCCGCGTTGCCCAACACCTTCGTCCAGCTCTTGCCGCCATCCTCCGAGCGATAAATCCCGCGCTCCGCACTTGGCCCATACGGGTGCCCCAGCACCGCCGCAAACAGCCGGTTCGCATTGCTGGGATCGACCGCAAGCGCCGGAATCTGCTCGCCCTCACGCAGCCCTAAGTGGGTCCACGTTTTCCCTGCGTCCGCCGAGCGGTAAATGCCGTCACCCACCGAGAGATCGGGCCGGTGCAACCCTTCCCCGCTCGCGACATACACCACGTTGCTGTCAGAAGCTGCAACCGCAATCGCCCCCACCGACTGCGTCGGCTGCCCGTCGAAAATCGGCGACCACGTCCGCCCCGCATCCGTCGTCTTCCACACCCCGCCATCCACCTGCCCCACGTAAAACACGTTCGGATGATCGGGCACGCCCGCCGCAGCGCGAGTCCGCCCCCCGCGAAACGGCCCGATCATCCGCCAGTGCATCGCCGGCATATCAAGCGAGTGCCGCGCGGCCACGCAGGCAGGGGCTGGAAACAGCAGTCCACTAAGAAGAGGAGTTACAAGCAGCAGGTGCAAAGCAGCACGTCGTTTTATCATTCTTGTTTCCCTTTCAAGCCGCCTGCGGCAGGCTCCCGTGGTACCGACTCTGGTCAAAACTCTATCTGTGCCTGAAACTGTAACTCTCGCGGGGGCAATTGGTTCGTCACCCCGGCAAGCGGCTGGCCAAAGCCCGCACCCGCCGCGGCCCCATCGCCGTACGTTCCGCTAAAACCCACGACATTGCGATGGTTGAGCAGGTTGAACGCCTCTGCCCGCAGATTCGCATGCACCCGCTCGGTCCCGAGCGCAATGCGCTTGCCCACAAACGGCTCCAGGTCATAGATCGCCGCACCCCGGCCCGTGTTGCGCCCCACCACGGCCCCATCGATCACCGGACGATCTGTCGTCGCGCCTGTATCTCCGCTGTTATTCACGCCGGTTACGATGTTGTACGGCAGCCCGCTCGCAAGGGTCGCAATACCGCCGGCACGTATGCCCAGCGGCCCCACATACATACCGCTCAGTACAAACCTGTGCCGCTGATCGAAGATCGCATTGCCGAGCTCCGCCTCACCGGTCGCAAGCGGATCATTCGGGTTCTGGCTGGGAACATCCGGGTCGACTGTTCCAAGCGTGTGCGAGAACGTGTAACTTGCCAGCAGCGCAGCGCCGCCGGCTGTGTGGTGGCTCAGGTTCACATCGAGCGCCTGGTAGTACCCCGCGCCGTCATTTACATCGCTCTGGATCACGCTGTACGGCGGCTGGGCAACCGAACTATCGCCGCACGCCTCTCCACGCCCGGCATACCACGCGACCCAGTAAGGCCGCGTGCAGTTGGCGGCCTGCGCACTGCGCATCTGCCCTGGTTGCGTGCGCACAAACGAGGCCGGCGCATCCACATCGAGCGGCCGCACAATCTTCACCGTATGCGAGCCCACAGAGTCCATGCTCAGCACCCATCCCGGCGCCAGCTGCTGCTCCACACCCAGCGTCCATTGCTCGTTGTACGGGTTTTTCAAAGCATCCGGATACCCGGCCAACGTACCTGTCGGAAAGAACTGGTTGTAATAACCCGCGCGTCCCGGTCGCAGATACAAACTCCGCAATGGCGCAACCGCTCCCAACGGGAACGCAGCCAGCGGCACATCCGCAACGCTCGCCGGGAAGCCCGCCTGCCCGGGCGCCGCTGTGTAATTGAACACCCCCGTCGGCCCGGTCAGCGCATAATTCGCCTGGGAGTTATCCACCACCTGCGCGTCGTAGATCCCGAATCCCCCGCGCACCGTCGTCACTCCGCGCCCTGCCACGTTCCACGCAAACCCGACGCGCGGCGCCACGTCTGCGCGCGCGTCAGTAAAGGTCTGCAACTCATACCGCAGCCCCAGGTTCAGCGTCAGGTCTCGCGCCACATGCGCATCCTCCTGCGCGAAGGCCGCCGCCAGCGTATCATCGACAACATAGTCTGCACTGCCATAACTCTGCGTGTAGCTCTGCACGTTTGCTATGTCGCCGAGATATGCCGGACTCTCGCAAAAAGCCGCCGTGGCGGTGCAGCTCTTGTAAGTCAGCTGCCCGTCATAGATAGGTCCGCCAAACTCCTTGCTGCTACCACCACTGCGCGCATGTATCACATCAAAGCCGACCCGCAGCTCATTCCGGCTCCACGTCTTTGTCACCGTGTCCGCTGCCTCGAACTGCCGGTTCAGTAGCAGCGCTGACTGCGACGTACCGGAAGTATATGTGCCACCAGTCGAAATCGGCACAACATACTGTGTACCCGGCACGACCGGCGAAAACTGCGTAACCGGCGACGCCAGCTGGAACTGCAGCCGCGCCTCGTTCACCATCGAATCGCTCAGCACAGCCGTATCCCCCAGCTCCGCCGTATAAGTGCTCCGGTGAAACACCCGCGCCACACTCGGCAGCGTATTGCCGCCGACAATCCCGTTCGGATTCGTGTCGAAGAAGTTATCCGAGCCGCCGCGAAAAAACGCGCGTTGCCTCTCGCTAAAGCTACGGTCTATGCGCAGAAACCCAAGCCAGTCGCGGTAATGCCCAATGTAGTTGCCAGGTGCAAGCGGCGAGACGACCGGCGAAGCCCGGTCCTGGTAGCTGTACTCCGCCGACCCGAGAAACATAGTCCGGCGATCCCGCGCAAGCGGTCCGGAGACAGTTGCCGCCCCCTGCGCCAGCGTGTCGCGCGTAACATCATTTCCGCTTGCCACATTCGACGCCGAAAAGCCCGCCAGCTCCGCCTCCGGCGCCGAAGGCCGCCATAGCCCCAGCACATCTCCGTGATAACTTTCGCCGCCGCCGCGAGTTACGACGTTCACGACCGCCCCTTCACCAAACCCGTAATCCGCAGCGAAGGCATTCTCAAGTACCGTCACTTCGCCGACTGCGTCAAGCGGCACATTAGTAAAGATCGTCTGGCGCCCCCACGCATCATTCGCGCTCGCACCGTCCACCTCGAACCAGGTCTGCCGGCGCCCGGTGCCGTTCGCGGTAAACAGGTTCTGGTTCATAAACACATCGCCCTGGTTGATCGCCGGCTGGTTCGCGGCATTCAGCAGCGGCAGGTAAGTCAACCGCCGGTTCAACAGCGGTGTAGTGCGGGCCTGCTCCGCCGTCAAACGGACTCCCAGTTGCGGCTCATCCGCGCGCACTGACTGCGCCGTTCCCGTCACCTGCACATCCGCGCGCCCTGGAGCGATCTCCATTCGCAAACGCAGACTCGCGGTCGCGCCGGCAACCAGCACCAGGCTGCCCGCGCTCGCCTCCGCAAGCCCCGGGTACTGCGCCCGCACCGCAACAGCGTTCCCCACCGGCAGCCCTTCCGCGGCAAACTCTCCTCGCTCGCCCGTCTGCACCCTGCGGCTCACACGGTGGTGCGCATCCTCGATCACGACCTGCACCCCGGCCAGCGGCCTTCCATCCGGACCTGTCACAGCCCCGCGCAACGCCGCGGTGTCCGGCGTTTGCGCAGCCACCAGGTGCGCGCATAGCAGTGCGCAGAAGCCAACAGCAGCAGCCCTCTCGCTGCGAAGGATGGTGGAAACAAAAAACATCATCGCTCCAGCATCCTCGATTTCACGCCAAGCCGCCATACCAATTTGTACGCAAAGAACGAAACAATCATCTTGCCCCGGCTGCGGTTCCCCTGCACAATCGGGAGCAACGATGAACATTCCTTCTGCTGTCTTCTCCCGCTCGCGCCCGCTTCTGCTCTCCATCGCCGCCCTGGTCTGCGCCGCTTCGGCCTCCGCGCAAGCCCTGCCGCCGGCACTGTTCACCGGGCTTCAGTGGCGTCTCATCGGCCCCTTCCGCGCCGGCCGCGTCGTCGCCGTCAGCGGCGTGCCCGGCTCCGACGGCAGCTTCTACTTCGGCGGGGTCGATGGCGGCGTGTGGAAGACCGCCGACGCCGGCACCGTCTGGCAGCCCGTCTTCGACCAACAGTCCGTCGCGTCGATCGGCGCCTTGGCCGTCGCTCCTTCTGATCCCAAGACCGTCTACGCCGGCACCGGCGAGTCCGACATCCGCTCCGATCTCGCCTCCGGCGACGGCGTTTACCGCAGCGATGACGCGGGCGCCACCTGGAAGCACATCGGCCTCGAAGACTCGCGACAGATCAGCCGCATCCTCGTCGATCCGTCCGACCCGCGCACCGTCTACGTCGGCGCCCTGGGCCATGCCTACGGTCCCAACGCCGAGCGCGGCGTGTATAAGTCGACCGACGGCGGCGAGCACTGGCAGCACGTGCTCGACAAGGGCCCCAGCGTCGGCATCGCCGACCTTGCTATGGCCACCGCCAAGCCGCAGATCCTCTTCGCCACCACCTGGAACGCGCACCGCTCCACCTGGAGCACCTACGCTCCGCTTGAGGGCCCCGGCAACGGTCTCTATCGCTCCAGCGACGGCGGTGCGCACTGGTCCCCCATCGCCGGCCATGGTCTGCCCGCAAGCACGTGGGGCCGCGCCGGCATCGCCGTCAGCGCCGATGGCCGCCGCGTATATGCAACCGTAAGCTGCACAGATAGCCCAGCGCAGTCCGGCCTCTATCGCTCCGACGACGGCGGCGACACCTGGACCCTCGCCAACGCCGACCCCCGCCTCACCAGCCGCGCGTGGTACTTCAACTCCATCGCCATCGACCCCACCAACGCCGACGTGCTCTACATCCCCAACGTCGCGCTTTACCGCACTGAAGACGCCGGCAAGACCATCCAGATCGTCCGCGGCGCACCCGGCGGCGACGACTACCACCAGCTCTGGATCGACCCGAAGAACGCGAGCCACCTCATGCTCGGCGTCGACCAGGGCGCCTCCGCAAGCCTCGATCGCGGACGCACCTGGACCACCTGGTACAACCAGCCCACCGCGCAGCTTTACCACGTCACCACCGACCACCAGTTCCCCTACACGGTCTATGGCGCGCAGCAGGACTCGGGCGCGATCGCCGTGCACAGCCGCTCTGACCACGGCCACCTCGACACCCGCGACTGGTTCCTGCCCGGCGGCAGCGAGAGCGGCTACCTCGCCGTCGATCCGAAAGATGAAAACATCATCTACTACTCAGGCACCTACGGCACCGTGCAGCGCTTCGACCGCCGCACCTCGCTGAGCCAGACAGTATCGCCCTGGCCGCTCGGCGGCTTCGACGTCCCCATTAACAAGCGCCGCTACCGCGACCCCTGGACACCCGTGCTCGTCTTCTCCCGGGCCGATAAGCAGTCGCTTTATCTCGGCACCCAGTACGTGATGAAGACCCTCGATGGCGGCCTGCACTGGCAGCAGATCAGCCCCGACCTGACCGGCGCCATCGCTTCTGCAACCGCAACCGGCACAGTTACAAATGACAACGCCGCCCAGCGCGGTTTCGGCGTCGTCTACTCCATCGCGCCGTCACCCCTCGACGCAAAACGCATCTGGGCCGGCACCGACACCGGACGCATCCACCTCACCACCGACGGCGGCGCAACCTGGCACGATGTCACCCCGCCTGGCCTTTCCCCCTGGAGCAAGATCGCGCTCATTGAGGCCTCGCACTTCGACCCCGCAACCGCCTACGCCGCCGTCGACCGCCACCGACTCGACGACCAGAAGCCCTACCTCTACATCACCCATGACGAAGGCAAGACCTGGAAGCTCTCCATCGACGGCATCGCGCCTACGCATTTCCTCAACGCCATCCGCGAAGATCCCGAGCAGCGCAACCTGCTTTTCGCCGGCACGGAGTTCGGCATCTACGCGTCGTTCGACGCAGGCGACCACTGGCAGCCGCTGCAGCAGAACCTGCCCGTGAGTTCAGTGCGCGACATGGACATTCACGGAGACGACCTGATCGTCGCCACCCACGGCCGCTCCTTCTGGGTGCTCGACGACGTCGCCCCTCTGCGCCAGGCGGCCGCCGCGCGCACCTCCACGGCTTACCTGTACGCGCCGCCCGCCGCTATGCGCGTCGACAACGACGGCTTCCTTGGCTCGCCGCTGCCGCCCGAGGAGCCGCAAGCCAACAACCCGCCCAATGGCGCAATCGTCGATTACTACTTGCGCGACGTCGCCACCACCGTCTCCCTGCAGATCCTCGACGCGCGCGGCCGTGTTCTGCGCCACTTTGCGAGCGACGACAAGCCGGCCATCCAGCGCCCCCTTCTGCCTATCGCCGAGCGCTGGTTTCCCAAGCCGCAGGTGCTCGAAACGAGCGCGGGTGAGCACCGCTTCATCTGGGACCTGGCTGCGGGCGGCGCCTGCGCCAGCGCTGGCGACGACGATGAAGACGAGGCCGGCATGCCGCCGGGCCCGCGCGTTCCACCCGGCGACTACACGCTCCGCCTATCTGTAAACGGCACAGTTACAGATCGCCCGCTGCATGTCATGATGGACCCGCGCACGCAGACCACAACGCCCGAACTCGCCCAGCAGTTCACCCTCGCCGACTCCGTCTACACCCAGACCCGCGCCAGCCGTAAAGCAATGGCCGAGCTCGCCGGCGTCGAAACCCAGCTCAAGGCCCTCGACGCGAAACAAGCGAGCAACGCCGCAGGCGTCAATCAGTCCGTCCACGAGGCGCTCGAAAAACTGCAGGCGATCCGCGGCGGCGAAGCCGAGGAGCACGAGCAGGAGCCAGGCCTCGCCGAAGCCAACACCGGCCTTGGCGTCGCTCTGCGCATGATCGAAAGCGGCGACCGCACCGCCCCCTCGCAGGCCCTCGTCATCTCGGACCAGATGAGCAAAGCCGCCCGCGAGAAAGCCGAAGCCTGGCAGCGCTTCAAGACCACCGACCTCGCCGCTGTCAACGCCGCACTCTCCCGCGCCCACCAGCAACCCCTGCAGGTCGCCGCGGTCGAGGAGCAGGTGCACTACGCCATGACCCGCTAATGTCGGATGAAGAAGCGCTCGCTCCTCCACCCACGAACACCAAAGCTACTGCGCGCCGGACCCGCTCAACAGCGCCGTCCCGCTATGCGGATCGAGCGAGAGCACATAGAAGTGCGTCGCATCGATCAAGTATGTAACCAGCTGCGCCGGAGACCCAGGGCTAAGCGGCGCTGTAAACGTCAGCACCGAGCGTCCGCTGCTGTCCAGCTGACCGATCGTCCCGCTTTCCTGCTGGCCAGCTTTGATCGTTGTGCCAACCAGTTTCTCTGGATCCTGGAATCAAACCCGATATAAAGAAGAACGGCTCTCGCAACCGCGAACAGCCTTACACTGAAAAGCAAATGCCATCTCCCAGCATCGAGCAATGGAACAAGCGCTTCGCAATCCCCGGCGTCGCGCACATTACCGAAGGCAACGGCGGACTGCCCAGGTTACAGATCACGATTGCGGCCGCAACGGCGGAGATCTACCTGCACGGCGCCCAGATCACCTCCTGGGAGCCGGCCAATTCCTCTGAAGTTCTCTTTCTCAGCCAGCACTCCCGCTGGGAGCCGGGCCGCGCCATTCGCGGCGGCATCCCCATCTGCTTTCCCTGGTTCCGCGCCAAGGCAGATGACCCGAAAGCCCCGGCCCACGGCCTCGTTCGCACCAAGGCCTGGCAACTCGAAGCCATCACCGAGCAGCAGGACGCCGTCACCGTTACACTCACAGCAGCGAGCGACGAAGAGACCCAACGCTGGTGGCCGCACGCGTTCCGCCTCGTTCATCGCATCACTGTCGGCGCCGCGCTCCAGCTCGAGTTAGAGGCGACCAACACCGGCACCGCCTCTCTCCAATTCGAGGAGGCACTCCACACCTATCACCGCGTCAGCGACGTGGAAAAGATCCGCATCAATGGCCTCGACCAAACCGACTTCCTCGACAACACCGAGCACAACCGCCGGAAAACGCAGCAGGGCGATGTCGCAATGACCGCGCCAACAGACAATGCCTATCTCGACACCCGCACTCCGCTTGAAGTGATCGACCCCGTCCTGCATCGGCGCATCCGCACCGAGAAGGTCCACTCCCTCACCACCATCGTGTGGAACCCATGGGCTTCGGGTGCCGCGGCGCTGCCCGACCTCGGCAACGAGGAATGGCGAAATATGGCCTGCGTCGAGGCCGGCAACATCCTCGGCGCCGCCGTCCTGCTCGCCCCCGGCGAGGCCCACACCCTGTCTGCCACCATCACAGTTGCAGAAGACAAATAGCGCTTGCCACTGCTCCGGTTGGCGGTGCTGAGGGGCCGCCTCTCGCTTCCAAAATGTAGAGGCCGAAACAATGCAGAACCAGAATGTCCGGAAAGCAAACCGGGAGAGCCGTGACTCTCAGGTCCAGCCGCTCACTCCCAACACGCGGTTTCAGTTCACCACCGGCACCCGCTCAATGCGCCCCAGCAGAAACACATAACTCGCAATCCCCAGCAGCAGAATCACCCCCGCCACCACGAACGCGGCACCAAACGAGTGCGTTCGAGCACTGATGTAGCCGGTAGCAATCGGCGCCGTGATCGCGGCAATCTGGTTGGCCAGGTTCATTACCGCACCCACCCTTCCCGTGCCATTCGGGGGCGCCAGCAGCGCGGGCATCGACCACACTACGGGCGCCGCCGCGGCCAGCCCGCTCAGCCCCAGCCCCAGGCACACCACCACAACCAGCGACTGGTGCGCGAGCGCCGGCGCGAACACGAACAGCCCCATCGCCGTGCCGCCCACCAGCACCGTGCGGCGCACCGCGTCCGCGTTCCACCCGTGACGAATCAGCCAGTCGACCAGAAATCCGCCGATCGCGAAGTCCGCAATCGCGGCCATTCCCCAGGGCACCCCGGACAGCAGCACCGCGCGGTGCGCACTCATTCGCACCCCTTTTTCCAGGTACACCGGCAGCCAGGTCAGCAGCAGGTAAAAGCAGTAGTTGTATGCGCCCGAGCCCAGCGCCGCACCCCACACCTTGCGCTGCCGCAGCAGGTCGCCCAGCAGCACCGGGGGCATCTGCGCCGTAGGCGACGCGCGCTCACTCAGCTCGGCTGCGGCACCCTCGCCCTGCCCCGGATCGCGGTATACCAGCGCGTACACGCCCGCATACGCCAGGCTCAGCACCGCTGTCGTCGCAAAGTTTGCACGCAGCCCATAGCGCAGCAGGATGAGCCCCAGGATCGGCGTACCCAGCCCGATTGAAAGCTTGGCCGCCGCGTCGAATGTCGCGGTCGGCATGCCGCGCTCCCGCTCTGGAAACCACAGCCCTACCGCCTTCGCATTTGCTGGAAACGTGGGCGCCTCACCCACGCCCAGCAGCAGCCGCGCCGCAAACAGCAGCGCCAGCGTTGGCGCCACCGCAGCCAGTCCTGAGGCCAGCGCCCACAGCAGGATCGCCACCAGCATCACCCGCCGCACGCCCCACCGGTCCAGCAGCGAGCCGCTCGGCAGTTGCATCGCCGCATACGTCCAGCTGTAGGCGCTCAGCAGGTAGCCGAACGTCACGTCCGAAATCCCGAACGCGCTCTGCAGCGCCCCGTGCGCCACCGACAGGTTGACCCGGTCGAAGTAGTTCACCAGCACGCCCGTGCCCAGCAGCACGGCAATCCCCCAACGCGCACTTCCGGCCTGTGCCATGTCTCCCAAACTCTACACGCTCTGCTCCGGCACGCTCTTCCCATCAAAGATTCGGACAATCGTCCTAGCGGAGATCGGTCCCTCGGCAAAGTCTCTCGGAATCGGCAGTTCGGCTTGTCATCACGCAAACCACAAAACATGCTTGTCGCTTGTTTTTTGAAACAGATTGACATCTTGTGAACTGTCCATGTACAAACCGATGCGCAGAGCAAAAGATTGCAGCGGCGTTTCAATTTTTCAAAGCCCGCGCTTTCCACTTCTTTTCAGGATGGCTGGCATGCACCGGATACGCTTTCCCAGAGGGCTCGCGCCCTTTTTCCTGCTCTCACTCTTCCTCAGCCCGGGCGCCCGGCTCTACGCGCAAGACGTGACCGGAACCATCATCGGCACGGTCAAGGACGCGAGCGCGGCGCTGATCACTTCCGCAGCGGTCGTCGCTACCAACACCGGCACCCAGACGCGCACGTCGGGGAGCGTGCTTCCCGACGGCTCCTTCTCGATCAAGGTTCCGCCCGGGGTCTATGACATCACGGTGGATGCGCCCGGGTTCAAAGGCATCCGCGTTCTGGGCGTTCTGGTGCAGGTCAACACGCAGAGCCGCGCCGATGCAGTGCTCCCTATCGGCGCCACCAGCGAGGTCGTCAACGTCGCCGCGATCAATAACAACGTCGACACCATTACCTCCACCCTGAAAGAAACGATCGGCGAGCAAACCATCGAAGACGCCCCGCTCAATGGACGCAATCCGCTCAGCCTTATCCTGCTGGTGCCGGGCGTCACGCGCGACCCGCGGGCCAACGTCACCTCCGGCGCCACCTATCCCGGCGCCGCCGGCGTTTCTATCAACGGCAATCGCTCCGACACAACCAACTATATTCTGGATGGCGCGAACAACAACGATAACTACACCAACGCACCCAGTCCCCTGCCCGACCCCGATGCCCTGCAGGAGTTCAGCGTGCAGACCAATAACTTCAGCGCGGAGTTTGGCCGGCTGCCCGGTGGAGTAGTCAATGCCGTCACCAAATCCGGGGCCAACCAGGTACACGGCAGCGCCTTTGAGTACATCCGCAATAACTACTTCAACGCGGCTAACTACTTTGCCGCCGTCACCAACGGCCACAAGACCGACGACGGCCTGAAGCGCCACCAGTTCGGCGGCACCGTTGGCGGCCCACTCTTCCTCCCGCACCTGTACGACGGGCGCGACCGGAGTTTTTTCTTTGTCTCTGTGCAGGAGACCATCGTCCATCAGCGCCCCAATGCGAGCAGCGCCGTGGTTCCGGACGCGAAGCTGCGCAGCGGGGACCTGTCGGAGATCACCTCGCCGCTCTATGTTCCATTCGACACGAGCCGCGGCACCTTCGCCAACAACCAGATCCCGCAGATCGACCCGGTCGCCCAGGCCATTCTCAAGTACATTCCGCAGGCGCCCGCTGGGACACCTATCAATGCCCAGGGCGGCCAGACGATCTTTTACTCCTCGATCAACAACACGGCGGACTATCAGCTGCTGACCCGCTTCGACCAGCACCTCACCGCCAGGAACACCATCTATGGGACCTTCTTCAACTCCCACCAGACAGCAGCCGCCTTCCTCGACCCCAACAACTATCTTGCCTACAAGAACGCGGGCGACTGGATCAGCAGGCGCTACCAGGCGAGCGACACACATATCTTCAACTCCGGCCTGCTGAACGAAGCATCTTTCTCTTACTCGCATAACCAGTACAGCAATACACCCATCTATCCAGCGCAATCGCTGCCCTCGCTCGGCACCAACCTCTATGTTCCTCCCGGCCAGACAGAGTACCAGTTCAACGTCAGCAACTACTTTACCCTGTACACGGGAGATACCAACCAGTTCATACGCGACGAGTACCAGGGACTTGAAACCGTTCGCTGGTCCCGCGGCAAGCACCAGATGAGCTTCGGCGGTGAGTACGACTTCGGCACCGGCGATAACATCAACAACTACCAGCAGAACCCTATCTACGCCTTCTCTTCATCGTCCTACAAGCCCAACCCGAACACTGTTGCCAGCTCGACGGGCAACAGCTTCGCCGACTTCCTTCTAGGCCGCTTCAGCGGCTTTACGCAAGGCGCAGGCGAGTTCAAGAACACCCGCTTCAACCACTATGCGTTCTTCGCGGAAGATACCTGGAAGACGACGCCGCGGCTGGTGTTGAACTTCGGCGTCCGCTACGACCCCTTCCTGCCTTACTACGACCTGCATAACAAGCTCGCAACCTATCGCCCGGGTGAGCAGTCGACTTTGTACCCCAATGCGCCTCCCGGCGTGCTTTTTGTCGGTGACCCCGGTATTCCCAAAGGTGGCTTCAATGCGAGTTATGGCAACATCGCGCCGCGGGTCGGCTTTGCTTATGATGTCTACGGCAACGGCAAAACCTCCCTGCGCGGCGGCTACGGTATCTTCTTTGACCAGCCCAACACCATCACCACCAACAACCAGACCGACCAGGCTCCCTTCGCTCCAGTTATCACGCTGAACGGCACCGCGGCCAACAATGTCGACAACCCCTACGGAGGCGGCACGAACCCATTCCCATATCCCACGCCGGCTTCACCCACTTCGACCTTCCCCCAGTACACATTTCAGTACCTGTACAGCGCACGCATGCGCAACGGCTATACCCAGGCATGGAACCTGCAGCTGGAGCAGGATCTCGGCGGCGGCACCATCTTCAGCGTTGGCTACGGGGCTTCGGCAGGCTCCCGTCTGCCCGTGGCGCAGGAACTGAATGCGGCGACTTACATCCCCGGCGCATCGACAACGGCCAACACCAACCAGCGGCGTCCGCTCGCACCAGCGCTTGGCTCCAGCACACTGCTTACGGCGGAGAGCTCGTCTAACTACAACTCGCTGCAGTTCAACGTGCGGCGGCATTTCGAGAAAGGCTTCTCGCTGCTCGCTAACTACACGTTTTCAAAAGCGATCGACAGTTCTTCTGACTCGAAGACGCTCAATCAGACCCGCACCATTCCGACAGACCCGGCCTTCGACCGCGGCCCGGCTGACTTCGACCGCCGCCATGTCATCAACGTGTCGTCTATCTGGCAGCTACCCTCGCCATCGAGCAACCGGCTGGCGCGTGAGGTTCTGGGCGGCTGGGAGCATACCACCATCGCCAACTACACCGGCGGCTACCCGTTCAGCATTTACAGCGGCCGCGACAATGCCTTGACCGGTCTCGCCAACCAGCGCGCCGACCTGGTTCCGGGCCAGGCCGTCTATCTCGGCAGGCGCTCCACCGCTAACTCGGCCGCGCACTTCCTCAACCCGCTCGCATTCCAGCAGAACGCGGTCGGCACTTATGGCAACACTGGCCGCAACGCCTACCGCGGCCCCGCCTATGCCACCATCGACATGGGTCTGCTCAAAAACTTCAGCTTGTCGGAGAAGGTGCAGGCGGTGTTCCGCTTTGAGGCCTTCAACATACTCAACCACGCCAACCTGCAGACGCCCAGCAACACGCAGAGCAATGGCAACTTTACCCAGATCACCTCGGCCTACGATCCGCGGGTGCTGCAGTTTGCGCTGCGCCTTTCGTTTTAGAGCGATTTGTTCCGGCTAACGCAAGGTCGAACCGCAAAACAGCCAGGATAAGTATAAAGTGAAACCAGTTTCGTGAAAGTGCAGGCTGTGAACAGAGAGCCGAAACTGCCAAAGCCGCTACGGGGCATCGTTCCACCCATGGTGACGCCCCTGAAAAGCGCTGACGAGCTGGACCACACAGGCCTGGAGCGCCTGATGGAGCACGTGCTGGGCGGCGGCGTCCACGGCGTGTTCATTCTGGGCACGACCGGCGATGGGCCGGCGTTGAGCTACAGCTTGCGGCAGGAAGTCATTCGCCGCACCTGTGATCTGTCAGACGGCCGCGTGCCGGTGCTGGTCGGCATCACCGATACCTCCTACACCGAGTCGCTGCGGCTGGCTGAATTCGCCGCCAGGGCAGGCGCGGATGCGGTTGTGATGGCGCCCCCGTACTACTTTCACGTGAGCCAGGCCGACCTGATGCGGCTGGTCGAAGGCATGGCGACGGAGAGTCCGTTGCCGGTGTACCTGTACAACATGCCCAACCTGACCAAAATGCAGTGGGAGCCGGAGACGGTCGCGCTGGCCAGCGAAATCCCGCAGGTGCTGGGCTTGAAGGACAGCTCGGGCGACGCGGACTACCTGCGCCGGGCTCTCGCCGCGGTCCGCCACAAGCCGGAGTTTTCGGTGCTCGTAGGCCCGGAGCATCTTCTGCTTGCAGGGCTGTTCGCCGGCGTCCACGGCGGCGTGTGCGGCGGAGCCAACCTGATGCCCAGGCTGTTCGTTCAGCTCTTCGACGCGTACCAGTCCGGCGACTTGCAGGTGGCGCGCGCGCTGCAGGCTACCATCACCGAGATCGGCGGCCCGCTCTACCAGACCGGCGAGGCGCAGTCGAGCTACATTCGCGGGCTCAAGGGCGCGCTGGAGGTAAGCGGCATCTGCTCGGGCAAACTGGCGCGGCCGTTTGAGGTGGCCAGCACCGAGCAAAAGCTGGCCATCTGGAGGCACCTCGACAGCTACCCGGAGGTGAACTTCGCACCCGGCGTGCACCGCTCCAGTGGCCGCCCTGCCTGAGATTTCCCGCCGAACGAGTTGACCGTTTCATAAATCGGCGTACAGTGTTGCATGTTGCTGCGCGGGCCTGAAATAGGTTCAGCGTCTGACACAGCAGGGCCAGTCCGGGCTGCGCCAGCCGGATTGTGAAACACATTCCATTCCCGAGCCGACCGATGCTTACCTTGCCGACGACCTCCAGTAAACGCACTCCAGCGGCTAAACGCGCCCCGGCAGCTGCCAAGAGCGCCGGAGAGGCGCCTGCCAGATCGCGAGCCACCTCTAAGAAGACACCAGACGTAGCCGCGCCGGTAGCCAGGCAGAGCCCTGACGAGACCGAGGAAGGCCAGTACTTCTCGCGCGCTGTCTCTAAAGCGTTCTACATTCTCAACTTCCTCAACCTGTCGCAGGAGCCGGTGTCGCTGAACGAAATGGCGGCAAGGGCCGGGCTGACCAAGACCTCCTGCTTCCGGCTGCTGCATACCCTGGAGCGGCTGCGCTACATCGCGCAGGGGCCCGACAGCCGGTACTCGATCGCCGAGAGCAACTGGGGCAGCCCCTCCGCGCAGATTGCGAACGCGCTGCTGCGAAGCTCGCAACCTATAGCCCGCGCGCTGAGCGAGGCATGCGGCGAGTCGGTCTCCATCGCCGTGCTGTTCACCAACCACATTGAGGTGGTGCAGAGCTTTGAGAGCTCGCGCGTGCTGCGCATGGCCAACACCGTGGGCCGCATCCTGCCCCCGCATGCCAGCTCGCTCGGTAAGGCAATCGCGGCGTTCCAGCCGGAGGCCGTGCGCCGCAAGCTGCTGGTGAGCTACGGGCTGCAGCGGTTTACCCCGAACACCATCACCGACGAGAGCAAGCTGCGGGAGGAGTTCAAGAAAATTCGCAAGCAGGAATACGCCTACGAAGGGGAGGAGTCGACCTGGGACGGCTGCTGCTTCGGAGCGCCAATCTTCGTTGGTCATGCCGGCGAGCAGAATCCGGCAGTCGCGGCGATCAGCGTTTCCATGCCCAAGTCCCGCAAGCCGTCGGAAGGCATTCCGCATGAGATTCTGATGGAGCAGCTTTTCACAGCATCCTGGAAGCTCAGCCAGGAGCTGCGCATGGTGCTGCTGGAGCGGATGTAGAGCGTTCCTGCGCACAGGTCACGGCAAACGAGAAACAACAAGAAACAGCGCCGGCAGTTCGCCTGCCGCGCGGGAGAAACACGCATGACCGCATCGCCACAGCAGCCCATCTATCTTGTCGCGAGCGGCGACCTGCGGCTCGCCGCGAACCAGCTGTGCTGGCCTGCGCAGGCGGCCATGGAAGCGCAGCTTGTTCAGGCAATTGAGACGCTGGGCGGACGAGTCGAGCGCGCGCACCCTTACTCGCAGCAGAAGCAGCACGGCTTCATCGACTCGCAGCGCTACGGCATGGATGTGTTTCAAGCGATTCCGCCCGACGCGCCGCTTATCGTCGCGGAGGCCGTGTGGCAGTACTCGCACCATGTGCTTGCGGGTCTCACCACGCATTCAGGTCCCATCCTCACCGTGGCCAACTGGAGCGGACAGTGGCCCGGGCTGGTGGGCCTTTTGAATCTGAACGGTTCGCTCACGAAGGCGGGTGTGTCCTACTCGTCGCTGTGGAGCGTTGACTTTACCGATGCGTTTTTCGTTGACGGGCTGCAGCAATGGATCGAGACCGGCGCGGTGAAGCACGATCTCTCGCATGTGCACGTTTTCGATGCAACTGGTGCTGGCATTGGCGCACGCGCGCTGCAGGCGGGCGAGGCCGTGGCGCAGGAGCTGCGGGAGCGCAAGGCCATCCTCGGCATCTTCGACGAAGGCTGCATGGGCATGTTCAACGCGATCGTGCCGGATGATCTGCTGCATGCGACGGGGATCTTCAAAGAGCGGCTGAGCCAGTCGTCGCTCGCGTATGAGGCTTCGCAGGTGAGCGAGGCTGAGACGGCCGCGACGCTCGCATGGCTTGAGCAAAGAGGCATGCGGTTCCGCTTCGGCACAGAGGATGCACACGAGCTGACCCGCGCGCAGACACTGCTGCAGCTGAAGATGTACATCGCCGCGGTGCGCATCGCGGACGATTTCGGCTGCGATGCGATCGGGATCCAGTACCAGCAGGGCCTGAAGGATCTGCTGCCGGCCTCGGACCTTGCCGAAGGCCTGCTGAACAACACGGAGCGACCGCCAGTGCTCGACCGCAGCGGCGCGCGCGAGCTGTACGCGGGTCGGGCTTTGCCGCACTTCAACGAGGTGGATGAGTGTGCGGGCATTGACGCGCTGGTGACGCACCGCTTGTGGACGGCGCTGGGGCTGCCGCCGGAGACGACGCTCCATGATGTGCGCTACGGCGAAGAGTTTGGCGGGGAGTTTGTGTGGGTGTTCGAGATTTCGGGCGCGGCGCCGGCAGCGCACTTTGCAGAGGGCTACGCCGGGGCGAGCAGTGAGCGGCAGCCGCCGATGTACTTCCGTCTGGGCGGCGGCAGCCTGAAGGGAAACAGCCGCCCGGGCGAGATCGTCTGGAGCCGCATTTACGTAGAGGCGGGGCGGCTGAAAGTAGACTTGGGACTGGCTACGGTCGTCGCCCTGCCGCCGGAAGAGACCGAGCGACGCTGGGCTGCGACGACGCCGCAGTGGCCCATCATGAGCGCAGTGCTGCACGGCGTGACGCGCGACGCGATGATGGCGCGGCATAAGGCGAATCACATCCAGGTGGCCTATGCCCACGATGCCGCGAGCGCCGAGGAAGCGATGCTGGCGAAAGCGGCCTGCTTTGCACAGATGGGGATGGAAGTGGCGTTGTGCGGGGTCGCGCCGCGCACGCGTTAAGGCTTTCTGATGCGTGCGCGCGGGCGTGGTTCTTAACCGGCGCTCGACTGTAGCGAGGCGGGCACCGATGCGACGGCCGCGCTCCCCTGGCGTATGCGCAGCAGATCGTCCGGCAGCGTGCGGAGCATACCGAACAGCAGCAGCAGCGCGGCAACCGCATACCCGGCCGCGGCGAGTGAGATGGACGCACCCAGGCCGATGTGCTTCGCCAGCAGCCCGATAGCAAGCGGGGCTGCGCCCCCGCCGATCATCCAGCCGACACAGTTCATCAGGCCGCTGACAGCGCCGCGCGACTCAGGGCGGATCACATCAAACACAGACGCGAAGATGTTGGCGTCGTACATGCCTTTGGCAAAGCCCCAGACCACCAGCGCCGCGATGACCCCGTGGATCGTCGAAGCGCGTCCGCAGAGCGCGACGAACGGTGCGCCGCAGACCACGCCGATCATCTGCGCCAGCATGCGGCCCCGCGGTGTGCGGCGCGAGAGCCGGTCCGCCAGGTAGCCGCCGAAGAACGCGCCACACGCGCTGCCGGCCTGCGGGTAGAGCGTGGCAATCAGCGCTGCTTTTGCCAGCGACAGGTGGAACTGTTGATAGAGGTAGGCCGGCATCCAGGCCAGCAACACCAGCGCAACAAAGTTGGCGCAGACGAAGACCGCCATCAGCACCAGCGCGGTGGGTGTGCGCACGATGGAGAGAAGGGTCTGGCGCGCGTTGATGGGGGCGTCCGGAGCGGGTGCAGACTCGCCCTCGGCAGTGCCGCGCGGCCGCTCCTTCAGCAGCCGCAGCAGCACCAGGCCGAGCAGGCTGCCGAGCGCGCCCAGCACCACAAAGGAGAGCCGCCACCCGTAGCGCTGGGCCATGGCGCCGGCCCAGATGCCGCCGCCGACAGTGCCCGCATAGACGCTGGTAACAAGCAGGCCAAGCGCGCGGGAGCGGGAGCGCGGGCCGTGGTAATCGCTGATAAGCGAGGTGGAGGCCGGATAGTAAACCGCCTCGCCCAGCCCCTCGGCAGCGCGAAAAAACAGCAGCTGACCGAAGCCATGAGACAGCGCCGAAGCCGCACAGACCAAGCTCCAGAACTGCAGGCCGCCCAGGATGGCCCACTTGCGCTGCACGCGGTCAACAACCAGCCCGGCCACCGGACCGCTGAGACCGTACACCCACGCGAATGCAGAGCCAAGCAGCCCCAGCCGCACCGAGTCGAGATGCATCTCCTTCTGCAGCAGCGGGAAGACCGAAAAGATGGCCTGACGGTCGGCATAGTTGAAAAAGCAGATGAGCCACAGCATGGCGACCACAAACCAGGCATAGGTTGCGGATTGCGGGGCCGGCGTTTCAATTGTTGAGTTGTGTTTCATTTTCTGCGTCACTCTACTCTTGAAATGAAACGCAAGTCCATTTATCTGTTTATCTACTGGTGTGCGGCCTTGCGTGACCAGAGCCGTGACCACGGCCTGCGGAGATTGCGTGCAGAAGCAGACTCGAAAACGGAGCTGGAGCTGCCCGCTTGCCCTGGTGGCCATAATCGCGATGGCCGCGGTGAGCGGCGCGCGGGTGAGCGCACAGCAGCATGCCCTGGGCGCGGCTGAGGTGATTGTAGCCACAGGAGCCAGCGTGCCGGAGCAGACCGCCGCCCGCATGCTTGCGGAAGAAGTGAACCGTCGCACCGGGTTGCAGTGGGCGGTGGGCAGCGAAGACAGCCGAGCGCCGGTACGCATCGTGCTGGCGCGCATCGATCAGCTGAACCAGCTGGACGGGATAGTGGCCGCCCCAGTCTCAGATGCAGAGCGACCGCGAACCATTCCGGAAAAGCCGGAGAGTTTTGCCGTTCGCGCAACCCCTCGCGAAACAACGGCAGGCGGCCGCACCACGATTGTGGTGGAAGGCCGCGACGACCGCGGGGTACTGTTCGGCGCCGGATATCTGCTACGCCATCTCGCGATGAAGCGCGGCTCGGTTGAACCTGTCGGCGGCCTCGCGGCGCTTGATACGTCGCAAGCGCCGGCCTATGCTGTGCGCGGCCAGCAGCTCGGCTACCGTCCGAAGAACAACACGTTCGACGGCTGGTCGCCGGCGCAGTTCGAGCAGTACATCCGCAATCTCTCGGTGTTCGGCACCAATACGATCGAGCTGATCCCGCCGCACTCAGACGATGAGCCGTCGAGCCCGCTGTTTACGCTGCCGCCCCTCGCCATGATGCAGACACTTTCGGCGACGATTGCGCGGTATGGGCTCGACTGCTCCATCTGGTACCCGGCGATGGACAAGGACTACGCGAACCCGGCCACGATGGAGAAAGCGGTGGCGGAGTGGGGCGCGGTGTTCCGCGCGCTGCCGCGGGTGGACGCGGTATTTGTGCCGGGCGGCGACCCGGGCCACACAGAGCCGAAATACCTTTTCGCGCTGCTGGAGCGGGAGGCCGCGGAGCTGCGCCGCTCGCACCCAGGGGCGCAAATGTGGGTTTCGCCGCAGAGCTTTAACGCTCAGTGGCTTGCGCAGTTTTACGCGCTGCTGGCGCAGCATCCTAAGTGGCTGACCGGTGTGGTCTACGGCCCGGAGATGCGCGAGACGCCGGAGCAGTTTCGCGCGCACGTGCCGCGGGAGTACCCGATCCGCTTCTACCCGGACATTACCCACACGCTGGCGGCGCAGTACCCGGTGCCGCAGTGGGACCCAGCGTTCGCGATGACGGAAGGGCGCGAGCCGATCGACCCGCGGCCAGTCGATGAAGGCATTCTGTTCCACCGCTATGCGCCGCTCACGACGGGGTTCGTCGCCTACTCAGAGGGCGCGAACGACGACATCAACAAAGTGCTGTGGAGCGCGTGGGCGTGGGACCCGCAGCAGAGTGCCGGGCAGGTGCTGGCGGAATATGGGCGGTACTTCATCGCGCCGGAGCTTGCAGACACATTCGCACGCGGCGTTGCGGGGCTGGAGCAGAACTGGCGCGGGCAGCTGGCGGCGAATGCGTCGATTGCGAAAACATTGACCTTGTTCAAACAGATGGAGCAGCAGGAACCGGCAGCGGCGCGCGAGAACTGGCGGCTGCAGCAGGTGCTGTATCGCGCCTACTACGATGGCTACCTGCAGCAGCGCAAGAGAGAGGAAGCCGGCGCTGAGAACCGGGCGGTGCAGGCGCTCCGCGCGGCATCTGTAACTAACACTGAACAGGCATTGCTGGCGGCGAAGGCTGCGCTGGGCTCTGCGCCACAGTGCAGTACCTCAACGCTGTGCGCACGCGCAGCTTCGCTCGCCGGGGACCTGTTTCGCACGGTGCGCATGCAGTTAAGCGTTAGCCGCTACGGGGCGCTTGCGACCGATCGCGGCGCGAACCTGGACCGCATCGACGAACCGCTGAACGACCGCGCGTGGCTGCTGGAGCAGGTCGCCACGGCGCAGGCTGAGCCGACGGCAGCGCTGCAGCTCAAAAGCATCGAAAGCACGCTTGCTGAACTGTTCCCGACTGGCGACCTGGTCGACGACCTTGGCGCCGGCGGACTTGCTCCGCACCTTATGCGCGGGTCTGATTTCGCGCAGGACCCCTCCGGCTTGTCAGGGGTGTACACCAGCGTCGCAACGTCCCAATCGGATAAGCCGCTGTTCGCGCGCGCGTTTGCGGGAACGCTCTACGACCAGCCGCTCGAAATGCGCTACACGGGGCTCCAGCGCGGGGCGAGCTATCACGTGCACCTTGTGTATCCGGCCAACGGCAGTGCGTACCGGGTGTTGGCAAACGGGGTTGCGGTAGCGCAGGTGTGTGCGGCGCCCGCAGCGTGCAGCGAAGCGGAAATCGCGCTGCCAGCGGCGGCAACGGCCTCTGGTAGTCTCACGCTCTCGTGGAGTGTAGCGGGTGGACAGGGCGGCAACGGGCGTCGCATGCAGGTAAGCCGGGTAGTACTTGCACGCGTACCGTAGGCGACTGGCAGTAGCAACGATAAAATGGGGATAAGTCACCAGTAGATCCTTTGACGCTGGAACGAAACCCTGTAACTCAGCATGACGAGCTGTACACACCTGCGAGTATCTTCGCCTGACTCTACTCCGTCGCGCACGTAAAGCTGGCTGCTGCATTCACATCCGCCGCGCTGCTATACCTCGGCCATGCGGAATAGACGCATAACAGACGAGTGCGGCCGTTGCCAGACTTGTTGTTATCGACGACGACCAGATTCTTCGGCGCTGCGCCCGTGTCGAGCCACCGGTCCCAGCACGCGGAGCGCGTCGAAGCCGGCATTGAAGACATCACGTCCGTGGCCATAGCCCGGAACGAGATAGAAGCGCAGAAAGCGGTCCATCTCCTGCTGGCTCATCCTGCCCTGCACCCTCTTGTAATACAGCACCGACGAGCCGATCGGGATGATGGCGTCCGCGGCGCCGTGCAGCATCAGGAACTTGCCGCCGTGTTGCGCGAACGCTGCCAGATTTCCATTGCTTGCATCGGAAGCTTCAGACTGCGGCAGCAGGTCGGCAGCATATTTGCCGCCGGTCGTAGTGTCGAAGCTGAGCGTGTTGAAGTGCGGGTCGCCGGTGAGAAAGAAGCGCAGCACCTGGTCGCCAACGACATAGTGAAAGGAGTTCAAAAGGATTCTGGTTGGGTGCTCCGCGCGGTGCATCAGGCCCATGGGGCCGGTTAGATCGGCGCCCGCTAGTACGTTGAAGCCGGGCATCGTCTGCACATCGTTCCACAGCGGGTGCTTGGCTCTCTGCCCGATGGCAAAGGTTTCGGCCATTTTCAACTGCTGCGCGGTGAGACAGTCTTTGCCGCCCGCGGGGCGCAGCAGCGTCGCCGGATTAAAGTGGCACGCTGCGATGCTGGAAAGCATTCCATCGCGGGTGCCCCCGAGCGAGTCGCAGGCCTGCAGAACGGATTGCGTACTAACCCCATCAGCTGGAATACATTCGATCAGCTTCGACATTCACTGGATTCTGCAGTTCGCACGACAGCAGCTTGTTTTGTCCTATCGATCAAGGGAGCATTACCCCTACGCTCGAGCAAGCCTTCCTGCTGCACTATCGTTCGCTCTGCCGTGAAATTTATGTGAAGCGGCCAACGTTGGATACCAACGAGCTCTTGCGTGAAGCCGACCGAGGTAAGCCCGTAGCTTTCCAACGGGCGGTGCAAGGTTTAGTCAGCGCCAGGAGCCTTTCAATCAAAGATGCGCTTCAGCAACTTGAAAAGGACAAGGCGACCTGCAACAACGCATTGCAGGCTCAGGATTTTGACATTTTGGAGGGTGCCTTTGTGCGATTCCGCAAAGTGCCCGCTCTCGCATGCGCAGGGTACACGCAATCGACTTTTGACTTCTCCGGCAACGAGATTCAAGACATCACTGATATGTCCACCCCCTTCCTAAATCTGCCGTTTACGTTGCTACCAGATGACACGGGCGGGGTCGCCGTATTTTCATGGCTGCCCGACGCAGACACAGTCTGCCGTCCGTTCGTGCAGAGCTTCATGGGATTGGACGATGATCGCAAGAGTGACGCGTTAGTGCTGTACGTCTTCGATTCCTTTGAGAACTTCGCAGCGGGCCCGGCTGGTGGGAAAGTCTCCCTGGGACTGCTGAAGATGACTTGATATGGAACGCGATGAATGGCACGGACGCCGCGTTTGCCTACGACAGCGCGACCTTGATACCCGGCTCTGAACGATTTGCAGATTGGGATGTCGAGACAAGCGGCTGGCTGTAATGAGACGAAGCTGCGGGCTGGAACGGGTAGGTGACGGAAGACGCCGAGAACCTGAAGCAGCTAAGAGTAACTCGTACCGATTTATGTCGGATGGGCCTATGCTCGAGAGATGAAGCCCGACATCGTATCCAAACTCAATGCGGAATTCGAGCAAGATATCACGGCCGAGAGGCAAGTCGTCTACCTCCTCGTTGAAGCAAGAAAACTTCTCGAAAACGGACAGCAGCTCAAGCGGTTCCCAGCGTTGTCGCTTTGTATGGATTGGGCAGTGCATCCCGCGCTAGATCGTAGACCTGCATTGGCGATCCTAAGCCATTTTGATGTGTACGAGGCAGAATTTAGAAAGTCCGGTGTGACGATGAAGGAGTTCGATCTCAAACCTCTGAATGAATTCCTGGCTCTGAGCACATTTCGAGAGGAGTTCATAGCAGCACTACGGGAACAAGGTGTCAACACTGCCGCTCTCGAATCAGATGAATATTGGAGATGTTTCGTCCAACACTACATGGGAGTCATACAGGATTGTCCGCTCCAGGCGGTTAATGACAGTGGACGAATCGTAGTGGCGGTGACGACGCAGGCATGGCCTTTGGAAATGGCAAACAACATCTTTCCCGGAAAGCGGGTCGTGCAATGGAACTGGAAGCCTAAAGACCGCGACGATCAAAGCCTAACTTGTGCTCTTGTCTAAGAGCTGTTCTAGGATATGGCCTTCAACGTGAAAGAGACTATAGCGAGTGATGTGTTGGAGAATCGAATGATTCCGACGTTGCAGGCATTGGGCGATTCAGAAGAGCAGCGGCATTGGCCTCATCTGGAGGCCCTGGTACCGCACTACGAATCGTTCTGAACGAAGTATGTGTTCCCACTGCGCTCGGAAGGAACAATCTGGTTCAAGCGAGGAATCGACCATCGCCTTGAAAGCATGGCTATCGGGAGCTATTCAGGATTCACCGCTCTTGCAAGGGCGCGATACAAAATCCTTGAGGAATACGAGGACTATCGCCATATAGAAAAGCTTTACATGCAACTGCAGCAAGCTGGCGAGGTCGGGGTAAAGCTGATCAAAGAGTTCAACGATATTGAGAGTGGGTTCTTGGGCAAGAAACATTTTATGGATATAAGCGCACTCGAATCCCTAATAGAGTCTCGAATGAAGAAATACCGGAACCTGCTGCATGACGTGGCGCTCGCGATTCCAAAAGGCGAATCGGGCGAATGATTCCGAAGCTGGATAAACTGTTGGAGTATGCGCAATGGAGCCAGACAATGTTTCATTTCCGAGATGAAGACTTTGTCTCCGCGGAATCTCAGGTGAAAAGCGACTTTTATGCAACAGCTTCGACGCTTGAGTGGAGTGCCCGGCTTGAAATGTGCCAGTTGTTAGGAGATGGCTTGACCGCAACCCGATCAAGCTCGTTCGCCAAAGCGCAAAGAGGGAGAAGGTTCCTGAGGTTTTGGAATTGGCGGAGTTGCAAAAGCTCCTCGGCAAGCTTGCCGTAAGAGAGCGCACTCTGGTGCTGCTTGATGCGGCAACTGGGCTGAGAGCCAGCGAACTCCTGGCACTTCGCTAGGACAACATTGATTTCGAGACTTTGGAGATTCGTCACCGAATCCATCTGCCACCAAGTGCTTGGCGTCTGCAAGACGGAAGCGTCTGCAAAGCCTGTTCCGATGGACGCATATATGGCAGACGATCCGCTTCGTTGGCCGAAGATCTGCGCTTATCCAATGCAAGGTGACTGGGTCTTTGCCAGTCCGCGCATGAAGGGCAAGCAGCCCTACTGCCGGACAACCTCATGAAGCGGTATATCAAGCCGACTGCCAAGAATGCCGGAATTCACAAGAATATCGGTTGGCACACATTCCGCCACTCCTTCGGCACGTTGCTGAAGGCGAACGGGGAAGATGTGAAGACGGTACAGGAGCTCTTAAGACACGCCAACAGCAGGATCACGCTCGACGTATACACGCAGGCCGTGAACTCGCATAAACGAGCGCACAGAGCAAAGTTGTAAGGATGATGGTGCCCAACGTGGGTCAAAGAGAGGTTGAAACTGACTCACTTTTGGTACCCTGGCGGGCGTAACGGACCCTTGTTGGACCCGGATTTACTTATCACTTAAGGTGCCATACGAAGCTAAGTGCTTTGCTTTGTATGGCGGGGACGACGGGGCTCGAACCCGCGACCTCTGCCGTGACAGCAAGGAAGGATCTCGTAACTAATTGAAATCAGGAGCCCCGGATGGCCACTTTTGGAGCCCTGAGACCCCCTTGGAATCGGTTATTGCACCCTTATCGCACCCACGTCCTCTGTCCACCAAACCTCTGTCCACACCTCAAATTTCCCAGGAATTTCGGCGGTTTCCGCGGTCGATCTCGACCGGCACCTCTGTCGCAGGACGGCAGAGGTCGCGGGTTCGTTAGCCTTTCCAAATGGGTGTAACCAATAGGCCGAAGGTCGGGTGTGTCACGAAAGCCCAAATGTAGAGCGCCTTTCGTTATAAGACTTTTGCCCCAATCTGGGTGAGTGTAGAAAAAATGATATTGAAATCACGGAATATTCCCTCGGAGGGAACAATTCATGCGCCCAATATCAGACGAAACTATTGGAGTCGTCTATCGCCGGGGTATGTAAGCGTTAGCAGCATACAATTCGATCTATGCCAGACGAACCGTATGATCAGGCAATCAACGACCATAACCAATATATGGAAGAACGCAAGGGGTTGATCGATGCTGCGCGCGAGAGTGCACGGACATTCGATCAGGCGGTGTTAGCCTTCGGCTCCGCTGTATTTGGCGCTTCCATTGCCTTTCTTAAAGACGTAGCCCCAAAGCCACAGTTCTATACCTTGAAATGGCTCGGCATCTCCTGGGGACTATTTTCCATTGGTCTGCTTGGCGCACTCCTGTCCTTCCTATTCAGCCATAAAGCTTGCATGTTTGAAATCAAAGTCGGGGCCGACGCGCTGGGAAAGCCCGAGTTCAAGCGACCTAAGAATCGTTTGTCGTCCGTCACCGATTGGTGCAATTATCTCAGTGTCGGATTCCTGTTTCTTGGCCTGCTATCATGGTCGGTCTTTGCATTTGAAAATTTAGCAATAGGGGGAAGCACGTTGAACAATCCCAAAGTTCCACCGCAACCAGATACCGTAAAGAAGGGATATGTTCCCCCACCTCCACCACCGCGTACACCGCCGCCAACGGCTCCCCCCTCATCGGCTCCATCCCCACCGCCAGCGAAAAAGTGAGGGCACTTCTTTGACCCATCCCAAAGATTCTCCCAGCGACCGCATCCCACTGAGGGAGGGCTATACGCCACCGCGTACTCCTCCACCTCCATCACCTCCACCGTCGCGTGCTCCATCCCCGGAGCCACCACCAGCGCGACCGAACGAATAGAGTGGTCGAATGAAGAGCACGTCTGACACGCCTAAAAATATTCCCAAGAAAGGGGGCTACCTACCTCCGCCCCCACCTCCCCAGCGTCCGCCCAAGAAAAAGGAGCCTGCCGGCTAGCAGGCTCCTGAAGAAACAGACTGGAGATTAGGGCCGCTTTGCCGTTTGCGCCTTCTCCTTCGCGGCAAACTCCTACCACTGTTCCATAGAAAGTAGGTGATAAATGCCTATCGGGATATGTCCGATGTGCCGAGAAGAGAAGAAACTCTGCATGAGCCATCTCCTATCCAAAAGGATTTATCCTCTGTGCCGGAATGATGAATTCGAGCCAGTTGCTGTCAACTCGCAAGTGATGCGACCTACAGTCAACCAGACGAAGGCATATCTCCTTTGCGAGGCTTGCGAAGATAATCTCAGCAAGAATGGCGAACGAATAACTGTACCCTTGCTCTCGAGGTTTGATGGGCCATTTCCGCTATTTGATCGTCTGGTAAAACAGAAGCCTATACTCGCCACGGAGGCAATATCGGTATATGCTGGCGCGGACAACCCTGAGATTGACGTGCCTAAGCTCATTCACTTCGCTATGGGCATTTTCTGGAAGGCCTCCGTTCACTCGTTTGGGCGTGGAAGCGACCGACCTCGAATTGATCTAGGTGAAGACAGCGAAGCCTTGCGACTCTTTCTGCGCGGAGAAGCACCGCTGGCGGACCACATTGCCCTTGCGATCGCGGTCGAATCAGGACCAATCCGTTTTCCCGCGATGATTGACCCATTCCCCGGCCACAATCCTGACTTCAGGAATTTCTTTTTCTACATTCCCGGTATGCAAATGCAGATATACATCGGAGATAAGGTGCGAGAGTCCCCAAGCGCCAAATACTGCATCAACGTCAACCCTAGAGTTCCAATATTGCTCGTTCCGCTGGCGAAGGATATGCGAGGATTTATGGCAAAGCATAGTGCCAATGCCTACAAGACAAAGAAGCTTCTCAAAACAACTGCGGAGATCGAAGCGCGGGGCCTTAGCGTAAAGCTCGGCGATTAGATATCTCGCTACATCGCCTACAAAATCGCTGTCTCTGCGATATCGTTTCCTTACAAATTTGCCGTCACCATGAACTTTTGCACGCCGTCACAATGCAGAGACCAGATGATTGGCGGCAGACTGCCAAGATACCCGCCCCTCTTCAGTTCACGGGCCTCGGGCGAAAAAACAAACGGTCGAAGGGAAAGCGATTAGCTCAACAGCGGGTTCGCAAGTTCTGGGAGCGCGTTGGCTTTATTCGCCTACCCCGAAGTAACTACTACATCTTGCCTGATTGATATTTGGGAATTGCAGTCACTCGCCACCCCATTCCGCAGTTCGTCATTGAGACGTCCCCTGCCTACAAATTCTGCCAATCCGTTTGCTATGTTTTCCATTCGCGCTTCCTAGACTATTTTAGTCTATGCGTGTATAAAATAGGGGTATGGCAAGATCTTCACAGCAACGTGATCTCTTTCCCGGCGCACTGGAGATGATGATTCTTCAGTCACTTCGCTATCAGCCCATGCACGGATATGCGTTGGTGCAACATATCAAAGAACGTTCCAATGAGCTGTTGCAAGTGGAGGAAGGTTCTCTTTACCCCGCCTTGCAACGAATGCTCAAGGAAGGGTTCTTGAAGGCGGAGTGGAAGATTTCCGACACCAATCGGAAAGTCCGACTCTACAAAATCACGCCATCAGGGGTCAAGCACCTGGAGCATGAAGTCTTTCGTTTCGAGCGAATGCTGGAGGGCATTTCTCTGGTTCTCGCCCCAGCAAAGTCTTAGGAGGGCACCATGAACTGGTTCAAACAAGCAGCCACACGGGGCAAAATCTACGACGATCTGGCTGAAGAAATGCACCTGCATTTAGAAGAGAAGATTGAAAAGCTGATCGAGGGTGGTATGAGCAGGCAAGAAGCAGAATCTCAAGCAAAACGAGAATTCGGCAACGCCACACTGATCGAGGAGCGGAGCCGCGAGGTATGGCAGTGGCCGACGCTTGAACGCATCTGGGGCGATGTTCGGTTTGCGTTACGTCAACTAGCCAAGTCTCCTAGCTTTACAGCAATTGCGATCCTCACGCTGGCCATAGGCCTTGGTGCCAATGCATCAATATTTTCCTTGATCAATGGGCTTGTGCTACGACCTCTCCCGGTACCGCACTCCGAAGACCTGGCCGTATTGCGAATCGACCAATCTAACTATGGCGCTCGCGGACCGAACTATAGCTTTAACGTCCCCTTGTTACGCGCGCTGGAAGAACGTCACGACGTATTTCAACAAGTCGCAGGATTTGAAATCAAGATGATGCAAGTGCGGATAGCTTCCGGTAATCAAAACATCCCCGGAGCTATGGTGAGCGGCCAATTCTTTGATGCCCTGGAAACACCGCCGCTCTTGGGCCGCTACTTGACCCCGCAAGACGATCAGCTAGGCGGTCCCTCCGATGGGTTTGGAGTTGTAATCAGCGAAGACTTTTGGCGACAATGGTTTGATAGCGCTCCTGATGTAGTGGGTCGTCATCTGACCATTGCGAACGCTTCGTTTACCGTCGTCGGAGTCATGCCCAAACGTTTCATCGGGGCTGACCAAACACAACGATCAGAACTCTATGTGCCGCTGTCAGCAGAACCAATCATCGACTACCCGCATAACAACATAGCTGAAGGTTATGATTCGTGGTGGATTCAACTATTTGCCCGCCGTAAGGCTGGTGTATCACTAGAGCAGGTCAATGCCGCGCTGCGTGCGGCGTCGAACCCCATCCTCCACGAGGCGATTCCTGATGCAAAGTGGATCGAACGTGCCCAAAAGAATCATTTCCAGATTACCGCCGAAACAGGAGCGCACGGCTACTCAGACCTTAGAGCAGTGTTTCAAAAACCACTGTTTGCGATCTTTGTGCTATGCGCGGTTATGCTGCTGCTTGCTTGCTTTAATCTCGCCAACCTATTGATGGCACGTTCGGCAGCGCGTGAACGCGAACTTGCGACCCGTCT
The DNA here is from genome assembly GCA_965276605.1 of Acidobacteriaceae bacterium. Lineage (GTDB taxonomy): Bacteria > Acidobacteriota > Terriglobia > Terriglobales > Acidobacteriaceae > EB88. The sequence goes on from OZ255619.1 coordinate 3,565,415, forward strand.
CGCGCTAGGAGCAAGTCGGAAGCGACTCGTTCAACAACTACTCGTCGAAAGTTTGGTGCTCGCAACGCTGGGAACAATAGCTGGTAGCATTGCGATCCCTGTCGTTAGTCGTGCGCTTGCGAGATTCATTCTTGGAAATGACCCGACGGCGGTGCTTGATACCCCCATGGATCTGCGTGTCTTTGTGTTCTTGGCTCTGATGGCGGGTATAGCCGCCGTTGTGATCGGCTTGGTTCCTGCGTTGAGAGCAACTTCCGGCAGCCTAAGTGAACAGATCAAATCTGGCGCGTATACAACCGGTCGAAAGAGACAGACGCACGTATTGCCAAATATTCTTTTGAGCCTGGAAGTCGCGCTGGCACTCATCCTTGTGGTCGGCGCAGGCCTTCTCGCAACCAGCGTGGTGAAACTGTATCGTACTGGATTGGGGTTTGATCCCAGCGGAGTCGCCATGTTGAATCTTGAGATGGGAAAGCAAGGCTTAGAGGGCACCCCGCTCGTTCGCTGGTATCAAGCGTATAGCGATGCGCTGAGCCATCAACCAGGAGTGAAGACTGCGAGCTTCGCGAGCGTCGTCCCATTGAGTGGTAACGTCTCGACTAGGCAATATCAGACCCCTCTCAGCAGCGGGGAACAACAGATTGCCATTAACCGGATCGCACCACAATATTTTGAAACCATGCGAATTCCCCTGTTTCAGGGACGCGATTTTCAGTGGAGCGACACCGCTTCAACGACTCACAAGATCATCCTCAATCAAGCTGCTTCTAAGTTGCTTTTCCCATCGCAAAACCCTCTGGGGCGTATTGTGACCGATCCGAAGGGAGTTCCCTATGAAGTAGTTGCCGTGGTCGGCGATACGCGGTACGACGCCATCAGGAATGCCGACCCAGCAGGTGCCTACCTGCCAATCATGCAGAATGATGCAAAGAAGCCCTCTTATACAGCGGTCGTCCGGATGGATGGCCCGTCGGCTCCGTTGTCCGCAACCGCCCGTCTGTTGACTGCGAAAATGGCTTCCAGCATACCCGCCCCTGTCCTGACGACCATGACCGATGAACTTGATATATCCATCGGCACCGAACGCATGATGGCAATGCTTGCGATTTTCTTTGCGGGCTGTGCATTGTTCGTGACTGCGATTGGTCTCTATGGCACATTGGCATACGCAACCGCTCGGCGCACCAGTGAGATAGGAATTCGTATGGCGATGGGTGCTCAACGAGGGAGAGTAGTCGGAATGGTCTTTCGAGAGAATGCATTGATCGCAGCAAGCGGGTCAGTGGCTGGCTTGCTTATCGCTCTATTGGCATCTCAGGCACTCGCCAGTTTCCTCTACGGCACATCCGCCCATAATCCGTGGGTGTTGGTCGGTTCTGTTGCGGTGCTAACCGTCATTGCCAGCACAGCATCACTCATTCCAGCCTTGAGAGCCGCACGGATTGAGCCGATTCAGGCTTTGCGAATGGAATAGGTATGCACGCTCCCGGAAACCGGAGCATCTACGTCCAGGCTATGTTCAGCTTTTGACCTATTGATGAAGAGCAATGTCATGAGGAAGACCAACAGCAAAACGCTTGGCATGAGCAGGATTGATACACGATATGCTCATAGCGCGAGCGGCGCAGCCGCTGTGCTCTTGCAGGGAAAATGGAGAGTCGAAATTCTTTGCGCGATGCGTTCAGGGCCAGTCCGTGTGGGTCAATTATCGCGGCTCATCCCCGGAGCATCAAAGAAGATGCTCGCTCAAAATCTGAGACGGCTCGAAGCGGATGGGATAGTTGTCAGACATGACATGAGCGAGATGGTGCTCCATATCGAATATGATTTCAACCATGAAGCTAGAGAGGAAGTTTGCTCGCTCCTCGACCACCTTGCACACTGGGGACGACTTTACACGACGAGCCGAGCGACTCCCCCTGAAGGCGATGAACATCCTTCGAAATAAAGGTTGTTGGTGCTCGCCTCGTTTTGTTCGTCGCGAGTTGCTTCGAGAGAAGCTAACGGGGGAAGGTGCAGGAGGAGGAACTTGACTCCTGCCGCGCAGCCGGCGAGCGAAGGCCGGAACCCAGGCGGGCAAAGGGTGCAGGGAGAAACCAGCACGGGTTCTCCCTGCCGTTTTTTGTGGGCGAAAAATGAGGGGACGGCGTTCGCCGTCCCCTCATTGAATGGAGAGCTATGCCACTTTCCTTGCGGCTTTGGTTGCGGGCTGTGCCGTCTTCTTCGCTTTCTCCTTCGCGGCGAACTCCTGCCTTACCTTGGTAGCGATGGCGTCGGTATCCACTTTGTAGGCGCTGGCGGCATCCTTGAGCACGGCGGAAGGGTTGCCGCGCGAGGCGGCAAGCAGGATGCTCGACTCGACCAGCAGCCGAGACAGCGTACCCTCGTCGGCACGGCGAAGAAACGCGGCGAACGTCTTTGCCATGCCTCCATCGTCGCGCTTCTGACGGATGCCATGCTGCCGCGCCAGCATCTCCACGCGGTTCTCGTCCATGATGCTTACCAGCTTCTCAAGGATGAAAAGCAGGTCACGTTTCACGAGGCGAACCGGAACGGCATCGCCGATGGCGGCGAGGACGCGAAGGCCACTCGCGTTGGCGATGGCCTGTTCCTTGCGCTGCTTGTCCTGCTCGGCCTTCCACTTCTCATCGTTGCGGCTGGTTTGCTGCTTCGGATGATGCACTGGGCAGGACGGGTTAGCACACACCTTATGGATGGTGCCGAGGTCGCTCCCTTCGGTGATAATGGCTTCCGTGGTGAACTTGCACACCTTGTACTCAGGCCGCTTGGCGTCATCTTTCGACTTTGGCTTGTCGTCCCGAATGGCGGTGTACTTGTTGCGCGGGAGTACCGGACTATCTTCTTTCTGTCCGCCATAGGCCGTGCTGATCTGTACCAGCTCCGGTTTCGCGGCGATGGCGGATGCCACATGCGCTGTGACTTTGGCAGCGTAGCAGCCGGGGTCGGTGCAGCGGTCGCCCTGCCTTCCGAGGTCATCCCCGAACAACAGCTTGTTATGGCCTGTGCGCTTGGGACAGTCGGCGCAACTGCCAGCGACAGGAACAAGCTGCGCATCTCGCTTGTTGAACGGCGCATCCTTTAATACGAGAAGGATGTTGCTATCAATCCAGAATTGCAGGTTGCGGACGGGCAGCAGGATTCGCGCTGGCTTGGCTCCATTGTTGTAGACCTCTTTGAAGCAAGCCGATAGCGCCTGTGTCTGTTCGTCGGCTGGCAGTTTTGCCAGTAGCAGCGCGTGGCCTACGCCGATCTCGTCGGCATAGAATGCTTCGACGGTAGCGGGTACGAGGTCAGCTAATTTCAACCTCGAAGCCACGAAGACGGGCGATTTCCCAACCTTCGCGGCGATCTGCTCGATGCTGTACTTGGGTTCGTCCAAGGCTAGCAAGGCGCGGAATCCCTGCGCCTCTTCCATCGGGTGAATCTCCGACCGAATCAGGTTCTCCACTAGCTGAGCTTCTAAGGCAGCGGCATCGGAGAGGTTGACGATGCGAACGGGAACGGTGGGAACCTCGGCGATCTGTGCGGCGCGATAACGTCTCGCCCCCGCGATGATCTCGAAGCCGTTCTCTGTAAAAGGCCGCACCAGCAGCGGGGACAATACGCCCTGGGTGCGGATGGACTCGGCGAGTTCCTTCAAGGCCGTTGGCTCGAAGGTGCGGCGCGGGTTGGTCTTTGATTCACTGAGCAAAGAAAGCGAAACGTTGCGGTACTCGGCAGCATTGATAACGGTGGTTTCCATGATGACAGGCTCCTTTCGAGCGGTTGAGGGTGAAGGCACGGAGCGGGACACGCCGGGGCGTGGTTTCGCTCCACGAGAGCGGACTAGCCTCGAATGCAGTTGTCCTTGAAGACTTCGGAATACCCTTGCAAACGCAGGTTGTTGTCCCACGTTTTGGCAAAACGAACGTGCTGCTCGTGTAAGGCGAAAAGGTGTACATAGTGGCCGCCAACGATATTGCGGCTCCACTGCTCGACGGCGACGAAATCGTTCCGCCAGTACCAAGGGTCAAGGTGTGCGCCGCCTGCGAAGCCAAGCTCGAAGCACATCTCGGGGTCGCGCATGGCATCGCCATGCTGTTCGCCGTAGTGACAGACAGACAACGCGGGAAGTCCCATCGGGCCGGACTCGTCCATCGCCTCGATAACAAGCTCCATATACGGCGGGTTGTCGATCTTGAGATAGAGGCCGGGGTGCCACCCCCCGGCCATCTTGAGGATGTGAAGGATGGTCTGCATCAGGCCACCTTCGCCAGTTCTGCGTCGGGCATCGTCGCCTCTGCTGCGGTCGGAGGCTGCAATGCGGCAAGAATGACAGCGGAGGTCTGCTGGATGACCTCAAGCGATTCCGCCAGCAAGGATGCGTTGCCGTGGTAAAGCTGGATGTAGTCTGCGCTGGCCGAACCTGTCTCCAGACCTACAGCCTTGCCGATGACAAAGGCGATAGCTTCGGCCTCTGTCTCACGTACCGTCTTCGTCGTGGCGGTGCGCCGCTCGGCTTTGTGCAACATCTCGTGCGCCAGTTCATGCACCAATGTGCTGAACTCTTCGGCCTTCGACTGTCCGGGCAGGATGGCGATGCGTCCGCCGTAACTCATGCCCAGCGCGGGGGCAATGCGTTCGGTAAAGACAAGCTCGATGCCTTGACGTTCGATGAAAGCAATCAAGCGGTCTCTGTTTTCTCCCACGTCGCCGCTGATCTCGCGCAACGCTGGAAGCTCCGCGCCTTCAGTCTGCGACACATCGAAGACATAGGCTGAACGGAATCCAACCAATACGGGTACGTTCTGCTTGGTGAGGTCTTTCTCGGCCTCATCCTTCTGCTTGCGCTTGATGCCGACGATGGGGGCGAGGATGCGGATGCCTTTCTCGCCCTTTTTCACGCTACGGCCAAGCTCTTTCCATTTCCAGAACCCGGCTACTTTGGTCGCGTCCGATTTTTGCCGTGCGATTTCGAGGATGTTGCCGAACGAATAGTTATGAAAACGGCCCATCGCATTGAGGTAAGCGGTGAGTGCATCGCTATGTCCTGCCTCTAACTGCTCGATGAGGCTTTGGACGTTGGCGGCGATTACTTCTTTCGCCGTCTTGGGCTGGTTGCTGCTGGTGGTGGCTGCGCTGCTCATGGGTGTTCTCTCCTTTGGTTGTTGCCGTTGCTTTTCATGCCATGCGTGGCATGTACCTACATGCCGAACGCCTCCTGGCGAAGGCGGGGCGGCAAGGCGCAAGGGGAGGGGTATCTCCCATCCGGAGCAAAGCGGAGGACGAGCGAAGCGAAGGTCTGCACAAGCGCAGCGCGGAAGACTGTTGGGAAACCCCTTGCGCCGCGCCAGGGCAGCGCCCTCAGCGAGGTTTGGTTTCCTTATGCGTGCGCATCAAGCGCACAGGAATTGTCAGGGTCGCGTTGCGGCAGGAACAGGCCGCAGAGGTGGGAAGCGAAGAATGCGGAGCAGTCGCAGCGCGGGAGGAGACTCCTCCCGTCTACAGAGCAATTGCAAGCGGTATCACCTATGATGGATGTGGGACGGTACGCACCGTCCTGGGGTGTCGAAACCCCTGCAAAGCACCAGGCGCTCTTCGGACGCCTGATAAATCCCTACGCCCTTTGCGGTCGGGGAGCCTGTAACGTATGTCCAGGCCCCTAAAGCTAAAGGTTGCAGGAACCGTGCTTTGCCGGTTTTCGAACTCCCCGATCACGGGTTATAGGGTTGTTTGCGGGGGCGCACCGCAGACGTTTTCCCTCCCCACGGACGGAGGAGTTATGCTGATCCCTCGTGTTTCCTCATGGGAACGATACTCGTCGATGTTTGAGAGATGCTGCATTGCCTTGCCTTCCGGTAACGGACGGAAGGATTGTTCTGTCTGCCTGGAACTCTGCTATGGGAGAGCGAGGAGCTATCTGGGATGAGCGTTGTTCGCGAATTGAACTTTCTCCCCGCGGGCGAAGGCCACCTGCCGCTGCCTGAACGGTGCAGCCTCGATGTCTCCTGCTTCGAGGAGCCGGAGGTACAAGAGGCACTGGCCATCGCTATCGAAGAGACGCTGTATGTCGTCGCGTTGGCCGGGATTGAGCTCTATGCGCTGGACGGAGTGACGGTCGCACCGGACTGCCGTGCGGCAGCGTGCGCGTTGCAAAACCTGCCAGAGGGCCAAGTTCCGCTGGAGATGAATCCCCAGCCCGAAGTGATGGAGATGGCACGGACGGCCGCAGTTCGCCGGGAGGGCGATTTGCGTTTTCATATCGTGCTGCGACCTAGCCTCGGCCTGATGACGATCTCCCCTGAGCTTGAGATGCAGCGGGTGGCGCGGGCGTGCATCGCGCATGAAGCGGCGCATGTAGAGCACGAAAGCCATCTCTACCGCATGTTCCCCGACAGTTATGGAAAACCACTGGAGTGTGGAAACCGGTCGCGTCAGACGTTTTTGAAAGCGATGGATACCTGGAGCGAATATGCCGCGTGCCGTTCCTCGGCAACGTTTCGCCCGGAGGCGATGGAGGAGTTTGAAGGCATCCTCTGCCGCGCCATTGAAGACAGCTCGGCTGCTGCGCTGGAACAAATCAGAGCGCACCGCGAAGGGCGGCGTGCCTACGATGTCTTCCGGGAAATCCAGCAGATTTTCGGGGATGTGTTCATCTGCGCGGGATACCTGCTTGGCCATGCTCATGGATTGGAACAGCATCTTAAGGACCACACACCGCGTCTCGGCGAGGTCTTCCAGAAACATCCGGCGATAGAAGACCTCATGACCAAACTCGAACGCATCCTGCATGAAATGTGGTTGCAGGAATTCGTCTGGCCGTCCATCGAAGTGTTTGCGCCGATCTACGATCTGATTTGCGACTTGATGAGCCAGTGCGGGCTTGTCTTTGTCCGTCACAAAGACGAATGGCGGGTTGTGATGTATGAGGACCAGGAAGCTATGGAGGAAGCCAGAAAAGCTCTGCAACGGTGGACCGATCCGGCCTGAGTCGCAGCAAAAAGAAGTACGGGCCGCTGGCACAATAGAATTGGCCACGCCACATTGTCGTATCAGCGAAACGACAATGTGGCGTGGCCTCAAAAGTGTCGAGCGGAGACCCAGTAGCCGATCCGTTACTTCTTTGTCCAAAACTCTCTCTTCCATCCCTTGACTCACATAAATCTATGTGATCGAATACACTAAATAATGTGGCCGTGACCCCGATGCTCTATGCGGACTTTCTTCTGGAGTTGGAAAAGGCGGGCCTCAGCGTTCGCGCATTCGCCGAGTTGGTAGGGATGAATCCGAATTCGATTTCAAACTATGCACGCGCCGGTGAACTACCAACCCATCATGCGCTTATTGCCGTGCTCGTTGCCGAACTCAAGTCGCACGGGCTTGACTACCGGCAAGCAATGGCAAAAGTTGAAGTTGCACCCAAAAAGCCGAGGGGCAATGCCCAGCGTGGTCGGTTCGGGGGAGATCGTCAGACCAGTTTAGATTTACAGGGGGAGCCAGCGAATGACTGACATTGCAGCTTCCCTGAAAGAGTTTGGTGCCGATCCGACAGCGTTACACCTCTTTGACAACGAGGGTCCCGATCTCCTTCCATATGCGACACTCGTCACCGCCCGGCGAAATGGGAATACGATGCTGGGGGTTGTGGAAGCCGTTTACGAGTGGCAAGGCGCACCGCTCATCTATTTGGTCAACACTGATTCCCTTGAAAACGATAGTCAACTTCATCGCATACGCCGCCTGCTGGCAATGCGTGGAGATGCGCCTTACCTTGGCGTCGTTGCCCCCGGTCGCCTTGACGTCTACCGGATAGCACTAGACCGGAAATCACTGGGACAATCTCGTGTCGAGTTAGACGGTGGACAAGCAGCGAAAGCAGCGACCCTTGCACGACTCGGGAATATTCGCCCGCATGCCACAATCAGCCAGCGTGAATGGATATCGAATGTCGTCCTTAACCTGCTTACGGGTTCAATTAATAAGCTGATCGGGATGCGGGGCGTCTCGAACGAGGATGCGATCTCGCTCGTCGGACGTGCGCTCTTTACTCGATTCCTTGCAGATCGAAACTTACTGCCGCGCGACATGTCAGATGCAGGCACGGCGGCGAGTTTGTTCGATAGTCGCAATGCGGCTGAAAGGACATCGACGTGGCTCGATACGACGTTCAATGGTGATTTACTGCCTCTCTCCGCAAACATCTTCGACGTGTTGCCAGCAGGAGCATATCAGGCTCTCGGCGGTGTCCTTAGACGTGCGCCCGACGACCAGTTGTTTCTTGGCTGGGAGGAGAAGTGGAATAACCTCGATTTCGCCCACATTCCGGTTGGAGTTCTAAGTCAGGCGTACGAACTCTATCTGCGCAATCATGCTCCGCTCCGGCAAAGGCGCGAAGGGGGCTACTACACACCCAGAGCCATAGCGGATCTCATGGTCCGCGCTTCTTTCCGGGCCTTGGAGCGTCACGCGGCGGACGGTGGCGCGAAAATTCTTGATCCGGCAGTAGGCGCGGGTGTCTTCTTACTGACGGCGTTTCGCGAACTAGTCGCCGAACGTTGGAGGACTGACGGAAAACGTCCGGAAACAAAGACTCTCAGGTCGATCCTGTATAAGCAGATCGTTGGCTTTGACATCAACGAATCCGCGCTTCGATTTGCGGCGTTGGGCTTATATCTCGTGTCGATTGAAATGGACCCAAATCCCAGGCCGGTCGATAAGTTGCGGTTCGAGAACCTGCGCGGAAAAGTTCTTCATAAGTTAGATAGTGAGGGCCAGGGCGAAGGGGCGGCTCTGGGTAGCTTAGGGCCACTCGTCGATAACACCCATCTCGGGAAATATGATCTGGTCATTGGAAACCCGCCTTGGGCGAGTGGGACCAAACTGGCTGATTGGAATCTCATACGAGAAACGGTTGCCCGGATCGCAGCCGAGAGAAAAATTGCGACTTCATCTCCTCCGTTACCGAACGAAGGGCTTGACCTACCCTTCGTGTGGCGCGCTATGGAGTGGGCGAAACCGAATGGCCAGATTGCATTCGCACTGCACGCGCGACTACTTTTCCAGCAAGGCGATGGAATGACGGAGGCCCGTCAGGCTTTGTTCGAAGCACTCGACGTTACGTCAATCATCAATGGCGTCGAACTTCGGCAAACAAAAGTCTGGCCAGAAATCACTGCGCCGTTCTGTATCTTGCTCGCGACAAACAGAGTCTCTGGTGTTGGCGCTGGATTTCGACTCATAAGCCCTCGTCTTGAACAATCGCTCAATGATACGGGCAACATGCGTATCGATGCGCTCAATGCTGAAATCGTACCGTCTCGGCAACTTGCCGAGACCCCCGATATCTTAAAGATTTTGTTCCGAGGGACGAAGGCTGATCTCGGAATTATCCAACGCATTCGGTCACAGGGGCATCCGACGCTAGAATCATTCTGGCGTGAGACGATTGGTGTTAGCGATCACGGCCACCTTCTCGGCAGCGGCAATGGCTATCAGAAACTTCGGCCAAGCAGTAGCGTGCGTCGGCAAGGAGATGGCTTGCCTGGTGAGGATGCGAGTTATCTTCACGGATTACCAGAAATCACGGCTGACTCGTTCACCAGCGTCTTCATTGATGGTAGCCATCTCACTCGTTTTTCGCTTGGCCGTGTTCACCGCTCCAGATCGAGAGAGCTATTCACTCAGCCCCTGCTAGTCGTCCACAAGTCACCGCCAGCCAGTACAGGTCGCATCAATGTTGCGATCTCGGAGAGTGATGTCCTCTTCAACGAAACCTTTTACGGATACAGTACAAGTGGACATTCAGATGCAAACACACTCGTTCGTTATTTAGCGCTGGTTCTGGGTAGCAAACTCGCACTATGGGTTGCTCTCATTACCAGCGGCGAATTTGGTTTCGAGCGCGAAGTAATCGAAAAGGCAACTCTCGATCGAATTCCGTTACCCGATTTCCGCCAATTCGGGAAATCTCGCTACGGTGAGATCAGAACATTGTTTAGGAAGCTGCAATCCGGAGCCGCCTCTTGGGATGATGTCGACAAGTGGATTGCCGGTTTGTATGGCCTCGGACCACGCGATCTCCAGGTGATCTCCGACACGCTTGAGTTCAATCTGCCATTTGCGGACAACAAACGCAAAGCTCAGGAAACCCCAACAGCAGCAGAGAGAGCGCGATTTTGCGAGGTGCTAGCTAACGAGCTATCGCCTTGGGGCGAACGGTTCGGCTCCAAGGTGCTGGTGCATCAGTCTCCGCAGCAAGCCATGTCACCCTGGTACGGCATAGACGTTAGGACAAGTGATCTCAATGTCTCTGGAGCAATTCCGATCCAAGATTGGGAAGGGCTACTGCGTACAGCCGATGAGGCGGCGGCCTCGGAAGTATTGCTTCACAATGGAAACTCCGGTCTTCTGATCGGAAGGCTTGCTCAGAGACGCTATTGGAGTGAGACACAAGCAAGGCTGCTTGCACAGCGCATTGTTTGGTCTCATCTTGATCTGCTGAAAGGGCGCGTCGAAGCATGAGGCCTGCAACGATTCGTCCCCGTCCCAACCAAATCGACGAATTGACGCGGGGCCTCCAGTTGCCTTTGCCGGAGATCGAAGCTGTTCACATCGAGATTCTCGCCGAACGCTTGCTCCGGGCCTTCAATGACATTCGCGCGCAATCGCCGGCGACCGTGGCTTCCGGCAGCGAGGCTGAAGTTACGGCTCTAATGGAAGCGCGGCTTAACACTCTGATCGAAGAGGATCTCTTCTGGGGACAGCTTGTCCTCTGCGTTGCTCGCGGGAAAGAAAGCCTAAGTTTCGATGGATCACATCTTGAGAAACGTCCAGATCTTTCGATCTATTTGTCGAACAGGACTCGAGTGTTTCCCCTCATTGTCGAAGCTAAAATCATTGATTCCGCAACGGCGCGGACAGAAATTCTATATTGCGATCATGGTCTACGTCGTTTCGTTGACGGCGAATACGCGTGGGGCACCCGCGAAGCCTTCATGATCGCTTATGTACGCGATGGTTCATCGATTGAGAGCAGGCTAAAGCCTTTTCTTGCAAATGTCATGACGCATGTTCCGCCGGGCTATTTAATGGAAGAACTTCCCATCGCTGCCGATAGCAGTTCTTCTGACTTGGCGCGTTCACGACATGGTCGGAGATTTGTTTATAACGACCAGAGCCCGCCCGCGAATCAACCGGGCGCAATTGCTGTTTGGCATTTGTGGCTGTCATAGCTAAATTGCTCATCACCTGCGGAAATCGAGCGAGAAGTCATGCAGCAATAGTCGTATCTTCGCGGCACTCAATACGGAAGGGATAGTAACGATGCTTCTTGCGCTCATGCTTCCTGATTGGGTTATAGGAGAAAAGTACATAACCCTTGCGACGTGGGGTTTGGTCCTGGCTACCTTCTTGCTGGTTGTAGCTACCGTCGTTATGTATTGGGACAGTCGCTCGAAGAGCAGAGAACAAAAAGAGCGATGGAAGCAGGAGGACGAAGCTAGAACTAAAGAGCAAAAAAGCAGATGGGAGCGTGCGGATCAACTCCGGGCAGAAGATGCAAGGCCGAAGGTCGCGGTAGAAATCGGCAAGCGGGATGGTCCCGAAATTGTGTTCAAGTGTTTTAACCTCGGAAATACGATCTTCTTCGTCCATCAAATCATCATCACCGCTACCAGTCCCAAAACATCTGTGTGTACAAGCGACCTTGTTGGTCCGCCTGTGCTGCTTCCTGGAACATTCATGTCCACAGCATACGATTGTGAAGGTTTGGTCACGGATTCGCTGCAGGAGGCCAAGGCGGTATTTGTCCTCCGCGGGCAACATGGCTTGGAATATACAGACCCGGTTTGGTTCTACGTTTCGCCTGATCCAACCCAAGGATACGACTGGACGGTGGGGCGTCTTGCTGACCGTTTGCCGGGAGCAATTGTGCCGCAACCGAGATTGATTCCCAAAGGACAGTAGGTCAGAAAGGATTTCCCGTGGGCGACATCATCGAATTACCACTGAGCCCATATCGACAGTTAGTCGCAATCCGCTACCTGAATGCAAGCGAAGCAATTTGGAACGGCTTACAACGCCAGTGCGGGAACAATGATTTCCATTTCCTGATTACGTTGAGAAGCTTCATCGAATACACGAGGCGCGGAATTTGGTTTCTTGCCTGGGCAAGCGAAGAGAAGCTGAAGAAAGCTGAGCATCTCACCTTCAAAGATGCTGGCAGCCCACCGTTGTCAACAATGGACGCGCTATTGAGCGAAGCTCTAGGCCAGGAAAAGGTTTCGCCGCTCATGAATCTGGTGCCTGGGATCAACGAGCCATTTCTTCATTGTCTCCATGCCCTGACGCATGGAAATCCGATTTCGGTGCGAATGATCGGAATGGGGCTCGAATCGGTCTTCGACACGCAGAACCTGCTTGCCAGAGCCGAGTTGGATCTGGGCATCTTTCGGATTCTGCTTTATCGCCACATGGCGGGCGAGGAGATTGGAGGAATCTGGGCGATGCTTTCCACTATCCACAATCGGCCAAACGACATCAAAGCAAATGTCTTGATCGCTGCCCACATTCTTAAACAATCCGGGAACACCACATCGGTGTGAAAGTCGGGGTCGATGGATGCCATCAACCGCTAAAGCCCGATACCGAGTTCTGGCACTTCAACCTTGGGCGTGGAGACTGAAGGCTGATTGTCTAAAGCCGATGAAAGCTCGTGGAGCAACGGGGCAATCTTCGCGCCCGAAACAGCTTTCTCCAATCCAAACTCCTGGCTGTCCGACGTGTATATGGCAAGGTCGTGGAGATGCGGAGAAAGGCGGGCGAATGTCTCCTGTTGTTCTGCGAGCTGGGCAGCGTCGCCGGTCACGAGAACACGATCCGCAGTAGCACGAGGCATACTATCTACAGCATAGCCATATTCAATATGCTGGGCCTGATCCGAGGTCAGTTCCACGGACTTCCCATTATCCAGGCGCACGGCGAGCGTACCGTCTTCGCCAATCTTCTCCACGGTGGCGAAGTCGAGACGACGGATATGGGCCGGGCGGTCGGTAGTAGTGAAGGTGATGCGCTCGCCCACCGCCAGGTCGCGCTCCTCCTCACGATAGGCTGTGCTCTGCCCGGTCAGTTTCTTCAGGAGCGCGGGATTGTAGGAAGTCTCATTGCCGTCGCGTGTGGCGACCGTGAGCGTGTTGGCATGAGCATCGACCGAGAGGACGGTGGCAGTGCTGTTGTCGGCGATGCCATGCTCAGCCGGGCTGCCAGCCTTATAGTGAATCTGATCGCCGGGCAGATAGTTCGCTGCGAGACGCGGGTTGCCGAACTCCTGCTCCATAAGGATGGAATGAGAGCGGCTTTCGAGCGAGAGTCGTCCCTGGGAACGCAGCTCGTCCCGGATGAGTTGGGTCAGTTCATTTCGTTCGGCGAGATCGGGCGCAACCACCACAGCGCGGTCCTCCTGTCCGACGTATGCGAGGCCGACGGCGGCGAGGCGGTGTTCCGGTCTGGCATATTCATGGATGCGTCCCTGTTCCTGCAAGTTCATGTTGGCGGATGCAGGATCGTTCGCACGGAAGGCAGCGATGGCCTGTTGCACCTTGTTGGTGGAACTCGTTGGTCTGAAGTCCAGGGCGGCGGTTTTCGAGATGTCGGAAGCAAGTCGTGGGCCTAGTGTCTCGGTGTTGTTGGTGTACACGCGGGCATCGTCAGAGGCGCGAGAGATGGCCACATAGGCCAGCCGGGTATTGATGAGACTGTACGAGCTGTCGGTATCGAAGTGAGCAAGGACCCGCCCGGCAGTGAGCCCCTGAGCACTGTGCGAGGTCACGGCATATCCGTGATCGAACTGCCGGAAGGCAGATGGATCGAAGGTGATCGTGCGATTCTCTTTGTTGTCCAACCGCACGCTGATTTGATTTTCTTCGATCTCTGTGATGGTGCCCAGATCACGGTTGGCGACACCAAGCTCCTTATTGGATGAGGTCATTTGAATCCGATCGCCAGTAGCGAATTCACGTTCCACCTCACGGAAGACATGCACACCGCGCAACCGGCGTGGGTCATAGGTAATAGTCGATCTATTCGCCAGCTCGACCGTGAGCGTATTGGCGCGGGCATCGACGGCGCGGACGGTAGCAAAGCTGTCCCGCTCGATACCTTCGGTCTTGCTGCCCGTGGTGTACTGGAGCACATCGCCAGCGTTGTACCGCGCCGCCCATGTGCGGTCGGCACCGGTCATATCGGAGCGATGCGAGAGAGTGCGAAGCTGCTTGCCGTCCTCTCCCAACACGCCTTTTAGGTGTAATTCAGTGCGGACGGCTTCATTGATCTGCTGGCGGCTGCGATTGTCGGGCGAAATGATGATGGTGTTCACCGGCTGCGCGGCATAATCCTTTGCGATAGCCGCGATGCGTTCCTGCCTATCGGGGATCTCGCGGATGCGTCCCTGGCTGGCAAGCATGTCGATACCTTGCTCGGTATTGTTCTTCGCGAGCTGCTCCACCGCTTTCAACAATTCCGGGTCTTTCTGGCGCATGATCCGGTCAAGCTGCGAGGTCCGCATCCCGGCGTCCCGCATTTGCTCGAAAGGTTTTCCGGCGTCCACCCCCTGATGCTGGCTTGTGTCCCCAATCACCAGAACACGGTCACTGGGATTCAGTTTGTCCAGAAACGAACGCATCTGCCGCGTGCTGGCGAGGCTCGATTCGTCCAGCATGTAAAGGTGGCGCATTTCGGGATTGGCGCTCGGGTGATTTGCACCGCGAGCGAGGAAGCTCTGTAAGGTAGTCGCGTCGATTCCGGCATCGCGGAGCTGGGCGGCGGCGCGAGATGTCGGGGCAAATCCCTCGACGGTGTAACCGCTCTTTTGCGCGCCCTCGCGGATGGACGCCAGGACGGTCGTCTTCCCGGAGCCTGCCCGTCCCTGCAATCCATGAATACGATCAGTGGAGTTAAGAGTTTCCTCGATCACACGACGCTGCGAGTCGTTGAGAAAGTTACGCGAGCGGCCTTGCTCCTGCGCCCGCTCCGCGCTCATGATCGGAGCAACTGTGTTCCTCCCAGAGAGAACGTAGGCAACATTGGCACGCTCGGCAGCAATCGTCTCCGGCGTCGTAAAGCTCCGACCGGAAGCATGTTTTGCCGCCTCCACGGAGCGAAATTCCCCACGTCCGCGCCGCATCTCGAAGTCGGCTCGCACATCGGCATACGTCGTCTGTCCCATGCCACGCCGCAGCGCATCGCGAAAAATCAGCCGTTCTTCGGCGACGGCCTCCCTCTCGAAGAGACTGTCCCGCGCATAGGTAATGGCCTCTTTGGCGCGTACGCCTCTGTCTGGATTGTGCTGTTGACTTCGGGAACGCTCACGAGCCTCGGCAACTACGATCTGCGGCTGATGGCCGTGGTCGGCAGCCACGCTGCGATGCGCCTCCAGGACTGCTTCGCGGGTAAGGTCTTGCTTCTTGTCTCGCGTTGAGTGCGCCGCGATCTGCGCCGCTCGCGGGCCGCTTACGCCCTTCTTCGCCATCTCATCTTTGATCTGCTGGGAACGGAGACTGGAAGCATCGAGATGCGCCTGTGTGTATCCCTTGATCTCCGGTGCGCCGCTTTTTCCCGTCTCGATCTCATAGCCAAGGCCATGCAGCCGGTAGAACAATTCGGACTGATACACGGCGGTCGCAAACTGCTTACTCTGGAAGAATGACCGATCCTGCAACGCCCGCGTGGAACCGTCTTCGCGCTCGGTGACATTGAAGATGACGGCATGAGTGTGGAGCTGAGGAGCGGCGTAGCCGTCCACGGGACGGGCCGTGTCATGCTCGAACTTCGCGGCGATAAACTTGCCTGTCGTCTCGGCTGGATGGTTGCCGCCGATGCGTGCCTGGGTATATTTTTCCAACTCAGTCAGGGCAACGCTCACGGCGGCGCTATGCGCTTCCCGGACACGGTCGTCACCACCGACCAATGCCGTAAGTGATACGGATTTTGGTGCGGAAAAAGTAGCATCCCACGCGGCGCGGTGCTCCACGGCTTTTACGGTCTTGCCCTCTGCATTTTTGTACTCAACCGCTTCGCGGTGCCGGACCATCTGGACTTCGGTCTGCGGATGTTGCCCCTCGGTCAGTCGGGAAAACTCCTGGGCCGTGACCTCGCCGGAGAGTCCGAAAGAAGAGGCAAGCCGCCCTTGCCACTCACCTTTTACAGCATCACCCTGCTTGTAATAACTCTGCGAGGGAGCGGTGTAATCGAGCTGGTGATACGTCTGGGCCTGTCCAGCGGCGAGAGCTTTTGGCATCGACATCATGGCTAGGGCTCCCGAACGTATGCAGGGCCGTGCAGGGATTCTTCCTCCTCCACATCCTCAATAGGCGTGAGCCCGTTCCCTTCGCTGGCGCGGGCTGATTCCGTTGTGTCTTTGCTGGGCCACGGAATCGGGTTCTTTTCGAGTACAAGAGGTGCATCGTTCGACGCTTCTGCATTCACCTCCGCACTTTCATCGCTTGGAACGGTCGGGGCAGAGGTGCGACGTGGCTCCAGCGTGTCGGGATCGAAACTCAAGCCACCATCGGCGGCACCTCGCGGGATGAAGCCGGGTGTCGGCGTGGGCAGGTCCATGTAGTCGAAAGCGAACCGCGCCACGTTATTTCCCAGCTTAAGGTAGGCGCGCCGGTCATCGAGGCCCGTGATTTCTGACCCCATCACTAGCGGCTCGATCTGACGCTCGACGGTGAAGTTATGTCCGGATCGCGTTCCGTCGAACTTCGTCTCTTTCAGACGTTCGATCTCTACCTTGCCGATGGCCTCCGATATCCATTCTGCCGCCTTCGGCTCAGCCGTCTTCATGAAGATTTTGGTGGCGGGCTGGGACAGCATGACCTCCGCAAGATGGCCGTAGATAACCTCAAGCTGGGCTTTGCCCTGAAAACCAAGAATCAGCGGGTTTTTCGACTTCCTATTTTCAGTTATTGCCGTGTGAAGTTGGGGAAGTTTTTGCAAACTCGCCAGCTCATCAATCACGAACCAGACAGGCTTTTGTCCCGGCTGCGGTGCCGTCAGCAGACGCATGACGAGCAAATCAATCCAGAGTGAATGCAGTGGCCGCAATGTCTCCCGTTCTGGCGGACGCGAGGTAATGAAGATCCATCCCTGACGCTTCTTCGACCAGGAGCGGGCATTCCAGACAGGGCGTTTCTCATCCCGCTCCGGCAGTAGGCGGAAGCACTTGGCGACAAGTCCAAGCGAGGACAGAACCCCAGCCCGCTGCGGCCCGGCCTTCCTATCGATATAGAAGGCCATCTCGGTTCCTTCGACCCGTTTCAGCAGTTCCACGTCGCTTGCCATCCACGCGGCAAGCTGGTGTGGCGTCGGCCCCAGCTTGAGCAGATGCGCGAAGATTTGGGCGGGAGTTTCGTGAAAGAACTCATCTAACTTGTCTGTCTTCGGTTGGTACAGGGACGCAGCGATCGCGTCCGCTTCGGCGTTCGATTCCATCTCCTGAGCTGGTCCCCAATAGGGGCAACGGGCGTCCAACGGATTCAGAACAATATCGCCACGACTGGCGTCATAGAACCGCTGGGTGTACTCGCAGGCGGGGTCATAGACGATGGCGGAATCACCCCGTCCCCTGATCTGGCGAAGGCACTGCATGATGAGCTGCGTTTTGCCCACGCCTGTATCGCCCATGAGCTGAAGATGCTGCGCTTCTTTACGCAACGGTATACGCATCATGCGGCCTGATTCGGTGGTTTTGAAGCCGATGCCGTCGCCCTTCTGTATCCGGTTGAACTCGTTTGGGTCAAGCATTACGGGGCCACGCAGGACGCGACCATACTTCATGCTCCTGAACCTCTGAATGTCCTTTGGGATCGCAAGCCAGAGCATCAACGCCAAGCAGACACCACCCTCAAGGAAGCTAACCGTAAAGACGGACAGAATGCCTTTGCCGCCGAAGATCGCCTCCCGAAACCAGCGGCACGCGGAGGCGTCGGCGAGGTTCTGAGCAGGCCCGCGAAACGGAAAGCTGTATCCCTGCGCCTGTGCCAATTCGGACAGAGAGAAGGTCATGGCCCTGCCATCTGGCAGTATCATCTTCCCCGGTACGAAGTCCGTCGGGAATGCCAAGCGGGGTTTCGCTTTCCGTCCTCCGAGATACACCATACGGTAGCCGCCGCGTGTGTGAACGGCAGCTCCGACTTCGGCGCGGATGTACTCGGAGATGTATGCCTGTTGCAAAGGTGGAAGCGCAAAGTGAAGCCGCTGCCAGATGAACAAACAAGTTAGAAGGAGCGCCGCTGCCAGGGCGGTATAGCTCAGGACCGGCGCGTGCGGCGGCCAGATAATCGTCTCTTTTCTACCCCATTGATTTG
Organism: Acidobacteriaceae bacterium; assembly: GCA_965276605.1. Taxonomy (GTDB): domain Bacteria; phylum Acidobacteriota; class Terriglobia; order Terriglobales; family Acidobacteriaceae; genus EB88. The sequence continues at coordinate 3,583,777 of OZ255619.1, forward strand.
TCATAGTTATTTCTCCTTTGCATCCTGCGTGTACTGCTGCATCACTTCGTGAGCCGCTTTATGCTTCTCTTTCCGAACCATCGTCATTGCTTCGGTAATCCACGTTGGCGATACCTTTTCACCAAGTATGAGCGGCTTGATAAGGTTCACCAGCAGCATCCGTGTGGCGACCAACTCTGTGAATACCGCGTCCTCGTGGGGATGGCTTGCGGCGTGCAGAAGTACCCCACGACACCATTCGCTGAGTGACTTACTCTCAGCGCGTGCCGCCTTCTCTAACACTGCTTGTTCCTGGCGAGTCACTTTCGCGCTCGCCACATAGGTTCTTCCGCTCCGCCCATGGGAGCGACCGGTGCGGTTTTCAAAGTCGATGTGCGATGGAGAAATCTGTACTGGCATCGTAACCTCGCGGCCAGTAGACGATAGGAGACGGAAAGTATCCTATCGTCTACTGGCAGGTCATAAGTGATCGCTGGTGAATGCGGTAGACAACTGTCTACGAATCACATCAAAACACCACCCTGGAAGGGATCAAGTGTCAATACTCTTCCGGTGCGCAGCACCGTAGTGGTTCTGCCACAGATGTTGGTGGAGGATCATGCCTTCAATCCCGCCACAACTGCCGAGGTTTGGGGTGCGGAAGACGCTGCGGAAACCGGCTTCTTCACGAGCGGTTCCGCTGGATCATTTGCGGCTGCTCGACGCACCCGCAATGTCGGCGTGATCCGCTGCGCTTCGGGAGTACGAAGGAACTCCTGAAATTCGCGGTCTTTGGAGAAGACATAGGCAAGCGCCTGCTCCACAACATCGTTTGCGGAAGCACGGATGAAAGCGGCGTATTGATCGACCTGCATAGCGGTCGTATCGGTCAACCGAATGGAAGCACTGATCTGTCTGGTCTGGATGACTTCAAGTAACGGCATGGTAGTTCTCCTTTAGGGTGATGGATTCAGGCAATCTTTTTGCGGTCAACCATCCGCTGTGCTGTGGTGGCAATCTCCCGCGCACGAGCGGAACAAAGTGCGGTGGGAAGCTCAAAGCGACGGCGGGATTCGAGCATCGTAATCACATCGTCGATGCGGATACCTTCGATGAGCCAGAGGCGAGCCGAAGCAATATCGACCGTGCGCTGCGCGTAGTAAAGCGGGTTGGGCTTATCGGAGCGGCGCGAAGCCAGCTCCCGCGTCAGCTTCATGGCATCTTTGCCGTGGGCAAGCTCATGCGAAACCCATGCCCAATCGCCCTCCGAATGGCTATGCTTTCCGGGCTGCTTCCGTGACGGGATGGTAGGGTCGAAGAGCATGGCATCGACCGCCACAATGTCCAGTCTGAAGTCAGTGGGAGTCCAGATGGAATCGCAGAGATATTCGACCGTGACGCGGGGGGCTGGATCGTATTTGCGATTCAGGAAACCGGGGATGCGGAGAACCCGGTTGCAATCGGTACAGGCGGGATCGCCGCCGAACTCGATGGAAAGCACTTTGAGCATGGTCTCCTGACGCTCAAAGTCGAAGCCATCAACCCGCCAAAGCACCTGATACTTGCCCGGCGATGTCGAAAGGATCGCGGTCGGCGTGGGTACTGCATCCGACGCAAGAAGCGCAGCGAGACGGGTGTCGCCGTCTGCGTCGATATCTATATAAAGATGGCGAACGGATGCGATGCTCTCTTTGGTGCGCTTGCGGCTGCCGGAGCGAAGCGGATTGGCGGCTACGTAGACGTTGGCTCCAGTGCCGTTCTCATGCGCGAGCCAACGGAGGTAACGAGTTGCAAGCGCACGTTCCAAGGCCACGATGCGCTGCGTCGCGGCTACGGGATTCTCCCGGCGAAGCAGGAGAGCAATCGTCTGACTGGGGGCGAAGCAACGGGTGAGAAAGTTGGCGGCGGTTTGGTTCATCGTTACACCTCAGAAAGATTTCGAGAGAAGCCCGGCAATGGCCGGGCTTCCGTGTCGTGAGAGACGTGTCCTAGAAGGGCACGTCCTCGGGCAGAACGTCGTCGTTCTCCCGGTCTTCCGGAGCGGCCTTCTCAACCCGGTCGAGCTTCAAGATGGAAGTCACCCGAACGCTGTCGGAGCGCACCGGCTTCTTCGCCTTCTTGGGCGTGTACTCGGTGTGGCGAATCTCACCCTCAAGCTGGATGTGTGCGCCCTTTTGGAGCGTGGCTGCGAACTCGCCGAACTTGCCGAAGACGATGCAGCGATGCCATTCGGTATGCGAGATGTACTCGCCGGACTCTTTGTTCTTGTAGGAGGACTTGGTAGCGAGGGAGAACGTGGTGAACTTCTGGTCGTTCTTGCCGGTGCGAACTTCTGCGTCGGCACCGATGAAGCCCATGAGGATTGCTTTGTTCTGGTACATGTTGTGTCTCCGTTTTTGAATTCCCGATCTTGCTCGGGTCACACATGGCGAAGCCTAGCGAGTGGGGCCGACTCCCAAGGCCGAAGCTCTGCATTTACGGAGGGTCCATCGCAGATGGAAACCGTAACCGTAGGCGGCGTAGCCGAAGCAGAAGAGCGAGCCTGCCGCCGGGCGTCGGTTTGCCCCCGAAGCAGTGACCGAGTAAAAGCGGGGTTCGTGGTTGGAGACACACGGTTGAACAATGAACTCATCTGCTTCCCGCCGATGCTATTCACCGGCAATCCAGATCCACTCTCCCTGTCCAGACCTCCGGCAAAGAGTCGCATATCGCAACCGCATTCGCGTGTCTTCTGTTCGGCGCAGTCACGCTCAAACGCACATCTTCCGCATGAGTGGTTGTTCGTCAGATTGAGACCAAGAAGATTCATTGCACAGCTCCGATTCGTTCGGTTCAATCCGCAATCTCTGGCCGCCAGCCGCGCACGATGGACTGGAACTCAGCATTGAAGCCGAGAGTGTCGGGATAGGCATTGGCACGAGAGACGTAGCCGAAGACGATTACCATGTCATCGGCAATCGAGTCGTCAACGCCCCAAAGGTTCGTAGGGTCAAAGCCGCCGCAACTGCCAGCGTTCCACCATGCCAATAGAAAATCAGCGACGCGCCGCGACTGCCCGGTATCACCTTGGGCAATCGCAATCAGACGTTCCAAAGATGCCTTTTGGTCAGTTGTCATCGTTGCTGCTCCCGTTAGAAGCCCGATAGATGTCCTCGGTCTGGAAGGACTGCTCCGCGTGGTTGTATCCGGCGACGTGGATCAACTCGCGGACGCGGCGTTTGCCGGCGTGATCGCGCTCGCAATAGAGAACGAAGTCGATGGCCTCTGCCGTCTCGGAACGCACGAAGGCGTGATTGAGATTCGGCCTGGCACTCAGGGCCAAATCCGATAGCCGGTTGAGAGCATCCCACGCGGACTTTGCGTGGATGGTCGAGAGTGTTCCACCGTGGCCTGTGTTCATGGCTTGCAAGAGGTCGTAGCCGCACTCATCGCGTATCTCGCCCATAACGATGCGGTCGGGACGATGACGTAGCGCGGCGGCCAAAAGCTGACTCGGAGTGATGGCAACCTGACCAGGAATCGCTTCGACAGCTTCCCAACGGATGGCGTTGGGATGTGCTACCTTTAGCTCCGCTGGCTGCTCGATCACGATCAACCGTTCGTGCAATGGCACATGGTCGAGCAAGGCTTTCATCAACGTGGTTTTGCCGGAGCCTGTTCCGCCGCTGATGATGCCGTTCTTTCTCTCCCCGATCAGACGCACAACCGTATCTCGAACTTGTTCCGGCAAGCTGCCCGATGCGATCAATTCCTCGGAGCTATACCAGCGGTTGAATTTTCGGATAGTCATGGTGATGCCGTTGATGGATGCAGGCGGTCCGACGACGGCAACACGCGAGCCATCGGGAAGCCGCGTGTTGAGAATCGGGTTCTGATCGGAGAGGTTCTGGCCGAGCTTCCGCGCAATCTGCTGGGTCGCCGCCAGGAGCGTATCGGTCGTCAATGTGCTGGCAAGGGGGATGTGCTCTACCATCCCATTGCGATCGGCAAAGACACCCGTCGTCCCATTAATCATGAGGTCGGAGATGGTGCTGTCTAGGATGAGTCGCTGCATCTCTTCGGGGAAGAAACCGAGCACAAGATCCCAGCTCATCGGACGGCCTCTATCGGGCGTGGGATGGCAGGGACTCCAGGCACTAGCGGGGCTGCTGTTGTCTGCTGAGGGGCAACAGGATCAATCGGCTCGACCGACGACCTGTTCTCGTGGAACTCGGTTATGGTGAGACCGAGTGGGTTGATGGTCTCGAACTGGGGATAGGTCTGCGCTGCGAGACTCACCTGCGCCGGGTTAAGGTAGTAGGTCACAGAAAGCACCCAGTGCTCTTTGCGCGGCTGCCGGGAGTTGCGTGGAGAGTAAATTTTCGTGATGTTGACGAGTGCCGTACCGCGTGCAATCGGCGCGTCTTTGACGGTCTCCTGCGACATGGACGTGATCGTGACACCATCCACTTCGACATCGTTCTGCTCGATCTGATTGGCGAGCACTTGCGATACCAGATGCATCGCGTTGTCCTCTCCCATGTACTGATTTGCGAGCTGCGTGGACAGGAAGTAGTAGTTCATCGGGTACTTCTTCGAGATGGTCTCCCGGTTGATGGAGTAACGGTAGTTGGCCCAATCGGTGAGGTAGGTCCGCACCTCACCCTCGCGTGGACTGTAGTTAAGGTCGCTGTACTGGATGGCCTCGGCGCGTCTCATCTCGTCGATGCGGATGTAGCGGTTCTGGACGGGGCGGTGGGAGAGCGAAACGATCACACCAAAGGAGCCGAGGAGAAGCACGCTGCCCGCCGTGATGACCATGCGGCTCAGTCGTCGTTCCGCATAGAATCCGACGTATTTCTCATTGGCGATCTCATCGGTGAGGAGCACCTGTTTCGGGGTGAAGTTTTCGGGCATCACAGAATCTCCTTGGGGCGATAGTGCCGGTTTGGATAGTCACGGATGAAGTCCGGCGATAACGGCTGATGTGGCCGTGGATGCAGAATCCATCCGTGATGCTTCGGCACGGTCAAAAGGACGCGGTAGAAGAGAATGAGCACCAGCACCACGACGACGAGAAACAGGCACGCGGCGAGCCACCGAAGAATGAACCGGAAGCGACGAGGGACACAGAGATAGGCGAAGAGGAGTGAGAGCATTTAGGCCGCCGCCGCAATCGCTGCTGCCCGCATCACGAGTGCCTCCGCAACTTGCATGACCCTTCCAGCGGCACCCGAACCGCCGCCGAAGAGTGTCTGCGTGATGGTTGGAACCATCGCCATGTTGAGGATGAAGGCAATGAAGACGGCGATGACTCCGTAGAGATTGGCGATCCACATGGCGATCGAGTAATCGCCGTTGAAGGTCTGTTGGAGGAAGGTGACGAGGAATCCCGACCATACAAAGATGAACGCGGCGGCGACGGCGCGGATCATAGCAAAGCTCAACAGAACATCCACGAAGTTGTAGAACTTGCCACGGAACGTCCGGCTCATCAGGAGAGGGATGAAGATAGGCCCAAAGAGTGCCGCCACGCCGTAGAAGATAAAGGAAGAGCAGTTGACGAGGAAAAGAACGCCGCCGGCCAATCCAATGAAGATGTAAACGACGAGGTAAGTGAATATCTCCAGCGGTGCGAGGTAACTCGGTTGCGGCGTTCCGTTAAGAGCGGTGCTGAAGGCGTTTTGCAGTTGGGTGAGCGAGTTCTGGTCGAGGGCGGCAACGATGACCTGCGCGAAGTAAGAAAACAGATGGTTGAATCCGAAGCTCGCTCCTGGGAACGGCGTCACCCAATAGTGGATGATGAGCAGGCAGATAATGAGCTGCATCAAAAACTCCACGAGATCGCCGATGTGAACCGGCTGTGCGCTCATGCTGATGGTCATGGTCGAGATGTTCCAGTGCGCGACCATGCGGACAAGTTTGATGAGGCTGACGAAGGCGAGCAGGCTCATGCCAACGGACGAAAGCGCGTCGCCGTTTTGTGTCGTAAGGTTGGTCAGATTGTTGGTGAACTGATACAGCCAATCGACGCCGGGACCGGCTTGCAGGAAAAAAGCAAGGGAGGCCATAGGATGAAGGATCATTGTGTGGGTACTCCCTTGTGTGTAAGTGAGCTAGTCCTGCAATTACTGTTGTGGCGCTGCTGCTTTCTGAGCGTTCCGTTCACGGATCTTCTGGATCGCAGCTTTGTCATCGCGGTCGATCTGCTCTGCCTTTTGTCGTTCATCCGCAAGTTTGTGTACATCTACGGCTGTTTGGTGACTGACGCGAAGCTGGTGAGCGAGCAAGACGCCGAGAGCTGTCAGGGCGGCCAGAATCCCGATCAAAAGCTTCATCTTGAGTGCCTGCTGCATAATTCCTCCTATGGGTATTAAGGCAGGTAGGTTTGCCAAGTGCTAGAGCTATTTGCGGGCGCAGAAGAGAAGACCGCTCGTTGCTGTTGCACAAAGGCTGCGTTGTTGATCTCGTCCGAAGCCGCAGTCCGTTGGGCCATATTTTGAACAGCGGCCTGAGCCGCTTGGCAGGCATGGAGTGCGCCCTGGGCTTGCGTCTCGTTCATATGGTGTGCGTTCCCCATGTTCATGAGATTTAGTTGTTCAAGTTCTGTTGTGGTGAACGATGACGTATCAAACTGCGATTGCGTGAGCGAGCCTTGCGGCTGGAGGTTGTTGTTCCGCTGCCAGTTGTAGTCGCCAACGGAGTTGAGGCATTGGCTCGATACACCGTCTATTGCTTCCATTCGGGTGAGTGTTGCGAGGGCGTGGCTCGATCCGAGAACTTGGCCACTGAGGAACGAGGATGAAGTTGAATTGAGCCCAAGGTTCATCAGCTTCCAGACCATGCTTGCCGTTCCGGGTGCCTGACCGTTCATCGCGGACTGCAGCCCGGTCGTCTCGCCATATTGATTGGCAAAGCTCGCCATGGTGAGCTGGGACTGAATGGTCTGCCAGATGGACTTGCTGCTGAAGTTCTTCAGGTTGCTGTATATCGTGTTGTACGTGGTCACGGCCTGCATGTAGTCCTTGTCCAAGGTCGCGGCCATCTGGATCTCGTTTGCAAGCTGCTGCTGCCAAGTCACACTATTCTGGATGTTTTGCTGGATTTGCTGGAGTGCGTGGACAGATTGGGTTGGGTCGAAGACTACGCCGCCGAACTGCGCGTGACCGGGCAGTGTGGTGCATAGAAGGATTCCGACAACGATTGCCGCATTGCGAAATCTGTTGAGGCTTGATTGCATGGGTTGCTCCTGGAATTACATTGCGGGTTCGACGCGATGCTCTGCGTAGGAGGGAATGAGAATGTCACGGCCGATGTAGACCCGTGCGCGAGAACCTTCCTTGAGCGTGATGATCGGAAGGCGGTTGAGAAAGTGGTTGAGTATCTGTTCACCCTCTTCACTGGTTTGGGAGGTGACTCCGTTGCGAATCTGAGCCGAGGGATCAAGAATGTTGTTGTTGCCGATCTGCGCGAGACCTCCTAACCCGCCAATCGCGGCAGCGACGGCGAAGGTTTGGGAATAGCGGTTGTCTACCTTAGTGGCAAGTCCAGTTGTGCCCAATGGATCAAGGCCCGCAAACTTGTCGAGATCGACGGAGAATCCGTCCGGGCATATTGCCCGGTGGAAGGAGACCACCATCTTGCGAGCCTGACTGGAATTCACGGCCTGCACGCTTCCGATTAATCGTGTGCCCTGGGGCAGCAATAATTGCTGGTGATCGTGCGAGTAATAATCCGTCGTGAGCATAATGAGGATTGGGCCAGCGAGTCCGCCGTCGATATGGTTGGTCACGACTCCCTCGAAGACACTGCCCTCGAAGATCCGGTACAACTTGCCGTCGTAGCTGTCGAAGTCGTATTTGTCGATCGCAGCGTCTTTCGGCTCTGGCTTCTCCGACGTATCGGTCGCAGACTTAGCGGCACGGCGATCCTCGGCGGCTATCTGCGCGGACGCTGGGCCGGAGTGCTCCGTCGTCGGCGCGGTTTCAGACGTGGGCCGTGAAAAGTCCACCGCAACCGTGTCGCTGTTAAGAGCGTCCTGGTGTTGTTTCTCACGCGCAAGTTCGTCCTGTTTCGCTTGGGCCTGCCGTTCCGACATCTGCGACGTTGCCTGGGGTGCGTTTGGATTGCCGGAGCCGTACATGGCAGCTCTCTGGGCGGGCGTCATCGGCGGAGCACCCGGAGCTTCGGGGCCGGGTGCATCCGCACCTTGGATCGTCGCGAGCAAGGCCGCCGTTGCAGCTCGTTGTTGTTGCTCTTCCTGATCCTTTTTTGCGACTTGCTCCTGCTGCGTCTCAAACGAATTGACCTGTTGCGGATTCGCCGTCGCCGGTCGCGTGGTGAGTTGGCTCTTGAGCGGTGCGGCCTTCTTGCTGGCTGTCACGACGCTGGAGATAACGAAAACCAACAGGATGACGAAGAGCAGGATGAGCAGCGGTTGCCGCTTGTTGATCGGCGTGGATGCTTCTGGTTGCTCGGGAACGGTTGCAGGGGAATTCTGATTCGGTTCTGGCATGGCTAGTTCCTCTCTCCGGTCCGATGGAACTCAACCTTCTGCTTGCCGATGGCGAGATAGCCGCTCTCCAACTCCTTCGGCACGGTATACAGTCCGTTGTTGTAGTCGAAGTTGATGAGCGAGGGCTTCTTGTCCTTCACCTCGTAAAGAGCCGGGGTTTCTTGAAACTGGCCCCGCAGATAGGTGAACTTGTCATCCCGCCAAATCTGTTGAATGCCAAGCGCTGCGCCCTTCTTTTGATCCCAGGTGTAATCAAAGTGCAGCGTGGCGGGATAGCTTGCTTTGAAGGTCTCGGTTACGGCGGCGACCTCCTTATGGTCTGCGTCTGCCGCCTTTTTTGCGTCGTCAGCTTCCTTCTTGAGCTGCGCCTCTTTCGCCTCTGCCTCTGCTGCCGGGACGAACACCGGAGCCTTTGCAATGTTGTCGGCGGCTTTCGCATCGCTCGACGAGATGTAAACCTTCGAATCAAAATGCGGGTTGTCCTTCTCGCTAGAAATCTCATGTAACTCAATCGTGTATTCATTGCCGTGGTCGGAGACGATATGGAGGTCAGTAGTGGCGTCCGCAACCTTTGGCTTGATGGAGATGTACCGGCTGGCGACATGCCCGGCATCGAAGACCCAACTGACCGTATCGCCGCCGAATACAGTGGCTACCTTCTCTTCGGCGGGCAGCTCAATTAGCGTGGACTGAAGCAGACCCACACGGACCACAGGCGGAGCCTGAGCATCGACAGAAACAATCATGCGAGGCGCACTGGGTTGGAGGTGCGGAGTTTGAGCGAAGGCCGCCGCGCTGATGGCTGCGGCGGTCACAAACAACAATGGGCCTGGCGTCATGGATAATCCTCTTTCGGGTTTGAGAATGTGGTGGTGCTATGCCGTCTCGCCCTGGGCGAAACGCTCGATACCTTCGTGAAGTCCGTACATCTCGACCAGCTTGGAGCGTCTTACCTTGTCCTTCGGCTTGGTCGAAAACTTGGCATAACTGCGAGAGTCGAGGTTGAGCGTGACGACCTTCGTGATCCCGTCGCGGCGCACATAAAGCCCTTCACGCGGACGCAGGCTCTCGAAGAGGTCTAACTGCTCTTTACTCAACTTGAATAACTCGCCATAGAACCGGCGGTTGAACGTCGCATCGGGAAGAAAGAGAAACGACGTGCAGGAGTTCACAATCGAGTCGGCGTTTTCACCAAGGTCATTGGCGGACTGGCCAATCATGGTCACGCCGCCGAGGTTCTTCCGCACCGTCTTGATCGAAGCCAAAGCACTTTCAAGTAGCTGCTTGTTCTTCATGTTCGAGAAGATTTCCTCGATCAATACATGCTTGGGGACGCCAAGGTTCTTTTTGTCGTACACTATCTCGTCGATGCGGCGGAGAATCCAGACCATCAACGGTTCGATCAGGTCGGTATACTGCTTGTTATTCACTCCCTGAAAGTCGAAACACTGAAGCCGCGACATGGTGAGCCTGTCCTCTGCGTTGTCGAAGATGGCGTGATAGACACCCTCGTCTTTCCACTTCGCCATGTAGCGATCGAGGTGTTTGGGCAGCGTGAGATTACCGAGCCGCCGCATCGTTTGGGGCAGGTTATAGATACCCTTGACGGACTTGAAAACCTCGTCGTCGTCCTCCGGGCCTATCGTCGCGCCGGAGTTGGTGAGCAATAACTTGATGAACGAATGGAGGAAAGCGATATTGGTTTCGGTCGGCTCAAGCGCGAACGGATTGATGCGCGGGCCATCTTTACCCACCCGGTCGATGCGACCGCCATAGAGTTCGACGACGCTCTCGTAGCTGCCCCCGATGTCAAAGATGAAGGTGAATCCGCCATACTTCTGCTCAAGACTTATCATCTGGTTGGCATGAACGCTTTTGCCCGTGCCTGTTGGCCCGATGATGAGCTGCACACGCACTCCGTTCACATAGGCATCCTGAAAGTAGGGCGTCCGCGTCCGGGTCTCAAAGATATTCAGATACTCCGCATCCAGGTCCTCGGAGTGTGGGTGTCCGATGTGAGGCGCGAACACAGAGGACAGCCGGGCGTGATGGTCCTCACGCAGCCATAGCGGATACACGTTGAAGTGCCGGTTGCCGGGGAACATGGCATAGAACGCAGAGAGATTGCCGTAGGTTTCCTCGATGATGGGGGCGCGAGCATCCACGAACAGGCGGTGGACTGCGGGTGTCGCAGCACGCAGCTCTGAGGCCGTGTTTGCAGACAGAAGCAACCGGAGGGCGTAATCACCCTGCGCCAGCTTGTCGAGCGATGAAACAACCTCGGTTAAGCTCTCGACATTGCCCGCAACGGCTTTAGCCGTGGCCGTCGTCTCAAGCGGTGCTGTGTTCCTGCCGCTCATCAGGCGTTGAAAGGGTGAGAGCTTGAAAAACTCAAGAAACTTCTCCTGATTTGTGACCTCTTTACGTGTGGCGTTGTCGGGCCGGGGTCGCCATACTGAGCACAGAACACTGTCGCAGTCGAGATCCATCAAGTTGGTGAACAGGCACGGACGCGAAATCTCTGGCGTGTTGATGAGGGGAAACATCTGCACATAGCGGCGCCCGATACGCAGGTACTCGCTGTGCCACTCGACCGGGGAGGTAACGAGCTGCCGGTCAACTCCGGCGTCGGAACGTAGATGGGCTTCGGATGCCCACTCCTCCAGATTGAAGAGATAACTGAAGAACTGAAAGGCTCGTTCTTTGCCGAGCAGCGCAAGGCCGATGGAATCGCTCATGTGCGCTTCAAGAATGGTCGCAGCCTTTTCCAGCTCGAAGAGCTGGCGGTGGGCGGAGCCTTTATGTTCGTTCGGCTTTTGGCTGAACAGATTGCCGGTGTCCGGCTCGATGGTCAGGCACCAGTGCAGGTCAATGCGCCGAAACGCAGCCGCCTTTTCGAGAAAGGTGATCCTGTCATTGGCAAAGGATTCGGTGATTGGGTCGGCGTATTTCTGCTGCTTGGGTAGATCGAAGCCGGCCAATACGCGGGTGTACTGGTACAGGCATGCATCCTGCGGCAGTCCACGCAGCGCGGCCTCGACGCCGCGCACACGGACATCTAAATCCTCATCGGTGCGGCTCTCTGGGTCGATGCCGTCCAAAGAAAACAGGCATCCATAGCCGCCGCCCTTAAGGGCGAAGATATGAGGGCCGACGAAGTGCGAGATGGGCATGATGCCGCTCGCCGCTCCTGCCTTCGTAAACCACGGTGCATTATTTGCGCGGGTCATAGTAGCTCTTCTGCTTGAGGCTCAAAGCCCAAAGCTGGAACATCTTGGGGTGCTTGCGAACGACCAGCCACGCACCGAGTAGCAGCGCGGGGAAACTGAAGATGGCAAGCCATTTGAAACCGGCGAGGAAAACCGTCACCGTGACGACAACAATGGACATCCACGCTGACAGTTCGAGACCTAACTTGGTCCTGGGTCGATTCAGTGCGCCATTGATTGGTAACGGTTCTCCACGCCTGCTCATGTCGATGCACCTCCTACATCGACTGCCCGGTTAAGCTGCCTATCCAACCGGCACCCCAGCCGAGCACTCCGGCACCGAACAGCGCACCGAAAAGTCCAGGAATCGCGTCCTGAAATCTTCCACTCATCATGCGAATTCCAGCGAAGATCAAGCCGCCGAAGCAGATGATCGCGCCAGCATAGATAGCGAAAGTTTTAAAAGTTGTCATCAGCGTTTGTGCCCCGGAGAAGTCCATCGTTCCCTGGGCATGAGCAACACTGCTGCTTACGCCTGCAAGGGCGAGAGCAGCCAGACTTGGCCCCATGACGTGCGCGGCACGGAGTAGTTTTCGATGAAGTTTGTGGAGTTGAAAATAGGAATTAAGTGGCATCGGCATTCTCCTGATGGCATGTTTTTGTACCGCCATGTCACGGAAAGTAAGCCGATTTTTCTCTCTCGTCCAAGACGTATTTTCTATAACGTCCAAAGTTCGGCTTATAGAAGCATCGCGATCAGCCGATTAGCTTCAACTGCTGCGGTCGAGCTTTCTCTGGACGAGGTTGCTTTCGCTCGGGAGTGAGACCATTTTCTCTGAGATATTTCTCAAGAAGAGGAAGAGCGATGTGGGCGCTTTCTTTGCTGGTCACGAATGCTGTGTCTGCGGTCCAATTCACCCCCGCAATCGGACGGGTAATAAGGCCCGCTGCCAGTACGGAAAGTTGGTCAATGAGAGCAAGGCCATAGTTCTCTTTCACCATCCATTGCATGTCAGATGGTGTGGCGGCGGAGTTTGCGATATTCAATGGCATCCCCACCTCTGCGAACATCTCCAATAACCGAGAGTGCGCAGCGGGATGCAACTCTGGATCTCGGAAAATTGTGATTCGAGAAACGGCTTCATGAATATCAATCTGCGCTTTTGAAGCAAGTGGATCGTCTGTCCGCATACAGAGGACCAGCGGAGACTGTGCGACCTGCAAGACCGCCCAGAGGTCGCGGTTAACGGGGAGTGGCAGGATGGCGCAGTCGAGTCCATTGCGCTCTAATCGCTGCAGCGTATGCTCAGTATCTCCGCTGGATAGTTGGATCTCGCAGGAGGGGAAGAGCTGTTCATAGGTGACGCGAAGGGCCTGCAAGAGATGCGGGTTGACGAACGAAGAGAACCCGAGCCGCAAGGGAGGAACTTGACGTTTGTATATGGCTCGCGCCATCGCAAACACTTCACGACGTTCTGTTAGGACCTTGCGCGCCCAGTTAAGAATTAGTTCGCCGGGGGCAGTAGGAGAGACACCATTCCGTCCACCACGAACAAAGATTGGAAACTCCACGTCTTCTTCGAGCGCACGGACCTGCTGACTCACCGCCGGTTGTGAGCGGTATAAGCGCTGCGCCGCCTTCGTGAAATTCTTTCCCTCATAGATGGCGAGCAGATATTCAAGATGACGAAACTCCACGGAATCTGACATGGCCTGGTACTCCGTTTGGCAGGACATAAATCCACAGTCCACTTGGGGGCTGTGGATAACTAATCGTTCTCCTGTGTACCACGCGAGTCAATTAGGAACTCTTGAGTGTCTGAACACCATGAAGGGTAACTAGGCACTTTTTGGTGCCTATCCTGCTGCGTTCTATAAGTGAAACTTTGGCCAGTATTGGTAGGAAGTATTGGACTAACGAGGAATCCTCGATCAGTCTTGGACAACGAACGTTCATCACTAAGAGCTTCTTTTAGTGGAGGCGCTCCGAGCAACACCATCCTGTAATGATGTGAGGTCTCAATGTCTTCTGACTTTGCGCGCGACAACCATTCGACCATGATGCCAAAAAAACCACCCTCCGCTGCCACTGTATTCATCCCCGAGCGACTGCTTGACAGCGATGAGGCGGCGTCCATAATGAACTGCCATCCGAAGACGTTGCAAAAGCTCGCCCGAAAGGGTGTTGTGCGTGGCGTTCACGTCGGAAAGCTCTGGCGCTTTCGCGCTTCCGTAATCGAAGAGTGGATTCAGCGGCAATTGGCCGGTTAATCCACTCGATAAAGTTCTCGACCTCTGCCCGGCGCAGCGTTAGCCTATTGATAGCCATCCGGTGCGCCTGAGACAGGAGAAAATCATGTCAAGGCGAACACGGTATCAACAAGGAAGCGTGCAACGCGAAAAGCGCCGGAGCGGGCCTGATGTATGGGTTTTTCGATGGTATGAGATTGGAACCGACGGGAAGAATAAATATCGTAAGGCAATCGTCGGTACGGTCGATACACTCTCGAACGAGACATCAGCCCTCAAAGCAGCTCAAGCGTTGCGCATCGACGCCAACCAAGAAACCCCGCAGGCGGGAGCCGGGCCGAGCACGATTGCAATGCTCGTTGCGCATTACAGGTTGAAAGAATTGGCCGGTGAGCGGAACGGGCGAAAAGCGTTCTCGACACGCTCTGCTTATGAATGCAATCTGGAGAACTGGATTCTTCCTCGTTGGGGAGATCACGCGCTCGACCAGGTGAAGCCCGTATCAGTCGAAGAGTGGCTGGACGGGATCAAGCGGGCAAAGGGAACACGGGCCAAGATTCGGAACCTCATGAGCGCACTTTTCACACACGCGATGCGATACGAATGGTCGGACAGAAATCCGATCAAGCTCGTTCGGCAGAGCGCGAAGCGTGAACGCATTCCTGATGTTCTGGAACTTGTCGAAATTCAACTGCTGCTCAGTAAACTTGGTGTTCGGGAACGGACGCTCGTTTTGCTGGATGCTGGGACGGGACTTCGTATCAGCGAACTTCTGGCCTTGCGTTGGCGTGATGTTGATTTCGACAATCTCGAAGTCAACGTGACCCGTTCTATCTGGCATCAGGTGGTGGGCGACTGCAAGACGGAGGCATCAGCCAAGCCGGTTCCGCTCGATAGGTATATGGCGGACGATCTGCTGCGCTGGCGTCGCCAGAGCGCCTATCCGCTGATTGACGATTATGTCTTTGCCAGCGAGTCAATGAAAGGCAAGCAGCCATACTGGCCCGACAATCTGATGAAGCGGCACATCAGGCCGGTTGCGAGAGCGAACGGCATTCATAAACGAATCGGCTGGCACACCTTCCGTCATACTTTCGGCACACTGCTGAAAGCCAACGGGGAAGATGTGAAGACGGTCCAGGAGCTTTTACGGCACGCCAACAGCAGGATCACGCTTGAGGTCTATACACAGGCGACGACCTCAAATAAGCGGGCCGCACAGAGCAAGGTTGTAAGGATGATGGTGCCGAATCTGGGTGAAACGAAGGATGCAATACACCCGGAAAAAGTAGGGTAGGGTGCTTATTGCACCCATATCAAACCCAAGACCTCTGTCTTTCTGGGGTCACCCATCACTCTAAGTCTTTTAGAATGATGGCGGGGACGACGGGGCTCGAACCCGCGACCTCTGCCGTGACAGGGCAGCGCTCTAACCAACTGAGCTACGTCCCCACTGATTCAGCCGACGAGCCTGCTTGCCAGCTTACGCGGGCATTTGCATGCTACCCGCTAGACGAACTATAGCAGAACTTGCCCCCGGTCTGAGTCGCTCTGGTCCCTCCCCCGCGGCACTTCTTACGATGCCATCCGGCAAAATACGCCGGCAACCTACAAAGCAGAAAACGTTGTTCCCCGCCGCCACATCCCACCCCGCACATGAAGCTCGTCATCTTCGGACTTGCGCTGTCTTCCTCCTGGGGCAACGGCCATGCAACGCTGTGGCGCGGTCTGCTGCGCGCGCTTGCAAGCCAGGGCCACTCTGTCACCTTCTTTGAGAAGGACCTCCCCTACTACGCCGCGCATCGCGATGCGTGGCCACAGCCTGCCCGCGTCCAGCTGGCGCTCTATACCAGCCTGCAGCAGGACGAGGCCCGCATCGCCCGGGAGCTTCGCAGCGCGGACGCGGCCATCGTCACCAGCTTCTGCCCTCAGGGCGCAGCTGTCTGTGAGCGTGTACTCGGCTCTAGCGTTCCCTTCACCTGCTTCTACGATCTCGACACGCCGGTTACCCTGCAGGCGCTGGCGAGCGGCAAACCTGTCGAGTACCAGCCGACTCAGGGTCTCGGTGGCTTTGACCTGGTGCTGAGCTACACCGGCGGCCCCGCACTCTATGCGCTGTCCAGCCGCCTCCATGCCCGTGCGGTCGCGCCACTTTATGGCTTCGCCGACCCCGACGCTCACCGCCCGTGCCTTCCCGACGCAGCCTTCCAGTCTGATCTTTCTTATCTCGGCACCTACGCGCCCGACCGCCAGCCACAGCTCGCGGAGCTGTTTCTCGCGCCGGCGCAGCGTCTCCCGCAACAACGCTTTCTCATTGGGGGCGCCATGTATCCGCACGACTTTCCCTGGGCCTCCAACATCTTCTTTGCGCGCCATGTGCCGCCGGAGCTTCATCCGGCTTTCTTCTCCTCCAGCCGTCTCACGCTCAACATCACCCGCGCCGCCATGGCTGCCTATGGCTGGTGCCCGTCTGGCCGGCTGTTTGAGGCAGCCGCCTGCGGCGCGCCCTTGCTCAGCGATGCGTGGAAGGGTCTCGACAGCTTCTTTACGCCGGGCGAGGAGCTCCTGCTCGCTCGCTCCAGCGACGACGTGCTCGCCGCGTTGCAGCGCTCGCCGTCCGATCTGGCGCGCTTGGCTGGCCGCGCACGTCAGCGCGTGCTCGACGAGCACACTGCGGCGCACCGTGCACGTCAGCTTGAAACACTTATCAGCCACGCCGCGGCGCCACTTGCGGCCGAAGCTTGAGCGACACGCCTATGTGGGGCATCATCCCCGCCGCCGGGCGCGGCAGCCGCATGCAGCCGCTCGCTTTCTCCAAGGAGCTACTGCCCGTCGGCACCCGCATTGAGCCGCACGCATCCAGCGAAGCAGGCGGCGTTCAAGAGCGGCCACGCGCCGTCAGCGAGTATCTACTCGAGCGCATGGTCCTGGCCGGCGCCACGCGCCTCTGCTTCGTCATCTCGCCCGGCAAGTCCGACATCCTCGAGTACTACGGCGCCAGCTTCGATGGCGTCCCCATCGCCTATGTCGTGCAGCCTGCCGCTGCCGGGCTGTGCGATGCCATCTTCCGCGCTGCCCCGCTCATCGGCCCTCGCGGTGACGAAGAAGTCCTGCTCGGCCTGCCCGATACGGTGTGGTTCCCTCGCGACGGGCTGACTCTTCTGCCCTCAGGCACCCTCGCATTCCTGCTCTTTCCGGTCGAGCGCCCGCAGCTTTTCGACTCCGTCGTTCTCGGCCCTGACCGTGCCATCCTGCGCATCGATGTCAAGCAACCGGATCCCGCGTCCTCGCTCATCTGGGGCGCAGCGCGCATGTCTGGCTCTGTCTTCCACTCGCTCCACGCGCTGTGGCAAACCGCCGGGCGCCAGGATGAGTACCTCGGCACCCTCGTCAACGCGTGGCTTAGCGCCGGCGGCAGCGCCGTTGGCATTGCTGGCGGCACGCACTATGTCGACACCGGCACACCGCATGGTTTCCGCGAAGCGTTGCGCCTGCTCGACCAGCGCGACAGCAGCACCGCCGGATAAGCCCACGCATGTTTACCTCGTGCTCTGTTTTTCTTTGCATACGCGTGGAAACACCTGTCCGCACGTTGCCATCCCATGCTGTGATATACACACGCATCCTGCGGCAGCAGCACAACAGCAGATGCAGTGCAGAGGCACAAGGGAGGAACAGGGACGATGGCACTTTCAAAAACAACGCAGGACCACGACGAGATTCGCCAGTGGGCAGAAGCGCGGGGAGGCAAACCCGCTGAAGTGGCAAGCACCAGTGAAACCGGTACCGGCATTCTGCGGATCGAGTTCCCCGGCGCGACCAACGCGAATGACTCGAATCTCAAGGAGATCGGCTGGGATGAGTTCTTCGAGAAGTTCGACGCAAGCAGCCTGTCACTCGTCTACCAGGACGTAACGGCCGAGGGCGCGCAGAGTAACTTCAGCAAACTCATCCATCCGGAGACCCCGGGCAGCAGTGCGCGGAAGAGCACTCGCAAGACGGTCGCGAAGAAGGCAGCACCGGTAAAGAAAACAGCCGGACGCCCACCAGCGGCGGCGAAGAAGACGGCAGCGAAGAAAACCACAGGTAGCAAGACTGCAGCCAAAAAACCCGCCGCGAAGAAAACCACCGTCAAGGCAAGCCTGAAGAAGACGGCGGCCAAGAAGACGGCGGCCAAGAAGACAACTGCCAAGAAAACGACAGCGAAAAAAACTGCTACGAAAAGCGCAACCGCCAAGAAGACTGCCACAAAGAAGAGTGCAGCCAAAAGTTCTGTGAGCAGGAAATCCCCGGCAAAGAAAACCACTGCAAAGAAGTCTTCCGCAAAGAAGACCACAAAGGCAGGCGCACAGCGTGCCGCGATCGCCATCAAGAAGAAAACCGCAGTCAAGAAGGGCGGTCGCCGCTAACTCGCCCCGCACAGGACAGGGCTCCAGGCAACGGCTCCGGCACACTCCCCGCGAGCCGTTTTCTGGGCTCTCACACTGCGCTGCTACACTCGTTGAGACCCGCTCAAAGGAGACTCTGCCCCATGCCCGACGTCACCATTACTGTTCGTCCCAACGGCCCGTTCCGCGTCGAAGGGCCCATCAAGCTGGTCGACGCGAATGGCGCCGAGTGGGACCTGGCCGGCAAACCTGCCGTCTCCCTCTGCCGCTGCGGCGCTTCCACCAAGAAGCCTTTCTGCGATGGCACCCACTCGAAAGTAGGCTTTCAGGCAGCCGAAGCCGCGGTAGCCGCGCAGGACCCGGCAGCGGCCGAAGCGGTCAAGGGCGACACCGCGCCCAAAGCCGCGCCAACCTCCTGAAGCCTTTTCACAGTCACTGCGATCCATCCAGGCTGAATCGCACGCGGTTTCTTGACGAAAAAGCCAAGCTCCATGCATCGGCTTACACCTCCTGTGAAGATGCCTTCGGCGCATAAACCGAAGCGTCGCCCGCGCAGCGGCATCCATACAGAAAGCCGCATGGATACCGTTCCGAATCGCAACTTCAGGGTCAGCAAGCTCCGCTTCATCTCCACGCTTGTACGCGAGTCGCTGCTGACGCCGATGCGCGGCCGGCATCACCTGCCGCTTGCCGCGCCGGCAGAAAACATCGGCCTCACCTGGATCGGCCACTCCTCTTTCCTGCTTGAGTTCGCGCGCAAGCACATCCTCATCGATCCCGTTTTCTCCACCTTTCTCGTCGTGCTCAAGCGCAGGCGCCGCCCCGGCATCCGCCTGCGCGACCTGCCGGCGATCGACCTCGTCCTGCTTTCGCACGCACACATGGACCACCTGAGTCTTCCGTCCTTGCGCGGCATCCTGCGCAACAACCGCCGCCGCGGCACGCCTCCGCCCATCGTTGTCGTGCCCAGCGGCGTTGAGGACCTGGTCGCAAACCTCGGCTTCCGCGAAGTACGCACGCTCACAACCTGGAGCGCGACCACACTCGACACGCTCACCATCACCATGACCCCGGCCCGGCACTGGGGCGCACGCTTCTTCAACGACACCTGGCGCGGCTACGGCGGTTACGTGCTCCAGTCTGGCAGCCGCTCGCTCTATCACGCAGGCGACAGCGCCTGCTTCCCAGGCTTCACCGAGATCGGCGAGCGGCTGCACCCTCAGATCGCCCTGCTGCCCATCGGCGCTTACTATCCCGACAGCTTCCGCAGCGTACACACCAGTCCTGAAGACGCGCTCGCGGCCTTTCGCGACCTCGGCAGCGAGATCCTGGTCCCCATGCACTACGGCACCTTCCGCCTCTCGCTTGAGCCGATGGACGAACCCCCGCAGCGCCTCACCGCTGCCGCCGAACGCGCCAGCATCCGCGACCGCATCCTCCTGCTTGAGGAAGGCCGCACCCACTTCTTCCCGCCAGACCCGTAGGTCTCGCGCGCCAGGCGAAATCTCGCATGCAAGCCGCGCTCCCCGTCCTGTATTCTCCGTTAAGCCGCACGCGCGGCGCCTGAGACCCTGCGAAACCGAGGACCACGCGGCTGAACTCCCTTCTCATCAAAAGCGCACTCGTCGGCGCACTTGGCGGCCTTCTTTTCGGCTTCGACACAGCCGTCATCTCCGGCACCACCAACCAGCTCACCCAGGTCTTCTCACTCTCCGCCTTTCAGCTCGGCGTCACCGTCTCCATCGCGCTGGTCGGCAGCGTTCTCGGCGCGCTTACCTCGGGCCCACTCGGCCAGCGCATCGGTTCGAGCAAGGCGCTGCGCATCATGGCCGTGCTCTACCTGCTTTCCGCCATCGGCACCGCGCTTGCATGGAACTGGCCTTCCCTGCTCATCTTCCGCTTCATCGGCGGCCTCGGCATCGGCGGCTCTTCGGTCCTCGGCCCTGTCTACATTGCAGAGATGGCGCCGGCGCGCATCCGCGGCCGCCTCGTTGGGCTGTTCCAGATCAACATCGTCGTCGGCATCCTGCTGGCCTACGCCTCCAACTACGCCATCGCCAGCGCGCATCTCGGCGCGCAAACCTGGCGCTGGGAGCTCGGCATCGCCAGCGCCCCCGCCCTGCTTTTCCTGCTGCTGCTGTTCGGCGTGCCCCGCTCGGCCCGCTGGCTGCTCACCCAGGGCCGCGTGGATGAAGCCCGCGCCGCGCTCGGCCTGCTCGGCTCGCCCGATCCCCAGGCCGAGGTCGACGAGCTTCGCCGCGCCATCCACGCTGAGGCCTCGCACCGCCAGGCCCCGCTGTTCACGCGGCAGCTGCGCCTGCCCATCTTTCTCGCCATGTCCATCGGCATCTTCAACCAGCTCTCCGGCATCAACGCCATCCTTTACTACCTCAACGACATCTTCCGCTTCGGCGGCTTCTCCTCCTTCTCGAGCAATGCCCAAGCTGTTCTCATCGGCCTGGTCAATCTCGTCTCCACACTGCTCGCCATGAGCGTTATCGACCGCATCGGCCGCAAAACACTTCTGCTCATCGGCGCGGTCGGTGACGCGGTCTGCCTCGCCGGCGTCGCTTACGTCTTCCTCACCCGCCAGCACCTCGCTTCCCTGCTCTGGCTGCTGGTCGGCTTCATCTTTTTCTTCGCTATTTCGCAGGGCGCGGTCGTCTGGGTCTACATCAGCGAGGTCTTCCCCACGCGCGTCCGCTCCAAAGGTCAGAGCCTCGGCTCCGGCTCCAACTGGGTCGCCAACGCCGCCATCTCGTTCGCGTTCCCTGTGGTCGCCAAGCACTCCTCCGGCGCTCCATTCCTCTTCTTCAGCGCCATGATGGTGCTGCAATTCTTCATCGTGCTCTTTATCTACCCTGAGACAAAAGGCGTCTCGCTCGAGCAGCTGCAGGAACAGCTAGGCACCGGCGACGCATAGGCTTTTCAATAAAAGCACGCCACGAAGTGGCCGCCAGCCGCGTAGGCGGTCTTCGCCTTTACTTCGCTATAGTGAAGCTGTGCTATCGCGGAGCCGCCCCCAGTACATCCAAGGTGCATGATGCAGGTCCAGCAAAAGCTAGAAATCCTCGCCGATGCCGCCAAGTACGACGCCTCCTGCGCCTCCTCGGGCGCGAAGCGCGCGGGCAACGGCAAGGGCGTCGGGCACTCCGACGGCATGGGTATCTGCCACAGCTACACACCCGATGGCCGCTGCGTTTCTCTGCTCAAAATCCTGCTGACCAACTACTGCACCTACGACTGCGTCTTCTGCGTCAATCGCGTTTCGAGCGATATCCGCCGCGCACGCTTTACCCCGCAGGAGGTCGTCGACCTCACCCTCAACTTCTACAAACGCAATTACATCGAGGGTCTCTTCCTCAGCTCGGGCATCATCCAGTCGCCCGACTACACAATGGAGCAGCTCATCGAGGTCGCGCGCACCTTGCGTGAAGTGCACTCCTTCGGCGGCTACATCCACCTCAAGGCCATCCCCGGCGCCAGCGACGTGCTCATTGCGCAGGCAGGCAAGCTCGCCGACCGCCTCAGCGCCAACATGGAGCTGCCCACCCAGCAGGATCTCGTGCAGCTCGCGCCCGACAAAAAGGTCGCTGTTATCGAAGGCACCATGGCGCAGATCTTCGACCACAAAGCCGAGGCCGAAGAGGAAAAGAAGCGCACACGCACCGCGCAGAAGTTCGCACCCGCCGGCCAGAGTACGCAACTCGTCATCGGCGCCACGCCCTCCACCGACCAGCAGATCATCGCGACAGCCTCGCATCTTTACAAGCAGTACGACCTGCGCCGCATCTACTACTCCGGCTTCAGCCCCTTTCCCTCGGGCGACGCGCGGCTGCCGCTCAAGCCAGCGCCCATGGTGCGCGAGCACCGCCTTTATCAGGCCGACTGGCTGATGCGCTACTACGGCTTCAAAGGCGAAGAGCTGACCACGGCCGCCGCGCCCAACCTTGACCTCACCCGCGACCCCAAGCTCACCTGGGCGCTCGCCCATCGCGAGTTCTTTCCCCTCGACGTGAACCGCGCCCCGCGCGAAGCACTTCTGCGCGTGCCCGGCATCGGCTACCGCAACGTCGAGCGCATCCTGCGCATCCGCACGTATCACCCGCTCTCGCTTGGAGATCTGCGCAAGCTCAACGTCCGCCTCAAGGCGGTCTCGCCATTTGTAACCACGACTGATCACACCACGGCGACAGCCGTACTCGACTCGAACGAGCTTCCCGCCGCCGTCCTCGTACCCGCACAAATGCAGCTGTTCGACGCCGCGGCCGGCGCAAGCACGGGCCAGCTGTGAGTGCGGGCCTCGCCTACCAGCTAAGCATCGAGCCGCAATTCTCCGCCTGGCGCGACGAAGCACGCCGGCTTCTACGCGAAGGCATCGCTCCCGATCAGATTCAGCTCGTCAGCGAGGAAAGCGACACCGCGCTCACCCTCGGCTTCGCGGCCGCCCCCGAGCCCGATCCGTCCACCGCCATCGCGCAGCCTTCTGTTCCCAAAGCCTTCCTCGACCTCGCCGAGATCGTCGCCTGCCACAGCGATCCCGACCGATGGCAGCTTCTGTATCAGACACTGTGGCGGTTACAGAAGCAGCGCACGCTCCTCAATAACGAGCTCGACGAAGACATCGCCCGCATGCACCGCATGGACCACCAGGTTCGCCGCGACCTGCACAAGATGCACGCCTTCCTGCGCTTCCGTATGGTCAAGATGGCCGAAGACGATGGCCGCGAGCATTACATCGCCTGGTATCGCCCCGACCACCGCATTCTCGCGCTTGCGGTCCCCTTCTTCGCCGAGCGCTTCGCCATCATGCACTGGACCATCCTCACCGACTACGCCTCCGCCAGCTGGGACCCGGAAACGCGCCGTATCCTGTGGGGACCCGGTGTGCCGCGCTCGCAGGCGCCCCCTGAGGATGAGCTCGAAGGCATGTGGCGCGCCTACTACGGCTCCATCTTCAACCCCGCGCGCCTCAACACCCGCGCCATGAAAGCCGAAATGCCCGTGCGCTACTGGGCCAATCTGCCCGAGCTCAACATCCTGCCCCGGCTCTTAACAGACGCGGACCGCCGCGTAGGGACCATGATGGATCAGCAAACCTCTCTGCTCGCGAACACCTACGTCCCTGAGACCCACACGCTGCCCGTTCTGCGCGAGGCCCTGCCACGCTGCAAGGGTTGCGACCTCTACAAACCCGCCACGCAGGCCGTCTTCGGCGCTGGCCTCGCGCACATGCCGCTCATGCTTGTCGGCGAGCAGCCAGGCGATGTTGAGGACCTTGCCGGCGAGCCCTTCGTCGGTCCCGCCGGCAAGGTCCTCGACCAGATCCTCGAGGAGCTAGGCTTCGACCGTGCCGGCATGTACGTCACCAACGCCGTCAAGCACTTCAAGTTTGTCGAGCGAGGCAAGCGCCGCATTCATGAGTCGCCCAGCCTGCGCGAGGTCGCCGCCTGCCGCCCCTGGCTGCTCGCCGAGCTCGATGCCGTGCAGCCCAGGGTCATCGTCTGCCTCGGCGCATCCGCAGCCAAGTCGCTGCTCGGCGCCAAGTTCGCATTGATGAAGGACCGCGGCAAGATCGTCGAATCGCCCTACGCCCCGCGCGTCATCGCCACCATTCATCCCTCAGCCGTTTTGCGCGCCGAGGGCGACAGCAAACAGGTGCTCTATAACTTCATCAAGCAGGACCTCGCGCTGGCCGAGCAGACCGCCATGCGCGCCGGCACCTAGAAGTTCACCTTGGGCGCATTCCGCGAGCCCTGGTCTGCCTGGAAATAATCATTATCCGTGTGGAACCCGGCGATCCCAGCCCACACGCTCGCCGGGAACTGCTGAATATACGTGTCGTAGTCCCGAACGGTGTTGTTATACCGCCGCCGCTCGACCGAAATCCGATTCTCCGTCCCTTCCAGCTGGTCCTGCAGCGCCAGGAAGCTCTGGTTCGCCTTCAGGTCCGGATAGTTCTCACTTATCGCCAGCAGCCGCCCGATCGCCCCATCCAGCTGGTTGTTTGCCGCGATCTTGCTCTGCGGATCCTTCGCATTCAGCAGCCCCGCCCGCGCGTTCGCGATGTTATCGAACACCGCCTCCTCATGCTTCGCGTAGCTCTTCACGGTGCTCACCAGGTTCGGGATCAGGTCGGCCCGCCGCTGCAGCTGCGTATCGATCTGCGCAAACTGCGCCTGTATGTCGTTATGCTTGGCCACCATCGTATTCTTCGCGCCAATGTAACTCATAAAGGCGAACACCACCACAACCACCAGCACCAGTCCAACTATCGTTCCACGCTTCATCGTTCTACCTTTCGTTCTTCAAACTTAAAAGTTGCCGCCGGCCCCGCCGCCGCCCGTGCCACCGCCGCCAAAACCGGAAAATCCATCCCCGTCATCATCGCGCCCACTGCCGCCGCCGCCCCCACCGCCAAAGCCGCCCCCCAGAAACATCCCCAGCAGGAACGGCAGCATGCCCGTGCGCGCCGCCAGCACAAACAGCAGCAGAAACACCCCGGCCAGGATCGCCAGCTGCCCCTTGCCCATGTGCGCGCCAGCCTGCACCGGCCCTGTCTGCTGCCGCGCCACCCGCAGCTGCACCCCTGCATCCTGCGCAATCAGGCTAGCCAGCTGCTCGGTCCCCAGCGTCAGCCCTTCATCATTCTGGCTTACCCGCAGGTACCGCTGCATCTGCCGCCCGATGATCCCGGATTTCTCATCCGTAATCACACCTTCCAGCCCATACCCCGTCGAGATAAACCACTTGCGATCGTCGATCGACACCAGCAGGATCACACCGCGATCCGATCCCTTCGCCCCCACCTTCCACGCATCTTCCAGCTGCACCGCGTAGTCGGCGATCGGCTCATCGTTGGTGTTCTGCACCGTCACCACGGCGATCTGCGCATGCGCCTGCCGGTCCACCGCGCCGCAGATCCTTCCCAGCCTCTGCTTTACCTCAGCCGAAAGCACGTGGCCGTCATCGCTGACGTAATCTGTCGGCTTCGGCAGGTCCTTCACCGCCTGCGCTTGCATCGAGGCGAGCGAGGGCAGCAACAACACCAGCAGAGCGGGAGCAAGCCTGAACTTCAAGAACGTGCGCATCATGCAACCTTCATTGTACG
Source organism: Acidobacteriaceae bacterium (assembly GCA_965276605.1). Classification (GTDB taxonomy): domain Bacteria; phylum Acidobacteriota; class Terriglobia; order Terriglobales; family Acidobacteriaceae; genus EB88. The sequence continues at coordinate 3,609,208 of OZ255619.1, forward strand.
GAAAGGCAGTTTGGCGCGAGCTGCTGCCCGCTGTCGCCCAATAAAACAGCGCCCGCACAAGGCGGGCGCTGTCTACGCTCAGGTCGGCCCAGTCAGCTTAGGTACCGCTCACCGACACGTTGTGAGCCTGCGCTATCTGCTTGATCTTGTCCAGATGCTGGCTCACAACACTCCCGCCCTGGGTTGCCGCGCTCTTCTCTTCCGGCAGCTGGCCATTGTCTGCCTCATCCTTAAAGGCTTTCTGGTCTGCCGTATGGTCCTTCACCATCATCGCAATGTATTCCTTGTCGAAATCGTCTCCGCTCAGCCCCTGCAGCTTCTTGAGCTCTTTCTTGTCCTTGCTCGAAACGCCGGTCGGGGGCTTCATGGCAAGCTGCGCCGCAATGGGCGTCATCTGCTGGTTCAGCTTGGTATGGTCGTCCACCATCATCTGCCCAAACTGTTTTACATCTTCGCTGTTCCCCTTCTGGGCCGCCAGCTGCCCAGCCTGGATCTCAAAGTTGCCGCCCTGTCCAGCCTCTTTGAAGAAGTCTTTGTCGCGCATTGAACCCTGCCCATTCGCGGCAGCCAGGGGGCTGGTCGGATCGTTGGGATTGGCCGCACCCGGCGAGTTAGCCCCCGGCTGAGTCTGGGATTGCGGCTGCGACTGCTGGCCGGACTGCGGCGAGCCACCCCCACCGCCCGGCGACTGGCCGAGCGCCACACCTGCACCAAGTACCAACACAAGTCCAACCATTGCGGGTCTGCTGCCTATCCTCATTGCCATTGTTCCCTCCTGGTACTGCTGGCCTTAAGCCACTATTACTAAGGCGCACAATCGCCGCATTCCGTTGCCCGCCACGCACAAACCCCACTTTGGCATAGCAATTCAACCTTTCCGGTAAGGTGGCGCCAGCAATTGAGAATCCACTCGCAAGTGTTCCACGTGGAACAATTTGTGGCTTTTCGCCCTCCCGGCTGCAGCCAAACCGCACACCGGAGCTGACCGGCGGGCAGTATCCTGAGGGCATGAGTACGCCCCCGCACACTCCTCCCGTCGCTCGCCAGGACCCGCACACCACCACCCTGCACGGCCATACCCTCCGCGACGATTACGGCTGGCTCCGCAACAAGGAAAGCGAGGAGGTCCTCGACTACCTGCGCGCCGAAAACGTCTACACCGAGGCGGTGATGGCGCCGACCACAGAGCTCCAGGGCCGGCTCTACCGCGAAATGCTTTCCCATATCAAGGAGACCGACCGCAGCGTGCCCACCCAGGAGGGCGAGTGGTGGTACTACGCGCGCACCACCGAGGGCTCGCAGTACCCGGTCTACTGCCGCAAGCGTGGCGCCCGCGATTCCTTTGAGGCCTCGCCTGAAGAGATCGTCCTCGACGTGGAAGCGCTCGCCGCCGGGCAGAACTTTATGGCTGTCGGCGGCATGGATGTTTCCGACGACGGCAACCTGCTCGCCTACTCGCTCGACACCACCGGCTTCCGCCAGTACACCCTGCACATCAAAAATCTGGCCACCGGCGAGCTTCTGCCGGGGCAGGTAGAGCGTGTCGGCTCCATCGTGTGGGTGGCAGACAATCGCACCCTCTTCTACACCGTCGAAGACGAGGAACAGAAGCGCCAGTTCCAGCTCTTCCGCCACGGGGTCGGCGCGCCGCACGCTGAAGATGTACTGGTGTTTGAGGAAGCAGACGAACGCTTCAACCTGGGCGCGGGCCGCACCCGCGACGGACTCTACATTCTGGTGGAATGCTCGAGCCACACCACCAGCGAAGCCCGCCTGCTGCGCGCCGACGAGCCGACTTCGGAGTTCGCGCTGATTGCGCCGCGCCGCGACAACATCGAGTACTACGCCGACCACCGCAAGGGCCTGGTCTACATCCGCGTCAACGATCGCGGCCGTAACTTCAGGCTTGTCACCGCGCCGGTTACAGATCCCGGCGTCGACCGATGGACGGAGTGGATCGCCCACCGTGACGACACCATGCTCGAAGACGTCGCTCTGTTTGCGGACTTCGCCGTCGCCGCTGAAAGGCGCGACGGCCTTGAGCATCTGCGTGTGCTGCACTTTGCCGGCGAAGGCACGGAGGTCGAGCGCGAGGCCCGCATCGGCTTTCCCGAGCCGGCCTACAGCGTGCACCTGAGCGGCAATCGCGAGTTCCAGACCGATCTGCTCCGCTACAGTTACACATCGCTGGTTACGCCGGCATCGGTGTTCGACTACAACGTGCGCTCGGCAACGAGCGAGCTCAAGAAGGAGCAGGAAGTACCGGGCGGCTTTGATCGCGGCCTCTACGCGTCGGAACGCATCCACGCGACCGCTGCGGATGGCGTCAGCGTGCCAGTCTCGCTGGTATATCGACGCGACCAGCGCAGGCCAGGTCAGAATCCGCTGCACGTCTACGGCTACGGCTCCTACGGCTACTCCCTGCCACTCGGCTTCAGCTCCAACCGCCTCAGCCTGCTCGACCGCGGATGCGTTCTCGCCTACGCCCACATCCGCGGGGGCGGCGACCTCGGCAAGCCCTGGCACGACGCAGGTCGTCTGCAGCACAAGCGCAACACCTTTACCGACTTCATCGCTGTAACAGAGCACCTGCTTCGCGAAGGCTTTGGCGACCCCGCGCGGGTTGCTATCCAGGGCGGCTCGGCCGGCGGCCTGTTGATGGGGGCGGTCGCGAACCTGCGCCCCGATCTGTTCCGCGCTGTCGTCTCGCAGGTGCCGTTCGTCGACGTGATGAACACCATGCTCGACGCCTCGCTGCCGCTGACCGTGCCCGAGTACGAAGAGTGGGGAAACCCGAATGAGCGCGCTGCCTTCGAGACCATGCTCAGCTACTCCCCTTATGACAATCTGCATGCCTCCGCATACCCGGCCATGCTCATCAAGACATCGCTCTACGACAGCCAGGTGATGTACTGGGAGCCGGCGAAATACGTCGCTCGTTTGCGCACGCTCCATACCGGCACACACCCCTTGCTGCTGCACACCAACATGACGGCAGGGCACGGCGGGGCGAGCGGCCGCTACGACTATCTGAAGGAGATCGCGTTCGACTACGCCTTTCTACTGCGCGAGCTGGGCGTCGCAGAGTAAACTCGGCGGCATGCGCGGCGTCACACTCCTGCTGGCAATGCTGTTTTCGGCACAGGTCTTTGCACAACAGGCACCATCAGGCACCGTGCCTGTTCCCCTCTCGCCGTCCGAGGCGATGAAGTCGGCACGAGCGCCGTTCGATGCGGCGCGTGCGCAGGCAGACGACCTGACCCAGGCCGACGCGCTCGCCTTGCATGTAGGCATGGCGCAAGCCGCGCGTGACTGCGCCGCGCTTCAGCCGCAGCTGCAGAGCTATGCAGCGCAATCGGACGAGCTCCTCTCGCTGGCACGGTTGTGCATGTTCGGTCAGCAGTTTGAGCCGACGCGCGCGACTCTCGTTGCTTACCTCGCGCTTCCGCAAACACCCGAGCGTGAGATCGCACTATTGCTGCTGGTACAGGCTTTTCTCGGCTTGAAAGCTCCAGGTTCCGCAGTGGCGCAGGAGCTTTCGCTTCTTCGTGATTATCCCTACGACGCGCAGATCGATCTCTCCGTGGACTCGGTGATCGATGCGGCAGAAGCAGCGCCCCCGCCGCTCAACAACTCAGCCCTGCAGCTCTGTGGGAAGCAGAATGCCGCAACGCTTCCGCTGCTCGAAAGCCAGAAGGGCCTCTCCAGCAAGGATGCAGATGTAACCCCGAGCAAACTGTTTGCAGATGCGATCCGCTGCGCAACGCTGGACCGAATGAGCAACGATATCGCGCTCTCGAGCACGCTGCAGCGCCTGAAGGCAATTGCCGCGCAACCCGGTTGGCAGGGCACCGCGCAGTACGCCCCGATCCAGGAAACGCTGGCGCAGTCAGAACTCATCACACAGGCGCCCCCGGTAGCAGAGCTGCGCGGCAATCGCCTGACCGGCAAAAGCCTTTCGCCCAAAACGGTTCGGCTCGACGCGGGACCAATAGTCTTGATGCCTTTCGTACTCTGGGCTCCAAGCTCGGCTTCTATGATCCGCACACTTGCGCTCTCCGTGTCGGCCGGACAACCACTCTACGCAGTAACCAGCTGGGCGGCGAATACAGGCGGCGACGACACGCCGTCGCCCGAGTTGCTGGAGCAAATGCAGAGCTGGCAGCAGGCTTTGCCACCCCATGCTTCCCTGCTGATTGTTCCAGACAAAAGTCTGCGCGCATTTCACGCGGCGGCCTATCCGGCAGGCATTGTTACCGGTGTCGATCGTGTACTTTTCAACGCGCCGCTGCAGGGCGACGGCTCAGTGCGGCTTCTGCTGTACGCCCTAAACCAGGCGAGCCCGGAATCATCCACGCCCATGAAGAAAAAAGCAGGACGCTGATTGCTTCATCAGCCGCACCAGCGCCCCGCTCTTTGTGTCAGGCTTCAATTCTTCGCGCTGAGCTGCGCGGCCTGTAACACCACCAGCTGCGAGAGATCCTTCTTCTCAAGCCCGTGCACTTCCTTGTTGAACTCGTCCACCTTGCTCGACCAGTTCATGGAGCAGAACTTCGGCCCGCACATCGAGCAGAACGCCGCTTCCTTGTAGTAGTCGTCCGGCAGTGTCTCATCGTGCATCGCGCGCGCCGTCTCCGGGTCGAGCGAGAGTGCGAACTGCTTGTCCCAGTCGAAGGTGTAGCGAGCGTACGAGATCGCGTCGTCGCGGTCCCGCGCGCCGGGCCGATGGCGCGCAATGTCGGCGGCATGGGCAGCGATCTTGTAAGCGATCATGCCGTCTTTCACGTCCTTCTCGTTGGGCAGCCCGAGGTGCTCCTTCGGCGTGACGTAGCACAGCATCGAAGCCCCGTGCCAGCCGATCATGGCCGCACCGATCGCGCTCGTAATGTGGTCGTAGCCGGGCGCTATGTCAGTCACCAGCGGGCCCAGCACGTAGAACGGCGCGCCATCGCATAGCTCCACTTCCTTGTCGACCTGCTCCTTGATTTTGTCCATCGGCACATGACCCGGGCCTTCGATCATGACCTGCACGTCTGACTCCCAAGCCTTGCGTGTGAGCTCACCGAGCGTCTTCAGCTCGGCAAACTGCGCCTCATCCGACGCGTCCGCAACCGAGCCCGGACGCAGGCCATCGCCAAGCGAGTAGCTCACGTCATACTTCGCCATAACCTTCGTGATACGGTCAAAGTTTTCATAGAGAAAGTTCTGCTTGTGGTGCGCGGTCATCCACTGCGCCAGGATCGCGCCGCCGCGGCTCACGATGCCAGTGATGCGCCTGGCTACCATCGGGACATACTGGATCAGCACGCCGGCATGGATGGTGAAGTAGTCGACGCCCTGCTCGGCCTGCTCCTCAATCACTTCCAGGTACAGGTCGATGTTGAGATCCTCAACCCGCTTGACGCGGGTCAGCGCCTCATACAACGGCACGGTCCCGATGGGCACCGGCGAGTGGCGCAGGATGCGATCGCGGATCTCCGGAATTGCGCCGCCCGTCGAGAGATCCATGACCGTATCGGCGCCGTGCTGCACCGCCATGTGCAGTTTGCGCAGCTCCTCATCGATGTTCGAGGTAACGGCGGAGTTGCCGATGTTGGCGTTGACCTTGCAGCGGGTCTCGATGCCGATAGCCATCGGCTCCACTTCAGGATGGTTGATGTTCGCCGGAAGGATCATGCGGCCGGCAGCGATTTCCGCGCGAATGAGTTCTGCGGAGATGTTCTCGCGCCGGGCGACAAACTCCATCTCCTCAGTGATGCGTCCGAGGCGCGCGAAGTGCATCTGGCTTACGTTCGTGTCGCCAGACCGCTCAACTTCAGCACGGCGGCTGGCGATCCACTGCGCCCGCGGCTCGAGAATCTCGGTCGCCCGGTCGGGCGTCTGCACGGAGGCTTGCTTGCTCGTCCCATTGCTCATCGTTTGTCCCCTCAGGTCGCGCTCACGGGCTGCGGCGGATGCTCCCGCACACTTCCTTAATGATACGCGGTAGGATGCCGGTCTCGACGGCGCCACAGCGAACACTCTGCCGCGCTTGACGGCAGGCCACGCCGCTCCTACGCTTGAAGGTGGCCATGGTCTCCACACGCCCACAAACCGTCCGCATCGGGATCGCTGTTGCGATCGTGCTGGCGGTCGTCGCGTATCTGGCGGTGACAGGCGTGCAGGCGAACAAGAGCTATTACGTCACGATCAACGAGCTGCAGGGTATGGGCAGCCGCGCGTACACGCGGCACCTGCGCGTCGCCGGCAATGTCAAGCCAGGCTCGATCGACCACCACGGCGCAGGTGCCCGGTTTGTGCTCGTCGAAAACGACAAACTGCTGCCGGTGGAATACGACAGTACCGAACCGCCACCGGACACCTTCAAGGACAACGCACAGGCGCTTGCGATCGGCATGTACGGGCACGACGGGGTGTTCCACGCAACGGAGCTGCAGGCCAAGTGCGCATCGAAGTACGCTCCAGCACCGGCCGCCAGGCCCGGAGCCCAGCCGGGCAACCTGCCTGCTGCGAAAACGGCGGCGCTTGAGCCCACGCGCTAGCAACCCTGCTAGGCTTGAGCCGTGCCTTATCTCTATATTGACAAGCTGTTCAACGAGTTGCGCGACGAACTGCTCTCCGCCATGCATGCAGCGGCGGAGCGGGAGATCCGCACCGGTGCGCGAGTCGATGTAAACAGGCTGTATCGAGCATTTACGCGGGCCGCGGTGGGCAAGATGGCAAACCCGGTGCGGGTATCAGACCGGTGCCTGGAACTGGCGCCCCCGGGAACGAAAAAGGGAGCGGGACGCGGGTCAGAGTAGCCAACTTAGCGGCGAATGGAACGGTGTTTGCTTCTGACTTAGTCAACACAGCAAGCTGAATGCCAGATATTAAGTGGTTCAACTAAGCTGCAGCGTGAAACAACATGCGATCTATCGCGTATCGAGAGACGATCAGGACCTCCGCCATCGGCGAACGGAAGTATATACGCCGTTTGGAGGGCCGCGGACACTTTGCGCATCTTAGGGTCGGCCTTATACCAGCCGCGGGGAAGGCTTGCTCTATTTCTCGTGGAACGTCGCTTTCCATTCCAGAGGATTGCTACGAGTCAGCCAGATTGGAAATTGCGGAGTCGCTAAGCCGGGGTCCTCTCCAGCGGTTGCCTATGTGGGGGCTGGAGGTGGAAGTTATCGGCGGTACTTTTTACGACCGTTTCTCGCATCCCCGGGCATTTGCCGCCGCAGCGCGCATGGCCCTCGATGATGGGCTTCGCCGCGCGTGCCCCGTTCTGGCCGAGCCCTGGCTGGGTGCCCGTTTGCGGGTAGATGAGGGTGCAGTCTCGCGGGTACTCGCAGGATTGACAGATATCCTGGGAATTCTTGATGCGAAGATAATGCGTGGGCCGCACTTTGTGGTCGAAGCGCAGCTGCCGGAGCGTCTAAGTGAAGTCGTGCGTATGAAGTTCGCTCTCTCTTCTTTGGAGACGTTCCAGCTTCCCCCGGCTTTGCAGTACAGGCCTATGACACTTCCAATTCCAGGTGACGCCGAACCATCTCCAGGATGGGACGAATGGACGTGACCGCGGCAGCGTTAACAAAGCAGGACCAGAAAGCGGCTGCTCTACAGGATATCTCTCACTTCTATGATGGGAGACCAGTGCTGCGCCATGTTACGCAGGAGCTCGAGCGCGGGCGCTGTTACCTGCTGCTGGGCGCCAATGGCGCGGGTAAGTCGACGCTGCTGCGCATCGTGGCGGGACTGCTGCGGCCCTCCTTCGGCACAGTGACGACATGGGGCGAGACTCCCGAGGAAGTACGCGAGCGGATCGGCTACATGAGCCACGCGCCCATGTTGTACGAAGAGTTTACGGCGAGCGAAAACCTGCGCTACTTCGCGGCCCTGTATGCGCCGCAGCGCTGCCTCCCGGTTGAAGATGCGCTGGCCGGGGTGGGGCTGGATGCGAGGCTCAGCCAGCCCTTGCGGGCGTACTCGCAGGGCATGCGGCAGCGGGTTTCGCTGGCGCGGGTGCTGCTGCCGCGTCCGGAGCTGCTGCTGCTGGATGAGCCGTTCTCAAACATGGACGCGGCAAGCGCGCAGGCGATGCTGGCGCTGCTGAACGCTGAGCGCAACCGGGGCTGCACGATCGTGCTGACGACGCACCAGCGCGAGCTCGCCGGGCCGCTCGCCGATGAGCTGCTGCTGCTGGAGCATGGCGCGCTGCGGCAGACGGGCGGCTCCGCGTGAGCCGCTACTGGCGGGCAGTACGGGTGCAGCTTGAGAAAGACCTGCGCCTGGAGTGGCGCTCAAAAGACGCGCTGAACGCGATGCTCTTCCTCGCCCTGCTGGTGGTGGTGCTGTTCTCGCTTGCGTTTGATCCCACGCGGGCGGAGACGCGCGAGATTGCCGGCGGTGTGCTTTGCGTGGCGATCCTGTTTGCAGCGACCGGCGCTCTGAACCAGGCCTGGGCACGAGAGCTCCGCGGGGGCGTGCTTGACGCGCAGCGAATGACCCCGGCAGCGCCATCGGCCCTGCTGCTGGGCAAGGTGCTGGCCATTTTTTTATTTGTAACCGTGGTTGAGCTGGTGCTCGCTCCTCTGTTCACGGTGTTCTATAACCTGGAGGTAAAGGGCAATGCCGCATTGCTGCTGCTAGTGCTGCCGCTGGGGACGTGGTCGCTGGTCGGCAACGGGGTTTTCTTCGCGGCGCTGTCGCTCCGGGCACGCTCGCGGGAGCTGCTTCTGCCACTGCTGCTGTTTCCCATCTTCATCCCGGCGCTGCTGGCCATGACCTCTGCCGCGACTGCCGTTTTTACCGGAGAGAGCAATCCGATGCTGTGGATCAAGCTGCTGGCCGGTTACGACATAATCTTCACGACCGCCGCGGTGCTGCTGTTCGGACTGGTGCTGAACAGCGAAGGGTAGCCTGGCGCTGCTCTGTTCATCGTGACGACATGCTGTGTGTGCGAGTGCGCGTGGAGCAGCGCCGCCGCGGAGGCGATCACCATCCAGGCGCCGACAATGATGGCGGCCAGGGTAAGGACAATACGGGCGCTGGCGCGATCGCCGGCATTGGCTGAGCGCGCGCGGCGCCGGCCGAGCGCTACCTGGCCCGCGATGCCGACTGCGAACAGCAGGGTCCCGATCACCAGGACAAGTATTGCCAGAGTTAAAGTCATGCCGCGTCAGCCTCCCATCCTCAACCAGCAAGTGCATTTGCTCACAGTGGGATGCATGCGGCGGCAGCAGCGCCGCACCGCGCGGATTTAGACTGGAACTGGTATGGCGAAGGAACGGGCATGAGGCTTCTGCGAAACATCTGGCTGATCGCGACGGTGCTGGTGCTCGGCGAAGGACTGCGGGTGGCGTTTACGGTACCGGCTGACGCGGCGCAGGGCGACCTGAGCCGGATTTTCTACTACCACCTGCCCGCCTGGATCGGCACTTCCGTTTTTTTCGCAAGCAATCTTCTCGCCTCGATCGCATACCTGCTTTTGCGCAATCGGAATCGCAAGCGGGCGCTGCAGGCCGACGCCATCGCCGTCGCTTGCGCCGAGATGGGCGTGGTGTTCTGCACGGTGGGGCTGGTCACGGGCTCGCTATGGGGGCGCGCCGCCTGGGGCATCTGGTGGACGTGGGACGAGCGGCTCACCTCGACACTGATTCTGTGGCTGATCTATCTCGCGTACCTGCTGCTGCGCAGTTTCGCCGCGGACAACGCCGCCTCCATGCGCACGCTGGCCGCGGTGATGGCGATCTTCGGCTATCTCGATGTCCCGCTCGTGTACATGAGCACGCGCTGGTGGCGCACGCAGCATCCGGGGCCGGTGTTCTTCGGCGGTCCCGGCTCGGGTGTCGACGCGAGCATGCTGCCGGCGCTGCGCTGGAACATCACGGGCTGGCTGATGTGGGGGCTGTTTGTGGCCTGGCTGCGCTACGCAAGCGTGCTGCGCGCGCAACGCTCTGCCGACCAGGCTGCGCAAACGTTGCTCGACCCACCGGCTACGCACGCAGTAGGTGCGCAGGCGCTGGCCGGGGGAGACCGGGCATGAGCGCAAATTTCTGGGCGCAGTACACCCATGACATGGCGCACCGGCATGTGCTCATCGCCTATGCGTTTGCGTGGCTGATACAGCTGCTGTACCTGGCGCTGGTTCTGCGTCGCTCATGGAGTGGGCGGCAAAAGATTTCGCAGGATGGCTCGAGCGGCGTTCGATAACAGTTCTCGCCCTCCGCGCGGTACACTGAGCGAGAGAGGTTTTCCATGCTTGTTGTGATGAAATCGCACGCGACCCCGGAGCAGATCTCCGCGGTATGCGACCGGATTGAAGGGCTGGGCCTGCGCCCGCATCCGCTGCCTGGGGCGCAGCGAACCGCCATCGGCATCACCGGCAACAAGGGCGAGGTCGACCAGTCGGCGTTGACCGAGCTTTCCGGTGTTGCGGAGGTGATCCGCGTCTCCAAGCCGTACAAACTGGTCTCGCGCGACGTGAAGGAAGAGGACACGGTGATCCGCTTCCCCGGCACCAGCATCACGGTGGGCGGGCGCGACCTGATGGTGATCGCCGGCCCCTGCTCGATCGAGACCCGCGAGCAGGCCTTCAGCACGGCCGATGCGGTCGCCGCGGCCGGGGCGCAGTTCTTCCGCGGCGGCGCGTACAAGCCGCGGACCTCTCCTTATGCGTTTCAAGGTCTCGGCGAGGAAGCGCTGACGATCATGGCGGAGATTCGCGAGCGCACCGGCATGCGCATTGTGACGGAAGCAATTGACCATGAAGCGCTCGAGCTGGTGGCTGCCTACGCGGATGTGATCCAGATTGGCGCGCGCAACATGCAGAACTACTCGCTGCTGCGCGCCGCGGGTCGCAAGCGCAAGCCGGTACTGCTGAAGCGGGGCATGTCGGCGACGCTCGAAGAGCTGCTGATGGCGGCCGAGTACATTATGAGTGAGGGCAATTACGAGGTCATCCTGTGCGAGCGCGGCATCCGCACCTTTGCCGACCACACTCGCAACACGCTCGACCTGAGCGTAGTGCCGGCAGCGCAGCAGCTCTCGCACCTGCCCATCGTGGTCGACCCCAGCCACGGCACCGGCAAGCGCGACAAGGTGCTCTCGATGGCGCGGGCCGCGGTCGCCTGCGGAGCCGATGGACTTATCGTCGAAGTTCACAACCAGCCGGATCGCGCGCTGTCAGACGGGGCGCAGTCGCTCTACCCAGAGCAGTTCACACAGCTGATGGATGAGGCCGCGCAGATTGCTGTTATCGTGGGCCGCAATGTGCCGCGGAATGCGCACGCGACCGAGAGCGCGAAGGCGGACCCGGTCACCGTATAACGGTACGCACCGTCAGGAATAAGGAGCGGGAACAAGCGGCAAAACAAGGAGGCCGCCACACACGGCCTCTTTTCTGTTCTGTTTCTACGGGTGCCTCTCCATACTGGTCTTTGGGCAAGCGCCTTCACGTATCGCTGCATAGCGTAGAGTGGCAGGAACGAACATGGCTCCTGCTTCTTGTCGAAAACGCGCGCTGCTCCCGGAAGTTGGATTATTGTTGGCGACGCTGCTGAGCGGCTGCCGAACGGGCGCGTTTCCCCACTACCCGGCGGCCTATCGGGAGTATGCCTACGTAGCCAATGGCGGGGCAGATACAGTCTCCATCCTCGACCTGGTCAACGTGCGGCAGCAGGCAGTCCTGCAGGTGGGCCGGCATCCGGTTGCTCTCGCTGCGAGCCCCACACGGAACGAAGTCTATGTCGCAACCCAGGGGCCGGCAGGGGCAAACGGCTCGCTTGCCGTCATCGATGCTGAGACCAACCGGGTAGCCGCAACCCTGCCGCTGGGCCGCATGCCGAGCTCTGTGGCCATCGACTCCACTGGCAGCCGCCTATATGTAACCAACTCTGTATCAAATAGCGTTTCGGTGCTGGACGTAGGGCCGCGGCGGGTCCTCGGCGTGGTGGGCGCCGGCGAGTCTCCGGACGCGGTGGCGGTGTCGCCCGATGGAACAACGCTGGTGGTCGCGAACCATGACAGCGGCAGCGTGAGCCTGATGGATCTGTCGCAGGATGCCCTGCCCAGGCTGCGCGCCTCGTTTGCAGGCTGCGCCGGCGCCAGCAGCATCGCGATCTTGCCCGATGCAAGCAAAGCCTTTGTCGCCTGCTCGGCAACACACCAGGTGATGGCAGTGGGCTTGCGAACACAGCCGCTCCTTCGACAGAGCCGACACCGGCTGGGCGCTCCGGAGACGGATCGTCTCCTCGCGCTGCTCGACGTAGGCGCAGGCCCCGTGCGCCTGGTGATGAAGCCTGACGGCGGCGAAATCTTTGTTATGAATCACGACGCAAACACAGTCTCTGAGATCGCGACAGAGACCAACGAGGTTGGGGGCGCTTCGCTCATCGGTGCGCGCCCTTCCTTTGGCGTGGTCACTGCGGACAACTCACTGCTATGGGTTGCCAACCAGGCAGCGGACACAATCGCTGTCTACTCTATCGATGACGGCAAGCTGATCAACACCGTGCATGTCGGTGCGGGGCCAGGGCCCATGACATTTTCAGCCGACGGACACCTGCTGCTTGCCGCCGATAGCCGTTCCGGCGACGTGTCGGTGCTGCGCGCTTTCAGCCGCAACCTGCACCGCGAGCCGGTGTACGGCACGCTGTTCACGCTGTTGCCGGCGGGCAGCAGTCCCAGTGCGATTGTGGACAAGGCCTTCGAACTGCGTCGCTGATCGGACCTGCGAAACGCGACCTTTGACGATAGCTCAAACTACAGGAGTGGACAGCTTCGCGGTCTCTGCGAGCCGTGCCGCACACAGCAGCGCGCGGGTGTGGCGCGTTGCAGAAAAGTGTGCACCTGCAAGCAGTAGCAGGCCGGTGACGAAGGCCCACATCATTAACCCGACCGAAACCGCAAATGGACCGTAGACGGCAGCGAGATCCATCCATCGCAGCGCATGCACATAGATGACCTTGGCCAGCTCCCACAGCAGCCCGACAACAATAGCGGTTGGCAGCACAGCCTGGAAAGGCAGGCTGCGGTTGGGCAGCACCCAATAAATGATGAAGAAGATAGTGACCGAGAGAAAGGCCGCGGTGAGCTGCAGGAACGAGTGCGCGAAAAAGCTGAAGATAACGTTCTGCGTGTGACCGAAGAAGACGAGCGTGAGCACCCGTGTCTGCAATGCGGTGAGCCCGACCGAAAACAAAGCGAGCAGCCCCACAGCCAGCGCCAGGCCGAGCGACAGCAGCTGGTTGAGCAGGTAGGAACGATTCTTTTCGACGCCCCAAACGCGGTTTAGCGCAACCTCCAGCGGAAGGAAGACGCCCGATGAAGAGATGAGCAGCGTGATGAAGGAGGCGACCTGCACGCCGCCATGCGCATGCACTAACAGGCTCATGTTGCGGACAACAAAGTCCTGGTTGGCCGGCAGAAAATACCGAAGCATGTCGCCGATGACGCTGACCATGGACTGCGAGTGAAACACGCGCCGAGCCACGGTCAGCATCATTACGATGAAGGGGAACAGCGACAGGATCGCATTGGCAGCAACCGAGAATGCATACGTATGCACCTCAGACTGCATAAGATAGCGGCCCAGCGCCAGCCAGGGAACCCACACCTTTTCAGGAGCCTGCAAAGGGCGTATCGGCTCGCTCGCCAATGCCGGCTCTGGCTGCATGCAGCGATGGTAGCAGGGGCTGTTTGCGCTGGTGCGGACGGTCTGTTTTCCTGTCACGTTTGGCGCTACTGCCAAGGCTTGCAACGGTAGCCCCGTGGTAAACTTTGCCTTGTCTGCAGCCCTGTGGACACGCGGAGAGATGGCAGAGCCCGGTTGAATGCAGCTGACTCGAAATCAGCCATACCTTTACGGGTATCGGGGGTTCGAATCCCTCTCTCTCCGCCACACTTCCCAATTACAACCGGCGAGCATCGCTGTCTGGCTGCGTCTGCATCCGGACTGCGAACATCACGGCTGGGGTGCGCCGTCAAGCGAAGCCGCTGCAGCGACTGCCATACGGCCATCGGCGAGGCGAGTGAGCGTCGGCGCGTACGTGCCCAGTAGCTCGCGTCTCCACCAGATGCCTTTCGCGCGTTTCTGCTCCGGCGTGCTGAACCAGTACTGCCACAGAACCGCTCGCACAAAGCGCGGCGGCGTTTCATGAAAAGGTTTGTCGGCAAACAAGCTCAACACCTCTCGATCGTTCTCGAGAAGCAGCTCCTCGGTCCGTGGAACGAGTGGGTACTGCTGCCACGAACCAAGCGAGGCAAACCACAGGTTCCAGTCGAAGCGCGGCTGATACGGAGCATAGATGCGCGGCCGCTCGGTCACGCTCTGCGGCTTGTACTGGAACCTGTACGCGCTCCAGTTCTGTCCATCGTTCGAGCCCTGGAACTCGATCTCGTAGCGGTGCGGGGTCATGTTTGCAAACAGGCCATACTGGTTGGCGATGCGAAACGGTTCCAGCACAACCAGGGGCTTCTCAGGGAGGGGCGCGTGCGGCCACAGCATCTGCACTAGCGGGACGGCCGTCGCATAGAAGAACCATGCGAGCAGGAAAGTCTTTGCGCCGAGGCGGACACGGGCAGGCAGGCGCGGTCTGCCTGCGGGCGCTACTTCTTGGTCAACGCTGGGCGGCCCTTCCAACTCTTCGTCGGCACGCCGAGGCGGAACCCGACCGAGTTGCTGCCGCCAGCGTGAAGGGAGGAATGCGCGCAGATAGTTATCGTCCAGTAGAAGAACGGCAAGCGCGAGAACCAGATAGTTGAGGAACGCGTAATTTGCCGTAGCGATGACGCCGAGCTGCCAGAGCGTGACGATGAAAAAACACGCGACTCGCCAGCGGCCAGGCAGCAGCGCCATCCACACCAGAACCAGCTCCATAAGCAGCGTGAGACCGGCGGTGACGATGTGGAACCAGTGCGGCAGGTGCTGCAGGTACCACCCGATCCAGGTGGGCAGAGGACCATTCTGATAGTACTCATACATTGCGGTCAGGTTCCGCCACGTCGGGTCTCCGCTTTCGAGCTTGACCACGCCGGACTCAAAGTAGATGCGGAACCACTCCCACAGCAGCAGCAAAAGTATGGTGCGCGCTGCAGGCCGGCTTGCTCCCCAGCCCGGCCGGCAGCCTGGAGGAGCGAGAAAGAAGGAGAGAAAACCTGCTTCCAGCAGCATGCCATCGGACTGGTAGCTTGAGAAATCCTGCGCGCCGCTAACAAAGGACAGAAAGCAGGCGAAGCAGAGCAACAGCATGCCGCGCGGCCAAACATTGGCAACCAGCAGCAGCGATGCGACAAGGCCGATCCAGGACAATGCGAGCAGGGTTTGATCGCTGCTTGAGAACCAGAGAAAGGTGGGAGCGTACCAGAATCGCAGGGGGCCAAGCCCGCGCAACAAGCGCAGATACTCGCCTGCCGGAAGAATACCATTAGGCCCGATGAGGCCCTTGACCTGATAGATGAGGGCGAAAAAAGCTGAGGCATACACAAGCCCGAGAGCGCGCAGGAAGAGCCACCGCGCGACAAGGTGGTTGGAAGCGCCGGGTCGCGCATCCAGCAGAGCGTGCAATCTTTGATTGACCTGTGACATGAAATCGAGCCTTCACCGCGGACTGCGGTATCGGATGCATAGTAAGTTTAGCCTGTAACTCTCCAGGAGCTCATGCCATGGCTATACCCATCCTCGATACGCACCAGCATCTACTCTACCCAGACAGGCTTACCTACTCCTGGACCGCAAGCATTCCAGCCCTCGACGGGCAAAGCTTCACCCACGAGCAGTACGTAAAAGCGAGTGAGGGAACCGGCATCGCGGGAAGTCTCTTTATGGAGACAAGTTCCGATTTGTGGCAAGAGGAGTTGCCGGTCATCACTGCGGTCGCCGACCGAATCGATCGATCGATTCGAGGCATGATTGCCAACTGCAGACCGGAGGACAGCCAGGGCTTCGCCGCTTACATTAATTCCATTCACTCCCCGCGCCTTCTCGGGCTGCGGCGCATCTGCCATGTGGAGCCGGATGCCCTTACGGAGGGCGCATCGTTTGTTACCAGTCTTCGCTATCTTGGTACCCTTTCGCTTCCCTTCGATCTCTGCTTTCTGGCCCGGCAGCTTCCGTTGGCGGCAAGGCTTGCGGTGCAATGCGATAACACGCAGTTCATTCTCGACCATTGCGGAGTTCCTGATATCGCAGGATGTAACTTCGATAGCTGGAGCCGCGCTCTGAGAGAGGTCGCGTCTCTGCCGAATGTCTGCTGCAAACTTTCCGGCCTCCCCGCTTACTGCGCACCGGGGAAAGCAGACATAGAAACAATCCGGCCTTACTTCGAGTATGCCCTGGAACAGTTTGGATGGGATCGTGTTGTGTGGGGCAGCGATTGGCCAGTCTGCAATCAGCGCACGACGTTGGCTCAATGGGTCGGCATATCTCGTGAGTTAGTCAAACAGGAGTCGCTTGAGAATCAACGTAAGCTGTTCTATGAAAATGCTGCTCGCATTTACCGGATCCCAGCTTGACGGGAGCAGGGTCCGTTGGGTTGCATCCGTGGTTTATCCTTGCTCAGCTAGAGCATTTTCACTCCACACGTAGAGGGCCAGCAGATGTGCGCGTGGCTTTTCCGTCGGGAAAAGCCACTGGAGCGAAACTTGGGCCTCTATACAAAGAGTTAAAATGTTTTAAGTCAGCAATCAGCACCGCTGAATCGTCTCGTTCTCGGTAAGAATGAAGTCCAGGGCTACATCGTACGGCTGCGGATAAATCGTCTCCAGCCTGCCTATCTCAAAACCTACGCCGATCGTAAGTGGCTTATACAAAGGGGCGCTAAGCGTCCGGTCATAATAGCCCCCGCCATAACCAAGCCGGTAGCATCCACCATCGAAACCGACCACGGGAACAATCAGCACATCCGGTTCAACAGCAAGGCCCTCTGCCGGATGCACGGTACCGAATACCCCGGCCTCCATCCGATCTCCTGGCCTCCACGTGCGAAACTCGAGGGCTTTGTCTTTCCCAATCACCGCAGGCAAGGCTGCCGAACCGCCTTGCGCGAGAACACGTTTGATGAAGGGCAGCACACTGATCTCTCCAGGCAGCGGCCAGTAGAAGCCGACCAGAGAACCGGCAAAGTCACGACCAATCGCGCCGAGATGCTCAAGAACTCGCTCACTTTGCCGCCGATGCACTTCAGGAGACAAAGCACTACGAGCCTGTAACAGCTCGACGCGTTTCTGGTTTCGCCAACTACTTACATTCGCGCCCTGCTGCAAGCTGCTGGCAGCAGCGGCTTTGCCCAAACCGGCATCTTCAAGCGAGAGCATCTCTGAACAGACTACACATTGAACGGCGTAGCCCCGTCCAGCTCCAGCCACTTATAGTGCTCCGCCCCGCTCCCATTTCTCCACTCACCGGGCGTGTGGCTCTGGAGTCCGTCGACCGGCTCCCCGCCCGCTCCTCCAGCAGCCGCCACTGCAAACGCTCTGCGAATCGCTTCCTTCTGCTCCTTGCCGATGCTGGCGCGCTCCGGCGAGATTACTGTCGCCGCTCCGCTGCTCGAAACCACATCGAGCCACTGTTGTGTCAGGCTCCACGGAATCTTCGCCGTAAAAGGTATGCAGTCCGGGTCCGCGGTAAAGAAAGTGCCTTGCTGCGGCAGGCGGAAGGCAAGCGTGTTTACACCCATCCTGCGCGTTCTCTCCCACTCTTTCCCGCTTACATCGTCGCCGATCCGCTGCCCCTCGAAGATGCCCGCGCCCAGGTGTCCAACAGTGTTGCAGCCGATCACGACAGCATCGCCTGCTTCGCGCCGGATCGCCGCGTAGAAATCGCGGATGATCTCGGCGGAGGTGCGGCTCTGATCATGGAAACTCCAGCCCGGCAGCGCAGGGGACGCGCCCATTGCGGACCCCCACTGGCCAAGCAGGTCGTAGGTGGAGAAGTCGTGCTTGATCAACTCGAAGCCCCACGCCCGGGCATCGCGCACGCTTGTCAAAGCCTGCTCCAGCGCCTCAGGAATGGTCGGGTCGAGCGACTGGTTTGACGCGCGCTCGCGTTCACTCGCAAAGCGTTTGCCCGGTAAGAGCAGATCCGCATTCGTCTCCTTGCCGGTCCGCAGCGGACGAATCCAGATACCCGGCCGGACGGACTTGCTCCGGATCGCCGCGGCCAGTCCCGGCAGATCGGGAAACTTCTGGCGGTTTGCCCAGCCTTCATCGGCGACAGTAAAGGGCCGCGGACCGCGGGCTGGCGCGAGCTCGGCAATCAGGTCCGCATCGCGCAAAATGTCTTCGCCGGAACTGTTGCCATAGGCGTAGTACCAGTCGTTGCTGCCGTACACTGGACCGGAAGGCCGCGGGCGCGGACACATCTGCCGGCACAGCCGGCGCGCGGCTTCCACGGGGCTCTCGCCAGAAGCTCCCTCGCGGGTGACGATCGTCGCCAACGTGAGCTCGCGGCTGCCGAGGGATATGGCACTGCCACCGTTACGAATATCGAACCAGAGAGAGACGCCCTCGCTATCGCACTGCCAGAAGGCAAACGCCGACGCCCCCACCCGCACGCCGTAGCCGTGGGTGCGCTCTCCATCGAACGTAAGAAAGTACCATGGCAGCGGCCGCTCCGGCACCACCTCGCGCCAGCCCAGCTCGCCGTAGCTGCGCTCCCATGCATCGCCCAGCACGCGCAGTCGCTCCACCGGCAATGCCGCCTGCCAGCGTACGCGCACGCGTGCGACACGGCGAGACGGCGCGGCGAGGCTCAGCGTCATGCTGCCGGCGCTGCTCTCTACAGAGACAGTGCAGCCGGCGCCGCTCCAGCTGTTGCTCGAGCGCTGCAGCGGCTGCTCGCCTTCGGGGTCGAGAAAGATGGAGATGCGGCTCGGGCCGTCCAGCAGATGCGCAAAACTGCCGGCAGACTGGGCCGCGCCCGGGCGGCGTGCGAACGCGAACGGCGCGGCGACCGCTCCGCTGGCGGCGAGGGCGCCGGTTCGCAGCAACGCGCGGCGGCTCGGGTGCAGCAGCTGCGGTGACTCACTCATATCGTTTCTCCCAGTATCGGCAGCGAACACCGCAACTGCTCACACTCAGCAATCGCGTAGGTTCGCTCCCTCCTTTTTGTCTCGCTCAACGCGCACTCAATGGTAACGGCTGCCGGGGCAGGCCGGGTCCCTCCCATAAAATCACTAGCTGCGAATCGTCGCTCGTCTGAATGTGCAGGTGATGCGTGCCCGCGAGCAGACCGGCGCTGATCTGCACCGGCTGTACGGCGCTCTCCTCGGAGCCGCAGGCGCGCGCGCGGGGTCTGGGAGCCGCAACCGGAGCCAGTCCATCGAGCGAGAATGTCGCGGCGCTGCTGGTGAGCAGCGTCAACGTATAGCCGCCATCAGCCGGCACAACAAACTCCCGGTCTGAGTCACTTGCAGGGCCATTTGCAGGGCTATTTGTATCTGCAACGGTGGCAGTTGTAGATGCTGAAGGCGCCAGCGGGTGCGGCGCGAGCACGACGGACTCGCTCTTCCACGATTGCGCTCCGCTGCCATCCATCACATGCAGCAGGACGCGGAAGCGCCCGGAGCCATCGAGCAAAGTGCCCTGGGCGTCGGCAAACGCATGGCGCACCTCGCGGCCCTCCCCGCGTGCGCCATCGCCGAACAGCCACTCAAACCTGCGCCCGCTCACCTCCGGCGCCGCCGCGGTAAACGTGACCGCCTGCCGCGCGCGCAGCAGGCCGGGCGTGTAGGTGTAGCTCGCGTCAACAGTGCCAGGCATCACCTGCGGAGCACCCGCACCTGCAAGCACCTGCGTCGGCCGCCCGTCTGTGTCGGCTGCATCCTGCAGCGTCACACCCTGCACATCGCCCTTTACCGCGGAGGGCGCCATGCCGGGCCCATCCATCGCCCACACGCCTGAGAAGCTCACGTCGCGCACGCTCGGCTGCGGATAGCGAATCTGAAAGAGGGAGTACCAGTCCTCCAGACGGATATCCTGAAAGCGGTAGTCCGTGTGCGAGCCGACACCGGCCGGATCGGCCCACAGCTCAAAGAACGCGAAAGGCACCTTGCAGTCGCCGTAACCGGTATGCAGCACGTCCATATCGCTCATGGCGAAGTGTGCAGTGTTGAAGATTTTCTGCGGCCACGCGACGCGAATTGTGTTCGAGATACTGGTCGAGACAACGGAGTTCTCGATCGAAATATTGGTCACGTCGTGCCCGGGGGTCAGCATCGACTGTTCTGAGTAACCCTCCCAGTTCCCCTGTAGCGCAAACACGTCGTCCGACGCGCGAAAGAAGCTATCGCGCACCGTCGTATCGCCGCCACCCAGCCAGTCCATGCCGTCCTGGTTGGCGTCGCCCTTGGTGCCGGCAACCACCTTCACGTTGTAGAAGCCGATGTTGCGCGAATCCTTCATCTGGATCTGCCAGGTGCGGCTGCGAACGACGGTCGTGATGCCGTCGATCTCGATGTTATGCGCCTCGTCCATCACAATGGCGTGCCAGTTGCGCTTGTGCATCCAGCCTTCGTCGTTGGCAGGGTTCTGCGGCCCGTCGTAGATGATCATGCCGCGGCCCAGCACGCGCACATCGTGGACCTGCCAAATGTTGAGGCTGCCGAAAACGACCGCGCCACCGGCGAGATAGATGGTGTCGCCAGACTGCGCATCGATCGACTCACGGTGCACGCCGGGCCCATAGTAGCGAACACCCGGGGTTTGTGGCCCGATACCCGAGGTGTCCGGCGGATTGGCAAAGAGGAACAGCATGTCAGCCTCGGCAAAATGGTCGCCCGGGCGGCTGATCGAGAGCTTTTGCGGCCCAGCCAGCGGGAACGTGATGGTGGCGCCGTGGCGAACGGGCCGGATACCGAGGCGCATCGGCTGCACTTCCACGCCGCGATCCCAGAAATGCGGGTCGCTAACTGTAACTGACACGGTTACAGGTCCTGCCGTGTCGAAGTTCAACAGGTAGTAATCGCTCGCTGCATGCACAACCGGCGTCTTGTGTCCGTTGATGGTGACGACGTAATGGTTCGACTGGACCTCTTGCGGAATGGGGTAGAGAGTGACCGAGGCCGCCCCAAAGACCGGCGCAGCAAAACCGCAGAGTGCGAAAACAGCAGACACATGGCGCGCGCGAACTTCGCGAAACGCCCTGCGCAATAACCGCCACGACAGAAAATCAGACATGGGTAACCTGCTCCAGAAGAATGATGCGTATGAAAAACTAAAATCTCAGCTGCGCCTGTGATCTCTTCACGCCTCATTGAGGCCCAAGGCTGTCGACGGCGACCTTTGCGTTTGCCAGCCGGTTTGCCTCCAGTGCCCTGGCTTGCGCTTCGGCGCGCTGCGAGGCTTCCTTGTCGCCCGCCTTTCGATACAGCCGGCTGAGCTGGAAGTTGAGGCTGCCATCTTCATCGCTCGCGAGCCCGAGCTGCATCTGCTCGATCGCCTCGCTCGTCCGGCCCTGCTCCGCATCCACGCGGCCCAGCAAAGCATGGGCCAGCGGCTGCATATCGCCTCCCCCGGCGATGCTCTTTTCAAGGAACGGCCGCGCCTCGGCAAAGCTGTGCTGCTCCACCAGCGCGTGGCCCATCAGCAGGTTGAGCTTCGTATCGTCGGGGCGATCGGCAAGCGCGGTGCGCAGTGTCTCGGTGGTCTCACTCTGGCGGCCCTGTGCAAACTGCGCCGCCGCCAGCCCCAGCAGCCCGGCCGGGTCGTGCGGGTTGATGGCCAGCGCCTTTTTGTACTCCGCGCCGGCCTGGTCGGGTTCACGCTGGCGGCGGTACAGGTCGCCCACCAGGTCGAACGTCGCAGGCGACTGCGGCGCCAGCTCCTCAAACCGGCTCAACGCTGCAACAGCCCGGCGCTCGTTCGCTTTCACCGACCAGTAGAGCGCCTCTGCATCCCCAGGCGAGCGCCCCAGCGCCCGGCCTGCCGCGTCGGCGCTCTCGCCATACTGCCCGGCGAAAAACGCGCACGCTGCTTCCCGGTGCAACTGCGCCGCAGTGGTTGGCGCAGGCTTCTGCGGCATGGGACAAGGCTCTGAAGCCGCCCCCACGAGCTGCTGCAGCTGTGCGTAGGTCGCCTGCGGCAACGCAGTGGCATCGCTGGTCTGCGCGTGGACCAGCATGGCAGCGAGCGTAGCGCGCTCCGCGGCTGTCGAGCCGGCCGCGGCAACCGTGTACAGGTGCAGCGCCTCGGTGGTGCGCTGCTGCGTCAGCAGCTCATCCGCATACAGCGCACTCGCCCAGGCCGAGCCGCCGGCATGCTTCGCCAGCGTTGCGCCGTCGGTCTCAATCAGCGCGAGGGAGCTCACGCCCAGCCCATACCAGGCGCCGGGCGCATCTGCCTTCAGCTCTACAGCAGAAGAGTACGCAGCGGCTGCCGCGCGCGGCTGATGAGTGGCCGCATACGCGCGCCCTAACGACACGGCTGCTTCCGGATCTTTCGGACGAGCCGCGTGCGCCCGCTCCAGGTAGGGCAGCGCAAGGCCCGGCTGCGAAGTCTCCAGATAATCCACACCCAGAAAAAGTGTTGGCGTAAACAGCGCGGGCTTGCGTGCCAGCGCTTTCTTAAAACTCGCAATTGCCTGCGGAAACTGCCCGGCCAGGTGCTCCATCAAACCGCGATTGGCCCACAGCTCCGCATCATCCGGATCGAGCGCGGTGGCCTGCGCGTAATCGTCCGCTGCCTGCGCGTACGCGCCGCTCGACTGCTCTGCCTGCGCGCGCCCAAGGATGCTGTCCAGGTCAGCACCCTGCGCGCGCGCAAGTAGCGGGCAGCAGCAAAGCATCGCCGCCAGCAGCACCCTGCGCAGGGGAGAGATTCTCATCGCTCACCAGTACAACTTGAGCGCGAACTGCAGATCGCGCGGGCCATACGAGGCGCGAATGGTGCCGAACCCGGTGTCCTGCAGGTTGGTGTCGGGCGCGAAGAAGTTTGCGTGATTGAAGGCGTTATAGAACTCCGCGCGGCCTTGCAGCCGGATGCGTTCGCTAAGGTACCAATACTTCTCCGCTGCCAGGTCCCAGTTCTGAAAGCCCGGCGCGCGCAGCCGCGAGAAATAACGCGGCGAGTCGCCGAACGTGTAGGGCGCGGGCGCGGCAAAGGCAGTCGTATCGAACCAGCGGTCGATGGTGCGGTGCGACAGGAAGGGGTTCTTGAGCACGTCAGGCCGGGCATTGCCGCCGTACAGGTTGGCCGTGCCGCCGCCGGTAACAGCCAGCGGGAAGCCGGACTTAAAG
This sequence comes from Acidobacteriaceae bacterium, assembly GCA_965276605.1. Taxonomy (GTDB): domain Bacteria; phylum Acidobacteriota; class Terriglobia; order Terriglobales; family Acidobacteriaceae; genus EB88. Next base: position 3,632,424 of record OZ255619.1, read on the forward strand.
CTGCTGATACCGGAGACCTGCCAGCCGCCCAGAGCGGCATCGGTAGCGCGACCCATGTTGCCCCCGAACTTGCGCCCGCGCCCAACCGGCAGCTCATAGATGTAGTTCACCACAAGGCTGTGCGGGGTGTCGGAGGCGTCGACAGACTTCTCCGCCGCCAGATCGTAGTAGTTGCGCACGCCCTGGTCGCCGGTCGAGGCCCAGTTGTTGGCGCCGGATACGTTGTCGAGAAACTTGGAGTACGTGTAGGAGACCAGCACGTTCAACCCGGCATGGAAGCGGTGGTTGTAGTCAGCCTGCAGCGCGTTGTAGATCGAGAACCCGACCGGCGCCTGCGGCTCGCTCACTGAGCAGTACTGCGGGTACGGCCGCAGCAGCTGCCCCTGCGAGACCGTCGGCTGGTCGAGCCCGCAGCCGCTCGAGGTAATGTGCCCGTAGAACGGATTGGGCACCTGCGCATCGAGAGCCTGGCCCATGGCCAGGTATTTCGGGTCAAGCTGGTCGTGGGTAAACGAGCTGAGCACCAGCTTGGTGCCGTGGTTGCCGACAAAGCTCGCCGTCAGCACATCGTTGGGTGTAAAGGCATACTGAACGCCCAGCGAGTACTCCTGGATATAGGGGGAGCGCCGGCCGCTCGGCACTGCATTTGTGATCTGCCCCACGTCCTGCAGCCCGCCCAGAGCGCGGCCCAGCGGCTGCAGCAGCCCGGTCGGGAAAGGGTTGCTGAGCGTCGTGGCCGGCGTGATGCCGAGCCCGACCGACGCGGTGTACGGCGTCTGCTGGCTGAAGCCCGGTGTCGGTCCAAGGCCCTCAAACTGGGGCGAAAAGAAGATGCCGTAACCGCCGCGCACCAGCAGTCGCGGGTTTACCTGGTGCGAGAAGCCGAAGCGCGGCGCCACGTTCGAGTACGAGTTGTTGTAGAGCCCCCGGTGCTGGCCGTTGCCGGTAAAGACGATCTGGCCCGGAAGCTGCTCGCCTACCTGGGCGCTGATGGGGTTGATCGCGTTGAAGTCGAAGAATGCCTGGCTGTCGTGACGCTCGGTCGGCGCCCCCTGCCACTCGTAGCGCAGCCCCAGGTTGAGCGTGGTGCTCTTGGCGATCTTCCAGTCGTCCTCTGTGTAAAAGCCATAGTACTTCTTGCTGGTAGCCGCGTTGAAGTTGTTGTAAGTGGAGCCGCTCGAAGGCACGCCCAGCAGCAGCGAGGCATACCCGTAGCCGGTCTGCTGGGTAATTGAGAGCGGATCCGGACCCGCCGTAAAGCCATGGTCCGCTGTAAAGGTCGTCTCCGGCAGAATGCTGCTGTTGTTCTGCATCAGCGCGCCCATAAAGCCGAACGACAAGTTGTGCACGCCCTCTGCCTTGGTAAAGTCGACGCTCACGCTGCCGACGTTGCGGAACGCTGTTCCCTGCGTGCCCTGCGACGGGCCCAGCGTGACGTTGTTCTCAACCGTGATGGTGGGGAACACCGGCGTGATGGCGCTGAGATAGCCGGGTAGCCCGACGCTTGACTGGTCGAACGGATAGCCCTGGTCCACGCCCGCTTCCGCCCATCGCGACAGGCCGGCGTCCACGCTCATGGCAAAGGTCGGGGTAAAGATGCGGGTCAGCCCGGCCACAAAGGAGAAGCGGTTGTTGGGGCGGATATTGCCCGGACCGCCCGCATCGTTCGCGCCGTAAAAAGCGGGCGAGTTGATCTTCGACTCGCGCTTCTGCGCCCAGCGCCCGAAGATGCGCGTGTTTTCGTTGATGTTGTGGTCCACGCGGATCAGGTACTCGTCGGAGGTGGCGGAGGCCGAAGCGGTGGCGGCGAAGTTGTTCGCCAGGCCGCTGTTGGTCGGGGCCGGATAGAACCTGCTGAGCGCCGCACCCACCGGGTTGAACGCCGAAGAAGGAATCTGGTTGTTCGCATACGGATCGCGGATGTAGCCGGTCTGCGTGGCGGCCAGGCCAGTCACCGGATCGATCTGCCCTTTGGTGATGGCGCGCGAGGAAAACGGATTGTAGAGCTCGCCGGCAAGCACCGGGCGGCCCAGGGCATCGGTGCCAACCTGTGCACCCAGCAATGCGGAGAAATCGCCGTTCATAAACGCCGGCGTCGGCACCGTGCCGGTAAAGGTGTCTGGCGTGCTCTGCCGCAGGCCCTCATACAGCCCGAAGACAAACGTGCGCTCGGTCTGCCGGTAGAGATGCGGAATATACAGCGGGCCGCCCGCTGAGCCGCCGAACTGGTTGCGCCGAAACGAGGGCTTGGCCAGATCGTTGAAGTTGTTGAAGTACGAGTTGGCATCGAGCTTGTCGTTGCGCAGGAACTCGAAGGCATCGCCGTGGAACTTGCTGCTGCCCGACTTGGTCGTGACATTGATGACATTGCCGGTGCTGAAGCCGTACTGCGCCGTAAACGAGTTGGTCTGGATCTTGAACTCGTCCACGCTGTCTACCGACGGCACGTACACCACCGCGCCCCAGTCGGAGGCCGTATCCCAGATGCCATCCAGCAGGTAGGCGCTGGTCCCGAAAAAGCCGCCGCCAAACTGCAGGAACGAGATGTCCTGGTCGGCGGTGCTCACCGAGCCGCTGCCGGAGTTCTTCTGGAACAGGGTCCCGGTCTGCACGGAAGAGTTGAGCGTGGCCAGGCCGTACACGTTGCGCAGGTTCAACGGCAGCTCCACGACCTGCTTCGAGGTGATCTCGGCCGAGAGGTTAGCATTGTCGGTGTTCAGCAGCGCCACCTGGTCGGTCACGGTGACCTCTTCGCTGCTCGATCCCAGGGTGAGCCCCACCACCTGCGTCGCCGTTTGCCCGGCGATCAGCGTGATGCCCTCCTGCCGGTAGCCCTTGAAGCCTTTCGCCTCGACCTTCAGCGAGTAGCTCGCCGGCGGCAGCAGCCGGAAAGAGAACGTGCCGCTGGGCCCGGTCGTCGCCGTGCGCACCACGCCATTGTCGACGCCGGTCAAAGTTACGACTGCCCCGGCGAGCGTCGCGCTGGAAGGGTCGTCGACGGCGCCGTTCAGATTAGCCGCCGTGGTCTGGTCCTGGGCCAGCAAAGCGGCGCTGCCGGGCAGCGTCGCCAGCAGCAGGGCAGCGGATCGGGTGATGCGGGAAAAATCAACAGACACTTGGCACTCCAAAAAGTAAGAAACTTGGTTCGGCGAGCCTATCTTCTGGCAGCAGGCAGCCGGTACGATCGTTCCCATAAACACTTCCGGCAGCGGCAATCGTCAAGGCACTCTGCTGTAGGTATCGGGGCCGCCGCCTGAAAAGCCGCTACCGGGGCCTGCCGTGAGGGGTGCCCCGCCTGCCGCGGCTACCTGTAACATCCACCCTGTCGGGCGGTATACTACCCCCGCGATCAAGGAAGTTTCGCAAGATGCAGCTAGCCCATGACGCCCCGCCCCGGGGTACCCGTGACCGTGAGGTCAATGAAGCACAGATACGGTCGACGCTCGAAGCGATCCTGGAGAGCCCGCCTTTCCGGACCAGCAAGCAGTGCCAGAGCCTCCTAAGCCACGTCGTCGATCTCTCTCTGAAGGGCGACACAGACTCGCTACGGGAGCGGGCGCTCGGGGTCGAGGTCTTTGGGCGCGCCCCGCAGTACAACACCAGCGAAGACCCGGTGGTGCGCATGCGCGCTGCCGACGTGCGCAAACGCCTCGCGCAGTACTACCAGTCCACCGGCGATGGCGGGGTAATCATCGAGCTGCCGCCGGGCTCCTATCGCGTCTTCTTCCGCGCCCCGCAGCCAGCCGCTCCGGCGCAGCCCGTTACGGCCCTGGCGGTGCAGCCAGCCCCGGCTCAGACTTCCGTGCATCCGGAGCTTGCGCGTGACCAACTGGATGAACAAGCCCAACAAGCCCAGCTGGACCTCCGGGGAGCTGCGGCGACAATCCCGGTCCACCCCATCGAGCCCGTCCGCAGGCATCGAACGCGGCTACGGCTCCTGCTACTCACGCTCGTCGCCGTCCTCGTCCTCGCCGGCGCGGCCGCCTACCTCACGCAGTCCACAGCGCACCACTCCGCCCAGGAGCGCTTCTGGGAGCCGCTTACCGGCAGCAAGAAGCCTATCCTCATCGATCTCGGGTCAAACGTCGCCTACCGGTTTACGCCCGAGTACATGGCCCGCTATGAACGTGCGCATGGCGCCCGGGAGTACACTCCGGAAACCTTCATCGATCTGCCCCCGCACGGCACCATCAGCACCGACGACCTGTTGCCGGTGCGGAACACATTTGTGAGTGTCGGCGACCTGGCTGGCAGCACGCAGCTCGTCTCGCTGCTCAGCGGCTGGCACAAGGCGTTTGTGCTGCGCTCCGCGGCCGACATCACCATTGGCGATCTTCGCAACACGCCCACTGTGCTCATCGGCGGCTTCAACAATCCCTGGACTCTTGAAGCGACGAAAAACATGCGCTTCAGCCTGGTCGCGGGGGACCGCATTCTCGACCGCACCGATCCCAAACACATCTGGAGGATGGACAACGCGGCAAATGCAAATGCCGCCGACGATTATGCCCTCATCACCCGCACCCCGCACTCCGAGCTGGGCGGTCCGCTGATCACCGCCAGCGGCGTGGGCCAGTACGGCACGCAGGCCGCCGGCGAGTTCCTGGCCGACCGCGCCCGCATGGAGGACCTGCTCAGGAACGCCCCGGCGGCCTGGGAGTCGAAGAGCATGCAGGTCGTGCTGCACGTCAGGATCGTCGGCTTTGCGCCAGCCGCGGTGGAGGTTGCCGCTGTGCATTACTGGTGACGGCCACGCGCCGACGCGCTCCGGCGAGCATCACGGCTCGTCGCGATAGATGCCGACCTGCGGCTTGCCGCCCTGCTGCAGCTTTGCGCGGAACATGCCCGGCGTGTTGAAGCTCCAGGCAAGCTGGCCGTCGGGCATAATCGCGATCACCCCGCCGTCCCCGTGAATCGCCGGTAGCTGCTTCTGCACCACGTCATCGGCAGCCTGCTGCAGCGGCATCCCCTTGTACTGCACCAGCGCGCAGATGGTCCGTGCCACCGTAAGCCGGATGAAGTACTCGCCGGTGCCGGTCGCCGAAACAGCACACGAGGCATTTGAGGCATAGGTGCCGGCGCCGATGATCGGCGAGTCGCCGACCCGGTCCCAGCGCTTGGCTGTCACGCCGCCGGTCGAGGTTCCGGCGGCGATATTGCCCTTTTCGTCCAGCGCCGCTACGCCGACCGTGCCGTACTTGTGCGTATCGGGCTGCTCAAAAAAAGTGAGCGGCTTGCCCGGCGGCGCGGGCGCTCCGGCAGGCCTTGGCGGCACCGGCTGCCCTTCGCTTTTCAGCTGTTTCTCCAGGCCCTCCCAGCGGCGCTCCGTAAAAAGAAGCTGGCGGGCTGCTGCTCCAGGCCCACATGCGCGGCAAATGCATCCGCCCCGGCGCCGATCATCATGACGTTCTGGCTCTTCTCCATCACCGCCCGAGCCAGCGCGATCGGGTGCCGGGTATGCTGCACATCGGCCACTGCGCCGGCCTTCATCGTGGCGCCATCCATGATGGACGAATCCATCTGGTTGGTGCCGTCGGCGGCAAACACGGCGCCGCGGCCTGCGTTGAACAGCGGGTTGTCCTCCATCAGCTCAATAGCCGCCTGCACCGCATCCACGGCGGAACCGCCCTTGTCGAGCACCGCGCCCGCGGCCGTGATCGCCTGGCTCAGCGCGGCGCGATAGTCCCGCTCCGCCTCGGGCGTCATCGACGAGCGCTCAATCACGCCCGCGCCCCCGTGCAGCACGATCGCCCACTTGTGCGGTGCGGCGGTTTGCCCCCACGCCGAGGCAGCGCACCCCAGCAGCAGCAGCGTTCCCGGCAAGCGCAGTTTCATGGCTTTGCTCCTTGCGATCCGGCTCTGTCATTGCGAAAAACTGTGCCGTCTTTCATCACAAATCGAACCTTACCGAGCGCCGAGATATCCGTCAGCGGATCGCCGTCAACCGCGATCACATCGGCATAGAAACCGGGCTTCAGCTCCCCGATCGCGCCCTCCCAGTCCAGCAGACGCGCGCCGTGCAGCAGGTCGGCCCGCAGTACATCGGGCGCCGGCATACCGTAGCTCACCATCAGCTCCAGCTCGCGCGCCTGCGTACCATGCGGAAACGGCCCCACATCGGAGCCGGCAGCCATCGGCACCCCCGCGGCCAGCTGCTTTTTGAACTCGGCTGCGTGGAACTCCAGCAGCGCCCGCTCATGCGCCGCAGCCTCGGGCGTCGCCGCGTGCTCGGCAAAGTACTCTGAGATCGCGAAGGTCGGCACCGCGTAGATCTGCTTCTCCTTCATCCTCTGCATCGTCTTCGGGCTGAGCTGGTAGGCATGGTCGATCGACGCCACCCCGGCCTCGGCAGCATAGCCTGCGCCGGGCTCTGCGGTGCAGTGCACCCCCACGCGCGTGCCCATGCGGGCAGCCTCCGCCACGGCCGCCGCCAGCTGCGCTTCGTTGTACTGGTAGGGCGCAGAGAACTTTCCATCCACCAGGCTATCCTTGCCCGTTTCATAGATCTTCGTGAAGTCAGAGCCCTCTTTTCGCTGCACCCGCATCACGTGCACGATCTCATCGGCAGTGTCGGCGTAGGTCGCGTTTGAGGAGATATGCTCGGCCGGATTGAAATGGATCGCATCTTCGTGGCCGCCGGTAATGTCGATCGCGTTGCCGCTCATCCGCATCCGCGGCCCGGGAATGAGCCCTGCATCAATCGCGTTGCGCACGGCGGTGCTGGCAGACCCGGCGCCCTCGGTCCCCATATCGCGCTCTGCTGTAAACCCGGCCATCAGGTCGGCGCGCGCGGCCAGCTCCGCCAGGATCGTCCGCTCCGGCACCGACTCGATCACCGTTTGCGAATCCTCCGCCCCGGGATGAAGAAACAGGTGCACATGCGCATCGATCAACCCGGGCATCAGCGTCGCCGCGCCCAGGTCGAGCACCACCGCCCCGGCAGGATGCGGCACGCTCACGCCGGCCGCGGCAATCCGCCCGCCCTGCACCAGAGCCTCGCCCGGCGACACGAGCGAGCCGCGCTCCACATCGAGCAGGTGAGCAGCGCGCAGCACCGTCGTCTGCGACGGCGCGCCCTGTGCGATCAGCATTGCAGGCAGCAGGCCCCCTGCAACCGCGACGCAGATAGAGAAGGGGACAAGCGTAAACTTGCGTAAAAACATGCTTCGGATGCTAGCACGCACTTGCCGGACGGCAGCCTTGAAAGGAAGCGTGGCTCTCCTCTACGAGCGCCTGCAGGTCGCGGGCAGGAAAAACCGCCCTCGAAAGAGCGGGTTTCTTGGAACGAATCTGGAGCTAGACGCTAAAAGACGACCCGCAGCCGCAGGTGCTCTTCACTGCCGGATTCTCGAACTTGAAGCCTGCTGCCTCAAGCGTCTCGACGTAATCCACGACGCAGCCGTTCAGGTACATCAGCGAAGTAGCATCGACGAAAACCTTCAGACCGTCGAAGTTCAGAACCTTATCCATCATGCCGGCCTGGTTCTCAAACGACATGGAGTACTGAAAGCCTGAGCACCCGCCGCCCACAACACCGATGCGCAGACCGGCTGGCAGAGGATCCTGGGTGGCCATGATTTCGCGTACCTTGGCGTTCGCCGAGGGCGTCAGTTGTACCGCCGTAGGGGCCTTGAACTCTGTAGATGGCGGCGCCTGCTGGCCCGCCGCTGCTGCTGCCGTTGTGGCTGTTGCCATCGTGATCTCTCCCTTTGGGCCGCACCGGCATACTGCAATCCGGCGCCACCGCGTGGTCTTTCTCAAGTGTAACGCACAGATGTGGCCAGATTAGAGCCTGCAATCCCGCGTCTACATCTTCGATAAGATGTCTTCCGTCGGTTTTAGACCCAAAATAGACACTATCTATTGCAGAATTACCGCCAGGCTGCGATCACTTCGCAACAATCTCGGGCTTAAGGCGTGAGTACTCGGCATGGGTCACGATGCCGCGCGTTTCCACGTCTTTCACGCTGTCGAAGGGCCGATCGGCCACGATCCGCCGCGCGGCAGAAGCGCTCACGCCGGGCAGCCGCTCCAGCTCCGCGAGCGAAGCATGGTTCACGTCGAGCGGCGAGGAGGATGAGCCGGCTCCATGGCCTCCCTCACCCCAGCCCTGACGCGCGCCCGCGACGATGTCCCTGGTCTCACGCCCGGCCTGGTGCATGGCCGTACGGGCTTCCTTGCCGGCATCGTTCAGGTCGTGGTGCACCTGGCGCGCGCTTTCAGCCGCCTGCTCGCGAAGCCGCTCGTCAGGCGACTGCGGCGGCCGGCTCGTGCACCCGACTGTACTCGCCAACGCAAGCAGAGAGCAGGCGCCCAGCAGCCTGAACGCTGCCCGGCCACTAACTCTTCGGCTGCAATCCTTCGACTGTTCCATGGCTTTCCACCGTGATCCGGATACTGCGGTCTCGCATGAAGAAGGTGCTTGCATCCTTCATCCCCCACTTTACATATGGCACCGTAAACGTACTTTTTAGAACGACTTCTGAGCCAGTACGCACCGCGTCGACATCGACCGTCAGGTCATGATCAGCGCCATGTATGTTGAAAGAGCCCTCGAGCTTCAACTGCTGCTCTCCATCCTTGGCCGGCAGGCTCCCCATCACCTTTTCCAGGTGGAAGAAGATGCCCGGGTACTTCGTGCTCTCCAGCACCTCGCCCTGGATCTTCGTGTCGAGCCTGGCGTCATTGCTCTTCTCGGAGGCGGCATCGACCAGGATTTCACCCTGCGCCACGCCGGTCTTTCTGTCGAGCGCGAATACCCCGCCCTTCAACTGGAAGGTGCCATGGACGCGCTTCAGGGTTCCGGCGCTGAAAGCTACCGTGGTCCGCGCCGGGTCCAGGTGCACCGAAGCGGTATGTGTCGATTGGCTGGCTGTTGTGCCGCCGGAGTCGTCCTGCGCAACTGCTGCGCAGGAGGCGGTGCACGCCGCCGTCAGAACCAGAAGGCCGCCAGTGAGATTCAACAGGTTCAAAGGGGTAGATTTCCTTGCTAAAGTGTGTGAGCCGCGACGCTCCATCGAGACGTTACCACGAAGCAGCCTTCGCGCGCCCCGCGTTTTCTCAGCGCGCGAGCACCGGCTCCAGCGCCGCGGCCCGCTCCGCCGACTCGACCGTCTGCGCCATCAGCGTCGCGATCGTCATCGGCCCCACCCCGCCCGGCACCGGCGTGTAGGCCAGGGCACGCTCGCGCAACTCCGCCGATAACTCCACATCGCCCGCTCCCGGCGCTCCCTCGATCCCCGGGTGGTACCCGGCGTCGACCACGACGACCCCGTCCTGCAGCCACTCGGCACGGATGTACTCCCTCTGGCCCAGCGCGGCGACGACGATCTCGGCATCGCGCAGATGCCGCACCAGATCGACCGTGTACCGGTGGCACAGCGTGACGGTACAGTTCGCATGATCAAGCATCGTCGCCATGGGCCGGCCCAGGATAGCGCTGCGCCCCACCACCGTCGCGCGCCTGCCATGCAGCGGTATCCCGTAGTGCCGCAGCAGACGCATGATGCCCGCCGGGGTCGCCGAACCGAAGGCAGGCTCCTTCATCGACATGCGCCCAAACCCCAGGCTCGTCACCCCGTCCACATCCTTGTCGAGCGTGATGCGGTCGAAGCACTCCCGCTCATTGATCTGTTCGGGCACCGGGTGCTGCAGAAGAATGCCGCGGACCCGCGGGTCGACATTCAGCTCGTCGATGACGGCCAGCAGCTCACCGGTGGTGGTCTCCGCCGGCAGCGCGATCGGCAGCGACTCCATCCCCACCCGCCGGCAGGCATTGCCCTTCATCCGGACGTAGGTGGCGGAGGCGGGATTGTCGCCGACCAGGATCGTCGCCAGAACCGGCGGCGCGGCGCCTGTGTGCCCGGCCAGTCGCGCGACCCGTTGCTTCAGCTCCGCTTCCAGCTCGCCCGCCAGCCTCTTTCCATCCAGAACAATTGCAGCCATGCGGTCAGTGTAAGTGGTCCGCGAGTCCGGAACTACCAGCCCTCTTCTCGACTCCGCTCACGCGCGTGGCCATCAGGCCCTGGCGAGCTCCAGCGCCTGCTGGTGGCGGATATCGGCGCCCTCAATCCAGAAAATCACGTCGCTCGCAATATTCGCCGCGTGGTCGGCAATCCGCTCCAGGTTGCGCGAGATGATGATGGCGTGCAGCGCCTGCTCGGCTACCGCGGCATCGTTCGCGATCATCGCGATCAGCCGCTCGTGGGTTTCGCGGTTCATCCGGTCGATCTCATCATCCATATCGATGACCGACTTGGCCAGGCGGCAGTTGCCCTCGAGCAGCGCCTGCAGCGCCCCGCGAATCATGGTGCGCGCGATATCGCGCATGCCCGCGATATCGGCCGGTACCTCGATCGCCGGCATCGCCAGCAGCTCCAGTGTGCGCTGGGCAATGCTCATGGCCTGGTCGCCGATCCGCTCCAGGTTGCCGTTGATCTTGATGACGGCGAGTATAAAGCGCAGATCGATCGCCATGGGCTGCTCCTGCGCGAGCAGCTCGTAGCTCATCTCGTCCACTTCGCGCTGAGCCATGTTGATGGCGGTTTCGTTCTCGCGCACATACTGGCAGATCTGCCCGTCGCGCCCCAGGTACGCCTCGACCGAGGACTCAAGCGCCTGCTGCGAGAGCGCGGCCATGGCCAGCAGCTTGTCTTTGAGCTGCGCCAGCTGCTGGTGAAAGTGAACGCGCGGCATAGGTCGCCTCCTCGGCAGGGTCAAAATGCGGGGTCGCCGATCCCCCCATTGTCCATGAACCATTGTGCCTGAGATCGCCGCGCCCGCATGTTACTTGCGTGCGGCGACACTTGTGTGCAGCGTCACTCCAGCTGCTGGCCGCGCGACTCGCGCCCCAGCGACGTGACCAGCACCAGATACGGCGCGACCACCAGCACCGTAACCGCCAGCACCGGGCCCAGCGAGCCATAGTGCGGCGCGACCCTGGCCTGCAGCACATTGATCCGCGAGGCCGCCAGGTTGCCCAGCTGGTACACCAGCCCCGGGAAGATAGCCCGCAGCGGCCCCGGCGACAGCTCCGTAAGGTACGCCGGCACCACGCCCCACGCCCCCTGCACCAGGAACAGCATCAGGCAAGAACCCACGGCCAGCACCGCCAGGGAGTGCGCCAGCGCGTACAGCGGGATACACGGCAACGCCAGCAGCGCCGCCGTCACAATTGCGCGCTTGCGGCCCCACCGCTCCGAGAGTGCCCCGAATAAGACGCCACCCAGAATGCCGCCAACGTTGAACAGGATGCCGATCGCCCCGACAACATGCGCGCTGGCATGGCGGTCCCGGGTCAGGAACGTCGGGTAGAGATCCGTCGTTCCATGCGAAAACGCGTTGAACCCGGCCATCAGCAGGATCAGGAACAGAAACGTGCCGCCATGCTGTCGCAGGCCCGCCATGCAGCTTTCGAGCCACGACGGCCCCTCCCGCCGGGCTGCTCCGCGCTCGCGCCCGGCCAGCCATGCCGGCGATTCCTCCACCTTGCCGCCGATATACAGGATCAGCAGCGATGGCAGCGCGCCTACCAGAAACAGTCCGCGCCAACCTACCGTATGGCCAAAGGCATGCATCCCCGAGAACGGCCCGAACAACACCCCGAAGGCGAGCGAAGCCAGCAGCGCGCCGGCCGAGTAGCCCTGCTGCAGGATGCCTGAGAAGAACCCTCGGCCCTCGGCCGGCAGCGTCTCAAAGGCGAGCGCGGCGCCCACGCCCCACTCGCCGCCCATGGCGATGCCGAACAACGCACGCAGCACCAGCATCGCGGGCAGTGAGGGGGCAAACGCGCTCAGCAGCTCCAGAACGGAGTAGCACGCGATGTTGAAGATCAGTGTCGGCCGGCGCCCGTACCGCTCCGCCAGCAGGCCGAACAGCAGCGCGCCCACGGGCCGGAAAGCAAGCGTCAGGAACAGCGCCTCCGCGACGGCCGCTGTGCTCGCGTGGAACTCGGCCGAGATCGCCGGGATCGAGAACACCAGCAGGAAGTAGTCGAACGAGTCCAGCGTCCAGCCCAGGAAGCAGGCCAGGAAGCCATGCCGCTGCGGGCTCGAAAGCCTGTGCCAGTGCGCCGTCCAGCCGGTGTGCCTTGTCATCGTCCTCCGCGGCTGCCTTTCCGCCGTCCGCCGGCCCGCCATTCGCAACCGTGCTCAAGTGTGCCTTGCCGTCAGCGTGGCAGGCAAACCGCTCCGCACGGCCCGGCTCCGTTCCCACACCTTACTAAAGCCACATTCTCTGCACTTTCCTGCACCTTTGGTGTAGGTGCTGGCTTGCAAATGCAGTGTAGAATGTGCTGAATCGTGGCGCAGCCGCAGCAAGTCTGGATAGTTTGTAAATGCTCGCGTAGCCAGGACGAGGGATCTCTCCGGGCGTTCTGATACGGCCTGGAATGTTGTAACTCTTGTACTTTTTTCGGTGAGAGCGAGCGTAAGCCATGGTTTGGGAAGAACTTCGCACCGCAGTCCGTTTTCCTATGCACCTGCCCGTCCTGCTGATGGTGGGTGGCGAACAGCTCGATGCCATTACCGTCAACATCTCGCATAATGGAGTGCTGCTGCAGGTTCCGTATGCCATCTCTGCGGAAACAGGACTAGAGTTTCTACTGGAAGTGCCAAAAGAAGTGACACTGAACGACTCCACCGCGGCCATCCACTGTGCGGGACATGTGATCCGCTGCTTCCAGGAAAATGGTTCGTGCTACGTCGCCGCGGTAATCGACGACTACCGATTTCAATAGGCGGCAGGAAAGGACCCGGACCAGCATCTGCCATGAACCCCACCCCCATGAACCCCGTTCCCACCAGCCCTCCCACTGACAAGAACCGGACCGTGCCCACCTCCACGGCCGCCAACGGACAGTCCAACTATCCGCGCCCGCCGGGCAGCTTTAACGCGCCTGCACCCACGCCCGGCAATACCGCGGGCAACACAATGGTGACGCACCGCGAGCATCCCATCCGCATCATCCTGGCCGATGGACAGGCGATCTTCCGGGTCGGCATCAGCAAGGTGTTTGCCGCGGAGCCGGACATTCACGTCATCGCGCAGGCCGACAGCCTGTCCAATCTCCGCTCCACCCTCAAGCAGCACCAGGCTGACCTGCTTCTGCTCGACTGGAACATCCTCACCGGCCACACCGAGTTCATCCCGGAGCTGATCAAGACCGGTTCCTCGCCCGTCAAGGTGATCGTGCAGGGCGCCATCGCGGACGAGACCCGGATGATCGAGCTGTACCGCAACGGCGTGCGCGGCACTATCTCCCGGGCTATTTCGCCCGACCTGCTGCTACGCTGCGTGCGCAAGGTGGCGTCGGGGGAAACCTGGATCGATAACCAGTCGCTCACCTTGCTGATCGAAGCCTACCGGCTGCAGGCCACGCAGGGGCTCAGCAACAAGGTCGCGCCGCGGCTTTCACCCAAGGAAATCTCGATCATCACCTATATCAGCCAGGGCAAGCGCAACAAGGAGATCGCGCACCACATCGGCACCAGCGAGCAGGTAGTGAAAAACTACCTGCGCAAGATCTACGACAAGCTCGGGGTCTCGGACCGTTTGGAGCTGGCGCTCTACTCGCTCCACCATGATCTGCAGAAGAACGTGATCCCCGGCACCGGACGCCAGACCGTGGCGGTCCCCCCGGCCACGCCGCGGTCGACGGAGTATTAGGCGGCAGGAAGCAACAGACAGGTGCCTGGTTTTTTGCCTGTTGCTTTCTGCCTGGTTGCCTCGTGCCTAGGACACTCTGATAAATGCCCCGGTTGTTGCTTTGCAGCAATAAAGCAGCGAGGGTCGGTGACGGGACGAAGCAGCAGACGTTGGCGATGGCGGCGGGTTTGACAAGTATGGCCGGCAGACACGACGTGCAGGGTTTCTGGCGGCGATGGAGCTGGTGGTTCCATGGCCCGAATTGGTGGCGCTGATCGAGCCAGATTATCCGAAGGCGGCCCAGGGGCATCCGCCGGTGGGTGTGGAGCGGATGCTGCGGATCTACTTTCTGCAGCAGTGGTTCAACCTGTCGAACCTCGGGGTGGAGGACGCGCTCTACGACTCCAACGCGATGCGCGGTTTTGTGGGCATCGATCTGGGCCGGGAGAGCCGGTGCCGGGTGAGACGACGGGGTGCAATTTCCGCCATCTGCTGGAGCGGCATAAGCTGGGCGGGCGCATCTTCGCCGCGGTCAACGCCTATCTGTCCCAGCAAGGATTACAGATCGGCGCCGGCACATCCCAAGCTGTCCTGGGATACCTCGATCTTGAAGGCGCCGTCTTCGACCAGGAACGCCGCGCCGGGCACGCGACCCGGAGATGCACCAGGTGAGCAAGGGCAAGCAGTGGTACTTCGGCACGGAAGCGCATGTGGGTGTGGACGCTCGGACCAGGCTGCTTCACTCTGTCGCCGCGACCGCGGCCCACATCGCCGACAAGTGACGCCGCGGCAAAGCAGAGACAGTCCACGGCAAAAAAAGGGAAGCCGGTTGGGCTCCCCTTTGAGGTTTTGCTGACTCATTGCGGTACTGAAACTTGTCGCAGTGTTGCTAGGTCGCTGCGGTCTGGACAACTCACAATCTTTGCAGCGCAGCTACTGCGGTTGCGCACCGGTGCTCGCCGGGGGCTCGGCTCCGCCATCCTGATGCGCTGCCCGCATCTGCTGCATATGCTCTTTGCGGTTCACCATCATCTTCTCGTACTTCGGCTTCTGCTCGTCGGTCAGCACAGCCTCCACTTTGCTGTTCGAGCCATCATCGAGGCTTTTCATCTTGGTCATCTTGTCGTCACGCGACATGCTGGAGTCCTGACGCAACTGCATCATCTGGCTCTGGCGGTCCGCGAGGATCGGCTTGATCTGCGACTGCTGGTCGCTGGTCAGGTTGAGCTGCTTGGTCATATGGGCAAGCTCTTTGTCAGGTGACATGGGCCCGCGCTGGCCCCCATGCTGCATGGGTTGCTGCGCGCTCTGGTCCTGCGCGGTGCTGGCATCCTGGGCGAGCAGCACCGATCCGGAAGTGAGTCCCAGACAAAGCGTGCTGCTGATGGCGATAGTGCGAAACGGGTGACGCATAGTATTGCCCTCCTACAGCAATAGAGACCCTTACCGGGCTGAGGAGTTGTGAGCTTTCTGCGATTCCGGCAGCGGCGGCATCACTACGGGGTCGCTGCGCAGCCCGCAGCGCAGCAAACCGGTCGGCGTTGCTCCGTTTGCGGGCAGGTACGCATAGGCGAGCACCGCGCGAAATCGCTGCTCGCCCGGATACGCGCAGTGCTCGCACCCGGGCCGGTATCTGAGGCTGGGCGCATCAGAGGAGAAAACCGCCCAGCTGTACGCGGCATGGGGCAGAATGATCCGCGTCGCGGGCTCCGGCGCGTCTGCCGGAGCCTGCGACGCAAACAACGCACCCTTTTCATGCAGCGCGTTCGCCAGGCTTCCGCCCGAACCGCTCGACGCCCTCCAGAGCCAACGGCCAGCCCCCGCCGCCGCGTACCAGTGCACGCTGAGCGGGGCCGGATCGACAATGGCCACGGCTGACTTACCCTGATTGCGGATTTCCAGAAGAAACCCCGGACCGCCGCCTGGCTTTTCCTCTGCGAGGTAAGCCGCGTGGAGCGTCACTCCTGTGCACTGGGGGACGGTCTGCGCAGTTGAATTAAGCTTCGGCAGCGACACGGCGTGTGCATTGGGTACCCCCGCCGAAGCCCACAGCAGGACAATGGAGGCGATGCTGCCGATCCGGTGGCGCTGTCCTGGCAATGGCACTCTCCTGCAGTCCGAATAAAGCCTACAAAACACCACCCTTCCGGGTAGCGCCACAAACAAAAGCAGCCCGCGCTGAGGCGGGCTGCTTCGATATTATTACCGGCGATCACCTAATCTCCCACACACCTACGCGTGCAGTACCATCGGCCCAGCGAGGCTTAACTTCCGTGTTCGGGATGGGAACGGGTGGGACCCTCGCAGTATGGTCACCGGTAAACTTGTTTAGCGTTGGTCGGCGGTTTTTACGCTCGCCGATCCTGATGTCATCTTCACCGGGCCGCCAGAATATTTCACAACGAAATCGATTGGGGTACTACTTAATTCCTGATACAAGGCTTGTGTTGAATGTCCATCGATGCATGCGAATAGCACTGCACAGAGTTAATTCTATGGACAAGCCGAACGGGCGATTAGTATTGGTAAGCTGCACGCATTACTGCGCTTCCACCTCCAACCTATCAACCAGGTGGTCTTCCTGGGCCCTTCAGGGAGATCTCATCTTGGAGCGTGCTTCCCGCTTATATGCATTCAGCGGTTATCACAACCGAACTTCGCTACCCAGCCGTGCCCTTGGCAGGACAACTGGAACACAAGAGGTTCGTCCATCCCGGTCCTCTCGTACTAAGGACAGCCCTCCTCAAATCTCCTACGCCCACAGCAGATAGGGACCGAACTGTCTCGCGACGTTCTGAACCCAGCTCACGTACCGCTTTAATAGGCGAACAGCCTAACCCTTGGAACCTTCTACAGCTCCAGGATGCGATGAGCCGACATCGAGGTGCCAAACCGAAGCGTCGATATGAACTCTTGGCTTCGATCAGCCTGTTATCCCCGGCGTACCTTTTATCCGTTGAGCGATGGCCCTTCCATACAGAACCACCGGATCACTAAAGCCTGCTTTCGCATCTGCTCGACTTGTAGGTCTCACAGTTAACCACTCTTATGCTTTTGCACTCGACGACTGATTTCCAAACAGTCTGAGAGTAGCTTCGCGCGCCTCCGTTACAATTTAGGAGGCGACCGCCCCAGTCAAACTACCCGCCTAACTATGTCCCTCTCCCGGATCACGGGAGCAGGTTAGAATCACAACGCTCACAGGGTGGTATCTCACCGTTGGCTCCACCAAACCCAAAAGCCTGGCCTCAAAGCCTCCCACCTATCCTGCGCAGCAAGGGTCATAATTCATAGTTAAGGTGTAGTAAAGGTGCACGGGGTCTTTCCGTCTAGCTGCGGGTAACCGGCATCTTCACCGGTACTACAAGTTCGCCGAGCAACTCGTTAAGACAGTCGTACGATCGTTACTCCATTCGTGCAGGTCGGAACTTACCCGACAAGGAATTTCGCTACCTTAGGACCGTTATAGTTACGGCCGCCGTTCACCGGGGCTTCAGTTCAAAGCTTCGCCTTGCGGCTAACCTCTCCCTTTAACCTTCCGGCACCGGGCAGGAGTCAGCCCCTATACGTCGTTTTCGACTTTGCAGAGACCTGTGTTTTTGTTAAACAGTCGCCGTACGCGTTTCACTGCGGCCCCCTCGCGCTTGCACGCTAACGGGGCGACCCTTCTCCCGAAGTTACGGGTCTAATTTGCCGAGTTCCTTAACAAGCCTTCACTCGAGCGCCTTTGGATATTCTCCTCGTCTACCTGTGTCGGTTTGGGGTACGGTTCCCAACTACTCTCCTTAGAGGATTTTCTCGGCAGCGTGGAATCAGCAGCTTTCAGGCATACGCCTTACTGTTTTACGCCTCA
Source organism: Acidobacteriaceae bacterium (assembly GCA_965276605.1). Lineage (GTDB taxonomy): Bacteria > Acidobacteriota > Terriglobia > Terriglobales > Acidobacteriaceae > EB88. The sequence continues at coordinate 3,649,921 of OZ255619.1, forward strand.
GTGTTATGCTCCAGCGGATTTGCCTGCCGGAACCACCTTTCGCGTATCAAGCCCTGTAGCCATAGAGGGCCCTGCTTATC